>OY970249.1:0-3232070 GCA_963715515.1 uncultured Solirubrobacterales bacterium
ACTGCGAGCGCCAGCGTGATGACCGGGAGCAGCCCCTCGGGCACGTTGCCGGCCAGCAGGCCGACCGCGAAAACGACGCTGTTGGTGAAGGACAGGCCGGCGCCGAAGATTGCGACCGGGACGAAGGCTACGGCCATCGCGATGGCATTGCGGCGATCAACCAGGCGACCTTGCGAACCTGGCGCTCAAGCGGGCTCGGCTCCTCCTTGACTCGCTCGGAGAGCGCGGCGATGCGCCCCAGCTCGGTGTGCATCCCGGTGGCGAACACGAGCCCCTGGGCCTCTCCGCCGGTGGCGCTCGTGCCGCTGAACAACAGGTTCCGCGCCTCGATCCGCGGGACGCCGGTGTCGATCAGCTCGGCGGAGCGCAGCACCGGCGCGGACTCGCCGGTGAGCGTTGAGAGGTCAACCTCCACGCCACGGGAATCAGTCGCATGTCGGCGGCGATCCGGTCGCCCTCCTCAACCAGCACGATGTCGCCCGGCACCAGGTCGGCGGCCAGGATGGAGGCTGGTGCTCCGTCGCGCAGGACGGTGACGTGCTGGGGCAGGAACTGCGTAAGGGCCTCCACGGCGCGCTCTGCCTGCATCTCCTGGATGAACGCGAACAGCGCATTGAGCAGGATCACGAGCAGCACCGCGACCGCGATCGTTAGGCTGCCCACCGCGAATGACAGGGCCGCAGCCAGCCACAGCAAAAGCGCCAATGGATGGGTCAGCTGACGCGCGAGCTCGCCCGGCCACTTCAGGCCACCGCGGCGGCGCAGCTCGTTGGGGCCGTACTGCAGCAGCCGTCGCTGCGCCTCGCTCGTGGAGAGGCCCGTGCGTGAGCTGCGCAGGTCGCGCAGCAGCAGCTCGGCGCTCTCGGTCGCGTCGAACTCGACCGAGGGCTCGGTGGACCCGCGATCGACCGTATCAGCAGGCAGACTCACTTGTTTTTCTCCCCCGGTCAGGGCGGGCCGGCGCCCGCGGAGTCGAGCGTTGCGAGCAGCCGCAGCTCCTCCATCAGCAGTCGTGGCAGCAGGAAGTGCTCGCGCACGTGCTCGCGTCCGCTCGGCCGAGGCGATCGCGCAACTGCTGATCGTCCAGCAGCTTGAGCAGCGCCTGCGCGCACTCCTCGGTACTCCCGACGAGCAGCCCGCCGACGCCCTCGGGGACCTGCAGCGGGATGCCACCCGCATGACCGGCCACCACGGGCGTGCCCTTCCACAGCGACTCTGAGACGACGAGCCCGAAGCCCTCGCGGATCGACTTCTGCACGACCACCTCTGAGAGCCGCTGGAAGGCGTTGACCTCGACGTTGCCGACGCCGGTGAGGTTGGTGTAGACGTGGATCAGCGGATCGTGGTTGGCGGCGTCTGAGACCTGCCGGTAGACATCCCAGCCCTCGGGGTCATCGAGCGCCATCGACCCGACGAGCGCGAGCTGCAGGTCTGGAATCTGCTCGCGCACGAGCCGGTAGGCGTCGATCACGCCGAGCGGGTCCTTCCACTGGTCAAAGCGCGAGACCTGCGTTATCAGCCTGCCTGGGATCTCCATGCCGATCCAGTCGAGGATCTGGCTGGCGAGGAGCGGGTCGAGGTCGATGTTCTTGGGGCTCAGCGGGTCGATCGCTGGCGCGATCACCTCCACCCGCCCCACGGGCAGGTCGGGCGGCGCGAACTCGCTCATCGTGAACACCGCGGCGTCAAAGCCCTCCAGGTATGGGGCGAGGAACCGCCAGGCATCGGGGTTGGGCTCGCTGGTGTCGATGTGACAGCGCCACACCCAGCGCGCGTCCTTCTTGCCGTGCGCGCGCAGCAGCCCGGCGGGCTGCGGGTCGTGGATGACGATGAAGTCATAGCCGCCGTCCAAGGTGGCGGCGTTCTCCTCGATGCACCTGCGGTATGCGTTCTGCTCATCCACGGTGAGTGCGTGCGGGTCTCCCTGCAGCGCGTTGTGCAGCGCCTTGGTGGCGTGAAAGAAGTCCTGATCGCCGCCGATCACCTTCCAGTCGACCGTCAGGCCGAGGTCGCGCAGCAGCGGCACGCACGAGCGCAGCAACTCGGAGACGCCGCCGCCGTATGGGGTGGCGTTGACGTGCAGGATGCGCGCGCCCCGCAGTGCGCGTGCGTGCTCGCGCAGCTCCTCGAGGATCGGGGCCGGCGCGATGCCCTCATAGGCGTCCAGCGACCAACGCCCGACGGCTACCTTCTGCAACACGGGCTCATCCTCCTCACGCGCCTGTCAGGTCGCGTCGGGCGAAGACCCATGCTGCTGCGAGCGCGCAGGCCGCGGCGATGGCGAGCATGATCGCGGCGTCACCGATGCGGAAAGGCTGCGCGGGCACCAGCCCGATGTGCGTGAACGGAGTCAGTTCGACGAGCCATTTCGGGACGCCGAGCAGCGACCCGACGAGATCCCACAGGAACGCGACGGTCAGCAGCCCGTATGCGATCGCGGAGCTTGCTCGTGGCACGATCGCGTAGGCAAGCGCCGCGAGCCCAAGGAACAACAATGCGACGGGCAGGCAGTTCGCGCCAGCCTCGATCATCTTGGCGAGCGAGAGGCTGACGCCACCGGACTCGGCGCCGACCCACGCCAGCAGCCCCGCCGTCAGGGAGATCGCGGCGGCGGCACACGCCGCCAGTGCCATGCGCCCGCCGAGCCAGCGGCGGCGAGCGACCGGGAGCGAGAGCAACGTCTCCAATCGTTGCTCTGCCTCCTCGTGGCGTGCCATGCCGATCTGCGCGCACGCGAACACGCTGATGACCAGGACGAAGAAGATGAACGTGAAGCCGAGATACCCGGTGGGTGTGACGATCGAGCCGGTGCCGAGCTTGCCGAGCTCACGGTTGAGGTTCTTGGAGATCCCGGCGGAGGAGCTGCTCTTGGCGACCACGCCGAGGATGTATGCGAACGCGCCGACACTGGCGAGCCACACGATCAGGCTGCTGCGCTCAGAGCGCAGCGCCTGCGCCATCGGCGAGGACAGGAGCCCAAGGCGCGGCTCGGCGCGCTCGCGTGCGGGCAGGACCCCTGTGCCGATGTCACGGCTGGCGTTGATCCGTGCCGCGAGCCAGAGCAGCAGTGCGGCACTGGCAACCGGGAGGACGAGCACGAGCGGCTTTGCGCCGGCGAACGGGCGCATCTGCTCGGCCCATCCAAGCGGCGTGAACCAGCGCAGCCAGGTCACGCCGCTGGCGGTGTCGGCGATCACGCGCAGCAGAAACCACACGCCGAGGACCGCGCCGCCCAGCTCCAGCGCCATCCTCCGCGTCGGCGCAAGCTGGCTTGCCAGCGCGCCCGCGCCCGCGCACACCGGCACGATCGACACCGTGGCCAGCGCGAGATACATCGAGCCGCCGGCCGGCAGCCCGGCCACGATGAACCCCGCCGACTCACCGGCCCACAACAGCACGGTGCCAGCCGCAATCGCGGCGATCGAGGACAGGTATGCCGTGCGCCGCGCGACGATCCCAGCGAGCACGAGCTCCTGGCGGCCTGCGTCCTCCTCGGTGCGCAACGCTCTCACGGCGGCGAACAAGCCGAAGATCGCGGCGAAGATCGCAAGCGTCCCGCCGACCCGCCATGCGGTGTAGCCGCTCACGCTCAACAGGTTGTGCGGTTCGCCGTAGAACAGGCGCACCGCCTTGTTGTTCGAGAAGCTGTGGGCAAACCCGACACGCTCGGCGAGCGTGGGGAACCCGTCGCGGTAGCCGATCGGCTGGATGTAGGCGTAGAGCGCGAACAGGTAGACGAAGGAGATCGTGCGCACACGCGCGTCACGGAACGCCCGCCGCGCCAACGCAAGCACAGGTGCGCGACCGGCGGGCGCCGCTCGCGGCAGGCTGCGCACGGGAGCGCTCTGCTATTCGCCGCCACGGTCCTTGAAACCGTCGTAGTGGTGAATGAATATCTCCTCGAGCGAGGGCTCGCGGCTGGTCAACGTGGCCACCGGATGCTCGGCGAGCGCCGCGATCAACGGGCCGACGCTGCCTGAGACCTCAAAGCGCAGCGCGTTCGGCCCTGCACTCTGGACCTGCACGCCTGGCAGCGGCGGGAGCGTGGGCGCCTGGCCGGTGAACGTGACCTCCACCGTCTGCGCGGCGAGGTGGCGCAGCTCCTGCAAGGTGCCCTCGTCTACGAGCTTGCCCTCTCGCAGGATGCCTACGCGGTCGCACAGCGCCTCGACCTCGCTGAGGATGTGCGAGGAGAGGAAGATGGTCTGCCCGCGCTCCTTGGCTTCCTTTACGCAGTCGCGGAACGCGACCTCCATCAACGGGTCAAGACCACTCGTGGGCTCGTCCAGCAGCAGCAGCTCGGCGCGGCTGGCGAGCGCCGCGATCAACTGCACCTTCTGGCGGTTGCCCTTCGACAGCGCCCTGATCTTCTTGTGCGGGTCGAGCTGGAAGCGCTCCACGAGCAGCTCGCGGTAGGCAACGTCGACGCCGCCGTGCAGTTGCGCGAGGAACTCGAACGTCTCGGCGCTCGTCAGCCCAGGCCACAGGAACGGCTCTCCCGCGACGTATGCGACGTGGCGGTGCGCGGCCACCGGGTCACGCCAGGCGTCGTGGCCGAACAACTGCGCCCGTCCCGCGCTGGGCCGGTGCAACCCGAGCAGCAGCCGGATCGTGGTGGTCTTGCCCGACCCGTTGGGGCCGAGATACCCGTACACCTCTCCCCTGCCGACGGTCAGGTCGAGCGCGTCCAGCGCGAGGGTGCTCCCGTAGCGCTTGGAGAGCGCCTCTGTATGGATTGCTGGGTCGGGTGAGCCTTGCTGTGGAAGGGTTGCTGGCTGGTTGGGTTCAAGGGCGATCACGGACATGCAGCAAGGATCTGGCGTTCGCGTAGGCTGGGCATCCGGGGTTTTCCCTGACGTGTCGGCGGGAGCGCCGCACCGCCACGGATGTCTCTGGCGGGGTCCGTGGAATGCCGTGTAACGGACGCAGGGGATTACCGATGGAGGTGATTTTCGTTCGCCTTTACCTTCCGGGCTGGATATTGGACAAAGCGAACTGCGTGAAAGGGGCCTGGCCGTGTTGGAGAAGATCGTAGTGGGCTACTCGGACGACGAGGCTGGGCATGACGCGGTGAAGCTGTGCGGGCAGATCGTGGCTGCGCTGGGCAGCGAGGTGACGGTCGTCTACCCCTACAGCCCGCTGCTTTCCTCTGAGCCTGCGCAGGCGGCCGAGGAGGCTATCCGTGCGGAGCTGCGGGCGCTCATGCCGGATAGCGAGGTGCTGGCGCACGCGACTTATCACTGGAGCAGCTCGTCGTGGCCGATCCACGCTCTGCACAGCATGGCCAGCTATGAGAACGCGCAGCTGATCGTGATCGGTGCGGCGCGCGAGGGGATCGCCGGACATCTGCACGTCGGTCTGATGGAGCGCATGGTGCACGGTGCGCCGTGCGCGGTGCTGGTGGCGCCCGCCGGCTACGCCGACCGCGATACCGGCAGGCTGCGGCGTGTCGGCGTGGGCTATGCCGACTCGCCAGAGGGCAAGGCGGCGTTGCGTTTGGGCGATGAGCTCGCCCAGGTGTTCGATGGCGAGCTGAGCGTGATCGCCGCGTCCGGGCTGAGCCTGTTCGTCCGCAGCTATGCGGCGCAGGCGGCGATGGTTTCAGAGCTCGAAGCCGAAACGTATGCCGCGACGAAGGCGAGCCTGCAGAGCGCGGTGGCAGAGCTTGCCGGCGGCGTGCCCGTTCAGACGCAGACCGTCGAGGGCAACGCCGCTGATGTGCTGGTGGAGCGGTCCCGTGAGCTGGATCTGCTTGTGCTCGGCTCCCGCGCCTATGGGCCGGTGCGTCACGCGCTGCTGGGCAGCGTCTCGGCAGCGGTGATGCGGGAGGCTCACTGTCCGGTGCTGGTGATGCCACGCGGCTGCGAGCCGGCCGCAGGCGAGCCAGCCAGCCTTGAAGGCGCGTCGGCGAGCATCGCCGCCGACTGACAGCAGCGCTTGGCGTATGAGCACCGTGCGCCACTCCGAGCAGGATGCTGGCGTTGAGCGCGACGGAGCGGCCAGCTTGTCGGTCGTGCAAGCCCTGGGCGATCCGGCGATGTATCCAGGGCGCCCGGCGGTGCAGGTGCACGAGACCCATGCTTCTTGGGTGTTCGTTGCCGGCGAGCGCGCCTACAAGATCAAGAAGCCTGTGCGGCTCGCCTTCCTCGACTACGGCACACTCGCGCGCAGGCGCGCGGCGTGCCGTGAGGAGGTGGCCGTCAACCGTGAGCTGGCTCCCGGCATCTATCTCGGGGTGCGGGCGATCCTCTACGGCCCCGGAGGGTTTCGCTTCGCGCCGGAGGAGACCCCCGATGCCGTGGAGTACGCGGTCGTGATGCGCCGCTTCGAGGAGGCGAACACGCTGCTGGGGGCGATCCGCGCAGGTTCTCTTACCCGCTCGCATATACAGCAGGTCGCTGAGTGCCTGGCCGAGTTTCACCAGCGCTCACCTGCGCTTGCCGCGGACAGGCCAGAGCAGCTGCTGGACAGTTGGAGGGTGAACATGCAGGAGATCGAACGCCTGCCGTTCCCTTCCCGCTGGCGGGTGGAGACGATGCGCGGGTTCGGTGAGACGTTCGTGGCTGCTCATGCCCGTGAGCTTGAGCGGCGCGTGCAGCGGGGGCTGGTGCGCGACGGGCACGGGGACCTGCGCTGCGAGCACGTGCTGCTCGGCCCGCAGGTCCGTGTCGTTGATCGGATCGAGTTTGACCCGGCGCTGCGCCAGATGGATGTTGCGCGCGATCTGGCGTTCTTGGCGATGGACCTGGAAGCTCACGGCCGGCGCTGGGCCGCGCGGGAGCTGGCGCGCGCCTACCGTCACGCGGGCGGTGATCCGGGCAGCGAGCGGCTGCGCGCTTTTACAGCGCCTATTGGGCGCTCGTGCGCGCCAAGGTGGCGTTGATCGCGGCCGGCACCCATCACGGCGCGCTGCGTCGCCGGGAGCGGGCACGGGCCGAGCGTCTGTGGGGGTTGGCGGAGCGGTTGTGCTGGCGGGCTCGCGGCCCGGTCGTGATCGTGGTCTGTGGGCCGGCGGCGAGCGGCAAGTCAACGCTGGCCGCGCACCTCGCTCGTCGCTCACGGCTGCCGGTCGTCTCCTCGGATGTGCTGCGAAAGCGTCTCGCGGGGGTGGCGCTCAGCGAGCGCGCGAGACCCGAGCACTACACCCAGGAGTTCACCCGAGCGGTGTACCTGTCGTTGGCCCGCGAGGCGCTCGCGCGCCTGGAGGGCCGCGGTGGGGTGATCGTCGATGCCACCTGCCACACGCGCCGCGAGCGTGCGGCGCTCTTTGCTGTGCTGCGCCGCGACGGTGTGAGCTTCCTGGCCGTCCAGTGCCAGGTGACGCTGCAGACGGCGCTCGCGCGGGCCGCCAGGCGGATGCAGAGCCCCGAGCGGGTTTCAGACGCGACGCCCGAGGTTGTCGCTGCGCAGTTTGATCGTTTCCAGGCGTTGGATGAGCTACCCGAGGAGTGCGTGCTCGCGGTCGATTGCGAACAGAGCGTTGAGGCGCAGACGGCGGCGCTGACGCGCGCCGTCGACCGGCAGATTGCTCTACGCACGGGCAGCCGGTGTGCTTGTAGCACTGTCTCTAGTCCGTGCTTTCCCGCCACGTGTAAGGGCGTTTCCCCGCGTGGGCACGGCGCCGGCGAGCACATACGGGTCGGGGCATGTCTGGACACTTGCAGTTGGCTCCCAGCTGTCTCTGTGGATGCGGCGCCGCGCGTCGGCGACTGCCCGATCCGGGTCGTGGTGGCCGACGATCACGCCTTGATGCGCCGCAGCTTGCGACGGCTGCTGGAGAGCGAGCAGAACATCGAGGTGGTCGCCGAAGCCGACGACCTGACGGGCGCTGCTGCCCATGTTCATGGCCAGCAGCCGCACGTGCTGGTGCTCGACCTGGGTATGTCCGGCATGTCGAGCCTGCAGACGATCGGCCAGCTGCGAGAGCGCGTCCCCGACACGCAGATCGTGGTCGTCACGATGGAGGAGAACCCCGCCTTCGCGCAGCGTGCGATTGCAGCCGGCGCGCTCGGGTTCGTCTGGAAGGATCACGCCGACACCGATCTGCTCGAGGCCGTGCGTGCCGCGGCCCGCGGCGAGGAATATCTGAGCCCCAGCGTCGCGGCTCGCCTGGCTGCGCTTCACCGCTCGCTGACCGACCGACGACTTGACGGTGCGCGAGGTCGAAGTGCTCAGGCTGATCGTGCTCGGCTACACCACCGTGGAGATCGCCCGCAAACTGCACCTCTCGCCGCGCACGATCGAGACCCACCGGGCGCACATCCACAGCAAGCTCGGGGTCCGGACCCGCGCGGAGCTGGTGCGCTACGCGCTACGACGCGGCCTGCTGAGCACCTGAGATTTCCGCGGAAGCGGCGGCGGCGCAGCGGCAGACGCGCTGCCAGGAGCGTGCCGCCGGAGTCCGAGCTGATGCTGAGCGTCCCGCCGGCCAGGCCGACCCGCTCGTGCATGCCGAGCAGCCCGAAGCCGCTGCTCTGAGCGCTGGTGTCGAATCCTTGACCGTCGTCCTGCACTTCGATCGACAGCTCGCCGTCGCTCTGTTTGAGCGTACGCGGACGGTGTTGGCGCGGGCGTGCTTGGTGATGTTCGTGAGCGCCTCCTGCAGCAGCCGGTAGACGGTGGTCTGCATCTCCGGGTCTATGTTCTCGTGATCGCCGGCAGCGAGCGGGTAGGTCAAGGTCGCTGTCGATGGTGGCTCCGCTCTGCTCGCGGTGGCGGTCCAGCAGCGCCTCAATCGCTGCTCTGCAGACCGAGCTCATCCAGCGCGGCGGGGCGCAGCTCGGTGATGATCGCGCGGAGGTTTTCGATCTCCCGTTCGATGTGCTCGGCCGCTTCCCCGATCGCGCCGCGCGTCGGGTTGAGGTCATCCTGGGCGAGCACGGAGGCGAGCAGCAGCCGCAGCCCGCCGAGGCTCTGCAGCGTCTCGTCGTGCAGCTCCCTGGCCCAGCGGCGCCGCTCGGCGTCGGCGGCGGCCAGCGAGCTGCGCAGCCGGTCGGCCTGCACGCTCTGCGCGAGCGCCACCGCCGTCGCGGCGCTGAGCGCGAACAGTGCGCAGCATCTGCTCGTCGTCCTCGCTGAACACGTCCTGGTCTGCGCCGTGATCGAAGGCCGCGAGGATGCCAAGCGCCTCGCCGCGATGAACCATCGGCACGAGCAGCGCGGTCTGCGCGTCGGGCACCCCGAACTCGCGTGGAGCGATCCGTAGGCGGGCGGCCACGTCCGTGATCCGCTCGGGGCGACCGCGTTGGAGTACCTGCCCGGAGGTCGAGCTGGCGACCGGCAGGCGGACCCCTCGCATGTCCTCGGCGTGCCCGGCGCTGGAGTGCACGACCAGCTCCTCTGCCTCGCGCAGCATGATCACGAGGCTACGCGCACCGACGAGCGCGCGGCCCCGCTTGACGATCAGCTCAAGCACGCGCCCGAGCGATACCTCGCCGCCGACCGCGACGGCGATGTCGCGCGTGGCCTCCAGCCCGCGGATCGCCTTCTCGAGCTCGTGGCGGCGCCGCTCGCTGACCTCATACAGCCGGGCGTTCTCGATCGCCACAGCCGCCCACCGCGCGAGCATCACGACAGCCTGCTCGTCGGTCTCGGTGAACTCGCCGTCCTGCTTGTCGGTGAGGTACAGGTTGCCCCATGCCTGCCCGCGAACGAGGACGGGCACGCCGAGAAAAGAGTGCATCGGCGGATGCCCTGCTGGGAACCCGTAGCTAGAGGGGTGCTGGCCGACATCGGTCAAGCGCAGCGGCTCGGGGTGTTCGATCAGCGTCCCGAGTACCCCGCGGCCGCGAGGCAGCGCGCCGATGGTGCGGTGGGTCGCCTCGTCGATTCCAACGGTCAGGAACTGCTCAAGCTCAGAGCGATCCTCGTTGAGGACGCCGATCGCGGCGTAGCGCGCTCCGGTGATCTCCCTTGCGGCCTCAAGGACACGATCGAGCACAGCCTGCTGGTCGAGCTCGGTGACAAGCGCCTGCCCGACATCGAGTAGCTGTCGATGCCATCGCTCATCGGAATCCTCGGCCATCCTCGGGAAGCTTACCCGTAGTCCGCCCCACCGGATTGCGGGATTCCCCTGATAGAGCAGGCCGCACAGGACCTACGCTCGGCATCGGCGTCGATCAGGCCGAAGGGCGCCGTCCGAGCGTTATGCCCCAGCCCCTGAGCCCTTCTGAGAAACCGAACCCCACGCCGGAGAAGCCACATTGCGCGCACTGCGGCGACGTGATCGGCGCGTATGAGCCGATGATCCTCGTCGAGGACGGCAAGCCACGCAAGACCTCCACCTCCGCCGACCAAGACAGAGGCCCGCACGCTGGCGAGTGCTACCACGCGGCCTGCTACCCGCAGTGAACGCCAGTCGCGCTATCCGAGGAAAACCTCAGCCCTTGCGCGCGGCTACTGCGGATGGCACATCGCGCGCGTGGTGAGAGCCTCAGATCACACCAATCCCACTCACAAGGAGAAAGTCAATGCCGCTCCCAGCCCATTTCAGTGAAATCGCCGTCGTTGAGGTCATGAACTCCGGGGTGATCGACTGCCCGCCTGAGACACCGCTACATGAGGTCGCGTCGTTGATGGCCGAGAACAGCGTCCACTTTGTGGTCGTCGACGGCCTCGCGCCTGGCCCTCATCACACCGAGCAGCTGGTGTGGGGCGCCATCTCCGATATCGACCTCATGCGCGCCGTCGGCGCGGGCGGGATGGACGGCAAAGCGGGCGAGATCGCCGCGACCGAGATCGTCACGATCGAGCGCGTCGAGGAAGTTCAGCGCGCCGCGCAGCTGATGGGCGAGCACGAGTGCTCGCATCTGATCGTGACCGACCCTGACTCGGGCCGCCCGCTCGGCGTCGTCTCAAGCCTGGACGTGGCCCGCGCGCTCGTGTGGGGGGTGCGTCCGTCGAACAAGGTGCCAGCTCCGTAGTTTCCACCGATCGCGAACACGGATTTACTCGACTGCCAAAGCCAACACCCGACCGTAAGGTGCAGAGCATGACCACTCAAACCACCAATACCAACAGGCAGCGAGTGCTGATCGCCGGCGGCGGCGTAGCGGCGCTGGAGACCGTCCTTGCGCTGCACGAGCTCGCGCCGGAGCTGACCGACGTGACCGTGATCGCACCAAACCCCGACTTCCACTACCGGCCAATGACTGTGCGCGAGCCGTTCGCCCAGGGACAGGCCCGCCGCTACCCACTCGCGCCGATCATCAGCGACGCCGGCGCGCGGCTCGTGACCGACGAGCTCGCATGGGTGGACCCGGATAAGCGGGTCGCCCACACCAAGGGAGACGTAGAGCTGGAGTACGACCGGCTCGTGCTCGCGCTCGGCGCGAAGGCCGTCCCGCGCTATCAGCACGCGGTCACGATCGACGCGGCGCACATGGATGAGATCCTGCACGGCGTGATTCAGGATGTCGAGGGCGGCTACATCAAGAGCCTCGCGTTCCTGGCGCCTGGCCGGATGGCCTGGCCGCTGCCGCTGTATGAGCTTGCGCTGATGACCGCCGGCCGCGCCTATGACATGGGCATCGAGCTCGCGGTCACGCTCGTCACCCCCGAGGACGCTCCGCTGGCGATCTTCGGGCAGAACGTGAGCGGCACCGTCGCAGGGCTGCTCGGCCGCGCGGGCGTCCAGACGATCCACTCCGCCTACGCCGAAGTCCCTAGGCCGGCGAGGTGGTCATCAACCCCGGCGACCGGCGCCTGCACGTCAACCGCGTGATCGCGCTGCCCGAGCTTTACGGCCCGAGCGTGCGCGGCATCCCGTTGAGCGAACACGGTTTCTTGCGCGTGGACCCCTACGGGCATGTGCTCGATGTCGAGCACATCTACGCGGCCGGTGACTGCACCGAGTTCCCGGTCAAGCACGGCGGCGTCAGCTCCCAGCAGGCCGATACGGTCGCGCATGTCGATCGCAGCGGACGCCGGTGCCCGGTGACACCCGAGCGGTTTCACCCCGTGATCCACGGGATGCTGCTGACCGGCGATAAGCCGCTGTATCTGACGGCGAAGATCACCGGCGGGCACGGGTTCAGCTCAGAGATCAGCGACACGCCGACGCTGGGAGCCGCCGAGCAAGATCGCCACGAAGTACCTGGCGCCCTACCTGGACGCCCTGGACCGCGAGACGACGCCGACATGACCCGCTCGAGCCGCCACTGGCAGCGACGCGGGCGGGCCGTGCATCGTGCTCGGCTATGACCGCAGCGAGAGCTCGCGCCACGCCGCGCGCTGGGCAGCAAACGAGCTGCTCGCGGGCGGCAAGCTCGTGATCGTGTACGCCTGCCGAGCACAGCACATGCCGCCCACGCCGCTGAGCAGCAGCGGCGAGCGCCACGAGGAGGGCCGCGCGATCCTCGATGAGCTGATGCTCGACGGCGACCTGAGCGCTGTTTGACATCGACCTGGAGACGGAGGTCTCAGACCGAGACCCCGCCGCCGCGTTGATCGACGCCGCCGAGCGCCATCGTGCTCGCGCGATCGTGCTCGGCTCAAAGCCGCACTCGCGGCTGCACGAGGCGCTTGGCACGGTCACTACCGAGCTGCTGCGACGCTCGCCGGTGCCCGTGATCACCGTGCCGCTGAGCGCCGAGCCGCAAGCTGGTGCGCCGCTCATGCAGTCCGCCGCCGCAGAGTGAGCGCGCCGAGCGCGAGTGCGATCAGCGTCGCACCGACGATCACGGCGACATCGAGCGCGACCCTGCCGCCGAGCGCGCTGGGGATGGGTGGCGCGCGCCAGCGCGTCGTAGGCGTAGGTGAGCGGCAGCGCGCTTGAGAGCCCGTAGAGCACGCCGGCCATCTCGTGCCGGTCTACGAACAGCCCGCATAGCAGTAGCTGGGGGAAGATGATCGCGGGCATGAACTGGACGGCCTGGAACTCGGTGCGCGCGAACGCACTGACGAACAGGCCGAGGGCCATGCCGAGCACGGCGTTGCCGACGGCGAGCAGCCCGATCAGCCATGCGCCGTGCGGGGCGTGCAGGCCGAGCAGGAGAAACCCGACGAGGCACACGACGAGCGCCTGCAGCGCGGCGAGCAGACCGAACGCGATCCCGTAGCCGGCGAGCAGGTCGGTCTTGGCGAGTGGGAGGCTCATCAGCCGCTCCAGCGTGCCGCTGGTGCGCTCGCGCAGCATGGCGATCGAGGTGACGAGGAACATGATGATGAACGGGAACAGGCCGCACATCGGCGCCCCGATCGCCTGGAAGGTGCTGGGCTGCCCGTCGAAGACGTAGCGCATCAGAGCGAGCAGCGCCGACAGGCACGACGAGCAGCAGCGCGATCGTGCGCCGGTCGCGGCGTATCTGCCAGAGCACACGCCTGGCCGTGGCGAGCGTGATCGTGGGCGCTCACCTGGACGCCTGCCCGATGATCGCAAGGAACGCGCGGCCGAGGTCCTGCTCGCCGGTGCGCTCGCGCAGCTGCTCGGGCGTGCTCTGCTCAAGCAGCGCCCCTTCGCGCATCAGCAGCAGCTCGTCGCACTCGCTGGCCTCGTCCATCACGTGACTTGAGATCAGCAACGTGCTGCCGGCCTGGGCGAGCTCGCGGAAGGTGCCCCACAGTTCGGCGCGCAGCACGGGGTCAAGGCCGACGGTCGGCTCGTCGAGCACCAGCAACTCGGGGTCGCCCAACAGAGCGGTGGCAAGCGACACCCGCGAGCGCTCCCCGCCAGAGAGCGAGGCGACGACCTGGTGCTCACGACCGGCCAGGCCGACCGTCTGGACGACCTCGCCGATCCGCTGCTCGCCGACATCGAGGATCGCGGCGAAGTAGCGCAGGTTCTCGCCGATGCTGAGATCGGCGTAGACCGACGGGGCCTGCGTCAGATACCCCACGCGCCGGCGCAGCTTTGGGGAGCCGGCGTGTTCGCCGAGCACGTTCACCTGGCCAGCCTGGATGATCTGCACGCCGACGATCGCGCGCATCAGCGTGGACTTGCCGCATCCGCTTGGGCCGAGCAGACCCGTCACCGACCCGCTGGCGACCTGCAGGTTGAGACCCTGGAGCACGGGGCGCCCGCCGCGCACGACATGCAGATCCTCGATCTTGATGGCCGTGTCGGGCATCTGGCCGCACAAGCTATCCGCTGGGTTCTGCCTGCGCTTAGAATCGGGCGGGTGCAGGTTTGGGAGCTAGATCGTCTGCGTGTCGCGGCGCACCATCCGCAGATCCTTCGCTCCGACGAGGACGCGAATCGCGTGATCGCGCTGCTGCTGCCCCAGGGTGAGGCTCTGCAGGAGCACCAAGTCCATGAGCACGCGCTCGTGTTCGTCCTACGCGGCGAGCTGTTGGTGAGTGCGGGCGCGAGCGAGCGAACCTTGTCCGCGCCGAGCCTGATCCATTTCGACCCCGGCGAGCGCCACGAGGTACGCGCGATCAGCGAGTGCCAACTCGTTCTGTGCTTGGCGCCGTGGCCCGGCCCCGGACATCCGAGCCACACCGCCACGGCATAGGGGTCTGCGTCAGTTGAGCCATGTTTGGTTCATCGTGCGTTGGCTGCACGTGCTGGCGATGGCGTTCTTTGTGGGCGGCCAGATGATGCTCGCGGCCGTGGTGGTGCCAGTTGGACGGCGCTCAGGCGATCGTGAGAGCTTGCGCCTGATCGCGCGGAGGTTCGGCTATGGCACGCTCGTTGCGCTGCTCGTCCTGGTGGCGACCGGCACCGCGATGGCGTTCCATCTTGACCTGTGGGGCGATCCCACGTTTCACGTCAAGCTCGCGCTCGTCGCCGCCGTAGGTGTCCTGCTCGTGTGGCACATCCGCCGGCCGAACTGGCATGTCCTCGAGGGTGTCGTCTTTCTGCTGTCGCTGGCCATCGTGTGGCTTGGCCTCTACCTATCGAATGGGTACTCCTGAGCGGGGCCGGCGCTGGGAAGGATGCACGGCGGCGCTGTCGCCCTTACCCTGCCTGTCGGAACTGCGGCGCCTCTCAACATCTTGACGGGGGCACCCGATGAGGGAACCAGGGATGACGGCGCGTCGAACTCAGCCATACCAGCCGCATGGCCCGCTACTGAGGCGAGGCACAGCCACACCACGTCTGCGGCGCCTCGGGCGGGGAGCCGCAAAGCTGCTGCTCACGATCGCAGCGGCGGGCTCTTTGGTGTCACCGGCGGCGGCCGTCGCGCACGCGGGCACTCACCGCCACGCCGGACACCAGGCTGATCGGCGATCTGCGCCACGCCACACGCCGAGGCGATCGACGCTCGCACACGCAGCGGTGATCGGTGGATCTCAGGCCGCCAGCGGCACCTTCGGGCAACTGGCATTCATAAGCGACACCACCGAAGAAGAAGGCTTCCGCTGCACGGGGACGGTTGTCGCCTCGAACCTGATCCTGACCGCGGCTCATTGCGCGGAGAACCTCGAAACGGGCATCATCGACGAACCCAGCGGCTACACGGTCATCACCGGCAACGTCGATCGAAACGCGGCGTCGAGACAGGTCTCGGGAGTCTCCAGGGTCGTCGTGTACCCAGGCTTTACGCCAAGCGTGCTCTACGACGACGCCGCACTGCTCGTCCTCTCGACACCCACAACCGCGCCGGTGATCCCGCTGTGGACGGCGAGCAATGCGGGCACCCTCGAACCGGGTCGTGCCGCAGATATCGTCGGTTGGGGACAGGAATACTACGAACAGGAAGCTCTACCCGAAACCCTGAAATGGGCCAGCACCGCGATCCAAAGCCCGGAATGGTGTGCTCATCACGCCCTGAACTTCTATGAGGCAGGCGAGCTCTGCACGATCGACCCGCCTTCCTACAGCACCGGCGCGTGCCACGGCGACAGCGGCGGCCCGCTGCTTGCGTCAAGCGCGGAAGGTCTCGTAGAGGTCGGCATCACCAGCCATATATACGGGGAATGCTTCACCACCGAACCGACCGTGTTCACGCGCACGGACATCCTCGTCTCCTGGGTCCATGAATGGGCCGAAGCGGTGAAGCCAACACCACCGCCGTCGCCTCCGGCACCGCCGCCGGCCCCGTCCCCTCCGGCGCCTGTTGTGAAAGCCGCGCCGACGCCCACTGTCGTGCCGGCACACGCTCCTGCGCCGCCGCCCGTGGAAGGCGTGTATCGGGGCACGACCAGCCAGTCATCCACTCCGATCGGCCTCGTGGTGGGAGCTGGCGGGCATCGAGTTACCGCGCTCGCCACGAAGGTCATCTATCGCTGTCGCGGAGGCCATGCGATCACCGAGCCGCTGGAAGGCTTGAGTAATGGTGAGTCCGAACCGATCACATCGAGTCACACATTCACCATCACCTTCTCAGGGTCTGAAAGCGAGAGCATCGCAGGTGCGATCGACACGGCGGACGGCGCGATGTCCGGCACGCTGACCGCGAAGTGGCAGACACACCGCTACGGGTTCTGCACGACGGGCCGAGTCTCGTGGACGGCGCAGCGCAACGCCCCGGCGCCCGCCACGAGTGCCCTGGCGAGCGCCGGCAACCTTCGCGGCTGGACGAACCAGGGCGGGCACATCCTGATGACGGTCGCCGCTGGCGGGCGTCAGCTCACCGACCTTGAGTTCTCTGCGGTGTATGAGTGCCCCCACCATCGCAGCGTTCACCTCACCGAGTCGTTCCTCGGGCCTACGGAACCGTGGGCACTCGAAGGCTTCGGCAGCTTCACTGTCAGCCTTGCCGGGCATGACTACAGCGGACGGGTGGATGGGACGTTCGGCCTCGGCACGAATGCCCCCGCTTTCGGGACGCTCGAAGCGTCAACCACAACCCGGTATGGGCGCTGTCGTACCGGGGTGGTCCCGTGGGGAAGCTAGCGTCGGCAAGTCGTAGGGCGATCGGGCCTGCGCCGGTGATCGAGGCAGCGCTGCGGCCCTCTCATGTGCCGAGGAAACGACCGTCGCGGCCGTCTCGCCGCTCGATCCGGGGTGAGGCGTATTGTCTGCGCCACACGCATGTGCCCCCGCGCTGCGTCAACAGCCGGGGGCATGGCGACGGAGCCGAGACTCCGCCACGCTCGGGACCATAACGGAGCCTCTTGCGCGGCCTGGAGACGACGCCACCGGCGCCTCCAACCGAGACAAGGAGAACCGAACGATGAGCACCATCACGATCCCTGCGACGGTGGTCCCGCGCATCCGAAGCGGGGCGCAGTTGCAGATCGGGGGAGCTGCCGAGCAGCTGGCCGGGACGATCGACGACGCAATGATGCGAGGCGTCGCGCCGCTGTGCGAGTGGCGGCGACTGCTGCGGGCGTGGGCGCTGGTGGATCTCTTGGGCTGGCCCGACGAGACCTGTGGCCCGGTCGAACTGGACGTGCACGAGCACGGTGAGGGGCTGCGCTGGGCGTTGCAGGGTAACGTCGATCGGCTCGCGCATTTGCTCACCGACCAGGGCGACGATACGCAGAGAGCGAGACGCGAAGGCGACCTACAAGCCCTGCGCGAGTTCGAGAGCGCCGCGCTGCGCGCAATCGAAAGCGACCAGCAGACAACGGTCACGGCGACGATGCCCGGCGAGGTAGTCGAGTTGCTGCGTGGAGCGCTGTACGCGGACCTGGAACGGGCGTGCGAGGACATGCCCTCTACGGAGCCAAAGACTCGCGCCAGCTGGGCGGGCGTTCTGCGACGCATCGAGCACACACGTCGCGGACTCGACGTGATCGGCTGGGCTGCGCCCTCTGAGCAGCAGCCCCTGACGCTCGCTATCGACGCAACGATGATCGAGGCATTGGAGAGAGATGCCGAGCAGTGGGGATGGGCCTCCGAACAAGTCAGGATCGAATCTGCCGAGGGTCGCGCACGGGCGGCGAGCCACGTAGCGACGATCGAGCGCTTCCTGGCGAGCCTCGCCGAGCGTCCTGCGCCCACGAGGCTGCTGATTCCTGTCTCGGCGTTGGCGCTTGTCCGCGAGGCAGCCCACGAAGCGATCCCCGACGTGTCGGAGGCAATCGACAGCGGCGTGCACCCTCGGGAGTGCTGCCGGCGCCTGGGCGCGGTCTGCGACCTGCTTGACCTGATCGGCTGGAGCGAGGATGACGAGCCCCGCGAGGACGTTGACGCCATCGAGCACGCCAGCGCAGTGAAAGAAGTGGCACCGTCGATCATGGAGACGCTGACGACGGCCGTGGGCGAGCTGCGCGACGGCGACCCGGAAAAGGTGAAAGCCGAAGATGAACTGCGGCTCCTGAGCGGTGTTCACGCGCGAGCGTGCGAGGCGCTGGGTGGATGACGATTGCCCTCCATCGAGTGTCGCAGCAGCCATTCCGGTAAATGGGAGTTGCGGCTAGCCTTGAACCCCGTTGTCTACATGAACCCTCTGATGCCCTCACCTAGCCCGTCGGGATCGTCGTCTCATCTAGAGATTGAGGCGGGTGTGCTGGCGGCGACGGAATGGGTCTCCGCTAGTCTCGTGGGGCCGAGCCCGCAGGCAGTAGACCTGATCGCCGCGGTGAACGGAGGGCTCGTGCGGCTCGGCGATCCGTGGGAAGTCACGAGGCGCGGCCGGGTTCTTATCGAGCGGCGCGGGGGGCGGTAGTGGAGATGGTGGGTCGCTGCCGCGTGAGCTGCTGGGCGACACGAGATCGCCTGGATCGACTCTCGATGGGTGTCAGCGAGCGCCGCTGGCGTCGGCTCGTGGGTGAGTCGGCGATACGAGGATCGAATGCTCCTGTGCACCGTCGAGCTCGCGCGGGCTGCTCCTGCTTGGTGTATCTCAGATCAGGCGGTAGCCGACGCCCCACACATTGACTATCCAGCGGTTGCTGCCCGCGCCGAGCTTGCGGCGTAGGCGGCTGGCGTGGGTGTCGACCGTCCGGGTGGTGCCGAACGCGCGATACCCCCACACTGCTTCCAGTAGCTCGTGCTTGCGGAACACCCGTCTTGGGTCGCCGGCCAGATGCACCAGCAGGTCGAACTCCAGGGGCCGCAGATCGAGGAGTTCGCCTGCGAGGCTGACAGCGTGGGCAGCCTGGTCGATCACCAGGGAACCGATCTTGAGGGGCTCGTTGGGCGCGTGCTGGGAGCGGCGCAGTACGGCTCGCAGTCGCGCCCGCAGCTCCATGTAGCGGACGGGGCGTGCGAGGAAGTCATCGGCTCCGGCCTCGAAGGCTCTGAGCAGGTCGGGCTCGGTGGTGCGCGAGCTGAGGACGATCACCGGCATGGTGGATGACCACGGCGGCGGGTCCTGGGGCTCTGTGCTGTGGGGCCGGTTGCCGCGGATGCCTTCGAGCAGGTTGAGGGTGCCGCGCGGCGCGTCGAGGTCGCCGAGCAGCAGCAGGCGTGGCGGTCGGTCGGCGGCAAGGAGTCGCGCGTGTTCTTCGCTGCGGGCGAGCTGGGCGGGATGGCCGTCGGCGACGAGCTGCTCGACGAGCAGCCCACCGAAGGCGGGGTCGCTCTCCAGGACGAGGATCGGCTCGCGCCTTCCGTCCGCTGCGAGCGGCATGTCGGGCGCGCTGGTGTTGGTGGGCCTCGCGGCGGTGGGGTGCGTGCTCATACGCCGTCCTGTTCTTCGAGGCGTCGCAGGAGCTTTTCGAGGCGGCGTTTGCGTGCGCGGATGACCGCGAGCACGACCCGCAGACAGACGCTCACAGCTACCAGGGCGTCGATGATGTGATTGACGCTGAGCAGCGAGGCGATCATGTGCCGATCGCCTTCTGCGGGCGCCGCTGAGCGGCGGGTGGGCGGCCGTCCAGACCGAAGTGCAGCTTGAGCAGCTGGCGCACCCGCTCGGTCGAGATGTCGAGCTGGACGCCAATCTGCGCGAGGGTCAAGCCCTCGACGGCGCGCAGGCGGAATATCTCTCGCTCACGCTCGGTTTGGATGTGCCCGCCGTGGGCGGCGAACGGTGTCAGGCCGTGGCGGTGCAGCTCGCGGATCAGCTCGTAGAGCTCGACGCCGCTTGTGAACTCGGGCTGGCGGAGCAGCTCGCCGAGGTTCTGCTCGGCGAGCTGCTCGACCGTGTGGATGCCGGCCTTGGCCAGGCTCGGGAGGACAGCCTGGCTCAAGGCCAGTTCGTTGACGCGCATCGATTCGGCGCGTCAAATCGTCAGTAGTTCGTCGAGGCGCCGAGCGACGTCCGAGGCGATCGCGCGCCCGCCGCGGCGGTCGATCAGCCCGTCGCCCTGCAGCCGGTCGAGGGCGTCGTCAACCGTTAGGCGCTTCTTCTGCTTTTTCGCGCCGAACGCCTCGTAGAGCTGGTGGGCGGTGGCGGGGGCTTGCCCGTCGGCGCTGCGCGCGAGCAGGGTTTCCAGCAGGGCGCGGTCGGCTCCGCGCTCCTTGCGATCGCCCTCGGCGAGGTCCTCATCGGCGGCCGCGTGGCGAGCCGCCGGCGCCGGCGCCTTCCTCGGCGGCCTCACAGGCACCGATGGGGGTGCAGAGCGCACCGGCGGCGGCGCTTTCGGCGTTCAGCCGCTTGTACTCGAACTGGACGTACAGGACGCTCACCTCAGATCAGCGCAGGCTCGCGGCGATGTCGGTCGGCGCAGCGCGGCTCGCCGAGCGCCAGGCGGCGGCATCGAGCGAGGCGGATACGACGATCGCCCGCGGGCACATCTGGAACAGCGGGCAGATCGTGAGCATCGCGGGCGACTTGGCGCAGCCTGGGACGTGGGCGATCGTCACCCGCGAACAGACTGGCGGCTCGACGCAGTACGAAGGGCTGCCGGCCTCTTACCACGTCACGCTGGCGCGGCTGGCGCACGTGCCAGGCGGCTGGGCGGTGACTGAATGGCTGCCGCAGAGCTGACTCGTCCAGCCGGCCACGCCGCGCGCCGCCGCTGGCTCCCTGTGGGTCTGCGTGCTCTCTGGGGGTCGGCGTATCTCGCGGTGTGGACGTTGACGCTCGTGCCAGCGGGGGTGATCGCGCTCGCTGGGCACCCGCTCAGCCAGCCGGCGCGTCAGTGGCTCGGGCTCACGCTGACGGCGCAGAACAACGCGCCGCCGCAGCTCGCGCAGGTTCTCGGGTTGGCCGCCCACAACATCCCGATCGTGTCTTGGCCGCTGCTGCTCGGGGTGCTTGGCGCGCACCGCAATCGTCTCGCGCGGCATGTAACCGACGGCTTCGTGCTGGTGTGGCTGGTTGCGAACACGCTGCCTGTCGGCGCCGCGCTGGGCGCTTATGGCGTGGCAGTGGTGCCCTATCTCCCCCACCTGCCGCTCGAGTGGGGTGGGCTGGCGCTCGGCGTGAGCGCCTGGCTCGCTCAGCGGCGAAGGGCGCTCACGGTCAGGGAAGGGATCGGGGTGTTCGCGCTGATCGTGTGCGTGTTGTTGTGCGCGGCCGTGCTTGAGACCTTCGCGGTGCCACACCGATGAGCGCGACCGTGTTCATCCTGGGCTGGTTTCGTCTTGTGGGACTGTGCGAGCGGACAACCGGAAGACGACGCTTGCACAAAGCGTTGCAAGTACAATCGTGCCCAGCGGAACTGTCCTGGATTGCAGGACCTTTTCGCTGTGGTCACGGCTGACCTGGAGGTCGCAGGATGGAGGTAGGAGAGCGAGGGTCGAGGGCTGGATCGCCCGGTGAGGCACCGGGGCAAGGAGCCTCGCTCGCGCCTAGTGCTGGCCGGCGCCCGTTTGACGCGCAGCGGGTGTGGGAGATCCTTGGTGAATGGCAGAAGGTGGAGCTGCGGATCGCTCGTGGGTTCGCGGAGTGCCGCGGGCTGAACGAAGCGCAGCTCGAGGACATCTACCAGAACACGGCGCTGGCGCTTTATCGGCGCCCCTACGTCGGCGAGGAGCATCTACGCAACGCGCTGCGGGACGGAATCAAGCGGCGGGCGCTGCGGGCGCACCGCGACGAGCGGCGCCATAGTGAGATCCTCGCCCGCAATGCTCCGAGCTTCCATCGTGTAGCGGAGGCTCAGGAGGGGCAGAGTGCCCCGGAGCCGTCGGTGCTCGCCCACGAGGATCGCCTGATCGCAGGCGAGTTTCTGACAGAGCTGACTGAGCCGGAGCGGCGCGTGTTCGGCGGGCTGGTGGAGGGCCTTGCCTACCGTGCGATCGCCACAGCGCTCGACATCCCTGTCAACGAGGCTCGAAACACGGCGCGGGTGTGCGAACGCAAGCGGGAGCGTTTCCAGCTGCTCTATGACACGGGGCGCCTGTGCGGCTACCGGGCGCAGACGATCCTGGCGTTGCAGGCTGGGGAGAGCACGAGCGAGGATCTGGCCGAGCGTGCGTTCGCTCATCTGGATAGCTGTGTGCACTGCCGCCTTCAGCACAAGACGAACGCCAAGCGGCTGCGGCGCAGCTTCCGCGACCAGGCTGCCGCGCTGCTGCCGCCCGTGGCCTTGGGTCATCTCGGCTGGCTTTCACGGCTCGCCGTGCGCGCGAGGCTGTTGGCCCACCGCTTGGGGGTCAACACGGCGCCGCTGGGGCAGGGCGGCGTGCGCGAACGGGCGGTCGCGGTGCTGGCGGGCGGCGCTGGCGCGAAGGTCGCCGTCGGCGTCGTGGCGCTGGGCGTGCTCGCCGGCGGGGCGGTTGCCACGCACGTCCTCGAACAGACCCCGCGGTCTCCCCACAGGCACGTGGCGCACAGCGCGGCGGTCGCGCCAACGTCAGCGGCTACACGGCCCCTGAGCAGCTCGCCGTTCGTATCGACGCAGCGCGCGAGTGCTCACCGTGGCGTGAAGACCTCCAAGCGCTCTAACCGCCGGCGGGGCAGCGCCCGTCGCTCGTCAGGCGCGGCGCGAGCGAGCGCTGCGGGGCAGCGCGAACCGGGCGGCTTTGCCTATCTCGGCGTCCCGACGACACCAAGCACGTCGGCTGTGCCGGCGCGGGCGGCGAGCAGCTCCGAAGACCAGCACGGCGGCGGGCAGTTCAGCCCATGAGCACCCCCGGAAAAATCCGTTGGCCGGTTTGGCGCGCTCGGGGTCATAGACCCCTGAAGCCCCATAAAGCGGGGCCCGGACACGGAATGAACGCGATGAGCAAAAAGCACGATGGGTCTTGGCGGTGCGCGCTAACGCTCGCTTTGTTGACGATTGCCGTGGCGGCCGGGTGGCTGACGGCGAGTAGCGCCTACGCGGGCAGCTGGATGGAGGTCTCGTGCGTGAACCCGAGCCAGTCGGCGGCGCCGAGCGAAGGCTGGTCGAGCTTCGCGGGCGGCGGCGGGTACGGCTCGAACGTCGGGACGGGCTGCGGGCCGGGCAGCCCGATGTTCGCAATCCTCAGCACTGACGCCGCCGTGGGGGTGGGTGCGAACGAGACTCTGCACTACACGCCGCCCGGAGGATCGACGCTGATCGGCGGCTCGCTGGACGTGAGCTTCTTCGCCGACGGACGTGGCTATGGCGCCTCGGGCACGGCAGTCGCGTACACGCCTGATTACGCCTACAACAGCTCCAACGTCTTCTACCAGTGCGCTTCGGGGCTGCCTCCGTGCGCCAATGGCACGTATGACTACTCGGGTGTCCTTGGGATTCCGAGCGGCCGCGGCGGGAATCTCTACCTGAGCGCCGGCTGCGGCGGACAACCGGAAGCCGGGAGGGTCTGCAACGAAGGCGGCAGCGAAGGCGCATGGTCGCTGGTGCGCCTGTGGTGGGCCAACCTGCTGCTCTCAAACGAAGCGACGCCGACAGGTAGCGGTGTCAGCGGCACGCTGCTCAGTCCGAACGCCGAAGGCACAGCAGAACTCACGCTCAACGCAGCCGACCCCAACGGCCCCGGCGTGTACCTGGTGGTCGTCCAGATCGACGGCAAAACGCTCTACTCGGGCACGCCGAACAGCAACGGCGGGAAGTGCGTGCCGGTGGGCTCGAGCGGCGGCGCGCTGATGTTCGACTACAGCCAGCCGTGCCCGGCGAGCGAGTCGGTGGATCTCCCGATCAACACGGCGAGCTTGCCAAACGGCCAGCACACCTTGAAGGTGCTTGTGCAGGACGCTGCGGGTAACTCGGCGGTCGTCTACGACGGCAGCATCTCGACCAAGCAGCCGGCCAGCAACTCGCTCGGGGCGCTGCCCGGCCCTGGCACGGGCGCGGCCAGCTCCCAGGCCGTCGCGGCTGCGGCGCCGAACGGTACGACAGCGAGCCGCACGGCGCGGATCACGCTCGGGCTGGCGCGCAGGATCACCCGCACCTACGGCCATCGCGCGTTGCGGGTCAGCGGGCGCCTGCTCGACGGGCATGGCCATCCGATTGCCGGCGCGACACTCGACGTGCTCCAGCACCTCGACGGCTCAGCGAGCACGAGCGTGATCGGGCACACCCGCACTCGCGCCAACGGGACATTCCTTGCCAACGTGGCGGGCGGGCCGACGAGGACTGTGCAGATCGCCTACCGCGCGTTCTCGACGGACGCCGGCTATGCGGCGGTGGGCACGATCGCCGAGGCAGTCGACGCTGGCGTGAAGCTCACCGTGACACCGCGCAGGACTGCCTCGGAAGGCACGATCACCCTCGGCGGCAGAGTGCTCGGCCCGATACCCCCGCAGGGCGTGGTTGTCGAGCTGCTCGTGCACTACCGCGGCCGGTGGGAGCCGTTCCGGGCTCCACGCACCGACTCGCGCGGACGCTTTCAGGTCGTCTACCAGTTCCAGGGCGGCATCGGGCGCTTCCCGTTCAGGGCGCTCGTGTTCGGCGGACAGGGTGGCTTCCCGTTCACCAGCGGCGAAAGCAAGGCGGTCGATGTCACCACGAACTGAGATCGATCTCACGGGCGTGCAGCGCGTCGGCGCTGTCCTGTCGCTCGCAGCGCTCGCGTGCATCCTGACGCTGGCGTTCGCAGGCGAGGCTCACGCGGGGACGTGGATGCTGCTCTCCTGCCGCCAGCCCAACGGTCAGCCCGCGCCGACCGATGGCTGGAGCACAGGCGCCACGGGCGATGTCGGGCCTGACAGCGGCGACACGAACTCCTGCGCTGAAGGCGGGGACCTGAGCGCGGTGACGAGCGGCGAAGCGCCGCAGGGCGCCTATGAAGGACCCGAGTGGGTGTTCACCTCGCCGACCGGCTCGACGATCGCCGGCGGCTCGATCACCGCATCGCTGAGCGCACCGCACGGGCAGGCATGGCTCGCAACGCCGGCCGCGACCTACGACTCGGCAAATGTGCTGGCCAACTGCCAGCTCAACCTCCCCTGCGGCGCGGATGGCACGCTCACCGGGTCGTTCCCGATCACGCACGTCGGCGGCAGCAACCTGTATGCGGTCGCGGTGTGCGTCGGCCCCTATGAAGGCGCCACCTCTTGCCCGGCGACGGGCGGGATCGACGCAGCCATGAACCTCAGCAGCGCCGCGATCGAGCTCGCAAACGAATGCGACGCCCGCGGCGAGCGGCTTCGGCGGCACCCTGCTGAACCCGAACGCGCACGGCACCCAGGAACTGACCTTCCAGGCCAGCGACCCCGGCGGCCGAGGCGTGCGCCTCGTGGTCGTGCAGATCGACGGCACCACGGTCTACTCAGGCACGCCGGACAGCAACGAAGGGCGATGCGTGGTGCTCGGATCGAGCGAAGGCGCGCTCGAGTTCGACCACAGCCAGCCATGCCGGACCAGCGAGTCCGTCGATGTGCCGATCAACACGACGACGCTGCCGAATGGTGCGCACACGCTGAAGGTCACGGTCGTAGATGCCGCCCAGAACGCAAGCGTCGTCTACGACGGGCCGATCAGCACCTTGCAGCCTTCCGATGGCTCGCTCGGCACGCTGCCGGGCCTCGGCGCGGGCGGCGCGGCGTTGGCTGGAACACCGAACGGGGTCGCGGCGAGCGAGGGCGCGCGCCTCGAGCTCGGCCAGCACGGGCGGCTTTCGCGCTCGTTCGCCAAGCGGGAGCTGCGCGTGTCGGGCAGGCTGCTGAACGCACAGGGCGAGCCGATCGGAGGCGCAGCGCTCGAAGTGCTGCAGCAGGTGAGCGGCGCGAACAGCTGGAGGGTGATCGGGCACGCGCGCACGAGCGCGAGCGGCACGGTCGCGACGACGGTGAGAGGCGGACCCTCGCGGACCCTTGAGCTTGCCTACCGCGCTTTCTCGACCGACGCGGGCTATGCCGCGGTGGCGAGGATCACAGAGACGGTCAGGGCGGGCGTGCAGCTGCACGTGAGCACGCCCAGCACCAGCTCGGAAGGCACGATCACGCTCACCGGGCGGGTGCTCGGGGCGGTGCCGCGCCAGGGCGTCAGCGTGAACCTGCTTGTCCACTACCGCGGGCGGTGGGAGCCATTTCGCACGCCACGGACGGACGCCGCCGGGCGCTTCACCGTCGTCTATCAGTTCGAGGGCGCGGTCGGGCGGTTCCCGTTCCGCGCCGAAGTCCCGCCGAGCCAGGCTGATTTCGCCTTTGGCCGCGGGTTGAGCGAGGTGGTCGACGTTGACACCAACTAGCCGATTCCCCTGCCGGCGCGCCGTCCTCGTGGCGATCGTGCTGCTCGCCGCTGGCTTGTTGTTCGCCACCGTTGCGAGCGCGGGCACGTACCCGATGTATCAGTGCGCGGCGGGCGTGCCGGCGGTCTCTGCGGGCTGGAGCGTCTTCGGCTTCAACACGCAGGCTGACACGGTGCTGTCCGACACGTGCTCGGCTGGCGGCAGCATCGGCGTCTACGTGTTCACTGAAGAACACGGCGGGATCGTGACCGAGAACGGACACAGCGGCAGCGAGGTCGGTCTGCGCCTCGACGTGCCCGGCAGCGTGCCGGGCGTGGCGATCCACTCGATCAAGGCGCAGGTCATCGGGTCTCCCGTGACCGGCGATGACGCCTTCCTCGAGTTCACCTCGGCGGGACAGTCGCTGCCCGGCGGCGCTGAGCTGCCCTACGGCGGCGCGAGCCCGTACACGGCGAGCGAAACCTGGACGCTGCCGCAGGGCGCACGCGACTTCGAGGCGTCGGTCAACTGCTCGACCGACGACAGCTCGCCCTCCTGCGACTTCGCCGACGCGACCGACGTGCCCGCGCTCAACGACATCACGTTGACGCTGGAAGACGACACGCCACCGAAGGTGGCGAGCGTGAGCGGCCCGCTTGCCACAGCGGCTGCCGGCGGCTCGTCGGTGACGGGTGCGCAGTCGATCACGTTCACCGGCAGCGACGCCGAAAGCGGCATCCGCAGCGCAGCGTTGACGCTCAGCCCGCTGGGCGGCGGCGCGCCCTACATTCACACATTCAGCTTCTCGAGCGAATGCGCCTATGACTCGTGGAACGCCTGCCCGCTCACACAAACAATCAGCGGCTTCTCGCTCGACACCGATGCGCTGGCGAACGGCGCCTACGCGGCGAGCCTGACGATCACGGACGCCGCGGGCAACGTGACCAACGACGCGCTCGGCTCGGTCACGGTCAGTAACCCGAGCGCTGTGGCCAGCTCGCTCGGGGCGCTGCCGGGAGCCGGTTCGCTCGCCGCGTCGACAGGCACGGGCACCCCCAACGGTGCTGGCGCCAGTGAGGGTGCGCACCTGCAGCTCGGCGTGCGCGCAGCGATCTCGCGCCCCTACAGCAAGCGGGCGCTGCGCATCTCCGGTCGGCTGCTGAACGCTCAGGGCCTTCCGATCGCGGGCGCAACGCTCGATGTCTTGCAGCAGGACAGCGGCGCAACCCTGGAACTGGTCGGCCATGCCCGAACGGGTGCGGATGGCACATTCGTCGCTGCTGTGCCCGCGGGGCCCTCGCGGATGATCGAGATTGGCTACCGGGCATTCTCGGCGGACAGCGGCTACGCGGCTAGCGCGAGGCTGCATGAGTCGGTGCGCGCGGGGGTGCAGCTCGCGGTGAACCCTCACAGGACCGGCTCGGAGGGCACGATCGCGCTCAGCGGCAGGGTGCTCGGCCCGATACCGCCGCAGGGCGTCGTCATCGAGCTACTCGTCCACTACCGCGGGCGGTGGGAGCCTTTCCGCGACCCACGCACGAACAGCCAAGGACGGTTCCATGTCGTCTACCAGTTCCAGGGTGGGATCGGGCGCTTCCCGTTCCGCGCGCTGGTCTTCGGCAGCCAAGGCGACTTTCCGTTTGCACCTGGCGAAAGCAGGACGGTGAATGTCACCACTCGTTGAGAGAGTCCCGCGCGCCGCGGCCAACCGCGCCTGCCGATCGTTGCGCAGGGTCGCCCTCGTGTCGGTCGCCGCCGGCGCGCTGGCGCTGACGCTCGCCTCGGGCGCGAGCGCTGGAACGTATGTGATCGACAACTGCCCGTCGGCGGGGTCTGACGATGCTGGCTCTTGGGCCGTGTTCGGCAGCCCTCAGAATGTGAAGGGGACGTGCAGCGGCGGCCCCGGCGACTACATCGGGCCGAGGGGCGGCAGCATGAGCCCTGGCAATACCGCAGGGGTACAGATCGGGGTGCCGGCAGGGAGCGGCATCACGATCATCGAAGCGAAGGTGTGGTGGCAGGCGGCTCATCAGATCGGCGGCGCCGACACATTTGCGATCGCCGCCGACAACGACGGCGCAGTCGGTGAAAGCACGACCCCGATGACGGGTAGTGAACCCAGCACCTATGTGCTGCCGTCCACCACCACCGAGATCACGCTGGCGAACTACTGCTCCAACGACGACGCCGGCGCCGGTTGCACCTTCGGGTCTGGCGAGAACAACATCCTCGAGCTGTACGGGTCGCGGCTGACGCTGCAGGACACGACGCTGCCGAGCGGCACAGTGATGGGCGGCGCGCTTGCGAGCTCAGGGACGGTTTCGGGCGCGTCCTCGATCAGCTATCAGGCGGCGGACACGAGCTCGGGTGTGCGGCTGGTGCAGTTGCGCGTGGACGGTGAACCTGTTGCCGTGAGGGACTACCTGGCGAGCTGCTCCTACACGAACTTTCAGGCGTGCCCGCCGAGCGTGTCGGACACCGTGAGCTGGAACACCGCGACGGTCGCCAACGGCGAGCATCGAGTCGAACTCGTCGTCGAGGATGCTGCGCAGAACACGAGCGTGATCTACAGCGGCGAGGTGACGATCCAGAACTCCTCGAAGACATCACCGTTGGGTGCGCTTCCCGGCCCCGGCAGCACCGGCTTGCAGACGCTCGGGATCGGCAACGCGAACGGGATCAGAGCGAGCGAGAAAGCCGAGCTGCAGCTCGGCTTGCCGGCCACGATCACCCGCAGCTACGCGCACCGCGCGATCGTGATCTCCGGTCGAACTGCTCGACGGGCAGGGCCAGCCGATCGCGCACGCCAGCCTGGATGTGCTGGAACAGATCGACGGCGCAGCGGCGCCGGCGGTCATCGGCCACGCCACAACGGGTGTCGATGGCACGTTCAGGGTGCGTGTAGGCAGTGGACCGTCGCGGCTGATCGACGTCGGCTACCGCGCGTTCTCCGGCGACGCTGGCTATGCGGCTCTCGGGCGCGTCAGGGAGACGGTGGCCGCCGGGGTCCGGCTGCGCATCAGCCCGACGCGCACCGGCTCGGAAGGGATGATCGTGCTCTCGGGGACGGTCGAGGGACCGATCCCGCGGCAGGGCACGATCGTGGACCTCCTCGTGCATTACCGTGGCCGCTGGGAGCCGTTCAGGACGCCTCGCACGAACGGACGTGGGCGCTTTCGGGTGCTCTACCAGTTCGAGGGTGGCGTCGGGCGCTTCCCGTTTCGCGCCGAGGTGCCTGGCGGTCAGGCGGGGTTTCCGTTCGGCAGCGGGGAGAGCCGGGTGGTGAATGTCAGCACTGGCTAGGCGTGGTCGCCGAGGATCTTGCTGGATGTGCATCGTGGCGATGCTCGTCCCGCTGGCGCTGCTGTGGCCATCGACGGTGAGGGCCGAGACCGCGATCACGGCGCAGGCCGTCGCCGACGACGGGGCCTTCCTTCCCTACGCTCCGGCGCCGGCGCAGCCTGCGGGTCTTTGCCTTGTTGATACTGGCGTGAACCTGAACCCCGACACGGAAGGCGTCGTGGTGGAACGCACCGCGCTCGACAGCGGCTCGGGCGGGGATGTGTCGCCGACGCTGCATGGCACTGTGCTGGCGATGATGGCGGCGGCGCCAGCAAATGGGTGGGGCATGGTCGGCACCGCTCCGCACGCGATCCAGATCGTCTCGGTGCGCATCCTCGAGCCCAGCCGGACGACGTTCCCATACAGCGCCTACGCATCGGGAATCACAGAATGCCTTGAACTGGAGCACAAGTACAACATCCGCGTAGTGAATCTCTCGCTCGGCACATCGGAAGGACGCTCAGCGGAAGCCACTGAACTGGTAGGAAACGCGGTTGAACGCGCTATCAACAACGGCATCGCAGTAGTCGCGGCAGCGGGAAACGATGACGGCGGTCCCGTTGAGTATCCCGCGGCGTACCCCGGCGTGTTGTCTGTCGGTGCGAACGACACGCAGGGCGGCGGCTTCTGCTCGTTCAGCAACCGCGGGGAAGGACTGCGGCTGCTCGCGCCAGGCTGCGACCTCGACGGGGCCGAACCGACGAGCGGCACCCCGAGCTACAACTACTGGCAAGGCACGAGCGAGGCATCTGTGATCGCAGCGGCGGCGCTGGGTGCACTCGACTCCTATCAGCCGAGCTTGTCGCCGGAAGCGGCCGAGAAGGACCTGACGGAAGCCGACAGCGGCGTCCTCAACATCGCGCAGACATTCCGCAACGCGGGCCTCGGAGCCATCGTCTCCGCAGGCGAAGCAGGCGAGCCGGGCGCACGGCCAGGCGCGACCGCAGAATCGTCTCCCCAGCAGGTGGCACCATTGACGGCGATGGCGCTCACTCGACCGTTCGCACGCCCACGGGCGCACCTGAAGCGAGTCAGGCACCGACTCGTGCTCGCACTGACCGGCCGCCCGCAGGAAGCCGAAGTCCAGGTCCGATACCTCGGCCACCGTCGGCGCTCGCGCCAGCTGCACGTCCTGCGCACCCTGCACGGCGCCTTCTCGAGCTTGACGCTGCCGAGGTCTGGCGTGGCAGAGGTGTGGGTGCGCTACACCGATCCCTACGACGTCCAGCGGGCAAGCCCGTGGATAGCGCTTCGCATTGCCGCATCACCGAGCACCGCGAGCAAGGCACGGCGCGGACGATGAGAGCATGGAACGCAACGATCGTCGCGATGCTCGCCGTGCTGCCTTGGGTGTCGCCGGCTCCCGCGCTCGCGGCGGGAAGCTATGAAGTCAGCGCGTGCAACTTTGCGCCGGAAGCCGCCAATAACTCGTGGATGTGGGCGACGAATGATCCGGCCAACCCGCCCCATTACGCCGAGCACGTCAACTGCCCGTATCGGCTGGGAGGCTCAGGCGGCAAGGCCGACCAGGAAGGCGGCCTATCGACAACCGACGCGCTCGGTCTGTCGAGTGACGCCGCGCCTGGCACGAGCGCTGGCTGGACGTTCACCGCGCCAGCAGGCACCACGATTACAGCGCTCACCTACGAACGCTACATCGGCCACTCCCTAGATCCTAAGAACTCTTGGTCCCCGGCATTGCGCGCCGACGGAGCCATCGTGCCTGAAGAAACCTGCCTCGATACGGTCGAAAATAATGAGACGTGTTCCATCGGTGGGCCACCGGGCACGGGAGGCGAACCCGCGAGGATCACCGGCCTCTCTGCGCACGAACTGTCACTTGGCATCGTGTGTCAGCCGCCCACAGGACGGGAATGCGTTACAGGGGCAACGCAGCACGCCGTTTGGGCGACGATGTACGGAGCCACGGTGACTCTCTCCGATCCGACACCACCGACGCTGAGCGCGCCCTCGGGCGCGCTGTGGGGACCAGGCGAAGGAGGCTTTCACAAAGGCACCGAAAGCATCGCCGTCTCCGCGCAGGATGTCGGTGGCGGCGTAGCGAGCGTCACTCTGTCGGTCGACGGGCATCCGACGGAGACTTACTCCGCGCCGTGCAACTTCACCTTTTCGCAGCCGTGCCCGTCCTCGACGGGCACGCAGACGTTGAGCCTGGCGACGAGTCAGCTCGGCGACGGCAAACATAGCCTCACGCTCGTCGCAACTGACGCCGCAGGCAATCAGTCGACTGTCGCCTCCGAGGAAATCACGGTAGACAACAGCGCGCCACCGGCGCCAGTCGGGCTCTCAGCGACGCCCGTGCGGAGCGGCAGCTCCACGTTCACGCTCACTTGGGGCGTGCCGCAGAGCCAGATCGCCCCGATCACCGGCGCGCTCTACCAGGTGTGCTCGGCAAGCGGATCGGGTGCGTGCGGCACTCCCACGGCCGCGCCCGCGGCTGGGCCGGCGACCGTGACCATGCCCGGCCCCGGTGACTGGAGCATCGCGGTGTGGCTGAGCAACGCGGCGGGCAATGCGAACCCTGCCAATGCCGCTCATGCGAGCGTCGTCGTCTCGGCCCCAGGCTCGGGAGGTCCTGGGCCAGGGACGACGGGCACGCCGAAGATCCGTGTCACCGAGACGCTGCACGGGCGCGAGCTGATCGTGCATGTGAGCGGTCCTGGCAGCGGAAGGGTCCGCGTCGGCTTCACCGGCAAGCTGAAGGGCAAGCTCGTCGCGTCCGCCGCGAAGGCCGGAGCGCTCAAGCATGGGCGGCTGACGTTGATGTTCAGGCTCGGCCCGCGGACGGCTGCGCAGGGGTTGATCCGCGTCAGCGCGCGGCTCGATCACGAGGCCGCCGTGACGAGCACGCTTCACCGGCAGCGCCGCTCCGCTCGATAGCGATATTGACCGGGCTGCGTTCCAGCCGAGACGTCAGCGAGCGGCGGTGGCCTCGTCGATCAGCCGTTCCCAATCGTCGCGGAGTGACTCGACGCCGAGCTCGACGATGGCGAGCGCGATGACTTGCTCGAGGCCGACCATGCCGGTGGGCAGATGAACCTTTCCGAGCCACTGATCTCCGATCTGGACGGCGGCGCCGACGTGCATGTGCGGCTGGGTGATCGTGCTCTTGCCGCTCGGATGCCAGTGGTAGGAGACGAGCTCGTGGCCTTCGTATCCGATGGCGTAGAGGTAGCCGACGATCTCGACATGCCAGCCTGCGGTGCTCTGGCGAACCTCGTACTGCTCGGTGACGAGGAGCGTGAGACGTGGCTCGGCGTGCAGCCGCGCAGCGTCGCCGCGGGCGAGCAGCAGGCGGTGCGGGTGATCGGCCGCGTGGTAGCCGCTGACGGTGGTGTGGGCGCTGGTCAAGCAAGACAGCAGCCGCACTGTTCGGCCGCGATAGTGCTCGACGGCCTCGGCGGGATTGTTACTTGGAGGTGCCACTGAGCGGGAGCATCATTGCGACGCGCGTGACCTCGGGGCTGTCGTCTATGTCGATCTCGCCCAAGTTCAGACGCCGCTCGAACTCCTCGCCGCTCATGCCCAGCAGGGCGCGGGCCTTCTCATCGACGAGCTGTGCCCATTCCTCGGGGCCTAGCTCGCGGATTTCGTTGTCGGTTCGAGTAGCCATTGCAAACGCTCCTTGAAGAATCGGCCGCGTGGGCCGAGTCCTTGATCTTGATTGTAGGCGAGGATGCGGGTGAGCTTCGACGGCGAGGTCTTGGGGGGGCTCGGCGAGTTGTACGCACGCCGAGCCCCCACTTTCAGGCGACAGCGACGAGCTGCAGTGCGCGGGTCTTCTCGGGTCCGTCATCGAGCGCGCGGGCGAAGCGCTGGCCGCTCGAGCGCAGCGGGCGCAGCCAGTCGCCGTACTCCACGATGGCGTTCACCGCGGCCCACTTCGAGCCGGGCGCGTTGCCCTGGGTGTCGCCGCGCATGAACAGCTCGGCGATGCGGTCCTTCGTCTGCTGGCGCGACTTGCGCGTGCGCTCGGTCACGGAGTCGCTCGTTCGGGTAGAGCTTGTCGAGCACGCCCCGGAGCTGGCGTTCGGTGCAGCGCTGGGAGGCGAGCTCGTCGCCGAAGCGCTTGAACTGCTCGTAGTAGTTGATGGAGAAGCTCGAGGACACGGCGAGCCTCGTGGACGCGCTGCGTGACCGCTTCGGTGTGCCGGATCGAGAACTTCTGCAGGGCGTCGGCGAGACCCCAGTTGAGGGTGTTCTGGCAGACCACGCGGATCGGTGTCGTGGCGGCGATCACCGCCGTCGAGCCGTCGTGGCTGTTCATCAGCAGGACGTATGGGCGCACGTCGTCGCCTCCGACCTCGACATGATCGGGCAGCGTCGCCAGCACCCACACGCGGCGGCCGCCGTGCAGGCTGCCGGCTGTCTCGAAGTGGATCGAGCTACCGAGCAGCTGGTCGACGAACGCGAACGCCTCGTGGTTCTGCACGATCCGGTAGCGCTCGCCGACGATCCCGAGCGCCTCGCGGTTGTCTTGGCGCACGGTGGCGTAGTAGCCGGGTATCTCCTCGTGGCGCGGCGCCGGCCACACGCTCGACGCATCGCCGTGGTCGATCGCGATCGGCTCCTTCGCCACGCTCCAGCCGAGGCCGGATGCCTCGATCGCCTCGCCCACGGTCGCGGGCGGCTGCTCAAGCACCGCTCCGAGGCCGTGCCAGGGTGTGACGCGAACGGAGAACATCGAATCTGAGTCTGTGAGTCCTGCGGGCATGTCGCCTTCCTTTTGGATGGATGGCCCCGCCCGATGCGGGGCCGGTCGCAGCCCCGGCCGCATCCCCGCCAGGGGATGCGACGATGGCCGGGCAAGCCGGCTCCCGCTACGGGCGCCCAGCGTGGTCGAGTCTCCCGCGGTGCGCGTAGTGAGGGGCGCCCGCTAGCTGCCGGCAGACGAGGGGTTCGCCATGACCTGGCGGGCCTGCGCTGCGCTGAGCCCCGCGCGAACGTCGTCGTCCAGCTCGGCGACGAGCACGGTTATTCCCCATGCGCGCAGCGCCTCGGCGAGCCAGCTCGTGCCTGTCACGCAGGTGGCGGCATCAGGATCGCCGAATGCGAGGACGAGCCGTGCGGCGGGTCGGGCGCGCTTCAGGGTGATGAGCTTGAGCGCGTCGCGTGCGACCTTGTGGAACTGGCCGCCGCGGAGGCGCCCTTGGTGTGCGAAGACCTCGACGAGCACGGATTCGTCGGGCGCGACGCCATCGACGTCGACACGAGCACCGTGCTCGAGACGCAGCGATCGTGGTGCGAGCTCGACGCCCAGCTCCTTTGCGACGCTGGCGAGGATCAGCGGCTCGGCGAGTCTCTGCTCGCGGGAATCGCTCGCGTGCCCGCTAGGTCTGGAGGCTGGCATACGCGGGGTCGCAGTCCGGCTGCTTGCGGCGGTTGAGGCAGCCGAGGGACGCGAGGCGGTCGAGCTCCTGCTCCAGCCCCGCGCCCCGCCACTGCGCCTCGTCGGCGACCATATCCAATGGCGCCGGGCTCCAACCTCGCTGCTCGACTGCAACAACCGCGGAGATGAGCTTGTCATCGTTCATTTGCGTGGCCTCCGTTCGATTCCGCCTGCGGTGGATCGAACATCGTCAACAGGTTTGCCTGACAGGACGGTAGACCGCGCGGGTGTCGGCCCGCCCGCCGCTTGCATCATGTTGACCGCTACCGAGGATGTGCAGCTGCTCGGTCACGCTCCATCGGGAGTTGCACGAACAGGCATGAACAAGCCCGGCGGCTCCATGATCTCCTCGAGATCCAGACCGTATTGACCAGCCACCTGTTCGATCGCGTCCCGCACACGGCGGTTGCTCGACCAGTGCAGGCGCAGGTGCATGGTCGCCTCGTACTCCATCTTGCTGGCGGGCTTGGCGTCGATGCGCTCGTACTCGCCGGCGTAGTGCTCGGCGAACGGGTCCTCCGAGAACTGGTCGCGCGTCGGGTCGAGCAGCAAGCCCTCGGCTTCTACCCACCAGTGTTCTTGCTGGGGCGACCCCGAGTAATACCCCCGCACGTACTCCGCCCGTGTGCCCTGGCGATCTAGGTCCAGCGTCAGCAAGGAGGAAGCGAGTTGGCAGCCTGTGCCCTCGATCACGAGACGGGCCGCCGCGTGTGCGTGCTCGACCGCCGGGAGAAGGTCGATGAAGCGCACGCTGCGATGCTAGATGAGCCGGCACTTGAAGCCACTGAGTTGGGCTGCACGGGTCGTCGTGGTGTAGCCGCGCGCCTACGATGCTCTGGAGATGAGCATGGTCAACTCCAACCGCTACCGCGCTGTGCTGGTGCTGCTGGCGAGCCTCTCCGACGATGGCTTGGAGGATCTAGTCCTGCGCTTGGTGCGCCCGGACTACCCGGATGCCTACCGCACCGGGCCGGGGCAGGACGACGGGATCGACGTGTTCTCCGATCTCAACGTGCCGCCCAAGCGTGCCTGGCAGGCGAAGAACTGCGGCGACAAGATCGACTGGACGGAATGCCGGAAATCGCTGAAGGCCGCGATGGCTCTTGCGTCACCCCCGCCGCACTACACGTTCGTGTTCCCGCGCAAGCTGAAGAAGGGCGAGTTGACGTTCTGGCGAGAGAAGTTCGTGCCTGAGCAGAAGGCGCTCTATCCGCAGCTGAAGACACTCGACCAGTGGGACAATCTGGCTGAACGTCTGGAAGCGCGCCCCGACCTGATCGACCTCTTGAACGACGGCGCGCTGGCGAGCTATCTGCGGCCAATGATCGAACGGATCGCGCAGAGCGGCGCGAGCCCGCTCGCCTCGGGGGCTGAACTGCTCAACGACGATACGCGGCTGGCCGGGCCGACTGCGGCGGAGATCGGCCGCCACGATCCGTACTTCGCGTACACGCGCAGCGAAAGCGAGGCCAGCGAGCAGGAGGCGCCGCAGAACCGTCGCTTGGCGTTCACGATGCGCCAGGATCAGCGTGACGGCCTGCCGCGCTATGAGATGAGGGTGCGCGAGGGCGAGGCAGTGAAGGGACTGACAGCGGAGCCCCGCCCAGATGCAGTGATTACGCAACCCAAACCGTGGTTCGCCGACGACGAGCCGGGCGAGAAGGCGCGAATGCGGGCGCGGGTAACGCTCGCCAAGGGCCAGGTGATCGCGTTCGACGGAGATGCGGTGGGCCTTCAACCAGGCTCGGTGCCCGATCGGTTCCGGTCGCTGCTCGACCCGAACGGCCTGCTGCGCAACGGTCGCCTTGAGCTCGGCCTTTCCGAGCCGCTGGTGCTCACCGTGACGATGGTGTTCGACGGCGAGGAGGTAATCCAGCCGCTGCTGCTCTACCGGGTGCCCGAGCTACCTGGCGATGCACTCTCCTACGCGGGTGCCTACCACGGAACGGTGCTCGCGCTGAATCTTGCGAGCGAGCAGCACGCCGACGATGAGGACATCCGCTTCGACGGCTGGCTCGACGTAACGCTATTCATGGAAGACGAGGCGGCAACCGATGCCGTGCGAGGGCTCGGCTTCGCTCGCGCCTTCGGTCAGGCCGACGGGGTGCTGTTCGAGTGTCAGGGGCTGCTTCCCGAGGGCGGCGTTGGATCAGAGGGCCGCACGCCGCTGCAGCCGGCGGCTGAGAAGGTCTGGCAGGTGGCTGCGATCGTGGCCGGCGCCCTCGCCGAGCTGGAAAAGCATGATGGTCGCGTGCGGACGATCCCGAGTGCGATCGACCGCCGAGAGCTGGTGCTGGCCGAAACGGTGCTGCAGCTCCTGCACGACGACGAGCTACGTGTGCCGTGCGCGGGCACATTCGACGCGCCGCTGCCTGCCGAGACCGACCCCGAGGCCGAGCCGGAATCCTTGCTGCAGTTCGCGGCGCCCCTCCCCGATCTCTGCGGCCATCCAACGCTGACCGTTGAACAGGCGATCGAGGGAGCCGCTGCGATGGAGGTGGTTCAGGCCGAAGGCCGCGCCCCGCGACTACGTTGCCGGGCGCTCGAGGGACAGGCGCTGATCGTCACGCGACGAGTTGACTGACGAGCTAAGGGTATAAGCGGCGTTAGCTGTCAAGTGGGCCAGATGCGTCGTCCGGCGGCCTTGAACTGCGAGACGCTGAGCTGACCTCGCTCGTTGCGCGCCTTCGAGCCGGGACGCTGTAGTGCCTCAGTGAGGGGCGCGCGGTCGGCTTCGTAAATCTCGATCGCGTTGAGTTCCTCATCGAGCAGGACCAGGAGCACCGCGTCCCACTCGCGTTCCAGGTTGATCGCACCGACGCGCTGGGAGCCGCCACTGCCAGGAACACAGCGGCCCTTTATCTGCAGCAGCTGGTCCCGGCCGTCGGCCCTTCGGATGGCGTCGTATCCCTTTTGCCGTGCAGCAGCCAGCTTCACGCCGAGGATGCGCGCCGCTTCATACTCCGCCATCTCTCCGGTGACTCCGAGTGGGCGGTCGGTCAAAAGGTAATACTCGCGTGCGAGCAGCTTCACCTCACCGAGCAACTCGCGCAGTCGCAGCGCTGCTGAGCTACGCGCCATGAACCTGGTGTCGATCGCCGGCTTGCATGGCGCGGTTGCTAGGGCCGCTTCAAGGCATCGTTGGCGATCGCTACAGCCTGCTCGGTCGATACGCGCCTCGCCGTGATCTGGACGCAGCACTCCGGGCAGAACTCTCTGCCGCCGGCCACGTGGGGCTCGTGGTCCCTCACGTGCACCCAGGCATCCAGGGGCGCGTCGGCAGTCACCGCATACCACTGGCCACGAGGCTGCACATCGAGCGCGAGCAGGTCAGCGGGTGAGCGCGCCAGGTCGATCTGTCCTTTACTGACACGTATGAGAAAGAGACGATCGAGATGGTTGGCGGTGTCGTCCAGTCCAGAGAAGGTGCCCTGCTCGATGGCTTGAGTCAGCTCCTCCCAGCTGCCCTGCCAGGTCATCTTGCAGGGGTATCGGGTGGTCTGGAAGCCGGGCTGATGCGTGAAGCCGATGCCACTGCGACCCGGCGCGATCAGCCGATCGTCCTCGACCGCCAGGAACACGCCATAGTTGTATCCGCGCTCGCACTCGTCGGCTTCGGGTACTTGCTCGAGGCGCATTTCGCAGCCGCCGTCGCCGTCTGGCGCCACCGCGGCGACCCTCGGCTGGCGGGCCACCGGGGCGGGAAAGAGGCGTCCGCCTGGAGTGCCGTGGCCCCATAGCTTGTTGATCGTCTCGGCCACATCGCGGAGCGTGCGAGCGGAGTCCACCGGCATGTTGATCGTGTGCCCGACGGGATGGGCGGCGTGGTTTCGCCGTTCGGACAGCAGGCCCTCAATGATCTTCGCTCTCGTACCAGCGAGCAGCTGCTCGCGTCGTGCCCAGGAGAGCAGAGCGTCTGCGCTCAGCGGCAGCCGGTGGGTCGTGCCATCGGCTCCGCGCAGCCGTGCGCGGCGTGCTTCGAGCACGTCCTCGAACGTCGTCGCAAGCAGCAGTTCCTCGGTCTCTCCGCACATCAGCGGGATGCCGTCGCTGTAGAAGGCGAGGAACCGCACCCGAAGGGCACCCTCGAGCACGAGCAGCGCGTAGTCGCCGGCGGCCGTGAAGAACTCGTACTCCAGTACGCCGTGGAGGTGCAGCTTGCGTGCTCGCTCGAAGTTGTTGCGCACGTCTTCGGGCACGTTGTCGGCGAGCACGGCGCGAGCGATCGTGATGGCCTGGAACTCGGCGGCGTCCTCGGGCTTCAGACGACCTCCGAGCCCGAAGCTGTTGAAGGCCAACGTCGCCTCGTCGGGCGTCTGGAGCTCACGGAGGATGTTTGAGCGTTGCGACTTCATCGCTGTATTGAATCGGGCCAGCGCGTCGCCACGCGCGTAGAACCCGCCGGCCTCAGCTTCACGCCGGTCGTTGTGGCAAGCTGGCGACTGACGATGCGTAGCCTCACCCCTCAGCAAGCTCGGCCGAGCGAACATGCCCCCAAACGGATGTTCGGTGCGGACCCTTGCGCGCCATTGAGACCCGCGACACCAGCTCGGCGAGATGTGGCACATCTTGGGCGTGGCACATCTTTGGCACAAGTCATTTCGTCCGATGCGTCCGATGTGTCCGCGAACCCGCATACAACGGACGATCTGGACGCGGGCGGACGTATATGGCATCGGCGAATGAGGTTGAGGGCCTTGTGGGGAGATTTCCCCGTGGTGGTTCGAGTCCACTCGGGCGCATTGGAAAAGCCCTGCATCGGCTGGATTAGCTTACGCGGGACCATGCGCCCTTGGTCAGGCCACTTGCGCCCTTGGTCAGGCCACTGCGGCGAACTCGCGCCCGACGTCGCCATCCACGGTGCGCTGGAAGCAGACAAGTAGCTCCTCGTCACAGCAGAGCGACCTACAGGGCTTCGAGCGGCGCTTGCCATGAGACGTTACTTATCATGCATGATAAGTAACGCCAGGGCCGCACGGAGACGGGCCCAAGAGTCCGATAGCGTGGATGCCGTCAATGGCGAGCAGCGAGCGGATCGGGGTCTCACCGGTGACGGCAGCAGCAGGCTCTGCGTCCGGTGATCGTCGTTGGGCAGTCCTGGCCTTGCTCGGCGTCGCACAACTGATGGTCGTCCTCGATTCGACGATCGTCAACATTGCGCTGCCCTCGGCGCAGCGGTCGTTGGGCTTCTCCACGGATAGCCGGCAATGGGTCGTCACGGCATACGCGCTGGCGTTCGGCAGCCTCTTGCTGTTGGGCGGAAAGCTTGGTGATCTGTTCGGGCGCAAGTGGACGTTCATCGCCGGACTGATCGGTTTCGCGGGAGCTTCCGCCATCGGCGGGTTGGCTCAATCCTTGGGGACGCTCGTGGCCGCGCGGGCCCTGCAGGGTGCCTTCGGTGCGCTGCTCGCCCCGTCGGCGTTATCGCTGCTGACGGTCACGTTTGCTGGCTCGCCCGATCGGGCGAAGGCGTTTGGCATCTTCGGGGCGATCGCCGGCGGGGGTGCGTCGGTCGGGCTGATCCTCGGTGGGGTACTCACGCAAACGCTGTCCTGGCGGTGGTGTTTGTACGTCAACGTGTTGATTGCCATACCAACAGTGCTCGTGGCGCTCAGGCTGCTGCAGAACCATCCCCCAGAGAGCCGATCACGTATCGACGTCCCAGGTGTACTGCTCGCCTGCGGAGGCCTGTTCGCGCTGGTGTACGGGTTCTCCAACGCCGAGACGCACTCGTGGACGACGCCGCTGACGATCGTCTCGCTCGCTGCGAGCGTGGTGCTGCTCGTCGCGTTCGTAGCAGTCGAGAACCGCAGAAAGGATCCCCTTCTCCCGCTACACATCGTGAGGGACCGCGCCCGCGGCGGCGCCTACCTGTCGATCCTGCTAGCAGGCGCCGGGATCTTCGCGGTGTTCCTCTTCTTGACCTACTACATGCAAGAAAATCTCGGCTTCTCGCCCGTAAAGACCGGCCTGTCGTTCCTGCCGTTGACCGCTGTGCTCGTCGTCAGCTCCACGACGGTGCAGACCAAGCTGCTATACCGCACAGGCCCCAAGCCGCTGATTGCCGTCGGGATGGCGCTCGGGGTGATCGGGATGCTCCTGCTCACCCGTCTCCACCCCGGCGCCAGCTATACGAGCCATGTACTGCCCTCGCTGCTAATAGTTGGCCTCGGAATGGGCTGCATCTTCGCACCGGCGTTCAGCACCGCCACACTCGGCATCGACGGCTCCGAGGCCGGGGTTGCCTCGGCGATGGTCAACACCTCCCAGCAGGTAGGCGGCTCGGTCGGCACCGCGCTGCTGAGCACGATCTTCGCCAGCGCCACAGCCGCCTACGCTTCCAGCCACGCTGGGACGCCCGGAGTCAGCAACGCGGCAGCGATCCACGGCTACACCACCGCATTCGCCTGGGCCGCAGGAATCTTTACCCTCGGGCTCATACTCGCACTGCTCATTCTTCCCTCGAAAGCTAAGAGCAGTATCTCGACGCCAAAGACCGCGGCTGATGACCAGACCTCAATCGCGGCGAGAGCCGCGGCGCCGGCGACCGCCATCTTGGTCACCGGACCTTGTTGTCACTTCGATGTGACGGTGCATGTTGAACGCATCGCGTTGCTGGACGACGCAGTTGAACTGCCGCCGTAGCCTGTCCGAAGCTTCGCAGTAGGCCACCTCGCACACGCCGAGCGCACACTGGCACTTGTGCGACGCTCTCTTTAGGTTCCGATGACTCGGCCTGCACGGACCGCCGGATTATGCATAGGATGCGGAATGTCTTTGCGGAGCCGCTTGATCCTCCTGATCCAGGCATGCGCAGCGTTGGCGGCCGGCACCGCGGCTTGTGCAGTGCTCGCTGTGCCTGCCAACGCTAGTCACGGGCCGCATCGTCTGGTTCTTGCGCGCAAGTATTTGACTGCCCGGAGCGGCGGCACGCTCAGGACTCATCGAGGAGTGGACCTGTTCGTCCCGCCTGGTGTGATGCAACACAATGGCTACGCGACGATTACGGCCGTTGGAGGCAGCCGTTATGACGTGCATATCGCGCCCGCGTGGCGCGGGGCGGTGGCTGTAACTCTGCCGCTACGCGGCAACACGGACGGCGTCCTCCACCAGATCGGCGGCATGTGGGTACCCGAGGGAGAGCACGCCGGCCAATCAACGGTGTGGGTAAACCACCTGTCGTTGTTTTCGACAATTTCGACGTCGATCGCCAAAGCACTGTGTTTGACCTGGGACCCTGACAAGTTCGTTGACTGCCTAATCGCCAAGGGGATTACGTATATCGACAAAAGTCTCGCCGTTTGGATCGCCGAAAAAATCAGCCATAGCTGCGTGGCCGCAGTCCTTGCCAACGTGGCATATGGCCGCCTAACGTTGCCACTCGTCCTGTTCACGGAGCCTGCTTGCGTCGGTAACGCTGTTGACGGGCCTCCGCCTACACCCGCTCCTGTACCGCCTCCTCCCACGCCGAGCGCCCCGCCAGCGAGTTCGCCACCACCACAACCCCCCGGTTCGCCTCCACCATCGAGCCCGCCGACTCCCACAAGCCCGTCACCGCCTCCTTCCTCGCCAGTCTTCTACGTCTATCATGTTATGGGCACTTGCGCCGATGGCGCTTGCGGGCTCAACATCCGATCTGGCCCCGGCTATTCTGGCTACGCCGTGACCGGTGTCCTCGTTGAAGGTGCCGAAGTGGACATCATCTGCCAAGCACTCGGACAGATGGTGGGGCCGAGCCCGACTACTGGAAACTCAAGCGCCGTTTGGGATCAGCTTACGAATGGTGGCTGGGTGAGCGACCTTTATATCAGCACCCCAAACGTCGGCACCTGGAGTTCGCCTATCCCAGAGTGCTGACCCCAGCACGTTCTCGACTCGAGACGCCAAAGGGTTTGTTACGCGGACGCCAGGAGCCACAGTGCCAAAACGACACAGAAATAAAGACGCAAAGCTCAGAGTTCTCTATTGACTGGCTATTGAAGGATCGGGAACAGGTCACAGCTGCTACGGAGGCGTCCTGGATTCGCCGATACGTTCGGCAGGCGAGCGCTGAGCGACGGGTGCCGCGAGATCTGTGGCTCGCCGGCGGCTCTGTAGTCGCCTCGGCCCTGCTCGGCGCTCTTGTGACCCTACTTGTGACCTGAGATGCGGAGGCTCGCGGTCGCCAGATGCCACTTTTGCGACGCATACCGCCCAGCCATCGACCGATAATGCTCGAGGATGAGACGTCCCTCGCGGAGGATTGGCGACCGTCTGCCGGCCTCAGCCCAGGACAGCACCCTCGAGACCGCCCGACGGCTCGATATCGGGCAGACGCAGCATCCGGAACGAGTTGAAGAGCCCGAGCCCGCTCGCGAGGATCGGAACGAGCAGGGCGACCTGCAGAGCGAGGTTGGTGGAGTCGCGGTTGATCTCGAGGACCTCTTGCCGGACGGCGGGGCGCTCGTGGGCGAGCATCTGTTCGAGCTGTGTGTTGCTCACGACCTGGGCGTCGCGCTCGAGCGTGTCGGCAATCTGCTGCTGCTGCGCGGGGCGGATCACCGTGCTCGATTCGGTCTTGTTCGTGAACGCCAGCGAGAGCGTCGCCAGAAGAATGCCACCCGCCATCGCGAGTCCGAAGGAAAGCCCGAACGATCCGCCCGCCGAGTTGACCCCAGCGGCCTCGCTTACGCGCTCCTCGTCGATCGGAGCGAGCGTGTAGTTGTTCAGCTGCGAGACCAGTAGTCCGAGCCCAGCGCCGGCAATCATGAGGGGGATCACGAGGTACCACCCCGAGTCAGCCCTGGGGACGATCGGTATGAGCAGAAGCATGCCGGCGGCGCTCAGCCCGAAGCCGGCGCGCACGATACTCGCCGGTCTCCGCTCCCCCGCTCGCCGGCCCGCGAGCATCGCGAAGACAAACATCGTCAGCGAAAGTGGCGCCAGCGACAGGCCCGCCTGCATAGCGCTGTACTCCAGGCGGATCTGCAGGAAGATTGGTAGCGCAATCATGGCGCCGCCGAGGGCGACCTGCTGCAACATCTGCTGGGTGATCCCGATCCGAAAGTGCGGCAAGCGGAAAAGATCGGGGTCGAGCACCGTCACCTTTCCTTCCCGGTGGCGGCGCACGAGCCACCGAGCCAGCGTGTACAGGCCCAGGGCACCCGCCGCGATGATCAGGCCCACGTACTCGCCGCCCTCCTGCCAGACGAGGATCCCGAGGACAACGCCACCCATCCCGAGCACGGACAGCAAGGCCCCCACCGGATCGAGCTGGCGCGGACCCGTGTAGAGGACGTCGCGGATCAGCCCGAGCTGTGTGAGAACGATCGCGATCACGGCGAGCTCGAGCATGAAGCCCACCCGCCACGACAGGTACGTGGTGAGGAAGCCGCCCAGCAGGGGCCCGATCGCCGCCGCAATCGCCGCCGAGGCCCCCACCAACGCATAGGCCCGCTTTTGGGCGGCACCCTTGAAGTTCCCGTGGATCAGCGACTGCATCGCCGGCAGCAGCAGCGACGCCCCGAGCCCGCCGACGATCGCCCAGAAGACGATGATGGCCCCGAGGCTTTGGGCAAGCGTCATCGCGAGCGCGCCGATCGCGTAGCCGATCAGCCCGAGCACGTAGGCCCGCTTGCGACCTATGAGATCGCCGATCCTGCTGCTGATCAATATGAAAGCGGCCGATACCAGCGCCTCCAGGGCAATCGCCGACTGCACTCCGCTCACGGTCGTGTGCAGATCGTGGACCACCGCCGCGATCGACACATTCATCAACGACGTGTCAACAACAAGGACAAACATCGCCATCGCGAGCACCACGGCGAGGCGCGTGCCGCCGGACGTCGTGGTCCCATCTCCGGGTTGCGCATCGGGGGCCATGCCGTCCTCACGCCGCAAGCGCAAGTCCTACTCGCAGCGCGCCTGCCGCCTCGAACAGAGCGTCGCGGCTGGCGTGGCCGAAGCCCAGGGTATTGGCGAAGCCGTGGATCAGGCCGCTGTGCCGGCGCAGCGCTACCGCGACGCCGGCGGCGCGCAGGCGTCGCGCATAGTCCTCGCCGTCGTCGCGCAGAGGATCGAAGCCCGCGGTCGCGATGTAGGCCGGCGCGAGCCCACTCAACTCCTCGGCGAGCAGCGGCGAGCAGCGCGGATCGAGCGCGGCCCCCTCGTCGGCGAGGTATTGGCGCTTGTACCAATCGAGATCGGCCTCGGTGAGATAGAAGCCGTTGCCGAACAGACGGTATGAGTCGCGCTTGGACGCGAGGTCGAGCCAGGGATAGAAGAGCATCTGAAAAGCCGGCGCCCTGCCTCCGCCCGCTGCCGTGAGCCGGGCCACGCCGGCGGCGAGGTTGCCGCCGGCGCTGTCGCCGCCCACCGCCACACGTCCCGGATCGCAACCGAACTCGGAGGCATGCTCCACGGCGAACCGAAACGCTGCGACGGCATCTTCGATCGCTGCCGGGAATCGGTGCTCGGGTGCCTGGCGAGGGTCGATCGCAAGAACGCGCACACCAGCCTCGCGTGCAAGGAAGCGGCATGTGTTGTCGTGCGTCTCCAGGTCGCACACGACGAAACCGCCGCCGTGGAAGTAGACGAGCAGACCGCCGTGCTCGGTTGCGCCGTCGGGCACATACAGGCGAGCGGCCAGCGCGCCGGCCGCGCCCGCGACCTCGATCTCCTCGATGTGCAGCCCCTGAAGCTTGCGCCCTTCGAAGCCTCGCGCATCGCTGGCCGTGCGAGTCCGCGCCTCGGACACGCCGAGCGTCTCAAGTTGCGGTTCGTCCACGAGCGCGAGCAGCTTGAGGATCAGCTGGAACTCGACGTGAAGCCCCTGACCGTCGATTGTCACCGGCCGGCCGACCAACAGCTGGAGCAGTCCATCGGGCAACCCCGCGAGCGTGCGCGCGCAAGCCGACTCCAAACGCGCGCGCAGCGGAGGGGTCATCGGCACGCGACGATTATCAGGCATCCTCGACGCTCACCGCAAATCTCGCGCTATATGCCTCTCCCGGACCCAGCACATGCAACCCTGCGCCGCTGCGCAGGGCATTGGCCTGGGCGGTCATCGGCTCGAAGCAGATGAGCGAGCGCCCTGCCGGGGCGAATACCTGCGCGCAGGGGTAGCCCTCCAGGAAATCAAGTTCGATCCGGCGATCCGCGCCATCGACGGCGAAGCGAGCGGGCTCGGGCAACGAATCGAAGCCGTCGTCGAACTCGTGCCCGGCGAGCCCGAACGCCTGGCTTGGCAGCGTCCGCTCGGGGCCCGTCGGAATCTGGTGGTCGTCGAGCGCCAGGTGACGCATCGCCGGCAGCTCGACCAGCCAACGCTCGCGTGGCGTGCCCGGGGGCGACAGGTAGGGATGAAAGCCGAACGCCACCGGAACCGCGTCCTGTCCGCACGCCTCCACCGTCACCTCGATAGCGAGGCGTCCGCCGGCGAGACGCGCCTCGTAGTACAGGTCGTGGCGGAACGGGAACACCTCGAACAGCTCCGGTCGCGATTCACTCCAACTCAGCCGTGCTTTGAGCAGCTGCGCCCCCGGACGGGGCGCCTGGGTCAACTCCCACGCCATACGGCCGCCGATCACCCCGTGGATCGGCAGACCGCGATCGTCGAGTGCCACGCGCGTGGAGTCGTGCGGCACCGCCACAGTCCGCCCGGCGGCGGTGTAGTCGAACCCGGCCAGCCGGTTGGCCCACGGATACAGCAGCGGGATGCCCATCGTCTTGCCGTGCCCGGCGTAGGCCGCGACGCCAGCGTTCTGGGCAAGCAGCTCCTCACCACGGTGACACAACGAACAGCAGAGCATTCCGGCGCCGGGCAGGAACGTCGCTTCCAGCGGCGTCCCCTCGTTCTGCAGCCTCACGGTCGCGAGGTCGGCGTCGGTCACAGCAGCAGCTTAGGGTCTGCTGGCGGCGTCCGCCCCCAAGCACCCGCCTGAACTCGTCGATAGATTGCGATCGTGTCCGACGCGCAGCGACGCACGACGCTGGTCTCGATCGCCGCGGCCGGTCTGCTGGTGATCCTGAAGCTAGGCGCTGGGCTGATAGCCGGCAGCCTGGGTCTGATCTCCGCGGGAATCGAGTCCAGCGGAGACGTCGTCGCGGCGACGCTGACGTTCTTCGTCGTGCGCCTGGCCGGACGGCCGGCCGACCCCGAGCACCCCTACGGCCACCGCCGCGCCGAGAACCTGGGGGCGCTGGGAGAGGCGGCGATCCTGCTGATCGGTGGAGTCCTCGTCAGCGTCGAGGCCGTCCGTCACCTGGCAGACCTCGGCGGCACGGGTGGGCGCGTACTCAATACAGGTCTGCCTGTCTTCGTGGTGATCGTCGTCGCGCTCGTCGTCAACCTCGCTCGCACCGTTGTCTCGCTGCGCACCGCACGGCGCTACGACAGCGCCGCGCTGCGCTCCAACGCGTATCACTTCGCCGTGGACATGGCCGGCTCGGTGGCAGTGCTCATCGGGTTGATCCTCGTGCGCGCCGGCTTCGCTCAGGGCGACGCCATCGCTGCGCTGGTCATCGCGGCGATCATCTTCGCTGCTGCCGCACGACTGATCGTCGAGAACGCCAACGTGCTGATGGACCGCACTCCGGCGGAGGCTCGCGAGGCAGCCGAGCGAGCCATCGCCCGCCTGGAACCCGACATCGAACTGCTGCGCCTGCGCCTGCGCGAGTCCGCCGGGCGCTATTTCGCCGACGTCGTGGCCGCCGTGCCGCCTGGGCAGGCGGTCATCGAGGGACACCAGGCAGCCAGCCTGATCGAGGCGGCCGTCGAGCGTGAGCTGCCCGGCAGCGATGTCGTCGTCCACGTCGAGCCCCGCCGCAGCGGCCTGGACCTGCGCGACCGGATCCTGGCCATCGCTCTGGCAGAGCCGCTGATCAGGGAAACGCACGACATCGCGATCTTCGAGCAGGACGGGTCCAGAAGCGTCTCGCTGCACCTGAAGTTCCCGGCCGATCTCGACTTGCAGGCAGCACAGGCGGTCGCCCGACGCATCGAACAAGCCATCCGCGCCAATCCCGGCGTGGTCGACGTGCAGACCCATCTCGAGCCGCTTGAGCGTCCGCTGATCGCGCTGCCGACCGACGGGAGCGCCGAGCAGCAGGCCAAGCGAGAGATCGAGCGCATCCTCCCGACAGCGACCGGAATCGCGCAACGGCGCCTGCGCCTGCTCTCGACCCAGGCCGGCAGCGTCCTGTTCCTCACGCTGAGCATCGGCGCCGAGACCTCGCTGATCGACGCCCACCGACTCGCCGGCGAGCTGGAGGAGGAGCTGCGCCGACAGCTGCCCGACATCGCCGACGTCGTAATCCACACCGAAGCCTAGGCGCATCCGCCGAAAGGGCCCGTCCGCCGAACACCGAAAGGGCCCCTCCGCCGAAGGTCGCGCGCCCAGCCGGGCCAGGCCTACCCGACGGTGAGCGTGCCCTGCATTCCCGCCTGCCGATGGCCGGGGACGGAGCAGAAGAATGTGTAGGTACCAGCCGTGAGGTTGACCGTCAGGGACTTAGTGCCCCCGCTGAACGTCGGCGTAGCCCCAAGCTGCTTGCCGCCGCTGCCTTCCACGGTGACGTTGTGCCCGAGCGGCGCCATGTTGGTGAATTCGATCGTGACCCTGCCGGGCTTGGCCGTGAGCGTAGTCGTGTTGTAGCTGAGCGCGCCACTCGGGTTGGCTTCGAGCTTGACGACCTGTGCGGCGCCGGTCGGCGCCGGGGCGGCGGCCGTGGAACTGCCGGCGGCCGATGTCGATGTGGCGGTCGTCGATGCGCTCGGTGCGGCGCTGGATTCGGTGGCCGAACTTGACGTGCTGCTGGAGCTGCCGCAGCCGCCGAGGCCCGCGGCAAGCACGGCGGCCGCGAAGAACTTGAATGCCGATGTACGCCGGACGGTGAGCCTGCTCATCGCGAACCTCCAACTTGTCGCATTGTCTGAACCTCCCGCCGAGAATACTCCGGCGAGGTACGTCTTGCTGTTCAGGCCAGACTCCGGTTGCGCCGGAATCTTCCGACCAACTCCTCGATAGGCTGCCGGCATGACCAAAGTCCAGCTGGAGCACGACGGCCCGCTTGCCATCCTGACACTCGACAGCCCCCCGCTGAACCTCTTCGAACACGAGCTGATCGAGGAGTTGATCGCGGCTGTCGCAACCCTGACGGCCTCTCCCCCGCGCGGCCTGCTGATCCGCGCCGCCGGCCGTGTCGTCAGCGGCGGCGTCGACGTGCACGAGTTCGACGGCCTTACGCGCGAGCGCGGTGCCGAGCTGTGGGAGCGCCTGCTGGGGCTCGTGCACAGCGTCGAGCAGCTGCCGCTGCCCACGATCTTCGCCGCCCACGGCCTCTGCCTGACGGCGGCCTTCGAGCTGTCGCTTGGGTGCGACCTGTTGCTGGCCTCGGCCTCGGCGCGCTTCGGGCTCGTAGAGACCGTGGTGGGACTGACGCCGGCGATGGGCGGCACCCAGCGTCTAGCCGAGCGCGCCGGACCCGCGCGAGCGCGCGAGCTGGTGATGACTGGCACGCTCTACGATGCCGCCACGCTGGAGCGCTGGAATGTCGTCAACCGGGTGCTGCCCGACGATGGCTTCGACGATGCCGCTCGGACCTTCGCGCTCAAGCTGGCCGAGGGCCCCACGCGGGCGCACGCCGCCACCAAGGCGATCGTCGCCGCCGTGCGCGAGGCCGGCGGCGCCCGTGCGGCCGATGCCCGCGTGCCGGAGCTGGCCGGCGACCTGTTCGCAACCGACGACCTCCGAAATGCCGTGCGCTCCTTCCTGGAGCACGGCCCCGGGAAGGCCGTCTACGAGGGCCGCTGAGTCGGCAGCGCGTCGACCGCGGCGGCAGCGGCGGCGCGGTTCTCCTCCTTGACCGCCAGCCAGATCTCCTCGCGGTAGATCGGCAGCGCGTCGGGCGCGGCGATGCCCAGGCGCACGGTCTGGCCCGAAACCTCCATCACGGTAACCAGGATGTCCTCGCCGATCACCACGCGCTCGCCTGGACGCCGTGTGAGGATCAGCATGGAGAGTGATTATGCAGCATCCACCGACGGCGCCCCCTCCGTGGCGGCGACCTGGCCGGCCGCGGCGAACAGCGGCGCCTGCAGCTCGGCGCCCGGCGCCATATTGAGCACCTGGTGACCGCAGCCCTCTGCGACCACGAGCGGCGCGCGCAAGTTGACGACCACGTCCGCGGGGTCAGGAGCCGCGCGGACCGTCACATAGATCTGCGCCTCGCGCGGGTCGCCGCTGCCAACGCGCTCGCGCTCCTCCTCGGCCACCTCCAACGCGAATCTCGGAAAGAAGCGCCGCGGATCGACGACCGGCAGCGCCAGGTCGGGATCCTCAAGAGAGTGCAGCCAGAGAAAGCCGCTGCCGGGGTTGCGGTCGAGCAGCGTGTAGCGCGAGCCCTCCAGTCCGATCAGGCCATGCGGGAACTCGATCACCTCCTCGGGGGCTATTTCGAGGGTGCCGAAGCGAGAGCTGTTGATCGTGAGCGGCAAAACGGTTCGGTTAGTGCAGGAATTCCAGCAAAGACATCTGCACGATACTGGCGCCGGCGCGCAGCGCGGCGTTGTAGCCAGCCTGCTGGCTGGAGAAGGCGATCGAGACCTTGGCCATGTCGGCGTCCTCGGTATTCGAGAGCGCCTGGGCATCGCCCGTCTGCAGTTCCTGGACGCGGCTGGCCGCCGTCTGCAACTGGTCGGTGATCGCCCCAACGCCGGCCTGCATCGTGGTCAGCGCGTCGATATTCGTGTCGAGGCTCTTCAGGTCGGTGCTGCCGAGCGCTTCGATTTCGGCCGGCGCGCCGCCGCGCAGGTGCTGGGTGATCGTGCGCAGCGTTTCGAGCAGCTTGCCATCGCCCGAGCCCGAGCCATTGCCCAGCAGCGTGGAGATATCGGTGTTGATCGTCAGCGACGATCCGGGCCCGATCGCGCGCGTTACCGTGCCGGTATTTCCCTTGTATTCGTCTGCCCCCGCGCCCGCGCCGGCCTGGTAGGGGGCGGTTTCGGTCGCCGTGCCCGAGAAGACGTACTGGCCGGCGTACTGCGTGTCGGCGTCGTTTTTGACCGTTTCGGTCAGCTGGCTGACCTCTTCGGCGATCGCTTCGCGGTCGATCGGGTTGTTGACGCCGTTGGAGGCCTGCAGGAGCAGTTCGCGCACGCGCTGCGTGACGTTGTTGATCGAGGACAGCGCGCTGGAGGCCGTCTGCGTCCAAGAGATGCCGTCCTGTGCGTTCGTGCCGTAGGACGTCAGGCCGTCGATCGCGCTTTGCAATTCGATCGCCCTGCTGGCGCCGTAGGGGTTGTCGGAGGGCTGCTGGATCGACTTGCCCGAAGACAGTTCGCTCTCGCTGCGCTGCATTGCGGCGAGGTCGGAGTTGATGTCGGCGAGCGTCGAGCCCGAGATCATCGCTGGGGTTATGCGCTCGCTCATCCCTACAGCCCCGCCGTTCCGGTGTGGTCGATCAGCGTGCTGAGCATTTCATCCATCGCTGTCATCGTGCGCGCCGATGCCTCGTAGCCACGCTGGAAGCTGATGAGGTTGGTCATTTCCTCATCCAGCGACACGCCGGAAACGCTCTGGCGCTGGTTGGAGATCGAGCCGACGACGGCCTGAGCGGTGGTCTGGTCGTCCTGGGCGGTGCGCACATCGGCGCCGACCTGGGCGACGAGCCCTGTGTAGGTGCGTTCGGCCGTACCGCCGCGCAGCGCCGCGATGGCCTGCGCCACTTCATTGCCGCCAGCCGTGCCGCCGGCGGAGGTCTGGACCTCGGCGGGCGTCACCGCGACGGCGATCGTCGCAGCGGTCGCGCCACTGAAGAAGGGCCTGGAGGTGTGCAACGCGTTGACCGATCCGGCCAGCGACGCGGCCACTTCGTTGAGCGTCGTCTGGTAGGCAGCAAGCTGGCCCGTAGGGCCGGAGAGCTTCAGCAGCGCCCCCAGCTGCCCCCCGGCGGCAGCGGTCAATTCCTGAGGCCAAGTAACGGTCGTGCCTTCCACGAGCGGTTTCGCGGCGTCGCCGAAGTTGACGGTATCGGTGCCGTCGGCAGCCTGCGTGACGGTCACGTTGCCCAGTGTGGAGAGCTTGTCGAGCAGCAGATCGCGGCGATCGAGCAGGTCGTTTGGCTGTTGGCCGGCCTGTTCGGAGAGCTTGATCTGATGGTTGAGCTGGGCGATCTGGTTGGCGTCGTCCTGGACTTCCCCGGTGGAGCCCGTGATGGCGTTGTACTGCTGCGTGGCCTGCGTGGAAATCGTCGAGATCTGAGTCGAGAGCTGGTTGAGCGTCGTGGCGAGCTGTGTGCCGGTGCTGACGACGCCCTCGCGTGCTGCTTCGCTGGAGGGGGAGTTTGCGAGTGACCCCCACGCGCCCCAGAACGCCGACAGCTGGCTCGACAGACCCGAGCTTGAGGGCTCGTCGAACGCGCTCTGGGCCTGCTGCAGCTCTTCGGCTTCCGTGGAGGCCGCTCCCAGGCCGGCATTCTGCGTGCGGTATTGGGCGTCGAGATAGCTGTTGCGGATGCGCGTGATCGTGGCCACGCTGACGCCCGTACCGAGCTGCCCACCCTCGCCGGTCAACGGCGACATCGCGGCGATCGGCAGCGCCGGGTTGGTCTGCAGCACCGCCGTCTGACGCGAGTAGCCGGGGGTTTCGGCGTTGTCGATGTTGTGGCCGGTCGTGTCGATCGCCTCCTGGCTTGCGACCAAGCCGGAAAGCGCCGTCTGGAGTCCTTGCAGTGTGGGGATCGGCATGGCAGATCGTCCTCAGGCGCGCAGGTCGAGGACGTGCAGGGCCCCGCGCGGGCGCGGCGGCACGACCGAGGAACCCCGCGGGTCATAGTTGTGCGCGCCGTCGAGCGCCAGCGAGGTCATGAGGTGGTCCAGGAAAGACAGCTCCAAGCGCATCAGCGCGCGGTTGCACGAGTGCTCGCGCTGCAGCTCGTGCAGCAGGCCGCGCAGGTGCGCGCTGCGCGACATGGCCAGCTCGGCGCTCGAAGGCTCCATCAGCGTTCCCAGCCGCGTCAGCGTGACGGCCTCCGGTGCGATCCCCAGCCGCGAGCCACTGAGCGACAACAGCCGCGAACGCTCCTGCTCGATCTGCCCGCGGCGCGTCATCTCGCCGTGCATCAGGCCCGCGAGGCGCACCACCGTGTGTACGTCGCGCGCGCGGATTGCCTGGCCCTGCTCGAGCACCACCTCCAACAGCCGCTGCGCCGAGGCGATCTGCGCGTCGAGGTGGGCTAGCACGTCGCGCGTGAGCGTCTCGTCGTCGTCCACGAGTTCGACCGGCGCCATCGGCGGGGCCATCGGTGTCATGCCGCGACACCTCCGCTGGCGGCGACCCGCGGCGCAGCCGTAGCGACGGGCTCGACGGCGGGGACCGTCGGCGTGCCCGGCACCGGAGAGGCGCCGCCGGTAGCCGTGAGCTTGCCGGCGGTATCCGCCGCTGTGGGGTCCAGCGCGGACATCAGCTGCTGGGCCAGCCCGAGGCCGCCCTGGCTCATGACGCCTTCGGTGAGCGACTGGGGCAACAGCGAGGACAGCTCGCCATTGGCCGCTTCGCCGCCGCCTTCTGAGCCTTCGCCTTCCGCGCCGCCTTCGCCTTCGGCGGTTGCGCTGGCTTCGGTGAGCGACTGCGAGAGCTGCTGGACGAGCATGTCTTCGAAGTCGAGCGCCGTGGCATAGGCCTTCTGCGTCGCCGGCGTGCCATTGCGCACGGAGGCCGGCTCGAGCGCCTGATTGACCAGGGGGAGCCCGCCGCCGGCGGTGGCGCCGATCGTGGGAGCGAGTGGCATGCTCATGAGAGGACGGTGGGCGCGAGTGGGACGCTCATGACGAGGAGACCAGCTGGTTGGCGATCCCGAGCATCTGGTTCTGCGTCTGGATCGCCGTGGAGGACATCTGGTAGTTGCGCTGCGTGCTCATCATCGTGGCCATGTCGCTGGCCATGTCGACGTTTGACCCCTCGAGCGCGCCCTGCTGCAGGGTGGTGCCAGAGGCGGCGCGCGGAGCGCCGGAGGCGACTGTGGTGGTGAAGCCGCCGGCGCCGTCGGCGAGCAGGTGGTCGGGTGCGGCGACGGTGACCAATGAGATCTTCCCGAGCGTGCGCGTGCCAGCGCTCACGGTGCCGTCAGAGGCGATGCTGACTTCGCCGGGCGTGACCCCGGCTGGAAGCGTGATCGGCGGGTCGAGCAGGCTGCCGTCGGAGGTCGTGAGGTGGCCCTGACCGTCGAGCGACAGGGCGCCATCGCGGGTCAAGTCCGTCTGCCCGGAGGAGAGCTTGATCTGAAAGAAGCCTTCGCCCTGAATGGCGAGGTCCAGCGGGTTGCCAGTCTGCTGCAGGGCGCCCTGAGCCTGGTTGCTCCCGATCACCTGCGCGAGCGCGCCCGCGCCAGCGGTCGTGGAGGTGCCAGCCTGATTGACCTGGTTGTAGAGGAGATCCTGAAAACCGACGCGCTCGGACTTGTAGCCGGTCGTGGAGACGTTGGCGAGGTCGTTGGCTATGGCATTCATCTGCTGCTGCTGGGCCGACATGCCGGCCGCCGCTGCGTAGAGACCTTCGAGCATCGTGAGTTCCTCCTACTGGGGTGTGAGCGAGCCGACCTGGGTGGAGGCGGCCTGCAGGGTCGCGTCAATTGCCTGGATGGCCTGCTGGCCGGACTGGAAGGTGCGCATCGAGCCGATCATTTCGACCATCGCCTTGGCGGCATCGACGCCTGAGCCCTCCAGCGAGCCCTGGCGAACGGTGCCGGCGGCCTTGCCGGAGGCGGTTCCGGAGAAAAGGTTTTCGCCCTGCTTGACGGCCGCGGGCACTTCGAAGACGCCGAGCGCGCCTGCCGCCACGTGCCCTTCGGCGCCCACCGCGATCGGCTTGCCCTGCTGGTCGAGCACGGCCTGCCCGGCCGAGTTCACAAGTTGCCCCTGCGCCGAGGCGGAGAACTGCCCGTCGCGGGTATAGCGCGTGCCCTGCGGTGTCTGCACCGCGAAGAAGCCCTGGCCGACTACGGCGAAGTCCAGCGGCTCCCCGGTTTCCTGCGTCGCGGCGGGCGTCATGTCGGTAACTGCCTTGCCGAGCTGCACGCCCGTCGCGATGGAGCCGATCGGCTGGCCGGTGGCGGTGTTCGAGAGCAGCATTTCACCGAAGCTGCTCTGCGGGGTCTCTTCGGGCTTGTAGCCCGGCGTCGAGGCGTTGGCAAGATCGTTGGTGAGCTGATCCTGACGGGTCTGCTCGGCGACCATGCCCGAGGCGGCGATGTAGAGACCGAGATCCATCTCATCCGGTGTTCGACCGAGAGGGAGGTTTCTTTAGGGCCGATACCGTCAGGCCCTTAGACAGCCGAGAAGAGCGAGGCGTCGGCGGAAAGCTGCTCGCGTAGACGCCGACGCAGCTCGGTGTGGATCTGCGAGACGCGGCTCTCGGAGACGCCGAGACGGGCGCCGATGTCGCGCAGGGTGCGGTTCTCTACATAGAGCAGCACCGCGACCTGACGCTCGCGCGCGGGAAGCTGCGCGAAGGCGCGGCGGAAGCGCTCCTTGGCCTCACGGCGCTCGGCTGAGAGGGCCGGATCGGTGTCCTGGTCGGAACTCTCCAGCGTATCTATGCGCTCGATCGTCGTGGAGTCCTCGGCGCGGACGGTCTTGTTCAGCGAGGCGACGTCGGCGAGCGCGATGTCGTCGATGCGGCGCGTGAGTTCGGCGGGGCGCATGCCCACCGCGGTCGCCAGCTCCTCGCGCGTTGGCTGGCGATCGTGCTGGGAGGTGAAGTCCTCGCGCGCGCCGTTGATGGCACGCTCGGCGCGACGCAGCGAGCGCGGGGCCCAGTCGTGGCGGCGCAGCTCGTCGAGCACGGCGCCGTGGATACGCGTCCAGGCGAACTGCTCGAGCGTGGCGCCCTTGGAGGGGTCGTAGCGATCGATCGAACGCAGCAGCGCCTCCAGGCCGCAGGAGAGGAAGTCCTCCACGTCGCACTGCGCCGGTACCTCACGGACCTTGCGGTAGACGATGTAGCGGACCATCGGCGTGAAGATGAAGACCAGCCGATCGCGCAGCCTTGAGTCGCCCGTACGCTGGTAGCGCAGCCACAACGACAGTACCTCGGAAGCCGAAACCCTGGCGGCGCCCTGCTCCTTGATTTGCATGTGATAGCTCCGACTTCGAGGGAAGTGGTTCTTCGTTCTCCAGGTCTCCATCCCAGGAGACAGTCGTCCTCATCGGTGCCTTCGCCGCGACACTTGAGCCCCGAAGCGCGGTTCTCAGAAAGTCGGGCGCTGCCGATAGATGGAGAGCCGACACCGCCACTCGATGGGGGGGGCAGCCAGGCGCCGCCGACAGATGGAGACTCAGGTATCGACAGGCACGGCCGATCACCGTGTTCGCAATGGCCTCAGCGAAGCCCAGCCCAGCACAGGACCCCGACGCCCTCGTGGAGGCCCCCGAGCTGCCGGCGCGCGCGCGCGCCGTGCTGGCCAAGGGCGACGCCGAGAGCTACCTGCAGCTGTTCACCAGAGCGGCCGCGATCGACGATCACAACCGCCACTATCAGGCCGTGGTGAAACTGATCGAGCAGGGTCTGGCAGCGGCCGCCATCGCGCGCAAGGCCGATTTGGCGGCGATCTACGCAGCGGTGGCCGAGGGCGCCGTGCGGACGCTGGAGCTGCAGGCGCGCGAGCCGAAACTGCTCAACTACGCCGGTGTCGCACTGTACGAGCTGTGGAGCCTCGACGGCGCGCAGGCGCTGTTCGAGGCCGCGGAGCGCCTGGAGCCGACGCTGGGCGAGACGCAGCGCAACCTCGCTCAGACGGCCCGCCGGCGCCGCTCGCTGGATGGCAGGCGGCGCACCCATGCGATGCATCCGGCGGTCGGCGGCCTCGAGCGCCGCGCGTTGGCGGTCGCCGAGCAGGCCCATCCCGCCGAGGGAATGCGTCTGAGCCTGTGCATGATCGTGCGCGACGAGGAGGAGATGCTGCCGCGCTGCCTGGCCGCCGTCCGGGAGGCCGTGGACGAGATGGTGATCGTCGACACGGGCTCCAAGGACGGCACGATCGCGATCGCCGAGAGCTTCGGGGCGAGGGTGATCGAGCGCGAGTGGACGGGCAGCTTCGGCGAGGCGCGCAACGTCGCCTTCGAGGCCGCCACGGGCGACTGGACGCTGGTGCTCGACGCCGACGAGCTGTTGGTGGCAGACGATGTCGCGCTGCTGCGCTCGCTGACAGGACGTATCTGGCGGGAGGCGTTCTACGTCGCCGAGACCAATTACACCGGCGACCTCGACGCCGGCAGCTCGGTGACCCATAACACCCTGCGCGTCTTCCGCAACCGACCCCAATATCGCTACCGCGGCAGACTGCACGAGCAGATCGCCGACACGCTGCCCGGATATCTGCCGGAGCGCCTGGAGTACACGAACGTGCGCATCGAGCACTACGGCTATCTGGGGGCCGTCAGGGATGCCCGCGAGAAGTCACGGCGCAACATCGAGCTGTTGCGTATGCAGCAGCAGGAGAGCCAGGCGACGCCGTTCCTGCATTACAACCTCGGCGCCGAGTATGCGGTGGCGGGCGAGCCGGCGCTGGCGCTGGTGGAGCTGGAGCGGGCGTGGCAACTGCTGGAGAACGACGAGGACCGCGACAGCTATCAGTTCGCGCCGGCGCTGGCCAACCGCTACATACGAGCGCTGCGGGCCTGCGGACGCTTCGCAGACGCAATCGCGAAGGCACACGATGCCCTGACGCGCTTCCCCGGCTTCACAGACCTGGTGTTGGAGCAGAGTGCGGCGTACGTCGAACAGGGCGACATCGAGCGCGCGATCGAGGGCTACGAAAGATGCATTGCGATGGGCGACGCACCCCGCCGCTATACGGCGACGGTGGGCTGCGGCAGCTACCTGCCGCAGATCGCCCTTGGCGAACTGCGCGTCGCGCGAGGCGAAGTCGAGCAGGGAGTGTCGCTGCTGGCGGAGTGCCTGCGCGCACACCCAGAGTTCATCGGTTCGGTCATGCCGTACGCGAGCGCGCTGCTCGTTGCGGGCGTCGAGCCCGAGCAGATCGTCGCAGAGGTGCAGGAGCGGATCCCCGATCCCCCGGCGATGGCTCGCTTTCTGCTCGGGACCGCGCTGTACGAGGGGGGCGCGACGCAGGCAGGCGAGATGCAGTTCCGCGCCGTGCTCGCGCGCCAGCCGCATTCCAGTCGCGCACGGGTGGCGCTCGGCGAGACGCTGCTGGCACAACGCCGTTACGCGGAGGCCGCGGATGTCGTGCGCGAGATCCCAACCGAGGACCCGCTGGCCACGATGGGCTGCCGCAGCGAGCTGTTCGCGCGCATCGCCAGCGGTGAGCGGATCAAGGCCGGAGCAGCGCTGGCGCGGGCGCAGGGCTGCGCGATGGAGAGTTCCGAGCTTGCGCTGTTCACGGCCTGGTATGAGCTTGCCGGCGCCGGGGAGACCGCGATCGAGCTTTCGCCCGAGGCCGTGCCGCTGCTGGGGACAATCCTCGAAGCACTGCTGCGCGTCAACGACTTTACGACCTTCGAGGTAGCCGTGGGCCTGGTAGAGCACACCCCGCTGCCCGCGCGCGAGCGCAGAGAGCAGCTCGCCGAGCTATACCTGCGCCGCGGCTTCGCGGCGTCGGCGGCGGAGGAGTGGATGGCCGTTTGCGGCGAGCAGCCCGACGCAAGAGCGCTATTCGGCCTGGCGCGCGTGGCCGAGCGCCAGGGGATGGCGGCCGAGGCATTGGAGTTCGCGCAGGCCGCCCTCGCCGAGGAGCCCGAGAACGGGCCCGCGGCGGAGTTGCTGAAGCGCGTGCTTGCGGCCGCACATGGCGAGGCCGGTGAGGAGCAGATAGGGACCGGCGCAGGCGAGGCCTGTGAGCGCCAGACGGTCGCCCACGGGGTGGAAGAGAACGGAGCCGACAAGAGTGTCGAGCGGCGCGCAGCAGCCTAAAGCTTTCCAAGGTAGGGGTCGATCACGGTGGATAAGTCAAAGAGCGAGGCGGCCCACGGATGGGTCCGCGAAGAGTGTTTTCAGGAGGAAAACGGCATGAACTCGCCAATTCAGCCCACCCAGGGACCGATTGCAGCAGCTCCTCCGACGTCAAGCGCCGGCGGCGCTCGCCGCGCCGATGCGAGCTTCTCACTGCCGCCTGCCGTCGGGCGTCCGGTATCGCTGGACACCCTTCCTGCGAGCCCGCCACGGCAGGTGCTCGACGAAATGGCCACGGCCGCGCGCGTCCACGACGGCCTGCGTGCGATGGGCCGCGAACTGCACTTCGCCCACGACGAAACGAGCGGGCGTATGACGATCGAGGTACGCGATCACGGCGGCAGGGTGCTGCGCACGATCTCGCCCGCCGAGGCGCTTGACGTCGCTGCCGGAAAGCCGCTGGAATAGGAGCTTCGCGTGTCCACTCAGGGAATCTTGGGATCGAGCAGCAGCGCCCCGATCAGCGTCACCGGGCTTGGCTCGGGACTTAACACGACTGAAATCGTCAACGCGCTGATCGGTGCTGAACGCAGGCCGGTGACGGAGCTGAGCAACCAGGAGACGACGCTGCAAGCCCAGCAGACGCAGCTGCGCTCGATCCAGAGCAGCCTGCAGCAGCTTGCCTTCTCGGCCGCCGATCTGTCCTCGCCGGAACTGTTCAACACCACTCAAGCGGTGACATCGAGCGATCCGAACCAGATCACGGCGCTCACGACCGAGGGCGCCGGCGTCGGCGGCTATCAGGTCAACGTGACGCAGCTGGCCAACTCGGCGCAGCGCACCTTCACATTCGCGAGCCCCGCGAGCGCTGAAGAGATCACGATCGACGGTCAGGAAATCAGCGTGAAGGCAGGCGCGACGGCCCAGGAACTGGTGAACACGATCAACTCCGACAGCAAGGCGACGGTATACGCGGCAGCGCTGGAAGGCGGGACGATCGTGCTGTCGGATCGCACCACGGGCAGCACGGGCACAGAATTCATCAAGGTCTCCGACGCGGGTGGCACGCTGGTAGAAAAAGCCGGCACAGCCAAGGAAGGCAAGGACGCCGAATACACCGTCGACGGCGTCGCCGGAACATCGAGTTCCAACACCGTGAGCAACGCCATCGCCGGTGTGACACTGACGTTGGGTGCCCTGACCACCACCAGCGGCCCGGTCACGATCAACGTCGGCGCACCGGCTCCGAGCACGAGTGCGATCACGGCGCAAGTGGAATCCTTTGTGAAGCTCTACAACTCGACGATCGGCGCGATCCATAGTCAGCTGACGACCAAGCCACCGGCTAACCCCACGAGCGAAAGCGAACTCGGCACGGGAACGCTGTTCGGCGACATCGAATTGACGGAACTGCTGAATAACATGCGCGAGGCCGTCTACACCCCGGTAGAAGGGCTCGGCGCGGAAATGTCGAGCTTGGCGAACATCGGCGTAAGCACGGGTGTCGCCTCGGGCAGCGCAACACCTTCCCAGACGGCCGTGGAAGGCGATCTCACGGTGAACACGACCGAACTCGCCAAGGCGATCCAGACAAACCCGGCGGGCGTCGAACAGATGCTGGATCGCTGGGGTCAGAGCTTCCAGAAGCTCGTCAACGCGAACGCCGAACCGGCCGGCGCGATCGAAACCAGGATTACCGGCGAGGCCTCCCGCCTCGCGGAGATGGGCGAACAGATCACGACCATGAACGAACTGCTGGCCGTGCGTCAGAAGTCTCTCCAGGCCGAATACCTGGCGATGGAAAAGGCCGTTCAGGAGAGCCAGTCGCAGGGCACGTGGCTGACCAGCCAGATCACTGCGCTGGAGGCCAACGACGTCGCCAGCACCGGCTAGAACCGGCCTCTGTACATCTCAGAACACCGGCTGGAACCGGCCTTCCATATCTCAGACACCGGCCAGAACCGGCCTTTCCACATCTCAGACGGGGATCGGCAAGCTCAACTTCCTAGATCGCCTGCCGATCACCGGGACAGGATGGCCCCCCTCACGGCATCTCCGCAGGCGTACCGCCAGAACGCGGTGCTGTCGGCGTCGCCCGGCGAGCTGGTCGTGATGCTGTACGACGGCGCACGGCGCTTCCTGCGCCAGGCGAGCGCCGCGATGAACGCCGGTGAGATCGAGCGCGCTCACAACGCGCTGCGCCGCGCCGAGCTGATCATCGGCCATCTCGACGGCACGCTCGACCATGACCAGGGCGAGATCTCGGCACGGCTGCACGCCATCTACGGATTCTGTCTGGCCCACCTCAACCGCGGCCGGATGGGACAGGACACACGCATGCTCGAAGAGGTGGGCAACCTGCTCGGCGAGCTGCGCGGCGCCTGGGCTGAGATCGCGAACAGGCCCGAGGCGGCAGTGAGGTGATCGCGATGGACGCAACGACGCAGACCGCCGAGGACACACTCGACCCCTACACGGCGATCCTCGAACTCTCCGAGCGCGAGCTGGAGCTGGCGGGAATGGGGCGCATCGACGATCTTCACGCCCTCGGAGAAGAGTGGCGGGCCCTCGTGGCCGAGCTGCCAGCGCGCCCCCCGGACGCCGCGCGCCCCCTCCTGGAGCGCGCCGCGCTGGTTCACGAGCGGACCCACATCGAGCTGCTGCGCCTGCGCGAGGCGATGCTGTGCGACATGCGCACCACGGCGCGCGCGAGCCGCGCTGCGCACGGCTACGCCGTCCAGGAACGCCGGCGGATCCGTCGGATTGATCGCAGCGCTTAGGCTGGGGGCTTGGATCTCTGCCGGACGGCGCGCGGTCCGCGGTGGGCCGTGGATCCGCTCGACCGGCGGCCGGGCCCATGAAGGGTACAAACGCAGTTGAGGGCGCAGCAGCCCGGTCGAGCGGACGCGCCCCACCGGGGACCTTTTGTGATCATTCTCAAAGAGGCTCCGAGGAAATTGAGTTCTGCGCGCGATCGCGCGCAGAGTCGGAGAGCGGCACAGCAGACAAGAATCGGGAAGCAGTCTGGATCTCGATTCCGATAAGACGCCCGTCGCGGCCGAAGTCGAGGTTGATTTCGCCGTCCCCCCGACCTCGCCCGAAGGACCAAGCGTCGTACTCAGCCACGCCGGAGATTGTTGACATTGATGAAATACATCCGTTCCTCATTGGGCTCATCAGTGCGGAAGCGGTACCACACCGAGTCCTGCAGCAACTTCAAGCCTTCCTCGACTGGCACAGGCTGTGGCTCACCGTTCCAGCGACCTCGAAAGAGACGTATCCGATCCTCACGGACAAGCTCGCCAAGTGCACTCGAGATCACACTCACTAAGTCCTGGCCTCCGGCTACCTCACGCAACTCGGGAGCTGCCGTAGCCTCGGGCAATAGAATCAGATCTTCCAAGCCGAGATCGAGGAGTATAGAAATTATCGTGTTGCTGTTGCCCATTGCCATTTAGCCTCCAAGTGGCATAAGAACGAGGCCAGCGTTCAGCGACGGATCAGGCGCTCAACCACATCGGCGAGCCGACGAGACACGAACGGTGTCCCCGTCGTGCTTGCTCGAATTTCCATCAAGGACAAGACAGCCAATTTGGCGCCCCGAGACGGTCTGCACTTCCCACCAATCTCGCGCCCCGATAGTGGCCCTCACCTGATCGCTACCGCTCATTGTTCCTGGCACCACCAGAATCGGCTCTAGCCTGCGATCACCACTCTCGCAGCGGTGATCGCACTCCCGCAGCACAACCGGCGCGTTGCTGTCGTTGGCGACTCGGTAACTCGACCAGTTGCACGGGTCAGTCGGGTCCACACAGGTCAAAGCCGCCAACGTAGTCTTCCCCTCTACGAGACGGGCTACGTTCCAGCCGATGAGAGCAAGCACGGCCGCGGCAACCGCAATCCCTCCAAGCAGGCCCACCCAATCACCAGCGCTATTGGGGGATGCAAACCAGGACGGCCGTCTCATAGCAAATACCTTCACCATTCAATATCTATGTGACCGTTTGGTTCAATACCAGGCAAGAAGATCTGTGGTCCCTTCAGGGGACCGGGCAAGAATCCGTGAAGAGGGTTGATGTAGCCCAACGTTCCCTCATCGCAGATCGACTCGTTGCCGAAGAGTTCGTTCTTCAGTACGTCGATTGCGGCGTCGCCTGCCAGGCCCAGCGCCTGGAACTGCGCGAGCGACAGCGAGTCCAGATGCGCAATGACTTCCCCGGGCAATCCGAACTTTGCACCGAGATCTTTGATCCCACTCGCAAGCTCATAGCTTCCATAGTAGACCGCGTATGGCCCAACGGCCACCACATCAATGCCTGCACGGAGGGCCCCTTCGCCGATGCTTTCCAAGGTGCCGAGCACCGACAGCCCGCTCGGGTCTCCAAAGGTGAGCGGGTTCTTCTGGGCATAACCATACGGCGCCCGCGTAAGAGCCTCAGCCGGATCGACCGACAAGAACTGCGCCGTGGCCGGGTCGTAGGTGCGTGCCCGCAGGTAGATGAGCCCGGTGTCCGAGATGGTATACTGGCCGTCGTATCCGAGCGGCGTCGTGGCGGTCCCTGTCGAGCCCGTGAGCGCCCCGTAGGGTCCATACGTGAAGGTCGCTTCGGCTTTGCCCGTGGAGCCTGTCAAAAGCCGCGTGCTGCCCTGCTGGTCGTGGTGGAAATAGAGCACTTTGCCTTGGCTGCTGTTGATCTGCTCGATCGGCTGGCCTTCCGGTCCATAGACATAGCTGTTGGTGCCGTCGCCGAGGAGCGAAGGGGAGCCTTCGCCGAGGCCCCAGACCATATAGGTGGTGCTCCCTGAGACGGTCTGCGAAGCGCGAAGGCCGTTCCCGTCGTAGGCATACGTGTCGCTGATCGCCGGGATTTTGCCTTCTGCTGGGCGTTCTACGGAGGTCACATTTCCAGCCTGGTCGTAGCCATAGGTAGTCGCGGAGCCGCTGGGGGCTCTTTTAAGCGCTGACCCATTTCGTTGTATGCGTATTTCACGCCGGTTCCGGTTTTGAGCTGGTCGGCTGAGTCGTAGGTATAGACGCTTGAGCCGAGTTTGGTGGGGTTGTTAGCCGCATCATAGCCGTATATGGAGGCGCCCGCTTTGATTAGACGATTGTTCGAATCGTAGCCGTATCCGGTTTTTTCTTCGCCAGGGAGCCCTTTGGCGACGGCCGTATTGACCTGGCCGTCATTGTCGCGGGTGTAGACCAGGGATGCGAGCGTTTCGTTGCCCTTGCTCATATCAGCTTCGCTCATCTGGTCGGCGTGGTTGTAGGCGTATTTGTCTTGATTGCTCGTTTCGGTCGGAAAGGTGATCGCCGTCAGGTCTGCGTCTGGGTCGTATGAGAATTTGGCCTGGTGGCCAAGCCAGTCGGTGACAGTCTGGAGTCGGCCAGCCTGGTCATAGCCGCGCGTTACGATCTGACTGTTTGGGTACCTGAGTTTTATTTGCTCATTGGCGAGATCGTACCCATAGCCCATGCTTTCGCCATGACCGTTGGTGGTGTGTGTGTGAGTCGAACCGAGCGAATCGTATTCATAACTCGTCGTCCCGGTCCCGTCGGTCATGCTGATCATGTTGCCTGCTGCGTCGTATTCGTATTTTACAGTGGGTGTTTTACCGTCTGAGTAGCTGATTTCCTTGAGTCTATTTGCCGGGTCGTAAGAGTAGGTTGTTGTTCGTTTAGCAGAGTCCGTCACGTGCGTGAGATTCCCCGCCCCGTCGTATTCCTTGATCGTCTTGCGCCCCAATGGGTCGATGATTTCGGTTACCTCCTCGAGCAGGTTTCGGATATATTTAGTAGTGTGTTTGTTACCATCGGTCTGGCTTATCACCTGTCCGGCACTGTCATAGCCTGTTTCATTGATCGCCCCGTTGGGTTCTTCCACTTTGATTTGCTCGTTGTCAGAGTCATAGCCGTATCTTGTCTTGTGACCATTTGCGTCAGTTGTGCTTTCGAGGTTACCGTCGCCGTCGTAGATGTATTTGGTTTGGTGGCCGAGTGGATCGGTGACGATCAGCGGTCTGCCCTGTGCGTCGCGTTCGATTTTTGTTGTGTACTTCGTGGCTTCTTCGCCTTTGGCGTTCCCGCGCGGACTCACCGTCGAAGTGACCTGCGAGTCTTCGTTGTAGCCCCATGTGCGCTTGTCGCCTTCGAGATCAGTTTCGCCGACCTTGTCGCCCTGGCTGTCATATTCGTAGGACAATTTGCGTTCGAGGGGTTCCGTGACGGTTTCCAAGTCACCATCTGTGTCATAGCTGTAACGTGTGGTCTGCGTAGTGTTGTCAGGTCCGGGGCGCGAGACGGTTTCCGGTTCGCCGTGACTGTTCCTTTTGATTGTCGTCGTCTCATTGTCCGGATTGGTGATTGTCAAGATGTCGTGGGTACTGTCATATGTCCATTTGATTTGGTCGCCGTCTGCATTTTTTTCGCTCGTGCGATCCCCGGTTGAGTCATAGCCATATTCGGTCTTGTGGCCGTTTGGGTCGGTGATGGCTATCGGCTCCCCTGCTTCGTTATATTCATAGGTAGTCGTGGCTGCGATGGGTGTTCCTGACGCGTGGGCGATGCTGGTTGGCAAACCAGCTCCATTGAATTTCTCAACCGTGGTCGCGCCGTTGGGTTCAATTATTGTCGTTTCCGTGCCCGATCCGATTGTGGCATAACTCCATTTGCGTTGACGCCCGAGCCCGTCTTTCTGGGAGATCACGCGGTTGGACACATCATAGGCAGTGGTAACAGTATGACCACGACCGTCAGTCTCTGAGGCCATCTCGCCTTCGGAGTTATATTTGAACTGCCAACGCAGGCCGCTTTCTCCAAGCTGAGTCACGCTCTTGAGCTTTTCTGATTCATACGCGTATTTGACAGTATGACCCATAGGATCTTTTACGCTTTCAACCAGCCCTTCAAGATCATAGGCGAAAGTAAGCTTTCGTCCGGCGCCGTCACTGACCGATTCGAGATGGCCGGAGGCATATGTCATAGTCAGCGTATTGCCGTTACGATCAGCCTCGCTCGTGAGCTGTCCCGAACTGTTGAAGTACAGCTTGCTCAAGTCAGGAAGGGTATAGACATACCCAGTTTCTGTATTTTCAAGTGTCGCCTGCACCAGTGGGCCACCTATGGGTTCCCAGGATTCTTTTCCACCTTTGAAAATATAATGCCTGAAACTCGTCGTACTCCCGTTGTCCTGGTGGACAATGGCGATATCTTCATTGCAGATCAGCCCTCCACATCGCGTTTCAGTTGTAATATGCGCACTGTAGGAGCTTGTCCACCCAGGACCAAACGGTCCGTGTTCCTCGCGCTGCATCTGGTTGTGCCCCAACTGAGAGTTATAAGTGCGAGTAAAGTTTAGGCCAAGACCTCGCCCGCCGACCGATAGATCCGTCTGAGTCTCGACCTGATTTCCGGTCGCACAGTCAACCGGATAACCAGACAAGCACCGCATTTCGTTGCGTGTCCCGGGGTTTGTTTCTCCATACCTTTTGGTCTTGTTTTCTTCTTCTTCTTCACTTGATACCGGCCGGGTCACAAGAACGGCTCCAACCGAGATTTCCCCGCCAATATTGACCGCTGGTTTTTTTTCCTGTTTAGTGCCGCCAGAAATATATACCACGACTGGTTCTCTATGTTCTTTAGGTTTATTGCATGTCTTAGTTTCGATCGGCACAAAGCGCACCTATGTCGGGGCACCTTCCGTAAAAGTCCAGCTGCGGCCCTGGCGACAGGCCTCCAGTACCCATTCCACAGACCCTTCAGATTCAGTAAACCCGGACGATGAAATACCCTCAAATTCGATAGAGGTAATACCTTCAGTACCGCTTGGCTTCCACCACCATTCAGCACTACCGCCAGTGATTTCTACTTCTTCGTTTTTTTCTGTACTTTTATTGTAACGAGTCTTAATAAATGGTACGGACACAGACGGCATGGTAATTGTAAGAGGTGACCCGCCGCCCGGGCCGGTATGAGAAAATAAAGGATCTCCTTCTGGACATCCACCGTTCTCCGTTTCGCCAGACGCGGTACCTTCGCAATAAAAGGGATTGTCCGAGGTAGAGTAAAATTCCCACGAGCCAGCGTTTTCAGTTAGATTCACCACAATTTCTGGGTCCACTAGAACGGGGTAGGCCAGTTCGTGTTCACGATGAGCAACCGTCAACACCAGCTCATTCCCAGAAACAGCCATCTGCACCGGCACGACGCTGCCCTGGGCATCCCGTGCGCTTGGCGCCGGAATGCGCACCAAGGCCATACCACCGCGCGAGACCATCGCGCCACCCCCAACCGCCTGGAGGACCGCCCCAACAGGCAGGGCAACCTTGTAACGAAACTGCTCAGGAGCCAGCCGCGAACGCAAAACCACCGACAAATCCGCCCCGTCGAGCTTCGGCGCGACCACGGCATCCAGATCACGACCCACACCACCAAAGAAAACGTCCCGCCCATCCACCATTCCACCCGCAACGTCGGCACCCAGTAGCGAAACGCCAACTCCATCGCCACCGACCGTGACACCTCCGCTCAAATGCCTGGCGATCGAGACCCCCGTCAACGGGCGAGCCGGGGCAAACCCAGCTCGATCTCCCACCAGACTCAAATCGACAGGCCCCCCACCACCCCTCCCACCGGGCACATGTAGAGGCACAGTCGAACTCTCCACGCGTAAGCCCTGCGGAGTGCTGACCAGAGCACTGTAGTCCCCTCGATACTGCAAGACCCGGCCACTCCGTGCAATAGTGGCGGCCGGATCCGCACTGGCGCCCGCCAACGCTGACCCGAAGTCTCGCTCCAACAATCCACGCGCCGCTGCTACTCCCACGCCATGATAGGCCGTCTGGGATCGCACACGCTGCGCATGCGCACCAGGACTCCCGAGCCACCGTCGCCGCGCCAGCGCCGCACGCCGAGCGCGAGCCATCAAAGCCGGATCAGGCGAAGACGGACCGTCCCCAACGCCCGACCCAGCCTGCGAGGACCCCTCGCCGGCCGACGCAGTTCCTCCCCACGCCGCTGGACTATCCGACGCGATCCCCAGTGCCGCCACGGACACCCCTACAAGCCCCAAGACACCCAGGATAAACAGCAATCGGCGCATATAAACCTCAATCCAGTTCGCGATCCCGGCAGCCGCAACGCGAACACACCGGATAAGCCCTGCATTTGGCAGGATTCAAGTTATCCATTCAGCTGACAAGTGCGAAACTCGACACAAGCCCAACCCCTCACGACTGTCTATCTCGCCCATCGGTGTTTCTGATCCCGACTCGGACAACCTCCTGGACCCGGCCTGCCGCCATGTGCCCCCAGGATGGCTTTGGCCCGAGAGGCCAACAGAGGGAGTCGTTTGGCCTCCCCCATTCCCCCTCAAGTTCCGCCGCCGCCTGCCGATGACGGGAGGGACCTGAACCTCGATCAGGCGACGGCTCCCACGGACGGGGGACGGATTTGGACCAGGGAAGGCATCAGCGAAAGCTCTTAGACCTTGTCCCTCCTTGACACGACACAGCTCACGCTTGAGGCCGGCATGCGCGGCGCGTGGCTGCGCCAGACGCTGCTGACCAACAACATCGCCAACGCTGACACCCCCGGCTATCAGCGCGAGGACGTCAACTTCGAGGCGACGCTGCGCAGCGCGCTGGCCAACGCCGGCGAGTCGGGCGCAAGCGGAGCCGGCGCGAGCGGCGAAACTGGCGGCGGCGAAACGGCGGCTGGCAACGAATCGTTGGCGCAACTCCAGTTCCAGCCCGAAGTCCAGCCGGGTGTGGGCGGACCCGAAGGCAACGGCGTCAGCATCGACCAGGAATCCGCGCAGGCGGCGCAGAACGGATTGGACTACCAGGCGATGACGCAGGTTCTTGGGGCCCGCGACACGATCCTGCGTGCGGCTATGGGAGTCGCGTGAGGTCATGGGGCTCTTCGACGCAATCGAAATCGCCGGCAGCGGGCTCTCGGCCGAACGCGTGCGCATGGACGTCACCTCCGAGAACCTTGCCAATGCGCAGACCACGCGCGGCGCCAGCGGGCAGCCCTATCAGCGCCAGGAAGTCGAGTTGCAGCAGGTCGGCAGCGCCGGCTTCGGCGCGACGCTGCAGGGGGCGATCGGCGCCTCGGACTCCAGCCAGGCGCCGGGCGGCGTCGAGGTGGCGGGCATCGTGGCCGACAAGACGCCCGACCAGCTCGTCTACAACCCCGGCAGCCCCGACGCCAACGCACAGGGCTACGTGAAAATGCCCAACGTCAACACGGTCACCGAAATGGTCAACCTGATCTCCGAGTCGCGCTCCTACCAGTCCGACGTCACGGCGATGCAGACCGCCAAGTCGATGTTCACCGACACGCTGGGGCTGTTGAAGTGATCATCCCGCCCATCGGCAGCCTCTCAGGCGAACTCTCTTCGGCGGGCCATAGCGGGGGTCTGAGCCACGGCCTCGGCATCGGCCAGAACGAAGGGCTCGCCCAGAGCGGCGCCGTCGGCCAGAGCGAACCGGCGCTCGGCGGCAGCGCCGGCACGGGGCCCGAAGGCGGCTTCAGCGGCGCCCTGACCAACGCCATCTCCTCGCTGGAGCAGAGCCAGCAGAGTTCCGACAGCGCCTCCCAGGCGCTGGCCACCGGAACCGTCAGCGACCCTGAGAGCGCCGTCGTGACCGTCCAGGACGCCCAGCTGGAGATGCAGATGGCTGCGCAGATCCGCACCAAGGCCACCGAAGCCGTTCAGAGCATCTTCCAGACGCAGGTCTAACCCATGCCCGTGGCCCAACTCGCATCAAGGCTCTCCCCCCGTGGCTGGCTGGTCGCCGGCGGCGGGCTGGTGGGCGCGATCCTCTTCGTCTACATCTTCCTGCACATGGTCTCCCAACCCAGCTACTCGACACTGGCCAGCGGCCTGAACCCGGCGCAGACGGGCAAGATGACCAGCGCGCTCGACCAGCAGGGGATCAGCTACGAACTGCAGAGCGCCGGCACGGCGCTGGCGGTGCAATCCAACGAGGTCTCCAAGGCGCGCGTGGCGCTCGCCAGCGCCGGGGTGCTCGGCTCAAGCCACCCCGACCTGTCGCTGTTCGAAAAGCAGAACCTCGGCGAAAGCAACTTCCAGCAGCAGGTCAACTACCAGCGCGCCATGCAGGGCCAGCTGGAAGAGACGATCGACAACGTGCAGGGCGTCTCCGGCGCGCAGGTCGAGCTGGTGCTGCCCTCCCCCCAAGCGCAGCTCTTCGCCTCCAGCCAGACACCGGCGTCCGCGGCGGTGTTGCTCTCGGGCACCAGCTCGCTCGATCCCGGCTCGGTCAGGGGCATTGCCCAACTCGTGGCCTCGAGTGTGCCGGGGCTGTCGTTGAGCAAGGTCACGATCACCGACGGCACCGGCCAGCTGCTGTGGCCCGCCGCGGGCGGCGAAGGCGCCGATGGCGATGAAACGACCAAGCAGTCCGCCGAGCAGCGCTACGACCAGAGCATGGGCGCGGGCCTCGACGCGATGCTCGCCCAGACGCTCGGCCCGAACAAGGCCCAGGTGCAGGTCTACGCCGAAATGAACGTCAACAAGACCACCCAGGAAGCGCTCACCTACGGCAAGGCCGGCGTGCCGCTCACGCAGAGCAAGGACCTTGAGACGCTGGCCGGCAACGGCTCGGGCGCAGGCGCCACGGGCACCGCCAACATCCCCGCCTACGCGCAGACGGGCGCCGGTGGGAAATCCAACTACAAGCACGAAATCACCAATACCTCGCTAGGCGTCGACAAGACCGTCACCCACTCCACGGTCGCCCCCGGCGAAATCACCAGCCAGCACGTCTCGGTCCTGCTCGACAAGTCCGTGCCGGCCGCCTCGCTGCCGGCGATCAAGGAAGCGATCACCAACGCCGCGGGCCTGCAGACCAAGCGTGGTGACACGCTGTCGCTCGGACAGATGGCCTTCGCCAAGACCACCACTCCGGCGGCGGGCGCCGCCGGCGGGATCATCGGCTACGCCAAGTACGCGCTGATCGGTCTCGCCTCGCTGCTCTTCCTATTCTTCACGACCCGCTCCCTGCGCAAGCGCGAGCACGCCGATATCGACCACGAGCCGGTGTGGTTGCGCGAGCTGGAGCTGCCGGTGCGTCTGTCCGAGCTGGAGCGCGAAACCTCTACTCCGAGCGCCGCCCCGACCCCCGTGCCGGTAGCCGCCGGCGGCGGCGACGCACCGGTGCGCCAGCGCGTGGAGCAGCTGGCGCAGGACAACCCCGACCGCGTGGCGCAGCAGCTGCGTACCTGGATGCAGGAGGACTAATCCATGGCGATCGAGCTGCCCGCCGCCGAAGAGCACCAGGCCGTCCTGGCCACACACACCGCCGCGCGCCTGCCCGGCCGGCGCAAGGCGGCCGTGCTGATGGCCGCGCTCGGTTCCGAGCGCGCTGCGGGCGTCATGCAGCACATGCGCGAGGAGGAGATCGAGGGGCTCTCGCTGGAGATGGCCAAGCTCAGCTCCGTCGAAAAGGAGACGGCCGAGTCGATCTTCAACGAGCTGGCCACCCTCGCGGGCGGCGACGACGGGGGCATGGCCGAGGTCGCCGGCGGTATCGACTTCGCTCGCGACGTGCTCGAGCGAGCGCTCGGCGCCGAGCGTGCCGAGGAGGTCATCGGACGCCTCTCCACCGTCATCGAGATGCGCCCCTTCGAGTTCCTGCGCCGCACTCCGCCTGAGCAGATAGTGGCCTTCCTGCGCACCGAGTCGCCCCAGACGATGGCGCTGGTGATCGCCAATCTGCACACCGTGCTTGCCGCCCAGGTGCTCGCCAAGGTGCCCGAGGAGCTGCAGCCGGACATCGCGCTGAGGATCGCACGCATGGGCGACACCAGTCCGCGGGTCATTCATCAGGTGGAGGAGATTATGCGCCAGAAGCTCACGACGCTGGTGGAGCAGGAGTACACCGCCGCCGGCGGCACCAAGGCACTGGCAGACATCCTCAACCACGCCGACCGCCCGACCGAGCGCAACGTGCTCGACCACCTCGCCGCAACCGATCAGAGTCTGGCCGAGCAGGTGCGCAGGATGCTGTTCGTCTTCGAGGACATCGTAAAACTGGACGAGCGCGCCATCCAGCAGGTGCTGCGCGAGGCCAACCAGAAGGACCTCACGCTGGCGCTGCGCGGCGCCCCCGACGCCGTAAAGGAGGTCGTGATGGCCAATATGTCCGAGCGCGGCGCCGCGATGCTGCAGGAGGAGATGGAGGTACAGCAGCCCCAACGCAAGCGCGATGTCGACGAGGCGCAGGGCCGCATCGTCGCGGTCGTACGACGCCTGGAGGAGGCCGGCACGATCGTGCTCTCCGGCGAGGGCGAAGAGAGCGAAGCGGTTGTCTAGCGCGCCGGCCAACCCCGAGGCACCCACGGATTTCCCCTTCGAGCAGCTCGAGCCCTCTCCGCCGCTGCCTCGCGACGCCCATCGGCAGATCCTCGCGCGCGCCGCCTCGGAGGGTGAGCGCATCCTCGATCGCGCCCGCGCCCAGGGCTACGCCGAGGGTCACGAGCGGGGTCTTCAGGACGGACTCGCCGAGACCGCCGCTGCTGCTCAGGCGCTCGGCGAGGCACTGCGAGAGCTGCAGGAGCTGCGTTGCCAGACGGCCGAGGAGGTCGAGCGCGACGCGGTGGAGCTGGCGCTGGCCTTGGCGTCGAAGATCCTCGCCGGTGCCCTGGAGGTGGAGCCCGAGCGCGTCGTCAACGTCGTGCGGGGCGCCCTGCGCCGCGTCGCCGACCGCCGCCAGATAACCGTGCTGGTGGATCCCGCAGACATCGACATCGTTGGCGGCGCCCTCGCCGAGCTGCAGACGCAGACGGGCGGTATCGAGTTGTGCGACGTTCAGGCCGACCGCCGCGTGGGCCGCGGCGGTGCAGTGGTACGCACTGCCGAGGGCGAGATCGACGCCAGCGTCGAGACCCAGCTCGAGCGAGCGCGCGAGCTGATGCTGGCCAAGCCTCTCGACAGCGAGTCCTAGCATGACGCGCCTCGCGGCAGCGGCCGCTGCGCTGGACAGCGCCGATCTGGCCCGGCGACATGGCTTTGTAAGCAACCTGATCGGGCTCATCATCGAGGCTACCGGCCTGCAGGCCGAGGTCGGCGAGGTATGCCTCGTGGACACCGGCCGCGCCGGGCCGCCGGTCTCGGCCGAGGTCGTGGGCTTCCGCGAAGGCCGCACCCTCCTGATGCCATTGGGAGAGCTGCACGGGATCGGCCCGGGCACCAAGGTTCAGGGCACCGGCGCCCCCTTCCGCGTGGCCGTCGGCAGCGGCCTGCTGGGGCGGGTCATCGACGGCCTCGGCGCTCCTCTGGACGAACGCGACAGCACCGCACTAGACAGCGCCGCATTCGACAGCTCCACCCTGGACAGCGCCGCACTCGACAGCGTCGCGCTGGATGGCGCCACACTCGATCGCACGACTCTCGATCCGCCGGCCAGGTCGAGCCTGCGCTCGACGATCGCACCGCCGCCCTCCGCGATGAGCCGTCCGCGCATCGGTGAGCGTGTCGGCCTGGGCGTACGCGCGCTCGACAGCCTCGTCCCCTGTGGGCTCGGGCAGCGCCTGGGGATCTTCGCGGGCTCGGGCGTAGGCAAGTCCTCGCTGCTCGGCATGATCGCGCGCTCCACGTCGGCGACCGTCAACGTCATCGCGCTCGTAGGCGAGCGCGGGCGCGAGGTGCGCGAGTTCATCGAGCGCGACCTCGGCGACGCGCTAGAGCGCTCGGTCGTGGTCGTCGCCACGTCCGATCAACCCGCGCTGGTGCGGATCAAGGCAGCCTTCACGGCGACGACGATCGCCGAGTACTTCCGCGACCAGGGGCACGACGTGATGCTGATGATGGACTCCGTAACGCGCTTCGCTACGGCCCAGCGCGAGATCGGCCTGGCGATCGGCGAGCCGCCCGCCACGCGTGGCTACACCCCCAGCGTCTTCGCCCTGCTGCCGCGCCTGCTCGAGCGTGCCGGCACAAGTCCCCGCGGGTCGATCACCGGCCTCTATACGGTGCTGGTCAACGGCGACGACATGAACGAGCCGATCGCCGACGCCGTGCGCTCGATCCTCGACGGCCACGTCGTGCTCACGCGCGCGCTCGCCCACGCCGGGCACTATCCGGCGATCGACGTCTCCCAAAGCGTCTCGCGACTGCTGGGCGAGATCGTCTCCCCCGAGATCGTCCACGCGGGTCAACGGCTGCGCACCTCACTGGCCGCGCTGCGCGAGAAGGAGGATCTGATCGCCATCGGCGCCTACAGCCCTGGCGCCGACCGCGCGCTCGACGCGGCGCTGGCGCATCGGCCGCGCATCGACGCCTTCCTGCGCCAGGCTACCGGCGAGCGCAGCACCCCCGAGGACGCCGACGCGCAACTGCTCGACATCGCCGCCTCGCTGGAGGGCTCCCTGAATGCCCAGCACAGCGAGGTGCTCGAAGGCGAAGAACTGCCCCCGGCGCCAGAGCCGGACTCCGCGCCGCTCGACGCCGAGCCCGGGCCGTCAGCGATCCCGGCGCTCCATCTGAGCGTCTAAGGAAATACTAATGTCCTGCCGGACCGCCTCTCAGGAGGCGACCGGGCGATACTCGCGCGTCGTGGGATTCTGCTCCAGCAGGCCCACCGCCCGCAGCGTCTTGACGTACCGGTGGGTGGTGGAGGGCGACATGTTGAGTTGTTGCGACAGGTCGATGATCGCGCGCCACGGCCGATCGGGTCCATAGGAGGACAGGATCGCCAGTCCTCGCAGCAGCGACTGAGAGAGCTGGGGATCGGTCAGAGCCTCCTCCAGCGCCTCCTGGGTCGCCTTCTGCAACGACTTGGTCTTATTGCGCTTGCCCGCGCCGTTGCTCGGCTTGTATGCGTTGTCGAGGGCGGCCAGCAGCAGATTCGAGACGGTTCCGTTGCGGCTCTGGCCGGCTAGGCGCATCACCTGCTCGACCTGCATCGGGGAGAGCGTGATCGAGATCTCGTCGTCCTTCTTCGCGTTCTTGGTGGTCATGTTTGCTGTCTTTGTAGGCATATTGGGGTCTCGCAGTCTGATTGATGGAGCACTTTGTCTTTTGATCTGGCTGGACTTGCGGTCCGTCTGCTTGCGGTCTGTCTGGATGGACCTGGAATGGTTCCGTATTTGATACCTGCAAATAGTTTTAGATTCGAGCACGGCTCGCTAGCCACGAGCCGAATATTCTCTTTGCGAATAGTTAGGCGGTTTAGATCACTATTGGCGAGCAAATTCGAGGAACTTCCGGGATATTTGAAAAGCTGCCGACCATCCGTATATTTCCCGTTCAGCCTAGAGATCATGCGTCCGCGATGTCTGGTCGCACTCTCGAGGCAGCCGACGAAAGGACTCGCCGCGATGACGCCGCCGAGGAGATAGGCGCCCTACGCCGACCTACGCCCGCGACCGCCGCCTGGCCCTAACAGGCGGTCGCGGCCTCAAGAAGCAGGCACGCCGTCCGATTACGGGGCCGTGACCGGACCCTCATTCCGTTTCCGACTGGAGCGCGTCCGTGCCCTGCGCGAGCGCCGCGAGGACCTTGCCCGCCAGGCGCTCGCCGAGGCCATCGTGCAACGCTCTGGCAGCGAGGACCGCCTGCGCGCCGTCAACGCCCATCTCGAGCAGGCCCGCGCCGAGCAGCGCCTGGCGACGATCCCCTCGGCCACCGTCTGCGCCGCTGAATTGCAAGCCCGCCAGGCCTTCGTCGAGCACGTCGAGTCCCAGCGCCTGGAAGGCGCTCGCGAGCTGGCGCGCCATGAAGGCCAGGTCGCCACACGCGACACCGAGCTGAGCCACGCCGCGCGCGAGCGCGAGATGCTGGAGCGGCTGAAGGAGCGCCACCGCGTCGAGCACCGCCGCGAGCAGGAGCGGCGCGAAGGCAACGTGCTCGATGAGATCGCCATGTACCGCTTCCGCCAGAGCGCCGCATGAGCACCTCGACGGTCATGCCTCCCGACGCGGTTGCCGCCTCGCAGCGTGTACAGCAGCTGCAGACCCTGATCGCGCAGACCCAGCCGGGGGGCTCCGCCGCCAGCTTCGCCGCCGCGCTCGCCGCCGCCTCAGGAGGCCCGGAAGCCGAGCCGAGCGCCGCTTCGCCCGACGCGAGTGCTCAGAGCACCAGCCTGCCGATGACCGCCGCGAGCGCGACCGCCGCCTCCGGCCTGCCCCCCAGCGCCTACGAATCGGCCTCTACTCCCCTCTCCGCCTCGTCCACCGCGATCGCCTCGCCTGAACTCGCCGGCGCCGGCGCACCGGCGCCCGCAAGCGCCGGGTCCTCTGCTTATGACGCAACGATCTCGCAGGTCGCCGCCCGCGAAGGCCTCGACCCGGCCGTGCTGCACGGCCTGATCCAGCAGGAGTCGGGTTTTGACCCCTCCGCCCGGTCGAGCGCCGGAGCACTCGGACTGACGCAGCTGATGCCTTCGACCGCCGCCTCGCTCGGGGTCGCCGAACCGCTCAACCCCACCCAGTCGATCGAAGGCGGCGCACGCTATCTGAAGGAGATGCTCGAACGATTCGGCGGCAACACCGCCGACGCGCTGGCCGCCTACAACGCCGGCGCCGGCGCCGTCGAGCAGTACGGCGGCGTGCCGCCCTACGCCGAAACCCAGGAATACGTCGCCAAGGTCATGGCCAATGCCAACGCCTACCGGCAGGCCTCTGCGACCTCCGCTGCCACGACCGTTGCGGGTGCCGTCGCATGACCCTCTCCGCCGCTCCTGCGCCCACATCCTCTGCCGGGCATTCGGCCGCCGCGCCCAAGGCGCCGCCGCCGCTCCCCGGCGACAGCGGGGCTCCACCGGGAGCCCCGCCCGACGGGCCGCCCTTCCGGAGCGCGCTCGAAGATCGTCTGGCCCGGACCGCCACTGCGGAAGGCCACCACCACAAGAGCCGCACTGCGCCGTCGTCGCGACCTGCCGCGGGGCCACCCGCGGCGGCCGTCGCCGCCGCTGTCTCAAGCCAGACGCAGAGCGCTCCCGCGACCGCGAGCGCGAGTGCCGAGCTTGCGGCAGCGAGCGCCGCCACGGCCACGGCTGCCACGGCCACAGCCACAGCCACAGCCACAGCCACCACGACTACCGCCACGGCTGCAACCGCCACCACGGCTACCGCCACGACAACTCTTCCCACCGTCACGGCCGGCGCGGCCGACCTCACGGCCACGGCCGTCGCAGCCGCGGCGCAGTCCGACGCCGGCTCTCCCGCTTCAGCTCTCGCTCTCCGGGGCGCCAGCTCCAGCGCGGCCCCCGCCACCGAACCTGTCGCCGGCCTGCCGACCACCACGGTCGCGGGCACAACCGCCGCGAGCACTGTCGCGGCAGCCGCCGCAGAGACCGCCGCAGCCGCCGCGGGCACGAACGCAGCCGCTGCGAACACAGCCGCCGCGAGCACCACGAGCACAGCCGCCGCGAACGCGACTGCCCCGTTCGCGCCAAGCGCATCGCCCGCCTCGCCCGACACGGCGCCCTCGGCTGCGGACCCTGCGGGCACCACAGCCCTTGCGCCACCCGCCCAGCCACCGGCGCCCACCGCGGCGACGCCGCCAGCGACAACCCAACTCCCAACCCTCACCGCCGACGTCACTGCGGCGACCGCCGGACGCGCCGCGAAGCCCGATCCCAAAGTCGTGCGACCCTCGGCGGCGGACGCCGTGGCGCGGGGCGCGGCAACTCCCGCCGGCGCCTTGACAGGCGCATCGGCGTCGGCGAGTGAATCGGTCGCGGCTAGCGCATCGTCGAGCGCGGCTGGCGCATCGTCGGTCGCGGCCGGCGCATCGGTGCCGGCAACCGCCGCGTCCGGCGGGCACACCGCTGCGGCGCCCGCCGCGCAGACGGCGCCCCTGACGGGAGCTGCCGTCCAGGGCAGCCCGGCCGGGATTCACCTTGCGGGGGCGACCCTCGCGGCGGGGTCCGCCGTGCTCGCCTCCTCGCCCGGCGCAGCCGCGACCTCCAGCGGCGGCGCACCCGCAGCCGCACCGACGGGCTACGGCGTCAACTTGCAGCAGACCATCGAAGCGGTGCACGCCACGATCGAACTCGCCACGCGCCAGGGGCTCGCGCAGGCGCGCATCGCGCTGCAGCCCGAAGAGCTGGGCGAGATCCGCATCCACCTCAGCCAGAGCGCGCAGGGGTTGATTGCGCGCGTCACCGCCGACACCCCCGCCGCCGCGCAGGCGCTCGCGGCGGGCCACGCCGAGCTGCGCCAGTCGCTCAGCTCGCTCAACCTCTCGGCGCTGCACCTCGACACCTCTGCCTTCGAGCACGCCGGCTCGGGCGTCGGCGCACAGGCCGGCGAGCACGGCTCCCAGCGCGAGACCGTCCCGGCGAGCGCGCGGCATTCGCGGCGGCTCGCCGCGGACGGCAACGGCGAGGGCGAGGAGACAGCCGCCGAAGCGCTCGACGAATCCTCCCCCGCCACCCCACGACTCTCGCGCGGCGCGCTCGTCAACGTGCTCGCCTAAGCGCCGATCAGCCACGAAAGGTCACTACGCACATGACTACGCCAACAGCAACCACACCCACCACAGCCGCCGCCAACGTCGCGCCGGCGGGCGCCCCCGCACCCACAGCGACCACGCTCACGACGGGCGCGACTAAAAAGGGCAGCGCCGAAACCACCCCCGAAAACCCCGGTGCGACGCTCGGCAAGAACGGCTTCCTGCAGCTGATGATCGCCCAGCTGCAGGCCCAGGATCCGCTGCAGCCCACCGAAAGCTCCGCCTACGTGGGCGAGCTTGCGCAGTTCACCGAGCTCGAGCAGGTCACCAACCTGGCTCAGACCAGCTCGCAGTCGGCTGAAGCGCAGGGCGTGGCCCAGGCGGTGGCGCTGATCGGCCATACGGTCTCCTACAAGGACCCCACGACCGGCGCCGCCGCACAGGGCAAGGTGCAGAACGTACAGATCTCCTCCACCGGCGCCACGCTCACGATCGAAGGCATCGATGGCATCGAACCCGCGAGCATCACCGAGGTCTCGTGAGCGCTGCGGTCTCCAATCCGGCGCTGCTTGCACCTACGGCCTCCGGCGCGGCTTCGGCCGCGGCCGTACCCGGGCTCGCGCCCGCCGGCACCCCGCGGCGCTCGACCGGCGGCGCAGGCTCAACCGGCGGCCCGGGCTCGATCGGCGGCGCGCGCGGTGCCGGCGCCGGAACCGGCGCCAACGGTCCCGGCAAGGCCGGCCCGGCCTTCGCGGAGGTCCTGCAGAAGGCCACCGGCACGGAGCCGCTGCGCTTCTCGCGCCACGCCCTGGAGCGCGTGCAACGCCGGGGCATACCACTTGATCCCACGACCCTCACGAGGCTGCAAGAGGGCGTGGGACGCGCCGCCGGCAAGGGCTCGCGCGATTCGGTCGTACTCGTCGACGGCACCGCCTTTGTGGTGGCCGTCGGCAGCCGCACGGTCGTCACGGCCGTCGGCGCCGAACACATGCGCGAGCACGTGTTCACCAATATCGACAGCGCCGTGATCGCATGATGGGCGCTGCCGTGAAGATCACACAGGACAACCACGGCTGGACCTCTTTGAGGAGGCCGCGAAAGGAAGTGCAACGACGATGATGGGTGGAATGTATGCCGCTATCAGCGGCCTCGACGCAAATCAGACGATGCTCAACGAGACGGCCAACAACCTGGCCAACGTCAACACCGTGGGCTACAAGTCTGCGCGGGTTACCTTCGCCGATTCGCTCACGCAGGTGCTGCGCGGAGCGTCGGGGGCGACGACGGCCAACGGCGGCACCAATCCGGTGCAGGTGGGGCTCGGCGTGCAGGTGGCCTCGACCGACTCGGAGATGTCCGAGGGCTCCTTCCAGTTGACCAACAACCCGCTCGACATCGCCATCGAGGGTGAAGGTTTCCTGCGCGTCGGCACCGGTACGCCGCCCGCGGGGCCGCCCTACACGACTGGCCTGCCGGCCAATATGCAGTACACGCGCGCCGGCGACCTGACGACGAACACGAAGGGCTTCCTCACGACGCAGGCGGGTGACTACGTGGTCGGCCGCAATGCCGTCGCGACGGTCACCGAAGCCGGCACGACATACGCGCCGGGCACCGAAGACAGCTACATCGTCATCCCGCCCGGTTCGACCAATGTCTCGATCGGGCAGGACGGCAGCGTCAGCTACGAGAACGAGAACCCCGCCTCGCCGACCTACCAGCAGCAGGTGACTGCGGGCTACGTCTCGCTAGCCACGTTCGCCAACCAGGGTGGCCTGGAGCGGCTGGGCGGCTCGCTGTGGGCGCAGACGGCCAACTCGGGCGCCCCGATCGTGGGGACGCCGAGCACGGGCGGCTTCGGCGCGACGATCGGCGGGGAGCTTGAGATGTCGAACGTCGACCTGGCCCAGGAGATGACCTCGATGATCACCGCCGAGCGCGGCTATCAGGCCAACTCGCGAGTCATCACGACGGCCGACGAAATGCTCCAGACGGCGGTGCAGATGGTCCAGGGCTAATAGGCGGCGCCGCAGACGGTGGGCCCGGCAGGCAGACCTGAACTTCAGGGACCTGTCGGGCGGCCGCCGGATCGCGGGCCAGACGAATCCGAGGAGCCACGGGGTGGGGCGGCACATGCAGTGTTCGCCCCACCCACGGTTCGATCGGTGGCAGGAGGGCTGGTGGTTTAAGTCCTATTTTCTATTAAGTGTGCAATCGTTTATACAATGTAGATACCATCGCAACCAAACTTTTAAATTTGAAAGCCACCCCCTCTCCTCCCTTTAAGCCACCTCCCTCCTCCTTATCTTTCCTTTTTCTATCGTATATACCATTGCACTCTAAGAAGAGAAATAGAGCAACAACCTGTCAAGACCAACCCGGCAAGAGGCTCCACACAACAAGAGGAGGCCTGCAAAATGATCACGCTGCACCGGCTCGGCCACACTGACGAGCCCTTCCAACTGAATCCCGATCTGATCGTGACGATCGAGTTGACGCCCGACACCGTCGTCACGCTGGCCACCACCGCCAAGGTCGTCGTCGCCGAGACGCCCGAGGAGGTCGCCACCTACGTGCGCGCCTGGCGCGTGGAGGTCCTTTCGGAGGCGATGCGAAACCGAAGGCCCGAACATGGCCCCTCGACCGTCCGCTCGGTCCATGCGGACTGAAGGATCGCCCATCGCGGCCGATGAACGAGGACGATGAAAGCCGCCACTGCCATTGGGATCGGGGTCGCCATGAGCGCCCTGCTGTTGAGCGCCATGATGGATGGCACGAGTCCGGCTGTCTTCTTGAACATCCCGGCTCTGATCATCATCATCGGGGGTACCGGCGGGGTGACGCTGGCGAGCGTGGGGATGGCCTCGATGAAGCGCATCCCGAGCCTCTACAAGATGGTCTTTGCCTCTGAACCGCCGGACATGCGCGGCCGCCTGGACCTGCTGGTCTCACTCGCCGATCAGGCCCGCCGCGAGGGCCTGCTGGCGCTCGACGCGCAGCTCGGCGAGGTCGAGGACATGTTCACGCGCAACGCCCTGCAGCTCGTCGTCAACGGCACGGATCCGGAGATGGTGCACGCGATCCTGGAGGCCGAGGTCGACGGGATGTCGGCGCGCCATATGGCCGCCGCGGCGCCGTTTGAGAAGGCCGGCGGCTTCGCGCCGACGATGGGCATCATCGGCACGGTGATGGGGCTGGTGCACGTGCTGCAGAACCTCGCCGCGCCGTCCACGCTGGGGCCGTCGATCTCCTCGGCCTTCCTGGCGACGCTGATGGGCGTGGGCTCGGCCAACGTGATCTTCCTGCCGATCGCCAACCGCCTGAAGGCGATCTCCGCCGAAGAGATGGAGCTGCGGATGATGACCCTGGAGGGCATCCTCTCGATCCAGGCGGGCGATAACCCGCGCCTGGTGGCGGACAAGCTGATGAGCTACCTGCCGCCCGCCGAGCGCTCCGGCGAGGGCGATGAAGGCGGCGCCCAGGGCGGCGGGAGCAGTCGCCAGGCGGAGGCGGCATAGCGATGTCGCGCCCGCGCTCACGCAGCCGCCGCGGCGGACACGGCCACGCCGGCCACGAGGACGGCGAGCGCTGGCTGTTGACCTATGCCGACATGATCACGCTGCTGATGGCGCTGTTCATGGTGCTGTTCTCGATCTCCTCGGTCAACATCTCCAAGGTGCAGGCCCTGCAGAAGTCGCTGCGGGCGGCCTTCTCGGGCAACATCCTGCCCGGCGGCAAGGCGATCGCGCAGCCCGGCTCGACGGCCAACTCCAGCCACGCGCCGAGCGCCGCCGATGCGCAGGCGATCGTGCCGCTGACAGCTCAGAGTTCGAGCAATCTGCAGAAGGCCGCGACGAGCGCTCAGAGCACGGCCCAGACGGTGGCGGCAGCACAGCAGGAGCAGAGCAACTTCGAACACCTCAAGCACGAGCTTGATGCCTATGCCGCGCGGCATGGCTTCGCCAACGACGTCCACACCAGCGTGACGCCGCGCGGCCTCGTGATCAGGGTGCTCACCGACCAACTCCTGTTCCCGTCGGGCAGCGCCACGCTGATCCCGACCGCTCAGCCGCTGCTGGGAGAGATCGCGGCGCTCGTCAACGTCAACCGTACGCACCCGGTGGCCGTCGAAGGCAACACCGACGACGTGCCGATCCACAGCGGGAGCTTCCCCAGCAACTGGGAGCTGTCGACGGCACGCGCCAGCATGGTCGTGCGCTTCCTGATCTCACGTGGCGTCTATCCGCAGCGCCTCAGCGCCTCCGGCTACGCCGATCTGCGCCCCATCGCCAGCAACGCCACGACGGCCGGTAGAGCCAGCAACAGGCGCGTGGAAATCGTGCTGCAGCGTCTTTACGGCGTCACTCCCAGCCAGACCGCGGAAGCCGTGGGAGCGCCACCACCCACTCCTGGAGGGCCCTGAGATGTTGAAGAGCAAGAAGCTGATCGCGATCTTGGTCATCGTCATCCTGGGCGCCGGCGCGGCCTATTCGATGGCCTCGCCCAAGCCGGTCGTCAAGGAGAAGATCAAGGGGACGATTTACGAACTTCCTCAGTCCTTCCTGCTGAACCTCAACGACGGCCACTACGTCAAGCTCACGCTGGCGCTCATCCTTGCGCCCGGCCAGAGCGACGGCGCCACGGCCGCCGGTGGTTCCTCGCCGAGCGCCGAAAACCCCGGAACGCTGCCCGAGGAAGCAGTGATTCGCGACATCGTGACGAATCTGATGACCAATGAGAGCAGCGGCGAACTCACGAGCGGGAGCGGGCGGCGCGCCGTCAAGCGCCAGATCCTCGATGCAATCAGGCAGCAGACCGATGTCAAGGTGGAACAGGTGCTGTTCCCGGACCTCACCGTGCAATAGGAGAAGACCGTGAGCGATGCAGTCGTCTATGAGCAGTTCGACCAGGCCGATGGCGATGGCGATGGTGGCGGCGCGGGCGCGAATGGCGGCTGGGAGGCCGACCTGCGCCGCCTGAGCGAGGTTCCGGTGGAGCTGAGCGTTGAGATCGGTCGCACCGACATGACCGTCGGCGAGACCCTAGACCTGCGTACGGGCTCGATCGTGACGCTCGACCGCTTGGCGGGCGAACCGGTGGACCTGCTGGTCAACGGCACGCCGATCGCACGCGGCGAGGTGATTGTTGTTGACGAGCAGTTCGGACTGCGCGTCACGGAGATCATCGAGGGCGACGGCGCCCCGGCCGCCGCGACGCAGACGCCGCCTGAGGAGGACGGCGCCGAGAGCGAGGAACCGGCATGAGCGCCCCGGAGGCAGAGAACGCAGTGAAGCGCGATGCCGATGCCGAGACCGAAGCCGAGGCTGAGGTCGAAGGGTCCCACGTCGCGGCGGGCGCCCGCGCGCAGCGCATTCGCACGCTGGACTTCTCGCAGCCGACGAAGTTCACGGCCGAGTTTCGCCGCCAGATCGGACGCGTGCTGGGGCCGTTCTGCGAGGCCGCGGCCAACCGCCTGTCGGCCGAGCTGAGAGCACCGGTGGATCTGCGAGTCACCGACTCCAGCCAGCTCACGTGGTCGGCGGCGCGAGCGCAGCTGCCGACCCAGACGGTGGCGGTGGCCCTGCAGGTGCGGCCGATCGAACGGCAGATGCTGCTGGAGATCGAGCTGCCACTCGTACTGCAGGCACTGGAATGCCTGCTCGGAAGCTCGGCGACACTGGCGCCACGGGAACGCCGCCTGAGCGAGATCGACTGGGCGCTCACGCGCGGCCTGCTCGACGCGATCGTGGGCCAGCTGGCGTTCGCCTGGCGCGATCTCGGCGGCCTGGAGCTGACCTACGGACAGGTCGATATGGAGGGCGATGCGGGCGTGTTCGCGCCGATCGGCGAACCGACGTTCGCGCTGACGCTGGAGTGCCGCATCGACGGCGAGCGCTCGGCGATGTCGCTGCTGATCCCGTGGTCGGCGATCGAGCCGGTCGCCGCCGAGATCGTCGGCACCGACAGCCCCTCCGAGGACTCGAGCCCACGCGAGCAGCACGCAATCGAGCACGGCGTGGCGGGTGCCGAGGTGGTGCTGCGCGCCGAGGTCGGCTCGCTGCAGATGCCGGTCGAGCAGATGCTGGCGTTGACGCCGGGCGCGCTCCTGCAGCTGGAGGACCGCGCCGAGGACGGCGTGGCGCTGTTCGCCGAGGGCGTCCCTCTCGGCCGCGGCAAGCCGGGTTTGCGCGGCACCAGGCGCGCGGTCAAGCTGACGAGCGCCCCACCGGCGCCCACAGCCGCGAGGCGCCTGCGCGGAGCGGTGGCGGCCGCCGCGGCAGGCAGGGATGGCGCGGAGAGCACGCCGAAGGCGTCTTTGGAGGGGGAGGGTGGCGTCGGCGCGGGCGGGGTCGAGCGTGGTGTGGATGGCACCAGGCGTGGCCTTGAAGGTATGGAGCGGATGCTGGGGGTGCCGGTGCGCGTGTGGGCGGAGCTGGGGCGCACGACGATGCCGCTGGGACACACGCTGGAACTGCCGCCGGGCACGGTCGTTGAGCTGGAACAGGGCTCTGAGGCGCCGATCGAGCTGTTCGCGGGCGGGCTGCCGTTTGCGCACGGCAGCCTGCTTGTGAGCGCCGAGGGCGAGTGGGCCGTGCAAGTCGAGAAGCTGATCTAAAGCCGCCTCGACGAGCGTCGATAACCGGGAGGACTCTCCTCGGAGTCGTCCCTCGATGATCAAGTGGATCCCGCTTTCGCGCGCGGCCGTACGGGCCGTCTTCCTCGCGCTGGTCGTGTGGTTGCTGGCCCCTGCCCAGATGGCGCTGGCGTTCACGCCGGTGGCTCATAAGGCGGGCGGGGAAAGCACGCCGTTGAACCTCGGCCCGTCGCCGACGACGACGGCGCACGCGACCAGCTCGGGCGGCCCGAGCATCGTGCGCACGATCGTGGGCCTGCTGGTCGTGATCGCCGTGATCTGGGGGTTGACGTGGATCCTCAAGCAGGTCAAGTCCGGCCGCGAGGTTCGCGCGGGCGGCGTGGGTCTGGAGAGCGTCGCGACGCTGCCGCTGGGCACGAACCGCTCGCTGCACCTGGTGCGCGCCGGTGAGGACTATCTGCTGTTGGGCAGCGCCGAGCACGGCCTCGTGCCGATCCACCGCTACAGCGAGCAGGAGGCGCGCGCGGCGGGTCTGCTGGAGGACGATCGGCCTGCGCCCGCCAAGCGCTGGGCACTACCTGGCTCCTCGGCGCCGGCGCGCGGCGGCATGTTCGGCGAGGAGGCCGACTCCCTGGGTCCGATCGGCGAGTTTGGCGGCGAAACGCGGCGTGGCCCCGGCGGCAGGTTCGGCGGAGAATCGCACCCCCGCGGTCCGATTCAAATTCCGGGCCAGAGCCATGGCCTGCTGGAGCGCCTGCGCGAATGGACGGTGCGCCGGTGAACGTGAACTCCTCCACGGCCGTGCAGATCCTGCTGCTGATGGGCGGGCTGACGCTGATTCCGGCGATGCTCTTCACGGTCACGGGCTTCAGCCGCATCCTGATCGTGCTGGGCTTCATCCGCACGGCCGTCGGCACCAACAACGCACCGCCCAACCAGGTGCTCGTGGGCATCGCCCTGTTCCTGACGATCTTCGTGATGGCCCCGACCGTGGGCCAGATCAAGCGCGACGCGATCGAACCGCTGAGCGCCCACCGGATCAGCACGACGACGGCGATCGAGCGCGCGGAGGAACCGCTGCGCGAATTCATGTTCCGTCAGACGCGCGTCGAGGACATCTCGCTGTTCGTGAGCCTCGCGCACGCCAAGTCGCCGAAGACGCGCGCGGAAGTGCCGACGGAGGTGCTGATACCGGCGTTCATCATCTCCGAGCTGAAGAGCGCCTTCCAGATCGGCTTCCTGATCTTCCTGCCGTTTCTGATCATCGATCTGATCGTGTCCTCGACGCTGATGAGCATGGGCATGATCATGCTGCCGCCGACGTTCATCTCGCTGCCCTTCAAGGTCCTGCTGTTCGTGCTCGTCAACGGCTGGGATCTCGTCATCAAGTCGCTCGTGCAGAGCTTCCACTAGGAGATCGCGCAAATGAACCAGGACACCGTCGTCAACCTCGCTGCGCAGGCTATGAGCCTGGCGTTCAAGGTCGCCGGCCCGCTGCTGCTCGTGGCGCTCGCCGTGGGCCTGTTGGTGAGCATCTTTCAGGCCGTCACGCAGATCCAGGAGCAGAGCCTCACGCTGATCCCCAAGATCATCGGCATCGCCGTCGTCGTCGTGGTGCTCGGCCCGTGGATGCTGGGCCAGCTCGTCGCCTATACGACCAATCTCTACAGCTCGATCCCGACGCTGGTGGGCTCGTGAGTCAGCTGCTCGCCCAGCTCGCCGGCAACCAGCTCGCCGGTTTCATCCTCGTGCTGGCGCGTGTCACGCCGCTGTTCTTCCTGGCGCCGCTGTTCTCCTCGCAGATGATCCCGCCGCGCGTGCGCGGCCTGGTGGCCGTGGGGATCTCGATCGGGCTGGCGCCGGTGGCACTGCAAGGCCAGCACATCCCCAGCGATCCGCTCAGCCTCGCGGGCCTCACGATCGAGGGCCTGCTCGTGGGCCTGGGCTTCGCGTTCGCGCTCGCCACGCTGATGGCCGCCGTGGAGTCGGCCGGCGCGATGGCAGACGTGCTGGCGGGCTTCTCCTTCGGCGCGCTGATCGACCCGCTCGACGGCAACCAGGGCGGGGTGCTCCTGCAGTTCTACTCGCTCGTGGGCACGCTGATCTTCCTTGTGATCGGCGGCGACGCCTGGATGCTGCGCGGCCTCGCGCGTACCTTCCAGCTCGTGCCGCTGACATCGGCGCCGCAGATCTCCTCGCTCGTGGGCGGCGCCGAGCATGTGTTCAGCGGCGTCTTCGGCGCCGCCCTGGAGATCGCAGCGCCGGTCGTGATAGCGCTGCTGATCACCGACGTGGCCTTCGGGGTCGTCTCGCGCGTGGTGCCGCAGCTGAGCGTCTTCGCCGTGGGCTTCCCTGCCAAGGTGGTCGTGGCGTTGCTGATCGTCGGCGCCTCGATGCCGTTCGTGGCGGGCTGGCTGTCAAATGAACTCTCGACCAGCGTCGGGGCCGCACTGGGCGCCCTGCACGTGGCGTAGGGCGGCGATCGGCGATGGCCCAGCAAGACCGCACCGAGAAGGCCACGCCCAAGCAGCGCGAGCGCGCGCGCGAAAAAGGACAGGTGGCGCGCTCGGCCGACGCTGGCGGCTCGCTGGTGCTCGCGGCGGGGCTCTTCGGCCTCAGCCTGCTGGGTCCCACGATCGTCGATTCGACAGCCGAAACCTTCCGGCGGATGCTCGCCGAGATCGCCCATCCGGCATTCGTCACCTCCGCAGCGGGCCTGCACGAACTGCTGCAGATAATGCTGCAGACGATGCTGGTCACGGTCGCGCCGATCGCCGGCATCTGCATGGTCACGGGCGTCGTGGCGGGCTTCGCGCAGGTCGGCTTTCACCCCTCGCCCAAAGCACTCACGCCGGACTTCCGCCGCATCAATCCGATCTCGGGGCTGCGCAACCTGATCAGCCCCAACCTCCTTTTCGAAGCGCTGAAGACGGTCGCGAAGGTCGGCGCAGTGGCCGCCGTGGCGGCGCTGGCGCTCCTCGGCAACATGGGCGGCCTGGCCTCGGAGGTCGGCATCCAGCCGGCGGCGCTCGGCAAGATCATGGGCGGCAAGGCGATGGAAATCGCTCAGCACGCAACCTTCGCCTACCTGCTGATCGGCGCGATCGACCTCCTGTGGCAGCGCCGCCGCCACGCGCGCCAGCTGCGCATGACCAAGCAGGAGGTCAAGGACGAGATGCGCCAGTACAGCGTCTCGGCCGAGGTCCGCGGGGCGCTGCGCCGCCGCGCGATGCAGGCCGCACGCGCGCGCATGATGGCGGCGGTGCCGCAGGCCGACGTGGTCGTGACCAACCCGACGCACTACGCCGTGGCGCTGAAGTACGACGGCTCGCGCGCGGCGCCGGAGGTCGTGGCCAAGGGTCAGGATCTGATCGCCGCGCAGATCCGCAAGGTGGCCGAGGAACACGACGTGCCGGTCGTCCCCGACCCGCCGCTGGCGCGCGCGCTGCACAGCTCGACCGAGATCGGCCAGGTGATCCCCGAGGAGCTGTATGCCGCGGTGGCGAGCGTCCTGGCCTTCGTCTACCGCCTGGCAGCGCGTAGGAGGCTGGCGGTATGAGCGGCGCGCGCAGACTGCTGCGCCACTCCGACCTCCTCGCGGCCGTGGCCGTGGTGATGGTCGTGACGATGCTCGTCGTGCCGCTGCCGCCGATGCTGCTGGACCTGTTGATCACCGTCAACATCTCCGCCGCGCTGACAATCGTGGTGGCCACGATGTACCTCAACAAGGCGCTCGACTTCGCGTCCTTCCCGAGCCTCCTGCTGCTGACGACGATGTTCCGGCTGGCGATCAACGTGTCGGTTACGCGCCTGATCCTGACGACCGGCGATGCGGGCAACGTCGTCAAGGCGTTCGGCAGCTTCGTCGTCGGCGGCAACGTCGTGGTGGGCCTCGTGATCTTCCTGATCCTGGTCGTGATCCAGTTCGTCGTGGTCACCAACGGCGCCGGTCGCGTGGCCGAGGTGGGCGCGCGCTTCACGCTCGACGCGATGCCCGGCAAGCAGATGGCGATCGACGCCGACCTGAATGCCGGTCTGATCACCGACGACCAGGCGCGCTCAAGGCGCTCGGAGATCGCACGCGAAGCGGACTTCTACGGCGCGATGGACGGCGCATCGAAGTTCGTCAAGGGCGACGCGATGGCTGCGGTGATCATCACCGCGATCAACCTCATCGGCGGCATCGTCGTCGGCATGGCCCAGCACCACCTCGGCTTCGGCGAAGCCACGCATCAGTTCTCGCTGCTGACGATCGGCGATGGCCTGGCAGCGCAGATACCGGCGCTCCTGATCTCAGTCGCCACCGGCATCATCGTCACGCGCGCCGCCTCCGACCGCGACCTCGGCTCGGACATCGCCAACCAGATCCTGCGCCAGCGCAAGGCGCCGCTGGTCGCTGCGACGGTGATCGGACTATTCGCGCTCGTACCGGGCCTGCCCAAGCTGCCGTTCCTGTTCATCGCCGCCATCTTCGGAGCGATCGGCTGGAGCGTGCGCCACGGGATGCCCGACATGGAGGACGCCCCTGCCGGAGCCGCCGGGGGGGCCGCGCAGGCCGCCCTGGGGATGGGTGGGGCTCAAACGGTGGGTGGGACCCAATCCGAGGACGGGGTGGAGCGCTCACCGTTGGACGCCCTGGAGCTGGCAATCGGCTTCGGTCTGGTGCCGCTGGTCGACGGAGGATCGGGTGCCGGCGGGGCGGGCTCCAGCTCCCTGCTGCGCCGCGTCAGCCAGATCCGCCGCCAGATCGCCTCCGACCTGGGCGTCGTGATCCCGGCTGTGCGCATCCATGACGAGCTTGGCGTGGAGTCGCATGAGTACGTCGTGAAGGTGCGCGGCTCGGAGGTCACACGCGGACGGATCATGCCGGGACACCTCCTGGCGATGGACCCCGGCGACGCCGCCGGCACGCTGCAGGGCATCCCCACGACCGAGCCCGCCTTCGGGCTGCCGGCCACGTGGGTGCACGAGTCGGTGCGCGCCGAGGCGGAGACGCTGGGCTACACGGTGGTCGATGCCGAGTCGGTGATCGTCACGCACCTGACGGAGACGATCCGCAGCCACGCCGCGGAGCTGCTGACGCGCCAGGACGTCAAGGCGCTGCTGGAGCGGCTCAAGGAGACCAACGCGGCCGTCGTCGAGGAGGTCGTGCCCGAGCTGCTGTCGCTGGGCGAGATCCAGCGCGTGCTGCAGTCGCTGCTGAGCGAAAGCATCGCGATCCGCGACCTCGGCACGATCGTGGAGGCCATTGGCGACAAGGCGCGAATTACACGGGATACGAGCCTGCTCTCGGAGTACGCCCGCCAGGCGCTGGGCCGCGCGATAACGGCCCCTCACCTGGACGAGCAGCTGCGCTTGCAGGCGATCACCCTGGACCCTGCGATCGAGCAGGAGGTGGCCACCTCGATCACCCAGACAACAGACGGCGAGTACCTGGCGATGGATCCGCCGCGGGCGCAGGCCATCGTCAGCGCCCTGCGCGCCCAGGTCGAGCACGCGACGGCCCTTGGAACGCGGCCGGTACTGCTGTGCTCGGCGCGCGTGCGCCGCCATCTGCGTCGTCTGATCGCCCAGGCCCAGCCCCACCTCCCGGTGTGCTCCTACAACGAGATCGCACCGGGAGTCAACGTCGAGACGATTGGAGTCATCCACGCATGAGCACCGCCAGCGCCCTGCTCGCAAAGTCAAAGCCTCCCGCTGGTGAGGCCTCCTTCGACCACCCCCTGGGCGAGTCCTCGCCCGGCGCGGCCGGCGCCGCCTGGGACGCGGCGGACGCCGAAGCGCGCGTCTACCGCGGCCGCTCGATCGACGAGCTGATCCCCCAGATCGAGGCCGAGCTGGGCGCCGACGCGATCGTCGTGCGTCGCCGCCGCGGTCTCGAGGGCGGCATCGGCGGCTTCTTTCAGCGACCTTTCGTAGAGGTCGAGGCCAAGCCCGGCACGCCTCGAATCGACATCTACGACGAGTTCTCCGGCGCCCCGGCGCTGCCGTTGGCGTTGCAGGGGCCGGCAGAACGCCAGCACCCCCCCACGCCGGCGCCCGCCGTGCGGCGTCCGGTCGGGGCGTACGTGACCGACACGCTGGCGACGATTGCCGCCGCCGGCGCTCCGGCAGCCCATGCCTCGACAGCCCCTGCCCCGGCAGCCCATGCCTTGGGAACCCATGCCCCGGCGGCCTATGCGCCGGCGGCCCATAGCCCGACAGCACATGCCCCGGCGGCCCATAGCCCGGCGGCCCATGCGCCGGCAGCCCACGTTCCGGCCTCCGTGGTCGAGGACCCTCCTCGCCCTGCCACCGAGCCTCTGTCGGAGTTCCGCGAGCTGACCCCCGACACGTTTGGCGCGGCACTCGCCGAAGCTGTGTCGAGGCCCGATCCGAGGCCCGATCCGTTCGAGGCCGAACTGGAGCAGATCGACCGGGGGATGAGCATCAAACCCGCGGCCACAGCAACGCCCGCGCCCCGCCGTGAGCGCGCGCGCGCGGCGATCGAACGGAGCATGCTGGACGTGGGTGTCAGCGAGGAGCTGACGCGCGAGCTGATCGACACGGCGATCGCGCATGCGCTCCCGTTCGCGCCTCGCATCGGCCTCACGCGGGCCGTGCACGGAGCGGTGGTGGCGCGCATCCCGCGCACGCCGCTGCTGCCGGCGCCGAGCGCCACGATCGCCGTCGTCGGTCCGGGGGGCAGCGGCAAGACGAGCTGCTGCGCCGCGCTGCTGAACGCCTATCGCAAGGCCGCGACACTGCCGGCGAGCTGCGCGACGATCATGCTGGCAGACGAGCGCGAGGAGGCGTCGATGCTGCTGAGCCCATACGTCATGGAGCCGCTGTCGATCGCCGATGCGCGCGCCAGGCAGGCGCTCGAAGTGGCACGCGAGGAGGGCCTGCTGCTGCTCGACATGCCGCCGCTGTCGCCGGCGGATCGCCCGGCCATCAGGCAGATCGCCGGCCTGCTGAGCGAGTTGCGGGTGGACCGGGTGGTGGTGGCGCTGCCAGCCACGCTCGGCGCGCGGGCGACGACGCAGCTGCTGGAGGCGCTGCGCCCGCTGGGAGCGGCCGGCATGGCGATCACGCACGCCGATGAGACCGACCAGCTGGGCGTCGCCGTCGAGGCGGCCTGCCGGTTCGGCTTGGCGCCCGAATATCTGTTGGATCGCGGCCGTGTTCGTGGGGGGCTGACGCGCATCGACCCGACGCACCTGGCGGACCGCCTGTTGCCATGAGCCGATGAGACTGCTGCGACGAAACTCCGAGAACGAGGGCGCCCTGAAGCTGCCAAAGCGCGCGGCCACGGTGACACTCGTCAGGGCCTCGGGCGAGCGCATCCAGGCTCGTGTGGCCGAGCGCGAGGAGCAGTCGCTGGTGGTGGGGGTGATGTTCCGCACCGAACGCCCCCTCGGCGAGGGCTCGCTCGACGACATCGTGCTCGAGTACGCCAGCCACCGCGGCCGCGTGCGCCTGCAGGGAACGGTGACGCTCGAGGACCGCGACCTGCTGCGCTTCCGCGACCTGTGCTCGATCGAGGTCGTGCAGGAACGCGAGTACGTACGCGTGCGCGCGACGCGCCCGGTGATGGTCTGCACGGGCAGCCAGGGCACGGTGCAGAGCTATTCGGTCGACCTCAGCGGTGGCGGGATGCTGCTGGCCGGCCCCGGCACGCTGAAGATCGGCGAGCGGGTCGACTTCCGTCTGAGCACGACCCCCGGCAGCGCGCCGATCGTGGGCAGCGGCACGGTCGTGCGAACCGACGCGCGTGGACACCGCGCGATCTGCTTTGACGACATCGGCGAGGGCGACCACCGGCGTCTGGTGCGCTTCATCTTCGATTGCCAGCGCGCCGAGCGCCGCCGGGGCCTGGAGCGGGAGGAAAGTCATGGCGGATGACGCCACCGAGCCGGCCAAGGCGCCCAAGGAGGAGGACAAGGCCAAAAGCAAAGACAAGGGCAAGGACGGCTCCCCCAAAAAGAAGGGCAAGCAGGCCGGGTCGGGCGATGCACAGGGCGGCGCGGGTCAACTCAGCATCGCCGCGCACCCGCGCGCCGCGCGTCGCGTGACCGAGGCCAAGGGTTGGGGCGGGTTGATCGGCTTCGTGCTTGGTGGCTATCTGTCGCTGCCGACCAACACGCTCGCCGACGCGGGCCTGCACGCGCTGGCGGCCGGGGCGGCCTGCTACGTGGTCGTGTGGGGCGGCGCCGTGTTCCTCTGGCGTCATCTGGTCGTGGCCGAGCTGAGGAACAGGCAGCACGAACTGCTCCAGGCCGAGCTGGAGCGGCTCGGCTTTCCCACGAATGCCAGCGGCGCAAGCATGCCGGGCGCGGGGTCCGTGCCGAGCGGTGCGCGCACGCCGGGCTCCACCGAACGCATGCGAGCAGGGGCTCCCCTCCAATAGGAGACTGCGGCGGTGGACCCGATCCATCCAATCACCCCCCGGCCACCGGCGATTCCCCAGATCGCACCGGCTCATACCGATCGCGCTGCGCGCGATCGCGCAGAGCAGCGCAGGCGAGAGCAGGAGCAACGCAGACGCAGACAGCAGGAGCGGTCTGGGACTCGGAGCGATTCCCCGATCCCAGCCGAAGGCGAGGAGCCGCGCCACATTGATATCAGGGCCTGAGTCGGTCCTGCCCGGATGGCCAGCCCGCGCCGCTGCCCTCAAGTTCCCAGGCGCCATGACGATATACCGGCGTGAAGCAAGAGCTGACAGGGAGTCAGCTCGGGACTAATCAACCAACCGTCATCAAGGAGATGAACGCATGTCCCTTACAGTGAATACCAACATCGAGGCGATGGATGCGCAGCGTAACCTCAACAGCACCGAGAGTTCGCTGTCGATGTCCATGGAACGCCTCTCGTCTGGCCTGAGGATCAACACGGCCGCCGACGACGTCGCCGGTTACGCCATCAGCCAGAAGCTGCAGGGCCAGATCAACGGTCTGGGCCAGGCGCAGCAGAACACGCAGGACGCTGTCTCGCTCGCGCAGACGGCTCAGGGTTCGCTCAACGAGGTGGAGCAGATGCTTCAGCGCGTCCGCGAGCTCGCCGTGCAGTACAAGAACGGCACCAACTCGGAATCCAGCAAGGAAGCGATCGTGTCCGAGGTCGGGCAGCTGAGCTCCGAGATTGAACGAGTCGGCAGCACCACTCAGTTCAACGGCATCAGCCTGTTGAAGGAAGAAGCGGCAATCACCTTCCAGGTGGGCGCCAACGACGGTGAAGTCATCTCCGTGAGCACGATCAGCCTCGGCGCAGCCGTCGGCACGATCAGCCTCGGCGAAGCCGAAGCGATCTCGGGCATCGACGCCGCGATCGACAAGGTCTCGGCCGCTGCCGGTACGTTCGGTGCGGTGCAGAACCGTCTGCAGTACACGCAGGCCAACCTGGCAACCTACGACCAGAACCTCTCCGCGGCTCAGAGTTCGATCGTCAACGTCGACATGGCGTCTGAAATGACGAACTTCACCAAGGACCAGGTGCTGGAGCAGGCCGGCGTTGCAGTGCTGTCGCAGGCCAACCAGCTGCCGCAGGCAGTCCTGAAGCTCCTGCAGTAGGCAAAACACTTCCTCAGCGGTGGCGACCTCGGTCGTCACCGCTGCAGCGAAGCCCGCTCGTGGGCGGCGAGAGCCGTCCACGGACGGGTAACAAAATGCTTCGGCGGTCAGGGAAGGCCGGCAGAAGCTACATACCGCCGATTCATCGAGGGAACGGTGGTGGGATGGGCGGCCCTGGCCGCCCATCCCCTTTTAATGGCCCACACACCCAGCCCTGGCCGCCCATCCCCTCTAATGCCCTACCCACGCCCCAGTCCCGGCAGCCCCCCACTGGCGCCCGTGCCCCTTATTTAAGGACCGCCCGCATCTGCCGATCACCGGGTCGATGTCGATCGACTCCGCGCTGCAACGGGTCGCCACGATCAACCAGGCCCTGGCCAATCCCGCCTCGCTGGTGGGCTCTTCCGCCGCGCTGAGCGGCGGTACGGCGGCCCCTGCCGAAGCCTCCCCCACGAGCAGCGCCAGCGGCGGCCCAAACACGTTCGCCGCTGCGCTTCAGCAGGCAAGTGGGTCGGCGCCTGTGAACACATCCTCGACAACGACCGGGGCCGGCAGCCGGATCCTCGCGGCCGCCGAAAGCCAGATCGGCCAGACGGAGCAGCCGCCGGGATCCAACGAATCGCCGGCTATAGCCGAATACCGCGCCGCCACGGCCGGTGCGATGCCGGGCGCGCCGTGGTGCGCCTACTTCGCCTCCTGGGCGGCGCGCCAGGCGGGCGAGCCGATCGGCGCCAACGGCGAAGGACTTGGCTCGGTGTCGGCGATCTGGTCGTGGGCGCAGAGCACGGGCCGGGCCGTGCCCAACGGCCCGGGCGTGGTGCCCAAGCCGGGCGATCTGATCGTGTTTGGGGGCGAGCACGTGGGCATCGTCAAGGGCGTGCTGCCCGACGGAAGCATCCAGACGGTCGAGGGCAACTACGAAAACAAGGTTGCGCTCAACGTGCGCCCGGCGGGCGAAGCGACGGGCTACGTGAGCATGAGCTGATGTCGCTCTCCGCCACACCGATGCCAAGTGACCGCCGCCGCGGCGGGCGGCGCAGCAGCGATCCGATCCCCGTCGGGGTGCTCGGCGCGGGCAATATGGGCGCGCACCACATCCGCACCTATGGCTCGCTGGGCGGCGTGTGCGAGCTGCGCGGGATCTACGACCTCGACGCCGAGCGCTGCAAGGCGCTCGCGAACCAATTCGACACGCGCGCGTTCGCGAGCGCGGAGGAGCTGCTGGCGGAGGTGCGGGCGGTGTCGATCTGCACGCCGAGCGCGCTGCACGTGGAGCACGCGCTGCTGGCGATGCGCGCGGGGGCGGACGTGCTGATCGAGAAGCCCGTGGCGCTGAACGTCGAGCAGGCGGAGGCCTTGCGCGAGACGGTCGCCGGATGCGCCCGGCGCCCGGTCGTGCAGGTTGGGCACATCGAGCACTTCAATCCCGCCGTGCGCGAGGTGGCCAAGCTGCTGGAGGGCGAGCGCATGGTGGCGCTGGAGCTGCAGAGGCTGAGCCCGTTCGATGGGCGCATCACCGACGCTGACGTCGTGCAGGACCTGATGCTGCACGACGTGCACGTGCTGCTGACCCTCGCCGGCGGGTGCGAGCTGCAGGACGTGCACGCCGTCGGGCGACGCGTGCGCTCGCCGCTGCTCGACGACTACGCCGTGGCGACTCTGACTTTCGAGGATGGCCTGATCGGCACGCTGATCGCCAGCCGCGTGACCGAGGAGAAGATCCGCCGCCTGAGCGCGACGACCGAGCAGTCGCACGTCACCGTGGACTACCTGCGGCGCACGGTCGAGCGCTGCCGCTCCACCCATCTGGAGCTGGATGGCGGCGGTTCGCGCACCTACCGTCAGGAGAGCCTGCTGGAGCGCGTGTTCGTGCCGATCGAGGAGCCGCTGGTGGCGCAGCTGCGCTCGTTTCTGGGATGCGTGCGCGAGCGCACGGAGCCCGAGGTGGGACTGGACATGGGCATCCGCTGCCTGTCGGTCGTGCAGGCGATCCGCGATTCGATCGCGGACTACTCGCCTGTCAACGCCTGCAACAGATCCAGCTTCGCGGCGCGGCGCGCGGGCGCCTGCGCGGCGATCACGCCGGCCAGGGCCGCTACGAGCAGCAGAATCGCAAGCGTGCCCCAGGGGATCGAGAGCACGAAGCCCGAGCCCGACAGCGCGAGACCGGCGATCACGGCGCCGATGACTCCGACGATGAGGCCGAGGACGCCGCCGATCAACGCCGTGATAATCGACTCGTAGCGGATCATCTGGCGCACCTGCCGGCGGGAGGTGCCGATCGCCCGCATCATCCCCAGCTCGCGCGTGCGCTCGTAGATCGAGAGGATCAGCGTGTTGACGATCCCGAACAGCGAAACGATCACCGACAGCGCCAGCAGCACGTAGATGAGGGCCAGCAGCGTGTTGATCTGACTGGCCTGGTCCTGCTTGAACTGGGCGGCGGTGCGCGACTTGGCCTGAGGGAAGCTTGCCACGAGCAGTCTGTCAACGGCGGGCTGCACCTGCGCATTGGAGACGCCGGGCGCGTAGGAGACGAAGTCCAGGGCATCTTCGCGCTGCCCAAAGGCCGCGCGAGCGAGCGACCGGGAGATCGTGAAGTCGCCGAGCAGGCGGGCGTTGTCGGTGGCGATGCCGCGCACCGTCAGCAATACGTGCCGTTCGGAGGGCGTGAGCAGCGACACGACCTGCCCGACCTTCAGATGGTGGGCGTCGGCGTAGCTCTTGGTCACGACCGTGCCGGTGTTGCCCAGGCTCAGCAGCGTGGCGGGCGAGCCTTGCTTCCATTCGATCCGGTAGACCTGCTCGAACGTGCGCGGGTCGATGGCCGTCACCGAGGCGTTGTCGCTGCTGCCGCGCGGTCGCGCCACGGTGAAGGCGATCGGCGTGACGCTCGCGACGCCGGGTATGCGGCGCAGCGCGGGCGCGACGAGCGCGGGGATGCCCTGTTCGTTGCCTGCCTGTGAGTTCTCCACGATCAGATCGCCGGCGAAGGAGCGCGTCACGGCCTGATCTATCGAGGTCTTGAAGCCGTCGGCCAGGACGGCCACGAACGTGACCAGCGCCAGGCCGACGGTGAGCGCAGCGGCGGTCACCATCGTGCGGCCGGGCTGGCGCATCGAGTTCTCGCGCGCCAGCCGCCCGGTGATCCCGCGCCAGCTGACCAGCACGCCGATGACCCGCGCGAGCGCCGGCACGACGCGATAGCGCCGACCGCGCCTGCGCTGGCTCAGGCGGACGTTGACGTACATGACCACGAGACCGATGGCGAACACGATCGCGATCGTGCCAACACTGTCGCCTTCGACGATCGCCAGCACGAGGCGGATCGCCACCAGCACCAGCAGGATCATCACCAGCGCCCGCAGGATCGGCGCGTAGCGTCCGCGCGTGAGCGGCGCGCGCGGCGGGATCTCCACGCCCTCGCGCAGCGCGGCGATCGGTGGAACGCGCGTGGCGCGCAGGGCCGGCATCAGACCGGCGAGCAGCGTGACGATCGTCCCGACCAGCAGCGACACGACGATCGTGCGCGTCTCCAGGATGGTGCCGCTGTCTGGCAGGTCGGCGCCGAAGAGCTTGAACAGCTGGTCGAGCGCCGGGGCCAGCACGATGCCGCCGAGCAACCCCAGCAGCGACCCGCCGACCCCCAGCAGCACGCCTTCGAAGACCACCGAGCGCAGGATCTGCCGGCGCGAGGCGCCGAGCGTGCGCAGCAGCCCGAACTCGCGTGTGCGCTGGGCGACGGTGATCGAGAAGGTGTTGAAGATGATGAAGGCCCCGACGAACAGCGAGACGTAGGCGAAGATCAGGAGGAAGGTGCGCAGGAAGCCGAGGTTGCTTTCCAGGTCGGAACTCTGCTTGGCGGCCTGCTGGGCCCCGGTGCGCACTTCAACGGTGCCTGGAAGCAGCGCGCGAATGCGGTTGCGCAGCGCGGTCGGCGTGACACCGGACCTGGCGGCGATGTCGATCTGATCGTAGGATCCCTGCTCGCCGACGACCCGCTGCGCCTCCGGCAGCGTCAGGAGCGCGGTGCCGGCGCCGCCGAAGGACTGCCCGCCGGCGAACTTCACGATGCCCACGATCGTGTAGCGCTTGGCCGGCGCCGAGGCGGCTATCTGCATCTGCTCGCCGACCTTCAGATTGGCGCGTTCGGCGGTCGCCTGGTCGATCGCCACCTCGTCGGCGTTGGCGGGAAAGCGACCGCTCAGTGGCGAGAAAGACTCAAAGCGTCTGGGTCTCGTGGAGGCGACAAAAGCTGGTGCGGCGCCGGTAGTCAGGCGCTTGCCGTGCACGTTCAGGAAGCTGCCCTCGCTGAAGATCCCACCCGAGGCTTCGTCCACGCCCGGCGCCGCACGCACCTGCGCCAGCATCGCTTCGGTGATCGGCGAGACTTCCGAGCTGACCTTGCTCCCGAGCTTCTGCGAAGGGGTGATTACGACATCGTTGCCCTTGTTCGCGGTCTTGAAGATCCCGGCAAAGGAGTTGTTGATCGTGTCCGTGAGGATGTAAGTGCCGGCCATCAGCGCCACGCCCAGGGCGATCGCGATAGCGGTGAGCAGCACGCGCAGTTTGCGCTGCAACAGCCCGCGCAGCACCAGCGCCAGCATCAGCTCAGCGCCAGCGTCGACATCAGCCCGCGGACTTCATCAGATCCAGGGCCTCCTCGGCCGTGGCCGCCTCGCGGTCGTGCACGATCCGACCGTCGGCGAGCACCAGCAGACGGTCGGCGAACGATGCGGCGTGGGCGTCGTGAGTGACCATGACGACGGTCTGGCCGAAGTCGTCAACGGCGTGGCGCAGCAGCGTCAGCACGTCCTCGGAGGCCTTGGAGTCGAGGTTGCCGGTGGGCTCGTCGGCGAACACGACCGCCGGGCGCGAGAGCAGCGCGCGCGCCACCGCCACCCGCTGCTGCTGGCCGCCGGACATCTCGGCCGGGCGATGGCGCAGGCGGTCGCGAATCCCGATCGTGTCGATCAGGCGGTCGAACCACTCGCGGTCGGGCTTGCGCCCGGCGATCGACAGCGGCAGCAGGATGTTCTCTTCGGCGCTGAGCACCGGCAGCAGGTTGAAGGTCTGAAAGATGAACCCCACGCGGTCGCGGCGCAGCAGCGTCAGGCGCTTGTCGTCGAGGTCTGTCAGCTGCACGCCGTCGAGGCTGACCGAGCCCGACGTCGGGCGGTCGAGACCGGCGAGAATGTGCATGAGGGTCGACTTGCCCGACCCCGAGGGACCCATGATCGCCGCGAGGCGACCGGCCGGGAATACCACGCTCACGCCGGCGAGCGCGTCAACGGCGGCCTCACCTTCGCCGTAGCGGCGACAGACGTCCTGCGCTGTGACCATCTCCGCCGAGGCGCTGTTGCCGTCGGTAGCGTTCATCGCGGCCAGTCTAGAACGCTCGCACACGACATCCGGTCCGCCGGGTGCTGCTCGCTCACGACATCCGTTCCGCCGGGTGCTGCGCAGGCACGCGGCGGCGGCCGAGCAGGGCGCGAAGGATCACCCAGACCCGCTCGCGCGCCGACAGCGTGGTGCGCGCGGCGAGCGCGCGGTCGGGACGCTTCTCGATGCGCTTCAAGAGGCGCTGATGGCTGCCGGTCAGCGCCAGCAGACAAGCGGCGCTGCGGCGGTCGAGCAGCATCAACAGAGGCATTCCACGGTGAAACCAGTCGCGCGAGCGCAGCACCTGAAAGCGCAGCAGCGCATAGAGCTGGCCCACGTCGCCGCCGTCAAAACCCGCGATGACAGACGGCTCGGCCGTGCTGCCCTGAGCGGCGAGCGCGGCAAGCGCAGCAGCGTCGAGCGCGCCGTGGTCGTGCAGGTGGTAGCGCACCAGCTCCCGCGCAGGCAGATAGACGCGCCCACCCTGAGCGTCCTCGCGCAGGTCGCGGGCGATGTTGGCGAGCTGCATCGCCACGCCGAGGTCGTCGGCGAGCTGTGCGGCGGCGCGCGGGTCGCGGCTACCGCAGATCGCCAGACAGAGCTGCCCGATCGAGCCGGCCACGCGGCGGCAGTAGAGCAGCAGCTCCTCGAAGCTCTCGTAGGTGCCGCCAACGACGTCCATGCGCACGCCCTCGATGAGATCGTGCAGCGCCTGGAGCGGCAGCTCGAAGCGCGCGGTGGCGTCGGCGAGCGCGACCATCACCGGGTCCACGCCACGCCCCGCATCCACATCACGCTCCCCACCCACGCCACGCCCCGCGTCGAGGCCGCCGTCGCGCAGCTCGGCGAGCGCCCGCTCGGCGAGGGCGAGCCGGCGCAGCTTCTCCTCTACGGGCAGCGTGCCGTCGCCGATGGCGTCGATGCGGCGCGCGAAGGCGTAGACGGCGCACATCGCCCGGCGCTTGCGGCGCGGCAGCAGGCGGATGCCGTAGTAGAAGCCGCCGGCAGACGCACGCGTCTGTGACGCGCAGTCGCGGTACGCGCCGGCGGTGGTGTGGCCTGCGATGCTCACCGCACCAGCACCTCGGGGTGTTCTTCGGTGATGACGTGTTCGCGCAGCACGGCCTCAGAGACCGCTCGCGGAGTCGGCGCCACGAAGCGATAGAGGATCAGCCCGTTGATGTTGCGCCGCTCGACCAGGCGAAAGCCGGGCACCGGGGGTTCTTCGGCGCCCGAGCGCAACGGTGCGTAGCCGGTCTCGTCGATCTCGCTTACGGTAACCGAGGCGCCCTGTGCGAGGTTGTGCAGTGGGGGCAGGTAGTACTCCAGCGGGGCGGCGCCCAGCTCGACGGTTGTGATGACGCGCCCCGCGCCGAGGCCCCCGGGCACCGCAGCGCCCCCGGGACCTGCACCGCCAGCCACGCGTTGCGCAGAGGCGAGCGCGTGGGCGAGGCCGCGCCAATCGCCACGCTGCAGACGCGGCGAGAGGTCAACGTCGAGCGAGATGGCCAGGAAGGCAAACGCCACGAGCCCCGCCAGGGCGAGGCCCACGCGGCCGGTGCGCTGCGCGGCGATGACGACGGCGAGCAGCGCGGTGAGTGGGATCATCGCGGCGAGGAGGTTGCGCGGAGCGAGGTAGTCCAGACCGAAGGCGACGAGCGCGACGGGGATGAGCACGCTACAGGCGCCGAGCACGAGCATCGCGAGCGCGCGGCGCTCCTCGAACGGAGTGAGGCCGCGCCACAGCCCGTAGAGCAGGCCAGCGAGGATCGGCAGCGCGACCAGCAGCTCGACGCCATGGCCGAGAGGAGCGCCGGACTCGCCCGTGAGGTAGTACTGCGGTATCGCTTCCAGGCGGTCGGCGAGCGCCCAGCGGCCGATCCACTGGGTGCCGTGACCTCCCTGCGCGACGATCAGCGGCAGCAGCGCGACCCCGACGGCCGCGACGAAGCCGACGGCGGGCACGACCGCGCGCAGGTGCTCGCGGTGGCGCAGCAGCAGCCACAGGCACATCGGGATCAGGAGGAAGACCGCGAAGTAGTGCGTCAACAGGGCCAGCGCGCCGGTCGCGGCGAAGGCGGCAAGGCGCCGCGGCGTGGGATGGTGCAGGGCGTAGAGGAAGAACAGCACCGCCAAGGCCGCCAGCAAGGTGAAGAGCGCGTAGGCGCGGGCCTCCTGGGAATACCAGACGAACAGTGGGTTGACGGCCACGAGGCCGGCCGTGACGATCGCCACGCGCTGTCCCACTAGCTCGCGGCCGATCATCCATGCCACGGGCACCGTCAGCACGCCGGCGAGCGCCGAGAGCGAGCGCAGCGCCAGCTCGCCGCTGCCGAGCACACGCGACCACGCCCAGATCAGCACGTACCAGAGCGGTGGCGTGTTCTCGGTGTGAGACACCGCCCGCAGCGTCGCCGCGAGCGAGGCGTGCAGGACGTGCACGGGCGTGAAGGCCTCGTCGTACCAGAAGCTCTGCAAATGCAGCGTGGAGAAGCGCAGCGCCGCGGCCAGCAGGGTCAGGGCGACCAGCGGCCACCAGGGGGTCAGCCTTTTCCGCACAGGCCCTGGCCAACGGCCGCGCCAAAGCAGCCGTAGCGCGCTGAGCGCACATCGAAGACGAGGCGGGGCGGCAGGTAGTAGCCGCCGTGGATTGCGCGCCGGCCGTGCACGACCGGGCCGCTCATCACCAGACAGAGCTGCACGCGTGCCTTGGGCGCTCCGGGCGAGGTGTTGCCGCAGATGACCTCGCGCGTGCTGTGGCCCTTGAGGTCCTGGTCGATCGTGAGGTTGTGGTAGTCGTGGCCGGTGAAGGCGCGCCAGGTCGCAAGATCGGCGATCAGACGGTGGTTGACGTCGGTCTGTCGCACGACGTCGCGGACGGTGGCGACGGCCAGCAGCACACCGACGAGCACCAGCAGCGTCACCTCGATCAGGCGCCTGTCGCGACCGCCGCCGGCGTCGTGCTCGCGCGGACGCAGCCAGGCGGGCAGCCGATCCCAGCGGCCCCGGTCGATGCCTGAAGTGGCGGCGTCGCTCATTGCACGGGCGCCAGCAGCGGCGATGTCTGGTGGACGACGAAGAGCAGCTGCACGGCGAGCGTTGCGAGCAGCAGGCGACGGTCGCGGGAGACGGCGGCGAGGGGCAGCGACCACAGCGTGTACCAGGCCAGCAGCCAGCTGGAGGTGACGACGATCGCCAGGAGCGCCCAGCCGGAGGCGGCGACCCAGTCATAGCCCCGCCAGGTGAGCCACATCAGATAGAGCAGGATCGCTGCCAGCGCGGCCTTCAAAAGGGTGTGGTCGATCGGAAAGACGCCGGGCTTGCCGAAGAGGTGGGCGACCTCGGTGGGGAAGCTGTCGGTGGAGACGAAGGCCGAGTCGCGATTGAGCGCGGCGACGATGTTGACGCCGTGGATGCCGAAGAAGACGTAGGCGAGGAGCGCGCCGACGATCGCCGCCAGCGCCGCTCCAAGCAGCGGGGCGAGGCTGCGGCGCGAGAGGACGATGAACGGCAGCAGCACGGCGCCCGTGGCCTTGACCAAGGCGCCCGCCACAACGGCTGCGCCGCCCTGGGCTTCGCGCCCGCTGAGCGTCAGGGCGACGGCGGACATCATCAGGAAGGTGAGGATCAGGTCGTTATGAGCACCGCCGAGGCCGTAGATCAAATACAGCGGGTTGGCCCCGACGGCGAGCAGCGCGAAGACGGGATCGAAGCCGCGTACGCGCGCACAGCGCCAGGTGAGCGCGAGCGTGCCGAGGCTGGCGAGCAGCGCCTCCAGCTTCATGCCCCACAGCGCGCCCGTCACGCCGAGCGGCGCGAGCGGGTAGGAGAGCAGCGTGTAGAGCGGGCCGTAGGCCGTGGCGACGTGCGTCCAGTCGAGACCTACGTACTTGAAAACAGGGTCGCCGGCGATCGCGAGGGGGCCGTGCAGATAGGGGTTGATGCCGTGCTCGACACCCATGCGCGCGTAGGCGATGTAGCTGAAGACGTCGGTGGAGAGCAGAATCGGTCCGGCGAAGACGATTGCGTGCAGCACCACGACGAGCCCGATCGCCCAGCGCGCGGAGAAGCGCTCGAGGAGGCCCCGCCCGCCGAGCAGCAGCAGCACGGCGTAGGCGCCGGTGAAGGCGAGCAGCGCGACCAGGAAGACGCGGTAGCCGAGGTGCTCGCCGATGCCGGCCAACCAACCGGCGATCGAGGGCGATGGGGGGATCAGGGGGGAATGGCGGAGCGCGCCGTCGAACACGATCTCGGCTGTGGCCGCGACGAGCAGCAGCGCGCAGAGAGCCGCCAAAGCCACGGCCCAGCGGCGGCGGGCATCGGAGCCCGTGCTCGGCAGGGAGACGGATCGTGGTTGGTTGACCAGAGGGTCGCGCAGTCGGCCGACGGCTGAGGAGCCGGCCCCCTCGGCATAGCTGATCGGAGAGTTCATCTAGGGCAGGAAGCCTGCCAGATGGTCAGGCGCGAGGCGCGTGGTCTCTCAGCTCGCGGGGGCGGGCTCGAAGCGAAAGGCCGCGAACACGCCGGTGGTCTCAAAGACGCGTTGCACGGCGGCGGCGCCGGGGCGCAACACCAACTCATGCGCGCCGTCGCCGGCGCGGGCGTTGGCCTGCAGGAGCACGCGTAGGCCGGTGGAGTCGATGAAGGCAAGGCCGCCGAGATCTATCACGAGGCGCGCGGGATGACCGTCCTCGACGGCGCTCAGGCGCTCTTCCAGAGCTGGCGCCGAGGCGATGTCCAACTCTCCCTCCAGGATCAGAGCGGCCGTGCCGTTGTCGCTGACGCAGTCGATCGAGAGGGCACCGGGCGGCGGCGGATGATCGCTCATAGCGGAAACTTTAGTGCACTTTGCGGCAAGCTGGGCCGGCAGCAGACCTATCGCAAGAGTTCGCCCATGCGGGACTGTTACGAAACGACGGGGTTCACAGCGCCGTCCAGACGGTCTTGGTCTCCAGGTAGGCGTCGAGACCGTCGTGGCCATGCTCGCGGCCGACGCCGGAGGCCTTGAAGCCACCGAAGGGCGCGGCGGGATCGGCGCCCCCCCAGTGGTTGATGTAGACCGAGCCGGCGCGCAGCAGCGCGGCGAGGCGATGGGCGCTGGAGACGTCGCGCGTCCAGACGCCCGCTGCGAGGCCATAATCGCTGGCGTTGGCGCGCTGGGCGACGTCCTCGAGGGTGTCGTAGGGAGAGGCGACGAGCACGGGCCCGAAGATCTCCTCGCGGGCGATCTTCAGCTCGTCGGAGGTCGTGCTGAAGAGCGTCGGAGCGACGAAGTAGCCGCCGCTGTCAGCGAGCGCCGCGTCGCCGCCGACGACCAACTCGGCGCCCTCAGCGCGGCCGGAGTCGATGTAGTCCATGACGCGCGCGCGCTGCTCGGCGGAGATCAGCGGCCCGAGCTGTGTCGCGGGATCGAGGCCGGGCCCCAGGCGGGTGGCGGCGGCGCGCTCGGCCAGCGCGCTGAGAACCTCGTCGAAGCGCGCGGTAGGCACGAACAGGCGCGAGCCGGCGTTGCAGGCCTGGCCGGAGTTGAAGTAGATCGCCTGGTAGGCGCCCTTGACGGCGGCGTCGAGGTCGGCGTCGGGCAGGATGATGTTGGGCGACTTGCCGCCCAGCTCCAGCGTCGTGCGCTTGAGCGCGCGGCCAGCGCTGGCGCCGATCTCGCGCCCGACGGCGGTCGAGCCGGTGAAGGCGATCTTGTCGACGCCGGGGTGCTCGACCAGCGCGGCGCCCGTCGCGCCGTCTCCAGTCAAGACGTTGAGGACGCCCGGCGGGAAACCGACCTCCAGCGCCAGCTCCCCCAGCCGCAGCGCGCTCAGGGGCGTCTGCTCGGCGGGCTTCAGGACGATCGTGCAGCCGGCGGCGAGCGCGGGCGCGACCTTCCAGGCGGCCATCAGCAGCGGGAAGTTCCAGGGGACGATCTGCGCGCACACGCCGACGGGCTCGCGGCGCGTGTAGCAGTGCATGTTGGGCGCGGTGACGGGCAGCACGGCGCCCTCGATCTTCGTGGGCCAGCCGGCGAAGTAGCGCAGGTGCGCGGCGGTGCCCATGACGTCGACGAACTGGGCGAGCTTGACGGGCTTGCCGTTGTCGAGCGACTCGATCTGCGCCAGTTCCTCGGCGTGGGCCTCGACGGCATCGGCGAGCTGCCCGATCAAACGTCCGCGCGCGGACGGCGCCAGCGCGGCCCATGCTCCCTCGAAGGCATCGCGCGCGGCCGCCACGGCCCGCTCCACGTCGCCGGCGCCGGCGTGAGGCACCTGGGCGATCTCGATGCCGCTGGAGGGGTCGAGCGTGGCAAAGGTGCGCCCGTCAAGCGCCTCGGGCCGCTCGGAGCCGATGATGAGCCGATGCGGTCCCGCGATGAACCCCCGCGCGGCGTCGTCGAGCGCGTCGTTGAGAGGAGGAGTTGGGTTGTGGGTGGTGGTCGTCATGCTGGTTGGTGGGACGGCCTGCGAGCGCGGCCCACTTACGGGCGCAGCACTATCTTAAGGGCCTCGCGCCGGTCGTACAAATCGTAGGCCTGCGGCGCGTCGTCGAGGCTCATGTGGTGCGTGACCAGCGGCGTGGGGTCGAGCTGGCCGGAGGACATCAGCGCGAGCACGGGATCGACGTGGGCCAGCACGTTGGCGTGGCCGGCGCAGAGGCGCAGGGCCTTGATCCAGACGAGCCCCATGTGCAGCTCGATGCGCTCGGCGTAGACGCCGACGGCCTGCACGGTGCCGCACTTGCGCGTGAGGCGCACGGCCAGGTCGAGCGCCTTGGGGTGCCCGACGGCGTCGACGCAGAGATCGACGCCGCGTCCCTCGGTGGCATCGCGGACGGCGCCCTTGGGGTCGCCGTCCTCCAGATGCACCGCCAAAGCCCCGAAGGACTCGGCCATCGCCAGGCGCTCGGCAACTGTGTCTATGGCGATCACGCGGGAGGCGCCGTGCGCGCGGGCTGCCTGCACGGCGCAGAGGCCCACGGGCCCGAGGCCGAGGACCGCGACGACATCGCCGGCGCGCAGGCCGGAGTCGGCGATGGCGTGGTAGCCGGTGCCCATGACGTCGCCGGCGAAGAGCGCCACGTCGTCGCTCATGCCCGCGGGCACACGGCGCAGAACGAGGTCGGCGCTGGGCACGAGCGCCTGCTCGGCCTGCGTGCCCTGCAGCGAGCCGAGCACGGCGCCGTGACCGAAGGTGCGCGAGGAGTCGCACTTGTGAAAGAGCCCGCGACGGCAGAACCAGCAGCGCCCGCAGGCGGTCTGGAAACAGCCGAGCACCCGCTCGCCGACCTGCACGCTCTGCACGTCCTCGCCGACGGCCAGGACGGTTCCGACGTACTCGTGGCCGATCGTGAAGCCGGGCTCGATCTGCACGCGGCCGTGGTAGATGTGCAGGTCCGAGCCGCAGATGCCGGTGGCCTCGATGCGCACGATGGCGTCAGTCGAGTCGAGCAGCTGAGGCTCGGGTACGTCGTCCACGAGCACCTTGCCGGGAGCCTGGAAAGTGACGGCGCGCATCGCCTGAGCACCCTAAAGGGTTCGCCGCGAAAAAGCCGGCGGAGCGGAGCCGCGCGATGCAAACACGAACCGGCGGAGCGGCGCCACGCGGTGCAGCACGAACCGGCGGCAACCCAGCCGGGTGCCGACGGCGTATGCTGCGCCGCATGGCTGGCAAGGTGTCCAAGGCAGTGCTGGTGACGGGCTGCTCCTCAGGCATCGGCGAGGCCACGGCGCGCAGGCTGGCACGAGGCGGCTGGACGGTGTACGCCACGGCAAGGCGCCTGGAGTCGGTCGAGCACCTGCGCCAGGACGGCTGTCAGACGTTGCAGCTGGATGTGACCGACGAGCGCTCGATGCAGACCGCCGTCGAGGAGGTGCAGCGCGCCGAGGGCGCGGTCGGCGTCTTGATCAACAACGCCGGCTACAGCCAGGGCGGGGTGATCGAGCAGGTGCCGATGGAGGCTGTGCGACGTCAGTTCGAGACCAATGTCTTCGGCACGATCCGCATGACGCAGCTCGTATTGGGAGCTATGCGCGAGCAGCACTGGGGGAAGATCGTCAACGTCGGCTCGATGGGCGGCCGTTTGACGTTCCCCGGCGGGGGCCTCTACCATGCCACGAAGTACTCGCTTGAGGCGATCAGCGACGCGTTGCGCTTCGAGGTGAAGGGCTTCGGTGTCGATGTCGTGCTGATCGAGCCGGGCCTGATCACGACGGAGTTCGCCAAGACGGCGGTGGCCGCCGCGTCGGATGCATCCACCGACGGCCCCTACGGCGAGTTCGACGCCAAGCTGGCGGCGATGACGATCGGCGTCTACGAGAGCCCGATGCGCCACCTCGGCGGCGGCCCCGACGTGGTTGCAAAGGCGATCGAGCGCTCGATCAAACGGCGGCGCGCGCCGACGCGCGTGAAGGTCACGCCGTCGGCGAGGCTGACGATCATGCAGCGCCGGCTGATGCCCGATCGCGCATGGGACGCGGCGATGCGCAGCCAGTTCCCGCAGCCGCGCTGAGGCGCTCGCAGCGGATCTCCGGCTGCGGCCGTCCAACCTGAAAGCCCTGCGCGAAGTCGACGCCCAACTCGCCCAGCAGCTCCAGCGTGGCCACGTCGCCGACCCACTCGGCCGTCGTCTGCATCCCCATCCCCCTGGCTACCTGCACCAACGCCTGCACCATCAGCCGGTCGTTCGCGCAGCGGCACAGCCCGCGGATGAACTCGCCGTCGATCTTCAGATAGGTGAAAGGCAGGCGCTTTGCGTAGTAGAACGAGCCGAAGCCAACGCCGAAGTCGTCGAGCGCCAACTGGCAGCCGAGCGCCGCGGCGCCCTCGCAGAACCGCTTGGCGCTGGCCATGTCGGAGATGGCGGCGGTCTCGGTGACCTCCAGAGTCAACCGCTGCGCGGCTACGCCGTGGCGCAGCAGCTCCCGTTCGATGTGCGCAAGCATCTCCCCGTCAACGATCGACAGCGCCGACAGGTTGACGGCCACGCCGACCGCGCGCTCGGCAAGCTCGCCGGCGAGCATCCTGACGGCCTTGGCGACGACGACGCGGTCGATCTCGCGGACCAAGCCATAGCGCTCGGCCGCCGGCAGGAAGGCGCCGGGAGCCAGCGGCGGCGCGTCGGGCTCGTCGGCAAGGCGCACCAGCGCCTCATAGTGGGACACCTCGCCACTCTGAAGCGAGACGATCGGCTGGTAGTGCAGGACGAAAAGGTCCTCACGCAGCGCGCGGCGCAGACGCGCCAGCCAGGGACGGCGCTGCAAGGTGTGGCTGTCGGCGGAGGTCGCGGTGAGCATCGGTGGCAATGTTCGCCGCCCCCGGGCGGTCTTGAGGGCGCCGCGCGTCTTTGCAGAGCTTTGCCTCGGAAAACCGTCCCAAAGCTACGCAAAAGCTGCAACTCGGGCGTCCGCTCGCGCCGCGCGACCGCCACGCCGGAGCGGAGCGGAGGCTCTTAAGAACCCTTCAGCGCCGCGCGCGATCGGAGATCACGAGCAGCAGACCCAGCAGCACGAAGTTCATCACCACCGAGGAGCCGCCGTAGGCCACGAACGGCAAGGTCACGCCGGTCAGCGGGATCACGCGCGTGACGCCGCCGACGATCACGAAGACCTGCATGGCCACGACAAACGACAGCCCCGTGGCGAGCAGCTTGGAGAAGCTGTCGCGCGCCAGCATCGCCGTCTTCAGGCCGCGTGCGACGAACAGCAGGTAGGTCAGCAGCAGTGCCGCCGCACCGACGAGCCCCAGCTCGTTGACGATGACGGCATAGATCATGTCGCTCTCGGGGACCGGCAGCAGCGGGATCGGATGGCTGCCGCCGTGCAGCACGAGCAGCGATTGGTCGAAACCCGTCCCCAGCAGACCGCCGTCGGCCTGCGCGAAGAGCGACTGCGCCAGCTGGTAGCTGCCCCCCGTTCGTTCGTAGAGCGCCGGGTCGAAGGGATGTTCCCAGGCGAGCACGCGCGACTGCACGTGACCGACGTGCGTCGCCACGAACCATGCCCCGGCGGCGAACAGCAGGAGGCCGATGAGCGGGAACGAGAAGCGTCCCGTGGCCACATACAGCAGCGCTAGAAAGGCCCCGTAGAACATCAGCGACGTGCCCAACTCGCGTGTCAGCAACAGCGTGGCCATCGCCGCGCCCCATACGACCAGCAGCGGGCCGAACTGCTTCATCGGCGGCAGCGTCACTCCGAGGATGCGCCGCCCTGCGGTGACCAGGATCTGGCGATTGTCGCGCAGGTAGCTCGCGAGGAAGACGACGATCGCGATCTTCGCCAGCTCGGCCGGCTGGAAGGAGATCGAGCCGACATGGATGTTCAGGTAGGCGCCGTTGACTTCTTCGCCGATCCCCGGCAGCCTCGGCAGCACCGCCATGCCGATCCCCACGGCGGCGATCGTGTAGCGGTAGCGCTCCAGCACCCCCACGCCGCGACGGCGCAGCACGAGGATCGTCGCCGCGAACAGCGCCAGCCCCAACACCATCCACTGCGCCTGCTGGCGCGCCAGCGTGGGGTTGATGCGGTAGATCATCACGATCCCCACGCTCGCCAGGACGGCCGCGAGCGGGAACAGATAGGGGTCGGCGTCGGGCAGCGCATAGCGGATCACCAGGTGTGTCGTCACGCACAGCCCAAGGAAGACGGCGCCGTAGGTGAGCGACGCGCTGGAGGCATGGTTGAGCGCCAGGTTGGTGTCGGCGGCGCTCGAGGTGTTCTGCTCCTGGATGAAGATCGCCGTGAACCCAGCCACGACGAGCAGCGCCGACGGGATCAAGCCCAGCAGCTCGCGATTGCGGGGCTTGAGCATGAAGGTGAGCGTACCTGCCGTGCGTGTCGCTAGCCTTCGGTTCATGTGGAAGCGCTTCCTGATCGGCGGCGTTGCCATCGCGCTGCTCAGTGGCGGCGCGACGGCGACGGTGGCGCTGAACAAGGTCACGACGATCGCCAACGAGGTCTTCCCGGGCGCAAACCGGATCAACGCTCCCAATGGTGTGATCGCCGAAGCCTACGACGGCGCTCCCGAGACCTTCCTGATCATCGGCTCCGACAGGCGCGCCAAGTCCAAGGACAACTTCGACCGCGAAGACCCGCCGCACAGCGACACGCTGCTGCTGGTGCGCCTCGACCCGCGGCTCGGCCAGACATCCGTGCTTTCGATCCCGCGCGACCTGCTCGTCAAGATCGTGACTAAGACCGGGCAGGTCTACTACCCCGAAAAGATCAACGCCGCCTACACGATCGGCAGCTACCTGAAGGGCACCGACGGCGGCGCGCTGCTGGCGGCGGAAACCATCGAGCACCTGCTGGGGATCAAGCTCAACCAGGTCATCGACGTCACCTTCGGCGGCTTCATCAAGGTCGTCGATTCGCTGGGCTGCGTCTACATCAACGTCAACCACCGCTACTACCACACCTCCGAAGCCAACGAAGCCGAGAACTACTCCTCCATCAACCTGCAGCCCGGCTATCAGAAGCTGTGCTACGAAAACGCGCTCTCCTACGTGCGCTATCGCCACACCGACTCCGACTTCGTGCGGGTGGCCCGCCAGCAGGACTTCATCCGCAGTCTGCGCGAGCAGATATCCACGAGCAACCTGCTGGGCCAGATCGACACCGTTTCCAAGGCCGTCGGCCATGCGATCACCACCACCGTCCACCCCTCGGCCTCCGAACTGATCAAGCTCACAAAGCTGATCGTCTTTTCCCAGGAAAAGCCGTTGCGCCAGGTCAAGTTTCGCTTCGCGAGCGACAACACGAAGATCGGCAATGGCGACTACGTGACGGCGACACCGCAGGAGATCCACGAAACCGTCGAGGATTTCCTGCACGGCGACCAGAAGGTGACCGTGCCCCACCACCTGGCCTCGATCGCGCCGCCGCGCCACGCGCGGGGCCACAAGGCAAGCCTCACGGCGGCCTCGATCGGCCTCTACCCCACGTCGTCGAGCCAGCGCGAACAGGTCTTCAACGCCGCCGTCGCGCTCCCCTTCCCGGTGGTCTATCCGAGCCTGCAAACCGGTCCGGCGGTTCCCGAAGGCATCCGCACGTACACACTGGAAGACCCTCAGCACCACCGCCATCACGCGTTCATCGAGGTCTTCCAGCAGAACGGCCTCGGTGGTTACTACGACGTCGAGGGCATGGATTGGACCAATCCGCCGATCATCGCCCACCCCAGCCAGGAAGTCTCGCTGGGCGGGCGCCACTACATCGTCATCGACGACGGCTCGGCCATCCACGTGATCGCATGGCGCGAGGGAGGCGTCCTCTACTGGGTCAACAACACGCTGCTCGAGGACCTGACGAATCAGCAGATGCTCAACATCGCTCAGTCGGCACATCCGCTGCGCTGAGCGACGCTACGCCTCGCCCGTCGCCGAACCTCGCCACCCGCCCGAACCCTCGCCGCCGCTGAGCGACGCCTCGCCGCGTGCGCTGAGCGACGCTACGCCAGTGCCTGGTCGAGCGCCTGATTCACCAGCGCGTCGGCCGCTGCGTTCTGGGCCCGCGGCACCGAGCGGATCGACCACTTCTCGAACTCCGTCAGGGCGGCCATCGCTGTCTTGTGCAGCGGCTTCATGTCCTGGTGCTTGACCTTGTAGAGACCCTGCACCTGCTTGGCAATCAGCTCGGAGTCGTTGACTACCTCCACCTCCGTGGCGCCCAATGCCCGAGCGCGCGCGAGGCCCAGCAACAGGGCGCGGTACTCGGCCACGTTGTTGGTCACCCTGCCCAGCAGCTCGGCGGCCTCGTCCACGACCTCGCCGCCGGGAGTCGACACCACGCTGGCGGCCGCGGCCGGCCCGGGGTTGCCACGGGCGCCGCCGTCAACGTGCACGATTGCCTTCGTCATCGACGCGGGATTATGAGCGATGACCGGGATGGAACGCCGGCGAGCACGCGGGCAGCGCCAGCACGCGGCCGCTCGGCACGCGGCCGCTCAGGGAGACGGAACGCCGGCGAGCGCGGGCAGCTCCCCCGGCACCCGCGCTCTGCGGCGCTCCCGCACCACCCGCCGCTGCCCCTCGGGGCCCGCGGCGCCGCCGCTGGAGCCCTGACGAGCCCGTCGATCGGCGTGGCGGCGGTCGACGATCACGGTTACGTTGTCGTCGTCCTTGTAGTACTCGACAAGCTTCGGATACAGCTCGTCGGCCAAAGGCCTGGGCACTACGCAGTAGATCATCGCGGTGAATGCTAGAGCCTTTGCGGGCCGGCAGCGCGCCGACTGGACGAAAAGGCTTCCAGCGGGCAGCGCGGAGTACTACGCCAGCAGCGACAGCTCGCCGTGCTCGTCGGCCTGGGCGTTGGCCACGCGGTCCTCCCGCGGCAGCTCCTGGAGCTCCATGCCCTGGGCGAGAAGCTGAACGCCGGCCTGCTCGTCGCCGAGGTCGACCTGGTAGCGATACCAGCACAGCTCCCAAGCCACCACCAGGTTCACCAGGCTGCCGGAGTCGGCCACCGGGGCCACTCTCACCGACGGTGTACCCAGCGAGCGCGCAACGCCGGCGACGCGGCGGGGATGCTCGCCGCCGTTGAAGACATCCAGCGCACGCTCCACCTTGAGCTGACCGCTGGTGGAGGCCGAGCGGGTCGAGGCCGAGCGTGTGGCGGCCGAACGCGCGGGAGCTGGCACCATGGCTGCCGACTCCTCGCCGGAGGGCGCACGCTCGTCGGGCTCCGTGCTGGAGAGAGGACTGTCGAGGAAGTCATAGAGCCCGTCGGCGCGATCCTCGGACACGATCGGCAAGCCCGAGGCCGGCAGCTCGAGGCTTTCCTCAGAGCTATCGGGAGCGCCACCCCCGGTGGCGGTGGTTGGCCAGCGCGACTGGCGCAGCCGTCCGAGCAGCGAGCGCGTGCGACGCGTGCCGGAGGCGCGGGAGCTGACGGAGTGGTCTTCGGCCTCGCGCAGCCAGCCCTCGTGGGCGGCACGCGGGACGCACAGCTCGCACACGATTCGGCGCTGCCCACCACTCAGGAAGACATCGGGCTGCTCGCCCCGCAACAGGCGTCGGCCGCACACCTCGCAGGCGATCTCCGGGTGGGAGGTGACGATTGATCGGGTTGCCATCGGCCCTTCAGAGTAGTGACGGCCCGTCAGGCGTGCGTCGCGGCGTGCTCTGCGGTGGCCTGCGCGAGGAGCTTCTGGGCAAGCTGGCCGGGGACCTCTTCGTAGCGCAGGAACTCCAAGTTATAGTCGCCCTGGCCGCCGGTGATCGAGCGCAGGTCGGGGGCATAGCTGAGCATCTCAGCCATCGGCACCTCGGCTTTGATCTCGGTCATGACACCCGCGGGCTCCATCCCCTGCGGGCGTCCGCGGCGGCCGTTGAGGTCGCCGATGACGTCGCCCACGTGCTCCTCGGGGACCGACACGGTGACCAGCATGATCGGCTCCAACAGGACGGGATCGGCCTGCTCCAAGGCGTGGCGCATGGCCTGAAAGCCGGCGAGCTTGAAGGCCATCTCGGAGGAGTCCACGGCATGGTAGGAGCCGTCCACGAGGCGCACCTTCACGCCCTTCACCGGATAGCCGGCGGCGGCCCCGCTGGACATCGCCTCTTCCACGCCGCGGCGCACAGCCGGGATGAACTGGCTGGGGATCGCCCCGCCCTTGATCTGCTCGACGAACTCGAAGCCCGTGGGATCGGCGGGGTCCTCCAGAGGCTCGATCTCGATGTGGCAGTCACCGAACTGGCCGCGGCCTCCGGTCTGCTTCTTGTGGCGACCGTGAGCCTTGGCGGACGCGCGAATGGTCTCCTGGTAAGGGACGCGCGGAGGCTTGAGCGTGACTTCCACGCCGAAGCGCTCGTGCAGGCGATCGACGATCACTTCGACGTGCATCTGCGAGAGCCCCGCGACGATCTGCTCGCCGGTCTGGGGGTCGCGGTGCAGGTCGATCGTGGGGTCCTCCTCCTGCAGGCGGCGCAGCGAGGAAAACACCTTCTCCTCGTCCCCCCTGCCGGCGGGCTCGATTGCGAAGGCCATCACCGGAGCCGGCAGCTTCAGGCCTGGCATCTCGATCTGCTCGTCACGAGCGCTCGAAGATCGGCCAGCCAACCAGTCGCCGGCATGAGTCTCCTTGAGCTTGGCCACCGCGCCGATGTCGCCGGGGCCGAAGTCCTCGACGTGCAGGACATCCTTGCCGGCGAACACCAGCAGCTGGCCGATGCGCTCCTTGGCGTGCGCGCGCGTGTTGAGCGCCGTGCTGTCGTGGCGCATCACGCCCTCGTAGACGCGCAGCAGGTTGATGCGCCCGGCGAAGGGATCGGCGCGGGTCTTGAAGACGTAGGCCTGCAGATCGCGCTCCTCGCGGGGCTCAAGCTCCACATCCCCGACGCGCACCGGCCCGTGCTTGACCGGCGAGGGCAGGTCCTCGACGATCGCCTCCAACAAGCGCGAGGTGCCGAGGTTGACGGTGGCGGCGCCGCACACCACCGGGAAGATCGAGCCGTGGTTGGTGCCCTCCTTGAGCGCCACGACGATCTCCTCGTGCGAGATATCCTCGCCCTCCAGGTAGCGCTCCATCAGTGCGTCGGAGACCGACGCCACCTCGTCCATCAGCTTCTCGCGATACTCCTCGGCCAGCGGCGCCAGCTCGGCGGGAATCGGCACCTCCGTACACCCGCGACGCTCGGCGGAGTCGTGGCGAAAGGCGGTCATGTCCACCAGGTCAATCACGCCGTTGAGTTCGTGCTCGGAGCCCATCGGAATCTCGGTCGCGACCACATGGGGGCCGAAGGCCGCCTTCAGCTGCTCAAGCGTGCGAGCGAAGTCGGCGCGCTCACGGTCGAGCATGTTCACGAACAGCAGCCTCGCGATGTCCAGCTCGGCCGCACGCTCCCACAGGCGGCCGGTGGAGACCTCCACGCCCATCACGGCGTTGACGACGAAGACGGCCGACTCGCACACACGCAAGGCACCGAGGGCGTCTGCCACGAAGCTCGGCTCGCCGGGAGTGTCGAGCAGATTGATCTTGCGTCCCTGCCACTCAAACGAGCTGAGCGTGGAGGAGATCGACATCTGCCGCGCCCGCTCGTCGGGGTCGCCATCGGACACCGTGGTGCCGTCGGGGACCGACCCCAGGCGGCTGGTGATGCCCGCCTCGAACAGCACGGCCTCGTGCAGCGAGGTCTTCCCGGCGCCACGGTGACCGACGAGGGCTACGTTGCGGATCCGATCCGCTGGGTGCATCAGTCGAAGCTATCGCTCTGCATACGCGAGCGCAAGCGCAATACGGCCTTCGTGTGCAGTTGGGAGATGCGGGACTCGGTGACTCCAAGCACCTCGCCGATCTCGCGCAACGTCAGGTTCTCGTAGTAATAGAGCGCGATCACCAGCTTCTCGCGCTCCGGTAGCCGCGCGATCGAGTCCGCGATGCGGTCCTTCAGGTCGCCGACATCCAGCACTTTGGCGGGGTCCGGCGCACCGGGGTCCTCGAGCGTGTCCATCAGCGACACCTGGTCGCCGCTGGAGTCCGACACGCTCCACAGCTCGTCCAGCGCGGCCATCGAGGAGTGCGAGATCGCCAGCAGCGCTTCCTGCAGTTCCTCCACCGACATGCTCAGCTCATCCGCCATCTCCTGATCGGTGGGCGCACGCTGGAGGCGATGCTCGAGCTTGGCGTTGGCCCGCTCGATCTCACGCGCGCGGGCACGCACGCTGCGCGGCACCCAGTCCATCGCGCGCAACTCGTCGATGATGGCGCCCTTGATGCGCGTGATCGCATAGGTCTCGAACTTGATCTCGCGTCCCAGGTCAAAGCGCTCGATCGCCGATATAAGCCCCACCAGCCCATAGGAGATCAGGTCGGCCTCCTCCACGTGCGGCGGCAGCCCCGCGGCGGTTCGCCCCGCGACGTACTTGACCAGCGGCGAATAGGCCACCACGAGGCGCTCGCGCGCACGCGTGTCACCGTCGGCCTTATAGCGCCGCCACAGTTCACGTAGCTCGATCGATTTGACGTTCGTCTCCAACGTTCGTCTCCAGGGTCTTTCGCCCGACGATCAGGCCCGGGGGTGACTGCGCACATTTGCGCCTCTAAGCCGGGCGGACTCTACCGGGTCTGCTTTCATTTCACCGTTCAGGCCCGGGGATGGCTGCGCGCATAGGCGCTCCTCAACCTTGCCGATTCGACGCGAGTGTAAACCTGAGTGGTCGAGAGACTTGCGTGACCCAGCAGCTCCTGGATCGTGCGCAGGTCGGCGCCGCCGTCGAGCAGGTGGGTGGCGAAGCTGTGGCGCAGCGCGTGCGGAGAGACCCCGCCTTCCAGTCCCACGCGAGCGGTCCACACGCGCAGGCGGCGGCGCACATCGCCAGTTCCCAGCGGCCGGCCGGACTTGCTGAGGAACAGCGCGGCCTGTGCCTCGCCATCCTGAAGAGCCGGGCGGCCGCGTTCCAGGTAGAGCCGCAGAGCGCTCATCGCAGACTCCCCCACGGGCAGGAAACGAGTCTTGCGCCCCTTGCCCTCGACACGCAGCTGCTCGCCGTCGTGGTCCACGTGCGCGAGGCTCAGCGACACAAGCTCCTCGACGCGCAGCCCGCAAGCGTAGGCAAGCTCGAAAAGCGCCCGATCGCGCAGCTCCAGGGCCGTCGACGCGGGAATGCCGTCTAGCAGACCGCCCACCTCGCGGACCTTCAGCACCGTGGGCAGATACGAGGGCCGCCGCGGGGTGGAGACGAGATCGGCCGGGCTCTGGGCGATCAGACCATGCTCGCGCTGGCTGCGGAAGAGGGCCCGCAGGGCGGCCAGCTTGCGTGCGGTGCTCGCCGGCGCGGCGTGCTCCTGGGAGAGATGCGCGATGTAGCGGCGCACGAGCTTTGCGTCGACCTCGTGCGGCGTTACCCCCCGCGAGGCGGCCCAACCAGCGAACTGCTCGACGTCGACGCGGTAGGCACGGCGCGTCTTCTCCGCGGCGTCGCGCCGGCGAAGGTCGCCTTCGAGCAGCTGCAAGGCGGACCGCCATGCTTGCTCGGGCTGTGAGCGCTCGGACGGCGCCAGCTTGGGTCCTGAGGACGGGTCGGTGGCGGTGGTGGCGCTCACCCCGTAAGGATTCGCCGCCCCACCCCTTCTGCCCTGCCTGCCTTAGGCAAGCAACTGCCGCCCCCCTCCTGCCCTAGACAAGCAAACGCCGCCGTGCGGCCAGCACCTGCCCAGCAGAGCCGCCGCCTGCCTGCTTTAGGCAAGCGAGCGCTGCCGCGCGAGGAGCACCGGCTCCAGCAGAGCCGCCAGCTCGTGCCAGTCGGCGGCGCTGACGATGTCCTCTTCCTCGCACACGTCTCTGTTCCAAGGGTGGGCGATCGTGGCGGCGAGGATGCCGTGCCCGAGCGCGCCAACGAGGTCGCGAGGGTTATCGTCGATCAGCAGGTCGATCTCCAGCTCGACGCAGCGGGAGAGCTTGTCGAAGGAACAGTGCAGATCGTCGAAGGGCAGACCGATCTGCTCCAGCCAGGTGCGTGTGGCGGCGGTGCGGTCGCAGGGACGGTGGCTGGTGACATGCACGAAGTGGCCCTGCTCGTGCCAGTGGCACACCGCCTCGACGGCTCCCGCATAGGGACGACCGGCGAGGATGCGTTCGTCGCAGTGGCTCTCCTCGATGCACAGCTCAAGCTGCTCGGGGCGCAGGCGCGTGATCCCCCACGAGAACTGCTCCTCGTACGGCAGCTCCACGCCGAAGCGCCGCACGGACACCTCCGAGAGAACATCCCAGTAGTGGTGCAGCGTCGAGTCGATGTCGATCGCGATCCGCATCGAGCCGAATAGACTATTGAGCTGTGACGAGCATTTCCTCTACCCCCGAGCTGGCCCCTCTTGAGCCCTACGGTCCGGTTGGACGCTCTCCGTGGCTTGACGTCGACTGGCGCAAACACCAGCGCTGGATAACTATAAACGATTGGCCAATAAATGTCATCGAGTTCGGCGAGGGTCCGCCGGTGGTGTTCGTGCACGGGCTCTCGGGCTGCTGGCAGAACTGGCTGGAGCAGCTGCCGGCGTTCGCCGACCCTGAGCGGCGGTGCCCGCATCGCGTCGTGGCGCTCGACCTGCCCGGCTTCGGCCACTCGCCAATGCCGAGTGAGCAGATCACGATCTCCCTCTATGCACGGGTAGTCGACGGGGTTCTGGGCGCCCTCGGTATCGACGCCGCGGCTGTCGTGGGCAACTCGATGGGCGGCTTCGTCGCCGCCGAGCTGGCGATCTCCTTCCCCCAGCGGGTGGAGCGTCTGATGCTGGCCGCGGCGGCCGGCATCAGCTCCTACGCCAACGCCTCGGCGCTGCGCCGGGCGGAGCTGATCCGCCGCTTGCATCCGCTTCTCGCCGTCCAGATGGGATGGTTGGCGGCGCACGCCGACACCGTGACCCGCTGGCCGCGGCTGCGTGAGCTGACTTTGAACGGCGTTGCCCGATACCCCGGCCGGCTGCCGTCGGCGCTGGCGGCAGAGCAGTTGCGCGGAGCCGGCAAGCCGGGCTTCGTGGATGCCCTGGATGCCTGCCTGAACTACGACTTCCGCCACCGGCTGCCCGAGATCGTGTGTCCGACTCTGATCGTCTGGGGCGATCGCGACCGCGTGATACCGGTGCGTGACGCCGACGTCCTCATGGAGCTGATTCCCGACTCGCGCAAGGAGATCTTCAAGGACACCGGCCACGTGCCGATGTTGGAGCGCCCGGCGAGATTCAACGCGCTGCTGGAGCGGTTCCTCAGCGCGTAACGTCAGCTGGTGACGGCCCCTTCGGCGGCCGAGCCGACCAGGCGAGCGTACTTCTGGATGGCGACATCGACGTGCTCATCGGCACGCGGGGGCGGTGCGTAGCGCGCGACGCGCTCGGCGATCTGCGCCTCGGAGAGGGCCACGTCGATGCGCCGGGCATCGACGTCGATCGTGATCTCATCGCCGTCGGCGAGTGCGGCGATGGGGCCACCGCGGGCGGCCTCGGGCGCCAGGTGGCCTGCCATGAAGCCGTGCGTGGCGCCGGAGAAGCGCCCGTCGGTAATGAGCGCCACGACGTCCCCCAACCCCTCGCCGACGAGGGCGGCGGTGACGGCCAGCATCTCGCGCATCCCGGGGCCGCCGGCGGGACCCTCGCCGCGGATGACCACGACGTCGCCGGCGCGGATCTGCTTGGCGAGCACGGCGGCCATCGCGGCCTCCTCGCCGTCGTAGACGCGAGCCGGACCGACGTGATGGCGGCGCTCGTGGCCGGCGAGCTTGACGACGCAGCCGTCGGGCGCGACGTTGCCGCGCAGGATCGCAAAGCCCCCCGTGGGCTTCAGGGGTTCGTCGAGCGGGCGCACGACGCGCTGACCGGGTGTCTCGACGGCCTCGGCGGCATGCTCGCCGATCGTGCGGCCGGTGACGGTCGCGGCATCGCCGTGAAGCAGGCCGGCATCGAGCAGGCGCCGCAGCACGAGCGGCACGCCGCCCGCCTCGTAGAGGTCGGTGGCCACGTACTGTCCGCCAGGCTGCAGGTCGCACAGCAGCGGCGTGCGCTCGGAGATGCGATCGAACTCCTCGATCGACAGCGGCACGCCGATTTCGCGCGCTACGGCCAGCAGGTGCAGGACGCCGTTGGTGGAGCCCCCGCTCGTGGCGACGGCGGCGATGGCGTTCTCCAGCGCATCCTTGGTGATGATCTCACTCGGACGCTGCCCGCGACGCAGAACGTCCATCACGAGCCGACCGCAATCGTGCGCGACCTCGAGCTTGCGTCCATCCTCGGCGGGCACCATCGAAGTGGCGGCCGGCGAGATGCCCAGGACCTCGAAGGCCATGGCCATGGTGTTCGCCGTGAACTGCCCGCCGCAGGCTCCGGCGCCGGGCGAGGCGGCCTGCTCCAGCTCGTGCAGCTCCTCCTCGGTAATCTTGCCGGCGGCGAACTCGCCCACGGCCTCGAAGACCTGCTGGATGGTGACGTCGTGCCCTCGAAAGCGCCCCGGACGGATCGAGCCGCCGTAGAGCATCAGCCCGGGGATGTCCAGGCGCGCGAGCGCCATCACGGTGCCGGGAATCGTCTTGTCGCAGCCGGAGATCGCGACGAGGGCGTCGAAGTGGTGAGCGGAGGCGACAAGCTCGATCGAGTCGGCGATCAGCTCGCGCGAGACCAGCGAGGCGCGCATCCCCGAGGTGCCCATCGTGATGCCGTCGGAGATCGCGATCGTGTTCAGCTCCATCGGCGTGCCGCCAGCGGCACGGATGCCCTCCTTGACCTTGGCGGCGAGCACGCGATTGTTGAAGTTGCAGGGCATCGTCTCGATCCACGAGTGTGCGACGCCGACGATCGGCTTGGCCAGATCCTCGGGTGTGTAGCCGATGCCGTGCAGATAGGCGCGCGCGGCCGCACGCTCGGGACCCTCTGTCAGAGCGCGACTGCGATGCTTCATGTCGAAGGGAGGCACGGGGGGTGATCCTAGAGCGTCAGGCCGCGAACGTCTGTGCGGGTGACCCCAGGCGCTCGGACTCCCAACGCGCGAGGCGAGCAAGATCGTTGCGCACCTGCTGAGGGTCGATCTGGCGACCGGGAAGGTGCATGTTGGCGTCCGCGATCAGGCGATGCTCTTCGGCGGATAGCGCCATCCACTTGGCGAGCACGTCATCGGATGCCGGAAGCCGCGAACTCCCGAAGGGGCGGCTGTGATCGGGGAAGGCGACGCAGTACTCGTTGAGCAGCACGCCCGTCTGAGGCAGATAGGCAACGATCGGCCTGTGTGGATAGATGAGGTAGGCATAGAGTTCCCGCGGGCGGTCAGGCGGGGCCTCGCCGCCCCACATGCGCAGGAAGCCGAGGTCGCGGTACATCGCCCACTCCTCCTCGTTGATGCAGGAACGCAGCAACTCCCGCGCGCGCTGCTCGGCGCGCAGCTCTCGTCCGGGGTCATAGCCGACGTCGCCTTCAGGGCTGTCGGCGGCGCGAGCGCTGCGGCGGGAGAGCGCCTGGCGCAGTCTCGGCAGAGCCAACTGCCAGAGCAGGACGAGCAGGACGATCGCGGTGGCGCCCAGCGCAAGCGGCATTGGCGGACCCTCAGATCGCGCCGCCGGCGGCGCGCGGGAAGAAGATCACGCGCTCAGCGTCGCGCGGCACCTCGTCGAAGCTCTTCACCATCGCGGCCTCGCGACGTCCAAGCGCGGTCCTGGTGGGTACAGCCGCCCACATGCCGGAGTCAAGCTCGCGGCGAAAGGCCTCGATCAACTCGGCCTCCTCCTGGGGAACATCCAGGTCGCCTTCGGCAAGCACGATCTCGCCGTGGCCGGGCTTGAGACGCAGCAGCTTCATCGAACCGGACCCATCGTCTCTCGATTATTGCAAACGGCATCTGCAGCTCTACCGGAGACGAGACAGCCCAAGCACGTCGACCGGGCCGGGGCCGGCGCCCACGTCGCGCAGTCCGTCGGCGATGGCGCGGCCGGCAAGCCTCCGTGCCGTGCGCGCCGCCTGCAGCGGCGTGTGTCCCAGGGCGAGCTGTGCGGCGAGCACCGAGGAGTGCGTGCAGCCGGAGCCGTGCGAGGCACCGTCGGGATGGCGCTCGCCGGAGATCTCGACGATCTGCCCGTCGTCGGCGCTGTCGAGGAAGAGGTTGACGGCTTGTGCGCGGTGGCCCCCGGTGAGCACGACGACGCGCGGGCCCAAGGCAAGCACGGCCCGCACCAGCTCCTGTGCCTCGGCGTCCGCCTGTGCCTCGGCGTCGGCGTTCGCCTGTGCCTGTGCGTCCGCCTGTGTCTCGGCGTCTGCCTGTCGCTTGGCGTGCGCCTGTGTCTCGGCGCGCGCCGATCGCTCGGCGTCCGGCGCGGCGCGCCCGAGGAGCGCGCGCGCCTCGGGCAGGTTTGGCGTGAGCACGGTGGCGAGCGGCAGGATCTGCTCGATGAGCGCCCGCTGCGCGTCGACCTGCAACAGCCGCGCGCCCGACTCCGAGATCATCACGGGGTCCACGACGATCGGCGTTCCCGCGGGCAGCTCCTGGAGCGCCTGCGCCACGGCGAGCGTGACCTCGACCGTGCCCAGCATGCCCACCTTGACGGCCTGCACGCCGATGTCTCCGACTACGGCGCGTATCTGAGCGCGGACGATCTCCGGAGGGACGGGGTGGATCGCGGCAACGCCAATGGTGTTCTGCGCGGTGATCGCGGTGATGGCACACGTCCCGTGCACGCCGCAGCGCGCAAAGGCCTTGAGGTCGGCCTGGATTCCAGCGCCGCCGCCGGAATCGGACCCGGCGATCGTCAGTGCCCGCGGTGTGGCCCCGCCAAGCGGCGGCTCACTGGCACCGGGCGGCGACTCACTGGCAGGCGGCAGCTCACCGGCACCGGGCGGCGGCTTACTCGGAAGCGACGACTCACTGCGCATCGCGCGGCCGAGGCGCCGACGCGCTGGCGCGGCGTGCGGGGAAGATCGTGTAGCTGCCGATCGCCGTCACGAGCAGCCGGCCGTCCTCGTGGCGCACCTCGCTGCGCAGCACGGCGGTCCTGCGGTTGCGCCGATCGAGCGTCGTGCGGCACACGATCTCGCCCTCGGTCGCGGTCTGGATGTAGTTGATGGAGATGCTGATGGTCGCGATGCGCTCCTCGTCGGTCGTCTGCACCCACAGCGCCGAACCCATGCTGTAGTCAACGAGCGCGTAGGTCACGACGCCCGAGAGCAGCCCGCCGGCGTTGATCAGCTCGGGACGAATCTGCAGGCGTACGGTCTCCGGATCGTCCCAGCGCATGCCCATGAACCCGCTGACGCCATCGAGCGCCTGCGGACCCTGGGTCTGTATCGAGGTTGTGTCGCTCATCGACGGGAGGCTACGCGAGCGGGATGCCCGGTGCGCGGCGGTCAACCTTTCCGCAACGGCCTCGCATCTCCCGCGACCGCCTCGCCAGTCTCGGAAACCGTAGGTCTCTTGCCAAGTCACTTACGGTTAACCCAGCTAGCACGACTACTTCGCCAAATACCAATGAGTGGTACGACTGTGCGCTGGATACGCTGATCTCCTTCGATCTTTTAGCGATTTTTTACTGAGTCACATTGCCACAATAATTACCCTTGACAGAATCTTGGCGGTTGGGTTAGGGTGGCACCTAGAGGGTGAACCCGCATCCGCCGGCCACCGAATCACCACCGCCGGAGGAAGCTGTGCGTCGAGTTTCGCTTGTCTTGGGTATCGCCCGATCGCTGTTGGCAGTCGCTTCGTTTTCCGCCCGGCGCACCGTTGGAGCATGTGAGCGATCGACTGTCCTCTCGCTGTTGGCTGTGGTGTTTGCCGTGATTCTTGTGCTGCCTGGGTCGGCGTCGGCAAGTGGTTTGCCTGAAGTTGAGGTCAGGCATATGCCGAAATTGTGGAATGGGTTTATCGGAATGGTGCGCTTGAAACGGACCCAGAGCCTTGTAAGGAAATCTGTGCCGATCTATGTGTGGAGTGCCCCCGGTTTTGCGGCAAAACCGGAGGCACTCCAGCCTGGGGTTCATCCCAACGGATCAGTGGACTTTGAATGGTAGCCATGCTGGTTGTAGATCTGCTTTCGTGGTAGTTCGTAGTGGCAGTTACGGTTGTCGGACTTACGATCACGGTAGTCGGTACGATGCGCATATATCACAGACTAAAGGCAGGAGATAAAGCCGAGGCGGCAGCGGTGGTTTTGGCAGCCGGCACAGCGGTCCTGTTGTTTCTTGGCGGCTGGTTGCTCGTAGGCCTGTATTGGGCGGCTGCGTGGTTCTGGCGAATGGCGCCTCACGCCAGCGGTGACTAGCATCAACCAGGGTTTTGTGCTTGGCATGTGGCTGAGTGCGGGTTGATGGTGGGCGATCAGGAGTCTACAAAGGCTCCAGGCCCTCACAGCCTCAGGTAGCACTGTTTTTACAGTCCTGTAGCAAAGTTGACACAGAAGGTCGTCTCGTGTCACACAGAGCCTCCTAGCGTGGTCGGTCGTGCGCAAAGGCAGCTCAGCGTCGGCGTCGTCACCCAAGCCACCAGGATCGGACCCCCGCCGCGCGCTCGGGCGCCTCGGGGAGGAGTTGGCCGTCGCGCACCTGCGGCGGCTCGGCTTTGCGCTGCTGGCACGCAACGCGCGCACCCGCTACGGCGAGATCGACGTGATCGCCTTCAATGGCGAGGTTCTGGTGTTCGCCGAGGTCAAGACACGACGGATGGCAACCAGTCCCAGACGACGGACGGGGCCTTACGAACAACCCCTCGCGGGTCTGCGCCCGCGCCAGCGCGCCCGCCTGCGCCGTCTCGCCACCGCCTGGCTCTACGACGAAACGCACGTGCGCCCGACGGCCCACACGATCCGTTTCGACGCGATCGGCGTAACCGTCGACGCAAGCGGCTCGCTCGTCCGCCTCGACCACATCGAGGGAGCCTGGTGAGCGGAACGTTCTCTAGAGCGCCAGCTGCTGATAGGCGAGCGACTGAAAGGACATGCGATGCAACGGCGAGACGCCCTGGCGCCGGATCGCCTCGCGATGCTCGGGGGTCGAGTAGCCGACGTGTTCGGCGAAGCTCCATCCGGGGTGCAGGACGTCGGCGTGGCGCATATAGCGGTCGCGCGTCACCTTGGCCACGATCGACGCCGCGGCGATGGCGGCGCTGGTGGCGTCACCGTTGACGATCGCGCGATGCGGGCGCTCAAGACCCGGCAGCGAGAAGCCGTCCACGAGACATATAACCTCCTCCTGCAGGCCCTCCGTGACACCCAGCATCGCATCGCGCAGGGCAGCGAGATTGGTCTTGTGCAGGCCGCGACTGTCGATACCGCGCGCGCAGCGCGAGACGACCGTGACGCGCAGCGCGCTGCGCAGCACGAGCGGATAGAGGTCTTCGCGCGCCTGCGGCGTGTGCTGCTTGGAGTCGTTGAGCGCGCTCAACGAGCGCAGCTCGCGCGTGGTAAGCGCCTCATAGTCGAACAGCACGCCTGCCGCCATCAGCGGTCCGGCCAGGCAGCCGCGTCCCGCCTCGTCGACCCCCGCAACCAGACGCGATCCCAGAGCGCGGTCGAAGGCGAACAGGCGCCTGCCGCTACTCGCCCGATGCGCCCGGCGCCGAGCGGCGCGCCCGGGGCGCTTAGAGGGTGCCGATGCGGTCGGGGGGCCAGTAGGTGGCAAAGGCCCCTCCGATGATCCATCCGGTAGGGACGGGTCCCCAGTATCTGCTGTCGTCAGATTCACCACGGTTGTCCCCCATCATGAACCAGTGTCCGGGCGGAATCCTGATCGGGGTCGGGAAGTTGCATTCCGAGCCGATGCCACAGGGGCGGATGTAGGAGTCGGACTCGGGCTTGCCGTTGACGATCGCGTGCCCTTCGTGGATGTAGATCGTGTCTCCCGGACCGGCGACGACGCGCTTGATGAAGTTCACGCTCGTATCCTCCTGCGTCAGCGGCTGCGAGCAGGCGGAGGGGCTGTGGCGTCCCTGATTCGCCGCCCCGCACTGCTCCTGTTCGGCTCCGACCGGCGGGTGGAAGACAACGACCTCGCCCACGTGTGGTTCGCCGAAGCGCATGCCGATGCGATTGACCAAGACGCGCTGACCGACCGTCAGCGTCGGTTCCATCGAGCGGCTGGGTATGCGATAGGGCTTGACGATGAAGGCCTGGATGCCCAATGCGAGACCGAGCGCGATGGCGACGATCACGACCAGCTCAAGGATCGAGCTGGTAGTCGACTTCGAGCGGGTCTTCGAGCGGGGGCTCACGCCGGCGGGTCGCCGCCGGGCTCGCCCTCCTGGGCGTCGCCGGCGTCAGCGGAGAGATCGGGCTGCTCCGAGGCCGATGTCGATGACTCGACGGCCGTCTGCGTCTCGGCCTGGAGTCCCCCCTGAGGCTCGCCGCCGTCCTGCCCGCCTCCTGTGTCCGCCTCCTCGGCGGTCATGCCGTCCACGTCGGTCGGCTGCGGCGCCTCGTGCAGGAGTCCCGGCTCGACCGTCTCCTCGGGTCCTATATAGCGGCGCTCGCGCACGCGTGCGCGCTTGCCCACGCGGTCGCGCAGGTAGTAGAGCTTCGCGCGACGCACGTCGCCACGAGCAGCCAGCTCGATGCGCTCGATCTTGGGCGAGTGCACCGGAAAGGTGCGCTCGACGCCCACGCCAAAGGACTGCTTGCGCACCGTGAAGGTCTCGCGCGCGCCATGCCCCTGACGCTTGATCACGACGCCCTCGAACACCTGCACGCGACTACGGGTGCCCTCGATCACCTGGAAGTGCACCTTGACGCGATCGCCCGGCGCGAAGCTCGGAACGCGACGCAGCTGGGCCCGCTCGATGTTGTCGATGACTGTGCTCATGGCTCGAAAGGAAGAATGCCCGTCCTGGGACAGCCCACAGGGCGACCGGAACGACGCGGTCAGCAATGGTAGCGGACGATCGGCTCGCGTCACTCCGCTCGGAGAATCGACCGGCGCCGCAATCCTCGGAAGATCAACTCTCGACCAGCGCGCCGCTCCTCAGATGCCGCTCCTCGGAGGATCAACTCGCACCGCCCCGCTCGCGGCTGCGCTGCGCGCGCCAGCGGCGGATGTGCTCGTGATGGCCAGAGAGCAGCACCTCGGGAACGCACCACCCGCGGTACTCGGCCGGGCGGGTGTAGTGGGGATACTCCGGCTCGCCGCCGAGCGCCGCGCTGAAGGACTCCTCGACCGCCGAAGCCGCGTCGCCCAACGCGCCAGGCAGCTTGCGCAGCACGGTGTCGCATACGACCATCGCCGCCAGCTCGCCGCCGGCGAGGACATAGCGGCCGATCGACAGCGTGTCGCTGCAAAAGTGCTCGACGATGCGCTCGTCGAAGCCCTCGTAACGCCCACAAAGCAGCGTCAGCGCGGGCTCGGCCGCCAGCTCCTCGACGTAGCCCTCGTCGAGCATTCGCCCACCGGGCACCAGCGCAATGACTCTGCGTCGGTCGCGTAGTTGCACCGGGTCGATCCCATACCGGGCGCGCAGAGCGCTCTCCATGACGTCCACCCGCAGCACCATCCCGGCGCCGCCGCCGAAGGGGGCGTCGTCAACCTGCCCGCCGCTGAGCTGCGTGTGCTCGCGGAAGTTCACGTACCGCAGGCTGGTGCCCAGCGCCGACGCATTGCGGACGTGACGCTGCTCGGAGAACCATCCGAACCACTCCGGGAACAGCGTGAAGACATCTATCTCCATGTCTCTGGCTCCCCCAGAAAGCCGAGATCCACCTCGATGCGCGCATGGGCCACGTCCATGCGCCGAATGGCGTCCTTCACCATCGGCACCAACAGCTCGACGCCCTCCTCGCCGGCGCCCTCGCAGCGCACCTGCAGGGCCTCGCAGGAGGGAAGCTCGATTAGGCGCGTCACCGTGCCCACCCGCCTCTGCCCGTCGAAGACCGCACAGCCCTCGAGTTCGTGCGACCACCATTCGCCCTCGGCCAGCGTGGGCGCGTCCTGTCGATCGACCGTCAGTGGCATCCCTCGCAGGGTCTCGGCGGCCGAGCGGTCCTCGATGCCTGCAAGACGCACGATCGGGCGCTTATCGACCCCGGCCAGCCGTACGATCGCGAGCGTTCGCTCCCCGACCGTCACCTTCGTCCCGATGCTCAACAGGCGCGGCTGGGCGCCGGTCACATAGAAGCTGCCGTCGAGCCCGTGCGCACGGCCCACGCGTCCGGCCGGCAGCACATGCGGCGCGGTCGCGCTCAATCGACGATATCCACCAGCACGCGGCGTTTCTCATGCGTCGCCGCCGCCCTGACGACCGTCCGCAGCGCCTGGGCGGTGCGACCGTTGCGGCCGATCACCTTCCCGTAATCGTCCTCGCCGACGCATAACTCCAGCACGATCGTGCCGTCATCCTCCTCGAACTCCTCGACCGACACCTCCTCGGGCCGGTCCACGAGACCGCGCGCCAGATAGGCCAGCAGCTCGCCGATCGCACCGCCGGGTGCATCCTCGCGCTCTGTTCCAGCGTCGCGCTCAGCGCCGTCGCCGTCCGCCGACGCGTCTTCGCGCTCTTGCTCGTATGCGGGCATCCTTCGCGCGCCGCTCGACGCTAGGCGATCCCCTGCGTGCGCAGCAGCTTGCGCACCGTCTCCGACGGCTGTGCGCCGCGTGCCAGCCAGCTGCGCGCGCGCTCGGAGTCGATCACGATCGTCGAGGGATTCGTCTGCGCGTTGTAGTGGCCGATCGTCTCGATCACGCGCCCGTCGCGCGGGGAGCGCTGGTCGGCGACGACCACGCGCCACATCGGGTCCTTCCTGCCGCCCACTCGCGTGAGCCTGAGCCTTACTGCCACGTTGTCCTCTCGGTTCCTATCGCTTACGGTGATGAGAGCTTAGACGCTCAGCGCGCATTTCGGACGATGGCCCCCAGGTCCGGCATCTTGCCGTGGCCCAGCTGACGCATCACCTTGCGCATCTGCCCGAACTGCTTGACGAGCTGATTGACATGCTGCACGGTCGTGCCCGACCCGCGCGCGATGCGCAGCCGCCGCGAACCCTTGATCAGCTCGGGATGGCGGCGCTCTTCGGGGGTCATCGAGAGGATGATCGCCTGCAGACGATCGAACTCGCGCTCGTCCACCTTCATGCCCCGCAGCTGCGCTGCGCCCAAGCCGGGAATCATCTTCAGCAGATTGGCGATCGGCCCCATGCGCCGCATCGCCTGCATCTGCTCGAGGAAGTCGTCCAGGCCGAATTCGTTGCGGCGCATCTTGCGCTCCAGCTCATGCGCCTGATTCTCGTCAACCTGCCGCCCAGCCTGCTCGATCAGGCTCATCACATCGCCCATGCCCAGGATTCGCTGGGCCATGCGGTCGGGGTGGAAGCGCTCGAACTGCTCCAACTTCTCGCCGGTGGAGGCGAACAGGATCGGCTTGCCCGTGACGGCCTTGACAGACAGCGCCGCGCCCCCGCGCGCGTCGCCGTCGAGCTTGCTCATTACCACGCCGTCGAACTGGACGGCCAGCGCGAACTGCTCGGCGACGTTCACGGCGTCCTGACCGGTCATCGCGTCGATCACGAGCAGCACGTTGTGGGGCTTCACCGCCGTGCGGATCGCCACCAGCTCCGCCATCAGCTCCTCGTCAACGTGCAGGCGTCCGCTCGTATCGACGATCAGGACGTCCTTGCCCTCCTCGCGCGCGCGTTCCAGCGCCCATGCCGCGATGTCCACCGGATCGCGATCGGTGCCCTGCTCATACACCGCCGCGCCCGCCTGGCCGCCGACCTTGACCAGCTGCTCGACGGCCGCCGGGCGGTAGACGTCACAGGCCGCCAGCGCCACCGAGGAGCCGTGCTCCTCGCGCAACCGCCGCGCCAGCTTCGCCGTGGCCGTGGTCTTGCCGGAGCCCTGCAAGCCCGCCATCAAGATGACCGTCGGCGGGCGCGACGAGAAGACAAGCTCGTGCGCGGCCCCGCCCATCAGCTGCGTCAGCTCCTCGCCGACGATCTTCACGACCTGCTGGCCGGGGTTCAGCCGGCCCACGATCTCAGCTCCCAGGCAACGCTCCTTGACGGTCGCCGTGAACTCCTTGACCACCCTGAAGTTGACATCCGCCTCCAGCAGCGCCAGGCGGATCTCGCGCATCGCGGCGTCGATGTCCTGCTCGCTCAGCGTCCCCCGCTGACGGACGTCGGAGAGGGTGCCCTGCAGCTTCTCGGCGAGAGAGTCGAACATCCGCTAGGAAGGCGTCTCGTCCTTGCCGCGGCGCGCCAGCGCCTCCCCGATCCCCCCGAACGCCTGAGCGAACTCCGAGGGCACCACGAAGACCTTATTGGCGTCCCCTTCGGCCAGCTGAGGGAGCATCTGGAGGTATTCGTAGCTGAGCAGATCGCGTGTGGGACCACCCTTGTGGATCGCCGTGAACACCGTGTCGATCGCCTTGGCTTCCCCCTCGGAGCGCAGCACCGCGGCCTGCTTCTCGCCCTCGGCGCGCAACACCGCCGCCTGCTGCTCGCCCTCGGCCGTCAGGATCTGGGCCTGCTTCTCACCTTCGGCCGTGAGGATCGCCGCACGCCGGTCGCGCTCGGCGCGCATCTGCTTCTCCATCGCCGAGCGGATGTCGGCCGGCGGATCCACCGACTTGATCTCCACCCGGTTGATGCGTATGCCCCACTTGCCCGTGGCCTCGTCCAGCACGGTGCGCAGCTCGGTGTTGACGTTCTCGCGCGCCGTTAACGTGGCCTCCAGGGTCAGGCCGCCGATCACGTTTCGCAGCGTCGTGACCGTAAGCTGCTCGATCGCCTGCAGCGGGTTGGCGACTTCATAGGTGGCCGAGCGCGGATCGGTGATCGTGAAGTACAGCACCGTCTCGATCGCCACGACTACGTTGTCCTCGGAGATGACCGACTGCGGCGAGAAGTTGACGACCTGCTCGCGCAAATCCACAAGCGGCTTCACGCGATCGACGAACGGCGTCACGATCGCCAGGCCGGGCTCCAGCGTGCGGCTGTAGCGCCCCAGCCGCTCGACGACCCCTGCCCGGGCCTGGGGAATGATGCGAATCGTGCGCGACGCCACGCCGAGCACGAACAGCACCACCACTACGATGACGATGAGGGCAACCATGGTTGAGCGAACTTCCTTTCTCTTGACTTCTTCTGAGGAAGCCTATCCCTATCGAGATAGGCGGCTCAGTGCATTACAAGTGCGGTGGCGCCCCTTATCTCGACCACTTCGACGCGCTCCCCGGCGTCGATCACCTCGTCTTCGTCGTAGCTGCGCGCCGTCCACACCTCGCCGTCGATCCTCACGCAGCCGACACCCTCCTGATTAGCGATCCGCTCCAGCACGACCGCCTTACGCCCCACCAGCGCGGCCGCGCCTGTACGGATCGCCGGTGGCAGCCGACGGTGGCGGGTGGCGATCGGGCGCAGCGTGAGCAGTACGAGTGCCGAGGCCGCGAGGAAGACGATCGCGGCAGCCACGCTCGGCACCCCGGCCAGGCTCAAGACCGCCGCCGCCGCCGCGCCGATCGCGAACGGCGCGAGGAAGAAACCGCCCGTGTGCAGCTCTCCCGCACCGAGAATGCAGGCTGCCACCAACCAGAGGACCCATGCATCCATAGATTGATTATGCCTACTCGGCGATCAGCGCCCGGGCATAGTCGTGTGGATCGAACGGGCGCAGGTCCTCCAGCGACTCACCGACGCCGATCAGCTTCACCGGCAGGTCCAGCTCACGGGCGATCGCCAGCGCGATGCCCCCGCGCGCCGTTCCGTCGAGCTTGGTGAGCACGATGCCCGTGACCTCGACGGCCTGTGCGAACAGCCTCGCCTGGTGCAGACCGTTCTGGCCGGTCGTGGCGTCCACGGTCAGCAGCGTCTCGTGCGGCGCGCCCTCCAGCTGACGCGCGATCACGCGCCTGATCTTCGTCAGCTCGGCCATCAGATCGTCCTGGGTGTGCAGGCGCCCGGCGGTGTCCACGATCGCAACGTCCACCCCGCGGCTGCGCGCCTGCGCGATCGTCTCGAAGGCCACCGCGCCCGGGTCCGATCCCTCCGGCCCCGTGACGATCTCACAACCCGCCCGCTGCGCCCAGCCCTGCAACTGCTCGGTGGCCGCCGCCCTGAAGGTGTCGGCCGCGCCCAGCAGCACGCTGCGCCCCAGCTCCTGCTGGAGGTGCCACGCCAGCTTGCCGATCGTCGTCGTCTTACCGGTGCCGTTGACGCCCACCGCCAGGATCACCGTGGGCCGCGGACGCACGTCGATGCGCCACTCCTCCATCGTCGCCATCTGCGCCAGCAGCTCGATCAACCGCTCGCTCAGCGCCTCACCACCCTGCACCTTTCCCTCGCTGGCCTCCTGCTCCAGCGTGCCTACCACCGCGGCCGTCGTCCCAGCGCCGACATCGGCCATGATCAGCGCCTCCTCCAAGCGCTCCCAGGTGTGCTCGTCGAGCGTCCCGAACAACGTCGCCTGGATCTCGCCGCCGAGCGCCTGGCGCGTCTTGGACAGATTCTCGCGCAGGCGCCGGAAGAAGCCGCGTCGGCGCTCGCCGCCCGCACCCGTGTCCTCCTCCGCCTGCTCCGCGGCCTCGCCAGTGATGAACAGATCGCTCCAGTCGCGTGGCACGGGGCCGGCGACGATAGCAGTGGCCTACGCGGCAGCCTTGGCGACTAGCCGCCGCGACGCCTACGCGGCAGCCTTGGCGACCGGCGGCGCCGACGCCTCCTCGGCCTCCTCGCCGACGGCTGGCTCTGGAGACGGCTCCGAGCTGTCGAGCGCCCGCGCCTGCCCCGACTGCGGCGCCTGCTCGGCGCCTTCGCCACCCGCGACCTCCGCCGGCGGCAGCCGGCGAGAGAGGATCTTCGACACGCCGTCGCCGCCCATCGACACGCCATACAGCCAATCGGCGGCCTCCATCGTGCGCTTCTGGTGGGTGATTACGATGAACTGCGCGCGCCCGGCGTAGCGGCGCAGGAGGGCCAGGAAGCGGTCGAGGTTGAGATCGTCCAGCGCGGCCTCCACCTCGTCGAGGATGTAGAAGGGGCAGGGACGCGCCAAGAAGACGGCGAATAGGAAGGCCAGCGCCGTCATCGACTTCTCGCCGCCCGACAGCAGCGACAGGCGTTTGGTCGACTTGCCGGCGGGGGTGATCTCGATCTCCACGCCCAACAGCTCCTCGCCCGCCAGCTCCTCGCGCTCGGCCTCGGCCTCTGCGTCGGCCTCCGTCTCGGCGGCTGCCTCCCCGTCGCCTTCCGCCGCAGCGGCGCCATCGACGGACTGACCGCCGAGCACCGGCCGGCGGGCCGGCTCGTCCTGGACCAACCGCAAACGCCCGCTGCCACCGGGGAAGACGTCGCCCACCAGCTCCTCGAAGTTGCGCGCCGCCGCCGTGAACGTGGCCTGAAAGGTCTCCTGGATCTGGCGGTCGGTATCGCGGATCACGCCCCGCAGCTCGCGCAGCGCCGTCTCCAGGTCGGTGCGCCGACCCTCCATCTCCTCGACGTGCGCAAGCGCCTCGGCGTACTCCTCCTGCGCCAGCGGATTCACCGGTCCCAGCTGCTCGCGCCGGCGTTGCAGACGCTCCAGGCGCGAACGCAATGCCTGTTCCTGCTCTTCTCCCAGTGGCTCCTGCTCCTCCGACACCGACTCCTCACCGTCCGAGGCCAGCTCCCGCCCACCCGACACCGACTCCTCACCGTCCGAGGCCAGCTCCCGCCCACCCGACACCGACTCCTCACCGTCCGAGGCCAGCTCCCGCCCACCCGACACCGACTCCTCACCATCTGAGGCCAGCTCCCGCTCACCCGACGCGCGTCCCCCGTCCTGCAGGCGCTCAGCGACCTCGCGCAGCTCCAACTCTGCCTCCGAGAACTGGTCGCGCAGACGCTGGGACGCCACCTCGGCGCTCGTCACCGCCTCCCCTTGCGCCCGCAGACGAGTCTGTATCTCGGCCTCCTCACCTGCGCAGCGGCGCAGCTCAGCGGCCATCTCTTCGCCGGCGGCGCGGTCGCTCTGTAGCTCGCCCTCCAGCTCGGCCTCCCGCACTGCCACGGCCTCGCCGAGAATCCGCAGACTCGCGACCAGACGCTCCCCCACCGGCGCCAGGGCGGCGTCGGCGGCGCGCTGGGCGCGCAAGCCCTCCAACCGCCGCGCGCGCTCGGCGCGTTCACGCGCCATACGCTCTGCCTGGCGGCGCTCGGCCGCCAGCTCGCCCTCCAACTGCGCGCGACGCACCGCCAGCGGTCCCTGCTCGGGCGCGGCGCGGCGTTGCTCGATCAGCCACGCCAGGCGTCGCTGCTCCTCCAGCGCGTCCGTACGACCGCGCTCGGCCTCGCGCAGCGCCTTGTCGGCTTCTTCGCGCACCCCGTCGGCAGCACGCGTCTGCTCAAGCTCCGCCTCGGCCAACAGCTTTGCCGCGTGCTCGGCCTGCACCGCCGTCTCGCTGTCGGCGATCAGCCGCTCGCGCTCGTTGCGCCTTGCCAGCACCCGCTCGGCGCCGCCCTCGGCCACCTGGCGCACCTCGCCCCAGGCCGCAAACCACACGCGTCCCGCGCGGGTTACGGCGATGCCCCTGAAGTCCCTCGGCAGCTCCTCCAGGCGCTCCACCACCCAGGCATCCGCCAGCAGGCGCCGGGCCAGCGCGAGCGCCGGACCGGATCCCTGCACCAGCTCCGTCAGCCGCCGCGCGCCCTGCACGGGCGGCTGCCCGCCACTTTCAAGGCCGTCAGGGGCGCCATCCGCCAGCGCCCCGCCGCCATCCTGCTCAGCGCCATCCGCCAGCAGCGCCGCGCCGCCATCCTGTCCAGCGCCGTCCAGCAGCTTCTCCGCCTCGGCCATGCCCTCCACGAGCGCCGCGTCCAGACGCCCTCCGAGCGCCGCAGACAGCGCCAGCTCGTAGCCGGCCTGCACCTGCAGCGTCTCGCTCAACGCCCGCGGGGCATCCTCGCCGCGGTGGCCCAGTGCGTTGCTCGAGTGACTGCGCAGGAACTGGTTGACGGCCGCCAGCTCAGCGCCGACCCGCGCCGCCTCGCGGCGCGCGGCCTCGACATCGCGCTCGGCCGCCCGCAGCCGCTCGCGCGCCGCGTCGGCATCCGCGTCGGCCGCCTTGCGCCTCGCGCGCGCCTCGTCCACCCGTTGCTCGGACGCCTGCGCCTCAGCCCCGGCCTGCACCAGCTCCTGCGCTAAACCCTCGATCTCCCGCTCAACCTCGCGCTCGCGCTCCTCCTCGATCTCCGCCAGCTCGCCTTCGAGCGTCTGGATGCGGTCCTCGCTGCCGGCCGCCGCCTGCGCGTCCTGCTCGCCGGCCGTGCTCTCGCTGTGGCTCTCCAGCTCGCGCTCGACGCGGGCCAACCGTCCCGCGAGCCTTTCGCACGCCGCGCGAGCCTGCTCGTGGCGCATCTCCATGCGCTCGCGTGCGCTGCGCACGTCGAAGGCGCGGCGCGCCAAGGCGTCGTGGCGCTCGGTCCGCTCGGCCAACGCCAGCTCAGCCACACCCCTTCGCTCGACCACCGCCTGCAGACTCGCCTCGATCTCGGCGCGCGCTGCCCGCGCGGCCTGCGCCTGCGCCTGCGCCTGCGTCAACTCCACGCGCCGCGCCCTCACGGCCTCACGCGCCAGCTCCAGGCGTGCTTCCAGCATCTGGCGCTCCAGGCGCTCGTGCAGCTCGGCGGCTTCGGCCTGGCGCTTGAGCGGGCGCAGCCGCGTGCGCGCCTCGCGCTCCACGTCGAGCGCACGGTCCAGGTTCTCCTGCGTGCGCTCCAGCTTCAGTTGCGCTCGGCGACGGCGCTTGCGGTGCTTGCCCAGCCCCGCCGCCTCCTCGATCAAGAGGCGCCGGTCGCGCGGCTTGGACGTCACGATCGCCTCCACTCTGCCCTGCGAGATGACCGAGTGCGTCTCCTTGCCCAGGCCCGTGTCGGACAGCACCTCGATCACGTCCACCAGCCGGCACCTCGCACCGTTGAGGCGATACTCGCCCTCACCCGCGCGATCCAGACGACGCACGATCGAGATCTCGCTCACCGGCAGGTCCACGGTGCCGTCGGAGTTGTCCAGCACGATCTCCACCTCGGCTGAGCTGCGCGCCTGCACACCCTTGCCGCCGCCGAAGATCACGTCCTGCATCGACTGCCCCCTGACCGCCAGCGGCGACTGCTCGCCCATCGCCCACAGCACGGCGTCGGTCACATTGGACTTGCCCGACCCGTTGGGGCCGACGACGACGCTCACCCCCGGGCCGAAGTCCAAGCGTGTGCGATCGGGAAAGGACTTGAAGCCCTTCAGGGTGAGCGACTTCAGGCGCATCTCACACCTGCTGGGAGCGCTCGACAGCCTCCTGCGCAGCCTGCTGCTCCGCGTGCTTCTTGCTGCGCCCGCTTCCCCTTCCAAGCTCCCTGCCAGCAACCACCGCGGCCACCTCGAAGGTGCGTTCGTGCGGTGGACCCTGCTCGTCGGTGACCCTGTAGCTCACCACCTCCCCGCGTTGCGCCAGCAGCTCCTGCAGGGCCGATTTGAAGTCCACGGGGTGCTCCAGCGCATCCTCGATCTCCGGAGCGAACGCCTCCACGACGGCCTCCGCCGTGCGCTCGTAGCCGGCGTGCAGATAGCACGCCCCGATCACGGCCTCGATCACCGAGGCCAGTATGCGCTCGGTCACCACCAGCTCCGCGGCGCTCGGCGCGCCGCTCGCCGGGGCAGCCGCACGCAGACGCTCGGCCACCGCCAGACGTTCGGCCACCGCCCGGCAGGAGGGCCCCGACACCGCCTGCGCGCGGATCTTCGTCAGCCGTCCGGCGCCAAAGCGCTCGGCCTCCAGTCGCGGGTACAGATGGGTAGTGACGGCCAGCGCCAGCACGCTGTCGCCCAGGAAAGCCAGGCGCGCATAGGAGTCGCTGCGACGCTCGCTCCACGAAGCGTGGGTGAAAACCTGTCGCGCCAGCTCCTCCGGCAACTCGTCCAAAAGCTCGTTGAGCAGCCTCATTCGCCATCAGCCGCCGCCATCGGTATGCGCCAGGCCATCGCCAGCCTCGCGCACCGGATCGCCGCCATCGTCGTCGCTATGCGCCAGCACGAAGTCCACAGCCTGGCCCACCGTCAGGATCTCGGCGGCCTGCTCGTCGGGGACGCGCACGCCGTAGGTGTCCTCCAGCTCCTGCACCAGCGTGTAGAGGTCGAGCGAATCGGCCTCCAGATCCTCCCGGAAGCGGGTGTCTTCGGAGATCGCCGTCGGCTCCACGTCCAGCTCATCGGCGAGATGGGCCTGGATCAAGGTGAACACCTGCTCGCGGGTCATGACCTGCGTGTCACGCATGATTGGATGCGCACGATTTGGGTGCGCAGGATTTGGTGTCACTCACGATTGGATCGCACCGACGATAGGTCTGCAGCCAGAGGAAATGTCTCTCATAGATCTTTGCGCAGGCTACTGGCCCGCGCGGACGCAGGAGACGCCACAGGCACCGAGAGCGGCGCCGTCTTCAGTGCTCCCGCGCGCTCCAGAGCAGCATACGTGCGTCCCACGACGTCCTCGCACGCGCCGCGCTGCGCCAGCAGAATCGCTCGCGCAAAACCCCGGCGCGTGAAGCGCCCGTGCGGCACCACGCCCAGACTGCGCAGCCCCAGCAGATAGGCGCCGCCGTGAGCCTCGGGGTCGATCTCGTCGCGAAACCGCCGCAGCGCGGGGCGCAGCAGCATCCCCCCAGCTGCGCCCGCGGCGAGGACATCGCGGCATCGCGGATCGCCCCCAGCATCGTCTGCGAGACCCCCTCCATCAGCTTCAGCGCGATGTTGCCGGTGAAGCCGTCGGTGACGATCACATCGGCTGCCCCGCCGACGACATCGCCCCCCTCCACATTGCCCACCAGCTCAAATCCGCTGCCCCTGCCTGCTCCGTCCCGCGCGTCGCCTACGTCCTCCTCGCCGCCAGCCGCCCGTGCGGCCAGCTCCGCCCCGGCCTCCACCACCACCGGGCTGCCACGCTCGGCCTCCTCGCCGTTTGACAGCAGCGCCACGCGCGGGCGCTCCACCCCCAGCACGGCCTGCGCCAGCGCCGCGCCCATGAAGGCGAACTGCACCAGGTGCTCGCGCCGCGCCTGCGCATTCGCTCCCACATCCAGCAGCACCACCGGGCGACCGGGCACCGGCAGCGCCAGCGCCAGCGCGGGGCGGTGGATGCCGCGTGCGCGCCGGATGTTGAACAGGCCCGCCGCCACCGCCGCGCCGGTGCCGCCGGCACACACCAGCGCCTGCGCCCTGCCGTCGGCCACCGCGCGCGCCGCCTGCACGATCGAGGCCTCGGGCATCGCCCGCGCCGCCTGCGCCGGATCGGCGCTCTTGGCGATCGACAGCGGCGCATCCACCACCTCCACACCCGCCGGCACATCGCGCAGTTGCTCGGCGGGACCGAACAACAGCACGCGCACACCCTCCCGCGCCGCCAGCGCCGCGCCCGCCGCCACCTCCGCCGGACCCAGGTCGGCGCCGTTGGCGTCCACCGCCACCACAATCGGCGCCGAGCGCTCGTCGGGGCGGAGCGACCCCTCGCTCACGCGCTACTCGTGGTCGTGATCGTGATCGTGCGCCTCGCCCGCCACGATCTCGCGACCGGCGTAGGTACCGCAGACCTGGCAGACCCGATGCGGCCTGCGCGGGCTATGGCAGCGCGGACACACACTCAGCGCAGGGGAAGAGATCTTGTGCTGCGCGCGGCGCTTGGCCGTGCGGCTGTGCGACTGCTTCTGCTTGGGGACTGCCATCGATCGCCAAGGGTATCAATCCAGCTTCAGCTCCCGCAGCTTCGCCCACCTCGGGTCGGGCTCCCGCTCGTGCTCGTGCTCCGGACCGGCCTCGTTGAGATTCGCGGCGCACACCGGGCACAGCCCGGCGCAGTCCTCGCGGCACAGCACCTTCGCGGGCACGGCTAGGACGAACGCGTCGCGTGCCCACGCCGCCACATCAAGCAGCTCATCGCCTACATACGGGCTCGACAGCTCCTCCCCCCCGCCAGGCCGATCGACCTCGCGCGCCTCCACCTCGAGCGTCCGCTGAGCCGCCTGAAGGCAGCGCATGCACGGACCGGCGAGCGCCGCCGCGAAGCGCAGGCGCAGGGCATAGCCGTTGCCGGTCACGCGCGATACATCCACCGTCACGGGGATCGCCTGCGGCTCCACCTCGTAGCGCTCGCCGCCAAGCCTCAGCGGATCGACGTGCACGCTCAGCTCCAGCCGGCGCCCCTCGCCGGCAGCCAGACGCAGGCTCGCCAGGTCGAAGACGGTGGTCTCGCTCACCATGCCCTCCAGGCTAGTCACTCACCGGCAACCACGCCGGCTCTGCCGGCCCCTCAAAACCTAATCCCGCGCGCTCAACTCGCGCTTGAGCACCTTGCCGGTCGCGTTGCGCGGCAGCTCCGTCAGGAAGACGACCTCGCGGGGCACCTTGTAGCGCGCCAGGTTCTCCTTCACGTAGCGCTTGATCGCCTCCTCGTCCAGCTGCGCGCCGTTGCGGGCAACCACGAACGCCTTCAGGCGCTGGCCGAACTCCTCGTCCTCCACACCCACCACCGCGGCCTCTTCGATCTCCGTGTGGTCGGCCAGCAGGTCTTCGACCTCGCGCGGGAAAACGTTCTCGCCGCCGCTCACGATCATCTCGTCGTCGCGGCCGTCCACGAACAGACGGCCCCCGGCGTCGAAATGGCCCACGTCGCCGGTGCTCATCAGGCCCTCCACGATCTCCTTGCCGCCGCCGCCCGTATAGCCCTCGAACATCAGCTCGTTGGCCACGAAGATGCGCCCGCTCTGGCCCTTGGGCACCTCGCGGCCGTGCTCGTCGAGCAGCTTCACGACGGTCCCCAACGGAGGCTTTCCCGCCGTGCCAGGCGCCGCCCTGAGGTCTTCCGGCGTGGCAATCGTCGCGTACGCAACCTCCGTCGAGCCATACAGGTTGTAGAGCACGTCCCCCAGCAGGTCCATCGCGCGGGTCGCCAGCTCGCCCGGCAGCGCCGAGCCCGACGCCGCCACGATCCGCAGCGCGTGCAGGTCGTACTCCGCGATCGTCTCGCGCGGCAGGTCGAGGATGCGCTGGAGCATCACCGGCACCACCGCCAGCGCCGTGGCGCGGTGCTGTGCGACGGCGCGCAGCGTCTCCTCGGGGTCGAACTTGCGCCGCAGCACCAGCGTCGAGGCCAGCGGCAGCCCGAGCGTGAAGTGCGCGAAGCCCCACGAGTGAAACAGCGGCGCCGCGATCACCGTCGTCTCGCGTGCCCTCAGCGGGATCTTCGAATACATCACGGCCACCGGGTCGAGCGAGTCGGGCTGCTTGCGCGCGGCCCCCTTCGGCGCTCCCGTGGTGCCCGACGTCAGGATCACCACCCGCCCGCTTTCGCTCGGCGGTCGCAGCGGCGACTGATCGCTGCCCGCCAGCAGGTCCTCCAGCAGCGGGTCCTCGTGGGCCTCGCCGGGGTCACACCAGGCGACGAAGCGCTTCAGCTCCCGACTGCCCTCGGCCACCAGCCCTGAGAACTCCACGTCGTAAATCACTGCCGTCGGCGCCTCGCGCGCCAGCACGTCGGTGATCTGCGGACCGGCGAAGGCTGTGTTCAGATACAGCATGCTCGCCCCCAGCTTGCTGCAGGCCACCGTCGCCTCGATGAAGCCACGGTGGTTGCGGCACATGATCGCCACCGCATCGTGCTCGCCGATGCCCGCGCGCGACAGCGCGCGTGCAATTGCGTTAGTGCGCCCCTCGACCTCCGCAAACGTCAGCGCACCGCGCTCGTCTATCAGCGCAAGTCGGTCCGGATAGCGCGCCGCCGAGGCCGTGTACGCGGCGGCCGGCGTCGGCCCCCAACGGCGCATCGCCCCCAGCGCGCGCACCGTCCGATCGGGGCGCACGGGCTTGAACATACCCGTACCGATCAGCGTACGGACGACCTCCAGCTTGTAACGCGCAGGCGAAGTCACGGGTGGACCCTACCCAAAAAACTGCACCTCAGCGCGTTGTTGCGAGACGTGGAACTCAGCCGACTTCGGCCGGTTCGTCCTTGCCCTGCAGTCGCTCGCGGCCGCGTTGCACGGCGGCGATGAACTTCGAGAGGTTGACCTCGAGCGTGTTGAGGATCTCATCGGCGTAGTCCTCGGCGCCAAGCCGGATCTCGCGCTCGCGTGCTCGCGCATCCTCGACGATGTCCTCGGCGGCGCGCTCGGCCTGCTTGGTGACCTCCTCCTCGCCGACCAGCCGCTCCTGACGCTCGCGCGCCTCCTTCAGGATGCGCTCGGCCTCGCGCTTGGCCTCGGCCAGCATCTCCTGACGCTCCTTGACGATCCAGCGCGCCTGCTTGATCTCCTCGGGGATCGTCGCGCGCATCTGGTCGAGGATGTCGTAGATCTCCTCCTTGTCGACCCTGACCTGATCGGTCATCGGCACCGACTTGGCGTTGTGCACGAGATCGTCGAGCTTGTCTATGAGAACTAGAACGTCCATAGCAAATGGTTACCTCCGCGGGGCATACGGCCACGCGATATGTCAAAGAGGTTCGGCGTCACGTCCCACATCCATTCGTCAGCGCCTCAGCTCTTCCTGCAACCGCCGCGCCACGTCCTCGGGGACCAGATCGTCGATTCTGCCACCAAACGTAGCCAGTTCCTTGACGCCACTGGAGGATAGGAAGCTGTACTGCGAGCCCGACATCAGATAGACAGACTCTATCTCGGGATCCTGGCGGCTGTTGAGCTGGTGCATCTCCAACTCGTACTCGAAATCCGAGATCGCCCGCAGCCCCTTGACGATCGACTTCGCCCCGACGTGCCTCGCGAACTCCACGACCAGCGTTTTGAAGGGCTCGACGCGCACGCCCTCGAGCCCGGCCGTGGCGCGCTCGATGAAGCCCAGACGCTCGTCGATCGTGAACAGCGTCTTCTCCTTGCGCACCGAACGGTTGACAACGGCGACGACCACCTCGTCGTACAGCTCGGCGGCGCGGCGGATGACGTCCAGGTGGCCGTTGGTCACCGGGTCATACGAACCCGGGCAGACGGCTATCGACTTACTCAGGCTCATGTTCCGCCGTGGATTGTGATTGTTGTGTCGCCATAGCGCCGCCGCTGCTGTCGTTTTTGCTCTGTTTCCAGCTTCAGCCCCAGTGGGGCCCGCCGATCGCTCTCCACGACCACGCGCCCGGCCGGGGCCAGCAGCGGCGGCAACGCCACCGACAGCTCGCGCTCCCACGCCTGCGCATCTCCGTATGGAGGATCGACGAAGATCAGATCGTACGTTTCGCGGCGCCTGCGTGCGGTGCGCAGGGCCGCTCGCGCCTCGCCGCGCCTGATCGCGACCTCCGGCCGCGGTGTCCCGGCCGCCGGCTCGGCGCGCTCCACGGCCGCCAGATCCAGTGCCTTTAGATTGGCCGCCAGCGCCCGCAGCGCAGCCGCGTCGCGCTCTACGAACACGGCCCTCGCGGCTCCCCGCGATAGCGCCTCGATGCCGAGCGCGCCCGTGCCGGCGAAGAGGTCGAGCACCGTGATTCCCTCCAGGTCGCCAAGCATCGAGAACAGTGCCTCACGCACCCTGTCGGACGTCGGGCGTGTCGTGCGGCCCCGTGGCGCGCACAGCCGTATGCCGCCGTAGCGTCCCGCGACGATCCTCACGCCGGGATCGGCTCCAGCGCCTCCGCGCCGAAGGCCGCCTGCAGCGCCTCGCCCAGCAGCCGATGCTCCGGAGCGCGCAGTTCGGGGTCGCGCAGGACGATCGCCCTGGCCTGCCGCCGCGCGCTCTCCAGGAGCGCCACATCGGCGGGCAGACACGCGACTCGGAACTGGCCGAGGCCCGACTGGCGCGTGCCGATCAGCTCTCCCTCCTTGCGCAGCTCCAGGTCGATCTCCGCCAGACGGAAGCCGTCGGAGTGCTCCGCCAGCGCGCGCAGCCTGGCCGCCCCCGGAGGGCCGACCAGCAGGCAGGTGGAGGAGTGCTCGCCGCGGCCCACACGCCCGCGCAACTGGTGCAGCTGGGAGATCCCGAAGCGCTCGGCGTTCTCGACCAGCATCACCGTGGCGTTGGGCACGTCCACACCCACCTCGACAACAGTTGTGGCCACCAGCACGTCCACCTCACCGGCCGCGAACCGCGCCATCGCCGCCTGCTTCTCGCGCGAGCGCATCTGACCGTGCAACAGCAGCAGCCGATAGCCCTGCAGCTCGCCCTCGGCCAAGCGCCGCACCTCGGCGGTGGCGGCGCGAAGATCGTCGCTGTCCTCCTCGGGCTCCTCGACCAGTGGGCACACCACATACGCCTGCCTGCCGGCCTTCAGCTGCTCGCGCAACGTCGCATAGGCGCGCGCCCGCGCATCGTCGCCGGCGACGATGCGCGTCGCGATCGGACGGCGCCCGCGGGGCAGCTCGCGCAAGGCCGTGACGTCGAGGTCGCCGTGTTCGCAGAGAGCAAGTGTGCGCGGGATCGGCGTGGCCGTCATGTGCAGGACGTGCCTGGGGCGCGCTGGCTCCCCCTCCCCGAGGGCAGCACGCTGGCGCACGCCAAAGCGGTGCTGCTCGTCCACGACGGCGACTGCCAGCGAGCGAAAATCAACGGCGTCGTCGATCAATGCATGCGTCCCCACGACCAGCTGAAGCTCCCCACTGGCGAGCTTGCCGAGGATGTCGCCGCGGCGCGCGGCCGGCGTCGAGCCGCTCAGCAGTGCGCAGGCGACCGTCTCCTCCCCGAGCAGTCGCTGCACGGTGGCGAAGTGCTGTTCGGCAAGCGTCTCCGTCGGCGCCATCAGGGCAGCCTGATGGCCGTGCTCGACCGCGCGCAGCATCGCATGGAGGGCCACGACCGTCTTGCCGCTGCCGACCTCCCCCATCAGCAGTCGCTGCATCGGGCACGAACTGGCTAGATCCTCGCCGATCGTGGCGACGGCGGCGCGCTGCTCGCCGGTGAGCGCGAACGGCAACGCCTTCTCCAGCCAGCGCCGGCTCAGCGATGGCGCCCCGTCGAGCGCCGGCGCGCCGCTGAGCGCGCGCCGGCGGGCGCGGCGGCGCAGGAAGACCAGTTGGGCCAGCAGCAGCTCCTCGAAGGCCAGCCGCCGGCGTCCCGCCTCGGCGTCTTCGGGATGACTCGGGAAGTGCATCGCGGTGAGCGCCGTCGCACGGTCGGGCAACCGCTCGTGCACCCGCACGGCCGCGGGCAGCGTCTCCACGACGTCGGCCAGCGCTCCGCGCGTGCCCCGCACGAGCGTGAGCAGCTGTGTCGAGCTGATGCCCTCAGACGCCGGATAGTGGGCCACCCCATCGCCCTGCTGCGCTCGCCCATCCTCGCTCGCGCCAAGCTCGCCGCCGACGGCATGGTGAGCCACATTGAAACGACCGCGCTCGTCGGCCTTGCCGTGCAGCAGCAGACGCGTCCCCGGCGTGTATTTCTCGACAAGCCACGGCTGATTGAAGAAGACGGCGCGCATCGATCCGGAGGAGTCGAAGACGCCGGCCTCGACCAGCGGGCGCATGCCGCGACGGCGCACCGCGCGCGCCGCGATCGAGCGCACCTCCACGGCGACCGTCGCCTGCTCGCCCGGGCGCAGCTCCACCACGGTGCGCGCCTCGCGCCGGTCGCGCGGCAGGTGCTCCAGCAGCCGGCCCACCGTATCGAGGCCCAGCGCCGCCAGCCCGTCGGCCGCCTTCGGGCTTGGAGCCTTCAGAGGCTCCTCCAGGCGCGCGGGGCGCGGCCAGCGAAGCGGGGCCCGCAGCATCTCGGCGAAGCTCGGCGAGTCCCCGCCGGCAAACCCCCGGGCGGCATCCGCGACCGGCATTGCGGCGACAGTCGGCATCGCCTCATGATGAACCGTCCTGCGGTCGCTGCCTACTCGGCCGCCAGGAGCCACCAGTAGGCGGCCTGCCCGCCGTCGTGCAGCTCCAGCTCGACCTCGATGTCGCCGTCGAGCAGGCGCTCGACATCGCGCAGATCGAATGGCGCGTCAGCGCCCGCGAGCACACTGACCAGCTCCGCGGGTGGCGAACCGTCACTCGCGAGGGCCAGCGAGTCGAGCACCCGGCGCAGGGTCTCCTCCGGCGCGCCCCAGGCAACTACGTCGTCATCGACGAATCCGACGGCCTCGCCGCGTCGAAAGCGCCCGAGCGCGTCGTCGCGGGCCGCCGGAGCGACAGCCCCGGTGCGCAGGTGCGCGAGCGCCGCGTTCAGAGCCAGCGCGTTCTCCTCGACGCTGCGGTCGAAGGCGAGCGCCAGCGCGGCGCTGAGGCCGGCCTGCTGGCTGGTGGTTGCAACCACGAGGACCTGCTTGTCGGACAGCTCGGCGGCGCGCTCGGCGGCCATGACGACGTTCGCGGAGTTCGGCAGCACGACGACCTCCTCGGCCGCGACGTCGTGGATGGCGGCAAGCAGCTCGTAGGTGGAGGGGTTGAGCGTGGGGCCGCCGTCGAGCGTGTGCACGCCCAGCTCGGCGAGCATTCGTGCGAACCCCGCGCCGCTCACCACCGCGACAGCCCCGCAGCGCGCAGGCGCGCGCGAGCCAGCCCCGTCGGCCCCAGCCCTGTCGCCCGCGGCGAGGCGTACATCGCGCTCGGCCATCTGCAGGCGCATGTCGGCGACATCGAGGTGAGAGACCTCGCCGGCGTCGGCGAATACGGCAGTGGCACGCTCGGGCAGATCGGTGTGCAGGTGCACCTTGAGCGTGGCGGCGTCGCCGACGACGAGCACAGAGTCTCCGAGCGCTTCCAGCTCGGGGATGAAGCGCGCCGGCGCCAAATCGCGTCCGGTGACGGCGAAGTTGGTGCAGAAGCGGTAGGTCGAGGAGTGGTGCTCGGGGTGGTGGATGCGCGCGGGCTCGTGGTGCTCGAGCGCGGGCGGCGCATCGCCGCGCAACGCGGCGACGACGCCGGCGAAGATGATCGTCAGGCCGTAACCGCCGGCGTCCACGACACCGGCGTCGCGCAGCGCGGCAAGCAGCTCGGGGCCGCGGTTGACCGAGGCCTCGCCGGCGACGACGGCGCGCTCGAGCGTCTGCGCGATCGTGAGATCCTGCGCCTCGGGCTCGGTGGCGGGACCCAGCCGCGTGCCATCGGGAGCGTGGGCGACATCGGAGGCGATCTGACGGGCCATCTCGCGCGCGACGGTGAGGATCGTGCCCTCGGCCGGATCGCGCACCGAAGCGTAGGCACGGTCGGCGGCGTTGGCGAGGGCAGCGGCGATCAGCGTCGCGTCGATCAGCTCGCCGGGTCGCGAGACCAGCTCCTCGGCCGCGCCGCGGATGAGCTGCGAGAGGATCACCCCGGAGTTGCCGCGCGCGCCGAGCAGTGCCGCGCGCGCGACCGACTGCACGATCTCCTCGCGCCCGATCTCGTCGATGGTGCGCGTCGCGTCGGCGCCCTGCAGGCGGTCCAGCTCGCCGAGCACGGCGCGCAGCGTGAGCACCATGTTGTCGCCGGTGTCGCCGTCGGCGACGGGAAAGACGTTGAGGTCGTTGACCTCCTCACGGCGGGACTCCAGATGCACCAGCGCCCCGGCGACGGCGGCGCGGAAGCGAACCAGGTTGGTGTCGGTCACTGCAGCACGTCCTCCATCGTCCCGACCCAGAAGGGCCGACGAGCTGTCCTCAGAGGGCCTTCGTAACCTTGCCGGCCTTCAGACACCGCGTGCAGACGTAGACGCGCCGCGGCGCCTTGCCGACCATGATCCTGACCTTCTGCAGGTTCGGATCGAAGCGTCGCCTGGTGGCGACCATCGAGTGGCTGCGGCTATTGCCGAACGACGGGCCCTTGCCGCAGCTGTGACATATCTTGGCCATGAGCAGCGCAGTGTAGTGGTTCTCTTCAGGAGACCCCTGTCGGGGACAGCTCGGCACGCAGCGCGGCCATTCGCAGAACGGCTTCGGCGGCGTGGCGGCCCTGATCGCGCTTATCGCCGCCGGCTCGCGCCAGCGCCTGCGCCATCGTGTCGCAGGTGAGCACCCCGAAGGCACAGGGCACGCCGGTCTCGAGCTGGACCTGCTGGATGCCGCGCGCCGCCTCGGCGCATACGAAGTCGTAGTGGTCGGTCTCGCCACGGATGACGGCCCCCAGGCAGGCCACGCCGAGGAAGCGCCCGGAGGCCGCCGCGTAGCTGGCCGCGAGCGGCAGCTCAAAGGCGCCCGGGACATCGAAGACCTCGATATCGTCGTGGCCGGCCTCGGCAAAGGCCGCGCGTGCGCCGCTGAGGAGCCGTTCGGCAAGGTCCTCGTAGAAACGCCCCACGGCGATGGCAAAAGTCATTTGCCATCCTCCCCAGCCAGGTCCCGCTCGCGCTCGGCGTGCAGCAACTCGGCATCGAGGTTCAGACCCTGGTGGTGCAGGATGTGACCCATGCGCTGCGCCTTGGTGCGCAGGTAAGCCTCGTTATGCTCGTTGGGCGGGTGCACGATCGGGATCTGCGCGCTGACCGACAGCCCGTAGCCCTCGAGGCCGCGGATCTTCTTGGGGTTGTTGGTGAGAATGCGGATCGAGCTGAGGCCGAGGTCGACGAGGATCTGCGCGCCGATCCCATAGTCGCGCAGATCGACGGGCAGGCCCAGGCGCTCGTTGGCTTCCACCGTGTCGAGACCGTCCTCCTGCAGGCGATAGGCGCGCAGCTTGTTGAGCAGACCGATCCCGCGCCCCTCCTGGGAGAGATACAGCAGTACGCCCTGTCCTTCGCTCTCGATCATCGACAGCGCCGAAGCCAGCTGTTCGCCGCAATCGCAGCGCAACGAATGGAAGACGTCGCCGGTAAGACACTCCGAGTGGACGCGCACGAGCACGTCGGCGTGTCCGGCGACGTCGCCCTTGACGAGCGCCACGTGGTGCTTGTCGTCGATGAGCGAGCGATAGCCGACGGCGGTGAAATCGCCGAATGCGGTGGGCAGGCGCGTGGATACGACGCGCTCGACCAGGCGATCGTTGCGCCGGCGGTAGGCGATCAGGTCGGCGATCGTGATCATCTTCAGACCGTGGCGCTCGCAGTACTCCGCGAGGTCGCTCACGCGCGCCATCGAGCCGTCCTCGTTCATCACCTCACAGATGACGCCCGCCGGGATCAGGCCGGCCAGACGGGCGAGATCGACGCTGGCCTCGGTGTGTCCGGTGCGCTCCAGGACGCCCCCGGCCTTGGCCTTCAGGGGGTTGACGTGACCGGGCTGCACGAGGTCGTCAGGCTGGCTGGCCGGGTCGATGGCGACCCGCATCGTGTGCGCGCGGTCGTGCGCGGAGACGCCTGTGGTGACACCCTCGCGCGCCTCGATCGTGACCGTGAAGGGGGTCTGCAGAGCCGACTCGTTCTTGGCCGTCATCAGCTCCAGGCCCAACTCGTCGCAGCGCTCGGGGCTCAGCGCCAGGCAGATCCAGCCGCGTGCCTCTTTGGCCATGAAGTTGATCGCCTCCGGGGTGACGAACTGGGCGGCCATCACCAGATCGCCCTCGTTCTCGCGGTCCTCGTCGTCGCAGACGACGATCATCCTTCCCTGGCGAATCTCGTCGAGCGCCTGCTCGATCGTGGCGAAGTGAATTTTCGTATCGGGGTTCTGCATGGTCATGCGCGCGCCTCCATCAGCCGCTCGACGTGCTTGGCCAAAATGTCCACCTCAAGGTTGACACGATCGCCAACCGCGACTCGCCCCAGGTTGGTGCGTTGCAGGGTCTCTGGGATCAGGGAGACCGTGAAACCACCGCGCCGGAGGGCACCGATTGTAAGGCTCACGCCATCGACGGCCACCGAGCCCTTCTCGACGAGGTAGCGCGCCAGGTCGGCGTCGCAGTCGATCCAGAGCACGCGCGCAAAGCCCTCGGCAGCGATCTCCGAGACGGTGCCGGTGGCATCGACGTGCCCCTGCACGATGTGACCCCCGAGGCGCCCGTCCGCGCGCAGGGCCAGCTCGAGGTTGACCTGCGAGCCCTGCCGCAGGGCACCCAGCGAGGAGCGCCGCAGGGTCTCCTCCATCGCCTGTGCCTGGAAGCCATCGCCGTCAACCTGTGTGGCTGTCAGGCAGACGCCGTTGACCGCGATCGAGTCGCCCTCGGCAAGCTCGCCCGCCAGCGAGGTGCAGATCGTAACGGTGGCGCCGGTGTCGTCACGCTCGAGCGCGGCGACGCTGCCGAGGTCGGCGATCAGGCCGGTGAACATCTGGCCCTCACCACTCGCGCAGGCGCGCCGATATCAGCAGATCTTCTCCTACGCGCTCGCAGTCGAAGGTGAGCGCGCGCAGGGCCTCGGAGATGCTTTCCACGCCCTCGCCCTCGAGCGGGTCGCGGGCGGTGCGTCCACCCAGCAGCAGCGGCGCCAGGAAGAGCCGCGTCTCATCGATCTCGCCGGCGTCGAGGAAGGCCCCGGCGAGGTGCGGCCCGCCCTCCAACAGCACCGCGGAGATGCCGCCGGCGCCGAGCTGGTCGAGCGCGGAGCGCACGCGCGCCGGCTCGTTCTCGCCGGTCGCCACCAGGACCTCCACGCCGGCGGCCTCCAGCGCGTCGGTGTCGGCCCGCGCCGCCGCGCGGGAGACCACCACCGTCAGGGGAATCCGCGCGGCCGCGCCGACCAGCTGGGAGGTGGGCGGCAGGCGCGCGAGCGAGTCGAACACCACACGCCGGGGCTGGCGCTCGGCCTCGGCCGTCAGCCCTTCCGGGCGTGCCGTCAGCTGCGGGTCGTCGGCCAGCGCAGTGCCGATCCCGACGATCACGGCATCGACCTCCGAGCGCCACCTGTGCGCCAGCTCGCGGCTGTCCTCGCCGCTGATCCACTTCGAGTCGCCGGCGCGCGTCGCGACCTTGCCGTCGAGCGTCATCGCCGACTTGAACAGCACCCACGGGCGTCCTACGCGGGCATGCTTGCGGAAGGCCTGGTTGAGCAGGCGCGCGCGCGTGGCCATCTCGCCGTCGGCCATGACCACCTCGATCCCCTCGTCCCGCAGAATCCCCAATCCGCGGCCGGCGGCCTTCTCAGTTGGGTCATCCGAGCCCACGAGCACACGCCGGATCCCGGCCTGCACGATCGCGTCGGTGCACGGCGGCGTCTTGCCCTCATGGCAGCACGGCTCGAGCGAGACATACAGCGTCGCGCCGCTCAGATCGGCCAGACCGCATGCCTCGATCGCGTTCACCTCGGCGTGCGCCGCACCGTAGCGTTCGTGCCAGCCCTCGCCCAGCACCTCGCCATCGCGGGCGATCACAGCCCCCACGACGGGATTCGGCTTGACCGCCCCCGTGCCCCGTTGGGCGAGTTCGATAGCGCGAGCCAGATAAATCTGGTCGGCCTCTGTACCGATCGTCATTCCCCCGTCAGGATACTCCGGCTCGCTCCCCGCGGCCCGTTGCGCTCAAGCACGGCAGCGCCCTCCAGACAGTCGATAGATCGTCATTTCCGGCCCTGGGCGCCGATAGGCCAACGGGTAGTAGTCGAAGCTCCAGTCGAAATTGAAGGCCACCGGGCGCGCGCCAGAGGCATAGGGCGAGACGTGGTAGACGACCCTCCCCTGACGCGCCAGCGCGCGGTAGTAGGCAATCGCCTGCGGCACCGCGCTGGGTTCGGCGAAGGCCCGTCCGGCCTGGGTGGAGCCGCTGATCACCCAGCAGTAGCCCTGGCTCTCGTAGTAGGGGATCAGCGCCGGTCGGAGCGTGCGCTCGTAGTCCTCGATGCCGACGCTGGGGCCCTGTTCGCCCACAAAAGCACCGTCTGCCGCGAATACGGAGCGCAGCGAGTCGTACTTGTTCCAGCGCGAGCCGTCGATCGTGCTGGGATTGAAATGGCCGATGTCATATGCCCAGTTATCGGGGGAAACGGGCTCGGCCACGATCGCGGTGCCCGGCGGGATGTGAGCCACCATCCACTGCCGCGTGAGCGTTCGCGTGTCGGTGCGCGAGAGCACGAGATCGGAATGCACGCTGTAGATGAGCCCCTGCGCGCACAGCGCCACGGCCGCCAGCACGGTGAGGCCGGTGCGCAGACGCGGCCTGTCGCGAGCCCACCTGCCGCGAGCCCCGTACGCTGCGAGCTGCAGCGCGAAGAAGGCGGCCAACAGGCAGACGATCGGGAAGATCGGCAGCAGCCAGCGCCCGAAGTAGCGACCCTGCAGACCCATGAACGCAAGGAAGACGAGCGGCGCCGGCACCAGCACCCAACCCAGACGCCGCTCCTGGCGCCAGATCGTGAGCGCGCCGCCGAGCGCCGCCAGCGACGGCAGCCAGCCGAGGCCCCACGTGAGCGACCACAGGTAGTAGCGCACGCCGCCGGCATGGCCGGCGCCGAGCTTGCCCTGCGCTTCGCCGGAGAGCTGGGACTGATGCGTGAGTTCCGCGTGGAAGCTGTGGAAGTCGAGCAGCGCATACGGGTTGGCGATCAGAAAGCCCACGAGGGCCGCCGCACCGGCCAGCAACAGGCCGACCGCGACGCGCTCGCCGTTCCTCACATCCCCGCTCCCCGGGCCGCTCCGCAGCTGACAGACCGCGGCCGCCACAAGCGGCAGCAGCACGATCCCGGCGGTGTACTTCGTGGCGCAGCCGACGCCCAGGCCGATCCCGGCCAGCAGATAGTCGCGCCGGCGTCCCCGCCGCAGAACCCCGGCCGTGCCCAGCAGCGAGAGCGTCAGCGGCGCCAGCGTCGGCGCGTCGTTGAGCGCCAGGTGCGCGTAGAAGACCGGTAGGAACGCCACGGCCTCCAGCGCCGCGGCGAGCAGCCCCACGGCGCGGCCGAACAGCCGCTGGCCCACGAGGTAGAGCAGCCATATCGCCGCCGTGCCGAGCAGCGCCACTGCGATGCGAGCCAGCACGAAGACCTCGGTGGGGTGCAGCGTGAAGGCGTGCCCGGCCGCCGCGGCCCCGCCGAACCACACGAGGTAGAGGACGTGCAGCAGGTACGTGAGGGCCGGCGGGTTGGCGAAATAGTGCGGGTTGAGGCTCCCTTCGGCGAACATCTTGATCGCCTTCGGCACAAAGTGGTCGTTTTCGTCGGAGTTGTAGGCGTAGGGCAATCCCTGCGCGACCCCCCACAGGCGCAGCCCGAGCGCGCCCGCCAGGATCGCCGCCGGTGCCAGCCAACGTCCTCGCCGGACATGCCCCCACGGCCCGCGCGCGCGCGCTCCCTCCGCCGGCGCCGCGACCGCCGACGCCGGCTGGGATGGACTATGGGCAGCGCACATAGACGGCGTAGTACTGACTTGAGAGGATCCGCCTGAAGCCGCGCATGGGCACCTGATCGAGTGGGTTGTCGCCGGCTTCCACGATCGCCTGGCGGAAGACTGCTTCGCCGGTGGGATAGATCGCAACGCCCCGGGAGGCCCGTTCGCGCAGCGCCGTCTCGCCGACGCGCGCCTCCGCGCGGGCCTGGCTGCGGGCGATGATGCTCTCCGAGCGCGTGGGCACTTCGTCGAGAATCCAGCGGGCATCGGGCATCAGCTTGTGGTTGGGCAGCGACAGCGGACCGCAGCGCGCCATATCGCGACGCACCTGCGGATTCTCGAGCACCTGCGCCAGCGCGCGGTGGGAGTCGTTGCGGAAGGCGAGTTCGGTCTTGATGCTCGCGATGCTCACCGTCGTCGCCGCCTGCGCCACGCCGTAGACCACGAGCACCGCCGCGCCAGCCATCCACACCCGCCGCAGGAGGCTGCCGCGCTCAAGCAGCGACCATCCTCCGATCGCCACGGCGCCGAACAGCATCACGAGCACGGCCGGCGTCAGCAGGTAGCGGTCGATCACCGAGGTCCCCGCGGCGCCGAGCAGGAGGAACGTCAGCAGACCCGAGGCCAGCAGCACGAGCGGCACCTTGGCGCGACGCGGCACGAGCACGAGCGCGAGCAGCGCCCCCACGATCCCCCCCAGCACCAGCGGGAGCTTGTCCAGGCGCACCAAAAATTCCCACGTCGAGCCGGGGATGTTGGAGAGGCCCTGTGTGCGCCCGAGCTGTTCGGCCAGGCCCGTCGTCGAGTGCAGCGAGTAGGTCGGATCGCCCGTCACCACGAGATCGACCGCCGCCCACAGCAGCGGCGCGGCCGCCGTCAGCGCAAGGTAGCCGCCCAGCCGTCGCCATTCGGCGGCGGGCGCAGACACTCCTCGCCACCAGCTCGCGACGGGCGGCCAGGCGCACCACAGCAGATAGACGCCCGACAGCAGCCACGCATCTGGACGCAGCAGCCCGGCCAGGAGCAGCAGCGCGAAGACCGCCCCGCCGCGGCGCGGGCGCGCCACCTCCAGCGCACCGGCCCACACGACGAGCGCCATGTAGGAGAAGTCGAGGTAGCCCTGCGCGGCGTAGTACTCGTAGTCAAAGCGCGTACACAGCACGGCGGCGGCGATCGCGCCCACGAGCGGGCCGAAGGTGAGACGCCCAAGTCGGTAGACACCGGCCACCAGCGCAACGAAGGAGGCGATCGCGCCGAGGATCATCAGGCGATCGCCGATATGGCCGAAGAGCGCCATCGCCACCCCGAAGGCAATCGCCAGCGGGTGCTCGGTGGGGGCGCGGTAGACCTGGAAGTCGGGGAGGTGCAGATGCAGGATGTCTCGGCCCCAGATCAGCGCGTAGTAGGAGTCGTAGGTGGGGTAGGTGGGAAAGGCGAAGAACCCCACCAGCGCCCCCACGCAGAGCGCCGCAAAGGCGATCTTCGCCCACGTAGACGCAGGCACCGCGCGTAGCCTGAGAAGCCACATGGGACCCGATGGAAGGGCGCCCGGTTGCGGAGCGCCGGGCCGGGTGAGGGTGGTGCCTTGCATGGGACTGAAACATAGAGGGGCCCGCCCGCGTCGGCCCGCGGTTGACCGCGCCACCCTCAGGGAGAGCCTATCCGCGTGCTCAGAGCCTATCCTCCACCTGATGAAGCTCATCATCCAGATCCCCTGCTGGAACGAGGCGCAGACCTTGCCGCTGACGCTCGCCGACCTGCCGCGCGCCCTCGACGGCTTCGATGTCGTGGAGTGGCTGATCGTCGACGACGGCTCCAGCGACGACACCGTCGAGGTGGCCCGCCGCGAAGGTGTGCACCACATCGTCAGGCTGACCAACAACAAGGGGCTCGCAGCGGGCTTCCAGGCCGGCCTCGACGCCTGCTTGAAGCTTGGAGCCGACGTGATAGTCAACACAGACGCCGATAACCAGTACTACGGGCCCGACGTCGCACGGCTCGTGGCGCCGATCCTCGAGGGTCGCGCCGACATGGTCGTGGGCGACCGTGAGGTCGGGACGATCGAGCACTTCTCGCCTCTGAAGAAGGCCCTGCAGCGGCTGGGTTCCTGGGTAGTGCGTCAGGCCTCGTCGACATCGCTGCCCGACACGACCTCGGGCTTCCGCGCCTACAACCGCGAGGCCGCGATCCAGATGATGGTCGTCTCGAAGTTCACCTACACACTGGAGACCATCATCCAGGCCGGCAAGATGCTGGTCGCCACCGACCACGTGCCGGTGCGCACCAACGAGGCCACGCGCGAGTCGCGCCTGTTCCCCTCGATGTGGGCCTACGTGCGGCGCAACACGATCTCGATCTTCCGCATCTACGCGCAGTACGAGCCGCTGCGAGTCTTCTGGAGCCTGTCGGCCGTGATCGGCGTAGCCGCGCTGGCCGTGTGGATCCGCTTCGCCGTCGCCTACGTCGAAGGCAGCGGCAAGGGCCACGTGCAGTCGCTGATCCTCGGCGCCGTGTTGTTCATCGCCGCCGTCGTGCTGTGGGCGCTGGGCGTCATCGGCGACCTGTTGGCCGCGCAGCGCGTGATGACGCAGAAGACCTTCGAGCGGGTCAGGCGCATCGAACTGCAACTCGGCGTCGCACCGTCGCACTACGAAGCGAACCCCAACGCCAACGCAGCGCCGCCCACGGCACCGCCCACGACGCACGAGCGCGAGGCGGTGAAGGTTTGAGCGGCCAGGTCACCGTCTCACGGGACGGGGTGGTGACGGGTAACACCTACGACAAGTACGGCTCGACCAACCCGGCGGTGCGACGCATGATGGCGGGCTTCGAGGGAGCGCTGGATGAGCTGTTTGCGCTCGCCGAACCCGCGTCGCTGCTGGACGTCGGCTGCGGCGAGGGCGTGCTGGCACACCGCTGGGCACAGCGGCTGGGCGAGCAGCGGCGGGTGGTGGGGATCGACCTGGAGGAGGACTCGATCCAGGCCGGCTGGGCGCAGCATCAGGCGCCCAACCTCGAGTATCAGGTGATGCGCGCCGAGAACCTGCCGTTCGCCGAGGGGGAGTTTGACCTGGCCAGCGCGATCGAGGTACTGGAGCACGTGCCCGACCCTGAGCACACCGTCGCCGAGATGGCGCGCTGCGCGCAGCGCCACCTGCTGGTGTCGGTCCCGCGCGAGCCGCTGTGGCGGATGCTCAACATGGCGCGCGGCGCCTACTGGACCGACCTCGGCAACACCCCCGGACACCTCAATCACTGGTCCCGACGGGCCTTCGTCGCGCTCCTCTCGCGCCATGGGAAGGTGGCCGAGGTGCGCTCGCCGTTCCCGTGGACGATGCTGCTTGTCCGGCTCTAAAGACAGCCGCTCCTACGGTCGGGGGGCGCGCATCCTATCGGTGGGAATCGCCCTCACGGGGCTGTTGACGTTCGCCTACTTCTCGCTCGCCAGCCATGTTCTCGGAGAAGTCTCGGCCAAGCGCATCGACCTCCTGTGGTCGGTGATGTTCGTGATCATCTCCGTGATCTACCGGCCGATCGAACAGATGCTCTCACGCACGATCGCGCAGCGCCGCGCGCGTGGCCACGCCGAGCATCCGCTGCGTATCCCGATGACGATCCAGCTGAGCTTCGCGCTGATCTTCCTGGCGGTGGCTCTGGCGCTGCAGGAAGAGCTGGTGGATCACGTCTTTGACCACTACCAGGCGCTGTATGACGTGCTGGTCGTGGGCACCCTGGCCTACGCCGCCAGCTATTTCGCGCGCGGCTGGCTGGCGGGACACGAATACTTCGCTCTCTTCGGGGGCCTCGTGATGATGGAGGCGCTTGCGCGTATCTGCTTTCCACTGGCCGTCGCCCTCGGCATCGCCAGCGGGCAGACGGCGGTGGCGATGGGAATCGCGGCGGCGCCGCTGGTGTCGCTGGTGGTCGTGCCCGCGGCCTTCGCGCGCCAGCGCGAGGAGCGACGTTCGACCTTGGTGGAGCAGTCAAGCGCGGCTCACGACGTCGACACGGCCCTGCTGGGAGCGCCCGCCGCGCACGACAGCGACATGGCGCTGGCGGGACAGATCACCGTCGACGAGGCCGATGCCGCGCTGGCGGGGCCGGGCACCGAGGGCGTCCAGGAGACCGTCGCTCATCCTTCGGTCGGCGACGATCTGTCGCTGCGGCGCGGCACGGGCTTCGCGCTGTCGGTGTCGGGGATCATGCTCTCCGAGCAGACTCTGCTGAACGCGGCCGTGCTGACCGTGGCCGCGACTTCGGCCAACCCGGCGCTGGCGGGAATCGTGTTCAACGTGATGCTGATCGCGCGCGCGCCGCTACAGCTCTTCCAGGCGATCCAGACCTCGCTGCTGCCCCACCTGGCGGGTCTCGAGGCGACCGCGGGCCACGAGGCCTTCGCGCGCGCGATCCGCATCACGGTGCTCGCCATCGCCGCCTTCGCCGCGGCGGTCGCCGTCGGATTGCTGGCGATCGGCCCCTTCGTGATGGCGCACCTGTTCGGTCAGCACTACTCCTACGGTCGCTTCGGCCTCGCGCTGATCGGACTGGGCATGGGCCTGCATCTGGCCTCGGGCGCACTCAACCAGGCCGCGCTGGCGCGCAACCGCACGCAGCTCGCCACCGCCTGCTGGGGGCTGGCGGCGGTGCTGTTCCTGGTCTGGATGCTCACGCCGGTGGTGAGTGAAGAACTGCTCCGCACCGAGATCGGCTACGCCGGTGCGACCGCGGTGCTGATGCTGTCGCTGGCGACTCTCTACAGACGTGGGGCAAGCGCCGCCGGCGGAGGTCCGGCGCTGCACCCCGGGGCCGTTCAGGCCGCCTCGAGCGAGCGCGCGATCGCCAGATAGGCAGCGGCGGGATCGGGGCCGTCGAAGATCGCCGAGCCGGCGACGAACAGCGAGGCGCCCGCGGCGCGGCAGCGGGGCGCAGTGTCGAGATCAATCCCGCCGTCAACCTCGAGCGTCGGGTGGGCGGCCCCCGACCGCAGCGCCGCGCCAGCCCCCCCGCTCTCGCCAGTCCCGCCGCTCTTGCCAGCTCCGGCCCCCTCTCCATCTGCCGCCTGGCGGCCGTCAAGCAGGGCCCGCAGGCGCTCGATCTTTCCGGGAGAGCTGGCGATGAAGGCCTGCCCGCCCCAGCCTGGATTGACGGTCATGCAGAGCGCGACGTCGAGCGCGGGGGCGATCTCGCTGAGCGCCTGCACGGGCGTCGCCGGGTTGATGGCGACACCGACGCCCGCGTCGTGCTCGCGGATCAGCTCCGCGGTGCGCGCCGCGTGCGCGGTGGCCTCGAAGTGGAAGGTGATCGAGTCGGCGCCGGCGCGCGCGAACTCGGCCACGTGGCGCTCGGGGCGCTCGATCATGAGATGCACGTCGAGTGTCCCCCCGACCTCGTGCACCTGCTCGCGCAGCGCCGCGACGACGAGCGGACCGAGCGTGATCGGCGGCACGAAATGGCCGTCCATGACGTCCACGTGGATCACGCGCGCCCCGGCGGCCAGCACCTCCCCCACCTGCTCGCCCAGCCGCGCGAAGTCGGCGGAGAGGATCGACGGGGCCACACGGACCCCTTCCAGCAGTCGGCGTGGCGCCATCAGATCGGCTGGAGCATCGAGTCGCCACAGCAATTGCACTTGACGATCGCCGTGGAGGACATCCGCACAATCGTGGAGTGCTCGCCGCAGTTGGGACACACAGAGGCAAGCTCGAAGCGGTGCAGGCAGTTCACGCAGCGATAGCGTCCGGGTAGGTTGGTGGGTCGCAGCCACGGCTCGCCACAGTGCGGGCAGCGGGGGCCGAGGTCGGCGGGGGCGCTCTCAGAGTCTTTCTGATCGGGCTCCACGCTCTCAGCAGCTCCTACGCAGCCGCGCGATGAAGAAGCCGGCGGTGCGGTCTCGGTGGGGCAAGGTCATGAGGGGTGCCCCAATCGGGGCAAAGTCGGGATGGGACTCGATGAAGGAGGCGATCTGGCGCTCGTTCTCGCTCGGAGAGATGGTGCACGTAGAGTAGACCAGCACACCCCCGGGACGAACCGCTGCGCCACCGGCGGCGAGGATCGCGGCCTGGATCCCGACCATTTCGGCGATGTTCTCCGGTGTGACTCGCCAGCGCAGGTCGGCGCGGGCCTGCAGCGTGCCGAGACCGGAGCAGGGTGGATCGACGAGCACGCGGTCAAACGGCGCTTCCTGGGAGCGCGGGAGGGCGGCGTCGGCCAGCTCCACGCGCACGCTGCCGGCGTGCAGGCGGTGCGCCGTGCGTTGCAGCTCTGCCGCGCGGCGTCGATTGCGCTCGACTGCCACGACCTCGCCGCGACCCTCCATCAACGCCGCCAGATGGGTGCTCTTGCCGCCTGGCGCGGCGCACAGGTCGAGCACGCGCTCGCCCGGTTTGGGATCCACCGCGCGAGCGACCGACATTGCGGCGCGCGACTGTGCAAGCAAGGCGCCCGCCCGCCACAGCGGCGAGCCGCGCACGTCGAACGGCCCGTCCAGCACCACAGCCTCGGGCAGGTCCGGGTCGCTGTGCGTGGCCGCCCCCGCCGCCTCCAGCTCGCGAGCCAGCGCGGCGGCATCGGTGACGAGCGTGTTGGCGCGCAGCGCCACCTCCCCCGGCTCGTTGTCGGCGACCATCAGCGCACGAGCCTCGGCGGGCCCGAGCTGCTGCCACCACAGTCGCGCAAGCCACTCCGGGTGGGAGTGCATGGTGGCGGCACGCTCCGGAGTGCTGTCGTCGAGCGCCGCCAACAGCGCCGCGCCCTCGCGGGTGGCGCGGCGCAGAACGGCGTTGACCAGCCCGTGCCCGCCACTGCCAGCGCCCTTGGCCAGCTCGACGGCGTCGGCCACGACGGCGTGGTCGGGCGCGCCGCGCAGGTAAAGCAGCTCGTAGAGCCCCAGCCGCAGCGCGCCCAGCACGGACGGATCAAGCCGCTCGGGGGGCCGCTCGGCAAGGCGCTCGATCAGGTGGTCGGTGGTGCCTCGTCGCTGCACGGCGCCGTAGGCCAGGCGCATCGCGAGCGCCCGATCGCGCGCGTCGAGCGCGCGCGCCTCGCTGTGAAACGCCTGGTCGGCATAGGCGCCGCGCTCGAACACGCGGCGCAGCACCGCGTAGGCGCAGACGCGCGCCTTAGCGGGCATGCCCGCGCAGATAGGCAGCGGCATCCATAGCTCGGCTGCCGGGCGGCTGCACGGAAAGCAGCTCCAGCATGTCCTCTCGGCAGCGCAGCAACAGGCGCCCATCCCGCGCAAGGAGGCCAAGCTCTGACATCGGTCCCTCCCCTGCCGGCTCACTCTCGAGCAACCTGGCGGCGTGCACGCCGAGAAGCGATCCGTCCTGCAGCGCGATGCGGGCGCCGATGTGGGGATGCAGAGCACGCACGGTGCGCTCCAGCTCGCTGGCGGAGCGGGCCGGGTCGAGCAGGCGATCCTCGGCGGAGATCTTCTCGGCGTAGGTGACGCCGTCCTCGCGCTGCTCCACGAACGTCACAGGCTGACGCAGAGCGCGCAGCAACAGCTCGCCGCCGACCCGCTCCAAGCGCGCGGCGAGCGTGCCGTAGGTGTCCTCGGGCCGGATCGCCTCCGTCGCGGCGAGCGCCACCGGTCCGCTGTCGAGGCCGGCGGTGAGGCGCATGATCGACACGCCGGTCCGCTCGTCGCCGGCCATCAGCGCGCGCTCGATGGGGGCGGCGCCGCGCCAGCGCGGGAGCAGCGAGGGGTGCAGGTTCAGAATCTCATAGTCGGAGAGCAGTGGCTCCTTGATGAGCGCACCGAAGGCGCACACGATCGCCACGTCGGGAGCGGCCGCGGCGATCAGCTCGCGCGCCGCGGGTTCATTGACGCTGTCGGGCTGCTCCAGCGCGATCCCCAGCGCCCGCGCAGTGTCGGCTACGGGCGGAGACGACAGTCGCCGGCCGCGGCCACTGGGCCGGTCGGGGCGCGTGAGGACGAGCACCGGACGCTGCACGGCGGCCAGGCGTTCGAGCACGGCGGCGGCGAACTGGGAGGTGCCGAGGAAGACCGTCCTCGCGTGGACGTCGCTAGGCGACGCTGGCCTCCCGCTGCGCGTCGCCACCCGAGGTCTCCCGCTTGGCGTCGCCACCCGGCGTCTCGCGCTGTGCGCCATCCAGCTGCGCTTCGCGCATCGCGCGCATCGCCTCCTTGCGCACCGCGCGGGAGACGCGGTCGAGGATCAAAACGCCGTCGAGATGGTCGATCTCGTGCTGAATGACGCGTGCCTCCAGACCTTCGGCCTCGATCAGGATCTCCTCACCGGCGGCGTCGCACGCGCGCACGCGCACGCGCGCCGGGCGCTCGACCTCGATGTGCACGCCCGGGAGGCTCAGGCAGCCCTCTTCGGCGGCCTCAAGCTCCTCGCTTGACCACTCCAACATAGGATTGACGATCGCGGTTACCTCGTCGTCGGGGTCGGTGCGGTAGACGAGCACGCGGTGCAGCACACCGATCTGGTTGGCAGCCAAGCCGATGCCGAGCGCATCATGCATCAGCTGTCCCATGCGCTCGATCTCCTGGCGCAGGGCGTCGTCGAAACGATCGACCGCGACCGCGCTCGCGCGCAGCACCGGATCGCCGAGCTTGCGCACGCGGCGCAGCGCCGCGTCGCGGCGGGCGCGCGTCTCGGGGTCCAGCTCGGCCTGCGGGAGCGCGTCGTCGGGCTCCTCCGCGAGGGTGTCGTCGGTCTCTGCGTCGGTCATGGGGAACTGATTTTATTGCGGGTTGACGTCGACGCTGAAGCTGACCCCGGTGTGGGCGCGCGCGGCGGCGGCGAACTGCACGGCCTCGCCGACGGCCCGCACGGCCGGCCGGCGCTCGCTGGCCTTGACGACGAGCGCGCGGCGCTCGCGGCCGCGTAGACGAAACAGCGACGCCGGGCCGAGCACGTCGGCGTCCGCCAGCTCCAGGCGTGCGCGGATGGCTTGAGCCGCTGCGTGCGCCCGGGGAGCCTCGGGGGCGGCGCAGACGACGCGGATCAGATGGGAGTACGGGGGGTAGCGCAGGGCCTTGCGGCGCTCCAGCTCGCCCGCGAGGAAGCCGTCGCTGTCGTGGCGGGCGGCGTGCTGGATCGAGCGCGCGTCGGGCGCGATGGTCTGCACCAGCACGTGCCCCTCGCCGCCGCGTCCGACGCGCCCGGCGAGCTGGGCTATCAGCGCAAAGGTGCGCTCCTCGGCGCGGAAGTCGGGGAAGCGCAGCGTCGCATCGGCGTCGAGCACGACGCCGAGGGCGACATCGGGGAAGTCGTGGCCCTTGGCGACCATCTGGGTGCCGATCAGGACGCCGCAGCGGGCGGCCTCGAAGCGGCGCAGGATCGTGGCGACGCCGCCGGCGGTGGCGAGCGCATCGGACTGGGCACCAGCAACCGGACCGGCGACACCCGCCGCAGCGGCCCTGCCGGCGGTCGAGACGGAATCGGCGTCGAGGCGAAAGACGGGGAAGCTCCCGTCGTCGAGCGCCGCGGCAAGCTCGTGCTGCAGGCGCTCGGTGCCTGTGCCATGACGAGCGAGGGTCGAGGAGCCGCAGGCACAGCGCTCGGGCAGACGCTCGCGATGCCCGCAGTGGTGGCAGGCCAGCAGTCCTTCGCCACGGTGTAGCACGAGCGCAACGTCGCACTGCGGACAGCTCCAGACCTCGCCGCAGGAGCGGCAGGAGAGGAAGTTCGACCAGCCGCGGCGGTTGAGCAGCACGATCGCCTTCCCGCCGTCGCGGCGGACCTCGGCGAGCGCCTGCGCGGTACGCGGGTGCAGGCCATGGGACTCGCCGCACATGTCGAGCACACTCACCGGTGGCAGCGGGCGGCCGTCGGCGCGGTTGGGCAGGCGCAGGCACGGCACGGCACGGTTGCTCTCAGGCCGCGGTGTGGCGCTGCCGAGCAACAGCAGCGCGCCGCTGTCGCGCGCACGCCGCTCGGCCACCGTGCGCGCGTCGTAGCGGGGATCGCCTTCGTGCTTGTAGGAGGCGTCGTGCTCCTCGTCGAGCACGATCAGTCCCAGGCGCTCGATCGGGGCGAAGACAGCCGAACGCGGCCCCACGCATACGCGCGCCTCGCCGGCGCGCAGCCGTCTCCACTCGTCGTAGCGCTCGCCCGCCCCGAGGCGGGAGTGCATCACCGCAACGGTGTCGCCGAAGCGCTCGATGAAGCGCCCCACGATCTGCGGGGTGAGGGCGATCTCGGGAACCAGCACGATCGCACCGCGCCCCTGCTCCAGGACGGCGGCGGTGGCGCGCATGTAGATCTCGGTCTTGCCCGAGCCGGTGACGCCATGCAGGAGTCGCTGCGCCGGCCTTTCCCCGTGCGTCTGCCCATCCGAGGGCTGGCGCTCGCGCAGAGCGCCGAGCAGATCGTCGAGCACCACCTGCTGCTCTGAGGTGAGCCGCGGCGGGCCGGCGCCGCGCGAGCCCACCGGGAGATGAGCCGTGCGGCGGATCGTGGCACGACGCTTGCGTCCACTGAGGCGCCGTGCCGCCCCCGGAGGCAGCACGAGCGTGAGCGCGCGCGCGATCGTCGAGCAGTACTCGGCCGCGATCCACTCGGCGAGAGCGACGAGGTCCACAGGTACGCCCAGCTCCAATGCGCGCAGTGGCGCCAGCAGCTTCTCCTCGGAGATCTCGCTGTGCTCGGCCATGCCCACGACAACCCCCAGGACCTCGCGGCGCCCGAAGGGCACGACCAGCATCGAGCCGACCTCGACGCCCTCGCGCAACTCCTCGGGCAGCCGGTAGTCGAACGGGCCGCGCAGCGCACGGGCGGTGGTCATCGGCTCGACTTTGGCGATTGCGGACATGGCAGAGCGGCCGCAGATACGGCCATCGACAGAACAGAGAGCAATGCGGGGCCGGGCCTGTGACCCAGCCGGGCGACCTACTCTAAAGAGCCCATCGGACCAGCCGCCAAGGCTCTCCGAAAAAAGCTCCTAAAGTCCGGCGGCCGCGCGCAACGCCGCAGCACGATCCGTGCGCTCCCAGGTGAAGTCGTGATCGTCGCGACCGAAGTGCCCATAGGCGGCGGTCTTCTGATAGATCGGCCGGTGCAGCTTCAGCTCCTCGCGGAAAGCCCCGGGGCGCAGGTCGAAGTGCTCGTCCACGAGCTGCGCTATCTGCGCGCGGCCGATCTTCTCGGTGCCGAAGGTCTCGACCATCACCGACACGGGATGGGCCACGCCGATCGCGTACGCGACCTGCACCTCGGCGCGGTCGGCGAGGCCGGCGGCGACGATGTTCTTGGCCACCCAACGCGCGGCATAGGCCGCCGAGCGATCGACCTTGGAGGGGTCCTTGCCAGAGAATGCGCCGCCGCCGTGGCGGGCCATGCCGCCGTAGGTGTCGACGATGATCTTGCGCCCCGTCAAGCCACAGTCCCCCATCGGTCCACCGATCACGAAGCGCCCGGTGGGATTGACCAAAAAGTTCTTCAGCAGCTTCTTCTCTTCGTAGAGATCACTCGGAAGCACGGGCCGCAGCACATGCTCGAAGAGGTCGGGCTTGATCAGCGCCTCGGCGTCGATGCCGTCGGCGTGCTGCGTGGATATCAGGATCTTTTCGATCTCCACCGGGCGTCCGTCCTGATAGCGGACCGTCACCTGGGTCTTGCCGTCGGGACGCAGGTAGGGCAGCACCTCGCCCTTGCGCACCTCCGCCAGGCGTTTGGCGAGCTTGTGCGCCAGCGCGATCGGCAGCGGCATCAGCTCGTCGGTCTCACGCGTGGCGTAGCCGAACATCATCCCCTGGTCGCCGGCGCCGGCGACATCCAGCGCGTCCTCATCGGCGGGGTCGTGGCGCGTCTCATAGGCCGCGTCAACGCCCTGGGCGATGTCGGGGGACTGCTTGTCGATCGCGTTGATGACGGCGCAGGTATCGCAGTCGAAGCCGTAGGCGGCGTTGTCATAGCCAATGCGACGCACGGTGGAGCGCGCGATGTCCTGGATGTCAACGTAGGTGTCGGTGGAGATCTCCCCGGAGACGACGATCAGGCCGGTATTGACCAGCGTCTCGCAGGCCACGCGGCCGTAGGGGTCCTCGGCGAGCACCGCATCGAGCACGCCGTCGGAGATCTGGTCGGCGATCTTGTCGGGATGGCCCTCGGTGACCGACTCGGAGGTGAACAGGTACTCGTTATCGGAAAGCTTGGTCATGGACGGGTCGGCTCCAGGTTGTGGCGGGAGGGAAGCCGGAGAGTCTACGCGGCGCGCCGCGTGCTGCGCTCGCCGCGCTCGACGAAGTCGATGATCAGAGGCACGCCGTCCATCCCGTAGCGCGCGCGCAGGCGGTTCTCGACGAAGTAGGCGTAGTCGCGCGTGACACGCTTGTGCGAGTTGACCTGTATGGCAAAGCGCGGCGGGCGCTCGCCGGTCTGGGTCATGTAGATCAGCTTCAGGCGATGCTGGCTGGAGCCGCCCTTCATCCCCACCGGGGGCTGACGCGCCTGAATTGTCTCCGACAGGAAGCGGTTCAGCTCGGGGGTGGGGATGCGTCCGCTCATGCGATCGCCCAGCGCAAGCGCCTCGGTGAGCAGGCGCGAGACGTGCCGGCCGGTCGCGGCGCTGGCGGTGAGCACGCGCGGGCGCAGGCGCAGCTTCTCGGCGACGCGGGCGCGCTCGTGCTCGAGGGCGCTCTCGTCGCTCTCATTCAGGTCCCACTTGTTGAGCACGACCGCAGTGGCACAGCCGGCCTTCATCGCCAGCTCGGCGATGCGCAGATCCTGGGCGGTCACGCCGTCGCCGGCGTCGCACACCACGAGCGCCACGTCGGCGCGCTCGGCGGCTCGCTGGGAGCGCAGCGCCGTGTAGTACTCAATGGAGTCGGTGACCTTGGACTGGCGGCGCATGCCGGCGGTGTCGATCAGCGTCAGCTTGCGCTCGCCCACGATCAGCGGCATGTCGATCGCGTCCCTCGTAGTGCCGGCCTCCGGTGAGACGATCACGCGCTCCTCGCCCAGGAAGCGGTTCACCAGCGAGGACTTCCCAACATTGGGCCGACCGATGACGGCCAGGCGGATGGTGTCGGAGTCGGGCTCTTCATCGCCCTCCGGCAGCAGCTCTACGATCCGGTCGAGCAGGTCGCCCGAGCCGAGTCCCTGCGCCGCGGAGACCGCCAACGGCTCGCCGAGGCCGAGGCGGTGAAACTCAGCGGCCTGGGAAATCTCGGTGACCGAGTCGCACTTGTTGGCGGCGAGAATCGTCGGCAGCGGCGAACGGCGCAGAAGGTCGGCCATCTCCTCGTCGCCGGGTCGCACGCCGGCGCGCGCGTTGACCACCAGCACGGCCACCTGCGCATCAGCGAGGCCGGCGCGCGCCTGGTCGCGGATCGAGCCCGCGAGAGGATCTTCGTCCTGGAAGTCCACGCCGCCGGTGTCGATCAGCACGAAGCGGCGGCCGTTCCACTCGCAGGAGAGGTCCTTGCGGTCGCGCGTCACGCCCGGGCGCTCGTGCACGACCGCCTCGCGGCGGCCCGTGAGGCGGTTGATGAGTGAGGACTTCCCCACGTTGGGATAGCCGACGATGGCGACCTTCATAGTCATGCGGGCCAGTATGACCGGGTGGGGCATCGGTCACCGTTCAGGCGCGCCCCGCGAAGGCGGCGATGCGCGCCACGACTTCCGGCGCGGTGAGGCCGGTGGTGTCCAGTTCCCGCGCGTCGGCGGCCGCCCGCAGCGGACTGTGCTCGCGTGTGGAGTCGCGCTCGTCACGTCGCGACTGCTCGGCGAGAACCGCGTGCGTGTCCAGACTCAGCTCGACAGCCCGCCGGCGCGCACGCTCCTCGGGGCTGGCCGTGAGGAAGATCTTCAGGTCGGCGTCGGGCGCAACCACGGTGCCCACGTCGCGGCCCTCGACAACCCAATTGCCTCGCGCGGTCAGCTCCCGCTGCTTGGCCACAAGCGCCTTGCGCACATCTGCGTCGGCGGCTACGTGCGAGGCGGCCCGCGAGACCTCGGGAGTACGGATCGCCTCGGTCACGTCGCGCCCGTCGAGCACGATGCGCTCCCCAAGCTCGATGCGAGCGGTGCGGGCCAGATGCCCCGGCGACGCGGCGGGCTGGCTCAGCGAGAGCAGCCCCACGCAGCGATACATGGCACCGCTATCCAGATAGGCGAAGCCCAGGCGATCGGCCACGGCACGTGCGACCGTGGACTTGCCGGCGCCCGCCGGGCCGTCGATGGCGATCAGCACAACCGCTCCAGGTCCTCCACAAACCCGGGATAGGAGACCGCCGCGGCATCCATCCCAACCACCTCGACCCCCTCGCGCGAGGCGAGGCCGGCGACGGCGCCCATCATCGCCAGGCGGTGGTCGCCGAGGGCGTCGATGACGCCGCCGCGCAGGCCGCCGGAGCCGCGCACGGCGAAGCCGTCCTCGGTGGCCTCGATGTCGGCGCCGAGGCCGCGCAGGCCCTCGACGACGCTGGCGATGCGGTCGGACTCCTTCAGGCGCAGCTCCTGCGCGCCACGCACGACGGTCTCGCCCTCGGCGAAGCAGCCGAGCAGCGCGACGAGCGGCAGCTCGTCGATCGCCAGCGGCACCTCCTCGGGCTCCACGACGGTGGCCTCCAGCGCACCGTGAGCGACGTCGAGGTCGCTGATCGGCTCGGCGGCGGACAGCTCGCCGGACTCGTCCTCCAGATCGCCCAACACGATGCCCTGCATACGGCGCAGGATGCGCAGAAAGCCCGAGCGCGTCCAATTAACGCCGACGTCGCGGATCAACAGGCGCGAGCCGGGAACGAGCACGCCGGCCGCGATCGCAAAGGCGGCGGAGCTGGGGTCGCTGGGGACGGCGACGTGCTCGAGCACCAGCTCGTCGGCGTTTACGACGGTGACGTGGCGGCCGTTGCGATGGATCGTGACGCCGGCGCGCAGGAGCATCCGCTCGGTGTGGTCGCGGCTACGCACAGGCTCGCCTACGGTGGTGGCGCCGTCGGCGGCGAGCGCGGCGAGCAGCACGCACGACTTGACCTGGGCGCTGGCGACGGGCAGCTCGTAGGAGATCGAGTGCAGGCGCCCACCGTGCACGGTGAATGGGGGAAAGCGCCCGTCGACGGCCTGCAGTCGCGCGCCCATCAGCTGCAGCGGCTCGACCACGCGGTCCACCGGGCGGCGGCGGATCGAGACGTCGCCGTCGAGCGTGAAGGAGCGGCCCTCCTGCGCGGCGAGCCAGCCAGGCAACAATCGCAGCAGCGTGCCGGCATTGCCCACGTCGATCGGCCGGTCGGGCTCGCGCGCCTCGCGCAGGCCTGCGCCGCGCACGATGACCTCGCCTGGGCGCATCTCCACGAGCGCGCCCAGCGCGCGCACGGCTTCGAGCGTGGAGGTGGTGTCGGCCGCGTGCAGGTAGTTCTCGATGCGCACCGGATAGGAGGCCATCGCGCCGAGCAGCGCGGCGCGATGGGAGATCGACTTGTCCGGCGGAGCCGTGAGTTCCCCGGTCAGCCCGCCGGAGGGCTCGAAGCGTAGATTCATGGCAATAGCTTCGCGCGTGCCGCGCGGGCATGCTCGTTCCAGGCGGCAAGCGCCTCGCCATCGGCCTGCGCAAGCGCCGTGCGCACGTCCGCCAGGCGCTGTGTGGTCTCGTCGATGGCCTCGACGAGGGCGTCTCGATTGGCGAGGTAGATGTCGGTCCAGATAGCCGTGTTGGCGCCGGCGACTCTGATCGCGTCGGTCAAACTAGGTGCGGCTGCCGCCTGACAGCGCTCGCGCTCGAAGGCATCGGCCGCCTGGGCGGCCAGCACGTTGGCGAGCACGTGCGGGAGATGGGAGACGCTGGCCATCAGACGGTCGTGCGCGTCGGCCGCGATCGCGGCAGGGCGCGCGCCGAAGCGCTCGATCAGGCCTCGCAGGCGCTCGTACAGCGCCTGGTCGGTCGTGGCGGCAGGCGTGAGGTACCAGGTGGCGTCCGCGAAGAGATCTGCGCGGGCATGCGCCACACCGGCTGTCTCGGAGCCGGCGAGCGGGTGACCGCCCACGAAGCGTGGATCCCGGCGCGCGTCGCTCAGCGCGAGCTTGGTGGAGCCGACGTCGCTGAGAACGCAGTCGGAGCCGCTGTGGGCGAGCGCCGCGAGCACCGTCTGCGCGAGCACGCCCACGGGCGCGGCGGCGAAGACGACCTGCGCGCCGGCCACCGCCGTGGCGATGTCGGGCGCCTGCTCGTCGATCGCTCCTACGCGGAGTGCTGTGCGAAGCGCCTCGGCGTCGGGGTCATAGCCGCAGACCTCCGCTGCGGCGCGTCCGCGCGCCGCAAGCCCGATCGAGCCGCCGATGAGCCCCACTCCGAGGACCGCCACTCTCACGCGGCACCTGTCCTCATACGGTCCTCACGCGGCGCTGAGCACCTTTCCGGCCAGCGACGCAGCGCGCTCGACGGCAGCGGCATAGTCGGCGAAGTCGTCGGCCAGCAGGGCCTGGGGCCCGTCGCAGACGGCCTCGTCGGGGTTTGGGTGCACCTCTACGATGATCCCATCGGCCCCGGCGGCGGCGGCGGCCAGCGACAGTGGCGCAACCAGGTCGCGGCGCCCGGCAGCGTGGCTGGGATCGACGATCACCGGCAGGTGCGACAGCTCCTTGAGGATCGGCACCGCCATCAGGTCGAGCGTCACGCGGCGGTGATTGGTCTCGAAGGTGCGGATGCCGCGCTCGCAGAGCATCACGCTGGGGTTGCCCTCCTTGAGGATGTACTCGGCCGCCATCAGCAGTTCGTCGAGCGTCGAGGAGAGACCGCGCTTGAGCAGCGCGGGGCGCCCGGAACGGCCGATCTCTGTGAGCAGCGGATAGTTCTGCATGTTGCGCGCGCCGATCTGAATCACGTCGGCGACCTCCAGGACGGCGTCGATATCGCGCAGGTCCATCAGCTCTGTGACGATCGGCAGACCCGTCTCCGCCTTGGCCTCGGCGAGCAGCCGCAGTCCCTCCTGGCCGAGCCCCTGGAAGGCGTAGGGGGAGGTGCGCGGCTTGTAGGCTCCGCCGCGCAGCATGGCCACCCCCGCGTCGCGCACGACCCGCGCCGTCTGCATGGTCTGCTCGCGCGATTCGACCGTGCAGGGGCCGGCGATCAGCGTGAAATTGTCGCCGCCGATCTTGCGCCCGTCGATGTCGAGCACGGTGCGCTCGCCGTGGCGGATCTGCGCCGAGGCAAGCTTGTAGGGCTTGAGGATCGGCACCACCCGGTTGACGCCGGGCTGACCTTCGAGCCCGAGGCTTTCGACGCTGACGTCCTGCTCGACGTCACCGATCGCGCCGATCACCGTGACGCGCGCGCCCTGGCTGCGGTGGGCGAGCGCGCCGGCTCGCTCGATCTTGGCGACGACCGCCCCGATCTCCTCGTCGGTGGCGGTCTCTTTCATCACGATCATCATCAATGGTTCCTTTCAAAAGTTGCTGGAGATCTTAGGTGTCCGGTGCATCTGCCGTGAGAGTCGCGCCGTGAAGCGCGAATCGCGGTGAGCACGCGTGGAGCGAGCGGGCTCGTATCTACGGCGCTCGGTCCCGATCGGGACCCCCTCCTCCGGGGCGGCCTGTTTGCCCCGCTCACGAACGGGACCGGCCGGAGCGCCTAGCTAAATCGCCAGGCGTATGGAAAGGACCACGAGCACGAGCACGAGCAAGGGGCACACGCGGGTGCGCGGACTGCCGAGGCGGATGCGGTGCTCGATTCGGTCACGATCTTCTAGAGAGTTTGTAGCAGACCGCGAGCGCGCGGTCGAGGGTTACCTTTCAAGACTTCGAGCGCGGTCGAGAGTTACCTCCCAAGACCGCGAGCGCGCTGTCGGGGCGGTCGGGGGTTACCTGCCAAGCACCTCGCCGAGCGCGCCGAGGAAGCGCAGGTTCTCCTCGGCGGTGCCGTAGGTGACGCGCAGCGCTCCCTCAAGGCCGAGGGCGGCGCCCCCGCGCACGAGCACCCCTCGTTCCTCCAGCCCGCGCATGACCTCCGCTTCCTCCCGCTCCTCCCCCAGGTGCAACCAGCAGAAGTTGGCCTGCGACTCCGCCACCTGAAGGTCCAGAGCTCGCAGGCGCTCATCCACCGAGATGCGCTCGGCGATCGTCCGCGTGACACGTTCGGTGACCGCGTCCTGGTGGGCCAGCGCCTCGGTCGCCGCTGCCTGCGCGACGGCGTTGCAGAAGAACGGCTGACGCACCTGGTCAAGCGCGCGGGGCATCTCCTCTGAGCCGCATAGAGCGAAGCCGACGCGCAGCCCGCAGAGGCCGTAGACCTTGGAGAATGTGCGCAGCAGCACGAGGTTGGGATGGTCGTGCAGCAGCTCCACCGAGGCATCGGGATCCTCGAGCAGGTTGAACTCGCAGTAGGCCTCGTTGACGATCACGCACACATGTGGGGGCACGTCGTCGAGGAAGGCGGCGATATCGGCGAGTGAGAGGGCCGTGCTGGTGGGATTGTTGGGGTTGCACACCACGACCAGCCGCGTGGCCACGGTGATCGCGCGCAGCATCCCCTCCAGGTCGTGGCGCTCCTCGCCGTCCAGCGGCACCGTCACTGCAGTGGCGCCACTCGCGGCGCTTAGATGCGGGTAGACAGAGAACGAGGGCCACGCATAGACCAGCTCCGCGCCGGGCTCGAGCAGCGCCTCCCCTGCCGCCAGCAGGATGTCGCACGAGCCATTGCCGATCGCGATCTGCGCCGCCGGCACCTCATAGCGCTCAGAGAGGCGCCGGCGCAGCAGCGAGTTGGAGGGGTCGGGGTAGCGGTTGAGCGTGTCGAGCGCCCGTTCGATCGCCTGCCTGACCGCCGGCAGGGGCGGATAGGGCGACTCGTTGCTCGCCAGCCGCACCGGCGGAGCGCCGTCGGCGTAGCCACCCGCGACGGGATAGGTCGGGATACGGCGGATTCGCTCTGAGAACTCGATCGTCACGGGCTCATTGTGGCGGACGGGTGAAACCTTTCCGACAGACCATGTCCGGTCGCGCCGGCGCGCAGGGTCGAACCGCTCGCGTCGAGACAGACCTCTTTGGCCTGCACCTACTGCGCCGCCTGGAGGTCTGCGCGCAGCGCGCTGGCATCGCCGAGGTAGACGTGCCTGGCCTCGTGACCGTCTTCGGCGTAGTAGTGAATCAGGACGCGGATCACCCGTGGCAGCGAGCGCGGCACGGGCATCTCCCGCGCGCACAGCAGAGGTACGCGGTCGAAGCCGAGGGCGCGCGCGGCGACGGCGGGAAACTCGGCGTTGAGGTCGTTGGTGGCAGTGAAGATGCAGCTGACGACGTTCTCCGGGGCGAGCGCGTTGCGCTCCATGATGGCCGTCATCAACTCGCTCGTTGAGTCGAGGATGTCCTGAGCATCGTTGTGAGGCACGCTGATGGCGCCACGCAGGGCGAAGAGCCGCATGGGGGGCGATTCTGTCAGAGCTTCCTCTCGGAGCGGCCGCCGCCTTGGCGGGCGCTCCGAGGCGTGGCATCGTTCGCGCGCCGAGGCCCGGCGGATGGCGCCGACGCCGCGCGCGTTTCGCCGCCGGCCTCGCGCAACGCCTTCACGTCCCGATCGCCCAGCAGCCGGTAGGCGCCGGGCTTTAGCCCTGCCAGGCGCACCGGACCGAGACGCACGCGTTCCAACGCGAGCACGCGGTGCCCGACGGCCTCGCACATGCGCCGCACCTGATGGTTGCGACCTTCGCGGATTGTCAACTCAAGCAGCTCGCCGCCCACGCGGCGCACGCGCGCCGGGGCGGTCAGACCGTCGTCGAGCGCCACCCCCGTGCGCAGTGCGCGTAGCGCCCCCTCCCCCACTGGCCCGCCGGCGACGCGCGCGCGGTAGGTCTTCGCCACGCCGTAGCGCGGGTGAGTCAGGCGGTTGGCCAGCTCGCCGTCGTTGGTGAGCAGGATCAGCCCACTGGAGTCGGCGTCGAGGCGCCCCACGGGATACAGCCGGCGCTCCTCTGCCACGAGCCCCACGACGGTCGGACGTCCCTGCGGGTCGTGCGCCGTGGAGAGAACGCCCACGGGCTTGTGCACGGCATAGACGACGTGCGGCTCGGGGCCGGCGATGACGCGGCTGTCGAAGACCACCCGGTCCTCGTCGTCCACGTCGCGGGCCGGATCGCGCACTGTCTCTCCGTCTACGCTCACGCGCCCTTCGCCGATCAGTCCCTCGGCAGCACGCCTGGAGGCGACACCGGCGTGAGCGAGGTACTTGGCGAGGCGCATCGGCTGCAACCATAGGGGGGATGGACCTTCAGCTCTTGGACCAGACGCTCGCCGCCCACGGCCAGCCGCCCTTTCGCGCACGGCAGGTGTGGGAGTGGGCCGCGCGCGGCGCGCGCGGCTACGCCGAGATGACCAACCTCCCCGGGGCGCTGCGCGAGCAGTTGGAGTGCGAGCTGCCCTTCTCGAGCCTGGAGTTGCGCAACGAGGCGCACGCGCGCGACGGCACCGTGAAGGCGCTCTTCGCCACCGCCGACGGCCGGCCGTTGGAGGCGGTGCTGATGCGATATCGAAACCCTCCGGGAGATGGAAACCATCCGGGAGGTGGCCATCCTCAGCGAGGTCTAAACCCTTCGGGAAGTGGCAGTCCTCAGCGAGGTCTAAACCCTCCGGGAGGCGCAAACGGCAGGCGCTCGATCTGCCTGTCCTCGCAGTCGGGCTGCCCACTGACATGCACCTTCTGCGCCACGGGCCAGATGCGCTTTGGGCGCAATCTGACGGCCTCGGAGATCATCGACCAGGCCCTGCACTTCCGCCGCCTGGAGCCCGTCGATCACTGCGTCTTCATGGGCATGGGCGAGCCGATGCTCAACCTCGACAACGTGCTGGCGGCCTGCGAGCGGCTGCCAGACATCGGTATCACGCACCGGCGCACGGCGATCTCCACGGTCGGCTGGATCCCGGGGATAGAACGCCTCGCCGAGTGCCCGATGCCGTTGCGCCTCGCCCTTTCGCTGCATGCGCCCGAAGATGCGCTGCGCTCGGAGCTGATGCCGGTCAACGAGCGCTATCCGCTCACCGACGTGCTCGACGCCTGCCGCGCCTTCTACGCGCGCAAGCGCCGGCGGGTTTTCGTGGAGTATGTGATGCTCGCAGGCGTCAACGACCGCTACGAGCAGGCGCTCGCGCTCGCCCGACTGCTCTCGCCTGCGCGTGCGGGCGAGCCGCAGATGTTCAAGGTCAACCTGATCCCTTACAACCCCAGCGACGTGGGTGGACTGGCTCCCTATCAGGGGTCGAGCCGCGAGTCGATCGCCGCCTTCCGTGCGGCGCTGGAGAAGGGCGGTATCGAGGCCACCGTCCGCCTCACGCGCGGGCGCGATATCGACGCGGCGTGCGGCCAGCTGGCGGCGCGGGCCGCGGATGCCGACGGCGGCGCGGGGCTCGGATGCTCATGACGCATACTCGGTGACGCAGAGGCTCCGGCACTCGGCTCAGGCCGCGAGAGCGCGAAGGGCATTTGCGAAGGCGGCAGCGTCGAAAGGTCCCGGCCAGTCCTGAGCCTGCTCGGTTGTGCTCCTGTCCGGCGGTAATCGCTTGACGTCGCCGTCGAGTTCGCGGAGTTCGTGGGCATACTCATCGAATACCGCGACTCGCAGGCTACGATCGCGCGCATAGGTGAGGAGGAGCCGCGAAGCGCTTGAGTCGAGGTTCGCAAGCAGGATGACCCGCAGCGCGTGCGTGTGGTGCAATCCTCCGAGGGCCCTCACAGCCTGATCCTGCTTCGGCGCCAGGTCGGCGAGCAGCCTCGCGACGAGCAACGAGAGCGCTCGGTCCAGTTCCTCCTCGGAGCTGAGGCCCAGTCGCTCGGGCAGATGTACGGCCATGCCGGGCCCCGGTCGCCGAGGACCGTATCCGACCAGGAGGGGACGCCGGCGCTTGACGGCGAACAACACGCTGCTGCCGCGATCGGAGCCCGGAAAGGGCAAAACGCCCACCTGGGCCGCGCGTAGGTCGGCAGCGGTAAGCGCGTCGAGCGCCAGCGCCAGCTTGCCAGTGGTGACTGCCGCCACGCGGACATGCTCCTGTGGGGAGAAAACCGCGACGCCGCGCATGATCTGGCGCGTGCCGACCTGCTTGATTCTGGCTTCTGAGACAGCAATTGGCATCACGTACGACACGTCTGCGGGATCGAGTCCGAGGCCGGCCCGAGCCCCCATCCGCAGCGCAGGCGACGCGGCTGGATCACGAGCCGTCTCCCCCGCGCCACCGTGCACACGGGCAAGCGTCCATCCACGCAGAAGCTGGGCGATCTCCAACTTCAGGCTAGGTTCGGCGAAGTCGATCAGGCTGTAGCCCGTATGCGCTATGCGAGCGACCGCCGGGTGCTCTCGGACCTTCGCCAACACTTCCGCGATGCGACCCTCCTCTGCAACGCGAACGTCCTCCGCAACGCGTCCCTCCTCCGCGACGCGCACCACCCCCGCGACGCTGTCACTCCGCTGGCCCTTCAGCTCGCGCGAGGGCGTGACGCGCTCATGCCTAGTGGGTCGATGATCGCCGAGCGGCGCTCGATCCGCTGGCGTGCCATAGGCGGGTATCGGGCGAAGCATGTGCAGACCTGCCCTCTCGGCCTCGTCCCACACCTCCGATCCGAAGCGAGAGTTTGACCAAGACCTCTGCATGTAGTGGCGGGTCCGCAGATACGCGACGTAGTTGTCGAGGTGCGAGCTGGGGAGACCGAATGCCATGAACAGGACGATCCGCTTGTGATCCTCGGCAACACGCATAGGCGCCGGCAGCAGCGACTGCACCCGTGGGTTGAGCGCGAGCCCGGGCATCCCGCGCATGCGCACGACCTCGCCGCAATGGACGGTTCGCATGTTCCACGCCACGAGTTCCCCTGACTTCGATCCGGCGAGCACGGGAAGCGTGGGAAGCAGCCGTTTGCTCTGGTGTGAGTGCGGACGTAGAGCTAGTCCACCGCTGTGCAGCGAATGGTCCTGCAAATACAGACCACAGCGAAGCAGCGGGTAGAAGCCGTGCCAGTCCTGTCCCCGCCGACGCGTACGATCGACATTGTCCCTGTGCCACGCCCGCACGCCGTTGGCGCCGAAGCGAACACTGCTGTCGCCGAAGTAAACAGGCTCGCCTCCGAGCAGTTCGCCGATCACCCGCAGCAGTCGCGGATCGAGCAGAACGTGGCGCAGCGAGGGGATGCTGAGCAGATCGCTGTCGAGGCCCCGGATCGTTCCCTCCTTGCCGGGGTCTGTCCCCACCCGGCCCTGCTGCTCCATCTCGGCGAAGGTCTCGATCACCTGGCTCCGCAGTCGCTGCACCTCCTCGGCTTCAAGCAAGCCCCCGACGATCGTATATCCCCGCTCGCGGAAGGCCGTGAGATTGGGGCCTCGGAATGATCTGCCCTGATGTTCCAAGTCTAAGGCTTGCATGATGATTTATCGAGATCGTATGTATAACCAGATTTAAACGGGCAGCCCGCTCGGGGAGATGCAACCTTAGATCAACTCGAGACATTTTTCAATTGATGCAACTATTTTTCTGTCTGATATTCAGGCCAACCTGCTCAGCGCTGACTTCCCAGAGGCGCTTCGCGCTTTTCAGCTGCTCAGCCGCGGGGGCAGGGGCGACTCGCCTCCGGTCAACGTAGTAGCCACCGCTCTCGTTTGAGACCTCCGGAGCATCGGCGAGCCATACCATCGTCTCGGCGGCCCTGCCGGCGCTGCGCAGGAGAGGCTTGGTGATGAGCATCATCGTGCGGGCAAGCGCGCCGCCGTCGCGCTGAAGCCCACTCGCCACCGAGCCAGGGTGGAAGCAGTTGGCGGTAACCCCGGTCCCATCCAAGCGCCGGGCAAGCTCGGCGGTGAAGAGGATGTTGGCCAGCTTGGTCTGCTTGTAACGCATGGAGCCCCAGGCACGGTGCGACTGTTGGCCACTGAGATCGTCGAAGGGGATGCAAACGCCCTTGTGGGCATTAGAGGCAGTCGTGACGATCCGGGCAGGCGCACTTTCCACCAGCCGCTCGGTCAGCAGCATCGTCAGCAGGAACGGCGCCAGATGGTTGACAGCCCACATCAACTCCACGCCATCCTTGCTGAGCTTGCGACTGGTGTGTCCGACTCCCGCATTGTTGATCAGCACATCCAGTCTCGGATAGCGCTCAAGCGCCTCGCTCGCCAAGCGCCGAACGGCCGCCTGGCAGGCGAGATCCGCAATCAGCACGTCCACCTGGGCATCCGCCTGAGGACTGGCATCTATCGCGGCGACGGCCGCGCGCGCTTTGGCCTCGTCGCGTGCGACGATCGCCAGCCTCGCACCTCGCGCCGCAAGCTCCCTGGCTCCAGCCAGCCCAATGCCACTCGTAGCTCCCGTGATGAGCACCTGCTTGCCCTCAAGGACCATCCGAGCAGGATGCCAGTTGGTACTCCTACTCCTCGACGCCCCCCGGCCCCCCGCCGGCCCGGGCCTCTCCGGCACGCAGCAGCCGGTCGCGCAGCTCGGCCTGCTCCTCGGGCGTGGGGTCCCACTGGGCGACGTCGGGCAGCTCCTCGAGGGAGCGCAGGCCGAAGAGCTTCAGAAAGAGCGTTCCGGTGCGGTAGAGCACGGCTCCGAACTGCGAGCGCCCGGCCTCCTCGATCAGGCCCCGCTCCAGGAGCGTGGTGGCGGCGGAGTCGGCGCTGACGCCGCGAATGCGCGTGATCTCCGGGCGCGAGACCGGCTGCAGGTAGGCGACGATCGCCAGCGTCTCGGCCTGCGCAGGGGTGAGCGTGAAGGCGCGTGGACGGCTGAACAGTCGCCGTGCAGCGTCCTCGCTGGCGGGATCGGTGGCAAACGTGTAGCCGCCACCCAGCTCGCGCAGGCGCAGACCGCGCTGCCCCGGTGCGTAGTGTTGGACCAGCAGCTCCAGCGCAGCAGCGATCCGCGGCTCGTCGGTCTGAGCGGCGTCGGCCAGCTCGCGGGGGCTGAGCGGATCGCTGGAGAGGAACAGCAGCGCCTCGACGGTGCGCGCCAGCGCGGGGACGTCCTCCGAAGTGACCTCTTCCTCGCCGCCCTCCTCGCTCACCCAGCCATCCTCTCGGCAGGCGCGAACGGCACGGGCGCGGCGGCGACGGCGTGCACGGAGATATCGCCGAAGCTCTCGGCCTGCTCCCACTGGGCCTCGCCGCGCCGGTAAAGCTCCAGGAGAGCGAAGACGGTGACTGCCACGGTCATGCGGTCGGCGTCGGCGACGGCTTCGTCGAAGGTGAAGCGTCCGCGGCGCAGCAGCCCCCGCAGGTGAGTAAGACGCTCGGCGACGCTGACTCGCGGGACGAGGATGTGGCGCAGGCTGATGGCGGGCGGCATCGCGAGCAGCCGCCCGATGGCTTCGCCGAGCAGCGCGCGATCGAGCGAGCCGTCCTGGGGCTCGGCGGTGGTGCGGCGCAGGAAGGCGGGCAGCGGGGCAGAGCGGAAGCGCACGCCGTCCTCCAGCGCGAACAGCTCCCGCAGGTGGGCGGCAGCGGCACGGTAGCGGCGGGCTTCGAGCATCCGCACAAGCAGCTCCTCGGCGGCCTCGCCGGGTTCGATGTCGAGCAGCTCGTCGTCTTCGCCCGAGAGCATCAGCCGCGACTTGAGCTCCAGCAGGGCCGCGATCAGCACGATGAACTCGGTGGCGCTCTCGAGGTCCAGCTCGCCGCGAGACTCGAGATGGTCGAGATAGGCGAGCACGACGTCGGCGAGCTGCAGCTCGAAGAGGTCGATCTCCTCGCGCAGAACGAGCGTCAGGAGCAGGTCGAAGGGTCCGCTGAAGACCTCTAGGTCCAGCTCGAGGGAGGCGATGCTCACCGTATTACGGTAGCGGAGAGACCCGACGCCACGGGAGCCGACGAGGTGCCCGCGGGTGGGCCTACGCCCATGCAGCTGCGCACGTCGGCGAGCGTCGCCGCGGCGAGCGAGCGCGCCACGGCGGCACCCTGTGCGAGCACGCGCTCAAGCGCGGGCTCGTCGGCGCGCAACTCGTCGTAGCGTCGGCGCACCGGGTCGAGGTGTTCGATGACGGCAGCCGCCACGGCGCCCTTGAAGTCGCCGTAGCGGGCGGCGGCGAACTCCGCCTCGACGGCCTCCGGAGCGATGCCGCGCACGGCCGCGAGGATGTCGATCAGATTGGAGATGCCGGGCTTCTCGGGGTCGCGGCGGATGTCGCTGCCGGAGTCGGTGACGGCGCGGGAGAACTTCTTTTCTATGAGCTGCGGCTCGTCGAGCACGTGAACGGTGCCCTGCGGCGTGCCGCCGGTGGTGGACATCTTGCGCGTGGGCTCCTGCAGGTCCATGATGCGCGCCCCCACCTCCGGGATGCGGTGCTCGGGCACGACGAGCACTTCGCGGCCGGCGCCGAAGCGGGCGTTGAAGCGGCGGGCGACGTCGCGCATGAGCTCCAGGTGCTCGCGCTGATCCTCGCCGACGGGCACCTCCTGCGCACGGTAGGCGAGCACGTCGGCGGCCTGTAGGACCGGGTAGAGGAGCAGACCGGCGGAAACCAGCTCGCGCTGCGCGATCGACTTGTCGCGGAACTGGTGCATGCGCTGCAGGCGCCCGAGCTCGGTGACCGAGCACAACAGCCAGCACAGTTCGGCGTGCTCCGGCACGTCGCCCTGTCGAAAGAGCAGGCAGCGCTCGGGGTCGAGGCCGGCGGCGAGCAGCAGCGCCGTGAGGTCATAGACGCTGCGGCGCAGCTCCTCAGGCTCGTAGGGCACGGTGGTGGCGTGCAGATCGACGATGCAGTAAAGCGCCTCGCCGCGATCCTGGCCGGCGACGTACTGGGAGATAGCGCCGACGTAATTGCCCAGGTGCTTGCTGCCGGTGGGCTGGATGCCGGAGAAGATACGCGGCGCGCGGCGCGCCTTGGACCCTCCGTCTGTCACTGCCTCTGTCACAGGGTCTGCCGGATCACGGGACGCTTGGCGGCGGCCACCTCGTCGAGGCGCCTGACCGGCGTCGTGTAGGGGGCGTTGCGCGCGATCTCGGGATCGGCGGCCGCCTCGCGCAGGATCTCCGCAACGGCATCCGCGAAGGCGTCCAGGGTCTCGCGCGTCTCGGTCTCGGTGGGCTCGACCATCAGGGCCTCCTCGACGAGCAGCGGGAAGTAGACGGTGGGCGGGTGAAAGCCGTGGTCCAGCAGGCGCTTGGCGAGGTCGAGCGTCTTGATCTGAAGCTCCCGCTTCATCGGCCCGCCGGAGAGCACGAACTCGTGCAGGCAAAGCTCGCCGTAGGCGAGCGGCAGATACTCGGCGACGGGTGGCCGCGTCTTGTTGTCGCGCAGGCGCGCCAGCAGGTAGTTGGCGTTGAGCACGGCGGTTTCGGAGGCGTCCTTCAGACCCTCGGCGCCGAGCGAGCAGATGTAGGCATAGGCGCGCACGAAGCAGCCGTAGTTGCCCTGGAAGCCGCGCAGACGGCCGATCGACTGCCAGCCGCCGACGTCGAGATCGAAGCGGCCGTCGTCGTTGCGGACGACAAGCGGACGCGGCAGGAAGGAGGCGATGCGCTCGGAGACCGCGATCGGCCCCGAGCCGGGGCCGCCGCCGCCGTGGGGCTGTGTAAAGGACTTGTGCAGGTTGAAGTGCACGATGTCGAAACCCATGTCGCCGGGCCGCGAGATGCCCATGACGGCGTTGAGATTGGCGCCGTCGTAGTAGAGCGTGGCCCCCACGCCGTGCACGATCTCGGCGATATCGACGATGTTGGCGTCGAAGAGCCCGAGCGTGTTGGGGTTGGTGAGCATCAGACAGGCCACGTCGGCGTCGGCCTTTGCGCGCAGGTCGTCCAGGTCGATGCCGCCGTCTGGGTTGGTGGCCAGCGCGACGACCTCGAAGCCGGCCATCGTGACGGTGGCGGGGTTGGTGCCGTGGGAGGTGTCCGGGGTGAGCACCTTGTGCCGGTGCTCGCCGCGAGCCTCGTGGTAGGCACGTGTGAGCAGCAGGCCCGCCAGCTCGCCGTGCGAACCGGCGGAGGGCTGAAGCGAGACGTGCGCCAAACCCGATATCTCGGCGAGGGCCGCCTGCAGGTTCCACATCAGCTCGAGCGCCCCCTGTGCGCGAGCGGGATCCTGGAGGGGGTGCAGGCGGGCGTGGCCGGGCAGCGCGGCGACGCGCTCGTGCAGGCGCGGGTTGTGCTTCATCGTGCAGGAGCCCAGCGGGTAGAAGCCGGAGTCGAGATCGAAGTTGCGCTTGGAGAGGCGCACGTAGTGGCGGACCAGCTCGGGCTCGGAGACTTCGGGCAGCCGCGGCGGCGTGGCCCGGCGCAGATGGGCGGGCAGCAGCGTCGCGGGATCTATCGCGGGCACGTCCAGCACAGGGCACTGGAAGGCACGCCGCCCCGGAGCGCCGCGCTCGAAGATCGTCACGGCGGCCTCGCGCTGAAGCGGGGTCCCGCTCGCGGCGCCACCGTGCGGCGGCGATGAGACAGCGTTCGGTGAGGCGTCCTGCGGATGCGTGGCGAGAGCCGAGTCGCTCATGCCTCGACCGCCTGTTTGTGGCGCTCGGCGGCGACGGCCGCCGCGAGGACGTCGGCGAGGCGGTCGATGTCCTCGCGGGTGCGCCGCTCGGTCAACGCCACGAGCAGCCCGCCGCGGTCCTCGGGGCGCGCGGTGAGCGCGAAGATGTCGGCGCCCGGATTGACGCCCTGTTCGGCGCAGCGGCGTCGGACGGCGGCGACATCGGCATCGAGACGCAGCGCGAACTCGCGCACGACGGGCTGGGAGTGCAGCGGTTCGATGCCGTCCAACCGGCAGAGCGTTTCGCGCGCGTAGTGCGTGCGCGCGAGCAGCAGCTGGCCCAGCTCGACGAAGCCCTGGCGCCCGAGCCAGCTCAGATAGACGACACCGGCGAGCGCGTTGAGCGCCTGCGAGGTGCAGATGTTGGAGGTGGCCTTGGCGCGGCGGATGTGCTGCTCGCGGGTCTGCAGCGTGAGCACGAAGCCGCGGCGACCGTTGACGTCGTGGGTTTCGCCGGCGATGCGCCCGGGCATCCGCCGCAGGTAGTCCGCGCGCGCGGCGAAGAAGCCGAACGAGGGCCCGCCGAAGTCGAGGCGGTTGCCGAGCGACTGGCCCTCGCCGACGGCGACATCGACGCCGCAGTCGCCGGGCGGCGCGAGGATGCCGAGGGTGATCGGATCGACCTGAGCGACGACGACCGGCGGCCCGCCGCCGGCGCCGATCCCGCCGCCGGGTTCCCTGGCGGCGGCGCTGAGCGCCGTGGCGTCCTCGACGGCCCCATAGAAGTTGGGCTGCGCGAAGAAGGCGGCGCAGGTGTCGGCATCGATTGCCTGCGCCCATGCATCCGCGTCGGTGGCGCCGTCCAGCAGCGGCACCTCGACGACCTCGACGCCGAAGCCGTGCGCGTAGGTCCGCAACGTCTCCGACGAGTGCGGGTGCAGACCGGCGCTGAGGACGAAACGCGAGCGGCCGTTGTGCAGCTTCGCCATGTAGCCGGCGGAGGCGACGGCGCTGGGACCCTCATACATGGAGGCGTTCGCGACCGGCAGCGCAGTCAACTCCGAGATCGCCGTCTGATACTCGAACATCACCTGCAGCCCGCCCTGTGAGATCTCAGGCTGGTAGGGCGTGTAGGGGGTAAGAAACTCCGAGCGCTCCAACAACATGTCGACGAGCGCGGGCACGTAATGGTCGTACATGCCGGCCCCGAGGAAGCACAGCTCGTCCTCGGCACTGACGTTGCGCATGGCCAGCGCGCGCAGGTGCTCATAGACGTCCTGCTCGGGCATCCCCGCCGGCAGCTCCAGCGCGCGGTCGAGGCGCACGGAGGCGGGGATCTGCCGGTCGAAGATCTCCTGCACCGAGGAGACGCCGATCGCGGCGAGCATCGCGTCGAGATCGGCGGGCGTCGTGGCGGTGTAGCGGCTCAAGACCTATGAGCCTAGAGGGTGGCGCAGCGGGAGCCTGACGCAGCCAGAGAGCGGCGCGGCCGGCCGCGCGTCGGCGAGCCAGGCCACTCGACGTTCGCAGTCAAACGCAGACCGGCACGCCGGGCCACTCGCCACTCAAATCAACCGGCGAGGCTGGCGGTGTAGGTCGCGGCATCCATCAGCGCGTCGCGCTCGGAGGGATCGGAGAGCCGCACGCGCACGAGCCAGCCGTCGCCGTAGGGATCCTCGTTGATCGCCTGCGGCGCGTCGCCGAGGGAGTCGTTGACGGCGACGATCTCACCGGAGAGCGGCGCGATGACGTCGGAGACGGCCTTCACAGACTCCACCTCGGCGTAGGGCTCGCCCTGCGTGAGCATGCTGCCGACGGGAGGCGCCTCGAAGAAGACGACCTCCCCGAGGGCGTCCTGCGCGAACCACGTGACCCCGAGCACGGCCTCGCCGTCGTCGATCCGCGCCCAGTCGTGCTCGGCGTGGTAGAGCAGGTCATCGGGGTAGTTCGCGTCGGCCATTCACGAGCCCTTTCGATAGAGCGGCTTCCTCTTCACGATTGCCGGGCGCATCTTGCCACGAACGTCGATCTCCAGCGGGGTGCCGACGGCGGCGCGCTCGGCTGGCACGTAGGCCATGCCGATGCCGATGCCCAGACAGGGAGAGAGCGTGCCGCTGGTGACCGCGCCACCGCCGACGATCGGATTGCCCTGGCGCGCGATCCCGGGACCGTCGAGCGCGAAGGCGACGAGTTTTTCGGCGGGACCGGCTTCACGCACGGCCGACACGCTGTCGGCACCTATGAAGTCGGTGTCCTCGCGGCAGCACCAGCCGAGACCGGCTTCGATTGGGTTGCGCTCCAACGAGAGGTCGTTGCCGTAGAGGTGAAAGCAGACCTCCAGGCGCAGCGTGTCGCGCGCGGCGAGCCCCGCGGGAGTGGCTCCGGCGCGCACGAGCGCATCCCACAGCGCAGGGGCGTCGTCGGGCGCGAGCAGCAGCTCGAGGCCGTCCTCGCCGGTATAGCCGGTGCCGCAGAGCAGCGCATTCGCGCCGGCGACGGTGCCCTCGGCCACGGTCATGCGCGCGGGCAGCGGCCGCTCGGCCAGCCCCTGCACGATCGCCCGCGCACGAGGACCCTGCACGGCCAGCATCGAATAGTCCTCGAGGCGATCGTGCAGCTCGACCTGCAGGTCGGTGGCGTGCGCGCGAAACCACGCCAGATCGGCGGCATGGTTGGCGGCGTTGCTGACCGTCAGGTAGCGCTCGGGGCCGAGGCGATAGGTGAAGAGATCATCGAGCACGCCGCCGTCCTCGCGGCAGAGCACGCTGTACTGCGCGCCGCCCACCGGCATCTGAGCGACGTCGTTGGAGAGCAGCCGCTGGAGCAGCGTCAGGGCGTCGGCGCCGACGGTCTCGATCTCGCCCATGTGCGAGACGTCGAAGATCCCACAGCCCTCGCGCACGGCCATATGCTCGGCGCGGATGCCGGTGCCGTACTGCACAGGCATCTCCCAGCCGGCGAATGGCACGAGCTTGGCGCCGGCGGCTAGGTGCTGCTCGAAGAGGGCGGTGCGGCGCAGGGTGCTCGACATCGGCCGTAGGCTAGCGAGGCAGCGTGCTGCTGCTGTTCGGCCGGCACATGTGCCGGCCGCGGGTGGGCGCATGCGCCCACCCGAAGGCACGCCGCATGCGGCGTGCCTCGGTCAGCGCAAGCGCTGACCAAACTACCTCAGCGCAAAAAGGGCGGCACGTCGATGTCGTCGTCGGAGATCTCAAGCGTCGAGCGCTCGCGATCGCCGATGCGCGGGCCGCGGTCGGGGCGGCTGCCCGAGCGCTCGCGGCGCGCGCCTGTCCGCAGCCCACCCACGCGGTGGTCGAAGCCGGTGCCGATCACGGTCACGCGTACCTCGTCGCCAAGCGCCTCGTCGATGACGGCGCCGAAGATGATGTTGGCGCTGGGGTCGGCCGCGTTCTGGATGATCTCGGCGGCCTCGTTGATCTCGAACAGGCCAAGCTCCTTGCCGCCGGTGATGTTGAGCAGGATGCCCGTCGCGCCGTCCACCGACTCCTCCAGCAGCGGCGAGGAGATCGCGACCTTGGCGGCCTCCGCACAGCGGTTCTCGCCGGCGGCCGAGCCGATGCCCATCAGGGCCGAGCCGGCGTCCTGCATGATCGTGCGCACGTCGGCGAAGTCGAGGTTGATGAGGCCCGGGATCGTAATCAGGTCGGTGATCCCCTGGATGCCCTGGCGCAGCACGTCGTCGGCTTCGCGGAAGGCATCGAGCATCGAGGTGCGGCGCTCGACGACCGCGAGCAGCTTCTCGTTGGGGATCACGATCAGCGTGTCGACGACCTCGCGCAAGCGGTCGATGCCTTCGGCGGCCATGCGTGCGCGCTGGGTGCCCTCGAAATCGAAGGGGCGCGTGACGACGCCGACGGTCAGCGCGCCGATCTCGTTCTTGGCGATCTCCGCGATCACGGGTGCCGCGCCGGTACCCGTTCCGCCGCCCTCGCCGGCGGTCACGAAGACCATGTCGGCGCCCTTCAGGGCCTCCTTGATGTCATCGCGCGACTCCGACGCCGCACCGAGGCCCACGTCGGGGTTGGCGCCGGCGCCGAGGCCGTGCGTGGACTCGTGTCCGATGTTGAGCTTGAGGTCGGCGTCGCACATCGCGAGCGCCTGCGCGTCGGTGTTGGCGGCGATGAACTCCACACCGCGCAATCCGGCATCGACCATGCGGCTGACCGCATTGGTGCCGCCGCCGCCGACCCCCACGACCTTGATCACCGCTAGATAGCTGCCGCCGCTCTCCATGAGTTCTGTCCGAAGCCTTGAGTAAGAGTTAAGGGTTCGAGAGGCACTGCCCGTCGAACCGCCGAGTTGTGCACGTTATGCAGGGAACTTCGCCCTGTCAACGGCAACTTCGAATCTCGCAACAAACGTTGCAGATCGCCCAAGTCTAGACCACTGGGTGAGAATTGGCTTTTGCCTGGGATGAAGCTCAGGTTGAGGGTTAGCCTCCTGGTGCGGCGCCGCCGGCGGTCGAGGACGTGGAGTAACCCGGCACAGCGCTTGAGGAGTTCGGCGTCGCGCTGGAAGAATCCGGCGTCGCGGGTGAGGAAGCTGGCACAGTCGCGGGAGCTTCCGTGGAGGGTGTCATGGAGGCAGCGGGTGTGGCCGCAGCGGGCGTAGTAGAGGCAGCGGGCGTGCTGGAGGCGGTAGGCGTCGTGGAAGCAGCGGGCGTGGCCGGCGCCGAGTTTGCCGAGCCGCTGCCCACCGAACCGTTGATGGCAGCCGCGAGGCTTTCCGCGAGCGAGGCGGCCGTGGGATCGGAGGCGCTGACTTCGCCGGCTCCGCTCGTCGTCGCGGCCGAGCCGGTCCCGCCCGAGCCGTCCGCGATGCCAGCGGCAGGGCGTTCGGGGAGGCGCACGTCCACGTACCAGGCTCCCGCCGAGCTGGCATCGGCGAGCACGCGCGCCGCCGACAGCCACTTGGCGTGCGGACGCGAGGCGTCGCCGAAATAGATCTGAAGGCCATTGCGCATCGCCACCGTCAGCCCTTCGCGCCCTTCGTATACGCGCGCAACCCAACCGGCCAGCGTCGGCGGAGCGGCGCCAAGCACCGTCAGCGCCGCGAGCGCAGCGGCGCTGCGTACGTGTCCCGTGCCGAGCGGATCGCCGGTGGCGCCGGGAACCACCGGCAGCGAGCTGCTCAGCAGAGCGGACCCGAGCACGGCGCCATCGGCGGCCACGGCCGTCCGCAGTCCCCCCACGACCAGCGCAGCCACGGGCGGCTGCTCGATGACGCGCACGCGCAGCGTATGTGGAAAAGCGGTGCTCACGCGCACGGCGCGCACCACGCGCAGGGGCGCCACGGCAGCCTGCAGCGCGGCCGCGTTGACGTGCAGCGTGCTCATGCGCAACCCGGCTTCCTCCAGCGCCGCTTCGATGGCGTGCGCCTCGGGCCCCTGTGCGCCGAGCACCCTGACGTGCTCCACGGCCACCAGGCGCGAGTCGCGCAGCAATAGCCAGCCGCCGGCGAGGACCGGCAGCGCGAGCAGCACGATGGCAAGCGTCAGCAGAGGTCTGCGCGGCAGGGCGAGCCAGCGCGGACGGCTGAGCGTTCGGGGCAGTGGCAGTGCGAACGTGCGATCCACTGCCAACGTCCTTCGACCTCGCCGTACGAATCCCTACAGCCAGCAAGGCGCACCGGGCCGAGCGCCCCGTACTAATCCCTACCGCCAGGGAAGCCCGCCGGGCGGCGCTGCATACGAATCCTTACCGCCAGGGAAAGCGCACCGGGCCGAGCGTCTGCACCTCGGGCTCCAGCTCGACCCCGAAGCGTTCCACGACGCGCTGCCTGCCTCGGGCCATCAGCTCGAGGACATCGGCCGTCGTCGCCGCGCCCGTGTTCTCGACGAAGTTGGCGTGCTTGAGCGCAAAGCGCGCGCCGCCGACGGCCATCCCGTTGCATCCCGCCTCGCTCAACAGCACCCCGGCGCTGCGTCCATCGGCGCGCCCGCCCGCCGCCGACCGCTCGGAGGGGTTCTTGAAGGTCGAGCCGAACGTCCTGATCCCCTGCGGCTGCGCCTCGTGGCGGCGCCTGCGCATCTCCTCCAGCGTCGCCCTGACCTGCGCGGGGTCGGCGGCGCGCAGCAGGAACGAGGCTTGCGCCACGATCTCCCCCGGGAGCAGATTGGAGTGGCGATAGGCGAACCCAAGCTGCTCCGACAGGCGCCGCTCGGAGCCCTCGGCGGTGACGATCTCGACCCACTCCAGCACCGCCGCCAGCTCGCCGCCATAGGCGTTGGCGTTCATTCGGACCGCCCCGCCGACGGTGCCGGGGATGTTCACGCCGAACTCGATCCCCGACAGGCCCTCGCGCGCGCCGCGCGCGGCCACCGCCGGCAGCCGCGCGCCGCCGCCGCAGACCAGGCGCGAGCCATCCATCTCGATATCCGCCAGCGCCTTCACGAGCTTCACCACCAGGCCCCGGACTCCGGCGTCGGCTATCAGAAGGTTCGACCCCGAGCCGACCACCGCGACGTCCAGCTCCGCCACGCGCGCCCAGTCCAGCAGCGCTGCCAGCTCGCCGCGGCTGCCGGTGCGCGCGAAGTACTCCGCCGAGCCGCCCGTGCGCACCGTCGCCAGGCGCGCCAGCGGGACGTCGTGGCGCACGCCCGGCGGCGGTACCGCGGCGCCGGGCGGCGGGACCGCGGCGCTCACCCGCTCACGCCTCCACCAGACGACGCCCCAGCGCGTCGATGTCGCCGGCGCCCATGATCAGGCACAGGTCACCCGCGCGCAGCACCGCGCGTAGGACGGGCTCCGCCGCGGCGAAGCTCGGCAGCCAGTACACCGGCCTGCCCTGCGCCGCGTCGGCGGTCGCCTCGGCGACACGCAGGCCGTCGACGCCCGGATAGTCCTCGGCGCGCTCGCGCGCCGGATAGACATCGACGACGGCCACCGCGTCGGCCAGCGCCAGCGCGCGGCCAAGCTCGCGTGCGAGCTGCGCCGTGCGCGAGTAAAGGTGCGGCTGAAAGACCGCCACCAATCGCTCGTGCTCCAGTGTGCGCGCGGCCCGCAGCGCGGCCTCGATCTCGGTCGGGTGGTGGGCATAGTCCTCGTACAGCACCGCCCCCCCCGGACCCGCGCCGAGCGGCTGAAAGCGTCGCTCGGCACCGCCGAAGCCCGCGATGCCCGCTATCGCGCGACCCTCGTCGGCGCCGGCCAGCCCGACGGCCTCGAGCGCCGCGGCGGCGTTGAGCGCGTTGTGGACGCCGGGCACCCGCAGCGCGACCTCGTGGCCGTGCCACTGAAAGCGTGAGCCGCCTTCGCTCAGAACCGCGGCGGCGACGTCGTAGGGGACTGTCACCAGCTCGCGCAGCTCCAGCAACTCCGGGCGGTCCCACACGACCGCGTTGCGTGCCCCGGCGAGGAACTTGCGGAAGACCTCTCGCAGCTCTCCCAGCGAGCCGTAGGTGGCGTGGTGGTCCAGCTCCACGTTGGTCACCACCGCGATCTCCACCACGAGACTCAGCATCGAACGATCGGACTCGTCGGCCTCCACTACCAACCACTCCCCCTCGCTCCACTCGGCGTTGGCCAGGCCGCCGCCGATCTCGCCCCCCACCAGCCACCCCGGTTCCATGCCGGCGCCGCGCAGCGCGTGCACGATCATCGAGGAAGTCGTCGTCTTGCCGTGCGTGCCGGCCACCGCGATCGTGCGCCGCAGGGCGCTCAGCTCCGCCAGCAGCTCCGCCCTGGGGCGCTCCGAGAGGCCCCGCTCGCGCGCCGTAGCCCGCTCCGGGTTCTCGGGGGGAACGGCGCTCGAATAGATCACCTCCACGTCAGCGCCCGCCGGCACGTTCTCAGCGGCGTGTTCGATGCTTGCCTCAAGGACGCCCTCCGAGCGCAGACGCTTCAGATAGGGCGAGTCGGCGCGATCGGAGCCCGAGACCTGTGCCCCGAGGGCATGCGCCGCGCGCGCGTAACCGCTCATTCCGGCGCCGCCGACGCCTACGAAGTGCAGCCTGCGCCCGCTCCACGGCCAGCTCCCCGCGCCGCCGCCCGTCATTGCCCCGCCGCCCGTCATCGCGTCACCGCGTCGCCGCCCGTCATTGCCCCGCCGCCTCCAGCAGCTCCCGGGCGACCTCCGCGGCCGCATCGGGCCGGGCCAGCCGCCGCGCGGCGGCGCCCATCGCGACCAGGCGCGAGCGGTCGGCCAACAGCGCACCCGCCTCGCGCGCCAGCCTCGGTGCGCTCAGCTCGCCGTCGGGAATCACAATCGCCGCGCCACCCTGCGCCATCCAGTGCGCATTGGCGCTCTGATGGTCGGCGGCGGCATGCGGGTAGGGGATCAGAATCGCCGGTACACCGTGCGCGGCGATCTCGAACACCGAGCCACCCGCGCGCGCCACCACGAGGTCGGCGGCGCTCAGAGCGTCGGAAAAGTCCTCCAGATCCATGTAGTCGCGCAGGTCATACCCGGGCGCAAGCTCGCGGCGGGCCAGCTCGGGATGGTCGCGCCGGCCGCAGACGTGCAGCACCTGGAAGGCGCCCCCACTGAAGGCGTCGATCGCCGCCAGATTGATCGAGCGGGCGCCGAGCGAGCCGCCGAAGACCACCACGCAGGTGTCCTCCGCGGCGATCCCAAGGCGCTCGCGCGCGCCCTCGCGGTCATCCCGAAAGGACGGGATCGGACGGCCCGTAACGCGGTAGCGCCCGCCCCGACGCCCCTCGATCGGGAAGGCCAGGCAGACACGCCGCGCCAGCGGCGCCAGCGCGCGGTTGGCCAGACCGAGGTGGCTGTCGGCCTCGGTCAGCACCAGCGGGATGCGCCGCGACAAGGCCGCCAAGCCAACCGGCCCCGCCACATAGCCGCCCCCACCCATGACCGCGTCGGCTCGCAACTCCCCCAACAGCCCCCGCGCACGCACGAAGGCCCTGACGGCACGCAGCAGCGAACGCATGGCCTTCAGCGGATTGGTCCTGCTCAGCCCCTCGACGGAGATCGTGTGCAGCGGATAGCCGGCCGCGGGCACCAGCTCGGCCTCGGCGCGCTCGCCGCCGATGAAGACGACCTCGGCCCCCTCAGCCCGCAGCGCGGCGGCCACCGCGAGCGCCGGCACCACGTGCCCGGCCGTCCCGCCGGCTGCGATCGCGATTTGCTTCGCCTTGGCGCTCATGCGCCCATCCTGCCGCTTCGCGTCGGCGCGTGTCGCCCACAGCGCGCACATGCGCGCTGCCCCCGGCGGCCACGTTGAGCAGCAGGCCCATCGCGCACAGCATCACGATCAAGCTGCTCGAGCCGTAGGAGACGAACGGCAGCGGGACCCCCGTGAGGGGCGCCAGGCCGAGTACGGCGAACACGTTGAGCAGCGCCTGCGAGACGATCAGCGCCGTTACGCCCGTGGCGATCAGAGCGCTGTAGAGACTGCGCGCGCGCTTGGCCGCGCGCAGTCCCGCGTAGCCGATCAGGCCGTAGAGCGAGAGCAGCGCACCGACCCCCACGACTCCCAGCTCTTCGCCGATCACGGCCAGGATGAAGTCAGTCTGCGCCTCGGGCAGGTAGAAGATCTTCTGCACCGACTGCCCCGGCCCCACTCCGAAGAGGCCGCCGCTGCCGATCGCGATCTGTCCCTGCACAGCCTGAAAGCCGCTGCCCGAGGCGTGCGCCCAGGGATCGACAAATGACGTCAGACGCGCCCGCGCGTAGGGCTTCACGAGCGCATAGACGACCACCAGCGCCAACCCCGAGCCCACCAGGATCGCCAGATTGCGCGCCGGCATCCCCGCCACCACCAGCAGCGCGCCGACCGTGAAGGCGATCACCATCGCCGTGCCCAGATCCGGCTGCATCGCCACAAGCAGGCACGCGCCGCCAACCACCACCAGCAGTGGACGAGCCAGGTCGTGCAGGTCGAGCACGCGCTTGGGCCGCTTGGCGAGCAGCGTCGCCGTATACAGCACGAGCGCGATCTTCAAGATCTCCGAAGGCTGGAACTGGAACAGCCCCGGCCCGATCCAGCGCCGCGCGCCGTTCACCCGCACGCCCACGTGCGGCACGTAGGTGGCCAGGACCAGCACGAACGACACGATCAGCAGCGGACCCGTAAAGCGCTGCACGTACTTGACGCCGTCGCGCGCCAGCAGGTTCATGGCCACCAGCCCGGCGCCGCCGAAGAGCAGGTACTTGAGCAGGTAGCTGCTGCCGTTGCCCTGGCCTTGCAGGAGCGTCGGAGCCGAGGAGGCGCTGTAGACCATCACCGCGCCGAACGCCAGCAGGCACAGCGTCGCCGTCAACAGGATGCGCTGCTCCAGGGGCTGCTCGCGAGCGGCGCTCTTGATCTTCGCGCCACGCCGGCGGGCTCCACCGGGCCTGTATCGGACATGGGCTCCGCGTGCGGCTGAGGGCATCCCCGCTCACTTCGACGGAGCGCGGCGTATGCCTCTATCGACGGCTCACGATGAACATCGACGGCTCACGGTGGACCCTCCTCGGCCGCTATGCCCATCGCCTGGATCTATCGACCGACCAGCTCCGCGAACCGCTGCCCGCGCGCTTCGAAATCGGCAAACTGATCGAAGCTGGCGCAGCCCGGTGAGAGTAAGACGACCTCGCCGGACCGCGCGGTCTTTCCCGCCAGCGCGACGGCCCGCTCCAGATCGCCAGCACTGTGCACGGGCATGGCGATACCCTGCAACGCCGCGGCGATGAGCGGCGCGTCTTCGCCTATCAGGTAGACGGCGCGACAGCTCTCCAGCACAGCCGGGCGTAGCGCCGAAAAGTCCTGCCCCTTGCCCTGCCCACCAAGGATCAGATGAACGCCCGCCTCGGGAAAGGCGCGCAGCGCTACGCGCGTACTGGCGACGTTGGTCGCCTTGGAGTCGTTGACCCACGCCACTCCATCGCGGCGGGCGACCTGCTCCAGGCGGTGCGCCACCCCCGCGAAGCTGCGCAGTCCGGCGCGCACCGCTTCGGGGTCCACGCCGCGCGCCAGGCACACCGCCGCGGCGGCCATCGCATTCTGGAGATTGTGCTCCCCGGGCAACCGCAGCTCGTTGGCGATCGCGCGGTCGTGCTCCTGCCCGAAATACACCCGCCGGGCGAGGCCCCCGATGTCCTTCACTCCCACAGGGGCGCCGTCGTCCAGGAGGCTCGCCGGCAGCACCGCCAGGTCGTTCTCACGCTGGCGCGCGAACACCTGGAGCTTGGCCGCCCGATAGCCCTCCAGGGTCCCATGGCGATCCAGATGGTCGGCGCTGAAGTTGAGCAGCACAGCCACCTCGGGCGCGAACGCAAGCGTGTCCTCGAGCTGAAACGAGGAGACCTCGCAGACGACCGTCACATCCTGCTCGATCCGCCCCACCAGACCGCTGAGCGCGACGCCGACGTTGCCTGCCACGGCGACCGGCAGCCCGGCCTCGCGGTAGATGTGCCCGATCAGCTCAACGGTCGTGGTCTTGCCGTTGGTGCCGGTGACGGCCACGAACTCGTTTGGCATGAGCCGCCATGCCAGCTCCAGCTCGCCGAGCACCGGGATGCCGCGCGCACGGGCGGCGGCGATCGCCGGCGCCTGCGCCGGGACGCCGGGGCTCTTGACGACCGCCTGCACCCGCTCGGACTCGCCCAGGCCGTCGCTCTTCAGGTGGAGCACCGCGCCCGCATCGCTCAGCGCCTCCAGGCCGGAGGGCGAGCCGGCATCGACGCCGATCACCTGCTCCCCGCGCCGGCGCAACAAGAGCGCGGCGGCCACGCCGGAGCGAGCCAGACCGACGATCAGGAAAGGACCCTCGGGGAGCGGCGGGCGCGGCTTCACCGCAGGCTTGAGTGATAGAGCGTGAAGCCGATCGCCGCGCAGATCGCGGCGACGATCCAGAAGCGCAGGATGATCTTGGTCTCCGACCAGGCCTTCAGCTCGAAGTGGTGATGGATCGGCGCCATCAGGAAGACGCGCCGACGCATCGTCTGAAAGGAGACCACCTGAATGAGCACCGACAGCGCCTCGATCACGAAGATGCCGCCGATCAGGATCAGCAGCAGCTCGGTCTTGGTCATCACCGCCATGCCCGCGATCGCGCCACCCAGCCCCAGCGCGCCGGTGTCGCCCATGAAGATCGTGGCCGGGAAGGCGTTGAACCACAGAAAGCCCACGCAGGCGCCGACCACGCAGCCGGCAAGCATCGCCAGGTCGTTGTCGATGGCCACGAAGGTGATGCCGACGTAGGCCAGCATCACGATCGCCGTGCAGCCCGCCGCCAGCCCGTCGAGGCCGTCGGTGAGGTTGACGCCACTGGTCGTGCCGGCGACGACGAGGTAGATCAGGACCGGGTAGAACGGCCCAAGGTCGATCTGGTAGTCGACGAAGCGCAGGCGCAGGGTGCTCGCCAGGTGCGCCTCGTGGGTGGCCACGAACCACAGCCCGAGTGAGATCGCGATCGTCACGGCCAGCTTGGTGCGCCCCTGCAAGCCCAACGAGCGGCGCCTGACCAGCTTGGTGTAGTCGTCGGCGAAGCCCAGCAGCGCGCAGGCGATCGCCGCTCCGAAGACGCCGATCGAGCGCCAGTCGTAGTCGCTGAGGATCAGGAACGGGATCGAGATCGCCAGGAAGATGATCACGCCCCCCAGCGTCGGCGTGCCGGCCTTCTGGTGGTGGCCCTGCGGCCCCTCTGCGCGGATCTGCTGGCCGAACTCGCGTCGGCGCAGGAACGCGATGAACTTGGGGCTCAGGAAGATGCAGATCAGCAGCGCGGCCGTCCCCCCGATCAGAACGCGCCCCATCAGCCCCCCACGTGCTGCAGAGGCTGCCCCAGCAGGGTTTGCGCCACCCGCTCCAACGCCACTCCGCGCGAGCCCTTGACCAGCACGGTGTCCCGCGGACGCAGCAGCGTCGGCAGAAGTCTTGCGGCGGCCTGCGCGTCTGGCACGCCGTGCGCCTCTCCCTCGCCAAAGCCGCGCGCCATCTCAGCCGCCAGCGGGCCGACGCTCAGCAGCAGCTCCACCCCGCGCTGTCGCGCGTACTCGCCGACATCGCGGTGGAAGCGAGGCGCCTGCGGGCCCAGCTCGAGCATGTCGCCGAGCACCGCCACGCGTCTGGCGGGTGCGCTTGCGGCGAGGTCGTCGAGCGCGGCGCGCATCGACATCGGGTTGGCGTTGTAGCAGTCGTCGATCAGCACGATTTCGTCGGCGAGCACGTGGCGCTCGCCGCGCAACGCCGAGAAGACCACCTCCAGCTTGCCTTCGGGGGTGACGCCGAGCGCTTGCGCAGCCGCCACCGCGGCCAGCAGGTTGCTCAGGTTATGGGACTGTGCGAAGGAAGGCGTCAGGGCGATGCGCCGCTCGCCAAGTGCGATCGCGACCGCACCGGACTTATCGCGTTGCAGCAGACGCACATCCCCACCTTCGCCGAACGTCACAGTCTGGAGATCCGCCCGGCGGTGGACCTCAAGCAGCGGCTCCCGCGCGGGGACCACCACCGTACTGCCGGCCCGCAGCCCCGCGATCAGCTCAGCCTTGGCTGCCGCGACGTTCTCGAGCGTCCCCAGCACCTCCAGGTGCACCGGCCCGACGTTCACGATCACGCCGACGTCGGGCTGCGCGATCGCCGTCAGCTCGGCGATCTGTCCCGCTCCGCGCATCGCCAGCTCCAGCACCAGCGCCTCGGTTCCCGGAGGCGCCGCCAGCACCGCCAGCGGCAGGCCGATCTCGGTGTTGAGGTTCCGCGGGCTGGCCACCGTGCGCAGGTGCTCGCTGAGCACCGCCGCGAGAATGTCCTTGGTCGAGGTCTTGCCGGTGGAGCCCGTTATCGCCACCACCCTGGCGCCCAGCTCCCGACGCCACGCGGCCGCGAGGGCCTGCAGAGCACCCAGCGGATCGGGGTGGACGATGACTGCGCCGCTGCCCGGCGAGCCCGCGAGGGCTTCGGCGTGCTCGGGCGCCACCAGCACGCCCCAGGCGCCCGCGTGCAGGGCCTGCGCTGCATAGGCGCCGCCGTCCTCGTGCTCGCCTGCAAGGCCGACGAACAGATCGCCCGGGCGCACCTGGCGTGAGTCGATCGCGGCGCGCGCGGGACCCACGCGCGCGCCGCCGCTCGACAGGCGTGCACCGGCGGTCCGCGCAAGACGGGCCGCATCCCAGTCGATCACGCGGCGGCCCCGGCCATGCGCGCTGCGCGCGCGCGCAGCGCTTCACGCGCGACGGCAACGTCGTCGAAGGACACCTTGCGACCGCCCGCCAGCTCCTGCCCCTGCTCGTGGCCCTTGCCGGCGATCACGACCACATCGTCGCGGCGCGCCACGGCAATGGCCTGCTGGATGGCGGCTCGGCGGTCCAGCTCCACCTGCACGCCGGCAGCCGCGCCGGTGCCCGCCATGATCTCCGCGACGATCGCCTCCGGCGGCTCCGAGCGGGGGTTATCGGAGGTGACCACCACCACGTCGGCCAGGCGCGCGGCGATCTCCCCCATCAGCGGCCGCTTGCCGCGGTCGCGGTCGCCGCCGGCGCCGAACACGCACACCACGCGCCCCCGCGCCAGCTCGCGCGCCGCGCGCAGGACGTTCTCCAGCGAGTCGGGCGTGTGGGCGTAGTCCACGAGCACCGAAAAGTCCTGCCCCTCCTGCACCGGCTCGAAGCGGCCAGGCACGCGCACGCCCTGCTCCAGCGCCCCCACCAGCAGGTCCAGCTCGGCGCCCAGCTTATGCGCGGCGGCCAGCGCGCCCAGGGCATTGGCGACGTTGAAGCGCCCGGGCAGCGGCAACGAGACCGGGCGGGCGCCTTGGGGCGTTTCCACGTCAAAGCGGCAGCCCTCGAAGCTCATGCGCACGTTGCGCGCGCGATAGTCGGCCTCGCGGTCGATCGCGAAGGTCACCGCGTCGGGCAGTTCCGTGGCGAGTCGCTGCCCGTAGGAATCATCGACGTTGACCACACACACGCGCGGCGGATCGGCGGCGAAGAACAGACGCCGCTTGGCCTGGAAGTACTCCTCCATGCCGGCGTGGAAGTCGAGGTGATCCTGGGTGAGATTGGTGAAGATAGCTCCGGCAAAGCGCAGCCCCCGCACGCGCCCCAACTCCAGGGCGTGCGAGGAGACCTCCATTGCACAGGCACGGTCGCCGCCGTCGAGCATCGCGCGCAGCGCCCGCTGCACGTCTACGGCCTCGGGGGTCGTACGAATCACCTCTCGCTCCACGCCGCCGACGATCGAGGTTATGGTGCCCAGCAGCCCGCAGCGCTCGCCCGCGGCTTCCAGCAGCGCACGCAGCAGATAGGCCGTGGTCGTCTTGCCGTTGGTGCCCGTCACCCCCACGACGCGCAGCTCGGCGCTCGGATCGCCGTAGAAGCGAGCCGCAAGCGGACCCATCGCCGCGCGCACCGAGTGCACCGCGACTTCGGGCACGCCCAGACCCAGCGCCCGCTCCACGACGAGCGCCGCGGCGCCGTCGCGCACGGCCTGCGCCGCGAAGTCATGACCGTCGCTGTGTTGGCCCCTGACGCAGAAAAACAGCCCGCCGGGCTCCACCGCGCGACTGTCGTAGGCAAGATCGGCGATCTCCACAGCACCGCTCTCGCCCTCGCCAGGCGCTTCACCGAGGATCCTCACGGCGCCGCCCTCCGCGGCCACGCCGCCAGCGATCAACTCTGCGAGCTTCATCGGCTCGTGCCCGGTGGTGGCATGGAGGTGAGTCTAGTTTCCCTCCCCGCCGGATCAGCCGGGCGGTATTCCCAGATAGGGCAGCGCAAAGGACATGATCTGCCCGAAGGCCGGCGCGGCGACGACGCCGCCGTAGATCGACCCCGACTGAGGTTCGTCGATGATGACCGCGCACAGCAGCTTCGGGTCGGAGGCCGGAGCGAAGCCCATGAACGAAGCCACGTAGGCGCTCGTGGAATATTCGCCGGTGGCCGGGTCCACCTTGTTGGCGGTACCCGTCTTGCCGGCCAGCCGGTAGCCCGGTATCGAGACCTCGCTGGCGGTCCCGCCCGGAGCGAGCACGCCTTCGAGCATGTTGCGCAGCTCCGCGGCCGTGCGCGTCGAGATCACGCGTCGTCCCTTGGGCTCGTGCGTGGCACGGCCGTTCACCGACTTGACGATATGCGGCGCCCGCAGAATCCCGCCGTTGGCGATCGCCGCGTAGACCGTGGCCATCTGGATCGGCGTCACCGACTCGCCCTGACCGATCGGGAGGTTGCCCATCGAGGAGCCCGAGTAGTGGCTGAGCGGCGGCACCAATCCGATTTCCTCACCGGGCAGGTCGATGCCGGTGGGCGCCCCGAAGCCAAAGCGGCGCACCCATTCGCTGAAGCGTGGTGCGCCCTCCAGCAGACCGATCTTGATCGCGCCGACGTTGCTCGACTGGGCGAGGATCTGCGCCGTCGTCAGCGACTCGCCGGGATGTTCGGTGTCGTCGTGGATGGTGCGGTCGGCGACCTGGATCTGGTCGGGGATTTCAAAGCCCGTCGTAGGCGTTATCAACCCTTCCTGCAGCGCCGCCGAGACCGTCACCGCCTTGAACGTGGAGCCCGGTTCGTAGTTGAAGCTCACGGCACGGTTCTCCAGCGCCCCTTCCGGCGCCGCCGCGGGGTCGTTGGCGTTCACCTGCGGCCAGTTGGCCATCGCCAGGATCGCCCCCGTGCGGGGGTCCATCACGATTGCGGTGGCGTCCTTGGGGTGAAAGACACGGCCGACGGCCCCGAGCACATCTTCGCTGCGCTGCTGGATGTTGGCGTCGAGGGTCAGCGCCACCTGCGCGCCGGGCACCTCGCGGTGGACATCCTCGATCGACACCGGCTGACCGAGCGCGTCGCTCACCACACGCCGCTCGCCGGTCGTGCCGGCGAGGATCCCGCCAAGCGAGTACTCAAGCCCCTCGGCATGGCCTTCGGTGCCGGCGATACCCAGCACCTGCGCCGCCAGCGTGCCGCGCGGGTAGACGCGGCGCATCGTCGGCGTGCCGGAGATGCCTTCGATCTTCAGGCCCAGCACCGCCTGCGCGCGTGCCGCCGGCAGCGCGCGGGCGAGATACACGAAACCCGTGTGCTCGCTCAGCCGCGCGAGCACCTGAGCCTGTGACTGGTTCAGCAGCGGCGCCAGCCGCTGCGCGGCTTGCAGCGGTTCCTTGACCAGATAGGGCGTCGCCGAGATGTCCTGTGCCGGTTCGGAGATCGCCAGGTCGACGCCGTTGCGATCGGTGATCGTGCCGCGCTGAGCTGGCAGCGCTTCATAGGTGAGCTGCTGGCTTCGCGCCGCCCGACGCAGCGCGCCGCTGTGCAGCGAGCCCAGATAGAGCGTGCGCCCCGCCGCCAGCACCAGCAGCAGGAAGAAGGTTCCGAAGAGCCACCCTATGCGACGCTGCACGCCCGGCACCGCTAGCCGCCCTGCGCCTGCGCTTCGGGCTGGGGCGCCGTGGGCGCGGGTTCGGTCGTGGCCGTGGGCACGGTTTCGGTCGTGGCCGTCGGTGGGCTTGCGCTCTGCGTCGCCGTCTGCCCATTCGCTTCAGAGGCGCCGACCGTTTGGCTCGCCCCCTGCGTTGCCGTCTGCCCGGCCGCTTCGACGGGAGCCGTCGTCGCAGTCGCGGAAGTCGATCCGGCTCCGAGCGCAGTGTGCGCCGATACTGGCTGTGCGAGCCGAGCCGCCGCGAGACGTTCGTCGAGCGGCCCATGCACGTGCAAGAAGCGCAGCGCGCCGGCCGGCACGATTGTCATGCCGTCGGCGGAAGCCTCACTCTCGACGAGATCGCCGGCCGACATCGCCGAGCCTTCGGCGCTCAACGCGGCGTTGGTGCGCTGCAGCAACGCCTCGTGCTCGATCGCACGGCCGATGCCGGTGTTCAGCTTGAGCAGCCAGAGTTGCATCGCCACGATCCCGATCAGCGCGAAGGCAACCACCCCGATCCACATACGGCTGCGGATCAGCCGGTCGAGCGCTTGCAGCCGACCGGCGACAGGAGCCTGTACGCGAGCCGCGCGTCGGCTGGGAGCAGAGACGCGACTGGGTCGGCGCTGCGTCCCCGGGCGCGCACGGGCGGGACCGCGTGGAGCGGTGGAGCGGCCTGGACGAGCCGGGCGGGCCGGGCGGGTGGCGGGTGCCGCGACTGCGGCGGCTGCCGATGGTGGCGTCATGCCTCACCTCCTGTGTCGATCAACTTGACGGCGCCGCGCAGACGCGCGGAGGCAGAGCGGGAGTTGCGGGCGATCTCCTCGGCGGAGGGCATGAGGGCGCGCCGCGCAAGCAGCGCTGCCTCGGGCTCGCGCCCGCAAGCGCAGATGGGCAGGTCGGGCGGGCAGACGCAGCCCTGCGCGCGACCCACGAGGAAGCGCTTGACGCGGCGATCCTCCAGCGAATGAAAGGCGATGGCGGCCAGCACGCCACCCTCGCGCAGCAGGCTCCAGGCGAGCGGCAGCGCGCGATCGAGCTGGCCCAGCTCGTCGTTGACGGCTATGCGCAGGGCCTGAAAGACACGCTTGGCGGGATGCCCGCCGGCGAAGCGCGCCGGCGTGGGGATCGCGGAGTTGATCACGTTGACCAGCTCGAGCGTCGTCTCGATCGGAGTCTGTGCGCGACGGCGCACGATCGCACGGGCGATCGCGGAGGCGTGACGCTCCTCGCCGAAGTCGCGCAGCACGCCGGCGAGGCGACGCTGATCCCAGTCGGCCACGATCGCGCGCGCGCTCAGCTCCTGAGAGGGGTCCATGCGCATGTCCAGCGGCGCCTGGTAGGCGTAGGAGAAGCCGCGCTCGCGCGTATCCACCTGCATCGAGGACATGCCGAGATCGAAGTAGGCAAGATCCGCGCGCAGACCCTCGTCGGCAAGCTGCTCAAGAGCCTCGGCGTAGCCATCGCGGATGAAGCGCACCGTGCACTCGACCTCCTCGGCCAGTGCCGCACAGCGCTCCTGCGCGAACGGATCGCGATCGACAGCGATCAGCGTTCCCCCGGGTCCCAGCCGCTCGGCCACCAGACGGGCATGGCCGCCGCCGCCGAAGGTGCAGTCGATCGCGGTCTGGCCCGGCGCGGGGTGCAGCAGCCCCAACAGCTCCTCGGCCAAAACCGGGATGTGGGTGGAGGGCATCTCAAGCAGTGTGGTCGACACGTGCCGTTATCTCCGCGACGCCGCCGAGCAGCGCCGGTCGATGCTCGTTCCAGCGGTCTTTGTCCCACAGCTCCAGGCGGTCGCCGGCGCCAACGACGACGACCTCCTTTGCCAGGACGGCGTGCTCGCCGAGAAAGCCCGGGACCATGATGCGCCCGGCGGAGTCAAGCTCGGCGTCGTGCGAGCTGCCGTAGAAGAACCGCTCCAGCTCCGCCAGGCGCGGGGAGAGCGGAGGCAGCTCGGCGAGTGCACGCTCGGTGTAGCGCTCGTAGTCCTCGGGCCGCCACACCCCCACACAGGGCTCCAGGTTGACGGGCATCGCCAACACGATCCCGTCGGACAACGTCGCGCGATAGCGGGCCGGAACCGTGAGGCGGTTCTTGGCATCGAGCGTGTGGTCGAAGGTCCCGCGAAAAGCCACTGTCATCCGCTCCTGAGCTGTTTACTCAAGCCGAGGTGGAGAGGTGGGAGGAGCCTCTCCACCTCGGCTCGCTGCCGCGAACTTACCCCACTTTCCCCCACAACGCAACCCTAATTGCACACTTTCCCCCACTTTTTCTTTCTCAGGGGCCCAAAATGCCCATAAATGGCTGCTAGTCGGCGCTTTTTGCGATCGGCGCCGGAGGCGCAGCGTGGACTCAAAAAGCGCAGAATCGCTTGCATTGCGGCGAAATGGCGGCGAGCTTGCAATGCTGTGCCCGTCGTGACGATCCAGTCGCACCCCAGCCCACTCCCACTCCCCCGCCGCCGCCGTCGCCGTCGCGGCGCGCGCATCCCGGTGGCGCTCACCTTTGCCAGCCTCGCCCTGGCCGTGGCGCTCGCCGGCTGTGGCTCCTCTAGCTCGCCCGGCGCCAATCTCGACCCCGCGACGGTCGTCCCGGCCTCGGCGCCGCTGTACATCGGAGCGATCGTGCAGCCGAGCGGAAGCCTCAAGAGCGACACGCTTGCGGCGGCGCAGAAGCTGACGGGCTCAAAAGAACCCTTCAGCGGCTTCCTCAAGGTGCTGACCCCGAACGGGGCGGGTGAGGTCGATGGGCACCCGATCGACTACAGCCGCGACGTCAAGCCGTGGCTGGGAAGCCAGGCCGGCGCCTTCGTGGCCTCGATCGACGCCTCCAGCACGACGCAGGCGCTGCTCGGCAGCATCTCGGAAGGGATCTCCAGCGGCAGCGTCGTGGGATTCGGCGAAGGAACCGTGCGCGCTCTGCTGAGCGCCAAGGGCACGCAGGGTGCGGTCGTGCTCGACACGAGCAACGTGAGCAAGGCGCGCGCCTTCCTGGAAGCGCGCGGACACGAAACGGGCGCGCACACGACCGCCTACCGGGGGGTCTCCTATCAGGTGTCGGCAGACGGCACCGCCGAGGGAATCGTGGGCGGCTTTGCCGTGATCGGCACCGAAACGGCCCTGCACGACGTGATCGAAACCGAGCAGGCCGGCGCAGCCAGCTCGATCGTCCACGCGGCGGGCTACGCCAAGCTGGCCGCTACAGCCGAAAAGGGCGCACTCGCCAACCTCTATCTGCGCACGGGCGGGCTGGCCTCGCTGGGCGGGCTGCTGGCGGGCACCGAACAGGCATATCTGTCGCTGCTGCCCAGCAGCAACTCGCTCGCATTGGACGTTCGACACGATTCCCGCCTCCCAGTCGGGCCAGCAGACGGGTGCGGGCCTGATCCCCAACGCGAGCGCGGCGCAGGCCGCCGGCGGCCTGCCCGGGGGCTCGTGGCTGGCCATCGGCCTGGGCGACGTAAGCGCCACGTTCGGGCAGGCCGGCACGCAGAGTCTGCTGAAGAGCCTCGCAGCGTTGGCGGCAAAGGTGAAGGTGGGGACCTACAGCCTGGAAAGCGTGTTCGTTCCGCTGTCCTCGCCCGCCGTGAACCTAAACCGCGACCTGCTGAGCTGGATGGGCTCGGCGGGCGTCTTCGTCAGCGGCAACGGTCTGCTCAACCTGCAGGCGGGGATGGTCGCCACCTCCAATGACCCCGTGCGCTCGCGCGAAGCCGTGGGCGTGCTCGCGCAGGCCTACCGCCAGGCGGGCGCCGAAGCGACTCCCACCATGATCCCCGGCGCCGAAGAAGCGGTGACGGTGAAGATCACGGGCTTCCCTGCGGTCGTGGCGATCGGCGCCGGCCAGGGCCGGTTCGCGATCGGGCTCGGCCCGGCATCGGTGCAGGAAGCGCTCAGCCCGTTCAACGACGCTGTCCAACTCCCCCACCTACCAGGCCGCCGCGGCCACCCTGGGCCACGGCCTGCAGCCGAGCCTGCTGGTGGAATTCCCCACGCTGGTGACGCTGATCGAAACGCTGGGGCTCAACCAGACCGCGGGCATCTCCACCGCATTCCCCACGTTGAAGTCGCTGACCACGCTCACGGCCGGTGGCGGAGAGGCGCTGGGCGGCGGGGTCACGCGCGCGCGGGTCGTGCTGGGGTTGCAGTAGCAAGCGCCCCCTCGCCCCTGGCCACGGGGCGGTTCTCTGTCTCGATGATCACTCGGCAGGGCCGGTGGCCGAGCAGGTAGACGGCGGTCGGCCCGATGCGCCGCTCGCCCGCGGGTGCGTGCAGGGTGGACCAGTAGATCACGTCGGCGCCGACCCGTTCGGCCTCCTCCACGAGCGCGGCGCCGGGATGGCGCGTGCGAATCAGGCCGGTGTGAATCTTGAGCCCCAGACGGCGCGCCTGAATGCGCGCGCTCTCCAGGACCGAGCGCCCCTGCGCCTCCTCTTCCTCCAAGCCGGCCTCCAGCGAGAGCTGGCTTGGGACCGGCAGCACGAAGATCGCATACAGAACGCCGTCTTCGCCGATCAGCTTGGCGGCGCTGGAGAGCGCCGTGGCGCTGACGTCATCGCCGAAGATCGGCACGAGCGCGGTGCGGTAGTCCAGCTCCTCGAAGTCCGCCGGACGCACCGCGCGCTCGATGCGGTAGACCTTGAAGGGGTCAAGTCCCTGACGGTGGCGGTAGAACAGATAGCCGGCCATCCCGACGATCATCCAGGGGATTCCGACGACGCGCGCCTCGCCGTGCAGCGCCACCACGGCGACCCACGCCAGGGCTGTGCCGATGCCGCCGATGACAGCCGTCATCGGGATCCACGAGCCGCGGATACGCACGTTCCACGGCATCCGATAGGGGCGCGCACGGTCGGGATCCTTGATCCGCAGCGCGATCACAGCGGCGTGGGCGGTGGTGAAGGAGAGCATCGCACCGAACGAGTAGAGATTGCCGAGCACGTTGGTGTTGCCGTAGAGAATCAGGATGCCGGCGAGGCACGAGAAGAAGATGATCGTGAACCAGGGCGTGCGATAGCGCACGTGCAGACGCGAGAAGATGTTGGGAAGCTGGCGGTGCTCTGCCAGCGACCAGGACAGCCGCGAGATGCCGATCATGCCGGCGTTGGTCGCGATGAAGAGGATCGTGGCGGCGAGCAGGCCGACGTAGTAGGTGGCCAGCTTCAGCACCGTGCCGTGCAACCCCAGCCGCGAGATGACGCCCAGCACGGGGTCGTTCTGGAAGCGCCCGCCGAGCGCGGTGGCGTAGCCGGGGTGCTTGAAGGCTGCTTCGCCTGCCGCCTGAAGATTGGGATCGAAACCGACGCCATGATGGATGACGGGCAGCGCAGAGAGCGCGATGAGCGAGATGCCGGCATAGACGCCCAGCACGGCCAGCACCACGAGGTTGACCGACTTGGGCACATCGCGCCCGGGGTCACGCGCCTCCTCGGCCATGTTGGAGACCGTCTCGATGCCGGTGTAGGCGAGCATCGCAAGGGACAGCGCAAAGATCAGTTCCCTCCAGGTCGGCACGGTGCCGAGGTGCACCTGGTGGATCAAAAGCGAGGGGTTGAGCACGAGCACGGCCCCCACGCAGACGAGCAGAATCTGGGTGCTCAGATCGACGATCGCGAGGATGAAGTTGAGCTTGGCCGACTCGCCGAGACCGCGGATGTTGAGGCTGGCGAGGACGACGACGGTGATTAGTCCCCCGATGATGTCGCCGGGGTTGTGATCGAGCGCCCCGAGACCCGGGAAGGCGCTGAGGTAGTGCGGCACGAAGAAGGCCGAGATCGCGATCGTGAGGATGTAGTCGAGGCTCAGTGCCCAGCCGGCGAAGAAGGAGACGACCTCGTTGAAGGCGTGGCGCGCGAACGAGGAGGAGCCGCCGGCTTCGGGGAACATCGCGGCGCCCTCGGCATAGGTCTTGGCCGTGAGCGCGAAGAGGCCGCCGGCGAACAGGAACACCAGCGGCGTCAAGCCCAGCGCATGAGCCGCGACCAGCCCGAGGGCGTAGTAGATCGAGGAGCCGACGTTGCCGTAGGCCGTGGCGAACAGCCCGGGGACCCCCACCGACCGTCGCAGGCCATGCTCGGTTAGACGTGCCATCTCGGCGGAGGGTATAGACCGCTCGCCCGCCCGCGCCGCCGCGACCCGGGGGGTCGGCCCGAAACAGGCGACTGCAAGTTCCCATTCACACCACCCACGCACGCAGGAACCGGCCCTATGATTCCGACGGCCCGGGCCCCAAACGATCTCCCGGCATCAATCGTCATGGATAAGACGCGCCGCGGAAACTACGACTCAGGTGAGGACTTCGTCCTCGAATACGGTGAGCTTCGCTTCACCTTCAACGAAGGCGACTTCGCAGAGCGCTGCGAGCAGGCGGCGCTGAAGCTCGGCTTCGTCGGCGGGCGCCTCGGCGAGGACGAGCTGGAAGACCTCGTCAACCTGGCCGTCAACGGCGACATCCAGGATCCCGCCTCGGCCTTGGGCGAGCACGTCAATGAGTGCTGGGCCGAGCTGGTCGGGCCCGCCGAGCGCTCCCTGGTCCACTGGCTGCGCCGCCTGGTCTTCCGTGGAGCGTGGCTCGACCAGCGCGTCAACGAGGGCGAGCTGAGCGTGGCCTTCGTGCCGGAGACCTGCAGCTTCGTCTACGTCCAGCCAGACCGCAGCGGCGCCGCGATCGAGCTTGCCCCCGAGCCCTCGTGGGGCCGGGTGGCCTACAGGCGCTAGGCAGTCAGCGCCCGAGCCACCGCTGCGGCAGTCGTCAACGCAGCTACCCCACTGGCAGCCAACGTCGGCTACCCCACCAGCGCCGACGCCCGCGCCCGGAAGATCGCCTGCGCCTCCTCCTCGCCGACCAGCAGCTCCGGTCGCAGCGTGCCGCTGTTGACCAGATCCAGCGCCGGCAGGCGGCCGGTACTCGTGAGCGCGACGTCCAGCGCGACGACCGTGCTCTCGCCCCCGAAGGGCCGAGTGGCCGTGGCGATCACGGTCAGCGAGCCGCCCTCGGAGAGGTTGCGCGCGGCCGACAGCGCCGGCGGGCGACATGAGGATGCAGGCCATCGAGGCCGTCGATCAGCACGACGGCATCGGCTCCGCGCACGGCCACACGCCGCGCGGTGTCGACGGCGTGCTCGACGGCCTGGCCCTGCGCGTCGGCGGATGCGGCGAAGCTGAGCGCCGCGGCTGGCGCCACGGGACCCTGTTGCCAGTCGGCGATCTCCTCGGGACGAACGCCGGCCAACACGAGCGTCAGCTCCAGGCCCTCGCGACCGGCAAGCGCGCCGAGGATGCGGCGCAGCACCTCGGTCTTGCCGGCGCGCGCAGGGCCGACGATCACCGCACGTGAGCCGAGACCCAGTGGAGTGAGCCATTCGATCGCCTTCAATGTCGGATCCTCTGCGTCCAGCTCCAGACGTCGGTTTGGGTGCGCCGCGGCGAGGTCGTCGTAGCGGGGACCGTCGGCGACAGCCTCCGCCGAGGCGCCGTTGATCGTGTCTACGCGAGCCATCGAGGGATAGCGCTCGGAGCGTCGCGGCGTGCGCACCGGCCCGCTCACGCGGTCGCCGGAGACCAGTTCGCAGCGACGTACCTGCGCGGCGGAGATATAAACATCGTCGTCCGACGGCTCCGGCGGGCGCACGCGCAGGAAGGCCGAGCCGTTGCCCAGCAGCTCCACGACGCCCTCGGCTGTGCGCTCCTCGGCGGGCTCGCGCTCGGGGCGCTCCTCCCGGCCCGACCGCTCTGCAGCTTCTGAGCGTCCCGAGCGCTCGCCTGAGCGGCTTGTGCGCTCCGATCGCTCCTCTCCAGCCGCCCGCCCCGAGCGTTCGCCGCGCGCGGCGCGCTCCGGGCGCTCGCCGCGACCGCGTCCCCGCGACGACGCGCCGGCAGCGGCACTCGCCGACCCCAACCCCTCCCCATCTCGATCCCCGGAGTCGCGCTCCTCGCCGGCGCTCTTCGAGCGGCGCGAGCGTCCGCCGCGGCGTTGACGCACACCGCCCTCGCGGGCTTCGCCATCTGGCTCGCCCGCAGAGGCATCCTCCTCACCGGTCGCGACTGCCTCGTCGTCATCGCGATCTCGCGCGGAAGCATCGCCGCCCCCACCCGTGCGCTCGAGGATGGCGTCGATCAGCTCTGCCTTGCGCAGACGGCGAAAGCCGTCGAGACCAACCTGGTCGGCGATCGCGTGCAGGTCTGCCAGAGGACTTGCCTCCAGCTCGGAGCGCTCCATTACAGCCATATCCGCTTCTCCTTCATGTTTGATTTGGGCGGTTGGCGCCCGGTCGCGTTGGACAGCGACCGGCACCCGTTGCGTGTGCGCCTGAAGCCTACTCCGGCGTGCGCTCGTAGCGGTGTTCCTCGGCGAGCGCCAGATCCCTCTCCGGCAGCGCCTGCCCCCGCAGAGCCGCACGCACGCGCAGGAAGTCGGCTGCAGCCGCCACATCGTGCAAGCGAAAGATGTGCGCGCCGGCATCGACGCCGTGGGCCACGGCCGCCAGCGTCCCCGCCAGCCGCTCGCGCGGTTTGCGGCGGGTGAGGGCACCGATGAAGTCCTTGCGCGAGACCGCCATCAGCACGGGCAGCTCCAACTCGTGCAGACGCTCGACATAGGCCAGCATGGCAACGGTCTGAGTGGGCGTCTTGGAGAAGTCGGGACCCGGATCGACGATCAGCTGCTCGCGCTCGACCCCCCTCTGGAGCGCTACAACAATGCGCTCGCGCAGGAACGCGAGGACGTCCTCCACGACGTCCTCGTACAGTCCGGGGTCCTGCAGGCGCTGGCGCGGCCGCGCGCGTGTGTGCATCACGACGAGCGCCGCCCCCGTCTGCGCGCAGACCTCGGCCAGCTCGGGGGCGAGCAAGCCGCTGACGTCGTTAACGATGCTCGCCCCGGCTTCGATCGCCGCGAGGGCAACCGGGGGCTTGTAGGTATCGACCGATATCGCCACCCCGCCGGTCCCGGCGTCACTCGCGATCCGCTCGATCAGGGGGACGACTCTTTCGATCTCCTCCTCGACGGCGACCGGCGGACGGTTGGTGGAGGCCGACTCACCCCCCACGTCGAGAATGTCAGCGCCGTCGGCCACCAGCTCGCGCGCAAGCGCCAGACGCTCGTCGTTCCCGCCGTAGCGTCCTCCGTCGCTGAAGGAGTCCGGGGAGGCATTGACGATGCCCATCAGCAGCGGGCGACGGCCAAGCTCCAGCGCGCGACCGCGCGCGTGCAGCGTGTAGTGGGGGGACTGCTCCTCGCCGGTCATGCGCCGCCCGCCGGGCATGCGCCCATCGCCGATGGTGCGCCCCTCGCCGTCATCTGCCTCGCCGTCATGCTCCCATCGCCGGTCATGCGCCGCCCTGCAAGCCCTCCGCGCGGGCCTCCTCGGCGAAGCGCTCGATCTCCGCTGTCGTGCGTGCAGCGTCCCAGCCGAGTTCGCGCGCCATCACGTCGGCGACGCGCTGCACCGGCTGGGGAGGCGCGGCCCCCGGCTCGCCGGTCAGCTCGCCCGCGGCCAGGAGCCCGAGGCGGGTACGGCGCAGCAGGACGTCGCCGATACTGCGTGCCTGCTCGCGGCGAGCCGCGAGGGCGACCTCGGCGAGCACGTCGGGCAGGCCGGCGACGATCGGCTGGGCCAGCTCACCGCGCTCGGCGGCGAGCGCGAGCACGTCCAGAGCGGCGTGGCCGTAGCGGGAGGCTAGCGCGGCGGAGGCCTCCTCCGGCAGGCCCTCCACGCGCGGCAGCTCCTCCGCGGAGATACCCTGGCCGAGCGGGATTTCATGGGTGCGGCAGGGGGCGTCGCGGGCTTCGCGCTCGACGATGCGATCGACGGTCATCTTGGCCATGCGCCGCCACGTCGTGAGCTTGCCGCCAGTGATCGTGACGGTCCCGCTGGAGGTCTCGTACAGCTCGGCCTTGCGCGAGATGTCGACCGACTTCTTGGCGTCGCCGGCCTTGGCGTCGCCGGTGGAGATCAGCGGGCGCACGCCGGCGAAGGCACCCGTCAGGTCCTCGGCGCCGAGCGAGGTGGCGAAGAAGTCGTTGACGGCCTCAAGCAGGTACTCGACGTCTTCCTCAGCCGGCGCGATGTGCTCCAGCCCGCCGGCGTAGTCGTTGTCGGTCGTCCCCACGAGCGTGCGTCCCAGCCACGGCAGCGCGAAGATCGTACGGCCGCCGCCCGCTGGCACGATCGCGCCGCCGACGAGCGGCAGATCGCTGCGGCGCAGCGTGATGTGAGTGCCGCGGCTGGGACGGATGCGCAGTTCGGCCTCGTCGTGCAACTCCTCGCGGCACAGCTCGTCGGCCCATACGCCGGTGGCATTGACGACGTTGGCGGCGCGCACCTCGAACTCTGCGCCGCTCTCGACATCGCGCACGAGCACGCCGCCGGCGCGGCCGTCATGCATCAGCAGCGAGCGAGCATCGAGGCGGTTGGCACATACCGCGCCGAACCGCTCGGCCTCGCCCAGCACCGTCAAGACCAGGCGCACGTCGTCGGTCTGGCAGTCATAGAAGAGGTAGCCGCTCGTCGGCTCGCGCTCGGCGAGCGCCGGCAGCAGCTCAAGGACCTCCTCGCCGGAGATCACGCGGTGGCGCTCGGGGCTCCACGACAGGCCCTCCGCAGCGAGCGCTCCCTCACCGCCTGCGCCCCCGCCTCCGGGGGCCACGCCGCCAGCGGCCGCGACAGCGGCCGCAGCGGCGCCCTGCGCGGAGCCCCGCTCCGCGCGCGCACGCCGTCCCCGGCGCGCGCGCAGGCGCTCGCGGTCGACGGACATCACGTCGTAGAGGTTCAGACCCACACCCACGAGCCGGTCCGGGTGGGCGCCGTCGAAGGCCGGCACGACCAGCGGCAGAGGGTGCACGAGATGCGGCGCCAGCGCGACCATCAGCTGGCGCTCCAGCAGCGCCTCGCGCACCAATCCGAGGTCGAAGTTCTGCAGATAGCGCAGTCCCCCGTGGACGAGCTTGGAGGAGCGACTGGAGGTCCCGGCGGCGAAGTCGTGGCGCTCCAGCAGCGCCACGCTGTAGCCACGCGAGGCGGCGTCGAGGGCCACCCCGGCCCCGGTGATACCGCCACCGACGACGACGACGTCGAAGTCGTCCTCGGCAAGAGCCGCGAGGGCCTGGCTGCGCTCGATCACGACCCCAGTCTCTCAGAGAGAGCGGCCCAGACAGCAGCTAGGAAGCGCGACCGCGGTGGTGAGCGTGATGGTGGTGATGATGGCTCGCGCCCGCCGGCACTCGGCACGGGCGACGGCGGCGAGCGCAGGCGTGCACGTAGCGAGGGCGCGCGAGTCCAGCTCGTCCCAGAGGCGTCTGCGGAGGATTGGAGTTGAGGAAGGCGGCGATCGCTGGATCGGCGATCGAGGCGTAGACGCCTGGGCTTTCCGGCTGCGCGCAGCCTTCGCCGAAGCTCACGAGTCCCGCAAGCACGTAGTCGGAGGGTGGCGCGGCGGGGTCACCGCGATCGACCACCAGCGGGCCGCCGCTATCGCCAAAGCAGGAATCGCGGCCACCGCCGGGGAGCCCCGCGCAGAGCATTCGTGGCGTGATCGGCTGGGAGGAGAGGGAGCCGGCATAGGTGGTCCCGCATGTGGAGCTGGCGACGAGCGGCAGCTGTGTGGCCTGCAGGCCACTTGGGTAGGCACCGTCGAGGCCCTGACTGGAGGGCGGCTCGGGGCGCATGTCGCCCCAGCCGCTCACCGTGGCGAGAATCGGCGCGCCCGAGGCGACAGGATCGGCGTAGGCGGAGGCCAGCGCGGCGTTCACATGGATCGGGGCGATCGCGCTGCGCCCGTCGATCGGGGGCGCAGGACCCGACCACAGCGGGCGCGCGAGCCTGATCACAGCGACGTCGTAGTCGTTGATCGCCGCGTCGTAGTTGGGATCAATCGAGGTGACCGTGGCTGGGTCCTCAACCACGCCTGGGCCGCTCGGCGATTCGACGGCGCTGCCGAGGCTCGACGAGCCGGCCAGCACCTCTATGTCCTGCGGCGGAGTGACCTGACCGGTGGCCTCGTCGATTGCACAGTGCGCCGCTGTGGCGACGTGAGTGGCGTCAACGATCACGCCCCCGCAGAAGAAGCCGGCGGATACCGAGCCGGCCTGCGGAGCGTATAGGGCGACCTGAAATGGAAAGTCGGCTATCGAGACGCCGGCCCCGCCAATGATGCGCGGAGTGACCACGCCCCCGGCCGAGCCGGGTGGCGCCGCCGTGAGCGCGAGCACCGTGGCGAGCAGTGCCAGCCCGCGCAGCAGCGGGACAGACCCTGCCCTGCGCGCACCCCATCGATTTCCTCGATTGCCGCGCCGACCCCCTCCCCCACAACCCTGGACGACGGAGCCTCTCCATCCTGACATACAGAATTAAGGCCGTCCATCGTTTTCAGTTGAGGGCAGGATACAGTAAGTGCCCCCGGTTGTACAAGTGGGGAACTAAACGTCAATGGCGACGGTAGACAACCATCGCAGCAGAAAAAAACGCTAGGAGATCTGAGCCAGCTCGGCGGTGATCTCGGACACGGCCGACTTGGCGTCGCCGAAGAGCATCGCGGTCTTGGGATCGAAATAGAGTTCGTTCTCGATGCCGGCAAAGCCGGGGTTCATGGAGCGCTTGATGACGATCACCGACTGGCTGTCGGAGACCTCGAGGATCGGCATCCCGTAGATCGGCGATGAGGGCGTGTTCTTGGCGGCCGGGTTGGTGACGTCGTTGGCACCGATCACCAGCGAGACATCGGTGCGCTGGAACTCGGGGTTGGCGTCGTCCATCTCCTTGAGCTGGTCATACGGCACGTCGGCCTCGGCCAGGAGCACGTTCATGTGCCCCGGCATCCTGCCGGCGACGGGGTGGATGGCGTAGCTCACGTCGACCCCGCGGCTCTCCAACTCCTTGGTCAACTCGCGCACGGCGTGCTGGGCCTGCGCGACGGCCATGCCGTAGCCGGGGACGACGACGACGCGGTTGGCGTAGGCGAGCTGGATCGCGGCGTCGGCGGCGCTGGTGGAGCGCACCGTCCCCGCGTGCTCGCCGGCTCCGCTGGCGCCCTCGACGGCACCGCCGCCCCCGAACCCGCCAGCGATGATCGCTGGAATCGAGCGGTTCATCGCAACGGCCATGAGGTTGGTGAGGATCGAGCCCGAGGCGCCGACGATCATGCCGGCGACGATCAGAGCGGTGTTGTCCAGAGCGATGCCCGTGGCCGCGGCGGAGAGGCCGGTGAAGGCATTGAGCAGCGATATGACGACCGGCATGTCGGCCCCACCGATCGGCAGTACCACGGCGTTGCCCAGGAGCGCCGCGGAGACGAGCAGACCGATGAAGACCGCCTGCGAGTGGTCGCCAGCGGCGATGTCGATGCCGGCTGCCACGGCCAGGATCAGCAGCACGAGGTTGACGATCTGCTGGGCGGCGCCGAACGAGATTGGGCGCCCGGGGATGATTTCCTGAAGCTTGCCGAAGGCGATATTGGAGCCCCAGAAGCTGACCGAGCCGACGATTGCCGCGAACAGCGAGAAGATCGCCACGTACGTGGGGGTGCCGGTGTAGCCATGGGTGAGACGGAACTCCGACCAGGAAATCAGGAAGACCGCACCGCCGCCGACGCCGTTGAAGAGCGCCACCATCTGCGGCATCGCCGTCATCTTCACCTGGCGCGCCGCGGGCACGCCCACGGCGGTGCCGAGCGCAACGCCGAGCACGATCAGTCCCCAGTTGCCGGCGCCGGGGTTGAGCAGAGTGGCGATGACGGCGATGACCATGCCCACGGCGGCGGTGCGGTTGCCGCGCACGGCCGTCGTCGGGCCTGAGAGGCCGCGCAGGCCCTGGATGAAGAGCGAGAAGGCGACGATGTAGAGGACATCGAGGAAGTTCTCGTTCTGCAGGAAGCTCCCCATGACCGGGTGCGCCAGCGCCGACATCAGCCCTTGCCCCCCGGCGCGCCGCCTTCGTCATCCTTGCCGGCCGGTTTCGGCTTGGGCTTGGACTTGAACATCTCGAGCATGCGGTCGGTGACCAGGAAGCCGCCGACCACGTTGATCGTTCCGAAGGCGATGGCGATCACGAGGATGATCTTGTTGAAGGTGCCGTTGCCGGCGGCGCCTACGATCAACAGGCCGCCCAGCAGCACGATGCCGTGGATCGCGTTGGTGCCCGACATCAGCGGTGTATGGAGGGTGTTGGGCACCTTGGAGATCACCACGAAGCCGATGAAGCCCGCCAGTACGAGGATCGCGAGGTTGGTTGTGAGGGTGCTTGCGAGAATCACAGTCGTCGATTCCTCCTAGGCCGTGGCATCCACGGCGGTCTTCGCTCCGGGGTGCACGATCTCCCCAGCGCGCACAACGCAGGCGCCGGCGACGACCTCGTCCTCGAAGTCGAGCTTCAGCGCACCGTCCTCGCCGACGAAGAGATCGAGCAGCGCGAGCACGTTGCGCGCAAAGAGCTGTGAGGCGTGCTCGGGCATCGTGGCCGGCAGGTTCAGCGGCGAGACGATCTTGACGTCGTGGCGTACGACGGTCTGGCCGGGCTCGGTGACGGCGCAGTTGCCGCCTGCCTCCCCCGCAAGATCGACGATTACCGATCCCGGCTTCATGCCTTCGACGGCCTCCTCGGTAACGAGCTTGGGGGCCGGACGTCCCGGTACCAAGGCGGTGGTGATTACGACGTCGAAGCCCTTGATGGCATCCGTCAGCGCCTGCTGCTGGCGGGCGCGCTCCTCGTCGGTCAGCTCGCGTGCGTAGCCGCCCTCCCCCGATGCCTCCAGGCCGAGGTCGAGCCACTGCGCACCCAACGACTGCACCTGCTCGGCGACCTCGGGGCGTACGTCGTAGCCGGTCGTGCGTGCGCCCAGACGCTTGGCCGTGGCAAGCGCCTGCAGCCCCGCAACGCCGACGCCAAGTACGAGCACCTTGGCCGGTGGGATCGTGCCGGCGGCTGTCATCAGCATCGGATAAAAGCGCCCCATGTTCTCCGCCCCCAGCAATGCGGCCTTGTAGCCGGCGACGTTGCTCTGCGAGGACAGCGCGTCCATCGACTGTGCGCGCGAGATGCGCGGAATCGCCTCCATCGCAAAGGCCGTGGCTCCGGCGGCGGCCAGCGCGGCGGTCGTCTGCGGGCTGCTCAGCGGCGCGAGAAAGCCGATCAGAATCGAGCCGGAGCCGAGCTGGCCGATCTCCTCGGCAGTGGGCGGAGCGATCGTCACGACGATGTCGGCGCCCCAGACCTCGGCGGCGTCGCCGGTCATCTGCGCCCCCGCGTCGGCGAAGGCCGCGTCGGGCAACAGGGCGTCTGCGCCCGCGCCGCTCTGCACGACAACGTCAAGGCCTTTGGCCTTGAGCTTGCCCACGACCTCGGGCACCAGCGCCACCCGATGCTCACCGGCGGCGGTTTCCTTGGGAACACCTACCCTCATGTGAAGGCCGGGAACGTATCCGATCTCAAGGACGGGCGCCGTCTGGGCCTCACCGTGTGGCAGACTCGAGGGGCCGTGACCGTCAACCTGACCCGCATCTACACCAAGCTCGGCGACGGCGGCGAGACCCACCTCGGCGACATGAGCCGTGTCTCCAAGCTGCATCCCCGCGTAGAGGCCTACGGTGCGGTGGATGAGCTGAACGCCGTGCTCGGCGTGGCGCTCTGCCAGCCTGGCCTGCCGCCACGCTTCGCTGGGTGGCTGCGCCGCGTTCAGAACGATCTGCTCGACGCGGGCGCCGACCTGTGCGTTCCCGCCAGCTCGGAAGACGCTGAGGCGAGGCGCAAGCCCCGTCCAAGGCTGCGTATCTCTCCCGCCTACACCGAGTGGCTGGAGGGAGCCTGCGACGAGGTCAACGCAGGCCTGCCGCCGCTGCGCTCCTTCGTGATCCCCGGCGGCAACCTTGCGGCGGCCCACCTGCATGTCTGCCGCACGGTCTGCCGCCGCGCAGAGCGGCGGGCGCTCGCCATTGCCGACGACGGCAACCCCGAGGTCGTGCGCTATCTCAACCGGCTGTCAGATCTGCTCTTCATCCTCAGCCGCGCCGTGGGCGAGCAGGAGGAGTCACTGTGGGAGCCCGGCGCGCATGGTGCGGACCCCGGGACCAGCGCGACCTAGTAGCTCCGAGCGGCGATCCGCAGCGGGGCGCCGGCGATCGCCGGCGCGCACGACGGCGAGTGCGAGTGAGACCCACAGCGCAGCCAGCAGATAGCCGCCGAAGACATCGCTGGGCATGTGCCAAGCCAGGATCAGCAGCGAGATGCCGACGCCCGCGACGAAGGCCGTGCCGAGCGCCGCGACGAGCGGGCGCAGCGCATAGGGAGCGACCAGCACGGCGCACAGCGCGAGCGTCATCGCAGCGGTCGCATGACCGCTGGGCCACGACGCCGCGGTGATGTCCTTGACGCCGGCGTAGGCGTGCTGGTGCGCCAGCAGCGGCTTAAGCACCTCCGCGCTGAATGGCGCCAGCGGCAACACCACCGCGATGGCCAGCGCCAGCCGTGGGCGCCTGCGCAGCAGCGCGACGGCCACGATCGCAATCCCCCAGATCGTGTAGAGGCCGGGTTCGAGCAGGTCCAGTAGGCGGTTGGCCAGCAGGTCCACGCGCGGGCGACCGAGGCCGAGACGGGTGAAGTCGTACAGGGCGACGGCGTCCTTGGTGTGGGTGATCGGCACAAGCGCCGCGACGACCCACGTCGCTGCCAACCCGACGAGACAGAGGGCCGCGACGCTCAGCGCACCGGCTGCGCCCGGCCGAACGGCGGAGCGGCGGAGATCCGCTGGAGGATGCATAGATGCCTGCATCTATCACAGGGTAGAGCGGCGAGTAAAGCGCCGCTGAAGCCACGGGGTGGGTCAGCCGGCCGGGAGGCCGGCGAGCTGGGCCCCTCGCCTATCCAGTCAGAACGGCTTGCCCGCCAGCGCAGTGAGCGCCTGCGCGGTGACCCATACCGGCGTCTGCGCGCTGGTGCGCGAATAGCGCACGCTGCCGTCGGGCGCGATCAGGCTCTCCAGGTAGCCGAGCGGCGAGCGGCTGCCGTCGCGGCGCACCCCGCTCACGTCACGTCGGGCGGCGATCAGTCCCTGAATCGCCCACGACGTTGACTGTGCGTTGGATTCCCCGCCGTGCTGCTGCGGGAAGCCGCCGTCGGGGTTCTGGGCAGCGGTGAGGAAGGCCACCGCCCGTGAGGTCGTGCCGCCGGCGTGCACGCCGGCGTCGATCACGCCCTGCAGGGCGGCAGCCGTGTCGTCCACGTCGCTTGGACCGCCACGCTCAGCGAAGCCGAAGCCCCCGTCGGCATTCTGCTGGCGGGCAAGCCAGGCGCCGGCGCTCCGAACGACAGGATCGGCGGCAGAGCGTCCGGCGGCGCGCAGCGCGAAGATCGCGAAGGTGGTGATGTTGACCAGGTGCTCAAAAGAGCCATCGCCGGCGCGGGCGCGCAGCAGTTCGCCCACGAGGTTGCGGGGGCCGAGCGATCCGGCGGCAACCCCGCAGGCGTGCAGCGCCAGGATCGTGCGCTCCAGATCGCCCGGACCTTCGAGCGTCGCGGATTCCCTGTAGAGCGCATTGAGCACCGTACGGCCGTGGCGGACGAGACTGAGGGGATTGCGCCCGGCGGCGGCCAGGCCGATCGCCGCCCAGGCCGAGTAAAGCTCGGTGGTGGCCTGCCCGCGTGCGCCGCCGAAGCCGCCGTCGGAGTTCTGGGCATTGGCCAGGAAGGCGATCTCGCGGGTCGTCTGGAGGCTCGCGGTCGACGCGTTCGAGCGGGCCTCCGCGCCGACGGCCCCCGTCGATGCTCGCGCTGCGCCCATACCCGGGAGCATCGCCGTGCCCGCCGTGCCCGCCGTGGCGACCAGCAGCACGACCAGCAGCACCGGCACGACTCCGCCGGCGACCTCCCAGCGAACGTTCCATGCGCGCGCGCATACGCGTCAACAGCCGCGCCAGCTCGGGCGCGAAGGCCAGCCCGAAGAGCAGGCTGGCGAAGACGTTGACGACATCGAACGGCAGACCAGAGATCACGTCGGCGAGCAGTGCCGCGGGCGTATGGCTGGCGCCGATCGTCCACGTGTAGACATTCATGATCTCCTTGGCCCCTAGCGCCGCCACCGCGCAGGCGAGCGCCAGTGCCACGCGTCCGAGGCGGCGGTCGCTGAGGCGGCCGAGGACGGCACCGGCAAGGCCGACGAGTCCCCACGCGGCCATCTGCCAGGGGGTATAGGGGCCCTGCCCGAGCACGATGTTCGAGGCCAGCATGCCCAGCGCCCCGACGGTGAAGCCGGGGAGCGGACCGAGCGAGTAGCCGACGACGAGCGTCATCGCGGTGATCGGCTTGACGTCGGGCAGCGCCGCGAAGGCGTCGCGCCCCAGCGCTGCCACGGCCGCGAGCGTCCCGACGACGGCCGCCACGCGCGCGGAGGGGCGGCTACGCTCGTAGGCGAGCCAGCCGCCGGTGAGCACCGCGCCGACCATCAGGAAGCAGGCGAGTGGCCAGCTCACCCGGCCAGCTCCAGGGGAACTTTGGACGACGGCGCGTTGGACGACGGCGCGTTGGACGACGGCGCGTTGGACGACGGCGCGTTGGACGACGGCGCGGCGTACTGCGCCAGCAGCGCCGACCCCTGCTCAGGGCGCAGCGCGCCGCCGGCGCCGCCGAGGATGCGGGCGGTCTCGGTGGCGAAATACCAGCCGCCCGCCAGCAGCTCCGCGGCCGGGCCGTCGGCGATCACGCGCCCGTCGGCCAGCAGCACAACGCGCTCGGCACAGGCGCAGGCGAACTCCGGGTCGTGCGTGGCCACCAGCACCGCCTGGCCGTCGCCGGCGCGTCGGCGCAGCTCCGCCGCCAGCACCCCCTTGGCCTCGCGGTCCATGCCGCGCGTGGGCTCGTCCAGGGCGATCACGGAGAGAGCGCCTGCGCCCTCCTTGCCTTCACCAACCTCATCCCGGTTTTCGTCCCCGTCCACGTTCTCCTTCTCGCTTCTGGCGACGATCGCGAGGGCCAGGCGCTGGCGCTCCCCTCCAGAGAGGTCGCGCGGGTTGCGCTGCGCAAACTCCTCCAGGCCGGCGCGCGAGAGAGCCCCCGCCGACAGCTCGTCGGCGACGCGGTCGTGCAGGAAGTAGTCGTTGGGGTTCTGCAGGAGCAGCGCGACCCGCCCGCTGCACGCGATCCGTCCGCGCGTAGGCTCCAGCAGGCCGGCGGCGTGGCGCAGCAGCGTCGACTTGCCAGCGCCGTTGCGCCCCATCAGCGCGACGCTTTCGCCCGGCGCCAATGCAAACGTGACGCCGCGCAGGATCGCCGGTCCGTTACGCAGCTCGTGCCACACGCCGCGCATCGCCAGCGCTGGTGTGTCCTTCGCTGCGCGGATGGGAATGGGAGCCTGTGCGAGCACCGGCTCCCCGGGCAGCAGCCCGTGACGTCGCAGGGTGGCGCGCGCCTGCTTGACGCCCACCGGCGGCGGCGAGAGGCCGGCCAGCGAGAACAGCCTGGCGCCCGGTGTCTGCAGGGCTGGTGCCTGCTCGCCTGCCCATTCCAAGAACGAGCGTGGCGCGCCGTCGTGGGCGATCTGGCCGTCGCGCAGCGCGATCACCCGATCGGCAACCGCGAGGCAGCGCTCCAGGCGGTGCTCGGCCAGCACGATCGTGGTCTCCCACTCCTGGTTGAGCCGCCACAGCAAGCCGATCAGCTCATCCGCGGCGACCGGGTCCAGCTGGGATGTCGGCTCGTCGAGCAGCACCACCCGGGGACGACCGACAAGCGCGGCGCCGAGCGCCACGCGCTGCTTCTCTCCGCCCGACAGCTCATGAGTGGAGCGATCCAGCAGGTGGTCGATGCCGAGCGCCAGCGCGACCTCCTCCACGCCGCGCGCCACCGCCGCCGCGCCATGGCCGCGGCTCTCCAGCGCGAGCGCCAGCTCGGCACGCACAGAGTTCATCACGAGCTGCGTCTCGGGATCCTGGAAGAGCACGCCCGCCAGCCCGCCCAGGTGCGCGGGGCCGTGCTCACGCGTGTCAAGGCCGCAGAGCGTTACGCGCCCGGCGAAGCGTCCGCCGTGGAAGTGCGGCGCCAGTCCGCAGGCAGCGCGCAGCAGCGTCGACTTGCCGTGTCCCGAGAGGCCCGCCAGCAGGCAAAGCTCACCGGCCGCCACGTCGAGGCTCACGTCCTGCAGCGCGGCCTGCGTCCGCCCTGGGTAGCGGTAGGTGACGCGCTCGAACGTGAGCACGCTCACAGCTCGATCCCCCGTCGGTCGCAGAATGGGAGGAGCAGAGCTGCCGCCAGGGCGGCGCACAGCACGAGCGTGCCAGTGTCCAAGCGCATCTGGACCAAGGGGTAGGCGTTGAAGGAGACCACCCCGGTGAGACGCCCGGCAAGGGCCAACGCAGGCACGGCGAGCGCCGCGGCGGCAAAGGCGAGGTCGTGCCGCGACCACGACCGCTTCAGACGTCCGCCGCCGCCGCGATGCCCGACGCCAGGGCCAACGGCGGCGTAGCCGCGCAGCTCGAGCGTGGCGGCGACGTCCATCGCACGGTCCAGCGATCCGCCGAGGACGGCGCCGAGCAGCGCCACGCGCCCGCGCGCACCGCGCGGGGAGCCGCCGGGGCGCGTGCGCTGCGCCTCGGCGAGCCGCTGTGCGTCGGCGGCGAGCACCGGCAGCATGCGCGTCGCCAGAGACGCCGTGAGGGCGGAGCGGAAGGAGAGCCGGCGCAGCCCGCGCAACAACTCGTCGGGATCCACCGTGAGGCTGGCAAGCGTGGTGATCAGGATCAAGACCGTGACCTTCAGGGCGATGACCGCCCCATAGACCAGCGCCTCCACGGTCAGGTCGCCCTGCCCGAACGGCCCGAGATCGCCGAGCCGCGCGAACACCGTCAGCCCATTGCGCGAGACGAGCACGTTGATGGCGACGATCGGCAAGGCCACGATCAGCGCCGTGCGCAGCGTGCGCACCAGCTCGCGCCCCACGCCGGCCCCGACGCCGGCGCCGAGCACCGCCAGCGCGAGGGCAACGAGCGCCAGCGGGTGGTAGAGCAGTACCGCGGCCGCGCACAGCGCCGCGGCCCACAGCGCCGCGATCCCGGGCCGCGCGGCGTGCAGCGGGCTGGGCAGACGGCGATAGAAGAAGATGTTGTTCACGGGCTCGGTTGCGGCAGGGCAAGCACTTCTCTGGACCCGGTGAGGGCCACGGCAAAGCGATTGCTCAGGGTGGTCTGGTCGAAGTCCTCAGCCGCCAGCGCCACCCCCGCGGCGTTGGTGCCGGTGACTACCCACACGGGCGCGCTCTGCCCGTAGCGGGCGGCAGCGATCAACCCGGCGCCGGCGCCGAGCGTGCGCGTGGTGCGCCCGTCGGCGTCGAGCAGGGCAAGCGTGGCGCCATCGGCGGCTGGGCGGGCGTAGACGCCGCTCGCACCGGGACCACGCTCGATAATCCGCGCGGAGGGGTCGCCGGCGAGCGTCGGCCACGGCCCCACGAGGACGCGCAGCGTGTCGGGCTCTTCGCCCGGCTCGACCGTGGAGATGGCGGCCGGAACCCCGTACGCGCTCAGGCGCGCGCTGACCGTGCGGCAGGCTTTGCCCTGCGCTTCGGCGCACTCCACGCGCACCGGCAGGCGCCGACCTTCGATGCCATGCACGAAGGGCTCCGGAAAGGAGCCGACGACGACGGGCACGTCCTCCGTCTGGCTCCAGTCGTGTACGTCCCACCAGATGCGATCCCCAGAGTGCACGACGGTCTCGGCCGCCCCCTTGGGAGCCTCGACGCCGTTGACGTAGTAGAACCAGTCAATCGGCTCCCCCGCGTGCCGTCCGCCCGCGAGACTGTCGATGCTCTGCACGAAGCCGCCGCCAAAGCGGGTCGTGACCCGGTCGTTGCGCAGCAGCAAACTCATCACGGTTTCCGAGCCGCGTACATGCGGAGCGCTCGATTGGTGCAGCACGCGCGCGCCGAATTCGCTGGAGACGGTCAACTGCACCCCCGTGGGCGCCTGGCCAGCGCCCAACCCGCAGCCGGCCAGCAGCAGGCCGGCCGCGGCGAGGGTCGCCACCGGCGCGTTGCGCAGAGCGCGCCGCGCCAGGGCGAGGGGGCACCTAACGGACATAGAAGACGAATCGCGAGCTGCCGCGCGCAAGAGCCGTGCGGTTGCCGGCGGCGTCGGTGGCCTCCGTGTCAAGGACATAACGTCCGGGGGGCAGCTGGGCAGGGAGCAGATAGGAGTAGCTTGAGCCCCCGCTGGCTACCTTGAAGAAGCTGTCCTTGCCGCAGCGCGCCGCGAGCAGGCGCTCGCGGGTGGCGTTATAGGCCTCGCAGCGCCCTCGGTAGCTACGTCGCAGGCTGATGCTCACGGAGGTGACGGCAGCGTGAGCGAGCACCTTGCCCGCCAACACGCGGGGAGCGTGCCCGCGCCGGTAGACATGCCCTTCGAGCACACCCGTGGTCTTTGCCACCAAGGCGAAGGCTCCCTTGTAGGGGATGACAGGAGGGGCAGTGAACGGGGAGGTCGTGGTAGGCGAGCTGCCTGGCAACGTCGTGCCGCATGTGCCGTCGTTGCCTTCATGCGCGCAGATGAAGACTTCCGCGGGGACCGACGACGGTCCTTCCTCGGAGCCTGTCGCATGGAGAGCGTATTTGCCGTCACCTGAGAAGATCATCGTGGCCTGTCCCTGCGCATTGGTTGGCGCCGCGCTCGCATCGCCGCCGCCTACAACCGTCGCACCGACAGCCGGAGCCGATGGGCCGCCTTCGACGGGGTAAGAGCGAACAGTGACGGTCACCGGCTTGTTGACTTCGGCGGTAGCGGGAGCTTCGATGCCCAGCACGTCGAGTGCGTTGGGCGCTTCCTGGCATTCAGCGGCCACCGCCGAGCAGCCCACGAAGAAGAGGACGCTGTCACCCGAGTGCAGTTCGGCTTCGCAGGCCCCCGCGCTGGCTTCCTTGTTGTCCAACCAGAAGTTCCAGTAGTGCGTAGGCTTTCCGGCCGTCGGCACTTCAAACGGATGGTTCTCGCCGGCGATCGAAAGGACCTCGTACTGGTCGAATTCGCTGCTCCATGGCCCTTCCCAATTACCGTTGGTGGCCAACTGAAGCGCACCGAGCGCGTTCGTGCCTGGACATGAGTGCGCCGGCACGCCGTCCTTGACGACGGGCGTGGTAGTCGTCGTGACCTGTGTCAGTGGAACGAGTGTCTGATTGCCGGCGCCGACCACCCTGACGGTCACCGTCGCCGGTTCTCCGGCCAGTGCCGGCGACGCATACGACAGGAGCAGAAGCAGTGCGGCGGCGAGCGTCAACCGCGAACCGAGCGCCAGGCGAGAACGAATACGACCTATGAACATTGAGCCACCCCTTTCCACGAGGGCTTGTGGGCTTTTGGTCGGAGGCAGGTCTCCTGGCTCCCGGGCCTACCCCTCCGCGCCTTCCCTCCCGCCGAAGCGGTCAGTGGCTGCGCGCCCGAAGTACGCGCCGCGGTGGGCATCCCCGGTCACAGTGGCGGGTCCACGCCGGAATCTCACCGGCTTCCCTTGACCACCGACCTTTCGGATAAAAGCGATCCTACCGGGCTCAGACCCCGACGGCACTCAGATCTGCCGGGCTCAGACCCCCGACGGCGCCCAGATCCGCGGGCTCAGACCCCGACGGCATACAGATCTGCACCCAGATCCCCGAGTGCGGAGCGCTCCTCGCCCAGCATCGCGCCGGCCGCGATCAACCGCCGTGCATGGTCCAGATCCTCCGAGCGTCCCACCGACAGCGCCGCCAGGACGCGGCCCTCCTTGAAGTACCAGACGGAGAAGCTGCCCTCCGGGAGCGATCCGCGCACGATCTCCTCGTCCCAGTCGCGCGCCGGGCCGACGTACTCAAGCGACGCCCAGTCGGCCAGGTCGGAGAAGAAGTACGGCACGACCTCGTGCGCGATGTCCCGCCCGAGCATGTTCAGCGCCACCGTCTTGCCGTGATTGAAGGCCACGTCCCAGTGCTCCACGCGAATGCGCCCGCCGTGCATTGCACTGTCGTAGGAAGCCACGTCGCCGGCCGCCCATAGGCCGGGTGCGCTCGTGCGCAGGCGGCTGTCGCAGACGATCCCGCCGCGCTCCTCGTCCAGCTCCAATCCGGCGGAGCGCGCGAGCGTCACATCGGGGGTCACGCCGGCGCCGAGCACGACCACGTCGGCATCGAGTCGCAGGCCGTTCTTCGTGACGACGGTCGTGATGCGTCCGTCAGCGCCCTCGAAATGGTCGAGCGCATCCTCGCCGTGGACGACGATCCCGTGCTCCTGCAGGCGATCCTGGAGGAAGCGGCCCGCCTGCGCACCGAAGCCGCGCTCCAGCGTCACGGCCTCCTGCATGACGATCTCACAGGAGGCGTGGTCCGCGGCCGTCAGCGACGCCGCCACCTCGCAGCCGATGTAGGAGCCGCCGATCAACACGACGCGCTTGCCATCGGCATCCGCGCGGATCGTGTCGGCGTTGCCGAGCGCGCGCAGGTAGTGGATCCCCTCCAGCTCGCCGCCCTCGACGTTCAGCCGCCGCACGTTCGCACCGGTGGCGATCAGCGCGGTGTCGTATGCGACGACCTGCTTGTTGGAGAGCGTCGCCTCCTTCGCGGCCGTGTCGAGCTTTATCACGCTCGTCTTCGTAAGCAGCTCGATCCGCTGTTCCTCCCACCACGCATCGGGACGAAACCAGGTGTCCTCGCGCGATTCCCTGCCCTGCAGGTAGCCCTTGGAGCAGGGCGGACGGTTGTAGGGCGGGTCGGGCTCGCGTCCCACCAGCAGGATCTCCCCCTCCGCGCCCGACTCGCGCAGCCAGCGCGCGCAGTTGGCGCTCGCCATGCCCCCGCCGATCAAAAGATGAGCAACCTTGCGCGCAGCCATAGGGGCCACTCTATAACCCGGGTGGATGGCGCACCGACCAGTGCGCCCAGTCGGGGATCTGGCCAAGGACGCGCCAGCGCGGGCCGTCCTGGTCGCGGTTGGGGCCCACGTCGGTACCGTCGTGACTGGTGTCCAGGCGCAGGCCGGCGATCACGATGAAGACGTGATCGGTAGGGACCGTGGTGGCGTAGATGCTCACCCACCGTCCCGGCCCCGGCAGGCCCCAATCAAGGTAGTCCTGCGCAAGGGGGTTCTCGCGCACGATTTCCGCGATCGCGCGCACGCCGGAGCGGTAGAGCACGTAGTTGACGGTGCTCGAACAGTCCTCGCTGCTCGCGCCCCGCGGGTCGGGGTGACCGCCGGGCCCATAGGGAAGTTCCTGCAGCTCGTTGCCGGCAATCACCATCGCCTGCACCGCCGCCGGTGCCTGCGCCGGTATCAGCGCCACGTGCCCGTCGGCAGGCGACAGCACAGCGCGTTCGCCGGCCGTGAACTCGACGGGCGTGGAGCTGTAGCCGCTCAGGCTCGCGTCCGCTTCGCCACCGGCTTCGGTATCCACGCCGGCGCCTGCCGCAGCGCCAGCCTCGGTACCCGTACCGGCGCCTACCGCGTCCCCTCCAGCCCCCGCTTCAGTATCCGCCGCAGCCGACCCGCGATAGACCGCCGCCCAGCGCTCGACCGCCTCCACGTACCAGTCCGCGTGGTTGTAGGCGAAGATCGCCCCGCGGTAATCGCCGGGCGCCCCCGACGCGCGCAGGTAGTTGGCGGCGCCGTAGATCGCATCGGCCGGATCCCAGCGGTCGATCCTGCCGTCGCCGTCGCCGTCGACGCCGTACCTGCTCCATGTAGAGGCCAGGAACTGCATCGGCCCACCGGCGCCGGCGGCGTTGACGGCGCCCTGCTGCCTGCACGAGCGATCGGCGTCGCGGCCGTGGTCGCACTCCACCTTGCCAATCCCCGCCAGGATCGTCCAATCCAGGCCGTAGCGCGCCGCGGCCTGCTGGTACAGGCGCAGGTATTCCGGCGGTATCTGCGCCTCCGCGGCAGCCGCTGCCGGCGGACCCTGCACCGCTGTCTCGGCCTGCCCAGCGCCCGTCGCCGCGATTGCGGCGAGACCTGTCAGCAGCGTCGCCACCAACGCGCCCGCACTCACGCCGAGCACGAAGATCGGCCTCATCGCGATTGCCGCGAGCGCTTTTCACGTAACCACTCTGTGGCCAGACCTCGGTAGCGCCACTCGATGACCCCCAGCGCCTTGCGGCGGTGGTAATAAGCACTCCACCAGGCAGCGCAGACGAGCAGCCACTGCGGCCACCATCCGAGTCCCTGCAGGCTCATCAAGATCCGTACCATCGCCAGTGCCGCGCCGAGGAAGAGTGAGTAGACGAGCTTCGAGACGACCGCTCCCGTCAGGTGCGTGGCCCATAGGCGGAAGACCTCCCTGCCGCCGTCGCCGAACGCTGGCGCCAGCACCGCCGCGGGTGCCAGCAGCAGATAGAAGAGGCTCACCAGCGCCGCCCCCAGCAGGCGCAGTGCGAGGAAGCCCAGCACCAGCACCATGCCACTCCCGCCCACCACGATCAGCAGCAGTCCGGCAGCCCGCTGTTCGGTCGCGATGGCGCTGCGAAATTCAGCCTGCGCCGCGGTCGGCCCCCTGCAGCTGCCGATGTTCTCGCCTCCGCAAAGCACCGTCAACAACCCATTCGATCCGCCTGTCGAGTTGCGCACGGGGCCATTGGCTGGGAGCGCCAGGAACAGTTCGCCGTTGCTGCGGGCAGCGCGCAGCAATTCGGCGCTGCGGCCATACGCCCGCGCCTGGGCGCTGTCCGGCGCCACACAGCTGGAGAACGGACCCGCATTGAGCTTGCAGCCGATCAGCGCCTGCTCGCTTGCGGCCAGGCGCAGACCGTCGGCGTGCAACCGCGGGTCCATCTGCGCCGGCTCCCGGCACCACTGCACGTTGCCGAACTCCAGGTAACACCACGGCTGCCCAATTCCGTCGGAAAACATTTCGGCTATGCCATCGGTCAGCGTGTGCACGCCCCCGCTGGGCGCCCCCTGCGCCGTTGCTCCGAGCGCTCCCAGGCTGGCCTGGTTGGCCCACACTCCCAGCGCGCCCACGGTGCCAGTGGGATCAGCGATCACACACAGGCCGCCGACGATCATCGCGGCCATGATCAGCGCCTCGCTCACGGTCGCGGCAACCCGCCGTCGCAGCAGGCCGTGATACGCCGCCAATGCCGAGGCGACGGCCAACGCGAACACCAGCCAGGGCTGCGTGAAGACGGCCTGGGTTTCGCGCAGCCCGCGCCCGAGGCCGCTCGCCGCGGAGCTGTCGACCAGGTCGATCGTGTAGCACCATTCGATCATCGTCAACAGGGCGTGCACGACCCACACCAGCCCCATCCATACGGGGGCCAGCAGGTACTTCTGGAAGAGCGCCGTCGGTTCCACGCCGAGCAGACCGTTCGGGAGATGCACGTCGAAGGCGTAGTTGGACGTCGGCGCCGTCGCCGCGGTGAACCCCGACGTGGAGCAGTTCTGCCGCGCCTGCGCCGACAAGCCCCCGGCACCGGACTGCCCGCGGCACAGTGGACTGCCCAGGCCGTTGTCCACCAGCGGATCGCCCGCGGCGAACTGCTGCGCGATCGAGGCTTCGCCCGTTTCGGTCCTCGCCGTGGAGCCAGACACGAGCGGCGGGCCGCTCGGCGCGTGTGGCTGACCGCTCGTTGCGCGTGAGAGACCGCTCGGCGCGCGTCGCGGACTGGTCAGCGCGCGTGGCTGACCGCTCGGCGCGTGTGACGCCGCGGCGAGCGCCGTGGCCGTCGGGAAGCCCAGGGCCAAGGCAAGCATCGCCGCCAGCGCCCTCACGCCGCGTCCCCTGACCGCGCCGTCCCTCGAGCGGGCTCGGGAGTCGTCGAGAAGGCGCGCAGCAGCGACTCCACCACGACCTCCACCTGGATCGCCTCCACGCGCCCGCGGTGGTCGCGAAAGAGACAGCGGCCGGCCTCGAACTCGAGCAGCCGCGCGCGCAGACGCCGGTCCTCGGGATCCAGTCCCAACAGCGCCAGCGCGCGGCCGGCCTCGACCTCCGAGCGCATCCCGAAGACGAACGTCGCTCCGAGCAGGTTCTCCAGCGACGCCCGCTCGCCCACGAGCGCATCGGTCACGAGCTGCGTGCTGATGATCGGCACCGCCAACTCCGAGCGGCCCATGCGCTGCAACGAGGCCAGCAGCGTGCGCCCGATCGGATCGCTTAGTAGGCGCCAACCCTCGTCAAAGGAGAACACCTTCAAACGCCCGCGCTCGCTCGCCATTAGGTGCATCGCGAACATCGCGATCAGGCGTACGAGCTGCTCGCCCACACGCTCCGCCTGCGAGTACTCCGACCTCCTGGCCCCCGGCTCGGGGGCCGGGAGGTCGCGGATCGGCAGGTAGGTGACCTGGCGGCTGCCCACCGCCGGCAGCGGCCGCTGCACGTCGGCGAAGCCGAGCTGGGTGAGACCCGAGCGGGCGTAGACCGCCAGTGTCTTGGCCACCTGCACGTCGATCTCGTCGCCGTCGCGCAGCGCCTTGATCACCTCCCCGCACGTCGGCGTATGCGCGCAGCGCAGCACCCGATCGACAGCACCTACGATCGCCGTCTCCCACGCGGCCTGCGCCCGCGCCGGCAGCAGGTCGCGCAGGAACGACACCGCGGCCTCGTGGCGCAGATGCGCGGGCGCCACTCGCAGCGGGTCGAGCATCCCTCGCAGCGCCTCGTCGGGGCGCAGCACGATCTCCTCCACGTGCGGCGCCACCTCCTGCAGCAGGTGGAAGCGATGGTCGCCCTTGGGATCGCAGTCGATCACGCGCGCGCCCAATAGGAAGGCCTCGTATTTGAGTTTCTGGTCCAGCGTCGTCTTGCCCGAGCCCAGCGCGCCCACGCTGAGGATCGCCGTGTTACGGTCGCTCTCCGAGCCCTCGCGCAGGTTGAACAGCACCGGCCTGCGCGAGCCAGAAAGCGTGTGGCCGAGATAGAAGCCCCGGCGCGACCCCGCCGCGTGCACAGCCGTCGGCATCATCGCCGCCACCTGTTCCGGCGTGAGCGTGTCGTCGTAGCCAGCCACGCGCGTGCGCTGTGCCGGCAGCTGCTGCCAGAACAGCTCGAGCTGTCCGCCCAGCGGGCGGTGCAGACGGACCTCGCCGTAAGCGCGCCGACAGGCCTCTACGCGGCGCTCCAGGCTCTCCTCCCCGCCCGCCCCGATCGCCACCGCCAGCGTTGCACGCAGCAGCGGCGGGCGGCTGGAGGACTGCAGCTGAGACAGCAGCTCGCGCGCCTGCCGCGTGCGCAGGTGGCCCCGCTCGGAGACGCCCTGCTCGCCGTCGGACTCCGCGAGGGCGATCTGGTCGGCGTCCTGGATCTTCCGCCTTGCTATGCGCAGCGCCAGCTCGTTGGGCAGGAAGCGCGCGTTGAGCGACAGGTGAACGGCGAACGGCAGCCGCTCCACCGGCGCCCACATCAGCTCTACGCGCTCGCCCGGGAACGTAGCCTGCTCTGGCAGCGCACCCGCCACGAGCTGCGCCTGCCAGCTCACGCCCAGCTCGGACTCGATGCGCAGTGAGCGCCCGCGGTGTTCCACCAGGCAGTCCATCCAGCGCAGCACGTCGCCCTCCAGTGGCGCCATCACCGCCTCGCCGCCCCGCTCGAACACCAGCGCGCGTGGCTCGTGCAATCCGTCCACAAGTGGCTCACCCAGCCCGCGGCAGAAGGCACGTCGCACGAGCCACTGCAACTCCACACCCCGCGCCGGCGTGACCGGGAGAAATGCGGCCAGATGCGCACGCGCCTCCTCGGCGCGCACCCGCGCGCGCTCCAGCTCGACCGCACCCAGCAGACGCCCGTCGCGCATCGCCACGGCCCGGCGCAGCGCCCGCAGCCACTCGCGCGGGTGCTGCTCAACGGTGCGCGACAGGTAGGTGGCAACGTCGCGCTCGGGCTCGCGCAGACTCACCAGCACATACACCCGCGGCTGCCCCGCGCCGATCCGCCGCAGGCGTACGGCCTGTGCGCGCACATAGCGCCGACGCAGGCGCCCCTCCCCTCCCAACTCCTCGACGTAGCGCGGTACGTCCCAACGACGACTGACGCGCAGAATCTGGAAGTCCGCCTGCATGCCGCTCACGGCGCCCAGCAGCGCAGCGAAGCGCGCCTGCTTCTCTCCCTCGGGGAGACACGCATAGGAGGAGGTCTCGACCGCAAAGGCCGCCCAGCAGTCGCCGAGGCCCGTAGCGAAGACGCAGTTGCCATAGACGAAGCTGAGCGGCGGTCTCACCGCCTCACGCGCCCTCGCTCCGCGCCCCGCCAGCCAGGCCCGCAGCACGGACTTTGGCAGGGGCCCGTGCGGGCGGCTGGCTTCCCATGACCCACAGCCGCATCCCCTTGCGCAACACGATCGCCTGCGCGCGCCGCGCGGGGCGCCTATCAGCCAGTTCGCGCACCGTCACCCGCTTGCGGCCTCCGAGCCGATCGAGCAGGCCGGGGCGCCACTCGATGCGCTCGTGCGCCACCCTTACCGCCACCGCCCCCGGGCCCGTGCAGCGCAGCTTGCGCAGACGGCCCTCCGAGCCATCCGGGAGCATCACCACCTCCCGCGGGCTCCACCTGCATTGCGGCTTGGGAGCCGCACGATCGGCCAGCAGCCGCGACGGCCCGCGGGCGTAGCGCGCGAGCGCCCACGCCGCCAGGTGAAACGGCCGGCCCTCGATACGCACAGCCCCGAGCAGCGCCGCGCCTCCCAGCGGCAGCGCCAGGTCGCGCATGTACCACGGCAGCACCGCGACGGCCACGTCGAGCAGCGGCGTAGCCGCGGCCAGCAGCGCGGCCAACAGGAAGGCCACGAAATACGCCACGCTCCGCAGCGGCACGCCACTCGCGTTCAGCCGCAGCTTGTCCACGCGGTAGATGCGCCGCTCGAGGTCGAACACGCTTCGGTATGAGTGGATTGCGATCGACATCACGATCCGAACAGCGAGCCGACGGTGTTCTGCAACAGGCTCTCCGCCACCGGACTCGCCAGCAGGACCGCCAGCAGTCCAATCACGATCACGCCCACCGCCTCCTTGAAGTTGCGGCGGAAGGCCAGCGCGATGGCGGCCACGGCGAGGCCCAGACCGATCAGGCTCATGGCGACCTTGCGCCCCATGTCTCCGGCCTTGCTTGCGGCGGATTCGAGCGAGCTTCCACCTTCGCCCGCCGCGGCTGCCGTGGTGGCAGTGGATGCAGTGGTTGCGGCAAGCACCGTTCCCTGTGCCGCAGCCGGCGCGCCCGTGCTCGCCAGGAAGGCGCAGCCGAGCATCATCGCGGCCATCGCCGCCGGATTGCGTCTCTTCATCTCATCGCTCCTTTGTCGTGTTGGGTTTCTCCGATCTGAGCCTCGTGTCGAGCACAGGCGGTCTGGCAGGCGGTCTGTCAAGACGGTGTGTGGCGAAGTCGCGGCCGTTCACAGCGAAGGCGAGATGGATCGCCGTCAGCACGCCCGCGACCACCAGCGAACGCAGTACCGCAAGCAGCAGCCAGCGCGCCCAGCGCAGACGCCACATCGGGCGCGGCGTAATGCTCACCCGAGGTCGGCGCGGTCTCGATCGGTCTGCACGGGTGTGGAGCACTGGGCGCATCGCGTCTCGCCTCAGCGCTCGAAGCCGAACTCGGACCCCGCACCCGGCGCCGTCTGGACCGGGGCCTCGGCAGCGCACAGCCCGCAAGGCCGAGTCGCCGCAACGGCCTCGCGGATTTCGGGCGCCCTCACCCGCGTAGCGAGGATTGCCGCCGCGCGTCGTCCTCCAGCAGCGACACGCGACCGTGGGCGCGGCGGGCCGGGTTGGCGCGCGCCGTCTGACCTCATCGTCGCGGGGATGGCAGGCGCTTGAGCAATGGACTGCGCGACCCCACCCCTCCCCCCAACAACTGCCTCAGAGCGCAGACCGTGTGACGCGAGCGCCGCCACGATCCCAACGACCGTCCCCACCAGCGCCATCGCCAGCCACCAACGGCGCCTGGCAACGCGCATCTGCGGCCACGCCTGTGCGCGGGGCCGAGACAGCCCCTCCTCGACGCGTGGCGCCTGGCGCTCGAAGTGCGACTCCTCGAAGTGCGACTCCTCCAAGTGCGCCTCCTCCAGATGCGACTCCTCCTCGCACACGCGGTGGATCTCGCCCGGGCGCCTCACGCCTGCGCCCGTTTCCGAAGGCCATGGGCGCAGGCGGCCGAGAGCCGAGACGGGGAGTTGCCCAACCCCCGGCCGCTGCGCGTGTGGACGTCGCCGTGCGGTACTCGCTGCCGGCCGATCTTCGATCGGCTGCTGGCGGCGTCCCTAGGGACGCACCTATGAGTGAGGGGTGGAATCTTCATAGGTGGGTCCCTATTTCCTTGTCCGACATCCACTGCCTCGGCGGGACACCATTGCCCACGCCAACCTCGATACGGCCCTCCTCCTCGCTCAGCCGACGCAGCTCCGCACGGGCACGCTGGGCGACCTTGCGGTACTTCTCCCGCGACCACCCATACGTGTCGCAGAACTCTCGGCAGCTCATCTGCAAGGTCACCTGCCCGACCAGCACCAGACGTTGGTCGGGCGTCAGCTCACGCGCCAGCCTCGACACCTGACGCAGCTCCATGCGCATCATCACCAGCTCCTCTACGCCGTAGCGGACGTCCACCGGGTCGCAGCCATCGCCGAGGTCGCTCACCGAGAGCGCCCCCTCCATCGCCGCCTGGATCGAGCTGCGCCCGTTCACCGCGCGCAGGCGGTCCTGCACGCGCGACACGAAGCGCTGATCGAGATGATTCACGAGATGACCGGTGCTCCTCCAGGTGCGCCCTGCCTGCGCCTGCTTCACCAGCTCGACGGTGGCCTGGCTGAAGCAGTCCTCCAGATCCTCGTACCGAAGCCAGTGGCGGTGCCCGCGCAACAGCGCCTTGCGCCTGGCTCTCGCCACCAGCGCCACCATCTCTGCTGGGTCGCTCGTCGATCTCCCTGCGGCGTATCGGGTAGACACGCCGGTATGTCGAGACAACCCTTCGCGAGACCCCCCTTGAATCGCGGGGGGGCTTTGTTATACTAGCTATCAATTCGTAAGCTGATATGGAGCATATAGCTATGAGCGCAGCTTCCCCAGACACCCCAAGCCCCCTCGACCCCCAGTCCGAGCCCGCCGAGCCCAAGCGTCTGATGCGACTAATTCCGCTCGACGACACCGTCGTCTTCCCGAGCATGGGCATCACGCTGACCGTCAACGTCGGCGACGACGAGCAGGTCGTGCTGGTCCCGCGCCATGACAACGAGTTTCTCGAGGTCGGCACCGTGGCCGACGTCGACGAGCAGATCCGCCTCCCCGGCGGCGGCCGCGCCGTGGCCCTCTCTGGCCGCCATCGCGGCCTGATCGGCGCTGCTCAGACCGGCTCCGACGGAGAGCTGCGCGTGGAGGTGCAGGAGCACCCCGACGACGTTCCCGTCGACGGTCGCACGCGCAACCTCGAGCGCGAGTATCGCGCCACCGTCGAGGAGATCCTCGAGCTGCGCGGCGACGACGGGCGTATCGCGGCCTTCCTGCGCGCGATCGTCGAGCCCGGCCCGCTGGCCGACTCCGCCGGCTACTCCCCCAACCTCAGCTACGAGCAGAAGGTCGAGCTGCTGCGCACGCTCGACGTCGCCGATCGTCTGGAGCTGGCCGTCAAGCTGCAGCGCGAGTCGCTGGCAGAGCTGCAGGTGCGTAAGCGCATCCGCGAGGACGTGCAGGAGGGCGCCGACAAGCAGCAGCGCGAGTACTTCCTGCGCAAGCAGATGGAGTCGATCCGCAAGGAGCTGGGCGAGGACGAGGGCTCGATCGTCGAGGAGTACCGCGACAAGATCGAGGCCGCCGAGATGCCTGAGAAGGTGCACGAGCAGGCCGTCAAGGAGCTGGGCCGCCTGGAGCGCATGGGCGACCAGACCGGCGAGTCCTCGATGATCCGCACCTACCTCGACTGGCTGATATCGGTGCCTTGGAGCAAGCGCTCGGAGGAGCACCTCGATCCCGTCGAGGCGCGCAAGGTGCTCGACGCAGACCACGCCGGCCTGGAGGACGTCAAGGATCGCGTCACCGAGTACCTGGCCGTGCGCAAGCTGCGCGAGGATCGTGGCATCGAGGCCGACCCCAAGTCGGGAGCGATCCTCACGTTGATCGGCCCGCCCGGCACCGGCAAGACCTCGATCGGCGAGTCGATCGCGCGCGCCACCGGGCGCGAGTTCGTGCGCATGTCGCTCGGCGGCGTACGCGACGAGGCCGAGATCCGTGGGCATCGGCGCACCTACATCGGCGCCCTACCGGGACGCCTGGTGCGCGCGCTGCGCGACGCCGGCACGATGAATCCGGTGATCCTGCTCGACGAGGTCAACAAGGTCGGCGCCGATTGGCGCGGCGACCCCTCGGCGGCGCTGCTCGAGGTCCTGGACCCCGCGCAGAACCACTCGTTCCGCGACCACTACCTCGACGTCGAACTCGATCTCAGCCAGGTGATGTTCCTGGCGACGGCCAACGTCGCCGACACGATCCCCGGCCCGCTGCTCGACCGCATGGAGGTGATCCGTTTCGACGGCTACACCAACATGGAGAAGCTCGCCATCGCCAAGGGCTACCTGTGGCCGCGCCAGCGCGACCGCAACGGCCTGCGCGAGGACGAGGTCGCGATCTCCGACGACGTGCTCTCCACGGTCGTCGCCGAGTACACGCGCGAGGCCGGCGTGCGCAACCTCGAGCGCGAACTCGGCACCGTCCTGCGCAAGACCGCTACGCGCGTGGCCTCCGGCGAGGTGGAGCCTCCGGTGCAGATCGACCTCGACGTCGTGCGCGACGCCCTCGGCCGCCAGAAGTTCTTCCAGGAGTCGGCCATCCGCACAGCCGTCCCGGGGGTGGCAACCGGCCTGGCCGTCACCGGCACCGGCGGCGACGTGCTGTTCGTCGAGGCCACCCTGATGAAGAGTTCGGGCACGAACGGCGGCGGTGGAAGCCCCGGGCTTGTGCTCACCGGCCAGCTCGGCGATGTCATGAAGGAGTCGGCGCGCATCGCCCTCTCCTACGTGCGCGGCCACGCCCAGGAGCTGGGCATCGAGGACGGCGTCTTCGAGGGCTCGGAGTTCCACGTCCACGTGCCGGCCGGCGCGATCCCCAAGGACGGCCCCTCGGCCGGCGTGACGATGGTCACCGCCCTGGCCTCGCTGCTCACGGGGCGTCCTGTGAAGCACACCGTCGGGATGACCGGCGAGGTGACCCTGCAGGGCCGCGTGCTGCCGATCGGCGGGCTCAAGCAGAAGGCGCTGGCGGCACACGCCGCCGGACTCACCGACGTGATTCTGCCCGAGCGCAACCGCGGCGATCTCGACGAGATTCCCGAGGAAGTGCGCGAGCAGATGACCTTCCACCCGGTGATGACCGTCCAGGAAGTGCTCGACCGCGCACTGGAGCCGGCCCGCGACGCCGTGCCCTCCTAAGTCATGCCCTCCTAACGGCACTCACCCCGCTCCCTGCTCAGATGGCACGCTGTCGCAACTCACAGCCGATTCCCGTGGAGGTCCGCCGCGCGGCGGACCTCCTGGAGCGGCGCTGGCAGCTTTCGATCATCTACGCCGCGCTCAGCGGCGCCCTGCGCTTCAACGAATTCGCGGGCGCCATCCAGGGCATCTCCCCCAGGATGCTCTCCGAGCGCCTGCGCGACCTGGAGGCCGCCGGCCTGCTCGAGCGCTCCGTGCTGCCGACGTCGCCGCCGACCGTCGAGTACCGGCTGACCGCGCGCGGCCGCCGGCTCGGACCGCTGATCGAGGCGATGCGCGCCTATGCGGAAGGGCCGACTGGCTGATTCTCGACCGGGACCCGGTTGGATTGAGAGACAGGAGTCGGAGATTTGGAGACCCGGAGGCTCGGGAACCCGGAACCCGGCCCGGGAGCACGGATACCCGAAGGCCCGACGACCCTCGGACCCGAGGACCCGAGGACCCGAGGACCCGAGAGGCTCGAAGGCTCGAAGCCCCGGAAACCAGAGGCCCGGAGAAGATGATTAAGATTTTTTAGTTAGCGTGCGATAGTCTATACGATAAATACTATTGCAATACAGACTTTAAAATAGAATCTCCCAAGACTCCTTCCTTTCCTACCTTTACTCCCCCGGCGATACTCAAGTCCCCTTGGCAATACCATCGCATTACTAAGAAAAAAATAGAGAATCACATCCCGCCCGTGCAGCCCAAACCGGCCCGACCCAGCCACACCGTCCCAACCTGGCCACACTGCCCGATCCAGCCACACCAGCCAATCTCTACCTACGTAGCCACACCAGCCGGCTGCGGCTCGGCCACACCCTCATGGCACCCTGCCGCGTCGAGCGGCGCCGCCACGAGCTGGCCACCCTCACAGTCCTCGGCCAGCACCACCCGCTCCGGGTTGCGCACGCCCAGCGCCCCGGCCAGCCCGCCGAGCGCGACCAAGGCCGCCGCGATGCCGACGCCCAGATGGAAGCCTTCGACCGACGCCTGCTGCGCCGCGGCGGTGATGGCACGGGCCTGCCGCGGCGGGACGCCGGCGACGTCGGGACGTCCCAGCGGAAGCTTGCGAGCTTCCACCACAGCCGCCTGCCCCGACGCTCCGAGGCGCTGGCCTGAGAGACCGCTGTCGAGGTGTGAGATGAACGCGGCCGCGACAACGGCGCCGAGCGCAGCCGTGCCCAGCAGGCTCGCGACGCGCGCCACGGCGTTGTTGACCGCCGAGGCGATGCCGGCCTGCTCGGTCTCCACACCGGCCAGCACGGCAGCCGTCAGCGGCGCAACCGTCATCGAGAGGCCCACGGAGAACACCAGCAGCGCCGGAAGCACATCCCTGACGTAGTTCACCTGCGCCCCCACGCGCAGGAAGAGCAGCAGCCCGCAGGCGCCCAACAGCGGCCCGGCGCCCATGAAGAAACGCGGGCCGTAACGATCGGCCAATGCGCCGAAGCGCTTGGAGAGCGCGAACATCACAAACGTCGTGGGCAGCGTCGCGAGGCCGCTCTGCAGCGGCGTATAGCCGCCAATCTGCTGCAAGAAGAGCGTCAGGAAGAAGAAAAGGATCGACAACCCCGCATACATCGCCAGGGTCTCGGCGTTGCCGGCCGAGAAGTTGCGACGGCGGAAGAGTCCCAGCGGGAGCATCGGGTCGCGCGCGCGCCACTCGTAGAGCAGGAAGCACACCAGCAGCAGCATGCCCCCCACCAGCGGGACGATCACCGCCGGACTCCCCCATCCCAGCCGCGGCTGCTCGATCAGCGCAAAGACCGGCCCACCGAGGCCCAGCGCGCACAGCAGCGCCCCCGGCAGATCGACCCGCCGCGCCGGTCGTGTCGAATCCGCCCGCCGGCGCTCGCTGCGGGGGATCACCGTCAGAATCAATACCACGCAGATCGCCACCAGAGGCAGGTTGATCAGGAAGATCGCTCGCCACGAACTCACCGCCAGCAGCTCGCCGCCCACCAACGGACCGACGACGGTGGCGATCCCGCCCCACGCCGTCCAGCTCCCGATCGCGGGGCCGCGTTCGGACTCCGAGAAGGTCGCCACGATCACCGCCAGCGCACTGGGCGTGAGCAGCGCGCTGGCCACGCCCTGAAGCGCGCGCGCGGCGATCAGGGCCCCGATCGAGGGCGCCAGCGCGCACAACAGCGAGGCCGCGCCGAAGCCCCCGACCCCCAGCGCGAAGATCCGCCGCTCGCCGAACAGATCGCCCAACGAGCCACCTACCAGGATCAGCGAGCCGAGCGTCAGCAGATAGGCGTTGACTACCCACTGCTGCGCCGCCAGGCCGCCGCCCAGCTCGCGCTGGATCGTCGGCAGCGCGACGTTCACCACGGTGCCATCGAGCAGCGCGATGCCCGAGCCGAGGATGCACGCCACCAAGGTCAGGCGCTTGACCGAGGCCTCGCTGCGCACGGAGGGCATGCCTTGCAGGGTAGAGTGCCGTGTAGTGGTGGCCCACGCCGCGGCTCGCCGCTTAGCAGCCCGGCCAGATCGCTGCTACCGTATGCCCATCAGGTTGGGCAGATCGCCCGACGAATGCAGTGCTGGCGGTACGTAGCCCTTGCTTTGTGCAATCTCCGCGTTCGCAGCACGCGAATCCGTAGGAGGAAGCAAGATGGCTACAGGAACCGTGAAGTGGTTCAGCGACGACAAGGGCTTCGGGTTCATCACGCCCGACGACCAGTCCAAGGACCTGTTCGCTCACCACTCAGCGATCGTCGGCGAGGGGTATCGCTCGCTTGCCGAGGGCGCGAAGGTCTCCTACGATGCCGAGGCCGGGGACAAGGGTCCCAAGGCCGTGAACATCCAGACGATCTAGCGATCGGGAGTACCAGCACGCAGTTTGCGGCGCCGAATCCCCGGGTGGCAGAACGATTGACCGCTCGGGGGAGTAGGCGCCGCGTGTGCGTCTGGTGTCAGTTGGAAGGAGGAAGGGGTTGCGCTGTCCCAACCGAACTGGATTGGCCGGCCATGTAGCCAACGGCCCGCGCCTGGACTGGATTGACCGGTCACAGCGCAAAAGGCCCGCGTCTGGGTAACGTGATGGCGTGGCGTTGATTCGTGCAAGCGTCCCTCTCGCCCGTGAGCTGCGGCGACTGCCGTCGCGGCCCTTCAACGTGTGCTTCTGGGACGGCGCTGCGGTCGCGGCGACGGCCGGCGACGCCCCGACGTTCTTCGTGCGCAGACCCTCGGCGCTCTCGCACTTCCTTCGCGCACCCGGCTCACTGGGCCTCGGCCGCGCCTACGTGGACGGCTCGCTGGTCGTCGACGACCTCGACGCCGCATTCCTCGTGGTCGACAAGTGGCAGCCACCGGCACTCAGCAGCAGCGATCGCATGCGTCTGGGTCTGGCCCTCGCCGCGGCCGCGGCGCCTGGCGGCCTCCCCCGGCGACCGGCGCTTGAGCTGATCCTGCGCGGCCGGCGCCACTCGATCGAGCGCGACAGCGCCGCGATCCGCTACCACTACGACGTAGGCAACGACTTCTTCGCGCTGTTCCTCGACGAGTCGATGACCTACTCCTGCGCGATCTTCTCGCGCGGCGCGGCGACACTCGAGGAGGCACAGCGAACGAAGCTCGAGTTGGTCGCGAGCAAGCTCGAGCTGAAGCCCGGGATGCGGCTGCTCGACGTCGGCTGCGGCTGGGGCAGCTTCGCGATCCACGCCGCACGCAACCACGGCGTGAACGTGACCGGCATCACCCTCTCCACCTCCCAGGCCGAGCTTGCGCGCAGGAAGGTGACCGAGGCCGGTCTAGACGGTCGCGTGGAGATCCGCATCGAGGACTATCGCCAGCTGCCCACGGAGTCGTTCGACGCAATCGCAAGCATCGGCATGTCGGAGCACGTGGGCGAGAGCCAGATCGACCTCTACGCCAAGTCCCTGTTCGCGCTGTTGCGTCCTGGCGGGATGCTCCTCAACCACGCGATCGCCGGACTCGACCCCGACGACGATCCGCTCGACGATCTCTTCTCGACGCGCTATGTGTTTCCCGACGGCGAGACGCCGCCGCTCTCGCGCGTGCAGCTTGCGCTTGAGCGCGCCGGCTTTCACACCCAGCACATCGAGGGCTTCAGGGAGGACTATTCAGTCACCCTTCGCCACTGGGCGCAGCGGCTGGACGAGCACCTTGACAGGGCACAGGAACTTGCGGGGGCCGAGCGCACGCGCGTCTGGCGCCTGTATCTCCGCGCCGCGCGGCACGGCTTCGACGACGGGCTGACGGCTGTCTACCAGGTGCGCGCGCGCCGACCTGACTAGAGGGTGGCGCAGCCGGCCGCAGGACGGCGAGCCGGGCCCCTCTCCATCTCCAGTCTGTCACACCCCCAACGAGCGACCCACTATCTCCTTCATGATCTCCGTCGCGCCGCCGTAAATCCGCGTCACGCGGGCGTCGGCGTAGGCACGCGCGATCGGATACTCGAGCATGTAGCCGTAGCCGCCGTGCAGCTGCACACAGCGGTCGACGACGCGCCCCTGCAGCTCGGTGCACCACCACTTGGCCATCGCGGCGTCCTCGGCCGACAGCTCGCCGCGACCCAGCGCCATTACCGCCTGGTCGACGTAGACGGTCGCCAACTCGACCTCGGTCTTGATCTCGGCGAGCGCGAAGCGCGAGGCCTGGAAGGAGCCGATCGGCTGCCCGAAGGCGCGGCGCTCGCGGACGTAGGCGAGGGTCATGTCGAGCGCCGCCTGCGCCGCGGCGACGCCGGCGATCGCGATCGACAGGCGCTCCTGGGCGAGATTGGAGACCAGGTAATGAAAGCCCCGTCCCTCCTCCCCCAATAGATTCTCGATGGGCACCTCGACGTCGGCGAAGAACAGCTCTGCGGTGTCCTGCGCATGCATTCCGAGCTTGTCGAGGTTGCGACCGCGCTCGAAGCCGGCCATCCCACGCTCAAGCACCATCAGCGATATGCCCCGATGGCGCTCGGAGGGATCGGTCTTGACGGCGAGAATCACGAGATCGGCGTTGATGCCGTTGGTGATGAAGGTCTTCGTCCCGTTGACCACATAGTGCCCGTCATCGTTGCCCGGCCCACGCTGACGTCGCGCGCTCGTGGTCATCGAAGCCAGATCGGAGCCGATCCCGGGCTCGGTCATCGCCAACGCAGTGATCAGCGAGCCGTCGGCGATACCTGGCAGCCAGCGGCGGCGCTGCTCCTCGGTGCAGTAGGACAGGAAGTAGGGCAGGCAGATGTCGTTGTGCAACGTGATCCCCAGACCGCTGCCGGCGACGCCCGCATAGGCCACCTCCTCGACGACGATCTGGTTGAAACGGAAGTCCTCCACGCCCGCGCCGCCGAACGTCTCGGGAACGCTCATCGCAAGCATCCCCTGGCGGGCCGCCGCGGCGAAGAGTTCGCGCGGGACGATGCCCTCCTGCTCCCATTGGCGGTGGTGCGGGATCACCTCGGCGGCGAGGAAGCCACGCACGGACTCTCGGTAGTCGCGGTGCTCGGCCGAAAAGATGGTGCGCTTCACAACCGCATTATCGCCGCCTTGTCCTTTCCGTCACTCCCTTGTCCTTTTTGGAGCACGTCCGTCGCTATGACGGACCATAAGGCGAAAATCAACGCGCATCTCCAATTGAAAGCCGCGATGCGCTATAAAGGCAGGCTAAATACCGCCAGCGTGAATGTCGGAGAAGTCCGCATGCGCGTCAACTGGCCGATCGAGTTCGCCATGGACAGGGCGCAACGACCGGATAACCCCTCTGGAGGATCCGCGTAATGTCAACCCCCTCGTCTGAGACCGCTCCACCGTCGGAGACCATTCCCCGACCGTACCCCTCCCGCCCGCTGGACCCAGTGGCGCCGCCGGATCTCGGACATTCGCCCACAGCGGCGGCGATCCCGACGCTGACCACCAAGCTGATGATTCCTCTCACCTCGCATCATCTGATCCAGCGCGAGCGGCTGTTCGACGTTCTGGATAGAGGAGTCAGAGAGGGCCTTGTCCTGCTCTCGGCGCCCGCCGGGGCCGGCAAGACCATGTTGCTGTCGTCGTGGATCCAGACGCGCCAGCTACCCGGCCCAGCGTGCTGGCTGTCGCTGGACGGCGACGACAATGACGCCTCCAGGCTCCTCGAGGACCTGCTGAACGCGCTACGCAATTCGAATCTGATCGAGCCGGGCAGTGCACTGGACCGGTTGACTGCACCCCTGGGGGCTCGCACGGAGCGCTTCCTGGCGCTGCTGGTCAACGGCCTCGCTGAGCTGCGCTCGTCGGTCGTGCTGGTGCTGGACGAGATCCACGAGCTGACCAGCCCGCAGAGCACCGCCGCGATCGACTTTCTGGTCCGGCACGCCCCCGAGCAGTTGCGGATCGTGCTGGCCGGCCGCGCCGACCCGCCGCTGCCGATCGAGCGGCTGCATGTCAACGGAGCGCTGATCGAACTGCGCATCGCCGACCTCGCGTTCGATCGCAGCGAGACCTCCGAGCTGTGCCGGCAGCTCGACCTGACCCTCTCCAGCGAGGACATCGACACCCTGTGGGAGCGCACGGAGGGCTGGGCAGCCGCACTGCGCCTGGCGGCGTTCTCGCTGCACGGGCACCCCGAGCCGGGGCAGTTCCTCGCCGAGTTCGCCGGCACCGACCGGGCGGTGTCGGACTACCTGGTCTCCGAGGTCCTGGCGCGTCTGCCCACCGATAGACGCGAGTTCATGCTGCGCACCTGTCTGGTCGACGCCGTCTGCCCCGAGCTGGCCGACGCCCTGACCGGGCTGGAGGGCGGCACGCTGACACTCGCTGCGCTCGAGCGCCTGGGAGCGCCCGTGCAGTCAACCGACAGCGACGGCCACTCCTACCGCTATCACCCGCTGTTCGGGGAGCTGCTGCGCGCCCACCTGCGTCACGCCCACCCCGACGAGGTCCCCTTCCTGCACCGCCGCGCAGCGCGCTGGTACGCCGAGCAGGGAGAGGTGATGCCCGCCATCCGCCACGCCCTCGCCGGCGAGGACTGGGAGCAGGCCGGCACCCTGGTCGCTGAGCACTGGCTCGACCTCTTCCTGTCTGGACGGTCCGCGGCCATGCGTGGCCCGATGGCGCAGCTCCCGCCCGATGTCGTCGCGGCCGATCCACGGCTGGCGGCCGCCTTCGCCGGCAGTCGCCTTCAGGATGGCGACCTCCAGAACGCCCGGCACCACCTCGCCATCGCACGGCAGACTCGCAGCGAGATCGCGGCACAGAGGCGTGAGCCACTGGACCTCGTCCTCGCCGCGGTGGCACTGCACGATGCACGCCTGCGCATGCACGTCAAGGACGCAGAGCGCTTCGCCCGCAAGCTCACAGATGCGGCGCGTGCCTCCTCGCACCACCGCTGGACGTCGCTGCGCAGCTTCGCACTCTCCAATCTGGGAGCCGCACATCTTTGGGCCGGCGATCCCGACATCGCCGCGGTTCACCTGCACGAGGCCCTGGCCCTCGCCACAGACGAACAGCACGAGCAGATCGCCCTCGACTGCCTCGCGCAGCTGGCAATCGTGCATCTGCTGCGCGGCGAGTTGACACGCGCCGAGGCATTCAGCTCACAGGCGGTCCTTTCAGCCGAGCAGCGCGGTTGGGATGAGGGTCCGGCGGTGGCCTGCGCCTATCTGGCATCTGCCACCGGGGCCTATCGCCGCGGCGAGTTTGGGCACGCCGAGGGCCTGCTGAAGAACGCCATCTCCGCAGCGGAAACCGCCGAGGCGCCGGTCAGGCTCGCGAGCGGGCTGCTTGAAGCGCTCGCGCTGGCCGCAGCGGGACCCCGCTCGGCCGCTCGCGGCGCGTTGAAACTGCGAGCAATCCGCGCCGAGCTTGCAGACGGCGACCCTGTGCCGAACTTCCTGGAAACCGCGCTCGCGGACGCCGAGCCACGCGTGCTGATGGCCGCTGGCGAGGTCGCGCAGGCGCGCGCAATGCTCGCGGACGCTCGCGAGCAGGCACCGGAGTGCGCGGAGTTGCTGGTCCGCCAGGCAAGCATCGAGCTGCACGACGGCGAGCTGGAGCGGGCAGCGCGGTCGCTCGCGCAGGCGCCGCTGGGCCCGGCAAGGGACAATCGCCCCGCAACGCTCGTCGAGGCCTGGCTGCTGCGCGCGCTCGTGGCTCACGCAGGCGGCCAGGAGCAGGCCGCCTCCCAGGCGCTGGATCGCGCGCTGGCGCTGGCCGAGCGCGAGCCCTTCCGGGACGCCTTCCTGCTAAACGGCCCGACGGTAGGCGAGCTGCTGGAGCTTCAGGCGCGAACCGGCACCGCCCACCCAGCACTGCTGGAGGTGCTGCTCGACGGCGTCGGGCACCAACCGATCGGAGCGGGCGCGACGCTGCCCGAACCGCTGACCGAGCGCGAGCAGCGGATCCTGCGCTACCTGCCCACGATGCTCTCCAATGCCGAGATCGGCGCAGAGGTGTTCGTGTCGCTGAACACCGTCAAGACTCACCTGCGCAGCATCTACCGCAAGCTCGATGCAAACGGCCGTGCCGACGCGGTGGACAAGGGGCGCCAGCTCGGCCTGCTGCCTGCGGGGATCAAGCGGCCTCGGGTCGTGCAGCGCGCCTGACCGGCTCATCGCGAAGGCGAGCCACCCACGTCCTTTGAGTCCTGTGGAGCATCCTCGCTGCTCGGATGTCGTGCGCCACCCTCCCGCGGTGTGCTTCCCCCCGCGCGCAAGCCCTCCTCCGCATGCAGGCCCTCCTCCTCGTGCAAGCCGCCCTCCTCGGCTGAGGACCCGGGCAGGCGCCGAACCTCGATCAGCTCCAGGCCGAGCGCCTGGATGCGATCGAGCAGCCCGTGCAGCGCAGCCTGGTCGAGCACGGGACCACGCAGCACGGTCTCCACAGACTGGACGCTTGCGTCCATGCCCTCGAAGACGGAGATGAGCTGCTCGCTCATCCTGCCCTTGATGTGAATCTCGTAGCTCGCGGTTTTCACGTCGAACACGCCGCTCCTTGTCTTTAGTCCTCGACAAACGCCCCGCGCAGTCTGGCCTCCTCCTCACCAGAGAGGTTCGTCTCAAGCAATTCGGGGTTCTGGCCGGCGAAGGCATCGCGGACCTTGTCGAGCACGGCGTCTGAGGTGAGCGCGAACAGTGCCGAGGTACCGGGGGTCACCTGCGCGCGTATGCGCTTGATGAAGTCGTCGTCGATCCCCACGTCGGTCATCGCGCCGCCGAACGCGCCGGCCGCGGCGCCGATGGCCATGCCGAATAGCGGCACGAAGAAGATCAGGCCGAACAGCAGCCCCCAGAATGCGCCGCCGAGCGCGCCCGCGCCGGCTAGGTTATGCAGCTGACGGGTGCGCGGCTGCTTCTTGCCCTCCGGCCAATTGACCATCGCTGCGTCGTGCACCTGGATGAGCTGTTCGCTCTGCAGACGCTCGAGCGTCTGCACCGCCTCCTCGGCGCCCACCGCTGTGGGGAACTTCCAGACTGTGAGAGTTGCCATTTCGCAGACCTCCTGGGGTTGTCCTGAGCTTGTGTGATTGTCAATTTGGGATACAGCTCGCAGCGGCCGGCTCGCAACCTCCGACCCGCACCGCCCGCGGCTACGCCGCGGCGCCTTCCTTCTCCGCCTCGCGCAGTTCGCGCTCGAACGCCTCGCTGTCGGACTTCAATTCCTTCTCCAGCGTGCGTTCCGCGCGGGTGATGAGCTTTTCCGCCTGCTCAAGCACGCGCGAGCGGCCGACGACGATCAGCGCTGCCTCGCCCGCGTCGAGCGCTTCACCAAGCTCTCGCACGTCCGAGCGCGACATGCCGCGCCACAGGTGACCGACCAGGCCACCCGCACCGGCACCCACAACACCGGCGCCGATGATCGACGGAGGGAACAAGATGCCGATCACCGCACCGACGGCCGCACCCGTCCAGGCGCCGTGCTGGGTGGGTTTCTCGTGCTTGTGCACGTGCACTTTTCCGTCAGCGTCCTTGAAGACGTCGGCGGCATCATAGGTGCCCACCAGACCCTCGGCATGCGCCTCGCGCAGCACCTCGTAGTCTGCATGGGCCTCCTCCTGGCTGGGATAGACACCGACGAAAACGAACAGAGGCTGGTCAGCCATCGGAGACCTCCTGCGAATTGAGTTGGACCGAACCTCCACCATCCTGTTGGAGTCCGGGGTGAGCGGACCTCACTCCCAGCGAACGACGCGGCGCATTTTCACCCGGACGGAGTGAGGAAGAGTCACCTTCAACCCCGCTAGCGTGCATGCGGCGATGGGACCCAGACAGGCAACCCGGCCCGTGGTGCTCACCTGCGTGCTATTCCTCGCGGTCGTCGCCGGATGTGGCGAATCCGAACAGGCCAAGGCCGAAAAGACGGTCTGCGACGCGAGGGCTAAGATCTCGACCAGCGTGCAGAGTCTGCAGAAGGAGACGGCGCAGACGGTGACTCTCTCGGGGGTCGAGAGCAACGTGAGCACGATCACGGAAAGCCTCCAGAAGATCGGGCAGGCCCAGGACAAGCTGAGCGGGGCCCGCAGGGAACAGGTCACGAAGGCCAACCAGGCCTTCACCTCCGAGTTGACCACGCTCACGCACGAACTCACGAACCTGTCGCTTCCGAACGCCAGGGCGCAGCTGACCGCGGCCGTCGAAAAGCTCGCCGCCAGTTACAAACAGGCGCTCGCGCCGGTCGAATGCTGACCTAGCGCCTGTCTCAGCTCAGCGCCTGTTCGGCCTCTGCGGCCGCGAGCAGGCCGACCTCGACGAGATCGCGTGGATGCACCCAGGTATCGACAATCGGGAAGCCTCCGGCCGTCACGATCGCCTCGCGCAGCGGGATCGCCCAGCGGTGCTCCAGCAGCGCGATCGCCACGGCGGTGTCGTCGGGGATCTCCGCGAGCACATCGACGATGTCCTCCTCGGCGAGCCCCGCCTCGCCGACTTCCGCCGCTCCCGACCACAGCCTGGCGGCGCCCTCGGCGTCTCCACCGGCCGCCTCGCCGAGGCCGACCAAGGCAGCGACGACGGCGCCGAACTCCCGCGCCTCCTGCTCGGAGAGATCGCTGATCTGAGTCGTAGTGAGCACGCCATCGGCGTCCTTGCGCACCAACAGGATGTCGATCACGCGTACGACGTCGTGTTCCTTCAGGCTCTGAAGGTGGGTTAGAACCTCACCCTTGAAGTCGGGCTGCTCGAAGCCGACGACGAGCAGCTGCACCGGACCGATCATCGCGACCGCCCCCTGGTACAGATCTGGACAGGACCCATCGCTATGACCCGCCCCCCAGCACCTTCTGCTTCTCCTGCTCGAACTCTTCGGGCGTCAGCACACCGCTGTCGCGCAGTTCGCCGAGCTGCTTGAGCTGTTCGATCTTGCCGCCTCCCGGAGCGGCGGCGCCACCGCTCGCCCCGCCTGACCCACCCCCACCGCTGGCGGCAGCGGCCTGCTGCTCTTCCACGCCGGTAAGCCGCTGTTCCTGCGAGGCCTCTCCCGCTGCCCGGTTGGCACCTGCCTTGCCAGCCATATAGCCCATCCCGCCGACCATCGCGCCGCGCAGGATCGGTCGCCGCCTGCGCATCATCGGTACTCGGTCTCCCAGCGAGCCGTGAGGTGGTAGAGAATGATGATGTCAAGTGCGATGATCATTATCGACCACAGCGGGAAGAGTGTGAAGGTACCGAACTGCACGAGCAGGTTGAGTGACACGAAGATGATCCCGAACACGCGTGCCCAGCTCCGCGCGGCGAGTAGGCCCAGACCTGTCAAGGCGACCAGCGATCCGAGGATCAGGTGTCCCCAGCCCCACGCCGTGATGTCCCATACGACCACCCCGCCGCGACCGCCCACGGTGACGACTTCATTGTTGATGATCGCCGCCAGGCCCCACATCGCATCGAGGAAACCCTCGATCAGCATGATCACACCGGCGAAGATGATCCAACCGCTGATCGGGGCCGCGGCCTGGTAGCGATCACTGGTAGTGCCTGACTCGGGAACGGTGCTTGACATGGCGATCCTCCTCACAGCTACGGTTTGAGTCACCCCGTAGGGCGACGCGACTATGTATGTCCGGGCGGGCGCCGTCGCCCGTCTTTTCAGCAAACAGCTTCGCCGGCCCGCGGGTGAAAGCTCATCACCCCCTTGGGATGACTTGGCGAATCACCCGACCGGGGTGATTCGTGCTCACCTCGGCGCCCGGTTTCATGGATCCCGATTCCGAGAACGACGCGACATGGCTGAGGCGCAGACACTCTCCGGCGCCGGGGAGCCCGGGGCAATGCCGGCCAAGGTGGAATCCACGACATCCCCGCAGCGCGCAGGGCTCGTTCTCGCATCGCTGATCGCCGTGGCGGCGGTCGCGAATCTGAACCTCGCGGTGGCCAACGTCGCGCTGCCCGACATCGGCAAGGCCTTCGACGCAAGTCAGAGCGAGCTGGACCTGATCGCCGTGGGCTACTCGCTCGGCCTGGCGGCCTCGGTCCTGTATCTCGGCGCGCTCGGCGATCGCCACGGGCGCAAGCTGATGCTGCTGCTGGGCACGCTGCTGGCGATCCCGGCGTCGCTGCTCGCCGCGCTGGCGCCCTCGGCCGAGGTTTTGATCGCGGCGCGCGTGCTCGGCGGCCTCGCCGCCGGCATGGCTTTCCCGACGACCCTGGCGTTGATAACGGCGCTCTGGTCGGGGCCGGCGCGCACGCGCGCGATCGCGCTGTGGTCGGGCCTCGGCGGAGCGATCTCCTCGCTCGGCCCGCTGCTCGCGGGCGCTCTGCTGACGCAATTCGATTGGGGCTCGGTCTTCTTCATAACCCTGCCCTTGGCCGTCGCGGCGCTGTTCATGGCCTGGCGCTTCGTGCCGGCGCACGTCAACGAGACGACAGATCCCGTCGATAACCTCGGCGGCATCCTCTCGGTCGTGCTGGTTGCGGCGCTTGTGCTTGCGATCAACTTCGCGCCGGTGCCGGACAAGGGAACACTGGTCATCGGTCTGGCCGCGGTGACACTGGCGGCAGGCGTCGCATTCGTCGTCCGTCAGCGCCGAGCGCGTGCGCCGCTGTATGACCTGAAGGTCGCCCGCCGGCGGATCTTCTGGGTCGCAGCGCTAGCCGGGATCATCGTCTTCGGGTCGCTGATGGGGGCAATGTTCGTCGGTCAGCAATTCCTGCAGAACGTGCTCGGCTACTCGACGCTCCAGGCAGGCCTCACGGTCATTCCCGGGGCCGTCTTCATGGTGCTGATCGCGCCGCGCTCGGCAAAGCTCGTGAACTCGCACGGCTCACGCTTCACGCTGCTGGTCGGCTACGCCTTCTGCCTGCTGGGCTTCCTGACGATGCTGCTGCTGTGGAAAGAGGGCATCTCCTTCTGGAAGGTCGGCCTGGCATACGCGCTGGTCGGGGCTGGCGTCGGGTTCGCCGGCACGCCGGCCTCGCACTCCCTCACCGGCTCGGTGCCCGTGCACCGCGCAGGCATGGCCTCGGGCACGGCCGACCTGCAGCGCGACCTGGGCGGAGCAATCATGCAGTCGATCCTCGGCGCGCTGCTCACGGCAGGCTACGCCGCTGCCGTCACCGCGGCGATTGCCTCGGCGCCCAACGAGGCGGTCATTACTGAAGGCATCCAGGGCGAACTCACGAAGTCGTTCTCGAGCGCCGCCAACACCGCGTCGCGCTACCCGCACTACGCAAACAGCATCATCGCCGGCGCAAAGACCTCGTTCACACAGGGCGCTCAATGGGCCTATACGGCGGGCATCATCGCGATCCTGCTCGGCGCGACGATCGTCTTCTTCCGCTTCCCCAAGCACGAGCATGAGGTGGAGCTGCTGGCCCAGTACCACACCCAAGACACGGCCGTATCCAGCCAGAAGAAGACCCAAGGTGCCACCGTCCTGCACGGATGACATGCGCACGTGACACCCGCACATGCTCACATCCGCACATGCTCACCCGCTGCGCAAGTGGCATGCTCACACCCCCGGCGCAAAGTGACATGCTCACCCATTGAGAGTGAGGTCGGCTCACCCAGCCCGGCGCAATCGTTCAGCGACTAATGACTAACACCGACAAGAGCGCAGCGAGCACCGCCGCATCCACCCGCCCGTCGCGGCGGACGGCAGGCGGGCCCAAGGTGCCCCATCTCTCGCCGCGGGAGCGCGCCGCGCGGGGCAAGGCGGCACGCACGGAGGCGCCGCGCTCGCGCCATGCCGAGTGGGAGCCGTGGGCCGAGCGGCCCGACCCGATCGCGCTGCTGGAAGAGCAGGCCGCCTCGCGCGTGCCGGAGTTGGTCCCGATCCGCTATGGGCGGATGGCGACCTCGCCGTTCGCATTCTTCCGCGGAGCCGCCTACGGGATGGCCGCCGATCTGGCCGGCACCCCCCGCTCGGGCATCCGGGTGCAGCTCTGCGGTGACGCCCACCTGTCGAACTTCGGCGGTTTCGCCTCACCGGAGCGCGACCTCATATTCGACGTCAACGACTTCGACGAGACGCTGCCTGGCCCCTGGGAGTGGGATGTCAAGCGCCTGGCGGCGAGCATCGTGATCGCGGGGCGCGAGCGCGGCTTCACCGCCAAGCAGGGACGCGAGGCGGCGGGCGCGGCGGTGCGCGAGTACCGCGAGGCGATGCGGCGCTTCGCCGGCAGACGCAATCTCGAAACCTGGTACGCCCGCCTGGATCGGACGGAGATCCTTGCGCGCTTTGAGGAACAGGCCACCGCCCAGCAGATCAAGACGCTGCGCAAGACCGCCACGAAGGCCACGAAGAAGGACAACCTGCGCGCCTTCTCGCGGCTCGCGCATACCATCGACGGAGAGCCACAGATCATCAGCGACCCGCCGTTGATCGTGCGGGTCGAGGATCTGCTTCCCGCGGAGCAGGCGGACGAGTTCGAAGCAAGCATGCACACGCTGCTGCGCACCTACCGAGCGAGCCTGCAGGGCGATCGCCGCTATCTGCTCGAGCGCTACCGCTACATCGACCTGGCACGCAAGGTCGTGGGCGTGGGGAGCGTCGGCACGCGCGCCTGGGTGGTGCTGATGCTCGGGCGCGACAACGACGACCCGCTGTTCCTGCAGTGCAAGGAGGCGCAGCCCTCCGTGCTCGAGCCGTTCCTCGGCAAGAGCGAGTTCTCCCACCACGGCCGGCGCGTGGTCGAGGGACAGCGGATGATGCAGGCCTCCAGCGACATCATGCTGGGCTGGTTGCGCGCGACCGGCATTGATGGGGAGACGCGTGACTTCTACGTTCGCCAGCTGTGGGACTGGAAGAGTTCGGCCGACGTCGGAGCGATGGCGCCGCCAGGCATGACGATCTACGGGCGTATGTGCGGCGGCACGCTCGCCCGCGCGCACGCCCGCTCGGGCGACGGCATCGCGATTGCCAGCTATCTGGGCAGCAGCACGGCCTTCGACCGTGCGATCGAGCGCTTCGCGGAGACCTACGCCGATCAGAACGAACGCGACCACCAGGCGCTCTTACAGGCCATCGCAAGCGGGCGGGTCACAGCGGAGAGCGGTGTATGACGGCGGAGAGCAGTCTATGACGGAGCCGCGGCCAGCTGACGTATTCGTCGTCTTTGGCATCTCCGGCGATCTCGCCAAGGTGATGACCTTCCACTCGCTCTACCGCCTGGAGGCGCGGGGGCTCCTCAGCACTCCGATTCTCGGCGTGGCCGTCGACAACTGGACGGTCGAGGGCGTGCGCGAACATGCCCGCAAGGCGATCGAAACCTGCGGCGAGACCATCGACGAGCAGGTCTTTGCGCGCTTCGCGGCGAGGCTTTCCTATCTGAGCGGCGACTTCGCCGACCCTGCCACCTACCAGCAGGTGGCGCAGGCCATCGGCGACGTGTCCAGCCCCGTTTTCTACCTGGAGATCCCGCCGTCGCTGTTCGGGATGGTCATCAAGGGCCTCGCCAACGCCGGGCTCACCAAGTCGGCGCGCGTAGTCGTGGAGAAGCCCTTCGGCCACGATCTCGCCTCTGCGCGCGCGCTCAACGCGGAAGTCCACGAACACATCAACGAGTCCCAGCTGTACCGGATCGACCACTTCCTCGGCAAGATGGGCACCGACGAGCTGCTCTACCTGCGCTTCGCCAACACCATCATCGAGTCGGTGTGGAATCGCAACCACATCGCGTGCATGCAGATCACGATGGCCGAGGACTTCGGCGTCGAGGATCGCGGGCACTTCTACGATCCCGTCGGCGCCCTGCGCGACGTGGTCGTCAACCACCTGATGCAGGTGGTCGCCGTCGCCGCCATGGAGGCGCCCGCCGGCAACGACGCAAGGACGCTCAAGGACGCCAAGTTCGCGGTCTTCCGCTCCACCGAGACAGCCGACCCTGCGCACTACATCCGCGGCCAGTACGCCGGCTATCGCGACATCGACGGCGTCGCCAAGGACTCCACCACCGAGACCTACGCCGCCATGCGCCTGCAGATCGACAACTGGCGCTGGGCGGGGGTGCCGTGGTTCATCCGCACCGGCAAGAAGCTGCCGGTCACGCAGACCGAGCTGCGCGTCGTCTTCCGCCACCCGCCGCGGCTGGGCTTCATGGAGCACGGGCATCGCCGCCCGGAAGCCGACCAGCTGACGATCAAGCTCGATCCCTCGACCGGCACGCAGCTGATCCTCGATGCACACCGGGCCGACAGGGGCGGTCCCCAGACGATCACACTCGACATGGAGTTCGCCCAGGAGGGAGGCGAGGCCCCGACGCCCTACGAGGTGCTGCTGCTCGCCGCGCTGAATGGCGACAGCACGCGCTTCACCCGCCAGGACAGCGTCGAGCAGACCTGGCGCATCATGCAGCCGCTGCTGGACTCCCCACCGCCAGTGCACCCCTACGCGCAGGGGTCCTGGGGGCCTGAGGAGGCCAAGCGCCTCGTGGACGGTCACGGCCGCTGGCATGGGCCGTGGGTGGCTTCGTGAGCCCGGCGGCGAGGAGCGCCAAGGCACGCGCCAAAACAGGCGTCAAAACGGCTGCGAATGCTCGCCGCGGCGAGCGCTCGGCGGCGCCCAGCGCCGCGCCGCAGAGCGCGGCAACCCCCTCTCCCTTCCCTCCCATTGCCGACTATGCGTTCCTGTCCAACTGCCACACCGGGGCGCTGATCGCGCCCGACGGCTCGGTCGATTGGTTGTGCGTGCCGCGCTTTGACGCGCCGAGCGTCTTCGGCACGCTGCTCGATCGCGAGGCCGGCGCCTTTCGCTTCGCGCCCTTCGGGATCAACGTGCCGACGGCGCGCATCTACGAGCCGGGGACCAACACGGTGGCGAGCACCTGGACGACGCCCACCGGCTGGCTGGTGGTGCGCGACGCGCTCACGCTTGGGCCGCGCCGCGGCGTCGATGAGGTCACGCCGCACACGCGCCCGCCGACCGACGAAGACGCCGACCACGCGCTCGTGCGTGTGGCACTGTGCATCGAGGGCGAAGTTGACGTCGAGCTGACCTGTGAACCCGTGTTCGACTATGGGCGCACGCCCGCCGAGTGGACGGTCGCCGACGAAGGCCACCGAGCCGACGCCTGCGGCGAGGGAGTGACGCTGCGCCTGCAGACCGACATGGCCGTCGGCGTCGAGGGCGACTGGGTCCGCGCGCGGCACGTGCTGAGGCAGGGCGAACAGGTCTACTGCTCGCTGTCGTGGGCCGAGCAGCTCGACTCGCCGATGAACGTGGACGAGGCCAACGCGCGCCTGGCCGCGACCGGGCGCTACTGGCGCACGTGGCTGGACCGCGCGCGCCTGCCCGACCACCGCTGGCGCGAGCCGATTCAGCGCTCGGCGCTGGCGATCAAGGGTTTGACCTACATGCCGACCGGCGCGACGGTCGCGGCGCTCACCACCTCGCTGCCGGAGACGCCCGGCGGGGAACGCAACTGGGACTACCGCTACACCTGGCTGCGCGACTCCACCTTCACCCTGCAGGCCCTGCACTTCCTCAATCTCGACTGGGAGGCCGAGGAGTTCATGCAGTTCATCGCCGACCTGGAGCCCAACGGCGACGGCGCGCTGCAGATCATGTACGGGATCGACGGGCGGCGCGACCTGACGGAGACCACGCGCAAGGACCTCTCCGGCTATGCGGGGGCAAGTCCTGTCAGGGTCGGCAACGGCGCCTTCGACCAGCGCCAGAACGACGTCTTCGGCGCGACGCTCGACTCGATTCTGCTGCACACACGGCGCTCCGAAAGGCTGCCGCGACGGCTGTGGCCGATCGTGCAGGCGCAGGCGCAATGCGCCACGGACGTCTGGCGTGAGCCCGACCAGGGCATCTGGGAGGCGCGCGGCGCGCCCCAGCACTACGTCTCATCGAAGCTGATGTGCTGGGTCGCGATGGACCGCGCCGCGAAGCTGGCGGCGATGCGCGGCAGCACAGAGCTGCAGAAGAGCTGGCAGGCGACAGCCGAGGAGATCAAGGAGGACATCCTCACCCACGGAGTTGACCGGCGGGGGGTGCTGCGCCAGCACTACGGAACCGACGCGCTCGACGCCTCGACGCTGCTCGCGGCGCTGTTCGGCTTCCTGCCGGCGAACGACGAGCGCCTGCATGCCAGCGTGCTGGCGATCGCCGACGAGCTGACGGAGGACGGCTTCGTCCTGCGCTATCGCACCGACGAGACCGACGACGGCATGTCCGGCAAGGAGGGGAGCTTCCTGATCTGCTCCTTCTGGCTCGTCTCCGCGCTGGCACTCGTCGGCGAGCAGCAGCGCGCCCGCGACCTGATGGAAAAGCTGCTGAGCGTCGGCTCGCCGCTGGGGCTCTACGCCGAGGAGTTCGACACCTCCACGGGCCGCCACCTTGGAAACTTCCCGCAGGCCTTCTCCCACCTCGCGCTGATCGAGGCGGCCGCACGCATCATCGTGGTCGAGCGGATCGCGGAGATCACCTGATGGATGCTTACGACGTCATCGTGATCGGCAGCGGCGCCGGCGGCGGCACGCTCGTGCACCGCCTCGCCTCTACCGGCAAGCGCATCCTGCTGCTCGAGCGCGGCGGCTGGCTGCCGCGCGAGCCGCAGAACTGGCTGGCGCAGGACGTCTTCGTGGATAACCGCTACGTCTCGCACGACACCTGGTATGACGCCGAGGGCAACGGATTCCAGCCGCAGATCCACTACTTCGTCGGCGGCGCCACGAAGCTCTACGGGGCTGCGCTCTACCGCCTGCGCGCCGAGGACTTCGGCGAGTTGCGCCACCACGACGGCCTCTCCCCCGCCTGGCCGATCGACTACGCGGCGATGGAGCCCTACTACACACAGGCGGAGCAGCTCTACCGCGTGCACGGCGCACGCGGCGAGGACCCCACCGAACCGCCGGCCAGCGCGCCCTATCCCTTCCCGGCAGTGTCACACGAGCCGCGCATCCAGCAGCTCGCCGACGACTTCGCCGCCGAGGGGCTGCACCCTTTCCATGCACCCTGCGGGATCATGCTCAACGAGGCCGACATGCCCTACAGCGCCTGCGTGCGCTGCCCCGACTGCGACGGCTTCCCGTGTCTGGTGCATGCCAAGTCCGACGCCGAGACGATTGCCGTCAGGCCTGCGCTGGAGCACGCGAACGTCACGCTGCTGACGGGCGCGAGGGTCGTGGCGCTGCACACCAACCCCTCCGGCAGCGCCGTCACCGAGGTGGAGGTCGAGCTGGACGAGAAGGCCGCAGGCAGCGCCAGGAACAAGCCCGTGGGATCCGGCGGACGGGAGGTCCCTCCGCAACGCGTGCGCTTCGTCGCCGACATCGTCGTGGTCTCCTGCGGCGCCGCCAACTCGGCCAAGCTGCTGCTGTGCTCGGCCAATGACCGGCATCCGAACGGCTTGGCCAACAGCTCCGACCAGGTGGGGCGCAACTACATCTTCCACAACAGCCAGGCGGTACTGGCGCTCTCCAAGGAACCCAATCCGACCGTCTTTCAGAAGACGCTCGGGCTCAACGACTTCTACCTCGCAAGCGACGACTTCGAGTACCCGCTCGGCAACATCCAGATGGTGGGGAAGTCCCAGGCGCAGATGTATCGCGGGGAGAAGCCGCTCGAGACCCGCCTCGCGCCCACCCACACGCTTGCTGAGATCGCCTCCCATGCAGTCGACTTCTGGCTCTCGACGGAGGATCTGCCGCGCGCGGAGAACCGCGTCACAGTGGACAGCAAGGGTCGTGTGAGGCTGAGCTATGAGGCCACGAACGAGGTCCCCAAGCAGCAGCTCTTCGAGCGGCTGAAGTCGATGCTCGGGCGCCTGGGGATGCATGAGCACCACCTGATACCCCGCCACGCGTACCTCAAGAACGAGATTCCGGTGGCCGGCGTGGCCCACCAGGCCGGCACCTGCCGCTTCGGCAGCGACCCCGCCACGTCGGTGCTCGACGTCGACTGCCGCGCACACGAGCTCGACAACCTCTACGTCGTCGACACCAGCTTCTTTCCGAGCATCGGAGCCGTCAACCCGGCGCTGACGGCAATCGCCAACGCCCTGCGCGTCGGCGACCACCTGCGGCAGCGGCTGGGCGCCGATGGCGGTTGAGAGCGGAGCGCCGAGGCCGGACGACGCGCAGACGCCAATACCGGCAAAGGCGAATGCGACCGAGCTGGACAGCGGTGCGCGGCGCAGCGATGCGCCGCGCTCGCGCCGGCGGCGCGTGGTGATCGTCGGTGGCGGCTTCGGTGGGCTGACCGCCGCGCGCGAGCTGCGCCACGCCGATGTCGAGGTGACGCTGGTCAACCGCATGAACCACCACCTGTTCCAGCCGCTGCTCTATCAGGTGGCCTGCGGCGGCCTGTCAACCGGTGAGTGCGCCCCGCCGATCCGCACGGCGTTGCGGCGCAATACCAACACGACCGTCCTTATGGCGCAGGCCACCGGCCTCGACGCCGAGCGGCGCCAGCTCGTGCTCGACGACGGGGCGCGCCTGGACTACGACAGCCTGATTGTCGCCTGCGGCGCGCAGACCTCCTACTTCGGCAACGACGCCTGGCGGGAGGTGACCAGCGGCCTGAAGACGCTCGCCGACGCCGTCGATCTGCGCAACCGAATCTACGGCGCCTTCGAGCAGGCCGAGCGCACCGACGACGCACGCGAGCGCAGCGAGCTGATGACGTTCGTCGTCATCGGCGGTGGGCCGACCGGCGTGGAGATCGCCGGCGAGCTGGCGATCATCTCCAAGGACACGATGAAGCGCGACTACGCGCGGATTCAGCCCCGCGACACGCGCGTCGTCCTGCTCGACGCCGGCGAGCGCGTCGTCGCCGCGTTCAGCGAGCGGCTGTCGCGCAAAGCCGCCCGGCAGCTTGCCTCGATCGGGGTCACCGTGCGCGAGGGCGCCCGCGCCACGGCGATCGACGCCCGCGGCGTCACAATCGAGGTCGGCGCCACCACCGAGCGGATCGCCTCCAGAACCGTGATCTGGGCCGCCGGCGTGCAGGCCGTCGGCTTCACCAAGACGCTCGCCGAGGCGACCGGCGCGAGCACCGATCGGGCGGGGCGCGTGCAGGTCGAACCCGACCTGACCGTGCCCGGGCACCGCGAGATCTCGATGCTCGGCGACGCGACGCTGCTGGCAGGGACGGGCGGTAAGCCGCTGCCGGGGCTGGCGACCGTGGCGATCCAGCAGGCGCGTCACGTGGCCAAGGCGATTCGTGACGGCGCAGCGAGCGCGTCGACGCCATTTCGCTACTTCGACAAGGGTGCGCTGGCCGTCGTCGGACGCGGCCGGGCGGTGTGTGAAATCCGGGGTCTGAAACTCTCCGGTCGGCTTGCGTTCCTGACGTATCTGACGGTGCACATGTACTACCTGGGCGGCGTTCCCGGTAGACGCCTGAAGGTCCTAATCGACTGGGCCACCGCCCGGCTCGGCAACCTCCAGAACCAGCTGATCGAGGGCGAACTGGCGGACATCGAGCGGGCGGCAAGCGCAGAGGTCGAGCGGTGAGAGCCGCCGCCGAGTTCGCCGTCACCACGGTCGACCTCGCGCGGGTGCAGTTCGCAATGACCTCGATCTACCACTTCCTGTTCGTGCCGCTCACGCTCGGACTGACGCCGCTGGTGGCGACGATGCAGACGATCTGGCGGCGCACCGGCGACGAGCGCTGGCTGGCCATTACGCGCTTCTTCGGCACGCTGCTGCTGATCAACTTCGCGATCGGCGTCGCGACCGGCCTCGTCCAGGAGTTCCAGTTCGGGATGAACTGGTCGGTCTACTCCAAGTTCGTCGGCGATGTCTTCGGCGCGCCGCTGGCGATCGAGGGCCTGGCGGCCTTCTTCCTGGAGTCGGTCTTCCTCGGGCTGTGGATCTTCGGCTGGGAACGACTGTCCCCGCGCGTGCACCTCGCGACGATCTGGCTCGCCGCGCTGGGCACGTGGCTGTCGGGCTACTTCATCCTCGTCGCCAACTCGTGGATGCAGCACCCCGTCGGCTACCGCATGGTGCAGGGCAAGGCCGAGCTGACGAACGTCGGAGCGCTGCTCACCAACAACTTCGCCGTGCACGCCTTCGAGCACACGATGCTGGTGGGCCTGACGACTGGCGCGCTCGTCGTTCTCGGCGTCTCCTGCTGGCATCTGCTGCACGGACGCAACATCGAGCTGTTCCGCCGTGCGGCAGCGCTCGCGCTGATCGTCGCGGTGCCGGTCACCTTTGCGAACCTGATCGTCGGCAGCCGCTTCGGGGTCATCACCGACACCGACCAGCCGATGAAGATCGCCGCCGCCGAGGCGCTGTGGAACACCGAACAGCCGGCAAGCTTCTCGCTGTTTCAGATCGGCGGCTTCTCAGCGCAGCACCCCAAGCCGAGCGCGGCGCTGGAAATCCCCGGTCTGCTCTCGTTTCTGGCGACGGGCTCCTTCAACGGCACGGTGCAGGGCATGAACCAGCTCCAGACCCAATACGCGCGCCAGTACGGGCCGGGCACCTACACCCCGCCCGTCGAGGCCGTCTACTGGAGCATGCGCGTGATGGCCTACCTCGGGGCGCTGATGTTCGCCATCGCCGCCCTCGGTGCGTGGCTCTATCGCAGGGGCAAGCTCCAGTCCACGCGCTGGTTCCTGCGGACCGCGGTAGTCACGATCGCCTTTCCATTCATCGCCGCTACCGCCGGCTGGCTGCTGACCGAGGTGGGCCGCCAGCCGTGGATCGTGCAGGGGCTGCTGCAGACCGTCAAGGCCAACTCCCCGGCCGTCAGCGGCGCGATGATCGCCGCAAGCATCGCGGTGTTCGCGGCGCTCTACGCCACGCTGGGCGTCCTCGACTTCATCCTCATGCGCCGCTACGCGCGCCTGGACCCGCCGGCGGTGCGCGGCACGGGCGAGGCGCCCTCGGCGCCGGTGCCGGCGATCGGCTACTGAGATGAGCTTGCAGACCTTCTGGTTCTGTCTGATCGCCGTCCTGTGGGGCGGCTACTTCCTGTTGGAGGGCTTCGATTTCGGGGTGGGCGCACTGCTGGCATTCCTGCCACACGACGAGCACGACCGCGACGTCATGTTCGAAGCGATCGGCCCCGTATGGGACGGCAACGAGGTGTGGCTGGTCGTCGCCGGCGGCGCTACCTTCGCGGCCTTTCCGGCCTGGTACGCGACGATGTTCTCAGGCTTCTATCTGGCGCTGCTGCTCGTGCTCGCGTGTCTGATCGTGCGCGTGGTCTCCTTCGAGTGGCGCGGCAAGAGCGAGAGCCCTCGCTGGCGCACGGCGTGGCAGTGGGTGAACACCGTCGGCAGCGTCGGCGCGGCGTTCGTGTGGGGAGTGGCGCTCACCAGCCTGCTGCGCGGCCTGCCGTTGAACTCCAGCCGCGACTTCACCGGCGACTTCTGGAGTCTGTTCAGCCCCTACACCGTCTTCGCCGGCCTCGCGCTCGTGCTGTTGTTCACCTTCCACGGCGCCGCCTACCTGACGCTGCGCACCAGCGGCGCGCTGTGCGAGCGCGCCGCTGTGACGGCGCGCAGGCTTGCCATCGCTGCCGCCGTCGGTGCGGGCGCGCTGCTGGCCTGGACGGTTGTCGTCGCCGTCGAAAACAACCACCGGAGCCTCGCCGGCCCCGTCGTGCCAGCCGCACTCGGGGGCCTGGCGCTGCTGCTCGCCGTCGTCTGCATCCTGACGGGTCGTCGCGGCTGGACCTTCGTGATGACGGCGCTCGGAACCGTCGCGGTGGTGGGCACGATCTTCACCGGCCTGTACCCGCGCGTGCTTGTCTCCTCGACGACGTTCGCGCATAGCCTGACGGTGGCAAACGCATCGTCGTCGCACTATGCGCTGAAGGTGATGACGATCGTGGCGCTCACGATCACGCCGCTCGTGCTCGTCTATCAGGGGTGGACCTACTACGTCTTCCGTGCGCGCATCGGCGGAGAGCGGCCCCCCGGCAACCCCCTCGACGCGCTCGCCCCCAAGCCGGGGATGCCACCGCCCGGTGCGCCGCCGGCGGGCTAAATCGCATGCGCACGAGCGACCCGCGCCTGCTGACCCGCACACGCTCGGCGCGGACGATGCTCGGCGCCGACGTCGCGCTCGGCCTTGCCACGGCAATGCTCGTGCTGCTCGGAGCGACGTTACTGGCAGGAATCATTGCGCGCGCATTCCACGGCGCCTCGCTTGCGCGGGTCGCAGGAGACCTCGTGCTGCTCGCGCTTGCCTTCGCGGCGCGCGGCCTGCTGGCATGGGGGTTTGAGGTCGCCGGGCGCCGTGGCGCCTCGACTGTGCTCTCAGAACTGCGCATGCAGCTGTTGGAGCAGCGGCTGCGCGCTCAGCCAGCGGCGCTCGACGGCGTCGAGGGCGGCGAGATCGCCGCCGCGACGGTCCAGGGCGTGGAGGCGCTGGAGACCTACTTTGCGCGCTACCTACCCCAGGCGATCCTTGCCTGTCTAGTGCCGCTGACGGTCATCGCCTGGGTCGCGAGGATCGACGTCGAGTCGGCGCTGATCATGCTCCTGACGCTTCCGCTCGTTCCGGTCTTCATGTGGTTGATCGGCAGCTCCACGGCGCGGCGCACGCGCCAGCGCTGGCAGGAGCTGCGTCTGCTCTCGACCCACTTCCTCGACGTGATGCGCGGGCTGCCGACGCTACGCACGTTCAACCGTGCAGGCGCGCAGGCGACCGCGATCGGCGAGGTCAGCGAGCGCTATCGCCAGGCGACGATGGCGACGCTGCGTCTGAGCTTCCTCTCGGGCTCGGTGCTCGAGCTGGCCGCGACGCTGGGCGTGGCACTTGTCGCCGTGACTGTTGGCGTGCGCCTCGTAGGAGGAGGACTCGGCCTGCAGACAGGACTGACCGTGCTGGTGCTCGCGCCCGAGTTGTATCTGCCGCTGCGCCGCCTCGGCGTGCAGTATCACGCGAGCGCCGACGGCCTGGCCGTGGCCGAGCGGATCCTGGCACTGCTCGAAGCTCCGGCGGAGACGGGCGCCAGCGAGAAGACAGGCCTCGGCTGGGAGCGCTCGCCCGGCGTTCGACCGACGCGACCCGCACCGCCGGCGAGGTACGCCCCAAGCCCCGCCGAGGCGACCGTACGGCTGGCGGGGGTCTGCTTCGGCTACCCCGCACGCCCCGGCCTGGTCCTCGACGGTCTGGACCTGGAACTGGCTCCGGGCGAGACCGTCGCACTGGTGGGCGAATCGGGGGCAGGCAAGAGCACCGTGGCGACCCTGCTGCTGCGCTTCGCCGAGCCGACGACGGGACTGATCGCCGTCGGCGACATGGACCTCATAGAGTGCGACGCGCGCGCGTGGCGCCGGCAGATCGCCTGGGTCCCGCAGCGTCCGACGCTCCTGCGCGCGACGATCGCAGAGAACATCCGCCTCGCCGATCCCGCGGCGGACGATGCGCAAGTACGCCACGCCGGCGCACTGGCGGGCGCCGAGGATTTCGTGCGGGTGCTGCCGCAGGGCTACGAGACGGCGGTGGGCGATGGCGGTCGCACGCTCTCGGCCGGCGAGCGCCGCCGGATCGCCCTGGCGCGGGCGTTCCTGCGCGACGCGCCGTTGGCGATCCTCGACGAGCCGACAGCCGACCTGGACCACGCGAGCGCCGAGCACGTGGGCAACGCGATCGAGCGGCTGTGCGCCGAGCGCACCGTGCTGCTGATCGCGCACCGCCCCGAGTTGGCCGTGCGGGCCGACCGCGTGGTGGTGCTCGAGCGTGGGCGGACGGCCGCACCGACGTTCGCGGGCGTGGGAGCGTGAACGTGCGTGCCACGCTCCGACGGCTGCTCTCGCTCGCGGCCGCGCCGCGCAAGCGCGTGGCGCTGGCAGCCGGGCTTGGGGCGCTGACTGTGCTCTTCGGCGTCGGCCTGATGGCGACCGCCGGCTATCTCATCTCGCGTGCCGCCGAGCGCCCGGCGGTCCTCTCGTTGGAGGTAGCGATCGTCGGCGTGCGCTTCTTCGGCCTCGGGCGCCCACTGGCGCGCTACCTCGAACGGCTGGCCTCGCACGACCTCGCCCTGCGCGTGCTCGGACGCGTCCGCGTCCGCGCGTATGAGCGCATCGAGCCGCTGGCGCCGGCGCAGCTGGAGAGCTACCGCGACGGAGACGTGCTCGCGCGCATGGTCGCCGACGTGGACGCGTTACAGAACCTGCACCTGCGGGGAATCCTTCCGCCGCTGGTGGCGCTCGCGGCAGGTGCCGTCTCGGTGGGCGTCTCGGCGGCGTTCCTACCGGCGGCCGGGCTGGTCCTCGCCGTGGGCCTGATCGTAGGCGGGATCGCCGTACCGGCGCTCGTGGCGCGCATCGGGCGCCGGGCGACCCAGCGGCGCTCGCCAGCCCGTGGCGAGCTGTCGGCCGAGGTCGTGGAGCTGCTGCGCAGCGCACCTGAGCTGGTGGCCTATGGGCAGGAGGAGGAGCGGCTGGCCGGCGTGCGCGCCGCGGATCGCAAGCTGCTGGCACTGAGCCGCAGCGACGCCTTGGCCGGCGGGCTCGGCGAGGGACTTGGCCTCGTCGTCGCCGGAACGACCGTCGCCGGCGTCCTCGCCGTGGCTGTCACCGCGCACGCCGATGGGCGACTGAACGCCGTGCTGTTGGCACTGCTGACACTGCTGGCGCTCGCCTCCTTCGAAGCAGTCCAGCCGCTCGCTGCGGCGGCGCGCGAGCTGTCGGCGACACTGGCGGCAGGACGACGCGTCCTTGAGCTGACCGATCGAGAGCCGGCCGTGCGGGATCCAGCCGAGCCGCTGCCCCCGCCACCATCCGCGCGCCGATCGTCCTCCCCGTCCCCGTCGCCGTCGGGGCTCAGCGTCGCACTGGAGGGCGTCGGCGTGCGCTACGCGCCGGGCGAGCCAAGAGCGTTGAAGGACGTCAGCCTGCGCCTGGAGGCAGGACGGCGGGTCGCGCTGCTCGGCGCGAGCGGAGCCGGGAAGACGACGATCGTCAACCTGCTGTTGCGCTTCCTCGACCCGGAGACAGGGCGCGTGACGCTGGCGGACAGGGACTTGCGGGATTACCGGCAGGAAGACGTCCGTCGCGCGATCGCCGTCGCCGGCCAGGATGCGCACCTCTTCTCGACGAGCATCCGCGAGAACGTCAAGCTCGCTCGCCCCGAGGCGCGCGAACCCGAACTGGGAGAGGCGTTGCACCGCGCTGGCATCTGGCCCTGGATCCAGGCCCTGCCGAACGGGCTGGATACGCTCGTGGGCGAGGAGGGCCGCGAGCTGTCGGGAGGCCAGCGGCAGCGGATCGCTCTCGCCCGTGCGCTGCTCGCCGACGCCCCGGTGCTGGTGCTCGACGAGCCCACCGCGCACCTCGATCCGCCGACCGCGAGGCGACTCATGCGCGATATCTTTGCCGCAGCGGGCGAGCGCACGATCCTGCTGATCACCCACCGGCCCGAGGGGCTTGATCTCGTCGAGGAGATCGTCACGCTCGATGCCGGCACCATCCTCAGGCGAACGCAGCGAGCGGTCGCTTAGGCATCGTCACAGCCGACCGTGCGTTGCGACCAGGGCAGTCCTTCAAGCATCCCGTCCCAGCCGGCCACGCGCCGCGGCCAGGCCACCTGCGTCGCCGCCGGGGCCGCGCAGAATGCTGGCGAAGGCGACCGCGATCAGACCGCCCGCGAGCGGCCCAGCGAGGTAGACCCAGTAGTTGCTGAAGTTCCCTAGCACCAGATCGGGCCCGAGCGAGCGCGCGGGGTTCATCGACGCGCCGCTGATCGGACTCGCCCAGAGGCCCGCAAGCACGATATAGCCGCCGACGCCGACCGCTGCCAGCGTCCCTACATTCTGCGCCTTGGAGGCGGTTCCCAGGATCGTGCTCACCAACCCGGCCGTGAGCACGAGCTCGATCAGGAAGGCCTGCCAGGCGTGCACGCCCGCGCCGGGCTCGGTCGCGCCCAACATCCCGACCTTGCCGAAGACCGCCGCGAGGAACAGACAGGCGAGCGTCGCGCCGAGCACCTGCGCCACGATGTAACCCGGCACGCGCTGCCACGGAAAGTCGCCGCGCAGCCAGAACATGATGCTGACCGCGGGGTTCAGATGGGCGCCGCCGACGGCGCCCATGAAGAGGATGACCACCAGCACGGTCAGTCCCGGCGCCGTCACCGCGGCGCCTCGCGATATGCCGCCGTGGCTGACCGCGTTGACCACCGCGCCGCCGGCGCCGGCAAGCACCAGCATGAACGTCCCCAGGATCTCCGAGAACAGCCGCCGCCACTCGTGCGCGGGATCGTCGAAGTCAAACGCCCGTGGGCTCTCCAGCGCGAGCAACCGCGCGCGAGTGCTTACGACTGCCTGCTGCTCCTCCTTGCTCATTCGCGCCCGCATCCCTTCATGACTGCGCTTCTCGGTTAAGGACTATCACTTCATCCGCTCATGCCTGAGTTTCGCCTGCCGCTACCTGTGCCTCCCCCTGCTCACGTGCGATCTGGCGGCGCAGCGCGAGCACACCGACGACGACGAGCACCAGCTCGATGAGCAGCGGCAGCGCCTGTCCCGGCGTGCGCGTGGGTCCGAGCAAAGCGATCAGCAGCACGATCGCAGCGGCTCCGCCGGCAAACCAGCCGGGGTGGTGCTCCAGCGGCACGGCGATCCGCTCCCTGAGCCAGACGGCCCAGCGCATCGGTCCGGCGAGCAGGCCGGCGAAGATCAGGACCACACCGGTGATCATCAGCCACAGCGCTCGGCTGCGCCAGCCGGCGGTCGCGATTGTCAGGACTTCTCGCATGGCGGGGCGGATGCCTTCGCTCTGCACGAGGTTGCTGACGACATAGGAGTCGATCCAGCGGCGCAGCACGAGCGCCACGAGCGCCCCCGCGATGATGCCGACGCCGATCTCGATCAGTACCCGCCGGCGGTAGCCGGCGGCGAGCCAGAGCGCTCCCAGATATATGAGGACGACGAGCAGCGGCAGGATGATGCTGAGACCGCGCAGCGCCTTCACGCCGTTCTGGGCGAGCTTCAGCTGACTGGAGCGCAGCAGCACGATCTTGCGCCGGTTGGCGGGCAGCTTGGCGCCGACTTCGTTGCCCACACCCAGCCGCTGGCCGAGCCGGTCGATCAGCGCTTCCAGATTGATGCTCACAACACCTCCGGAGGTGGAGAACGTGTTGCCGCCACCGTTGAGGATCTGGATCACCTGTTCGTGCGTCACGCGGTTGGCGCGCCCCCACAGTTCCTGCACCGCCGGGACCGACAGCGCGCGGTCGATCGCCTGGGGCACGACCTGAGCGGCCGCGGTCGAGAGGACGGGCGCCAGCGCGGAAAGTTCGTGTGGCAGCTTTTCCGCTGCCAGATTCTGGACGTTAACGACGCTCAGCAGACGTTCTGAGAGTTCGCTGGAGACGACTTCACGAACCTTTCCGTTCTGCAGGAGTTGCACGCTCGTCTGCGTCCAACCGTCGGTGTCGATGATCTGCGCGCGGATCCAGGTCGCCATGATGGAGAACACGACCAGCACACTGGCCAGCACCACGAGCGCGCGCACGCGCAGGAACCCCGGCGGGTGTCCTCGTGCCCCGTCGGTTTTGCCGGTATTGCCGATCTTGCCGGCCTCACCGCTCTTGCCAACCTCGCCGGCCCCGCCGATCTTGGCGGCCTCGCCAGCCCCGCCGCCCTCGCCGGCCTCACCGGTGACGGCGCGGACCCCCGAATGGAGGGGGGAACTCGGATCGGTGGGGCCCGCGCTCGTCATCCGCAGGCAGCCTGTGCGCTGTCAAGGTGATCTGTCCTCGCCCGCTGAGGGTGGTCAGCCATCGTCCTCACGCGTCGGTCCGCTCTCCTTCTCCACGCCAATACGGACGATCATGGCAGGAATACCTCCGCGACCCCCCTGTCGACCTGCAGACTGGAGAGCCGCGGAGCTGTTTTACCCGACGTCTATACGTGACTACTGTCCTTCGTTGCGTAACTACTACTCTTCGTTGCCGGCATCTGCCTTTGGGTCTCCGTCGGCGAGGATGCGGTAGAGGTCGCGCCGCGCATTGGTGAGCACCTCTCGGGCCTGGATCATCTGCGCCTCGCTGCCGGCGCGCATGACCTGCACGAAGGCAGATGCGACCTCGCGCATGAGCTTCCCCAACGCAACGGCCTGGTCGCTGACGTCACCGCCCATCTGCTCCCACGGCGCCGGCTTGTCCTTGTCGCGCTCCTCGACGTATGCGCGTCCCGCATCGGTGAGCTGGAAGAGCTTGCGCCCGTCTATCTCCTCAGAGCGGATCAACCCCTCGTCCTCAAGCTGCTGAAGCGCCGGATACACCGAGCCGGGGCTCGGACGCCAGGCGCCCTCGCTGCGCTCCTCCACCTCCTGCATGATCTGGTAGCCGTTGCGCGGCTCCTCGGCCAGCAACAGCAGCGCTGCTGTGCGGATGTCGCCGCGACGCGCCTTGCGGCCACGTCCGCGGGGGCCGCCGCCGAAGCCGCCGAAGTCGAACCCGCCCTTCAACCCGGGCCCGAAACCGCGATGACGATGGTGCTCGCCGCGCTCGCCGCCCGGCCCGAAACGGCCGCTGGTCATGGCGTGTCGCAACGCCTCGTAGTAGGAGGGATTGCCGCTTCCGCAGCACCCTCCGCCGGTTGCATGGATTGCCTGGGCAAACATATGATCTCCTATCGTGAACTATCAAAGTACGCTCACGATATATCGTGATGCTCAGAAATTCAAGTCCCCCCTCCAACAACTCCCCCTCCCGTGCCGACTCCACCTCCCGCGGCAGGGGTCCCACCCGGAGCGCGCACCACGTTCAACAGGGGCTCGCCGCGAGCGTAGCGGCGAATCTGCTCGCCGACGAAGCGGTAGACGCGCTGCTCGGCCTGGGGTGAGTCGCCGGCGAGGTGCGGCGTCAGGAGCAGCCCCGGAGCGTCCCACAGCGGGTGATTGCGCGGCAGCGGCTCGGGGTCAGTGACGTCGAGCGCCGCACGGATGTGTCCTGCCGTCAGATGCCGCAGGAGCGCCCCGGTATCGACGACAGCTCCGCGAGAGGCGTTGACCAGCAGCGCATCGGCCGGCATGCGCGCGAGCATGAGATCGTCAAACAGCTGGCGGGTCGATGGCGTAAGCGGCACGAGGAGCACAACGATGTCGGCCGCCCCGAGCAGCCCGGGCAGCGCCTCCACACCGTGAACGCCCGGCCGTCCCGTGGCGGCGACGCCCTCCACGTGGACGCCGAGCGCCGTCAGCCGCTCGGCCACGCAGCGCCCGATCGACCCGTAGCCGACGACGAGCGCACGCTTGCCCGCCAGCTCGTCCAGCAGCTCGTGACTCCACAGGTGCTCGGCCTGGCGCCGCGCAAAAGTGGGCAGGCGCTTCTCCATCGCAAGGATCGCCGCGAGGACCCACTCCGCGACGGCGACGTCGCGGGTGCCGCGCGCGTTGCAGAGAGTCACCCCCGCCGGCACCCAGGGGAGCAGCCCCTCCGTGCCGGCCGAGATCGCCTGCACGACCGCCAACTTGGGCATCTGCGCGAGCATCTGCAATACCGCAGGAGAGTCGAACGGCGGCACAAGGAACTCCGCGTCGCGCATCCCCTCCGGTGGCGAGGAGTCTTCTGGGATCAGATGCAACTCGACTTCCTCGGGAAGCGGCCCGAGGGAGCGGCGCTGCTCGCGATCGCGCATCCACACGCCGATGCTCATGGCGACATCAAAACAGACCCTTTACGCGCCAGCCGCAGAGGCCGTCGGAGTGCAGCGCCGGACGAGCTGTCCAACCCCGAGCGTGCAGACCCCGAGACTGACCAGAGCGGCGACGACGATCGCCGTTGCGACATTGGCCGACAGCACGTGCGCGGCGAGGCCGAGCGAGGCGACAGCAGCCGGCACCCCCAGCTGTGCGCTGGCAGCCAGGGCTCCCGCTGCGGGCTGGCGCACGAGCGCGGCTGCAAGCAGGTGGATCGCGACGTTTAGGGCCACCAGGACGCCGGCGAGCGCGAGCATCGCCGGGTGGTTGACAAGACCGCCCAGGTCGAGCTGGGCGCCGAGCACGACGAAGTAGAGCGGAATGAAGAAACCGTCGGCGACGCCGCGCATCTGAGTCGAGAGGCGCTTGGGTCCGCCGATCACGGCCACCGTCAGCCCGGCGCCGAAGCCTGCGATCAAGATGCTCGTACCAACCTTCTGCGCAATCCAGGCGAGCAGGAACAGGACGAGCAGCGACAGCCGCAGGTCTAAGGCCCAGTGGCGCCGCTTAGAGAGGTGGCGTACACGATGAACCCACTCATGAGGAGCCAGCAGCCGCGCCGCACCGAGCAGCAACAGCACCGTGGCTGCCACCAGCGCGCCCCCGAGCACGGCGTGGCCGAGGCGGGTGGGCTCCAGGACGATCGGCACGGACAGGATCGTGATGACGTCGGCGATCGTCACCTGCGCCATCACCGTCATCACCTCGGGCCCGGCGATGCCGGTCTCCTGCAGCGCCGGCAACAGCACGGCGGCCGACCCCGAGGCAAGCAGGACGGCATAGATCGCAGCGTGGCCGGTGCCGGCGATGCTCGCCGCGAGCAGGCCTCCGGGCACCGCGAGCACGCAGACGATCGCCGCCAGCAGACTGCCCCCTCTGAGCGCCGCGGTGAGCCGCCGGTCGCGCAGCGGCAGGTGCATCCCCACGGTGAGCATCAGCATCGCGAAGCCGATGTCGCCGAGGAACAGGACGATGCCGTTCGTCGGGTCCACGGCACCGAGAACCGAGGGGCCGACGAGGATGCCGGCCAGGATCTCGCCGATCACCACCGGCACGAAGCGGCGCCCCGCGACACCCAGCAGCGGGCCGCCGAGGCCCGCGAGCAGAATCACCACCAGCGTTCCGAAGCTCATCGAGGGCCAGCGTATGCGCTCGACGCACCGATCGGCGGCGCCGGCCGGCTGTAAGCTCGATGCCGTGTCGAGAACGACCTCGTCCGGGCGAGAGCGAAATGGGGCCCAGGCCGATAAGCGGGTAAGGTCAGGCCGATGAGCGGAATGGAATCGGACCGATGAGCGGGACAGAGCTGGGCCTGGCGCTGTCGGTGTTCCTGGCGTGCACCGTGGAGGCAGTGGAGGCGCTGACGATCGTGCTCGCCGTCGGCACGACGCGCAGTTGGTCCTCAGCACTCTCTGGCGTCGGCGCGGCGATCGTGGCGCTTGCGGCGGTCGTGGCCGCACTCGGACCTGCGCTCACGGCGCTGCCGATCGACGCGCTGCGCCTCGTCGTTGGCGGCCTGCTGCTCATCCTGGGGCTGCAGTGGCTACGCAAGGCGATCCTCAGAGCCGCCGGCCTGAAGGCACTGCACGACGAGCACGAGATCTTCGGGAGGGAGCTGGCGGCGGCGCGCGCCGCCGGCGCCATGCACGCAGGCTTTGACGGCTATTCCTTCACGGTCGCTTTCAAGGGCGTGCTCTTGGAGGGGTTCGAGGTCATCATCATCGTGCTCACATTTGGCGCCAACCAACACCGCGTCGGCCTCGCCTCGTTGGCCGCCGCAGCTGCCGTCGTGCTTGTACTGGCGCTCGGCATCGCGATCAGAGCACCGCTGGCGAGAGTGCCGGAGAACACGATGAAGTTCGCCGTCGGCGTGCTGCTCAGCTCCTTCGGGATCTTCTGGGTCGTCGAGGGCGCCGGGCTGTCCTGGCCGGGCGGCGACGCCGCGCTGCTCGCGATTCTCCCGGGCGTGCTGCTGATCTCGCTGGGAATCGTCGGCCTGCTGCGCCGTGCGACCGACCCTACAGCTGGAGCCCAACTGCCATAACGAGGATCGTGATCAACACGAGTCCGCTGAGCAGCGTGCCGGCAATCAACAGCCGGCGCGCAAGCGCAAGGTATTCCTCGCTGAGGCTGACGGCCCCGTCCGCGCTTGCCGCCACATCGCGCTGGGCAACCGCCCCCGCACGTTCGGCGGTCGGAATCATGAAGGCAGTCACGAGCACGCCGATCGCAAGCGAAGCGCCCAGCCCCCACTGGACGAAGAACATGCCCCAATGACGTGCGATGGCCGTGATGTCGATCCCGGTGAGGACCACCACGAGCAGCCCCGGGACGATCAGCGTGCGCTCGATCGTGCACTCGATCCGGTGCAGCGCGGGCAGGCTGCGAGGATCGTGCCGGCGCGCCACGGCGAATGCGATCGGGTAGACGAACGCCAGGCCGAACGTGGCCGACACGCACATGACGTGGATCGCCTTGATGACGTAATAGGTGTTGACGGTTGCCGTGATCATCGACCACCCCGCTACAGCGGATATTCGGTCCCCATGAATAGGAACGTCGTGAGCACGAGCAGGCTGAGCAGCACCCCGACCGCGCTCATGCGGCGGTTCAGGGCGCGGTACTCCTCGCTGAGGTCGATCACGCCCGTGGCGTCGGCCCCGTGCACGTCGCGTTCGGCGACCGCGCGCGCTCGGCGGGCAGTGGGGATCATGACGGCGCCGAGGGCCACTGCGACGACTACGACTACCCCAAGGCCCCACTGCACGTAGAAGGCCCCCCACCTGTCATTGAAATCCGTCAGGTACGCCCCGCTGAGAATCGCCAAGAGCAGACCTGGTCCGACGAGCCGCCGCTCGATCGTATACTCGATTCGGTGCAGCACGGGCAGGCTGCGGGGATCGTGCCGACTTGCCACTGCGAAGACAAGCGGACGGGCAAAGATCGCCCCGAACGTCATGATCACGGTCGCGACGTGGATCGCCAGGGCGATGTGGAACTCGGTCACGGTGGCCGCGAGCACGGCCGCATCGTAGTTACTGTCGCGTGCAAAATCGAGCATTTGAATTTCATAGAATCGGAGCATCCTGTTGAACCGCCTGATCAGCGCCAGACGCACGACGTTCGCGGCACTGGAGATCCCCAACTACCGGCGCTACGTCCGCGGTCAGTCGATCTCACTGACAGGCACCTGGATGCAGATGACAGCTCAGGCATGGCTGGTGCTGACGCTCACCCACTCAGCCGCCAAGCTGGGGCTGGTGGTGGCTCTGCAGACGCTGCCGGTGCTGCTGCTGGCCCCTTACGGCGGCGTGATCGCCGACCGCGTGGACAAGCGCCGCCTGATGGTGGCGCTGCAGATCGCGATGGGCTTGCAGGCGCTGACGTTGGGCCTGTTGACGGTGATGGGAGCCGTGCGCCTGTGGGAGATCGGCGCACTGGCGGTGTTGTTGGGGTTGAACAACGCCTTTGAGAACCCCGCTCGCCAGTCGTTCATGCTGGAGATGGTCGGCTCGGAGGACCTGCGCAACGCGGTGAGCCTCAACTCGGTGCTGGTGAACGTCGCGCGCATCGTCGGCCCGGCCGTGGCAGGCGTGCTGATAGCCACGGTAGGCGAGGGCGTGTGTTTCCTACTGAACGCCGCCAGCTTCGTTCCGGTCGTCGCTTCGCTGCTGCGCCTCGACCGCTCCGCGCTGCGCCCCAGCCCACCCGCCCCTAGAGCGCCAGGACAGCTGCGGGAGGGTCTGCGCTACGTCGCGCGCACCCCCGAACTGGCGGTGCCGCTGGCGATGATGGCCCTGGTGGGCTGCCTGGCCTACGAGTTCCAGGTGTCCCTCCCGGTGATGGCCCGCCAGGGACTGCACGTGGGAGCCACCGGCTACGGCTTCATGACCGCCGCGATGGGTGTCGGGGCGGTGGCGGGCGGGCTGCTGGTGGCGGCGCGTGGGCGCACGGGTCTGCCAACGCTGGTGGCGGCCGCGACGGCCTTTGGCATGGTGCTCGCGCTGGCCGCCGTGGCCCCCACGATGGGGGTCGAGCTGGTGGCCCTGGCGTTGACGGGGTGGGCCAGCATCTCCTTCATGTCCACTGGCAACTCAACGTTGCAGCTCACGGCGGAGCCGACGATGCGCGGTCGGGTGATGTCGCTGTGGTTCGTTGCCTTTCAGGGCTCCACGCCGATCGGCGGGCCGATCGTCGGCTGGGTGATGGTGCAGGCGGGCGCTCGCGCGGGCCTCTGGGTGGGCGCCGTCACGTGCCTGCTGGCGGCGCTGATGGGCGTTGCGGCTATACGCCGTCGGCGAAGAAGCCCACGAGCAGTTCGTTCACGCGCTCGGGAGCATCGTGCTGAACCCAGTGCGTAGCCTCAGGAATGCGCTCGACGCGCACGTTGGGCACCCACTCCGGCAGCGGCTCGGCCAGCTCGGCGCCCAGGTGGCGGTCGCGCTCGCCCCAGATCACCAGCGTGCGGGTCTGAATCGGTACGAGGCTCGCCTGTGCGGCGCGCGGCGAGCGGCGTAGGGCGGCACGGTAGTAGTTGATCATCCCCGTCAACGCTCCCGGCTGCGACCAGGCCTCGACGTAGCGTTCGAGGTCGACATCGCTGAAGGCCTTCGGCGAGTCGGCACGCAGCGAGCGCTTGGCGAAGGAGAAGTCGTCCCGCGCTATCAGCTTCTCCGGCAGCCCTGGAATCTGGAAGAAGAACATGTACCAGCTCTTGCGCAGCTGTCGCCAGGTGCGAAAGCCGGCCAGCATCCGCTCGGGATGAGGGACGTTGAGGATCGACAGGCTCTGCGTCACCTCGGGGTGGCGCATCGCCACGGAGTAGGCCACCGCGGCGCCCCAGTCGTGTCCCACGACGTGCGCCCGCTCCACGCCGAAGTGGCGGATCAGCCCGGCGATGTCATGGGCGAGGCGGTCGCCGTCGTAAAGACGCCAGCCAAGCGGCTTGTCGGAGAGGTTGTAGCCGCGCATGTCGGGCGCCACCACGTGATAACCGGCCTGGGCCAGCGGCGCTATCTGATTGCGCCAGGAGTACCAGAACTCGGGGAAGCCATGCAGCAGAATCACCAACGGCCCCTCCCCCGCCTCAACGTAGTGCAGACGGATGCCGCCCCCGACTTGCGCCTCGCCGTGGGCTACCTGCAGCTCCGCGTGAGGGACCTCCGTCGCACTTCCGTCGATGGCCATCGGGTCATAGTAGCCGTCCGGCGCGGATGACACCTTTGTGAGTCGCATGTCAGAGAGGTGCAGCTCATGAGCGTTGTGCTCGTCGCGATCGGATTCCTGATCGGCGCCGCCTGTGCAACTTTCCTCATCCGTCCCAATCGCGAGCGATTGCGCGAACAGCTGCGCGACGAACTGAAGTCGATCTCCGTCAACGTGCTCCAGCAGACCGGCGACTCGCTCGCGCAGCGACTCGCCGATCAGCGCCGCGCCGAGGAGGAGCGCGCCGCCGGGGAGATGGCCAGGCGCACCGAGGAGATCAAGGGCGTGATGGGGCCGGTGCAGGAGAAGCTGGGACGGATGGAGAGCGAGATCGGCCGCCTCGAGCGCGAGCGCAGGCAGGCCCAGGGCCAGCTGGCGGAGATGCTCCGCACGCTGAGCGTCGGCACCGACACGCTGCGCAAGGAGACTGGCAATCTCGTAACGGCGCTGAAACGCCCAGCGACTCGCGGCTCCTGGGGCGAGATCCAGCTGCGCAACGTCGTCGAGATGGCCGGCATGGTCTCCCACTGCGACTTCGTCGAGCAGAGCACGATCCACACCGACGAGGGCCTGCTGCGACCCGACATGCTCGTGCGACTCCCCGGCGGAAAGCTGATCGTGGTCAACTCCAAGGTCCCGCTCGACGCCTACCTCTCGGCCCTTGAGGCCTCAGACGACGAGCAGCGCGAGCTGCACGGCATGCGCCATGCCAAGCAGACGCGCGAGCACATCACCAAGCTCGCCTCCAAGGGCTATCAGCGCCAGTTCGACTCGACACCCGAGTTCGTCGTGATGTTCGTGCCCTCCGACGGCATCTACCAGGCCGCCCTCGCCCAGGACCCGGCGTTGATCGAGTACGGCGTGCAGCAGCAGGTTCTGATGGCCACGCCCACCACCCTGATCGGCCTGCTGTGGGCCATCCACTATGGCTGGCGCCAAGAGCAGATTGCTGAGTCCGCGCGCGACATCGCCGAATCGGCACGCGAGCTGCATCGCCGCCTTGGCCGCTTCGCCGGGTCGCTGGCAAAGGTAGGCCGCCAATTGAACTCAGCCGTAGGTTCTTACAACGAGGCAGTCGCCTCCTTCGACACGCGCGTAGTGCCACAGCTGCGGCGCATCGAGCAGGCAGGTGTAGCCTCAGAGCGGGAGATGCCCACCCCGCAGGCGATAGATGCGGCGGTGCGGCCAATCACAGCCCAGCTGGAGGGAGAGGCGGGAGGGTTAGAGACACGCCAGGTTGCCTTGCAGCCCGGTAAATGAACTCCCCGGCCGGCAGACAAGCCGAAGGTTTGTCGTCACCAGTTGTCAAGACTAGGCTCGGCACATGTTGCTGCTGGGAGAGAGCGGGCATAGGGATAGCGGACGGGACCGGTGGTGGGATCGCCTTGCGCCGGCAAACCAGTAGCGGCTGTAGGGCGAATTCAGCCGCTCAGACCAACCAGGTCTCTGCCATTCGCAGCGGGGCGCCCGGTATCTGAACCGATTGCGCTCAAGGCCAGGCCAGCTGTGCCGTGGCGCACCGTGGTGGCCGCCACATCGCTGTCGCTGTTGCTCGTGCTGGCACTATCCCAGCTGTCGGCACGGCGGCACCCGCACGCGCACGCGCAGCGGGCTACGCGGTCTCATCCGCCGCCGCGCCTAGCGCTGTCGATGCTGCCTCTAGCCGCGCAGGGGGTGGCCTCAGAGACGTTGGGAGCAGATGACCGCGCCTATCGCGTCGGTGTTTCGCGAGGTGGATTGCGGGCGGTCAACCCGGCACAGCGTTTGTGGGCGCATTTTGGCCGTGCGGGGCCGCTGGTCAGCACGGGCACCGCGCGGATGGGTTTGAGTCTGCGTGCTGTGGGCTTCGGTGATTCGTTGAGAGCGCTTGGCGGAGTTGCACCGCGTGTGCGCGCCAATCGGGTCGTCTACGCTCGCGGTGGGGTGAGCGAGTGGTATGCAAACGGGCCACTTGGCTTGGAGCAGGGTTTAACAATTGCGCGAACTTCTACGGGTCATCCGAACGGGCCCTTGACGCTGTCGATGGCGCTCTCTGGTAACGTCCGCGCTTCGCTGGCGGCTGGCGGGCAGAGCGTTATGTTCAGACATGCGGGTGGATCTTTCTTGCGCTATGGCGGCTTGGTCGCCATGGGCCAGAGCGGAACATCCCGGGGAGGGTCGTTGACCAGACGATCAATGAGAATCCTGGTGTGCCGGGGCGTGGTGGAACGACTGTGTATTACGACCCCCAGAATGACGTTACTGTTGTGACTGGGCGGAATGGTGGGATCGTGAGCGCCAGAAGGGGGGAACCATGACGACGTTCGGCGTGAACTGGACAGGAGACGAGCTTGCTGCCGACTTTCGGCTTGGGCTTCGTAGTTATTTCACCGAGGGGGTAATCGACCATGAAGGCGACGGCACCATCCTCGGCGTGGAGATTCTTGGTCTATTGGCTGATTGCGAAGGGCTCGAAGACCCCAACACTGAGGAGTTGCAGCAAGCCGGCCTCGTATCTGTATCGATCGATCGTGATGCGGATGCAATCTATCTGCGAGCCCGAAATGGGAGAGCGACACATCAAGATGTGCGTCGGACCGTAGTGATTATCGATGAGGGGCACCGTCTTTGTCGCGTTCATGTGAGTACTACGAGATGAAGGGCATCGTCCTCGTCAACCACCGGTCCGGTGATGCGCGTGCAGGGAGCTGTTGATATTGAGACGGGCGCTCTGATTCTGACGGTGGATGCCGAGGGACTGGTGGAACTGCTGGAGCTGTTGGAGCACCCGAAGTTGGCCGAGGTGACGCTGAGGTCCGCTGCGGAATATCGGGCAACTCGGTCGGTCAGCACACTCCGTTGGAGTTCAGCTCCGACGGCGCCCATGACAAGCTCGACCGTAGCCAAAGAAGCACCATCACATACGACGCATGCGGCAACACCACCAGCACCACCGGCACGGCGACCACACCACTCGGATACGGCGTGCAGTACACCAGCTCGAATACGGGCCTCATTACCTTCGGGCCAGGACCTATGATCCCGCCACGGCACAGTTCCTGTCCGTCGATCCGCTTGCATCGCGCTCGCGTGGGCAGAGAGGAAAAGCTCCTGAGTCAGATCGAACGACTGCTGGGTGAATCTTGACCGGTGGGACAGCGCGCGGCGATGCGCTCATAGAGCGTATCTTGACGGCCGGAGACACCGACGGCGAGGTGTCCAATGATTTGATTGGTGAGTTTTATAGTCGCGGCTACCCCGTTGAGAAGCTGATTCCGCTGTTGCGCAGCGAGAACGACGAGACAGTGAAGACGGGCGCTTTCCTCGCCGAGGAGCTGGGAGCGAAGGCCGCCCCGTTGATGCCCGAACTGATGCGGCTCCTCGGACACAGGGACCGAAATGTCAGATACGACATCCTGGACGCCGTGCTTGCTTCGGCGACGGCAAGCGACGGGGAGGTTATCGCCCAAGCGATCATGTTGATTGATGATCGTGATCCCGCCGTGAGGTCAAAAACCTTGAACTTCCTTGCAAGGGCGGATCGAGAGCAGCTTGTGGCTGGGTTATCGCATGTCGATGATCATGAGATTTCGGCCGGGTTGGGTTGGCTTGTGAAGGTCGAGGAATCGGCGGCCGACGAGCAGATCGGTTCGAGGCTCGTTGATGACGATCGGTTGGTGGCTGGTTCGCGGCGGTCGCGGCTGCGCGAGCGTTCCGGCGCAATCCCGATCCGCTCAACCGGGCTGCTGAATCGAGCGATGAGGAGCTGCGGGCGTTCGCTGAGTCTCAGCAGCGAAGATTCAAGCGAGAGCGGCCTCAAACGAAGTAACTACGTAAGCGCCGCGGTCGCCCTGCGCGCCCTCCGAGACCCCACCCACACCAGCACCGTCGCCGCCGCCACGGGCACCGTGGCGGGCAGCTCGCGAACGGCGAAGAACAGCAGGTCAAAGCACAGTGCCAGAGCCGCGACGAGCGCTGCCACGCGCCACTGATACATCCGATCCCGCTCGGCGGCCAGCAATCCTCCGAGTAGGCCAGCCACGAACAGATCGCCATAGCCCATGACAGCCGAGCCAAAGGTCTCCGACTGCAACCGCGGCAGACCCGCTGCGGGGTGGGCGGCGTTGAGCACGTCGTTGGGGCGCTGCAGCAGGTCGGAGACCACCAGCGCCGTGTCCGCTACAGCCATCAACACGATGCCCAGGGCCAGCCAGCGCGCTGGCGTGACGGCCGCGAGCAGCACGCCCAAGGTGACGCAGCTGAGAGCCGACAGCGTAAGCGCGGCCGCCTCGCCGGCGAGTCCGGAGCGGTCGGCCCAGGCGAGTGCGAACAGCGGCGCCGCCAGCAGCGCCAGCGCTGGCTGCGCGGGACGCAGATCCCACACGAACCAGCCCAGCGCAAGCGCCGCCAGCAGGGGCACGGCGACCAGTGCCAGATAGGTGAGCGCGTCGGCGCTGGACTGCGCGGCAACGCGCCCAACGAGCACGAAGCCCAGGACCGAGGCCGGTGGGATCGCCGCCCACCAGCGGCTGCGCAGTCGCCCCAGCGCGACCAGCGCGCGATGCGAAGGAGTGGCCACCGTGGCACCCTGCACGAGCGAGAGCACGGCGATCGAGAGCCAGAAGGGGAGCACGGGAAGTCAACATAGCCGGCGCTCGGTCTGAGGTATAGGCGCCGACAGCCGCGGCGTGCGATAGAAGTCAGACATGCCGACTACCTCCCCGCCGACCCACAGTCCCGAGCAGCCCAATCGGGACGATCGCTTTCGCCGCCGCCGCATCGGCGCGGCGCTGGTGGCGCTGGGGGTGCTGGCGCTGACGGTCGGCGCGCTCAGCACGGGCAGCTCGGGCAGCTCAAGCGACCCGGCAGCGACGGCGGCCAAGCGGCGGCCGCAGATCGCATCCCGGCGGCTGACCACCGCGGAGACTCACGCCTTGGCGCATCAGAAAGAGGAACGCGCGATCGACTCCGTGCTGGCCTACACGCCGGCGGTCGTGCAGGGCGGGACGAAGGGCAACGAGGTCGCGCTGACGTTCGACGACGGGCCCGGCCCCTACACCCAGCAGCTCGTCAGGACGTTGAATGCGCTGCACGTGCAGGCCACCTTCTTCGCAATCGGCGAGGAGGAGCGCTACTTCTCTGCCGGCACCCTCCTGGAGCTGCGCTCGGGCGACGCCGTGGAGGACCACACCGAGACTCATCCGATGATGGCCCTGCTCTCACCCAAGGACCAGCGCGAAGAGCTACAGGAACAGATCTACCAGATCCAATTGCTCGGCGGACCCACACCGCGGCTGTTCCGTCCCCCCTACGGATCTTTCGACGCGAGCACCCTTCGCGAACTCAAGCGCCTGCACCTGCTGATGATCCTATGGAGCACCGACACCAGCGACTACATGCGCCCCGGTGTCGAGGCGATCGTGCAGCGCGTCCTCGCCGGCGCCCATCCGGGAGCGATCATCCTGATGCACGACGCAGGCGGCGACCGCTCGCAGACGATCGCCGCGCTGCCGGCCATCGTCAAGCGCCTGCGCGCCAGGGGCCTGCATCCGGTGACGGTGCCCCGCCTATTGCTCGACGACCCGCCGCCCCCGGGGCAGCCGATTCCGACGAACCTCAGCGGCGGCTAGACCCTATGGCGTGGTCGCCCGGGTGGGTTGACTGTCGGAGGTGATGGCCGGACACTCCTCGCGGGGGTTTGTCTGGCCGGAGAGAAGGCTCCGGCTGACCCCATGAGATGAGGAGGTCCGGCCATGCCGGGAACGATGACGTGGGTTGGGCTTGATGTCCATGCCCGTTCGACGCATGCTGCGGCTATCGACACGATGACGGGCGAGCTGACGCGGATGCGATTCGGTCCGGGGTACGAGGCTGCGGTGGCGTGGCTGCTGGAGTTGCCTGGCCCGGTCAGGGCGTGTTATGAGGCGGGCCCGACGGGCTTCGGGCTGTATCGCGCGGCGACGGCGGCGGGGGTCGGAATGCAGGTGATCGCGCCGGGCAAGACACCGCGTGGTCCGTCAGATCGGGTCAAGACTGATCGCAAAGACGCCGAGTTGCTCGCGCGGTTGTTGCTGGCTGGGTCGTTGACGCGGGTCGTCGTTCCCCCGCTCGCAGTCGAGGCCGCACGAGAGATGACGCGCGCTCATGACGCTTGCCGACGGGATCTGATGAATGCTCGCCATCGTGTGTCGAAGATGCTGCTGCGTCATGGGATGGTCTACCCGAAGCCAAAGACCTGGACGGCGGAGCACCGCAGGTGGATGTCTGCCCAGCAGTTCGATGAGCCGGCAAGCAGCATGGTGTTCGCTGATCTGATTGCTGCCGTTGACGGGCTCACCTCTCGCAAAGCGGCGATCGCGCTGCGGCTCTCTGAGCTGGCGAGCGATGAGCGGTGGTGGCCGACTGTCGCGCGGCTGCGGAGTTTCAGGGGCATCGACACGTTGACCGCGTTCTCGTTGCATCTTGAGCTCGGCGCGGACTGGGAGCGCTTTGCGAGGGCGCCTGCGCTCTCGGCATGGCTGGGACTGACACCATCGCTAAACCAGTCCGGCGAATCCTCACACCAAGGCGCGATCACCAAGACCGGGTCGGCGCTCGCCCGCCGCCTCCTGGTCGAGTCTGCCTGGCACTACAGTCGCCTGCCCCGCCTCGGTGCGACGCTGGCCAATCGCCAAGCCGGGCAGCCCGAGCACATCCTCGCGATCTCAAACCGCGCGCAGCAGCGCCTCTACCGCGTCAACCGCACGATGCGGGCCCGCGGCAAGCCACACAACGTCACCGTCGTGGCGTGCGCCCGTGAGCTCGTCTGCTTCCTCTGGGCCGCCGCCACCGCCGACTAACCCCTGGCGACATCCTCCGGCCGGTGGGCCGGGGCGCCGGGCCATCAGCGGCCGGCACGCGCGAATCAGCTATGAGCACCACCCACGGGCGGCACGCTCGCTCCTAGACAGCGCAAGCCGGCAGCACGAAACCGGGCCCTGGGGTAACCAACCCCCGCATCATCAGACTGGCAACGCCGACACCGAGCCCGGCGTCCCGGCCCACCGACCACAACCCCCTCCGACGGCCCCCAAGCCGACGCGATCAACCACACCCACTTGACAAACACGACGCCATATCAGCTGTAGAACCTGAGCACGTTGTTCATCCGGTCCTCCTTGGAGGCTGGTGGTGTCAAAGCCCCAGTCCCAAGGAGGAGCCGGATGAAGCTGCACGCTAATGCTGCACTGTCATTTAGGCAGCGCGAGCGGATGGTTCGTCGTGTTGTTGATCAGGGCTGGTCTGTGAGGGAGGCTGCTCTCGCTGCTGAGGTCAGTGCCCGAACGGCCGGGAAGTGGGTGGCCCGCTACCGGGTTGAAGGAGCCGCTGGGCTGTTGGACCGCTCCTCGGCGCCGCTGTTGGTCGCGAATCGCAGCGGTGAGAGCACCATCGAGGCGATTGCTGCCCTTCGTCGGCTGCGGTTCACAGGACCAGAGATCTCGGAGGTGCTCGAGCTGCCCGTCTCGACCGTGTCGGGGATCCTTCAGAGGATCGGGATGGGTCGTTTGGGGCGCCTCGGGATGGAGCCTGCTGAGCGCTACGAACGGACTGTCGCGGGGGAGCTGATCCATATCGACGTGAAGAAGCTCGGACGGATCCACGGCGGGGCGGGGAAGCGGATCACAGGCGTTCAGCGCAACCCAACGCAGACTCGAACTGATCGCGATGGGGTTGAGCGGCAGATCACCGGCTGGGAGTACGTACATATCGCGATCGACGACGCGACCCGTCTGGCCTACGCCGAGGTGCTCCCCAACGAGAAAGCGACCACAGCGATCGCGTTCCTGCGCCGCGCAGTCGCGTTCTATGAGCGCCACGGCATAAAGGTCCAGGAACTCTTGACCGACAACGGGTCTCCATACCGCTCAGCAGTTCACGCGATCGCTTGCCGCGCCCTCGGCATCCGCCACCTACGCACCAAACCCCGCCGGCCCCAGACGAATGGGAAGGCAGAGAGATTCATCCGCACCATGCTCGCCGGCTGGGCCTACGGCGCGATCTACCGCAACAGCCAAGAACGCACAGCAGCCCTTGACGGCTGGCTATGGACCTACAACCATCGAAGACCACACCAAGCCATCGGGCGACAGACACCCATCACCCACACGAACAACCTGCTCGGGTCTTACAGCTGATATGGCGTCGTGTTTGTCAAGTGGGTGTGGTTGATCGCGTCGGCTTGGGGGCCGTCGGAGGGGGTTGTGGTCGGTGGGCCGGGACGCCGGGCTCGGTGTCGGCGTTGCCAGTCTGATGATGCGGGGGTTGGTTACCCCAGGGCCCGGTTTCGTGCTGCCGGCTTGCGCTGTCTAGGAGCGAGCGTGCCGCCCGTGGGTGGTGCTCATAGCTGATTCGCGCGTGCCGGCCGCTGATGGCCCGGCGCCCCGGCCCACCGGCCGGAGGATGTCGCCAGGGGTTAGTCGGCGGTGGCGGCGGCCCAGAGGAAGCAGACGAGCTCACGGGCGCACGCCACGACGGTGACGTTGTGTGGCTTGCCGCGGGCCCGCATCGTGCGGTTGACGCGGTAGAGGCGCTGCTGCGCGCGGTTTGAGATCGCGAGGATGTGCTCGGGCTGCCCGGCTTGGCGATTGGCCAGCGTCGCACCGAGGCGGGGCAGGCGACTGTAGTGCCAGGCAGACTCGACCAGGAGGCGGCGGGCGAGCGCCGACCCGGTCTTGGTGATCGCGCCTTGGTGTGAGGATTCGCCGGACTGGTTTAGCGATGGTGTCAGTCCCAGCCATGCCGAGAGCGCAGGCGCCCTCGCAAAGCGCTCCCAGTCCGCGCCGAGCTCAAGATGCAACGAGAACGCGGTCAACGTGTCGATGCCCCTGAAACTCCGCAGCCGCGCGACAGTCGGCCACCACCGCTCATCGCTCGCCAGCTCAGAGAGCCGCAGCGCGATCGCCGCTTTGCGAGAGGTGAGCCCGTCAACGGCAGCAATCAGATCAGCGAACACCATGCTGCTTGCCGGCTCATCGAACTGCTGGGCAGACATCCACCTGCGGTGCTCCGCCGTCCAGGTCTTTGGCTTCGGGTAGACCATCCCATGACGCAGCAGCATCTTCGACACACGATGGCGAGCATTCATCAGATCCCGTCGGCAAGCGTCATGAGCGCGCGTCATCTCTCGTGCGGCCTCGACTGCGAGCGGGGGAACGACGACCCGCGTCAACGACCCAGCCAGCAACAACCGCGCGAGCAACTCGGCGTCTTTGCGATCAGTCTTGACCCGATCTGACGGACCACGCGGTGTCTTGCCCGGCGCGATCACCTGCATTCCGACCCCCGCCGCCGTCGCCGCGCGATACAGCCCGAAGCCCGTCGGGCCCGCCTCATAACACGCCCTGACCGGGCCAGGCAACTCCAGCAGCCACGCCACCGCAGCCTCGTACCCCGGACCGAATCGCATCCGCGTCAGCTCGCCCGTCATCGTGTCGATAGCCGCAGCATGCGTCGAACGGGCATGGACATCAAGCCCAACCCACGTCATCGTTCCCGGCATGGCCGGACCTCCTCATCTCATGGGGTCAGCCGGAGCCTTCTCTCCGGCCAGACAAACCCCCGCGAGGAGTGTCCGGCCATCACCTCCGACAGTCAACCCACCCGGGCGACCACGCCATAGGGTCTAGCTCAGTGTCCAAGCTGCACGGTCTTGACGACCAGCAGGAGCACCGCGACAACCAGATAGCCGCGCAGCAGTAACATCGCCGTCTTGCGCCCGGGCGACCACACCGGGCGCTCCAGCAGGGCGAGCGGTGGCATCGTCCAGGTGTGGCGCCGCTCACGCGCAAGCACCTCCTCCGGCGTGGGCGCCGCGCGCGTGGCGGGCCGGGAGCGCAGTACATAGATCCCCATCACGGCCAGGCCGGCCGTCATGGCGAGCGAGAGATAGACGAACAGCTGTGCGACATCTACCTGCGGGAACAGCGTGGAGGCCATCAGGATCAGCGAAAGCTCCACCAGGACGGCGACGATCACGCTGGCGATGGCGTTGAGCCACGACGGGTTGACCCACGGGCCGAGCACGGCGCGGTCGTTGCAGAGCAGCAGCAGGAAGACAGTGGCACTTGGCAGCAGCACGCCGGCGAGCGCCTGCACGGAGGTGGTGATCAGACCGAGAGGGGCACCGGGGATCAGCACGATGCCGGCCGCCGCCATGACCATCAGCGTGAAGCTCGCATAGAAGAGCTTGGCGTCGAGCGGTCCGCGGTTGAGCGAGTGACTGGCGCCGAAGACATCGCCGAAGGCGTATGAGGTCGAGAGCGTGACGGCGGCGGCACCGATCAAGGAGGCGTTGAGCAGGATGATCGCGAAGAACGTCCCCGCGGCCGAGCCAAGCCGGTTGCCGAGATCCGTGGCGACGGTGCCGGCGTCGTTGAAGTGGCCTGCATACGGCGTGCCCTTGAAGGCGAAGGCCGTGACGGCGATCAGAGCGCCGGCGCCGAGCACGACGACGAAGGCGCCGATCACCGTGTCGACGCGCTCGTAATTGATCCAGCGCGGCGTAATGCGCTTGTCGATGATGTTGGACTGCTGGAAGAAGAGCTGCCACGGAGCGACGGTGGTGCCGACGATCGCGATGATCAGAAGCACGGCGGTGGAGCTGGCGCCACCCTGGATGCTCGGCACGAAGGTGCTGTGAGCGATGTCGCCGAGGCTGGGGTGCGCCAGCACGAGCAGCGGGATGACGAGGAAGTTGGCGGCGACGAAGACATACATGAAGCGCTCCCAACTGCGGAAGCTGCCGGTGGAGGTGATCGCCACCAGCGCCAGCGCAGCGAGCGGCACCGCCAGGTACCTGCTGACGCCGAAGTAGCCCAGCGCCAGACTGACCCCGATGAACTCGGTCACGATCGTGAGGAAGTTGAGAATGAAGAGGTCGCCGACGGAGAACCAGCCCCAGAAGCGCCCGAAGCGCTCGTTGATGAGCTTCGCGTGGCCCACGCCAGTGACGGCGCCCAGGCGGATCACCATCTCCTGGTTGACGATCAGCACGGGGATCAGCAACACGAGCGTCCAGAGCAAGGTGGTGCCGTAGTCCTGACCGGCCTGCGAGTAGGTGGAGACACCGCCGGCGTCGTTGTCGCCGACCATCACGATCAGGCCGGGGCCCATGATCGCCAGCAGCGCCATCAGACGCGAGCGCCAACCGTGACGCTCGCCGCTGTCGTGCATCTTGATCGTCCCCAGCGCCCCGCGTATGTCGCCGATGTGCGCCTCGTCGAGGACCGGCGGCACGCTCGTCTCGGGGGGCCGCGCCGGGGTCTGGTCAGAGGGCAGCGTCGTGGGGTTCTCGGCCATCGCTTTCACCTCCTTTCCTGGGACGCCGAATCGCGGATCGTGCCCGACGCACCTTAGAAGGCCCGGTCAATCGGTGATCGGTCGTGGAGGCGCGGGTGATCGGTCGTGGAGGCGCGCGCGAGTCAGTCGCTGACGAGCCCGAAGCGCCGCCGCCAACCCGGCGGCAGAGTCAGCTCGAGCACATCATCGACCGTGACTACGCCGACCACGTGCTGCTCCTCGTCAACCACGGGAAGCATCATCAGGTTGTAGTCGGTCATCGTGCGCGCAACCTCGGGGAGATCGGCGTCGGTGTGAACCGATACGGGCTCGTGCTCGGCGATCTCCACCAGTCGCGCCTGCGCGCGGGCGCGAATCAGCGAGACGACCGGCGCAGAGCCCGACAGCCTGTCCTCGGCATCGTGCAGGTAGATGGTCGTCAGGACGGCTGGCGCCAGCTCTGAGGAGCGCACACGGTCGATTGCCTGAGCCACGGTGTGGTCCTCGGCGAGGCTCACAAAATCGGGGCTCATCAGGCCACCGGCGGTCGACGGGTTGTAGTCGAGCAGCGATTCGATCTGTCCTCGCTGGACGGCGGGCAGCAGGGCGAGGATGTGGCCGCGTCGCTCCTGGTCGATCTCCACGATCAGGTCGGCGGCGTCGTCGGCGGCCATGCGCGCAATCACCGAGGCGACCTGCGCGTCGGGGCGCTCGCGGATGAACTCGAGTTGGTGGTGCTCGTCCAGCTCCTCAAAGACATCGGCCTCGAGCTCCCGGTCCTGGCCGACGGCCTCGATCAGCTCCTCGCCCTCCTCGTGGGAGGCGGCCTCCACGAGATCGGCTATCTCCGCGGGGTGCAAGTTGGCGAGCTTGCGGTGGGAGAAGCGCAGGCGCGCGGTCGGCACGTGCCCGACGAAGGGCTCCATGTCGGCCCAATCCAGGAAGGGCCTGTCGCCCACCATGCCCTTCAGCGCCCGCGGGAGCATTCGCCGCAGCTGTCCGCGTGAGCTGGAGTCGACGCCGACGACCCGCCACCAGCCGTCGGGGCAGGCCAGCTCGATCTCATGCGCGGTGACCAGCCGCGGGGGATCGGCCTCGACGTTGACGAGCTTGCGCCCGAGCACATCCTGGCCCAGCAGCACCTCCCCCACGCGGCGCTCGAAGCGTCCCAGCGAGAGCTTCTGCCCGGAGAGCCGCACGGCGCCGGTCGGTAGCGAGGCCACCTCGACCTTGTCGACCGGAACGAACAGCTCGCGCCCACCGATGCGGGCCTTTAGTCCGGTCACAGGGGGATAGCCACCGTCGGCGAGGCGCACGATCAGATCCTCGACCCGCCCGAGTCGCTCCCCGGTGCGATCGAGCAAGGGGCTGTGCAGAACCGCGGATAGGTGCACGACGGGCTCGGGCAATGCAGGCGTAACGTTAGAGCACACGCGGGCGGGCATGTGAATCGACGTTTGCGGCGCATCGTGCAAACGCTCGCTTACACCACCCAGACGCTCTCTTTATCCAGCCTTACGGCCTCCTGGCTATACCTTTTGGCCATATGAGCGAGCAGCGTGCGGGCGCCCCCTGGCTGGTGTACGTATTGGGAGCCCTTTGCATGGGCGCCGTGGCGGCGGCATACCTTGTTGTAGGACCGCCCGCGCAGTCGGCCGCGACGAGTCGCACGGCGGTGGTGGGACGCGGCGTCGTGCAGTCGACGGTCAGCGCCAGCGGCAACCTCACGGCCGCCAATCAGACCGATGTCGACTTCAAGGTCTCGGGGCAGTTGGCCCAGGTGTATACCCAGGTGGGCGAACGTGTGCTGGCCGGCAAGCTGCTGGCGGAACTCGACCCCGACCAGGCGCAGACGGCGGTGACGGTCGCCGAAGACAACCTGCGTTCCGCCGAGGACCGTCTTGCGCAGGCCGAAAGCGAAGGCTCCTCGGACGGCACGTCGTCAAGCCCGACGGCCACGACGTCCGCCGCCCCGACGCCACCCTCGACGAGCGAACCCACGACGCGCCCCTCGACCACCGGCCCGACGACGCCACCGTCGAGGAGCCCGGCCACGACACCATCGTCGATTACTGAACCCGCTACGCCATCCTCGACAACGCCATCCACCACCACTCAGCCGTCGCCAACGAAGACCAAACCTAAGCCCAGGGCGAGCACCAAGCAGACGACGACGCCCCATGAAGGCGGAGCAGCTGAAGCGAGCGGAGGTTCGTCGAACGGTGCCGCCACGAGCGCCGTCGGCAGAGCTGCCACGGTAGCCTCCGACGAGGCGCAGGTGGAAAGCGCGAAGGCCAGCGTGCAGAGCGCCGAAGAGGCGCTGGCGGAGACCAAGCTGTATGCGCCCAGCGACGGCACAGTGGCCTCGATCGCCGCCGAAACGCCGGGCACCTCGGTGTCGGCGGGATCGGGCGGGAGCAGCAGCTCTGCGAGCGCCACCGGCGGGTCCTCGTCCTCCTCCTCAGGCGGCTCCGGAAGCGGTCTCGGAGGAGGCGGCACAAGCACAGGGGGCTCCACTGCGAGCGCAGCCGGCAGCAGCGGCAGTGGCAGCTCCAGCGGCTCGTCCGCAAGCTCGAGCTTCATCGTGCTCGTCGACACCAGCAGCATGCAGCTTGTTGTGCCCCTCAGCGAGTCTGACATCACAAAGGTGAAAGTCGGGCAGATAGCGACTGTCACGGTGAACGCGCTGCCCTCTGAAAAGCTGGCCGCGAAGGTGACATCGATCGCGTTGCTGTCCACGACCAGCAGCGGCGTGGTGAGCTACGACGTCACGCTTGCGCTCGAACAGTTGGCAAGCGGTCTGCGTCCGGGTATGACGGCCTCGGCGGAAATCGTCACTGCGCAGGCCGAAAACGCCGTCAACGTCACTAGTTCGGCGATCTCCGGGCGCGGGGCGGCAGCAGCCGTTACCGTCGTGCGCGACGGCAAGGACGTGCGCCAGCCGGTGATCACGGGTCTGGTGGGCAACAGCACTACACAGCTACTGAGCGGCGTTAGCCCCGGCGAGCAGGTCGTGGTGCCCGTTGCCGTCGCCACCGGGCTCTCCGGTGGCACGACGGGACGCACCGGCGGCTTCGGCGGCGGTGGCGGCTTCGGGGGAGGCGGCCTCGGAGGAGGAGGCGGCGGCGGGGGAGCCAGATTTTTGGGAGGAGGGGGTGTCGGTGGATGACCGGCCGGCCACGCAGAGCGGTTATCGACGTGCGCGACCTCACGAAGGTCTTTGCCATCGGCGACATCCGCGTGCAGGCGCTGCGCGGCGTGACGCTGCGCATCGAGCGCGGCGACTTCGTGGCGATCATGGGCAGCTCGGGGAGCGGCAAGAGCACGCTCATGAACATCCTCGGCTGCCTGGATGTGCCGAGCAGCGGGCGCTACCTGCTGGACGGTCTGAATGTGCGCGATCACAGCGAGGACGAGCTGGCCGACGTGCGTAACGGAAAGATCGGCTTCGTCTTCCAGAGCTTCAACCTGGTAGGAAGGACACGGGCGATCACCAACGTGGAACTGCCGCTGGCCTACGCCGGCGTCGCCCGCGCAGAGCGCCGGCGCCGCGCCGAGCAGGCGCTGCGCTCGATGGGCATGTCAGACCGGCTGGAGCACATGCCCTCGGAGCTGTCCGGAGGACAGCAGCAGCGCGTGGCCGTGGCGCGCGCGATCGTCACCAACCCCTCTTTGATCCTCGCCGACGAGCCTACGGGCAACCTCGACTCGCACGCCACCGAGGACGTGTTACGCATCTTTGCGCGGCTCAACCGCGAGGGGCGCACGGTCGTGTTGATCACCCACGAGCCCGACGTCGCCGATCAGGCCAAGCGCATCGTCAGGCTGAGCGACGGCCAGATCGTCGAGGATCGCCGCACGAGCGATGTGATGCAGGCGCCGCCCGCCTTGCACGCGCAGAAGTCCTCACACGACGGCTATGCAACCTCGGCCGCCTCGCCCCAGCCATGATCGGCCTGGAGACCCTGCGGATCGCAGTCGACGGCCTCATGGCCAACCGCCTGCGCTCCTCGCTCACGATCCTCGGCCTCGCGATCGGGGTGGCCTCGGTGATCGTCCTGATCGCCGTCGGCAACGGCTCCTCTCAGACCGTGCAGAAGCGCATCGAGAGTCTGGGCACCAACGTACTGTTGGTGACGCGCGGCTTCACGCGCGGCGGCGCCGGCGCCACGGCGGCGACGGCGCCGCTCACCGAAAAGGCCGCCGACGCGCTGCAGGATGCCGGCAACGCCCCCGACGTGCAGAGCGTATCGCCGGTCGTCAATGCCGCCAGCGCGACGATCGTCTACAACGGCACCAGCTACTCCCCGTCGACGTTCGTCGGCACCACTCCCTCCTACCTGACGGCCCACACCTATGAAATCGCCGACGGCACGTCGTTCACCCCGCAGGACGTAAGCGAACACAGCGCCGTCGTGGTGATCGGGCCGACGGTCGTGGAAAACCTCTTCAACGGCGTCGATCCGGTGGGTCAGTCGATTCAGGTCAACGGCTCCACCTTTCGCGTGATCGGGGTAACGAAGTCCAAGGGCGCCAGCGGGGCCGTCAACCAGGACGACGTGGCGATGGCGCCGATCAGCACCGTGCAGGACCAGCTCACGGGCTACGGTCCGATCAGCTCCATCACCGTCCAGGCCAAGTCCGAGGGCCGGCTGGCCGCGGCCGAAGCCGAGGTCAGCTCGATTCTGGAGCAGCAGCTCGGCACCACCGCAGCCAACCCGGGCTTCAACATCATCAATCAGGGCTCGATCCTCGAAGCTTCGAGTTCCACGAGCAGCATCTTCACCACGCTGCTCGGCGAGGTCGCCGCGATCTCGCTGCTCGTCGGCGGAATCGGCGTGATGAACATCATGCTGGTCAGCGTCACCGAGCGCACGCGCGAGATCGGCATCCGCAAGGCGATCGGCGCCCGCCACAGCGACATCCTCGGCCAGTTCCTCACCGAGGCCGTACTGGTCTCGACGATCGGCGGCGTCCTGGGCGTCGTGGTGGGGGTCGTGGGCAGCCAGTTCGAGATCGCCGGCGTGCAGCCGGTGATCGCCACCTACAGCATCTTCCTGGCCTTCGGCGCGGCGGTGGCCACTGGCCTGTTCTTCGGCACCTATCCCGCCAGCCGAGCCGCCGGCCTGCGACCGATCGAGGCGCTGCGCTATGAGTGAGCCGGCGCGGCCACACCCCACCGAGCACGCAACCCAGGCGCCGCCTGCGGCGCAGCCCGACGACCCCACCGCCACCGAGCACGACCCCACCGAGGAGACCGCGATGAGCACCACGCCAGAAACCCCCAGGTACGCGGACGACGAGGCCTACGAGGAGGACTATCCCGAGGGCGAGCAGGAGTGGGAGCAGGCGACCGTCTCACGACGTCCGCGCCGGCGGCTGTTGACGCCGTTGACGGCTGTGCTGTTCGCGGTGCTCGTCGGCGCGGGTGGTTTCATCGCCGGCGTGCAGGTGGAGAAGGGCGAAGTGCCGGCCAGCGGCGGCTCCGGCGGCGGACGTCTGGCAGCTGCGCTCAGCGCCGCGGGCGCAGGCGCAGCTGCGAGTGGAGGCGCAGCCGCGAGTGGCGCGAGCACAGGCGGCACGTTCGGCGCGGGACGCGGGTCGGGTGCGAGCGGGTCTGGCGGATTCGGCGCGGGCGCCGCCGGAGGATCCGGTGCCTCCGGCGCGGGCGCTACGGTGGGCCAGGTGGCCTACGTCTCCGGCGGCGACCTCTATGTGAGCACCCCCCAGGGCAACACCGTCAAGGTGCTGGCCTCGGGCGCACAGATCAGCAAGTCGGTAAGCACCTCCGTCAAGGGCGTGCACCCTGGCGACACCGTCGTCGTCGCCGGAGCCACGCGCTCGGATGGCGCGGTGGTGGCATCCACGATCCGCGACAGCGGCAGCTCGGGCATCGGCGGAGGCGGCGGCCTGGGAGCGCTGTTTGGCAGCGGCTCAGGCTCCTCCGGACGAGGCGCTTCCGCTGGCGCAGCCACGGGCGGAGCAGGCGGGGGCAGCGGCGGCGAACCGGCGCTGTTCGGCAGATAGTCCTCTAAACACTTCTCATACCAGTTCGACAAAGGAGTCAAATGCATCACACCAACACCCACCACCGCCGGCCGATGGCAGCCACAGCCCTGGTCCTGCTGCTCGCCTGCCTCGGCCTGGCCGCATGCGGCGGCTCGTCCAGCAACTCTTCCACGACCACCACCGTCGCCGCCGCGGCCGCCACCGCCACGGCCCCCACCTCGACGGCCACGGCCCCCACCTCGACGGGCAGCGCGGCGACCGGCGCGCCCGGCGGCGGCCGCTTCGCGGCGATGCGGGCGTGCCTGCAGAAGGAAGGCATCACGCTTCCCCAGCGCACCCCCGGACAGCGGCCGAAGCCAGGCGCGGGTGGCTTCCTGGGCGGCGGCGCTGGCGGTCAGCAGTTGCCCAAAGGCGTGACGCGCGCGCAGTTCGAAGCGGCGCTCAAGAAGTGCTCCGGCGGGCGGCCCTTCGGTGCAGGCGTGCGCTCGCGCAACCCGGCCTTCGTTCAGACGTTGACGGCCTTCGCGACGTGCATGCGCCAGAACGGCGTCAACCTGCCGAGCCCCAACACCTCGGGCACGGGTCCCGTCTTCAACACGAAGGGCCTGAACACCACGAGCGCCCAGTTCAGGGCAGCCGAGGCGAAGTGCCAGAGCACCCTGCGCAGCGGCTTCGGCCGTCGACGGGGGACCAGCGGAGCGAGTACAGGCGGAGGCGGCGCGTAGACGTAGAGACTATTCAGGCAGTGCGCCGGCGCCCAGATCACGGTTGCCGGCGGCTGCCTGGGGGTCGCGGATCGCCGAAGACGTGGGCTTGGTGGCGATCGTCGGCATCGGCAGCGCGCCGATGCGGGCGATCAGCTGGTTCCACTGCGCGGCCGTCAATTCGCCGGTGACCGTCAGCGGCGAAGCGGCCGTCTGACCGGCTCCCGCGGTGCTCAGCGGCGAGGGGGCCGTCTGACCGGGACCGGCGGAGTGCGCCTTTGTCGTGAAGACCGCCGACGACGCCGACGCCACGGTGGCGCCGCTCGGGCGGAAGTTGACGTGGATGTTGTTCCAGTGCTCCGGTCGCGCCAACGTCTGGGCGGCTCCTGGGTAGTGCATCAGGCTGAGGATCTGGTGGGGCACGAAGCGGCCCTGGAGGGTCAGCAGCGCGCGAATCGTCACATCGGCGATCGAGCCCTCCCCCTGATGGCCAGCGATCGGGACGCCGTTGACCGCTGTGATGTCCACGCCGTCGCCGAGATCGTGCTTGGAGGGGAGGCCCTGCGCAGAGGATGCGCTGGGAGCGCAGCGCAGTGCGCCGACGGTCGGCTTCAGACCGCTGCGCGAGAGGAACGCCAGCACGGCCAGCACCCTCCCGTCGATCGCCCCCGCGGCAACGTCCTGGCGGCCACAGCCGGAGAACTCGATGCCGGGGTCGGAGAGCACCGTGCGCTCCAGTTCGCTCTGTGACATAAGGAAGACCTGAGCCACCGTGGCACCGAGCAGATTGAGCGTGCCTTTGACTCCCTTGGGGTGCAGAGCGGTGTCGAGCTGGCGCCAATTGGCCAGAATCGGGCGAGGGTCGATCGTGGCGCTGTCGCCGGCCGGGCGGATCGCGAAGCGCAGGCGAGCCGTCGGCGCCGCGAGCGGCAGGCCGAGATGGCCGGTCACGGAGCCGAGCGGCAGGTCGATCCGGCCGGTCCCGGCCGTGTGAGAGCCGCTCAGATGGCCCAGGATGGTCCCCTGCGAGACCACCGAGCCCAGTCGCAGCGGCAGCCAGCGCCCGCCGTGGCCATCGCTCTGTCCGATCTGCGCTGCGCCTCTCCGCGCTGCCGCGACGCGCGCTACGGGATTGTCGGGCGCCGCATATAGTCGCCGGCGCCCCATACCCGCGGGCGGCGTGCCTGCTTCTTCGGTTGCCGTCTGGGCTTCGGTATCGGCGGCGGCGTTGGCGGCAGCTGAGACAGCCGCGGCAGCGGTATGCCTGACGGGCATCTTGACCTTCAGCGTCACCGGCTGCCGGCCGGCGGTGGCCGGGAGCTTGGGCGTGGATTCGTGCGCAGGCGCCGCCGCGGCGGTCTGGTGTGAGCCAGCAGCGGCGGACGGACCTGCCCCGGCGTCCGGCGAAGATGTGGCGGCCTTCGCCGCGCTGCCTGCTGCAGGCGCAGTGGGAACACCGGCTGCCAGGCGCCGGGTCTTGGCGGAAAGTGGCAACACGTGGTAGCGCGGAGCGATGCTGCCGAGGCCGGCGTAGGTGAAGATGTCGCCGTAGATGTCCTGCAGTGCCAGGTAGTTGCCGAGCTTGTGGGAGTGCCCCAGCTTGACGATGCGCCCGTCCTCGACCGCCGTCACCGGCGCATCGGAAGGGCCCAGCAAATCGACGAAGCGCAGCGCTTCGCCGGCGTCCTTGGCGACCGCCTTCTTGCCGACGATGCCCGGCGCCGGCGGGGGAGCCTGCGGGGGTCCGGGCGAGACCGGCACGGCGCCTGCAGTGGCGTTGGCGGGCGCGAGCGTGCTCTGGTGGGCAGTACCTGCGCCGGCCGAGATGCTGAGGTGGGCCCCGATGCTCGCGCCGGCCACCGGCAGCCGGCCCTCGGTGAGCCCTGTCAGCGTGGCGATCACCGCCTGCGGATAACTGGCTATCAGCTTGGCCCTGAGCAGCACTGAGCTGACGTAGGCTTCGGAGTGGTTGTAGGCGAGGATCGCCGTGTGCAGGTTGCTGGAGGCCCCGGCCGCGTGCAGATAGCGGGCGGCGGCGAAGATCGCGTCGACCGGGTTGTACGGATCGGCGTAGCCGGCGCCCAGCGCGTCGACTCCGTACTGGATCCAGGTCTCGGGCATGAACTGCATCCAGCCGACGGCTCCGGCCGTCGAGACCGACTGGTCGTTGCCGTAGTCGGTCTCGACCTCGTTGATCGCCGCCAGAATCTGCCACGGCACCCCGTACTGGATGCCAGCGGCCTGGTAGATCGGCAGCAGAAAGAGCGGTACGCGGTAGAAGTCGAGCGCCTGCGCGGAGACGACCGACTGGCCCAGCACCGAGGCCAGCGTTCCGGTCTGGCCGGCCAGCGCCTGCGGTGGCGCAGCCACGTTGTTGAGCGCGCCCGGAGGCACCGTCGTCGGCGAGTTTTCGTTGCTGGGGCTGACGCCCTTGCCGCTTGCTTCCACCCCGCCGCTTTCCTTGGTCTTGGCCTGGCCCGGCGTGCCCTGCTTGAGATCTTCCTCCGCGCCGCCCGTCTTTGAACCTCGGCGCTTGGGGAGAGCCGGCGCGGCGGGCTGCTGCGTGCTCTGCACGACCACCGTGGGGGCAGCCGCGGCGCCCGGCGCCGCCGGGGCAGCCGCAGGCGGGGCCGGCGAGGATACGGGCGGAGCGGCCGATGTGCTCGAAGCGGTCTGCGAAGTGGAGGTCGTCGTGACGGGTTCGCTGGTGGTGCTCTGCTGCGCGGGGGGCGTCGTGCTCTGCACCGTGCCGGTCGCCGGCGGCGGCGTGTCTTCCCCGGCGCCCGTCGCCCCGGTCGGGATATCGGCGCCGAGCGCGCCCCCGGACAGGGGACCGCCGAGGCCGACCGCGGTCAACCCGCCTCCGGCCAACGCCGAGAGCATCGCGCGTCGCATCCAGCGGCGCGGGGCGCTTCTCGTCATCGGCGGCCCCTTCGGGCCGTGGTCATCGTGCTGTTCCATGGTCGTGGTCGCGCGGGTAGCCCACGATCATGGGCCTTCCCCCTATCCCCAGTCATATCGGCAGCCGAGCAAGAATCGCTAAAGGCTTTGTAATTCCAGCGTAAAGCAGCCTGCCTAGATAGGCGCCAGTGGCCTCCATGTCGGCCAGAGCGGCTGGACTGTAGCGCTCCACGAGGCGGAATCCCGAGGTTGGCCGAATTGCGGAGCCGGAGCAGAGGCCGACGCAGGATCTCTTGCAAAACGAGGACACGCGGGTTGAACAGACTTCGCCGGCAGGGCCAGCTCTCCTGCGCTGCGCAGCTGCCGCTCCGCCACCGCACCGTTCGCGGCGCGTCCGGGTTATAGAGCTTGTCACGAGTCGCACACAACGAGTAGAGTTAGAGTCAGGCAGAGGTTGGTCTGGGTCGATTTGTCGAGGAAAGGGATGGAGAGGGTCATGTCCAGATTTGGGATCGTCAGCGCAGTGCTTGCTGCTTGTATATGTTTGGCTGGCGCCACGACGGCGTGGGCGGGTCAGACCGTCAAGATCAAGGCAGTCTTCACGCCCGACAAGCTGGGCGCACCGACCAATGCCTCCGGCGAAGGCCAGTTCGTCTCAACCATTCCAGGCGAAATACCCTCGCCGATCACCGGCTTCACGATCAAGGGACCCGCTGGGCTAGGGCTCGACCTGCATGGCACCAGCACTTGTACGGCTGCGATCCTCGAAGGCCCGCGCGGCCCCGAAGGCTGCCCCACCAACTCCGTCGCCGGCAGCGGCGGCGGCATGGGCGCGTTGAAGCTGGGCGCGCAGATCATCGAAGAGCCCTTCACGCTCAACTTCTTCCTCGGCAACAACAACCCCAACCACACCGTGATCCTGCTGTATGTCAACGCCGTATCGCCCGTATCAATCCAGCTCGTATTCACGGCGACCGTGGAACGGGAGGCCAAGCCCTACGGTCTCGGCTTCCACTTCAACATCCCGTTGATCCCCACGCTCCCGGGCGCCTCCGATGCCTCTGTGCTGAACGCGCACGTGACGATCGGCGCTCCCAACGCGTTCTTCTACGAAAAGGTCCACGGCAAGCGCAAGCGAGTGCACGTCAAGGGATTGATCCTGCCCAAGACCTGCCCTCGGGGGGGCTTCCCGGTCCAGACCGACATCTCCTTCGAGGACGGCACGCAGAGCGAAAACAGCCTCAAGGTGCCGTGCCCCAAGACCGCCAAGACCAAGAAGAAGTAGGAGCGGGCACGTGCGGCTGAAGACCGGCGCCCTGTGTGCGGCCTTGGCCCTCTGCGCCTCCCTGCCAGCGGGGGCGCAGGCGGCCACCACGGCCACCCTCACGCCGTCGTTGTCGCCCGACAAGCTGGGCGCCACGACGGCGCTCACGTTGGCCGTCCGCTATAGCAATACCGAAATCGGGCTCCCCGCGCCGGTGAGCGGCATGGTCCTGCACCTGCCCGCGGGCCTTGAAGTCAACCTGGGCGGAGCCATCTGCACGAAGGCGCACGTGCTTGCGCACAACGGGCGAAAATGCCCACCCTCATCGCGCGTGGGCACCGGCAGCGCCTTGGCGGCGGGCCGAATCGGCGACAAGACGGTTGACGAGAGCGCAACGCTGACCGCCTACCGCGACGCCAACCAGGGGTTGGCGCTCGTGGGTCTGGGGTTGACGCCGTTGGAAGAGCGCGTGGTGTTGACCGGCGTGGTGGAGCTGGACGAACCCCCCTATGGCCTGGAGCTGAAGATGAAGGTCCCCCCGATCGCGACGCTTCCGACCGAACCGAACGCCTCCACGCTGCACATCTCGCTGACGCTCGGCTCTGCCCGGCGCGGGCGCGGAGGCAGGGGCGGACTCATCCAGATGCCAAGAAGCTGCCCGGCGGGTGGCTTTCCGTTCGCAGCCAACTTCACCTACGCCGGCGGCGGCACCAGCGAAACCGTCGCGAAGGTGCCCTGTCCATAGAGGCCAGGTTACTCCTGGCGCTCCGAGCGGCGATGCTCATCCCGCTGCTCCTTCCGCCGGGCATGTCTTCCCGCTAATCTCCTCCACATGGAAGCTGTCTTCTCGATCCTGCAGGTCATCATCGCCGTGGTCCTGATCTTCCTGGTGCTGATGCACTCGGGCAAGGACGCAGGCCTCTCGGGGGCCTTCGGCGTGGGTAGCGGTCAGGGGCCGTTGGGAGGCGGATCAATGGTCGAGCGCAACCTCAATCGCTGGACGATCGCCTTCGCGCTGCTGTTTGTCGGAAACACGATCCTGCTGCTCAAGAAGCCCTGGTAATCGAGGCCCCCGCCGCCCGCCGAGGGCGAGGGTCTGTGGCTTAGAGCGCCTAACAGAATGAGTGTTGGAGTTGTTGGTGGCAGATGAGGGCGCAGCCGATGGTGAGGAAGGCTTCGTGGATGTCGGCGCGTCGGTCGTAGCGGCGCTCCAGGCGGCGGTGCTGGTGCAGCCAGGAGATCGTGCGCTCGATCACCCATCGTTCTTTGCCGAGCCCTGAGCCGTGGCTGGTTTTGCGCTTGGCGATACGCGGCGTGATGCCGCGCTCGCGGAGCGCCTTGCGGTGCTTGCGGCTGTCATACGCCCGGTCGGCGAGCAGAGCTTTCGGCTTGAACTTGCCGTGAGCGCCGGTCGGGGGAACGCGGTTGACGAGCGCCAGGAGCTCGGTGATGTCGTTGCGGTTCGCGGCGGTGAGAGTCGCGGCCAGAGGGGTTCCCCGGCCGTCGCAGATCACGTGGTGCTTGGAGCCCGGCCGGCGCCGATCGACGGGCGAGGGACCGGTTTTCTCGCCCCCCCTTTGGCCCGCACATGCGAGCTGTCCACCACCGCACGGGACCAGTCCAACTGGCCCGCGTCCTGCAACTCATCCAAGAGCACCTGGTGCAAGCGTTCCCAGACCCCCGCTTCGTTCCAGTCCCGCAGCCGCCTCCAGCACGTCATCCCCGACCCACAACCCATCTCTTGGGGCAGATCCTCCCACGGGATGCCCGTCTTGAGCACGAACAGGACGCCCGTCAAAGCCTGCCGGTCGGGCACCCGCTTGCGACCCGGATACCGGTACCGCCGCTCCACGCACGGCAACAACGGCTCGATCCGAGCCCACAACCCATCACTGACCAGTGGTTTCGCCATAGACACCGTCTACGACAACAGCATCCCAAAACCTCTTTCTGTTAGGCGCTCTTAGGACCTCATAGCTGCAAATAGTGGTGGGCCGCCGGGAGGCCGAGGCCTGCGGCTTAGGACCTCAAGATGCAGTGGTGGTGAGAGCCGGCTCCTCGGCCTCCGCGGTGGGGTCCTCGGGCAGGCGGTCAAGCTCCTCGAGGCGGTCGAGGATGGCAAGCGCCTCGATACGCAGGGCGCCGTCGCTCGCGCGGTAGTCCTCGATCGAGAGCTTGCCGGTGCGGTAGTCCAGCTCGAGGTCGCGCAGCTCGCGGTACTTGGCTTCGCGCGCGGCCTCCAGCTCGGATCCGAGGCGCGTGCGAGAGCGCAGCGCCGTGCGGCGACGCATGGCACCGCGAGCGGGCCAGATCGCGATCAGGCCGCCGGCGAAGACGATGATGCCGCCGATCCAGATCCACAGCACGAGCGGCGAGACGATCAGGTGAAATTGCGCCGGGGGCGGGTGCTGCATGTAGGCGCGAGCCATGACGGCGACGGCGATGATGCCCTCGTCGGGCCGCACGAGCGGGATCGTGCGGTTGCCGATTTCGATGATCCGCTTCAGTTCGGGGGTGGCGATATCCGGCGCAATCGCCGTCCAGACGTCGCGTGTGACGCCGGCGTCAACGGCGACGTGGCTGACGGCGGTGCCGCCGATGAAGTGCCCGACGGAGCCCTGCGAGGCTTCGCCGGAGTCATAGAAACCCTCGCTGGGGTCGAGCGTGGCGACGTGGCGGCCACCGCGGGTGACGTCGAGCACGGCGCCCAGGCTGAGCGTGGCGCCGGTATGGGCAGGATCGTACTTGCCGGTGATCGACGCGGTGGGGCGTACGTAGCGGACGGTGTAGGAGCCCACGCGCGTGGATTGCCCCGGCGAGAGCGTCGGCTCGGAGGCGTGCTGGAAGGAGGACGAGGCGGCGACGCCGACAAACAGCACGGCCATCCCGAGGTGCACGATGTAGCCGCCGTAGCGACGGCGGTTGCGGCGTACGAGGCCGAAGAGCGCCACCGGAGGGGCCTCGCCGGCGGTGGCCATGCGCACGCGCACGCCGCGCCAGAACTCCTGTGCGAGGCTGCCGAGCACGAAGGCCGCACAGCAGAACATGGCGAGCGCGAAGGGCTTCTGGGTTACGCCGAAGGCGACGAGCACGATCAGCGCGACGGCGGCTGTGGTCAGGGGGATGAGGAAGTTGCGCCGCGCGTTGGCCAGCGTGGCGCGCCGCCAGGCGATCACGGGGCCGATGCCCGACAGGAGCACGAGGATCAGCGCGAGCGGGACCGTGTAGCGGTCAAACCAGGGCGGCCCGACGGAGGCCGACTGGCCGGTGAGCGCTTCGGAGATCAGCGGGAAGTAGGTGCCCCAGAGGATCACGAAGCAGAGGCCGACGAGCACGACGTTGTTGGCCAGGAAGATCGACTCGCGCGAGAGCAGCGAGTCGAGGCGATGCTCGGAGCGCAGCATCTCGCGGCGCGAGACGACGAGATAGATCGAGCCGGCTATCAGCGCGGCTATGAGCACCAGGAAGGGCACGCCCAGGGTGGCGCCGCCGAAGGCGTGAATCGAGTTCAGTACGCCGGAGCGCACGAGGAAGGTGCCCATGATCGCGAGCGTGCCGGTGGCGAGCACGAGCGAGACGTTCCAGACCTTCAGCATGCCGCGCTTCTCCTGGATCATGAGCGAGTGCAGGAAGGCCGTGCCCGTCAGCCAGGGCATCAGCGAGGCGTTCTCGACGGCGTCCCAGCCCCAGTAGCCGCCCCAGCCAAGCTCGGCATAGGACCAGCGGGCGCCGAGCAGGATGCCGGCGCCCAGGAAGAGCCAGGCGACGAGCGCGAAGCGGCGCACGGCGCGAATCCAGTCGGCGTCGACGCGACGTGCAAGCAGCGCGCCCATGCCGAAGGCGAGGGGAATGGTGCAGAGCGTATAGCCCGAGTAGAGCATCGGTGGGTGGATCATCATCGTCGGGTGGCGCAGCAGCGGGTCGAGGCCCACGCCGTCGGCGGGCGCCGGAGAGGTGGTCGCGAAGGGGTTGGCGTAGAAGACCATGAGCGACACGAAGAAACCCCCGAAGCCCAGCAGGATGGCGGTGGCATAGGCGGCGACCTCGCGCAGGCGATAGCGCGTGAGGAAGAGCGCGAGGCTCGACCAGAGCGACAGGAGCCAGGCCCACAGAAGCAGCGAGCCTTCCTGAGAGGACCAGACGGCGGCGGCCTTGTAGAACGTGGGCGTAGTCGTGCTGGAGGTGTCGGCGACGGTGTTGAAGCCGAAGTCGTTGCGCAGGAAGGCCAACTCCAGGATGGCGAAGGCCAGGGTGAGGACGCCGGCGAGCAGGTAGACCGAGCGGCGACCCGACTGGCACCACTGATAGCGCTCGCTGCGTACGCCGTAGACGGAGGCGCAGATGCCGAAGAGGCAGACTGCCAGCGCCACGATCAGGCAGGCGTGTCCGAGGGCTGCCATCGCTCCTACGCCCTGTCCCGGGTCATGCGGAGTGACGGGCTTCGAGTGACAGGCTTCGCGTCACGGCCGACCCCTCAATAGCTCTGGTTCTCGCTGGAGGGCGCCACCTTGTACTTGGAGGGGCACTTCGTTATGAGCGAGTCGCGTTCACCGATGAACTGCCCGCCCTGGCGCTGCACGGTGACGATCACCTCGCGCCCTTCGCGGAAGGGGTCGGGCACGGTGCCGGTGTAGCTCACCGGCACGACCGTGCCCCCCACGCGATCCTCGACGCTGAAGTCGAGCGTCGAGCCATCGTGCTGCACGGAGTGCGCGACGACGGTGCCGGTGAGCTGGTAGCTCTGCCCGGGCCGCGCCTCACGCACGAGCTGGCTCGGCGTGAGCGCCGGCGAGGCGGCGCTGAAGCTGGTGTAGATCAGCGCACTGGCGAGCACGACGGCGGCGCTGAGCGCCACGACAAGCCGCACGGTTCGCTTGCGAGCGGGGTTCATCAAGGCAAGTATCTCAAACGCCTGCCGAGGGAAACGCCGATGGGCGGCGAAACCTTGGCGGGTGAGCCGAGTTTTAAGGGTGAGGGCCGCGCAATGAGACCAAAGCTCGACCCGCCGATCGCCCAACGAGGCGCCATCCGAGCGCGAGAGGCCGCACGATGAGACCAACTCTCCACCTACCGCTGACCGAGCGACGCAAGGCCGTGCGCGCCCGTGGCGGACACCGGCGTTCGGCGCCGCCGATGAGTTCGGCGGGCACCGCGAGCAGCGCGAAGCTAGACGCCGGCAGGCCGGACATCGCCGCGTGCAGGGTGCGCAAAGCGGGAGGCCCGATCGACGTAGCCTCCTATGTCTGCACCTGCGGCTTCGTCTTCGCGGCGGCGGTCTCGACCTCGGTGGAGTGTCCGCATTGCGGCGCTCCGCAGGCCTGGTAGAGCCCCGAGGAGATGCGCCGGCACCGCTGTCGTATCAAGCGTCAGTCCACCGCGGTGGCATTCACCTCGGTTGGGCCGGCGTCCACCTCGGTTGGGCCGGCATCGAGCGCAGTGCCTGCGACGGCGTAGACCGGCTGGCGCTCCAGACGCCTTCGCCGGAAGTCCCCAAGCACAAGCGTGCCCACCTCCTCGAGGAGCGCGCGCCGGTCGCATTCCCGACGCGCGAACAGCCGGCCAGTGGCGCCCAGCACGCGCGGTGGCGTAAAGACCTGCGAGGGCCGTGAACTGTGGCTGTAGAACATGTCTATGAAGATGTCGATCTTGCCCTGAGCGAGCAGCCGCCGCTCGATCTCGGACACGACGGTGGGGAGCTGCCCCGCCCTGCCCATCTCGGTCGCGAGCCAATAGTGCTCCGCGGATTCGGCGTCTCGCCGGCGGCCCCAGGCCGCCAGCTCATGGTCGATGCGCTCTGCAGAGCCATCGAGGACGGTGGCGATTGCGGGCGCAAGGGTGTCGACCTGCCGGAACGCGTCCTGTATACCCTGGCCCGGCGTCGGATCCTTGAAGTGGCCTGCGTCGCCGACCAGGACCCAGCCGCGGCCGGAGGCCTCCCGGAAGAAGCCCTCCCAGCGCAGCATTCCGAAGAACTTTCCGATCCGCTGCGCGCCCGACAGCGCCTGTGCGATCGGCTGGCAGCTGCGGGCGTACTCCATGAAGCTGCCCTCCAGGTCCTTGCGGAAACTAGGGAGGTCGCGCAGATCCGGCAGGAGTATGACCTGATAGAGCCCGCTGTCGGAAGGAGTCCCGAGCACGAGCCGATCGCCCCAGCGATGAAAGACGAACGCTGGATCGGAGCCCGGCTCGGCTCCTTCGAAGAAGGACCAATAGATAAAGCGCTCGTTCGGTGTGAGGTTGTACTTGCGCGCTCCGACGAGGCTCGCGATCGTCGAGTTGCGACCGTCCGCTCCGACCACCAGCCGTGCCCGGAGCGTGGTCTCCGAGCCGTTATGCGCGACCCGCACGCCGGCCACCCGGCCACGATCCTCCAGCAGCCCTATCACACGCGTCTCCATGCGCAAATCGGCACCTGCCTCCGCGGCGGCCTCCGTCAGGATCGGATCGAGCAACGTTCGGCGCACCGACATTGCGCCGCCGAGGCCACCTGCCGGTAGGGGAACCGGCGTGACGTACTCGAGGTCGCCCTGGCGCAGGTCCACGCGATTGATAAACGGGGCACCGGTCGCGCGGAGCCTCGCGATGACCCCGAGGCGGTCGAGGAACGCCAGTGCCTGCGCCTCGAAGACGTGCGTCGAGAGCGTGTCGCGCGGAAACGCTGCCTGCTCAACCAACGCAACGCGCACGCCGCGGCGCGCAAGCAGCGCGGCCAGCGGCGATCCCGCACAGCGGGCTCCCACCACGATCACGTCAAACTGTTCCGTCATTGCCCCAATCGCTAACTCTGACTCGTACGAGCCTATATGATTGCGCCCGGCCCACAACCGCAGAACCCACCGGCAGGAGGAACAGAAGTGCGCGTCGATGTTGAGGGTGTGGGTATTGAGTACGAGGTGACCGGCGAGGGGCGGCCGGTGGTGCTGCTCCACGGCTTCCCCGACTGCGGGCGGCTGTGGCGCCACCAGGTGCCGGTGCTCGCCGAGGCGGGGTTCAAAGTCATCGTTCCCGACCTGCGGGGCTATGGCAGATCGGACAAGCCCACGGAGGTGGAGTCCTACGGGTTGCAGTGGCTCGCCGGCGACGTGCTCGCGGTGATGAGCGACGCCGGCGTCGAGCGGGCCCACGTGGTGGGACACGATTGGGGAGCAGGTCTCGCATGGGTGCTCGGGGCGGTGGCCGGCGAGCGCGTTGACCATCTCGCTGTGCTTTCCGTTGGACACCCGGCGACGTTCCGGGCGAACGGCTTCGAGCAGCACGAGAAGTCGTGGTACATGCTGCTCTTCCAGTTTGCGGGGATCGCCGAGGAGTGGCTGTCGGCCAACGATTGGGCCAACTTCCGCGCGTGGGGCCGCCACCCCGATACCGACGCGGTGATCGCCGAGTTGGAGGCGAACGGATCGCTGACCCCTGGCCTGAACTATTACCGGGCGAACATTCCGCCGGAGTCCTATCTTCAGACGGGGCGGGAAATACCGCCTATCCAGGTGCCGACCATGGGCGTATGGAGTTCGGGCGACTTCGCGCTCACAGAGACGCAGATGACTGGCTCGGCCGCGAACGTGGCCGGTCCATGGCGCTACGAGCGCCTGGATGGCCCGGGCCACTGGATGCAGCTCGAGGCGCCCGACGAGGTCAACCGGCTGCTGATCGACTTCCTGCCTGCTTAGCCCCAGCGCTACTTGATGTGCATCCCCGAGATGGCGCGGGAGATCACGAGCTGCTGGATCTCGGCGGTGCCCTCGAAGATGTCGTAGATCAGTCGGCGGTGGCTTCGCAGAGCCGTTTTGGCTTACCTATGCGGAATCGACCCCGACGGAATCCGGTGGAATCCGGCCGAATCAGGACACGACTGGCGCGAGACTGGCGCGCAGTCACGCGGCCACCCGTGCGACCTGCGCTTGGCTGTCGGCGCGGCCCAGGTAGGCGTCGAGCTGGGCGGCTGCCTCGCTCTCGTTGCCGGGCATCAGGTGGCCGTAGAGGTCGAGTGTGATCTGGATGCCCGCGTGGCCCATGTACGTCGAGAGGGCCTTCGCGTTGACCCCGGCGGCGATCATCAGCGATGCGAAGGTGTGCCGGCACTCGTGCAGCGTGATCGGCTCAAGTGGCGGTTCGCGCGACCCTGACGGGACCAACTCGCCCTGGTCGTCCAGTTGCCAGCCCCACGCTTTGCGGGTGTGTTTCCGCATCGTGGTGTCGTTGAACGGCCGGTCGGCTGTGACACCAAACACGAGCCCGTCCGTCCAAGCGAGGGCCTGCAGCTGATCGTCCAGGTAGCCCCGGAGGATCGCGGGGATCGGGACGCGCCGGTCTTTGCCGGACTTCGTGGCGATCTCGCCCTCGACCGCATCCCAGCCGCGCCGCACGTGGATCACGCCGGCTGCCAGGTCCACGTCCTCACGACGCAGCGCCATCAGCTCACCACGGCGCAGCCCTGCGTACATAGCGGTCGCCCACAGCGCCCGGTCCGCCGGTCGGAGTGCCCCGAGCAGATCGGTGCACTCATCAGGCGAGGCGATCCGATCACGACCACCGCTCACCGCCGGCATCTCCAGGTCGCTCGTCGGGTTCACCGCGATCCCAGTCTCGGGCCGTGACAGCGCACGCTTGTAGATCGCACGGAGCGGAAGCAGCGTCACGCCGATCGTGCTCTCGTTCAGGCCCGAGGCAAGCAGCCCGTCAACGAGGTCTTGTAGATCGGTGCGTGTTACCTCCGAGAGCCGCATCGAGCCGATCTCGGGTAGCACGCGCAGCCGCAGCGCGATCTCGTACGCTCTGATCGTCGCCGGCTTGTATGGGTCGCCCTTGCGGTTGCGGATCAGACCCTTGCGGGCACCGTCCAGCCACGCCTCGGCGGCCTGATCCACCGTGGTCGACGCCGGCGCGCGCAGCGTCCGCTTGCGGAACGCTGTCTTGGCGTCGTCGCGCCACGCCTGTGCCGCGGCGTGCGTCGGGAACGTCTTGCGGATCTTCTTGCGATCGCGCTTGCTGTACACGAACGCCTCGTATGGGCACTTGCAGCGGCCGTTACGGTTGCACTCACGCCCGTAGCGTTGACGCACTCCGGTGGCCATCAGAAATCACATCCAGGCGATGCCGCCGTATACGGTGCTGATTGCATGGGAGCTGATCCTCCTGTGCCATGCCCCCGGCCGCGACAACGGTGCGGGGGCGCTTTGTAGGTGTTCAGCATCCTACTCCCCCACTCCGACGCTTTCGGCGTGCCGGTCGAGCCAAGCCTGAAGCTCGCTGACCGGGATCAGCTTGCGGCGTCCAAGGCGCACAAGCGGCACTTCAGGCTCGATATGCGCGCGCCAGGTGTCCCAGGACACGCCCAGCGCTTCGCACGCCTGCTCGACGCTGAGCGCCAGGGCGGGCGCGCTCCGTTTCTGGGCGGCAAGGGTGGCTGCCATACGTGGTGATATTGGGGCCATTGCGGTTACAGACCCCGACCTGCCCGGACCGGCCAACGCATCAGGTACAGACGCGACGCCTTTGTGCGACGAGCGTCGCAACCGATCGCCTTCGGCTGTCGATTGAACGGCCTTGCGAGCACGCGGGCTCTCGCCTGCTGTAACCGAGCCTCCTGCGTCGGCTCTCCTACCCGCCCTGGTGCCGTGCTGTTACCGGCCTGCGCAGCCCTGTCGGGCTGCTCGCTCGCCGCTCGCTACCGCTCACGGCTCGCGCGGCCAGCGCACAGCACCAAAGCCCCAAACAGACAACATGCACGGCCGTGCCGCCGCTGTGCGAGTGCTGTACAACTCGTTGGCCGCTTTCGAGGGGTCGTGGTCTGTATCGGGTGTGATGACCGCTGCCAGCATCGGTGCCGCCAAAGCCGGCGGGTATGCGCGCTATCTGGAGTCAAAGACGGTGGTGCCTGAGCGCGGAGGTTGTCCCGTAGCTCGTAGAAGTTTGTAGGTGGCGGTCCTTCCGCCTCGTCCGGTCCCGTTGGGACTGTGGCGAGTGCGAAGTCATCCACCGAGACGAAGGGACCGCCATGAAGACCGTAGAGCAGGAGCAGGTCGGGAGCGCTTTGCTGGGGCTTCCAGCGAATGTGCAGGATGCGTTGGGGGAGCTGGCCGGTGCGGCGAAGGAGGGGCTGTTGGCGCTCAGCGTGGGTGTCGGCCTCGGGGTGCTGGGCGAGATGATGGAGGCCGAGCTCGATGAGGTCGTCGGTACGAAGCACGCCCGGATCTCAGAGCGCACCGCGGTCCGTCATGGCCACGAGGACGGCGAGGTCACCCTTGGTGGGCGGCGGGTCGCGGTGAAGCGTCCGCGTGCCAGGAGCGCCGATGGCGAGCAGGAGGTGCCGCTGGCGACGTATGAGTATTTCGCTGACCGTGACCCCTTGACGCGGGTGGTGTTGGAGCAGATGCTCGCAGGGGTCAGCACCCGGCGCTTCTCACGAACTCGTGAGCCGGTAGGTGAGAAAGTGACCGTGAGTGAGCGCTCGGCGTCGAAGTCAGCGGTCAGCCGCGAGTTCATCGGCCGCACCCGTGAGCACCTGGACGCCCTGATGAGCCGAGACCTCGCAGACGTGCGCCTCGCGGCGTTGATGGTCGACGGGATCGAGATGAAGGGGCGCTGCTGCATTGTCGCGCTCGGCGTCAGCACCGACGGCGTGAAGCTTCCGCTTGGTTTGTGGGATGGCTCCACGGAGAACAAGACCGTCACAGCGCATCTCCTCGCCGACCTCGTCGCCCGGGGCCTTGACGTCGAGCAGGGCATCCTCGTCGTCTTGGACGGGTCAAAGGCGCTCCGGTCAGCCGTCGATGAGGTCTTCGGCCCAGTCCCGGTGCAACGCTGTATCCGTCACAAGGAAAGAAATGTGCTGGAGCACCTCCCCGAGCGTGACCGCCCCGCAGTAAAGGCGCGCCTGCGGCGCGCATGGGCGAGCGATAACCACACGCTCGCGCTGGAAGGTCTGCAGGCCCTCGCCGGCGAGCTGGAGCGTTCACATCCCGGAGCGGCCGCGTCCCTGAACGAGGGCCTGGAGGAGACCCTGACGCTCACACGCCTGGGAATCCGCGGACGGCTGAAGACGACCCTGGCCTCGACGAACCCGATCGAGTCGATGATCGAGATCATCCGCCGCACCTCCCGCAACGTCAAGCGCTGGCAGTCCGGCGATATGTGTCTGCGCTGGACCGCCGCCGGGATGCTCGAGGCCGAGACCCAGTTCCGCAAGGTCGTCGGCTACACAGACCTCGCGAAGCTCGCCGTCGCCGTCGAACGCGACCTCGCCACCCGCCGCGCGCCCATTCACACCACCACCCACGAAGAGGCCCTCACACCCGCCACCGTGTAACCATCACACCAGCCGCCACCAGAAACTTCTACGGCGAACGGGACAACCTCTGAGCGCGGGGACTACTACCTGACCCCGGACGGGGAGATGATCCAGGCTCCGGGCCGGTGGTTGGCCGACGCGGAGACGCTGGAGAGGCTGGGAGTCCAGGCCGGTGAGCCGGTAGATGGTGCGGACTTCATCGCGCTGATGGAGGGCCGTCACCCTGACACCGGCCGGTGGCTTCGTCCGGAGGGCGCCGGCGGCGGCCGGGGTGGCGGGATCGACGTGACGTTCAGCGCCCCGAAGTCCATCTCGACCGTATGGGCGCTCGGCGATCCCTGGCAGCGCGAGCAGATCGAGGCCGCGCACGCCAGGGCGGTCGAGCAGGCGATCCATCACCTGCGAGAGCAGGTGCCTGTCGTGCGGCGCCGCTATAGCGGCCAGGTCGTGGAAGAGCAAGCCAAGGACGTGATCGCGACCGAGTACCGGCACACCACCGCCCGCGGGGTCTCGGGCGCCCAGGCCCCGGACCCCCAGCTGCACAGCCACGTCGTGATCACCGGCGCCGTCCGTGAGGACGACAGGATCGTGGAGGTCGCGTCACGGCCGATCTTCCGATCCGCCCGGGAGCTGGGCGCGTTCTACCGCTCCGCGCTCGCCGACGAGCTCGTGCGAGAGGGATACGCGATCGAGCAGGGCACCGGCAAGGACGGCCGGTACTTCGAGATCACGGGTGTCCCCCGAGAGCTGTGCTATGCGTTCTCTGGCCGCTCTCGTGAGGTCGCCCGTGCGGCGGACCGCTTCCGTGCCCGCTACGGCCGCGCGCCCGAACGGGGCGAGCTTCGCAACCTCGCGCTCGAGAACCGCCGAGCGAAGGAGCTGACCACACGCTCGGACCTCCAACGAGTGTGGACGCAGACCGCTCGCGATCACGGATTCGGCCCGGATGAGGCGGTGCGGTTGATCGGCGCATCCAAGCGTCCGGCAACCGAGCGCGCAATCGAGGATCGGGTCGAGGCGAAGCTGACCGAACAGCACGCCGTCTTCCAGGAGCGCGACCTGCGCGCGGTCGTGCTGGAGCAGACCGCCGGGGAGATGACGCCCGATCAGGCGCTTGGCGTCGCCCGGGAGATGGTCCGCGACCGGCGGGTGCTCACCCTGGAAGGCGGACGGATGACCACCCTTGCGGTCCGCGCCCAGGAGCAGGCGATCGAACGCCGAGCCGCCACGCTCGCACAGCCATCCGGGCCGGATGTTGGCGAGGTCGCCCGGCAGAGCGTGATGCGCGAAGTCGCCGAGCGCATCGGCGGGCCGCTCAGCCCCGAGCAGCACCACGCGCTCGAAGTCCTCACAGGACCTGAGCGTGCCGCGGTGCTCATCGGCCCGGCCGGGACCGGCAAGGGAGTAGTGATCGACGCCGCTGCCCGCGCGGAGCAGTACGCCGGCCGCGCGACGATCGGGGTCGCCGTATCCGGGTCCACAGCCGAGCGGCTCGGCGCGGACAGCCCTGCGCTTGCCGGACAGACATTCACCCTGGACTCGTTGGTCGCCCGTACCGAGGCCGGGACCGTCCATGTGGGTCGCGACACGACGGTCATCCTGGACGAGGCGGGGATGGTCGACCACAAACGCCTCGACGCCCTAACCGAGCTGGTGGAGCGCTCCGGGTCCAAGCTGATCGCGGTCGGTGACGGCAAGCAGCTCCCCCCGATCGGCCCCGGCGGCATGTTCGACCGGCTCACCAACCACGCCCCCACCGCCGAACTCGTAGACATACACCGCACCAAAGACCCCGCCGACCAGCGTGCATGGCAAGCACTACGCGCGGGAGAACCAGAGCGCGCGATGGCGCACTACGCCTCACGCGGCCAGCTGCACCTCTCCGATACCCGCGACCAGGCGGCAGAGCAAGCCGTCCAAACATGGGCCACGCTCACCGAGGGGCGCGATATCCGCGAGGTCGCGCTGATCGCCGACGCCTCCAACCAGGAGATCGAGCGGCTCAACGCCCGCGCACGAGCACAACGCGGCGAACTCGGACACAACGAGATCCCACTGCTCAGCGTCCACTACGGCCTACGCGAAGGCGACCTCATCGCGTTCACCACGCAGCATCGCCCGCCGGGGCAGCCACGGGTCGAGAACGGCACCCGCGGCCAAGTGAGCGCCATCCACGAACGAGGCGTGATCATCACGCTCGACGGGTCACAGCGCAACGTCCAGCTCGCCAGCGAGGACCTCGACTCCCTTCGGCTCGCCTACGCACAGCATGTCTACCGCCAGCAGGGCGCAACCGTCGAGCGCTCCGTCGTGCTCACCGGCGGCTGGCAGACCAGCAAGGAGACCGCCTACGTCGAGGCAACCAGAGCACGCCACCGCACCGACTGGTTCATCGCCCGCGCCGACCTCGGCACCGAAGGACAAGACTCCCAGCGCATCACGCGCCTGGCCCAGCACATGCGGTCAAGCAGAGCACGAACACCCTCACTGGCCTACCGGGAGATGCCCGACCACCGCCGGGACCTTGGGTTCGAGCTTGGGCTGTCGCGACCGCTGCGTCTTGCACGTTCGCTCGTCCAGCCGACACGATCCGTCGATCGCGCATCAGATCGCGGCGTAAATCGCGGACGCTGACGTCGCAGGACCGCTCCTGCGAGCAGTACGAGTCATAGTGCAAGTAGACCTGCGGTGAGAGCGCCGGCACGTCGCGGGCGGCGTCGTTATGACGTCGGCAGTACCTCCTAAAGAGGAGTGGCACGTACCCCGACGCCACCGAACCTACTCGGAGTCGTGACGGGGAAGTGACCAGCACGCCGGATATGCTCCGCGGCGATGGACAAGGCGGAGATATTGGACGAGATCAGACGGACCGCCGAGGAGAATGGTGGGACGCCGCTAGGCGCTAGGGCATTTCAGAGTGCCACCAACATAAGGCCAACCGAGTGGGGTCGCTTCTGGCCGAAAATCAGTGACGCACAACGCGAGGCGGGCTTTGAACCAAACCAGAAAATCGTAGGGTACGACGACGCCCACCTGTTTGAGAAGATCATCCAGCTAACCCGCGAGCTAGGGAAGTATCCGACTGACCGCGACAGGCGGGTAAAGGCACACAGCGACTCCACCTTCCCGAGTCATAAGGTCATCGAAAGGCTCGGCAGCAGGGCGCAGTTCATATCGAAGCTGGCGGCGTACTGTGCGGACAAGCCCGAGCATGCCGATATGGTCGCGATCCTAGCGCCGCTTGCCGTGGCGAGCCCGTCTGTAGAGACGGAGCAAGCCGACAGCGTGGGATACGGTTTCGTCTATCTAGCCAAGGGCCATCGAGGCGAGTACAAGATCGGGCGGACGAACCTAGTGGACCGGCGCATGCCAGAGCTTGGAGCTACAGCCTCAGTCGAGCCGACCTTAGTCCACACGATCAAGACCGACGATCAGGTTGGCGTCGAGGCTTACTGGCACAAGCGGTTTGAGGCAAAGCACATGCGCGGGGAGTGGTACAAGCTCAGCGCCGCCGACGTGAAGGCGTTCAAGCGTTGGAGACTGATCTACTAGCGTCTCAACCTTCCGCCTTTTTGGAGTCTTCTCCGGCTTCGGATTCCTTGCTTTCCGCTTCGCTTTTGTCGGTGTCGATGTTGCCCTGAGCGGTATCAGCATCGCCGTTGTAGTTATCAGACTGTTCGTTGAGTCTGTCCGATGCTTCGGCTTCTGCCCCACTCGCGTCATTGCTAAGGCGTTTGGCTTCTGATTCGTCATGGTTCTTCACGCCTTCTTCGCGCTGCTGCTTCTGACGCCAGCTTGCCGCTTCGGCTTTCAGCTTCGATGCCGCCGCTTCTAGCTTGGGCTTTTCGGCTTCCTTCTGTTGCTGGGCTTCATGTTCCCGGTGTTGTTCGGCTTCTGCGCTGACGTTGGCTTCATGAGCCTTCCGGGACTGTTCGAGCTTCTCGCCCGGTCCGTCGGTTTTGCGCCAGCCTTCGGACGTGAGTAGGGCGCAGATTCGGTTTCCGTAGGAGTGTTCTCCGGTGTCGCGCACTTCGATCAGAGTCTGGCCGCCGGGTCCCTCCATTGAGCACACAAGCTCCGCGTTTTCGCTATAGGGAAGGGGCGACGTTTCGCGCCAGAACGTCCCGGATGACGATTGCGTCTTATCCCATTCCGCGCAAGTCTCTCCTCCGTAGATCGTGACACGCACGCTGGATTCGGCAGGTCCACTCGTGCAGCCTTCGCCGGAAAAGCCGCTGGCTTCCGGTGTGCCGTTGGTTTCGGTCGTTGTCGGTTCCGGCAGGTTCGTTGCTGACGATGACGGTTTCGAGCCGCCGTTTAGGGCGTCAGCGATCCCGCCCACTGCAACGAGCACGACGAGTAGCGCGACCACCACGGAGATAATGCGCCTTGGCCTGCTCCCCCATACGTTCGCTTGAGTCGAGTCCGGATGTCGTCGTCGCCGCCCGATGAGGGCTCCCGAACCTCGGTAGGCGGCTCTGGCGGCTCGTCTGGTGCGGGCGAGTGCCCCTCTGTTGGCGGATCGGGTCTCACCGGAGCAGTATCGACCAGCGTTCGCTACTCACTTGAGCGCTGAGTAGATGACAAAGCCGGTGTTGACCAGCGTAAGCCCCCCTAGCACGTAAGTCGAGGTTGTCCCGTTCGCCGTAGAAGTTTCTGGTGGCGGCTGGTGTGATGGTTACACGGTGGCGGGTGTGAGGGCCTCTTCGTGGGTGGTGGTGTGAATGGGCGCGCGGCGGGTGGCGAGGTCGCGTTCGACGGCGACGGCGAGCTTCGCGAGGTCTGTGTAGCCGACGACCTTGCGGAACTGGGTCTCGGCCTCGAGCATCCCGGCGGCGGTCCAGCGCAGACACATATCGCCGGACTGCCAGCGCTTGACGTTGCGGGAGGTGCGGCGGATGATCTCGATCATCGACTCGATCGGGTTCGTCGAGGCCAGGGTCGTCTTCAGCCGTCCGCGGATTCCCAGGCGTGTGAGCGTCAGGGTCTCCTCCAGGCCCTCGTTCAGGGACGCGGCCGCTCCGGGATGTGAACGCTCCAGCTCGCCGGCGAGGGCCTGCAGACCTTCCAGCGCGAGCGTGTGGTTATCGCTCGCCCATGCGCGCCGCAGGCGCGCCTTTACTGCGGGGCGGTCACGCTCGGGGAGGTGCTCCAGCACATTTCTTTCCTTGTGACGGATACAGCGTTGCACCGGGACTGGGCCGAAGACCTCATCGACGGCTGACCGGAGCGCCTTTGACCCGTCCAAGACGACGAGGATGCCCTGCTCGACGTCAAGGCCCCGGGCGACGAGGTCGGCGAGGAGATGCGCTGTGACGGTCTTGTTCTCCGTGGAGCCATCCCACAAACCAAGCGGAAGCTTCACGCCGTCGGTGCTGACGCCGAGCGCGACAATGCAGCAGCGCCCCTTCATCTCGATCCCGTCAACCATCAACGCCGCGAGGCGCACGTCTGCGAGGTCTCGGCTCATCAGGGCGTCCAGGTGCTCACGGGTGCGGCCGATGAACTCGCGGCTGACCGCTGACTTCGACGCCGAGCGCTCACTCACGGTCACTTTCTCACCTACCGGCTCACGAGTTCGTGAGAAGCGCCGGGTGCTGACCCCTGCGAGCATCTGCTCCAACACCACCCGCGTCAAGGGGTCACGGTCAGCGAAATACTCATACGTCGCCAGCGGCACCTCCTGCTCGCCATCGGCGCTCCTGGCACGCGGACGCTTCACCGCGACCCGCCGCCCACCAAGGGTGACCTCGCCGTCCTCGTGGCCATGACGGACCGCGGTGCGCTCTGAGATCCGGGCGTGCTTCGTACCGACGACCTCATCGAGCTCGGCCTCCATCATCTCGCCCAGCACCCCGAGGCCGACACCCACGCTGAGCGCCAACAGCCCCTCCTTCGCCGCACCGGCCAGCTCCCCCAACGCATCCTGCACATTCGCTGGAAGCCCCAGCAAAGCGCTCCCGACCTGCTCCTGCTCTACGGTCTTCATGGCGGTCCCTTCGTCTCGGTGGATGACTTCGCACTCGCCACAGTCCCAACGGGACCGGACGAGGCGGAAGGACCGCCACCTACAAACTTCTACGAGCTACGGGACAACCTCCGTAAGTCAGCGTCCGTAGTCTGCGGGACCCGTTCTGCGCCTCAATGACGACCTGCGCAGCCGTTTCGCCTAGTTGCTTGGACGCGGCAACAGCCTTGCCACGGTTCCGACGCATCCCGCACCACACGAGCAGCAGGTAGACCGGAAAGGCCCAACTACGCCAGAACGCGACCCAGACTTTCGGGACTGGAAAGTCAGCGAGCCGGATCGACCTGTCGTCCATGGCCGAAGGATCGCGCGGTCAGCGGACGCTCGATGGGCCTGGCGTCATCGGCGTAGGTACGCTGTTCCAATGCCGCGATTTTCGGTCCAGATCGGGGAAGCAACAGAAGCCAACGCAGGGCCCGTACAGTGGGGTGACCTGGACCAGAGCCACCTCACCTCGCGCTCACCCTAGGCGAAGCTCCCACAACATCTCGAACTCGCCCGTGAGCAGAGCGCTACAATCAACATGTGACCACCAAGGTGCCCACATGAAGGTCGTGACGGTCCGCGACTTCCGCGATCACGCATCGGAGATGTTCCGCTCCGATGACGTGGTTCTCGTGACACGCGAAGGGACCCCCGCCGGGTTCTTCCTCCCGTGGGATACGCCCGAGCTGCCGGTCGAGGTGCGCCGTGAGGTGTTCCTGCGCCTATCCGAGCAGGTCGGCGCGGCACTGAAGGCCAAGGACGTGGACGAGCAAGAGGTTCTCAGCGATTTCGCTGCCTCCCGCAGTCATAGCTGACGCGAACGTCGTCCTCTCGGCCCTCATCGGCGGCCGCGCCCGCCTGGTGATCGCCTCCGCGCATGGACCTCGATGCGTCGCCGCAGAGGCCGTCGCCGCTGAGATAGCCCGGCACATTCCCCGCCTTGCATCCAAGCGCGGCCTCGACCCGGCGCTGCTGTTCGCGGCGCTCCAGGTCATGCCGATCGACTGGCAGGCCGCAAGCGAGTACGACGACCATCGTGAGGAGGCCGAGAAGCGCATCGCAGACCGCGACCCCGACGACTGGCCGACCGTCGCGCTTGCGCTCAAGCTGGAGCTCCCGGTCTGGACGCAAGACAAGGACCACACCGACGCCCGCATCGAGATCTTCACGACCGGCGACCTGCTCGACGCGCTACGCGACGCCGGACACGACCCAGATCCTGCATGACTGGCGCGAGAACTGGCGCGAGCAGCCTTTTCGAGCGCCGCTGCCCTGGGCCTCAGCGACCACCCGGCACGACCAGCACCACCCCGAAAACCCAGTCCCAGAGCTACTTGATGTGCATGCCGCTGATCGCCCGTGCGATCACCAGCTGCTGGATCTCCGCCGTCCCCTCGAAGATGTCGTAGATCTTGGCGTCGCGGTGCCAGCGCTCGACGGGGAACTCGCGCGTGTAGCCGTTGCCGCCGAGGATCTGGATGGCGCGCTCGGTGACCCACACGGCGACCTCGCCGGCCTTCCACTTGCTCATCGAGCCCTCGGCGTTCTCGAAGGGCACCTGGTTGCGGCCCATCCACGAGGCGCGCCAGACGAGCAGGCGCGAGGCGTCGATCTCGAGCTTCATGCGGGCCAGCGTGAAGGCGATGGACTGGTTCTCGATGATCTTCTTGCCGAACTGCTCGCGCTCCTTGGCGTACTCCAGCGCGTACTCGTAGGCGGCGCGGGCGATGCCGAGCGCCTGCGCGCCGACGACGGGACGCGAGGCCTCGAAGGTGGCCATCGAGGCGTTGGACTTGTTGCGCTTGCCCTCACGTGCGCGGGCAAGGCGTTCGTCGAGCTTCTCCTTGCCGCCCAGCACGTAGCCGGCCGGAATGCGGCAGTCGTCGAGGTAGACGTCGGCGGTATGCGAGGCACGGAGGCCGTGCTTGGAGACCTTGGCGCCCTGGGAGATGCCCTTGGCTTCGCTCATCGGCACGACGAAGGCGGCGTGACCGCGCGAGCCCAGCTCGCGGTCGACGGAGGCGATGATGACGTGGACGTCGGAGATGCCACCGTTGGTGGCCCAGGCCTTCTGGCCGTTGAGCACCCACTCGCCGGCAGCCTCGTCGAACTTGGCCGAGGTGCGGATGGCGGAGACGTCGGAGCCGGCGTTGGGCTCGGAGGAGCAGAAGGCGGCCACCTTGATGTCCTCAGGCGTGCCGAAGCAACGCGGAATCCACTCGCCGATCTGCTCGCCGGAGCCCTGACCGAAGATGGCGGCGACGGCGAGCGAGGTGCCCATGATCGCCATGGCGATGCCGGCGTCGCCCCAGAACAGCTCTTCGTTGACCATCGGCAGCGTGATGCCGGTGGGATCGGCGAAGAACTGCGCGAGACCTTCGAAGCCGTAGAGGCCGATCTTGGCGGCCTCCTGGATGACCGGCCAGGGCGTCAACTCCTTCTCGTCCCACTCGTGGGCCACGGGGCGCATGACGTCTGCGGCGAAGCCGTGCACCCAGTCGCGGATGTCCTTCTGATCCTGCGTCAGCGCGAGCGAGAACGTCGCATCCTTGCCGGCTGCACCGGCAATCGCCTCGACGGCTGCCTCGGCGGCCTCTGTGTTGGCGTCGGTGGTCGTGGACATCGGGGGAGGGCTCCTTGATCGTGGTCGGGTGAAGGGCGCTTGGTCGAGGTGAGGCGCGCCGGGTACTTGGCGTGGTCGGCCGGTCGAGTGCAACGAAGTGTGGCAGGGGTCTGGGGCTCCTGCGAAAGTCCGGTCAAGCCTACCCCATGTGTAAACGTCTGTCAAATAGAAGATTGAATTATGTTTACATCGCGTCTATAGTAGTTGGAGATGGCAACCGCAGGCGCACGCGCACCGCTGGCATCCCGCCGCGCCGCCGTGCGTCGTGAGCGCGAGCGCGAAATCCTCGCGGCCACGCGGCTGCTGTTCGACGAACGTGGCGTGCAGGAGGCGCCGATCGAGGACATCGCGCGCGCCGTCGGCATCAACAAGGCGCTGATATATCGCTGCTTCTCCTCCAAGGAGGAGCTGTTCGTGTTGACGCTCACGGGCTATCTGGAGGACCTCGCCGAGCGCCTAGACGGCGTGCCGGCGACGCTCGATCCGGTCGAATTGCTGGAGGAGGGCTGGCGTCGCTATACGGGCTTCTGCCTGGAGCATCCGGCTTTCCTCGACTGCGGGCTGTCGCTGATGCGCGGGCCGGCGGAGGAACTGCGCGAGACGATCTCCGACGGCGTGTGGATCCGCCTAGCCCAGAGCATGGCCGGCTGCTTGAGTCGACTCTCGCGGATCCTCGCATTGGGCGCCGAGCAGGGCTTGTTCACGGTCGAGGACCCCGACTTCACGGCCAACTATCTCTATACGCAGACGCTCGGCGCAATGCACCTGGCGCGCGTGCGCACGGGCGTGCGCGCAGGCCCCGGCGGCGTGCCGGAGCCCTTTGCGATCGACCCGGAGCAGGTCCAAGAGGCGTGCATCGCCGACGTACTGGCCTCGGTCGGCGCCACGCGCCCAAGCGGCGCGCTGCGGGCCTAGCGCAGAGCCGAGCAGCCCGCGCGCCGACGCACAGACGTCGGCCGGGCGCCACCCCATAGCGGCGCACTACGCGCCCGCGTGCAGGCCCGGCAAGCCCGGTGCGCCCACGTACCTGACGTCGTCGGCCCCACGCGCCCAGGCGCGCTGCGCGCCTCAGCGACACGCTACGCGCCTCAGACGTGGACCTTTCCGCATAATTGTGCCAATCCCTACACGGTTTATGCTATTTTGCCCCCGCAATCCTCATGTCGGCTATGCAGAAAGTGATTATGAAAAAGCGCTCTATCGTCGCAGCCCTCTCGTTAGTGGCCCTGTCGATCGGTCTCGCCGCCTGCGGGTCCTCGGGCTCCAGCAAGCAGGTGGCCCTCGTGGCCTACTCGACCCCGCAGGGTGCCTTTGAATCCCTGATCCCGGCCTTCCAGGCAAGCAGCGAAGGCAGCGGCACGACGTTCACGACGTCCTATGGGCCCTCCGGCGAACAGAGTCGCGCCGTGGCCAACGGCCTGCATGCCGATGTCGTCAACTTCTCCCTGGAACCCGACGTGACCAAGCTCGTGAAGGCCGGACTGGTCTCCTCGAACTGGAACCAGAACGCCACGCACGGCATGGTGACGGAGTCGGTGGCGGTGATCATCGTGCGCAAGGGCAACCCCAAGCACATCACCGGCTGGAGCGACCTTGTCAAGCCGGGCGTGCAGGTGGTGACCCCCAACCCCTTCACCTCGGGCAGCGCCCGCTGGAACATCATGGCCGCCTACGGGGCGCAGCTCAAGGAAGGCAAGTCGCCGGCGCAGGCAGTGGAATACCTGGCGGAGCTGTTCCATCACGTCGTCAGCCAGGACAGCTCGGCTCGCACAGCGCTGCAGACCTTCCTCGCCGGCCGCGGCGATGCGCTGCTCGACTACGAGAACGAGGCGATCTCCTATGAGAAGAAGGACGCGTCGATCGAATACGTGGTCCCCAATGCCACGATTCTGATCGAAAACCCGGTCGCAGTGGTGAACAAGGGCAATACGGCCGAGGCGGGGAAGTTCGTCAACTACCTGCTTTCGCCGGCCGGTCAGGCGATCTGGGTGAAGAAGGGTTACCGCCCGGTGATCTCGGGCGTGCCGGGGGCCAGCGCCTTCCCCACGCCGCCGCAGCTGTTCACGATCAAGACGCTCGGCGGCTGGTCGAGCGTGACGAAGCAGTTCTTCGAACCGGAAACCGGCGTGGTGACGAAGATCGAGCAGGGACTGGGAGTCTCCACTGCCAAGTAGCGACTCCCCTAGCCTGGCGCTGCAGCGTCACCTGGGCCGGCGGCGATTTCCCTCTCCCCGCCGCCGGCCCACTCTCCCAGGTGACCTTGGCACCCGCTCGGCCACGGCGCTCGGCCGCGGCCTGCTGGGCATCTACCTGTCGGTGCTTGTGCTGCTGCCCCTGGCGGCGCTCCTGGCCCGCTCGGCGGTGGGCGGCCCGTCGGCGTTCTGGCGCGAGGTCTCGAGTCCCGAGGCCGTCGCGGCGATCAAGCTCACGCTGGCGGCCTCAGCGATCGTGGTCACGATCAACGCCATCTTCGGCACGCTGATCGCGTGGGTCCTGGTGCGCGACGACTTCCGCGGCAAGCGCGTGGTGAATGCACTAATCGACCTGCCCTTCGCGCTGCCGACGGTGGTCGCCGGCGTCGTGCTGCTGGCCCTCTACGGCAAGGGCGGTCCGCTCGGCATCGACATCACCTTCACGCGCGCCGCGATCGGCATGGCGCTGCTGTTCGTCACGCTGCCATTCGTCACGCGCTCTGTACAGCCGGTGCTGCTGGAGCTGGACGGATCAATGGAGCAGGCCGCGGCCTCGCTGGGCGCCGGGCGACTGACGGTCTTCCGGCGGATCGTGCTGCCGACGCTGGCGCCCGCGATCATCTCCGGTGTAGCGCTCAGCTTCGCGCGCGCCGTCGGCGAGTTCGGCTCGATCGTGCTGATCTCGGGCAACCTCCCCTTCAAGACCGAGGTGGGCTCGGTCTACATCTTCAGCCAGATCCAGAACGAAAACCTGCCGGCGGCTGCGGCCGTGTCGGTGGTGCTGCTCGTCGTTGCGCTGCTCGTGCTCGCGGCACTGGCGCAGCTGTCGCGCCGAAGGTCCCGACATGTCCGCTAGGGCCTCCCGACTCGGCCTGCGTACGCTCGCGCTCGGCTACCTGGCGCTGCTGTTGCTGGCGCCGGTGGCGATGATCTTCTACCGCACCTTCGAACACGGCTTGGCGCCCGTATGGAATGCAATCGAGGCGCCCAACTTCCAGCACGCCTTCTGGCTGTCGATCGAGCTGGTGGTTATCGCGGTACCGCTCAACACGGTCTTCGGGATTGGTGTCGCGCTGTTGTTGGAGCGGGGGCGCTTTCGAGGCCGGGGGCTGCTGGGACTGTTGATCGACCTGCCGTTCGCGATCTCTCCGATCGTCGTCGGGCTGGCCCTGGTGCTCGTCTATGGCGAGGCCGGCTGGTTCGGCCGGTGGCTGTCCGAACACGGCATCCAGGTGATCTTCTCGGTGCCGGGGATGGTGCTGGCGACGGCCTTCGTCTCGCTGCCCTTCGTAGCGCGCGAGACGATTCCGGTGCTGCGTGAGCTGGGCACCGACGCCGAGCAGGCAGCAGCGACGCTCGGCGCAAGCGCCTGGCAGACCTTCTGGCGAGTCACGCTGCCGGGAATCCGCTGGGGCGTCGTCTACGGGGTGGTGCTCACGACCGCGCGAGCGCTCGGGGAGTTCGGCGCGGTGAGCGTCGTCTCGGGCCGCATCGAGGGCCAGACACAGCAGCTGCCGCTGTATGTACAGGACCGCTTCGAGAACTTCGACGCCACCGGGGCCTACACGGCGGCCGTGGTGTTGGCGCTGCTGGCGCTGGCTACGCTGTTGGCGATGAACCTGCTGACGCGGCGGACCAGGACTAGGACGCCGGTCTGAGATGGCGATCGAGGCGCACAACGTCGGCAAGCACTTCGGCGAGTTCACGGCGCTGGACGACGTCTGCCTGCGGGTGGGCGACGGTGCGCTCACGGCGCTGCTCGGCCCGAGCGGCAGCGGCAAGTCGACGCTCCTGCGGATCATCGCCGGCCTGGAGACGCCCGACAGTGGCCGGGTCGTGATCGGCGAGCAGGATGTCACGGCGACGCCGGCGCGTACGCGCGGCGTGGGCTTCGTCTTCCAGCACTACGCGCCGTTCAAGCACATGACCGTGCACGACAACGTCGCCTTCGGGCTGACCGTGCGCAGACGACCCAAGGCGGAGGTGAAGGCGCGCGTGCAGGAACTGCTGACACTGGTGCGCCTGGAGGGGCTGGCCGAGCGCTACCCCTCGCAGCTCTCCGGCGGACAGCAGCAGCGCATGGCACTGGCGCGCGCGCTGGCGCCCCAGCCGAAGGTGCTGCTGCTAGACGAGCCCTTCGGCGCGCTCGACGCGCAGGTACGCGGCGAGCTGCGCGAGTGGCTGCGGCGTCTGCACGAGGAGATCCACGTGACGACGATCTTCGTCACGCACGACCAGGAGGAGGCGATGGAAGTCGCCGAGCAGATCGTGGTCATGAACGCCGGGCGCATCGAACAGGCTGGCACGCCGCACGAGCTGTATGAGAGTCCGCGCAACGAGTTCGTAATGGGTTTCGTGGGCCCGGTCAACCGCCTCGGCGACGCCTTCCTGCGCCCGCACGACATCCAGATCCTGCCCGAGCCTGACGCCACGAGCATCGAGGCGCTGGTGCGCCGCGTGGTGCACCTCGGCTTCGAGGTCCGCGTCGAGCTGACCCTCCCCGACGGCCGCGACATCTGGGCACAGGTGACGCGCGAGAACGTCCAGCAGCTGGAGTTGGAGGTCGGACAGATCCTCGCCGTGAGACTGCCCGCGCCGCGGGTCTTCGCGCCTCATAGCTCATCGTCGTGAGGCCGTCGTCATCGACCCCTAACGGGTCTGCCAGGCGTCCTCTTCGCGCGTGAGGGCGATGACGTCCTTGGGCAGCTTGCCGGCGGCTACGTCGGCGACCGTTACGCGCTCGAGCACCTTGCGCAGGTTGGCGCGCAGCGCGATCCACACCTGCTGCAACACCTCAGCCGAGCCGCTGTAGTCGATCTCCTCGGGACGCTGCCCGCGGACCCCCACCAGCGGCCCCTCGACCGCGCGAATCACCTGCGCGAGGGTCACCTCGGCAGCCGGCCTGGCAAGCCAATAGCCGCCCTCCGGGCCACGCTGGCTGCGCACGATCCCGGCCGAGCGCAGCTGCGTGAGGATGTTCTCCAGAAAGGACAGCGGAATGCCCTGCGCCTGAGCCACTTCGTCAACCTTGCGTGGTCTGTCCTGGCTGCCGGCCGCCAACTCGATGGTGGCTCGCACGGCGTAGTCGGCCTTCGCGGTTACGCGCATCGCGAATGATTCTCCAGGAAAGCCCGGCGGTCTGCGCAGTGGCCTCCATGCAACTCAGCCGTGCGACCCGCCAAGCGCGACAACCACGGCGGCCGGGAGGCCGCCCCTCCCCTGCTACCCGTCCGCCCCCGGCACCCCCCTGCGGTATGGACGCCGGTCTCAGTCAACCATCGGCTTCTGGACTGTCAGCCGACGTGCAGAAAATCAGCTTCTCGACAGTCAGTCGAGGTGCAGCACGAGCTTGCCGGCGATACGCCGATCCAGCAGCGCGCCGATCGCCTTGGCCGCCGCGTGCCACGAGATCTCGCGATCGATCGAGCACTCAAGACGCCCACTTGCCACCAGCTCGGCCAGCCGCAGCAGGTCGCGCGCGCCGGAGCGCTCGCGGTGGAGCTGCGCGAAGAGGAAGAGGCCGTACAGACGCGCGCCGGGCGCGCGCGCGAAGAATGCGCGTGCCGGGAACTGCACAAGCGTCTGATCGCTGGAGGCGAACGACACGACCGTGCCGAAGGCGGCCACGCGCTGAAGGGCCGCCGCCAGCGTCGCGCCGCCTACACCCTCGACGATCACGTCGAACTCCGCGCCGGCGGGCTCCAGCTCCGCGATCACCTCGTCGGCGCCGAGATCGCGCAGGCCGCGCGCCCGCTCCGCGCTCGCCGATACGGCCGTCACACGAGCGCCGGCGAGCCGCGCAAGCTGTACGGCAAAGCGACCGACGCCGCCGCTCGCGCCTGTCACGAGCACGCGCCGATCGAGCACCGAGCCGATGATGTCCATTGACTTCAGCGCCGTGAGACCGGCCACCGGCAGCGTCGCCGCCTGGGCGTCGGAGACCTCTGCGGGAAGCGCCGCGAGCATGTCTGTGTCGACCGCCGCCAACTGCGCCCATGCGCCGCGCGCCACCAGACCGACCACGCGCGTGCCCGCGGCCGGACCCGAGCCGTCAGCCGCGGCGCGCTCCACCATCCCGGCGACATCCCAGCCGGTCACCTCGCCATCCTGCATCTCGGGCAGGCGCCGGACCTCGCCGCGGTTCAGCGAGAAGGCGCTCACGCGCACTAGCGCCTCGTGGGGAAGCGGCCGCGGGTCGGGAACCTCTCGCAGCTCAATGTTGCCCGAGGCCCCGGGCGCAGCGGTTAGCGCCAGCATCGCGTCAGCCTAGCGGGGTCTCGGACCGCTCGGACGGGCAGCCCAGGGGCGGGGGGCCCAACACCGAGGAGGGTGAGCGACGGGACTCGAACCCGCGGCCACCGGGACCACAACCCGGGAGCTCTACCAACTGAGCTACGCCCACCAAGCGAGAGCACCTGAGTCTAGCGCCGGCCCTCGATGAGCGACTTGGCCGGCTCGCTCACACTCGGCATATCCAGACCGATTGAGTCCCATCGCCGACGCCCGCCGTCGCCCCGCTCCAGCTGTCGATCGAGCGCAGCACCGCCTGGATCTGCTCATCCCCGACCGGCCGCCAGACATCGTTGGCGGCATCGTCTCCCCAAACCAGCTCGACCAGGCGCGAACGCAGCAGGGACGCTACGGCGCGCTCGGCGAGCGCCAGGCGCTCGCCCGCGGTGCGCTCCGGATGGCGCTCGCCGGCCAGCTCCCAGACGCGGCGCAGTGGTGCCCGTTCTGTGCCAAGCAGAGCCAATAGCTCCAGGCCGAGCGAATCGGCCAACAGGCCCTCGTCCTGGGCTCGCGGCGCCCCACCCTGCGGCGATGGTGTCTCGCCAGACCCTGCCCGCTGCGCCCCACCTGGCGGCGGCGCTGTCTCGCCAGACCCGGCCGACGGCGCCCCATCGGCATTCGGCCGAGCCTGACGGTGCTCGCCCGCACGCTCTTTGGCGGCAGCAATCACCCGAGCCGTTACGTCGCGACCGTCACGCTGGGCGGCGCGCCAGCCGCGCCCCATCGAGAGCTGCTCCAGAGGCAGGCGGGGGCCTTGGAGCACGGTGAGCTTCGCCTGATGGGGACTCCATTTGCGCTCTTCCACTTCAACCCACTGCTCCTGCGCCCACCGCTCCGCCACCGTCGCCCACAGCTCCCGCTCGGTGAGATTGAAGCGACAGACGTTGTGCGGGAACTGGCGCAGCTCCAGGTGATAGACCTCCGCGTCGGCGAGATCCGATGCCTGCTCGGGGTAGCCAGCGGCGTCGCTCATGGCCAGACCTCGCCCTCGTACACCTCCAACTCACGCAGTCTCTCTCGCAGATCGCCGGAGTGCCCGTCAGCCGTCATTACGTCGAGCTTGCCATATTGCAGGGATGACCGACACTTCGAAGTCCACCCCTCACGCCGTTCCCGCCGAGCTTCCCCTGCCTGGTGGACAGCAAGGAGCCAGCCTCGTCCTGCATCCGCTGCTGTGCGCCGAGATGACGGGACCCGTTGGCTGGTTTCAGCGCGCGTCGGGACCAACCGCCACGCTGAAGGCGCTTGGCATCGGTGTGCCCAGCAAGCAGTACATGAGCGTCCCGATCGTGGCCTTCCTCGTCGAGCATCCTGCGGCTGGCCTGATTCTGATCGACACCGGCTTTCACGGTTCTATCGCCGTCGGGGGCGACGAGCGCAACCGTAACCTCGGCCCCACCGGCCGCCTGCTCGCGCGCAACCTGCGCATGCGCCCTGAGCAGACCGTCGCCGCGCAGCTACGAGCGCGCGGGATCGACCCCGCCGAGGTGCGCCTGATCGTGATGACCCACCTGCACTTCGATCACGCCAGCGCGCTCGCCGACTTCCCCGGCGCCACCGTGCTGGTGTCGGAGCCCGAGTGGCACGCCGTATGCGAGCGTCGGAGCTGGCTGCGCGGCTACAGCATCGCCCAGCTCGATCGCCGGCCGACTTACCGGACGCTCGACTTCGCCCTCGGCGGCACCGCCCCCTTTTCGCCGCGACCGCGGGGCGCCTTCGCCCAGACACTTGACGTCTTCGGCGACGGCTCGCTCACGCTCGCCTTCACGCCCGGTCACAGCCGCGGGCACATGTCCGCGATCCTGCGCCTCGGCTCGCGCGAGGCCCTGATCGCAGGCGACGCCATCTACACGATGGCCACCCTCAAGGACGTCGCGCGACCGTGGCGCTCGGAGGATTCCGCGGCCTTCGAGCGCAGCCTTGCGGCTCTGCAGGCCTACGATCGCGAGCATCCCGACGCACTGATCGTCCCCGGGCACGACATGGAGCACTGGCGAGGGCTCGACGCGCGCTACGACTGAGCGCTCATGCCGCAAGCTACCTTCTACTTCGACCTCGGTTCGCCGTTCGCATATCTCACAGCCGAGCGCCTGCAAGAGCTGACTGAGGCCGTCAACTGGCAGCCGATCTCACTCGGTGCGCTGTTCAAGCTCAACGGTCGATCGTCCTGGGCGCTGGGCGGCCCTCAGGAGCGCCAAGCCGGGATGGCCGAAGTCGAACGCCGCGCCCAGCAGTACGGGCTCCCAGCGACGCGCTGGCCCGACCCGTGGCCGGGCAACTATCTGACCGCCATGCGCGCTGCCACCTTCGCCTCTCAGAACGGTCATGGACGCGAGTTCACCATGTGTGCCTTCCGCGACGCCTTCCAACTAGGACACGACCTGAGCATCCCCGCGCACGTGCTTCAGGCGGCCAGTGACGCTCACCTCGATCCTCGGCAGGTCGATGAGGCGACTCGCGACCCCGCGATCAAGCTCGCCCTACGCGAAGCCACCGACGCGGCGCACCGGCTCGGGGTCTTCGGCGTACCAACGCTCGTCGTCGATGGCGAGCTATTCTGGGGCGACGACCGCCTGTCTGAAGCCCTCGCGCGCCTGCGACAGTCGTTTTGATGCCCCCGGCAGGATTCGAACCTGCGACCCTCGGATTAGAAGTCCGACGCTCTATCCAGCTGAGCTACGGGGGCTGACGCCCTTCACAGTGTGGCCATGATCGCTCGCTCCCGCGCGCTGACCGCGGCCAGCTCGCTTTGGAGCACCCCGATCGCCGATCCAGCCCCGCGCCTGATCGCTGAGCGCCGCGCCTGATCGCCGCTCCCAGCGCAGCCCTGATCGCGGAGCCAACCGACGCGCGACGCCCCTCTCAAAGCCCCTGCCCGAGCCCGTCAACCACGACCGGACGCGAGTATTTCTGACTCTAGGAACCCCTCCAACCGGGCGCCCGACCCCCCGCAACGGCCGCATCCGCAAGCCCGTGCGGGCGCCGTTAGCAACTGCCCGTCGGCCTGCCGGGGAGCAATGTCTTAGGCAATCTTGAACCGAAAGCTGTAAAAGTAGTCCCATGAGTTCGACGCCCGACACCGATCCCGACCTCACGCGTAAGCAGCGGCGCGAGCAGGCGCGTATCGAGCGCAAGGCGCTCGAGGAGCAGCACGCGCAGACGGCACGACGCAAGCGGCTCATGCAGCTCGGCGGTGTGATCGCCGCGGTGGTGGTGATCATCGTTGTCATCGTCGTCTCCAGCAGCGGCGGGAGCACGAGCGGAGGGGGCCTCGCCACGGGCCACAAGTCCAACGAAACGGTGGCCGCCGTGACTTCGTTGGTCGGTGGCATCCCTCAGTCGGGCAATACCTTGGGCAATCCGCATGCGCCCGTGACGATCCAGTACTTCGGCGATCTGGAGTGCCCCATCTGCCGCGACTTCACGCTTGGCGCCCTACCCACTGTGATCAAGAAGTACGTGCGCACCGGCAAGGTGAAGATCGAATATCACTCGCTTGAAACCGCCACCCGCGAACCGAGAACGTTCCGCGCGCAGCAGATCGCCGCTCTCGCCGCCGGCAAGCAGAACCGCGCCTGGTACTACATCGAGCTCTTCTACCACGAGCAGGGCCAGGAGGACAGTGGCTACGCCACCGAAAGCTATCTGCAGGGACTCGCCCAGCAGGTCCCCGGGCTGAACCTAGTCAGCTGGAGCACCGCGCGCAACGATCCGAGCTTCGCCGAAGAGATCACCGAGGACGCCCAGCTCGCCAACCTGCAGGGCTTCACCGGCACACCCTCCTTCCTGATCGGCAAGACCGGTGGCACCCTCGGCAAGTTCGAAGCCGCTTCCCTGACTGAACCATCCTCGTTCGAATCTGCCATCAACCAGCTTCTGAAGTCCTAGGAGAAGGTTGAGCAGCCATGAGCGCTCGGGCCCTGAGAATGACGATGATCGGCCTCACGGCGCTCGGTCTCGGCGTCGCCAGCTACCTGACCTACGTCCACTACTCCGGCATCCAGCCGGTGTGCACAGCTGGGGGCAGCTGCCTGGAGGTGCAGACCTCCATCTACTCCAAGCTCGCCGGCGTCCCGGTGGCGCTGATTGGCCTGATCGGCTACGTCACGATCATGGCCTCGCTGCTCGCGCCCGAGAACGAGACGAGCCGATTCGCAACAGCGGCGTTCACCGTGGTCGGCTTCGGCTTCAGCGCGTACCTGACCTATCGGGAGCTGTTCTCGATCCACGCGATCTGCGAGTGGTGTGCGTCGAGCGCCGTCATCATGACCGTGCTTATGTGCCTCGCCATCTGGCGCTTCCTGCGAAGCGAGGGGTCCAGTGCGAAAGACCCCATCACGGGAAACGACGAACCGGATAAAGCGACGCCTCTTCCGGCTGCCAGCTCTTAGCCCCTCCCGGCTGCCGACTCTTAGCAGCCGACGCTGCGGTGCAGGACCCGGAGGGCGCCAGCGCAGTAAGGTCGGCGCAAGTGGCATCTGAGCACCCAGCCAAGCCCCACCCAGGCGAGCGCGACTCGGGCGACACCGAGCGCTACAAGCGCGCCGCTGCACTTGCGGCAGCGGCACTGGTGCACGACGGCGCGCGCCTTGGACTTGGCACCGGATCGACGGTCGCCCATCTGCTGCCGGCGCTCGCGTCTCGCGAACTGCGCGAGCTGCGCTGCGTGGCCACTTCGCCGGCCACCGAGCGCGCGGCGCGCGCACTGGGGTTGGTCGTGGAGACATTGGACGAACTCGGTGAACTCGATATCGCAATCGACGGCGCCGACCAGATCGACCGACGGGGATGGCTGATCAAGGGCGGCGGCGCGGCGCACACCCGCGAGAAGATCGTCGCGGCTGCCGCTCGACGCTTCGTCGTGATCGCCTCTGCCGAGAAGGCCGTGGCGAGGGTGAGCGCGCCGGTGCCGTTGGAGATCCTGCGCTTCGGCGCCCACTGCACGCTGCGCGCACTCGCGCCGGCGCAGCTGCGCGAGGTCCCCGCCAGTCCCGATGGCAACCTGATCGCCGACTATCTCGGCGCGATCGACGATCCCGCAGCCCTCTCGGCCCGCCTGTCTGCTACCCCTGGTGTCGTCGAGCACGGCCTGTTCGCGCCGCAGCTCGTGAGCGACATTCTGATCGCCGGCGCGCACGGCGTGGAGCACCGCCGCGGCGCCAAGCAGCCCTGAGCCCAAACGCCTAAATCGACACCATCCCCAGCGCATCCAGACGTCGGGCGCATCGCGATGCCCAGACGTACTCGCCCGACAGGTGCACCACGCCCTCCTCGCGCAGGCGCTCCAGCGCTTCGCCGATCGCCAGCGGCTCGATGTCGTAGATCTCGCGCTCCAACTCCGCACGCGACCAGCGCTCGTCACGATCGTCGCGCAATACCTGCAAGACGATCGCCCGCTCCGCTATCTCTTCGCCCTCCGTTCCACAACCATTACGCTCACTTCGCATGGGAAGAACCGCCCTTTCCGTGCACGGCCCCGGCGCGGTGCCATCCGCGTCGGGGCCATCCGATTTCTGAACTTTCGCAGCCGACCACAGCCACCGGACAGATCCGCCCCAAACGGCCCGATTTCAGCCTTCAGACAGCAAAGTTGGCGCGAAAACGATCTTCCGTACTCCAGCCAACCCCAAGCCGGCCGGCTCAGTCGATATCTATCTGCACGCGGAAGGACTCCGCGGACTCCACGGTGGCGCCCTTGGCGTGCACCCGGTCGGCCAGCCATAGGTCCGATGTCACCACGCGAACCGCGCCGGGTTGCGGATCGGAGGCGAGCATTCGGACGATCTCATCGTCGGCGGAGTCGCGCCGCGGCCGTGGCGCGTGCGTGACGACGATCACCGTCGAGAAGATCGGTGGACGCGGAGGCTGCTCGAACACGACCGTGACCTCCTCCCCGTTGGCGGCGGCCCAGCGCTCGAGCAAGCCGACGAGATGAACCATCGCCCCGTGGCGATCCTCCCACCACCCGTCGGGGCGCGTGCCGATTACGTTCATGCCGTCTACAAGCCATCGCACAGATGTCAGAGTAGGTCCTCGGAGCCTCGTGGCTCGTCAGTCTTCACAGCAGGCCCCCAGAGCAGTGGTGGCTGGCAGATATAACTGAGCAGACGTGCTGGCGGGGAGCAGATACCGAACGTCGATCGCAGCCACGATCGCGCTGGCGGCAAGCGTCGCTGTGGCAGCCGGCACGTCAGGCGTTTGGGCGTCCTCCGCGACGGTCGCGGTCCCACCTGAAGCAGCGACAAACGCGTCCGCCGCGCAGGCCGATGCTGCGTCGCTGCTCACGCAATTGTCGCTCCCCTCCGGCGCAACACAATCAGCAAGCGAGCCGGCCGGCGACAGCGGTTTCCTAGCAGGGCCACCCGTTGGCCCGCCGGTGACGCCCAACGCCGTCGACGATCACGCGTGGTGGCTCGTTCCGGGCTCGGCCGCTGAAGTGCTGAGGTACGTAATGGCACACCATCCGCCCGCGGCGGCCCGGACAGGGTCTGGCTCGGCAGCGAAGCATGGCGTGCTCGAGTGGGAATACGGGCAACTCGGATGGCCTGCGATCACCGGCGTGCTGGGCACGCGACAGCTGGTCGTCGGGGTCGTGCAGTTGTCGAATGGCTCGACAGCTCTTCGCGTGGACGCTCAGGTGGTCTGGGTAAAGCCACGCCCGGTGACCGAGACGATTCCGCGCGGCGCCCGCCTCCTGCGGCTGAGCGTGCGCAACAGCCTTCAACCCGACCACCCCACGCAACAGCCCTTCAACGTCACCTCGCCGAAGAAGATCGAAAAGATCGTTGCCTTGCTCAACGCGCTGCCCGCCGCCCAGCCAGGCCTCATGTCATGCCCGAATGACGCCGGCTTCCGTGTCGGGCTGACGTTTTACACGAGCCGTGGCGTGGCGCCGTTGGCGGTCGCAAAAATCGATCCCGAAGGTTGCGGCGGAGTGCAGCTGGCGATCGGCGGCAAGCCACAGCCGCCGCTCACAAGCGCGGCGTTCCCAGGGTCAGGCAGGTCGCCAAAGACTTCGCTCATCGGGCAACTCGAATCGGCGCTCGGCGTGAAGCTCAAACTGTCTCGCCGCATCCCAGAGCACGACAGCCGCCCTGACCAGGGATCTCGGGTCGAGATCTAAGCGACCCACAGGGGCGGACGCTCTCTCGCAATGACTCCGCGCGACCCAAGCGGCGGACGGGAATCGAACCCGCGACCCCGAGCTTGGGAAGCTCGTGCTCTACCAGCTGAGCTACCGCCGCGCTGCAACGCGAATACTACGACGCCCGCTTGCCTCGGGACCTCTACCCTTAGTCCCTCCTTTCATGAAGCGTGCCCTCATCCCCATCCTGGCGTCCCTGGCGGGCGCGGCCGTCGTGGCGCTGCTGGTTTTCGGCGTGACACACCAGGCGGCCAGCCGTACGCTGGATGAAGCTGTCGCCCAGGGACGGCAGCCCAGCGCGCCCGACCCCACGATGCTGCTGCCGGAGCTGAGCGGCGGCAGGCACAGCTCGCTGGCCGCCTATAGGGGCAAGGTGGTAGTGCTCAACTTCTGGGCCTCGTGGTGCGAACCGTGCAAGGCCGAGGCGCCGCAGTTGGAGCGACTGCAGCGCCAACTCCAGAGCTTGAACGGCACGGTGCTGGGTGTGACCTATCTCGATGCCTCCCCGGACTCGCTCAAGTTCGTGCACCAGTTTGGCCTCACCTACCCCAACCTGCGCGACAGCGACGGCGAATTCGTGCACGCCTACGGCACCGATCAGCTGCCCGAGAGCTTCGTGATCAATCGCCGCGGCGATATCGTAAAGATCTCCCGAGGGCAGGTGGAACCGACATTCCTGCAGTACGCCGTCAAGCTGGCGCAGAGCGCGTAAAGCGCGCTCCGGGCGCCATCGGAGCACTGGCCGCCGGCGTCCTGGCGGTCGCGGTCCTCGCGGCGTCAGGCGCCGCCGCGCTGGCGACCGTCGCGCGCACGAGCCTGCCGACGATCGAAAGCCAGGTGATGTGCGTCACCTGCAAGATCCCGCTGATGGTCGCCGAGTCCCCGCAGGCCGACCGCGAGCGTGCGTACATCGAGGGGTTGATCGAACGGGGTGAGAGCGAGGCACAGGTCAAGCAGGCTCTGGTCGAACAGTACGGCCCGCAGGTGCTGGCGCTGCCCGCCACGCACGGCTTCGACCTCGCCGCATACCTCGTGCCGATCGCCGTGGCGGCCTTCGCGCTGGCGATGCTCGCGCTGCTGCTGCCCAGATGGAGGCGGCGCAGCCAGGCCCAGGCAACCGCCGTGGCGGGCAGTGGCGGTGAGCAATCGCTCAGCCCTTCCGACGTGGCGCGCCTGGAGGCCGACCGGGCGCGCTTCGATTGACGCGCTTCGATTGAGCTACATCTCCGTCGGCGCGCTCACCCCGAGCAGATCGAGCGCCTGCGCGATGGTGCGCTGCGTCGCGACGCACAGCCCGATCCGCTGCGACTCCAGTGCACGCGGCTGCACGTCGAGCACGTGGCAGTCTCGATAGAAGGCCGTGAACTCCTGCGCCAGCTCCAGCGCGTAGGCAGCGATCCGATGCGGCGCGCGCCGACGCGCGGCCTCCTGGACCTCCCCGGGGAAGGCCAGCAACTCCTTGACGAGCCGGCGCTCGGAGGCGTGCGCCGGCCCCTCTCCCCGATCCGGCTCAGCCTCCTCCTGGCCTTGCACGGCGTACGCCGGCTCCCCTCCCCGATCCGGCTCCTCCCCCCCTCCTCCTGCTGCCAGCTCCGCGAGCGCCGCCGCGACGCGCTCGGGTCCGGCTTTGGCCAGCACCGAGGCGATCCGCGCGTGGGCGTACTGCACGTAGTAGACGGGGTTCTCGGAGGACTCTTCGCGCGCGAGGTCAAGATCGAGATCAATCGTGGTGTCGTGCGAGCGCGACAGCAGAAACCAGCGCGCCGCGTCGACACCGATCTCGCCGATGAGGTCATCGAGCGTGACGAACTCGCCGGCGCGCTTTGACATCTGCGCGCGCTCGCCGCGGCGCACAAGGTGGACGAGCTGCATGATCAGCATCTCCAGATGTCCGGGATCGCCGCCAAGAGTCTCGTAGGCGGCCTTCATGCGCGCCACGTAGCCATGATGGTCGGCGCCCCAGACGTCGATCTGGCGCTCGAAGCCGCGCTCGCGCTTGTCCTGGTGGTAGGCGATGTCGGAGGCGAAGTAGGTGTGCTCGCCGCTTGAGCGCACAAGCACGCGGTCCTTGTCGTCGCCGTAGGCCGTCGTGCGCAGCCACAGCGCGCCCTCGCTGCGGTATGTGTGTCCTTGCTCCTCCAGCAGCACGAGAGCGTGCTCGACAGGGCTGGGCTGGCCGTCGTGCAGCGTGCTCTCATACGCCCACGTGTCGAACGTCACGCCGAAGACGTCCAGCGACTGGCGCAACTGTTCCATCACCAAGCCCACGGCGGCGCGTCCCAGCTCGGCGGGGTCTTGCGAGGAGGCATTCGCCAGAGCAGCTACGAGATTGTTTACATAATCCCCCCGGTAGCCGTCCTCCGCGACCTCTTCGCCGCGTGCAAGCGCCTGGATCGACTCGCCGAGCTTGCGCACCTGCGAGCCGGCGTCGTTGACATAGAACTCGCGCACGACGTCGTGGCCGTCGAGGGCCAGCACGCGGGCGAGCGCGTCGCCATAGGCGGCGTTGCGGGCGTGGCCGACGTGCATCGGCCCGGTGGGGTTGGCCGAGACGAACTCCACGAGAAGGCGTTCGCGCGGCGAGGCCCCTCCCGCCCCGAAGGAGCCCTCGGCACGTAGAACTTCTCGCAGCGCCGCGCCGAACCAGGCGTGGCCGAGAAATAGGTTGAGAAAGCCCGGACCGGCAACCTCGAAGCGCTCGAGGCTCCCGCCGAGCCGCTGCTCCAGCTCCGCACCCAGACGCTGCGCGACCTCGCGCGGCGGCTGCGCCAGGCCTGGCGCAAGCAGCAGCGCGGCGTTGGTGGAGTAGTCGCCCAGCTCGGCGCGCGGCGGGCGCTCCAGCGTGATCTCCTGGCGGCGGGTGACTTCCTCGCCGGCGAGCGACGCCGCCGCGTCGAGCACCGCCGCGCGCAGGCCGTTCAATGACTCAGTAGTGATAGGGCTCACCGGCGAGGATCTTATGCGCACGGTAGAGCTGCTCGAGCAGGACCACCCAGGCGAGCTGGTGGGGAAGCGTCATCGGACCCAGCGACAGGCGCTCGTCAACGCGCTGCAGGGGTGGCGCCCCGAAGGGCCCGCCGATCACGAACGCCAGTTGCCGACCCTCATCGCGGCGCTGCCGCAGGAAGGCGCTGAAGGCCAGACTGTCCCAGGCACGGCCGTCGGCGGCGAGCAGTACGACGCAGGCGCCGTCGGGCACCCGCCGTGCGACGGCGGCGGCGGCGCGCACCTGCACCAGCTCCAGGCGCGCGTAGCGGGCGAGGAGCCGGCTGTAGTGGGCGACGTCATCGACATAGGGAGGCCGCAGGCGGGCCTCGCCAAGGATGGTAACGCGAGCCCCGGCTTGCACGGTGCGCGATACTAGCCCGGTGAACGACGACAACCAAGGCGCCGAGCGCCACATAAACATCCATCTCTCCCCCGAGATCATGGGGGGCGTATACGCGAACTTCGCGAACGTAAGCCATTCTGACTATGAGTTCACCGTCACCTTCGCGCGCGTCAACCACGAGGTCGAGTCCGAGGAGGTGCCGGGCGTGGTCGTGTCCCGCGTCAACATCTCACCGCGCTTCATGCGCGAGCTGATCGACGCGATGGAGGACAATTACTCCAAGTGGCGCACACGCGAGGGCATCAAGAATCTCCCCGAGTACGGCGGTGCGGAAGGCAGGGAGGGCGAGCAGGGCTAGGACGGCGACGGGCGTGCGGGTCTGGGCAGACGCCTCCAGGGCGCAGCCCTGCGCGGCCCCGGCGCGAAGCTCTCAAGGTACGGCCCGGCGCGGAGTTCAAGCGCCGGCCCCGCCGCGAAGCTCTCAAGCCCTGCCCCGCTGCGAAGCTCTCAAGCCCACGTCGGCCCGGTGCGCGCGATGAAGGTAGCCGTGATCTCCGACATCCACGCCAATCGGCAGGCATTCGAAGCCGTACTCCAGGACATCGCCGACAGCGACGCCGCCGAGCTGTGGTGCCTGGGCGACCTCGTCGGCTACGGCGCCGACCCCGACGCCTGCGTGGAGCTGGCGCGCCGGCACGCCGCGGTGTGCCTGGCTGGCAATCACGATCTGGCGGTGATCGGGGAGGCGCCGCTGGAGGACTTTTCGCGCGGAGCCAGCCTCGCGGCACGGTGGACGCGGGAGGTCATCCGCCCGGCCAACCTGGCCTTCCTGAAAGATCTCCAGTCAAAGGCCCGCGAGGGGGATGTGGGGCTCTACCACGCCAGCCCGAGAGATCCGTTGTGGGAGTACGTGCTCTCTGCGTTGCTCGCCGAGCTGTGCCTCGATGCGATGCCCGAGCGGGTGGGCCTGATCGGGCACTCGCACGTGGCGCTGGCGTTCGTGCGCCGCGAAGGCGAGCTGGCCACGGGCGAGCCACGGCGGGAGGGAACGCGGCTGGACGTCTCAAGCGGCGAGTGGCTTTTGAACCCGGGCAGCGTCGGCCAGCCTCGCGATGGCGACCCGCGTGCGGCGTGGCTGCTGCTGGACCTAGATGACTGGAGCGTCTCCTACCGGCGCACCGCCTACGACGTCGCCGGCGCCGCGGGCGCGATCCGCGCGGCGCGCCTGCCAGCCTCGCTGGCCGAGCGTCTGGAGTACGGTCAGTGACCTTGCGCAACCCTAAGCGACAACCCGGAGCAACCAGATCCCTCAAGCGCAGCCTGCTGGGGATGCGCCTGGCGCACCGCCCGAGGCACGCGACGGGCAGGGCGGCGCGCCCGCTGTCAGCTGCCCTGCCGCTGGGAGTTGCCGCTGTCGTGCTGGCGTCGTGCGGCAGCAGCGGCAGCGGCGGCCTGATCCCATCCGCGAGCGCCGGTCCGCTGAAGGAAGACTTCGAAGCCGTGGCGCAGGCGGCAAAGACGGGCGATGGAGATTGCACGGCCACGCAGGAAGCGATCGTGAAGACCGAACAGGACTACCTGGCCCTGCCCTCGTCGCTGGATCCGGGCCTACGCGAAACGCTGGGCAAGGGCATCGCCAACCTGTCCTCGCGCGCACGCTCCCTCTGCACGCAGCCGCTCTCATCCTCGACGACCGCGACGAGTTCCGCGACGAGCACAACGAGCACGACGCATACGACGGCGCCGTCGAGCACGAGCACGTCGACGAGCAGCACGACGGCGAGCACGCAGAGCACTCCGACGACGACTACCAGCTCGAGCACATCGACGACCACGGCCGTCCCGCCGGCGCCCGGCGGTGGCGTTCAGGCGCCGCCGGGCGAAGCCGGCAGCGTACAGGGCAACGCCAACCCCAGCGAAGGCGGAGCCGGCGTGGGCGAAGCCGGCGCGGGCGGCGGACAGGGAGCCGGCAAGTGAACGCTGGCGAGGGGCACCGCCGGCGCGCGCAAGCGCCGCCAGGCGATCCAGATCGGCGGCCCGAGCGGTGAGCGCCACCGAGATAGCCGGGCGCTACCGCCTGGAGGGAAGGCTCGGGTTCGGCGGGATGTCGACGGTGCACCTCGCGCTCGACGAGCGCCTGGAGCGCAGGGTGGCCGTGAAGCTGCTGGCCGAGCATCTGGCCGACGACCCGACGTTCGTGTCGCGCTTCCAGCGCGAGGCGCAGGCGGCGGCGCGGCTGGTGCACCCCAACATCGTGCAGATCTTCGACTCCGGCCTGGACGAGGGGACGGGCAGGCACTTCATCGTGATGGAGTACATCGAGGGGCAGAGCTGCGCGGAGATCCTGCGCGACGACGGCTGGCTGGACGTCGAGGAGGCGGTGTCGATCATCGAGCAGGCCTGCGAGGGACTGCACTATGCACACCGCCACGGCGTGGTGCACCGCGACGTGAAGCCGGGCAACCTCCTGCGCTCGCGTGAGGGCGAGGTGAAGCTGGCGGACTTCGGCATCGCGAAGGCCACCGAGCAGTCGAGCATCACGCAGGTGGGCTCGGTGTTGGGCACCGCGGCCTACCTGGCTCCCGAGCAGGCGCGCGGCGAGGAGGCTGGGCCGCGGGCCGATCTGTATGCGCTTGGGGTCGTCGCCTACCAGTTGATCTCCGGCAGGCTGCCCTACGAGGCGACGTCGTTGACGGAGCTGGCGCTCAAGCAGCAGCAGGAGGCTCCGCCAACGCTCGACACGCTGGTCGCGGCCGTCAGCCCCGAGCTGGCCGACGCCGTGGCGATCGCGCTGGCGCTCGACCCGCGCGAGCGCTACGCGACGGCGCACGACATGGGCAGGGCGATCGCCGACGCGATGAAGGGCATCCCCCCTACGGAGCCCGCGACGGGCCACCGCGGACCGCCGATAGTGGGCGCGACGGCGGCGACCAGCCTGCTGGCCACGACGCCGCGCGGCCGCGGCGACACGGCCCAGCGTGCCAGCGCGGTCACCCCCCGGCGCCCGCGGCCGGGTCCGGTGCGCACCCAGGAACCCGCCGCGCCTTCAGCTCGGCCGTCGCGCGCCGGGCGCGTGTGGGCGAGCATGTTCGCGTTGCTGCTGCTCGCGGCGATCGTCGTCGGAGTGATCTTCATCACGACACCCGCGACGACCGTCGTGAAGCTGCACAACGTGGTCTACCGCGACGTCCACCAGTCGGCGACGGCGCTGCGGGAACTGGTAGCGGAAAACACAAAGCCCTAAGAGGCCGGGCGAGCCGGGCCCCGCAATGTCCCCAGTCAAACGAAGGCCGCCGAGGGCCCTCGACAATCATCCAATCAGGGTGGCGAGCCGCCCGACCTCACTCGCCGCCCCGACCGTGGCGAGCCGCCCGGCCGTCACTCGCCGCGCAGTCTCGCGGCGGCCACCTCGGCCAGCCGCCCCTCCAGGATGGCAGCGCGCAGGTCGGCCATGAGGCGGGCGACGAAGGTCAAGTTGTGCAGCGTGAGCAGCCGCATCCCGGTCAGCTCGCCGGCGCGCGCCAGGTAGCTGAGGTAGGCGCGGGAAAGCCCCTGCGAGCAGGCGGGGCACGGGCAGTCGTCCATCAGCGGCAGGCGATCCTCGCGGAAGCGGCTCTTGAGAAGATCGAGGCGCCAGCGCAGCGCGGGCTCGGGTACGAGCGCGCAGCCGTGGCGTCCCAGGCGCGTGGGCAGGGCGCAGTCGAAGGTATCGACGCCGAGCTGAACGCCGTGGATGAGGTCGTCGATGTCGCCGATGCCGAGCAGGTGCCGGGGCCGCGTCTCGTGCTCGCCGCCCAGCTCCTCCAGGGCCCACGACACGACCTCGTACATCTGCGCCTTGTTCTCGCCCAGCGATCCGCCGATGGCGATCCCGGCGCAGCGGCTGTCGGCGACGACGCGCGCGGAGGCGCGGCGCATGTCCTCGAAGACGCCGCCCTGGACGATCCCGTAGACGAGCTGCTCGGCGGGACCGTGCGCGTCGTGCCAGTCGAGGCAGCGCACGAGCCAGCGGTGGGTGCGCAGGGTCGAGCGCTCGGTGTAGGAGCGCTCGACGTGGAAGGGCGTGCACTCGTCGAAGACCAGCGCCAGGTCGGAGCCGAGCGCGGCCTGCACGGCCATCGAGCGCTCCGGCGAGAGGAAACGCTCGCGGCCGTCGACGTAGGAGCGGAAGCGCACGCCGGACTCGTCGATCGAGAGGATCGAGCCGGCGCGCTGGCGCTCGGAGCCGCCGGCCGATCGGGGCGAGCGACCCTTGATCTCATCGGCGACGGTGCCGTGGCCCATCGAGAAGACCTGAAAGCCGCCGGAGTCGGTGACGATCGGGCCGGGCCAGCCCATGAAGCGGTGCAGGCCGCCGAGCCGTTCGATCAGATCCTCGCCGGGGCGCAGGTGCAGGTGGAAGGTGTTGCCGAGCACCATGTCGAAACCGAGCGCGGCGACCTCCGTGGGCAGCAGACCTTTGACGGTGGCCTTGGTGGCAAGCGGCACGAAGGCGGGCGTGCGAACGACGCCGTGCGCGGTGTGCAGCAGACCGGCGCGCGCCGAGGAGGCCGAGTCGCGTGCTTGGATGGTGAAGGCCTCGGCCACCGCGGCATTCTAGGAGTACCCGCCGCCCCACCATGCTTGCCTCCCTCATCGACATCAACCACCTGCTTCAGGTCTTCGGCTATCCGCTGCTGTTCCTCGCGGTGATGGCGGAGTCCAGCGGCGTTCCTGTCCCCGGCGAGACGGCGCTGATCACGGCGGCCGTGCTGGCGAGCCAGGGCAAGCTGCACATCGAGCTGGTGATCCCGCTCGCCGCGCTGGCTGCGATCGTGGGCGACAACATCGGCTACCAGATCGGGCGCAAGGGCGGACGCTGGCTGCTGGAACGGCCCGGGCGCTTCCACCGCCAGCGCCTGCAGGCGCTCGTCGACGGAGAAGCGTTCTTCAAGCGCCACGGTCCCAAGGCGGTCTTCTTGGGGCGCTTCGTGCTGGGGCTGCGCGTGTGGGCGTCGTGGCTGGCCGGCGCCACGCACATGCGCTGGCGCTCGTTCTTCTTCTGGAACGCCCTCGGCGGCGTGTGCTGGGCAACGGCGATCGGGCTACTGGCCTACTTTCTGGGCAACGCGGCGGGCAACGCCATCGAGACCTTCGGGATCTATGGCCTGGTGGCCGTGGTCGTGGCGATTGTGGGCGGCTTCGTCGCCCACCGACGCCACCGTCGTCGCACGGAGGTCGGCTAGAGCCTGCGCGGATTGGTTTTGAGGGGACCCCTTGAAGGGGTCCGGCGGTTGCCGCGTGGCGCGGGCCCGACGGACGCGGAAGCCCTGCGGCAAGAGACAGCGAGCTGACTGTCTAACAGCTACAGCAAAGCGAGTGGCATGTCTGACAGCCGCAGCAAAAGCGACCTGGCTGTCTAACAGCCGCAGCAGGGCGCGATGCGGTCCCACATCTCCGCCAGCGCACCCAGCTCGGACTCGGAGAAGCGCGAGAGGAACTGCTCGCGCACGACGGCCAGGTGTGTGCCGCGGGCGTCGCCGAGACGTTCCTGACCCAGCTCGGTGAGGCAGGCGTAGGCGCCGCGTGCGTCGTGGTCGCACGTGCAACGCACCAGCAGACCGTCGCGTTCGAGGCGGTCCACGAGGCGCGTGAGGCCGCTGCGCGAGAGCTGGGCGCGTTCGGCAAGGTCGCACATGCGCATCCTGCCGGCCTCCGTGTCCTCCAGATGGCGCAGCACCTCATAGGAGCTGAGCGGCAGGCCGTGGGAGCGCTCCAGCTCGGCGTCGAGGCGCTTGGAGAGCGCGTCGTGGGCGCGCATGAGGCCGCGCAGAGCGGCCAGCTCCCCCTCGCTGAGGGTCGGGAGGGCGGGGTCCGCATCTCCCTTGATCTTGACGGCGGTCGCGGTGGGCATCTGCTGAACCTGGGTAAGGACCTACTCAGTCGAACATAGCAGCGGAGCGCATTAGTGTCGCGTCGCCCGCCACGCCCACAGCATCGCCAGCGGCTGCAGCGGCAGCCGCGCATACAGCGCCCAGCGCGGTATGCGGTGGAACTGTTCGGGGTTGCGCGCCATGTGGAGGTTCGCCGGGAAGACCGCCGCCAGCAGCGCAATCATGCCCAGACCGGCCGTGCGGCGGGTGCGCGGCAGGAAGACGCCCATGCCGCCGGCGATCTCGGCGACGCCGCTCACGACGACGAGCGTCGCGGCGTCGCCCATCCCGGGCGGCACGATCCTGCGGTAGAAGCCTGGGCTCGCGAAGTGGTTGATGCCGGAGCCGATGAAGAAGAGGCCCAACAGCGTGCGTGATCTTGCGCTTCGTGGGGTGGTCGGCACTGCGTTGTCTTCTACCATGCGCGGCCCTCTCTCTAATCAAAAAATTTACGGCCGACTGTCTATCAGAGAAGCGCCGGTCATCGCCGCGGGCTGCGGTATGCCGAGCAGCTCGAGCACGGTCGGCGCCACGTCGGCGAGGACGCCGCCCTGCGCACGCAGCGACAGGCCGGGGACGGTCACGATCAGCGGCACCGGGTTGAGCGAGTGGGCTGTGTTGGGGCTGCCGTCGGGCTCGAGCATGTGATCGGCGTTGCCGTGGTCGGCCGTCACTACGCAGGCGCCGCCGCTCTCGTGCACGGCCGCCACGACCTCGCCGAGGCAGGCGTCAACGGTCTGCACCGCCGCCACCGCCGCCTCGATCACGCCCGTGTGGCCCACCATGTCTGCGTTCGCGAAGTTCACGATGCCGAAGCTCGGGCGGTCGGCGCGCCAGGCCTGCACAAACGCGCGCGCTGCCTGCGCGGCGCTCATCTGCGGCTTGTGGTCGTAGGTCGGGACGTCGCGCGGCGAGGGCACCAGCTCGCGGCGCTCGCCCGCGTAGGGCGTCTCCATGCCGCCGTTGAAGAAGTAGGTCACGTGCGGGTACTTCTCGGTCTCCGCCACGTGCAGCTGGCGGGCGCCGCTCGCCGCCAGCACGCCCGCGAGCGTCGCCCGGGGGTGCTCCGCGGGGAAGACCACCGGGTAGGGCCAGCCCTCCTCGTACTCGGTCATGCAGGTGTATCTACTCACCGTCGCAGCGCCACCGCGGTCGATCTCCGTCAACGACGGGTCGGCCAGTGCGCGTGTTATCTCGCGCATGCGGTCGGGGCGGAAGTTGAAGGCCACCACGGAGTCCCCCGGACGGATGTGCGCCTCCTCGCCAACCGTACTCGCCGCGATGAACTCGTCGGTCTCGCCCCGCTCGTAAGCCGCCGCGACGGCCTGCGCAGCGGTATCGAAGCGGTGCTCCGCGCGGCCGTGCACGAGCAGGTCATACGCCGCCTGCACGCGCTCCCAGCGGCGGTCGCGGTCCATCGCGTAGTAGCGGCCGATCACGCTCCCCACACGGCCCGCACCGGCCTGCGCCATCCAACCTTCAACCGTCTCCAGGCAGCCCCGGCCGGCCGTCGGCAGCGTGTCGCGACCGTCGGTGAAGGCGTGCAGCACCAGATCCTCCACGTCCATGCCCGCGGCCATCTCGATCAGCGCGTGCAGGTGGCCAAAGCCGGAGTGCACGCCGCCCTCGGACACCAGTCCGATGAGGTGCACGCGCGGCGCGGCGCTCAGCGCGGCGCGCAGCACCTCGTTGTGCTCCAGCGAGCCGTCGCTCACGGCGTCGTCCAGGCGCGTCAGGTCCTGGCGCATCACCGCGCCCGCTCCCAGGTTGAGGTGACCCACCTCGGAGTTGCCCATCTGACCGTCGGGCAAGCCCACGGCGCGTCCACAGGCCGTGAGCTGGGTATGCGGGAAGTGATCCCAGAGACCGTCGAACACCGGCGTGTGGGCAAGCGAGACGGCGTTGCCGGGGCCCTCGGGAGCGAGTCCCCAGCCGTCGAGCACTACGAGGCACACCGATGGCAGCGGCAGTTCGGCGGGACGCGGCAGACGCTCGCCCGCGGCGGCCGTCGGCGGGTCCCCGACTGCTTCCTCCTGCGGCGACCCACCCAGTCCGGCTGCCGGCCCTGCGCTCACGGCAGCGCGGCGGCGACGATCTGCGCGAAGCTGTCGGCCTGCAGCGAGGCCCCGCCGACGAGCGCGCCGTCAACGTCGGGCAGCGCAAGCAGCTCGGCGGCGTTCTCGGGCTTGACGGAGCCGCCGTAGAGGATGCGCACGCGCGCGGCGGCCTCGGCGCTGCGGTCGCCTACGAGCGCGCGGATGAAGCCGATCGCCTCCTGCGCCTGCTCGGGCGTGGCGACGCGGCCGGTGCCGATCGCCCAGATCGGCTCATAGGCGATGGTCACGTCCGCCAGGCGCTCGTCGGCGACGCCCGCCAGGTCGTCCTTGATCTGCTGGCGCAACTTGCGGTCGGTGTCTTCGGCGTCGCGCTCCTGCTCGCTCTCCCCCACGCACAGGATCGGCCGCAGGCCGGCCTGCAGCGCAGCCGGGATCTTCAGCGCCAGCGCGCGGTCGGTCTCGCCGAAGAGCCCGCGGCGCTCGGAGTGGCCGAGCACGACGCCGTGCACGTCCAGCTCGCCGAGCATCGCCGCCGAGATCTCACCTGTGAAGGCGCCCTCGGGCTCGTGGTGCATGTTCTGAGCGTAGACCTCCACGCGCGAGCCCCTCGCGCTGTCGACCATCGCGCGCAGGTCCGTGAAGGGCACGCAGATCGCCACGTCGACACCGTTCACGGCCGCCACGCGGGGCAGCAGCGCCTGGATGTATTCCTCGGCCTCGGCTTCGGTCTTGTACATCTTCCAGTTGCCGGCTATCAGGGGGGTGCGGGAGGAGTCGGCTGTCACCGCCATCGGACAACCACCGCCTCAGCCGCGGCACCCAGGCCGCTCGTCACGTCACCCAGATCGCCCATCACGCCACTCCCGCTCCGTTCAGCGCCTGCACGCCGGGGAGCGCCCTGCCCTCGACCAGCTCCAGTGTCGCGCCGCCGCCGGTGGAGAGGTGGTCGACGGCGTCCTCAAGGCCGAACTCGGCGAGCGCCGCCGCCGAGTCGCCGCCGCCCACGACGGTCAGGCCCGGCGCCTTCGCCACGGCCTCGGCCACGGCGCGGGTGCCGGCGGCGAAGGGCTCAAGCTCGAAGGCGCCCATCGGCCCGTTCCAGAAGACCGTGCCAGCTTGCGCGATGCAGCGCGCGTAGCGCGCGGCCGTCGCAGGGCCGATGTCCAGGCCCATCCAGCCGTCAGGCACCTCCACGCCGTCGAGCTCTTGCGCGGAGGCGTCGGCGGCAAAGCACTCGGCGATCACCAGGTCGCTCGGCAGCGCGAGCGTGGCGCGAGCCACATCGCGCTCGCGCTCTCCCTCGCCGTCCCTGCCCGCAGCGGCCACCTGCGCGAGCACGCGGCGGGCGTGCTCGACGTCCTCGGCGTCGCACAGCGAGTCACCCACCGCATGGCCCTGGGCGGCGAGGAAGGGGAAGCACATGGCGCCGCCGATCATGACCGTGTCGGCCACCTCCAGGAAGCGGTCGATCACGGCGATCTTGTCGGCCACCTTGGCGCCACCCACGACGGCCACTAGCGGCCGGCGGGGATTCTCAAGGATCGCGGTCAGCGTCTTGACCTCTCCTTCCAGCAGCCTGCCGGCGGCGCTGGGCAGCAGGTGGGCCACGCCCTCGGTGCTCGCGTGAGCGCGGTGGGCGACGCCGAAGGCGTCGTCGACGTAGAGATCGGCCAGAGCGGCAAGCGCGCGCGAGAGATCGGGGTCGTTGTCGGTCTCGCCGGGTTCGAAGCGGACGTTCTCCAGCAGCACGATCTCGCCGTCGCGCAGCGTCTCGGTGAGCGCCTGCACGTTCTCGCCCACGACGGTCGGCGCCAGGGTCACCTCGGCGCCGCTCAGCAGCTCGCGCAGGCGTGCGGCCACGGGCGCCAGCGACAGCTCCGGCACCGGCCGGCCTTCGGGACGCCCCAGGTGCGAGACCAGCACCAACCGCGCGCCTCGCCGGCGCAGCTCTTCGATCGTCGGCAGGGCCGCGCGGATGCGCGTGTCGTCGGCGATCTCAGGCCCTTCCGGGCCGTCCTTCAGGGGTACGTTGAAGTCAACGCGGACGAGCACGCGGCGGCCCTGCACCTCCAGTTGGTCGATGCTCCTCATCGTCCCCCCAGTGCGCCCGGAGCGCTCGAGGCCCCCAGCGCGCCCTGAGCACTCGAGGCTAAGACCAGCGGCCGCGTCGGGCTCACAGGACCTTCTGCACCAGATCGACGAGGCGATTGGAGTAGCCCCACTCGTTGTCGTACCAGGCGACGACCTTGAGCATCGTGCCATCCATCACGGCCGTGAGCAGGCCGTTGACGATCGAGGAGAAGGGCGACCTGAGGATGTCGCTGGAGACGATCGGGTCTTCGGTGTAGGCCATGATTCCCCGCAACGGGCCGCTCTCGGCGGCGGCTTTGAGCGCGCCGTTGATCTCCTCGACGCTCGTCTCGCGCAGGCACTCCACGGTGAGGTCCACGACCGAGCCGCTGGGAACGGGGGCGCGTACGGCGAAGCCGTTCAGCTTGCCGTTGAGCGCCGGCACGACCAGACCGATCGCCTTGGCGGCGCCCGTGGAGGCTGGGATCAGGTTGATCGCGGCGGCGCGCGCGCGGCGCAGGTCCTTGTGCGGGAGATCCTGCAGGCGCTGGTCGGCGGTGTAGGCGTGGATGGTCGTCATCAGACCGTGCTTTACCCCGACGGTGTCGTTGACGACCTTCGCCACCGGACCGAGGCAGTTGGTGGTGCAGGAGGCATTGGAGATCACGTCGTGCTTGGCGGAGTCATATGCCTCGTCGAAGTTGACCCCCAGCACCACCGTCACGTCGGGGTCGGCGGCCGGCGCGGAGACGATCACCTTCCTGGCTCCCCCGTCGAGGTGCTTGGCGGCGTCAGCGCGGTTGGTGAAGAGTCCGGTGGACTCGATCACGACGTCCACTCCCAGCTCCCCCCACGGCAGCGCACCGGGGTCGCGCTCGGCGAGCACCTTCAGCTCGCGGCCGTCGACGAGCAGGTCCTCGCCGCTCCGCTCGACCGTACCCGGATAGGGGCCGAGGATCGAGTCGTACTTGAGCAGATGCGCCAGCGTGCGCGCGTCGGTCAGGTCGTTGACAGCGACCCACTCGACATCGGCGCCCTGCTCCTGGGCAGCTCGGAAGACGTTGCGGCCGATCCGGCCGAAACCGTTGATTCCCACGCGTACCGCCATACACAGCCTCCTGAGGCGAAAAAGTGACGATGCCGGACGTGGGAGACGTCTCCCAGCCCGGCGGCGGCCCGAAAGGCTATCAGCGCCCTTAGGAGGGCTTAATTCTCAGGCCCCTCGTCAGCCATCGCCGCCGACCGAAGCCCGCTGTCCTGCGGTTAGCCTCGGCCTGATCGCCCGGAACCTCCTCGGCCGCCGCGCGAGCCCTTGTCGATGTCCCTGTGGGCTACTGCCACCGCCAGGTCCTCCCAGCTGCGGTAGCGCTCGGCCAGATGCTCGGCGATGGCCACCGAGCGGTGGCGGCCCCCGGTGCAGCCGACGGCGATCACGAGGTGGGACTTGCCCTCCCCAACGTACTGCGGCAGCAGGAAGTCGAGCAGCGCGTGCAGCCGTACGTACAGCTCCTCCAGGCGACCGTCGCCGGCGACGTACTCGACGACCTCGCGGTCGCGCCCCGTCAGCTCGCGCAGGTGCGGCTCGTAGTGGGGATTTGGCAGGAAGCGCACGTCGAACGCCAGATCCTCCTCGCGCGGCGGGCCGTGCTTGAAGCCGAAGCTCATGAAGGTCACCGCCAGCCGCGCGGCGCGCTGGCGCGGCAGCAGCTCGTCGGCGATCTTGTTGCGCAGCGTCGCCGCCGACATCGTGGTGGTGTCGATCACCATGTCGGCGCGGCTGCGCAGCGGCTCCAACAGCGAGCGCTCGGCGGCTACCCCGGCGGTGACGCTCCCGTCGGGCGCCAGCGGATGACGGCGGCGGGTCTCCTTGTAGCGGGTCACCAGGCTCTGCTCGGCGGCCTCCAGGAAGAGCACGTGATGGGTGACGCCGAGCGCGTCCAGGTCCTCCACGACGGCCTGCAGCGCCTCGAAGTAGACGCCGCCGCGGACGTCGGATACGACCGCGGCGCGTTCGACCTTGGAGCCCTTGTGCATGAACAGCTCCACTAGCGAGCGGATCATCTCCGGCGGGAGGTTGTCGACACAGAAGTAGCCGGCATCCTCGAAGACGTTCATCGCCGTCGACTTGCCGGCGCCGGAGAAGCCGGTGATGATCACGAGGTCCTGCAGCCGCGATTTCTCCCCGGGCTTGTTTCGCGTGGCGGGCACCTTAGGCCGAGGCCTGATCGCGCTCATCGCTCGATTGTCCTCTGCCTGGCGGACATAGGCGCCGATGAGCCGTGGAGCGATGCTCTATTTTTTTTCATGTTCGCCATCGTATCTACCCTGCATCTACAATAGCGATCCAAATTCGTTTTTGTGGGTATGCCCTGCGCATCACCCTGCCAAAGTCCTACGCATCACCCAACCCAGTGTTTTTTGCGCATCACCCCTGTCCGGCCCTGCCCGGTGTTTGCACACCACCCCCTGCCCAGTGTTTGCGAATCACCCTGCCCGGTGCAGCAGAGCGTGCAGATCGCGTGCCAGCTTGGCCGGCAGCCCCGGCACGGCCTGCAGCTCCTCGCTGGAGGCGCCCAGGACCGCCTCGGGCGAGCCGAAGTGGTTCAGCAGCGCGCGCTTGCGCGCCGGTCCGACGCCGGGCAGGCCATCGAGCAACGAGCTGGTCATAGCGCGGTCGCGGCGCGCACGGTGGTGGGTGATGGCGAAGCGATGCGCCTCGTCTCGGACTCGCTGCAGCAGCTGCAGCTCGGGCGTGGCGTGGTCGAGCACCAGCGGCGCGCGCTGGCCTGGCAGGAAGACCTCCTCGATACGCTTGGCCAGTGACACCACCGCCACGCCGCGCTCGCGAAAGCCCCGCAACGGCCCCAGCCCGGCCTGCAGCTGGCCGCGGCCGCCGTCGATCACTACCACGTTGGGCAGCGCCGCGAAGCTCGCGTCGTACTCGGGATCGTGCGGCGAGACGTCGGCCTGGCGCTCGTAGCGCTGAAAGCGCCGGCTCAGCACCTCGGCCATCGCGGCGTAGTCGTCGGAGCCCTCGACGGTGCGGATCGTGAAGCGGCGGTAGTCGCTCTTCTTCGGCGCGCCACCCTCGAAGACAACCATCGCGGCGACCGTATGCGTGCCGCCGAGGTTGGAGATGTCAAAGCACTCGATTCTGACCGGCAGCACGTCGAGCCCAAGCGCCGCCTGCAGGCCCTCCAATGCCTCGACGCGGCTCTGGCGGCGGCGCTCGTCGCGCAAGCGCTCCTGGTCGAGCGCCAGCCGCGCATTGCGCTCGGCCAGCTCGAGGATCCGCCGCTTGTCGCCGCGCTCGGCCGCGCGCAGCTCCACCGCGCCGCCGCGGCGGCGGGCAAGCGCCTCGGCGAGCGCCCCCGTTCCAGCAGCCGCGTTGTCCACCAGATCCCGCTGCACGACGATCTGCGCGGGGATCGACATGTGCCCGGCGTAGTACTGGAGCATGAACTCCTCGGCCACCTCGGCCACGCCCCGCTCGGTCTCGTTGGCAAGGTAGAAGGACTGGCGGTCGGAGAGCACGCCGTCGCGCACCTGGAAGACCTGCGCGTTGGCGTCCCTGCCGTCGACTGCCACGGCGACCGCATCGAGCGTGCCGACGGACTCGTTGGCCACGCGCTGGCGCTGCATCAGCGAGTGCACGGCGCGCAGGCGGTTGCGCTCCAGCGTGGCCTGCTCGAACTCCTGCGCCGCCGCGGCCGCGCGCATGCGCTTCTCGAGATCGCGCTCGATCGCGCGCAGGCGCCCGGAGAGGAAGTCGATCACGCCGTCGATGCTGTGGCGGTAATCCTCCTTGGAGACGTAGCCCACACAGGGCGCCTCGCAGCGCTTGATGTAGTAGTCCAGGCACGGACTGCCGCTGCGCCGCCCCGGCTCGGGGCCGGTGCAGGAACGGAACATGAAGATCTTCGTCAGCAGATCCAGCGTGCTCCTGACGCGCTTGGCGTTGGAGTAAGGGCCGAAGTAGGCCCGGCCGGGGCGGTGGCGCTCGCGCGTGAAGTACACCCGCGGATAGTCCTCGTCGAGGGAGATCGCGATGAAGGGATAGGACTTGTCGTCGCGCAGGCGGATGTTGAAGCGGGGCCGGTACTGCTTGATGAAGCTCTGCTCGGCCAGCAGCGCCTCGGCCTCGCTGGTCATCGCAAGGCACTCGATGTGCTCCACGCTGGCCACCATCTCGGCGTGGCCGGGACTTGAGGGGACGTGCGCCTTGGCGAAGTGCGAGGCCACGCGCTTGCGGATCGAGTTGGCCTTGCCGACGTAGACCACGCGGCCCTTGCCGTCGCGGAAGATGTAGACGCCGGGCTCGTCCGGCAGGTTGCGGCGCTGGCCTAAAAGGGGATGATCGCTCAAGTGAGCGTCTCCCTGCTTCGGTCGGCGAGGCTCTGGCGCTGCGGCTCGGCAGTGGCGAGGCTCTGGCGCTGCGGCTCGGCAGTGGTCAATACGTACGCGCGTAGCGGTAGATGGCGACCAGCGTGTAGATGACCATGCCCACGAGCACGAACCAGACGAACTCGCCGAAGCTCGTCTGCCACATGCGTTCCTTGCCGGCGACCGCCGCGACCCCCACGGCGAGGGCTCCGTAGAGCAGCCCGCGATGGCGGTCCCCGAGCCCGTAGAGGTCAACGCGGCGTTCGCGGTAGAGCCTCACGCCCATATAGGCGATGCCGCCGGCAAAGGCCACCCATAGGACCGACCTGAACGTCTCGGCAGCACGCCCGCCGCCGGGCAGAAACTCGACGGCCGCGGCAAGCAGCATCACGATCGCGACGTTGCGGACGGTTCCCGTACGTTCGCTCATGGCATTCAGTCTAGATACCGCGGCCTGCTCCCTCCACGGCGCTACTCCCCACCGCAGCCTGCTCCCTACCCTAGTCCGCTCCCTACAGCAGCGCCGCTCCCTACCGCGGCGCTACTCCTGAAGCGCCTCCAGGTGAGCGTAGGCCTGCTCGACGGCGCGCTTGGCGGCAGTGTGGCGCGCTTCGGACTTGGCGGCCTCGTACTTGCTGGCCCATTGCGCAGGATCGGCAAGCTCGTCTTCGATGGCGCGTATTGCCGCTTCGGCCTCTTCGACGGCGCGCTCGGCCTTATGCTGCTCACGCAGGCGGTTCTTGGAGGGCTCCGTCGGCTTGGACTTGGCGCTGGCGTCAACGTTCGCCTTGGGTTTGGTTCCATGCGCCTTGCCCCTCGCACTCGTCTTCGCCGCCCCGCCGTCACCGTTCGCCGCCGCGGCGTCCCTGCTCGTCGCCGCGACGCCAGCCGACATAGAGCCACGAGCGGGCGCCGCAGAGGCGCCGCTGTTTGACCCACGCGCCCCACCTGGCGCCTCCCCGGCGGCGCGGCGCTCCTCGCGCACGCGCACGTACTCGGGCCAGCCGCCCTCGTAGCTGCGCAGCGAGCGGTCCTCTACGGCGACGGTGCGCGTGCCGACGGCGTCGAGCAGCGCGCGGTCGTGGGAGACGAGCAGCAGCGAACCCTCGAAGGCGCTCAGCGCATCCTCAAGCGCCTCGCGGCTCTCGATGTCGAGATGGTTGGTGGGCTCGTCGAGAACGAGCACGTTGGCGCCCGAGCTTACGAGCACCGCGAGCGACAGCCGGCGGCGCTCGCCGCCGGAGAGCCCGTCGAGCGGTTTCTCGGCGTCCTCGCCGGAGAACAGGAAGCCGCCGAGCAGCGCACGGGCCTTGTTCGGTGTCAGCCCAGTGGCTCGCTGCGCCGCTTCGAGGACGTTTGGATTGCGATTCCCATCCACGCCGCCGCCGGCCCCCAGCTCGTCGGCGTGCTGTGAGAGGTAGCCGACTTTCACGTTGTGGCCGGTGCTCAGACGGCCTCCCGCCAGCGGACGCCGTCCGGCGAGGGTCTCGATCAGGGTGGTCTTGCCGGTGCCGTTGGGTCCGACCAGCGAGACGTGCTCGCCGCGCTCCAGCCACAGCTCGGCCCCCTCGAGAAGCGTGATCGCGCCGCCATCGCCCCCATCCACAGCCGCAGCGCCACCGGCAGCCGCAGCCCTACCCGCAACCGCAGGGTCCCCGCCTTCGCCGGACCCTCCAATCTGGACGAGCCCGTCGGTCAGCTCGAAGATCACCCGACCGGAGCGCTCAGGCGCCCTGAACTCGAAGTCGAGGCCGCGACTGTCCTTGGGGTCACGCTCGATGCGCTCGATCTTGGCGAGCTTCTTCACGCGCGACTGCGCCTGGCGCGCCTTGGTGGCCTTGGCGCGGAAGCGCTCGATGAAGCGCTCCATGCGCGCGATCTCGGCCTGCTGCTTGTCGATCGCCTTGCCGAGGGCGATCTCGCGCGCGGCCTGCTCCTTGCGCCACTGGTGCCAGGTGCCGGCGAAGAAGCGCGAGCGGGTGGGTGGACTTCCATACAACTCCAGCACCGCCGTGCCGACGGCCTCCAGGAACCAGCGGTCATGGGCCACCAGCACGATCGCCGCGTCGAGACCCGTGAGCGTCTGCTCCAGCCACTCCAGGGACTCGATGTCGAGATGGTTGGTGGGCTCGTCGAGCAGCAGCACCTCGGCGCCCGTGGCCAGCGCTCGCGCGAGCGACGCGCGCGTGAGCTGCCCGCCGGAGAAGGTGTCGAGGCCGCGGTCGAGGTCATGCTCGGCGAACCCCAGACCGCGCGTCATCACGGTCGCGCGGTCGCGCCACAGATAGCCGCCAAGAGCTTCGAGCCGGGCCTGCGCGCGGGCGTAGCGCGCGAGCGTGGGCTCGTCATCGGCGCCCGCGGCCATGCGGCGCTCGAGCTCCTGCAGCTCGGACTCGACCTGCAGCTCCTGCACGCAGGCCGACAGCACGTAGTCGCGCAGCGACACATCGCGCTCGCGTGGCGGGCGCTGATCGTGCAGGGCCACGCGCGCGCCCTTGCTCAGACTCAGCTCGCCGCGGTCGATCGAGGTCTCCCCCGCGAGCATCCGCAGCAGCGTCGTCTTGCCGGCGCCGTTGCGCCCGGCGATGGTCATGCGCTCGCGGCGCTCCAGCTTGAATGAGACCCCGCCGAGCAGCGGCTTGCCGGCAATGTCCTTGTGCAGGTCGGATGCGATTACGACGGCCATGCCGGCCATCGTAGGGGTACGTCTTCCCGGCCCCGCCCTTCGCTAGCATCCCTACCAATGCGTCGCCGCCTGTTGACAAGTCTGACCGCGCTCGCCGTCGTGCTGCTCGTGCAGGCGCCGGCGGCGCTGGCCTACAACGACGGGCGCGGCTTCTACGGCGCCACCAACGACAAGGTGGTGACCAACGCGGGCTTCATCCTGATCGTCTTCTTCCCGACGTTCGTGTTCGCGATGAGCATGATCCAGCGGCACCTGGACAAGCGCAAGGACGCGCGCAAGGCGGCGCAGAAGGCGCGCGTGGGCAACGCGAGCTGGCGCGGCGGCTGGTAGCCACGGGTCGCGGCGGACGATGGCTGGCCGACGAGCACTCGGCAGCAGGCCTATGAGCGCATCGCAGGCCGTCGCTACGAGCGCACCGCAGCAGGCCCGATGAACGCAACACAGCAAGCCCAATGAGCGCACCGCAGGCCGTCCGCTACGAGCGCACCGGCGCGACAGCCGTGCTCACGATCGACCGCCAGGAGCGGCGCAACGCCGTTGACGGCCCTACGGCGGAGGCGTTGCACGAGGCATATCTGCGCTTCGAGTCCGACGAGCAGGCGCGCGTGCTGGTGCTCACCGGGGCCGGCGGCGTGGCCTTCTGCGCCGGCGCGGACCTGAAGGCCACGGAGACTTTCGTCGGGCGGCTGATTGCCCCGGAGGGGCCGATGGGTTTCACCCGCCTGACGCCGTCCAAGCCGACGATCGCGGCGATCTCCGGATATGCCCTGGCGGGCGGGCTGGAGCTGGCGCTGTGGTGCGATCTGCGGATCGCCACGGAGGACTCCACGCTCGGCTACCCGGAGCGCCGCTGGGGCGTGCCGTTGATCGACGGCGGCACGCAGCGCCTGCCGCGCGTCGTGGGGCTGGGGCGGGCGCTCGATCTGATCCTGACCGGGCGCATGATCGACGCCGCGGAGGCGCTGTCGATGGGCCTGCTCACCGAGATCGTCGCGCCGGGCGCGCACCTGGAGCGGGCGCTGCAGCTCGCGGAGGGGCTGGCGCGCTTTCCTCAGCGCACGATGCTCGCCGACAGGCGCGCGGCGATCGAGGGACTGGGGATGACGCTTGAGGAGGGACTTGCATTGGAGGCGCAGGCCGGACCGGAGGTCTTCGAAGACGGCGCGCGCGGCGCGCAGCGCTTCGCCGCGGGCGAGGGTCGCGGAGGAGCCGGAGCGGGCGCGTAGACGATCCAGGCGCCACCCTCTAAGCTCGCTGGATGACCTACTTCGTGACGGGCGCGACGGGTTTCATCGGGCGCAACCTCACAGAGCGGCTGCTGGTGCGTGAGGGCGACATCTACGTGCTCGTGCGCGAGGGCTCGGAGGCGAGGCTGCAGCGGCTGATCAAACGCTGGGAGGGCCTATATGGAGCGGACGTGCGCGAGCGCGTGATCCCCGTGGCCGGCAACCTGACGCTGCCGCTGCTGGGAGTCTCCAAGGCGCAGACCGCGCGGCTGCGCGGCGAGATCGACCACTTCTTTCACGTCGCGGCCGTGTATGACATGACGGCTTCGGAGGAGCGCAACCGCAATGTCAATGTCGGCGGCACGGCGGAGGCCGTGGAGCTGGCGCGAGCGCTCAAGGCGGGCTGCCTGCATCACGTCTCCTCGATCGCCGTGGCGGGCGACTACCGCGGAGTGTTCGACGAGGAGATGTTCGATGAGGGCCAGCGACTGCCCTCGCCGTACCACCTGACGAAGTTCGAGTCGGAGCGGATCGTGCGCGAGCAGGCGAAGGTGCCGTGGCGCGTCTACCGCCCGGCGATCGTCGTGGGCGACTCGCGCAGCGGCGAGATGGACAAGATCGACGGGCCGTACTACTTCTTCAAGGCCATCCAGCGGATGCGCAGACTGCCGCAGTGGCTGCCGCTGGTAGGCCTCGATCTGGGTTATACGAACATAGTGCCGGTTCAACTTCGTGGCCGACGCACTGGACCACATCGCACACGAGCCTGGACGGGACGGGAGGGCGTTCCATCTGACCAATCCCCACTCGCAGCGGGTGAGTGAGGTGATGAACGACTTTGCGAAGGCCGCGCATGCGCCGCATACGGCGATCAACATCGACCGTCGCCTGCTCGCGCCAGGGCTGGGCGCGTTGACGCGTTTGACGGGAGTACCGGGCCTGCGCGACGCGCGGCGCACGCTGCTGGCCGACTGGGGGATTCCGGAGGAGGTCATCGAGCACATCCCGCTGCGGCCCCGCTTCGATGCGTCGCGGACTGAGCAGGCGCTGGCGGGCAGCGGCATCGAAGTGCCCGAGCTGTCGAGCTACGCGGGCCGGCTGTGGGACTGGTGGGAGGATCACTTGGACCCCGATCGCGCGAAGAACAAGTCACTGCACGCGGCTCTGAACGGGCGCACGGTCGTGATCACGGGAGCCTCGTCTGGGATCGGACGGACGACCGCGCTGAAGGTCGCGGCGGCCGGCGGCATACCGCTGCTGGTGGCGCGCAGCACGGACAAGTTGGAGGAGGTCAGACAGGAGATCGAGGCGGAAGGGGGCAACGCCTACGTGTACGGCGCGGACCTGTCTGACCTGGACGCTATCGACACGCTCGTGGAGCGCATCCTGGCCGATCACGCGGCAGTGGACATGCTGGTGAACAACGCCGGGCGTTCGATCCGCCGCTCGGTGGCGCTGAGCTACGAGCGCTTCCACGACTACGAGCGCACGATCCAGCTGAACTACCTGGGCGCCGTCAAGCTGATCATGGGCCTGCTGCCGCACATGCGCGCGCGGGGCTCGGGGCACATCGTCAACATCAGCTCAATCGGCGTACAGACGAGCCCGCCGCGCTTCTCGGCCTACGTTGCCTCCAAGGCGGCATTGGACGCCTTTACGCGCGTTGCCTCAAGCGAGGTGCTGGGCGATGGAGTGACGTTCACGACGATCCACATGCCGCTGGTGCGCACGCCGATGATTGCGCCGACGAAGATGTATGACTCGTTCCCGGCGGCCACACCAGAGGAGGCGGCGGATATGGTGTGCGAGGCGCTGCGCTCGAAGCCCAAGGTGATCAACACCCGCCTGGGCACCTTCGGCGAGGTGTTCTACGCGCTGGCGCCCACGGCGGTGGACAGGATTCTGCATACGGCCTACCGCGTGTTCCCCGACTCGGCGGCGGCGCGTGGTCAGAAGGACCCCGATGAGCGCGCCTCGCCCGAGCAGATCGCGATGGCGACGCTGATGCGGGGGGTCCACTGGTAGCTCGGCGCGTGCCGGCCCCGATCGAGCGGCGCTGGCGGCGGATGCGCACCGCGTCGGACGCGCGGCGGATGGAGGCGATGCTGGCATGATTGGCTCGTGAACGACCCCGGCCCCGCGATCGAAGTGCGCGACCTGCGCAAGCGCTACGGCGAGTTCGAGGCCGTGCGGGGCATCGACATCACGGTGCAGCGAGGCGAGGTGTTCGGCCTGTTGGGGCCCAACGGCGCGGGCAAGACGACGACGGTGGAGATCCTTGAGGGCTACCGCGAGCGCAGCGGCGGGATGGTGGCCGTGTTGGGCCACGACCCTGCCATCCGCAGCCACGAGCTGCGCAGCCGCATAGGCATCGTGTTGCAGTCGGGCGGCATCTACAGCCACATCACACCGCGCGAGGCGCTGCGCCACTGGGCGAGCTTCTATCCCAGACCGCGCGACGTCGAGGAAGTCCTGGGGCTCGTGGGACTCGTGGACAAGGCCGATGAGCGCAGCCGCAAGCTCTCTGGAGGCCAGCTGCGCAGACTGGACTTCGCGCTGGCGCTGGTGGGCGACCCGGAGCTGATCTTCCTCGACGAGCCGACGACGGGCTTTGACCCGGAGGCACGCCAGAAGGCATGGGAGACGGTACGCAGGCTGCGTGAGCTGGGCAAGACGATCGTGCTCACGACGCACTACCTGGACGAGGCCCAGGCGTTGGCCGACAGAGTGGCGATCGTCAAGGACGGCCGCGTGCTGGCGATCGGCCCGCCGCGCGAGCTGGGCGTGGGCGCATCGCACTACCGCGTGGCCTACCGCAACGCACAGGGCGAGTTGGTGGAGCGACAGAGCGACGACCCGACGCGCCTGCTGCACGAGCTGACGGAGGAGGCGCTGGAGCGCGGCGAGCGGCTGGAGGAGCTGAGCGTGGGCAGGCCCTCGCTTGAGGACGTGTATCTGGAGTTGACGGCGGACGTGACCGCCGATGTCTGATGCCTTCGTACTTTCCTGGCGCCAGTACCGCCTGGAGCGGCGCATGTTCTGGCGTAACCCGAGCGCGGCGTTCTTCAACTTCCTGCTGCCGCTGCTGATCCTGGCGATCTTCGGAGCTGTGCTGCACGACAATCAGCACGATCTCGACCGCCTCGTGCCGGGGATCGCGGGTATGAGCGTGATGTCGACGACGTTCGTGGCGCTGGCCTACAACATCGTGTTCTTGCGCGAGCGGGGCGTGCTCAAGCGCATCCACGGCACGCCTCTGCCGACGGGGTCGTATTTCGGCGGCGTGGCGGCCAACGCAGTGACAAATACGGCGCTGCAGATCGCGATCATCACGCTCGCCGGGAGGCTCTTCTTTGGGATCGGCTGGCCAAAGGACTGGCTGGAGCTGGTGGTGTTCGTGGTGGCCGGCGTGGTGTGCTTCGCGTCGCTCGGCGTGGCATATGCCCACGTGATCCCCAGCTTCGAGTCCACGGCAGCGTATGTCAACGCAATATTCATCCCTGTGCTGCTGCTGTCGGGTGTCTTCTATGACTTCAAGAACGTGCCGGCATTCCTGCGCGATATCGCCGAAGCACTACCGCTTACGCATCTAGTCAACGGCCTCACGGGGGCAATGGTGACTGGAAGAGGTATCGGCGACAACCTCACCGCACTGGCGGTGATCGCGCTGTGGGGCGCCTTCGGAGTGTTCTTCGCGGTGCGGGGGTTCTCGTGGGAGCAGACGCGGGATTAAGGACGAGTAGTCCTACCGACAACGGTGAGGGCAGAGGCGAGCTATCGCGGGCCGACCCGCGGGAGGGAGTGAAGTGAGATGAAGAGACTGGCCGAGGACGTATACATGCTGCGCGGCTTTCCGCCGAACGCGATCAACGTTTACCTGGTAGGCGATGTGTTGATCGACGCGGCGACGCGCCAGGGCGAGCGGCGCATAGTGCGACAGATCAAGGGACACACGGTCACGGCGCACGCCCTGACCCACGCCCATCCCGACCACCAGGGTGCAAGCCACGCGATCTGCGAGCGCCTGCAGATCCCCCTGTGGTGCGGCCGCGAGGACGTATCCGCGATGGAAAACCCCGGCGGTGTCAAGAACTCGCAGGCCCCAGGCTGGCTCAACCGCTTGCAGGAGCGCTGGTGGACCGGACCCCCGCACCCGGTCGCGCGCGCCCTGCAGGAGGGCGACGAGGTGGCCGGCTTCACAGTGCTGGAGACCCCCGGCCACTCGCGCGGCCATGTCGCCTATTGGCGCGAGCGCGACCGCACGCTGATCCTCGGCGATGTGCTGAACAACATGAACGTGATGACCGGCATCCCCGGACTGCACGAGCCACCTACGATTTTCACTCCCGATCCCGCACTCAACCGCGAGTCGGCGCGACGCCTTGCAGCGCTGGAGCCGGCGCTGGTGTGCTTCGGGCACGGCGCGCCGCTGCGCGATACGGGCAAGCTCAGGGAGTTCGTGGCGGGGCTGGCCGCGTGAGTGCCGACAGCATCTTCGTGGCAGAGGCCGAGATCGACGGCGAAGGCGAGAGCCGCTACCTCCCGACCGAGCACGCGCGCGGCCCATGGGACCCGAGGGCGCTGCACGGCGGCGCCCCGGCAGCGTTGATAGCGGCGGCGTTCGAGCGCATGCAGCCCGGCGCCGAGCTGCCGCTGGCACGGCTGTCGTTCTCGTTCCTGAGGCCGATCCCGATGGCCCCGCTGGAACTGACGACGCGCATAACCCGCCCTGGCCGCAGGGTGCAGGAGCTGGAGGCCGATCTGCATGCCGACGGGGTATTGGTGTGCAAAGCCCGCGCACTGCGCATACTCCCGGCGCCCGAGAAGCTGCCGGAATTGGCGTTGGCGCAGGTGCAAGAACACAGCCCGCCACAGCTGGCAGGCCCACAGGAGGGCCACCCCGTCCATTTCGCCCTCGATGACCCTGGCGCCCTCGATGACGCTGACGCCCGCAAGAGCTTCGCTGCGACGGCCATGGAGATGCGCTTCCTCAGCGGTCAGCCGCTGAAGGGAGAGCTGCCAGAGGTTGACTCCGTAAATGCGCATGCGCACGCTCCGGTTGGCCACGCAAAGGTATGGATGCGTCTGCGCCACCCGCTGCTCCCCGGCGATCCCCTGACCCCAATCGCGCGCGTGGCGGCGACGGCAGACTTCGGCAATGGCGTCAGCGCAGTCCTGCCCTTCGAGGACTACCTGTTCATCAACGCCGATCTGACCATCACTCTCAACCGCCGTGCTGAGGGCGAGTGGATCGCGCTGGACGCCCGCACACTCCTGTACCCCGGCGCCATCGGCTGGGCCGAGAGCGTGCTGCACGACCAGCGCGGCCCGCTGGGCCTGGCGACGCAGACGCTTGTGGTGCAGCCGCGCTAGGCTTCGATTCGTGAGCCTCGAGACTCGGAAGGAGCGGGCATGAACCTCCGCAAGCTCGGCACGAGCGGCATTGAAGTGTCGGAGGTCAGCCTCGGCTCGTGGCTGACCTACTCCGGCGGGGTGGCGCGTGAGCAGGCAGGGGCGTGCGTGAAGGCGGCGTTCGAGGCTGGGATCAACTTCATCGACACCGCGAACGTGTATGGGCGCGGCGCGGCGGAGTCGCTGCTGGGCGAAGTGCTGTCGGACTACGACCGCTCCTCCTACGTGCTCGCCACGAAGGTCTTCTTCCCGATGTCGGACACCGACATGGGGCTGTCGGCGGCGCAGATCCACAAGCAGATCGACGCTTCGCTGGAGCGCCTGCAGACCGACTACGTGGACCTCTACCAGTGCCACCGTTACGACGAGCGGACGCCGCTGGAGGAGACGATGCAGGCGCTCACCGAAGTCGTGCAGGCGGGCAAGGCGCGTCACATCGGCTTCAGCGAGTGGCCCGTGGAGGCGGTCGATGAGTCGCTTGCGCTGCCGGGCGTCGCGCGCTGGGTCTCCAGCCAGCCGCAGTACTCGATGCTGTGGCGGAGCCCCGAGGCGCAGGTAATCCCGCTGTGCGAACGCGAGGGCATCTCCCAGATCGTGTGGTCGCCGCTCGGGCAGGGAGTGCTGACCGGCAAGTACCTCCCCGGCGAGCAGCCGCCCTCAGACTCGCGCGCGGCCAGCGAGAGCATGAGCGGTTTCATCGGCCAACTGATGGACGACCGCGTGCTGGAGGCTGTGCAGCGGCTGAAGCCGGTCGCCGAGGGCGCTGGCCTGACGATGGCGCAGATGGCGCTGGCCTGGGTGCTGCGTCAGTCCAATGTGGCGTCGGCAATCGTCGGCGCCAGCCGCCCCGAGCAGGTGCACGCCAACGCCTCGGCCTCCGGCATCGCGCTCGACGCCCAGACGCTCGCCGCGATCGACGAGGCGCTGGGCGTCATGGTCGTGCGCTGAAGCTCAGGCGCGCTGGCGCCGTCGCGCGCTGAAACTCAGGCGGAGCGCACCAGCGATGCGTCGAGCAGGATCTTGACCTTGTCGCTGACGACCACATTGCCGGAACCCAAGGCCGCGTTGAACCTCATCTCGAAGTCTGAGCGGTTGATCTGCGTGTGCGCGGAGATCCCCACGCGGTCGTTGCCCTGCGGGTCGGTCTCGGTGCCCTCGAGCGTCGCCTTGAGGGTCACGCTGCGGGTGACGCCGTGGATAGTCAGGTCCGCCTCGATCTCGAAGTCGTCCTCGCCGGTGGCTCGGATCGCGGTCGAGTCGAACTTGATCTCGGGGTAGTTCGCGACGTCGAAGAAATCGGGCGAGCGCAGGTGCTCGTCGCGCTGGGGCTCGCGCGTATCGACGCTGCCGACCTGCACGGTGCCATAGCCATGCGCACCGTCGGGCTTGACGTCGAGCGTGCCCTCGAACTCCCTGAAGAGACCCTTGACGGTGGCGATACCGAGGTGCTTGACGTGGAACTCGACGCCAGAGTGGACGGGATCGACCTTCCAGGTGCCAACGGGGAGGAAGGTCTGGGTGGACTGGACGGCTGCCTGAGTGGACATTGGGCTGACTCCTAGTTAGCGATGGGTATCCCTGACGAGCGGCGCAAACACCCACCAGATGATTGTCCACGCAACCATATCAGATGCTTGCGCAAGCAACATTTTAGACCATGAGCGTCTGTTCACACCTCCAACCCTTGGATAGCCTCCGACCCTGGGCTAAGGCCCCTCCTGCCCCCCCTGGACTAGTCTCCGGCAGCGCTCAGCCGCTGTACCTCCGCCCCCGACAGTTCCACCCCAGACGACGGCAGGATCTCCAGAAGCTGCGCGACCGATGTGGCGCTGGCGATCGGGGCCGTGACGCTTGGCTGGGCCAGCAGCCAGGCGAGCGCCACGGCACCCACCGGCGTTCGGTGGGCGGCGGCGATCTCGTCGAGCGCCTCGAGCACGGCGAAGCCGCGTTCGTTGAGGTAGCTGGCGCGCACTCCCGAGGCGCGCGGACTGTCGATCTGCGCGCCGTCGGGGCGGTACTTACCGGTGAGAAAGCCCCGGGCCAGGCCGAAGTAAGGAATGCAGGCCAGTCCATAGCGCTCGCACAGGCCCGCCAGGTCCAGCTCATAGTCGCGCTCCAGCAGGTTGTAGTGGGGCTGCAGGGCGACGTAGGAGGCAAGGCCCTCCCCTTCACCTACCCGCAGTGCCTCGGTGAGCCGCCGGGCGCTGTAGTTGGAGGCGCCCACGTAGCCCACCTGGCCCCTGTCGATCAACTCCTGGAACGTCGCCAGGGTCTCCTCCAGGGGTGTCTCGGGATCGTCTTGATGGGCGTAGTAGAGGTCGATGCGATCCACTCCCAGCCGCTCCAGCGAGCCCTCGATGCCCTGATGGATCGTGTCGCGCGAGAGCCCCGGCAGCTCCGGGGACATGCCCACCTTGGTGGCGATCACGATCTGCTCGCGGTTGCCGCGGGCAGCCATCCAGCGACCGATGATCCGCTCGGACTCCCCCGCGCCACCGTGCCCATGCCGCCCGTAGGTGTCGGCAGTGTCGATGAAGTTCCCGCCGGCCTGCGCATAGGCGTCGAGCACCGCGAACGAGCGCTCTTCGTCGATCGTCCAGCCGAACACGTTCCCACCGAGGCACAGCGGAAAAACCTCCAGCTCGGTGTGGCCCAAACGCGCGATGGGCTCAGGGTAGCGAATCGACCTTCTGGAATCCCGTGGCTTTGTCGCGCTCGGGCGCTTGCCTCGATGTTGCGAGCCCTAAACGCCGCCCCCTACCCGCCAGCCCCTACCACCCGCCCCTACCGCCGCCGCCCCGCCGCGAAGCTCTGCACAGGCGGAGCAACGGCGCGCATGCTGGCCCCCATCTCTGCGCCATCCTCCTCGGCGTCGCCGGTCGGCACAGGAGCGGCGGCGGACAGGTGGTGCACGCGCGCCCCTTCGCTCGGCTCCTCCCCATCCACGAAGCGCTCGAGCGGCAGCAGCTCACGCACGATCACATTGAGTACCGGCGGCACGTGCTCCTCCTCTGGCGGCACGTGCTCATCCTCGGCGTCCACCAACGCGGACCCCCGCTCGCTCTGGCGGCGCCAGGCATCCGGCATGCCTTGCTCCATCTCCGAACGCTCCAGCCGCCCGCGCGCCAGCAGCAGCGGCTCGGCGCGCGCGAGTGGCCGGTAGCGTTCATACACCACGCGCGGCACGACCAGGTTGATCGTGCCGTACTCGTCCTCGAACAGCAGGAACATCGTCCCCTTCGCCGTCCCCGGGCGCTGGCGAGCGATCACCAGCCCGGCCACCGTCACCGTGCATCCCTGCGGCAGCCGCGGGAGCTGGGCGCTGGTGGCGAGCATCGGCATCACAAGGCGCGGGCGCAGGGCGGCCATTACGTGATCGCCGACGGTCACTCCGCTGGCGGCGTAGTCGGCGAGCAGCCGCTGCCAGCGGCTCAGCGGGCGCAGCCGGGGCGCCTCGGGCAGCTCCAGGGGAAGCGCGAGCTGCGTAGCTTCAGCCGCGGCACGCCCCGGAGTGGCCACCCCGAGCTGCCAGAGGGCCAGGCGCCGGCGGGCATCGGGCGATCCGGCCTTGGCGACTGGCGAGCCGTCCCGGGGCACGGCCGCCCCGTCTAGCCGCACAAGACTGTCGCAGGCGCCCGACCAGGCCAGCGCCTCCAGCGTGCCCCGTCCGGCCCCGACACGTGCGGCCAGCTCGCCGAGGCTGCTAAACGGTCCGCTGCGCTCGCGCTCGGCCACCAGTTCGCGCACCTCGGCGGCGGCAACACCCTTGATGTAGCCCAGGCCGAGCCGTACGCCCAGCCGTCCGCAGCCGGCCAAGCCTCCGTCCTCGCCGTGCAAGGCGAAGGGCGTTTCGATCCCAGCCAGATCCTCCACCGTGCACTGCACCTCGCAGGCGTTGACGTCGAGCCCGAGCACGGGGATCCCTCGGCCTTCGGCCTCGTGCACGAGGCTGTCGGGGGCGTAGAAGCCCATCGGCTGCTCATTCAAGAGCGCGCATAGAAACTCGGGGCCGTAGTGGACGCGCAGCCAGGTTGACTGGTAGGCGAGCAGCCCGAAGGCGGCGCCGTGGGCCTTGGGAAAGCCGAAGCCGGCGAAGCCCGAGACCATCTCCCATACCCGCTGCGCCGTCTGCTCCTCGGCGCCCACGTGGCGGCGAGCGCCCTCGAGAAAGCTCTCGCGGTGGCTCTGCAGAGCCTCGTGCGAGCGCTTGCGGCTCATCGCGCGGCGCAGCCCATCGGCCTCGCCGGGGGTGAAGCCAGCGAAGACCTGGGCGACTTCCATAACCTGGTCCTGGAAGATCACCGTGCCCAGCGTGCACGCCAGCACCGAGCGCAGCGAAGGATGTGGGTAGGGGATCTCGTAGGAGGGGTCCTCGCGTAGGCGCCGGCGGCGCTCGATATAGGGGTTGATTGCCCCTCCCTGGATCGGCCCGGGGCGCACGATCGCCACCTGCACGGTCAGGTCGTCTAGATCCTGGGGCAGGGTTCGCCGCAGCGACTGCATCTGAGCGCGGCTCTCGATCTGAAAGACACCCACGGTGTCGGCGCGGCGGATCGCCCGGAAGGTCTGCGGCTCGTCGAAGGGGATCCGCGAGAGGTCGATGCGCTCGGAGCGCGTGCGTGCGATCAGCTCCACGCAGCGCTCCACCGCCGAGAGCATTCCCAGCCCCAGCAGGTCGATCTTCAGGAAGCCGGCGTCGGCAATGGAGTCCTTGTCCCACTGCACCATCTGCCGGCCCTCCATCGCCGCCGGCACCACCGGGCAGCAGTCGATCAGGGGCCGCGTGGACACCACCATCCCTCCGGAGTGCTGGGAGAGATGGCGGGGCAGCCCATGGGCCTCCTCGACCAGGCGCTCAAGCCAGCGCCAGCGCTCGGAGCGGGTGTGAGACGCATCGCCGGCGAGGACGCCGCCTGAGCCCTCGCGTGCGCCGCCCAGGGCAGCCCGGATGTCGTGCTCGGCGGGTGAATGGGTCCCATAGTTATCGGCCGTGCGCGCCAGGCGTTCGATCTCGCCGGGCGGCAGCCCCAGTACTTTGCCCAGCTCGCGGATCGCCCCGCGCGGGCGGAAGGTGGGAAAGGCCGCGACCAGCGCCGCGCGTTCGCGGCCGTAGCGCTCGTGCACGCGCGGGATCAGCACCTCGCGGATGTCGCGCGGGAAGTCGAGGTCGATGTCGGGCAGTCCGCGCAGGTCCTCGTGCAGGAAGCGCCCCAGCAGCAGGCTGTTGGCGATCGGGTCGATGTGCGAGAGGCCGGTGAGGTAGCAGACGATCGAAGACACCGACGAGCCGCGGCCACGACCGGGCGCCAGCAGCGAGCGCGGCGAATCGACCCCACTCACCCCCCGCACCTCCTGGGCGACCTCGCGCGCCAGCTCCAATATCTCGTGGTGCAGAAGAAAGAAGCCGGCGAGCCCCAGTTGGTCGATGACGCGCAGCTCCTCCTCCAGGCGCACCCGCGCCTGCTCGCGGTGGGCGCCCGCGACCTGTGACCCGTAGCGCTCCCCGAGGCGTGCGTGGCACAGCTCGACCAGGCGCCGCAGCGAGCCGGGATCCTCCGCTCCGGGATAGCGGTAGCCGAGGTCGGCGTGCAGGTCGAAGCGCAGCTGCTCGGAGAGGTGCAGCGTCTCGCGCACGGCCTGCGGATGATCGGCGAAGCGCTGGGCCATCGCCTGCGGAGTGCTCAGCACATGGCTGTGGTTGCCGCGCCGCAGCGGCTCGGAGGCGTCGAGCGTGGTGCGATTGCGCAGCGCCACGAAGGCGTCCTGCAGCTCGGCGCGCCGGCGCGCGTGGGCGTGCACGTCGCCGCTGGCCACGCACGCCACACCCAACCCTCGCGCCAGAGCGCTGAGCGAACGGTTGCGCGCACGATCGTGGCGACCGTAGGGGCGCTGCAACTCCACGCGCAGCCCCGCAGGACCGAAGACGTCGAGCAGCCGCCGCGCGGTCGGCTCGTCGTGCACGCCCCGCCGCGCGCATCCCGTCAGGCACACCAGGCCCTCGGCGTGCTCCAGCACGGTCTCCAGCGCCACGTGGGGCTCGGAGCGCTCGCGAGGGGACTCGCGCGTGTGCTCGTGTGCGCGAGTGAGGATCCGACAGAGGTTGCGCCAGCCGCGCCCCTCGCGCACGAGCAACGTCAGGTGCCGCCCGTCGTCGAGGTCGATCTCGGCGCCGTGGATCGCGCGCACACCACCGCTGTCGCGGGTGGTCTGAGCCAGCTCCATCGAACCCGCAACCGAGTTGTGGTCGGTCAACGCCAGCGCCGTGTGCCCAAGTTCAGCCGCCGCGCCAAGCAGCTCATCCGGCAGGGAGACCCCGTCCAGGAAGGAGTAGGCCGAGTGGCAGTGCAGCTCCACGTATGGCGGCGTGCCGGGCATAACCAACCTCAGCCCAGTTGGGCAAACCACCCACCGCGATGCAGATCGTGGAAGACCACGAAGTTGCGTCCCCGCTCGCTCACCACCTCCCAGTAGCGGCGGCGCAGCGGCTGAGCGGTCCACCAGCGGTCCTCCACCAGCCAGGACTCTCGCACCAGCTCGATGCGCCGGCCATCCACCGATTGGGGTGTGCCCGCTGTGTCTGCCCGCACGTGCGCAGGGCGGGGCAAGTTGAGTGCCAGACTTGTGCTCATGCGGGAAAGGGGGCGAGCACGACCCGTCGCTCGGGGACGCGCGACTCGAGATCGACGCACAGCGCCCGCAGCGCCGCCTCGGGGCCGGCCACGGCGCGCGCCTGGGCGACACCGTCGCACAGGCGCTCGCGGCGCGCCGCACGACCGCGTTCCAGTAGCGCGATCTGCTCGCCCTGCGGCGGACCGAAGCGCTCCACGGCCAACGTCAGCGCCTCGGCGGGCGCCGGCAGCAGAGCCAGACGCGGCGCCAGCGCCAGGCGCATCCGCCGCGGATCGGAGAGCGCCTGGCGGAAGACCACCCGCTCGCGCCAGGTGCCGCTCTCGACCAGTCGGGCGGAGAGGATCGCCGCGCGCAGCGTGCGACCGTGCCGCTCTGGACGTGCCAGCAGCCGGTCGAGAAGCAGTCCGAGGACGCGTTCCAGCGCCGGCCCGGAGTTTGACTCTGCCAGTTCCAGGGTCTCTTCCAGGCGATCCTCGTGCAGGCGCGGGCACAGTGGCGTGTCCTCCCCGAGAGCCAGGCCGCGGGCGAGCACTCCGGGCTCGCCGAAGCGATCGGCCACCGCGGCACGCCCCAGCGCCGCCAGCTCGCCCAGCGTGCGCACGCCGAGCCGGGCCAGGGGCTCGACCAGGGCAGCGGTCTCCTCGCGGAAGCGCAGCAGCTCCACCGGCTTCGAGGAGAGATAGCGGCGAACATCCGCATGGGCCGTGGAGCTGCTGCGGGTCGGGGGTGCACAGATCACGGCTCGCCGCGAGCGGACCTCCAGGGCCGCCGCGAGCGCGCAGAAACGCGTCGGCCCGGCGCCCACACGCGCACGCGGGCCGAGCGCGCGGCGCGCGGCGGCGATCACGCCCTCATACTCGCCGCCACGACTCCCCTCGCCACGACCCCTCTCGCCACGATCCCCCTCGCCACGATCCCCCTCGCCACGACCTCCACCGCCGTGTAATCCGCGCAGACCGTCGGCCTGGAAGTAGGCCAGGCCCGCCCGCGCCGGCTCGGGCGCGGCGCCGATGCCTTCCAACGCCCCCAGCGCCCGCTCCCACGTCTGCGCCACGGCTTGCGGATCGGCTGGTAGGAGGACGAGCGCCGGGCAGCGCGCCAGCGCCTCCCCCAGCATCGTCCCGGTGACCACACCGCAGGCTTCGGCGCCTCCGGAGACCTCCCCCACCCTTGGCTCGACTCCGGGCCTGGGAGCGATCGCGAGCGCCCTGCCGGCCAGCGCCTTCGGCCCGCCGGCGGCTACGACAAGTTCAAAACGGGGCAGGTGCAGACAGACGACCATATGCGAACGTATGTTCGCATATGGTCGGGTGCGCGCAACAGACAGCTGCGCGCAGCGCGCGGTCAGTCCATCCCCAATGGTCCCTCGGCCGAGCCGCTGAGAAACTGGCGCACGAAGGGGTTCTCCGAGGAGAACATCTTCTGCGCGTCGCCGGACTCGACGATCCGCCCCTTCCACAGCAGGGCGATGTACTCGCCGATGCGCCGCGCCGAGGCGATGTCGTGGGTGACCACGATGTAGGTGCCGCCCAGCGCGGCGTGCATCTCCTGAATCAACTCGCAGAGCAGCGCCGTGCGCACCGGGTCAAGACCCGAGTCGGGCTCATCGAAGATCACGATGTCGGGCTCCATCACGAGCGCACGCGCGAAGCCGGCGCGCTTGCGCATGCCACCGGAGAGCTGAGAGGGGGCGTCGTCGATCGCATCCGACAGACCGACGTCGCCCAGGCGCTGTTCGACGATTTCGTTGATCTGCGACTCGGACATGTCGGTGTGCTGGCGTAGCGGGAAGGCAACGTTGTCGAACACCGACATCGAGCCGAACAGAGCGCCGTCCTGGAAGAGCACGCCGACTCTGCGGCGCAGTGTCAACAGCTCGGGCATCGTCAGGCTGGGGACCGACTGTCCCTTGACGATGACATCGCCGGAGTCGGGGAACATCAGGCCGATGAGGTGCTTGATGAGCACGCTCTTGCCGGTGCCCGATGGTCCGAGCACGGTCGTGATGGTGTCGTCGGGAATCGTGACGTTGAGCCCGTTCAGCACCGGCAGACCGCCGAGGCGCTTGTGCACGTCGATGCAGCGGATCGACCACTCCCCGTCGGCTACCCCGTGCTCGGCGTCGTCGTGCGAGTGGTACTGGAACTCGCTGGCGCGCTCAAGCATGGCCTGACTCTCCGGGCTCATCCCCACGCCGTCGTCAAGTTCCTCGCTCATACCACCTCCCTCCACACTGCGCATACTACACCGCGCCATGGAGGGCATCTCGCCCCTTTGCTCTTGACAGCAGAGCACCTAAGGGTTTACAGTTCGAGTCAGAGGCAACCAGTCCGGACGATCGGCGCAGGGGAGATGCGGCTCCGCAAGGGGCAGTCTCACCGGACGGCGCACTCCCCCGGCAGCTCCTTCACCGGACAGGGAAGGAGGAAAGGATGTCGCACAGCAGACACCCAGGGGCCCAGGGGCGGCCATCTGCCGCAACCGTCTCCTCGGGGCGCGAGACTGAGCCCACGGGTCCCGCCCACTGCGCCGAACCGCGCGCGCGCATCCTGGATGCGTTGATCGCAACGGTCGCCTATAGGGGTTATGACCGCACCACCGTGGAGCGCGTGCTGCAGACAGCCGATGTCCCCGGGGTGGTGTTCGACGAGCACTTTCAGAACAAGGAGGACTGCTTCATGCAGGCCCTCGATGCACTGGTGGCCCGACTGCAGGGCAGCGTGCTGGAGCAGTTCGACACGAACGCCCCCTGGCCCGAGCGGGTGCGGCGAGGCCTGAAGGCTCTGTTGGTGGCGCTCTCCAGCGACCCCGAGGCGGCGAGGGTGGGAATGGTGGAGTGCCTCAGCGCCGGGCAGGCCGCGAGCGAACGCTACCGCGAGATCCTGAGCGCCTTCGTGCCGCTGCTGGAGGAGGGCAGGCGCCACGCGGCCTACCCCGAGCACCTGCCGCCCCAGACCTCCGAGGCGGTGGTGGGCGGGATCGCCTCGATCTTGCATAGGCGAGTGCTGGAGGAACGCACCCCCGAACTGCCCAGACTGTTGGGCGATCTGGTGTATTTCGCGCTTGTCCCCTATATGGGCCACCACCGTGCGATCACGGCCGCCGGCATCGACGGCTCGCGGCCCCCTTCGACGCTGCGGTGAGCACGACGGACTGCACCGCTCGCCCGCAGCACCGGCGCGAGCGCGAGCCTGGCGCGGCCTACTTCGACGCGGCGGTGATCTGCGGGAACTGAGTCGTGCGGCCGTTGATCGTGAAGGGACCGGCCTGGATGCAGGCAGGTGCGGGCACCGCGCCGGGGCTGCCCTTCGGATTTATGTAGTGCAGCTGCACGAGCAGTTCGATCAGGCCCTGGGAGACCTGTGCGTTGCCGGGGCCACTGATCGTGGGTACGGGGTTCGAACAGGTACTCGCGCTGAACACCGGCAGGGTGCCGTTTGCAACACCGCTGGACGCGCCTGACTGCTGATAGGGGTTGGCGCGGTTGAAGCCGGTGCGCTGCGCATACAGCGAGAGGCTGTCGGGGTTGATTGTGTTGAGCACCTTCAGGTAGTGCAGGCGCGGCCCGGTGGGTCCGCCTTCCTGTCCGGTGCCCTCGCTGGCCGCTGTGCCGTTGGCCAGGAATGCCTGCAGCTCGGGCACGTAGCGCGAGAGCTCTTCCAGGAAGGGGTTGAAGTTGCGCGTGAAGGGGGTCAATGCTTCCAGCAGCGGCACGGCCAGGTTGAGCTGCTTGTTGACGTCCGGCAACCCCACCTCGGCGGCCTTGGTCAGCGGCCCGAGGCCGGTCAGCAGGTTGTTGAAGTCGGGCGTGAAGGTCTTGATCGCCTGCAGCGCCGGGGTCAGCTGCAACTCGAAGGGGCGCAGCTGGTCGAACAGCGGATTGGAAGCGACGGCGAGGCTGTCGATGCTCTTGAGCGTCACGCGCGCGCGCTGCTCGAAGGCGGGCAGTTCGCGGAAGGCCTGCGCAACGGCCTGGCTGGACTGAGCAAAGGCGCTGAATGTCCTTTCTCCGTTGACGATCAGCCCGCGGAACTGATTGTCGCGTTCGCCCAGTGCATTGAACACGACCCCGGTGTTGTGCACGATCGCCGTCAGCGCGCCCTCCTGAGAAGCCAGGACGGTTGTCAGTCGGTTGGCTTCCCCTACGAACGGTTCGAGTGCGGCAAAGCTGGCGTTGATGTCTTCGCCATGTCCCGTGAAGGCCGCCGCAAGCGACTGCTGCCATACCTGGAAGTCCCGCCTGGTCTTGGAGTCGAGCGCGGAGAGGATGTCGTCGAAGGTCACGATCGGCTCCACATGACTTTCGGCCAGTTCCCCGCCTTCAGGCACATCGGGCCCGGTCTTGGGACCTGGGATGATTTCCACGTAGGTCTCCCCGAGCAGCGACTTCTGGCGCAGCATCACGTGCGCGTTCTCGCGCACCGGCGCGTACTGGTGGTCCATTTCGATCGTCACGTGGTTGCGTCCGGTGGTGCTCCGGGTCAGGCTGACGACGCGGCCCACGGGCACCCCGCTGATGCGCACGTCGGACTCTTCGGCGAGCAGCAGCGTGCGCGGGAAGTTGACCGCGAAGCGGTAGCCCTTGGGCTTCAGCGGCACGGAGCCGCCGAAGGACTCCCACAGGAACAGCAGCAGGCCGAAGCAGCTGAGGATGAAGAGGGCGATCACGACGATGTTGGCCAGGGTGGGCGCGCGCTTCTGCATCAGGGGGCTCCTTCGATGCCGAAGGTCGACTCAAGACCTCGGCCGAACACGCGGCCGGCCAGTTCGGATGGGCTCGAGACGCCGCCGCCGGTCGGCGTCGGGCACCTGCCGATCGTTGGCGGTGCCGGGCGAACCAGGCTGATCACGGCCCTGGCGGTCGGGTTGACTTCCTCGACGCCAGGCAGGGTGAAGAGCTGCGGACAGGGTATGTACAGCAACCCGTGAGCGATCGGGCCGTTGGCGTCGGCGTTGGCAAAGATGCTGTTGGCGTTGTGGTTGAACCAGTTGAGGTAGAACAGGAAGCCGGCCTGGTTGGAGCCAGGGTTGTAGGCCAGCTCGTTGAAGAATTCGTTGAGCACCGTGAAGCTCGTGGTCAGCTTGGGGAAGGCTTCGGAGATTGCTTGGAGGTTGGGCTGGATTTCACTCACCACGGGCTCGATCTGGCGCGTAAAGGGGCGGATCTGGTTCTTGAGGATCGGCGTGACCTTTTCCAAGGACGGCCGTGTCTGCGCAAGTGCCGGGCCGAGCTCCTTGGCGAAGGGCTCGAGCTTGTGCAGCGTGGGGCCCACCACGTCGAAGGCCGTGGCGAGCTTGCCGAGGCCCTGATTGGCCTGGTGCAGCGTCCCGGGCAACTCCTGCAGAGTGACCTGCACAGCGCGGTTCTGCTGAGCGAAGGCGCCGAGCGCGGCGTTGGTGGAGTCCACGAACTCCGAGAGCGCGTGATCCTTGCTGCCGAGAGCTTCGATCAGCAGTCTGAAATTGTGGATCGCACGCGCGATGTTGGCATGGCGCACGGTGAGCTGCCGGGTTATCTCCTCCCCGTAGCGCGCGATCGGATCGAAGCGCTTGAACGCCGCGGAGAGGTTGCGCGAGTTGCCCTTCAGGCCTTCGGCGCCGCCGGCCAGCAGCTCCTGCAGGTAGACGCGCGTTTCGGCGTCCAGCGAGGCGAGGAACTCATCGAGGTTGATGTCGGGTGCCGTCTGGGAGGCGGGAAGCGTTTCGCCGCTGCGCACACGCCCAGTGGCAGGTTCGCCCGGATCGACCTCGACGGTCATGTCCTTCAGCTGTGTCTTGGGGCGCAGCAGCATGGTTGCGTCGCGGTAGATGTAGCGGGCGTACTTCGGTTCGAGGGTCATGCTCACCAGCGCCCGCCCTTCGTGCAGGTCGACGCTGGCGATTTCCCCGATCTTGGCGCCAGCGATCGTGACCGACTGGCCCTGCCCGGGGAGGACGGCCTGGGCGGTCTGGAATTCAGCCTTGAGCGTGAAGTGATTGTGTCCCAGCACGGGGAACCAGCTGGGCACCGAGAGGCGCTCGTGGGCGAGTACGTAGCCACCGGTGAAGGCGGCGACCACGATGATCGCCACCACCGAGACGAAGGCCGTACGGTAGCGCTTGATCTGGTCGCGGATCCCGCGCCCGCCGGTTCCGCCTACCGCGGCGCCGTTGCGTGACGCGCCGCTGCCGTTGGCAGCAGGCTCCTGACCCGGAGTCATCTCGCGCTGCTCATCGTGGCCCTCGCTCGGGGTCATCTCGTGCTCCTCGTCGTGGCCGTCATCCGGGCTCATCCCGCGCTCCCGTCGGCGGGACCGTGCGCAAGCGGTCCGTTGAGATTGGGCAGCGCCTGTGTGTAGCAAGGAACCAGCGGCTTGTAGGGCGGCTCGGTGGCAGGCACGCGCGGGCTGGTGCCCAGCGGTGCGAGCGCCGTGGCAGCCGCCGTCTGGAAACCTCTGACGGAGCTGTTGGGCAGCGTGGTGGGGGGCGGCACGACGACCTGACTTCCGCCGGTGATCAGAGCCCGGAAGAAGTTGCCGTTGCCGTCGAAGCTCTGGCCGGCGGCGTTGAAGCCGACGAGCGCGTTGAAGAACTCCTGCTGGTTGCCCAGGCCCGACGTGCTGGCGCCATCCTGGAGCTTTACTTCGCCCGAGGGGTAGAAGACCTTGGTGAGGCACTTGCTGAGCAGATCGACCTGGTTGAAGAAGGCCGGCTGAGCGCCGAGCAGGCTCGCGATCACGGGTACACCTGTGCCCAGGCCCTTGGCGACGCCACCGAGTTCCTGTGGGCTCAGCAGACCCTGGATCTGTTCGATCCACGGGAAGCCGGCCTTGATCGTGGCAGGCGTCTGTTCGATCCCCGGGATCAGGTCGAGCGAGAAGGCGCGCAGCGACGGGGAGGCGCGATGCAACGCCACGAACGCCCTGCCGACGCTCTCCAGCGAGCTTGGCAGCTCCGCCACGGAGGCGCTCAGGCTGGAGGACTGCGCGGCCAGGGAACCAAGGAAGGTGTCGAAGTTGCCGATCAGTTCGCCCAGCTGCTGCTCGTGCACGTTGAGTTCCGCGGCGGTGTGTTCGCCGGCGGCGACCAAGCCCGAGAGGTCGTGCGGTTCGGTGCCGGCCAGTGCCTGGGCGACGATCGCACCGCCGCGCAGCGCCTCTGGCGAACGCTGGACGGCCTTGTTGAGCGCCTGCGCGGCGTTCAGCCCGCGCACTTCGGGGTTCTGTTCGGCGTCCTCGGCGGGGGTGGGCTTGCGCGTGAGAGCAGCGCCGAATTCGATCAGGAGGGTCTGCAGGTTTTCGCGCGTGTCGCTGTTGAGCGCGGCCAGCACCTGATCGATCTGGACGGGATCGGAGGTCTGCGTGATCGGGATTGTGTAGCCCGAGGAGACGGTCTTGGCCGAGGGGCTGCCGGGCTGCAATTCGACGAAGTAGTTGCCTTCCAGAAAGATCCGCGGACGGAGCTTCACCGTGGCGTCGGTGTGGATCGGCAGGCCCTGCTTTTCGATTTCCATCGTCACCACGCCGGTTTCGCCCTGGCGCCGCACGGAGGAGACCTTGCCGACGGGGACGCCGGCGATGCGCACGGGGGTCTTGGGGGCGACGTTGAGCACCGAGGAGAACTGGGCCTTCAGGCGGAAGCCGTGCGTGAACGGGATGTGCTTGGTGAAACCGAAGTAGACGACGATCGCGGTGATGATCAGGACGACGAGGCCGAAGCGCACAGGGTTGGAGCGCTGCAGCTCGACCACGGGGGTCTCGTCGCGGCGGCTGAAGAGGTTCAGTCGGCTCACTTCTTCTTCCCCTTGGTGGACGGCTTGCTCAAGCCGAGGTCCTTGAGCGTGGCGCTCGGGTATTCCAGCCCCACCAGGTTCTGCGAGCGCGTGGTCACGTCGTGTCCGGTGCCGACGTTGCCGGGCACGTTGCCGATGACGGACTTGCCGGCGCTGAACTTCTCGTTGGCCGCTTCGCACTCCAGCGGCTGACCGGGGCCGGCGACGTTGGGATAGGGGTTGGAGTGCAAAAAGTTGTTGGGGACCACCGGCGAGGTCGAGTTGACCCGTTCGGAGCCGCCGTTGGCGGGCGCCGAGGACGGCGAACCCTCGGCGTTGGGGCCGAGCGGTGCGAAGACCACCTGGAAGCGCGCCAGGTTGCCGACGCCGATGCCCTGCGAGAAGGCGCTGGCGGTGTTGCGGAAGAACAGCGTGAAGTAGTTGCAGACGGTCTGCGCGGGGGCCAGGCCGGCCACCAGCGGGTTGCCGGCCTGGAAGGTCTGCGTGAGGTTTTCCAGGCCGAGCGTGACGATCGGCTTGGCGATGAATTCCTGCAGGGCCTTGGCGGCGGCGGTGATCTGCGCGTTGAGCGCCGTGGCGGCGCGCAGGTTGACGGCGCCCACGGCGAGGGCGTGCCCGAACGGCGCGGCGGTGGTGCGCAGGATGGCGGCGCTGGGGCGCAGCAGGCGCATGAACTCGGTGGTCTTCTCGACGAAGGGCGCCTGGAAGGGCAGCGAGTGGATGGCCTGTTCCAGCGCCGGGGGACCTCCTTCGATGGTCTTTTCCAGCGAGGGTGCCACGCCGGCGAAGGCGGTGAAGAAGGTGTCGAGATCGCTGTAGAGGTTGGCCTGGTTCTGCGCGACCGGCGCGGTCTGCGCGGCGACGCGCTCGAGCGCGATCCACAGCTCGTGAAAGCCGGTCTGCGGCGAGGCCAGGTTGTGCAGCACGGGAACGGCGTTGGTGACCAGCGGGCGCAGCGTGGCGATCGTTTCGTTCAGGCCGGCGCCGCGTTCGGCGAAGGCGTCGCCGAAGGTGTCCAGATTCTGCTGACTGGCGATGCGGGTCTTCTGGTCGAACATCTTGAAAAGCTCTTCGATCTGCACCGCTTCGTGCACCTGCGAGGAGGGGATCGTCTGCCCCGCCTTGAGCACTCGCGTAGACGTGCCTCGTTCCAGCTGCAGGAACTTCAAGCCGAGCGAGGAGACCGACTGCACGATCGCGGTGGTATCGACGGGCAGCGGTTCGACCCCCTTTTCGAGCTTCAGGTAGGCGATCGCGGTGACCCGGCCGGTGGCGGGGTTCTGGTGGGCCACGATGCGGTTGACCAATCCCACGCGGTCGCCGGCGATGCGCACTTCGTTGGAGGGCCGCAGGCCGGACGCTTCGGGCATCGCCACCTGGATGTTGTAGGTAGGTGTGAAGGGCAGCCCTTCGAGGGCGTTGTAGGAGAGGTAGATAGCGATGCTCAGGATCAGCGCGGTGATGGCGCCGACCAGCAGCGGGTTGGCAGCGAGGGAGTTGCGGCGGCGGCTATTCATCAGGGTGTCTCCGCCGGGTTGCATTCCAGCTGACCGGTGTCGGTGAAGGGCGAGGAGCCATCGGCGGCCGGCTGGGTGGCGCTGCCCGGGCAGCGTTGCAGCTGGCCGGTCTTCAGGTTCTGCAGGCCCTGCTGGAGGTTTTCCGCGGGCACGAGATTGTTTTCGGAGCCGAGCGTGAACGAGGGGACGGTGGTGGTGGCGCGTATGTAGTGGCCGTCGGCGTCGTAGTAGGCGGCGCTCTGGCCGATGGTGCGGGCGAAGCCGACCAGCTCGGGGCTGTAGGGGCGGAAACGGGCGAAGAGCTTGGTGTTCGCTTCCAGGCCCTGGATCGCAGTTGGGGTATCGGCGGCGAGCTGCTGCGCGAGCGCCGGGTAGCCGAGGGCGATGTCGGTGAGGTCGTTGTTGGGCCCGGGCTGGCTGACGGCCACACTGAGGTTGTGCAGCACCGGGGTGGCCTCCACCAGGAACGGGCGCAGGCGCGCAAAGAAGGGCGCGAGCGTGGTCGTGTCGGGCTTGGAGACGTCCACCAGCCGGCGCAGGGCGTCGAGCGTGGCGGGCAGTTCGGCAAACAGGACGTTGCCCTGGTGCAGTGTGACGGGCAGCTGCGCAAGACCGCGGGCGAGTTCGGTCTGATGTGAGCCCAGCGCCTGGAAGGCGGTGTCGGCGTGTTCGACGAAACCGGAGAGCTGTGAGGCGCGCGTGGCGATCGTCGTCGTCGCCTTGGCGCCCTGCACGAGGAATTCGGTCAAGGTCCGCTGGTCGCGGCTCAGCTCGGCGAAGATGTGCGTGCCGGCGGTCAGCGCGGGCGCGAAGAATTCGCTGGACTGCGCGGCCTCGTGGGCGATACCGGCATACCATTCGGCATTGCCCTGGAAGAACTCCTGCAGCCCCTTGCGGGTGCGCGGGTTGAGCGTGTTGAAGAGCTGGTCGACGTCGGTCGTGCCGTGGACGGCGTTGCCGGAGAAGGTGTAGCCGGCGGGCAGCGCCGGGCGGTTGTTGGGGCCGGGCGAGAGGGCGATGTAGCGGTTGGCGACGCCGCCCAGCGAGGGTACGCGGATCTGCGCGGTGGTGCCTTCGTGCAGGGGCGCGAGCGGCGAGTTGATGTGGACCGTGACGCGCGCCTTGTAGTTGGAGGTGAGCGAGATGGCGTTGATGCTGCCGACGGACACGCCGCCCACCTGTACCTCGTCGCCCCTGACGAGCTGATCGGCGCTTTCGAATTCGAGATGATATGTGGCGCCGCCGCCGCCGGAGAAGATGATGTAGGCGAGGATCAGCACGACGAGCGCCAGTCCGCCCACGGCAAGGAAGCGCGGCAGGCGGTTGGCGCCGGCACGCCCCTTGTCCGGGCCCCCGCCGGCACCGTTTGCACCGCCCGATCGTCCGGGGCCGCCCGGTCCGCCGGGCGCGCTGGGCGACAACGGATCGCGCAGCGGTGGGTTGGGGGGGCTAGTTGTAGACACCGCTGCCCTGTTCTGCCGCGGCGGGGCTCGTGGAGGCCCCGTGGGTCGCGGCTGCGGCACTGGGATGATCTGGGATGGCGGCGGCCGAGTGCCCGCCGGTCAGGACGGGATCGGGGATGGCGCCCAAGCGGGCGATTAGCTGGAGCCACTGGCCGGGCGTGAGCGACGAGTCGAGCGCACCCGCCGCGGCCGCGTTGCCCGGCCGCGGCGGGTGCGAACCGGGGCCGGCCGTGACGGAACCGAAGCCGTTGGCGGTGGAGCCAAAGCCGTTGGCGCTGGAGCCAAGGTCTTCTGTGCCGGGGGCTACGCCGCTCACTGGGGAGCCGGCCGCGGGGAAGCGGTGCTTGCCGGTGGCCCTGAAGGCGAGGCTGCTCTCAAGCCTCACCCAGGAGTCGAGGATCGGCTTGGGGTCGATCAGCGGCGCGCCCACGCCGCTGGGGCGAATCTGGAAGATCATCTCTGCCTGAGGCCCGCTGGCCGCGGGGACGGGAGCGGCGGCGGGCGAGTTGCCTGCGGGCGCGGAGCCCGGAGCGCCACTCGCCGACGGCTGAGCGGGGGCAGCGGCAGGGGCGGGTGGATTCGGCTCCCCTGCGGCGGCGGACGCGGGGACGACGACGTCGGGGACTTCGGCGCTGGCGGCTGCGAGATGGCCGATGACGGTGCCGGCGATGACGCGCGCGCCGACGCGCAGCGGTTCGAGGTGGACTTCTTCGTGCCCCGCCGTGAAGACTCGCGGGATGGCGGGCGTGGGCCGCACGGACCTGGCGGGGCGCAAGCGCGCCGGCCGTGGGGATACGGGCATTGGGATGGCTTCCAGAGCGGCGGCCGCGCCGAGCGCCAGCCCAGAGCTGACGGCGCCGGCGGAGAGAGGCGAGCGTGGCTGCACACCGGCGCTGGCGGCAGGAATGGGGACGGAGGCCCCAGTGGCACGCCGAGCGGCAGCGGCGCGCGCAGTCTGGGTGGAGCGCAGGTGCGGCGGCACGCGACGGCGGGGCGTGAGCACGGGGTAGAGCGTGGCGACGCTGCCGAGCTGGCCGTAGGTGTAGGTATCGCCGAGCGCATCGCGCAGCACGACGTAGCGCCCAAGCGCGGCGGAGCGGCCGATCGCGGCGATGACTCCATCCTGCACGGCGATCACGGGAGCGAAGGGGCGCGAGTAGATGGCGGTGGCGACAAGCGGCCGGCCGGGCTGGCCGGAATGACTGGGGGTGGCGGGAAAGCCGTCGGAGAAGTGTGAGGGGGCGTGCACGGGAAAGCGGGCCTCGGCGAGCGAGGCGATCGCCTGGAGCAGCGGCGCGGGGGTGCCATGCAAAAGTTGGGCGCGCAGCATCACCGAGGCGACGTAGCTCTGGGAGTGGTTGTAGGCGAAGATGGCGGCGCGGATGTGCTGAACGCCGCCGGCGGCGTTCAGGTAGCGCGCGGCGGCGAAGATGGCGTCGGCGGGGTTGTAGGGATCGGCGTAGCCGTCACCGTTGGCGTTGACGCCGTACTGAGCCCAGGAGGAGGGCAGGAACTGCATCCAGCCCTCGGCGCCGGCGCTGGAGAGCGAGAGGTCGCGACCGTAGTCGGTCTCCACTTCATTGATCGCCGCGAGCACCTGCCAGGGGATCCCGTAGGCGCTGCCGGCGGCCTGATAGATGGGCAGCAGAAACGGCGGGATGCTGAAGTTGGAGATGAAGAAGCCGGGCACGCTCGAGAGCGAGGAGCCGAGTGCGGACGGCGGCGGGGGCGTCAGCGCGGAGGGCGAGGGGGCGTGGACGTGCGTGGAAGTGGGTCCACCCGGCGCGGAGGTGCCACCGCCGGGGGCGGCTGGAGTCTTGTGCGTCTTGACGTGGACGTGCGCGCGAGCAGCGGGGGCGCCGGCGGCCTGCGGGGCCTGGGTCTGCACGGCGGGTTCCGGGGTGCTCGGGGCCGGCGTGGTGCCCGTCGCCGTACCAGGGGCGGTGGCGGAGGGCGCGGGCGTGGTGGCGGTAGGAGCGGTGTTGGAAGGAGAGGAGGAGGGTTCGGTCGGCGCGGAGGCCGGGGTGGTCGTGGAGGGCACCGGTGCGCTTTCCGCTTCGGCGGCTGACGCCGCGGCGGGGAGGAAGGCAAGCGCGAGCGCCCCGAGGAGAGGCAGCAGCAGGCGTGTCGTCAGTGTTCGGGGTGTCATCGGGCGGGTGTCGATGGGCGCAATGGCTGGCGCAATGGCTGGGGTCATATGCAGGAGTCGGTTTCGGCGCAATCGGGTTCTGTGGATGGTCGGTCGCTGGGAGTCAGTTGCCGAGCAGATAGTTGAGCAACAGCCCGCTGGCGCTTGAGCCAGAGCCTTCGCTGGAGGGGGTGTAGAAGGTGGTTTCGCCGCTGGAGCCGCCAACCGGCTGGGCGGCGAGGGCGGCTTCGGAGGGCGAGGCGGCGCCGGTGCTCACGGCGCCTGGGAACTCGGCGAGCGCCTGTGCCGGAGTGGCGCCGCGTAGCACGGCGAGCGTGCGCTGCATGACCAGTTCGGTGGTGCCGGAGGATCCCGGGCGCAGCGAGCTGGCCGATGCGGTGGAGGCCCCGGAGCTGGTGAACCTGGCGTTGCAGCCGGGGCTGGGCACGATGGCATAGGTCTGACAGGTGTTCACGACGAGCATGCCGCGCAGGAAGTGGCCGAGAGCGTCGTAACCGTTGGTGATGCCGGCGCCGGTGAAGATCGCGTCCACCAGCCGCTCGATCCCGCCTGTGCTGCGCGCGCTTGTGAGCAGCGCGGAGGTGTTGTTCGCGAACGGCTGGGCCGCTGCGCCGACGGTCTGGAAGTGCTTGAAGAAGGACTGGGAGGCGACAACGGCGGGCCCGAGGGTCTTGCTGTTCTGGCCGAGGTTTTCGAAGAACTTCTCCGTGCTGACGGAGAACGGCCCGAGACTCTGAAAGGTCTTGTTGATGCCGGGCGCGGCGACACCGAGGTCGGTGAAGGTGGGAAGCGTCTGTTCGGCGAGCCGACCCAGGCGCTGCATGGCCGGACCGAATTCGCGCAGGAAGGGTGGGAACAGCGCCAGATTCCGTTCCAGCGCACCGCGATGGTTGGCAGTGGCCCTGGCCACGACGTTGCTCTTCACGATGAAGTTGGAGATCCGTTCCTTCACGCGGGCCAGCGGCGCCAGGGCGGTGTCGGAGTCGACGGCCAGCCTGGCCAGAACCTTGTTCTCGGAGGCGAGGATGCCGAAGACCTTTTCCAGTTCCCGCAGCGCCGGATTGGCGCGGTGGATGACGGCGTTCAGATCGCTGCCGCGTCCGGCTAGGCCGGCGCCAAGCTCGTTGAGGATGATCGTCAGGCGCTGGGCCTCGGGCAGGCGCGTGATGTCGCCCAGCAGGTCGACGTCGACGGGACTGGAGGTATTTTCGACGGGCAGCAGGTACTCCCCCGCCCCTTCCTGGCCGCTGGGAATCTTCCGCAGCGGCGGCGGCAGCGGCGTCCCTTCGGGTCGTGGCTGCGTGGGCAGACAGTTGAACGTCCTTCTCGCCGATCAGCGACTGGATCCTGATCACGCAGATGGCGTCGGTGCGGAAGTTTTGGAAGCCGGGGTTTGTGATGTTCAGCGTGACGGCGGCCTTGGCCTGCGGTGTGGGCACGACTTCGCCGACGGTGCCGGCCTTTACGCCGTCGATCAGCACGTCCTCGCCGCTGACGAGATTGCCGGCGTCGTCGAAGATCGCGCGCACCGTGTAGCTCCCGCCGGAGCCGCCGGCGGCGGTGGCGAGCAGAACCGCCACCGCGAGCGCGGCAAGGCAGAGCGCCCCGGTTACCCCGGCAGTGACCCTCCTCCACGCAATCTGCGTCCTCAACCCCGATCCTTCCTCATGTCAATAGCGAGCGGGCGGCCCCTCAATCGTCCCCGGGGCCGCCCATCGCTTCTTTGCTCCCGTGAGAGCTATATCCCAAAGACTACTTCTTGGGGCACGGGACCTTGTAGGGAACGGTGACGGTTTCGCCAGTGGTAGCCGGCGGCACCGGCGTGAACTTGATTTCGGACTTCACGGGGAAGGAGCCTCCCTTGGGGCACTTCTTGGGCAGCGTGATGTAGGAGGTGATCTTCTTGCCCTTCTTCACGGCGGCCCCGACCTTGATGTTGATCGAGGTGGTCGATACGTCGGGCGCCCCGGGCAGCGCGTCGACGAGCGGGATTTCGGTGACCAGCTCGGGACCGTAGGGCGCGCTGGCGGTCGTGAAATGTCCCGTGGCGACGATCTGCGCCGAGATCGGCGAGCTGCCGTTGACGTAGAAGTTCAATCCTCCGCCCGGAGCGAAGAAGGCCTGCAGCGTGGCGTTCTCGGTGACCAGCGTGCCGCCGATCTGGTTGGCCACGCCGGCGACGCCGACGGGGCTGGCCTGCGACTTTTTCGGGCAGCCTTCGGGACCGTCGGCTTCCAGCGTCGCGGTCGCGCAGTTGACGAAGGGCGCCGAGTTCAGCTTCGTGCCGGCTGGTCCGTAGAAGTTGACGCCGATGATCGGCGCAGCGACATTGCCGGGGTATTCGTTGCCGGTGATCGTGTATTCGGCCTGCACCGCCGCGGGCGCTCCGAGGAAGTTGCCCGAGTGCGGAACCCCGGCGAGCGGGACGGGCTTGGCCTTGAGGGTGACGGTGGGCGTCGCCGAGGCGACGGCCGATGAGCCAAGTACGGCAAGGCCGAGCAAGGCCAGACAGGTGGATGCTCTGCGCATCAGTTCTCTCCCTATGTTGATGGACAGGTCCGCCTCGATCCGGGTAGCTCCGGAACCCATTCTCGGCCCGGCGATATCGAGATCCCCCGACTTGAGGAGCAGGAGGAACGTGGCGATCTTCACGTTAGCTTATCCGTCGGAGCCGTTGCCTTCAAGCCCGAGGCGTCGGCCCCAAGCGTCATATGGGCCTCGACTCGGGGACAAGGGGGTGTACCAACGGATCAGTCAAACACCACTTCGGCTCACCCAAACACTAAGGCTCACCATGAGCTTCAAGTGGCGCTGTGCTGCGCGCGCCAGCACGAGCGCTGCCCGTGGCAGGCCTCCATCACCAGCAGCGCGCGGTGCAGTCTGCGCAGATGAGCCGGCGAGAGGTGCGCGGCGAGGTTGTGCAGCTCGAAGGGATCGGTGAGCAGGTCGTAGTACTCGCGTTCGCCCGTCACGTACTCCACATACAGGCTCGTCGGCGTGCGCAGCGCCTCGTAGCTGGGAGGGTTGCCGGCACCCCGTGTGGGGAAGTCCGGATCTTCTGGGTTCTTGTCGGGGCCGTGGTGCTCGATCAGGACCTCGCGGCGCCACTGGCCCGCCAGGCGCTGGCCGTGCAGCAGCTCGGTGAGGCTGTGGCCATCGACGTTGGGCCCCACGCGCGCGCCCCCCAGACGCTCGAAGGTGGGACAGAGGTCGATGTTCTCGGCCATCGCCGCAAGCGAGCGCCCGGCGGGGACGCCGGGGCCGACGACGATCAGCGGTACGCGGATGTCGGTGTCGAAGGCCGTCTGCTTGCCGGGCATCAGCCGGTGCTCGCCCATGTGCAGGCCGTTGTCGGAGCTGAACACGATGTAGGTGTTCTGCGCCAGGCCGCGCGCGGCGAGCGTTGTCTCGAGCGCGGCGATCATGCGGTCGACTGCCTGCACGGCCTGAGCGCGCTCGCGGAACTGGCGGTCGATCTGGGCGATCTGGGCAGGTTCGAGCGGCGTGTAGTGGCTCAGCCACGCCGGCGCGCCGATCGTGGGCGCGTCGAAAGCCGGGCTGCGCGGTGCCGTCAGCCCCGGGAAGTCCGCTGCGTCGCGCGGCGCAGGGACGAACGGGGCGTGCGGCGCGAAGGTGGCGATCTCCAGCATGAACGGCCGCCGCGCGGTGGCCGCACCGTTGATGAAGCTCACGCCCTTGCGGGCCAGCACTTCGGTGAGGTATTCGCTGGGTTCGTGGCCGTAGTCGACGGGCCGGCCATTGTGGTTGATGGCGTAGTCGAACTCGGGATAGCCGTCGCCGGCGACATCCCACTCGTTCCAGCCGGCGGGCACGAACGAGGCGGGAACGCCCAGGCCGCCGTGGGGCCGGTAGCCGTTGAGGTACTTGCCCATCATCGCCGTGCGGTAGCCCACGCGCTGAAGAGCGGTGGAAAAGGTTTCCAGTTCCTCGCCCCGTTCGTGGAAGACCTGGAAGCCGCCGTAGGGCGGGCTGTTGGAGGTCACGTGGGTGTCGTGCGGGAAGCGGCCGGTGAAAATCGAGGCGCGCGAGGGGCAGCAGAGGGAGTCGGTGACGAAGTAATTGGAGAAGCTCACGCCGTGACGCTGCATGGCGAGCACGTGGGGCATGTAGCGCACGAGGTTCCAGGAGAGGTCGTCGGTGAGCACGAAGACGATGTTTGGGCGCTTGGAGGTGAAGCGGGACGACGGCACGGCGGCGCCCGCGGGGAGTGAGCCCGGCGCCTGTGGAGCGCCGGCGAGCGCAGCCGAGCCCTGACCGGCGGCGTGTGCGGCTGTGTGCCCGTTGCGCGCGGAGGACCCGCAGCCGCCCAGCAGCGCTAGCAGCGGCACGAGCGCGAGTGCGAGCGCGACGGCATGAACCGGGAGTGACAGCCGGGCGGCTCTCCTGTTAGATGGAGTCTCCAACGCCCGTCAGGCTACGCGGTGGCCGTCGACGATGGCGCAGCCGTCCTGAAGACCACAAGAAAGAGGGAGATGCCCCACGATGGACTTCCAGCCCAGCCAGCGCTGCGAGGACTTCAAGCAGCGCCTTACGCGCTTCATGGACGAGCACGTCTACCCAGCCGAGCCGGTCTACGAGCGCCAGCTGCGCGAGTCCGGCGATCCGCACCACCAGCCGGCGGTGATGGAGGAGCTGAAGGAGCACGCCCGCGAGGCGGGGCTGTGGAACATGTTTCTGCCCGACGCCGACCACGGGGCGGGACTGTCGAACAGCGACTACGCACCCCTGGCGGAGATCCTTGGGCACAGCCACATCGCCTCGGAGGCCTGCAACTGCTCGGCGCCCGACACGGGCAACATGGAGGTGCTGCACCAGTTCGCCACCGACGCCCAGAAAGAGCGTTGGCTTAAGCCTCTGCTTGAGGGTGAGATTCGCTCGTCATTTGCGATGACGGAGCCGGATGTGGCCTCCTCCGACGCCACCAACATTGCCCTGCGAATCGAGCGCCAGGGCGATGACTACGTGCTCAATGGGCGCAAGTGGTGGACCTCTGGAGCGCTGCACCCGCACTGCCGCGTGATGATCGTGATGGGCAAGACCCGTATCGACGGTCCGCGGCATGGCCAGCAGAGCATGATCCTCGTGCCGCTCGACACGCCTGGGGTGGAGATCCTGCGCGGGCTGCCGGTCTTCGGCTACCAGGACCAGGAGGGCCACGCCGAAATCGACTTCCGCGACGTGCGCGTACCGGCCGCCAACCTGATCGCCGGCGAGGGCGAGGGCTTCATGATCGCCCAGGCGCGCCTGGGGCCGGGCAGGATCCACCATTGCATGCGCTCCATCGGGGCCGCGGAGCGGGCGCTGGAGGCGATGTGTCGCAGGGCCGTCGCACGCACGACCTTCGGCCAGCCGGTAGCCGCGCGGGCCAACATCCAGGATTGGATCGCCGAGTCGCGCATCGAGATCGAGATGGCTCGCCTGTTGACGCTGAAGGCGGCGTGGCTGATGGACACGGTCGGCAACCGCCATGCACGCACCGAGATCGCGGCGATCAAGGTCGCGGCGCCGAATATCGCGCTGAAGGTGATCGACCGCGCCATCCAGGTGCACGGCGGCGGCGGCGTGAGCGACGACTTCACGCTGGCGTGGGCCTACGCACACCTGCGCACGCTGCGCCTGGCGGACGGTCCCGATGAGGTGCACAAGCTGTCGATAGCGCGGCGCGAGCTGGCGCCCTATATGCCGCCCGCCGAGGGATGAGGTCAATCGCCAGAGGGTCGTCGCTCTCCAGCTATAGGGTTTGGCGATGACGAGACGGGTTCGGCGATGACTGGACGGCGCTGGATAACAGTTGCGGTGGTGGTGGCATTCGTCGTCCTGTTGGGCGTCAACGCGCTCGTCGTGGGCGCCGAAACCAAGCCCGCCCGCGCCGACATCGGCCGTCTCGTGGCGCTGCCGGGCGGAGACGAGCTGCAGGTGCGCGAAGACGGCCCGGCGACGGCCCCGACGATCGTGCTCCTGCACGGCTTCGCCGGCAGCCTGCACTGGTGGAACAACCTCGTGCCATTGCTCACGCCGCGCTACCACGTGGTCCGCTTCGATCTGCTCGGCCACGGCGGCTCCTCCAAGCCCAGTGGCGGCTACTCGATGGAACACCAGGCGCAGCTCGTGGACGAAGCGCTGCATCTGATCGGCGTGCGGCGGGCGCTGATCGTGGGCCACTCGATGGGCGGCCTGGTCGCCACCGCCCTGGCAACGCGCGACCGCGCGCTGACGGCAGGCGTCGCACTGATCGACTCGCCCCCGACGAGTACCGCCGGAAAGCTTCCGTTCACGGCGCGCCTGGGTTTCGTGCCGGTGCTGGGGCAGGCGCTGCGCTCGACGCTCATAACCAACGGCCTGGTGAGCAAGGCGCTGCAGAGCGCCTTCGCGCCCGGCTACCCGGTGCCACACCAGTTCGTGAGCGACTTCTGGCAGATGACCTACACGTCCTACACGGACTCCGACCATGAGGACAACGCCTATCTGAAGCGCCAGCCGTTGGCTCCGAGACTCACTGCGCTCGATCTGCCGGTGCTGGGGATCTACGGCACCGAAGACCGCATCGTCTCCCCCGCCGCAATGCGCGAGGACTACGCGCAGATACCTGGCGTCCAGATCGTCGCCGTCGCCCACGCAGGGCACTCGCCGATGGTGGAGAAGCCCTACGCGACCGCCCAGGCGCTGCTGCCCTTCGCCGCTCGCACGCTCGGCGGCGGCACGGCGCCGAAAGGCCGGACGCCGACGGCGGGGGCAGGGGTGGTGCAGTGATCGGCCGCTCGCACAAGCCGACGCCTGCATCCGACGACGGCCGCGAGAAGCTTGCTGACGGGAACCGGCGGGACATGCCGGCCATGGGGCGTGCGACCAAGCTCGGCAAGCTCGGCTTGGCCGGTGCCCTGGCGTCGGTCGGCGGCGCTGCCGTGTGGTGGCGGCGCAACCCCTCGGCCTGCCCCTACGGACAGCGCTTCTGGGTGGAGGCCCCGCACCCCTTCATCACGCGCCCGCGCCTGCGCGCGGCGCTGGCGCCGGCTCCGGGCGAGCGCTTCTTGGAGGTGGGCCCCGGCACGGGCTATTACTCGCTGGCGGTCGCCCAGTGGCTGACGCCGGAGGGTGCCCTGGAGATCTTCGACGTGCAGCCCGAGATGCTCGAACACACGCTCGCGCGCGCCCGCGCGGCGGGCATCGACAACGTGCACTGCACCGTGGGCGACGCGCAGGAGCTGCCGTTCGCCGACGGCACCTTCGACGCGGCCTACCTGACGGTGGTGCTCGGCGAGATACCCGACCGGCAGGCCGCCCTGCGCGAGCTGCGGCGCGTGCTCAAGCCCAACGGACGTCTGGTCGTGGGCGAGCTGCTTGGCGATCCCCACTGGGTCTCCCCCAAGACCCTGCGCCGCGGAGCCGAGCAGGCAGGCCTGCGCTTCGAGCGCCAGCTCGGCGGACCGCTGGGGTACTTCGCGCGCTTCGCTCCCGTGGGCTGATTCTTCGTCGCGGGCTGACTCTTCGCCCGCGCTTTCGCGCGTTGCTGCGCGCCGGTGCTTTCGCGCGTGCTGAGTTCTGAGCTATCAGTAGCTCAGCACGCCGGCGCGGTCGCCGAGACGATCCAGGTCGATGCGGGCGCACGGACGCCCTCGGGACCGTCGAACTCGGCCAGCCCCTCGCGCAGCGCGGCGTCCACCTCGCCATGCAGATGCGCCGCGCGGTCGCCGGCCAAACGCAGGATCTCGCCAGCCGGGCCGATCGCCGTCACCATGTCGATCGCCTCGTCCAGGCTCCGGCCGATCGTGATCGGCAGATCGCAGCGGCGCAGCTCGATGTCGCAAAAGCCGGCGTGCAGCAGGACCTCGCTGGTCGTGTCGGCGTCGGCCAGCGAGAACGGGCCCGGCCCACAGGTGGGCTCGTCGTACTCCTCCGGCCGGCTCACGATCCCCTCGACGATCGTCTGCGCGCGATACAGCCAGTCGTTGTCGATACGCCGTCGCCACACCACCATCACGAGCCGCCCACCTGGAACCAGTGCGCTTCTGACGTTGCGCAACGCAGCCACCGGGTTGGCGAAGAACATCGTGCCGAAGCGCGAAAAGGCCATGTCATAGGGACCGCCGAGATCCGCGCTCTGCACGTCGGCCACAGCGAAGCGGACATTGGCTGCGCCGCTCTCGACCGCCTCGTGGCGGGCGGTCTCGATGAAGTTGGCAGCCGCGTCTACACCCACCGCCGCGCCCTCTGAGCCCACGAGACCGGCGATCCGCTGCGTGGTATCGCCAAAGCCGCAGCCCAGATCAAGCACCTGCTGCCCCGTCCGCGGCGGGTGCAGCCGCAGGGCTGCCTCGCCGTGGTTGCCCAGCCCGGTCGTCATGAGGTGACGGAAGCGGACGAAGCGGTCATACAGCGGACCGTCCCAAGCGCGGATGGCCTCCTGATTGGCCTCCACTGCATCCATGCTCGCGACTATAGCGACGCCCCGCTGTGTGATGCATATCACACTCGCAACCATTGCATGCACAGCTATACTTGCGTGCATGCAAGCAATGTTTGTGCCCGACGAGGTCCTTACCGCGGCTCCTGAGGCGGCTCTTACGCGCGATATGTATGCGCTTGCGAGCTTCCTGATGCGCAGCTCGCACGTCGGTACGTTCAACCGGGTTGCCGAGCTGGATCTGTCGTTCACGCAGATCAAGGCGCTGTGCACGATGGACCTCGACGCGAGCGAACCCTCGGTGAAGGGGCTGGCGGAGGCGATGAAGGTCTCGCTGCCGGCGATGAGCAGAGCCGTGGACGGCCTCTACGAGCGCGGCATGGTGGATCGCTACGAGGACCCCACCGACCGGCGCATGAAGCGCATCTGCCTTACGGAGTCCGGGCGCGCCGTGACCGGCACGCTCAACGAGGCCCGTCTGATCGGCATGCAAGCGTTCCTGACGTCGCTGAGCGACGAGGAGTCGCAGGCGCTCGGTCGAGCGCTCGAGCTGATCCTCGCCGCGCGCCCGGAGATCGCCGCGCTGCGACCCGCCGAGACCGAGCTTGCCGAACTTCCCTTCCCGCCGGACCTCCCCTCAGCGCGGACCTCCTCGCCGCAGACGGAGACAGCCGCACCGCATTCACAGCAGACGGAGACAACCGCACCGCCCTCCCCGCAGAAAGGAGTCACGCCGTGACCGCCACGACCCTCGAGACCTCCGGGCAGCGTTCGCGCCGCCAGTTCGGCATGACCGACGAGAACCGCCGCTGGTGGGCGCTGGGCGCGATGTGCTTCGCCCTCTTCATGATCATGCTCGACAACACCGTCGTGAACGTCGCGCTGCCGTCGATCCAGCGCAGCCTGCACGCGACGACGACGACGCTCGAGTGGACGGTCAATGCCTACACGCTTTCCTTCGCGGTGCTGCTCGTCACCGGCGGACGCCTGGGCGACCTGTTCGGGCGGCGGCGCATGTTCCTCGTCGGCGTCGTCATCTTCGCGGTCTCAAGCGGCGCGATCGGCTTCTCCCCCAGCGACACCTGGCTGGTTGTCTGGCGGGCGATCCAGGGCAGCGGCTCGGCGCTGATGATGCCGGCGACTCTGTCGATCATCACCAATGCCTTCCCACCGCAGGAGCGCGGCAAGGCGATCGGCACCTGGGCGGGCGTCTCCGCGATGGCGCTGGCGATCGGGCCCGTCGTCGGTGGCTTCCTCGTCGAAACCGTTAGCTGGCAGTCGATCTTCTTCCTCAACCTGCCGGTCGCCGTCGCCGCGATCGTCGTGGCGCTGTTCGCCGTGCGCGAGTCGCGCGACGAAACGGTGCAGCGGACGATCGACGTTCCGGGCGTGCTCACGCTGACGATCGGCCTGGGCGCGCTCGTGCTCAGCCTGATCGAGGGCAACAGCTGGCATTGGGGCTCGACACGGGAGTTGGCGCTGTTCGCGGTCGCCATCGTCGGCCTGGCGAGCTTCGTCGCGGTTGAGTTGCGCCAGCGTGCGCCGATGGTCGATTTCAGCTTCTTCCGTTCGCGCTCCTTCCTGGGCGCCAACGTCGTGGCCTTCATCGTCAGCTTCGCGATGCTCGCGATGTTCTTCTTCCTCGCTCTCTATATGCAGAACATCCGCCACTACTCGCCGCTGGAAGCCGGCATCCGCTTTCTGCCCTCGACGATGGTGATCATCTTCATGGGACCCCTCGCGGGACGCCTCGCCGACCGCGTGGGCTCGCGGCCGCTGATGACTCTCGGCCTGCTGCTGGTCTCGGGAGCGCTGTTCGTACAGTCCCACCTCACGGTCTCCAGCGGCTACGGGGTCCTCTTGCCCGGCTTCGTCCTGATGGGTTTCGGCATGGGCTTCGTGATGTCGCCCATGAGCACCGCGGCGATGAACTCGGTCGAGCAGACCAAGGCGGGCGTGGCCTCGGGCATCCTCTCGATGAACCGCATGGTCGGCGGCACCTTCGGCGTGGCCGTGCTGGGCGCGCTGGTCAGCACGCTCGGCCGCTCCAAGATCGACCAGCTGCTGCCCACGCTGTCCACGGCACATCGCGCTCAGCTTGCCGAAAGCCTCGGCTCGGGCGGCGTCCTGCACGTGCCCGCACCGGTGGTCCACGCTGGCCAGCAGGCATTCGTGTACGCACTCCAGTACGGACTGCGCATCGGCGCCGCCGTCGCCCTCCTCGGAGCGGTGCTTGCGTGGGTGCTCGTCGCTCCGCGCTCGGCGGGCGCTCAGGCACGGGCCCAGGAACACGATGCCCGCGCGGCGGCGGCGCACGAGCACGCATCCGAGCGCGCTGCCGCCGAGGCCGTGCACGTCTGAAGTAGCATTGCCGCTTCCGGGTTGGCCGGCAAACACAATCAACCCGGGCACTTCAATCAACGGAGGTTCCAGAGCACGTGGCGATCGATCTGCAACGAGTATCCGAGGTGGGCACCGAGCCTGGAGAGCTGCCCAAGACGATGGCTGCATGGGTGATCCGCGAGGAGCGCTACGGCGAACCCAAAGACGCCTTCCAGGTAGAGGAGATCGAGGTGCCCGAGCCCGGCGCGTTCGAGGTGATCGTGCGCGTGATGGCCGCCGGCGTCAACTACAACAACGTCTGGGCCGCCCTGGGCAAACCCGTATCGGTCATGAAGTACGGCGACCACCCCGAGTACGGACACCACATCGGCGGCTCCGACGCCTCAGGCATCGTCTGGAAGGTCGGCGCCGGCGTCACCCGCTGGAAACCCGGCGACGAAGTCGTCGTGCACTGCAACCAGGCCTCCTACGAGGACCCCGAGGTCCACGGCCTAGACCCAATGGCCGCACCGTCACAGCAGATCTGGGGCTATGAGACGACATGGGGCTCCTTCGCGCAGTTCACGAAGGTGCAGGCTCAGCAGCTGCTGCCCAAGCCGGCGGCGCTGACGTGGGAGGAGGCCGCGTCCTACGGCCTCGTCTACTTCACGGCCTACCGCATGCTGCTCACCCGCTGCAAACTCCAGGCCGGCCAGCGGGTGCTGATCTGGGGTGCCGCCGGTGGCCTCGGCGTGTTCGCCACGCAGCTCTGTGCGGCCGCGGGCGCGCACTGCGTCGGCGTCGTCTCCTCCGAGGAGAAGGGTGAGCTGGTCAAGCGCCTGGGCGCCGTTGACTACATCGACCGCGCGGAGTTCGCCGGGATGATGCGCACCGGCAAAGAGACACCCGAGGAGGAGAAAGCCCGCTTCGGTGTCTCACGGGAATTCTCCAAGCGCGTCAAGCAGATCCTCGGCGATGCCCCCGACATCGTCTTCGAGCACGTCGGGCAGGCAACGTTCCCAACATCGGTGTTCACCGTCAAGACATTCGGCAAGGTCGTCATCTGCGCCGGCACGACGGGGTTCAACCTCGACTTCGACGTGCGCTACCTATGGATGAAGCAGAAGGAGATCCTTGGCTCGCACTTCGCCAACGCGTATGAGTGCATGAAGGCCAACGAACTCATCGAGAGCGGCCAGATCCGACCCGTGCTGTGGCGCACACTCGGCTTCGAGGGCGTCGCCGAAGCACACCAGCTGATGCTCGAAAACAAGCACCTCGGCAAGATCTCGATCCTCGTCGGCGCCGACGCCGAGGGGCAGGGCAAGAGCGCGTCAGACACCAACCACCCCGGCGCGATCCACGCGGAGGTCGGCGCCTGATGGCCGGCAACGCCGGACATGGCACGGTCGTCATCCCGTGGTACGCCACGGGCTTTCGCGGCGATGCCTTCGAGCAGGCGCTGAACGAGATCGCCGCCGTGGCGATGCGCTACGGCGCCAGCTCCTACGCGGTCTATCGCTCGCGCGACGATCGCTACAAGCTCCAGCAGCTCGCCACCTTCGCGGATGCTCTCGACTGGGAGCGCTACTGGGAAGGGCCCGAGATGATCGACTTCCGCGCGCGCCACTCCGGCTGGTATCAGATACCGGTGCTCTACGGCTGGTGGGACCTCACCGCCGTCGGCCACATCGGCGACGGACCTGTCGTCACGGCGGCGACCGCCGGCAACGGCCACGGCGCCGGCAACGGCGTCCGCGCCGTCTGAGCGCCGTCTCGGCGTCCACGCCCGCAGAGCCGTTTCGGCGTCCACGCTCCGAGGGCCGTCCGGCGCCCACGCGCCGTCCGGGTCATTCAGGTTCAGCAGCGCTCCAACGGCGCCAGCGTCAGCCCGGCGCCCTTCAGTTGATCCCAGTAGTGCTCCGCGGGCTCCCTGTGGCCTGAGTAGACCACGGCCTGCCCGCTGTTGTGAATCTGGTTGGCGAGCTGGTGCCCGTGCTCGAGCGTCACTCCGGGGATGAAGCGTGCCAATGTGCGCGCTACGTGGTCGAAGGTGTTGTGGTCGTCGTTGCGCACGATCACGCGCCATGACCCATCCAGACCCGTGCCCGGTCCCTCCGTGCGCGGCAGCTCGATCGTCTGGCTCATACCGTCGCAGAATAGAGCGCAGCCGTACAATTGGACAGCATGAGCGACGACGGCACTCCACATATGTCCGATACCTCTCCGCGCCTGCCCACGCGCGATCGTCCCTGGATGATGCGCACCTACGCGGGTCACTCCACGGCCAAGGCCTCCAACGCGCTCTACCGGCGCAACCTCGCCAAGGGCCAGACCGGACTGTCGGTCGCCTTCGACCTGCCCACGCAGACCGGCTATGACCCCGACGACGAGCTGGCGCGCGGCGAGGTCGGCAAGGTCGGCGTGCCCGTGTCCCACCGCGGCGACATGGCGGCGCTGATGGACGGCATACCGCTCGGCGAGATGAACACCTCGATGACCATCAACGCCACGGCCGCATGGCTGCTGGCGCTCTATATCGTCGCCGCCGAGGAGCACGGCGTGCCCCAGGAGAGCCTGCAGGGCACGACGCAGAACGACATCATCAAGGAGTTTTTGGCGCGCGGCACCTATGCCTTTCCGCCCGCTCCCTCGATGCGGCTGATCGCCGACATGATCGCCTACACCGTCGAGCACGTGCCGAAGTGGAACCCGATCAACATCTGCAGCTACCACCTGCAGGAGGCCGGCGCCACGCCTGTGCAGGAGATCGCCTATGCGATGAGCAACGCCATCGCCGTGCTCGACGCGGTGCGCCTGCGCATCGAGGGCGGCGCACAATCGGACGAGCGCGCGCAGGAGCTGATGGGCGAAGTCTTCGGGCGCATCTCCTTCTTCGTCAACGCCGGCGTGCGCTTCATCGAGGAGCACGCGAAGCTGCGCGCGATGGGGATCCTCTGGGAGGAATTGGGACGTACACGCTATGGCGTTGAGAATCCCAGTCATCTGCGCTTCCGCTACGGCGTGCAGGTCAACTCGCTCGGCCTTACGGAGGCACAGCCGGAGAACAACGTGCAGCGCATCGTGCTGGAGACGCTGGCCGTGACGCTCGGGCGCGACGCGCGTGCGCGGGCAATCCAGCTGCCTGCCTGGAACGAGGCGCTGGGCCTGCCGCGCCCGTGGGATCAGCAGTGGTCGCTGCGCATCCAGCAGGTGCTGGCCTTCGAAACCGACATCCTCGAGTACCCCGACATCTTCGAGGGCTCGGTCGTGATGGAGCGCCTGGTGGCCGAGCTGCTGGAGGGCGCGCGCGCCGAGATGGCCGTCGTGGCCGAGCACGGCGGCGCTGTCGAGGCCGTCCCCTACATGAAGGCGGCGCTCGTCGATTCCCACCGCGAGCGCCTGCGCCGCATCGAGTCCGGCGAGCAGATCGTCGTCGGCCAGAACCGCTTCACCGAGTCCGAGTCCTCACCGCTCACCTCCGACGCCGAGGGCGGCATCCTCGTCGTCGATCCCGCCGTCGAGGCTCAGCAGATCGAGGCCGTCCGCCACTGGCGCTCCGAGCGCGACCAGAGCGCCGTCAACGCGGCGCTCGCGGAGCTGGCCCGCATCGCCGGCGCCAGCGGCGCCGAGGCGCAGCAGAACCTGATGCTCCCTACGATCGCCGCCGCGCGCGCCGGCGCCACGACGGGCGAGTGGGCGCGCACGCTGCGCGAGGTCTTCGGCAGCTATCGCGCGCCGACTGGCGTCGGCGAGGCCAGCGCGGCCCCCGCCGACGAGGAGCTGACAGAGCTGCGCGAAGAGGTGGCCCGCCTGCAGGAGCGCCTGGGCCGGCGGCCCAAGATCCTCGTCGGCAAGCCCGGCCTCGACGGCCACTCCAATGGCGCCGAGCAGATCGCGGTGCGTGCGCGCGACTCAGGCATGGACGTCGTCTACGAAGGCATCCGCCTAACCCCCGCCCAGATCGCCGCGTCGGCGCTGCAGGAGGGTGTGCACGTGATCGGCCTCTCGATTCTCTCAGGCTCCCACCGCGAGCTGATCCCGGCGGTGATCGACGCACTGCACGATGCCGGCGTGGAGGTGCCCGTGGTCGTCGGCGGCATCATCCCCGAGCAGGATGTCACCCTGCTGGAGGAAGCCGGCGTGGCCGCCGTCTATACGCCCAAGGACTTCGACATCACCCGCATCGTGCGCGACATCGTGGAGCTGGTGGGTGCGGCGGCCAACGCCCACGCACTCACCTCGCCGAACGGCTCCTCGCCCCTCGTGGACCTGTGAGCAGCGATCGCGCCGCCGGCTCCGCGCAGCCCGACCTCACCGCCGACGGCGCCGACGCCGCGCCGAGCGCGCAACCCTCCGCGGGGGCGGCCCTCGGCGAGCGCCTGCGCGAGCGCGACCTCACGGCCGCGCCGGCCGCGCTGAACCTGCTGGAGAGCACCACCGCAGCCGACCGCGAGCAGGCGGCAGCGCTGTTGCGCGAGGTCTCCCCCGCCGCCCTCGGACACGAGGCGCCCGGACACATCGTCGGCGTCACGGGCCCTCCGGGCGCCGGCAAGTCCACGCTCCTCTCGGCGCTCCTGCACGCCTGGCGCACGCAGCGCAGGACCGTCGCGATGCTCGCCGTCGATCCCAGCTCGCGGCGCTCCGGCGGCTCGCTGCTGGGAGACCGCGCGCGCATCGACTTCGATCCGGCCGACGGCGGCGTCTTCATCCGCTCGACCGCCGCCGGCGAGCGGCTGGGCGGGCTCGCCTGGGGCACGCGCGCGGCCGCGCAGGCGCTGGCCGCGGCCTTCGACGTAGTGGTCGTCGAGACCGTCGGCGTGGGCCAGGCCGAGACCGACATCGCAGACCTCGCCGACACCGTCGCCGTCGTCGTGCAGCCGGGCTCGGGCGACGTTCTGCAGTTCCTGAAGTCCGGCATCATGGAGATCCCCGACGTGCTCGTCGTCACCAAGGCCGACCTCGGCAAGGTGGCGATGAGCGCCCTGCGCGACCTGCGCGCCTCTCTGCGCTCGCTCGGCTCGCGCTCCACGCAGGTGCTCACGGTCTCATCGTTGCCCCCGCCCAGCGGCGTCCAGGAGCTGGTGCAGGCGCTGGAGGAGCACCGCGGCGGTCTCGACCTGGGCGAGCGGCGCCTGCGCGCGCGACGCGCAAGCGCCTTGAGCGACTTCACCCTGGAGCATGGTCTGCGTGCACTGCGCGCACTCGGCGGCAGGCCTACGGTCGAGCGCTGGCTCGCCGAGCAGGACCTTGCGTTGGCGGAGACCGCGCTTGTAAAGCTTTTGGAGAAGAGGATGGCCGCTGGCGCCAGCCCCGCGGAGGGTGACGGGTCCGACAACCCGTGATGACGATGGCACGCGACCTCATGACGATGCTCGGCTCCTTCGTGCTCGCCAGCGCCCTCGCCGGCGCGCTCGGCGCCGCCAACCTCGGCACGGCGCTCGCCTTCGGACAGATCGCGTTTGCCGCGAGCCTCGTCTACGTGCTGCTGAGGCGTTAGGCTCCGCCGATGGCCACCGGCTGCTTCATCTCCACGGGCCGCTCGCTCGACGCGGCGATAGCGCGCGTCAAGCTGGCCGAGTCGCTTGGCTATGAGTCGGTCTACGTCACGCACATCGCAGGGCGTGAGTCGCTGACGGTGCTCACCGCCTATGCGCTGGCCACCGAGCGCATCCGCGTGGGCACGGGCGTCGTGCCGATCTACACGCGCACGCCCGCCACGATGGCCCAGACGGCGGCGACGATCGACGAGCTGTCCGCCGGGCGCCTGACGCTCGGCCTCGGCGTCTCCCACCGGGTCGTCGTCGAGAGCTGGCACGGGCAGACGATCGACCATCCGGTCGCCGAGATGCGCGAGTACGCCTCGATCGTGCGCGCGATCCTGCGCGGCGAGGACCCGCCCGACGGCGAGAAGTGGCGCACCGGCTTTCATCTCGTCGGGCTCGATCCGCGGCCGCAGCTGCCGATTTACATCGCCGCGCTCTCCCCAGCGATGCTGCGTCTCGCCGGCGAGATCGGCGACGGCGTGCTGCTGTGGCTGTGCTCGCCGCAGTACATCCGCGACGTGGTTATCCCCGAGGTCAGCGCCGGCCGCGAACGCGCCGGTCTCACGCTCGAGGGCTTTGACATCGTGCCGGCGGTGCCCGCCGCGCTCACCGACGATCCCGCGCCGGCCTTTGCCGCGATGCGCCGCGATCTGCTGCCCTACTTCAGCCTGCCCTTCTACAGGGCGATGCTCGAGCGCTCGGGCTTCGGCGAGGACATCGCCGCCTTCGATGCCGCCTCCGGGGATTTCACGGCGATGCAGGCCGCCATTTCCGAGGACTTCCTGCGCCAGCTCACCGCGGTCGGCGGCGAGGCTGAGGTGCATGCCGGCATCGAGCGCTACCGAACGGCCGGTGCAACCTCGCCCTGCATCGGCCCGATCCCGACTACGGATTTCGAGGCCACGCTGAGAGTCGGCATCGCCTGAGCGGCCGACCCGGCGTGTCCCGCACGGCGTCCTAGGCTGACCCGGCGTGTCCCGCGCGGCGCGCCCCTAATCTCCATGTAGATGATCGTCCTCGTCGCCTTCGCGCTGCTCGCCGGCGCCGGCACCGCGCTGTCGCCCTGCGTGCTACCGGTGCTTCCGGCGCTGCTCGCCAGCGCCGGCGCCGGCGGACGGCGGCGACCGCTGGGGGTCGTGCTGGGCCTGAGCGTCACCTTCACCGTCACGATCGTCGGCATCGCCAAGGTCGTCGGTGGCGTCGGGCTCGGCTCCGATCCGCTGCGTCTGATCGCCGTCTTCGTGCTGCTCGCGGCGGGACTCGCGTTGATGGTGCCCGCCGTGGGCGAGCGCCTGGAGGCGCCGCTCTCGCGACTGGCGCGCTTCGGGCCGCGTACCCGCGGCGACGGCTTCGCCTCGGGGCTGCTCGTGGGCGCTGCGCTCGGCTTTGTCTACACGCCCTGCGCCGGTCCCATCCTGGCCGCCGTCATCTCCGTGAGCGCCGCCTCCGGGCGTACGGTCGCTGTCGCCATCGCCTACTCCGCCGGCTCGGCGCTCGTGCTGCTCGTGCTGGCGCTCGGCGGCCGCACGCTGTTCGATCGCGTCCGCGCCGCCGGTCGCGGTCCGCTGTTGCAGCGCGCGCTCGGCGCCGTCATGGTGCTGACCGCCGTTCTCATCGTCACGAACGTCAACGTCAGCTTCGATCAGTACATCGCGCAGCACATTCCCGACTTCAACCTCACTGCGTCCCTGGAGAAGTCCTCTGCGGTGCAGAGCCGTCTCAGCGAGATCTCGGGCCATCAGGCGAAGTTCCTGGCCAGCGCCAGCTCCCCCACGCTTGCCCACTCCGCCTCGCAGGCCAGCCTGCTCGCGGCCGCCAGCCAGCTCCCCGAACTGGGACCGGCGCCCGAATTCACGGAAACGGAGGACTGGTTCAACACGCCCGGCAACCGTCCGCTCACGCTCGCCTCGCTGCGCGGCCACGTGGTGCTGATCGACTTCTGGACCTACACCTGCATCAACTGTCTGCGCACGCTCCCCTACCTCGAGGCCTGGAACGCCACCTACGGTCCTCGGGGTCTGACGATCGTGGGCGTCGAGACGCCCGAGTTCGCCTTCGAGCACGACGCCTCCAACGTCGCCGATGCGATCTCGCGCTTCGGCATCCACTATCCGGTTGTCCAGGACAACGAATACGGCACCTGGAACGCCTACGGCAACCAGTCCTGGCCAGCCGACTATCTGATCGACGCCTCCGGCCAGGTGCGCTACGTGGCAATCGGCGAGGGTGACTACGACAAGACCGAGTCCGCGATCCGCGCGCTGCTCGCCCAGGGCGGCCACAGCGTCGGCACCATTAGCCACCCCACGGGCATCGTCAAGCCGAGCGAAGAAACAACCCCCGAGACCTACCTCGGCACCGCGCGCGCCCAGAGTTGGACCGACGCGCCCGTCGGCGGCCTGCACGACTACGGCAGCGCGCCACCCGCGAACCTCCCGCTGAACGAGTTCGCCTACAGCGGCACCTGGAAGATCTCCGAACAGCCCGCCCTGGCCGTCGCCGGCGCGCAGATCGACGCCGAGGTGCAGGCCAAGAACGTCTACCTCGTGCTCTCCTCCGCCGGGCGGCGCCCCCGCCAGATGCAGGTCCTGCTCGACGGCCGCCCGATCCCCGCAGCGCTCGCCGGCGCCGACGTGCACAACGGCATGGTCACCGTCACCGGCGAACGCCTCTACACGCTCGTCTCGCTGCCGCGCAACGAGCGCCACCGGCTGACGCTGCGCCTGGCGCCCGGTGTCACGGGTTACTCGTTCACCTTCGGCTAGCCGCGACATCCGGCCGCGCCAGGCGCCGCTCCCGACTCGGCGCGTCTGGACGCATACAATGAGTTCATGGAGGGTTCCGCCCCAGAGCTGATCGCCCACAGCTGGCTGCGCTGCTACCGCTGCTGGTCTCAGGATCTCGAGGTGCAGGTGCACTACGAGGGCATCCACAAGATCGACCCCGAAACGGGCGAGCGCGCGGAAGTCGTCGATGAGCTGCAGGAGGCCGTCGTGCAGTGCCTCGACTGCATGCACGACCAGCCCCATCTCGGCTTCTCCAACGGTCGCGTAGAGCCAATCGAGGACCGCTGGGAACGGATGATCGCCGGCACCCCCTGGGTCGCATCGTGCACCGTCGCCGTCAACTCCGAGGACGTCGAGAGCTGTTCGGGACCCGACGCCGGCGATGCCCTCTCCTACGCTGCCTTCGGCGACCACGGCGTACGCGAGTTCTTCACGCACGTGCGCTTCCACAAGCACGAAGACGACTCACGCATCATCGTGCACCTGCTCGTCGAGCTGTATGCGCGCTCGCTCGAGGAGGCCACCGACGTACTCGAAACGGCCGCCCGCGGCGCCCTCACGATCACTTCGCTCGCCGAGGAGTCGCGCCCGCCGGCAGCAGCAGCCGAGTCACACGGCCACGAATAGGGGGCGCTGAGCGAGACGCCCAGCGCCCCCCAGTAAGCGGGCCTCAGGACAGGGCAGGCCTCAGCCCAGACGGTCTTCCAGCGCTTTGAGCTGGTTGTGCAGCTCCTGCGGCAGCTGCTCGAACTGCGAGTAGTGCTTGTGGAAGTGCGGTAGCTGCGCCTTCCACTCCTCCACGTCGACGCGCAACAGCCCGGCGATGTCCTCCGCTGAGATGTCGACGCCGCGCGTGTCGATGCCCTCGACGCCCTCCGGCGGGACGAGGCCGATGGGGGTCTCGCGGGCGGCGCCGTGGCCGGCGCAGCGAGCGAAGACCCAGGCGAGCACGCGCGAGTTATCGCCGAATCCGGGCCATAGGAAGCGGCCGTTATCGTCCTTGCGGAACCAGTTGACGTAGAAGATCTTCGGCAGCACCGCTCCGGGGCGCTTGCCTACCTGCAGCCAGTGGCCGAAGTAGTCGGCCATGTTGTAGCCGCAGAAGGGCAGCATCGCGAACGGGTCGAAGCGCAGCTCGCCGACGGTGCCGGCGGCGGCGGCGGTCTTCTCGGAACTCATGACGGAACCGAGGAACACGCCGTGCTCCCAGTCCAGCGCCTCGGTCACCAGCGGCACCACCGTCGAGCGCCGGCCGCCGAAGAGCATCGCGTCGATCGGCACGCCCTTGGGGTCCTGCCACTCCGCCGCGATCGCCGGGTCCTGCGCGGCGGGTGTCGTGAAGCGCGCGTTGGGGTGCGCCGCCGGCGTCTCTGACCCGGGCGTCCAGTCCTTGCCGTGCCAGTCCGTGAGGTGCGCCGGTGGCTCCTTGGTCATGCCCTCCCACCACACGTCGCCGTCGTCGGTCAGCGCGCAGTTGGTGAAGATCGTGTTGCTCTCGATCGTGCGGATGGCGTTGGAGTTCGTGTTCTCGCCCGTCCCCGGCGCCACGCCGAAGAAGCCGGCCTCGGGGTTGATCGCATACAGACGACCGTCCTCGCCGAACTTCATCCAGGCGATGTCGTCGCCGATCGTCTCCACCGTCCAGCCCTCCAGCGTGGGGATCAGCATCGCCAGGTTGGTCTTGCCGCAGGCCGACGGGAAGGCGCCGGTGATGTACTTGACCTCCCCCTCCGGCGAGGTCAGCTTGAGGATCAACATGTGCTCGGCCATCCAGCCCTCGTCGCGGGCCATCACCGAGGCGATGCGCAGCGCGAAGCACTTCTTGCCCAGCAGCGCATTGCCCCCGTAGCCAGAGCCGTAGGACCAGATCTCGCGCGTCTCGGGGAAATGCACGATGTACTTGTTATCGGCGTTGCACGGCCACGGCACGTCCTGCTCGCCGTCGACTAGCGGCTTGCCTACGGAATGCAGACATGGCACGAACTGCCCCCCCTCGCCCAGCACATCCAGCGCGCCCTGGCCCATGCGCGTCATGATGCGCATGCTGACGGCGACGTAGGTGGAGTCGGTCAGCTGCACGCCGATGTGGCTCTTGTCGGAGCCCAGCGGACCCATCGAGAAGGGCACGACGTACATCGTGCGCCCGCGCATCGAACCAGCGAAAAGCTCGCCCAGCATCTCCTTCATCTCGGCCGGGTCGCGCCAGTTGTTGGTCGGTCCCGCTTCCTCCTCGGCGGCGGAGCAGATGAAGGTGCGGTCCTCCACGCGCGCCACGTCGCCCGGATCGGAGAACGCCAGGTAGGAGTTCGGGCGCTTGGCCTCGGAGAGCCCACGGAAGGTGCCCGCCGCCACCAGGCGCTGGCACAGCCGGTCGTACTCCTGCGCCGAGCCGTCGCACCAGTGGATCTCCTGCGGTTCGGTGAGCGCCGCGACCTCCTCAACCCAGTCCAGCAGGCGCTTGTTCTTGGTTTGCGGGGTGGCGGTTACGGTGGTCTCCATGACGTTAAAGCGGCTCCTCGGTGTCGCGATGGGGTGGGCCCGGGAACGCGTCGCTTAGGTCGTCCATGCCCGCGACGCATGCGATGCGTGGCACGCATCGCAGAACAGGCGATCCAGGGAGGGTACCGGACCGGCTGGGACCCGGGGTTCCAGGGCACCCCGGCCCGGCGCACAGCCACCCTCCGAGGGATTACTGCCCGCCAGGGTTCCTGCGCGGCACGAGCACCAGCCGCTTGAACTCTGCCACGAGCACGCCATCCTGGTTGAGCACGCGCGTATGGACCTTCACGGTGCCGCGGTCGGGCTTTGACTGGGACTCGCGCTTCTCAAGCACCTCGGACTCGCAGAAGAGCGTGTCGCCGTGGAAGACCGGCGCCGGGTGCTTCAGCTCTTCGGTGGCCAGGTTGGCGATCGCCTTGCCGCTGACGTCGCTCACGCTCATTCCGAGCGCCAGCGAGTAGACCAGCGGACCCACGACGACGTTGCGGCCCTGCTGGGAGCGATTGGCATAAACGTCGTTGATGTGCAGCGGATGGTGGTTCATCGTGATCAGACAGAACAGATGATCGTCGGCCTCGGTCACGGTCTTCGCCGGCCAGTGCTTATAGACGGCGCCGACCTCGAACTCCTCCAGGTAGCGGCCGTAGGGGTGGGCGCCGCTTGCCTCGCGCGCGGCCTGGTCGGTCTCGAAGGTGATCGTCTCCGTACTCATGCACTCTCCTGGGTTGATGATATCGGGGCGTATCATGGCGCACCGCGGAACTCAATAGGATCCAAGCGGCCGGCGAGCCTGCTCCTCGCTATTGCAGTCTCACATGGCGCAGCCAGCCGCAGGCCGGGCCCTCGATAATCTCCATCTCTATGCGCAATCCACGTGACTTCTACAAGCCCCTCGCCATCGGCGCCCCCGAGCCCGTGCGCGAGATCCCCTTCAAGCCGTCTCGGATGATCCACTTCCTGGACTGCTCCAACCCGAAGATGGTCGCCAAGGTGCCCGATATCGCACCGAAGGTGGACATCCTGCTGGGCAACCTCGAGGACGCCGTGCCGGTCAACAAGAAGCTCGCCGCACGCGCCGGCCTGATCGAGGTGGGCAAGACGATGGACCTCGGCGACACGGCCCTGTGGACGCGCGTCAACGAGCTGGCCTCGCCGTGGGTGCTCGACGACATCACCGAACTCGTGAGCGAGATCGGAGACAAGCTCGAGGTCATCATGGTCCCGAAGATCGAGGGTCCCTGGGACATCCACTACGTCGATCGCCTGCTCGCGCAGCTGGAGGCCAAGGCGGGTCTTGAGCGCCCGATCCTCCTGCACGCCGTCCTTGAGACCTCCCTCGGCGTGGCCAACCTCGAGGAGATCGCCGCCGCCAGCCCGCGCATCCAGGGCATGAGCTTCGGCCCGGCCGATCTCGCAGCCAGCCGGCGCATGAAGACCACGCGCGTAGGCGGCGGACACCCGGGTTACCGCACGATCGCCGACCCCGACCCCGACAACCCAGAGGCCCCGCGCCCGAGCTATCAGCAGGACCCCTGGCACTACTCGATCGCGCGCATGGTCGATGCCTGCACGGCCGTCGGCGCGCTGCCCTTCTACGGCCCCTACGGCGACATCAAGGACGAGGAGGGCTGCGAGACGCAGTTCCGCGCCTCCTTCCTGCTGGGTTGCGTCGGCGCGTGGTCGCTGCATCCCGGCCAGATCGCGATCGCCAAGCGCGTCTACTCGCCGGAGCCCGAGGAGGTGGCCTTCGCCAAGAAGGTCATCGCCGCGATCCCCGACGGCCGCGGCGTGCACATGATCGACGGCAAGATGCAGGACGACGCCACCTGGAAGCAGTGCCAGGTGATGGTCGGCCTCGCCGAAATGCTCGCGCGCAAGGACCCCGAGCTGGCTGAGGCCTACGGCTTCGCGCCCGCCGCCGTCTCTGTATAGGCTTTCGCGCCGACATGAGATTCTTCGAGTACGAGGCGCGCGAGGTAGTCAAGCGCGCCGGCATCCCCGTGACCGACTACGGCTTCACGACCGACGCCGCCGAGGCGGGCGAGATCGCGCGACGCATCGGCGGGCCGACGGTGATCAAGTCTCAGGTCCTCACGGGCGGGCGCATGAAGGCCGGCGGCGTGAAGTTCGCGGATACCCCGGAGGAGGCCGAAGGGCACGCGCGCGACATCCTGGCGCTGGAGATCAACGGCCATATGCCGCGCGGCGTGCTGGTCAACCCGAAGGCCGAGGTCGCGCAGGAGTACTACGCGGGCGTCGTGTGGGATGGGACGCGCAAGCAGCCCGTGATGATCTTCTCGCCGGTCGGCGGCATCGACATCGAGCAGGTCGCCGAGGAGCAGCCCGACAAGGTAGGCCGCAGGCACTTCTCGAACATCCTGCCATTCGGCGACTTCGAGGCCAAGGAGGTCATCGCCTCGACCGGCGTAACGGGCTCGGCGCTGAACAAGCTCACACCGATCCTCACGCGCCTGGCGAAGCTGTTCGTGGACAACGACATGACGCTGGCCGAGATCAACCCCCTCGGTCAGCTCGCGGACGGCTCGTTCGTGGCGCTGGACGCGCACATGGACATCGAGAACGAGGCCCGCGGCAGGCACAAGCGGCTGCTGAAGGACCTCGGCGTGGGCGACGAGGAGACACGGCAGGCGCGCGAGGCGACGCCGTTCGAGCTGGCGGGCGAGCAGGTGGACGCCCAGGACCACCGCGGCGTGGCGGGCAACGTGACGGAGTTCGACGGCAACCTCGGGCTCGTCATCGGCGCCGGCGGCGGCTCGCTGACGTTGTTCGATGCCGTCAGGGCCCACGGCGGCAAGCCCGCTAACTACTGCGAGATCGGCGGCAATCCCTCGGTGGCGAAGGCCTGCGGATTGGCCAAGCTCGTGTTGCAGAAGCCCGGCGTCGACAAGATCGCGGTGATGATGTCGATCGTGTCGAACACGCGCGTAGACATCGTCGCGCGCGGCGTCATCAAGGCCTGTCTGGAGCTGGGCGAGGATCCGGCCGAGAAGATCGCGATCTTTCGCATCCCGGGGGCCTGGGAGGAGGAGGGCTTCAAGATCCTCGAGAAGTACGGCGTGGACTATGCGGACCGCAGCGTGTCGCTCAACGAGGCGGCCCGCCGCGCAGTGGAGAAGATCCAGGGCGCCACGGCGCAGTCCTCCGGGGCGGGAGCGCCAGCATGAGCATCCTGATCGACGCCGACACGACCTTCATCGTCCAGGGCATCACCGGCCGCGAGGCCGTCAACCTGACGCGCGAGTGCCTTGACTACGGAGCCGGCGCGAAGGTGGTCGGCGGCGTGACGCCCGGCCGCCTCGGCCGCGAGGTGCACGGCGTGCCGGTGTTCGACACGGTCGCCCAGGCCGTGGCGCACCACGGCGGGGTGGGTGGGGGTCCTATTCACGGCTCGGTTGTGACGGTCCCTCCGGCCTTCACGAAGGACGCCGTATTCGAGGCGATCGAGAACGGCGTGAAGCTGATCGTGATCGTCACCGAGCGCATCCCCCGCCGCGACGTAGCCGAGATGGTGGAGCTGGCGACGCTGCGCGGCGCGCGCATCATCGGACCCAACTGCCTCGGCATCATCGTGCCCGACGTGGTCAAGATGGGCGGCATCGGGGGACCGGCGCGCAACGCGGCGCAGGCGTACACGCCAGGGCCGATCGGCGTGATCTCGCGCAGCGGCGGCATGACGACCGAGATGTCCTCCACCCTCAGCGCCGCCGGCCTCGGCCAGTCCACGGCCGTGTCGATCGGCGGCGACGCGATCATCGGATCGAGCTACGCAGAGCTGATGCCGCTGTTCGAGGCCGACGAGCAGACGCAGGGCATCGTCATCTACACCGAGCCCGGCGGCCGCATGGAGGCCGAGCTGGCCAAGTGGGTGACCGACAACAACTCGCGCCTGCCGATCGTCGCCTTCATGGCTGGCCGCTTCATGGACGAGATGCCAGGCATGAGCTTCGGCCACGCCGGCACGATCGTCGAAGGCAAGGAGGACACGGCGAGCGAGAAGATCGCCCGCCTCGCCCAGGCCGGCATCACCGTGGCCGAGCGCATCGAGGACATCCCGGGCCTGATCGGCGACAAGATCGCAGCGCGGAGCGCCGCGGCATGAAGGCCGCGGGAACGTTCATCGCCGTCGAGGTCGCCGACGCGGCCGCCGCAGACGCCGCCTTGGCCACCAAGCTCGCCGAGGCGTGTCCGGTGGACATCTTCGCCCAGGCAAACGGCGGCGCGCTTGAGATCGTCGAGAAGAACCTCGACGAGTGCGTCCTCTGCCGCCTGTGCCTCGATGCGGCGCCGGCCGGCGCCGTCAAGATCATCAAGCTTTACGACGACGGCGCCGTACTCGCGTGATCGAGGGGCCCGATTGCACTCAGCCGCCTGCGCCACCGCATGATCGAATAGACGAGGGGCCCGGCTCGGCGGCCTCCGGCCGCCAGCGCCACCCTCTTGCTCCCTCAGCCGCCGCGTGCACTATCGTTCAGGCAGAGCGACGATGAAGAACGAGAACTTTTCCCTGTACGTGATGTGCTTCTTCCTGCTGGCCTCGTTGGCGTTTCTGGCCGAGCAGATCCACGCCTATCACTAGCCGCGTCTACTTCGCCGCGTCTACTCTCTCTAGTTCCCCGGGTGCGGCCGGCTGGCCTGCCGCGCGCGCTGGCGCTCCTGCTGGCGTTCGACGACGTTGGCGATCAATTTGGTGAACTGCTCGGGGCCTGAGGCCTTGGCCTGACCGTAGGTGAAGGCCTCAACCCAATCGGGGACCTTGGCTTCCTTGGCCATGACGTTGAAGAACTCCCGGCGCATTTCGACGCGCATGCGGGCGTCGGCGGCGGGACCCTTGGTGACCTTCAGGCCGGGCATCTCCAGGCGGAACTGCTGCACGTCGCCGCGCCCGCGCAGTTCGACGCCGACCACCAGCTTCAGGGGCTCGAGCGCGGGCACCTCCTTGAGGAAACGACGTACGGCAAGCTCGATTAGAGCCTTTGCGTCCTCGGCCATACCACTTCTCCTCCCGTAGGTCCCTCGGTGTGAGTCTAGATCTTATGCCGCTGCAGGAGCTTGCGCCCGATCACCATGCGCTGGATCTCCGAGGTGCCCTCGCCGATCAACAGCAGCGGGGCGTCGCGGTAGATGCGCTCGATCTCGTACTCCTTGGAGTAGCCATAGCCGCCGTGAATGCGCAGACATTCGGTGGCGCAGAAGTGGGCGGCCTCAGAGGCGAACAGCTTGGCCATGCCGGCCTCCAGGTCGGAGCGCTGTCCGGCGTCCTTCATCTGCGCGGCGCGGCGCGTGAGCATCCGCGCGGCGTCTACCTGCGTGGCCATGTCGGCGAGCTTGAACTGGATGGCCTGGTGCTCGGCGATCGGCTTGCCGAAGGTCTTGCGCTCCTGCGAGTAACGCAGCGCAAGCTCCAGCGAGCGCTGCGCGAGCCCGACGCCGCGCGCGGCGACGTTGGCGCGGCCGACCTCCAGCGAGTCCATCATCTGCGCGAAGCCCTTGTTCAGGCCGCTGGCCTCGCCACCGAGGATGTTCTCGGCGGGACAGCGGTAGCCGTCGAAGACCAGCTCGGTGGACTCGACGCCCTTGTAGCCCATCTTCTTGATCTTGGGAGGCACGACGAGGCCGGCGTAGTCGCCGGTGTTCTCGCTGACCCCGGGGGCCTTCTCGGCGATGAAGCAGGTGAAGCCCTTGTGCCGTGGCTGCGCGTCGGGGTCGGTCTTGACGAGCACGAAGACGAGATCGGACATCAGGCCGTTGGTGACCCACATCTTCTGCCCGTTGATCTCATAGGAGCCGTCCTCTAGCTTCTTGGCGGAGGTCTTGATGGCCTGCACGTCGGAGCCCAGCTCGGGCTCGGACAAAGAGAAGGCGGCGCGGATCTCGCCGGTGGCCATGCGGGGCAAATAGTTCTGCTTCTGCTCGTCGCTGCCGTATTTCATCAGCAGGTAGGAGCCGATGAAGTGCGTGTTGATGACCCCCGAGATGGAGATCCACCCTCGCGAAAGCTCCTCGACGACCATGCAGTAGGTCGTGAGATCGAGCCCGAGCCCGCCGAACTCCTCGGGAATCGTGATGCCGAAGAGTCCCAGCTCCTTCATCTGCTCGACGATCGGCTCCGGGTACTCGTCGGCGGAGTCGTAGTGCTCTGCGTTGGGGATGATCTGCTCGTCGACGAACTGGCGGACCATCTCGGTGATGGCCTTCTGCTCGTCGCTCTGCTCGTAAGGGGATGTGGCTACAGCCATGCTCGCGGGGCTCCAGTGTCGATTTCAGCTTTGCAAGGGAGAATACCGGCGTGAACTTCGCGCGCGACACGATCGACCCGCTGCCACCCGAGCGCGTGGCGCTGATCGAGCTGGCGCGCGACGGCGCAAGGCGCGAGTGGAGCTTCAGCGAGGTGCAGCAGCGCAGCGCAAGCCTCGCCGGCACGCTCCGGCGGCTTGGCGTGGGCAAGGGCGACGTGGTGATGACGGTCATCGGCAACCGCCCCGAGTGGGTGCTCACGATGATGGCGTGCTTTCGCCTGGGCGCCGTCGTGCTGCCCTGCACGGAGCAGCTGCGGGCCAAGGATCTGCGCCTGCGCCTGGACGCGGCCCGTCCCAAGGCGGTGGTGATGGACGCGCGCGACGCTCAGGAGCTGGCGCTGGCGGGCGTGGACGAGCGCGCGGTCGCCGTTCTGAGGATCCCCGACGAGGCGCTGTTCGCCTCCGCGCCGGCCCCACCCGTCGAGCTCTCGCCGCAGGACCCGTGCCTGATCACGTTCACGAGCGGCACCGCCGGCGAGCCCAAGGGCGTGGTGCACGGCCAGCGCTACCTCATGGGCCAGCAGCTCCAGGCCGAGCACTGGCTGGACGCGCGCGAGGGCGACTTGGTGTGGTGCACGGCGGCGAGCGGCTGGAGCAAGAGCGCGCGCAACGTCTTCATCGCCCCCTGGCTGCGCGGGGCTACGGCGCTGCTGCACGATGCGCGTTTCGACCCGCACGAGCGCCTGGAGGTGCTGGAGCGGGAACGCGTGAACGTGCTGTGCATGGCCCCCACGGAGTACCGCGTGATAGCTAAGCGTGCAGAGCCGCGGAGGATGCCGGCGCTGCGGGGACTAGTGGCCGCGGGCGAGGCTTTGAATCCAGAGGTGCTGCATGTGTGGAGGCAAGCCACGGGTCTTGAGATCCGCGACGGCTACGGCCAGACCGAGACTGGCCAGCTCACGGGAGCCCCGCTCGGCGAGCCGATCCGGCCAGGCTCGATGGGCCGCCCGCTGCCCGGCGTCGCGCTGCGCGTAGACGACGGCGAGCTGGTCGCCGATCCGGCCAGCGTCCCGACGTTCTTCCTCGGCTACCTCGGCGAGGATGTCGGGCGCGGCGAGGACGGGACATGGACCGTGGCCGACCGTCGATCCGGTCCCTCCCACCCGTGGCGCACCGGCGACCGCGTGCGCGAGGACGAGCAGGGCTTCCTCTACTTCGAGGGGCGCAACGACGACGTGATCGTCTCCGCCGGCTACCGCATAGGACCGTTCGAGGTGGAGTCGGCACTGGTCGCCCACCCATCCGTCGCCGAGGCCGCCGCCGTGGCCGCGCCGGACGAGGAGCGCGGCGCGGTGGTCCGAGCGATCGTGGTGCTGCGCGACGGCAACGACCCTTCGCCGGCCCTGGCGCGAGAGCTGCAGGAGCATGTCAAGCGCGAGACGGCCCCCTACAAGTACCCCCGCGTCGTCGAGTTCGCCACGGAGCTGCCGAAGACGGCGAGCGGCAAGATCAAGCGGGCGCAGCTGCGCGAGCAGTAGGAATCGCGCGAGCGCGGACGCGGACAGAACTCGACGGGCGGCGCCGGGCGTTTGGCCCAGCGCAGGGAGACGCTTGCGCGCGCTCAGTGCAGGGCGACGATCGCGTCGATCTCGACGAGCGCCCCCTTGGGCAGCTGCGCGACGCCGACGGTCACGCGCGCGGGAGGATCGCCGCCGCCGGCGAAGAACTCGCCGTAGACCTCGTTGACCTCGGCGAAGGCCGCGAGATCGGTCATGTAGACGGTCAGCTTGACGGCCCGCTCAAGTGAGGTGTCCGCGGCGGCGCAGACCGCCCGCAGATTCTCCAGGCACTGCCGCGCCTGCTCCCCAGCGCTGTTGCCAACCAGCTCGCCGCTGGCGGGGTGCAGCGGTATCTGCCCCGAGCAGAACAACAGCTCCCCAGCCGATCGGAGATCGACCAGCACGGCCTGGCTGTAGGGGCCGATCGCAGGCGGGGCATCGGCGGCGGTGATCGCTTCGCGCTCGCTCACGGGCGCACCCTACATGCCGGCGAAGTCTGCCGAAGATGGCGCGCTCTCAATGCCGGCGATGGCGCACACTCTCAGGCGATCGACTAGATTCCGATTGGTGCGACCAACCGCTGTGAGGCTCGCCGTCGCATTCCTGACGGTCATTGCCCTGTCCGCCCTGTCCGGCGTGCTGGCGACATCGGCGGGAGCCGCGATCGCATGGGGACTTTGCGGCGGCAGCAACGACTTTGCCTGCGGCCACCTGACCGTCGCGCTGGACCCCAGCGGCGCGACGCCCGGGACGATCGTGCTCGCCCTGCGCAGACACCGCGCGCCGGTGGGCGAAGCGCGCAGCGCGATCGTGGCGCTCGCCGGTGGACCGGGGCAGTCGGCGATCCCGTTCGCCGAACAGTTCGCCGAAGAGCTGGGCCCGATCGCGGCGACGCGCGATCTGATCGTGTTCGACCAGCGCGGCATCGGCCTCTCCAACCCGCTGTCGTGCCACGCTCTGGAACGCCGAACCTGTTTCGCACGTTTGACCAGGCGATCGAAGCGTGCGCCTCTCAGATCGGCCCGCCGCGAGCCTTCTACACGACCGCCGACACGGTCGCCGACATCGAGGCGATCCGCCAGGCTGGGGCTATGAAAAGCTCGTTCTCTACGGCACGTCGTATGGCACGAAGGTGGCCGAGGAGTACGCCAGCAGTACCCGAGCCACGTCGAAGCGCTGGTGCTCGACTCGGTCGTGCGCGCCCAATGGCCCCGACCCGCTGAATCGTGCCACGTTCGCCGCGGTACCGCGCATCTTGCGCCAGCTGTGCGCGGGCAAGCTGTGCGCCCACGTCACGCGTGAACCCGTGGCCGACCTCAAGCGCGTGGTGGCAAGGATGCGTCGCGGGCCGCTGCGCGGTCGCGTCATCGACGGCAATGGCAAGGCGCACCCCGTCGCGGTGTCCTCCGACGACCTGATCGGGATGCTCGTGGCAGGCGACTTCTCGCCGCTGCTGCGCGCCGAATTCGTCACGGCCGTCAGCTCGGCGGCCAGGAACGATATGGCCCCGCTCGCGCGCCTGCTCGTGAGCGGCGCGAGCAGTGAAGATGAACAACACGAAGACTTCGATACGCCGCTGTACTACGCGACTACGTGCGAAGAGCAGGACTTCCCCTGGAGCCGCACGGGCAGCCCAAAGACGCGCATCGCCCAAGCTAGGGCCGCGCTGAACGCGTTGCCGGCGAGCGCATTCGCGCCGTTCACCGCAACCGACGCACTCAACTTCAGCGATATCTCCGAATGCGCCCACTGGCCGTTCGCGACGCCGGCTCCGCCGGTCAACGACGCCCCGCTGCCGAACGTCCCGACGCTGATCCTCAGCGGCGCCGCAGACCTGCGCACGCCGACGGCCAACGCCCAGGAAGTTGCGGCACAGATCCCCGACGCGCACCTTTTGGTGGTGCCCTACGCCGGCCACTCCGTGCTGAGCAACGAGCCGACGTCGTGCGCCCAGGAAGCGCTGCAGGCGCTGTTCGCCGGCCACCCGTGGAACCGTGTCGCGCGATCCCGACACCGACCGTGCTGAGGCCCCCGCCGCGGCCGCTGCTGCACCTGGCGGAAGTGGCGCCCGTGGAAGGCGTCGGCGGCCGGCCGGGACGCACGCTGCACGCGGTGAGCCTGACGCTCGGCGACTTCGCCCGCCAGCTCGCGAAGATGCTGGCCTCGGCGCTCAGCGCCGAAAGCTCCTCGCCGGTGTCCTCGTTGCTGCGCATCGGCGGGCTGCGCGCCGGCTGGGTGCACTATGCCAAGGGCACCTTCACCTTCCGCGGCTACTCCTACGTCCCGGGCGTGACGATCTCCGGCACGATCAAGGCCGAAGCCGACGATCTACGCATCGGCGGGCCCGCGGCGGCGCACGGCACGTTGCGGATGGGAGCCCACAGGACGTTCGTAGGGACGCTGAGCGGCAGGCGCGTGCACCTCCGCCCCCCCTCCATCGCGTCGGCCGCTATTGTCGGTGGCGATGCGCAGGCGAGTCCCTATTTCGGCCTTGGCGGCGCTGCTGCCCGCACTCCTTTTGCTCGCCAACTGCTCGCCCTCCTCAGCCGCTTCCTCACCCCTTAGCTTCACCCCCTGCGCGGACAATCAGGGCTTCGGCTGTACGACGGTGGCGGTGCCGCTGGACTACAGCGGAGGGTTGCCCGGCGCAATCGGCCTGAAGGTGGAGCGCCTGCAGGCTGGCGCGGCGCCGAGCAGCGAAGCGGTGGTGGCGCTTGCCGGCGGTCCCGGCCAGGCGGCGCTGCCGCTGGCGGGTTTCCTGTCCAAGGCGCTGGCGCCGGCGCTGGCAGGGCGCGACCTGGTGGTGTTCGACCAGCGCGGCACCGGCGAATCGGCGCCGCTGAGCTGCCCCGCCCTGGACAGTCCGGGCGGCGCCGCGGGGATCGGCTCGGTGGGCAAGCTGTTCGAACGTTGCGCCCTGCAGCTGGGCCCGGCGCGCGGCTCCTATACGACGGCGGAATCGGTCGCCGACATCGAGTCGATCCGCGCGGCGATGGGCTATGAACGGCTCGTCCTCTACGGCGTCTCCTACGGCACCAAGGTGGCGCTGGAGTACGCCGCGCGCTACCCGCAGCACGTCTCGCAGCTGGTGCTCGACTCGGTCGAGCCGACCAATGGCCCCGAACCCTTCGAGCTGGCGACGCTGGCGGCGATTCGCCCGGTGTTGGCCGAGCTGTGCTCGGAAGGCGCCTGCAACGGCATCACGGCCACCCCGCTGGCAGACGTCGCACGCCTGGCCGCGCGGCTGCGCGCGCACCCTCTGCGCGGCGCGGTCTACGACGGCGTGGGGCACCGCCACACCGTGACCCTCGACGAGAGCGACCTGCTGGGCATCCTCGAGGCCGGCGATCTGAACCCGGCCCTGCGCGCGCTGCTGCCGGCCGCCGTGCGCTCGGCGCTCGGCGGCGACGCGAGCCCATTGCTGCGCCTGAACCTGCTGGCCGAGGGTCTGATCCCCACGGTGCCGGGCGCGACGCCTCCAGGCGAAACCACGGAGGGTGTCGATGGCACGCTGAACGCCACGACGATCTGCGAAGAGTCGCTGTTCCCGTGGGGCCGCGGCGATCCGCTGTCGGCCCGCCCCGCGGAGGCGAGCGCCGCGCTGGCGGCCATCCCCAGCGGGGACTTCTACCCCTTCGACGCGAACATCGCGCTGGAAGACGGCACGATCCCGGGCTGCCTCGATTGGCCCGATGCCGCGCCACCGCCGCCTGTGGTGAGCGCGCTGCCGGACGTACCGACGCTGATCCTCTCTGGCGAGCAGGACCTGCGCACCCCGACCACCAACGCCCGCGATGTGGCGGCGATGATCGCTGGCGCAGAGCTGCTGACTGTCCCCTACACCGGCCACTCGGTCCTTGGCACCGACTTCAGCGACTGTGCCGAGGACGCCATCAAGAGCTTCTTCGCGGGCGCGCCGGTGCAGGCCTGCGCACCTGGCCCAAACCCCTTCGGGCCCACCCCGATCACCCCCACGAAGCTCGCAGCGGTCCGTCCCGCCACGGGCGTCGCGGGCCGCGCGGGACGGACGCTAACAGCGGTGCTGGACACGATCCTGGACCTCAACCGCCAGGTGATCGGCGCGACGCTGCAGGCCAACGTGGAACTGCCCAGCGGATCCAGCTTCGGTGGCCTGCGCGGCGGCTACGCGCGCCTGGGAGCCTCGTCGCTGCGCCTACACAGCTTCTCCTTCGTGCCGGGCGTGGAGCTGAGCGGCAGCCTCCCTGTCAAGGAAGGCAAGCTGCAGCCGGCCACCGTTCAGGTCGGCGGCTCGACGGCCGCCCCTGGCACCGTCAGGATCGGCGCCGGCACGCACGTCAGCGGCGAGCTGGGCGGCCGGCGCTTCGACGTGGCGATCGCCAAGGTCAAGCTCTCGCGCGTCGGCGCCCCCGAACGTGACTGGCCCACGGCGAGCGCGCTACCGCCGCTGGGCCTGGTCCGCATACCCTGACGGCCGCCGCTAAACCTGGTCCGCATCCCCTGACAGCCGCCGCTAGGCTGGAACAGGTGCCCAACGCCCTCGCTCGGGAGACCTCGCCGTATCTGCGCCAGCACGCCGACAACCCTGTCGACTGGCTGCCGTGGGGCCCCGAGGCGATGGCGCGAGCAAAGGCGCGCGACGTGCCGCTGCTGGTGTCGATCGGCTACTCCTCCTGCCACTGGTGCCACGTGATGGAGGATGAGTCCTTCGAAGACCTCGCCACGGCGGCGCTCATGAACGAGGAGTTCGTATGCGTCAAGGTCGATCGCGAGGAGCGCCCGGACATCGATGCGCTCTATATGGAGGCCGTGCAGGGCATGACCGGCCACGGTGGGTGGCCGCTGAACGTGTTCCTCACGCCCGAGCAGCTGCCGTTCTACGGTGGCACCTACTTCCCACCCGACCCGCGCCCGGGGATGCCAGCGTGGACGCAGGTGCTGCAGGCCATCGCCGAGGCCTGGCAGGAGCGCAAGCAGGAGATACGCGCGGGCGGCGAGCAGTTGCGCGAGCGGCTTTCCGGCGGGGCGCGGCTGACCGCCTCCCACGAGCCGATCCAGGCCGCTGCGCTCGATGCGGCAGTGGTCCGACTGGAAGAGTCCTTCGACGCGGTGCAGGGCGGGTTTGGAGGAGCGCCGAAGTTCCCGCAGGCGTCGGTGCTGGAGTTCCTGCTGGCGCGCGAGGAACAGGACATGGCGCTGCCGACCCTGCGCGCGATGGCCAGCGGCGGCATCCACGACCAGGTGGGCGGCGGCTTTCACCGCTACGCCGTCGACAGCACCTGGACGGTGCCGCACTTCGAGAAGATGCTCTACGACAATGCGCTGCTCGCGCGCGCCTACCTGCACGGATACCGCCTCGCCGGCGACCCCGAGCTTGAGCGCGTGTGCCGCGACACGCTCGACTGGATGCTGCGCGAGATGCAAGGGCCCGAGGGTGGCTTCTACTCCGCGCTCGACGCCGACTCCGAAGGGGTCGAGGGGCGCTACTACGTGTGGAGCGTCCCCGAACTGGAAGAGGCTCTGCGCAACGGCGACGACGGCGGCGAAAGCAGTGACGCCGACGCCGCCATCCGCTGGCTGGGCGCCAGCGAGGAGGGCAACTTCGTCGATCCCCACTACGTGCCCGCACAGCGCGAAGGTCCGGGATGGAACGTGCTGGAGGATCGCGGTCCCCGCCCCGACGAGGACACGCGCGAGCGCATTCGCGCACGGCTGTTGACGGCGCGCGCGCAGCGCACGAGGCCCGGCCTGGACGACAAGTGCCTGACGAGCTGGAACGCGCTCGCCGTATCCGCCCTCGCCGACGCCGGCGCCGTGTTGGGCGAACCGCGCTACCTCGACGCCGCCGTGCGCTGTGCGGAGTTCATCCTGCGCGACCTGCGCCAGGGCGATGCGGCCGGAGGCTCGCCAGCGAACCCGCCACGAGACGGCGACTCGTCCACGGGCTCGCCGGCGGAGCACCCGCCACGGGACAGCGACGCGGCCGCCGGGTCGCAATGGCGAGGCCTGCTGCGCACCTACAGCGAGGGCCAGGCCCGCCTGAGCGCCTATCTGGAGGACCACACCTTCCTGCTGGAAGCCCTGCTGACGCTCTTCGAAGCCACCTGCGAAGAGCGCTGGCTGAGCGAGGCCCGCGCGCTCGCCGACGAGACCATCGCGCGCTTCGCCGATCCCCTGCGCGGCGGCTTCTTCTCCACCGCCGCCGACCACGAGCCGCTGATCGCGCGACGCAAGGATCTGGAGGACTCCCCGATCCCCTCCGGCGCCTCCGCGGCCGCGCTGGGCCTGCTGCGCTTGGCAAGCGCGACCGGCGATCAGGACTACGAACGCCTCGCCGTCGGAACGCTCAGGCTGTTGCACGAGGTCGCGCCGCGCCACCCCACCTCCTTCGGCCATCTCCTGCAGGCCATGCAGCTCTATCTCTTCCCGGCGCAGTGGCTGGCCTGCGCGGTCCCGCCTACAGGACCGCCAGATAGCGATCCAGCTCCCACTGCGTGACCTGCACGCGGTAGTCCTCCCACTCCTGACGCTTGATCTCGACGTAGCGGTTGAACATGTGCTCGCCGAGCGTGCGCAGCACCAACTCGGACTCGGCGGTGATTTCGATCGCCTCACCCAGCGTCTCGGGCAGCTGCTCGACGCCAAGTCGCCGGCGCTCCTCGCCCGATAGGTGGTAGAGGTTCTTCTCCATCGGCTCGGGCAGCTCGTAGCCCTTCTCGATGCCCTCCAACCCCGCCTGCAAGAGCACCGCGAATGTGAGATAGGGGTTGCAGGCCGGGTCGGGGCAGCGCAGCTCCATGCGCGTCGCCTTCTCGCGACCGGGGTGGTAGAGCGGCACGCGCACCAGCGCCGAGCGGTTGCGCCGCGACCAGGCCACGTACACCGGCGCCTCGAAGCCCGGCACGAGGCGCTTGTAGCTGTTGACCCACTGCGCGAAGATCGAGCAGATCTCGCGCGCGTGCTTGAGCTGACCGGCGATGAAGGCCTTGGCGACATCGGACAGGAACCACTGGTCGTCGGGGTCATAGAAGGCATTGCGACCCTCCCTGAAGAGCGACTGGTGGGTGTGCATCCCCGAGCCGTTCTCGCCGAAGAGCGGCTTGGGCATGAACGTCGCATGCGAGCCGTACTTCATCGCGTACTCCTTGACCGTGATGCGGTAGGTCATGCAGTCGTCGGCCATCTTCAGGGCGTCGGCATAGCGCATGTCGATCTCGTGCTGGCTCGGGCCGACCTCGTGGTGGGTGTACTCCACGTGGATCCCCAGCTGCTCCAGCGCCAGCACCGTCTCACGGCGCACGTCGGAGCCGGCGTCGAGCGTCGTCAGGTCGAAGTAGCCGCCCCGGTCAAGGACCTCAGTGGAGCGGCTGTCCTTGAAGAGGAAGTACTCCAGCTCGGGGCCGACGTTGAAGGTGTCGAAGCCCATCCCCTGCGCTCGTTCAAGCGCGCGGCGCAGCACGTGCCGGGGATCTCCCTCATACGGCGTGCGCTCGGGGGTGATGATGTCGCAGAACATCCTCCCCACCCCCTGCTCCTCCGGGCGCCACGGCAGCACCGCGAAGGTGCTCGGGTCGGGCATCGCGATCATGTCGGACTCCTCGATCGCATTGAAGCCGGTGATCGAGCTGCCGTCGAATCCCATGCCGGCCTCGAAGGCGTCGTCGAGTTCCTGCGAGTTGATCGAGAACGACTTCAGCTGGCCGAGGATGTCGGTGAACCAGAAGCGGATGAAGCGAATCTGGCGCTCCTCCACCACCGCCTTCACGTCGGCTGCTGTCATCGCCTGCTCGGGCATCCGGCGCTGAGCGTAGTCGATGGGCCTTCAGCTCGGTATCGACGGATGGCCAAAGCGGCCCGCCGGCGCGCAGCTCAACCGTGCCCGCTCAGCACGGCAGCCATCAGCAGCAGCACGCCCATCGCCACAGCCCAGGCGGCCAGCCGATCGGGAGAGCCGCCCACGCGCTCGAAGGGCCTGCGGGGAGGCCTGCGCCGTGAGCGCGGATTCGTTTGCTCAGCCGCCATACGGCGGCGCTCGATGCGCTCGCGCATCTGCACGTCTTCGACTTCGGCCCACCATGCGCGGGCCTCGGCTCGCATTGCCATCGCCTGGCGATGCTAACAACGCCTCCGGCGGCAGATTCTGACTATGGCGCTGTTTGCGAGAAGGTCTTGCGAAGCCGCTTCTCTGCGGCCGCTCAGCGCTTCCTTGCAGCCGCTCAGCGCTTTCTTTGAGCGGCTCAGTGACCGGCCACAGCCGACACGTAGTCGGCGATGGCTTCGGCATCGTGGCCCTGATAGAGCAACGCCGGCATCTGGCCGAGGCCGCGCGCGCGGCCTTCGGCGATTGCGTTCAGCACTAGCGCCTTGCGCCCCGCTTCGGTGGCGATCTCGCTGCCCAGACGAATGTCGAGGTTGGGGCCGATCCGCCCCACGGCGTTTGACGCGGCCAGCGTGTGGCACGACGAGCACGACTCCCCGAACAGCACGCGGCCGTGCTGCTCCTCGGCGTTGAGGTGCAGGCCACCCACGGCCACGCTCGCCCTGTTGCTGCCGTTATGGGCCAGCACCAGCGCCGGCACCACGAGGCCGAAGGCGAACACCACGATCACCCCGAGCATCACCAGGCGCTGACCCAGCTTGGAGTCGGTGTGCAGCGCCTCGCGCGCCCCGCGCGGCCCGCCGCGCATCGCGAGGAAGAAGACCGTCAGGCCCGCCAGGATCCAGAAGAGCGTGAAAGCGATGACCATCAGGGCGGGAAGATACCTGAGGGGCGCACGGAAGGCCGCCAGGCGGGCGTGCTCCAACGCGCGCAAGGACACCGGGGCGGGCGGCTCCAACCTGTGAGCGCTCTCAGGATCTCTTGAGGATCCCTTCATCTAGCGCGCTAGCCTGGAAGGTGTCCTCCTCTCGAGGAAGCGAGTCCAAATGAACCTCCTGCGTCGTCTCCCCCTCTCGCGCCTGCTGCTTCTGTGCGGTCTCATAGTCGCCATCGGCGTGAGCGCCACTGCGCTCGCCATCGCCGTGGGCGGCGGGCCGACCCCTCCGCCCAAGCCGCTCGCCGAAGCCGTCCACGACGCACTCGCCGCGCCGCCCGTGGCTGGCGTGAGCGCCAGAATCCAGCTCACCGACCACCTGCTCGAAGGTGCAAACCTGGCAGATGGCTCGGGCGGCGAAGGCAGCCAGCTTGCCTCCAACCCCTTGATCTCGGGCGCCTCCGGGCGCCTCTGGATCGGCGCCGACGGCAGGGTGCGCCTGGAGCTTCAGTCCGAAAAGGGCGACACCCAGATTCTCTATGACGGACACACTGTCTCGCTCTATGACGCCGCCACGAACACGTTCTACCGCTACACCCCGCCCCAGGGCTGGGGCGAAGGCGCCGGTCAGAGTCCGGGCAGCGGCAGTCCAGGGACCGGCGCCGATCGTCACGGCATCCCCACGGTGGGGGAAATCCAGGAAGCGATCGTGCACGTGATGCAGCACGCCAACCTCTCCGGCGCCACCCCGACCGACGTGGCCGGTCAGCCGGCCTATACGGTGCGTATCTCCCCCAGTCGCAACGGCGGTCTCGTCGGCGGCGCGGAGCTGGCATGGGACGCCGTACACGGTGTGCCGCTGCGCCTGGCGGTTTACTCCACGACGAGCACCACGCCGGTAATCGAACTGACGGCCACCGAAATCTCCTACGGCGCAGTTGCGAACTCCGTGTTCGAAGTCACGCCGCCCGCCAACGCCAAGGTCGACGAAATCGGCCCCGCCGGCCAGTCCGCGGACGGTAGCGCCGGCAGCGGGCAGCCGAGCGGCGCCGCCGGCAAGCCCGATCACCCCCACGTCAGCGGGCTGGCGGCGGTGCAGGCCGCCGTGCCCTTCACGCTCGACGCCCCCACGACGCTGGCGGGCATGACGCGTAGGGAAGTGCAGCTCGTGAGTTCCGGCAAGCACCCGGCGGCGCTTATCACCTACGGCGAAGGCCTCGGCGGCATCGCGCTGGTCGAGGGCCAGACCAAGACCGGCGCCGCGGATGGCTCCTCCACCAGCCCCTCGCAGTCGCTGCCCGAAGGGCTGCCGCAGGTGAAGCTCAGCGGCGCCACTGCCACCGAGCTGCCTACGCCGCTGGGCACGCTGCTGCAGTTCGAACGCAGCGGCGTGAGCTACCTGTTGGCCGGCTCGGTCACACCCGCCACCATCGAGGCCGCCGCAAAGGGCCTGTAGTGACCGACGCCGAGGCCCCGCCCGTCAGGGCTCGCGGGCTGGTCAAGCGCTACGGCGAGGTCCTGGCGGTCGATCACATCGACCTCAATGTCGACGCCGGCGACGTCTACGGCTTCCTCGGCCCCAACGGCGCCGGCAAGACGACGACGCTGCGCATGGCCCTTGGCTTGATCACGCCAACCGAGGGCAAGGTCGAGCTGTTCGGACGCGACCCGATGTTCCGGGGCGCCGGGGCATTGGAGGGCGTCGCGGGCTTCGTGGAGGCGCCCCGCTTCTACCCCTACCTAACAGGGCGCAAGAACCTGGAACTGCTTGCCGCGCTGGACGGCGGGGGAGCCGCGGAGCGCATCGAGGATGTGCTCCGCGTCGTGGAGCTGGCGCCGCGGGCCAAGCACCGCGTCGGCGGCTACTCGCACGGCATGCGCCAGCGCCTGGGAATCGCCGCCGCGCTCCTGCGCCGCCCGCGCCTGCTGATCCTCGACGAGCCGGCCACTGGACTGGATCCAGCAGGCATGCGCGACATGCGCGAGCTGATCCGGCGTCTGGCTGATGAAGGCATCACGGTCCTGCTCTCAAGCCACCAGCTCCCGGAGGTGCAGGAACTGTGCGACCGCGTCGCCATCGTCGACCGCGGGCGCGTCGTGTACGAGGGTGCCCTGTCCGACCTGCGCCGCCAGGGCGGTGCCGGCTACCGGCTGCGCACGACCGACGACGCCCGAGCGCTGGAGGTAGCGCGCGCACAGCCGGGCATCGAGCATCCGCTGAACGGCGAGCACGGCCTGAGCTTCCAGGCGCAGGAGCGCGACGTGGGCGTCCTCTCGCTCGCCCTGGCGCAGGTCGGCCTGGGCATCCTCGCGCTCACGCCCGAGCTGGCGACGCTCGAGGATCTCTTCTTCCGCCTGACCGAGGACAAGGGCGCCAGCAACGGCGCCGCGGACGCAATCGCGGCGGGGGTGCGATGAGCAGCGTCGCCGCATCCCCCCCGGTATCCGCCCCACGCGCCGCCCATACGCGTCGCCCCGCGACGCTCACGGTCTACCGCTGGGAGCTGCGCAAGCTCGTCTCGCAGAAGCGCACCTACCTAGGGCTGGCGCTGGCCGTCATCCCGCCGCTGATCTTCGTCGTGTTCCAGAACCTGCACCAGCACCACGGGCACGAAGGAGACAACCCCTTTGCACGACAGATCACGCAGTCCGGCCTGGCCACGCCGGTGCTGGTGCTGCTGTTCGAGTCGTTCTTCCTGCTGCCGCTGATCGCCGCGCTGGTCGCCGGCGACGTCGTTGCAGCGGAGGACGGCAACGGCACGCTGAAGACGATCCTCACACGTTCGGTCGACCGTGGCCAGGTGTTCGCCGCCAAGGCGCTCGTGGCAGCCACATACGCCACGCTCGCGGTGTTCCTGGCGGCCGCCGTGGCGACGATCGCGGGCGTGGCCTCGTGGGGCTTTAACGAGATCACGACCTACTCGGGGACGGTCGTCTCCGCACCCGAAGGGCTGCTGTTGGTGTTCGCCGCCAACGCCTGCTACCTGATCCCGCTGCTGGCGATCGTCGGCATCGGAGTGCTGCTGTCAACCGCCACACGCAACAGCGCCGCTGCCGTGGTGGGCACGATCGGCGTCACCCTCGTGCTGGCGATCGTCTCGCAGATCCCGGGCCTTGAAGGCATCCACCCCTATCTGCTGACCGAGCAGTACCAGAGCTGGCAGGGCCTGCTGCGCACCCCCACCGACTGGGCGCCGATCTGGCACTCGCTGTGGGTCTGTGCGCTGTACGCAGTGCCATCGCTGCTCGCCGGCTATCTCGTGTTTCTGCGCCGCGACGTCGCCGGCGGCTGAGAGCGCCAGCCACTCCCGGCCTACCCGGCCTTAGCACTCCGGCGTCAGCACTTCGGCCTGAACACTTCCGGCCTCAACACCCCCAGCCTGAACACTCCCGACCTCAGCCGACCTCGGCGGGCAGCTCGACGGTGCTCAGCTGCACCTCCCCGAGCAGCCGGCGTACCTCGCGCGGGTCGATCAACCCGGCGCCGAGGCGCGCCGTGGACTCGGCGCCGCAGGCGACGCCGTAGCGCAGGCACTCCTCCGGCGAGCTGCCGCTGTAGCGCGCGGCGACGTAGCCGGCGAGGAAGGCATCGCCGGAACCGCGTTTGGCGACGGGCTCACGCAGCTCCACGCGTGCCCGGCGCAGACAGGGCTGCCCGTCGATCAGGACCTGCGCGAAGCAGCCGTCGGGCAGCGTCATGATCGCCTCGCGCGCGCCCAGCGCGACGATCTCGCGCACCGCCAGCGAGCGCTCGGCGTCGTCGTTGAACTCGTGGCCGACCAGCTCCTCGGCCTCCAGGACGTTGGGCGATACGACGTCGGGCTCCGCGCGCACCGATTGGTGTAGCGGATCGCCGTCGGCGTCGATTACGGTCGTGACACCCGTGCGCTGCAGCTCGCGGATGAGCATCGCGTAGATGTCGGGGTCCACGCCACGCGGGATCGAACCGGCGAACACCACGATGGCGGCACCCCGGGCGAGATACAGAAGCTTGTCGCGAAACAGCTCCACCTCGCGCTCGGAGACGGACGGTCCACGCTCGTTGACCTCCGTCTGCTGACCGTTGGTCGGGTCCAGCACGGAGGTGTTGGTGCGCGACTCCTCGCGGATGCGCACGAAGTCGTTGAGGATTGATTCCTCGGTGAGCTGCTCGACGATGCGCGTGCCTGTGGCGCCGCCCGCCATGCCCGTTGCAATCACTGGCTGATCGAGGGCCTTCAGGGCGCGTGCGATGTTGACGCCCTTGCCGCCCGCCATCGTGCGCTGCTCGACCGTGCGATGGCGGCGGCCAAGCCGGAAGTTCGGCACCGACAGCGACTTGTCCATCGCCGCGTTGAGCGTGACCGTGATGATCATCCCGTGTTCAGCCTCCTTCCGGCCGCTCTGCGCCTAGACGGCGCCCGCGGGCCACGGCAGAGGGTAGCGGCTATCCCGATCCCCGTCTGACCACGGCACCGCCGGGGAGTCCAAGCCGAGCGCGATCCGCGACTCGCGCTCGGCGGCACGCGCCTGCGATGGTGTCGCCGAAGGCTCCGATCAGCGACCCTTGACGGCGCTCTTCAGGCCGCTGCCAGCGGTGAAGCGAGGAATGCGCGAGGCGGCGATCTGGATGCGCTCGCCGGTGCGCGGATTCACTCCCTGACGCGCGGCGCGCTCGCCGACGTGGAACTTGCCGAAGCCCGACAGCGTGATCTCGCTGCCACGGTGCAGGGCGTCCTGGACCGTGGCCAGGACGGCATCGACCGCACGCGCGGCGTCCTGCCTGGTCAGCTCGGCGCGGTCGGCCACCTGATCGACCAGCTCGGTCTTCGTCACGTCATCCTCCTCGTTCGTGAAAATCAGCTTTCCGAGATTAACAACAGAAGCGGACGTGCGGCGCCCAAGCAGACGTCTCGCCGGGCGAAGCGCGAGAATACAGCGGACATGCCCCTCGAACGCGCAGCCTGGCTTACGACGGTGCTCATCGCGCTGGTGACCGCTGTGCTGGTCGCCCTGGAGGGCTACACGGGATACGCGGCGCTGTCGATCGCCGTCGGCGCGTCAGCGGCGATCAATCTCTTCTAGCAACGCCCGCGCCGCTCGCCCACGATGGCTGATGAGGTCCTTCTGCTCGTCGGTCAACTCGGCCATCGTGAGACCCGGAGGCCCGTCGTCGGGTAGGAAGGCCGGGTCATAGCCGAAACCCCGCTCACCCCGCGGCCGCTCGGTTAGGCGCCCGCCGCAACGCTCCTCGAAGACGCGTTCGACTGCGGCGGTCGGATCGACATAGGCGATGGCGCAAACATAGTTCAGCTCACTGCCGGCGGGCGCCTCGCGCAGGAGCTTGCGCAGATTCTCCGCATCGGAGGCGCCCTCGCCGGCATAGCGCGCCGAGCGCACCCCCGGAGCGCCGCCGAGCGCGGCGGCTTCGATGCCGGAGTCGTCAGCGAATGTCGCCTGGCCGGTGGCCTGCGCGGCGGCACGGGCCTTGCCGAGGGCGTTCTCGGCGAACGTCGCGCCGTCCTCGGGCGGCAGCTCCAGATCCGCTGGGAGCGTCTGGATCTCGTGCGCCGGCAGCAGGCGCGCGAACTCGCGGCGCTTGTGCTCGTTGTGGGTGGCCAGCAGGAGCCTCACGCCGCGTCGCCGTCGAGCGCCGCGGCGGCGACAGCCTCGTCCTGCAGAGCGCGCAGCCGCTCGATGCCGGCGGCGGCCAGCGCCAGCAGCTCATCGAGGTGTGCGCGCGAGAGCGGCGTGCGCTCGGCGGTGGCCTGCACCTCGACGAGACCCCCGTCGCCGGTCATCACGACATTGGCGTCAACCTCGGCGGTGGAGTCCTCGCTGTAGTCGAGATCCAGCAGCGCCCGCCCGGCGACCATGCCGCACGACACCGCCGCGACCGAGCCTGTGAGCGGCAAGCGCTCAAGCTTGCCGGCAGCGCGCAGCTGCTCGCAGGCCAGCGCCAGCGCCACGTAGGCGCCGGTGATCGAGGCGCAGCGCGTGCCGCCATCGGCCTGTAGGACGTCGCAGTCGAGGTAGATCGTGCGCTCGCCCAGAGCCTCGAAGTCGATGACGCCCCGCAGCGAACGCCCGATCAGGCGCTGGATCTCCACCGAGCGCCCGTCGAGGCGCCCCTTGGTGATGTCGCGCTGCTTGCGATCGCCTGTGGACGCCGGCAGCATCCCGTACTCGGCGGTCACCCAGCCGCGGCCCTTGCCGGCCATCCAGCGCGGCACGCTCTCCTGCGCCGAGGCCGTGCAGATCACGCGCGTCTCGCCGACCGATATCAGCGCCGAACCAGTGGCGGTGCGCATGAAGCCCGGCTCGATCGTCGTGGGGCGCAGCCCGTCGGCCGCGCGCCCGTAGCTGCGCTCGCCACTCACGCCAACGCCTCGACGTGGGCCAGCTCGACCCGCTCGACCTCGCCCAGCGGCATCTGCAGGAAGCGGGTGCCCAGCTCGTGAAAGGCGTCGGTGTCGCCGGTGCAGAGGAAGCGGTAGTCGCCCTCCCGCTCCCCGGCACGCGGGTTCTGCAGGTTGCGTGTGCTCAGCGCGTGCTCCACCTGGCGCGCCAACGCCGCGCCGGAGCTGACTAGCGTCACCGATGGACCAAGCATCCGCTGGAGCATTGGCTGGATAAGCGGGTAGTGGGTGCAGCCGAGGATCACCGTGTCCACCTCGGCCGCGCGCAGCGGCGCGCAGAACGCGCGCACGGTTGCGACGGCGTGCTCGTCGAACTGCTCTCCCGCCTGGATGATCGCGGCCAGGCCGGGGCACGGGACGGCATTGAGCGTGACATGGGGGTCGATCGCGAGCACGGCCTCCTCGTAGGCGCGACTGGCGACGGTGGTGGGGGTGGCGAGCAGGCCGATGCGCCCGGTGCGCGTGCTCGCAACCGCATGCAGAGCCTCCGGGCGCACCACGCCGAGGACGTCCAGGCCGAGCGTCGTCTGCATCATCCGCCGGCTCAGGCTGGGCAGCGCCGCGGAGGTGACCGAATTGCAGGCGACCACCAGCAGCTTAGCCCCCCGTCGCAGCAGCTCCTCGGCGATCTCCGCCGCGAAGCCCTCGATCTGCGCCGGCGAGCGTTCGCCGTAGGGGAAGCGCGCCGTGTCGCCCAGATAGAGGAAGTCCTCGCTGGGGAGCCGAACCAGCAGCTCGTGCAGGACCGTGAGCCCGCCCACGCCGGAGTCGAACACGCCAATCGGTCGCGCGCGGTGATCTGACCTGCTCGTCGGGGCGCCCGTCACGCAGGCCATCATTCCAGAGCGCTACGGTCCGCGGGTGCTGCGGGCGCTGGTGGTCTCCAACATGCTCCCCGACGCCGGCCATCCCGAGCGCGGATGCTTCGTGCGCGACCAGGTGGCCTGGCTGCGCCGCCTGCCGGACGTCAACGTGGAGCTGTACGAGTTCGCGCCCGGCGCGAAGGCGCTGGCGCAGGCCGCCGGCGCACTGCGCGGGCGCTACCGCGGCGAACGCCTGGACGTCGTGCACGCCCACTTCGGCCTCGCGGCCTGGCCGGCGCTGGCCGTGAGGGCGAGGGTGCGGGCACTGACGATGCACGGCAGCGACGTGCGCCACCCCCGCACGCGCCAGGCCACGCGCGCGGTGCTGCCCCTGATGGACATCGTGGCGGCCGCCTCCGCCCCGCTCGCGGCCGAGCTGCCCGGCGCGCGCGCGCGCCGCCGCGCACAGGTGCTGCCCTGCGGCATCGACCTGGAGCGCTTCCGTCCGATTCCGCGCGCACAGGCGCGCGCCGAGCTGGGACTGGACCCCGTGGGGCCCCACCTGCTGTTCGCGGCCGACCCCGCGCGAACGGGCAAGCGCTTTGACCGGGCACGGGCCCTCGCCGGGGAGACCTCGCTACTCACGCTGGGCGGCGTGCGGCCCGACAGGGTGGCGTTGTGGATCAATGCCGCCAACGCCGTCGTCGTACCCTCGGAGCACGAGGGCTTTGGGCTCGCGGTGCTTGAGGCGCTGGCCTGCAACGTGCCTGTCGTGGCCGCCCCCGTGGGGGTGCATCGAGAGGTCCTTGAGGGTCTGGAGGGAACGTTGTGCGCGCCCTTCGATCTGGCCCGCTGGCGCGCCGCGCTGGAGCCTCACCTGCACGCCGTGGATCCGCGCGTGCGAGGGCGCCCCAACGTGGAGCCGTTCTCAGCCGAGCGCATGGCGCAGCGCGTGGCAGCGGCGTGGCGCGCGGCGCTTCGGTGAAGGACGCATCGACGCAAGGCGCGCGTCCCTCCAGTGAGGCGGGTAGCATGATTCGGTGGTGGAAGAGAGTAAATCCGACCCCGGCTTCCTGGAGCGTGGCGGTCTGCGTCGCAGGCAGCGCTTCCTGCGCAAGACACGCGAGCTGGCCTACCGCGACCTCGGGGGTTTCGTATTCGAGATGCACCGCCTGGGACAGCAGCGCGAGGATCTGCTCAAGGGCAAGCTCGCCACGCTCGAGCGCATCGACTCCGAGCTGCGCGCTATCGAAGACGCCCTGCGTGAGCGCCGCGGGGTGACGGTGCTGCGCGAGGCCGGCGTCACCGCCTGCCCGCGCTGTGCCGCGATCCACGGCAGCGAGGATCGCTTCTGCCCAGCCTGCGGGTTCTCGATGGGCCGCAACGCCGAGCGGCCGATCGCCGCGAACCCGGTGGCCACGCCGGCGACCGCCCAGGCGACTGCGCCGGGGGATATTCCGCCCGCGCAGACCTCCACCGCCGCGCCGGGCCAGACCACGGCCCCGCCAGCCCGGACCAACGTCGCGCCAGCCCAGACCAACGCCCCGCCGGCCCAGGCTCCCGTCGCCAGCCCCGCACAGACCCCCGCCGCCGCGCCCGCTCGGGTGTCGGTTGCCACACCGACGCAGGCCCCGGCCCCCGCCTCAGCGCCCCAGCCGACGGAAGTGATCGAGCCGCCCACCCAGATCATCCGTCCGGGGCAGTCGAAGCGCACGTGAGCGAGGGCTGCCCGCTGTGCGGATCGCCGCTCGGCGCCGAGCAGGAGTGGTGCCTGCGCTGCGGCGCCGCCGCGCGCACGCGGCTGGCCTCGACGCCCAAGTGGCGGACCCCGCTAGTCGCGCTGGGACTGGTCGTCGTGCTCGGGCTGGGCGTCCTCACGGCCTCCCTGGTCAAGCTCGCCGGAGGACCCGGCGCGGTCGCGCCCACGACCATCACGCGCACCGTGACGACGCCGGTGGCGGGAACACCGACGAGCACACCCACAGCGACGCCGGCACCGACTACGCCGACAACCACGCCGACGCCGACAGCCACGACGCCCACGACTGCGCCGACAGTCACGACGCCGACAACGACGCCTACCCACACAGCCACCGCGCCTACGACCGCGCCGGCACCCACGACGCACACGACGACGACGCCGACGATCCCTTCCATCCTGCTGCCGCGTCGCAACCCTTGAGCGCCGAGCCGATCGAGGCGGATGTCGCGGTCGTGGGGGCCGGCGCGGCCGGGCTGTACGCGGCGCTCTGCGCCGCGCGAGCGGGTGCGCGCGTGGCGCTGGTATCGGCCACGCCGCTGGCGCAGACGGCGAGCTACTGGGCGCAGGGCGGCCTGGCGGCGGTACTCGCCGAGGACGACAGCTTCGAGCTGCACCTCGCCGACACCGAGCGCGCCGGGCGGGGAGCTGTCAGGCGCTCGGCCGCGGAGATCCTGGTCAAGGAGGCGCCGGAGTGCGTGCGCGACCTGCAGGCGCTCGGCGTGCGCTTCGATGCCGACCGCTTCGGGCGCCTGGCCTTGGGATTGGAGGGCGGCCATTCGGTCAGGCGCGTGGTGCACGCCGGGGGCAGCGCGACCGGCAGGCGCCTGCTGCGCCAGCTCTCGGCGTTGGTCGTGGAGGAGCCGCGCGTGCAGGTGCTCGAGCATGCGCGGGCGCGCGCCTTGTGGGTCGATAGGGACCTCGCCGATCCGCGCTGCAGGGGCGTGCTCTGCGACGACGGCCGCCTGATCGTTGCACGCGGCGTCGTGCTCGGCACCGGTGGAGCGGCGGCGCTGTGGGCGCGCACGACCAACCCGCCGGGCTCGCAGGGCGTCGGGCTGTTGCTCGCGCACGCCGCCGGCGCCGAGCTGGCCGACCTGGAGTTCCTGCAATTCCATCCCACGGCCGTGATCGGCGTGGGGGGCCGTGAGGGCTTCCTGATCACCGAGGCGATCCGCGGCGAGGGCGCGACGCTGCACGACGCCGAGGGGGAGCGCTTCGTCGACGAGCTGCTGCCACGCGACGAGGTCTCGCGCGCGATCCAAGCGCGTTTGGATCAGACCGGCACGACCTCGGTGGGGCTCGACATGCGTCAGATCGACCCGGCGTTGTTTCCCAATGTCGTGGCGGCCCTGCGCGAGGCCGGCGTGGATCCGACACGCGAGCTGGTGCCGGTGGCGCCGGCGGCGCACTACATGATGGGCGGCATCGTTGCCGATCTACACGGCGAGTCGAGCGTGGCCGGGTTGTATGCGGTCGGCGAGTCCGCCTGTACGGGCCTGCACGGCGCCAATCGCCTGGCGTCGAACTCGCTGAGCGAGTGCTTCGTCTTCGCCCGCCGAGCCGCCGCCGCGGTGCTCGACGGACCGGCCCCCGCTAGGCCCTCGCCGCTGCAGGCACGCGAGCTGAGCCAACTGCAGGCGTTGCCCGAGGCGACGGCGGCGACGCGCCGCGCGCTATGGCTGGACGCCGGCATCGAACGCTCGCAGGAGGGTCTTGAGCGTCTGCGCGAGGATTCCCACCCACTGGCACGGCTGATCGCGCTCTGCGCAGCGGAGCGCCGCGAGAGCCGCGGCGCCCATCGGCGCCAAGAGTACCCCGAGCGCGACCCGGCGCTTGACCGTCGCCACGTCGTCGTACCCGACGACGAACGGGTGCAGTGGCAGCTGTGGCAATGAATTAACCAACCCTTAACGCTCTGCTTGCCCCCGCTTCATGTTGCGCTTAGAAACACCCGCATCCTTGATGGTGCAGGGGAAACTTCGCAGACATTTCGGTCCTTTTGTCGCACCCGACGTGTTGTGGGGGATGGAGATCTCAGAGGCGCTCGCAGTCCCTGAGATCGGCGGGGTGCGGATAAACCGTAAACCTTGGTCGAGAATGAAGGAGGCGAGGGGTCGCCATGTATCAGTTCAGTCGAGCCATCTACAGGGAACTGGTCCCCTACCTGACGAATTCCAGGCCCGGAGCCGCGGCGGGCGCCGCGGGAGCGGTCGGCAACCAGGAGCACCTGCTGCATACCTGCGAGGCCGCGATCGAGCGCCTGGCCACCGACCGCTACTACTTCGCGAGGCCGGCGCGCAGCCTGTTCTGCGACATCCGCGGCTACTTCCCGATGAACGCTCAGGAGCGCGTCTATCAGGTCGTCTCCCGCTATATGAGCCTGGCGCAGCAGTACCTCGAGGAGAATCCGATGGCGGCCTATACGGCGGTGAGCGGCAAGCCGTTGCAGTGCCGCGCCACGACGCGCAAGGGCGCAGCCTGTCAGCGAACGCCGCTGCCGCATAACGGCTACTGCCCGTCGCACCAGCACCTGGCGGACACGGAGGACAGCGAGCGCCTGGCAGCGTAGCCTCCCGGGAGTGCTCCTGGGAGTGGACGTAGGCGGAACCTTCACCGACGCGGTGCTTGTCGTGGCGGAGGCGGCAGACGCAGCGGTCTACACCGCCAAGGTGCCGAGCACACCGGCGGACCAGTCGCGCGGCGTGATGCGGGCGATCCGCGAGACGCTGAGGCGCGCAAACGCCGAGCCGGGCGCGGTCGAGAGACTGGCGCACGGCATGACGGTGGCGACGAACGCACTGCTGGAGGGCCGGGGGGCGCGCACGGCGCTGCTGACCACGGAGGGCTTCACCGACATCGTCGAGCTGGGGCGCCAGGCGCGCGCGGAGCTGTACCGGCTGTGCGCGCCCAGCCCGAGGCCGCTGGCGCCGCCGGAGCTGCGCTTCGGCGCACCGGAGCGGATGACCCCCGCGGGGGTGCTGCGCGCCCTCAGGGAGGCGCAGGCGCGCGACGTGGTGGCAAGGATCGGCGCGGCTGAGCCGACGGTGGAGGCAGTGGCAGTGGTGCTGCTGCACTCCTACCTGCACCCGGAGCACGAGCAGCTGCTGGGCCGGCTGCTCGCGGAGGGACTGCCGGACGTGCATGTATCGCTGTCGCACGAGCTGGTGGGCACGTTCCGCGAGTACGAGCGAGCAGCAAGCACAGAGGTGGACGCGGCGCTTTCGCCGCTGCTCGCGGGATATCTGCATGAACTCTCGCGCGAGACCGAGGCGGAGGGACTGCCGCCGCCCGAGATCATGCAGTCCTCGGGCGGCCTGATCGACTGCACGCGCGCCGCCGGGCACGCGGCGCTGACGGTTCTGTCGGGCCCCGCGGGCGGCGTGGGCGGCGCGATGCTCCTGGCGGAGACGGCCGGGGAGCCCAACGTGCTGTGCTTTGACATGGGCGGGACGTCGTGCGACGTGTGCACGATCGTCGAGGGCCGCGTCGCGGAGACGGCGGAACGCAAGGTCGCGGGCAGACCGCTGGCGCTGCCGGCGCTGGATATCCACACGGTTGGAGCGGGCGGCGGCTCGATCGCGTGGCGCGACGGAGGCGGAGCGCTGCGCGTCGGCCCGCAGTCAGCGGGCGCAGAGCCGGGACCCGCGTGCTACGGGCGCGGCGGCGAGCAGGCGACGGTGACGGATGCAAACGTGGTGCTGGGCCGGTTGGGGCGCGACGCGCCGCTGGCGGGCGGCGTGGCACTGGACGGCGAGGCTGCGCAGCGAGCGGTCGCGAAGCTGGCCGCGGAACTCGGCCTGGACACAGAGGCTTGCGCGGAGGGCATCGTGCGGGTGGCGGAGGCCGAGATGGCGGGTGCGTTGCGCCGGATGACAGTCGAGCGCGGCGTGGATCCGAGGGACTTCGTGCTGATGCCGTTCGGCGGCGCGGGCGGACTGCACGCGGCGGCGCTGGCACGGGAGCTGGGCATCGCACGCATCCTGTTCCCGAGAGCGTCGGGCGTGTTGTGCGCACTGGGCCTGGCGGGAGCGGCGCCGCGGAGAGACGCGGCGCGTACGGTGATGCTCACCGGCGCAGAGCTGACGGCCGAGAGGGTCCGAACCGAGCGCGAGCGGCTGGTCAGGCGAGTGCGAGCGGAGCTGGAGGTCGATGTTGCGCCTGTTCGCCTTCGATATGAGCTGCGCTATCGGGGTCAGTCGTTCGAGTTGGGCGTTGAGGAAAACTGGTCGAGCAGCGAGGGATCCGTCGATCCGGCGTCGCTGCGCGAGTCTTTTGCGCGGGCGCACGAGGAGCGCTATGGCTACCGCGACGTGGGGGCTGAGGTGGAGTTGGTGACGATCAGGGCATCGGCATGGGGGCAGGCGCCGGCGCTGGCGCTGACGGCAGCGGGACGCGAGGACCCCATCCGCGAAATGCGCCGGGTGAGGGTCGAGGGGAGGGAGCACGAAGCCGTCTGCCTGCGCGGTGAGCTGCCGCCAGATACTCGTGTCGCCGGCCCGGCGGTGTGCGCGTTCCCGGAGGCAACGCTTTGGATCCCGCCGGGCTGGAGCGGCGAGGTGGATGAGCAGGGCACAGTGCGGATGTTCACGTGATCGACCCGATCGAACTGCAGGTGATCGTGGGCGCTGTGCGAGCGGCGTGCGAGGAGATGGGCGCGGTGCTGATCCGCTCGGCGTGGTCGGCAAATATCAAGGAGCGCCGGGACGCCTCGACGGCGCTGTTCAACCCACGCGGCGAGATGGTGATGCAGGCTGAGCACATTCCGGTGCACCTCGGCGCGATGCCGGCGGCGGTGGCGGCGATCCTGGCGCAGGCGCAGGCGCCGGGCAGGTCGTGGATCCTCAACGACCCGTTCGCCGGGGGCACGCACCTGCCGGACATCACGGTTGTGACGCCGGTGTTCGCGGGCATGAATCTCGGCGCCGACACGGCCGTGAGCGCCACGGGCGCCAGTATCGGCACGAGTCGGCGGGGTCGCGCGGCCGGCCCTCTCCTCGGCTTCGCGGCCAGCCGCGCGCATCATGCAGACGTGGGCGGGCGCATTCCGGGGTCGATGCCGGCGGACAGCCGCAGGCTGGAGGAGGAGGGCGTGGTGATCGCGCCGCGCCCATTGACCGAGCAGGCGGTCGAGGAGATCGTGGCGCAGATGCGCCAGCCGCAGGAGCGTCGCGCCGATCTGCGCGCCCAGCTGGCGGCCAACCGGGTAGGTTCGAAGCGTCTATTGGAGCTGGCGGAGCGCGTGGGGAGCGAGCGCTTGGAGGAGGCGACGGAGGCGGTGCTGGCGTATGCGGAGCGGCGCACGCGCGCGTGCCTGAGGGCGCTGCCGGACGGCGAGCGCAAGGCCGAAGACGTGCTGGAGGCCCCGGAGGGCGATCTGCGGCTGCGGCTGCGCGCGGTCGTGGAGGGGGAGCGCCTGACCCTGGACTTCACGGGCAGCGCGGCAGCGCACGAGGGCAACCTCAACTGCCCGCTGGCGGTGACGCGCTCGGCGTGTTATTTCGCCGTGAGGGTGCTGACCGACCCAGACATCCCGGCGTCGGCTGGCGCGTACAGGCCGATCGAGGTGGTGGTACCCGAGGGCGGGCTGCTGAACGCGAGACCGCGCGCGGACGGCGGGCGACCGGCGGTGGCGGGTGGCAACGTGGAGACGTCCTCGCGCGTGGCGGATCTGGTGCTGGCGGCGTTCGGCAGGGCGTGCGGGCAGGGCACGATGAACAACCTGACGCTCGGCGAGCAGAGCTTCAGCTTCTACGAGACGCTCGGCGGTGGCCAGGGGGCGTGCCCAGACGCGGACGGGCCGAGCGGGGTGCATGTGGCGATGAGCAACACGCTGAACACGCCGGTGGAGGCGCTGGAGCGCGAATTCCCGCTGCGCGTCAACAGCTACGCGATCCGCCGTGGCAGCGGCGGTGCGGGCAGGTTCCGCGGCGGGGATGGTGTGGTGCGCGAGCTGGAGGCGCTGCGAGAGATGGAGTTCTCGCTGATCACCGAGCGCCGCCGCCACGGGCCGCCGGGTGCGCAGGGCGGGGAGCATGGCGCAAAGGGGCGCAACCTGTTGGATGGTCGGGAGCTGCCGGGAAAGACGACCGGCACCCTGCGGGCGGGCGAGCGACTGCGCATCGAAACGCCGGGTGGAGGAGGATGGGGATATGTCTGAGCGGATCGCACCCCCCGCAGCTGGGATCGCACCGCCCGCGTCTGAGCGGATTGGTTTTCTCGGCCTGGGGATCATGGGCTCGCGCATGGCCAAGAACGTGCGCAAGGCCGGCTACGAGCTGACGGTGTGGACGCATACGCCGGGCAAGGCAGAGCGCTGGGCGCAGGAGCACGGCGCGAGTGCGGCAGCAACGCCCGCCGAGGTGGCAGCAGCGAGCGACATCGTCGTGAGCATGGTGGTGGACGGCGCGCAGGTGGCGTCGGTGCTGCTGGGCGAGGGAGGCGTCGCGCAGGGCGCAGGCGAGACGCTGCTGTGCGTGGACATGTCGACGATCGCCCCGACGGACACGCGCCGCATCGGCGCGGCGCTACAGGAGCGGGGTGTGCGCATGCTGGACGCTCCCGTGACGGGCTCCTCGCCGCGTGCGGAGGAGGGTTCGCTGACGATCATGGCGGGGGGCGAGTCCGCGGACTTCGCCCGCGCACGGCCGCTGCTGGAGACGATGGGCAACACGATCGTGCACGTCGGCGAGCTGGGTCAGGGCGAGATGCTGAAGCTGATCAACAACTCGCTCGGCGCCGCCAACGCGGCGGCGCTGGCGGAGGCGCTGCTGCTGGCCAAGGCCACGGGCGTCAACCTGGACGCCCTGGAAGAGGTCGTGGCGGCGGGCTCGGGGGCCTCGGCGCAGCTGCAGCTGAAGGCCGGGCCGATGCGCAGGCACGACTACACGACGCTGTTCAAGACGGAGCACATGCTCAAGGACGTCAGGCTGTGCCTGGAGGAAGCGCAGGCCGCGGGCGTGCCGTTTCCGGCGGCGGCGCACGCCAGGGATCTGCTGACGGCGGCGCTCGGCAGGGGCCATGGCGCGGAGGACTACAGCGCGATGATCGAGGCCGCCGAGGGGCTGGCGGGGAGGCGTTTGTAGGCGCGGAGGACTACAGCGCGATGATCGAAGCCGCCGAGGGACCGGCAGGGCGCACTTGTAGGCGCCGAAAGAATAGGAGACAGCGCGCCGCTCGCAACCTCGACGTCCTGGACAGGACGAACGTTTTGTAGCCATGATGTGAAGCAAAGTCGCGGTAGTACTCCAAAAAACCCCTGCATTTGCAGGTGATTTGGTATTTCCGCTCCGATTTCGTATCTTTAATGGGAGTCCGCTGGTCCATCCCCTGGTGGTCCGGTCGGATATCGGTAGTTCGCAACCCCCCCTGCTTTCCTTCTTCAGCCATGCCAATTGCTCTCAAGGAATGGGCGGTCACCGTCCGCGCCCTCGCCGAAGGCGAGCAGCTGCTGACCCTGCGCAAGGGCGGCATTCGCGAGACCGAAAAGCACTTCCAGATCGAGCACGAGCGCTTCTTTCTGTATCCGACGTTCGATCACCAGCGCAACGACCTGGTGCGCGAATCCCATCAGCCTGAGCTGCGGCGCGCGCTTGAGGAGGGCGTGTGGAGCGACGGTGAGCCGACGCTGCACGCACTGGCCGGCGGCGCGGTGCAGCAGCCCGACCGCGTGCGCATCCGCGCGTGGGCGGAAGTGGCCGGCCACTTCACGATCAGCGACCCCCGCTGCGTGGACGCGCTGTCGCCGTTCTACGTGTGGACGACGGACTACGCCGAGAAGCGCCTGGCGTGGAAACGCAGGCATCCGCTGCACGTGCTGCTGCTGCGCACCTACCGCATTCCCAGGCCGGTGACGGTGAAGGTCAAGGAGGATTACGCCGGCTGCCGCTCGTGGGTGGAGTTGGCGCGCGAACTGCCCTTCGAGGGAACCCCGGTGCTCTCCGACGGCGAGTTCGAGCGCGCGTCGGAGGAAATCGAGGCGATCACACGCGAAGCCGGCCAGTCCGCCGACCAGCCGGTGCTGGCGTAGCAGCCCTGCTGAGCGGATAGGACCTTCTCGGCCGCCGTGTCGACTTGGCTGCGCCGTGCCGGCCGAGAGCACGCGGCCCAAGACTCACGGGTGCAGTAGCACGATCAGACCGAGGATCGCCAGTGCTCCCAACAGCCACAGGAGCACACGCCAGGGAGAGTCCATCCCCGGCGCGCGGCCTGACCTGGAGCTGGCCGCGGGCGAGATCAGGTCGCTCTGCAGGAGCATCTCGCGCGCGGCGTGCTCGCCGGAGGCGGGCACCAGGATGTCGCGCGGTCCGGCGGCCATGAAGTCGGGCACGTCGAAGCCGCGGGCGCGACGCTGCATGCTGGGGATGCCCTCCTCCAGCAGCAGGCCCTGAATGAAGTCGGCCTCGGCGAGGTGGCGCGCACCCACTACTCGCACGGGTGGCCCTTCGGCGTACTGGGGCTTGATCTTCCGCAACTTGCGACGCAGCTCGCCGGGCGGCGGCTCCTCGGCAAGACCGGCGCGAGCGAGGGGGATGCCGCAGCGCGAGCAGAAGCGCTCGTGGGGCGGGTGGACGAGCCCGCAGGAAGGGCACAGCAGGGGCTCCTCCTCTGCGCCGCCGGTCACCGCTCAACCCTCCTCCAGCGCGACCTCTGCGACATCGCCGCCGTCGATCAGGTAGGAGCGGACCTCGGGCTCCTGTTCGGGCGCCAGCCCGACGATGATCCACTCCACGCCGGGCCAGTGGGCTGCGAAGTTGATGTCGGTCTGCGAGGGCCGAGGCGCGGAGCGCACGTGCGAGTGGTAGATGGCGCCAAACTCCAGGCCGTCGCGCTCGATCGCCTGCCAAAGTCCCAGCAGCTCCTTGGGGTCGATCTCGAAGCGCAGCGCGCTGGCGTGGATGTTGGTGGCGCGGTGCACGCGCACGGCACGCGCGGGTGATCCGGGCTCGACGGCGACGACGCCGCACAGCTCGACGGCGGGGTCCTCGCAGACGTGCGCAACCAGCTCATCCAACAGCGTCGGGGAGATGCGCACCGATCACCACCAGACGGTGGAGTCGAGATTCTCGATCTCCTCAAGCGGGCGCGTGTAGATGCCGCTGGAGAGATACTTCCAGCCGTCGTCGGCGACGACGAAGACGACGTTGCCCTCGTCCAGCTCGCCGGCGATGCGTACCGCCACGCGCGCGATCGCACCGGAGGAGACGCCGGCGAAGATGCCCTCCTCGTCGAGCAGCTTGCGCGTCCACAGGATCGCGTCGGAGTTGGTGACGAAGATCTTGCGGTCGAGTAGCGAGATGTCGATGATCGGCGGGATGAAGCCGTCGTCGAGCGAGCGCAGGCCCTGCACGGGCTCGCCCTGCATGGGCTCGGCGGCGACGATCTTGCAGTGCTCGCCGAAGGTCTCCTTCAGGCGACGGCCGTTGCCCATCAGCGTGCCGCCGGTGCCCAGCCCGGCGACGAACGCGGACACCTCGTCCAGCTCCTCCAGGATCTCCAGCGCGGTGCCGTTGTAGTGGGCGTCGGGGTTGGCGGGGTTGCCGTACTGGTAGGGCATGTAGTAGCGCGAGTCGGCCTGCGCCATGTCCAAGGCCAGCTCGACGGCGCCGTTGGAGCCCTTGGAGCCCTCGGAGTAGACGATCTCCGCGCCGTACATCTCCAACAGCTGCGTGCGCTCGGGCGTGACGTTCTCGGGCATCACGACCTTCAGCCGGTAGCCGCGGCGCGAGCAGATCATGGCCAGCGAGATGCCGGTGTTTCCGGAGGTGGGTTCGAGGATCGTCTGCCCAGGTCCGATCGCGCCCTTCTCCTCGGCGTCTTCGATCAGGGCGCGCGCCACGCGATCCTTGACCGAGCCGGTCGGATTGCGCGACTCGAGCTTGGCCCAGATGTGCACTCCCGGCTTGGGCGACAGCCGTGGCAGCTCGACCAGCGGAGTGTTGCCGATCGACTGCACGACGTCGCCGTAGCGACCCCCGCAAGGCTTGTTCCCAAGGCGCTCGACGGCCATTACTTCACGGAATATAGCGAGGTCGGCGCGGCGCGCCAACGACCGACCGCCCCGGAGCGGGAAGGGCGCCCTCTCCGCTCCTGGCATCGGCGCCTGCTCGCATCCCCGGCGTGGGCCGCTGCATCCCCGGCGTGGGCCGCTGCATCCCCGCGCGCGGGCGGCCGCGCATCCCGGCATGGGCGGTTGCGCATCCCGGCCCCCGAGGCCCATCCTGGCTCGTTGGCCAGTAACATGGCCTGGACGCCATGAAAGATGGGTATGACTATGACTGGCTTGTGATCGGCAGCGGCTTCGGCGGCAGCGTCTCTGCGCTGCGCCTCTCCGAGAAGGGCTACGACGTCGGCGTGCTGGAGTGCGGCAGGCGCTTCGCCGACCACGAGTTTCCGAAGACCACCGCCGATGTCCGCAACTACATCTGGCGTCCTCGGCTGGGGATGAAGGGCATCTTCCGCCTGACGACCTTCCGCGATGTCTCGGTGGTCTCGGGCTGCGGCGTGGGCGGCGGCAGCCTGGGCTACGCAAACACGCTGTACGTGCCACCGCGGGCGTTCTTCGAGGATCGCCAGTGGGCGGGCATGGAGGATTGGGACAGCGCGCTGGCGCCACACTATGCGGAAGCGCAGCGGATGCTGGGAGTGGTGCAGAACCCGCACGATGACCCCGCCGATCAGCTTCTGCGTGAGCTGGGCGAGGAGCTGGGCGTCGCCGACAGCTACCAGAAGACGCCCGTGGGAGTTTTCTTCGGAGAGCCCGGCAAGACTGTTCCCGACCCCTTCTTCGGCGGCGATGGGCCCGAGCGCACCGGCTGCCAGCTGTGCGGACGCTGCATGGTGGGCTGCCCGCATGGGGCCAAGAACACGCTGGTCAAGAACTACCTCTACCTGGCGGAGAAGCGCGGCGCGCAGGTGATGCCGGAACGCATGGTGATCGACATCCGCCCCCTCGGCAGGGGCGATGGCAGCGAGGGCTACGAAGTCGAAAGCGTGCGCTCGGGCGCGTGGGTGCGCAAGGACCGCAGGATCCAGCGTGCGCGCGGGGTCGTCGTGGCGGCGGGCCCGCTGGGCACCAACACGCTCCTGCAGCGCTGCCGTCTGGGCGGTTCGCTGCCGGCGATCTCAAACCGGCTCGGCGAGCTGGTGCGGACCAACAGCGAGGCGATCCTGACGGTGACGGTGCCTGAGGACTATTCCATGGACCTGACGCGCCGCGTGGCAATCACTTCGAGCATCTACCCCGATCCGCACACGCACATCGAGACTGTGAGCTACGGCAACGACGGCGACTCGATGCGCCGCCTCTACACGCTGATGGTCGGAGACGGCACGCGTCTGACGCGACCGCTGAAGCTGCTGGGACAGATGCTCCTGCACCCCAAGCGCCTCGTGCAGCTGCTGTTCGCCAAACACTGGTCGCGGCGGACGATCATCCTGCTGGTGATGCAGACGCTCGACAACGCAATCGCGCTGCGTCCCAAGCGGGGCCCGTTCGGCAGCCTGCGGCTGACCACAGAACAGGACCCCAAGCGCCCCATCCCGACGTTCATACCGGTTGCGAACAAGGCGGCCGAGTGGATGGCCAAGCAGACCGGTGGCATCGCGCAGAGCGCGATGACGGAGGCTCTTTTCAATATCCCCACGACCGCGCACATCCTCGGCGGCGCCGTGATCGCGCCCGACTCCGAGCACGGAGTGGTGGACGCGCATCAGCGCGTCTTCGGCTACGAGAACCTGCTCGTCTGCGACGGCGCGGCGATCCCCGCCAACGTCGGCGTCAACCCCAGCCTTACGATCACAGCTCTCGCGGAGCACGCGATGAGCCATGTGCCGACGGCGGGCGAGGCGCCCGCCGAGCCGGCGCGCGTGGCGGCATAGGCAGCGCTCGCTCACAGCACGCTGCGCGTCCGCGGCACCGACGCAGACGCCGAGCTGAGCGGCCCAGCCAGCAGCCGCAGCCGCAGCGGTCCTGTCAGTGGCAGCAGCTTGTTGAGCACCCCGTATCGGTCGGCGTGCAGCCGAGCGACCGTCCGCCACCCGCCGGCGCGCGAGTGACGCTGGAGCAGGACGGGCTGTGCGGGTCGCATCAGCAGCGCCCACACGCGTACTTGCCGGCGGTCAACGCGCAGGGGATCGAAAGGGAGCGTGAAGCCCTGCAGGAACGGCTTGGGGCGGGCGCCGGCGGGATTGCCGCCGAGACCGGCGTAGTAGAGACCTGCGGGGCGCGGGTAGTCGACCACACGGCCGGTGGGTCCAGCGAGAGGCACGCCGGGATAGGGGTCGATCAGGAACTGCCAGTCCACCAGCCCGACGCCGGCCGCCCACAGACGGTGCAGCGCGCGCGAGATCCAGGCGGCCTGCAGCCCGGCGGGTACGCCCTTGGAGGGCTGTGTGGAGCTGTCCCAATTCAACTCGGTGACCCACAGCGGCTTTGCGCCGGCGGGCAGCGCGGTGTGCAGGCGCTCGGCCCGCCCCAGCAGCCGCGTGACCTTGGCGATGTCGGAGATCGACACGTCCAGGGCGGAGGCCGCGGGGACGTCGGGATTGCCGACCGAGAGCGGATGGAAGGCCAGCACGTCAAAGCGCGGCGGCTGCGGGCAGGCGCCGTCGTGCACACAGAGCATCCCTTCCAGGAAGGGCACCGGCGACATCACGCCCTCCCCTGCCGGTTCGCCCTCGGGCGCCACGCCGGCAGCGATTACGGTGTCGGAGGGCTCGACTGACTTCACGCCCGCATAGAAGCCGTCCAGGAGCTGGCGATAGAGCTGCGGCGAGAAGGCGCTCCAGCGCCCGCGCAGCACCACCCACTGGGGCTCCAGGTAGCGGGATAGGTTGGGCTCGTTCCACGCCTGCAGCAGCCTCACGCGCGGCAGCACGCCGCCAGGGTGCAGGGGATCGGGGAAGGAGCCGTCGTAGCGGCGGGCCAGAGCCGCCGCGAAGGCCTCCAGGGCGATGGGGCTGGGTGCCCAGCTGCCGGGGTAGGCGTAGGGCCAGCGGTGAGGGGCTTCGGCGAAGGCAGGTGCGTGGGAGACCACCAGCAGTGGCTCCAGTCCGGCGGCCACGGCGCTGCGGACGGCCGCGTCGACGAGCGCAAAATGGTAGGCGGTGCTCGCCGGGTCCTGTGCTTGAAAGCTCGCGGTGGGAGCTTCTTGGACGACCTCGCGCCAGTCCACGGGGATGCGTGCCACGCGCGCTCCGGCAGCGCGGATCCTGGCCGTGGCCAGCGCGCGCACGCTGGTGTCTTCGCTCAGCAGCAGCGTGCCGTCGGAGACCCCGCGCTCGAGCCCGCCGCGCGGAAAGGGGCCATACAGCAGTGCGCGGTTCTGCGCACGCTCGAACGATCCGGAGGTGTGCGGGGACGCCGCGCCCGGCGGCGGCTGAAAGCCGAAGGGTCGCGGCGGCCCGTCGGGGCCGGAGCGCGAGGGCAGCGGCAGCACCGGCGGGGGTTGCAGCCAGGCGATCGCCGTGAGCAGCGCCAGCGCGTGTCGAAGGCTGGGCATCCAGGCCGGTGGCGGTCGCGGGAAGGGCGCCTAACGGTGCAGTGAGACCGAACGCGGTTCAAGCGTAATGACCTTGCCGCCCGAGCTGCGCAAGGTAGTCACCAGCACAGCCTTGATGCTGCTCATGTGCTTGAGCTTGCGCCGACCTTGCGCGGTAACCCTGATCGTGACGGACACCGTGCCGGCGCTCTTCGCCGAGGCCGAGCCACGCGCCAGAAGCACCGCCGGGGGCTTGCGCGGGTGGCGCTTGTGCTTCGCCGAGGCAGCGACCGCCGGCAGCCTGCCCCCCTGCTGATAGAGGTCCTCTGTGACAGTTCCCGGCTGATTGATCGTCACATGAGTCAGCCATCCGGAGACGAGCAGCCGGTGGATCGTGATCCGCACGAGCTTCGCGACCGAGCCGGACAGGGCCGGTGCGGGAGGCGGCGGCGGGGGCGGGGCGGGCGGCACCGGGCAGGCGCCCACGGGGCGCTCGGTCTCGCTGGAGTAGGTGAAGGTGGCGCCGCCGGCGAGCGGTGTCTGCAGCGACTCGCTCGCCCACACCGTCTGTCCGATCGCCAAGGGGGTGAGGAAGTTGCCGGCGTAGGCGGGGCCGGACAGTACCGTGACCTGGGCGTTGCCGGAGCTTGTCCTGCGCAGGCTCGTATTGCCGTAGTGGTCGGTGTGGAGTTCCAGCGAGTAGTAGCCGCCTTCGACGGGGTCCCCGCCCGTGCGCTGGCCGGAGAAGTCGATGGAGCCCGCGCAGACGGTGGGGTCGATCGAGGGCAGGCCGTCATAGACGACCGAGCCGACGACGTTTCCGACGGGGGATTCCAGGTTTACGACGTCGCCGGGCTGCGGCACCTGCGACAGCCAGACCCCTTCCGTACCGGTGCCCCTCGCCACGGTCGTCCCGCCGCGAACGATCGACACGGCGACCTGGGCGCTGGGGTGAACGCTGCCGCTGGTGCTGAGGATCTGATATTCGGGCAACGTGCTCTCGCCCTCGACGATCGAGAGTGAATATTCGGGAGCTTCGGAGCTGTGGGAGTTGGCAGCCGCCGGCGCGGCCTGCACGGCGAGCACGCCGAGCGCGAGCAGCGCGATACGCGTCAGGCGCCTGAGGCCAGGGAGGGCTGTGCGGTCACGGTCAGCTTTCAAGGGCATGACCCCGTGATCGTTCGTGCAGCCGAAAGATTTAGCTATGGGCGAAAACTTGGACGCTAAGCGCCGTTAGGACGCTAAGCGCAGCCGTGGGAGGCCGAGCGCCGTGGATGCTAAGCGCAGCCGTCGGATGCCAAGCGCCGTTGGAGCTAAGCGCAGCCGCCGGCCATCGCCGGCAGGATCACCAATGTGTCGCCGGCGCCAACCGCGGTATCCAACCCCTCCAGCACACGCACGTCCTCGTCGTTGAGGTAGACGTTGACGTAGCGATTCAGCTCGCCCTCGGCGGAGAAGAGCTGGCTCTGAGTGGCGGGATGGCTCTGCGCGAGGTCGCGCAGGATCTCGCCGACGTTCGCGCCGTCGGCGTCGACCTCGCGCTCGCCGCCGACCGAGGCGCGTAGGACCGGGGGGATCTTGATGGTGGCCATTGCGGGGAGGCTACCCGGCAGCGGCGCAGAACGCGTCGTAGTCGGGGAAGACGCCCATCTCCTCGTCGGCGATGGCGTCGGGTGGGCGCGAGCAGATCGGGCAGTCGGGGTCGCGGCGCACCTTGACCTCGCTGAGCGTGGCGGCCAGCGCGTCATAGAGCAGCAGGCGCCCGATCGCCGGCTCGCCGATGCCGAGGATCAGCTTGACTACCTCGGTGGCCTGCAGGAGCCCCATCGTGCCCGGCAGCACGCCCAGCACGCCGTTGGCCCCGCACGAGGGAGCCAGCTCGGCCGGCGGGGGCTGCGGGAAGAGGCAGCGGTAGCAGGGGCCGTCGTAGGGCTTGAACACCGACAGCTGACCGTCGAAGCCGAGGATCGAGGCGGAGACGACGGGAATCTGCAGGCGCACGCTGGCGTCGTTGAGCAGGTAGCGCGTGGGGAAGTTGTCGACGCCGTCGACGATCACGTCCCAGCCCGCGATGATCTCCATGATGTTCTGAGCGTTCAGCCGCACGGGGTACTTCTCGACGGTGACGTCGGGGTTGAGCGCGCGGATCGTCTCCTCGGCGGAGTCCACCTTGGGTACGCCGATGCGCTGCGTCGTGTGGATCACCTGGCGCTGCAGGTTCGATAGGTCAACCTCGTCGTCGTCGACGATCCCCAGCGTGCCGACGCCGGCCGCTGCAAGGTAGAGCGCCGTCGGCGACCCCAGCCCGCCGGCCCCGAGCAGCAGCACCTTGGCGTCGAGCAGCTTGACCTGCCCCTCGATGCCGACCTCGGGCATGAGCAGGTGGCGCGAGTAGCGCTCGCGCTGCTCGGCGCTGAGCGCACGCGGAACCTCGACGTCGTAGCCGCGGTCCTTCCACAGCGTGATGCCGCCGATCATCGAGACGACGTTGGTGTAGCCGAGGTCGTCGATCAGCGTGCGCGCCGCCCAGGCCGAGCGGTTGCCTGACTGGCAGTAGAGGATCACCTCGGCGTCGCGGTCGGGCACGGCCGCCTCGATGCGGCTCTCCAGATGGCTCTTGGGCACGTGGCGCGCACCGGGAATGTGGCCCGCGGCGAACTCCTCGACCTCGCGCACGTCAACGATCGCTACACCGTTGTTCAGCTGCCCGTGCACCACGCCGGGATCAACCTCGTCGATTCGGCTCTTGACCTGGCGGAGAAGCTCCGCACCCGAGGGACTCATCTGAAAACTCCTAAACCTCTATCGGCTTTCAAGGGGACTTCAGAAAGTATAGCGCCTTGCTGCGTAGGTAGTGCTGCTGCGTCCGCGAGGTGCCGTTAAGATCTCAGCATGTGCCGCAACATCCATACCCTTTACAACTTCGAGCCGCCGGCGACCGAGGACGAGGTTCACGCGGCGGCACTGCAGTACGTGCGCAAGATCAGTGGCTTCACGAAGCCCTCGCAGGCCAATGTGGAGGCATTTGAGCAGGCCGTCGCTGCTGTCGCGGAGGCTTCGATGAGTCTGCTCGGCAGGCTCGAGACGTCGGCGCCGCCGAAGGACCGCGAGGTCGAGGCGGCCAAGGCGCGCGCCCGTGCGGCGCAGCGATTCGCGGCCTGACCGACATCTGCGCGGCCGCCGCTCCGGGTCCCCTACGCTGAGCGCGATGCGCCCACCCGTTCGGTTCGCCCTGCTCGCGCTAGCCACGCTGCTCGCGCTGGGGTTGGCGCTGGCCGTGATCCTCGGCGCAACGTCTGGGGACTCCTCACGCGGCCCATCCCCCTCTCCCTCCACTTTCACTGGCTCGGCGTCCGTCTCGGGTTTCGACGGCGCGGCGCTTCCCAGCGGCACCGCGGCACCCACTTGGACGCTCACCGACCAGGACGGCCGACGCGTGGCATTGAGCGGCTACCGCGGGCAGGTCGTGATCCTCACCTTCCTCTCCCCCACCGCCACCGGCGCGAGCCCGCTAATCGCGCAGCAGATCCGCGGCGCGCTCGATGACCTCAACCACGCCGTGCCCGCAGTGGCGATCAGCGCCAACCCCGCCCTCGACTCCTCCGCGCGCATCCGCAAGTTCCTCGCCCAAGCCTCGCTGACAGGGCGCCTGACCTACCTCACCGGCTCGCCAGCCCAACTGAGGGCGATCTGGCACGCCTACCACGTAGTTCCCCTAACTGCGGGGCGCGCCAGATTCGAAAACGCGGCCACGGTGCTCCTGATCGACCGGCGCGGGGACGAGCGCGTGCTCTTCGGCGTCGAACAGCTCACGCCCGAGAGCCTTGCGCACGATGTCGAAAAGCTTCAAGCCGGCCATTAGCGAGCCTGCTCAGTCCGATCGGAAGCGGTCGAGCCTCGGACGCCGCGCAGCTGCTCAGCGCGAGCGAAGAGACGGAATCATCTATATAAGCGCCCGTCACCAAGACACCGGCACCGTAGGAAGAGCGACAGCCTAGCCGCCCAACAAATCGAATACTTCCCAATTGCGTTCACGGACGCGCCGTTGACGCCGCTGCGAGTCCCTGTCGGCGCGGCAACTCTCGACGTACTGCGCGACAGCAGTCCTGACGACCTCCGAGACCGAGAGGTCCATTGCATGGGCAAGCGCCCTGACTGTGCGCGCCTGCTCGACGGGCATGCGCAGGCTGATTCTTCTCATCGTCCTCGGCTCCCTCATTGTGGATCGCTGGATATGTGGTCGGCGGGCTGTTTCTGAAAGAAGGAGATCGGCCCGTGGCGAGGTAAGGATACAGGGAGTGAACTCCCAGATGTCAAGGCCCTGGTTTAAAAAGCACGGTAATTGCGGCAAGATCTCCTGCCCCTGGCTTTATGAGCGGTGGTGAACGATGGTTTCGACCGTGCCGACACCGGACCAGACGCTGGCAGCGGTCCTCAGACATCTGCGTAGAGAGCGAGGCATCACGCAGGAAGCACTGGCGTTCAGCTCCAATGTCACGGTGTCGGCCCTCTCGCGCATCGAACGCGGGCGGAGCAACCCGGTGTGGACCACGCTGGTGCAGATCGCGGAGGCGCTGGACATCACTCCGGCGGAGCTGGTCGCCATCGCGGAAGACGCGCGCACGCGTGAACAGGCCGCGATGAACTAACGCACCGGGCGCGCCGGACGCACCGCTCCACCTTGCGTCGCGGCCTTGACGTCGGCCTCGCCGCGCGCCGAGAGCAGCCGGGTGGCCGTTCTCCGCCCTGCTATACCCTACCCCCCAGGTAGGTATTCGACGATGATGTTCTCAACCAAGGCCGAGTACGGCGTGCGCGTGATGGTGGCATTGGCCCGCCGCGCGGGTGCTGCCGAGGAAGGCCTCGACCCGGTGGTGCCCTTGGCAGAGATCGCCGAGCGCGATGGGCTGCCGCTGGCCTACCTGGAGCACCTTGTCGCAAGGCTGCGCCGGGCCGGGCTGATCGACAGCCGCAGGGGCAGTCGCGGAGGCTACATGCTCGCGCGACCGGCCGCCGAGATCACGATGGCCGAGGTGGTGGAGGCGCTGGAGGGGACGATCGCGCCCGTAGAGTGCATCTCGTTGGGCGCCGACGGCAGCGTTGTGTGCGCGCGCGAGTCCGACCCCGACCATGTGTGCCCCACGAAGCTCCTCTGGACGCGCGTGCGCGGCTCGATCGTGGACACGCTGAAAGAGACGACGCTCGCCGAGCTGCTGATGACTCCCACCCCTTCCCCGACGCACCCGCCGGCCGCGACAACGACCCCCGAACCCCTGGCGACAACGACATCCGAACCCCTGACTACTGGAGCCCGATAGAGCGATATGGCTGAACTGGAGATCAAAGACCTATACGTGCGCACCGAGGACCGCGAGATCCTCAAGGGCGTTAACCTGAGCATCGACCGGGGCGAGATCCACGCCCTGATGGGCCCGAATGGGTCGGGCAAGTCAACGCTGGCCAACACCCTCTTGGGCCACCCGGCATACGAGATCACCGAGGGGAGCATCACGTTCAAGGGCGAGGACATCACCGCGGCCGAACCGCACGAGCGCGCCAAGGCGGGACTGTTCCTGGCCTTCCAGTACCCGGTGTCGATCCCGGGCGTGTCGGTGGCGAACTTCCTGCGCATGGCCATCAATGCCAAGCGCGAGGAGCCGATTCAGGTGAAGGAGTTCCGCACCCAGTTGCAGCACGCGATCGAGCTGCTGGACGTGGACAGAGCGTTCACCTCCAGGCACCTCAACGACGGCTTCAGCGGCGGCGAGAAGAAGCGCGCGGAGATCCTGCAGATGGCAATGCTGCAGCCCGACGTCGCGATCCTCGACGAGACGGATTCGGGGCTGGACATCGACGCGCTGCGGACGGTCGCCGAGGGCGTGGCGAAGCTGCACGACGAGCAGGGCTTGGGCGCTCTCATCATCACCCACTACCAGCGCATCCTCCATTACATAAAGCCCGAGTTCGTGCACGTGATGATGGACGGCCGGATCGTCCTCGAGGGCGGCGTGGAGCTGGTGGAACGGCTGGAGCGCGAGGGCTATGACGAGATCCGTCAGGAGTATGGCGCCAGTGTCTGAGAGCGAGAACGGCACGACCACGAGTGGCACGACTACAAGCGACGTGGGCGCGGCGGCGGTGGCCGAGGTGGAGAGCAAGCCGGGCAGGCACCGCGAGTCGACGCTCTACCACGCGCTGGCGGGCGGCGGCGCGGGGGGCGACGGACGGAGCCTCGCCGAGCTGCGCGAGGCGGCGCTGAAGGTGTACGAGACGGCGGAGCTGCCCGTGTGGCGCAGGTCTGGCTTCTGGACGACGAGCTTCCAGGAACTGGAGCTGGACAAGCTCCAGGGCGCCGGCACCCCCCCTGGGGGGGTCCGCCAGCTCCTTGCGGAGGGCCCGCAGACCGCGCCGGGTGGGATCCCCGAGATCGTGCGGAGCACCCTTCCGGAGGCCCCGCGCGCAGGCCGCATCGTGCAGAGCGCAGGCGCGACCGTGCACGTGGAGCTGGCCCCGCACGTCGAGGCCAAGGGCGTGGTGCTGTGCTCCCTGGAGCAGGCCGCAGAGGAGCACGGGGAGCTGTTCGGCGAATGGTTCTCCAAGCGCCTGACGTATGACCGCAACAAGCTGGAGGCGGCCAACATGGCGCTGTGGAGCGGCGGGGCGTTCCTGCACGTACCCGCGGGCGTCGTGGTCGAGGAGCCGTTCGAGATCGTGTATGCGATCGAGAGCGCCGGCGTGGCGCAGTACGCGCGCACGCTCCTCGTGGGCGAGCGCGGCAGCGACTTCAAGCTGCACGAGTACGGGCTGGCGGCCGATTTCGAGGGCCAGGCGCTGCATGCGGGCGCGAGCGAGCTGTACCTGAGGGACGGCGCACGGTGCCGGCTGGCCAACGTCCAGGACTGGGGCAAAGGCGAGGTGTATGACGCCACGACGCGCACCGTCGAGGTCGGCAGAGACGCCTACTGTCACTGGCTCCCGGCGCTGCTGGGCGGCCATCTGGTGCGCCAGCATCTGGAGCTGGCGGTGAGCGAGCCCGGCGGCGACATGGCCTTCCGCGGCGTGTTCTTCGCGGAGGCAGACGAGCTACTGGACGTGTTCGCGGTGGACCTGCACGAGACGGGCCCGAGCGGCGGAGACGTGCACTGGCGCGGCGCGGCGACGGGCTCCAGCAGAGCGAGCTTCGAGGGCCTGATTCAGATAGACCCGGGCGCGCAGCAGACCCACACGTACCTGCAGATCCACTCGATGATGCTCTCGCCGAAGGCCCGCATCGACGCGATCCCGTCGGTCCTCGTGTCGGCCGACGACGTGTCGGCGAGCCACGGCGGCACGGTGGGCGAGCTGGACGAGGCGATGATCTTCTACATGCAGAGCAGAGGCCTGGACAGGGCGGCGGCGGTGAGGGTGATCGTGGAGGGCTTCTTCGAGCCGCTGCTGAGCGAGTTGCAGGACGAGCCGCTGGAAGCGCTGGTGCGCGAGAAGATCGCCGCGAAGCTGGCGCGCGCGCGCGAGGACGTGGCCGAGTATGCATCCGTCCGCTGAACGGATTTCAAGGGGCTCCGCTTCGCTGCGCCGTGGTTGTCGCGTCGTGAGCCGATCGAGGTGAATCTGAGATGACTGTCAAATCCGCAACGCAGGCCGATCTGCAGGTGCGAGCGGACTTCCCGATCCTGACGCGCGAGTTTGACGGACGGCCTCTGATCTACCTCGACTCGGCGGCGACCTCGCAGAAGCCGGATGTGGTCGTGGAGGCCGTGGCGGACCACCTGCGCAATCACAACGCGAACGTGCACCGGGGCGTGTACGCGCTGGCGCAGGAGGCTGACGCGGCGTATGACCTGGCCAGGGAGCGCGTGGCCGCTTTTGTGAACGGTGAGAGCAGGACGACGATCTTCACCAAGAACGTGACCGAGGCGATCAACCTGGTCGCGTACGCGTGGGGCCGCGCAAACGTAGGAGCGGGCGACGCCGTGTTGATCACCACGATGGAGCACCACGCGAACATCGTCCCCTGGCAGGTGCTGTGTCGCGCGAAGGGCGCGGAGCTGCGCTACCTGGAGGCGGACGAGCACGGCCAGCTGGACCCGGCGCAGCTGGACGCCGAGCTGGAACGCGGCAATGTGAGAATCGTGGCGTTCACCCACGTGAGCAACGTCCTGGGGACGATCAACCCGGTGACGGAGATGACGACGCGCGTGCGCGCGGCCGGCGCGAAGTCGCTCGTGGACGGCGCTCAGGCGATTCCGCACATGCCGGTCGATCTCGAGGAGGTCGGCGCGGACTTCTACGCCTGGACTGGCCACAAGGCACTCGGCCCGACGGGCATCGGCGTGCTGCACGGCCGCACAGACATCCTCGACGCGATGGACCCCTTCCTGACAGGCGGCGACATGATCGCCTCGGTTGACTTTCAGAGCGCGACCTGGAACGAGCTGCCGTACAAGTTCGAGGCCGGCACCCCCCCCGTGGCCGAGGCTGTCGGATTGGGCGTGGCGGCCGATTACCTCGCGACGCTGGGCATGGCGCGCGTGAGGGCCCACGAGCGCGAGCTGACGGCGTACCTGCTGGCGCGCCTGGCCGAGGTGCCGGACCTGCGCGTCGTGGGCCCCCCCGCGGCAGGCGAACGCGGCGGCCTGGCGTCGTTTGCGATCGAGGGCATGCACGCGCACGACATCGCCGAGCTGGCCGACCGCGGCGGTGTCTGCATACGCGCGGGCCACCACTGCGCCCAGCCGCTGATGCGCCGCCTGGGCATGAGCGCCACGGCAAGGGCGAGCGTTGGCGTCTACAACACCCCGCAGGACGTCGACGCGCTGATCGACGCGCTGGTGAAGGGTCGCGAGATCTTCGGGCTGGCTGGGTGACCTGGATGGACGACCTCTACCGCGACTACATCCTCGACCACTACAAGCGCCCAAGGAACTTCGGCGAGCTGGATCCCCACGACCTGGAGGCGCTGGAGCACAACCCGTTGTGCGGAGATGAGTTGGGCGTGCACATCCGCGTGAAGGACGGCCGGATCGAGGACCTGCGCTTCCACGGCCACGGCTGCGCGATCAGCCAGGCCGCGGCCTCGATCGCCAGCGAGGAGCTGAAGGGCATGCCCATGGAGCAGATCGAGGAGCTGGGCGCCGACTGGATGATCGACCTACTCGGCATCCCGGTGTCGGCCACCAGGCGCAAGTGCGCGCTTTTGAACCTGAAGGTCGTCAAGGGCGCCGTGACCGGCGACGCCGCCTGGCCGGCCTGACGACGCCCCTCCGCGGCCAGCGACGGGATTTCCCACGGCCAGCCAGATCTAAGCCGATGTCGCCGCCAGGGACGATCGCGCATCCTGGATGGTTGCCACGAACACCAAGTCTGCCTGCTCGTCGTAGATGTAGACAATCAGAAGCCATCGCCAAGGACCGATGATCAGCCGGAACGGCCTCCAGCGCCCCTCCAGCTCGCGGCCGAGCCGGGGAAAGCGCTCAAGGGCGCGCAGCGAGCGCTGCACACGCGCACGGGTGTCGGCCGGCAAGCTGTGGGTGAGGATCATCCGATCGAGATCCTCGACCGCGACGGTGCTCAGTCTGACCTCTGTCACCGCCTACAGCTCGTCCAGGGCGATCGCCTCGCCTGCCTGGGCACGTTCGAGGCCGAGGCGGGCTCGCTCGTATGCGCCGGGGATTCCATCGAGCACCGCAGCGATATTGCGAGCGTCCGGATCGGCTTCCTCGATCGCCGACGACAGCAGCGACCGTGCGAGTGTCCCCTCCTGCACGTGCGTTCGCTCTGCCAGGCGCGCAAGGCGCGCGGCGTGCTCGGGGTCGAGCGTGACATTCAGCCGATGACCGGGCCGCTCCATATTCCAGAGCCTACTACACGCTTAGGCACGGATCGTGCGCTCTGGGAGGTCATCCCGTCGCCTTGCCAGCACGCGACCATCACGGCCGCCTGTGGCGGCCTGCTCAAAAACGATCCCTCCATCACGACCCGTCTCTGCGACCTCGATACAATCCCTAGTACAGCGCACGGGATTTCCCAGCCAACGCGACGCCGAGGAGCAAGATGGCCACGACAGACCGCACAAGAATCACCAAGCCCAGCCCGATCGTCGAGGACGAGCAGGGGCAGTTGCGTGCCCGCCAGGGCATCTCCCGCGAGGTGATCAGCGAGCTGTCGAAGATCAAGGGCGAGCCGCAGTGGATGGCCGAGAAGCGCGTGAAGGCGCTGGAGATCTTCGAGCGCAAGCCGATCCCGACGTGGGGCCCGGACCTCAGCGGCCTGAACCTCGATGACCTGGTGCTGTACTCGCCGCCCACCGCCGGGCGCTTTGACTCCTGGGACGACGTGCCTGAGGAGATGAAGAAGACCTACGAGGATCTCGGCATCCCGCAGGCCGAGCGCGAGCACTTGGCGGGCGTCGTCGGCGTGTGGCGTCAGGAGCCGGTGTACGAGGGCCTGAAGGAAGAGTACGCCAAGCAGGGCATCCTCTTCTGCTCGATGGACACCGCGGTCACCGAGTACCCGGATCTCGTCAAGAAGTACTTCATGAACAAGTGCGTCCCGCCGCAGGACAACAAGTTCAGCGCGCTGCACGGCGCCGTCTGGTCGGGCGGGGCCTTCTGCTACATCCCCAAGGGCGTCAAGTGCGACCTGCCGCTGCAGTCCTACTTCCGCATGGAGGGCGCCGGCGAGGGCACCTTCGAGCACACGCTCATCGTCGCCGAGGAGGGCGCCGAGGTGAACTACATCGAGGGCTGCACCGCGCAGACCTACAGCGTCAACTCGATGCACTCCGCCGTCGTCGAGATCTTCGTCCACGAGGGCGCCAAGGCGCGTTATACGACCGTGCAGAACTGGTCCAAGGACGTCTACAACCTCAACACCAAGCGCGCCGTCGTCGACGCGCACGGCACGGTCGAGTGGGTCGGCGGCTCGATGGGCGCCAAGTACGTGATGCTCTACCCCGGCTCCTTCCTGATGGGCGAGGGCGCGCGCGCCGACCACCTCAACGTGGGCGTGGCCGGCAAGGGCGTGCACAAGGACACGGGCGCCAAGGTCGTGCACCTGGCGCCCAACACGACCTCGAACATCCTCGCCAAGTCGATCAGCAAGGACGGCGGCATCATGGGCTACCGCGGTCTCGTGCGCATGGGTCACAACAGCGCCGGCTCAAAGGCGCGCGTGCAGTGCGACGGCCTGATGATGGACGGCGAATCGCGCAGCGACACCTGGCCGGACATCCAGATCCAGAACCCGCACGTGACTGTCGCCCACGAGGCCACCGTCGGGCGCATCTCAGACGACCAGCTCTTCTATATGGGCAGCCGCGGCTTCACCGAGGACGAGGCCGCCGCGATGATCGTCAACGGCTTCATCGAGCCGGTGACCAAGGAGCTGCCGATGGAGTACGCCGTCGAGCTGAACCGGCTGATTCAGTTGGAGATGGTGGGAAGCATCGGGTAGCGCCGCGCGCCGGCTTATACCTGCTACCTTGATGTACATGAGCGGAGTGGTTGGAGTCGCGCAGCTGCGCCAGAATCTCAGCCTCTATCTGCGGCGTGTCGAGCAGGGAGAGCGGCTGGTGGTGACCGACCGCAACCGGCCGGTGGCCGAGCTGGGTCCGCCGCCGAGCACGGGCCAGGCGCTTGACCGGCTGATCGCCGAAGGTCGCGTGTCACGCCCGGTCCGCCGCGGCCTGCCCCAACCGTTGAAGCTCGACGGCGATCCGTACGCTTTGAGCCGCGCTCTGGACGAGATCCGCGGCGACCGCTGAGGTGGCCCTCTTCTACCTCGACGCGTCGGCGCTCGTGAAGCTCGTGCGCGACGAGTCCGAGAGTCCGGCGTTGCGGGCTTTCCTCGGCGACGCAGACCTCGTGTCCTGCGAACTGGCCCTGACGGAGGTCCCACGGGCGATCCGGCGCGCCGTGGCCGACGATCCGCGCCTGCCTCTCGACGTCCTCCTCACGCGCGCCGGCGAGCTGCTCGACGCGCTCGCCCTGCGACCGCTGGACAGCGCCCTGCTCGCGGCGGCCGGCGCACTGTCGGAGCCGGTCCTGAGAGCACTTGATGCCATTCACGTCACCGCCGCCATCGACGTCTCTCCGACTGACGCTTTCGTCAGTTATGACGAACGCCAGAGCGCCGCCGCGCGCCTTGTCGGCCTGCGCACGGTGAGCCCAAAGGCCGAGGAGGCCTGAACTTGCGTGCTCCCGTGGACACAATCGCGGCCCCGCCGTTCCTCACCCACTTGAAGTGGGTGAACGTGGCGATGCTGCGCATGGACAAGCAGCGCGGCCACCCCGTGCTGATCGAGTTCTGGGACAGCTGCCGCCCCAACTCGTTGCGCACGCTGCCATACATGAAGGCATGGCACGAGCGCTACTCCCACCCTGCCTGCCCCTCCCCTTCATCTTCCTCGTCCGATGTCCCTTCCTCCGAGACCAACGTCGATGCCCAGAACCCGACGCTGCGCGTGGTCGGCATCCACTCCCCCGGCTTCGGCATTGTCCGCGAGCGCGCCGCCGTGAAGGAGGCCGTGACGCGGCTGGGCGTGGAGTACCCCGTTTTGGTGGACCCCGACCTGGAGATGTGGCAGGAGTACGAGAACCAGGGCTGGCCGGCGCGCTACCTATTCGATGGCGGGGGAATGCTGGCGCACTATCACTACGGCGAGGGCGCCTACCGCGAGACCGAGCTGGCGATCCAGGAGCTGCTGGGAATCGAGCGCGAGCCGTTGCGGCCGATCCGTCCCGAGGACGTGGAAGGGGCGGTCCTGGCGGCGCCGAGCGAGCAGCGCGAGGGCGCGTACTCGGGTCCGTACGAGGCCGGCGGCGTGTGGGCCGTGCTCGACGGCCATGGCATCGTGCGCGTGAGCGTCCGGCCGGCAAGGGCAGGCGGCGCGGGCGAGCCGTCCTACACCGAGTCGTCCGACACCGAGCTGTCCATCACGCACCCCGGCGCCTACCCGCTGGTCCAGCACGAGCGCCACACGGAGGGCTTCGTGGAGCTTCAGATCGGCGCAGGCGTGCGCTGCCTGGCCACGTGCTTCACGCCGGGGCTGGCTGCCTAGCGATCTGTTGCGGGAGGGCTGGGATTTGTTGTCCTGTTTTTTTCTTTGTCATACGAGAGTATTTACTCGTATAGCCATTGTCATACCGAGGGAAAAAATCACTATCTCCCCCTGACCTACTTCCCCCAATCCGCTTTCGCCTCCGATCTGCTTCGCCCCCCACCCGCTTTACATAATCCACCACCAGCGACCCGACGTCAAGCGGCCCGACGCCAATTCCGCGTGCGAGCGACTTCGCCCCCACCTGCTTTACATAATCCCAGCACGCTCCCCCTCCATCTGCTTCGCCCCCCCCCAATCGGGTTTACATAATCCCCCCACCAGCAGCCGGCGCCAATTCCGAGTGCGAGCGCTCGGATAACAGCCGCCGCAGGACTGGCGGGCCGGCGTCCTCGACGAGCACGCAGCCCCCAGGCCAATAGGGGTTCCGGGCGCGCTGGCCGTTGAGAAAGTAGCCGTCGAAGGTCCAGCAGCCGCAGTTCACCAGCCGCGCGCCCTCCACCGAGCGCCACTCCGCCGCGTCGTCGTGCGGCAGCGGCCCCGCACGGTGGGTGTGGCCGAAGACGACGTGCGCGTCGCCGAGGCGCAGGCGCGTGGCGACCTCCACCATCGCGCGCAGCCCCGCGCGGCGCAGCTCGGGCCCTGAGATGTCAGCGTGGAAGGTGCCCAGGCCGGCGCGGTTGAGCGCCGCCACGGCCAGCGGGAAGGCGCCGGCGAGCGCGCGGTTGCGCAGCGCCGTGCTGCGCCGGCTAGGCCGGTGGGAGCTGTCGCCCCCGAGCGTGCGCCAGGCACGCACGGTGCTGGCGCCGTTGAGCGTCGCGCCGGTGCGCGCCTGCTGAGCCATCGCGTCGATCCAGGCAAACACCGGAGCGGTCACCGCCTCGTAGTCGTCGGGACCCTCGAACGAGCGCGCAGGACGGCGCTGCATACGAGCGACGGCGCCGATGCCCAACCGCTCCATCGTCGGCACCGTCAGATGGCAGTCCAGGTAGTGGCCGTGCGTGGCGTAGACGTCGGGGCGCACCCACAGCCCGGGATAGGCCACAGTCAACCGCGCCGGCGAGGCCCAGTCGGCCAGGATGGCGACCGTCGGCGAGGCATCGGCAGCCTCCAAGCGCTGCTCGAGGCCGAGCGGGCCGGGGTCGGACAGCTCGCGGCGGCGCTCCAGCCACGGCTCGATCAGAGCGTGGTCGTGGTTGCCGGCGAGCAGGATCACCTCGCGTCCGGCAAACGCGCGACCCAGATCCTCGAAGAACGCGCGCGCGCCGTCCAGCGCCTCGCGGCGCGGACCGTGGCGCAGCTCGAGCACGTCGCCGAGCAGCACCAGGCGATCGACGCCCTGCAGGGCCTCCAGCAGCACGGCGCGCAGCTCGGGACGGCGCAGCAGGTCAGCGTGCGAGGCGCTGCCGAGATGCAGGTCGGAGACGATTAAGGTGCTCAGGCTGCTCTTACCGGCTTGGGGAGCATGAAGCGGACGTCCTCGCGGTTGACGTCGACCTCGGCGATGTCCTCCTCGCGCAGCCCGCGCTCGCGAAAGAGCGCGATCAGGTCGCGCACCAGCTCCTCGGGCGCGCTGGCGCCGGAGGAGACGCCGACGACGCGCTTGCCCGCCAGCCACTCCTCGCGCACCTCCTCGCGGTTGTCGATCAGGTGCGCCTCGGTGCCGCAGTCGCGCGCGACCTCCACGAGGCGCACCGAGTTGGAGGAGTTGCGCGAGCCGATCACGAGCACCAGATCGCAGTTCACGGCCAACTCCTTGACGGCGGCCTGACGGTTGGTGGTGGCGTAACAGATGTCGTCGGTACGCGGTCCGACGATGCTCGGGAAGCGCTCGCGCAGACGCGCCAGGATCGCGCCGGTTTCGTCGACCGACAGGGTGGTCTGCGTGACGTAGGCGACCCGCTCCGGGTCGGCGACCGCGAGCGTGTCGACGTCGCGCTCGCTCTGCACCAGCACGATGCTCTCCGGCGCCTCCCCCATTGTGCCTTCGACCTCCTCGTGCCCCTCGTGGCCGACGAGCACGATCGTGTAGCCGTCCTGCGCGAAGCGCTGTGCCTCGCGGTGCACCTTGGTGACCAGCGGACACGTCGCGTCGATCGTACGCAGGCGCAGCCCCTCAGCGTTGGTGCGCACGCTGGGGGCGACGCCGTGAGCGGAGAACACCGCAACCGAGCCCGGCGGGATCTCGGTCTCCTGCTCCACGAAGACGGCGCCGCGCTCGCGCAGCTGGGCAACGACGTGCTTGTTGTGCACGATCTCCTTGCGCACGTACACCGGCGGCCCGTGGATCTCAAGCGCCCGTTCGACTGTCTGCACCGCGCGATCGACGCCCGCGCAGTACCCGCGCGGAGCGGCCAGCAGAACCTTCTCGACGGTATTGGGCGCAATAGCCGTGTCGGGCACCACGCTCATTGTAGGCTCTATCCCTTATGCCCCAGCGCCACCTCGATCGTCTGACGGCCGTGGACGCCTCCTTCCTGCATCAGGAGGGCGCGTACTCGCATATGCACGTGGGCGGCCTCACGATTCTCGAAGGCCCGCCGCCGTCGATCGAGGAGTTCTTGGAACAGATCCGCTGGCGCTTGCACCTGGTGCCGCGCTACCGCCACAAGTTGGCCCATACGGCGCTCGACAGTGGCCGTCCGGTATGGGTCGACGACCCGAGCTTCAGCCTGGAGTACCACGTGCGCCACACCGCGCTGCCGGCGCCGGGCGGGTGGGAGCAGTTGCAAGAGCTGACGGCCAGGATCTTCTCTCAGCGCCTGGATCGCTCCAAGCCGCTGTGGGAGATGTGGCTGATCGAGGGTTTGACTGGGAACATCGAGGGGTCCGGCTCACCGGCCTCGGGCGAGCCGGCCTCCGGCGAGGCGGGCCACCCTCGTGAAGACCGCTTCGCGTTGATATCAAAGACCCACCACTCGCTGATCGACGGCATCGCGGGCATTGATCTGGCGACGGTGCTGTTCGACCTCTCCCCCGAGCCGCCTCCGGTGCGCCATTCGGGGCGTCCGTGGCAACCGCATCGCGAGCCTGGGACCGTGGAGCTGCTGGCGGCCGGGCTGCGCGGGGCGGTGCGCGCGGGCTTCGCGCTGGCGGGCAATACGGTCGAACGCCTGAACTCATCCTGAGCGCGCACTTACGGGGGCGCGCGAGGCCGCGGAGGGAGTGGGCGAGATCGTGTGGGCCGGCCTGAACCCGGCTCCGCCGACGCCGTTGAACGTGGACATCGGACCGCACCGGCGCTTCGTCAGCGTGGCCAGCTCGCTGGAGGACTTCAGGCTCGTCAAGAACGCCTATCAGTGCACCGTCAATGACGTGGTGCTGGCCGTGGTGGCTGGCGCGCTGCGCCGCTTTTTGATTGATCGCGGGCTGCGCACCGAGGGGCTTGAGCTGCGCGCGCTGGTGCCGGTATCGGTGCGCGGCAAGGACGAGCACGATGAGATGGGCAACCGCATCGTCGCGATGCGCGGGCCGCTGCCGGTCTATATCTCCGACCCCGTGCAGCGCCTGCGCTTTGTCAAGCAGGCGATGGACGGCCTGAAGGAGTCAAAGCAGGCGCTCGGCGCCGAGGTGATCGCGGGCGCGCAGAACTTCGCGCCGCCCACGATCCTGGCGCAGGCATCGCGGCTCAACTTCTCCACACGCCTCTTCAACCTGATCGTCACCAACGTGCCCGGCCCGCAGTTCCCGCTGTATGTGCTGGGGCGCAAGATGCTCGAGGCGTACCCGGTGGCTTTCCTGCCCGATCACCACGCGCTGGCGGTGGCGATCATGTCTTACAACGGCCAGATGAACTTCGGGCTGCTCGGCGACTTCGATGCGTTGCCCGACATCGAGTCGATCGGTGCGAGTATCGCCGACGAGCTAGCCGGGCTTGTCGCGCTTGCGCAGGGTGACTCATCGTCCACGCCGCCGACACGGCGGCGCCCGCGTCGAGGATCCCCCAGCCCAAATCGGCGTTCCAGCCGCTCCCCGACGGGCGGCGGGCCGTCTGCTCGAGCAACTGGATGACCTGAGCGGCGCTCAGGCTGGGAGCCAGTTGGCGGATCATCGCCGCCACCCCAGCCACCTGTGGGGCGGCCATCGAGGTGCCGGCCAGGTAGGCGTAGCGATCGTCGCCGGCGAGCGACGTGCGGCAGTAACCGCAGGGGGGCAGCGGGGACCCGGGTGCGCCGCTCTCGATCTCGGTGGGGTTGGCCGGAAAGGTGCTGAAGATGCCGGGCGGTCCGCCTTCGCTTGGGTAGTTGTGGAAGGAGCCGTAGGCCGCCATCGAGATCTCGCTGCCCTCGCCCGCGAAGGTCGAACGGCGCGAGGAGAAGTCGGCGGAGGTGACCGTCAGACCGAGCCCCGAGCCGAGCTGCGGGCCGCTGCCCGGGGGCTGCAGAACGTTGCCGGGGGCGCCTTGTTCGGTGATCGCTTCGTCGGCTGCCGCAGCCACCAGCACGACGTTGTGGCGGTAGGCGTAGCGCACGGCATTACCCATTTGCGGCGACGGCGGCGTCGAGCCTTCGGTGCCGAAGCTCATGTTGATGGCCTGCGCGCCGTGGTCGGTGGCGTCGATGATCGCTCCGATCACGCTGCCTTCGGTGAGGTCGCTCTTCTCGATCTGCAGGCGACAGGCGTAGCCGGCCCCAGCCAGGCCGATGCCGTTGTCAGCCGTGGCGCAGGCGAGCCCCGCGACGTGCGTGCCGTGCCCCACGCGATCGACGGTCGCCGAGCCTTCGTCCGGTTCGGCGTCGATGTCATTGACGTATTCGATACTGCCCGCCAGATCCGGGTGCGAGGCGTCGAACGCCGGAGTCGATCACGGCCACCTTTGCGCCGACCCCGTGCGTGATACTCCACGCCTGCGGCAGTCCCTCACGGTCGGCCCACCACTCAAGCGGCGTACCGGGCGGCGTACCTGGAGCCGTCTCGGCGATGCTCAGCGCGGGGTCGTCGGGGAGAGCGACGGGTGTGTCGCGCAGCGACAGATGGTTTGCCGCGAAAGCAGCGACTGATTCTCCGGCGGCAGTGTCCCAACGCGGTGCTTCCCGAAAGAAAAAACGATGCTCCACGGCCACGGCGCCGACCCCCGCCTGAGCACGCAGCCGCCGCGCCAGCGCCGCCAGGCTCTCTCCCGGGCGGGGGCGCACCGTGATCATGCCTATCTGCGGGACGCTCGGCCCGTCCAACAGCGCGCCGGCGCGCGCCGTAACGGCCTCCACGGCGGCAACGCGAGCGCGGCCGTGAGCGGGTACGCGCAAGGACACCAGCAGGCGCCCCGTCGGCGGAGACTCCGCCGACGCCGGCGCGCAGCGGCTCAGTACGGCAAGCGCCAGCAGCGCTATCAGAAGCCAAGCGCGAACTTGGCGTCCTCGCTCATCTTCTCCGGCGACCAGGGCGGAGTGAAGACCATCTCCGACTGCACCGTCTGCACCCCCTCCAGTTCCCCGACGAACTCTTCGATCTGCTCGGTGACCTGCGGACCGATCGGACAGCCGGGTGTGGTGAGCGTGAAGGTGACCTGCACGTGGCCCCCATCGACCTCCACGCCGTAGATCAGCCCAAGTTCGACGAAGTCCAAGCCCAGCTCGGGGTCGATCACATTGGACAGCGCATCCATGACGTCCTCAACGGTGGGCACGACAGGAAGTCTATCCAGCCCAGGAACGACGCGTCTTCAGTTATCGCAACCCATTCGGTCCCACAGATACAGATCCAGGCACTCGTTGGCCAGCTCGACGGCCCGCGCGCGGGAGAGGTGGGGAAGCACGGTGTCGAGTGCCTGATCCTCGGAGACGCCGGATTGGAAGGCTTCCTCGCCGCGGAAGCCCGCGGCGATCTTCAGCGCCTCGCGGCGGTTCTCGCCGAGGCTCGAGAAGACGCCGACCAGGAAGTCGGTGTTGGGAATCGGCTGGCCGACCTCCAACGAGGCGTGCCAGGCGGCGAGCAGGTGCAGATCGTCATCGTCAAGGCCGGCGATCGCCTTGGCGTAGTGGACCGATAGCTCTTGATCGGGAATGTCATCGACCCAGGCCCGCACCACCTCGCCCACGAGCTGGCGGCGCGCCTCGCGGCCGACCGACTCGGCGATGACTCGAATGGCATCTTGCGGTTCGATGAAGCAGAGCGGCATCGCGGCTCCCTGGCCTGAGAAAAGGAAAATGACAGGGAGGACTGTAAGCGCCCGTGTGGACGGCTTTTTTCAGAGTTCCAGTGCGCCCTGCGCACACTCAAACGCACGCGTGTCGCAGGTCTCAGGCGCGAACCCGACGGTGGCGCGTTCGCCGGCGCTCCAGTTGGCGAGCGCGAGGTCCAGCGCGTCAAGCGGTATCGAGGCGGTCTCGGCGAGAGCGAGTGCGCGGCGCTCGAGAATCAGGGGATCGCCGATGCCGAACAGCCGCTTGGCGGCAAGCGTGGTGTGATCGCCGGTGACCTGCGTGGAGCCGCCGCCGGCGGCGAAGTGTAGGGAGTCGGCGCGCAGCTCATACAGCCCTAGGCGCCCGACGGTGACCAGCATGTCATAGCGACCCATGCGTCCCAGGCCGGGCAGCTGCAGGCGCTCGAACAGCCGCTCGAAGCGCCGCTCCTCGCTCCAGTCGGGATCGCCCGAGAAGGCGCGTACCTGCGAGCCTGCGCGCTCGGCCCACTGCAGGTAGGCGCGCAGCGTGTCGGCGCCGCGGGCGGGATCGTGCGATGTGCGCGGTCCGAGGGGAATGTCGGCAAGGTCGGGAAGCTTGTCCTCGCGCCAATCGGGCACGCCGTCCTCACCGCCAGGACAGGCGCGCAGCACCTCGCGGATGCCGAGAAAGGGGTCATCGCTCTGCACATCGCTCTGCAGCGGAGCGCCGCCCTCCAGATGGCTCTCCCGCGAGTCATCGCTCTGCAGCGGCGAGAGATAGGCGATCAAAAAGCACATCCACGTGGCCCGCTCCCAGCTTGACTGCTGGCGGACCTCGGCGTAGAGGCCCGGAGGCGCGGCGCCGAGTTGCAGGAGGCGACCGGCGGCGAACGCGATCTCCTCGGCCAGACGCAGGGCGTCGGCGCCGTTGCGCAGGCCGGGCGCCAGCGCGCAGCGGTAGCCGTCGTCCTCTCCACGGGGGGCGCCGTCGCTGTAGACGCGCAGGTCCTTGCGAGCGCCGCGCGCGCGAGCGCGAGCCGCGGCGGAGCCCTTGGTGGAGGCGCGAGACGGGCGCCCGGCGCCCGCGGAGCCCTGCTTGACCGGTGCGAGCCCGGGCACCGTGTCGCGGCAGATCGCGCATCGCTCGACGAAGCGTCCGTGGCGGCAGAAGCGAGACACTAGGTCACGGCCAGCGTACCGGCGCGCGAGGGCACCGGCAGCTGAAGACCGCGCATGCGCGCGCGCTCGGCGCCTTCGCGGCGCTCGCGTTCGAGCGCGTAGAGGTAGTCGTCGTAGTCCACCTGGATGGTGTGCCGCTTGGAGGCCACGTAGCGCTTGCGCATGGCGGCCTGGTCGTCGTGCACGTCCTTGCGCAGCAGCGCCGGGTCGGGCAGCGCGTACTCACCGAGCAGGTGGTCGCCGACCCACGCGCTCTGTGCCTCGGCGAGCGGCATGATCGCACCGAGGGGCTGGAGGAGGCCGATGAAATAGAGGCCGTCGATGTCGGGGTGAAAGACGCGGCGGAACAGCTCGATGTGGTTATCCGGAGCAGAGATGAACTCGTCGTCGAAAAACGGGAAGGTGATCTTGTAGCCGGTGCAGTAGACGACGACGTCGGCCTCGACGGTGCTGCCGTCGAACGAAACGCACCTGCCGGCCCTCGAGCGCGGCGATGTTTGGCTTCGGCTGGATCGTGCCGTGCGCGATGCGGTCGAGGATGCGCCCGGAGACTGTCGGGTGGGCCTCGCCGAACTTGTGATTGGGCTTGGGCAGGCCGTAGCGCTCAGGCGAACCGGTGGAGGTCTTGATCACCTGGTGGATCATGCGCTGACGAACCTTGAAGGGCACGCGCGGGTTGTTCGGCAGCTGGTCAACCGGACGGCCGAAGACGTACTTGGGGATGATCCATGCCCCCTGACGGGCGGCAAGGTAGGTGTTACGCGCCACGTAGGAACTCTCGACGGAGATGTCCATGGCCGAGTTCCCCATCCCCAGCACCACGACGTCGCGGCCGGCGAAGATTGAGTTGTCGACGTAGGTGTGCGCGTGCATCTGCACGCCCGAAAAGTCCTCGGACCCAGGGAAGGCCGGTTCGGGCCAGCGCTGATCCCAGTGGTGGCCGTTGGCCACGAGCAGCGCGTCGTACAGCCGTGTTTCGCCGTTGTCGAGCAGGACCTCCCAGACACCGTCCTCGCGCCGTGAGACGTGCTCGACGCCGGTCGCAAAGGTGATCAGCTCGCGCAGGCCGAAGTGATCGACGTAGTCGTCGAAGTAGCGCGCGATGTGCGTGTGGTGGGGAAAGTCGGGGATCGACGTCGGCATCGGATAGTCGACGTACTGCATGCGCTCGCGCGAGACGTTGATGAACAGGTCGCGGTAGGCCGCCGACATTCCGTTCTTGTTGCCAAACACCCAGTTGCCGCCCACCCGATCGGACTTCTCGAAGCAGTCGAAGGGAATGCCGCGGTCGTACAGCGCCTTCACCGCCGCGATCCCCGACGAGCCCGCGCCGATGATGCAGGTACGCGGCAGGTCACGCGGATCGGACCGATGCGGCGGGGTGTGCGGAGCGGACTCGCTCAGATGGTGTTCATGGGACATCGACCCGCGATTCTACCGCCGGGGAGCCAGGGACCACAGATCCCGATGCAGGGCTTGACTGCAACGACGTGGCGAATAGCAGCCAGATGCGCGCGGCCTACCCCGCGCCAACGCCCGGTCCGACGTGCTGCGGCGGCCCCTCGGGGCCCGCGTCGGCGTCGGCGTGGCCGGGCAGGCCACCATCTTCAGGCAAGCTCTCTCCATCCCCGCCGCGCTGCGCCGTGAGGAAGCGATTGACCATGCGCGCGCACTGGCGGCCCTCGTTGATGGCCCAGACGATCAGGGACTGCCCGCGACGGGCGTCGCCGGCGGCGAAGACGCCCTCTACGGAGGTCGTGTAGGGACGGATGGCCTTGACGTTCGAGCGCGGGTCGCGTTCGACGCCGAGCTGGTCGAGCAGCTCCTGCTCGGGTCCGAGGAAGCCCATTGCCAAGAGCACGAGCTGCGCGGGCAGCTCGCGTTCGGTGCCCTGCACCGGCTCGAAGGGTGGCTCGGAGGCGGCGTCGGCGATGTGCAGCGCGGCGACGCCGCCATGACCGTCCTCGGAGAAGCGCACGGTCGTGACCGAGTAGTCCTGCTCGCCGACACCGGCATCGCGGGCCTCCTCCATGGCGTAGCTGAGGCGGTACTTCAGCGGCCACAGCGGCCACGGGGTGCGCGCGTCGGGGCGCTGCGGCGGGGGCTCGGGCAGCAGCTCGAGCTGCACGACCGAGGCTGCGCCCTCGCGCATGGCATTGCCTACGCAATCGGCGCCGGTGTCGCCGCCGCCGATCACTACGACGTGCTTGCCCTTAGCCGTGATCTCGCGTGCAGGCGCTGGCTGGGATGCGCTCGGCGCCGGACCGAACTCGCGCGCCGCCCAGCGGTTGCGCTGGTAGAGATAGTCCATCGCAAAGTGCACGCCGTCCAGCTCGCGGCCGGGTACGGGCAGGTCGCGGGGTACGCGCGAGCCGGTGGCGAGCACAACCGCGTCGAAGCCCTCGCGCAGCTCCTGCACGCTGACGTCGCGTCCGACGTCGACGCCGCAGCGAAGCTCGACGCCCTCAGCCACGAGCTGCTCGACGCGGCGCTGCACGACGGTCTTCTCGATCTTGAAGTCGGGTACCCCGAAGCGCACGAGTCCACCGGCGGACTCGTCGCGCTCATACAGCGTCACGCGATGGCCGGCGCGGCGCAGCTGCTGCGCGGCGGCCATCCCGGCGGGACCGGAGCCGACGACGGCGACGGCCTGACCGGTCTCCCGCAGGGGAGGCTCGGGTCGAACCCAGCCTTTGGCGAAGGCGCGGTCGATGATGGCGTGCTCGATCTGCTTGATCGTGACGGCGTCGCCCTCGCGGATCTCCAACACACAGGCGGCTTCGCACGGCGCCGGGCAGAGACGACCGGTGAAGTCGGGGAAGTTGTTGGTGGCGTGCAGCTGTGCAATCGCCTCCTGCCAGCGGTCGCGGTAGACGAGGTCGTTCCAGTCGGGAATCAGGTTGCCGAGTGGGCAGCCGTTGTGGCAGAAGGGCACGCCGCAGTCCATGCAGCGCCCGCCCTGCTCGCGCAACTCCGCAGCCGGAGCGGGCGAGACGAACTCGTGGTAGTCGTGCAGACGCTCGCGCGGGCCGCGGTAGCGCGAGCCGTGGCGCTCGATCTGCAGGAAGCCGCCGAGCTTGCCCATCAGGCGATCGCTCCCTCTGCCTGCTCCTCTTCCGCTTCGGCCTGCTCGCGCAGGACGCGCTTGTAGTCGTGCGGCATGACCTTGACGAAGGCGCCTCGCTGGATCAGCCCCTCCCAATCGGCGAGCACGCGACGGGCGACGGACGAGTCGGTGCGCTGCTCGTGCTCCGCAACCAACGCTCGCAGCTCGGCGGCGTCGGCGGCGCTCAGCTCATCGAAGCCGACCATGCCCATGTTGCAGCGCCGCGCAAAGCTGCCGTCCTCGTCCAGCACGTAGGCCACGCCACCGCTCATGCCGGCCGCGAAGTTGCGTCCGGTGGATCCCAGCACGACGACGCGCCCGCCGGTCATGTACTCGCAGCCGTGGTCGCCGACGCCCTCGACGACGGCCCAGGCGCCGGAGTTGCGCACGGCGAAGCGCTCGCCGGCGAGGCCGCGGAAGAAGGCGCGCCCGGAGGTGGCGCCGTAGAGCAGCGTGTTGCCGACGATCACGTTGTCCTCGGCGACCCAATCGGGCGCCATGCCGGCGCGGGGGCGCACGGCGAGGATGCCACCGGAGAGGCCCTTGCCGGTGTAGTCGTTGGCGTCGCCGTGCAGCGTGAAGGTCACGCCGGGCGCCAGCCAGCCGCCGAAGCTCTGACCAGCGGAGCCTTCGAAGTCGACCACAATCGAGTCCTCGGGCAGCCCCGCGGCGCCGTGCCGGGCGGCGATGTGGCTGGAGAGGATGCCGCCGACGCAGCGGTTGACGTTGCGGATGGGCAGCTCGATTCTGATCTGCCCGTCTCCGCCCACGATCCGCCGGTGCGCCACCCGCCCGTCGTGCTCGGGCAGGCCCGTCTGCGATGGGCCGCGCCCGTCGGGGTGCCCGAGCTGCTCGGCGCCGGTCGAGTCGATGACCGTGCGTGCGCGTTCGACGAGCTGCCAGTCGAGCGCGTCCTCGAGCACCGCTGGAGGTCCTTCCACGCGTCGGCGCGGCGCGTCGTTGTCAAGGCCGATGTGCGTGAGGATGTGCGTGAGGTTGACGCCGCGAGCCTTCCAGTGGTCGATCGCGTCGGCGGCTTCCAGCAGATCGACGCGTCCGATGGCTTCGTCCAGAGAGCGCAGACCGAGCGAGGCCAGGATCTCCCGCACCTCCTCGGCAACGAAGAAGAAGAAGTTGACCACGTGCTCGGGAGTGCCCTTGAAGCGCTTGCGCAGCTCGGGGTCCTGCGTGGCGATGCCCACGGGGCAGGTGTTCAGATGGCAGGCGCGCATCATGATGCAGCCGGTGGCGATCAGTGGGGCGGTGGAGAAGCCCATCTCGTCAGCGCCGAGCAGCGCCGCGATCATGACGTCGCGGCCGGTCTTCAGCTGGCCGTCGGTCTGCACGACGATGCGCGAGCGCAGCTCGTTGAGCAGGAGCGTCTGCTGGGTCTCGGCCAGTCCGATCTCCCAGGGCACGCCGGCGGCCTGAATTGAGGACAGCGGCGAGGCGCCGGTACCGCCGTCGTGGCCGGCGATGAGGACGCGGTCGGCGTTGGCCTTGGAGACGCCGGCGGCGACCGTGCCGACGCCGACCTCGGAGACGAGCTTGACGGACACCTGTGCCTGCGGGTTGGCGCAGCGCAGATCGTAGATGAGCTGCTTGAGATCCTCGATCGAGTAGATGTCGTGGTGGGGCGGCGGCGATATCAGGCCGACGCCGGGAGTGGTGTGGCGGATCGAGCCGATGTATTTGTCGACCTTGTGGCCGGGCAGCTGGCCGCCCTCGCCGGGCTTGGCGCCCTGGGCCATCTTGATCTGCAGCTCGTCGGCGTTGACGAGATAGTGGATCGTCACACCGAAGCGCCCGGAGGCGACCTGCTTGATCGCCGAGCGGCGCCGGTCGCCGTTGGGGTCGGGCGTGAAGCGCGTGGGGTCCTCGCCGCCCTCGCCCGTGTTGGAGCGCCCGCCGAGGCGGTTCATGGCGATCGCCAGCGTCTCGTGCGCCTCGCGCGAGATCGAGCCGAGGCTCATCGCGCCGGTGCAGAAGCGGCGTACGATCGCGCTCGCGGGCTCGACCTCCTCCAATGCGATCGCCTGGGCTGCGCCGTGCGCGCTCGGCTCGCCCGCGACCCCTGCACCCTCCTGATCGTCGTCGCTCCTGCCGATCTTCAGCAGTCCCCGCAGCGTGGCGCGGCGCGCGGCGTCCTCGTTGACGAGGCGCGAGTACTCGCGGTACTTCGCAAAGGCCTCGCTCTCGCGCACCTCCTCGTGGGCCGCGCGCTCGCCCTGGAGCGCAGCGGCGACGTTGCCGTTGGCAGCGCGGACGGCGTGCTGCACGAGCGCGATCGTCTCGGGGTTCCACATGTGATGCTCGCCGTCGCGCCGCCAGGCGTAGACGCCGCCGACGGGCAGCAGCTCGTCGCCCACGTCGCCGCCACCACCACCACCGCGGCCACCCGATACGGACGTGGGATAGGCGCGTGCATGACGCTCGAGCGCCTCGGTGGCCAGCACCTCCAGGCCGACGCCGCCGATGCGCGATGCGGTACCGGCGAAGTGACGGTCGATCAGCTCCCGCTCGAGGCCGACGGCCTCGAAGATCTGCGCGCCGCGATAGGACTGGATCGTGGAGATCCCCATCTTGGAGATCGTCTTCAAGAGGCCCTTGTCGATCGCCTTGATGACGTTCTGGGCGGCCTCCTCGGCGCTCAGTGGGACTTCGCCGGCGCCGTTGCTCGCAGCGCCGCCACCGACCCCGGCGCCGCCACCGGCCCCTCCGCCAGCGCCGCCGGCGCCTGAACCAGGCCGCAGGATCAGCCCTCTGTAGACCATCTCGTCAAGCGTCTCGAGCATCAGATAGGGGTTGATCGCGCTGGCGCCGAAGCCGATCAAGGTGGCGAAGTGGTGGACCTCGCGCGGCTCGCCGGACTCCAGCACGATGCCGGCGCGCAGGCGCGTGCCTTCGCGCACGAGGTGGTGGTGCACGGCGGAGACGGCCAGCAGCGAGGGAATCGGCGCATAGAGACGGTTGAGGCGCCGGTCGGAGAGCACGATGATGTTGATGCCGGCGGCGATCGCGTCGTGCGCCTGCGTGCAGATGCGCTCAATCGCCTTCGCCATGCCGGCCATGCCCTCGGCGACGGGCCAGGTGGTGTCGATGGTGCGCGCGGCGAAGAGGTCGTGGGCGACGTGGCGCAGGGTCTCCAGCTCGCGATTGAGCAGGATGGGCTGGCTGAGGATCAGCTTGTGCGCGTGGTCGGGTGTCTCGTCGAAGAGGTTGCGCTCGGTGCCGAGGCTGGTGGCGAGGCTCATCACGATGTCCTCGCGGATGGGATCTATCGGCGGATTGGTGACCTGCGCGAAGAGCTGCTTGAAGTAGGAGAAGAGCGGCGGCGCCTGATCGGAGAGGACGGCCAGGGAGAGGTCGTTGCCCATCGAGCCGACGGGCTCCTGCGCGTCGCGGGCCATCGGCGTGAGCAGCACGCGCAGGTCCTCCTGGGAGTAGCCGAAGGCGCGCTGGCGCAGGTGCAGGGGCTGGTCGGAGATCGTGACCTGCTCGGAGGGCGGGAGGTCGTCGAAGTGCACGGAGTTGCGCACGAACCACTCCCCATAGGGACGCTGCGTGGCGACCTCGTGCTTGATGGAGGCGTCGTCAACGATGCAGCCGCGCTGCAGATCGACGAGGAAGAGCTTGCCGGGCTGCAGACGACCCAGGCGCCGGACCTCCTCGGGCGGGATGTCGAGCAGGCCGGCCTCGGAGCCCATCACGACGTAGCCGTCGGTGGTCTCGACCCAGCGGCCCGGACGCAGGCCATTGCGATCGAGCGTGGCGCCCACGAGCCGTCCGTCGGTGAAGGCCACCGAGGCGGGCCCGTCCCAGGGCTCCATCAGGCAGCTGTGAAAGGCGTAGAAGCCCTTCAGCTCGTCGGGCAGGTCTTCGCGATCGCGGTAGGCCTCGGGGATCATCATCATCGCCGCGTGCGGCAGCGAGCGGCCGGCCAGCAGCAGCAGCTCGAGCACATTGTCGAAGGTCGCCGAGTCGGAGTTGCCGGCGCTGACGACGGGCAGGATCTTGTGCAGGTCCTCGCCAAAAAGCTCACTCGACAGCTCGGACTCGCGCGCGCGCATCCAGTTGACGTTGCCCATCACGGTGTTGATCTCGCCGTTGTGGCAGATCACGCGGTAGGGGTGCGCGAGCTCCCACGAGGGAAAGGTGTTGGTGGAGAAGCGCGAGTGGACCAACGCGAGGGCGCTCTTGCAGCGCGGGTCCTCCAGATCGGGGTAGAAGCCGGCGAGCTGATAGCTGATGAGCATGCCCTTGTAGTTGATGGTGCGCGAAGAACTCGACGTCACGTACAGGCCGTTGGAGCGACCGGGCTGGCCGCTCTCCGACAGGTCGGACAGCTCGCTGACGCGGCGGATCACGTAGAGCTTGCGCTCGAAGGCGTCGTCGTCGAGGTCATCGGCGGCGCCAACGAAGAGCTGGCGAATCGTGGGCCGACAGGCGCCGGCGGTGCGGCCGCAGCGCTCGGGACGCACAGGCACGTCGCGCCAGCCGAGCAGGCGCTGACGCTCGGCGAGCACGGTGCGCTCGAGCATCGCCTCGATGTGCGCGCGCGCGTCGTCGTCGGTCGGCAGGAAGCACATCAGCACGCCATAGCGACCGGGCGCGGGCAGCTTGAAGTCGACGACCGCGCGCAGAAGCTCGTCGGGCATCTGCATGAGAATCCCGGCGCCGTCGCCCGTCGTGGGGTCGGCGCCGGAGGCGCCGCGATGCTCGAGGTTCTCCAAGGCCTGGAGCGAGCGCACGACGACATCGTGCGTGGGAAGGTTGTCGAGGCGCGCGACCATGCCGACGCCACACGCATCGTGCTCGAAGCGAGGGTCGTAGAGTCCGACGGCCTTGGGCGGCTGCTTGGTGTGCGTTGTCATGGGAAGTGCTCTCGGGAGACGTGCTCCCGTACGGGTCGGGGACTGCCCGTAGGGCGGCTGCGGGCACCTGAGGCGGAGGCTGAAAGCGTAGCATCGCGGATAGGACGGAATACGCGGCGCGTCGCGCTGTCGCTGCGGCCCGCGCGCCGCCCACTTGGCCGAGTCCCCGCGTATGCTCCGGATGGCAGATTGGCTGTCATGTGTGAAAAAGGTCGCGGCAGGGGACATCATCGGTGATGAACACAGACGTGGCGATCGCGCCCGACATCGAGCTTCTGTTACCGGCGCGCGCCGAAAACGTGGCGATCGTGCGCCACGCTTTCGGGGCGTTGGGCGAGGCATTGGACGTCGATCCGCAGACGCTCTCGGACATCCTCCTGGCGGTCACGGAGGCCTGCACGAACGTCGTCGTCCACGCGTATGCCGACGGCGAGGAGGGACCGCTGGAAGTGCTGGCGGCGCTGCTGGACGAGGAGCTGACGGTGGTGGTGCGCGACGAGGGGCCCGGCATCGTCCCACGGCCGGACAGCCCCGGCCTGGGCCTGGGACTGCCGCTGATCGCTTCGTTGGCCGAGACGGTCGTGCTCGGACACGACAGCCAGAAGCGCACGGAGGTGCGCATGACCTTCTCGCTCGCAGGCACGCCCGAATGGAGTGAGGTCTCGTGACGTCGCTGCGACTCGCCAACGGTCCCCTGGCTGCGCCTGTGCTGTGCCGGGTGGTGTCGATGGTGTTGGCGCGCGCCGACTGCCCGCTGGACCGCCTGGACGACGCGATGCTGGCATGCGACGCGATCGCCGCTCATGCGCCGGCTCACGCCGAAGACGGCTACCTCGCGGTCACCGTTGCGGCCGGCGAGGGAGCGATGGAGCTGAGGGTGGCGGAGCTGTCGGAGCGGGGCGCGCGGGGGGTGCTCGAGGATGCGGTGGTGCCGGGAGTGGGAAACGTCTTGGAGAAGGTCGCCGACGAACTGCGCGTGGAGTCACCGAGCAAGGGCGGGCACGACGAGCTGGTGGTGGCGATCAGCTTTTAGCGCTTGGCCGCCTTGGCGGCGGGCGGGGATTTCTGGGCCGCGGACGGGGATTTCTTGGCCGGAGCCGGAGCCTTATTGCGAGTGGCGGGGGGCTTCTTGGCCGAAACATTCCCGCCGGCGGTCGGCTTCTTGGCCGCGGCACTTGCCCCAGCGGCGGGCTTCTTGGCCGGAGCGTTCTTCGCGGCGGTGGGCTTGTTCGTCGCGCTGCCGCCGTTCTTGCGGGCGGGGGGCGCGCCGTTGCCGCCGCGGTCGCCAGCGGCGCGACGCTGGCGTGCCTCTTCGAGGCTGGCCTCCAGGGCGCCCATCAGATCGGGGGTCGCGGTGGGCTCGCGCTGCGCGGGGGGCTCGATGACGATCTCCTCGCCGGCGGCCTTGCGGTCGATCAGATCGAGCAGAGCCTCGCGGTAGTTGTCGTGGTACTTGGTGATGTCAAAGGGCTCCGCGATCGACTCGACGAGCCGCCGGGCAACGCTCAGCTCGCGCTCGCCGAGGGAGACGTTCTCGATGTCCTCCAGCTCTCGCAGCGCCTGCGGCGACTGGATCTCGTCGCCGAAGTTCATGGTGGTCATCAGCAGGGAGTCGCCGCGTGGACGGATCGCGACAAGGCGCTCGCGCGAGCGCAGGACGATGCGCGCGATGGCGACCTTGCCGGTGTCGCGCATCGACTCGAGCAGGAGCAGGTAGGAGCGCGCGCCACCTTTGTCGGGAACGATCAGATAAGGCTGGTCGAAGTAGATCACGTCGATGTCGTCGAGATCGACGAAGTCCTCGATGTCGATCGTGCGGGTGAAGGCGGGTTCCAGCGCCGCGAACTCCTCGGGCTCGATGACTACATAGCGTTCGGGCGCGATTTCAAAGCCCTTTACGGTCTCATCGAAGGGGACCTCGACTTCCTCGATGGGGCACATACGCTTCATGTAGATGCGCGCGTGGTCGGCGGCGTGGAGCTGATGAAAGTGCACACTGCGGTGGACCACGGCGCTGTACAGCCGCACCGGGACGCTCACGAGGCCAAAGCTGAGCGTGCCTCTCCACATTGATCGCGCCATAGGGACAGTGTTACGGCAATCTCGCCGTTGTCAACCCGCGTACGTCTCGTGGCACCCGGCCGCGCCAGCGCAAGCCGCTGGCGCCCGACCGCTGGCGCCCCGACCACTGGCGCCCGATCACCGCTGGCGCCCGGTCGGCTCGTCAATCGCGCGGCGCGTCCTCGACGCCGGCGCGCAGGCGCACGAGTGCCTGGCGGATGAGCCGCGAGACCTGCATCTGGGAGACGCCCATGCGCTCGCCGATCTCGGCCTGCGTGAGGTCGGCGCCGAAGCGCAGCTGAAGGACGGTGCGCTCGCGCGGAGAGATGCGCTCGAGCAGCGGCTCGAGCACGGCGCGTTCCTCGGCGCGCCGAAAACCGGGGTCGTCGCTGCCGAGACTGTCGGCAAGGCTCTCGCCGGCGTCGTCGCCCTGCACGGAGCGCGGTGCGTCGAGCGAGCCGGCGCGGTAGGCAGCGGCGGCCTCGAGCGCCTCGAGGACCTGCTCGGGAGAGGCGCCGACGGCGCGTGCGATCTCGCCTACGGAGGGCGAGCGGGACTGGCCGAGCGCGAGCTGTGCGGCTGCGCGATCGACGCGCAGGGCCAGCTCCTGCAGATCGCGGGGCACGCGCACCGACCAGGCGCGGTCGCGGAAGTGGCGCTTGAGCTCGCCGAGGATGGTGGGCACGGCATAGCTGGAGAAGACGACGCGGCGGCTGTGGTCGAAGCGGTCAACGGCCTTGACGAGCCCGAGCGAGGCGACCTGTACGAGATCGTCGAAGGGCTCCTCGGCGCGCTGGTAGCGACGGGCCAGGCGCCGCGCGAGCGGCAGGTAGCGCTCGATCAGCTGCTCGCGCGCGTGAGCGCGGGAACGCGCGTCGGCCCCATGGTGCGCGCGCTCGAAGAGCGCCGCGTCGGAGTCCTCGCTCACGGTAGTCGCCTCAGGAGTGTGCCTGCGTATGCGTGGAGGGCGCCGGCGAGGAGACGGGCGCGCTCTGTGAGGAAACTGGCACGCTCTGCGGGGAAGCTGGCGCGCTCTGCGAGGGAGCAGGCGCGGAGTGGCGCAGTGTCTCGGCGGAACTCCACGAGCACAGTGTGGCGCGCCCGGGGCAGGTAAGGCAGAGCCGGCGGTGCGGCGTGGGGCTGACGGCGTAGCCGGCGGCGCGAGCGCGCAGGGCACGGTCGCGCAGCTGGTGCTCGAGCGCGGGCAGCTCCTCGGCGGCGAAGGTGGCGAGGACCGGCTCCAGAGGACGCGCGAGGAACCAATGCACGACGTCCACCCGCGCGGCGCCGTCGTGCAGCGCGGCGAGCGCATAGACGAGGCGCTGCGCGCCGTAGTCGCTCCCGACGACGGCCTGGAGATCGTCGTCGGGAGCGACGCGATCGCTTTTGTAGTCGACGACGAGATAGTCGCCGGCGGGACCCTGCACGAGCAGGTCGAGCACGCCCGTGACTAGCGGTTCGTGCGGCGAGAGCGAGAATGCGAAGGGATGCTCGCGGCGCACGGCGGGCGCGGATGCGAGGCGCCGCGCGAGGTCGCTGGCGATGGCGGCGGCGACCAGCTCCGCCAGCTCGGCGCGCTCGCGCGAGCCGAGCGAGAGTCCGAGTTCGCGCGCAAACCGCGCGACGTCGCGCTCGGAGGGAGGCTGCGGGCGGACGAAGTCGAGCGATTGCATGAGCCGGTGCACGAGAATGCCGCGCCGACGCCCCTCCAGGCCACCGCGGCTACCCGCGGCGGAATGATCCTCGGGGAGCTTGAGCAGGCGCTCCAGGTAGTAGCGGTAGCCACAGCGCTCGAGTTCGCTCAGCGAGGTGTAGCTCAGTCCGAAGGCGGGCAGTTTTTGGGAGGGGTTGGGTTGCGCGTGGCTGGCAGACGGGTCTGCCGCAGATGCGGGCGAGGTGTGAGCAGCGCGCACGCTGGGAGGAGGGACAGCATGCAGCGAGTCCTCCCGCAGCACGGTGCCCAGCGAGGCTGGGGTGTTGAGCCAGCAGCGCAGCCGTAGATCCTCGGCGCCGGCGATGCGCAGCTCACGGATGGACGCTCCTGCGGCCTCGCGCGCCAGCGCGGGCAGCTCGGGGATGAGCGCTGGGGCGAGCCATGCGATCGGGGCGGCGCCGGGCACATCGGACGGCCAGCGCTCGAAGTCGACGGCGCCGCTCAGCAAGAGCCTCTCCCGCGCGCGAGTGACGGCGACGTAGAGGATCCGCTCCTCCTCGGCGGCCTCGAGGAGACGGCGCTCCTGCAACAGCTCCTCGTAGTCCAGCGTGGCCACGGGGGCGGAGCGGTCGAGCTGGGGCAGGCGCAGCCCGAGGCGGGAGCCGTCGAGGAGCAGATTGGGCACGAGGACACGCGGAGCGCGGCCGAGGTCGGCGAGGCAGACGACGGGGAACTCGAGGCCTTTGGCGGCATGGATGCTGAGCAGGCGCACGGCATCGAGGCCATCGTCGCCACCGACGGGCGCCTCGGGCTCGGCGCCGGCGCCGCCGTCGTCGTCGAGCTGGTGCTCGACGTGATCGAGGAAGCCCCGCAGATCGCGCCCCTGCGTCGCTTCGAAGCGACGGGCGAGGCGCAGCAGCTTCTGCACGTTGGCCAGCCGCCGCTCGCCCCAGGGCAGCGAGAGCAGGTGGGAGTCATAGGAGCAGGCGTCGATGACGCGTAGCAGCAGCTCGGCAAGCGGGCGCCCGTGAGCAAGCGGGCGCTCGGCGGCGAAGTAATCGGCAAACCGCGTTAGGCGCTCCAGATCGTCACGGCCGAGGCGAGCGCGCAGCTCGTCGGGAAGCCGTCGCACGACTTCCCACGGGCCGCCGCTCCGCACCCGAGTTCCGCCACCCTCGGCTGGCGCTCCATCGCCGTCCCGAGCCCCGCCGCCCTCGGCTGGCGCTCCATCGCCGTCCCGAGCCCCGCCGCCCGCGACTTGCGTTCTATCGCCGTCCGCCCCGCCGTCCTTGGCTGGCGCTCCGGTAGCTTGTCCGCGCGCGGCGCGCGATAGGTGTGCGAGTCCATCGCTTGAGAGGCCCACGAGTGGCGAGGCGAGGGTGGAGTAGACAGCCAGCTCGTCGAGCGGGTTGGCCAGCAAGCGCAGGTAGGCGAGCAGATCGCCTACCTGCTGGTGACCCCAGAAGCTGCCGACGGCGGCGAGCGTGCGCAGGCCGCGCTCCTCCAGGGCACGCTGGTAGACGGGTAGGTCGCCGATGGCGCGCAGCAGCACGGCGACGTCGCCAGCGCGCACGTCGCTGCCGGCAACGATGTCGGCGATGCGCTGCGCCAATAGACGCGCCTCGGCGTGGCGCCAGCGCGTCGCAGGGGGCAGCTCCCCGGAGATGTCCGGATGCGCGTCGCCACCGCCGCCATTCCAGGCGCGCCGGTCGGTGAGCAACAGCTCGATCGGCGCCTCGCGGTCGGCGCCCTCCGCGGTGGCGAGCGGCGCGGAAGCCAGAGGATCGGGGTTGGCGGAGCCAGGTCCAGCTTCTCTCCCCTCCCCTATCTCCTCGCGTCCGGCCACCAGCGGCGTGTAGGCGTCGCCAAAGCGCCTGGCAAAGACGGCGTTGATCGCCGCCAACAGCGGCGGGCTACTGCGGAAGTTGCGAGTCAGTGCGAGCGCCGCGTCGCGCTGCGCGAGCGCGTCGCGACGCGCACGGAAGAGGCCGACGTCGGCATGACGGAAGCCGTAGATAGATTGCAGCTCGTCGCCGACGGTGAAGAGGTTGTCGCGCTCGAGCGCCGCGAGGATCGCGAGCTGGCGTGGATTGGTGTCCTGGAACTCGTCGACCATCAACAGCTCCAGCCGCTCGGACCAGCCGGCGCGCACGTCGGCGTGCTCGCGCAGGAGCGCGCCGGCAAGCAGCTCCAGGTCGTCGAAGTCGACAGCGCCGCGACGACCCTTCAGCTCGGCGTAGCGCAGCGAGAAGCCCTGGAGCAGTGTGTCGAGCAGCGTGCAGGCGCGGGCGCCCTGCGCGTCGTGGCCTTCGCCCGCGCCGGCGCGGGCCGGCGCGGGCACAGGCGAGCCGACAGGAGCGTCGCGGCCCTCCGGGGCGCTGGCGAGGACCGACGCGGGCAACACCGGCAGGGCTTGGCCTTGACTGCGCAACTGGGCGTAGACGCCCATGACCGTGGCGCGCAGGCGGTCGGCGCCGAAGGCCGCCACGAGATCCACACCGGCAGGTGCCTCGCGCGTAAGGAAGTCGCCGAGCGCACCGCGGAAGGCGTCGAGGCGCAGGCGTCCCGACTGGCCCTCGTCGAGGATCGCGAACTCGGGGTCGAGTCCGGCGAGGACGGGATGGATGCGCAGCAGGCGGGCACAGAAGCCGTGGAAGGTGCCGACGAAGGCGGCCTCGGTTTCGCGCGCCGCCTCGCGCCGATCGAGCGCCGTGAAGCGCGCGCGGACCCGCTCGCTCAGCTCGCCGGCGGCGCGCTCGGTGAAGGTGATCGCCAGAATCCGCCCGGGCGCCACACCGTCGTCGAGGACGGCCCGCACGAAGCGCTCGACGAGCACCGACGTCTTGCCACTGCCGGCTCCGGCGGCAAGCAGCAGCGAGCCCTGACGGCGCGCGGCGGCCTGCTCCTGCTCGTGGGTGAGCGCCGGCGCGGGAGACCCATCGGGCGGCTCCTCGGGGAGGGGAATCTGAAGCTGCTCCAAGGCCACCATCCCATCCATAGGAGCCATCCCATCCACAGAGGCCACGTCACTCATCGCTCGCAGCGGCAGATCGAGGGGTACATACAACCGCCGTCGCCGAAGGCGCAGGTGCCCGGACGAGCCTCGAGCGCTCCGGCGTCGGCCTCGCGGGCAGCCTCGCGAGCGAGCCCAAGCGTGTCGTGCAGCAGCGCCTGCACGTCGGCCTGCTCGCGCTCGTCGCCGCGCACGCAGTCGAGTTCCAAGTCGGCCTCAGCGCAGAGCACCCCACGAGCACGCAGGTCGCGACTGGAGAGCGGCTGGTAGAAGCCGCCGACGACGGGGCGGCGCAGCAGCTGCTCGGCGGCGCGCATGTAGATGGCCATCTGCAGATGGCCATCGGCCACCCACCGATCGGCCGGCGGCGCCTGTGAGCCTTTGTAGTCGTAGACGACGGCGTCGCCGCTGGGGGCGATGTCTATGCGGTCGATGCGCCCGCGCAACTGCACGCCCTCGCCGAGGTCGAGCGCGGGCAGGCCGTCGGCGAAGCCGAAACTCAGCTCCAGGTAGGCGGGCTCAAGCGGCGACTGCTGCCGCCCTTTGGAAGCGGTGCCCGCGGCGTGCTCCGTGGAGGCAGCGCCCACAGCGCGTTCCATGGAGGCAGCGCCCACAGCGCGTCCCGTGGGGGCATCGCTTACAGCGCGTTCCACGGAGGCGGTGCCTGCGGCGTGCTCCAGGTAGCGCTCCAAATCGGCCTCCAGGCGACGACGCACGCCGGGGATGCGCTCGGGGGATACCGACAGCGGGAAGTCGCGGGCATGCCGCGCCAGCGCCTCGTGCAGGAGTTCACGCGCACAGTCCAGATGCGCGGGCGTGAGCCGCGCCGAGCCAAAGCGCGCGCGCAGCCCTTCGAGTGTGTCGCGCAGCGCGGCGTGCGCGAGGCCGCCGCGGGCCAGCGGCTCGGGATCGGGATCGAGGTCGCGCGCGCGCAGCAGACGCTCGACGAACCACCGCGCCGGACAGCCCGTCCAGGTCTCCAGCGAAGAGGCCGACCACAGCCGCTCGGCGCGCAGCTCCTCGAGCAGCCGCTCGTCGCGCAGAGGCCGCAGCGCGGGCGGGGAGCAGCGGGGCGCGGCCAAAATCGGCTCGCGCGCGGCCCAAGCGGGTGGCAGCGCGCAGGGGTCGCTCACGGGCCCAGGCCAGGAGGCGGCGCCAGCCGGTCGCTGGGCGCACGTGTTGCGCAGCTCGACGCAGAAGAGGTCGCAGACGTCCTCCAGGAACAGCGACGGCGCCGTCGGCTCGCCGTCGTCGCCTGCTGTGTGCCAGCTCAGCACAAGCAGCTCCTCGGGACGCGAGACGGCGGCGTACAGCAGGTAGCGCTCCGCCGCCAGCGCCTGCCGGGGAGCAGAAAGCCGCAGTCCTGACGCTTCGGCGAGGCTGCGGCGCTCCTCTTCGGAAAGCACAGGCTCGGGGCGCGCGGGCGCGGGAAAGACGTCGGCCTGCACGCCGCATAGGAACAGGGCGCGCACGCGCCGCGCGCGCAGCGCCAGCGGATCGAGGACCGCAACGGCGTCGGCATCGTCCGCGAAGGACAGCCCGGAGAGTTCGCCGCCGGTTGATGCCAGACCGTGCGGAATCGCCACCTGCCCCCCGCCATGCCGCTCCAGGTCGATCTCCAGATCTTGCAGGATCGCTACGAGCGCTTCGGGGCTTGGCCCAAGCCGCGGCGCGAGGCGCGAGAGTTCGGCCAGCTCTTCAAGTGCCCGCGTGGCGCCAACGAGCGCAGCGGCTTCCTCCAGCTCGGGGCCGTCGGCGAGCACCTGCGCCGCACGACGGCGCGGCGCGGCAAAGAGCCGGCGAAGCTCGCTCAGGGTGCGCTCGACTAACTCCAGAGGACCGCCGCGGGCAGCCGCGAGCACGTGGTCGAGCGTGTTCAGCGGCCACTGCTCGGCCTCCCACAGCGCACATGCGTGCGTGGCGCTGAATACGCCGGTCCGCCGCGCGACGGCCTCCAGGCGATCGGCCAGCTCGGGGCGCTCGAGGAGCCCCGGAGCGCGCAGCCAGGCCAGCAGGTCCTCCAGCCGCCCCGGCTCAGGCATCCCGGGCTGCCCGCCGCAGGCAGCCGCGAGCAGCCCGCAGAGTGCGCGGCCGAGCGCCGTGTGGCCGAAGGGCAGGCGCCGGGGAATTGCGAAGGGAACGTCGAACGACTCCAGGACCTCCGTCAGCAGCTCGGCGACTGCGCCCGGCGAGCGATGCGCGATGGCGATCTCCCCGGGTGCCATCCCCCGGTCGAGCAGCGCCCGGATCTCGCCCGCCACCAGCTCCAGCTCGGCGCGCGGGCTGCCGCCCTCCAGGAGGCGCACTGCCCCGGCTGGGTCTGAGGGCCTGCCCGCGGCGGACTCGAACAGCCCCCGCTCCAGATGGTGCAAGGCCGCGCGAGCCTGCGGCGCGTAGTACTCCGCGCGAGCCTCCAGGCGGCGGTGCTCGGAGACCCACGGCAGCAGCGTCTGAAAAGCGCTGGCGCGCCCCGCGAAGGCCACCCGACCGGGCTCGTAGGGCAGCGAGACCGTCAACGGCGCGTCCACGACGCGGCCAAGCGTCTCCACGGCGTCGAGCTGCAGGCGAGTGAGGTCGTCGAAGCCGTAGAGGAGCACGGGCGTCGCCCCCCACAGCGCGGGGTCGCGCCGCAGCGCGTCGAGCGCGAGCGCGGCGCGGCCGTCGGGATCGGAGCGCCCCAACTCCGCGAGCAGCTCGTGATAACCCTCGAACAGCACGCTCAGCTCCTCGGCACGCGCGCTGCGCGGGCCCACGGCGGTCGTGCCCATCTCGCTCATGCCCACGCCGCTCGTGCCGACCTCGCCCGCGCCCACGCCGCTCGTGCCGACCTCGCGCGTGGCGCCACCGCCAACGCTCCTCGCGCCTGCGCCCGCGGCGCTCCACGTCGCGAGCGCTCCGCGCAGGCGCCGCGGCGTCACGCGCGCGACCTCCAGCTCGGCAATCAGCCCAGCCAAGGCACGCACGGAGCCGGGGCGTGTGGCCAGTTCAGGCGCGGCGCTGCAGCGTGCCGCCACGGCCGCCAGGACCCGTTCGCGCAGCAGCGGGCTGAGCGGTCGCCGGCCGCCGAGCCGCGCACGCTGCACGATCTCCGCGAGCAGGCCCTGGAAGCGCTCGACGCGCACCCCCAGCACCAGCCCCGCTTCGGCCAGCTCGCGCCGATAGCGCTCGATGTCGGCGTGCGTGGGCACCACCAGCAGCGGCTCCTCGCCGCGGGCGGCGTGCGAGCGCACGCCGTCGAGCACGGCCCGCGCCTTGCCGGCGTTGGCCGGCCCTGTGATGAGCACGATGGACATCGACGCTCATAGTGGCGCACCGACCCGACAGCGAGACCTCGGCCAGACGGCCAGCAATACTGGAAAAACTTCAGTTTTTGGAAACTCAGCCGATTGCAGGGGAGTGTGATTGGCCAAGTCGGCCAAAGAGCACGTCTGCGATAGGCAATGAAGGAGCGCATGTGACACCCACACTGGGGCGCCACCTCGAACTGTGCCGAGGCCTGGTCGAGGCTCTGCAACGCGATCAGCTCGTGCTGCACTACCAGCCCGTTCTGGATCTGCGCAGCGGCGATGTCGCTGCGGTGGAGGCGCTGATCCGCTGGCAGCACCCCCAGCACGGTCTGCTGCCGCCGCTGGACTTCATTCCGACGGCGGAGAGCACCGGCCAGATCGTGGAGGTGGGCGAGTGGGCGCTCGTGCAGGCCTGCCGCCAGGCCCAGACGTGGCGCCAAGAGGGCCTGTCGGTGCGCATCGCCGTCAACCTCTCGGCCCGCCAGTTCTCGGCGCCCGACCTCGTGGGCTGCGTCGAGCGCACCTTGCGCGACACCGAGATGCCACCGGGCATGCTCGAGCTGGAGCTGACCGAGAGCATGTTCGCCGACCCCACCACGAGCACGGTCATCCTGGAGTGCCTGCGCAGCCTCGGCGTGCGCGTGGCGATCGACGACTTCGGCACCGGCTTCTCCTCGCTCAGCTACCTCACGCGCTTCCCGCTCGACACGATCAAGATCGACCGCTCCTTCGTCGCGGAGGCCATGCGCGACAGGCACGCGGCCACCGTCGTGGGCTTCGTGATCGCAATGGCCCACGAGTTGGAGCTGCAGGCGGTCGCCGAGGGGGTGGAAACCGAGGAGCAGGAGCGCCTGCTGGTGACCCACAACTGCGACCTCTCGCAAGGTTTCCTGCACAGCCAGCCACTGACCGCCCCCGACTGCGAGCGCTGGATGCGCCAGCGCATCTCCCGTCCGCTGACCTCGATCCCGGGAGGAGCCGACGCCGATACCGAGGACCGCGGCGGGCCGCTGATGCCGCTCCGCCGCGCCGACCGCTCCCACCGCCGCCGCGCCGCCGGGGCGCGGGTCTGACCTAAGCCGCGCTCTGCGCCGCCACCGGCGCGACGCCCTTGACGGTCTCGTGATCGGGCGGCTTGGCGCCCTCCTTGGCCCAGGCCTCGTTGAACTCGACGCGCCACTTGCCGTCCTCGCTCTGGCCGAGCGCGAGGTGCGCGCGGAAGCTGCGGCCGGAGCGCCCGCGGAAGCCCGTGACCGGACGAGCGGTGTAGCCGGTCTTGATCAGTTCGCGCGCGATCGGGATGCCGAGCTGCTTGCCGGCCTTGCCCTTCCAGATCACAAAGCCGCAGCCAGGATCCTCGCGCGCCCAGCAGGAGTAGCCCTTGCGGTTCTCCATGATCGGGTGCCCGCACACCGGGCACGGTCCCATGCTGGCGCGCGGGATGCGGATGTCCTTGAGCTTGTCGTCGAGGTCCTTGACGGTTTCGCGCGCGAAGCCGGCGATGTCCTGCATGAAGCGCTCGCGCGAGTCCTCGCCCTGCTCGATCTTGCCGAGGCGATGCTCCCAGTTGCCGGTCAATTCGGGCGACGTGAGCGGGTGGCCGTCGAGCAGGCGCACGACGTTCAGACCCTTCTCGGTGGCAACCAGCGCGCGGCCGTCGCGCTCGACGTAGCCCACGGCGATCAGGCGCTCGATGATCGACGCGCGTGTGGCCGGCGTGCCGATCCCGGAGTCCTTCATCGCCTCGCGCAGCTCGTCGTCGTCGACGAGCTTGCCGGCAGTCTCCATCGCGCCGAGCAGCGACGCGTCGCTGTAGCGCCGGGGCGGCTTGGTTTCCTTGCGCGCGCTCTCGATCTCGCGCGTCTGCACGTCCTCGCCTTCGATCAGGCGCGGCAGCTGCTGGTCGGGGGCATCGTCGTCATCGGAATCGCCCTTGGCGTCCGAGGGGACCTCGCCGTAGACGCCGCGCCAGCCCGGCACCACGAGCAGCTTGCCGCGGGTGCGGAAGATGTGGCCCTCGACGGTCGTCTCGACGCGCGTGTTCTCGAAGACGGCCTCGGGGTGGAAGATCGCCAGGAAGCGCCTGACGACCATGTCGTAGACGCGCTTGTCGTCGTCGCCCATCCGTTCGACCATGTGCTCCGAGCGCGTCGGGATGATCGCGTGGTGGTCGGTGACCTTCTCGTTGTTGACCACGCGCTCCAGCGGCAGCTTCTCCAGCGACTGCACGTAGGCGGCGGCCTGGGCGTACTCTCTGCGGGAGCCCACCAGCTCGGCAGTGGGCTTGATCTCGGGGATCATGTCGCTCGTGAGGTAGCGCGAGTTTGTTCTGGGATAAGTCAGGGCCTTGTGCTCCTCGTAGAGGCGCTGCGCCGCCGCGAGCGTGCGCCGCGCGGAGAAGCCGAAGCGGGTGTTGGCGTCGCGCTGCAGCGACGTCAGGTCGTAGAGCATCGGCGCGCGCTCGCGCTGCTCCTTCTTCTCGAGCTTCGTGATCGTGCCCTGCTTGCCGCGGCAGGCCTCGACAATCGCGCGCGCCTCCTCCTCGGTGGCGATCCGCGGCTTGGCCTTCGCGTGGAAGCGCCCCCCGTAGGTGCGCTCGGCGTCGGTCGGACCGCCCTCCAGCGCGTCGGCCGCGAAGGTCGCGTCGACCAGCCAGTAGGGCTCGGGCACGAACGCCTTGATCTCCTCCTCGCGGCGCGTGAGAATCGCCAGCGTGGGGGTCTGCACGCGCCCCAGCGAGACCGCGCCGTCGAAGGAGGTGCGCAGGCGGATGGTGGCGGCGCGCGTGGCGTTCATGCCCACGATCCAGTCGGCCTCCGAGCGCGAGCGCGCGGCCTGCTCCAGCAGCGCCATCTCCTCGGCGGGTCGCAGCGAGGCGAAGGCCTCGGTCATGGCGGCCTTGGTCATCGAGTTCAGCCACAGCCTCTGCACGGGCTTCGATGCCTTGGCCTTCTCATACAGGTAGGCGAAGATCAGCTCGCCCTCGCGCCCGGCGTCGCAGGCGTTGACCACCTCCTCGACGTCATCGCGGCGCAGCTGCCCCGAGACGACCGACATCTGCTTGCGCGAGCGCTCGTCGCGCACCACCAGCTTGAAGTGCTCGGGCACGATCGGCAGGTCGGGCATCCGCCAGCGCTTGTACTTGGGGTCGTATTCGTCGGGCTCGGCGAGCTGCACGAGATGGCCTACGGCCCAGGAGATCACATAGTCCGGTGCCTCCAGCCAGCCCTCGTGCTTGGCGAACGGGCCGGGCAGCACGCGCGCCAGGTCGCGCCCCACGGAGGGCTTCTCGGCGATCACAAGGGTCTTCGGCATTGCGGTCAGCGTAGCGGTTGGGGGCACGCCGGGTAAAGGTGCCCTGAGCCGGCGCTCGGGCGCTGCGCTCCCGCCCGGCGGCCTACCCCTCGGCGCACTGCTCGGTTGAGACCGACCCCTGCGCACCGGCCACGATGTGCGCCACCGTGGCGTTGGCCACGCCGTAGCCGCCATGCGGCCCGCCGCCGGTGGTGCCGGCGAAGACCGTCGTCAGGACCCTCCCCGCGGAGTCCACCAGCGGCCCGCCGGAGTTGCCCGGGCGCACGAGCCCGCGCAGGGGTGTCAACAGCCGCGAGACCGGCCCGTTGCCGTAGGCGTCCTGGGTGATCACGCGTTGCGTCTGTCCGATACGCCCGGGCTGCGCGTCGAAGGGCCCGTTCTCGGGATACCCCAGGATCGCGCCGGCGTCGCCCGATGCTGTGCTCGCCGACAGATTCAGCGCCGGCAGCTGCAGTTCGGGCACGCGCAGCACCGCAATGTCGTCGGTGGGATCGAAGGCGATCGCCTGCGCGGGCAGCTGCGGGGGTCTTCCTGCGACCTCCACCGTCGTGTCCTGCTCGCCGGCGACGACGTGTGCGTTGGTCACCACCTCCCCCGGCGCGACCACCCAGCCCGAACCCTCGATCGCCAGCCCGCAGGCGGTCCCCAGGACGCGCACGACGCTCCGCGTAGCCGCCCGCACCCCGGCCGTTCTGGCGAGGGCCGGCAGCGGCGCCGCCACATCCGGCGAGGGCCCGCTGATCGAGGGCAGCGGATCCAGCCGCGCCAGCGCATTCAGGATCGGCCCCGAAGGCGGCAGCAGCCGATTCAGTTCGCGCAGGATCTCCGAGCGCTGGACGTCGGCGCGCAGCTGCTGCTGCCCCGGAGCCTGCGCCGCGACGGCGGCCACAATCCACACGATGCCCAGCGCCACCGCCGCGCTCAGCAGCGCCCCCAAGGCCCCGTCGAGCACCCCCAGGCCGGGGATCAGCAGGCTGCGCCGGAGCCTCCAGCCCACCCCCTCCAGGCCGCCGGCGAGGATCGCGCCAGCCAGCAGCGCACCCACCAGGCCGAAAGCCGGGGCGTACGGTGAGGCCGAGCCCTGGCCCAGCAATAGAGGACCCAGGCGCGTGCCGAGGAATGCACCAAGCGCAAAGCCGCCCACCGAGAGCACTCCCACGATGAAGCCCCGCCGGAAACCGAACAGGGCCATCACGGCCACGAATGCGACGATTATCCAATCGAGTCGCGTCACCAAACCATGTTCTACCGTTCCGCCCGAGTGAAGAGCGCGGCTCGTAGACGGCGCCTGCGGCGGGCGCGCCTGGCCGTGGGCATCGCGGCGCTCGCTTTCACGGCAGGCGTCATCGCGGGCGCGAACCCCTCCTCCCCTCCCTACGGCCACCAGCTCGCCGCGCGCTTCGCGGCAGCCTGGGCGCGCGGGGACTACACGGCTATGTACGCCAACATCGACCCGGCGGCGCGGCGCGAGCTGTCGCTTGGCGGCTTCGCCGCGGCCTACCTGCAGGACTCGACGACGGCCACCGCCACGCGACTGCAGGTCGCCGGCGCGCCGCGCGACGGCGGCGGGCGGGCTGCTGGCGCGCCCGCGGCGGGGCAGACGGGGACCGTCGTGGTGCCGGTGCGCGTGCATACGCTGCTCTTCGGGACCCTCTCCGCCGCCTTCACGCTGCCGCTCGTCGGACACGGCGCCGCCACCCGCATCGCCTGGTCGCGCACGCTGCTCTTCCCGGGCCTGCACCCGGGCGAGCAGCTGATACGGCACACCACGCTTCCTCCGCGCGCGGCGCTGCTGGCGCGCGACGGCTCGATCCTGGCCAGCGGCCCGGCCACCTCCGCCGGTCCCCGCGACTCGCCGCTCGGCGCCGATGCCGCCGCGATCGCCGGCAGTCTCGGCCCGATCCCCGCTATGCGCCTGCAGGCGCTCGAAAGCCAGGGCGTCCCGCCCGAAGCGCTCGTCGGCGTGAGCGGCCTGGAGCTATCCCTCGACGAACGCCTGCGCGGCACCCCCGGCGGTCAGCTGCTGGCCGGAGAACGCTTGCTCGCCAGCGCCGCGCCGCGCGCGGCGGCGCCCGTGCGCACGACGGTCTCGCCCGCTGTGCAGAGCGCCGCCGTCGCAGCGCTCGGCGGGCAGTACGGCGGGATCGTCGCCCTCGAACCCGCCTCGGGCGCCATCCTGGCCGTCGCCGGCATCGGCCTCAACGACCTCCAGCCGCCCGGCTCGACCTTCAAGATGATCACCGTCACGGCCGCGCTCCAGGCGCACGTGGCCCGTCCCTCGACGGTCTTTCCCTACGGTACCTACGCGACGCTCGACGGCGTTAAGCTGAGCAACGCCAATGGCGAGGACTGCGGGGGCTCGCTGGCACTGGCCTTCGCCGTCTCCTGCAACTCCGTCTTCGCGCCACTCGGCGTTCGCGTCGGCGCCGCCAGGCTTGTGGCCACCGCCGAACGCTTCGGCTTCAACCACCCCCCCGGCATCGCCGGCGCCGTGGAAAGCACGCTGCCTCCGGCCACCCAGATTCAGGGCGAACTCGACGTCGGCTCCACGGCCATCGGCCAGGGTGAGGTGTCGGCGAGCGCGCTGGAGATGGCGACCGTCGCCGCGACGATCGCCGACGGCGGCCTGCGGCCGCAGCCGACGTTCACACCCGACGGCGGCGATGACGACGACGGGGGCGGGGGCGGGGGCGAACCACCCGCGCACGCCGTGCGCGCGACCACACCGTCGGTAGCGCGCAGCGTGCGCCGGCTGATGATCGGCGTGGTGCGCGAAGGCACCGGCACCGCCGCGGCCATCCCCGGCGTCACCGTCGCCGGCAAGACCGGCACCGCTGAATTGGGCAGCCCCAGCGAATCCTGCAAGAGCGCTCCGGAATCGAGCGCCACGGGCGAATCGAGCACCGGCGAAGCGGCTAGGAGCGAAGCGGACTCCAGCGAATGCTCGGCCCCCTCCAATGACCCGCAGGACACCGACGCCTGGTTCGCTGCCTTCGCGCCGGCCCTGCGTCCGCGCATCGTCGTCGGCGTGCTGATGGTGCGCGACGGCGCCGGCGGCGCCACCGCGGCGCCCGTCGCCCGTCAGGTGCTCGAAGCGGGGCTGCGGGCCAGCCGCTAGCAGGGCTGTCTGTCTATTTTTTTCTTAGTATTACCATAGTCATACGCAGAAAAAAATAGAACTACTCCTGGCCGACCCCCGAATAGAGACCGCTCCTCGGCCGACCCTCATGATCCCCCTGCGACCCTCCACCCGCCAGGGTCCCGCCGAACCAAAATCCAGCAGCCCCCCCTCGGACCAAATTCGAGCAGCCCCCCTTAGATGTCCAGCTCGGCCGCTTAGACGTCCAGCTCGGCCGCAGCCGTCTGCGTCGGGTCGAGCGGGTCGACTATATGCAGCGTCAGCGGGCGATTGTCGAGCGAGACGATCTTGATCTTGTAGAGCAGCAGCACTCCCTGCGTGGGACCGAAGGACGCGACGGTGTTGAGCGCCGGCACGCGGCTCTTGGCCGGGATGATCCCACCGCGGTAGGCGAAGTCGTTGGTCGGTGCGATGACCAGCGGCACGTAGGTGAGGTGCTGTGTGTCGGTGATCCTCATGTTCGCCGCCGGCGCGGCCAGATGAGGAGTTTCGGTGTTGTTGTAGACCTGCAGGAAGACCCCGAACCACTCTTCCCCGGGCAGCAGCCGGCTCTGCGCCGGGGTGAGACCCTGCAGATAGGAGGAGTCCTCGGTGTCATAGGGATTCAGCTCGCGCGAGAGCTGAACCTCGTAGATCAGCGGACCGACTTCGAGATAGGGAGCGTTGGCGCCAGACTCCCCGGCGTAGGTGCCGCCGGAGACCTTCGTGTGCGAGTCGCCACAGGCGCCCAGCGCCAGCGCGACGGCGAGAGCCAGCGCGACGGCGGCCAGCTTGCGCAGCAGGCCACCCGGCAGCGGCGGTCTCGGGGCGAATCTCATCAGCGGCGTGCGGCTGGGCGCAGGCATCTTGGGCAACGGGCTGCTGGGCACGGGCATGCGACGGCGCAGTCTACCCGCCGGCCACCGTGATGCGCCCCCCGGACGAGTGCGATCCCGGTGAGTGGGCGAGCGGGTGGGCAGGCCTCTCCTCGATAATCGAGCGCAGCCGGCGCAGCGCCTTCGTATTCTTGCGCCTCAGCCAGCTCCTGCCGCCCAGGCCCTCCATGATGCGATCCGACAGCGTCGCCGGCTCGGTCTCCAGCGTGAAGCGCACGCGCGTGGTGCCAGCGGCGCCCTGAGCCAGCTCGTAGACGCCGAGCGTGCGCACGCGGTTGGTCTTGCCGGTGCGGCCGGCCTCGACGATGCGATGCGGGCGCTCCACCTCGGTGAAGGTGACGTCGCCCCAACTGAAGCGGTTGCCGGGTGCCTTCACGCGAAAGCGCGCGCCGGCGCCGCGGCCCACGGAGTCGATGCGGGTCAGATGCCAGTCAACCAGGTAGTGGTCGGTGAATTCGGGGTGGTTGGCGATGTCCTGCAGGTAGTCGAAGACCTGCTCGCGGGGGGCGTCGACGACGATCGACACGGTCATAGCGTGCATAGACGGCAGTTTATAAACGCCGGCGGGCGACGGCGGCTACGCCGCGCGTGCAGCCAGGCGCACGGTGTGGCCGTGCTCGGAGTGGCGCACCGGCTGGGTGGCCGCCGGGTGCTCGCGGCGCAGCGGCCGACATAGCTCGCACACGATCCCCTTGTCGCGCTCGTAGAGGTGCACGCGCTCGCCCACGAGCGGCGTGCGTCCGCAGTCGGTGCAGCGGTGCCTGTCGGCCACGAGCGCACCCACGCCGCGGCGCAGCAGCAGGCGCTCAAGTTGCTCGATGTGTGTCGGCGGCTCGGTCATCGTCCTCGCCTGCGGGTTTCGCCGCCCGCCGCCGGCCTCCTCCAGCCGGCCGTCAATCTGATGGCCAGGCCTTCGCGATGCATCGTCATGGCCAGGCCTTCACGATCGCCTTTTATGCCTCGGGCGTCCCTTTTGATGTCTCGGGCGCCGTTTGCGGCCCACGAGCGCCGGGTAGAAGTGCTCTTGCCCCCCTTGGAGTCGCGCGACTTTTTCCCCCCGAGTCGCACGACTTCTCTTACAGAAAGCCGCCCTCTTCTCTTACAGAAAGCCGCCCTGCCTCTTAAAAAGCGTTTAGGACGGTTTGCCGACAATACGTTATGCCCCCAGTTGAGTCCGCAATGACCCCAGTTGACAGGCTCGTTATGATTGCTACGAGGTCCCGTAGGCAGAAGCTTCCCGAAGCGTCACCGCCGCCGCGACGAAAGGGAGATGCATGATGGAGTCACTGACATCGGGCACCATCGCCGGCTCAGGCTCGTTTCGCTGTCAGCGCTGTGGCTACGTGCTCACGCTGGCTGCCTGCGACACGCTGCACGACTGCCCCGGCTGCGGCGGGCGCAGCTTCGTACGCGCCTCGCTCTTCAGCACAGGGCGCCTGCGCAGCGCCGAAAGCGCCTTCCCAGCTGACGAGGGCGATCGTGAGGCCTGGCTGACGGCCGTCCGCGAGCAGATCGAGGAGCCCGGCGAGTACATCGTCTACGAAGAGGGCAGCAACGGCGAGCCCAACGTAGTGGCGCTCACCCGCGAGTGGACGCGCGTGGGACGCAGCCTGGCCGCCGATGTGCGCTTCGACGACCCCACCGTCTCGCGGCGCCACGCCCTGATCGTGCGCCAGCCCGACGGCGTACGCGTGCTCGACGACCGCAGTCTCAACGGGGTCTTCGTCAACGGCGAGCGGATCGAGTGGCGGGTGCTCAAAGACGGCGATGAGATCGTCGTCGGCCGCTACCGCTTGGGCTTCCTCAGCGTGAGCGCGGTCGAGCTGGGACAAGCGCCGGCGCACAGCGGCCTGCACTCGCTCGGCTGAGCCAGGACGCCTCGCCGGAGTCAGATACGGCCTGCACTCGTCCGCTGAGCCGGCGCCTCGCCGGAGCAGACCCGGACCGCACTCGCTCCGCCGAGCCGGCGCCTAGCCGGCGCGGGCGCGTAGTATCGCCCGCGAATGGCTCATACGATCGCTGTCCTCTCCCAGAAGGGAGGTACGGGCAAGACCACTACCGTCCGGACCCTCGCCGATGCGCTTCAGCGGGCGCAGGTGCGCACGCTGTCGATCGACCTCGATCCCCAGGGCAACCTGTCGGACTATCTCGACGTGGCCCCCGATGCGGAGCCGACGATTGCCGATGTGCTCGCCGGCAGGGCGACGCTGGCCGAGGCCATCCACGACGAGAGGGTCGTGCCCGCGAACCTCAGTCTCGCGGAGGCCGAGCTGATGCTGGGCGGCAAGATGGGTCGCGAGCTGACGCTACGCAGGGCGCTCGCCAAGGCACCGGCGGGTTACGACGTGGTACTGATCGACTGCCCGCCGTCGCTCGGCCTGTTGACGGTCAACGCGCTGGTGGCAGCCGACTACGCGCTGATAACGGCCGAGGCGCAGTACTTCGCGCTGCAGGGCGTCGAGCAGGCGATGGAGGTCATCGAGCTGGCCCGCGACAGCCTCAACCCCGATCTGCAGCTGCTGGGCATACTGCTGAACCTGGCCGACATGCGCACGGTGCACTCGCGCGAGGCGCTGCTCTCACTGCGCGAGAGCTTCGGCGAGAAGGTGCTGGAGAGCGTCGTGCGCTCCTCGATCGCCTACGCCGAATCGGCTGAGCGCGCGGTCTCGATCCTCGACCATCGCCCCGATCTGGGAGCCGACTACCTGGCGTTGACCGACGAGCTGCTGGGGCGCCTGCCGGAGATGAAGCAGGCACGGGAGCAGTTGGCGCAGCTGCCGCGCTGACGCCGTCTCGCGGCCGCCCACTGACACCGGCCCTTGCAGCCACCTCACTGACACCAGCCCTTGCAACCGCGCGCTAACGGCGCCTCGCGGCCGCCGCGCTGACGCTTTCTACATCTCCTCCACATAGGCCCCCTGCATCTCGAAGGGAGTCCGCAGAAGCGTCGCCCACCCCTCGATCTCGGCAGATAAAGCCTGGGCGACGGTGCCGGTGTGCTCGTAGAAGCACCACACCAACACGGTGGGGCCGGCACCGGAGATGGTGGCCCCCAGCGCGCCCAGCTCGCGCGCGCGCTCGACGAGCGCGAGCGAGCGCGGAAAGAGCGGTCCGCGGCGATCCTGGTGCAGTCGATCGCGCAAGCCGCGCCCAACGAGATCCCAGTCGCCGCGGGCCAGCCCGAGCGTCAGCAGCGAGGCATGCGCGACGTTGAAGACGGCCTCCTCCAGCGGCACCTGCGCCGACAGTGCAGCGCGCGCGCTGCGTGTGTTGACTGCCTCTAGAGGCACCACCGCCAGCGCCTCCAGACCCGTGGGCGGATCGAATCGCACGACGTCGCTGTCGGCGCACACCACGAAGCCTCCGCGCAGGGCGGCGGCGGCGTTGTCGGGATGACCCTCCAGCTCGCTGGCGATCTCTAACAGAGGGGCGTCCAGCTCGAAGAGATGATCGGCGACCATCAGCCCGGCGACGACGGCCGCGGCGCTGGAGCCGAGGCCTCCGGCGAGCGGGATGTCGGAGCGGATGCGAAAGGTGAAGCCATCGGCGGAGTGCAGGCGCTCGAAGGCGCGCACACACAGGTTCTCCCGCCCGCGCGCAACCGCGAGGTCGGTCTCGACGGCGAAATGACCGGTCTCCTCGACCTCCAGCTCCAGATGCAGCGATAGCGCGGCGGCAAGGCAGTCGAAGCCGGGGCCGAGGTTGGCCGAGGAGGCCGGCACGCGCACGAGCCGCCTACGGATCACCCAAGACCGCCTCTTCCAGCGCGCCGCGCTCGGCGGCACAGTGGATCGTGAGTCCGTCGTTGTGCTCGAGCGCTGTCTCGGGGTCCTTCAGGCCGCGACCCGTGAGGACGCACACGACACGCTCGGCGCCGCCGGTGCCGTACTTGAGCAGGCCGGCGACGGAGGCGGCGGAGGCAGGCTCGCAGAACATCCCTTCGCGCGAGGCAAGCAGCCGGTAGGCGGCAAGAATCTCGGAGTCGCTGAGCGAGCGGATGGATCCGCGAGAGTCGGTCATGGCGTTCATGGCGTCCTCCCAGCGTGCGGGGTTGCCGATGCGGATGGCCGAGGCGACGGTCTCGGGCTGCGCGACGGGGTGGCCGAGCACGAGCGGAGCGGCGCCCTCGGCCTGGAAGCCATACAGACGTGGAGCGGCGCCCATCTCGGTGAAGCCACGCCAGTAGGCGGTGACGTTGCCGGCGTTACCGACGGGGATGAAGAGCGCGCCGATGTCTCCGTCCATGTCCTCGAGCAGCTCGAAGGCGGCGGTCTTCTGCCCTTCGATGCGGAACTCGTTGACGGAGTTGACGAGCGCGATGGGATGCGTTTCGGTCAGCTCGCGCACGAGGGCGAGGGCGTGGTCGAAGTTGCCGGCGAGCGCGACGACGCGCGCGCCATGCATGAGCGTCTGCGCCATCTTGCCGGCGGCGATCTTGCCGTCGGGGACGATCACCGCACAGGTGATGCCGGCGCGTGCAGCGTAGGCGGCGGATGAGGCGGCGGTGTTGCCGGTGGAGGCGCAGATGACGGCCTTGGCGCCGTCGCGTACGGCGGCGGAGACAGCACAGGTCATGCCGCGGTCCTTGAAGGAGCCGGTGGGGTTGGCGCCCTCCAGCTTGAGGCGCACTTCGGCGCCGACCATCTCCGAGAGCACGGGCGCGCGCAGCAGCGGCGTGGAACCCTCCTGGAGGGTCACGAGCGGATCGCCGGGCGCGAACGGCAGCCGGTCGCGGTAGCGCTCGATCAGAGGTATGTGGCACTTTGTCATGCGGGCATCCTGTCGGATCTCATCGGAACTCCTCTTCGATGACGCGTATGGCGCGCGGCGCGGAGCGCAGGAAGTCGAGCTGGCCAATGCGCTCGACGGCTGCCTTCAGGCGCGAATGCGCGAGGGGATGAATGACCATCACGAGGCGCGCGTTCTCGCCGAGGCCACGCTGTACGACGGACTTGATCGAGGCGCCGCAGTCGCCCAGCACTTGCGCGACTTCGGCGAGGACGCCGGGTCGATCGGCGACCTCCATGTGCAGGTAGAAGGAGGAGGAGACGTCGTGCACGAGCGGCAGCGGCTGGAGCGGCAGCGGCGGAGCGCAGGGCGGGCGCATGACGCTTACGACGTCGCCGAGCACGGCGCTGGCGGTCTGCAGGCCGCCGGCGCCGGGGCCGGACATGGTGATCTCGGTGATGGCGGCAGACTCGACGGTGACGGCATTGAAGGGGCCGCCGACGGAGGCGAGGGGATGTCCGGCGTAGAGAAAGGCCGGATGAACGCGCACGGAGAGCCCGCCGTCGCGCCGCTCGGCGGTGCCGATGAGCTTCAAGCCGAGGCCGAGCTCGCGCGCGTATTGGAGGTCGTCGGCCTGCAGGTGCTCGATGCCCTCGTAGGGGACCTCTTCGAGGCGCACGGGCGTGCCGAAGGCCAGGCGCGCGAGGATGGCCATCTTCGCGGCGGCGTCGCGGCCGGACACATCGTCGGAGGGGTCGGCCTCGGCATAACCCTGACGCTGAGCCTCAGCTAGAGCTTCCTGATAGCTGGAACCTTGCTCCATCTCGGAGAGAATGAAGTTGGTGGTGCCGTTGACGATGCCGTGGATGCGCTCCAGGTGAGCGCCGGCAAGGGACTCGGTAAGCACGCGCACCACGGGCACGACGCCGGCGACGGCGGCCTCGAAGCGCAGCTGCACGCCGTGCTCGCCGGCGGCCTCGAACAGCTCCTCGCCGTGCTGGGAAAGCAGCTGCTTGTTGGCGGTCACCACGTGCCGGCCGGCGCGCAACGCGCGCAGCACGTAGTCGCGCGCGGGCTCGATGCCGCCCAGCAGCTCGACGATCAGCTCGGAGTCCTCCAGGATCTCCTCGAAGGAGCCGCGCGAGCGCGTGAGAGTGCCGGCGAGTGCCGGCGAGCGCCCGGTAAGCCGCTGCACGTGCGGGGAGCGCTCGGAGAGCAGCGAGGCAAAGGCGGAGCCCACGGTACCGTGGCCGAGCAGCCCGATTGGAAAGGGCTTAGAGGACATCGCGCGCGGTGAGGTCGTCGAAGCGCTCGCGCCGCTGGACAAGGCGCGCACGGCCGTCGCCGCAGAAGATCACCGGCGGGCGCAGAACGCCGTTGTAGTTGTTGGCCATCGCGTGACCGTAGGCGCCGGTGGCGGGTGTAACGAGGATGTCGCCGGGGCGGGGATCGTCGAGCAGCGCATCGCGCACGAGGACATCCCCGGACTCGCAGTGCTTGCCGGCGATGATGCAGGAGAGATCGCCGTCGCGACGATCGACGATGTGCGCCTCATAGCGGGCGTCGTAGAGCATCGGGCGCAGGTTGTCGGACATGCCGCCATCGAGGGCAACCCAGGTGGAGACGTTGCGCTTGACGGACTCGACGGTGTAGAGGGTCACGCCGGCATTGGCCGTCAGGGATCGCCCGGGCTCGATCAGCAGACGGGTGTGCGCGCCGAGATACTCACGCGCAGCGGTGACGACGGTCTTCACGTAATCCTCGATCGCGGGGGGATGCTGCTCGGAGGTGTAGGCGACGCCGAGGCCGCCGCCGAGGTCCCACACGGGGAACTCCCCCAGTGTGGAGAGCGCGAGGGCGGCGCGGCGGAAGGGGGCGAGGTCGAGCAGCTGCGAGCCGACGTGGGCGTGGATGCCCTGTAGGTCCAGGCCGTCGATATCGCGCACGCGCTGGATCGCGAGGCGTACGTCGTCCATGCCGAAGCCGAACTTGGAGAGAGCCTGGCCGGTGGAGATCTTCTCGTGCGTGTCGCCGCGGACGTCGGGGGTGGCACGCAGCAGCACGGGCTGCGCGGGGCGCCCGGCGAGCGCGCCGTCGGCGATCAGCTGGGCTAGGCGTGAGATCTCGTCGAAGTTGTCGATGACGATCAGGCCGAGGCGGTGGCGCAGGGCGGCGCGCAGCTCGTCTTCTGACTTGGCGTTGCCGTGCAGCACGAGGCGCTCGGGGGCGAAGCCGGCGGCGAGCGCCATGTGCAGCTCTCCGCCGGAGGCGACGTCGCACCACAGACCCTCCTCGGCGAAGACCCGCAACAGGGCGGTGCAGGAGGAGGCCTTGGAGGCGTAGACGACGGCAAGATCCTCATGACCGGCGCGTCGCCCGGCCTCGACGAAGGCGCGGGCGCGCGTACGCAGGTCGTCCTCGACGAAGACGTAGGCGGGCGTGCCGAATTCCCGCACGAGTTCGAGCGTGTCGCAGCCGCCCAGCTCGAGCACACCCCGCTCGTTGAGGCGTGAGCCGAGCGGGTAGACGTGTGAAAGAGGAGTCCCGACGGTGGCCATCGCCAGAGGATTATCGCGGCAGCGTCAGGCGGTCGTCGGATGCCCGGTGCGCAGCCCCGCGCGCAGACCCCCGAGGCCACCGGACCGAGCCATGAAGGAGAGCCAGACGATGCCGATGACAAACAGCCCCAGACTCTCCAGTTGCGCTGCGGTGAGCCCGATAAAGACCTCCCGGTTGCGCCGTACGAACTCGACGAGGAAGCGCTCGAGGCCGCTGAGGACGAGGTAGAGCGCGAAGATGACGCCGGGGCGCACGCGATCGCGCAGGCGCCACAGCAGGTAGGCGACGAGGCCCATCGTCAGGGTCTCGTAGATGGGAGTGGGTTGTACGGTGACGCCTGGGGGCGTGGGAACGGTGCCGTGCGGATAGCCCATCGCCCACGGCAGCGAGGAGCGGATGCCGTAGTCGCCGTCGCCGGAGACCTGGCAGCCGATGCGCCCGATGGCGTAGCCGAGAGCGAGCGCGACGGCGCACATATCGAAGATCCGCAGCTGGAGGGTCTGGCGCCAGCGCATCCACAGCAGGACGCCGATGGCGCCGCCGATGGCGCCGCCGTACCAGACAAGCCCCGAGCCCGAGAAGACGCTGCCGAGCAGGTTGTGCTTGACCTGGGAATAGTTCTGGATGAGAAAGTAGCCGCGCGCGCCGATGACGCCGCCGAGCAGCGCAACGAAGATGAGCTCGTAGGCCCAGTCGAACGGGCAGCTCCAGCTCGCGCAGGCGCCGCGCGATGAGCAGCCCGCAGGCGAGGAAGGCCAGCGCGAACATGACGCCGAAGGTCTTGACGGAGATGCCGAGGATGTCGATTTCGGGCTGCATCAGTGAGCACTCTAGGGAAGCGCACCGTAAGGGCGCCGCGGTCCTCGGCGGAGGAGTCCCGTGCCGCGCCCGACCGGATAAGGCCCTGCGCCCAAACCTGATGAAGCTCATGCCCGAGCGGATGAAGCTCCGCACCCGACCGGATAGAAGCCCGCGCTTTAGGAGGGCGAGAACTTGGTCTGCGACAATCCCAGCAAATGGCGACCCACACGGCGAACAAGCGCGCGAGCTTCGGCAGGGACGGCGGCCTGCAGGCCAGGATGCTGATGACGATGTTCCTGCTGGGCTTGGTCTATGTGGTGTTCGTGGGAGTGCTGTTCGCCGCTGGGGCAGCCGCCGGCACGATCGTGGTGGTGGCGTTGGTGCTGCTGGTGGTGCAGTTCTTCGCCTCGGACAAGATCGCGCTGGCGACGATGGGCGTCAAGGAGGTCTCGCCCGCGCAGGAGCCGGAGCTGCACGGGATCATCGAGCGGTTGTGCGTGCAGGCCGATCTGCCCAAACCGAAGGTCGGCGTGATCGAGACGTCGATGCCGAATGCATGCGCGATGGGCCGCTCGAAGAAATCGGCGACGGTGTGCGCGACGAGAGGCATCCTCGACCTGCTGTCGCCGGCGGAGCTGGAAGGCGTGATGGCGCACGAGCTGACGCACGTGGTCAATCGCGACGTGATGGTGATGACCCTGGCGAGCTTCTTCGCGACGCTGGCCTCGACGATCGCCCAGTTCGCGCTGTTCTTCGGCGGGGGCTTCGGCGGCGGGTATGGGCGCAATCGTGACGAGGAGGAGGAGGTCATGCTGGTGCTGCTGGTCTCGGTGCTGGTGTACGCCATCTCCTTCCTGCTGCTGCGGGCGCTGTCGCGCTACCGCGAGTTCGCGGCGGACCGCGGCAGCGCGGTGCTGACCGGCCGCCCCAGCGCGTTGGCGTCGGCGCTGCTGAAGATCAGCGGCACGATGGAGCGCGTGCCCACCCAGGATCTGCGCAAGGCGGAGAGTATGAGCGCCTTCTTCATTCTGCCGGCGAGGACGAAGAAGTCATTGATGAACATCTTCGCCGACCACCCGCCGCTGGAGCAGCGCCTGGCGGCGCTGGAGAAGTTCGAGAGCCAGCTGCAGGGCGCGGCGTAGACGTCGTGGGCCTGCTCGACGCGCTCACTGGCCGCCATCAGGTCAAGGGTCCGGCGCCCGACCGCCTGTTTGCGATCACGACGGCCTACATAACGCTCCAGACGGAGCACCAGATCGAACCGGCGGGCAGCGCCGCGATCGTCTTCCAGGCGCTGGCGACGAGCGAGTTCGAAGCGACGATCAGGGAAATGGAAGAAGTGGTGAAGGCCACGGGCGGGGAGACGGGCACACAGGTGGCCACACAGGACGACAGCTACGGCTACCGCTGGATGGTGCTGAAGGACGCCGCGGTGGAAGACCTGGCGGTGGGTATCAACGCGGTGTCAAGTTCAATCGAGACGGCAGGCCACGGCGAGCGGCTGCTGTGCGCGGTGTTCGCCTTCGCGGACGCTCACAAGCGCAGGGTGTACTTCATCTACAACTACAAGCGCGGCTACTGGTACCCGTTCGTCCCCGCCGGCGCGGGATCTGGATCCACCAACGAGCGCGACACCGAGCGCGAGCTGCGTTTGAAGGCGCAGATGTCGGCAGACCTGCCGATGGAGCCGGAACTGGAGCGGTGGTTCCCCCTATGGGGGATCCCCATTTAGCGGACCCTAGGCCTCTTAGAGCGCCTAACAGAAAGAGGTTTTGGGATGCTGTTGTCGTAGACGGTGTCTATGGCGAAACCACTGGTCAGTGATGGGTTGTGGGCTCGGATCGAGCCGTTGTTGCCGTGCGTGGAGCGGCGGTACCGGTATCCGGGTCGCAAGCGGGTGCCCGACCGGCAGGCTTTGACGGGCGTCCTGTTCGTGCTCAAGACGGGCATCCCGTGGGAGGATCTGCCCCAAGAGATGGGTTGTGGGTCGGGGATGACGTGCTGGAGGCGGCTGCGGGACTGGAACGAAGCGGGGGTCTGGGAACGCTTGCACCAGGTGCTCTTGGATGAGTTGCAGGACGCGGGCCAGTTGGACTGGTCCCGTGCGGTGGTGGACAGCTCGCATGTGCGGGCCAAAGGGGGGGCGAGAAAACCGGTCCCTCGCCCGTCGATCGGCGCCGGCCGGGCTCCAAGCACCACGTGATCTGCGACGGCCGGGGAACCCCTCTGGCCGCGACTCTCACCGCCGCGAACCGCAACGACATCACCGAGCTCCTGGCGCTCGTCGACCGCGTTCCCCCGACCGGCGCTCACGGCAAGTTCAAGCCGAAAGCTCTGCTCGCCGACCGGGCGTATGACAGCCGCAAGCACCGCAAGGCGCTCCGCGAGCGCGGCATCACGCCGCGTATCGCCAAGCGCAAAACCAGCCACGGCTCAGGGCTCGGCAAAGAACGATGGGTGATCGAGCGCACGATCTCCTGGCTGCACCAGCACCGCCGCCTGGAGCGCCGCTACGACCGACGCGCCGACATCCACGAAGCCTTCCTCACCATCGGCTGCGCCCTCATCTGCCACCAACAACTCCAACACTCATTCTGTTAGGCGCTCTTAGGGCCTCTCTCAGCAATAGGACCTTGGCGATGGCCTCCCCATAGAGATAGGGCTCCTCGGCAATCAGGTCTCCAGCGATAGGCCCCTCAGCGAGAGCGCTTGGACTGCTGCTCGAGCACCTTGCCGAACGCCGTCTCGACCTGCGAGGTCATGCGCTGCTTGAACAGCGCCAGCAGCGCCTCCGAGGCGATCGGGCGCAGCGCGCCGATCGCCTCGATCACCTCGTCCCAGCGCTCCTCGGGCTGACCGGCGTGCTCGAAGGGCTCCCATAGCTCTTTGAGGAACAGCCTTACGAAGGCTCGGGAGATAGATTCGCAGTCGCGGCTGACGCGCTCGACGAGTAAGAGCGCGGCGTGCAGGGAGATGCCCAGCGCCGTGACCTCCTCGGCGGCGTTCATCAGCGCGGGGCTGGGAACTTCGAAGCGATCGTCGCCGAGGGGAATGAGCAGCCCGAGCTTACGGACCCGCTCGATGTCCTTCGCGTCGACCTCGCCGAACCGCTTGAGCAGCTCCTCGGCGGTGATGACCTCGGGGGTCTCGGTCGCGAACGGCGTGGTGAGGGCGTGTCGCAGACCGAGCAGTCGCCCCGCAAGGCCGCCGGAAGAACTCATCAGCCGCTCGATGGCAGCGAGATTGAAGCCGTCGGCCTGCAGATCGAGGATCAGCCGCAGGCGAGCCACGTGATTGGCGTCGTAGTAGCCGATGCGCGCGCGCACCTCAGGGGCCGGCAGAAGGCCGCGCGACTGGTGGTTGCGGATGTTGCGCACCGACATCCCGACCTCGGCGGCAAGCTGCTCGATGGTCAGGCCCGTATCCGCTTCCGCCCTTGCTCCCGTCACCTCGACTCAGGATACCATTTTGCATGTAACCTCATTTGAGGTATCATTGGTCCATGTCAATCTGCACCGGCTCGTGAAGGCTTCGATATACACATCCTCGGTGGGACCGACAGAGATATGAGTCGCGGCCGCACGCAACCTGCGATGGGTGCCGCAGATGGCTGAGCGCGGCGCGGTTCCACGGATCTCCGACGGACGTCGCCGGGTCCTGAGGCTGATCAGGTCGTTCACGTCGCCGCTGCTGCCGGACGACTACCTGGAGCTGATCAACCCGCTGTGGTCGACGCGCGAGCTGCGCGGGCGGATCGAACGGGTCGAGCGTGAGACTCCGAGCGCGGTCACGGTCCTGATCAAGCCGGGTTGGGAATGGGAGGGGCATCGGCCCGGGCAGTACCTGCGTCTGGGGATCGAGGTGGACGGGGTGCACCACTGGCGGGCCTACTCGCTGACCTCGGACCCGAAGCGCTCAGACGGATACATCTCGATCACGCCCAAGCTGGTGGAGGGCGGCAAGGTCTCACCGTTCCTGTTCCAGCGGGTGCGCCCCGGAACGATCGTGCGACTGGGCGGCGTGGAAGGCACGTTCGTACTGCCCGAGCCGCTGCCTCGACGCCTGCTGTTCATCAGCGCCGGCAGCGGGATCACGCCGATCATGAGCATGCTGCGCAGCATCGCCGGCAGGGGACGCATCGAGGACGTGGTACACGTGCACTGCGCGCGCACCGCCGAGCAGGTCATCTTCGCCCGCGAGCTGCACGCGCTGCGGGCAGGACATCCCGGCTACAGGCTGCACGAGCGGATCACCGCCGAGCAGGGCCGCGTGACCGCGGATCAGCTTGAGAGCTTGTGCGCGGACTGGTCGCAGCGCGAGGCATTCGTGTGCGGGCCGGCCGGCCTGCTGGAGGCGATGAGCGAGCGCTGGAAGCGCGACGGCGACCCGGCGCGACTGCACATCGAGCACTTCCAGCCCGCCACCGCGGTCGGCGACGGCGCGCGCGGCCTAGGAGGCACGATCCGCTTCTGCTCCAGCGACATCCACGCCGCCAGCGACGGCGAGCAGCCGATCCTGGTGGCTGGCGAGAACGCAGGCGCCACGCTGCCGTATGGCTGTCGCATGGGCATCTGCCACACCTGCGTAGGACGACTGCGCAGCGGTCAGGTGCGCGACCTGCGCACTGGGCGCGTCCACGGGCATCCCGGAGAGATGCTGCGCACCTGCATCAACGCGCCCGAGGGCGCAGTCGAGATAGATCTCTGACCGGAAGCGATGCCACGCATATCCCTCCTTCGGTATAGCAATAGTGATACGCAATAAAAAAGAGAACATCGCCCCCCAGCCACTGATGCCCCGAATCCCTACGCTCCCCACCCCCCGCGCCCCGAATCCGCTACGCCCAAATCTCTCCACCCCCGAAGCCCAACGCCCAAATCCCTCCACCCCCGAAGCCCAACGCCCAAATCCTCCACCCCCGAAGCCCAACGCCCAAATCCCTCCGCCCCCGAAGCCCCTACGCACCCGAATCCCTAGATAGAGGAGCCACAATGTCCACCACCCAGATCAAGAGCCCGCAGGCGCCGCACGACGCGGACGAGAGCGAAAACCCACTGACGCGTCTCACGGCCGAGCAGATCGAGGAGCTGGGCCGCGAGTTCGACGCGATCCACGACGAGGTGTTCGCCGATCTGGGCGAGCGCGACTCGCGCTACATACGCAGCACGATCAAGCTGCACCGCCACCTGGTGCTCGCCGCGCGGGCGATGCTGCTGGGCTCGCGCCGCAAGCCCCTGTGGCTGGCCGGCACGGCGGCCCTGTCGGTGGCCAAGATCCTGGAGAACATGGAGATCGGCCACAACGTCATGCATGGCCAGTGGGACTGGATGAACGACCCCGACATCAACTCTCAGAGCTGGGACTGGGACACGGCCTCCCCAGCTGAGGCATGGCGGCACTCGCACAACTACGAGCACCACACGTTCACGAACATCCGCGGCAAGGACCGCGACCTGGGCTACGAGATCATGCGCATCGACCCTCACCAGCCGTGGCACCCGATCTACCTACTGCAGCCGTTCTACAACCTGCTGCTGATGGGCTTCTTCGAGTGGGGCGTTGCCGTGCACGACCTCAACGGCGAGGCGATCCGCAGCGGCGAGAAGTCCAAGGCCAAGGTGGTCGAGGAGCTGAAGGCGATCGGCGTGAAGGCGCGCCGCCAGATCGTCAAGGACTACATCGCCTTTCCGCTGCTCTCAGGCCGCGCGTTCAAGTCGACGCTGGCGGCGAACTTCACGGCGAACATCGTCCGCAACGCGTGGGCCTACTCGATCATCTTCTGCGGGCACTTCCCCGACCAGACCTACACGTTCAGCCAGCGCGAGGTCGCCGAGGAGACGCGCGGCGGCTGGTACGTGCGCCAGCTGCTGGGCTCGGCGAACATCGACGGCAGCCCACTGTTTCACTTGCTGGCGGGCAATCTGAGCTTCCAGGTAGAGCACCACCTCTACCCCGACATGCCCTCCAGCCGCTACGCCGAGATCGCGCCGCGGGTGCGCGACATCTGCCATCGCTACGAACTGCCCTACAACACCGGCCCCCTGCACAAGCAGCTCGGGAGTGTGCACCGGACGATTCTGCGCCTGGCGTTCCCCGGCGGCAAGCCACGGCGCAAGCCCGGCCCCTACAAGCCCTAGTCCGAGATCAGCCCCTCACGTTCGGAACGTCCCCAGGCACGTCACCTAGTCCGGGATCAGCCCCTCGCCGGTGAATTCCCGCTCGGCCTCGTCGAGCGAGATGTCGGGCGGCGGCAGGATCAGGTCCGATCCCTCCAGCTCGTCGTCGCCGAGCTGGGCGCCTTGGCGTACGAAGCCGAGCAGCGTGTCGTAGGTGCTGCGAAAGGTCGCCTCATCGCCCGCGTGGACCGCGGCGATCACGGCGTTGTCCAGCTCGTTGAGGCGCCCGTCGACGCCATCGAGGCGGTACTGACCCTCGCCCGAGACGCGCACGATCATGAGGAGCCCTCCTGGGAGGGCTGTCCCGCGGCCTCCTCTGAAGGCTCCCCATTCGCCCCCGACTCGGCTGGTGCTCCAGCGCCGAGTTGACCGCCGGCGCCGGGCTGGGCGGGTCCCAATTCGCCCTTCATCTTCGCCAGCTCGTCATCGACTGCGGAGGATGAGGAAAGCTCCTTGAGCTGGCGGTCGATGTCGTCTTCGCCTGGTCCGATGGCGGTTACGTCGTCGAAGGCTCCGGCAGCTTCAAGCTCTGACACGGCGTCGGCGCGGGCCTTCATGTTTTCGGTCTTGTCGACGGCGCGCTGCATGGCGAGGCCGACGTCGGCCATCTCCTCGCCGACGCCGGTGGCGGCCTCGGAGATACGAACCTGGGCTTCGGCGGCGGAGTACTGGGCCTTGATGACCTCCTTCTTGGTGCGGAAGGCTTCGATCTTGGCGCGCAGCTTCTGCTCGGATTCGGTGAGCTTTTGCTGCTGGGCTTCCAGTTCGGTGACCTGGGTGTCGAGCGACTGCAGCTCGGTCTGCGCGACGTTCTTGCGCTCCAGAGCCATCCGCGCCAGATCCTCCTTGCCGCCGGCGACGGCCTGACGGGCCTGGGTGTCGAGCTTGACGAGCTGCTGCTGCAGCGTGGACTCCTGCATCTGCAGGCGCTTCTTGGCGGTAACTACGTCGGCGATGCCCTTCTTGACGTTCTGAAGCTGCTCGAGCTGCTTGGAGTAGCTGTAGTCGAGCGTCTCGGCGGGATCTTCGGCTCGATCCAAGAGCTTGGAGACCTTGGCCTTCACGACTGTCGACATGCGCCCGGTCAAGCCGGCCATCCTGATCCTCCTATGGAAGCTGTGAGAAGAGGATCAAGAGTAGCCGACTGGCGGCTCACTACAGCCAATGGGGATGCGCAGCCGGCCGGCGACCCGCTACAGGCCAACGGGATGACGCACCGTGAAACCGGCGTTGGCCGGCCGCAGGGGGCGCCAGCGGGGGCCCTGCTGGTTGGAGGGGTCGTCGGCGGCCGAGGTGTCGAGACGCAGCCCGGCGATGGTCATGTAGGCGTGGCCGGCGTTGGTGAAGATGGTGACCCACTGCCCGACGCCGGCGCCGCCCCAGCTCATGAATTCCCCTGAATCCATCGGCGTGGCCAGCAGCGAGGCGCCGTGCAGGGCGAAGGAGACGGTGCCCGAGCAGTCATAGCCGGGGGCGGTGAAGGAGGCGTGGCCGCCGCCGAAGATGTAGGGCAGGCCGATGATCTGGTTGCCGGCCCAGATGACCTCTTGCACGGGGGCGGGCGCCGACATGGGCGCGGCGGCGAGGCCGTTGACGACGCGCGCCGTGGCGCCGGGCACCAGCAGCTCGGGCTTGGGAGGGGAATCGGCAGCGCTGGCGCCGACAGGGCTGCCGCCGGTGGCGGGCGCAAGCTGGCCAGGGGGCGGCGGAGGCGTGTAGGGGACGATCTGGCCGGTGGCGAGCTTTTCGTAGACCGGGCCGGCGTAGACGAGGCTGACGGTGCGTCCGGTGACGGGCGCGAAATGACCCGTCTTGGGCTTGGTGGCGGGGACCGTAGGCGAGACGCCGCCCGCGGCGGCGGGAGAGGAGGAGTTGGATGGGCCGCGCGAGGCGGTCCCGCCGGTGGAACTGGCCGCGGCCTCGGTGGCCGTGGCGCCCATCGCGACGATAAGACCGATCAGGCTGAGCAGCAACGCCGCGCCGCTACGTATGAGCACCCGCAAAACAACCTCTTTCGTAGGCCTGCGGGGTTAGCTGACGGGCTGGCGCTGAAAGAGCCTGCGCCTCCCACGGATAGACCGTGGAATTCGCCCCAACTTCTCGGTTCCCCCGTTCCTTGGCTCCGACCAAGGATTCGGCATTTGCGGCGAGAGCCTAACAGAGTGCAATGACGGTTGCGCGACTTGCACAGCTTTGACCAGCTTCTTCCCGCAAATGCCGGGAAAATGGTAAGGCCCGATGCGCCCGTTAGTGTGCGGTTGGTGAGGAGTCCATCGTGTCGGCTGGCCGTGTCTGCACTCGCGCTCGCCGCGGCGCTGTCGGGCTGCGGCAAATCGCTGCCCGGCGAATCGCAGGGACAGGGTGGCGCGAAGGCGATCCCCACCGTGAGCCCCGAGGGCGCGGGGGGTGTGGCAACAAAGAACACCACCCGTCTAGGAGGCGCGGACGCGGCCACCGATGCCGCGGCTGTGGCGCTGGCGGTGTATCCGGGGCTGACCGCGGCAGGTCGCCCGCAGGCGGTGGTCGTGGTGGACGAACAGGACTGGCCGGCGGCGCTGGCGGCGTCGGCGCTTGCGAGCGCGCCGCTGAAGGCGCCGCTGCTGTACAGCAGCGGCGGCGCGCTCGCGGAAGTCGGCGAACAAGCCTTGCGGACGATGCGCCCGACGGGCGCCGCATCGCTGGGTGGCGCCCAGATCGTCCGGATCGCCGCCGGCACGAGCGGGGCGACCCACCTCGATGGTTATTTCACTCGCACGGCGACCGACTCCGACCCGTATGCGCTGGCGGCAAAGGTGCAGCGGCTGCTGAGCACGATCCAGGGCAGAGCCCCCCGCCAGGTGATCGTGACGGCGGCCGACGGCCCGCCGGCGCAGGCGATGCCGGCGGCGGCGCTTGCGGCGGAGAGCGGTGCGCCGATCCTGCTGGTGAGCACCAAGGGCGTGCCGGCGGCGACGAGTCAGGCGTTGGCGCGCCTGCACAGGCCGACGATCTACGTGGTTGGCTCGAGCGCCACGGTCGGCAGCTCCGTGCTGGCCCAACTGGGGCGGTTCGGTCCGGTCAAGCGCGTGGAGAGCCCGGCGGGGCGCTTCAGCGGCGGCGATCCGGTGAGCAAGGCGATCGCGGCGGCTCTCTTCAGCGACGGGGCGTTCGGCTGGGGGATCGACGAACCGGGGCACGGACTGGTGTTCGCCAACGCCTCGCGACCCCTCGACGGGCCAGCGGCGGCGCCGTTGGCGGCGAACGGCGATTACGCGCCGCTGCTGCTCCTGGAAGGTCCCGTCGGAGTGCCGAAGGTGCTGAGCGAATACCTGCTTGACATACGACCGGCCTACGCCAACACGCCGGCATACGGGCCGGTGAACGGTGCGTACAATCACGGCTGGCTGATCGGCGGCGAGGAAGCGATCTCGGCAACGACGCAGGCCGAACTGGATGCGGTGCTCGAGATAGCGCCACAGACATCCACAACGACGTCGGCGACGACGACCGAAACGACTCCGACGTCCACCGAAACGAAGCCCACCACCTCACTCCCACTGCCGAAGGCGAACGAATGAGCCAAGCCACCAGCCCAACCCCTTCCCCCGACCTCGCGAGCAAATGAGCGGGGCCGCCGACCCAACCCCTTCCCCCGACCTCGCGAGCAAATGAGCCAGGCAGAGGACCCCAGGCGCAGCAGTGGCGAGCACGTGGTGACCGTCGAGGACGTGCGCCAGCTGATGGGCGCCTCGACGCCCCACTTCGCATTGCAGCTGCGCGAACGCATCGCCAAGCTGATTGCCCCCTTGCCGCACGAGCACCCGGCGAGGGTGGAAGGCGAGCGTGAGATCGCCCGCCTGGAGCGTCTGGGCTTTGACGGTGAGACGCGCGGCGAGGGCCGTAACGAGGACGAGCGCCCGCTGCCGTCGCTGAGCGGCCTCGCCGCGCAGGCCTAGCGGCGTCCGACCGCTCGTGCCTGACGGGCCTCCCGATAGCGCGCGCGCAGCAGCTTGAAGAAGAAGACGAACAGCACGAGGTCGAGCGGCAGCAGGTAGACACTCAGGAGTCGCGGCGGGTGGCCGATGGCGATGGCGCCGACGACGACGAGCGAGTGGAAGACCAGCACAGGGACCAGCGCGAGCAGGATGGTGTGCGAGCGGTAGCCGCCGGAGTGCTCGCGCAGGGTCACCTCGAAGGTCCCCAGCCCGACGGCCACGAGACCCGCGATCAGCGGCGCGCCGCCACCACCGTGAGTGTCCTGGCGGCGCAGCCCGATGACCGCGCCGATGGCCCCCACGAAGATCAGCAGCTCCGCCAGCGGCAGCGGGTGCCACGGCGGACGCGGACGTCCCCCGTGCGTGGGGGTGGGCGGCGGAGGCGCCTTCGGCTCAGATCGGCGCGCGCGGTCGGCGGGGTCGGGCCGGCGCTTGCGCGAGCGCCCGCGCCGGCTCTTCGAGGCGCTCGGCATAGCCGTCGATGCTAGCGCCTATCCTGGTTTGCGATGGCCGCTCCGACCCCCGCCGCGCAGGCGGGCATCCCGGGTAGCACGCTCGCGGGGCCTTACCCGGTGGGCGAGTACGCGGAGGCCCTGCGCGCGAAGCTGCGCTCGTTTGCGCGCGTGCAGCTGGTCGGCGAGCTGGTCAATCTGCGCGCGGCGCGCGCGCGCGTGTACTTCGAGCTGCGCGACGCCTCCGGGGCCGTTTCGTGCGCCGCCTGGCTGCGCGACTGGGAGGCGATGCTCACGCGGACGGGCGAGGTGAAGGAGGGCATGCAGGTGGTGGTGGCCGGCGGCTGTGATTACTACCCCGGCAGCGCAACCTCCTCGCCGGGCTTCTCCTTCCACGTGACCGACCTGCGCGTGGCGGGCGTGGGCGATCTGCTGGCACGCATCGACCGCCTGCGCAAGGCGCTCTTCGCCGAGGGCCTTCTGGAGCGCCAGAAGCTCCTGCCGAAGCCGCCTCTGCCGCGCATGATCGGAGTTGTGACAGGCGAGAGCGGCAAGGCGCGCGAGGACATCCTCGCCGCGCTGGAACGCCGCGGCTGGGCGGGGACGGTGGTGTGGGGCTTCGCGCCGGTGCAGGACCGCCATGCCGCGCCGGCGATCACGCGCGCCGTGCAGGACCTGGCGGCGGTCGGCGGAGCCGAGGTGGTGGTGGTGGCGCGCGGCGGCGGCTCGCTGGCCGACCTATGGTGCTTCTGCGACGAGACGCTGTGCCGCACGGTGGCGCTGCTGGGAGTGCCCGTGGTGGCCTCTGTGGGACACCACACCGATCGCACGCTCCTGGACAACGTGGCCTGGGTCAGCTGCTCGACGCCCACACACGCTGCCGAGGAGGCCGTGGGAGTGAACTGTCGGGAGGCGCGCCTCGCCCTCGGCGACTTCGCCGATCGCCTGGCCGAGCACGGACGACCCGCCGTGCTGAGCGCGCGGCGTCTGATGCTCAGGCGCGCCACGGCGCGTCTCGTCCAGCACAGCAGGCCCATCGTGCTCGGCAAGCCTCGGCTTGTGCTCGAGAGTTCCGCGGCGCGACTGCTGGACCACAGTCGTCGCGCGGTGCTCGTGCGCGCTCGCGCGCTGGCGGCGCTCTCGCGTGCGCCCGCCGAGCAGTTGAGGAGGCAGCGTGTGCGCCTTCATCAGCAGTTGCGCGAAACCCGCGCCGGCGCGCGCCGGCGGGCGCAGGACGAGCGAACCGTGACGGCGCGACGGGCGCTGGTGCTGGAGCGCAAAGCGGGCGCCACGGCGCGCGACTGCCGCGAGCGGCGCCCGCGCGAGCTGGAGCGCCTGCGGCTGGCCCTGACGGGGCACGACCCTCAGCGTACGTTGGAGCGCGGCTATGCGCTCGTGCAGAACCGCGCCGGCGAGCCGATCGCCACGGCGGAGCAGGCGCAGCGAGAGGGCAGGCTGCAGGTGCGCTTCGCCGACGATACGGTTGCGGCGAGGATCGAACCAGGATGAGCGACACACCGGCACAGGAGCAGACCTACGAGGCGGCGGCGGCGCGCGTGGAGGAGATCATCCGCCGCCTCGACTCGGGCGAGGCCAGCCTCAACGAGACGCTTGAGCTGGTGCGCGAGGGCAAGGCGCTGATCGAGTACTGCGCCGCCGAACTCGAGGCCGTGGGCGGCGCGCTAGAGGAGCTGCGACTCGATGAGCTGGTCGAGCGTCTGGAAGGCGAGGCCGGGCGCGAGCGCGCGCGGGGAGCGGCCGCCGATGGGGGCTCTTCGGCTGCTTCCGGGGTGACGCCTCCGTGAGCACGCTTCAAGGCGATCCCGCCGTGAGCACCTGGGAGCTGCTGGCGGATCTACCCGTCCAGATCGACGCCGCCAGGCTGGAGGGCCTGAAGGCGAAGGTCTCGAGCGACTTCGAGCGCCTTTCCACCGTCGTCCACCTGGAGGGCGGCGGCGAGGAGGGCATCGGCGAGGATGTCACCTACGACGGCATCGACCACGAAGTCCTGCAGGCCGCCGGCCCGGCGCCCGACTTGGAGGGCAATTGGACGATGGCGTCCTTCTGCGAGCACCTGGCCGGCCTTGACCTCTTCCCCGAGCCACCCCAGCGAGAGGTCTCGCGGCGCTACCGCACGTGGGCGTATGAGTCGGCGGCGCTCGATCTGGCGTTGCGCCAGGCCGATAAGACGCTGCACGAGGCGCTCGGGCGCGAACCGCGGCCGGTGCGCTTCGTGGTGTCGCTGCGCCTCGGCGAGCCGCCCACGATCGAGCCGCTGCGCCGCAGGCTCGACGTCTATCCGTGGCTGCGCTTCAAGCTCGACCCGACCAGCTCCTGGAGTCAGCCTCTGATCGAGGAGCTTGTGCAGACGGGGGCAGTGGAGTCGGTGGACTTCAAGGCCTACTACACGGGCTCGATCGTCGACCAGCCGGCCGATCCGGTGCTCTACAGGCGCGTCGTCGAGGCCTTCCCAGACGCGTGGATCGAGGACCCGGCGTTGACGGCCGAGACCGACCCGCTCCTGGCGCGCCACCGCGCGCGCTTCTCGTGGGACGCCCCGATCCACTCGCTGGAGGACATCCAGTCGCTGCCGTATCCGCCGCGGATGGTCAACATCAAGCCCTCGCGCCTGGGCGGACTGCGGAACCTGCTGGAAACCTTCGACTTCTGCGCGCGACAGGGGATCGGCAACTACGGCGGCGGCCAGTTCGAGCTGGGCGTAGGCCGCGGCCAGATTCAGTACCTGGCGTCCTTATTTCATGGCGACGCCCCCAATGACGTGGCGCCAACGGGCTTCAACCTGCCCCAGCCGCCGACAGGACTGCCCAGCAGTCCCCTTGCGCCGGCGCCCTCGGCGACCGGCTTTCGCTGGGGCTGACCCGCAACTTCTCTGCCGCAGGTTGGTTGGGGGGCGCATAGCCTTTAAGGTCGGCAGCTCTCCGATCCACCTCCCGGTAATGGCAAGTACAGGCATCCGACAACGCTCCTGGTTCCTGGCTGCGGCGGCGCTGCTCGCGCTGCTTATAGCTCTCCCCCGCCCCGCGGCGACCGCGGCGGCCGCCAACCCCGGTGGCACCGGCGCTCCTTCGAGTTCCACAGCAACGCCGCGCCGAGCCACCAGCCACACCAGGCGCATCGTGACGCTCACCGACGCGCGCTGCGCGCCGGCGGCCAACTGCGCGACCAACCCCCACGAGGTCTCGCTGCACGGCTACCTGGTGCTCAGCGGACGCGGCCTGGATAAGGGGCTCATCGTGGCCTTTCCGCGCACGCGCAACGCGACGATCGCGACGGGCTCGCCGTTGACACGCATCTATCAGTCGCCCTACGGCCCCGCGGTCAAGGTGCCGATCCGCGCACACTCGGGGCGCATCGAGGTGATGATCGGCGGCGGACGCCACTCCAATGCGTCGCGGCCGATCACGGTCGTGCCCTATGCGCTGCACCCCCCCAGGCCCAAGACACCGCCGGCGCCGGCGACGCTCACGCCGGCCCCCAGCGGCACGGCCTTCGAAGGCCAGGGCATGTGGATCTGGTATGTGAGCAAGTCCGCCGCAGGCAGCCTGCCGGCGATCGTCGCTCAGGCCCACGCGGCCGGCGTGACGACGGTGTTTGTCAAGAGTTCCGACGGCTCGAGCAACTACTGGGAACAGTTCTCGCCGGAACTCGTTCAGCAGCTGCATGCCAACGGGCTGAAGGTATGCGCGTGGCAGTTCGTCTACGGCACGAACCCCGTCGGCGAGGCCGAACTCGGCGCGCGCGCCGTCGCCAACGGCGCCGACTGCCTGGTGATCGATGCCGAGTCCGAATACGAAGGCCGCTATGGCTCGGCGCAGAAGTACATCGAAACGCTCCGCGCCAAGATCGGCCCCGCCTATCCGGTGGGGCTGGCCTCGTTCCCCTACGTCGATTATCACGAGTCCTTCCCCTATTCGGTCTTTCTCGGGCCCAATGGCGCGCAGTTCAATGCGCCGCAGATGTACTGGAAGGACATCGGCACCTCGGTGGAAAACGTCTACGTGCACACCTACGAGGAGAACCTGATCTATGGACGCGCCATCGCCCCCCTTGGCCAGACCTACCAAAGCCCTTCGGCCGCCGAACTAGTCGCCTTCCGCTCGCTCGCCGCCGCCTATGGCGCTCGCGGAGTGTCGTGGTGGGACTGGCAGGAAACCCCTGCGGGCGGCTGGACGGCGCTGGCCGAACCGCTCAACCCGAGCCTCACGGTACCCTCGCCGGAGCTGACCTCGCCGCTGCTCGGCGAAGGCGCGAAGGGCGATCAGGTGCTGTGGATGCAGGAGCACCTCGCCAGCGCCATCCCCTCACAGGTCACCAGCGGCGTCTTCGATGCCACGACCGCAGCCAACCTCGAGCAGTTCCAGACCGCCCACGGCATCCCCGCGAGCGGCCAGACCGACCCGAACACCTGGGCTGCTCTACTGGCCTTGCCGCCGGTCGCAGTGGACTGGACCGAAACAGGACCCCTGGCCTGAGGAATGGCGGTCGACTGGCCGAGGCCGAGCCTCAGAGCCCCGGCATGAGGGGGTCCCGCGGGGGGCGCCATGACGCCACCCCGCGGCCAACCAGGCCGGCCCTCAAGGCCGGCCCCTCAAAACCTCAAACCCGCTGAATGAGCGTGGCGGTACCCAGTCCCCCGCCGCAGCACATCGTCACGAAGCCGATCTCCTTGTCGCTGCGCTCAAGCTCGTGCAGGAGCGTCGTGATCAGCCGCGCGCCCGTCGAGCCGAGCGGATGCCCAAGGGCCATCGCGCCGCCGTTGACGTTGACGCGATCCATGTCCGGGTTGTGCTCGCGCCGCCAAGCCGCGACGACCGGCGCGAAGGCCTCGTTGATCTCGATCAGGTCGATGTCGTCGATCTTCATGTTGTTGCGCTTGAGGATCTTCGCCGTCGCCGGGATCGGGCCCTCGAGCATCTTCACCGGGTCACAGCCCACGGTCGTCTGATCGACGATCCGCGCACGAGCCTTCAGGCCCAGCGATGCGGCCTTCTCGGCCGACATCAGCAGCACGGCGGCCGCGCCGTCGGAGATCTGTGAGGCGTTGCCCGCCGTGATCTTGCCGTCGGGCTTGAACGCCGGCTTGAGCTGCGAGAGCGCCTCGAGATTCGTGTCCGGGCGGATGCCCTGATCGGTCACGAAGGTGTCGCCGTTGACCTGGAAGGGCACGATCTCGCGCTCGAAGCGGCCCTCCTCGGTCGCCTGATGGGCCAGCTTGTGCGATCTGACCGCCAGCTCGTCCAGCTCCGAGCGGGAGATCTCCCACTCGTCGGCGATCATCTCGGCGCCGAGGCCCTGCCCGACGATGTTGTGCTTGTCCATCAGCTCCGGCGTGAAGGCGAAGCCGAACTCCTCCTGAGTCTTCATGCCGGCCGCGAACGGGAAGTGGCCCATGTGCTCCACGCCACCACCGATCATCGCGTCGTGCACACCCGCCGCGATCAGCGCGGCCGAGAAGTTGACGGCCTGCTGGGCGCTGCCGCACTGGCGGTCCACGGTGGTGCCGGGGGTCTCGATCGGCAGGCCCTCCTGCAGCCAGGCGTTGCGGGCGATGTTGAAGCCCTGCTCGCCGAACTGCTGCACGCAGCCCGCGATAACGTCCTCGACCTCGGCGGCGTCGATGCCGGCGCGGCTGATGACCTCCGTATAGACCTTGCCCAGCAGGGCGTTCGGGTGGGTGTCCTTGTAGTAGCCCTTCTCCTTGTGGCCCCTGCCGATCGGCGTGCGAACCGCCTCGACGATCACGACCTCACGGCCCTCTGGCTGCCTCATTATGGAAGTCCTCCGTGTGTAGCGCGGCTTTTGGTGGGTGGCGTGCGGCGGGAGCCGATCTGCTGTGCCGAGCGCCGTCGCCCGACGAAATCTGCCCTTCCCGGCGCCTGCCTTTTCGTATTCTACCGTGTTCCTGCCTCTAGATTGACTAGTCAGTCAATCTCAGCGGGCGCCCCTTGCCGCCGGTCTGCAAGCATGCCGAGCCCATCCGGCACCACACCCCTTACAGTGGAGGAGTAAGCGTGAACGAACGCCTAGCCATCGTCGGCAGCGGCGCCATTGCCTGCGGCCTGGCCGCCACCGCGGCCCACCATGGACCCGTCCTGCTCCTCGCCCGCTCGGAGAGTTCGGCTGCGCGCGCTCGCGCGACCGTCGAGAAGACCCTTGCTCGCCTCGGCGCCGAGATCGACCCCGAGCACGTCCAGATCGCCACCGATCCTCAGGCGCTCGCCGACGCCACCTTTGTCGTCGAGGCGGTCGTCGAGGATCTGCAGGTCAAAGCCCGCGTGCTGGCCGAGCTTGACGCCATAGTTGGCCCCGAGGCCCTGCTCGCCTCGACTACATCCTCGCTCTCTGTGCAGCAGCTCGCGCAGGCAAGCCATCGCGAGGAGCGCTTCGTGGGCCTGCACGTCTTCAACCCAGTCACCAAGATGCGGCTCGTCGAGCTGGTCTTTCCGGCGCTGGCGCTCGACGATACGCGCCGCCGCGCGCTGGAGTTGTGCGCGACCCTCGAGAAGACCCCCGTCGAGGTCCCCGATGTCCCCGGCTTCGTCGTCAACCGCCTGCTCTTCCCCTACCTCTTCAGCGCCGTCCGTCTGCTTGAAGAGACCGACATGGACCCGGCCGACGTCGACACCTGCATGAAGCTCGGCGCCGGGCATCCAATGGGGCCGCTCGCGCTGCTCGATCTGGTCGGACTGGATGTCTCTGAAGCGATCGGCCAGACCATCGGCGAGGCCGTGCCGCCCCGCGTTGGGCAGCTGGTGGCCGACGGCGCCCTGGGACGCAAGAGCGGGCGCGGGTTTCACACCTACTGATGCGCCCCAGCTTTATCTCGTGTGCGGCCCGGCCTTTATCTCGGATGCGGCCGGCTTTATTACGTGCGCTGGGGCACCACAACTTTTTATCTCGACCATCACCGTCTTTTAGGTGGGCTTGATCCAGCCGCGGATACTGGTCGTGCGAGACAGTTCGCAATGCACACCCGCCTCCTCCCAGTGCACACGATCCGGCCCGCACCCCCCGCGGGCCGGACGTGTTTAAGGGCCCTCACGCTGCTCCGGCTCACGTGAGGGAACCGGCCGGCGCTCGCTGATGCGCACGGCCTCGATGCGATTGTGTCTGACCGACTCCACGCGGATCGAGAAGCCGTCGGCGGCGATCGTGTCGCCGCGTTTGGGCAGCCGGCCCAGCTCGGCGAACACAAAGCCGCCGACCGAGTTGTAGGCATCGCTGTCCGCCGACAGCCCGACGCCGTGATCTGCCAGGTCGGTCAACGCGACGTGTCCGCGCACCAGCCACTCCCCCCCTGGCAGCTTGCGGATCTCCCCCGCCAGCGGATCAGTCTCGTCGACGATCTCCCCTACGACCTCCTCGATGATGTCCTCGATCGTGACGATCCCCACGACGCGGCCGTACTCGTCGATGACCACCGCCATCAACGTCTGCTGGCGCTGCAGATCGGCCAGCAGATCGTCCAGCGGCTTGGTCTCGGGCACGATCGGCGCGTCGTGCACGATCGGCGCCACCGAGGCTCGCGGCCCCTCCTGCATCAGTCGGTCGGCGAGCGTGCTCGCGTGCACCAGCCCGCGCACGCGATCACGATTGTCTTCCTCGGTCACCACCAGTCGCGTGTGGCCGCTCGATATGCACAGCTTCAGCGCCATCTCCACGTCCTGTGAGATGTCGACGGTGACTACGGCCGGTATCGGGGTCATCACCTGGCGGGCCTCCTGCTCGTGTAAGTGAAAGACGCCGCTCAGCATCACGGCCTCGCCCGGATCCAGCTGACCGCCGGCGTGCGACTCGGCGATCAGACGCTTGACTTCCTCGGAGCTGCCCCCTGCCTCGACGGCGCTCATGTCGGCGCCGAGCAGGCGCAGAATCCAGCCCGAGATGGCCGTGAGCCAGCGAATCGGCGGACCGAACAGCACGGCGAAGGCGCGCAGCGGACGGGCGACGCGCCGCGCGACGGCCTCGGCGTGATTGATGGCATAGAACTTGGGCACCATCTCGCCGGCAATCAGCTGCACGGTGATGATGATCGCGAAGGCCACCGCCGCTGAGATCACCACGGCCACGCCGTGGGCCAGCGTGTCGCCGAGCGCTTCCTTGAAGAGGTCCGCGAGCGCCGGCTGGCCGAGGGCGCCGATGCCGATCGAGGTCATCGTCACGCCGATCTGCACGGCCGAGATGTACTCGTTGATGTTGTCGAGCTGCCCGAGCGCCAAACCGGCCCCGCGCGCTCCCTCCTCGCGCAGCATCTCCAGCCGCGCCCTGCGCGAGCGCACGAGCGCGTACTCCGCGATCACGAAGAACGCGTTGACCGCGACCAGAATGGCCGTGAAGATCAGCTTCAGGCCGCTCACGCGGGGGTGCTACTTCGAGGAGATTCTTCGTCGTCGTTCATTGGTGGCGACGAGCTAACCGTAGCAGGGGTCGCGGTCGGCCAAAGCGCTCAGATCAGCCCGTCGATCTCGCCGGCCAGCGCGAAGTCGGCCTCGGTGAGGCCCCCCTGCGAGTGCGTGCTCAACTCCAGGCGCACGCGATTCCAGCCATGCACGAGGATGTCCGGGTGGTGGTTCGCCTGCTCGGCCCTCTCGGCCACGTGGTTGACGAAGGCGATCGCCGCGCGGAAGTCGGTGAACCTGCCCTCGCGCACGATCGTCTCTCCTTCGCGCCGCCACTCGCTGCCCACGAGGCGCTCGCTGATCTCCTCCTCGCTCAATCTGCCCATCGCTCGCTCTCCTCTCGGGTCTCCTGTCGGCCGCGCCGTGGCATTACAGTCGGGGGATGCGCATCGTCAGCCTGGTCCCTCACGCCACCGAGCTGTTGTTCGCTCTCGGCCTGGGCTCCGAGGTTATCGCCGTTACGCACGAGTGCGACTACCCGCCGCAGGCGCTCGCGCTGGAGCGGGTCACGCGCGACGTGCTGCCCACGGGCCTGAGCGCCGCGGAGATCGACGCGGCCGTGCGCGAACGCACGTCGCACGGCGAGTCCATCTATGCGCTTGACGAGCAGGCGCTGCGCGGACTGGAACCCGATCTGATCGTCACACAGGCCCTGTGCCCGGTGTGCGCTGTCTCCCACGACGACGTGCTTGCGCTGGCGCAGAGCATTCCGTCTCAGCCGCGCGTGCTGTCACTCGATCCAAAGACGCTCGGCGAGACCCTGGGCGACATACGCACAGTGGCGCAGGCCACGCAGCAGCGCGATCGGGGCCTGGCGCTGGTGGCGCGCGCGGCCGGTCGCATCGACCGCGTAAAGCTGGCAGTGCGCGGCCTGCCGAGACCGCGCACCGTGGCGTTGGAGTGGTTGGACCCGGTTTACGTAGCCGGCCACTGGACACCGCAGATAGTCGATCTGGCCGGCGGTCGCGACGTACTGGGCCTCCCGGGCGAACGCTCAGAGCTGGTCACCTGGGAGGCGGTGGCGGCCGCCGAGCCCGAGGTCGTGATCGTGATGCCCTGCGGTTACGACGCCGTGCGCGCGCACCGCGAGGCCGTGGCACACGCCGATCGTCTGGCTGCGCTGAGCGCCCGGCTGGTCGTTGCCGTCGACGCCTCGGCCTACTTCTCGCGGCCCGGGCCGCGGCTGGTGGATGGGCTTGAGCTGCTGGCGCACATCCTGCATCCGGAGGTCGTCGCAGAGGCGCCGGCAGAGGCCATCGTCGTGAAGCTCGCCGGTGGCCTCACCAGTCCGGTCTCGCACTCGCCGATTGCCTGACCGCCCGACCTCAAACTCGCCAGCGGCTCACCCAGCCCGACACCGCACTCGCCGGGCCTGACTACACCGACACGGCAAGCGCTCCGACGACAGCCGCCACGCTCAAGAGCAGGCAGGCCGCAAAGCCGAGCGCCGGCACCCGACGATCGTCGGCGGTGCGGATAGCCAAAGCTGCCAACGCGCCGCCGATCAGCCCACCGATGTGGGCGCCGACGGAGATGTTGGCGAACGTGAAACTGAAGATCAGGTTGATGATGATCAACCCACCGATGCCCGACTCCATCACGCTGAGCCGACGGGCCCTCAACTCAACCACCGCCGCCCCCATCAGACCAAAGACCGCCCCCGAGGCGCCGAGGCTCGGCGCACTGGTAGCGAGCAGAGCGCCGAAGGACCCGGCGAGCAGTGCCGTCGCGTAGATCGCCGCGAACCTGGCCGAGCCGATCGTCGGCTCCAGCATCAGCCCGAGCAGGTAGAGCAGATACATGTTGAAGCCGATATGCAGAAAGTTCTCGTGCAGGAAGGCGCTGCTCACCAGGCGCCAATACTGGTGTTCCACGCCCACGCCATAGCGATACAGCACACCTTCGTTGATCACCTTGCCGTAGATGCCCGTCCCAAAGAGACTGAACTGCCCCTGCTCTGTCAGGAAGGCCAGCACGTTGACCGCGATCAGCCCATAGGTGACCCGCGGCACCTTCGCCATCCCGGCCATCCGCACCACCTTTGTGCGCTGGCGCGAGCACTCCGGGCAGCGCATGCCAACCGGCGTAGACGTCATGCAGTCGGGACAGATCGGTCGTCCGCAGGAGGAGCAGGAGACCCCCGTCTCACGCGAGGGATGGCGGTAGCAAGTGGCCATCGGAGGGCAAGAGCCTACCTTGGAGCATGGCCGGCCAGGGAACAAAGAGCCTGTCTTGGGCCAGGACGGCAAGCCGCGTGGCCTGCCATGGACCAGGACGGCCGGCCGCGTGCCCTACGTGGAGGCGATGATCACCGGTTCGCGCGTCGGCTTGAGGCTTCCGCCCAGCGGCTCGTCGGTGACCAAGACCTTGCTCACGTCCTGCGAGTTGCCAGGCACATCGACTGCGCCCTGACCGTTCTTGGTGACCGAGAACAGCGCGTCGGTTGGCTGGGGCGCCTGGCTGCCGCGCACCAGCCACACCTCATAGATGCGCCCCGGTGGCGGCGCCGGCATGCCCGCCACGACCAACTCCAGTCGCGAGCCCACCTTGCGCAACTCGGCGGTGGCGTTGTGGCCGGGCGCGACCACCTCTGCCTGGACCACCTGCGTGTGCTGGTCAGTAGAGCCGGTGTCGATCGCCGTCGCGCCGATCAGCAGGCCGACGCCCAGCGCTGCCGTGACGGCCAGTGCAGGAGCCCAGCGCCAGCGCCAGCGCGACGGTGCGGCGTTCGGGCGATCGGCCTCGTGGCCAGCTGCCCTGAGCAGTTCGGCCTCGGCATGCACCGTCGCCATGATCCTGGCGCGCAGGTCCACCGGTGCAAGCTCACGCGCCACTCCGATCGCCAGGGAGTCGGCCATCGCCTGCATCTGCTCGACCTCTGTACGGCAGATCGCGCACTCATGCAGGTGCTCGCGGAAGGGCTGCACCTCCTGTGCCTCAAGCGCCCCGAGGACGTAGGCCGCAGCTTCGGGACAGCGCTCGCACCGCGCCTCGTGTCCGCGCTCGTACTCAGGCACGCTCACGAGACCACCTGCCTGGCTTGCAGCTGTAGGCGCATCTTCTGCAGGCCAAGACGCATCCGGCCCTTGATCGTTCCCACAGGCGTGTCCAACATCGAGGCTATCTCCGAGTGTGTGAATCCGCCGTAGTAGGCAAGCTCGATCACGCGGCTCTGGTCGGGCGGCAGGTCGCCCAGGGCAGCGCGGATCTCCCGTGCCTCGTCGCGGCGGCCGACCTCCTGATCGGTGCGCTCCGGTGCCTCCATGTGTTCCTCGATGCCCTCGTCGCTGATCCTGCCGCGGTCTTGCACGATGGCGCGCCGCAACGCGTCGATCGCTCTGTTGTGCACGATTCCCAGCACCCACGTGCGCACGCTGCCCCGGGTGCGATCGTAGCGCGAGCTGCTGCGCCAGAGCGACAGGAACGCCTCCTGAACAACGTCCTCGGCTATTCCCCGCTTGCCGCACATGCGGAAGGCCAGCGAGAAGCCGGCGTCGGCGTGGCGCTCGTAGATCACCGCGAAGGCCGCCGAGTCGTTCTCTCGCACGAGCTGCATCAGATCCTCGTCGGCGAGCCGACGCAGGGCGGCCGACGCAGCGTCGGCATGGCGCTTGTAGCGAGCCATCTCGGGCATTGATACGCAATTGACCCAGCCACGGATCAGGGAACCCACGACCGATAGACGGCATTGAATCACCCGCAGGAGATCCGTGTATCTACCTGCCGAACAGTTCAGCCGATGCGACGCCGTGCCCGCAACAGCACCAGCGCAACGCCGGCCGTTCCGCCAACTACCACCGCAGCCGCCGGCCGGACCCAGTTGCGCGGATCGCGCATCGCCGACAGCTCCCACGCCTCCAGCTCGCCGGCGGCCAGCTCGGTGATGCTGGTGAGCGTGCTCTCCAGCCGCTGTGCAAGGTCCTCGGGAGGCTCGACGGGCGCGAGCGCCCGTCGCAGGCGGACCTCGAAGTTGGGCGCAGCCTCAGTCATCTGCGCTCACGAGCCCTTCCAACTGCTTGATGGCCCGATGGATCAGCACCTTTGTGGCGCCATCCGAGCGCCCCAGCGCGCGTGCGATCTCGCGATTGTCCATGCCCAGCGCAAAGCGCATGATCAAAGCCTCGCGGCGGTCGTCGGGAAGCTGTTGAACGCCTCCCAGGATGCTCCTCAGCTCCTCGCGCTCCTCGACCAGCTCCTCGGTGGTGTGCAGTGCCGGCAGCGGCGTCGTGTCGTCGATCGGTGAGGACGGCCGGCGCGAGCGGTCGCGGTAGAGGTTGGCGGCGAGATTGTGGGCGATCCGAATCAGCCAAGGCCGCAGCGGCCGTCCAGCGGACTCGCGCTGGGCGCGCTCGAAGTGACGGTAGGCCTGCAGGAAGGTCTGCTCGGTCAGATCCTCCGCGTCGTGATGGTCGCCCACGCGGTAGTAGGCGTAGCTGTAGACATCGCGCAGATGGGCGCGATAGAGCGCCGAAAACTCGGCGTCGAGCTGCGCCTTGGACTTCTGCGTGTCCTGTTCGGCCACTCATTGCACCCTACCTTTGGTTCCCCGCATCCGCGTCTGGCTCCCGCGATCGCTGTCAGGCTGCCCGTGCGTGGTCGCGCTCGGCATTCCCGTGGGTTAACGCAAACCCCCGACGTACAGTGCGCGCGCCACCTAGCCATTCCCACTGCAGGTTGACGCACCCCCAGATGCGCTCGGTGATGCTCATCGCGAGCGTCGGCGAAGAGCGCTCCACTGTCGGGAACATCAGCGGCGCGCCGCAACGGATGCGCACCTTGCGCGGGCGCACCCGGAGACCGCGGCGGACGTCTGCGGTGCCTATCACCGCCACCGGCACCACCCTCGCGCCGGTCTCCAGCGCAAGGCGCCCCACCCCACGTCGCGGCTGTCCGAGCGGCCCGCTGCGCACGCGGGTGCCCTCGGGGAAGATCACCACGCAGTCCCCCCGCCTGAGAATCGCCCGCGCGGTGGCCATCGCATCCTCGTCGCCGGCGCCCCGGTCGACCGGGAAGGCACCCAGGGCGTTGAGCAGCCATGCCTGCCAGCGATGCTCGAACAGCTCGCGCTTGGCCATGTAGTAGACCGGACGGCGCGTCAGCGCACCGATTACGAACGGATCCAGGAAGCTGCGGTGGTTGGCAGCCAGGATCAGCGGACCCGTCGGCGGAAGGTGCTCCCGGCCGATGCGCTCCAGGCGGAAGTAGAGGAGGAAGAAGGGCAGCAGGATGGCCCTGGCGAGCAGGTACAGCAACGGGTTCACGCCGCGCGTGAGAGCGTGTGCGCGGAACCCCCCGAGATCGGCGCCGGCGGAGTGCGGCGAGGTCGAGGAGAGATCTACCTGGCGGTTACTGCCCACATGCTGGGTACCCAGCGGCGGGCACGCCGTTACACCCAACAGGCAATCAGCCCGTTTGCGCTCGCGCGATTACGGGCAACGGGCTAAACGTTGGGCAACTCGCGAGCGCTCAAGACTCGCCGCGAACACGATGCGTGAAGGAGATCCGATGTGCCTGGCGATCCCAGGACAAGTGGTCGAGGTTGTCGACGAGGAGAACCGACTCGCGAGCATCAACGTCGCAGGCGTGCGGCGCACGGTGAACATAGGCCTCCTCGATGTCGACGAAACGTCGGCCGGGCCTGGCGACTGGGTGCTCATCCACGTGGGCTTCGCGCTCTCGAAGGTAGACGAGGAGGAGGCGCAGGCAACGCTCAGGCTGCTGCGCGAGATGGGGGCGGAGTACGAGCAGGAGCTGCAGGAGCTGAAGGCGAGCGCGATCGAATGACCGAGTACATGGCATGACCGAGTGCGTCGCCGCTCACGGGTGCATCACCTGCGGCGACGAGGCGGTCCGCATGCGAGTCCTCAAGATCGACCGCGCGCGAGGCCTCGCGCTCTGCTCAGACACGGACGGCGAGCGCGCGAGCGTGGAGATCGCGCTCGTGGAGCCGGTGGTCCGCGGCGAAGTGCTGCTCGTCCACGCCGGCACGGCGCTCGCTCGTGCGGCCGCGCGGGAGGTCTCGACTTGACGCTGGAGGTCTTCACTTGAGGTTCGTCGACGAGTTCCGGGATGCGGCGCTCGGCCGGGCGGTAGCCGGCGAGATCCTGGCCGTGGTCGAGCCCGAGCGGCACTACAAGATCATGGAGGTGTGTGGAGGCCACACGCACTCGATCTACAAATACGGGGTCGACGACCTGCTGCCCGCGAACGTCGAGCTGGTGCACGGCCCGGGCTGTCCTGTCTGCGTCATCCCGATGGGCCGCGTCGATGACGGCATCTCGCTGGCGCACGAGCCTGGAGTCATCTTCACCTGCTTCGGCGACATGGTTCGGGTACCTGGCTCCAGCCAGACTCTGCTTGACGCCAAGGCGCAGGGCGCGGATGTACGGATCGTCTACTCGCCGCTCGACGCACTGCGCATCGCCAAGCAGAACCCCGGTCGCGAGGTTGTGTTCTTCGCGATCGGCTTCGAGACCACCGCTCCCTCGACGGCGCTGACGCTGCGCCGCGCCAAGGCGGAAAGGGTCGGGAACTTCTCGGTCATGTGCTCGCACGTGACGATCGTCCCACCGCTGCGCGCGCTGCTGGAGTCGCCCGATCTGCGACTCGACGGCTTCATCGGCCCGGGCCACGTCGCGACGATCGTCGGCGCGCGGCCCTTCCAGTTCCTGCCCGACCAGTACGGCAAGCCGGTGGCGATCTCGGGCTTCGAGCCGCTCGATCTGCTCCAGTCGGTGCTGATGGTGTTGCGGCAGCTTGCCGAGGGCCGCGCGGAGGTCGAGAACCAGTACGCACGAGTGGTGCCGTGGGAGGGCAACCTGCGCGCACTCCAGATCATGAGCGAGGTCTTCGCGCTGCGCCCGCACTTCGAGTGGCGCGGCCTCGGGTTCATCTCCCAGAGCGCGCTGCGCATCTCCGACGCCTATGCCGAATGGGACGCCGAGGAGCGCTTCGCGGTGCCCGGCGTGCGCGTCGCCGACCCGAAGGCGTGCCAGTGCGGGGAGGTCCTCAAGGGCGTGATCAAGCCGTGGGAGTGCAAGGTCTTCGGCACCGCCTGCACGCCGGAGCGGCCGATCGGGACCTGCATGGTCTCCCCCGAGGGCGCCTGTGCGGCGTACTACAACTACGGGCGCTTCGCCCGCGAGCGCGAGGTTGCGTGATGGCGGAGATGCTCTCAGACCGCGAGTCGCGGATCCTCGGGATCATCGAGACGGCACGGGCCAAGCGCGCGAGGTTCCGCGACCCGCACATCACGATGTCCCACGGCGCGGGCGGCAAGGCAACTTCGTCGCTGATCGAGGGACTGTTCGTGCCCGCCTTTGCCTCGCCGGCACTCGAGGCTCTCGCGGATGCCGGCGCGGTCAGCGTCGACGGACTCGAACTCGCGCTGACCACCGACTCGTTCGTCGTCAAGCCCCTGCGCTTCCCTGGCGGCTCGATCGGCGAGCTGGCTGTCAACGGGACGGTCAACGATCTCGCGATGGCCGGCGCCCGCCCGCTCGTGCTGACGCTCTCGCTCGTGCTGGAGGAGGGCCTGCCGGCGGAGACACTGCGCTTGGAGGTCGAGGCGATCGCGCGTGCCGCGAGCGCCGCTGACGTGCGGGTCGTCGCGGGAGACACCAAGGTCGTCGAGCGCGGCCACGCCGACGGCATGTATGTCTGCACGACGGGCCTCGGCCGGCGCGATCCCCGTGCCCGCCTGGCCCCCGATCGGCTGCGGCCGGGCGATCGGATCCTCGTATCGGGCACGATCGGCGAGCACGGAACCGCGATCATGCTCGCCCGCGGCGAACTCGGGCTCGACGCCGACATCGAGTCGGACACCCGCTCGCTGTGGCCCACGGTCGATGGTCTGCTCGATGCCGCGGGTGCGGGGCTGCGCTGCCTGCGCGACGCCACGCGTGGCGGCGTCGCGTCGGTGCTCAACGAGCTGGCGCGCGCCTCCGCCGTGGCGATGGTCGTGCGCGAGGCTGCCGTGCCCGTCCAGCCGGCGGTCGCCGGCGCGGCGGAGATCCTCGGGATCGACCCGATGTACGTGGCCAACGAGGGCCGGCTCGTCGCCTTCGTCGCGCCCGAGCACGCCGAGCCGGCGCTCGCCGCGCTGCGGGCAATTCCAGGAGGGCAGGCCGCCGCGGAGATCGGCGAGGTCAAGCGCGATCCGCCCGGCATGGTGCTCGTGGAGACGGCCTTCGGCGGCCGGCGCGTGATGGACCAGCTGGTGGGCGATCCCTTGCCGAGGATCTGCTGATGCACGAGTTCTCCATCGCCGAGGCCATTGTGGACGTCGCGACACGCCATGCAGCCGGACGCCGTGTGGTCGGGGTTGAGGTGAAGGTGGGCCACCTGCGCCAGGTGGTCCCCGACTCGCTGCACTTCGCCTTCGGGCTCGTGACGCAGGGCACAGCGCTCGACGGCGCCGAGCTGGCGATCGCGCACGTCCCGGCGGGCGGGCGCTGCCGTGACTGCGGCGCGGAGAGCGTGTTGGAGGACTTCCCGCTGTGCTGCGCACGCTGCGGAGGATTGAACGTGGAGGTGTTCGCGGGCGAGGAGCTGCTGATCGTCGCGCTTGAGCTCCAGGAGGAATCGGTTACGACGACGAACGAAGGGATCAGTCATGGCAGTCACGTTTGAAGCGAAGCCGTCGGGCGTCGAGGAGGTTCACATCTTGTGGATATCCGAGGGTATGAGCTGCGACGGGGACTCGGTATCCATCACCGCGGCCGGCCAGCCCAGCATCGAGGACGTGCTCCTCGGCGCCATCCCCGGCCTGCCCAAGGTGCACCTGCATAACAAGGTCCTCTCACCTACGCTCGGTGGCGAGGAGTTCCTGCTTCCCTTCCGGCAAGCCGTGCGGGGTGAACTGGACGCGCCGTTCGTGCTCGTCATCGAGGGCTCGATCCCCAACGAGAACATCAACGGCGAGGGCTACTGGACCTCGTTCGGCAACGACGAGGCGACCGGCGAACCGCTGAACCTCAACTATTGGCTCGACCGCCTCGCGCCCAAGGCGTGGGGGGTGGTCGCGATCGGCACGTGCGCCACCTACGGCGGCATCCACGCGATGGCCGGTAACCCGACCGGCTGCATGGGTCTCGCCGACTACCTGGGCTGGGACTTCCGTTCGGCTGGCGGGCTGCCGATCGTGAACGTCCCCGGCTGCCCCGTGCAGCCGGAGAACTTCATGGAGACGCTTGTGTGGCTGCTCTACCAGGCCGCCGGCCTGGCCCCGACGATCCCATTGGACGAGGCGCTGCGCCCGCAGTGGATCTTCGGCAAGACCGTCCACGAGGGCTGCGACCGCGCCGGCTACTACGAGCAGGGCGACTTCGCCAAAGACTACAACTCGCCGAAGTGCCAGGTGAAGATCGGCTGCTGGGGCCCGGTCGTCAACTGCAACGTGCCCAAGCGCGGATGGATGGCGGGGATCGGCGGCTGCCCGAACGTGGGCGGCATCTGCATCGGCTGCACAATGCCGGGCTTCCCCGACAAGTTCATGCCGTTCATGGACGCGCCCCCCGGCGGAGGCATCTCCTCCGGCGTCACCGTCGCCTATGGACCGGTGATGCGCAGGCTGCGCGGGATTACCAACAAGACCATGAACAAGGAGACGAAGTGGCGCCACAACCAGCCTGAACTCACCACTGGCTATCACCCCCGCTGGGGCAATTAGAAAGAGAGAGGAGACCGCTATGGCCGTCACCCGCGAGCCCGTCAAGCCGGAGGCCGGCAAGCTCGTCGACATGTCGTGGGACCCGATCACACGCATCGTCGGGAACCTCGGGATCTACACGAAGATCGACTTCGAGAACCGCCAGGTCGCGACCTGCAAGTCAACCTCCTCGATGTTCCGCGGCTACTCGGTGTTCATGAAGGGCAAGGATCCGCGCGACGCGCACTTCATCACCAGCCGCATCTGCGGCATCTGCGGCGATAACCACGCCGTCTGCTCGTGCTACGCGCAGCAGATGGCCTACGGGGTCAAGCCGCCGCCGCTGGGCGAGTGGATTGTCAACCTCGGCGAGGCCGCGGAGTACATCTTCGACCACGTGATCTTCCAGGACAACTTGGTCTTCGTGGACTTCTGCGAGCAGATGGTCCGCGACACGAACCCAAGTGTGTGGGCGAAGGCGGCACAGACCGGCGCTCCGGGAGCGAACGTCCACGGCTACCGCACCATCGGCGACATCATGAAGTCCTATAACCCCTTCACCGGAGCCACCTACAAGGAGGCGCTCCACATCAGCCGCGTCGGGCGGGAGATGATTTGCCTGATGGAGGGACGCCACGTGCACCCCTCGACCATCTACCCCGGTGGAGTGGGCACCGTCGCCACGCCCACGCTGTTCACCGATTACATGTCACGGCTGCTCAGGTGCCTTGACTTCATCAAGTCGGCCGTCGCGATGAACGACGACGTGTTCGACTTCTTCTACGAGGCCCTGCCGGGCTACGAGGAGGTCGGCCGCAGGCGCACGCTGCTCGGATGCTGGGGTGCATGGAACAACCCCGACTACGTTGACTACGACTACCGCCACATGGACAACTGGGGCAACGAGATGTTCGTCACTCCGGGCGTGATCGTGGACGGGGAGCTCCTTACGACGAACCTCGTCGACATCAACCTTGGAATCCGCATTCTGCTCGGCTCCTCCTATTACGAGGACTGGACCAACGAGGAGATGTTCGTGCCCAGGGACCCGCTCGGCAACCCGGTTGACAGGCGCCATCCGTGGAACCAGACGACGATCCCCAAGCCCCAGAAGCGCGACCTGGAAGGCGGCAACTACTCGTGGGTGATGAGCCCGCGCTGGTTCGACAAGCGTACGGGCGATCACCTCGCGCTCGACACAGGCGGCGGTGCTCTGGCGCGGCTATGGGTCACAGCTTTGGCGAACAAGGTCAAAACGCCGTATGTCAACGCGACGGGCAGCAGTGTGCTGATCAACCTGCCCAAGACGCCCAACACCCCGGAGCAGACGCTTGAGTGGAAGGTGCCGCGGTGGTCCAACGCAATCGAGCGCGACCGCGCGCGGATCTACTTCGTCGCCTACTCGGCGGCGATGGCAATGCACTTCCTCGACAAGGCGATGACCGAGCTGCGCTCGGGTCGTACGAAGGTCTTCGAGGGCTTCGAGGTACCCGAGGAGGCCATCGGCTGTGGATTCCACGAGGCGGTGCGCGGCGTGCTCTCACACCACCTCGTCATCCGCGAGGGCAGGATCGCCAACTACCACCCCTACCCGCCAACGCCGTGGAACGGCTCTCCGACGGACTCCTATGGGACTCCGGGACCCTACGAGGACGCGGTGACGGGCCAGCCGATTTTCGAGGAGAACTCCCAGGAGGACTTCCGCGGGATTGACATCATGCGAGCCGTCCGCTCGTTCGACCCGTGCCTGCCGTGCGGCGTGCACATGTACCTGGGCAAGGGCCGAACGCTGCGGCAGGTGCACTCCCCGATGTTCGGCGCACAGCACGGCTAGGAGCTGCAAATGAGCGACACGACATCAGAGCAGGTGGCGCGGGTGGATGGCTTGCTGGAGCAGTTGGAGGCGCTGCCGGACGCGGCGGCGCGGGAAACCGCCACCGAGGTTCTGCAGGCATTGCTCGATCTCTACTCCGAGGGTCTTGGCCGCATCGTCGAAATCGTCGCCGAGCGCGACGACGGCACGCTGGCACAGGCGCTGGCCGAGGACGAACTCGTCGCGCAGCTGCTGCTGCTGCACGGACTGCACCCCGTGCCGTTGCGGGAGCGGGTGCGTGGCGCGCTTGCGAGCGTGCTCCCCTACCTCGAATCCCACGGCGGCAACGTGGAGCTGTTGGGCGTCGAGGAAGGCGTAGTCACCCTCCGTCTGGAGGGCAGCTGCTCGGGATGTCCTTCCTCCTCTATGACCCTCAAGCTCGCCATCGAGGCGGCCATCTTCAAGGCTGCGCCCGAGGTGGAGGAGGTACGGGCCGAGGGAGCCGTATCCCCCGCCGCGCCCCCCTCCGGCCTACTGCAGCTGGAGATGGTCAAGCCGGCGGGCGCGTGAGTCATGGCCGCGCCGTCCGACACCCTCGCGACCTCGCGTCTCAGACAGCTCGCCCAGCGCTCGACGGGCGCTGCCGGCGCCGCGGAGTTCGAGGAGCACTGCGAGCTTTGCGGCACGCCGATCCCGGACACCCACCGTCACCTGCTCGAGCTGTCATCGCGCGAACTCATGTGCGCGTGCCGTCCCTGCTCGCTGCTGTTCGACCGCGGCGGCACGGGCAACGGACGCTACAAGCTGGTGCCCGAGCGCCGCCTGCGCCTCGAGGACTTCACGATGAGCGAGCCGGCCTGGGAGGAGCTGCGCATTCCGGTCGACATGGCCTTCTTCTTCCATTCAAGCGCCGCGGAGCGAGTCCTCGCCTATTACCCAGGCCCGATGGGGCCTACGGAGTCTCAGCTGCAGCTGGACTCCTGGCAGGAGCTGGAGCGAGCAAATCCGGTCCTCGCAGAACTCCAGGCGGACGTGGAGGCGCTGCTGGTGAACCGCGTCCGCGGAGCGCGCGGCTACTGGCTCGTGCCGTTGGACGAGTGCTACGGCCTCGTGGGGCTCATCCGCATGCGTTGGCGGGGCCTGACTGGCGGCAGCGAGGTCTGGCGGGAGATCGACCGCTTCTTCGAACAGCTCGACCGTCGCGCGCGCAGCACGACCGAAAGGAGATGACGATGGCTGACATCGACACTGGTGCCAAGCACACGGGTATCGACAATCCCACGCACATCAACGGGATCAACGAGGGCAATGCTCTTGGCAATTACGACAGGATGGTGGGCCACAGCTCCGACGGCACCTCTACCGCCGCACGTTCGACGGGCGTCACGGCGACCGAACCGATCGACCCGAGCATGCCAAACCTCTCCCCGGCATAGGCGCGGATGTCGGCCGTCTCACAGCCCATCGGTGCAACCGCCGGAGCGATACCACAGCTCTCCTTTGCGGTGACTAATGCCGCCGCCGAGCGCTACTCGGCCGCCCCCGTCCTGAACTTCGCGCTGCGCATCGAGCGCGTCGGCGGCGGTCCCGTGCGCTCGATCCTGCTCAACACCCAGATCCAGATCGCCGCACGAGCAAGGCCCTACGGAGAGGCCGAGCAAGCATGGCTCATCGAGCTGTTCGGCACGCCCGATCGCTGGAGCACGACCCTGCGGACCCTGTTGTGGACGCACAGCACGCTGGTCGTGCCGCCCTTCCACGACTGCGCCGCGGTCACGCTGCCGGTGGCGTGCTCCTACGATCTCGAGGCGAGTGCCGCGAACTACCTATCGGGACTCCAAGAAGGCGCGGTGCCGCTGGAGTTTCTGTTCTCGGGGTCGGTGTTCTACACCGGCCCGGGCGGACTGCTCCAGGCCGCGCGCATCTCCTGGGACAGCGAAGCGCAGTATCGCCTGCCGGTGTCTGTCTGGCGCGAGGCGATGGACCGCCATTTCCCGGGCGCCGCCTGGCTGCGGCTCGGTCGTCCCGCGTTCGACCGCCTGCGTGCATATAAGGCCGAGCACGGGCTGAGAACGCTGGAGGACGCCGTCGAGCGCCTGGTGGAGGAGGGGTAGGGTGGCCCCCGACCTCCTACGCCGGATCGCCGACGCCGTGTTGTATGAGGGTTATCTGCTCTGGCCTTACCGCAAGTCGGCTATGAAAAACCAGCAGCGCTTCACCTTCGGGGGCGTGTACCCGCCGGCCTGGGAGGATCGGTCGTGCATCCAGGTTCAGGCGCTGCTCGAGGGTGAGCAGGACACAGAGGTCGAGATCCGGGTGCGCTTCCTGCAGATGGTCCGGCGCCAGGTGCTGAAGATCACGGCGCCCTCCGACGCGGCCGTGCCCGTCGAGGAGTTGGAGGCCGACGGTGAGCGCTGGATGTCGTGGGAGGAGGCCGTGGAGCGGGAGATCGCCCCCGGGCCGATACGCGTGTCGGCGGGTGAGCAGCTGCAGGAGATCTCCGGCGGTGCGATCCGGCGCTCGTGGCTAGCGCTGCAAGGGGATGTGACGCTCACTTCAGAGATAGTGCGCTCGGGGCTCTCGCGCGTGACGGTGCGCGTCGCCAATACCACTCCGTGGGCGGGAGCTACCCGCGAGGACGCGCTGCACCGGACGTTCTGCGCCACACACGCCGTACTGCGCGCCCGCCACGGGGCGTGGGTCTCGCCGACCGCTCCACCTGAGGCGCTGCGAGCCGAGGCGCAGGCCTGCGAGAACGCCGGAGTCTGGCCGGTACTCGTCGGCGAGGAGGGCGATCGCAGCACCATGCTGGCCTCGCCGATCATCCTCTCCGACTACCCCGAGATCGCACCCGAGAGCCCCGGAGACCTGTTCGACTCGGGTGAGATCGACCAGCTGCTCGTGCTGAACATCCTGGCGATGACCGAGGAGGAGCGCCGGGACATGCGCGACTGCGATCCACGCGCGCGAGCGATCCTCGAGCGCACCGAGGCGCTGAGCAACGAGGAGATCATGCGCCTGCACGGCGCCGTGCGCGAGTTCGGACTGGTGCGCGCGCGATGATCCACGACCGGCCGCCGTGGGAGGAGCTGGAGCGCAGCGGGGCGGACTTCGTGGAGGTAGGCGGCGTGGTGGTTCGCGCCGGCAGCTTCGTGCGGCTGGCCCCGCGCCAGCTGAGCAGCGACATCTTCGCGGTGGCGCTGGCGGGACGTATGGCGCTCGTGCACGAGGTGCTTGAGGATTACGAGGGCCGGGTCCAGCTCGCTGTCACGGTGGCAGACGATCCGGGCCAGGACCTTGGAGCGCTGCGCCAGCCGGGACATCGCTTCTTTTTCGACCCCGACGAGGTCGAGCCGCTGGACCTCGCCGCCACGGTCGGCGAGGAGCCGCGCCGGCGCGTGCTGGTGGCGGGCATCGGCAACGTCTTTCTGGGCGATGACGGCTGGGGCGTGGCGCTGGCTGGACGCCTTAGCACACGCGCGCTGCCGCGCGGCGTGGACGTCGTGGACTTCGGGATCCGCGGGATGGATCTGGCGTATGCCATGCAGGACGACTACACGGCGGTCGTCTTCCTCGACGCCACCCCTCGCGGCGAACCGCCGGGGACCCTCTACGTCATCGAGCCTGAGTTAGAGCACATCGAGGTGAGCATCGACGCGCATGGGATGGACCCCGTCAAGGTGCTGGCGCTCGCGCGCACGCTCGGCGCCGAGGCGCTGCCGCGCACGCTCATCGTCGGCTGCGAGCCCAAGACCCGGATGAGCGCCGAGGACGAGCACATCCTCGCCGAGCTGACAGAGCCCGTGCGCGCGTCGCTCGAGAAGGCAGTCGCCCTCGTCGAGGACCTGTTGAGAGACCTGACAAGACCAGCGCAAAGAAGACCAGAGGAAAGGAAGGAATCGTCGTCATGAGCGACATCACGATCGGCAGATGGACGCAGAGACTGCTGCTGCTGGCCATCGTCAGCGCAGTCGGAGCGCTCGCGAGCAAGCAGATCCCCGAGATTCAGCGGTACCTCAAGATTCGGTCGATGTAGTCGTGCACCGGGTCAAGATCCGGGTCGTCGAGGACGCACTCGACGCCAACAACACGATCGCGCGGGCCAACCGCGAGGACTTCGATCGCGCGGGCGTGACCGTCGTCAACCTCATGAGCGCTCCTGGCGCAGGTAAGACGGCGTTGCTCGAGCGGGTTCTCACAGATACCGGTGACGTCCGTGTCGCCGTGCTCGAGGGCGATGTCGAGGGCTCGCTCGACGCCCAGCGGCTCGCCTCGCTGCATGTCCCGGTTGTCCAGCTCAACACGAGCGCCGGCTTCGGCGGCGAGTGCCATCTCGATGCGAACATGGTCCGCTCGGCGCTGGGCTCGCTGCCGCTGACGGACATCGACCTGCTGATCGTCGAGAACATCGGCAACCTCGTCTGCCCGGCCGAGTTCCGGGTTGGCGAGGACGTGCGAGCGATGGTCTGCTCGATTGCCGAGGGCGAGGACAAGCCGCTGAAGTACCCGCTCATGTTCCGCGCCTGCGAACTCGCCGTGGTCAACAAGATCGACCTCCTGGAGCACGTCGATGTCCACCTCGACACGCTGCTGGGAAACCTGCAGGCCGTGCACCCGGGAATGGAGCACCTGCTGACGAGCGCGCGGACGGGAGAGGGCGTGGAGGCGTTGCGCGACTGGCTGGTGAACCGAATCCCGCCCGCTCGCTCCTCCTCGACCCGGCCGCGCGCGGTGGCCTGATGCCGGCTCTAGCGTCCGCTGCCGCCGAGCGCCGCCGGACGGCCGGAGAAGAGTTCTTCGGGAGCGAGGCCGAGCGCATCGCGCGGCTGTGCCATCGCATGGCCGAGCGCTTCGCGCGCGGCGGGCGGCTGATTGCCTTCGGCGACGGACCAGTCGCACGCTCGGACGCGCGCCACGTGGCAGTGGAGTTCGTTCATCCGGTGATCGTCGGCAAGCGCGCGCTGCCGGCACTGGCGCTGACAGCAGAGGGAGGGCCGGTTGGCGGGCAGGTCGAGCTGCTGGTCGAGTCAGCGGACATCGCGCTGGCCTTCGGACGCCACCCAGAGACGGTGGCGGCCCTGCGCGTTGCGCGCAATCGCGGCTGCCTCACGCTCGCCGTCTCGCACGTGGGCGCTGAGTGGGAGCTGGTGCCCAGGGAAGACGATCCCTTCATCGCGCAAGAGCTGATCGAGACGCTCTACCACGTGCTGTGGGAGCTGGTGCACGTGTTCTTCGAGCACCGCGGGCTGCTCGCGGGGCGCACGGAGCGCACTGTGCACGATACGGGCGCCGCCAGCTTTCTCTACCCGTTCCTCGGGCAGAGCGAGGACGATTTGGAGTCGGTGGTCGCCGACGTACGTGCCTCGGTGCTCGACAAGGCCGCGGAGGCGGCCGAGCTGCGCGAGCAGACGCTCCGTGACGGAGAGGTGCAGCTGCGCGAGGCCGCATCTGCGTTGCGAGCGCGCCTGGACGCCGGCGGGCGCGTCCTGGCGCTGGGGAACGGAGGGTCGGCCACCGACGCGATGGACGCCGTTGCCGACCTACGCGCTCCGCCCGCCGGCTGGCCCGCGCGGGCGGCGATCGACCTCACCGAGGACCCCGGTATCCTCACCGCGATCGCCAACGACGTCGGCGAGGAGTCGATCTTCTCCCGGCAGGTCATTGCCCACGGGCGCGCGCAGGACGCGCTGCTGGCGTTCTCCACCAGCGGCGGTTCGCGCAACGTGCTGGCGGCCCTCGGCGAGGCGCGGCGGCGGGGAATGCTGACCATCGCGCTGGTCGGCTACGACGGCGGACGCATCGCGGCCGAGGGCCTGGCCGACCACGCGATCGTGACCCGCTCGGAGCACATACCACGCATCCAGGAGGCGCAGGCGAGCGCCTGGCACATGCTGCGCGGGCTAGTGGAGAGCACCCGGGATTAGCTGGTGTCGGCGACTCCTCTGACGCGCATGCGCGCGCGAGCGCGGGTCGAGGGGACGGTGCAGGGCGTCGGTTTTCGCCCCTTCGTATATCGCCTCGCCAGCGAGCTGGCGCTCGCCGGGTGGGTGCGCAACGACGAGCGCGGCGTCGAAATCGAGGTCGAGGGAGAGCGGGAAGCGGTCGCACTCTTCTTGGACCGGTTGCCGGCGGAGGCTCCGCCGATGGCACGGATCGCGCGCGTTCGCGCCGAGCCGGCAGCCGTGCAGGGAGAACGGAGCTTCCTGATCGCGCCGAGCGTGCAGCGCGGAGCAGCCGACGCGCTCGTCGCCCCCGATGCGACCACGTGCGAGGAGTGCCTGATCGAGTTGTTCGATCCTGGCAACCGCCGCTTTCGCTATCCATTCGTCAACTGCACGAACTGCGGGCCGCGGTTCACGATCGTGCGCGGCGTGCCTTACGACCGGCCGTTGACGACGATGGCCGGTTTCGCGATGTGCGCCGAATGTCGTGCCGAGTACGAGGATCCGAGCGACCGGCGCTTTCATGCCCAGCCCAATGCGTGTCCGGCGTGCGGCCCGCGCGCACGGCTGCTCGCCGCCGACGGTCGTGCGGTGGAACTCGCGGACGCACCCGATCCGCTCGCCGCAGCCGCGCAGGCGCTCGCCGGCGGCTCGATCGTGGCCGTGAAGGGCATCGGCGGCTACCACTTGGCCTGCCGCGCCGAGGACGAGCACGCGGTTGCGAGGCTGCGCGAGCGCAAGCATCGCGAGGAGCGGCCGTTCGCGTTGATGACCGCCGACCTCAGATCGGCGCGTGCGCTGGTCGAGCTTTCCGCCGCGGAGGAGCAGCTGCTGTGCGCACCGGAGCGCCCGATCGTGATCGCGCGGCGCCGCGCGCACGCGCGCGTGGCGGAGGCGGTCGCCCTTCACAACCCCGACCTGGGATTGCTGTTGCCCTACACCCCCCTCCATCACCTGCTGTTGGCCGACCTGGGCGAGCCGCTGGTGATGACCAGCGGCAACGTCTCGGATGAGCCGATCGCCTACACCGACGAGGACGCACTCGCGCGGTTGGCGCACATCGCCGACGCGTTCCTGCTGCACGATCGCGCGATCCACATGCGCAGCGACGACTCGGTGGTGCGTGCCACGTCGCTCGGGGCGCCGATGCTGCTGCGGCGCTCGCGTGGCTACGTGCCCGCGTCGATCGACCTGCCGGTGAGGGCGCGGCGACCACTGTTGGCGTGCGGGGCCGAGCTGAAGAACACGTTTTGCGTGGCGCGAGGCGGACAGGCGTGGGTGGGTCAGCACATCGGGGATCTGAAGAGCTATGAGACGCTGCGGTCCTTCCACGCCGGGATCGAGCACTTCGAGCGCCTGTTCTCGGTGGCGCCGCAGGTCGTTGCGCACGACCTGCACCCCGACTATCTGTTCAACCAAGTACGCGCTTGAGCGCGGCGAGGTGGATCTGCTGGCCGTGCAGCACCATCATGCGCATCTCGCGGCCTGCCTGGCCGAGCACGGGCAGGATGGCCCGGCGGTCGGCGCGATCTTCGACGGGAGCGGCTACGGCAGCGATGGAACGGTGTGGGGCGGGGAGCTGCTGGTCGGCGGTCTGCGCGACTTCGAGCGCGTGGGCCATCTGCGCCCGGTGCGCCTACCCGGTGGGGATCGGGCCGTGCGTGAGCCGTGGCGAATGGCCTGCGCATGGCTGAGCGAGGCTGGGAGCGGCGAGCAGGCTCCACAGCTCCCGGGCACGCTCGCGGGCAGCGTGACGCGTGAGCGCTGGGAGACGATCGCGCGGCTGGCGCGCAGTGAGTTGGCTCCGATCGCGACCAGCGTGGGACGTCTCTTTGACGCGATCGCCGCGCTGTGCGGCGTGCGCGCGACGGTTACCTATGAGGGCCAGGCGGCAATCGAGCTGGAGGCGGCGGTGGACCACGCCGAGCGCGGTGAATACGCGATCGCCATCCGGCGTCGCGGCGGCCCGCTCCGTGGCGATGTGCTCCGTGGCGGCATGCTCGAAAGCGGCGTGCTCGAACTCGACCCGCGTGCGGCGGTGTCGGCGGTCGTCGCCGAGCTGACGGCGGGCGTGCCGATCGGGACGGTCGCCGCGCGCTTTCACACTGGGCTTGCCCGCGCCACGGCGCGCGCGTGCGCGCAGGTGGCCGGCGAACGAGATCTGGAAGTCGTGGCTCTGTCGGGTGGGGTCTTCCAGAACGGGGTTCTGCTTGAGCTGACGGTCGCCGAGCTGGAGCGCGCCGGACTGCGCACCCTGGTCCCCGAACGGCTGCCGCCGGGCGATGGTGGGATCAGCTATGGCCAGGCGGCGGTGGCAGCCGCACGGCTGTCCTGAGCTGCCCGCTCCAGCGTTCTTCGATACGCCCAAAGCGCCAGATCGAGAGCGCGATCGTCCAGGTCGCGACGAACATGCCGACGATGATGAAACCGAGCTCGTTGATGTTGATGTTCTCGACCCAGCCCCAGAACGACCCCTGCGCGCCCAGCTTGGCGGCGAAGAGGCCGGCCAGCTCGATCGTGCCGATCACCAGCGCAACTGCCACCGAGAGGCCGGTGATGGTGATGTTGTAGAAGACCTTGCGCACGGGCTTCGAGAATGCCCAGCCGTAGGCGAAGTTCATGAACGAGCCGTCGATTGTGTCCAGCAGCGACATGCCCGCGGCAAACAGAATCGGCAAGCACAGGATCGCGTAGAACGGCAGGCCTGCGCCGGCGGCGCCGGCCGCGAGGAACAGCAGCGCGACCTCCGTCGCCGTATCGAAACCGAGGCCGAAGAGCACGCCGATCGGGTACATCTGCCAGGGCTTGACGATCGTTCGCGTAAAGCGCCCGAAGAAGCGGTTCATAAGCCCCCGCGTGTTGAGCTGGTGTTCGAGCTGCGCCTCGTCGTAGCGACCCCAGCGCATCTCGCGAAAGACGTTGACGATGCCCCACAGGATCACGACGTTCAGCGCAGCGATGATGTACAGGAACGTGCCCGACACGCCGGTGCCGATCCAGCCGGTGACATTGTGCAGCTGAGAGCCGTCGTTCTGCACCTGGCCGTTGAGTGCCTTGACGCCGATCGCGAACAGGAAGGCAAGCATGAACACGATCGTCGAGTGCCCCAACGAGAAGAAGAACCCGACGCTCATAGGTCGTTTGCCTTCGTCCATCAGCTTGCGCGTGGTGTTGTCGATCGCCGCGATGTGATCGGCGTCAAAGGCATGGCGCAAGCCGAGCGTGTAGGCGGTCACGCCGGTTCCCACCGCAAACGCCCCCGCGCCGCCGAGGCGATAGTGGTGCGGCGCGACGACCGCGATCAAGAGAAAGAAGCCGAGCGCGTGCAGCCCGACCACGACCGCGGCCATCATCGCAACGGTGCGCCACTGCGATGAGGTCAGTGGACCCATTGAGCCGACAGTACCCGCCTTGATTGCAAGCTAATCGGGGAGACACCCGCACGCAGGGCGAGCCGTCGCTGCGGCGCTACGATGCGAGCCCACGCCGACGTAGCTCAGCTGGTAGAGCGCCGCTCTTGTAAAGCGGAGGTCGCCGGTTCGATCCCGGCCGTCGGCTCTGCCACCGCAGTAAAGATGGCTCGGACCGGGCACACCACCGAGCCCGGTCCAGGCCATCTGTACTTAGCGAATCAAGCACGCGATCCAGACGCCCCTCTGCCATCCCGCCGGCTGACCGGCGGGGCGTGCAACGCCTCCTCTCCCAGGGCGGGGGATTTGGCCGACATCGCGGATTGTCCCTATCGCGCTGGAGGATTCTGACAGCGGACGTGAGGGCGCGAAAGTCGCGATACCGCTATTCGCATGGCGAATAGACACCCACGCCGAATTGGCGACCAATCAGGCCCTAACCGCCTCGCCTGAAGGCGCAGCGCGCGGCGGCGACCCCGGAGGCAATGCCGCCGACGGCGCGGCGTAGGCGCAGCACGAACGTGGCGAGCAGCGCGAAGTCGCCGACCATCGTGTCGAGGATGCGCTGTGTCACGAGGTTGGTGTCGGGCGCTGAGGCCTGCGGGGTGGCATGGTAGAAGCCGGCCATGGCAGCAAGGATCATCGTGTGCTGGTCGCCGTCGGAGAGCGCCTTGGTGCAGTTGACGGCCTCGGCCGCAAGCGTGTGCATGCGCGAAGCGGTTTCCGCCGGCGAGTCGTAGTAGTCGATCAGGTTGCGCTGACCGTCGGCGGCGTCTTCGCCGCGATCGACGAGGTTGTCGAGCAGCGAGCTGAGAGACGCGATCCAGGGGAAGTAGGCGCCCTCGACGGCAACGGCGTCGGTGGCTCCCACAGCCGGTCGCGCGCCGGCGGCGAAGAGGGCGAAGACGGGCAGCGGCGAGCCGGCGGCAGCACCGGTCTCCCACCAGTGCAGCCCGGTGCTCTGTCGGGTTTCGGCGCGCGCCCAGCAGGCAAAGGCATCGTAGGAGCCGTTCACATCGCCGTGGTTGAGGCTCTGGTAGGCGACGATGCGCGCGGTGGCGCGTCGCACGGAATCGGCTATGGCGCTGTAGGAGGGAAGCGCTTCCAGGGCGGTGCGGCAAGTGTCGACGAGATCCCGCAGGTAGCCAGCGTCCTCGTGCTGGTTGTGATGGGCGTAATAGTCCACGTGCGGAGCCTCGGGTCCCAGTGCCCCCAGCAGCGCCTGGTTGAGCCGGTGCCCGTTGACGATCGGATCGGCACCGGGCTGCTCGCTGATGGTGTCGATGTAGTCGAAGGCCACCTGGTAGGCGGTGATCGCGCGGACCACGATCTCGCGGCTTGCGCGCGGGGCAAAGGTGGCAAACGCGACGGCGCCCTCCATACTCTCGCGCTTTGTGCACTGCGCCTCGAAGGCCAGCCGGCGGAGTGCGGGGTCGAGGATCTCGTCAGCGCGCAGGCGCCAGTGGCGAAACTCACGGCGTGCGCATGGGAAGACGCCCAGCCAGTAGCAGCTGGCGGCGCCCGCAAACGCCACGACCGGCGCCGTGCGGCTCCCCGTTCTCACCCTCATGGGAGTAGCTTTGCGCAAGCCACCCCGGAAACACGGCTACTCCTGAAAGCCAGCGCGCGAAGATGCCTGTGTGGCGGACCAACCAGGCAGTGCTACCACGGCCAAAGCGATGCCGGCGACGAGCACGAGCGTCAGAAACACTTGCGGCCAACCGACCGCGAATGGGGCCGGAAACCCGGTGGTCAGCCTCAGCCAGCGGTCTGCCAGCGCGTGGCCGTAGACGCCGAGGATGGCGCCGTCGGAACAGCCGATGGCGAGTACGATCGTGCTCTCGATGATCAATGAACGCCACAGCTGCCAATGGTCGAATCCCTGGATCTTCATCGCTGCCAGCCGCGCGCGACGCTGCCAGATGACGGCGCTGAGCGACGCGGCGATGGCGAGCCCGCCGGCGATCAGCAGCAGCATCGCTATCTCGCCGAGGCTCTGCAGACCCTGGCGGGCGCTGGCGTCGGTCTGAGCTTCGCGTTCGCGAAATGTCTGTGTCTGCAGACCTGGATGGGAGGCAAGCGCGGCCTGCACCTGGCGCTTGCCCTGCGCGAGGGAGACGCCGGGCTGCAGGTCGATCTCCAGCGCGGCGGGATCGCTAGTCTGCCAGCCACGGCGATAGTCGGCCGTCGAGAGGGCGATCGTACCGGGCGGCCATCCCAGATTGGTCGTGATCGCCGCCACACCCAGGCGGAGCCCGCCTGAGGGCGTCGGCAGCATGAAGCGATCGCCGACCCGCAGATGGTGTTCGTTGGCGAAGCCGTCGGAGATGGAGGCCCAGCCGCCTTGCCGGATCAGTTGGGTGGCGCGGGCGAGATTGCCGTGCAGCAGCTGACTGGGCTGGATCATCGCGCTGTCGCTGGGATCGCGTGCGCGGATCAGCAGGCGACGATCGCCGATGTCGAGCAGTCCGCCCTGGTAGGAGCGAACGGAGGCGATGCCCGGGGTTTGCGCGATGGCCTTCAGCACGGCGGAGGCCTTGAAGCTGTCGGTGTTGAAGACGCTCTGTCCGGTCGTCACCCAGATGTCGGCCGTGTCCTCGTACTGGGAGATGGCCGTTTCAAGGCCATGCGTCAAGTCACGCCTGGCGCCTCCGATCGCAACGCTTCCATAGACCGCTAGAGCGGCCACCGCGGCGAGCGCGATCGAGCGAGTGGCGGTCGCGCGCATCTCGACGATTGCGACAGCAAGCATGCTGCCCTTGAGGCGCTCGCCGATGGGTGTCAGCAGCGAGACGATCGCGGCGAAGGCGCAGGGGATCAGGCAGACGGCCGCAAGCGCCAGGACGGCCCCGCCGAGGACCGTCAGGCCTGGAACCGCCAGCGCGCTTACGGTGACGGCGAGGACGAGCAACCCACCGGTGAGGCTGAGGATGCGCACGACGCGCCCGGGAATGCTCTGGCCCGCCTCTCCTGTCTCCCGCAGCACCGCATCCAGCGCCCGATCCGAGCGCAGATCCAAAAGGGGTGGCAGCGATGCGAACACGGCGGCAAGCACCCCACAGCCGACCGGCAGGAGGAGGGTGCGCGTAGTGACGATCCTCTGCGAGCCGATCGCGAAGGCGGATGTGAGGTAGTCGGGCAGGTGGCCGAAGAGGGTGTGCGAGAGCAGCTCACCGAGCGCGATGCCGGCCAGCGAGCCGGCCACTCCAAGGGTCAGCGCCTGGAAGCCGAGGACGACTACTACCTGGCTGGGCGCGAAGCCCTGCGTGCGCAGTTCGGCCATGAAGCGGCGCCGATCGGGCACGGTAAGCAGCATCGCGTTGAGGGCCAGCAGAAAGCCGATCATCGCGCTGATCGCGGCAAAGAGGGTCGTGGACTGCGCGTTGGGCTGCGCCGCTTGCCTCAGGAGGCGCAGCTCGTTGTCGGCTGGCTCCACGTCGATGCGTCCAGCGGCGAGCGCGAGAAGCTCCCGGGCAACCTGTCGTTCAGCGCCTGGGCGAGGCTCGATCAGTACGTTGGTGACTCGCCCGGGTCTGCCGGCGAGCCGCTGCGCGATCGGCAGCAGCGCGATCATAACGGGGCTGGAAGCGACGGATCCGATCGCCTGGCTGCCCAGGACGAAGCGGATCCTCAGCACGTGCGCCTGGCCGTTGGCAAGGAGCGTCACGGGTCAACCGGGGCCTGCGCCGATCGTTTCGGCCACGGCAGACGGCAGTCCGATGCCACCCAGGACCGGCAGCATGCCGGCGCCCAGGTTCTGTGTCGCCGCGCCGCGCAGCGCGATCAGGCGCTGCGTCACCCCGATCAACTGAACCGCCTCGCGGCCGCTGGGCCCGACGATCGTGGCATCCTCGCGCAACACGGGAACGGCCACCTTCACGCCCGGCAGCGTTGCCGCGGTGGTCGCGAGCTGCTCGTCGAACCCTTCGGCGGAGCGGGCGGAGAGCTGCAGGCGCGCCGAGCCGACGAGCTGGTGGACGAGCCGGGCGGCCGAGCCGGTGATGCTGGTGTTGGCGAGGAGCACGCCGAAGACCAGCGCCACACCGATTGCGATGCCGCCGGCGGCGAGCAGCTCCTGCACGACGCGCTGGCGCAGCCGCCAGACGTAGAGCGTCACGAGCGAGCCCGGGCGGACCCCCAGGATCGACGGTCGCCGCATCACATCCGAGCGAGAGACAGCTCGGCGTCGAGCCCGTCGGCGAGGCAGCCGTCGCGCAGCGTGTGGACGCGATCGACAAACGCGACGGCCTGCGGATCGTGGGTGACGAGCACCCCGGGGATGCCCCGTTCGTGAGAGATATCGCGCAGCAGTGCGAGAACCTCACGGCTGCGGTTGGAATCGAGGTTCCCTGTGGGCTCGTCGGTGAGCAGGAGCCGTGGCTCGCTCACCAGCGCCCGTGCGATCGCCACGCGCTGGCGCTCCCCCATCGAAAGCTGCGCGGGCGTGTGCAATTCACGCTCCGCCAGGCCGACGCGCGCAAGCCATGGTCGCGCCTCGCGACGGGCCTGTGCAAGGCTGTAGCCATCGGCCAGGAGCTTCAGCGCCGCATTGTCGAGCGCCGAGGCGCCGGCGATCAGATGGAACGCCTGAAAGACGAACCCGACTTCGCGGCGGCGGTAGACGGCGCTCTCCCCCGCCGACAGACGCGAGACGTCGCGCCCTTCGAACATGACGCTGCCTGCGTCAGGGGCCATCAACCCAGCGGCCAGCAGCAGCAGGGTGGTCTTGCCCGAGCCGCTCGGTCCGTACAGCGCCACGAAGTCGCCGGGAGCGACTGTCAGCGATACGCCGTCGACGGCACGCACGGGCTCCCCGCCCGAGGTGTAGTGCTTGACGAGATCGACAAGCTCCAGGGCGCTCATCGCGCCGAGTGCTCCGAGCGCTCCGACCGGCCGGCGCGGCGGCCGGGGAAGGATACGACGACTCCACTGGAGTCCATCGAGCGCAGCACGCCGTCGGAGATCGACATGTTCCTGTAGGCGCCCTCCAGGGCATCGAGATCCTGGGAGGCGATCACGACGGCGAGCGCGTTGTCATGCGCGAGCAGGCGCAGCAATTCGTAGAGTTCCTCGCGCTCGACCGGACTGGGCGACACCGCGGGCTCGTCGACGAGCAGCAGACGTGGTTCGCGTACGAGCGCGCGCGCCAGACCAACGCGGATGCGCTCGCCGAGCGAGAGTCTGTCGGTCCACACGTCGGCGCACTCGCCGACGCCCACCCTTTCGAGGGCGCGCCGTGCCAGCGGGCGCGCTTCGCGCAGGCTCGCGCGGTCGCTGAGCAGCGCCATGGCAACGCTGTCGACGGTCGGCTGATTGAGCTGCGGCCGCCAATCGCCGGAGACGTGGGCGATGCCGCTGGTGCGCAGTAGCCGAACGCGCTCGCCGGCGCCCATCTGCGTGAGGATGTGGCCGTCAAAGCAGACGGCGCCTGCGTCGGGCGACTCGATGCCGGCGGCGACCAGCAGGAGCGTCGTCTTGCCCGAGCGCCGGGGACCCCAGACGCCGACGAAGTCGCCGGCGTCCACCTCCATGCAGACCCGATCGAGCACGGCCACCTCGCGCCGCCCATCCCCGTAGCGCCTGGTCACCTGGGTAAGCGAGAGAAGTGTCATCGCACAGGCCACGCTATAGGGGCGCTGCCACCTCGGCGATCAGGCGTCGGGCAAGCACGATCCACTCAAGCTCGGCTCGCAGGTGCAGGCGCGCAGAGGAGCGCGAAAGGTGCATCGCGATACCGGCGAACGAGCGGATCAACGGCGCATCCTGCGAGCTGGCCTTGAAGAGCGCGAAGCACTCGCGCTCGTAGGAGTCAAGCGCCGCAAGCAGACGCGGCGCGTCGGGCGCGCGCGCGACTGCGATCTTGGCCTGAAACTCGGCACGCACGGGGGCCATCCGTGTATGTGCGCTCATCCATTCCGTCAGCGCCGACTCGGCGCGCTCGGTCGGGGAGTACACACGGCGATTCCCCGTCGGGCCTTCGCTGAAGACCCGACGCGAGGAGATCAGGCCGGCTCGCTCGAGCTGTTCGAGCATGCGATAGAGATCTTTAGCTGTTATCTGCCAGGCCGGACCCAGCCGCCGGTCGAGGCGATTCGCCAGGTCATAGCCGTGACCCGGGCGCTGCAGCACAAGACCAAGCAGCGCCCCTTTCAGGGGCGAGCTGCCTCGCATCCAATCCCTGCTTTCAAGGCCGACGGCTTCCAAGGCTCACATGGCTCCCGATTCGCTGGCTGGAACAGTACCTTAGATCGACATACGCCGCTAGGCGGACGACTTCGGCTGACCAGACTTTTGATGACCAGTGTCGGTTTTATCGTCAAGCACCGGGTCGGCTCGGCGGCGAGCCTGGGACCAGCGTTGGACGTGAAAGAGCTATCGTGCGATCAATGTGCATCGGCTGCGCAATGGCTGGCGCGTCGGCCGCGACGGGCTTCCGAACGTGGCTGCAGACGCGCGGCTTCTCCTGGCTGACGCCACGGCGGATACGCGCGCTGACGCTCGCGGCGATGTGCGGAGCGATGGTTTACGCGAGCATAGGCTTCAGCGGAGCGACGCCAAGGTCCCCCAGCCGCTCCACGTATCCAACCCACACCCTCGAAAGGTAGGTATCGGTCATGGGCGAGCGCAGTCAATATGAGCCGGGAACCTTCTGCTGGGCCGATCTGAATACGACCGACCAGGAGGCAGCCAAGGCCTTCTACAGCGGACTGCTCGGTTGGGAGGCAGAGGACATGCCCGTGGGCGAGGGCGTGTCGTATTCGATGATGAGCAGCAACGGCCGCAACGTGGCGGCGATCGCACCGCAGCCCCAGCAGCAGCGCGAGGCGGGCGCGCCGCCGGCATGGAACTCATACGTGTCGGTCGAGAGCGCCGACGCGACGGTCGAGCGCGTGAAGGAGCTGGGCGGGTCGGTGCACGCGCCGGCCTTCGACGTTATGGAGGCGGGGCGCATGGCGGTGCTGCAGGACCCCCAGGGCGCCTATCTGATGGTGTGGCAGCCGCGACAGCACATCGGCGCGGCGCTCGTGAATGCCCCGGGCGCGCTCGTGTGGAACGAGCTGTCCTCGCCTGACCTGCAAGCCTCGAAGGCCTTCTACAGCGATCTGTTCGGCTGGGAGGTGGCTCCCTTCGAGGGCAGCCCGACGCCGTATCTGGCGATCAAGAACGCGGGCGCCAACAATGGCGGCATGCGCGAGTTGGCGCCGCCGGGGATGCCGCCACACTGGCTGGTGTACTTCGGCGTGGAGGACATCGACGCGGCGCTGACCAAGGTGGAGGAGCTAGGAGGCACCAAGATCGACGGTCCGATCGACATTCAGATGGCGAAGATCGGGATCGTGCAGGACCCGCAGGGCGCATTCCTGGCGTTATATGACGGAGCGCTCGAGCCGTAGAGGCGCGTTAGTGACCAAGCACGCCGTGGACGGTGTGTTCAAGCAGATTCGTGACTTCATGCACGACGGTGCCGACGGGCGAACTCGCCGGGGCGGGTTCCGAGCCCGAGTCGCCTTCCGCGCCGGAACCACCGCCCGCGCCGCCGCTGCCGGACCCGCCACCCGAGCCGCCTGCGCCAGGAGAGGATGGTTCCTGCGAGCCGCCACTGCCGGAGCCTCCCGAGGAGCCGCCGCCCGATCCTCCGCCCGCGGAGCCGCCACCCGAGCCTCCACCTGAGACGCCGCCACCACCACTCGCGCCGCCAGTCGAACCGCCACCCGCGGAGCCGCCAACGCCTGAGCTGCCCGATGAGCCACCCCCGGTCCCGCCCGCGGAACCACCGGAGGGAGGGCTGACCGGGTTCGAGCTGGAGCCCGTCGAGGATCCGCCGGCGGATCCTGGAAGGTGGACCGTGTAGGTGCTGCCAGTCGGGTCCTTCTGCGCCGTTGTCGGCGAGCCGGACATCGGGTGCAGCGCGGGCGCCGGCCTCGAAGCTCGGGGCGAGCTGGCCGAGATGCGCAGGCGCAAATTGCCCGCGCCGGCCTCGTGTCGGGAGGATGAGGACGCGCCGCCCGCGACAGGCGCGGGAGCGTCTCGTGCGTCGGACCCACTGTCGCCGCTGCTTCCCACGACGGCGGCAACCTCGTCGCCGCCAACGCTGGAGCCGCCACCGCGAGAGGCACGCCGATGTGCCGGGGCGTGACCGTGGCCGTGGCTGTGCACGATGGCAGCACTCGTGATCAGTGTCGCGGTCAGCGCCGCGAGCCCGCCCTTGACGAGCAGGCCACTCAGGCCGACGCCACCGCCGGCGGCCAGTTCGCCGACCCGTTCGGCACCGGCTCCCTGGCCGGCGTCGGCCATCCAGGCGAGCAGCGGCGGCGGCGTGAGCGCGGTGAGTGCTCCGCGCAGCGTGGCGCGGGCGCGATACAGCAGCCCCCTGACGGCCCCATCGGTGATGCCCAGCAGGCTGGCGACCTCCTCGTGGCTCTGTCCGGCAACGGCGGTGCGGAAGATCACCTCGCGCTGCATCTGCGGCAGGGCCGCCATGTCGTTCAGCGCCTCGCGCAGTGCAAGACCACCGGGGATTTCGAAGTCGGGCGTATCACCCGTGCGGGTCTCCGCGACGGACGCACCATCGAGAGCCACGGTTAGCTGAACGCCGTCGCGCGCCGCGTGTCGCACGGCGCTGACGGCGGTGTTGTGCGCGATGCGATAGAGCCATGGCCGCAACTCACGCACCTCGGCGCCCCGCCGCAAAGCCGTCCAGGCCTGCATGAGCGTCTGCTGCACAACGTCCTCGGCGCGATTGTCCGCGAGGCGCAGGCGGTGACAATAACGAAGCAGCGGCGAGCGGTAGCGCTGCACGAGCGCCTCGAAGGCACGTTCGTGGCCTGCTCGCGCGAGCACCACCAGCCGCTCGTCGGACTGTGTGGCCAGCAGGCGGGTGGAGGCCTTGGGGCTCATGACGACGCTCACACCCACGGTCAGGCGCCAACCTAGACGCGCGGCTTGGCGGGATGCTCGTTCACGATGACATCAATCGCCCGCGTCCGGGGGGAAATGGACGAAAAGGCAATGGCCGATTTCAGAAGAAAGACGACCGGGGGGCGACCTCCAGGTGGCCGCCCCCCGATCTTGCCTGCGCTACCCGGGACGGTGAGCGCAACAGCCCACGGGACATGTGTGGACGTATCTGTGGGGATGGCGTCCACCGCCCCGGGAGCAGGGCTGCGCCGCACCGGCGCCGGGCTGCCGGCATCGGGTTTGGCCTTGCAGATCACCGTCTCCGGGGCAACGCAGTCGTTTGTACGGTCAGTGTCGTTCTGTGTGTGGAAGGCCTCTCTGATTTTGGAGCTGCATACGTGAGACGCCGTCGGCGCAAGAACTTCACGCGGCGGGCGCAAAATCTCTTGGCCACTCCACGGATCAATCGCGATTCCCACCGCATCAAGCCCATCAATCGAGATTCCCACCGCATCAATCGCCGCACAACCGGGTTAGAGGGATCGCTCGGACGATTCACCCGACAGTCCGTCACCCGCACAGAGGAGGGGCACGATGCGTCTAGGAAGGCTGTTCCCGGCCACGATGGCCACCGCCGTATTGCTGATGCTCGCCCCCGCGGCGGCGCTGGCGCACAAGCATCCGAGCGGGCGCTGCCGCGTGAGCGTCAACGCTCCACGGGAGATCACCGCGGGGGACCCGGTGGTGATCTTCGGCCGGCTCGTGTGCCACCCCGGCGGGCGCGAAGCGGACCAGGTGGTGAAGCTCTATCACCATCTCGCTGCCTTCCCGGGATTCACATATGTGCAGAGCACGACAACCGATGCCCATGGCTTCTACGAGTTCGCGCGTGCCGATGGAGTGGTGGAAACCAACCGTGCCTGGTACGTGCGCTCGCACGGTGCGCAGAGTGCAAGCAAGCGGATCAAGGTGGCCGCACAGGTCACGTTGAGCGGCCCTGCCGAAGGCACACAGCTGTTGACCGGAGCGGCCAACAAGGTGACTTTCACCGGCACGGTCACCCCGGCGGACGTCGGTGCGCGCGTCGTGCTGCAGCGTCAGAACGCGACGACCGGCAGCGAATGGCGACGGATCGACGTGGGCAGAGTGGAAGCCGGAGGCGGCTTCACGATCGTGCACACCTTCAGATTCCCCGGCGATGCCAACATCCGCGTGCTGGTGCACAGCCAGCGGCGCAACATCCCCAGCTCGTCGAGCCCGCTCGAGTACGACATCTCGCAGGCGCAGAACGCGGCGCTGACGATCCTAGCCTCGGCCGATCCGATCCCCTACGGGCAGTCGGTGACGATCACGGGAGTGCTCGCGGGCATGGGCGCAGTCAACCAGCCGGTGAAGTTGATGGCCCGCACTCACGACCAGGCGTGGGCTGCGATCGCGGAAGCAACAAGCGATGCGAACGGCAACTACGCCTTCCCGGCACAGTCGCCGGTGAGCAGCACCTTCTACAAGGTTGCCACGGCAAAGCCATCGTGCTCCCTGACGCTCCCCAACAAGGCATGCAAAGCGCTTCGGAACAATGGCCAGGTGACCTCGGCGGTGCTGTATGAGGGCGTCAAGAATATGCTCACAGCGCAGGTCTCGGCCACCACGGTGGAGGCCGGCCAGCCACTGACGTTCTCGGGCGGCGTCGCTCCCAGCCATCCTGGCCACGCGATCTATCTGGAGCGCCAGAACGCCTCCGGCGAGGGCTTCCACGTGGTGCAGTCCGGTGTGGTCAACCCCGACTCGACGTACTCGCTCGTTCACACGGTGTACGACGCGGGCGAAAAGGTCTTCCGAATCTACATCCCGGGCGGCCCGGATAACGTGGGCGCGGCGAGCCAGCAGTTCACGATCCAGGTGACGCCGGCCCCAGCGGCGGTGCTGATGCCGGAAGCGTCGAGCAACACCTCGCTGCCCCCCGAAGGCTCGGAAGGCAATGGGGAACGTCGCGAAGATTCGGTGGAAGGCTCCGAAGGCCGCTCCTAGAGCCGGTCGCTAGTCGGATTGCGGTTGTGGCCGTCCCACGCGGGGCGGCCACGGCCTTCATCCCAGGGGCGCGGCCACGGCCTTCCTCTCAAAGCGCGACCGCGCGCGTCTGCAGGTGAGCGCCGACCTTGCGCTTGACGCGCTGCAGGGCGTTATCGACGGTCTTGGTGTCGCATGCGAGGCGCTCCCCGACCTGCTCGTAGGACCAGCCGTCGAGGTAGAGCGTGAGCACGCGGCTCTCAAGCTCTGAGAGCGCGGTGGAGAGGCAGCCCACGAGCGAGCGCAGCTCCTCGGAGGAGATCACCTGGTTGACGGGGTCATGCACGGTCGAACCGGGGATCACCTGATCCAGCGTGGGAACGTCCTCGCCCGCCGAGGCGGGGGTGGAGGAGAACGACACGTATTGGTTCAGCGGCGTGTGCTTGTTGCGCGTAGCGGTCTTCACGGCCGTGATGATCTGCCGCGTGATGCAAAGCTCGGCGAAGTTGCGGAAGCTCGACTCGCGGTCGGAGCGGAAGTCGCGGATGGCCTTGTAGAGCCCCACGAGGCCCTCCTGGATGAGGTCTTCGGAGTCGCCGCCGGCAAGGAAGTACGAGGAGGCCTTGAGGCGTACGAAGCCGTGATAGCGACGTACCAGTCGATCGTAGGCCGTGCGGTCGCCTTGCTTGGCTAGGGCGATCAGAAAGCCATCATCAACCTTAACTTCAGAGTGAGAGTTACTGGAGATTCGTGCCACGAGCAGTCCTTTCTCGGGCTGCAGGCAGCCCACAATTGCTCAGTGGCGCACTCCTCCCCTGGCGCCAACGACTATGGATGCCTCCCCTCAGGATGGTCAACCTGAGGTTCAGCGTTATGTGAGCGCGACTTTCGCACAGTTATGGAGCCTTGTCAAGACCTCGCGCTCGATTCTGCAAGATCTCGTACAGCACGGCCGCCGCCGCGGCGCTGACCCCCAGCGACTCGATCCTGCCGAGCAGCGGCAGCGATATCAGCGCGTCGCAGGCCGCGGCGACACGCGGCCGCAGCCCGCGACCCTCACTGCCGAGCACCAGCACGACGCCGCCGTGGTAGTCAGGCTCGTCGTAGCCCATCGCGGCCCCCTCGGCGCTGGCCCCGTAACACCAGCAGCCGGCGCCGCGAGCGTGAGTCAGGAAGTCGGCGACGTTGCGCACCCGCGCGATACGCAGGTGCTCGACGGCGCCCGCCGATGCCTTGCACACCGCCGGCGTCACCTCGGCGGCGCGCCGCTCGGGGATCACAACGCCGCTGGCGCCCGCGCACTCGCAGGTGCGACAGATCGAGCCGAGGTTCTGCGGATCCTGAACCTGGTCGAGCGCGATAATCAAAGGCTCCTCGCCCGCCAGTAGTTCATCGGCGGAGACATACGGGTAGGCGCCGGCCTCCGCGCAGACGCCCTGGTGGGCGCCGGAGCCGCAACGGCGTTCGATCTCCTCGGCCTCTACCACCTGAACCTCAAGGCCGGCCAGCCACGACTCGCGCGCGGCTCCGTGGGTCGCCCACACCGCGCCCACCGCGTGACGTCGCCGGCCTCGCAGGGCCTCCCTGACGGGGTTGCGGCCGTAGAGGATCACAACGGCAGAAGCTCGAAGCCGTCGGCTCCGTCACGCACTTCCCAGCCGAGGGCCGCGATCTCCTCGCGCAGACGGTCGGCGGTGGCGAAGTCGCGCTCGGTGCGCGCTCGCTCGCGGCCCGCAGCCAGCTCCCTGACGTCGGCTGGTGCCGCGGCGATGGGGGCAAGCAGGTCGGCGAGCCCCAGAACGCCAAGCATCTCGCGCAGCTGGTCCTCGCCATTGACACCCTCGCCGTCCACACCCTTGCCGTCGAAGCCCTCGCCGTCAACGCCCTCGCGCGCGCCCGTGCCGCCATCCCGCGCCGCCTGCGTCGCCGCGCGGATCCATTCGTTGAGGACGGCGAGCGCCTGGGCTGTGTTGAAGTCGTCGGCGAGCGCCTTGAAGAAGGCGTCGCGCAGTGCCTGCAACTCCTCCTGGGAGGCTCTTGGCGTGAGCCGCCGCGCGGCCTCGCGGATGCGATTGACGTTGGCGCGCGCCTGCTCCAGGGCGGCCTCCGAAAAAGCCAGCGGCTGGCGGTAGTGCCCGGAGGCCAGGTACATCACGACCGCGTCGCGTCCGTAGCGCTCGATGACCTCGTGAAGCGGAGCGATGTTGCCCACCGACTTGGCCATCTTCTCGCCGGTGAACTGGATCATGCCGTTGTGCATCCATATCTTTGCCAGCTCCTCCCCACGCGCGGCGCGCGTCTGGGCGGCCTCGTTCTCGTGGTGGGGGAACACCAGATCCGAGCCGCCGCCGTGGATGTCGAAGCCGACGCCCAGGATGTTCTCGGCCATTGCCGAGCACTCGATGTGCCAGCCGGGACGCCCCGGACCCCAGGGCGAGTCCCAGAAGGTGTCCTCGTCGTCCTTGCGCGCCTTCCACAGTGCGAAGTCCAACGGGTCGTGCTTGCGGTCGGAGCCCTCGACGGGCTCGCCCTGATCCATATCGTCGAGGCGGCGGTGCGAGAGCGAGCCGTAGTCGGGGTCGGAGCGCACGCCGAAGAAGACATCGCCGCCACTTGCGTAGGCGTGGCCTCGGTCGATCAGCGTCTGGATGTAGTCGACGATCGGCCCCATCGTCTCCGAAGCCAGCGGCTCGTGGTCGGGGCGCCCGAGGCCGAGCGCATCGGTGTCGGCGAGGTAGGCGTCGGTCATCTCGCGCGCAAGCCGCTCGCTGGGCATGCCTGCGCGGCGCGCGGCGTCGTAGATCTTGTCGTTGATGTCGGTGACGTTGACGACGAGCTTCACGTCATACCCCTCGTGCTCGAGGAAGCGCTTCATCAGGCTGAAGATCACAAACGGGCGGGCGTTGCCGATGTGGATGCGGCTGTAGACGGTGGGGCCACATGCGTAGATCCCCACGCAGCCTGGCCTGCTCGGCTGCAGGCGCAGCAGCTCACCGATGCGTGTGTCGTGGAGATGAATGCGCTGCATGGCCGGCAACCCTAACCTAGAGCCGATCCGGTTAGGTCCGGCCGACCGCGTTGTGGCCGCTCGCGTTGTGGCCGCTCGCCTCTTACCGGATCGTCTCTCAGCGGTTGCGCAGCCCGGCGACCGCCAGCGCCGCCACGCCCTCGCCGCGGCCGACGAAGCCCATGCCCTCGCCCGTGGTGGCCTTGACGTTGACGCGCGCCGGGGACAGCATCAGCGTTCTGGCAAGACACTCGCGGATGGCCTGCTTGTGCGGAGCCAGCTTCGGCTGCTCCATGACCACGGTGCAGTCGACGTTGACAATCTCAAGGCCCGTGGCGACCACCGTCGTGACGACCGTCTCCAGCAGCGTGAGCGAGTCGGCGTCGCGCCAGCGCTCGTTGGTGTCGGGAAAGTGCTCGCCGATGTCTCCCAGCCCTGCGCCGCCCAGCAGGGCGTCGATAATCGCGTGGGTCAGAACATCGGCGTCGGAGTGACCGTCAAGCCCCAGGTCATGAGCAATCTCGATGCCACCAAGCACGAGCCTGCGTCCCGCGGCATAACGGTGGGTGTCGTAGCCAATCCCGACGAGACTCACCGGACACCCGCCCCGACCGACTCCAGCTGGCGCTGGCGATGCGAGAAGACGCACAGCTCCTCGACGCCCAGCCGCTCCAGCAACTCCAGCGCGCGGTCGTAGTCGGCGCCGATGTCATCGGGACGGTGTGCGTCGCTGGAGAGCGCCACCGGGGCGCCCGCTTCCAGACACATCTCCAGGAAGACCGGCGCCGGATACAGCTCGCGCGCGCGCTTGCGCAGACCCGCGGTGGAGACCTCGACGGCGATCCCAGACTCGGCGATGCCGTCTAGGGCAAGCTCGTAGTAGCGACGCAGGTCGCCCTCCGGCAGCGGGCGCTCGGGGTGGGCGGGCCCCCAAACCTTGACGAGATCGGGGTGCGCGAGGATGTCGAAGAGGCCGCTGCGCGCCGCCTCCCCGAGCGTCTGGAAGTAGCGGCGCCAGATCTCCTCGGCGCTGCGCGGCTGATCGGGTCCACTGCCCCACACGCTGTAGTCGTCCATGTCCAAGGAACGGTCGCCGATGAAATGGACCGAGCCCACGACATAGTCGAAGTCGCGGGCCTGCAGCAGATTGGCCATACGGTCCTCCCTACCGGGCACGAAGTCGGCCTCGATGCCCAGCCGCAAGTCTGTGTGCTCACGCACGAAGCCGCAGTACTCGTCGAGGTCATCGTGGGCGTAGTCGCGCCAGAAGGGGTGCTGCCACACATCGAGGGCCTGGCGGAAGCGGTAGACGTGCTCGGAGACCCCCAACTCCGCGATCCCACGCTCGGAGGCGGCCTCACGGTAGCGCTCGGCGTTGGCGGCCGTGAAGTGCTCGGCGGCCGTCGCCTCCAGGTCGTCTGGGCGCAGATGGGTGTGGTAGTCGGTGAGCACGGTGGCGATTCAAGCAGGCCGCGGGGCCAGCAGCAGCTCGGCCAGCTGCAGGTCAAGCGGTGTCGTGACCTTCAGGTTCTCGCGCGGCGCCTGCACGACAACGACGGTCCCCCCCGCGCGCTCGACGAGCCAAGCGTCGTCGGTGGCCTGAGCGAGCACCTCATCGGAGACGTCCAAGGCTCGCTCCAGTGCGGCGCGGCGGAAGACCTGGGGCGTCTGCACGGCCCACAGCAGTGAGCGCTCCAACGTCTCGCTCACCACGCGATCGCGGCCCCCGGAGTCCCGGCCGACGCGCTTAATGGTGTCGGTGAGCGGCGCAGCCGCGATCGCCCCATCGACACCCTCGCCCGCCGCGGCGGCAATCACGGCCTCGGCCAGCGCGACGGTCACGAGCGGTCGGGCGGCGTCGTGCACGAGCACCAGCTCCGAGCCCCGCTCGCCGCCGGCGGCGGCGAGCGCCAGGCGCACGGACTCCGAACGCACCGCGCCGCCCGCAACCCCGACGGTCCCATCCGGCGCCGGCACTCCGGGAGGCAGCGCAACGACAATCCGCTCGATCGCCGCGACGCCGCGCAGAACATCGAGGCTCCAATCGAGCAGCGGACGGCCGGCAAGCTCGGCGAGCGCCTTGGGACGTTCGGCCCCCAGGCGCTCGCCGCGCCCGGCGGCAACGATCAGCGCAACAGCCAAGCCAGGCTACTTGGCCGCCACGGCCATCTGGCTGGCGGCCGAGTTGGCGAGCAGCTCGTCGAGATAGCTCTCGGCCTCTTCCTCGTCCTTGTCGAGCGCGTACATCAGCTCGGAGGCGAGGATCTTCTTGGCGCGCGTGAACATCTGCTTCTCGCCTGTCGAGAGCCCCTTCTCGCTCTCGCGCAGCGAAAGGTTGCGCACGACCTCGGCCAGCTCGTAGATATCGCCGGTCTTGATCTTGTCGCGGTTGTGCTTGAAGCGGCGGTTCCAGTTCTTGGGCATCTCGGAGACGTCGTCGCGCAGCACGTCGAGCACCTTCTTGACGGTTTCTTCGTCGATCACCCGGCGCAGCCCGGCGAGAGCGGCGTTCTCGGTGGGAACCTTGACGGTCATGTCGTTGTGGAGGATCTTGATCGTGAGGTACTCGCGACATTCGCCCAGCACCTCCATGTCCTCCTTCTTGAGCACCTTGCCGGCGCCGTGATGCGGGTAGACGACGTGGTCGCCCAACTCGAACTCGATGTACTCGACCTCGCGGGTCGCCTCAAGCTCCTCGATCAGCTCATCTTCAATTACCTGGGGAATGGTGTCCTCCTTGAGTAGCGGCCGGCCAGGGGGCGGCCATGATTACGTCTGTAAGTAGCGATCCACGAGGTTGATCTCCTGCAACCGGCGAAGACCCTCGCGGATGTCCTTTGCACGGATCTCCCCTACCCCCTCGATGCCCTCCAGATCGGCGTCGGTAGCAGCCAGCAGCTCATCGAGACCGCCGAACTCCTTGACGATCTCGGCGACCACCAACTTCGGCAGCCGGGGTATGCGTCCCATGATGCGATAGCCACGCGGGGATACGGGGTAATCAAGCGTGTTGAGCTTGCGGTCATAGCCAAGCATCTCCGCAAGGCAGCCGAAATCGAGCAGATCCTGATGGGAGAGCCGCCCTACTTGGTCCAGAGCGGAGGCAAAGCCTTCGTCGGAGTAGTCGGCGAGATAGTCGTGCACGAGCGCGGCCTTCTCCGCGGCGGCGCCCACCATCGTCTCCTCCAACTGCATCTCGATCATGCGACCCTCGCTGCCCAGCTCGACGATGTAGCGCTCGATCTCGACGGCCATGCGGGTCACCAGCTCGGAGCGCTGGAGCACGGTGAGCACATCGTGCAGGGTGACGCCGCCCTCGAACTCCAGCGCGGTGAGGCGCGTGGAGACCTGATCGAGGCGGGTGCGGTACTTGTCGAGCGTGGCCAACGCCTGGTTGGCCTTGGCGAGCACGACGGGAATGTCCTCGAGGATGTACTTCGCGCCGTCGACATACAGCGAGACCACCTCGCGCCGCTGGGAGACGGCGATCACGAGCGCGTCCGTCTGCTTGGAGACGCGCTCGGCCGTGCGGTGGCGGGTGCCGGTCTCGTGCGAGAGGATCGTCGGGTCGGGCATCAGCTGGACGTTGGCCATCGAGATCTTGGTGGCGTTGGCGTTGAGGATGATCGCGCCGTCCATCTTGGCGACCTGGTAGAGGAACGCTGGCGTGTAGTCGATGTCGAGCTTGATCCCGCCTGAGTTCAAGAAACTCAGCTCTTCGGGGTCGCCGATCACGATCAGCCCACCGGTGCGTGCGTGCAGAATGCTCTCGATGCCCTCACGCAGAGCCGTGCCCGGGGCGACCATCTCCAGCGCCCTCATCAACCCGGGCTCTGGTCTTGCTTCACTGTCGAACTCTTCCCCGGATCGTGGCGGCACGACTACATATTCTACGGCATTGAGCCTTCATTTACCGCGTGGTTACTGGACAAAGTGTCCATATTCGAATGGTTGATAACAAACTGCCCCTCGCGCTGCCGGCTCGACGTCTTGCCATCTCTCGACGGACCGCGCGCTTACGCCGCGACCTTGGCGCGGCGCTGCTCCACGGCGGGCAGCGCATGCTTCAGCACCTCTCGCAGGGTGGCTGCCTCGCACGCGCCGGCGCCGCTGCCCGGCGGCGCCAGGACCTCGCCCAGGCCGTGCCGCGAGGCCTCCTGCAGGCGCCGCTCGGGGTGACCTACCCAGCGCAGCTCGCCCGTTAGACCCAGCTCGCCGAAGCAGGCCCGCGGAGCAGGTGGGTGGGCTCCTCGAATTGGCACGCCGCGGCTGGCGCTGGCAACGGCCAGCGCGATCGCCAGATCGACACCGGGCTCGTCGATACGCAAGCCGCCGACGACGTTGACAAAGACATCGGCTCCGCCGACGCCGACGCGACCGTGGCGGCCGAGGATCGCCAGTACCAGGGCGAGGCGGTTGCGATCCAGGCCCGAGACGACACGGCGGGGCTGCTCCAGCTCAGACGGAGCTACGAGCGCCTGCACCTCCACGAGCAGTGGGCGCGAGCCCTCCATCGCCGCCAGCACGACGCTCCCGGGTGCGCGCGTGGCCTCTGCGACGAAGCGCGCGGAGGCGTCGAGCACCTCCACGAGACCACCCTGGCGCATCTCGAAGAGGCCCGCCTCGCTGGTCGAACCGAAGCGATTCTTCAGCGCACGCAGCTCACGATAGGGGCGCTCGCGCTCGCCCTCGAACTGCAGCACGCAGTCCACCAGGTGCTCCAGCACACGCGGTCCGGCCAATGCGCCGTCCTTGGTGACGTGGCCCACGAGGATCATCGCAACACCCTGGGACTTGGCCTGCTCCATCAGGCGTCCGGCGACCTCGCGCACCTGGCCGACCGAGCCCGGGGCGCCGCTCAGCTCAGCCGCATTGAGTGTCTGCACGGAGTCGATCACGCATACGGCTGGAGCCTCGCCGGCGATCGTCTGCATGACCGCCTCGAGGTCGGTCTCGGCCAGGATCGGCACACGTAAGGCAGGGCGCTCGCTGGATGGGTTGGCTGGATCCAACAGCAAGCGCTCGGCACGGAGACGGACCTGCTCGGCGGACTCCTCGGCGCTGACGTAGAGCGTCCGGTGGCCAGCCTGGGCGAGATGACCGAGCGCCATGTTGGTGAGCGTCGACTTGCCGATCCCCGGGGAGCCACCCAGGAGCACCAGCGAACCGGGCACCAGTCCGCCCCCGAGCACACGGTCCAGCTCGCCGATGCCGGTCGAGAGGCGCGCTACTGGAGCAGCGCCGACGTCGGCCAGCGGGCGCGGTACCTGAGCGACTTTGCCAACGCTGCCCTTGCCGCGCTTACGCCCCTCGGCGGATGCCGTCGGTAGGCGCTCCTCGACGAGCGTGTTCCACGCCTCACAGCCGGGGCACTGACCATGCCATTGGGCCGATTGAAAGCCGCACTGAGAGCAGACATGGACGGTGGTCCGGCGCACTCAGCCAGCCTACGGACTGCTCCCGACGGCTCAGTCGCACCCGACGACGCCGCTGCGACGCTCGTACAGCAGCACGTCGCGCCAGCGCCCATCCTGCATCTGCCCGACGCGACGACGACAGCCGACGAGCTGAAAGCCAAGACGCTCGTGCAATGCGATGGAGGCGGTGTTCTCCGGGAAGATCCCGGCCTCGAGCGTCCACAGCCCGCCTCGCTCGGAGCCGGCGACGAGCGCCTCGAGCAGCACTGTGCCGACTCCGCGCCCAGCGCAGTCGGGGTCCACATAGATGCTGACGGAACCCACCCCCCGATAGACCCGACGGCCCGAGACCGGACTGAGCGCAGCCCAGCCGATCACCTCGCCGACTTTCGCATCCCCGCCACGCGCCACCAGGCAGGGCTCGGCAAGGCGCGCGGCGCGCCAGTCCTCCCAGGCGGGAACGGTGTGCTCGAAGGTGGCGTTGCCGGCAACGATCCCAGCCTCGTAGATGCGCGCGACGGCGGGCCAGTCGTCGGCCGTCATCGGCGAAACCGCGACCGCCAGCTCTTCAAGCGAGGTAGGCAGAGCTGCGGGGCCTACTGCTCGTCGCTGTGCGGCCCGCGACCGCCGCGTGGGGAGCCGCCCTCACCGCTGCCTTCGCCCTCGTCGGAGAGCCCCGACAGATCAGGCAGCTCTGGCAGATCGGCCAGATCTCCAGCCTCCGGCAGGTCCTCTCCCTCGGACAGCTCCGCGCTCGGACCATCGGCGCCGACGGCGACGGGAGTCTTCTGCTTCTTGGGCTTGACGACCGTCAGGTGCACCTCGCCCTCCTCGCCGTCCTCGGCGGGGTTGACGACTACGGTGGCGCCGGGCACGACCTTCTCGCGCAGTACGAAGTCGGCGAGGGGATCCTCGATGTAGCGCTGGATCGCGCGGCGCAGCGGGCGTGCGCCCATCGCCGGATCCCAGCCCTTCTCCACGAGCATTTCCTTCGCCGGATCGGTCAACTCCAGCTGCAGCTCGCGCTCGGCCATGGACTCACGGATACGCAGCAGAAGCAGCTCGACGATCTGCTTGATTTCGTCCTTGCCGAGCTTGTGGAAGACGATTACGTCGTCGATGCGGTTGAGAAACTCAGGCCGGAAGACCTTCTTCAGCTCGCCCATGATGCGGTTCTTCATGTCGTCGTAGGTGATGCCGGTCTCGTCATCTGAGACGGCAAAGCCCAAAGGCGTGTTGCGCGCGATCTCGGCGGCGCCGATGTTGGAGGTCATGATCACGATCGCATGGCGGAAGTCCACGGTGCGGCCCTGAGCATCGGTCAGGCGCCCATCCTCGAGGATCTGCAGGAGGATGTTGAAGACATCGGGGTGGGCCTTCTCGATCTCGTCCAGGAGCAGCACGCAGTAGGGCTTGCGCCGCACGGCCTCGGTGAGCTGACCGCCCTCGTCGTAGCCGATGTAGCCGGGGGGCGAGCCGACGAGACGGGATACGGCGTGCTTCTCCATGTACTCGGACATGTCGATGCGGACCATCGAGTTGTCATCGCCGAACAGGAACTCGGCGAGCGTGCGCGCCAGCTCGGTCTTGCCCACGCCGGAGGGGCCGAGGAAGATGAAGGAGCCGGTAGGCCGCTTGGGGTCCTTCAGGCCGGCGCGCGAGCGGCGGATGGCCTTGGAGATGACCTCGACGGCAGGGTGCTGGCCGATGACGCGCTTGTGCAGTTCCTCCTCCATGCGCATCAGCTTCTGCGTCTCGGCCTCAGTGAGCTTGAAGACGGGGATGCCGGTCCACATGGAAACGATGTCGGCGATCTCCTCCTCGCCGATCGAGGGACGCTCGCCGGACTCGCCGGCCTCCCACTCCTCCTCGAACTCGCGCTTGCGGTGGGTGAGCTTGCGCTCCTTGTCGCGCAACGCCGCGGCCTTCTCGAACTCCTGAGCCTCGATCGCGGCCTCCTTCTCGCGCCGCGTGCTCTCGATTTCGTCCTCCAGCTCGCGGTTGGCGGGCGGCGAGGTCATCGACTTGATGCGCATGCGCGAGGCGGCCTCGTCGATCAGGTCGATGGCCTTGTCGGGCAGGAAGCGGTCGGAAATGTAGCGATCGGCCAGCTCGCCAGCGGCGCGCAGCGCCTCATCGGTGATCTGCACCTTGTGGTGCTGCTCATAGCGATCACGCAGACCCTTGAGGATTTCCACGGACTGGTCGATCGTGGGCTCCTCGACGCGGATCTGCTGGAAGCGGCGCTCCAGGGCGGAGTCGCGCTCCAGGTACTTGCGGTACTCGTCCAAAGTCGTGGCGCCGATCGTCTGCAGCTCGCCGCGCGCCAGCGCCGGCTTGAGGATCGAGGCGGCGTCGATCGCGCCCTCGGCGGCGCCGGCGCCGACGAGATTGTGAAGCTCGTCGATGAACAGGATGATGTCGCCGCGCTGGGTGATCTCCTTCATCACCTTCTTCAGACGCTCCTCGAACTCGCCGCGGTACTTCGAGCCGGCGACCAGGGCGGCCAGGTCGAGCGTGTAGATCTGCTTGTTCTTCAGCAGCTCGGGCACGTCGGCGTTGGTAATACGCTGCGCCAGGCCCTCGACGACGGCAGTCTTGCCGACGCCGGGCTCGCCGATGAGCACGGGATTGTTCTTGGTGCGCCGCGAGAGGATCTGCATGATCCGCTCGATCTCGGTCTCGCGGCCGACGACGGGGTCGAGCTTGCCTTCGGCGGCCAGGCGCGTCAAATTGCGCCCGAACTGGTCGAGCAGCTTCGAGGACTTCTTGCCTTCGGCCTGCCCCCCCGAGCCTGCACCTGAGCCGGAGCCGAGACTGGCCCTGGCCCTGGCGGCGCCCGCCGGGACCGCTTAACATGCGGATGACCTCGTTGCGGATCTTTTCGGAGTCGGCGTCGAAGTCGAGCAGAATGCGCGCGGCGACGCCCTCGTTCTCGCGGACCAGCCCGAGCAGGATGTGCTCGGTGCCGATGTAGTTGTGGCCAAGCGACAGCGCCTCGCGCAGGGCCAGCTCCAGTACCTTCTTGGCGCGGGGCGTGAAGGGGATCTGCCCGGAGGTGACCTCCTCGCCGGAGCCGACGATGCGCACGACCTGCGCGCGCACGCGCTCGACGGTGATGTCGAGGCTCTCGAGCACGCGGGCGGCCAGGCCCTCCTCCTCGCGCAGCAGCCCCAGCAGGATGTGCTCGGTGCCGATGTAGTTGTGCTTGAGCGTACGCGCCTCTTCCTGCGCGAGGACCACCACCTGCCTGGCCCGTTCTGTGAATCGCTCGAACATGATGCTGAGTCCTCTTTCCGAGGGTGGACGGGTTCTCGGGGACTAAGAACTACCCGTTAGGAACTCTTCGTCGGAAATCCCTCAGAAGATGAGCCTCCGGATCGAAATCGACGCCGTAGGACAGTCTACCAAGGCACCCCCAGACCAATCGCACCTACGTGCGCATGGCCGCCGAAGAGCACGACCTCCTACGTGCGCATGGCCGGGAAGAGCACGACCTCGCGGATCGTGCTGCGCCCGGTCAGGAGCATCACAAGCCGGTCGATCCCCAGCCCGACGCCCCCGGTGGGGGGCATGCCGTGTTCCAAGGCCTCCAGGAACAGCTGATCGTAGGGCTGGGTCTCCTCGTCGCCGGCCTCGGCCAGACGCCGCTGCGCTTCGAAGCGTTCGCGCTGCACGTCTGGGTCGTTCAGCTCGGAGAAGGCATTGGCGATCTCCATGCCGCCCGCAAAGGCCTCCCAGCGCTCGGCAAGGCCGGGTAGAGAACGGTGGGCGCGAGCGAAGGGCGAGAGCGCCAGCGGGTAGTCGATAACGAAGGTGGGCGCCAACAGATGGGGCTCGACGAACTTGGAGAGCAGCTCGTCGGCAAGCTGCGGCCAGGTTGCACCGTCGGTCTCGATCTGCAGGCCGCTGTCGATGACGGCGGAGCTGGCGGAGATCGCCGCGGCGAGCGAGGCGGCGTCACTGTGGGCCATGATGTCGATGCCGGTGGCCTGCAGGATGGAGTCGACGAAGCCCACCCGCCGCCATGGGGCGGTGAAGTCGATGTCGCCCGCGTAGGAGATGGCCCGCGCGACGGCGCCCACCAACTCTTCGGTGCGCGTGGCCTCGTCGAGATAGTCCGCGTAGGCCTCGTACCACTCGACCATCGTGAACTCGGGGTTGTGCTTGGAGGAGATGCCCTCGTTGCGGAAGTCCTTGCCCAACTCGTAGACGCGCTCCAGACCGCCGACGATGCAGCGCTTCAGATAAAGCTCGGTGGCAATGCGCAGGTAGAGCGTGCGGTCGAGCGCGTTGTGGTGGGTGGTGAAGGGCCGCGCGAGGGCGCCGCCGTAGAGCGGTTGCAGCACGGGGGTCTCGACCTCGACGAAGCCCCGCTCGTCGAGATGGCGGCGGACGGCGGAGATGATGCGTGCGCGATCGACGAAGAGCTGGCGGGCGTCGGCGCTGGACATCAGCTCAAGCTCGCGCTGGCGATAGCGCGTTTCGACGTCGGCGAGGCCATGATGCTTGTCTGGCGGCGGCCGCAGCGACTTGGCGAGAACTTCGAAGAGGTCGAGGCGCAGCGACAGCTCGCCGCGCCGTGAGCGCATGACGGTGCCCTGAACCCCGAGGAGATCCCCGAGGTCGAGCTGCAGCAGCCGCTCGTAGGCCTCCTCCCCGAGGATGTCGCGGCGCGCGTGCAGCTGCAGACGCCCGGAGCGGTCCACGAGGTCGAGGAAGGCGGCTGAGCCGAGGTCACGGCGGCCGGCGACACGGCCGGCGACACGACGGGACTCCGTGGTTTCCGCGCCAGGAGCGAGATCGTCGAATTGCCGATGGATCTCCTCGATCGGCTGCACGTCGGGGAAGGAGTAGGGGAACTGCGTCTCGCCGGGCGCGAGCAGCTGATGGGCTTTGGCGCGGCGCACGGCGAGCAGGTCGGGAAGGCCCTCGACCGAGCCGTTGCCGGACTCAGAGCCGTTCTCGGCCTCCGAGCCGTTGCCGGACTGGTCCACTTTCGGATGCTCCTCGATCTTGCTCATCACCGAAAGATGTTAGGGGTCCTCGGCGGGACCCGGTGGAAAGACCGAGGGCAGGCTGACCCGGAGGGCAGGAAGGGCCCGCGGGTCGCCTATTTCAAGCCGACGTCGATCTTGGTGATCTTGAGCTTGCGTGCGGGTCCGCGTGGGACCTGTACCGCAACGGTGTCGTTGCGCCTGTGTCCGAGCAGGGCGCGCCCGACGGGCGACTCGTTGGAGAGCTTGGCCTCTTCGGGGCTGGCCTCCGCCGAGCCGACGATCGTGTACTTGACCGACTTGCCGGTCTTTTCGTCCTTGACGTGCACGACCGAGCCGATCTGCACGACGTCGGTAGACAGATCCTTGGTCTCGATGACGGTGGCCATGCGCAGCTTCTCCTGGAGCTGCGAGATACGCGACTCGAGCATCGCCTGTTCGTTCTTGGCGTCGTCGTACTCGGAGTTCTCGGAGATGTCGCCGAACTCGCGGGCCTCCTTGATGCGCTGGGCAACCTCGCGGCGGCGGTCGGTGGAGAGCAGCTGAAGCTCGTCGCGGAGCTTCTCCAGACCTTCTGGGGTAAGGATGACGTCCTTCGGCATGTAACCCTGGATCGCGGTGGAAGGTGGCCCGGGAAAAGTGACAAAACCCGCCTGTGGGCGGGGGTTTCGCGACTCGGCGGGGTCGGCGAGCGCAGCAGTATAGCGAGGGGTGGCCGCATGCTGGGCAAGAACGAGCAAGGCGGATCGAAGACCTGACCTCGATCAGGCGGCAAGCGGCGCAAACAGCCGGGCTGGATCGAGCAGGCGCCTGGCCTGATCGAGCGTTTCGGTGCCGTGCAGCGATTCTTGCAGGAGGCGAAGCTGCTCCCGATCGAGCGCCAGGCGCGCGAGGTACCAGGGGTAAAACTTGCGCAGGTAGCGAGCAGCGCGCGCATCGCCGAGGTGCTCGCTGGCCCTGAGGATCACCCAGTCCAGCTCGGCAAGGACCTCTCCGGGCGTGGGCTCGGAGAGACGCCCGGCGAGCAGCTGCTCGAACAGCCAGGGGTAGCCGAGAGAGCCGCGGGCGAGCATCACGGCGGTGGCGCCGGTCGCATCGAAGGCAAGGCGCACGGAGGCGGCGTCGCGCAGGCCGCCGGTGAGGATCACGGGCGCCGGCAAAGAGGCGACGAGGCGCGCGGCGAGGGCGTAGTCGGGGGTGCCCTTGTGGTGCACGGAGGCGGAGCGCGGATGGAAGGCGATCGCGGCGACGCCGGCGTCGGCGACGAGGCGGTGGGCGAGGTCGAAGCCGGAGGTGTCGCCCGGCCGCTGCCCAGAGCGCAGCTTGACGGTGACGGGCAGGCCGGAGCCCTCGGCGGCGGCACGGGCTACCTCAACTGCGCGCCGCGGGTCACTTAGCAGTGCCGCCCCGGCGCCCGTGCGGCAGACCTTCGGCACGGGACAGCCCATATTGAGGTCGATCGCGTCTGCGCGGGCGGCGTCGGCAACGAAGGCGGCGGCAGATCGCATCACGGCGGGGTCGCTGCCGAAGAGCTGGATGGACACCGGCCCTCCGGAGCGCTCGTCGGGGTGGATGCGCAGCATCTCCTCGCAGGTGCGCTGATTGCGATAGTGGAGGGCGTGGGAGGAGACCATCTCCGAGAAGGCCATGCCGGCGCCGAAGCGCTTGGCCTGAAGGCGCACGAACCAGTTGCCGATCCCCGCGAGCGGAGCGAGGAGCACGCGGTTAGGCACGCGCAGAGGGCCGAGTGTCCAGGGATCGGCGAGGGCGGGAGTGGCGAGGTCGCGGGTGGGAGGCATTCCAAAGGCCATTATGGGGGAGCGGGCTTCGGTGGGCGGGCCTCAAATTCGGTCCGCAGCGGCTGCCGCGCGGCGTCAGGAATTGAGGCCGTAGAGAAGCGCAACTCAGCAGGACTTGAGGCCGTAGAGAAGCCGCACCCGGTGAGCGTCAGGAATTGAGGCCGTAGAGAAGCCGCAGCCCGGTGAGCGTCAGGAATTGAGGCCGTAGAGAAGCCGCAGCCCGGTGAGCGTCAGGAGGTCATCGACCTCCTGGATTTCCTCGGTGAAGGGGACCACGAGATGCCCGAGCCCACCGGTGGCGATGACGGAGAGGCGTTCCTCCAGCTCGTCGAAGAGGCGACGCAGGATCGCATCGACGGCGCCGGCGTAGCCGAAGACGACGCCTGAGCGAATGGCGTCGATGGTGTTCTTGCCGATCACGGCGCGCGGCGGCGCAAGCTCGACCTTAGGCAGGCGGGCGCCGCGCTCGGTGAGCGCGTCGAGCGAGATCTCGATGCCGGTCATGAGCGCCCCGCCGATGTAGTCGCCATCGCGCGAGAGCACGTCGAAGGTGGTGGCGGTGCCGAAGTCCACGCACACGGCGGAGCCGCCGAAGCGGGCACGCATGGCGACGGCGTTTACGAGGCGATCGGCACCGATCTCGCGTGGGTTGTCATAGCGAATGGCCATGCCGGTGCGCAGGCCGGGCCCCACGACGAGCATCTCGTGGTGCAGGTAGCGCCTGGCCATGGCTGTCCATTCGGGCTCCAGCCGGGGCACAGTTGAGGAGACGATCGAGGCTGTGAGGTCCTCGAAGCGCAGGCCGCGCAGCTCGAGCAGGTTGCGCAGGGCGGCGCCGAGCTGGTCGGCGGTGGACTGGCCTACGGTGGCAAAGCGCCAGTGCTCGAGCAGCTCCTCGCCGCGATAGGCGCCGAAGTGGGTCTGGGTGTTTCCGACGTCGACGACGAGGAGCATGGCGGGTCATTATGCTTGGTGGATGAGTCTGAAGCTGTACGTGCTCCCCGGCTCGCATCCATGCGCCGCGGTGGAGGTGGCGATGCGCATGAAGTCGATCCCCTACAGCCGCGTGGATCTGCTGCCGTTGGTGCCGGTGGCGATCGGACCGCTGCTGTGGGGCGGTACGACGGTGCCGGGCGTGCGCGTGGACGGCGAGCGGCTGGTGGGCTCGCGCACGATCATGCGCAAGCTCGACGCGATGGTGCCCGAGCCCGCGCTGCTGCCGGCCGATGCAAGCAGGCGCGAGCAGGTGCTGGAGGCAGAGCGCTGGGGCGATGAGGTCTTCCAGAGCATGCCCAGGCGCATCCTCGACGCGGCCTTCCTGCGCAATTCCGCCTGCATGGAGAGCTACGCGGGCGAGGCGAAGATGCCGCTGCCGCGCCCGATGCTGCGCCCAGCCCTGCCCCTGACGGCCCGCCTGATGGCACTCCGCAACAAGGCTCAGGATGAGAACGTGCGGGCCGACATCAAGGCCCTGCCTGCGCAGCTTGAGAAGATCGACGCCTGGATCGCTGACGGCCTGCTTGGAGCAGAGCAGCCAAACGCCGCCGACCTGCAGATCGGTTCGACAATCCGCCTGCTGAACACGATCGCCGACATGCGGCCCGTGCTGGACGGCCACTCTGCCACCCAGCTGACCCGCTACTTCCCTCCCATGGTCGGCGAAACGCCTGCGGGCACCCTCCCGGCCGAGTTACTGGCCGCCTAAACAGAGCGCCTAGCGGTGCAGGACCACGCTGCGCGTCGTCGTAACGACGGCGCCGTGGGGAGGTGTGAGCGTGACCAGCACGACTATCGGCAGACGACCACGACGGCGCAGGGCACGCTTGGCCTGAGCGTCGAGCGAGACCGAGAAGGAGACCTTGCCCGCAGCGACGGAGGCGCGTACGAAGCGTCCGACGCGCACCTGCTTGGCAGTGTGCTTGCGTGCAAGCGTGGCCGTGGCGATGAGCAGGTCCACCTCCAGGCGAGAGCCGCCATCGGCAGTAGACACCTCGGCGGAACCGTGCACAGCGGCACCGCGCTGGCTGCCCGAGAGCACAAGCAGGGGCGGCAGTGCGCCTCCGGGGCCGGCACCGCCGGGAGTGACACCGCCGGGGCCGGTCGTGGCGTGGGCGATCGTGGCCGTGGAGCCGCCAGGAGGCGGAGTGATCGTCGTGGTCTGAGTGGTGCTCGGAGGAGGCGTGGTGGTGGTCGTCGTGCTGGTCGTGGAGGAGCTTGCGGAAGGCGATGAGGACGAAGACGATGTGGTGCTGCCAATCGACGTGGAGGACGAGGTTGAACGTGACGATGGTGGGGATCGTGCCGTCGCCGTTGACGTAGACGGTGCCCGACATGGCGCGCCCGTGATAGGAGCAGTAGAACCTGTAGGTGCCTTCCTGCGCGAAGGTGCAGCTGCCGCTCCAGTTGGTCGAGAAATGGCCGGCGCCGACGGGAACGCCAGCCGTGCAGTCGGGGGTGGCGGGAGGGCTTTCCCAGACGATGCCGTGCATGACCGTGGTGGAGGTGTTCTTGAAGGTGACGGCGCCGCTGGGCTTCAGCGCCACTTCGGAGGGCGACCAGCGTACGTAGTTGTAGATGCTGGCGCCTTCGCTGATGCCTTCCACCGTCGGGCTCGGTTCCGAGCTTGCGAGGGCTGGAACTACTGCCAGGGCCGCCCCAAGTACGGCGACGAGGGGGAGGTAGCGACGACGTAAATGCACGATCTCAACCCGCCTTTCGATGCAGTGGCCTCTCCGAGATCGGTGCCCACCGGGACACCCTTCAACCAGCAGGACGCCGCCGTGCACAGATTCTTCCCACGGCCCCACCTATTCGTGCGCGGGCGCTGAGCGCGAAGACCTCCCGGCGAGCGCCCTTCCCAGCCCGGCGAGCACCCGGCGGTAGCTATCGTCGGTGGAGGTCGCCGGCGTCGATGAGGGTCACTGGCGAAAGCGTCGCCGGCGGGAAGATCCTCGCGGGCATGGAGTCTGGAAAGGTGAGTGCAATGACGATCCAAAGGCGCCCGCAATGAGCGCGAAGGAAGGAGCCCTCACATGAGCGCGAAGACGCTGGCCGCAATGGCGGCGATGGCAACGGCGGCAGGCGGCGTGGCGATCCCGGCCGCGGCTGCTCTGGACGGCGCGCACGCCGCGGGCAGTCACACGGTCATTCTGAAAGACAGCACCTTCAGGCCGGGCGCAGTGTCGATCCGCCGCGGCGAAAGCGTGACCTGGCTATGGCGTGACGGACACGTGCTGCACAACGTCATCGGCCACGGCTTCCAGTCGCGCACGCAGACGCACGGCTCGTTCACGGTGCGCTTCACGCACAGCGGCACGTTCAACTACAGGTGCACGGTGCATCCCCATATGACCGGCGAGATCGTCGTCCACTGACGTCGCGCATCGCACGCCACGGCCGGAACATTCTGGCGAAACACCCAGCGCATCGCGCCACGGCCGAACACCGGCGAACACCCGGTGCATCCCGTGCCACGGCAGTGGCACGGCGAGCGGCGCTCAGGATTCAGCGACGGCGAGCGGCGAGCCGGCCCAGCGCACGCCCTCGTCGAGCGGCAGACCGAGCAGCGCGTCCGCAAGACGCCGGCCGTCGGGCACGGTCAGGTCGATGTCCAGCTCCAAGGCCGGTATCAACACGAAGCGACGCGCCAGCACCTGCGCGTGCGGCAGCGTCATGCGCTCGTGGCGCAGCTCCTCGTCGCCCAGCAGCAGCACATCGACGTCGATCGCGCGCGGGCCGTGGCGTACTCGATCGGCCTCTCGCCCCAGCTCGCGCTCCAAGTCCTTGCAGGCATCGAGTAGGTCAAGTGGCTCCAGCGAGGTCTCGATGCGCAGGCAGGCGTTGAGGAAGCTGGCCTGGTCCAAAACCTCTCCGACGGGGTCAGTGTCGTAGACCGAGGAGGAGGCAAGCACGCGCACGCCGACCGCCGGGAGCGCATCGGCGGCCGCTTGAAGGTGGACGCGGCGCTCGCCGACGTTGGAGCCGAGACCAAGCAGGCCGATGCGGGCAGACATGGGTCGTGACGGTAGCGTGTCCCAAACTGGCCAGTCAGCCAGTATGATTCAGCGAACGCCCCGAGGCAGCGATCAGGAGGTAGTCATGACGCCGGTAGGCAGCGACGTGCAGGATGTCGATCTGAAGGACGTGCTCCTCACCGAGCGCGACGTCTGGAGTGAGGGCGTGCCGCACGAGCTGTTCGCGCGGATGCGCAACGAGTGCCCGGTGCACTGGACGGCCGGGATCACCGAGTTCCCCCAGGAGGCTGGCTACTGGTCGGTGACTACGGCGGAGGACATCCACACGGTGAGCCGCGACTGGAAGACGTACTCCTCTGAACGCGGCGGCGTGACGGCGGCGAACGACATCTTCCCGCTCGAGCTGATGCGGGCGATGTTCATCGGCATGGACCCGCCCAAGCACGACCGCATCAAGGCGCTGTTCCAGGCCGGCTTCACGCCGAAGCGAATCGCCGCGCACGAGGACACGATCCGTGCGATCACGGTGGACGTCCTCGACCGGCTTCAGGGACGCGAGACGTGCGACCTCGTGAACGACGTCGCACAGCCGGTGGTCTCGCGCGTGATCGGCAGCTTCATGGGCATCTCGCCGGAGGACGACGAGCGCTGGGCGCAGCTGATGAACTCGACGCTGGCGGCAGGCGACCCCGACCTGAATCCGCACGCGAGCATCGAGGAGGGACTTGAGAAGGGCGTGGCGGAGATCTTTGCGCGCTGCCAGCAGCTGATCGCCGAACGCCGCGAGACCCCCACGGACGACCTGACCAGCGTGCTGGTGCACGCCGAGATCGACGGTGAGCGCTTGGAGGAACACGAGATCGTGATGGGCTTCTTCCTGCTGATGGCCGCCGGCAACGACTCCACCAAGGCGACCTACTGCAGCGGTATGCGCGCGCTGATGGCATATCCCGAGCAGCGCAAGCTGCTGCTGGAGGACCCCACACTGATCCCCGGCGCCGTGGAGGAGTCGCTGCGGATGTTCCCGGCCTTCGCGCACTTCCGCCGCACCGCCACCTGCGATACCGAGCTGAACGGGCAGCCGATCAAGGAGGGTGACAAGGTGGTCATGTGGTACGTGTCGTCCAACCGCGACGACGCGCGCCACGTCGAGCCCAATCGCTTTGACGTGCGCCGCGAAGAGGAGCACCAGGCCTTCGGCGCCGGCGGGCGCCACTTCTGCCTGGGTACCGCGCTGGCTCGCCTGGAGTTGCAGATCCTCTTCGAGGAGACGCTCAAGCGCTTCCCCGCGATGGAGCCTGTCGGCGATTCCACGATCGTGGAATCGGTCTTCCTCAATCAGCTCAAGACGCTGCCGGTGCGGCTCACGCCGTAGACCGCACGCCTACGCTCCGGAGGAGTAGACCTGCACACGCCTACCTTCCGGAGCAGTAGGTCCGCACGCCTACCTTCCGGGCAGTAGATCCGCCGCCTACCTCCGGAGCAGTAGTCGGCACGCCTACTTCCGCTTGGCGCCGTAGCGCTTGCGGGCCTTCTTCGCGCACGCCGCGCGCTTGCCCTTCGGCTTCTTCTTGCACGCCTTCAAGGCCTTGGCGAGCTTCTTGGCGTTGGTCGTGGAGTGGCTGCCCTGAGATGGCGTGGAGTGGCCAACCGCCGGCGGCGTGGAGGTCGTCGGAGGGGGAGTCGGCGTCGTCACGGCGGGCGTGCTCATCGTCGTCGTCGTCACCCCAGCCGCGCTCACGGTGATCGTGCCAGTCATTTCGGCGTGCACGGAGCAGTGGAACGTGTAGGTGCCGGCCTGCGCGAACGTGCACGTGCCGCTCCAGTGTTCGGCGTCGTTGTTTTCCCCGACGGGGACCGTGCTGCTGCACGTGGGCTTGGCCGAGCTGGTCCAGACGATGCCGTGCGGAGCCGAGGTCGTGCCGGTCGAGAACGTCACCGAGCCACCCGCCGCGACCGTGGTCTGCGAGGGCGACCAAGCGTACGTTTCGCCGTAGTAGCCGCCACTCGTGCCGACTGCGTCCACCGTTGCCGGTGTCGTTTCCGAGCTGGCGATCGCCGGCAGCACCACGACGGCGCCTCCAAGTCCGAGCAGGCCGGCTAGAAGAAGATTGCGCAGTCTCACGATCTCGTCCGCCTTTCGGTGCGTTACGGCATGGCTGGCCGGGGTGAGCGGCGGGGTGAGGTTGTTCCTCGCTACGCGGCCACCCTCTCAACCATCCAGGACGCCGACGGGCCGAGATCCTTCCCGTCCGCCCTCGCGCAAACCGATGCGTGCGTGCAGTTGACGCACAGGCCGCGGCGCCCACCAGGCGCGCTCGCCGAGACAGCCCATGAGAGCGGGAACGAGCAGCGCTCTCACTACCGTGGCGTCGATCGCCACCGCCAGCGCAGCGCCCACTCCGAGCTGCTTGACGAAGAAGATGTGCGACGTGGCGAAGGCGCCGATGGCCACGCAGAAGAGGAGCGCCGCGGCGGTCACCAGGCGACCGGTGCGCTCCAGGCCACGAGCCACGGCCTCGCGTGCCGGCAGGCCGCCGTCGTGGGCCTCCTTGATGCGCCCGAACAGAAATACCCCGTAGTCGGTCAACAGCGCAAAGGCGATCACGAAGAGCAGCACCAGATTGGACTCCTCAAGACCGCCGATCGGCGTGAAGCCCAGCAACGAGGAGAGGTGGCCGTCCTGGAAGATCAGTACCAGCAGCCCGGCGCCTACGGCTACGGTGAGCAGGTTCATCAGGAGCGCTATCGCCGGCAGCACCACGGAGCCGGTCATCAGGAAGAGAAAGCCGCCGGTGACCAGCGCGAGGATCAACAGCACCAGCGGCACGTGCGCGGCGATCGCGGCCTTCTGGTCGACGAAGCCCGCCGCCGGCCCACCGACCAGACCGCCCTGCGGGTTGACCAGCTCGCGCAGCCGCCTCACGAGCTGCTGGTTGGCGTTGGAGGCGCCGGCGCCCCGCGGGAGCAGGTCGATCTCCCAGGTCCCGCGACCGAGATAGCGCGGCGGCGCGGTCTGCGCCTGGCCCTTTGCGATCTGCTGCGCCTGGCGCGCCACGGCCGCGATGGCTGGCCCGGCCGCACCGCCCGCTCCAGCCCGACCGCCCGCTCCAGCCTGGCCGCTCGCTCCCGCCCGACCGCCCGCTCCAGCCTGGCCGCTCGCTCCCGCCTGGCCGGCCGCTCGAGCCGCACCGCCCGCTCCAGCCCGACCGCTCGTCCCGACCCCGCCGACCGGCGCCGCGCCGGGCACCACCATCGTGATCGCCTGCGAGCCGTCCACGGCGAAGTCGCGCGCGAGCACATCGGCGAGCTGGCGCGTTTCCGAGGAGGCCGGCAGCACGTTCGCGTTGGCCGGCGTCAAGGCCAGCCGCAGGGCCGGCAGAGCGACCGCGAGCAACACGACTGTGCTCAGCAGCGCCACGGTCCCCGGCCGGCGCATGACGCCGCGTGCCAGCCGCGACCATGCGCCCTCGTCCCCGGCCCGTGCGTTGCGTGCTGTGCCTCGCGCCAGCCACGCCGGCGAGAGCGCGTCGATGCGGGGACCCAACGCCACGAGCACCGCCGGCAGCACGAGCAGCGAGACGGCGCCGGCGGAGAGCGCGACGAGCGTGCCGCCGACGCCCATCGAATAGAGGAAGCGCAACGGGAAGACCAGCATCGACGCCAGCGCCCCGGCGACCGTGAGCGAGCTGTAGAGCACCGTGCGTCCCGCTGTCTGCAGCGTGCGCTCGATCGCCTCCCGCGAGGTCTTGCCGCCGGCCAGCTCCTCGCGGTAGCGCGAGAGCACGAACAGGCTGTAGTCGATCCCCAACCCCAGCCCCATGCCGGTGACCAGGTTGACGGCAAAGATCGACAGGCCCGTGAACTGATCGACGAGGCGCAGCGCCACGAACGTGAGCACGATCGCAAAGCCGCCCACGAGCAGCGGCAGCAGCGCCGCGACGAGACCGCGGAAGACCCACAGCGACAGCAGCAGCAGGATCGGGAAAGCCAGCAGCTCGGCATGCTGCAGGTCGGAGGACGTGCGGCTGTTGATTTCGCTGAAGGCAACGTCCTGTCCGCCGAAGCGCACCCCGGTGCCCGCCAGCCGCGGACGCAGACGTGCGACAGCCGCGGCGGACTCTTCCTGCGTCGCGAAGGCCGCCAGCACGACGCTCTCGCGGCCGTCGCGCGAGACGAGCTGGGCGACATGGCTCGTGGGGTAGTCGAGCACGCGCTGGAAACCCTTCTGGCTGCCGAGCAGCCCGGCCACGCGCAACGTCAGGCGCTGCGCCGCCGGATTGGTGCGCGCGTCGGCGGCGCTCCTGACGAGCACCGCCACGCCGTAATCGGGAGACTGGCCCGTGGCCCGCTGGATGGCAGCCTTGGCCTGCAACGTCTGGTCGCGCGGGTCCTGGAAGTCGTTCGAACGCCCCTTCAGGACGCCCGTGACCGGGACACCCACGATCACGGCCAGCAGAAAGATCATTCCTGCGCCGAGCAAAACACGACGGGGATATCCGGCGGCGAGAGCGGTGAGGCGACCCATGCGCCTTATTAATAGTGACTACTAACTAACTTGTCAAGGACCTCCCTGCCCGGCCTCGCGCCAGACCACTGACCAGCCTCGCACCAGCCCATTGATCGACCTCGCGCGCCCAGCCCACCGATCGACTGTGCGCGCCAGCTACTGCTCGGCCTCGCGCCAGACCTCCACGGAGACTTCGGCCACCGACAGTGGAATCGGGGGCTCGGGCTTGGCGGCCTTGACCCACACGCCTTCCAGCTCGTAGTCCGCCAGCAGACGATCGGCGATCGTCGAGCACAGCCGCTCGAGCGTCTTGTGCGAACGCTGCTGGGCGATCAGCGCCACGAGCTGGCAGACCTCGCCGTAGTCCACCGTGTCCTCGATCTGGTCCGTGACGGTGGCGTCAGTCTCGCCCACGTCCAGGCGCAGGTCGAACACGAGTCTTTGCCCCACCTCACGCTCGGCCGCGCTGACACCGTGGTGTGTATAGAGCGACAGGCCGGTGATCTCGATCGTGACCGACTCGAGCACCTCCTCGCCGTCGCCGTCGTCCTCCTCCAGCTCGGACTCCTCAGACTCAACGCCCTCGCCGTCGATGTCCTCGCCGTTCAGCTCGTCCTCGTCGTCCATTGCCGGCCCAAGGTAGCAGCAGCCACCGTCAGCGCAGCGCCGACGGGGGCGACATCGTGCACACGGAACACACTCGCGCCCCGCTCGTAGGCCAGCACGGTCGTGGCCAGAGTGCCCGGCAGCCGCTGCTCGACACCGACCGGCGTCACACCCTCTCGCCGATCGCCACGGGCGAGGATGCGCCCGAGGAAGCTCTTGCGCGAGGTACCCACCATCAGCGGCCGGCCAAGCGTGCTCAGCTCGTCCAGACGACGCAGCAGCTCGAGGTTGTGCGGGACGGTCTTGCCAAAGCCGATCCCAGGGTCGAGCAGCACGCGCTCCTCCGCCACCCCAGCATCGACGGCGAACCGCAGGCGCTCCTCCAGAAAAGCCTTCACATCATCTACCACGTCGTCGTAATACGGATCGCGCTGCATCGTGCGCGGCTCGCCCAGCATGTGCATCAGACAGCACTCAGCGCCGCTCTCGGCCACCACCTCGGCCATCGCCGGATCGGCGCGCAGAGCGCTCACGTCGTTGACCAGACTCGCGCCGGCCGCAAGAGCCGCGCGGGCCACGGCGGCCTTGGACGTGTCGATCGAGATCTGCGCACTCGTCGCGGTCGCCATCAACCCCTCGATGACGGGCAGCACGCGGCGCAGCTCCTCCCGCTCACCGACCGGCTCCGCCCCGGGCCGCGTGGACTCGCCGCCGATGTCGAGGATCTCGGCCCCCTCGGCCGCCAGCTCACAGCCATGCGCCACAGCGGCCCGCGCGTCCAGGTAGAGACCGCCGTCGGAGAACGAGTCGGGCGTGACGTTGACGATGCCCATCAGCCGGAAGGGCAGGCTCATGTTGCAGGGAGCCTAAGTATCGGCGGGTTTGCAGGGAGCCTAGGTGTCAGCGGTGCCGCCAGCCAAACCGGGGCGCGGCAACGGCCGTGGCGCTTCGCGCCCGGCACGATCGGCAGGAGCGGTGGGCGCAGGCAGCTCGGGAGTCGAGGACGGCTCCTCCTCAGCGCCGAAGACCTCCTCCTCGCTCTTCCCAGCAAGGAGTCCCAGGAACTCCTCCTTCTCGATCGTCTCGCGCTTGAGCAGAACCTCGGAGATGCGCGTAAGGCTCTCGCGGTGCTCGCCGAGGATGTCTTTGGCGCGCTGGTGCGCGCTCTCGACGATGCGCCTTACCTCGTCGTCGATCTCACGGGCGATCTCATCGGAGTAGTCGGGCTCAGTCGAGAACTCGCGCCCCAAGAACGGCTGGCCGTGATCGTGGCCGAAGACACGCGGCCCGAGCTTGTCTGACATGCCGAAGCGCATCACCATCTGCTTGGCCGTGGCGGTGACCTTCTCGATGTCGTTGGAGGCGCCAGTGGTGATCTCGCCGAAGACGATCTCCTCGGCGGCGCGCCCGCCCAGGGTCATCGCCATCGTGTCGTTCAGTTCGGCGCGCGTCGTCAGGAAGCGATCCTCCTGGGGCATCGAGATCGTGTAGCCCAGCGCCTGCCCGCGCGAGATCACCGAGATCTTGTGCACCGGGTCGGAGTGCTCCAGGTAATGGCCCACAATCGCATGGCCCATCTCGTGGTAGGCCGTGATCAGCCGCTCCTTCTTGCTCATCACGCGCGTCTTCTTCTCGGGGCCGGCGATCACGCGCATGATCCCCTCCTCAAGCTCTTCCTGGCCGATCTCGCGCTTGCCTGTGCGGGCCGACAGCAGAGCGGCCTCGTTGATCAGGTTCGACAGGTCGGCGCCGGTGAAGCCGGGCGTCTGGCCGGCGAGCGAGTCGATGTCGATGATCTTGGCCAGCGGCTTGCCGCGCGTGTGCACCTCGAGGATCTTGGCGCGGCCCTTGCGGTCGGGACGATCGACGGCGATCTGGCGGTCGAAGCGCCCGGGGCGCAGCAGCGCGGGGTCGAGGATGTCGGGCCGGTTGGTGGCGGCGATCATGATGATGTTGTCCTTGGCCTCGAAGCCGTCCATCTCGACGAGCAGCTGGTTGAGCGTCTGCTCGCGCTCGTCGTGTCCGCCACCAAGGCCGGCGCCGCGGTGGCGTCCAACGGCGTCGATCTCGTCCATGAAGATGATGCAGGGGGAGTTCTGCTTGGCCTGCTCGAAGAGATCGCGCACGCGCGAGGCGCCGACGCCGACGAACATCTCAACGAAGTCCGAGCCCGAGATCGAGAAGAACGGCACGCCGGCCTCGCCGGCGACGGCGCGCGCCAGCAGCGTCTTGCCGGTGCCGGGCGGCCCGTACAGCAGCACCCCGGTGGGAATGCGCGCACCAAGGGCCTGGAACTTCTTGGGGTTCTCCAAGAACTCCTTGATCTCGTGCAGCTCCTCCACAGCCTCATCCACGCCGGCGACGTCACGGAAGGTGATCTTGGGCGAGTCCGCGGAAAGGCGCTTGGCGCGCGACTTGCCGAAGGACATCACCTTGGAGCCCCCGCCCTGGACCTGGTTCATGAGGAAGATCCAGAAGCCCAGGAAGAGCACAAACGGGATTATGTAAGTGAGAATCCCGAGGAGCACGCTGCTCTTGTTGGTCTCGATGTTGAACGGCACCTTGGCTTCCTTAAGCTGCTTGGTCAGTTCGGGAAGCAGCTGATCGACGTAGCCGACTTCGTAGGTTTCGCTCGGCTTCCTGAGCTTGACTTCGACCGAGTTGCCCTTCTGCTTGATGTCTACCTTTTCGACATTCCCCGACGGAATGTCCGTGGCGACGAGCGTCTGATAGCTGTGCGTCTTGGTGCTGCTCGTATTGGAGGAGATGAACCGAGTGACGACAAACGCCAAGAGAACCACGATGAGGATCGGGAAGGCGGCGCTCTTGAAGAAACGGCTCATAGCAAGATCCTGGGTGTTCCGGCGCCGCTTAGGGTCGTGGCCGCCAGTCTTCTAGCGTACCACGGCAGTGCTGATTTTCTGAGCGTTGGGCTGCGCCTCATCGGTAACGGACCTACCGCCCCAACGCAGCGACGTAGGGAAGGTTGCGGTAGCGCTCGGCGTAGTCCAGGCCATAGCCGACGACAAAGCGGTCGGGAATCTCGAAGCCCACGTAGCGCGTGGGCAGGTTGACCTTGCGTCGCTCCGGCTTGGTCAGCAGCGCGCAGACCTCAAGCGTGCCGGGGTCGCGCGAGCCGAGATTGCGCAACAGGTACTGCAGGGTGAGGCCCGAGTTGACGATGTCCTCCACGATCAAGACGTCGCGGCCCTCGATCACCACGTCGAGGTCCTTGAGGATGCGCACGACCCCGGATGAGTCGGTGGCCGAGCCGTAGGAGGCCACCGCCATGAAGTCGACCTCCACGGGGATGTCGATGAAGCGCATCAGATCCGACAGGAAGAAGACCGCCCCCTTGAGCACCCCCACCAGCAGCAGCGAGCGCCCGGCGTAGTCGCGCGAGATCTCCTCCCCCAGCTCCCTGACGCGGCGCTGCAGGGCCTCCTCGTCGACCAGCACGTCGCCCACCTCGGGCACCGCCGGCGGGGATCCGTTGAGATGTGGCTGCATCGCAGGGAGTCTAGTCCTCGCCGAGCGGCCGCCCGCCCGGCGAGGAGCGATCGCCGGGCGGGCGATAGTGCGGGGGAATCCTGACCATGCGCAGCCTTCCGCTCTCGATCACCGCTGCCACAAGTCCGCCGATGTGCAGCTCAGCACGGCCGCCGCGCCGCGCGAGAGCAAGAATCTCCGCTACGCGGTCCCCCGCCTGAGGCACGAAGGCGCCGGGGCCGGCGGCCTGCTCGGCGAGGCGCACCACGACCAGGCGCGCCAATGCGGGATCCAGTTCGGCCAGGCGCTCGACGGCGATCGAGAGGCCGCCGTCCGGCCTATCCGCCGCGCCCAGCTCAGCATCCACCAACCCGTCGAGCAGCTGCGTCTCCTCGCGCAGCAGCTCGGCGGTGCGCATCACGTTGGCATCCGCTGCCGGGTGCACGGCGCGCAGCGCGGGCAGCAGCCCATGACGCACGCGCCCGCGCGCATAAGCGTCGGTGTCGTTGGTGGCGTCCTCGCGCCATGTCAAGCCCCGCTGGACGCAGTAGACGGCGGTCTGCTCGCGGCTGACGCCGAGCAGCGGACGCACAAGGCGCCCCTCCCGTGCGGGCATCCCCAGCAGCGCTCGCCGCCCCGGCGAGGCCGCGAGACGGTAGAGGATCGTCTCGACCTGATCGGTCGCCGTGTGTCCGACGGCCACCAACGCCTCGCGCCGCTCGGCCAGACTCAGAGCCGCCTCATAGCGAACATTGCGTGCCCACGCCTGGAGATTGCCGGGGCCGCGCTCGGGCCGCAGGACCTCCAGGGAGACGCCCAGGCGCTCGCAGAGGGCGGCGCAGTAGCGCTCGTCCTCCTCAGAGGACTCGCCGCGCAGCCGGTAGTTGACGTGCAGGGCGCAAATCCTCTCCGCGCCACACAACCGGACAGCCACATCGAGCAGGCAGACCGAGTCACGCCCCCCCGAGAGCATCGCGACGACGCGGCCACCCCGATCGAGCAGGCCGCCGGCGCGCACGGCCTCCAAGACCTCCGCCGCCGCGCCGCGGCCCTCCCCCGCGCGCCCCTCCCCGGCGGGCCTCTCCCCAGCATAGCCCCCCGCAGGGCCCTCTCTCACAGGCCCCTCCCCTGCGGGCCTCTCCCCGGCGGCGTCGGGCGCCGGAACCACTAGCCCTCCGCGGCGGCGGCGGCGGTGAACAGCTCGGTGGGCTCGGAGAAGCCCTTCAGGACGACCTCGCCGATCAGCTCGAAGCGCAGACGCTCCGCGCCGGCGGCCATCGCGGCGGCATGGACGACCGGGTGGGTGACCAGCACCTCGCCGCCGGCGGCGCGCGCGACGACGCGCGCGGCGCGGTTGACCTCGCGGCCGTAGTAGTCGCCGTCGCGGTAGAGCGCGGCGCCGTGGTGGATGCCGATGCGCGGCAGAGGCGAGCCTTCGGGCAGGATGGCGGGCAGTCCCACGGCCCATTCGGTGAGCGCGACGGGATCGGCGCCGACGATCATGGCCTCGTCGCCGAGCGTCTTGATCACGCGCGCGTCGATCGGCAGTGTCTGCTCGACGGCCTCGACGAAGCGCTCGACGGCGCCGATCGCCTGCACCTCGCCGGCTTCCTCGGTGAGGCGGGTGTAGCCGGCGAGGTCGGCGAAGGCGACGACAACGCGCATGCGACCCTCCTCGGCGGTCTCCTCGTCGAGGTCGGCCTCGATGTGCCCAATGACGTCCTGCTCGACGAAGTGGGCCAGCAGACGGCCATGCAGATAGTTGATGATGGGTACGACGAAGGGAAGCATCTCGCGCGTGAGCGCCTCCATCTCCTCGGTGATCTCCTCGCCGGCGACGCCGTCGCGCATCAGCGGCTCGTGCACGTAGAGATGAAAGAGCCGCACCTCGGCGTCGGCGATCTGCGCCATCGCCTGTCCGTAGACGCGCGCGAGCTGCAGGAGCGCTGGCAGCGGCAGGCCGGCGGCGAGAATCTCGGCGGCATAGCGCAGCAGCTGCAGATCCTCATCGGAGATGGACTCGACCGAGAGCACGCTCAAGCCCATGGCCGCGGTCATGCGTTCGATCAGCTCGGGCTTCAGTCCCGTCTCGCGGGCGGCCTCGGCAAGCGTGTGGCGCCCGTCCGTTGTGGGCAGCAGTTCGTCGATGTATCCGAACACGAGCCGTCCGCTCTGGCTGGCCTCGCGAATCTGCTCGATGGTGTGCCCGCGGTCGCGCAGCCGCGAGACGATGCGCACGTGCGAGGCCGCCGCGGGCGTCCAGGCGCCTTCGTACTGGGGCACGAGCCCCTCTTTGACCCAGCGCCGAACCGTGCCAGCGGACACCTCGGCGCGAGCGGCGACCTGGGTGAGCGTGAGATCGCTCATATGCGTGACGTCCCCATCGGCGGCAGTCTAGAGTCGTGACCGGTGACGCCCTCGGGAGCCCCATCCATCTGCTCCCGCAGGCCGAGGCGGCGAAGCCAACTCCGTGAGTGAAAACGAGCCCATCCACCTGCATCCGACGGCCGAGCTGGCAGAGCGAGTGCTGCTGCCCGGCGACCCCGGCAGGGCGCTGGCGCTGGCGCAGTGGCTGTTGGAGAAGCCGCTGATGTTCAACCATCATCGCGGGCTGTGGGGCTACACCGGTCGCGCGCGGGACGGCGAGCTGCTGAGCATCCAGAGCACCGGCATGGGCGGCCCGAGCGCGGCGATCGTGCTGCACGAGCTGGCAGCGCTGGGGGCGAGGCGGGCAATCCGAGTGGGCACGTGCGGCGCGCTGAACGGCGAGCTTGAGCTTGGCGAGCTGGTGGTAGCGCGGGAGGCGATCGCCGCCGACGGCGCCAGCCGGGCGCTCGGGGCGAAGGAGCGCGTGGCGGGCGATCCGACGTTGACGAAGGCGCTCCAGAGCGCTCCGAGCGAACGGCGCAGGCACTCCGACCAGACGGTGGTCAGCACCGACCTCTTCTACGAGCCGCAGCCGGAGCGAGAACGGCAGTGGCGCAGGGAGGGCGCGGCGGCGGTGGAGATGGAGGCAGCGGCGCTGTTCGCCGTCGGCGAGCAGCTGGGCATGGCGGTGGGTTGTGTGCTCGTCGTCTCCGACGTGCTGAGCGAGCACAGACAGCGGATCGACGAGGAGGCCCTGCAGACGGCGGCCGAGGCGATGGGGCGCCTGGCCGCGGCGGCGCTCGACCGCTGACTGGGCACTTGGCCGCAGCGGCACTCGGCCGCTGACTACTTCTTGGGCGCCGGCTTCTTGGGGGCCGTCTTCCCTGCCGTCGTCTTCCCCACCGTCGTTTTCCCTGGCGTCGTCTTCCTTGCCGTCGGCTTCCTTGCCGTCGTCTTCCTGGGGCCGATCTTGCGCGAGAGCGCATCGAGCTGCCCCTCGATCTTCTCCAAGCGGGCTTCGACCTTAGGGGCCGAGAACGAGCGGCTGATGCGGTCAACGCCGTCCTCGATGCCCTCCAAGCGCTGGGAGAGCGAGCGCAGCCGCCGCGTGAGGCGTTCGATGTCGGCGGCTGAAGGAAGATTGAGCGCCCCCATGGCCAACTCCTGCGCCTGCGCGGCCTTCTCACGTGCGTCGAAGGCACGCCCGACGGCGCCGGTGAGCAGGGGGTTGTCGAACAGATCGGAGAGTGCGCGGCCGAGCTTGTCCTCGGTGCCTGTGGCGAGGCGCTCGCGCAGGCTCTTGGTGGCGCTTGCATCTGACATCCGTGTGCTCCTCGGTCGGTCGCAGAGAGACGGTGAGGCGATGAAGGATACGGTGCGGGGGTGGCCGAGCGGTGGTACCTCTTCACGCAGCTTGAGTTCCCCTGGGAGCTGGGACCGGAAGACGGACGCTATCTGCTGCGCGCGCACGCGCAGGCGCAGACCGTGGCGGGAGAGCCAGCCGCCGCGGGAGAGCCCGAGCACGTGGTGGTGCTGGGCACGCTGCGCGCGGCCCGCCCGAGCTGGATCATGCCGCGCCGCCAGCGACGGCGGCAGGTCAAGCTGGTTGACCCCGAGTCCGAAGCGACGCCGGTGCCGGTGACGCGTGCGACGGTGATCGACCCGGTGCCCGTGGAGAGCGAACACGAGGCCCAGGCGTGGTTGCGAGGGCTCAATGCCGAGCGTGCGGCACTGGCCGCGACACAGGTATTGAACCGGGTGCTGTTCGCCCACTCCATTGCCATCGCCGACGCCTACACGCGCGAGGTGGCACCGGCGCAGGCGCTCGTGATCAGAGCCGGTTGGGGAACGGGCGACCAGGTGGCGGCCGGCCACTGGGAGCAGGCGCGCGAACTGCCGTGGCGCGAACCGCGCAGCCGCAGGCGCACCTCGGCGCTGCGCCCCCAGGAGCGGCTGACGGCGCTGCTCAGCTCACGCGAAGAGGCGTTGCTGTGCGAGGAGCTGACGCTGCGCGCCCGCCGAGACGTTGACCAGGGGCGCCTGCGCCACGCGCAGGTCGAGTTGGACGGCGCCTACAGAGCCGCTCTCGCGGAGCTGGGCGCGGAGGGTCGCGAGGATCTGGCGAGCCGCGTGGCGGAGCTGCGGGAGCTGCACGCGGGTGAGGCGCTGCGCGCAGAGCCCCCCGACGAGGAGGCGCTGCGCCACGCGCTGACGCGCCTGGAGTCAGCCCTGCGGGCGCGCTCGGCGGCGGGTGTCGCAGGCGCAGCAGGCGGTTCTCCGGCTGACCGACGGGGCACGGCGTAGGTCGCACGCAGCGCACGCGGGGTCGTAGAGTGCAGGGCACGATGGAACCCACAACGAGCGCGATCGGCACGTGGAGCGGCGGGCGCTTCATGCACTTTGGCGAGCCCCTGGAAGATGAGCGCCTGCTGTCGCTGCTGCGCCCCGGCGGAGGGATCGACACGGTGATTACCGCCGACGCCTACGGCGCCGGCGAGGCTGACGCCGTGCTCGGCAAGGCGCTTGCGAGCAGCGACCGTGACAGCTACTGCCTCGTAGGCGCCATCGGCCACGACTTCTACGAGGGCGCACGCGAGGGCGCCAAGGGCTTCCCCCGCTTCACCGATCCGCGCCTGCGTAGCGCGAAGGAGTATGCGAGCTACATCCGGATGGCCGCCGAGGCGAGCTTGGAGCGCCTGGGTGTGGAGCGGATGGACGTGCTGCTGCTGCACAACCCCGACCGCACCGGCTACACCAGCGAGGCGGTGTGGGAGGGCATGGAGGCCGTGCGCGCGGCGGGCCTGACGCGGATGCTGGGCGTCGCCCCCGGTCCGGCCAACGGCTTCACGCTGGATCTGATCGAGTGCATGGAGCGCTTCGGCGAGTCGATCGACTGGGCCATGATCATCCTCAGCCCGCTGGAGCCGTGGCCGGGTGAGCTGGTCCTAGGCGCCGCGGAGGCTCACGGCGTAGGCGTGATCACGCGCGTGGTGGATTACGGCGGCGTGTTCCACGACGACGTGCTGCCTGGTCACGAGTTCGCGCGGTACGACCACCGCAAGTTCCGCCCCGCGGGCTGGGTGGAGCAGGGACGCGAGAAGCTGGAGCGGATGCGCCCCTACGCGCAGAGGCACGACCTGACGATGCTGCAGCTGGCCTGCCAGTGGAACCTCGCGCACCCCGCGGTGCGCTGCGTCGCACCGACGCTGATCCAGGAGAGCGGCCCGCAGACCCGTCCGGTCGAGCGCAAGCGCGCCGAGCTGGCCGCCCTGTCGTCGGCGGCGCCACTGAGCGAGCAGGAGCTGGCGGAGCTGCGCGCGATCGGCGACAACACGGGCTGCATGGCGCTGAAGGGCGCGAGCCTCCAGCACGAGGGCGAGCCCCAGCCCGATCGCTGGGGGATCGGCGGAGAGCTGCGCGAGGTGGCGGCGCGCTGGAAGATCGCCCCCGAGCGCGATCTGGCGATGGCCGGGAACTGACCGATGACGCCGGGAGCTGAGTACCATGCGTAGACAGAAGATCGACATCGACATGCGCGCACGCCCCACCATCGACCTCCGCCGCCGCACCTCTCGCGCCACGCATGGACGCTCGCTGCTGATCCTCGCCATCGCGATGCTGGCCGTCGGCCTGGCGCCAGCCGGGGCGTTTGCCTCGTCCGCCGACAACGCCGCGACGCACACCTACATCCTGGCCAACTATGCGCTGCTGCGCGCCAGCGACACGAAGGTCGCAGTCGGACAGGCAGACTTCAAGAGCTACTACGGGAAGATCAATCGGGAATGCAAGGGCGCGGCCAATGGCTCTCCGGAGAACGAAGCAGCGGAGTCGCTCAACAGCGAGGCCACCGGCGCTCTGTGGGCAATCACCTACGGCGTGGCGGCTCGTCCGATCCACACGTTCGTTGACACCGTGAAGCGCCTGCACTGGAGCAACCACGCGCTGACGCGGATGGTCCAGAGCTACGCCGCTACGCTGCTCGGCCTGGGGACCCTGCCGATGCCCAACCTCTGCGGCGATGTGAAGGCGTGGAGCGCCAGTGGCTTTCAGACGATCCCCCCGAGCACGACCAGCTTCGATCGGCACGTCGAAACGCTCGAAGCACGGCCGGTCCCAATGAAGCTCCTGACCCCATACGAGCAGCCGGAAGACCACGGCATCGCCGCACGCGCGACGAGCCTGGAACGCAAGCTCCTGGACATCGAAACGTCGGTCGGCTACAACGACCTCGAAGCGCTGCTCGAAACGCTCGGGCTGCACCTGTAGCGAGCGCGCTCCAGCGCCAGCGAGAACTCCTGCTCCCACTGCGACGCGAAGCGGTCGATCGTCTGCGCGTGCGCCCACTTGAGCGCCGCGCGCGCCAGGCGCCGGCGGCGTAGGCGTCCGCGGATCGCGCGGTCGAGCGCGTCGAACCACTCGTGCTCGCCAACGAGCAGCCCGCCCTCGCCTGAGCCCATCCCCCGATAGGCGCCGACGGGCGAGGCGAGCCACATCGCCCCGACGGACCCATACTCCTTGAGCTTGACGCTGGAGCGCGCCTGGTTGAAGGCGGTGTCGGCGAGCGGCGCGATGCCGATGTCGAAGTCGGCGATGCTCGGCAGCAGCTCACCGAAGGGAACCTTGGGGCGGAACTCGTAGCGCTCGGAGCGCAACGGCAGGCGCAGGCCGACGGTGACTACTCGCAGCTCCGCATGACGGTCGAGCAGCCGCGAGAGCGCGTCGGCGATCGACAGCCGCGGCAGGTCGCGCTCATGCTCGGCGCCCGCGACCCAGCCGACCACGACGCCGGCGTGGGCCTCCTTGACGCCAAAGCCCGAGACGGCGCCGTCGAGATGGTTGTCGATCACGGCCACATGCGGCGCCCCCGCGGAGGCGTACTTCTCCGCCAGCACGCGGCTTGGCGTGGTGGTCAAATCGGCGGCCTTCGCCAGCCTGAGCATTTCCGTGAAGCGCTTGGTGTTCTCCAGGCGTGCCCTGCCACCCGCCTGCAACCTGCCACCCGCCTGCTGCCTGCCGGCTGCGCCCCGCGTGTGCGCGTCGCCTGCGCTCATGTCGGCGGCGCCGAAGTCGTCGTCGTTGTCGAAGCTCACGGCGACGCCGCGCTGAGCGAGCTGCTTGAGGTCGCGCGAGCGATCCAGGCGTCGGAAGCAGTGAACGAGGTCGCAGCGCAGCAGCTCGCCGAGCGGCAGGTCGCGCTCCAGCCGAGCCGGCCACAGGACTTCGTGCCCAAGCCCCTCCAGCGCGCGCATCGGGAAGATCGCGCGGTAGTTGGAGTTGGGCGCTCCAGGCTCGAGGATGAAGCCCAATCGCATCAGCCGAGCGTAGGAGGGCGAGACGAACGCCTATGGCAGAAGCTCGCCGCTGTTTCCCACCGTCCCGGCATGGCCCCACGACGCGACCACCACGGCGGCCCCTCAGGCCGCCCCTCCCAACTCCTACTTGCCCTGAAAGTGCGGCGCGCGCTTGCCCAGGAAGGCCGCGATGCCCTCCTTGGCGTCGGCGCTCGCGAAGACGTTCGCGAAGGCCCGCTTCTCGTCCTCGATGCCCGCGTCGAGATCGCCGGCGCCGGAGACGCGCTTGATCTGCTCCATCGCCAGCGGCGCCTGCGCGGCCAGCTTGCGCGCCCAGGCCAGCGCCGTGTCGAGCAGTTCGTGGTCGTCGACGACGCGGTTGACGAGGCCGAACTCGTAGGCCTCTTCGGCCATGACCGGATCGCCGACGAGGTTCATCTCCAGCGCCTTGTTGGTGCCGACGAGGCGTGGCAGGCGCTGCGTGCCGCCGAAGCCGGGGATGATGCCGAGCTTGATCTCCGGCTGGCCGAAGGTCGCCGAGCGCGCCGCCAGGCGCACGTCGCAGGCCATCGCCAACTCGCAGCCACCGCCGAAGGCCAGGCCGTTGACGGCGGCGATCGTGGCGATGCCCTCGCTGCCCAGCTCGCGGAAGAGCGCGTGCGCGGCGTGGATCAACTGCTCGCCGCCGGCCTCATCCATCGAGGTGAAGGCCTTGATGTCGGCGCCCGCGGAGAACAGGAAGGGGTTGGACGAGGCAATCACGAGAGCGCGCACGCCGCTCTCCTTGACGTGCCGCCAGACCTTGCCCAGGTCCTCGATGACCTGCGGCGCGATCGAGTTCATCTGGCCGTTCGCCAGCCACGCGATCGCCACGCCGTCGGCGTGCGTCTGGAGCTTGATGACCTCGGCGGGCTGCTCGGCGTCGGCCTGCGGGTAGGCATAGAAGCCCTGACCGCTCTTCTGGCCGAGACGGCCCTGCGCGACGAGGCGGCGCAGAATCGTGGGCGGCGCAAAGCGCTCGCCGTGGCGCTCCTGCGCGTTCTCCAGACGCTCGAGGATCGTGTCGAGGCCTTCGGCGTCGGCCTTCATGAATGGCGGCAACAGGCCCCGACGAGGATCGAGGCCGGCGCCGGCCATCAGGCCGAAGTCGATGTCGCGGTGCGTCGCGACGCCCTCCTCGAGTACGAGGCAGGCCTCGGAAAAGGTCTTCAGCACCAGCAGCTCGACCAGCTCCTGCACATCCGGCGCGGCGTCGCCCGGCAGATTGGGCTCGCCCTGAGGCGAGTAGAAGCCGTCGCCGCCGCTCTTCGCGCCGAGCTTGCCTTCGGCCACGAGCTTCTTCATCCCCTTGGGCACGTAGAAACGCTCGTCGCCGTAGCTCTCGGCCAGGTGCTCGGCCACGTGCAGCACCGTGTCGAGGCCGAGCAGGTTGACGAGGAAGTAGGGCCCCATCGGAATCACGCCGGCCGCGCCGACGCCCTCGTCGATCTGCTTGATCGACAGGCCCTTCTGCTCCTGCTCGCGCCAGATCTCCGAGGTTCCGGAGTTGAGGATGCGGTTGACGACGAAGCCCGGGACCTCGGCGCAGGCGATCGGCTGCTTGCGGATCGCCTGCGCGAAGGTCAGCGCCGCGGTGACGGTCTCCGCGGAGGTCTCCTCGCCCTCGACGATCTCGATCAGCGGCATCACGGATGCCGGGTAGAAGTAGTGGAAGCCGACGACCTTCTCGGGCCGCAGCGTGGCTTCGCCGATCTCCGAGATCGACAGCGAGGAGGTGTTCGAGGCCAGCACCGCGTGGCCAGGCGTCGCGGCGTCCAGCTCGGCGAAGACGGCCTGCTTGATCTCCATCTTCTCCGGCACGGCCTCGATTACGAAGTCGACGTCGCCGAAGCCCTCGTATGTGGTGCTGCCGTGAATGCGACCCAGGATCTCCTCGATCTGGGCCGCGGCCTGCTCCGGAGTGATCTTGCCCTTCTCGGCCAGCTTGTTGACCTGGCCGCTCGTGACGTTGCGCGCCTCGTCCAAGCCAGCCTGCACCAGCTCCTGGCTGATGTCCTTCAGGACCACGGGAATGCCGGCAGCGGCGATCGTCTGGGCGATCTGCCCGCCCATCGTGCCGGCGCCGACGACGGCGGCTTTGAATACGAACATGCTTGGTCTCCTCTGGCTCTTGGATCGCTGGTGCTGTGGACGAGGCGGCTGGCCGGCGACTGCTAGGCGACTGCTAGGCCACGGCTGCCGCCGGCTCCTCGACGCGCCGCGGCAGCAGCGTTTCGCGCGCGATCACGAGGCGCTGGATCTGCGAGGTGCCCTCGTACAGCTGCATGATCTTCGCATCGCGGAAGAGCTTCTCGACGGGGTACTCCTTGATGAAGCCATAGCCGCCATAGACCTGCACGGCGTCCGTAGCGACCTTCATCGCGGTGTCAGCCGCGAAGCGCTTGGCGTGCGAGCTGACGAGCGTGTTGCGTTCGCCGTTGTCGAGCATCACGGCCGACTTCCAGGTCAGCAGCCGCGAGGCTTCGATCTCGGTGGCCATGTCGGCGATCATGAACTGGATCGCCTGGTGCATCGCGATCGGCACGCCGAACTGCACGCGTTCCTTGGCGTACTCCGTTGCGAACTCGAAGGCCGCGCGCGCGATGCCGGTGGCCATCGCCGCGACGCCGGGGCGCGTGCGATCCAGGGTCATCATCGCCAGCTTGAACCCCTTGTTTTCCTCGCCGAGCAGATTCTCGGCGGGCACCTCGACGTCGCTGAAGCTAATCGTCGCGGTGTTGGAGGCGCGCTGCCCGAGCTTGTCCTCCTTCTTGTCGACCACGACGCCCCAGTCGCGCTCGACGACGAAGGCGGAGATGCCGCGGTGCCCGGCCTCCTTGTCGGTCTTTGCGTAGACCGTGTAATAGTCCGCGTAGCCGCCGTTTGTGATGAAGCACTTAGAGCCGTTGAGCACGTACTTGTCGCCCTTCTTCACGGCTGAGGTGCGCATCCCGGAGACGTCCGAGCCGGCGTCGGGCTCGGTCAGGCAGAAGGATGCGAGCTTCAACTCCTCGGTCATCGGAGCCAGGTACTTGCGCTTGGTCTCCTCCGAGCCGCCGAGCACGATCGGCGCCGTGGCAAGACCGTTGCAGCCGAGCGACGTCTGGATGCCGGAACAGCCCCAGGAAAGCTCCTCCTCGATCAGGCAGCCCTCCAGGTAGCCGATGCCGGGTCCGCCGTACTCCTCGGGGATGTGAGTGTTCATCAGGCCCACCTCCCACGCCTTCTGCAGGATCTCCTTGGGCCAGGTTCCGTCCTTGTCGTACTCCCAGGCGACGGGACGGATCTCCTTCTCGGCGAAGTCGTGCGCCAGTTCGCGCAGGTTCCGCTGCTCGTCGGTGAGCGTGAAATCGACCATGGCTGCTCGTGATCTCCTCGGAGTCGGGACGATACGGCCCCGTCAGGGACCGCTCAAAGATTAGATTGACCAGTCAGTCAACTGACTGGCTGAAGGGTAGCGAAGGGCGCTCTGCAACGCTACCCGCGCCTCAAGGGCGTCGGTAGCGAAGGGCGCTCTGCAACGCTACCTGCGCCTCGGGGGCATCGGCCGTCGTAGCATCAGGACGAATGCCGACTCGACCCTCCGCCGCGCCGCTGCTGGCGCTGGCCGCGGCCGCTCTGCTGGCACTGACGGGCCTGCTCGCGGCCGTCGGCGCCCTCCCCGCGCAGGCCCGTAAGGCATCGACGCCGCGCAAGGCGCCCACGACGGTCACCACGGCGCTGCAGGCGCTGGAGCGCGTCAACCAGCTGCCGGCCGCCGAATACACGCGCTACGCAAACGCCTACGCGGCCGCCAAGCGCAGCCTCGCGAAGCTGAGCGGCACCAGGCGCACCGAGCTGGGGGGCGTGCTGGCGAACGTCGAAGCGATGGCGGCCAAGGATGAGTTCATCCCCTCGCGCCTACCCGTGATCTTCCTGACGCTGGAACGCAACCGCGAATGGTGGACGACGGACCCACTGCTGTCGCCCAAGCAGCGCGTGAGCGTGCCGGGGAGCCGTCTGGTGTGGGAGTACTACCCGGGCCAGGGCATCGAGATCCAGTGGCTGGGCACCTTCGGCGAGGCCAACGGCTACTACCTCTCCGGCCACGAGAACACGCAGCTTCAGGAACTGCTCGACGAAGCCATCCCCCTGGCGACACAGCGCGCGGGCGGGATCGCCTGGGAGTACATGTTCCAGTTCGACGGCGGCCTGCCGCCGTGGACGAGCGGCCTCTCCCAAGGCACCGCGCTGCAGGTCCTCGCGCGCGCCTGGGGACGCCTGCACGAACAGGCCTACCTGACGGCGGCGCAGCAGGCGCTGGGCATCTTCGAGCAGCCGCCGCCGCAGGGCGTGCGCGTGGTGACGCCCGCGGGGGCGGAGTACGCGGAGTACACCTACGCGCCAGCCACGCACATCCTCAACGGCTTCATACAGGCGGACGTCGGGTTGTACGACTACACCTCGATCACCAAGGATCCATTGGGCGAGCAGCTGTTCGAAGCGGGCGACGCCGAGGCCCGCGCGGAGGTCCCCCACTACGACACGGGCTCGTGGTCGCTGTACGACCAATTCGAAGAATCGGACCTGAACTACCATGAGTTGCTGACCGAATTCCTCCAGCACCTGTGCGAACGCACGAGCAGGGGAGAGCCGCTGCCGAGCGCTCCGGCCACGCCCGCGACCGTTTCCACCCCCGCACCGCCAACCCCCAGCCCCGCGACGGGCGGCGCCAGCGCGAGCGCGACACCCGCGCCCTCCCCCGCCCCCTCCTCTGTCCCCGGCCCTGCCCTCGCGCCGATCCCAGGCGACTCGATCTATTGCACGACGGCGGAACACTTCACCGCCGACCTGCACGACCCGCCGACGCTCGAACTGCTGAGCACGACGTTGCGCGGCGGCACGAGGGCGGGCGTGCAGATAGCGCTGTCGAAGGTGGCAACCGTGTCGATGACCATTCGCAAGGGCGGCAAGACGGTGGCAAGCAACAGCGCGACGCTGGAGGGCGGCAAGCCGAAGCTCCTGTGGGTGACGCCGAGCGGCGGAGGCCTCTACGAAGTGACGCTGAGCGCCGTGGACCTGGCGGGCAACCGCGAAAGCACGACGGGCACGATCGCGGTGTCCGCCGCGGCTAAGAGCCGACGTCGATGACGAGCTTGCCGCGCGTGTGTCCGCCGGCGAAGTCGACGAAGGCCTGTACGGCTTCGCCCAGCGGATAGACGCGCGAGACCTCCACGCGCAGAGTCCCCGCGGCGGCGCGCCGAGCCAGATCCTCGAGGTAGCCCGGCAGCAGCGTGAGGCTCACGTAGGAGGCGGCGAGGCCGCGGGCGGGCTCGCCATCCAGCTCCAGCTCCTCGGGCCCGCCGAGCGGCGAGGCCAGGCGACCGCCGTCGCGCAGCGCACGCGCGCTGCGCCGCACGCCGTCGCCGCTGTTGATCAGATCCACGACGGCATCGACGCCGCCGGGATGCAGCGCGAGCGCCTGCTCGGCTAGGTCCCCGGAGGTGTAGTCGAGCGCGTGCGCCGCACCGAGCCCAAGCACGTAGTCGCGCTCCGCTGGCGTGGCTGTGGCCAGCACTTCGCAGCCGGCGGCGGCGGCAAGCTGCACGACGAACATGCCGATGCCGCCGGTGGCGCCGATCACGAGCAGACTGGCGGGAGGTGTGCCTCCGCTGGAGGACGCGCTCCCGCTGGAGGGCGGATCCCCGCCGCCCGGCGACTCCTCGGAAGCGGATCCCAGACCGACGGCGCGCAGGAGCGTCTTGGCGGTGATGCCGGACTCGGGCAGCGCGGCGGCGTGCACGGCGTCGAGCGCAGCCGGGCGACGCGCGAGGTAGTCGCCGGCGTCGAGCAGCGCGTACTCGGCGATGGTCCCGGGCGTGCGCCCGAAGAAGCCGAAGATCTCCTCCCCGACGGCGACGTCCTCGACGTCGGCCCCCACCGCAGCGATGGTCCCGGCGCCGTCCATGCCGGGGACGTAAGGGAAGTCGACGGAGATGCCGCCGCGCATCGCGCCGCCTAGCAGCTTCAGGTCAAATGGGTTGAGCGCGGCGGCGCGCATGCGCACGAGCACCTGCCCGGTAGCGGGCTCGGGCCTCGGCACGTCTCCCAATGCGAGCTGCGACGGCGGACCGTAGTCGTGGGCGAGGAGTGCCAGCACTGCGAGCATTGTGCCACCGTACAATCGAGATGTGCAGCGAGCGAGCCGCATCTGGTACGGCCTGGACTCCGAGCAGCGCTTGGCGTGCGCGGCGGCGGCGGCGCTGTTCGTCACGATGTTCCTCCCGTGGTATCAGCAGAATGCCGTGGTGAGCGCCAGGGGCGTGCAGCCGCTGGTGAGCCGCAATCTGGACGCGTGGGCCGTCTTCTCCTTCGTGGAGGCCGCGGTGCTGCTTGTGGCAGCGGCGGTCGTGACGATGCTGGCGGCGCGCGGCGAGGGCCGCGAGTTTCACCTCCCGGGCAGCGACGGCGCGATCGTGATGCTCGCTGGAGCGTGGGTGGCGGCGCTGCTGGTGTGGCGCCTGTTCGACAAGCCGGGCATCGGCGGCCGCGGCGTGGCGGCGAACGTGGGCATCCAGTGGGGCATCTTCTTCGCGCTGGCGGCGGCTGGCGTGTTGGTGTGGGCGGGCTCGCGGATGCGCGCGGCACAGCGCCCCGAACCGCCGTTCGTGCGCCGGGCGGGCCGGCCGAGCCGCCGGGGGCCGGGTCGCCGGGGCGAGCCGGTGGATTTCGACAGCACGACGGAGCTGCGTTAGCGCGGCGTCCTCAGATCGTCAGCGAGCCGCGCCGGCCGTGCCGGTGGTGGGGCGTGTGGCGGTTTGTACGCGGATGGCGCGCTCGACTTCCTGGCCGCGTGGGGTGAGCGTCCAGGCGTTGGGTGCTCCTTTGGCGTGCCCAACACCGTCGTTACGGACGAGACCGAGGCTGTCCAGGCGCGTGAGCAACTTCGAGACCTGCCCCTGGTCAGCGATACCGGCGGCGCTGGCGATCTCCCGGTTGCTGGCCCCTGGTTGGGCGCCGATCGCGATCAGGACCCTGACGGTGCGGTAAGTGAGGCGCATATCAAGACCCTCAAGCGGATCGCCGTGCGGACTGTGTTTTCTTGTTTTGATCTGGGGGGCCGGCTTGTGAAGCTCCTGCTGTGCTGCCCGCACACCGAGGTAGGGCAGCACGATCGCGCTCATCAGCTCACCCAACAGGCCCGTCAGCGGCATCGCGCCGCCGCTGGCCAGCCGCCGATGAACGACAGACAGAACCGCACCAACGGCACCCTCCGCCGCTAAGGGCGGCGGCTCGGGAACCCTGGCGGGCCGTCCAACTCGTCCCTCATCGACCGCCCGGACGAGCGCGTCCACGATCAGCGCGCGACGCTCCAATGCCCTGGGCCCGGCAGCCAGAGCCTCCACCACACACAGCCGCGCGAGTGCGGGCTGCTCCTCAAAGAAGACGAGCAACGCCAACAGCGCGGCCCTCGTCCGCTCACGCCACCCGGCCTGCCGCTCATACGCCGGGAGCACACTCACGGCGGCCTGCGCTATGGCCTCATCGAACGTCGCCAGGAAACAGTCCTCGCGATCCTCAAACAGGTCATAGAACGTCCTTCGGGAAACCCCAGCCCTCGCGACGACATGCGCAACGCTCGCCGCCCCGGCACCACGCTCAGAAGCGACCTCCGCCATCGCCGCGAGAATCCGCACCCTTTGGATCTCCGTGACATGCTCCCGCGGCAATCCCTCAGATGCAAGGCACGCCTCATCGGCTCCAGGCCCTGCGACAACCTCCGGGCCGAGGCGCTGACGCGCCCCGGCCTTGGAGTTACGGGAGGTCATGAGCGCTGCCGTCACTTGCCCTTCTTCGCCTGCTTGCTCTTCTTATGCTTCTTGACTTTCGCCTTCTTCTTGGTGACTTTCGTCTTCTTCTTGGCCTTCGGGCAGCCGGTGACCGCGACCTTCGTGGTCTGCTTGATCACAGCACCGTTCTGCCCCGTGATCGTCGTGGGCATCGTGAGGTTCTGCCCACACATGCTGCCCTTCGCCTTACCGGGAAGGTTCGCGGCGAGCCCGGAATGGGGGCCCTCGGGCAGCACCATCTTGAACGTCCCGATCGGCGCGTCGGGCACACTGTCAAACGCGGCGCTCGTGACACCGTGCTTGATATCGATGCTCCCAACGAGGTCGATCGTGACGTTTTCGCCCTGCAGGATCGCGACGACGTTGGGGAACGCCGCACCACCGTGGGATACGAGGTAGACGGGGCCCGTCACCGGGTTCGCGAGGACCGGTGTGCTCGCGGTAGCCATCCCGATCGCCGAGGCCGCGGGACACGATGCGGGGTTCGCGTCGAACGCGGCTTCGGTGCAGGCCTGCTGGATCGTCGTCAACCTCGCCGGCAGCGCCTTGGGCAAACTCACGGCGACCTTCGCGGTGTTCGCCTGCCCGGCACCCGAGGTGTATGTCACGTCCAGGCTCGCACCCTTGGCCTTGCTCGTCTTGGCCTGTGTCGAGACCCTGAAGACCGGTTTGAACGGCAAACCCGCACAACCCGCGGCCTGGAAGCGACTGGACACGCCCGTGGTGGCACCCTGGGTGCTCGTCACGGTCCCAGTGACGCTCAATGGTTCGCAGTTGGTGGGGTTGAAGATGAACCCTTCCCGGTCGATGCTGACGTTCACGGTCTTCAACCGCACCGGGACACCATCCACGTTCTGCGGCAACGGGTCGCTCGTGACCGACACCTGCGCGGTATGCGGATCGACGCTGATCGCGGCGCGTACAACGACGTTCCCCAGGTTGATCGGCCCAGCCTTCGCCGGCACAACGATCACCAAACCAAACGGTGCGCCCTTGTACGGCCCCGTCAGATACACGGGCCCGGACAGCCACAACGGGTCAGTACCCGAACCCGCGGCGACCGTCACGCTACCGACCCGCGAGGTGGCCGGGCAAGCACCTGTCTGTGCTTGTGGTTCACCGCACAAACCGACCTTGGAGAGCATCCCGAGCAACCCCGGGGGCGTCTTCACAACCACACCTGAGACGTCCTGTTCACCATCACCACGCGTGAGGGACAGCGTGAACGGGCTGAAGCCGCCCGCCAACGGAGAAACGGTGCCTGCTGAGAAACCGGGGTTGAACACGTTGCCCGCACAACCGGTGACCGCGAACGAACTGGACGGTGTGGCATCCGGACCAGACTGCGGGGCGCTCCACGGCATCAGGTCGCTCGTCGCGGTAGCCGTCCCGCATGTTTGGGGGTTCGCCAACGCAGCGCGCTGGCCACCGGTGAGCGTGATCCGTAGTTCTTCCGCGGGCTGCTGCGGGAGATCTGTGAACCGTGCCCGCAGCTGGCCGACGGCGAGCCCGTTATGCGCTCCGTAGCCGCCTACTTCGAGGGTGCCTGCCTGCTTGATGATCACACCCGAACCAGCGACTTCAACATAGACACCGAACACCTTGCCTTCTTCGGCCATCGCTTCGGTGCACACAGGCTGGGCTTCCCCACCACACTTCGGGGTGGCGAGATACACATGGCCCTGCAAAGAACCAGACAAGATCGGTGTGAACGCTTCGACCGTCCCCACGATCGACGCCGCGGGACAATGCCCAGGCGAAGCATGCGCCAACCCGTCATCGTAGGGGCTGCCGTTACCACCGGGGTGACCTTCGCCGAGTTCTGTGCCCAGCAGGTCGATCTGGCTTTCGGTGCACCCTTCAAGCGCATGCGGGCCGCTCGCGGCCGTCGGCGACAGCGACACACCCGCCGGGAACGTCACCGTCGCATCCCGCAGATCCGGGGTCCCCAACGCACCGAACACACTCGGTGCCTGCGGGATCTTCACATCCACCTCATAGCCCGACGGAGAATCCGCCTGCGACACTTCCGGCGCCACAGCCAAACTCGGGTCAAACGCCGCCGCACCCTGCAACAGATCACAACCCGACACTTCCGGGAACGCTGTTGCTTCCCGGGACGCCACACCACCTTCCCACGCACTCACTTCCAGGGTCGTGCTCAACGGTTCAGTAGAGCACCGCGTCGGGTTACGCACAAACGCCGCCTGCCCACCCGCACCACTCCTGTCACCCAGATCGCCAAAGATCGTCAAGCGAATGCTTTCCGGTTCCAAGTTTTTCGCGCGGATCACACCGGGTGTACTCACGCGCAGCCGGTAGCCGGCGGGGGTCGGCACGACACTCGCATACACGAAGGCCGGCTGACCGAAACCCGCGTTGAACCCGAACTCCGCAGGATAACCGTGCTCCGGTATCACGTTATACACCGGGTAAGGAAACGTACGTCCTTCGCCGCCTCCCCCCGCCCATTGCACGCTGACCTCCCCCACCATGCTCCCCGGCGGACACAACGGACGGAACCGAGAGGTGTTGTTGGTGCCTTCGGTATCCGTCAGGTCGATCTCCGGGCACCTTTCTGTGGCCAGCGGGTCACCCGCGAAACCCAACGGCAGCTCCACCCCAACATCCCGGACAGCACGCACAACATGCGGCTTGCCTTCCCTCTGTTCCAACCGAGTGTTGAACGCGATCGTGGAAGTCATATCGTAGGGGTGATCGCCGGCCTGCGCATCCGGCGCACCATCCACACCGTCCGCTTCAAAGGAGAACCCGGCGATCCCGAACGACGCCGGCCCAACGTTCACCGCGTTAGAAGAGCTGGCCGACACCTCGCCGCCCCCACCACCCGAAACCGTCGCTTCATTAACCACTGGACCCGTCAGCGAAGGCGAGATGACCGCCACACTGATTTCGACCACGAGCTCACGGCCAGGAAGCAACGGCCTGGGCAGGTTCCACGTGCACTTCAATTCCACCAACGAACACACCCCAGCCCCGACCTTTTCTTCCTCGTGGGCCGGTTCATACATTATCATTTTCACCGGTACGACGCCCGCAGGCAGCCTATCGGCGATCGTGACCGGCCCTTCAGCGGAGCGACTGCCAACGTTCACCGCGACCAACCCAAAACGATCACGGGCTTCAGGTTCCTGGCTGACCGTGGTGGTAGCGGTTCCCTGTGCCGCACCGTCCCTCAACAGGTTTTCTTCTACTTCGAAGCCACCCAGATACCCGCCGCTCAGGGCACCGTCTAACGTGATCGCGTACGGTGCGCTCCCACCGGGGCCACCCGTGACAGACACATTGCCCGTACCCACTTCCGGGAGAGCTTCAAGCGCCGCCTGCACTTCCACCGCGCTCGCATCCCACTGGATCGGAGCGGTCGTATCCTCACCGAAGGCGAATTGGAGCTTATATGTTCCTTCCGTCGCACCGACCGTGAGCCGATGCATGGTGTCCTGGGTGTCGGCGGCGTTGAAGTTCGTCGGTTCCGCGACCGAGTGAAGCGACCAGCCCGCACTCGGCACCGCGGCCACAGCCGACGCCGCAACAACACCAGCCACAACAACCACGACCAGCACTGCCAGCACTACGCGTGCTCTTATCGACCGGTTCATCACCGCTGCCCCCTCTTCCCGGCCGCCCTCGCGGCCCTCACACCACGCCCGCTCACCCTGCGGGCAACGGACCTCACACCAAACCTGCCCCTCGCCTGCGCTTCACACTGCACGACCCGCCGCCTCCTCGCGTGCAACGCCCTGCACGCCTTCAGGGCCCGCGCGAGCTTCTGCGCCCTCGTCAACGGCTTCAAACGCCGCCCCGCTACAGACTTGGACACCGGCGGCGCGATGTTCCCAGCACCCCCCTGGGCGGTACTACCCGCCGACAGCAGCGCTGGTGGCATACCTGAGGCACCGCGGCATGTTTCCCCGACACACCCCGGTTCCAACACCGGTGCGGGGAACCCTCCTCCTTCGCGCGCATCATAAAGCGCCTGCTGGGTTTCACCGTCCTGCGGCACAAGCGCCTGCGCAGTCGAGAAGAACGCATCCTGACCCGACGGGTCGATACCAAGCAACACGACCGCCGGGCTGCCACTGGCCTGCGAAGCGTCCTGGCCACCCGAAACCATGTACACATTCCCCTGACGGTACTCATACACATTGACAGCACCCTGGTTGGCCTGTGGGGCGAGACTCGCTGCGCTCGTGAAGAACACCTCCGAACCATCCCCAGACACCGCCAGACCCGTATCCTCCCCTGTCGGACGATCCGCTTCGTTGAAGGCCCCACCGGAGATCCGCGGGGCGTCGCGGAACGTTTCGACGCCCCCACTCGCCGTCCCCGACTGGTCGATCGAGACACGCGTCAACGTTTCCCCACCAGCATCGTACTCAAACAGCTGCGCAACCTTACTCGTATCGCCAGCCGTCAAATGAGCCGAACTGGGAAACACCAGGAACCCCCCATCAGGCGTCGCCTGCACCGGCCGAGCATCTTGCGTCAACCACACCCCCTGATCCTCTACCAGCGTGCCCGCCGGGCCGAGCGTGCCGCTCAACGCCTGAGTCGTTTCATGCGTGATATCTCCGTAGAGTTCGAAGGCTTCCAGGAATGTTGCGCCCTTGTTAATTGCTTCTTCGAACGCGCCGAGCGCGACTTTTTCGACGCGTTCGTTGACTTTCACTGCTTCTTCTGCTTCTTCGCCCTGCAACACCGTTTCTTCACCAGAGGTCAAGAGCGTCGCGACGAACACCGTGTGATAGCCCCCAGGATGCGCCCCATCGGGCTCATACACATACAAGTTATCCGCGCCTTCCTGGGGTGCCTGCGCTTCACGGTTCTTGCCCGCGAGCTTCCCAGTCGCGACGAAATACACCCGTTCGCCGTCCTGTGAGACACGCACCACACCCTGCACACCCGCCTGCGTGGAGCATTCGCCAGGCGTCGCCGAGCACCCCGAGATGAGCGAGATCTTCCCGTCCGGGTCAGCGGGACTCGCCGCCGGACCGTTGAAGTCGTACTCGTAAACGTTCGTGCCCTTCGCACCAGGCAACAGTTCCTGTTCGCTCACGAAGAACGCCCTCGAGCCATCGCGCAACGCGCCCTGGAACACCGCGCTCTGCAACCCAGTCGTGGTGTTGCACGCCTCACAATCCTGGCCGGCCGGCTCCGAGACACTGACCGTCGTGGCGCCACCAATCCGCGCATACAGTTCGTTCACCGCCGGGCCCCCCACGCCCCCCGCGCACGCACTCGCCGTGAAGAACACCGTCGCACCCTCTTCTGAGACCGCGTTATACATAGAGCCAGGATGGCCCGACCCGAGTTCGGTGCCGCAATCGCTGATCAGCTGCGCTTCGGTGTCGCTCTTCAACACCGAGCTGTTCCTCACACCCACCAGCAAGGGTTCCGAAGCACGCACACCGGTATACGCATACTCATACAGAGACTGCCTATTCGCCTCGGTGGTGTCGCCGGGCCACACATCGCTGTGACCCAGGCGTTCAGACGTCCTAATCTGAAACAGCGAATCGGTGAGATCCGCCGACGCACCAACAAAGCTCAGCTCTTCATAGAGAGCGGTATTGTCGTTTGCCAGCACCTCTTCACCCGCGACTTCCGGCGTCCCGGGACCAACGGGATGAAATTCCGAGGAGCCACCACCCGTACGAAGAAAGATGTCTTCATGATCGGGCAGGCCAGCCCGCCCAGCGCCCCACAGCGTCGTCGCGAAGTCCCGCGCACTGACAGCCATCAGCAAGCTGTACGGGTATTCGCTCGCCGGCGGCGTCAACACCGACGACTGCCAACCCACCGCGCCGCGCGTCAGCTCATACGCAACCGCATTCGTGTTCTTTCCCGGCTCATACCAGTAGTTGCCTGTACCCGCAAACGCACCGCCAACCCCCACGATCACACGCGAACCATCCGCCGACACCGCCCCCGATCCTTCACTCAGCACCACCCCACCCTCCTTATACGGCGGCGTGACCAACTCAAACGCCCGACAATCAGGCAGATACGGACGAAAACCAGGCGACGCTTCCGTTTCCGACGAACACGCCGCCACATTCGCATCACCCGCAGCAAACACCGTGCTCCCAAACACCAACGCGCCACCCAACACACACAACCCCACCAGCCAGACCAGCACAAACCGCTGAACCCCAGCACTCATCGAACCATCCCCTCCCAAAACACGGAGGGGCCAGCCCCTCGCCAAGATGACAAAGAACCACCCAAAGAAGACCGCCCAAAACCAAGACGGCCCAAACAACCCAGGAAAACCCAAACCCCCCCTACGGGGGAGGCCAAACGACGCGAAAGCGCCGAACGCCGAACCCTAGAAGCTAGCCGGCCCGGCCAAGAGAGAGAGAGAGAGAGAGAGATGCCTCAGCGATGCTGAAGCATCTAGTTACGGTCCCTGGAAGGGCCGTAAGACCACTGGCCGCGCCACGCGCGGTGAAAATAAGATCACTCATCTCAATACCCTCGAAAGCGATCGAAATCCCTCTCCGACTCCCGTACGGTCCCATGGAACCCGCGTCAACACGGGAGGACCCAAACCCAACCTATGTGCCCCGCCACCCCAAATCGAGAGGACAAGGCAAGAGCACTATAAGCATAGACCGATAATCTTGTCAAGCCCTAAGAGAAACTATCGCGCTTACAGACTGTCAAGGCCCAGGAGGGCGGCTGCTTGGACCGCTGCTCGGACCGCTGCTCGGACAGCCGCTCGGACCGCTGCTCGGACAGCCGCTTGACCCCGACTGGCGGCGTGCCCGCCGCGGGCGCGGGCGGGGCCTATCATTCCCGATGGATGGGAACCCCTCCGCGACCTAGCGCCACCACCGCCACCACCACACCCGCGACAGCGAGCGCGAGCGCGGAGCCGACGAGCGCAATGGACGTGGCCGCGGGCCTGCGCGCGGTGGGCTACCTGCCCGAAGAGGCAACGGCGCTGGTCGCCTACCTGGCGGCGAAGCTGGGGAAGCCCGTGCTGGTGGAGGGTCCGGCGGGCGTGGGCAAGACCGAGCTGGCGAAGGCACTGGCGCGCTATCTCAACAGAGAGCTGGTGCGTCTGCAGTGCTACGAGGGCCTGGACGAGGCGAAGGCGCTGTACGAGTGGAACTACCGCAAGCAGCTGCTGCGCATCCAGGCGGAGGCCGACGGCGCGGGCTGGGAGGCGGTGCAGGAGGACATCTTCGGCGAGGAGTTCCTGCTGGCGCGGCCGCTGATGAGCGCGATCGCCTCCGAGCAGCCGGTGGTGCTGCTGATCGACGAGATCGACAAGACCGACCAGGAGTTCGAGGCGATGCTGCTGGAGGTGCTCTCGGACTTCCAGATCTCGATCCCCGAGCTGGGCCGGGTCAGCTCGCGCACGCACCCGGTGGTGCTGTTGACCTCAAACAACTCGCGCGAGCTGACCGAGGCGCTGAAGCGCCGCTGCCTGTACCTGTGGCTCGACTACCCCGCTCTGGAGCACGAGCTTGAGATCGTCCGGATGCACACCCCCGAGCTGCCGCAGACTGTGGCGCGCAAGCTGGTCGAGGTGATCGGCATGGTGCGCGCGCTGGACCTGAAGAAGCCGCCGTCGATCGCCGAGTCGATCGACTGGGCGCGGGCGCTGCTGCTGCTGGGCGTGCAGGACATCGACGCGAAGACCTTCAACGACACGATGTCGGTGATCGTCAAGCACCGCACGGACATGGACGTGGTGGCCGAGCGCGTCGGGCTGAAGCTGGCGGACCCGGTCGATGCCCACCCCGCCTGAGGGCCTGGCCGCACGTCTGCTGGAACTGGGCGAGCAGCTGCGCGCGGAGGGCGTGAAGGTGGGCACCTCGGAGCTGCTGGACGGCTTCCGGGTGCTGGAGGAGATCGAGTGGACCTCGCAGCGCGACTTCCGCGAGGCACTGGCGGCAACGCTGGCCAAGAGCCAGGAGGACCGCAGGGTGTTCGAGTTGGTGTTCGACCGCTTCTTCTTCCGCGCCGTGGAGCTGGCGGCGGCGCGCGAGGGGATTCGCGAGCAGGACGGTGGCAGCGCGCTCGGCGAGGAGGGCGGGCTGTCGCTGGAAGAGCTGAGTCCCGCCGACCTGGAGGCCCTGCGCACGCAGATCGCGCAGGCTCTGCGCGAAGGCTCGGAGGGCGCCATGCGCGACCTGGCGCGCATGGCGATTGCGGCGTTTGGCCGTCAGGAGAACGGCTCGGGCGTGATCGGCGTGGACGTGCAGCGCATCCGCAGGGCGCTGGGCTTGCGCAGCGAGCCCCAGCCGGAGCTGCCGGAGGGAGACCCCCGCCGCGAGGGCCTGCCCCGCGACGCGCTGCGCCGCTTCGAGGCGCTGCTGCGCAGAGAGCTGGAACGGGGTCAGATCGAGCGCACCGGCAGCCTGCCCCCGGCCCGCCCGCTGGGCGACCTCGATCGCGCGCTGCCGAGCGGTCCGCTGCAGGACCTGGCGGCGGTGCACCGCGTGGTGGCGCAGCTGCGGCGCAGGCTGGCGACGCAGGGCAAGCAGGCCAGAGGCCACCGCCGCCACGCGCACGTGGACGTGCGCCGCACGATGCGCGCGTCGCTGCAGAGCGGCGGCGTGCCGGTCGAGCTGAAGTACCGCCCACGGCGCCCGCGCAGACCCGAGATCTACGTGCTGTGCGATGTCTCCACGAGCGTCACCTCGGCCTCCGTCTTCTTTCTATCGGTGCTGCACGCGCTGCACGATAGCTTCCGCAAGATGCGCTCGTTCGTGTTCATCGAGCGCATCTCCGAGATCACCGATGTCTTCGAAAGAGAGCGCGACTTCAAGGCGATCAGCGAACGGATCGCCACCGATGCGGGCGTGGCGGACATCTCCGGCTACACCGACTACGGCCGCGTCTGGTCGGAGCTGCTGGAGCTGGTGCACGACGATCTGAGCCCACGCGCGACGGTGATCGTCCTCGGCGATGCCCGCACCAACGGCCGCGACCCGCGCGCGGACCTGTTCGCGGCGGTCGCCGCCAAGGCCGGGCGCACCTTCTGGCTGAACCCGGAGCCACGCCTGTATTGGAACTACGGCGACTCGGTGATCGCCGCCTACGAGCAGTACTGCACGGCCTTCGAGTGCTGGACGACGGCCCAGCTGGAGGACTTCGTGCGCGCGCTCGCGCGGCCTGAGCTGACTGCCGGCGCCGGCCGTTAGCAACCGGCGCCGGCCTTTAGCAACCCCACCACGCGGCTTGCCCGGTCCTGCGCCCGCGGCCGGAGCCCGCGCTAGCATCACAACCTGAACCGACGACACCAGGGGAGCTGGCGGGCAAGCCGGCTGAGATGGCGCAACGGGAAGCAGGCGATTCCCCCAGCGCCGACCCTTTGAACCTGTGGGGTAATGCCCGCGAAGGGAGCGACGTGCTGACAGGACTGGAGCCCGGTCCGAAACCGACCAGGACCGACCCACAGGCGCCACCGGCGCCCGCTGGCGAGGCGGTCGCGGTCAGTGCGGTGAGCCACGCCTACCGCCCCGCGCGCGGGATGTCGGTACAGGCGTTGACCGAGGTGTCGCTGCACGCCGGCGAACACGAGCTGCTGGCAGTGGTGGGCCCGAGCGGGTGCGGCAAGACGACGCTGCTGGAGCTGATCTGCGGCCTGCAGCAGCCGGAGCAGGGCACCGTGCGGTCGGCGCCGGCAGCGCTGATGCCCCAGCGCGACCTGCTGCTGCCGTGGCTGAGCGCGTTGGACAACGCGGCGCTGGCGTTGCGCATCGCCCACGTCTCCAAGGCCCAGGCGCGGATCAGAGCAGCTGAGCTGTTCGCCGAGCTGGGCCTTGAAGGTTTCGAGCAGGCGCGCCCCGATGAGCTGTCGGGCGGTATGCGCCAGCGCGTGGCGTTCGTGCGCACGCTGCTGTCGGGCAAGCCGGTGCTGTGCCTGGACGAGCCGTTCGGAGCCCTCGATGCGATCACGCGCGCGGAGATGCAGGCGTGGTTGACAGAGGCCCTGCGCCAGGAGCCGAGGACGGTGGTGCTGGTCACGCACGACGTCGAGGAGGCAGTCATGCTGGCCGACCGCGTGGCTGTGCTGTCGCCCCGCCCGGGCCGGGTGGTGGCGGCGCTTGAGGTGAAGCTCGATCGCCCCCGCGCGCGCACCGACGCGGCCGTCACGGCGCTGCGCGAGCGGGTGCTGCGGACCCTCGATCCTGGCAGCGCGTCGCAGGGAATCGCATGAGGCGCAGACTGCGCGTCGTGCTGCCCCCCGTGCTGCTGATCGCGGCGCTGCTCGGCGCGTGGGAGGTGTACGTGGACAGCGGCCAGGTGAGCAGCCTGCTGCTGCCGGCCCCTCACGCGATGGCGGCGTCGCTGTGGAACAACGGGAGTCTGATCTGGTCGAACTTCCTCGTGACGGCGCAGGAGGTCGGCCTCGGCCTGGGAGTGGCGCTGCTCGGCGGCTTCGCGACGGCGGTGGCGATCCACTTCTCGCCGCTGGCGCACCGCGCGATCTACCCGCTGGCGGTCGGCTCGCAGGCGATGCCGATCGCGGTGCTCGCCGGGCCGCTGGTGTTCTGGCTGGGCTTCGGGATGGCGCCCAAGCTCGTGGTGATCGCGCTGATCTGCTTCTTCCCGATCGTCGTGACGATGGTGGACGGGCTGGGCGCCGTGGACCCCGAACAACTCAAGCTGCTGCGCACGCTCGACGCCTCGCGCTGGCAGGCGTTCCGCATGGCGGAGTTGCCGGCGGCGCTGCCGGCGGCGCTCAGCGGCGCACGCATCGCGCTGGCGGTGGGCGTGATCGCGGCGTACATCGCCGAGACCTCGACCGCGGGCACGGCGGCTGGGCTGGGACACGAGATCAACACCGACATCTCCGTTCTGCAGACGCCGCGCGCGTGGGCGGCGACGGCGGTGCTGTTCCTTGCCGCAGTCGCCTGCTTCTATACCCTCGCCCTGGCCGAGCGCCGCCTGGCGCCGTGGGCGCACCGACCAAGAGGAGAGAACCGTTGAGAATCAGACCGGCCGTCCGCCGCACCCCCCGTTCCGTCCGCCGTACCACCCTCTCCATCCGCCGTGGCGCCTTTTCGGCGGCCCTCGTCCTGGCCTGCGCCGTGGCGCTGTCGGCCTGCGGCCAGAAGCAGGATGTTACAGCGGCGGCGAAGACGAAGCCGTGGACGGTGATGCTGGACTTCTTCCCCAACGCCGATCACGCGGCGCTGTACTCGGCGATGGCCAATGGCGACTTCCGCGCGGTCGGCCTGGAAGTGAAGCCTCAGTCACCGGCGAACCCCGCCGAACCGCTCCAGCTCCTGGCCGCTGGCAGAGTCGACATGGCGATCTCCTACGAGCCCGAGCTGCTGCTGGCGCGCGACCAGGGATTGAAGCTGGTGTCGATCGGCGCGCTGGTGCAGCGCCCGCTGACGTCGATCATCGCGCTGCCAAACCAGCACGTGGCGAAGGTCGCCGACCTGGCCGGCAAGACCGTCGGCACGGCCGGCATCCCCTACCAGGCGGCGGAGCTGAAGACCGCATTGCAGGCCGCGGGCGTGAGCCCGACAGATGTCAAGGAAGTGAACGTCGGCTTCAACCTGGTGCCGGCGATGCTGTCGGGCAAGGTGGCGGCGACGCTCGGGGGCTTCTGGAACTACGAGGCGATCCAGCTGCAGCAGATGCACAGGCGCCCGGTAGTCATCGCGGTGAACAAGGCGGGCGTGCCGACGTACAACGAGCTGGTGCTGGTGGTGCGCGAAGACGAGGCGCACACGCGCGGTCAGGACCTGCGCGCGTTCCTGCAAGCGCTGACGCGCGGCGAGCGCGAGGTGCGCGCCAACCCGGCGGCAGCGGCGAAGCTCGTGCTGGCGGCGAACCCAGACCTGGAAGCGAAGCTGCAGCAGGCGTCGATCGAACAGACGCTGCCGGCCGCGCAGCCCGCCGCGGGCAGACCGTACGGCTGGCAGGACCCGGCGGCGTGGGCGGCGTTCGGGAGCTGGATGCTGGCGCACGGCCTGCTGCACAACAACCCGAACACGACGGGCTTGCCGCCGTTCACAAACGAGTTCCTGCCGGGAGAAGGCCTGTAGTAGGGCCGGGGAAGGGCCAGTAGGGCGGCGAGTGAGAGCCAGTCGGGCCGGGGAAGGCCAGTAGGACGGCAAGGGAAGGCCTGTAGAGCGGGCAGGTCAGCCCTCGAGGATCCGCAGCCCCAGGCGCTCGGCGAGCGTAAGCGCCAGTTCGAGCCCGAGGCGATCCTCCTCGAGCGGGTGTCCGAGAATCTGCTCGGCCCGCTGCAAGCGGTGCAGAACGGTGTTCCTGTGCGTGTGCAGGCGCGCAGCGGCGCGCGGGGCGTTGCCGCCCTCGCGCAGCCAGGCCAGCACGCTCTCTCGCGCGCGCTGCGTGGAGGGATCGTCGGCGGTGAGCCCGCCGAGCTTGCGGCGCATGAAGTCGGCCATCAGCTCAGCGTCCTCGCCGACCATGCACAGCGTCTCGACCTCGTCGAAGCGGATCACGCCGGCCGGCGCCTTGGCCAGCTCGGTAAGGCGGCGGGCGCGGCGTGCCTGGCGGTGACTGGCGCGAAAGCCGTCGAGCCCTTCGCCAGGCAGGCCGAGGGCGACGCCCTGTCCGTCCTGGAGGTGGCAGGCGGCGGCGTGCGCGAGTACGTCGAGCGGCAGCGTGCGCTCGCCGGCGAACCACGCCCACAGAGATGAGCCGCCCGCGGGCACCAGCAGCGCACGCGTGGCGCCGAGCGCGAGCGCCATCGCGTCGGCGACGGCCTCCAGACGGCTCATCGCCACCTCGGCGGCCGCCGGAGCGCCCTCGTCCCAGAGGACCGCGGCGAGCAGCGAGCGGTCGATCGGATAATCGAGCGCCTGCTCGACCTCCTCGGCCACCAGCGCCTCGCCGCGCAGGACGCGACGTACGGCGTCGGCGCGCAGCGCGACGGCGCGACCGAGCCAGCGCCGGCGCTCCTCCTCCCAGAGACGCACCTGCTGGTCGATGGCGGCGTCGACGTAGGCGAACATCCGCTGGGAGGAGACGTCGAGCGCCTCGATCAGGATCTCGCGGTCCTCGAGCTGGCCGCCGAGACGACCGAGCCACCACGACCACGCCAGGTTCTGGCCCACGCGGTAGGCCTGAATCAGCTCGCTTGTGTCGATCCCGCGATGCAGGACGGAGGTGGCGAAACGCAGCGCGTCGGGCGGCGCAACGAGGTCCTCGGCGTCGCCCACCGGCATCACACGCCCAAAGACGTGCCGCAGGTTGGCGTGGATGGCGCGCTGCATCTCGCCCTCCAGGTCGGCGTCCTGACCGAAGGCTGGGAAGTCCTCGAGCAGGCGGCGGCCGAGCTGCTCGGAGAGGGCTGCGACCCCATCCAGGGATCCCAGCGAGACCTCAGCCACGGCCTCACGGGCACGCTCGCGACCGGCACCAACCTGAACCTGCTGATCGGTGTCCACGGGGACCCGAGGCTACAACCTTTTGGAATATTCCACCACTGTTCATCCGTCCAAAGAAACGACTCCTTACGTCCAGAGCAGGCCCCCAAAGCTGCGAGACTTGGCGCGGTGAGGACCGCGCAGTGAAGATCGGACTGCTGACCGGCGGCGGCGATTGCCCCGGCCTGAACGCGGTCATCCGCGCGGTGGTGCGCAGCGGCGTGGCGAGCGGCGAGCACAGTTCCGTGGGCTTCCGCAACGGCTGGGCGGGCGTACTCCAGGACGAGGCGATGGAGCTGACGCTGCAGAGCACCGCCGGGATCCTCCCCCGTGGAGGCACGATCCTGGGAACCTCGCGCACGAACCCGTTCGCGGACGGACAGGACGGCACGGCAGCGGTGAAGCACACGTTGCGTGAGCGCGGCGTCGATGCGCTGATCCCGATCGGCGGCGAGGACACCCTGGGGGTGGCGCTGCGCCTGCACCGCGACGGCGTCGCGGTGGTGGGAGTGCCGAAGACGATCGACAACGACCTGGGCGGCACCGATGTGACGTTCGGCTTCCAGACGGCGGTGCAGATCGTGACCGACGCGATCGACCGGCTGCACACGACGGCCGAGTCTCACCACCGCGTGATGGTCGTGGAGGTGATGGGCAGGCACGCGGGCTGGATCGCCGTGCACGCCGGGATCGCGGGAGGAGCGGACGCGATCCTGGTGCCCGAGCGGAGGTTCGACATCGAGCAGGTCTGCCACCACTTGCGCCGCCGCCACGCGCGCGGCCGCAGCTTCTCGATCGTCGTCGTGGCCGAGGGTGCGATGCCCGCGGAAGGCACCATGCAGACCGTCGCGGGAGGCACCCTGCAAACCGTCGGCGACGGCGGCACCATACAGACCGTCGGCGACGGCGGCGAGGATGCCTTCGGCCATGCCCGACTCGGCGGGATCGGAGTGAGCCTGGAGCGCGCGATCGAGCGGCGCACGGGCTATGAGACGCGCGCGACGATTCTCGGCCACGTCCAGCGCGGCGGTACTCCGACGGCATTCGACCGCGTGCTGGCAACGCGTTTCGGAGTGGCCGCGATGGACGCGGTGGCGCAGGGGCGCTTCGGCGTGATGGTGGGCCTGCGAGGCACCGAGATCGTCGAGACACCCCTCCAGGAGGCATTGCGGGAGCCGAAGCTGCTGGACCCGCGGCTGTACGAGACGGCCGAGCTGTTCTTCGGCTGAGCCACGTCGCGCGAGGGCGCTGCGCGGCCGGCACCGCGCGAGGACACTGCGCCGCCGCCATCGCACGGAGCGCGCTATGCAGCCGGCACCGCTCGAGGGCGCTGCGCGGCCGCACCACGCGGTGCGCGCTAGGCGGCCGGCATGTGCATCGCCGCCAGCCCCGCCCATTCGCCGTAGGGCCTGAAGAACTCGCGCACGTCGCTCTCCTGCGCACGCGCTCGCGGGTCGCCGCCGCCGCGCAGGCGCCCGACGAGCTTGAGCAGCCAGAGGTCGCCGGCGGGGATCTGGTCGTGACGGCCCTGTCCGTAGAGGGCCAGCGTCTCGACCGTCCACGGTCCGACCCCAGGAATCGCGCGCAGGCGCCGCCACGAACGCTCGTGATCGGGGCCGTGCAGATCAATGCGCCCGCGCGCCACCTCGCGTGCGGTGCGCACGAGCGTGCGCGCCCGTGAGCCGCCGAGGTCCAGCGATTGCAGCAGAGCGGGCGCCACACCGGCGAGCGCCGCGGGCGTGGGCACATCGCGCAGTCCGCCTGCCAGCCTGCGCTCGGCGCCGTCCCAGTCGGCGGCGCGCCGCCCCAGGCGCGCGACCAGACGGCGCTGTATCGCGGCTGCGCGCTCGTAGTCGATCAGCTGCTCGCAGATCGCCCAGGCCAGCGCCTCGAAGGGCTCGGGGCGGCGTCGCACGCGCAGCCACGGCCGCCGTCGCACGGAGGCGCCGATCAGCGGATCGTCGGCGAAGCGCCGCTGAAAGTCACCCAGCTCCTCGTCAACGCCGAGCGCGAAGCGCATCCGGGCGATTCCATAGTCGGCCGCTACGCGGTGCTCGGCGCGCGCTCCGAACAGCACTCTGTCGGGCGCGCTCTGCGCGACGCGCACGACCACCGGCTCGCCGTCGTGGTGCAGGAGGCGTTCGAGCACGCCAGCGCGGTGGCGCAGCACGCCGTCCATGCCACCCTGTCGTGGCAGCCGAAAAGGCCAGGCGGGCCGCACCTCCAGGCGCAGCTCCACCTCAGCGCGGCTCGGCGCTGTTCAAGAGATGCACGTCTACCAGCAGCGAACGCGTGCTGACGATCTGAAGCGCTTCGACGCGCGTCGAGCGGGACCGTCTGAGCAGGCGCCGGCGCGGGGTGGCGCCGGCGGCCAGCGCACGGCTGTGACGCCGGCTGACGAGACCCACGACGGCCGCGCCCGCGACGAAGCCCCCGGCCGCCACGGCGGCGGCCTGCACGGCCGGGACCATCGTGCGCGTGGATACGGCGGGGAGCGGCGGCGTGGACTGCACGACGACGCGCTCCTCGGTTTCGACGATGAGCGCGTCAACTTCCTCGGTGATCGGCTCGATCGAGTCTTGCTCTTGCGCCTTGCTCACCCGATCCAGTGTAAACAGCGCATCAGACCCTTAGTCGAGCACCCGCTCGTACACGCGATAGCGCTTCACGATCTTTCCCCCCATCGCTTCCATCCCGCGGTTCATGGCGGTGTTGGTCTCGAGGATCCAGCCCATCTCGCCGCCCTTCTGCGGGCGGGCTTCGGCGGCGTCGTAGTGCATCTGGTAGAGCTTGGCGGCGATGCCGGTGTGCTGGTACTCGGGCTTGACCCCGAGGAAGCCGACGCGCACGCGGTCCATGATGCGGCGCTTGTTCAGGAAGTACCACCACCCGAAGGGCAGCAGGCGGCCCTTCATCTTCGCCAGCGCCTGGTTGACGTCGGGGATCGTGATCGCCATGCCGACGACCTCCCCGGTGTCTTCGCGCTCGGCGACCATGAACCAGTGCCGGTCATAGACCAGCAGTTGCATCTCCTGTGAGAGGGCGTCGAGATCCTTCTTGGAGTAGGGCACGAAGTCCCAGTTCTCAGACCACGCCGAGTTGTAGACCTCGGCGAAGGCGTCCATTTCCCGGCGCATGTGCAGACGGCTCATCGGACGCACGCGGATGCCGTGCTCGCTCTGCGCCTTGTCCGCCAGCTCCCAGATCACGGGCAGCACTCGGTCGCGGTCGGTGACCTCGAGGTTCCACATCAACAGATCCATCGCCTTGGCCATCCCCTCCTGCTCCATGAGGCGCTGGTAGTAGGGAGGATGCCAGGGCTGGCGGATCATCGGGCGCAGCTCGAAGCCCTCGACCAAGACGCCGCTCTCGTCGTTCATCGCGAAGTCGGCGGGACCCACCATGCGCTCGCAGCCGCGCTCGCTCAACCACGCCTGCGCGGCGGCCAGCAGCGCGTGCGCGACCTCGGGGTCCTCCTCCAGCTCCAGGAAGCCGAACCAGCCCCAGTTCTTCTTCTGGTAGTCGTTGAAGGCGTGGTTGATCTGCGCACTGACGCGGCCCACCACGCGCCCGCCGCGGCGGGCGAGGAAGTATTCGGCCTCGCCGTGGCTGAAGAAGGCGTTCATGCGCCTGCTCAGGAAGATCCACCGCTCGATCTTCAGCGGGGGAACCCACAGCGGGTGGTTAGAGTGCAGGCGGTAGGGGAGGTCGATGAATGCCTTCAGATCCCTTACGCCCGAAACCTTTTTGACATCCACGGCCACTGGCAGGGGACCCTACATGCACACATCGACAGACGTCTTTGCAAAGGTCCGCAAGCACGACCGCGCCGAGCTGCTGGCGGCGGCGCGCGAGGCCGATGTCCTCCCCTACTTCCACCTGGTCACCTCTCCGGCGATGCCGGTCGTGGAGATGGAGGGTGCACAGCGGATCATGCTGGGCTCCAACAACTACCTCGGCCTGACGGGCGACGAGCGCGTTATGCAGGGCGCCCACGACGCCCTGCACCGCTACGGCACCGGCCTGACCGGCTCGCGGCTGCTCAACGGCACGATCCCGCTGCACCTCGACCTCGAGCGCGAGATCGCCGAGTGGATGAACACCGAGGATGCGATCGTCTTCACCACCGGCCACCAGGCCAACGTGGGCACGCTGGGGACGATCCTCGCGCCGGGCGACACAGTGATCGCCGACTCCGGCGACCACGCCTCGATCCTCGACGGCTGCCTGCTTTCGCGCGCGAAGCTGCGCCCCTTCCGCCACAACCGCCTGGAGAAGCTCGAGAAGATGCTCGATCGCGCCCAGGGCGACGGCGGCGGCGTGCTGGTGGTCGTCGATGGCGTCTTCTCGATGGAGGGCGACATCGCGCCGCTGCACGAGATCTGCGACCTGTGCGAGCGCTACGGCGCGCGGCTGATGGTCGACGAGGCGCACGGCGCGGGCGTGCTCGGCGCGCGCGGCGCGGGCACCGCCGAGCTATTGGGGGTGGAGAACCGCGTGGATCTGCGGATGGGGACCTTCTCCAAGTCGCTCGCCTCCTGCGGCGGCTTCGTCGCGGGATCGCACGAGGTGATCGAGTACCTGAGGCTCTACTCGCGCGCCTTCCTGTTCACGGCCTCCGCCGTGCCGGCGGCGCTCGGCGCGGCGCTATCGGCCCTGCGCGTGGTGCGCTCGCCCGAGGGACCGCCGCTGCTGGCACGCGTGCTCGAGAACGCCACGCGCCTGCGCGATGGCCTGCACGAGCTTGGCTTCGCCGTCGTCGCCCCCCAGACGCTGCCCGACGGAGGGAGCATCGTCACGCCGATCGTCCCCGTCCTGGTCGGTGACGACTGGCAGGCTGCGCTGCTCTGGAAGGCGCTCTATGACGGCGGCGTCTTCGTCAACACCGCCCTGCACCCCGCCGTGCCCCCCGGGGGCGCGCTGTTGCGCACGAGCGTGATGGCCACGCACGACGACGCCGTGCTGACGCGCGCGCTGGATGTCTTCGCGCGAGTCAAGCGCGACTTCGAGGCTGAGCATGGACGGCTTCCTGGACCGGGCGCGCACTGAGAAGGAGCGCTGCGCCGCGGGCGCCCGCGGCGGGGCAGCACTGAGAAGGGACGCTGCGCCGCGCGCACCCGCGGCGGAGCAGCGCCGCGGTGCCGCCACGCTGGACAGTCCCCGAGACGCACCGAAGAGTTCCCGACGAGCGCTGAGACAAAGCGCAGAGACAGGAATCCCAACGGCCCGAAACTTGTCCAATTTCTCACAAGTCGCCGGAGTAAAGAAAAAGGTCGCTTTTAGCGTACGATCCCGCGGACCTCGGTTGACCGCGGACCCCGTGCTGGCGTAGCTTCTAGGGGCGCTCCACACGTTCGTTCGAAGTTCGCGTCCCAGCAGGCCGGCAAGAGGGGTCCCGGCACGGCAGTGGCGTTTCGGACGACCGTTCACGGCGCGCTACCCGTGAAAACCAGCGAGGAAGTTGCTCCGGGGATATAGCCCCTCTGGAGCGACGGGGAGTGAATGAAGATATGAACGCGACAGCGACGATTGCCCCTGCCGGCCCTCAGTACATGCGCGCCCTCGAGCGCGCCAACAAAGTGCGTCTGGCCCGCGCCGATCTCAAGCGCAGGGTCGCCACGGGCGAGACCACAGTCGCGGAGGTCGTGCTCGAGTGCCCCTGGGAGGCCGACAGCATGGCCGTCGCCGATCTGTTGATGAGCCAACGCCGCTGGGGTCAGAGCCGCTGCCGCAAGTTTCTAGCGCAGGTGCCGATGTCCGAAACCAAGACCGTCGGCTCGATGACCGACCGTCAACGGCGCACGCTCGCGGCGCTGCTCGACAACCTCACGCAGCCCGCGCCTGGACTGAGGGCACACCCGTCCGCGCTCGCGCCCTCCTCGCCGCGCGAAGGCGCGATTGCGTTCAGCCGCTGATCGGATCGGGGGACAACCCGCGGTTCGGATCGGGAGGCAGGCCCGTGGGCGACCCTTTGGAGAGGCGGGGCCGCGCCAAAGCGCGGCCCCCTGGCTAACGGACAGCCGGAACTCAGCTTCAGCTGCCACCAACCGGCAAGCATCCCGATGAGGCCGAGGCGGGGACGCACCTCCCACACCCCGCAGCCGCCCTCACCGAGGTCGGCGACGCGCAGGCGCGTGAACTTGTAGCGCCCGGGTTCGAGGCGCATCCGCTGCAGCTGCGCGCGTGCGCGCTGCTCGAACTCCGCGCGACCGGCCGTCCGCTGGCGCATCTCGCGCACACGCTCGACCAGCGCGTCGCGCTGGCGCTCCAACTCACCCAGCGTCAACAGGCGCGGACTGGCCGTCTGCCCGCCGACGGCAACGGGCGAGCCCATGGCGGGGATATGCGGGAAGCCCACGACGACGATCTGCGACAGCTCGCGCTCCAGCCGCGCCACCTGCCCACGCAGCGTCTCCCTGGCGGCACGCTCGCCGGTCTCCCGCTCAAGCAGATCCCCCACACTCTGGGGGGCGAAAACCTCGCTACCGATGCTGCGCTGCTCGGAAACGACCACTGCAACCCACCTCCTCCGGTGCTGCTTGGAACATTCAGTCTACAGCCCCAGGGGGACCGCTTCCAGGGTTGTGCGAACACTCCACAGCGCCTCCTCGACGTGCAGCGCCGAGACGCCCGCGACCTGGAGCGAGAACAGCGCCAGGTGACGCGAGTCGCCACGAGCGCGGTGCGCGGGCGCCGGCTCTCCGAACAGCACCGCCAGCGCCGCCGAGGCGTCGGCCACCACCAGCCGCCCATCCTCCAGCGTCAGCTGCTGCTCATCCCTTCCCAATGACTCTCCGGCGCGGCTCGGGCGCACCCCCAGCGGGCCGTCGAGGGTCTCGGCGTCGAGCGCCCACACCGGCACCCCGGTGTCGACGAGCGCAAGCAGCAGCACGTCGTGAAGCAGGCCCCGTGGCAGGAAGCCGCCGTCGATCAGGCGCCTCACCACGGCTTCCTCCAGCGGCGTGCGCTGCACGTCGGGGTCGAGACCGATGTGGCGATAGAACACGCGATAGGCCGCCGGCACCGCCTGCCGGCGCACCATCACCGCCTGCGCGCCGGCCCAGCGATTGGACAGCTCGCGCAGCCGCTCCTTGATCCCCGGCGGCGAGCTGGCGGTGAGCGAGCCGGCGTTCTCCAGCCGCGCGTCGGCTGTCACCAGACGCAGCTCGGGGAAGGTCTCGCTGACCTCCTGCGCACACCATCCGATCGTCATCGCCACCCCACCACCGTCATTCATCGCCACCGCCACTCATCCATCGCCGCCGCCCGCGCCGCTCATCGCCACCGAACGTCATCGCGGTCCCCTCCAGCCGCGCGCGCGAGCGCCGGCCACGAGCTGTGCGATGCGCACCCGCAGCGCCGCACGCGAGGGTCGGCTGAACAGCGGCTTACCCTGCGCCGCACCGCCGGGGTAGACGAAGGTCGTCTGCGGACAGCTCAACACCCGGTACAGCTGCGCCACGGCCGCGTCGCTGTCGAACCCCACCGGCAGCGTCAGCCCGTGGGAGGCCACCAGGCGGCGCAGCCGCGCACGGCTGCCGCCGATCGCCACCGCGGCGAAGCGCACGCCCGGGAAGCTCGGCGCCAGCGCCTGCATGTCGCTGAGAATCGCCGGGCAGCTGCCGGCTTCGATGAACAGCGCAAGCACCACCGGGCCGCGTTCGTAGAGTTCGCAGATGTTGAGGATGCCCGGGCCGCGCACCGTGCACGCCGCGCGGTGTCCCGCGGAGCCTTCGTCGGCGTGTCTTGCGACGTTCGCCTGACCCTTTACGTTCCCAGTCGCCAGCGGCACCGCGAAGGGCGGAATCGGTCGACCGGGCGCCACGCCGCTGCTCCCGGCGCCTCCCGTCAGCAGGAAGCTGACGGACACCACAACCAGCAGTATCAGCCCGGCGGCGCCCATGTAGCGCCCGGAGCGAGGCTTCGCCCGCGGAGTCTCGACCACACTCGCACCCCCTTCCATCGCTCCACGAACAGCAGTGAGGCCGGCAGCGCCACGAGCACCCCGACCAGCGACACACTCAGGTTGACCAACGTGACAACGCCGAAGTCACGCAGCATCTGGATGTCGGACAGCGCCAGCACGCCGAAGCCCGCGATCGCCGTCACCCCCGAGGCAGCCACGGCGGCCCCGGTGCGGCTGTAGCTGCGCTGCAGGGCCTCCACCAGCGAGTACCCCGCGATGCGCTCTTGGCGGTGGCGCTCGGAGAGCAGCACGCTGAACTCGGTCGCCACCGCGACGACCAGCAGACCCAGCGTCACCGACATCGGGTTCAGCGGCACGCGCAGCAGGAAGACCAGCAGCGCCGACCACCCCGTGGCGAGCGCCACGGGCAGCAGCGGCGCGAGCGTCCGCCGCCAGTCGCCGCGGAAGGCCGCCAGCAGAATCAGCCCCACCGCTGCGAGACCGACCAGCAGCGTCAACATCCGCCGCCACACCGACGAAACCTGCGCGTCGGCCTGGGCGGCCAGCACCGGCAGCCCCACCAGCGCCACGCTCACCCCCGCGGGGGGGTGCAGCGCGGCGCGCATCCCTTCGATCACGCGCTGCTGCTGGGCCAGGCTCATCAGACGGATTCCGAAGGCCAGCGTCGCCACGTTGCGATCGGGCGTAATGACCTCCTGCGAGAAGTACGACGGGATGACCGCCAGCAGTCCCTGCACCTCGGCCTGCGTGAGCTTGCCCTTTTCGCTGCCGCTCTGAAACAGGTCGGGCAGCGAGAAGGCAGGGCACAGCTGCGCCTGCCCGCAACCCCGCGTGGCGCTATAGCCGTAGCGCTTGAGCACGGCGCTCTGGTAGGCGCTCATCCATTCGATCGTGCGCGGCTGCGTGAGGTTCTTCGCGCTCACCATCATGTCGATTTCGCCCCCCACCCCCGAGACGTGCTCGAGCGCGTTGAGGTTGCGCAGCGATTCGAGGTTCTGCGGCACGAGCTTGGTGATGTCGGTCTCAACGCGCGTCTGCGTATCCAGGCCCCAACCCAAGGCCGCCAGCGCCAAGCCCACGCCCAGAATGCGGCCGGGGTGGCGCACGGCAACCACCAGCGCCATCCGTGCGACGAAGCGGCTGAGCGGGTTCTCGCGCACCAGCTCGCGCGCGTCACGCCAGGCGTCGGCCAGCCAGCCCTCAGCATGCACCGGCCCCCTCTGCGCGGCGAGCGTCAGCGCCGCCGTGCCGACGGTCAGGGCACAGACGAACGCCACGGCGACACCCACGACCAGCAGCACCCCGAAGCCCCTGACCATCGGCACGGGCGAGAGCTCGAGCACGAGGAAAGCTCCCATGCTCGCCAAGCAGGCCAGCAGAATGGACTGTCTGGCCGTGCCCGACTGAAACTGGATCGCGTAGTCCACGGCGAGGCCAACGAGGATCGGCAGGACGGCGATCTGCGCGATCGTGAGCGAGCCGCCGAAGAGGGCGAGCAGGCCGAAGGTCAATGCCACCGCCAGCGCGGCCACCGCCAGCGGCAGCAGGCGCGGGTGCCCCGTGAAGACGAGGCCGAGGGTGAGCGCCATCGCCAGCGCGACGGCCACCAGCAGCAGCTCGAGCGAACGCGAGATCGAGCCGGTCAGGTCGGACACGATCGCCGGCTCGCCGGTCACCAGATAGGACTCGCCGTGCTGCAGCCGCCACTGGGGCATTGCCACCGCCTGGCGGATCAGCGCGATCGTGCGGTTGCGCTGGGCTTCGCTGAGCCCCGCGCGCATGCGCACCGCTACTAGGGCCGCTTCGCGGCTGGGGAAGAGGTAGGCGAAGCGCTGCTTGGGCGTTCCCGAGCGCGGCGCCGAGCTGTCGAACACGACCGCCGAGACAAAGCTCGGGTCGGTCACGGCGGGCACTGCATTGAGGCCGTAATGCAACCCCAGCGCGAGCACTTCCTCGGCGTAGCGCGTGAGGGTGATCTTGCTCGCCTGTCTGCCCAGCTCCTCGGCTTCTTCGGCGCCGTGGCCCTTGGCAAGGGCCTCCGTGCGCACCACTTTTTCGGCCTGTCGCGCCTGCTTCTGCGCCTGCGCGTTCTGGCTGGCAAGCTGCGCGTCTATCTGCGTTGCGGCCTCGTTGAGGAAGGTCCCAGGCCCGAGCACGACCTTCACGGTGTGCGCCCGTGCCAACTCCCCACAGGGACCCGTGCTGCCGCCCTCATGCGCGAGCGCTGCCGCAGGGACGTTGCCCGACAGGCACCCCTCCAGGCCCGCCAGCCGCTCGAGGTCGGAAGTCAGCACGAGTTCCTGCACGTTCCCCTTCACGAGCACCACGACGGGCTCTTCGCCGAAGCTGTCATAGAAGCGTCCCGTGGCCCTGTAGGTGGCGCTCGACTTCCCCACGAAGGTGTCGGTCGCGGCGCTCGGGCGCAACCCCAGCGCCAGCACCGTTGCGCCAACCGCGAGCGCCGCCGCGACGCCCAGGACAGGCCACGGCCTGCGGGCCACGCCGGCGGCCAGGGCCGATAGGAGGCGCGAGAGGTTCACAGAGAGAGGCTAGTAGTCATGGCCCTGCCAGGCGGCGTACAAAGGCGCCGCCCTCCTTTTCAATCCATGCCAAGGGGGCCGGTCGATTCGCCCGATAGGAACTGGCGCACGAAGGGGTTCTCGGAGTCGAACAGCTCGGCCGCCGGGCCCGACTGCACGATGCGGCCTTTCCAGAGCACCGCCAGGTGCTCGGCGACGCGGCGGGCGCTCATGATGTCGTGGGTGATCACCACGTAGCAGCCGCCGTTTTCGGCGTGCACCTCCTTGATCAGCTCGCACAGCAGAGCGGTGCGTACAGGGTCGAGGCCCGAGTCGGGCTCGTCGAACAGCAGGATCTCGGGGTCGAGCACCAGTGCCCGCGCGAAGCCCGCGCGCTTGCGCATACCGCCGGACAGCTCGTTGGGCATCTTCTCGGCGGCATCGCCCAAGCCCACCTCGTGCAGGCGGCGATGGACGATTCCGGCGATCTCCTCCTCGCTCTTCTCGGTGTGCTGACGCAGCGGGAAGGCGACGTTGTCGTAGAGGTTCATCGAGCCGAACAGGGCGCCGTCCTGGAAGAGCACCCCGAACTTCTTGCGCAGCTCGAAGAGCTGCTCGTCGGGGAGGCTCGGGACTGACTGCCCGTGCACGATCACGTCGCCCTCGTCAGGGTAGAGCAGGCCGACCATGTGCTTGATGCAGACCGACTTGCCCGTGCCCGAGGGGCCGATGATCATCGAGATCTGGCCCTCAGGAAGACCCATGTTGAGCCCCCGCAGCACGCGGTTGCGCCCGAAGGCCTTGTGCACGTTGACGAACTCGATCGCATCGGGGATCCCGCTGGGACGGCCCTCGCCGGTGTGGTAGCGGAACTCCTCCGCCTCCTGGTCGTTCTCGGCCGGGCTCTGCCCGGGATGCTCCTCGACAGCCATCCCGATGAGCCCTATCCGCCGATCGGCGCGCGCGGGTTGGTGCCCCAGAAGATCTGCGTGCCGAGCGCCGCTATCAGGTGCACGAGCACCAGGTTGAGCACCATCGACTTGGCCGTGGCGGTGCCCACGCCGACGGGCCCGCCGGAGGCGTTGTAGCCGTAGTAGCAGCCCACGAGCACGATCGCCGTGGCCATGAACATGGCCTTGATCAGGCTGTAGAGGTAGTCGGGCGGGTTCTGGAACGACCAGAAGACAAGCAAATAGCCACCCGAGGAGACCGCCCCGACCTGCTGCACGACGGCGATGTAGGAGGCCAGGAAGCCGATGCCGACGGCCGCTATGTAGATGAAGGGCAGCACGAGCCAAGCTGCCAGCAGGCGTGTGGCGCAGAGGAAGGTCATCGAGTCCACGCCCATGACCTCCAGCGCGTCGATCTCGTCGGAGATCCGCATCGCCCCCAGCTCGGCGACGATCCCGGTGCCGACCTTGGCGGCCATCATGTAGCCGAACAGCAGCGGCACAAGCTCGCGCAGGTCGCACCAGGCGGAGAACAGACCCGAGTAGGACGGCGCTCCAAGGCCCTTGAAGAGGTAGGCCCCAGAGATGCCGCACTGCAGGCCGATGATGAACACCAGCCCCCAGATGACGAGCGTCGAGCCGATGATCAGGATGCCCGCCTGGCGCAGCGCCTCGCCGAAGAAGCGGAAGACGCGGAACCCCCACACGTCGCGTACTACGTTGCTGCAGAAGCTGCCGAGCTCGCCGGTCGCCGCGAGCCATTCGCGCGGCATCGCCAGCAGTTCGTTCATCGCGGCACCAGGATCCCGGGATGAGTGGCGAGCAGCGTCTGCGAGAAGACGTAGCCGAAGGACGTGACGACGAGCAGCGCGAGCACGACGGCCTGGTTGACGGCACGCCCGACGCCCTCGGCGCCGCCGGATGCCGCCATGCCCTTGTAGCAGCAGACGATCGCGATGATCGCCCCGTAGATCGTGGTCTTGAGCACCGAGGCCCACATGTCGGTGCTGGTGGCGTTCGAGAAGAAGGTGAACCAGAAGGGTCCCAGCGGCGCGCCGTAGACCAGCGACGCCAGCATGCCGCCGAAGATGCCGAACAGGACGGCGTAGACGTCGAATAGGCCCGTGGCAAGCATCAGCGCGAGGAAGCGCGGCACGACGAGGTTCTTAACCGGGTCCACGCCGAGCACCTGTAGGGCGTCAAGCTCCTCGCGGATCTTGCGTGCGCCGAGGTCGGCGGTGATCGCGGTGCCGGCGACGCCCACGAGGATCACGGCGTCGATCAGCGGCGAGGCTTCGCGCACGGAGGCCAGCACGAAGAAGCTGCCCAGACGGTCGAGCGCGCCGAATAGCGACAGTCCGTTGGCGGCCTGCAGCCCGGGCGCCTCGTAGCCGAAGACCATCGTGGAGATCAGCAGCGGAAACCAGCACAGGCGCAGCGTGAAGAGGAACTGCGAGACAAGCTCCTCACCGTAGGGATAGGGAGGTCGCACGACGGACACGATCGTCCGGCCCGCCAAGATCATCATGTCCCCAATTTCCTCGAGCATGTTCCTGGCTGGCAGGAATGCTCGCTCGGCGGCGCTGCGCACCATCTTTCGACTACCCCTCCTCGGGTGGCGACACGGCCCTGATCGGGTCGTTGCGAAGAACTTTATCCCATGCGCCGGCATTGCGCCACTGCCACTGGTATCGTGGCGCACCCAGTGAGGGGGTGGCGTACGTTTCCGGTGGTCGTGCTCGGTGCCTTTGGCGCACTCGCCGGGCTGCTGGCGAGCGGCTGCGGGGGAAGCGAACAGAACGCCGGCGAACCGAAGGCCAGCTTCCCGGTGCAGATCGTGCACGCCAGCTTCCCCGCGCGCCAGTCCGTGCCGCGCGCAGAGCGGATGGTGCTGACGGTCCGCAATCCAGGCCCACGGACGCTCCCGAACGTGGCCGTCACCGTGGACTCGTTCTCCTACGTTGACCACTTTCCAGGCGAGGCCTCGCCCAAGCAGCCGGTGTGGATCGTTCGACGAGGGCCCCGGCGCGATCCCGCGGCGTCTCGTGCAGACACAGACGATCGACCCCCCCGGCGGCGGCCAGACGGCCTATGTGAACACATGGTCGCTGGGCGCCCTGGCGCCGGGCCAACTCAGGACTTTCGTGTGGCGCGTCACGCCGGTCAAGTCGGGCCTGCACCGCGTTGACTTCGCCGTGGCTGCGGGGCTGGCCGGTAACGCGCGCGCGCACCTGAGCGTGAACGGAGTGCCGCAGGGCGAAGGCAGAGCGCCTGTGGGGCACTTCACGGTAGCCATCGCCGACATGCCGCCGGCGCGGCACGTCAATCCGGAAACCGGCCAGGTCGCGCCGGGGCCGTATACGCCCTCCGCCGGGCCGTAGATAGGCGCGAGGCCATTAGTAGGCGCGAGGCCGCTGGGCACGCAGGCGGGAGGCCGCTGGGGCTCGCAGCACGCGAGGCCTGTTGGGCACGCAGGCGCGAGGCCGCTGGGCACGTGAGGCCCAACGCAGCGGATCATGACTACTGGGCGGGCGGCCCATGAGAGTTGAGCCTGCTTGGATCTTTGGGTCCGCTTGGCTCTGAGGCCACTGGAGAGTCCAGGGCCGCTCAGGGTCCCGGAAGGATGTCTATTTTTTCAACTATGGTTGCAATTGTCTATACGCGATAGATACTATTGCTAAACAACTTTTAAAATAGAACATCCACATCCCGGCCTGTTGCTTTCTCGCAACACTCCCGATCCTCTCGCAACACTCTCGATCCTTCCTCTCGACACCCTCTACACCCCCGCCTCTCCGTCCACACCCCGCCTCTCAGCCACCCATTTGGCCGGGTGTCGAAAGATCGCTCGCGCGATTTCGCCAGCGGGTTGGTGCCGCAGAGAGCCGAAGGGGTCTACGATGCGACTCGGCATCATGCCCTTGCGGCGCCACGCCCCGAGGCCCCTACCGCACTCTCATCGAGACCCCCAGGAGGATCGAAGCCGCCCATGCCAAGGACCCGCCAGCACAACGTCACCGCCGCGCAGTGGAGCGCCAATGGAAGCGCGCTCGGCTCACTCGATCTGACCCTCCCCGGCAACCAGGTGTTCGCGTCGAACGTGTTCAGCGTCGCCGTGCAGCGCCAGCGACTGCCCAAGCATGTCTACAAGGCGCTGCAGAAAACACTCGCCAGAGGCGAGGCGCTGGACACGACGCTGGCCGACTCGGTGGCGCAGGCGATGAAGGAGTGGGCGCTGGAGCGGGGCGCCACTCATTACACGCACTGGTTCCAGCCGCTGACGGGGAGCACGGCGGAGAAGCACGACTCCTTCTATGGCCCCGCGGGCGACGGCACGGCGATCGCGGAGTTCTCGGGCAAGGAGCTGATCCAGGGCGAGCCCGACGCATCTTCGTTTCCGACTGGGGGCATCCGCGCGACGTTCGAGGCGCGGGGGTACACGGCGTGGGACCCGACGAGCCCGGCGTTCATCCTGGAGAACCCGAACGGCGCGCTGCTGTGCATCCCGACGGCGTTCACGTCGTGGACTGGCGAGGCGCTGGACCACAAGATCCCGCTGCTGCGCTCGATGGACGCGCTGTCGGGAGCGGCGATCCGCGCACTGGAGCTGCTGGGCGTGGAGGAGGCGAGAAGGGTCTTTACGACGATCGGTTGCGAGCAGGAGTACTTCCTGATCGACGAGCAGTACTACTTCGAACGGCCTGACCTGCTCACGACGGGCCGCACGCTGTACGGCGCGAAGCCGCCGAAGGGGCACGAGCTGGACGATCACTACTTCGGCTCGATCCCGGAGCGGATCCTGGCATACATGCTGGAGGTGGAGCTGGAGCTGGCGAAGCTGGGAGTGCCGATCAAGACGCGGCACAACGAGGTGGCGCCCAACCAGTACGAGGTGGCGCCGATCTTCGAGAACTCGAACGTGGGCGCTGACCACCAGATGCTGACGATGCAGATCATGCAGAACACGGCCCGCCGCTATGGCCTGGTGTGTCTCCTGCACGAGAAGCCGTTTGCGGGCGTGAACGGCAGCGGCAAGCACAACAACTGGTCGATGGGCACGGATACGGGCCTGAACCTGCTCGACCCCGGAGATACGCCAGCGGAGAATCTGCAGTTCCTGTTCTTCTGCACGGCGGTGATCCAGGCGGTGAACAAGCACCAGGCGCTGCTGCGCGCGTCGATCGCGAGCGCCGGCCAGGACCATCGGCTCGGCGCGAACGAGGCGCCGCCGGCGATCATCTCGATCTTCCTCGGCGCGGAGCTGGAGAAGGTGTTCGGCGCGATCGAGGCCGGCAAGGTGCAGGCCTCAAAGCCCGGCTCGTTCCTCGGCTTGGGCACGCCGGTGCTGCCGCCGCTGCCGTTGCACGGAGGCGACCGCAACCGCACGAGCCCGTTTGCGTTCACGGGCAACAAGTTCGAGTTCAGGGCGCTGGGCTCCTCAAGCTCGCCGGCACTGCCGAACACGGTCCTGAACACGATCGTCGCGGAGGCGGTGGACGAGCTGGCGGACAAGCTCCAGGCGGCGCTGAAGCCTTCGGGTGCGACGCTCGAGAAGGCCGTGACGAAGGTCGTCAAGGAGAGCTGGCAGGCGAACAAGCAGGTGGTGTTCGACGGTGACGGCTACAGCGAGGAGTGGCACAAGGAGGCTGAGAAGCGAGGCCTGCTGAACCTGCGCACGACCCCCGAGGCCCTGCCGTGGCTGACCGACAAGCAGACGGTGGCGGCGTTCAAGAAGTACAGGGTGCTGAGCAAGCGCGAGCTGGAGTCGCGCCAGGAGGTGTTCACGGAGCAGTACGCGGTGACGATCAACATCGAGAGCGAGACGGCGGCGACGATCGGCCGCACGATGCTGCTGCCGGCGGCCGTAAGGCACTTGAACACGCTGAAGGAGTCAGGCCTGGCGGAGCTGATCGAGGAGGTCGAGCCGGTCGTCAAGGAGCTGCACTTCGCGCTGATCAAGCTGGAGAGCGCCAACCTGGAGGACAACCAGCCGGACGAGTCGGCGCAGAAGTGGGCGTGCTACATGCGCGACACGACGATCCCGGCGATGGAAGATGTGCGCGAGGTGGCCGACCGGCTGGAGAAGCTGGTGGCAGACGACCTGTGGCCGCTGCCGAAGTACAGCGAGATGCTGTTCATCAAGTAGACGTGGAAGCCCTCGCCGCATGCGGCGAGGGCAGCAGGGCCGCATGCGGCCCTGCTCGGGACGGCACATGTGCCGACCTGAACAGCAAACCGGTCAGAGATCCAGGAGGAAGCGCCACGTGCGGGTGGTCGCAAACGATTCGCCACCGGGCGCGGCCCGCGGCGAGCCGTCGCCTCCGCTCTCGCGGTGGGGCTTCGCGGGCCGCTCGATCGGATCGCGTCTCGCCACGGGCCTTTTGCCTATCCCCCGCCGGCGAGTCGGGATGCAGCCGTGCCAAATCGAGGGGGGGGTCTTTGCGGTCAGCGCCTCGACATGGGGGTGCAGAGGGTCATTGACGACCAAGACAACAACAACAACAACAACAAGACTAAGAGCGCCTAACAGAATGAGTGTTGGAGTTGTTGGTGGCAGATGAGGGCGCAGCCGATGGTGAGGAAGGCTTCGTGGATGTCGGCGCGTCGGTCGTAGCGGCGCTCCAGGCGGCGGTGCTGGTGCAGCCAGGAGATCGTGCGCTCGATCACCCATCGTTCTTTGCCGAGCCCTGAGCCGTGGCTGGTTTTGCGCTTGGCGATACGCGGCGTGATGCCGCGCTCGCGGAGCGCCTTGCGGTGCTTGCGGCTGTCATACGCCCGGTCGGCGAGCAGAGCTTTCGGCTTGAACTTGCCGTGAGCGCCGGTCGGGGGAACGCGGTCGACGAGCGCCAGGAGCTCGGTGATGTCGTTGCGGTTCGCGGCGGTGAGAGTCGCGGCCAGAGGGGTTCCCCGGCCGTCGCAGATCACGTGGTGCTTGGAGCCCGGCCGGCGCCGATCGACGGGCGAGGGACCGGTTTTCTCGCCCCCCCTTTGGCCCGCACATGCGAGCTGTCCACCACCGCACGGGACCAGTCCAACTGGCCCGCGTCCTGCAACTCATCCAAGAGCACCTGGTGCAAGCGTTCCCAGACCCCCGCTTCGTTCCAGTCCCGCAGCCGCCTCCAGCACGTCATCCCCGACCCACAACCCATCTCTTGGGGCAGATCCTCCCACGGGATGCCCGTCTTGAGCACGAACAGGACGCCCGTCAAAGCCTGCCGGTCGGGCACCCGCTTGCGACCCGGATACCGGTACCGCCGCTCCACGCACGGCAACAACGGCTCGATCCGAGCCCACAACCCATCACTGACCAGTGGTTTCGCCATAGACACCGTCTACGACAACAGCATCCCAAAACCTCTTTCTGTTAGGCGCTCTAAGGACGGTGATAGGGGATGGAGTCCCACCCTGAGAGTCGTGTGTATGAGGGGCATCTGCGCGGGAAGGTGACGCGGGAGCACCGCGAACTGATGGTGCTTCGGTGGCTGTGCGAGCAGTTCGCGGGGCGGTTCGACCACCTGGAAGCGCTGACGGAAAGGAGAATCGCGAGCGTGTCTCGCCTGGTGCGCGATCTGCGCGGAGCGGGTTACGTGGAGACGCGCAAGATCCTGGTGGGTGAGCGCATGTGGGTGATCCCCACGAGCAAGGGGATGAAGAAGTGCGGCTTGAGCTACCGCTCGGCGCTGGTGGGGACGATGTCGCTGGCGCACATTGGGGCTATCAATGACGTGCGCTTGCACATCCAGCGCCGCTCGCCGGAGGACCGGTGGATCTCCGAAAGGGAGCTGGCGGCGGGAAGCCCACCTGCGGGGCACCTGCCGGACGGCGTGGTGATCCACGAGGGCCTGCGGGTGGCGATCGAGGTGGAGCTGAGCAGGAAGACGCCGCGGGTGCTGAAGGCGAAGTTGAACGAGCTGGAGGTGCGTTTCGACCTGGTGGTGTTCTTCTGCGCGCCGGGGCCGTACCGCCATCTGAGCGCGCTGATCGAGAAGGGCGAGTGGCCGAAGGCGGAGGTGCGTGAGCTGCCCAGGCCCCCGGGCGGCTGACTGGAGCATCGAGACGAGCTGACGAGCTGATGTGGTTGCCAGTTGATGCCCCGATTTGCGCTCCGCCCGGATCATCAACGGCGTCTACCATCACGTCAGCGAGGCGCAACTGCCCAGCTCTCTCGATGAGTTCGACTTCAGAAACGGAGGTGCAGATGAGCATGAGTCCAACACCGATCGGCTGCTATACACCGGCTGAGGTTGCGCGCCTCGCAGGCGTATCGCCTCACCGCGTTGGGCGCTGGGCGCGCGAGGGCATCATCCTGCCAAGCGTTTCGACGCATCCAAATCGCTACTCATACGCCGATGCGGCGGAGGCGATAGTGGCGCACTATCTGATCGAGCGGGGCAAACAGCCAAGTCAGGTCAGGGAGGCCGTCCATAAGTTGCGCGAGCAGTACGGTGAATGGCCGCTCGCAACCGCGCCGCTAGCTCACGACGGGGGAATGCTGCTTGAGTGGGACGATGAGCAGCAGCGGTGGGTGTCGGTGGACATTCCGAACCACGAGGTTCTTGAGGGAACGCTGATCGACCTGAAGGTGATCCGCGAGTCGCTGGGCTATGGCGGTTGGGTAGCGATCAAGAACCGGCGCGAGCACATCGAAGTCGATCCCGATCGGCACTCCGGGACGCCAGTCGTACGGGGTCGTAGGCTCCCCACATCGCTAGTTGCGGGCATCGCCGGCGATCCGGATGGCTGGACTATTCTGCGCGAGGACTATGGACTGTCGGACGTCGAGATCAAAGATGCCATTGGCTATGAGGCGGATGTAGCGGAGCTTGTCGCCGCCGCCTGAGCGCAGCCGGATCGTCCCGAAAAGGTAGCCCTCAGCGGACTGGAAAAATTGGGTTCTCAATAATCCCCTCTGTCTGTACGCGGTGGCATCGACTTTAAGCCGTGACTTCCAGCGGTTCGGCGGGCGCCATCAGAGCCGTTGCTTCGATGCTTGATGGCGAGCTGAAGGTTTCGCTTCCGGTGCCTTTGGTTTCAAGGTGCTCTTTGACCTTTGTCCCCGATACTTCGTATTCGGCCGGTTCCTGTTTACCGGCTTTCTGCTTGAATTCCAGTTTCAAGGCGGTGGTTTTGGTGTTGGTCGGTGTCAAGACGTCGAGCACGCCACCTGTGATGGTCATTGTCTCTTTGATGGATGAAACGACGCAGGTAAATTCCGCGAAGATGGTTGTTCCTTCGGGTTTGAAGACCAAGCCGACTTCCTTGGTGGATTCTTTATCGTAGACGGGTATGCCGCCGAGAGTGCTCGTAACTATTTCCCCGCTGCCGGCGCTTGGACTCGTGCAGCTGCCGGTTTTCCCACTGGCGGTAATTTCGCATCCTTTTAATTTAAGCACCGTCATTTTGAATTCCTTATTAAAAGCAACGATACCTGGGCCTTCGCCAGTTTTACATGTGACGCGGCGAGAGCCTAACATCGTACCTGTAGATTCAGTTTCAAAAGAAATTACTCCGGTTTTTATCCCAAATGTTAGCGGCAGCGTTTTAGCTACAAATTCCGGCGCCGATGCAGAGGCGCTGGCCGCGGCGAGTGCCACGAGCGCGGACGCGGCGATCGACGCGAGTAAGACTAACTTGATCTTGCTCATTGCTTGATCTGACCTTTCTCCGTTTAGAGGTTTGGCTGTATCGCTAGGATCTTACCCCCCGCGGAGGTGACGGTGAGGATCAAATTGCGGGCTCAGGCAGATGGTGCGCGAGGCCAGGATCGTTGCCCTGGCTCTATGACTTGCAGCTCGGGCACCCGTGCAAAGTGACGTATCTTGCGCGTGACGAGCGGGGCGCCTACCTCCAGACAGATGCCGGCTTGCATGGCGTCGCGTAGGTGGTCGATCAGGATGTCGGAGTCTAGGACTGGGGCAGATGCCACGTTGCCCAGACCTGCTCGCGCTCGTGCTCCCACTCAGCGACGTCCGCTTCGCTCCAGGCGCCCCTGGCGGCGGCGATGGCGCTCGTCAGGCGTTTGCGTTGCAGCTCCGACATGCATGCATTGTAATGCATCAGTCGCCAGTCGGTATATATGTATCCCGGTTGGTATATACTGGCCGCAGGATGGCCAAGCACTTGGTGGACATAGACGAGCAGGCTCTACACGACGCGCGGGCGCAACTCGGGGCTAAGACGATCAAGGAGACGGTGAATCACGCGTTGCGTCTGGCAGGGAGCGATCGAGAGGCGGCGGTGAAGGCGCGTCTGGACGCTCTGGCCGGCGCGGAGTTTGTGCCGCGCGAGCAGGCATGGCGCTGACGCACCTGCTGGACACGAGCGTTCTCACGCGCCTGCGGGAGCCGGCGATCCGCGAAACGATCGAGCCTGCGGCGGCGCGAGGGGAGCTCGCGCGTGCTGAGATCAGCGACTTGGAGATCGGCTTCTCGGCGCGCAACGCCGCCGAGTGGGATCGTCTGGCGGACGCAGTGAACGCCTTCGAGCTGGTACAGACCACCGCGGCACAGGTGCGCAGGGCGAAGCAGACGCAGCGCCTGCTTGCATCGAAGCACCAACGCAGACGCAAGCTGCCCGACCTGCTGGTCGCGAGCGCGGCGCAGGAGCACGGGCTGACGGTGCTGCACTACGACGCGGACTTCGATCTGATCGCGGCGGTCACGGGACAGCGCTGCACGTGGGTCGTCCCGGCTGGCTCGGTCGATTGATTCCTACCCCCGGCCCCCACAGAGCGCAAGGGCACCGGCGTCTCCCTGTTCAGGCAGCGATCGTGCCAGTGGCGTGATGGGGCGTCGGCAGCGACCGGCCCTCTAGGCGCAGATCGTCCGTGTACGCAGCAAGCGCCTCCTGGATGCGTTCTGCAACCTCCAAGCGTGTAGCGCCAAGCGCCACAACACCGGGCAGATCGGGCATATACGCCCCCCAAGCGCCGTCTTCGGCTTGCTCGTAGATCACAACGTACTCGCTCATCGGAGATGCTCCAAGCCACTTGCGCGTCGAATGCTACCGAGCGTACCAACCGGGACTGTGTCGCGTTCCTTTCCCGCAACTACGATGCGCTCCTCACGGCCGGGATAAGCCCAGATCTCATGAGATCCGCGTTGACGCACCACACGCCAGCCCGCCTCCATGAGCGCCTTTCTCACATCTTTGTACTTCTTGGCCATCGATGCTGACGGTAGCCGTGGCCGCGGATGACATTCGCGGTATTGGCCCCCAGCTGCGCGATTCCTACCCCCCGGCCCCCAGCTGCGCAGCGGCAAGGAGCGTGAGTGCGGCGAGGTCGTCTGTGGGCTCGGAGGTGGCGGAAGAGCGCACGTCGTCGAGGTAGGCAAGACCGTGTCCGGTGAGGGAGGCGAAGGATGGGCGCAGGCCACGGGCGGGACGCCCGCCGGCGGATGGGCGCCCGTCGAACGGAGCAGCGGCGCGCACCTTCGGGCAGTTCCAGCCCGCGTACGTCGGCGGGCGCCGTGGGCCCCTCGACGGTTGCGCCGAGCAGGATGGCGCCGCGGCCTGTGAGCGATCCCGCGAGGTTGGGGATCTGCGAGGCGAGGCAGTGGGGATAGACGGAGCCGGCGCCGACGACGAAGGAGGAGCCCCAGGCGTTGGCGCCGAGCACCCAGTCGAGCTGCTGCTGGGCGAAGGCTGCGAAGGCGGAGGTGTGAGCCAGTTCGTCGTACATGCGCGCCTCGACGGCGTAGCCGAGCGCGTGGGCGACGGTGTCGAGGTTCGTCGCGGGGTTGGCGAGGCCGAAGGGTTCCTGACGTGCGAGGCGCTGCGCGAGGTGCAGCTGATCGGCGCGGTCTTCGAGCAGGCTGGGCGGATCGGTGGGAACGTCAACTCGCTGTTGCAGTGCCTGGGCGAGCGGTGTGCGCAGAATCTGCGCAAGGTCATAATCGGCGAGCGTGGAGACGTCATAGAGGTTCAGCGAATCTTCGCCCGAGCCAGGGGCTTCGATGTAGGCGTTGGCCCAGACGCCGGCGCGCTGCAGGTAGTAGGCGAGTTCGCTGTGGGGCAGTCCAGCAGCCGCGCCAGCCTTGAGGGCCTGCTGCGTGGCGAGATACAGCTCGGTGGCGCCGAACTCCATGTCGTCGCGCCATTCGGTTTCGTTGTAGTAGGCAAAGGGAGAGGTGGTGAGCAGCGGGCCGTGGGGGTCGGTGTCGGCCTGGTCGTAGATGGTCTGTGCGGCGAGCAGACAGCGCTGGGAGTAGGCTGGATCGGAGGCGGCAAAGACCTGCGCGCAGAGCGCGAAGGCCCCGGCGATGCGCCCGGCGAGGTTGGGGCTGATCGGCGCACCGGGCGCATTTGCGGCGAAGACCGGGCGATAGCTCTCGTAGTAGGTAGGAGAGCCGGGCCGGGGGTTGCGCGCGTCGTCGGCCTGCGGCAGGCGCCAGAGGTCGTGATCGCCGAGGATCGAGTGGCCGTTGCCGTCGCCGATGCCGACCTGGTAGTAGAGAACGCGGTTGGTCTGATCCCACATCTTCAGGAGCCAGTCGGTACCGAAGCGCGCCTCGGCTTCCAGCGCAGCCCGCTTGGCGACGCCGGCTGGGTAGGTGCGCAGGGTGAAGAGCAGCACGCTGTCGGTGAAGGAGGCGGTCTCGACGAACTTGAGGTAGTCGCCGGCGTCGAACCAGCCGCCGGAGGCATCGACGTGGGCTCCCGTGGGAATGAGTCCCCCGACCAACGTCTCGCCTCGATAGCGGGGTATCGCATAGACGGCCGCGGAGGCGTCGCGCAAGTGCGAGGGAGCCCGGCGCAGCGACCCACTCAGAACTTCGGAGCCGTCGCGCTGGGTCTGCAGGAAGGAGACGGCGTTTGCGGTGAGGGGCCGATACAGACCAGCCCCGTCGGCAACCCGCAGCGCGGGCGAGCGTGCGCCGGCGAAGCGCACGACGTAGCGCCCGGGCCTGCGCAGGCGGTTGAGGTCGAGCGTGTAGACGACGTAGCGCGCGTTCCAGCGTGCGGGTCCGGTGGCGGTGCCGCGCAGCACGGCGCGCCCGCCGGAAGCGAGAACCGAGAAGCGCCTCGAGGCGACCGCGTGTGGGGTCATCGCGAGCACGCGCTTGGCCAGCGGGGCGGAGTAGCCGACCTGGTTGAAGCGGAACAGCACCGGCGCTGGCGGCGGCGCGATCATGATTCGCCGGCGACGGTCCCGACCTCCCCGGCGACGGCGCCGACCTCACCGGTGCGCTCCACCCGCTGCCAGTCGAGGTGACTGCCGAGCAGCGCCGAGATGACGCCGTCGTAGACGACGAGGTAGGAGAGCTGACGGTGGCAGAACTGCTGCAGAGGCAATGCCCAGAGGTCACGACGGGACTCGCCGTCGAAGCCGAAGGCGACCCAGGCGAGGACGAACTGGAAGAGGTTGAAGGCGAGCCAGTAGGCGAGAATCGGCAGCGGATCGAGAAAGACGATGCTGTAGATCGCGAACAGGTCGATCAGCGGCGCCGTCAGCGGCAGGAGCAGCTGAAAGACGGCCAGCACGCCGACAGCCCGCGCTCCGCGGCTGCCGGTCCGGCGGTTGCGCGTATCCGGCCGATCCACGCCCTCGCCGGTGCCCTCGGCCGGGGCGGTCCTGCCCCCGCGCGGTAGATCCTGCCCGCGTGACCACAGCGCCTGGCGGTGCTTCCACATCGACTGGATCGTGCCGTAGGCCCAGCGCGAGCGCTGGCGATAGAAGGCGCGCAGCGTGGAGGGCGCCTCGGTCCAGGCGCGGGCGCGCCCCTCGTAGACGACGCGCCAGCCGGCGCGGCCGATGTCGAGCGTGATGTCGGTGTCCTCCGCCAGCGTGGCGCCGGAGACGCCGCCGATATCGAACAGCGCCTGGCGACGGAAGGCGCCGATCGCGCCGGGCACGGTGGGCGTGCAGCCCAGCACCTCGTACATGCGCCGGTCGAGGTTGAAGCCCATGACGTACTCGATGTGCTGCCAGCGGCCGATCAGCCCGTGGCGGTTGCCGACCTTGGTGTTGCCCGAGATGGCGCCGACGCGTGGCTCGCGGAAGCGCTGCACGAGCAGCGCCAGCGTGTCGGGCTCGAAGACGGTGTCGGCGTCGACGGTGACGACGATCTCATGCCGGCTGGCGGCAAGCGCGCGGTTCAGCGCGGCGGCCTTGCCGGCGTTGGCCTGGCGCAGCAGGCGCAGGCACTCAGGCTGAGGATCCAGTCCCTGCACGATCGCGGCGGTGGCGTCGGTGGAGCCGTCGTTGACGACGATCACCTCCAGCGGGCCGGGATAGCGCGAGCTGGCGAGCGAGCGCACGGCGCGCTCGATCCCGACGGCCTCGTTGTGGGCGGGTACGAGGATCGAGACGGGCGGCGCGAAGGGTGGGGCGGCGGCGTACTCCTGCATCTCCCGCCGCTGGCGGCCGATCTGCACGCGCGCGAGAATCAGTCCCACGATCATGCGCAGGCCGACGAGGACCGTGACAAGCAGCACCACGCGCGTGAGCCAATTGGTGACGAAGCCGGCGAGCGCGAGCATCGCATCGAAGGCGGCGCCGCGCAGGCGCTCGCCAGCACTGGCGGACACCTCGGCCTGGGCCACAGGGATGCCGGCAAGCTGCGAGACCGTTGCGAAGCTGAAGCCGCGGCGGCGCAGCGCATGGATCAGGCGGGGCAGCGCGGCGACGGTCTCGGCGCGATTGCCGCCGGCGTCGTGCATCAGCACGATGCCGCCGATGCCGAGGCGGATGTTGGGTTCTGAGAGTACGTTGCGCAGAATCTGGCGCACGCCGGGTCGTTCCCAGTCCTGGGTGTCGTAGTTGGCCAGCGCGATCGTGTAGCCGGAGCTGGCGATGGCACCCCAGGCGCGCTCCTCCTGCGAGGTGACGGCTTCGGTGGTGGAGGAGTAGGGCGGGCGCACGAGGCGCGGACGAATGCCGGTGATGCCGCTGATGGCGCTCTCGGTGAGCGCGACCTGCAGATGGGCCTCCCAGCCGGGCAGCGCCTCAAGGGAGGCGTGGGTGAAGGTGTGGTTGCCCAGCTCGAAGCCGTCGTGGAAGAGCATCCGCGTCATCCCGGGGTAGCGCACCACCTGAGAGCCGACCTCGAAGAAGGTCGCGGGGACGTGTTCGGCGCGCAGGATCGCGGCGATCTTGGGCGTCCATTCCGGACTGGGGCCGTCGTCGAAGGTGAGTGCGATGCGCCGGCCCGGCGCGGGCTGGTGGGAGACCAGACCGCCGTGGCCGTTGGCGACGAGCACTGGATTCTGACCCTCGAGCACCGAGTTTTCGACCTTGTTGGCGCCGGTGCCGGCCGCGCCGACGGTCTTGGTGGTGAAGCCGTCGACGAGCAGCAGGATGACGAGCATGCCCAGACAGAAGCCGAGCAGCAGACGCCGCCCCAGCTGGCGATCAGGCGCGGTCGGCGTCATGCCGCAGGCTCGCCGTTGTTCGCCGCAACGCCGCCTCCCGCTGGTCGATCGCGGCCAGGTCCCGCCGCTGGCTCACGATCAGGTCCCGCCGGTGCTCGGCCAGGTCGATGCCGTCGATGTGCGAGCGCGCGACCAGCCTCGGCATGTGCGTCAGGGGCAGCGTGGAAAAACCGATCGCGCCGACGAGCAGCGCAGTCAGCCACAGCGCCGCGAGCGCGCCTGCGAGCACCCCCCCGGCCAGCACCCAGCGCCGGCGCCGGCCGTGCTCGTCGAGGAACACGGGCCGCTCGTGACCGGTGGCAGTCCACCAGTGAGCGCCCGCATGCGGCTGTGTGTCGTCCTGCGAGGGGTCCATCGGCAACGATGTTGGCACATCGAAGCGCTACAACACGGAGGTTGCGGCCCACAGCGCCTGGTCCTCGCGACCCAGCCGCCAGATACCTACGGCGAGGCCGGCGGCGCGCGCGATCTTGAGGCGATCGAGTACTGCGCGGGCGTCGAGATACCAGACTCGATGGGCCACGCCGTGGCTCTGGTAGGCGAAGGTCAGCTCATCGGCCGAGCGGTCGCGCAGCGGCCGGGCGCCGGCGGCGTGGGCAAGCCTGGCGATGCCGGAGAACTGGAGCGCCGTGGCTCGCTGCCCGGCGGCCCAGTCGAGCCCGTACAGCGGCTCCCCCAGCACGAAGCGCCGCGCGTAGGGCAGCGAGGCGATGTGCGCAACCACCTGGCGCACCCACGGCAGCGGTGCGATCGGCCCGGGGCCGGAGCCTTCCCAGTGCGCGCCCCAGCCGAGCACGAACACGTGATCGGCGGCGGCTGAGAGCGCTGAGTAGTCATAGAGGTAGGTGGCGTGACCCGGTTCTTCGCCGGGTACGCCGTCGACGACGACGGTGAGCGCGCGGTGCATCGCGTGCAGGCGAGCGGCGAGCGCGGCGACGAACGAGCTGAGCGCCGCGCGGTCTTCGGCGCCGGCGTTCTCCAGGTCGAGGCTGAGGCCCGCGTAGGCGGGATTGGCGGCAAGCGCAGCCAGGCCGGCGAGGGTCTGCGCGCGCAGGGAGGGTTCGGTAAGGATCAGATTGACGGTGGGGCCGTCCTGACAGTTGAAGCGTGGCAGCAGCGGAATGCGGTGCGCCGTGGCATAGGCGTCGATCGCGGGTTCGTCGTGCCCTTCGATCTGCCCGCTGCCGGATTCGCATTCGAAGTAGGTGGGATAGAGGACTTCGATCGAGGCGGCGTGGGCCTTGAGGTCGGCGAAGGAGTCGGGGGCGCTGGGGAGCAGGAAGGCCTGCACGCCGCCGGCACCGGACCGGCCATCGCCGGCGCCGCGAGCGGGGGTCGCGCCGAGCAGCAGCAGGAAGGTGGCGCCGGCCACCCCGAAGCGCCGTATGCGGTTGAGGTTCACGAACCGCCCAGCCCGGGCAACGACCAGATGCTCTGGTCCTCCGCGCCGAGATGCCACAGGCCGACGCCGAGGCCGAGCGAGTCGGCCAGTTCCACGCGCGCCTGCACGGACTGCTCGTCGGTGAACCAGACGGTGTGCGGCGCGCCTTCGGCGTCGGTGTAGGTGAAATAGGGGTCCTGCGCCACCCCTTCCCACTGCGGGTCGGCGCCGTATTGACTCGCAAGCGCCATAACTTCGTTGAACTCGAGCGCGGTGCCTGGATTGGCGGAGCCGCCGGCGCCCTTCCAGTCGATCCCGTAGAGCGGCATCCCGAGCACGAACTTGCTCAGGTTGGGCATCGTGGCGGTGTAATCGGCGACCTTGGTGAACCAGGGCATTTCGTCGAGCGCGCCGGGCGCGGAGGTGGTCCAGTGCACGCCCCAGTCGAGCACGAAGATGTAGTCGGAGGGAACTGAGAGCGCGGCGTCGTTGTACATCGCGGCGCGGCCGCTCATGATGTTGTAATACTTGGCGGTCACTATCGTCGAGAGCTTGTCGCCCTGCGCGTGCAGACGCGCGGCGAGTTCGGTGATGAAGGTGGTGAACGGTTCGCGGTCGCTCGGTGGCGCGCCCTCGAAGTCGATCTGGATGCCCTGGTAGCCGTACTGTTCACAAAGCGCGGCAAGCCCGCTGATGAAGATTTCGCGGTAGCTCGTGTCGGTGAGGATCTGCGTCTCGTCGTTGGGGTTCTGGCAGTTCATGCGCGGCATCACGGCGATCTTGCGCGCGAGCGACCAGCCGGTGACCAGTGGGTCGTCCTGGCCGAGGATCTTCCCTTCGGAGCCGCAGCTGAAGTAAGTCGGATAGACGACTCCGATCTGTTGATAGTGCGCCTGCAGGTCGTCGAAGGACTCGTCGGTCGAGGCGAGCAGGAACGCCTGCGCGGTGCCGTGCGTGGGCGTGGGATCGAGCGTGCGCACCGCAAGCGGCGCGGTGGGCGCGGAGATGCCTCCGAGCGAGTCGACCGCGACGACGGTGATTTCGTAGTTCGTCGAGGGGAACAGGTCAGAGAGCGTCATTTCCGTGGCGAAGACCTCACCGACGGGCAGCCCATCGCGAAAGACGCGGTAGCCGACGATTTCTCCGCTGATGGGCGTCGAGGGCGACCAGTGCAGCGCGAAAGACTGTTCGGTGACCTCGCCGGCCGTCAGATCGCTCGGCGTCGAGGGTGGCGTGTGCGTCGTGAGCACCGTCAATTCGGGCGCCGGTTCGCTGAGATCGCCGGCGGAGTCGAGCGTGCGCACGGTGAAGGTGTAACTGCGCTGCGAGGCCAGCGCGACGGTGACGGTCTGTCCGTGCACGACCTGCTCGGGTTCGCCATCCTCGTAGAGCATGTAGCCGACGAGCGTGCCCGTGGTGACGCTGCCGGCCTGCCAGGAGAGCGTTGCCGAGGTGTCGGTGACGCGTTCGGCCGACAGCAGCGTCGGAGCTGTGGGAGGCGTGTGCGCGGCTGGCGGGCGCGGTGCGAGCGGCGTTGTCGCCACGGCGTGTAGCGGCGCAGAGGGCGGGGCGTGCGATGCGGAGGGCGTCGCCGGGAGGTGGGCGCCGATCGCGAGCGCCGCACGTGGGCCGAGGTGACCGCGCATGTCGACGGCGGCAACCGCGACGACGTGTACGCGCGCGGCGCCCAGGCGCAGCGCGAAGCTGCGGCCGTGTGTCTGCCCGACGATGGCGCCGTCGCGCCAGACGCGGTAGCCCGCGACTGGGTAGCGCCCGCCGCGCGTGCGGCGCCAGACGAGCCGCACGGCTGTAGGAGTGCGGTGCAGAACGCGCAATCCCCGCACGCGCCCGGGCAGGCGCGCGTGATGCGCGGAGCGCGCGGCGGAGCGCCCGGCGGCGTACGCGAGGCTGCTGGCAGTGCACGCCGGCGGTGTCAGCGCTTCGGTGCAGGTCAGGGGCACGCGCACCGCCAACTCGTGCAGCAGCTTCACGGGCGCGCGCACGAGCGTCGGGCCGAGCAGGATCACCGGAGCGATCGAGGCGACGAGCACGAGCCGCACGAGCACGCGCTTGAGGACATTGCGGATAGCTACGTTCATGGCTGACCCGCCCCGTCGCCCCCGCCGGCCATCCCGGCGGTAGCAGGACGCGTGCCCCAGGCGGCGGTGCGACAGGTGGCGATGGCGTAGTAGGTCTGCCAGAGCATCACCGCGAGGTAGAGGAAGGCGAAGAGAATGCCGTAGAGCCACAGCAGGTCGTAGTGCTCCTGAAAGAGCAGGTAATAGAGCGAGTAGACGAGCGCCAGCGCGTAGATGCCGGCGAGATAGATCAGGGGCAGTTCGCCGTGATGCGTGAGCGGTCCCCACACGATCGCGTGCAGCGCGGCTACGGGCGCGAGCAGCGGCAGCAGGATGCTCATATAGGTGAAGAAGGCGGCGACGGGGTGCTTGCGCCAGATGAAACGGGCGACCAGCAGCGACTCGCGTGTCCACGAACGCTTCCAGCGCGTCTGCTGAATGATGAAGGCGCGGAAGGTGACGGGCACGATCGTGTGTGAGACGGCGCGCTTTTCATAGACCACGCGCCAGTCGCGCAGGACGCAGTTGGTGAGCGAGCGGTCGTCGCCGAAGGTGGACTCGACGCCGAGAAAGGTCTGCCCCTCCCACCACTCAAGCCGCGGCAGGATCGCGCAGCGGCGGTAGGCCGAGAAGCAACCCGAGCAGCAGGTGACGGCGCCGAAGACCGATTCGGCGGCCTTGACGACGCGGAAGGCGACGAAGTATCTGACAGCCTGCATCCGTGTGAGCCAGCTGTCGGTCGTGTTGAGCACGTCGGCGTGCCCGCAGACGGCGCCCACGCGAGCGTCGGCGAAGGGCTGCACGAGCCGCCGCAGCGCGTCGGGCTCAACGACGGAGTCGGAGTCGACGAACACGACGACCTCCGCCGAGGTGGCACGGATGCCGGCGGCCATCGCAGCGCGCTTGCCGCGGTTCTCGGGGAAGTCGATCACGCGTACGCGCCCTTCGGACTGCTGCGCGACGCGCCGCATCTCGACGAGCGTGCCGTCGGTGGAGCCGTCGTTGACGGCGACCAGCTCGAGCTTGTCCTGGGGGTAGTTGAGCGCCAGCAGCGAGCGCAGCGAGTCGCCGATCGCCTCCTGCTCGTTGAACCCGGGCATCACGATCGCGATCTGCGGCTCCATGCCGGCGTCGCGGCGCGCGCGATAGAAGAGGCTGAACAGAAAACGCGAGAGGATGTAGGAGGCCACGCACACCGAGTAGACGCCGAAGTAGACGCTGGAGAACATCGCACCGGCGAAGACGGCCTTGTAGGAGACGACGGCGAGGACCAGCCCGAGCATGTAGACGGCGGCGAGCGCCTTCAACGCGCGGTTCATGGCAGGAAGCGCTTCTTGCCAAAGGGGGTGCGGTAGGTGCAGTCGAGCACGGCCGGGCAGCGCGCCAGCCAGCCGTAGTCGTGGTCGGGGTGCAGCGTGGCGAGGATCGTGAGGTCGTAGCCGCGCACGTTGACGCGCTCGCCACGGCCGACGTTGGGGCCATCGCCGCGCAGCTCCACGCGCACCGCTGTCAGTTGCTCATCCCCCACGGTGAGCGTGGGCACGAGCGGGTCGTAGTAGTCAACGTGAGCGCCCTCAAGACGCAGCCGCTGCATGATCTCCACGGCGGGCGCCTCGCGCGTGTCGGCGACGCCCGGCTTGTAGGAGGCCCCGACGACGAGGATGCGGGCCTCTTTCAGCGGCCGCCCGAGCGTCACCAGCAGCTCGTGCGCACGCCAGGCCATGTGGCGGGGTCGCCCGGAGACCTTGCGCAAGGCCTCCTCGGCCACGAGCGCCGGGCGCCCCAGCTCGCGCAGGGGCCCGAGCAGGTAGTAGGGATCGACGCCGATGCAGTGCCCGCCGACACCCGCGGAGGGGTAGTGCGCGAGAAACCCATAGGGCTTGGTGGCCGCCCCGTCGGTGATCTCGACCGGATCGAGCTGGTGGGCCACGCAGGCCTCGGCCATCTCGAAGGCGAGCGCGATGTTGACGGCGCGGAAGGTGTTCTCGTACAGCTTCACCATCTCGGCGGCCTCGGGGGAGGAGACGCGGTGCAGGCGCTGGCAGGTGTGCGCGAGCACGGCCTCGGCGCGTTCGCAGCAGGCCTCGGTGACGCCGCCCATGACACGCGGCGTGGTCAACTGCGCGTGTCCCTCCACGCCGGGGTCGATGCGCTCGGGGGCGAAGGCGACGAAGACGTCCTCTCCGACGTTCAGCCCGCGCCGCGTGAGCGGCGCCACAAGCAGCTCACGCGTGGTGCCGACATAGGTGGTAGAGGTGAGTACAAGCGTCTGCCCAGGCCGTGCGTGGCGCACGACGGCGCCGCAGGCCTCGCGCAGGATGCGCGGATCGGGCCGCAGATTCTCATCGATCGGCGTGGGCACGCAGATCAGCACGACGTCGGCGGCGTCGAGCGCCTGGACCTGGTCGGTGAGTACGAAGCCATCGCCGTCGAGGTGGTGAAGCAGCGCCTCGCGCTCCTCGCTCAACAACTCGACCTCACCCCCGCGGATCGCCTCAAGCCGCCGCGGCGAGACGTCGATGCCGACGATCCGATGCCCGGCCTGGCGCAGCGCGATCGCAGTGGGCAACCCCACGTAACCGAGCCCGACGACGGCTACGACGAGGTGATCGGCGACAGGGTCGGCGTGAGTAAAAGTGTTAACGACCAGTGAACCAACGTCCTCGGGCGAGGACGCAGCGGAGTGCTGGGTGGCAGAACGGTCGGAACGCTGAGCGTGCGCGGTTGCCGCTGTATTTGACATGAGTGACTTCTCCTGACTGACTCGTAGGCCCTGGCAATGTCAATGTCAAGCGAAGCGGTGGCCTGTCCCCACGACGGCCCCCTTCTCGTGTCCATCGAGCCATCGCGGCCGGCCCGAGGAGCGCTTGCGGGCAGCACCTTTATCGCTCGGAGCGCCTTCTTCACGGTTAATGGACGAACGAACCAGCGACCGTCCAACACCCGTCTAACACCCTTGCCAGATGGGTGAAAAGATGCGTGTCGAAAACGCTACACCTTTGGTGTTACAGGCGTGTCGGCACAAAGATACGACACGGCGGGCGCCTACACCCGCAGCGCCCGCTCGACCTGCTCGCCGCGCTCGGTCAGGCGCCATGCGTTGGGCGCCCCCTTGACGTATCCCTCGCCGGTGTTGCGAATCAGCCCAAGTCCCTCCAGGCGCGCCAGCAGCTTCGATATCTGTCCCTGATCGGTCATCCCAGCGGCGTCCCCGACGTCGCGGTTGGACGCGCCGGGATGCTGCGCGACCGCGCTGAGCACGCGGATCGTGCGGTAGGTCAGGCGCATCTTCAGCCCCTCCAGCGGGTTACCCGAGCGCGCGACAGCGCGCGGGTCGCCACTGGGCGCCGCTCGCTCGCTCTCGCGCCGTGCCGCGGCGGCGCCGAGATAGGGGAGCACGATCATCCCCATCAGCGGCCCCAAGAGGTCGATCAGCGCAACGGCCGGGCGCCGCTGCGCGGAGGACCCGATCCCGGCGGCGGCGCGCGCGTGGATAACGGCGAATACAGCCCCGACCACTCCCTCCGCAGTGAGCGGCGGCGCGACGGCGGCGCTTTTGGACTCCTCGCGCCCCTCGTCCACGGCGCGAATCAGCGCGTCGAGGATGCCCGCACGGCGCTCCAGCGCCCGCGGCCCTGCCCCCAGCGCCTCGACCACGAGCAGCGCTCTTACGCCGGGATCGCCGTCGAGAAAGCGCAGCAGCGCCGCAAGACCGCCACGGGTCCGCTCACGCCAACCACGTCCGTCTTCGTACGCCGGCAGCACCACCGCGGCAGCCCGCCCGACAGCCTCGTCGAGCGCCGCCATGATGCACTCTTCGCGGTCGCCGAACAGCTCGTAGAACGTCCGCCGCGAAACCCCCGCGCGTTCCACGATGTGCGCTACGGTCACGGCCCCCGCGCCGTGCTCGGCCACGACCTCGGCCGTCGCGCCGAGGATCCGCTGGCGCTGTATATCGGCCACGGCACTGGGCGCGCCGTCCCTCTGCGCGGAGCGCTTCTTGGGCTCGGGGACCCCCGAGCCGGAGCGCTTCTTGCGCGCGGAGACCTCCGGGTCGGGGCGCTTTTTGGGCGCGGAAACCTCCGGGCCGGGGCGTTGCTGGCGTACCCCGGCCCTGATGTTGCGGGGAGTCATGGCAACAGCCGTCACTTCCCCTTCTTCTTGCCCTTCGTCTTCTTGTGCTTGACCTTGATCTTCTTGGCCTTGGGGCATCCGGTGACGGCGACCTTCGTGGTCTGCTTGATCTGCGCACCGTTCTGCCCGGTGATCGTGGTCGGCATCGTGAGGTTCTGCCCACACATGCTGCCCTTCGCCTTACCTGGAAGGTTCGCGGCGAGCCCGGAATGCGGGCCCTCGGGCAGCACCATCTTGAACGTCCCGATCGGCGCGTCGGGCACACTGTCAAACGCGGCGCTCGTGACACCGTGCTTGATATCGATGCTGCCAACAAGGTCGATCGTGACGTTTTCGCCCTGCAGGATCGCGACGACGTTGGGGAACGCCGCACCACCGTGGGATACGAGGTAGACGGGGCCCGTCACCGGGTTCGCGAGGACCGGTGTGCTCGCGGTAGCCATCCCGATCGCCGAGGCCGCGGGACACGATGCGGGGTTCGCGTCGAACGCGGCTTCGGTGCAGGCCTGCTGGATCGTCGTCAACCTCGCCGGGAGCGCTTTCGGGAGCGACACGGCGACCTTCGCGGTGTTCGCCTGCCCGGCACCCGAGGTGTATGTCACGTCCAGGCTCGCACCCTTGGCCTTGCTCGTCTTGGCCTGGGTCGAGACCCTGAAGACCGGTTTGAACGGCAAACCCGCACAACCCGCGGCCTGGAAGCGACTGGACACGCCCGTGGTGGCACCCTGGGTGCTCGTCACCGTCCCCGCGACGCTCAACGGTTCGCAGTTGGTGGGGTTGAAGATGAACCCTTCCCGGTCGATGCTGACGTTCACGGTCTTCAACCGCACCGGGACACCATCCACGTTCTGCGGCAACGGGTCGCTCGTGACCGACACCTGCGCGGTATGCGGATCCACGCTGATCGCGGCGCGTACAACGACGTTCCCCAGGTTGATGGGGCCCGCCTTCGCCGGCACGACGATCACCAAACCAAACGGTGCGCCCTTGTACGGCCCCGTCAGATACACGGGCCCGGACAGCCACAACGGGTCCGTACCCGAGCCAGCCGCGACCGTCACGCTACCAACCCGCGAGGTGGCCGGGCAGGCACCCGTCTGTGCTTGTGGTTCACCGCACAAACCGACCTTGGAGAGCATCCCGAGCAACCCCGGGGGCGTCTTCACAACCACACCTGAGACGTCCTGTTCGCCATCACCACGCGTGAGGGACAGCGTGAACGGGCTGAAGCCGCCCGCCAACGGGGAGACGGTGCCTGCTGAGAAACCGGGGTTGAACACGTTGCCCGCACAGCCGGTGACCGCGAACGAACTGGACGGTGTGGCATCCGGACCAGACTGCGGGGCACTCCACGGCATCAGATCACTCGTCGCGGTAGCCGTCCCGCATGTTTGGGGGTTCGCCAGCGCGGCGCGCTGCCCACCGGTGAGCGTGATCCGTAGTTCTTCCGCGGGCTGCTGCGGGAGATCCGCGAACCGTGCCCGCAACTGGCCGACGGCGAGCCCGTTATGCGCTCCGTAGCCGCCTACTTCGAGGGTGCCTGCCTGCTTGATGATCACACCCGAACCAGCGACTTCAACATAGACACCGAACACCTTGCCTTCTTCGGCCATCGCTTCGGTGCACACAGGCTGGGCTTCCCCACCACACTTCGGGGTGGCGAGATACACATGGCCCTGCAAAGAACCCGACAAGATCGGTGTGAACGCTTCGACCGTCCCCACGATCGACGCCGCGGGACAATGCCCCGGCGAAGCATGCGCCAACCCGTCATCGTAGGGGCTGCCGTTACCACCGGGGTGACCTTCGCCGAGTTCTGTGCCCAGCAGGTCGATCTGGCTTTCGGTGCACCCTTCAAGCGCATGCGGGCCGCTCGCGGCCGTCGGCGACAGCGACACACCCGCCGGGAACGTCACCGTCGCATCCCGCAGATCCGGGGTCCCCAACGCACCGAACACACTCGGTGCCTGCGGGATCTTCACATCCACCTCATAGCCCGACGGAGAATCCGCCTGCGACACTTCCGGCGCAAGACTCAAACTCGGATCGAACGCCGCCGCACCCTGCAACAGATCACAACCCGACACTTCCGGGAACGCCGTCGCTTCCCGGGACGCCACACCACCTTCCCACGCACTCACTTCCAGGGTCGTGCTCAACGGTTCAGTAGAGCACCGCGTCGGGTTACGCACAAACGCCGCCTGCCCACCCGCACCACTCCTGTCACCCAGATCGCCAAAGATCGTCAAGCGAATGCTTTCCGGTTCCAAGTTTTTCGCGCGGATCACACCGGGTGTACTCACGCGCAGCCGGTAGCCGGCAGGGGTCGGCACGACACTCGCATACACGAAGGCCGGCTGACCGAAACCCGCGTTGAACCCGAACTCCGCGGGATACCCGTGCTCCGGTATCACGTTATACACCGGGTAAGGAAACGTACGTCCTTCGCCGCCTCCCCCCGCCCATTGCACGCTGACCTCCCCCACCATGCTCCCCGGCGGACACAACGGACGGAACCGAGAGGTGTTGTTGGTGCCTTCGGTATCCGTCAGGTCGATCTCCGGGCACCTTTCTGTGGCCAGCGGGTCACCCGCGAAACCCAACGGCAGCTCCACCCCAACATCCCGGACAGCACGCACAACATGCGGCTTGCCTTCCCTCTGTTCCAACCGAGTGTTGAACGCGATCGTGGAAGTCATATCGTAGGGGTGATCGCCGGCCTGCGCATCCGGCGCACCATCCACACCGTCCGCTTCAAAGGAGAACCCGGCGATCCCGAACGACGCCGGCCCAACGTTCACCGCGTTAGAAGAGCTGGCCGACACCTCGCCGCCCCCACCACCCGAAACCGTCGCTTCATTAACCACTGGACCCGTCAGCGAAGGCGAGATGACCGCCACACTGATTTCGACCACGAGCTCACGGCCAGGAAGCAACGGCCTGGACCCATTCCACGTGCACTTCAATTCCACCAACGAACACACCCCAGCGTGTTCTTCCTGATCGGCCGGTTCATACATTGTCATTGCGGTCGGTACGAGACCTGAGGGCAGCTTGTCGGCGATCGTGACCGGCCCTTCAGCGGAGCGACTGCCAACGTTCACCGCGACCAACCCAAAACGATCACGGGCTTCAGGTTCCTGGCTGCCCGTGGTGGCAGCGGTTCCCTGTGCCGCACCGTCCCTCAACAGGTTTTCTTCTACATTGAGGAAACCCAGATACCCGCCGCTCAGGGCACCGTCTAACGTGATCGCGTACGGTGCGCTCCCGCCGGGGCCACCCGTGACAGACACATTGCCCGTACCCACTTCCGGGAGAGCTTCAAGCGCCGCCTGCACTTCCACCGCGCTCGCATCCCACTGGATCGGAACGGTCGTGTCCTCACCGAAGCCGAAGCGGAGCTTATATGTTCCTTCCGTCGCACCGACCGTGAGCCGATGCATGGTGTCCTGGGTGTCGGCGGCGTTGAAGTTCGTCGGTTCCGCGACCGAGTGAAGCGACCAGCCCGCACTCGGCACCGCGGCCACAGCCGACGCCGCAACAACACCAGCCACAACAACCACGACCAGCACTGCCAGCACTACGCGTGCTCTTATCGACCGGTTCATCACCGCTGCCCCCTCTTCCCGGCCGCCCTCGCGGCCCTCACACCACGCCCGCTCACCCCGCGGGCAACGGACCTCACACCAAACCTGCCCCTCGCCTGCGCTTCACACTGCACCCGCCGCCTCCTCGCGTGCAGCGCCCTGCACGCCTTCAGGGCCCGCGCGAGCTTCTGCGCCCTCGTCAACGGCTTCGAACGCCGCCCCGCTACAGACTTGGACACTGGCGGCGCGATGTTCCCAGCACCCCCCTGGGCGGTACTACCCGCCGACAGCAGCGCTGGTGGCATACCTGAGGCACCGCGGCATGTTTCCCCGACACACCCCGGTTCCAATACGGGTGCGGGGAACCCTCCTCCTTCGCGCGCATCATAAAGCGCCTGCTGGGTTTCACCGTCCTGCGGCACAAGCGCCTGCGCAGTCGAGAAGAACGCATCCTGACCCGACGGGTCGATACCAAGCAACACGACCGCCGGACCGCTCTTGGTTCGCGAAGCATCCGCGCCACCCGAAACCATGTACACATTCCCCTGACGGTACTCATACACATTGACAGAACCCTGGCTGGCCTGTGGGGCGAGACTCGCCGCGCTCGTGAAGAACACCTCCGAACCATCCCCAGACACCGCCAGACCCGTATCCTCCCCTGTCGGACGATCCGCTTCGTTGAAGGCCCCACCGGAGATCCGCGGGGCGTCGCGGAACGTTTCGACACTCCCATTCGCAGATCCCGACTGGTCGATCGAGACACGCGTCAACGTTTCCCCACCAGCATCGTACTCAAACAGCTGCGCAACCTTACTCGTATCGCCAGCCGTCAAATGAGCCGAACTGGGAAACACCAGGAACCCCCCATCAGGCGTCGCCTGCACCGGCCGGCCATCTTGCGTCAACCACACCCCCTGATCCTCTACCAGCGTGCCCGCCGGGCCGAGCGTGCCGCTCAACGCCTGAGTCGTTTCATTCGTGATATCTCCGTAGAGTTCGAAGGCTTCCAGGAATGTTGCGCCCTTGTTAATTGCTTCTTCGAACGCGCCGAGCGCGACTTTTTCGACGCGTTCGTTGACTTTCACTGCTTCTTCTGCTTCTTCGCCCTGCAACACCGTTTCTTCACCAGAGGTCAAGAGCGTCGCGACGAACACCGTGTGATAGCCCCCAGGATGCGCCCCATCGGGCTCATACACATACAAGTTATCCGCGCCTTCCTCGGGTGCCTGCGCTTCACGGTTCTCGCCCGCGAGCTTCCCAGTCGCGACGAAATACACCCGTTCGCCGTCCTGTGAGACACGCACCACACCCTGCACACCCGCCTGCGCGGAGCATTCGCCAGGCGTCGCCGAGCACCCGGAGACGAGCGAGATCTTCCCGTCCGGGTCAGCGGGACTCGCCGCCGGACCGTTGAAGTCGTACTCGTAAACGTTCGTGCCCTTCGCACCAGGCAACAGTTCCTGTTCGCTCACGAAGAACGCCCTCGAGCCATCGCGCGACGCGCCCTGGAACACCGCGCTCTGCAACCCAGTCGTGGTGTTGCACGCCTCACAATCCTGGCCGGCCGGCTCCGAGACACTGACCGTCGTGGCGCCACCAATCCGCGCATACAGTTCGTTCACCGCCGGGCCCCCCACGCCCCCCGCGCACGCACTCGCCGTGAAGAACACCGTCGCACCCTCTTCTGAGACCGCGTTATACATAGAGCCAGGATGGCCCGACCCGAGTTCGGTGCCGCAATCGCTGATCAGCTGCGCTTCGGTGTCGCTCTTCAACACCGAGCTGTTCCTCACACCCACCAGCAAGGGTTCCGAAGCACGCACACCGGTATACGCATACTCATACAGAGACTGCCTATTCGCCTCGGTGGTGTCGCCGGGCCACACATCGCTGTGACCCAGGCGTTCAGACACTTCAATCTGAAACAGCGAATGGGTGAGATCCGCCGACGCACCAACAAAGCTCAGCTCTTCATAGAGAGCGGTGTTGTCGTTTGCCAGCACCTCTTCACCCGCGACTTCCGGCGTCCCGGGACCAACGGGATGAAATTCCGAGGAGCCACCACCCGTACGAAGAAAGATGTCTTCATGATCGGGCAGGCCAGCCCGCCCAGCGCCCCACAGCGTCGTCGCGAAGTCCCGCGCACTGACAGCCATCAGCAAGCTGTACGGGTATTCGCTCGCCGGCGGCGTCAACACCGACGACTGCCAACCCACCGCGCCGCGCGTCAGCTCATACGCAACCGCATTCGTGTTCTTTCCCGGCTCATACCAGTAGTTGCCTGTACCCGCAAACGCACCGCCAACCCCCACGATCACACGCGAACCATCCGCCGACACCGCCCCCGATCCTTCACTCAGCACCACCCCACCCTCCTTATACGGCGGCGTGACCAACTCAAACGCCCGACAATCAGGCAGATACGGACGAAAACCAGGCGACGCTTCCGTTTCCGCCGAGCACGCCGCCACATTCGCATCACCCGCAGCAAACACCGTGCTCCCAAACACCAACGCGCCACCCAACACACACAACCCCACCACCCACACCAGCACAGACCGCCGAACCCGAGCACTCATCGAACCATCCCCTCCTCTAGTACAGAGGGGCACGCCCCTCGCCGACACGGCAACGGAGCGCATAACACGCGCGAGAGATCAGCCCGGCCCGCGGGACCGGAGCAAGCCGCGGCTAAACCACGGCGACGAGACTCAGCAGCCGGCGAACCGGCAGGGAGCCCCGCCAAGAGAGAGAGAGAGAGAGAGAGATGCCTCAGCGATGCTGAAGCATCTAGTTACGGCCCCTGAAAGGGCCGTAGGGTCACTGGCCGCGCTTGGCGCGGTGTTGGCAATGGCGTTCATCGCTCATCTCTTCCCAGGACGATCAAGTCCCTCTCCCGTCTATCCCTCGTCAGCGCTGAAGTCGCAACCCAAGGGGTGGACCCCAAAACCAGACCTATCTACCCGCCACATATGACAAGCGGCGGACATAGACGTACTCTAAACATAAATAGAGCAAGAAGTCAAGCCCTAGGGCTGAAGCCGTGTGTCGCCAGTCGGAGAAGCGAGCTGGCGCTCCAGCGCGATGAAGGCCGCGATGACGTCGGGGGCCTCGAAGGCGCGGTTGCGACGTCCCGCCCGAACCTGAGTGAGGATGCCGGCGTCGGTGAGACGGGCGACGGCCTCGTTGGCAGCGCGGAAGCTGCGGCCCGTGAGCCTGGCGGCGGAGGCGACGGTGAGCACAAGCGCACCGGGTAGAGCGCGCAGCAGGAGGTCTGTGGCAGAGGTGGCGCGCACCGGACCCAGCTGTTCGCGCCACTGCGCTTGCAGGTCCCGCGCGCGCTGCTCGAAGGCCGCGGCGTCAGCCGTAGCCCGCCGGCACGCCGCGGCGAAGTGCGCGATCCACAAGTTGATGCCCTCGTGAGCCAAGCGCGAGCGGGCGGAGCCGCGGTAGCGCGTGGCGACGAGTCCCGCTACGTAGTCCTCCGCGCGCGTGGCAAGAATCAGGGAGACGGGCGGGAGCACGCGCGTGGCGAGACCTCGCCGGCGGAGAACGAGATGGATCAGCGCGCGGCCGCTGCGACCGTTGCCGTCGGCGAAGGGATGGATTGTCTCAAACTGCGCGTGGGCCACGGCGGCCTGGGCGACGGCGGGCAGGGAGTCCTCGTTGCAGAAGGCACACAGATCTTCCACCTCCAACAACCCTTCCCCTTATTTATGCTTAGTAGCCAACCTCCAATATAGAATCGCGGCGACTGACCGCGGGCTATGGCGTACGCTGCATCGCCGCTAGCATCCATTGCATGCGCGACTACCTCGATGCGGTCGCCCGCCGCGTCGTCGTCTACGACGGCGGCATGGGCGCGACGCTGGAGCAGTTCGACCTGACGGCGGAGGACTACGGCGGGTTGCAGGGCAAGTGCCACGAGGCGCTGATCCTGAACCGGCCGGACGTGATCGAGGGCGTGCACACCTCGATGCTGGAGGCCGGCGCGGAGGTCGTGGAGACGGACACATTCCAGGCTTCGCGCTTGAAGCTCGACGAGTGGGGCCTGGCGGACTACACGGTGGAGATCAACACGAAGGCCGCGGAAATCGCGCGCAAGGCCGCCGGCGAGGAGCGCTTCGTGGCAGGCTCGATCGGGCCGACGGGCTTCCTGCCTGCCTCCGACGATCCGACGCTCGGCCAGATCCGCTTTCGCGAGCTGGTGGAGGTGTTCGCCGAGCAGGCCGCCGGGCTGATCGACGGCGGCGCGGACCTGATCATCATCGAGACCGCACAGGACATCCTGGAGGTCAAGGCCGCCGTGTTCGGCGCGCGCGAGGCGTTCAATAGCACCGGCAGGACGCTGCCGATCCACACCTCCGTATCGCTGCTGCCCAACGGCGGCAAGATGCTGCTGGGCACGGACATCTCGGCGGTGCTCTGCACGCTGGAGGCGCTGAAGGTGGATGTGATCGGCCTTAACTGCTCGACGGGTCCCGAGGACATGCGCGATGCGATCCGCTTCCTCGGCGAGTTCTGCCCGGTGCCGGTGGCTTGCATCCCGAATGCAGGGCTGCCGCTGCAGGGCCCCGACGGCGAGACGATCTTCCCCGAGCAGCCCGAGCCGCTGGCCAAGGCCCTGCAGGAGTTCGTGGAGCGCTACGGCGTGGGGGTTGTGGGCGGCTGCTGCGGCACGACACCCGATCACATCCGGGCGATCGTGGAACGAGTCGGAACCCCGACCCCCTCCTTACCATGGAGGAGGTCCCCCAGCGAGCCGCCGCCGGCCCGCGAGGTCGCTCCACGCCCGGCCCCCCGCCCCCCACACCTCTCGTCGATGATCGCGGCGGCGACGCTCGTGCAGGAGCCCAGCCCGACGATGGTCGGCGAGCGCGTGAACTCGCAGGGCTCGCGCAAGGCCAAGGAGATGCTGCTGGCCGACGACTACGACGGGCTGGTGCAGATCGCCGAGGACCAGGTGAGCGGCGGCGCGCACGTGCTCGACGTGTGCGTGGCGCTGACCGAGCGCCAGGACGAGGACGAGCAGATGCGCCAGGTGGTCAAGCGCATCTCCCTCACACAGCCCTCCCCCATCCAGATCGACTCGACCGAGCCTGAGGTGATCGCGACGGCGCTGGATCAGATCCCGGGCAGGGCCATAGTCAACTCCGTCAACCTGGAGGCCGGGCGCGACAAGCTCGACCGCGTGGTGCCGCTGGCGCTGGCGCACGGCGCGGCGCTGATCGCGCTGACGATCGACGAGGTGGGGATGGCGAAGACGGCGCAGCGCAAGGTGGAGATCGCCGAACGCCTGCGTGACCTGGCGTGCGGCGAGCACGGCCTTGACCCGGAGCTCTTGATCTTCGACTGCCTGACGTTCACGCTGACGACGGGCGACGAGGAGTGGCGGCCGTCGGCGGTGGAGACGATCGAGGGCATCCGCCGGATCAAGGCGGAGATCCCCCACGTGAAGACCTCGCTGGGCGTCTCGAACGTCTCCTTCGGCGTCGGCCCCGGCGCACGGGCGGTCCTGAACTCGGTGTTCCTGCACCACTGCGTCGAGGCGGGACTGGACCTGGCGATGGTCAACCCAAACCACATCACGCCCTACTCGGAGATAACCGAGGAGGAGCGGGGACTCGCGGACGACCTCGTGTTCAACCGCCGCGAGGACGCACTGGAGCGCTTCATCGCGCACTTCGAGAGCAAGGGCGAGGAGGATGTGCAGTCGGCGGCGGATCCCACCGAGGGCATGGAGCCCGAGGAGGCGCTGCACTTCCACATCCTCCGTCAACGCAAGGAGGACGTGGAGGTCTGGATCGACCGCAGCGTGGAGAAGATCGGCGCGGTGCCGACGCTCAACGAGGTGCTGCTGCCGGCGATGAAGGAGGTCGGCGACAAGTTCGGCGCTGGGGAACTGATCCTGCCGTTCGTGCTGCAGTCGGCGGAGGTGATGAAGCGCGCGGTGGCGCAGCTGGAGAAGTACCTCGACAAGATCGAGGGCTACACCAAGGGCACGGTGGTCCTGGCGACTGTTTTCGGCGACGTGCACGACATCGGCAAGTCGCTGGTCAACACGATCCTCACGAACAACGGCTACACGGTCGTCGATCTCGGCAAGCAGGTCCCGATCCAGACGATCCTCGACGCGGCGCAGGAGCACGAGGCGACTGCGATCGGCCTGTCGGCGCTGCTGGTGTCGACGTCCAAGCAGATGCCGGCGTGCATCCAGGAGCTGCACTCGAAGGGACTGCACTACCCGGTGCTGATCGGCGGAGCGGCGATCAACCGCGCCTTCAGCTACCGCGCGCTGTACCCCGGCGGCAAGGACTCGACCGAGCCCTACGAGCCAGGGGTCTTCTACTGCAAGGACGCCTTCGAGGGGCTGTCGGTGATGGACCAGCTGATCGACGAGCCGGCGCACGAGGCGCTGCTGGAAAAGCTGCGCGTGGGCGCGACGGCTTTTCGCGAAAAGGGCGAGGCGCCCGAGGAGGAGCTGAACTTCGCCGATGACTCCGTGCGCTCGGCCGCGCGCACGGATGTGCCGGTGCCGACGCCGCCGTGGTGGGGCGTGCGCGAGATCCCGGTGGATCTCGAGAAGGTCTACAGCCACCTCGATACGCATGTGCTGTTCAAGCTGCACTGGGGCGGCAAGGGCATCAAGGGCGAGGCCTGGCGTGAGCTGGTCGAGGGCAACTTCCGCCCGCGTCTGGAGCGCATGTGGCGCGAGCAGGACTATCTGCGGCCGCGCGCGCTGCTCGGCTTCTTTCCGTGCTGCGCGGCAGGCAACGACATCGTGGTGCTCGATCCGGAGGACCGCGCGACGGAGCTGACACGCTTCGTGTGCCCGCGCCAGCCTAAGGGCGATCGCATCTGCCTGGCGGATTTCTACAGGCCGGCCGCGCGCTCGGGAGCGGCGGGCGCGCAGGATGGGCGGGCGGGCGGAGCGACGGACGGGTCTGCATCCAACTGGGAGCCGCCGCAGGAACTGGACACGATCGCCGTGCAGGCCGTGACCGTCGGCTCGGAGGTCACGGAGCTGATGGCCAGGCTGGAGGCCGAAGGCGAGTACGCCGAGCAGCTGTTCGTGCACGGTCTTGGCGTGCAGACGGCTGAGGGCCTGGCCGAGTGGTTGCACGCCGAGGCCCGCGAGCTGCTTGCCATCGCGCCAACTCAGGGCAGGCGCTACTCCTGGGGCTACCCGGCGGTGCCCGAGCAGTCGGAGCACCTGAAGGTGGAGAAGCTGCTTGGCCTGGAGCAGATCGGCATGAAGATCACCGACGGCTACGCCCCCGAACCGGAGCAGTCGACGCTGGCGCTGATCGCCCATCACCCGCAGGCGATCTACTTCGGTACGCGCCAGGGCCGTCTGCTCCCAGAGGGCTCGCCGGACGACTTGATCAAAGGCTCCTACCGCGACCCGTCGCTGTTCGGCGAGATCGCCGACGAGGACCCGCCCGAGGGCGCGGTGGAGGGCGAGGACGAACCGGCGCTGGCCGGTTAGCGGCGCTGCGCGGCGAGCGGCCACCGACCCGGCCCATCAATACGGACTGTGATTCAGCGGCGCTGCGTGGCGGCGCCGCGCTCCTGGGGCAGCGCGGGCAGCTTGACCGGCGCGGCGTGCATGGCGCGCAGGCGGACGTCTTTCCAGGAGAGCCCCTCGTTGACGAGCGCGGGCATGCCCATGATGACGGCAGTGGCGATCTCGACGGCCTGCAGGATGATTCCGTAGGCAAGCGCTTCGGGGGTCGAGACGTGGTAGGCGCCGGCCAGGACGGCCACGCAGGCGGCCTGGAAGACGCCGATGTTGGCCGGCGTGGCGGGCACGACGGCGGTGACGTTGACGGCGAAGAGCACCGCGGCGGCGCCGGCGACGCCGACGTGATGGTCGAGCCCGAGCGCCATCAGGAGCAGCCAGCAGGAAAACCACTGAAGCCCCCAGGCGCCGAGCTGAGCAGCGGTGGCGATGGCGGCCTGGCGCGGATGGCGAAAGACGCGCAGGCCGTCGCGCACGCGCAACAGCGATCGGCGCAGCCCGGTGAAGAGCGCTTGCAGACGTGCGGAGCGCGAGACGGTGGAGCGGGGCAGGATCGCTGGGGCGAGCAGGACGACGACAAGCGCTCCGAGCGGCGCGAGCGCAAAGGCGAGCAGAGCGCCGTGGTGTCCATTGAAGAGATCGACGTTGGAGAACATCGCGACACCGAGGATGCTGAGCGCGAGGAGGTTCAGGAGCGTCTGCGAGACCATCGTGCCGAGCACGACGGGCAGCGTCTCGCGCGCGCGACCGAGGCGGCGCGCGACGATCAGCGCACGCGAGGGCTCGCCCAGGCGCGCGGGAAGGGTGGCAGACATGAGCACGCCGATGAAGGTGCCCTGCATGGCGTCGCGGCGCCGCGCGCGCCGCCATGTGGGGGCGGCGCTGAGGATCGCGTACCAGGCGAATCCGCGCGCGACCATCGAGGCGCACATCACGGCCAGGCCGGCGACGAGCAGACCGGGACTGGAGGCGAGCAGGCTGGCGAGCACGCGATCGACGCCGATGCGCGAGAGGGCGAGCAGCGCCAAGGCGAGTCCAGCCAACGACACGCCGAGCAGTCCGAGGCGTCGTAGGAGGGGGAGAAGATGGTTGCCGCGCTGTGCGGCGAGGGGCGCGGGTTCCAGGCTCGGAAGGCGCTGCGCGCGAACGGTCGGCAGGAGGTCGGCGGACGCGAGGCCATGGCGGACCATGACGCGGTGCAGGCCGGGGCGCGGCAGACCGACGGCGAGGGCCTGCTCGTAGCACTGCGCGACCTCGGCGGCGACGTGCGGCCAGGCGAAGCGCTCGGCGCGCTCGCGCGCGGCGCGGGCCATGGCATGGCGCTCGGCCGGTTCGAGCGCCATCCGCCGCAGCGCCTCGGCGAGCGCGAGGGCATCGCCGGGCGGCGTGAGCAGGCCATCCTGGCCGTCGCGCACGACGTCGCGGTAGCCGGGTATGTCGGAGGCGACGACGGGCGTTGCGGCGGCGAAGGCCTCGGTGAGGACCATGCCGAAGCTCTCGCCGTGCAGGGAGGGGGCGCAGAGGACGTCGGCGTGGGCGAGCGCAGCGGACTTCTGCTCGTCGTCGACGCGCCCGAGCGCGGTGACGCCGCGCGCGTCGAGCAGCAGCGGCGCGACGTCATCGGGACCGGGGCCGACGAGGGTGAGCGTGGCGTTGACGTGATCGCGCAGCGCCTCGAAGGCGCGCAGCAGCACGGGCAGGCCCTTGCGTTCGACGGGCAGGCCGACGAACAGGATGCGCAGCGGAGCATCGGCGCTCAACTCGCCTACGCCGCCCTGCCACCCCCCCGACGCGTTGGCGGCGGGCAACCCCCCGATCGCGTCGGCGTCGCGCCACCTCTTGATCGCGTCGGCGTCTAAGTGCACGCCGTTGGGCACGATCCGGTAGCGCCCGCCGAAGAAGCGCCGGGCGGTCCATGCGGCGGCCTCGGAGACGGCGATGCGCACGTGCAGGCGGTTCATGCGCCGCCGCGCGCCGAGTAGGTTGGCGCCGCCGTTGGTGAGCACGTTCTCGGAGAAGCTGTGGAAGGTGCCGATCAACGGCAGCTCGCCGGCGCAGCAGAGGGCATCCCAGCACGCGAAGGGCACGACGGGCTCGTGGATGTGCACCACGTCATAGCTCCCGCCGCGCAGCTCGCGGCGCAGCGCGAAGACGGCGCCGGGCGTGAGGGCAAGGTTGGAGACGGCGCCGTTGGCCGGCAGCCCGACGGTGCGACCGAGCGAGATCAGCTCGGCGGGGGGCTCGCACGGTTGCGGGCGAGCGCCGCGGTGCAGCCTGCGCGAGAGGGCGTCGTCGGGGTCGAAGGGCGCCAGAATGCGCGGCTCGTGGCCACCGGCGGCAAGCTCGGTGGCGAGCGCCTCGATGTGTCGAGTCACGCCACCCGGGTAGGTCCACGAGTACGGGGAGACGAGCGCTATCCGCACGTATAAGACTGTAGCCTCTGGAGAAGAGGGCGGCGCGGCCGACCAGAGGTCGGCGAGCCGGGCCCCTCTATGAGGCCGGCAAGCCGGGCCCTCTATTTGGTAAGCCATGAGCGAGCGCCACTTCGTCAAGTACACGTTCCTGAAGCTCGACCCGGCCTGGCGGCGGCTGGAGGGGGAGCGCCGCGCGGAGGACAAGCGCGAGTTCCTGGCGGCGTGCGAGGACTTCGCGGACGGCCACCTGTTGCAGTCCTTTTCGCTCGTCGGCACACGCGGCGACGCGGAGCTACTTTTGATCGCGGAGGCCGAGAACCTCGATCGCATCCACGAGTTCCACGTCGTGCTCGGACAGAGCGGCCTGATGAGGTGGGCCGACATCCCCTATTCGTTCCTGGGAATGCGCAAGAGTTCGGAGTACTCCGAAGACGTCCGCATGGCGCCTAGAGGCTTCCGCGGCAAGTACGTCTTCGTCTACCCCTTCGTGAAGTCGCGCGAGTGGTATGCGCTGCCGGCGGACGAACGCTGGCGGATCATGCAGGGGCACATCGAGGTCGGCCGCGAATATCCGGGCGTGGACAACCACACGACCTACTCCTTCGGGCTGGACGATCAGGAGTTCGTGGTGGCCTTCGATACCGACGACGTGGGCACGTTCCTCGATCTGGTGCAGCGCCTGCGCACGACGGAGGCGTCGCGCTTCACGGTGCGCGACACCCCCAGCTTCACCTGCCTGGCGATGTCGCTGGAGCGCGCGCTGAACGCGCTGGATGGAGAGCCCGTGGCTTTGCGGGCGCTGCCGGCGGCGAGCGCCTGAGACCATGCCGCCGCCTGTGCCGACCCGCCGCCCCACCAAACCGCAACCCAGTCCCGCCAAACCGCCGCCTGCGCCGACCGCCCGGCCCACCAAACCGCAGCCCCGCCCCGCCAAACCCTCGCAGCGCGGCCTGGCCCATCTGAAGCGCTGCGACCCGGTGCTGACGGAGCTGATCGAGCAGGTCGGCCCGCTGGGCAACCCCCGCGACGGCCGCCCGGAGGACAACTACGGCACCCTGCTGCGCGCGATCGTGGGCCAGCAGCTCTCGACGAAGGCGGCGCGCAGCATCTTCGCGCGCCTGACCGACCGCTTCGATGGCCGACCTCCGACGCCCGAGGAGGTGCTGGCGGACGACCCCGAAGAGCTGCGGCTGGCGGCGGGCCTGTCGCGCCCGAAGGTCGGCTACCTGCGCTCACTGGCGGAGCACGTGCTGAGCGGCGAGCTGGAGCTGGAGCGCTTGGAGGAGCTGAACGACGAGACGGTGATCGCCGAGCTGGTGGCCGTCAAGGGCCTGGGCATCTGGACGGCGCAGATGTTCCTGATGTTCCAGCTTGAGCGCCCCGATGTGCTGCCGGTCGGAGACCTGGGCATCCGCAAGGCGATCGGACGGGCCTACGAGCTGGATGAGCTGCCGCAGGCCGAGCAGATGGAGGCAATCGCCGAGCCGTGGCGCCCGCACCGCACATTGGCCTGCCGCTACCTGTGGCGTTCGCTGGATAACGAACCGTAGGGCGGCCGCCCTACACGCGGGCTCCTCACACGCAGGCCCTACACAGGCTCCCTACACGCAGACGTCCTACACGCGAACACACGGGCGCCCTACACGCAAGCGCACCACACCCGAGCTGCCCTAGACGGCGGAGACCTGCTCTTCCTCGGCCACCCGGAACGAGGAGCCGCAGCCGCAGGCGGCGACGACATTGGGGTTGTTGACCTTGAAGCCGGCGCCCTGCAGGCTCTCCTCGTAGTCGATGATGGAGCCCTGCACGAACTGCAGGCTGTCGTTGTCCACGAGCAGCTTCAGCCCGTGGCTCTCGAAGACGACGTCCTCGTCGCGCTGCTCGTCGAAGGCGAGCTGGTACTGGAAGCCCGAGCAGCCGCCCCCGCGCACGCCGACGCGTAGGCCGGCCATGCTCACGTCGGCCTCCTGGCCGGCGAGAAACTCATGAACCTTCTCAGCGCCCTTGTCGGTAATCGTGACCATCGCTTTCCAAAGTATAGCGACCGCGGGGGCGCTCAACTGAAAAGAGAGGGGCCCAGCTCGCCGGCCTCCGGCCGCCTGCGCCACCCTCGATAGTCTAGAAAGAGATGCCTACGGCAGACGAGATTAAGCAGCGCATCGAGACCGCGATCCCCGGGGCCAGGGCCGATGTCGATGACTACACCGGGGGCGGCGACCACTTCCGCGCGACGGTCACCGCGACGGCCTTTGCCGGGCGTAGCCGCATCGAGCAGCACCGCCTCGTATACGACGTCTTCGGCAGCGAGATTGGCGGCCCGATCCACGCATTGTCGCTGAAGACCCAGACCGACTAGCCAGGAGCCTCCCATGCCAAATCCAGAGAGCAATCCGATACGCGATGCGATTGCAGAGGCAATCGCCGAGCACCCAACGATCCTGTTCATGAAGGGCACCCCCGAGGCGCCGGCGTGCGGCTTCTCGGCGCGCACGGTCGCGGCATTGCAGTCGCTCGACGCGCCGTTCGCGGCCGTCGAACGTGCTGCCCGACCCACGCATCCGCCAGGAGCTCTCGGAGATCTCCTCCTGGCCGACGATCCCGCAGCTGTTCGTCGGCGGCGAGCTGGTCGGGGGATGCGACATCGTTATGGAGATGTACGAGTCGGGCGAGCTGGCCGAGACTCTTGGCGTGGATAACCCGCCCTCCGAGGATGCCGTCGAACCGGCTGCCGCCGCCGCGCGGCCCGCTCCGGGCCTGACCCAGATCGAGAACCGGCTCGGGTAGAGCCGGCCCGGTCAGTGCGGGCCCCGGTAGAGCGGGCTCGGGTAGAACGGCTCGTTAGTGCGGGCCCCGGTAGGACGGCTCAGGTAGTGCGGGCTCCGGTAGAGCGCTACTCTGCCAGCCCCAGCCGCCGCAGCACGCCGTCGGCCTGCCGAAAGCTGAAACCCAGCAGCCGCAGTGGCAGCGCCTGGCGCGCGCCGGGCGCCGCCAGGCGCTCTTCGTTTTCGCGGTACCACTCGATCGTCTCGGACAGGGTGTCCTCGTGGTGGGATGGGCTGTAGCCCAGCTCGCGTTTGGCCTTGGCGCTGCTGTAAGCCCACCACAGCGAGGCCACGTGCACTTCTCCGACGGTGACCGGCGTGCGTCCCGGCAGGCCGGCGACGGCCTGCGTGAGCGCCAGCGCGACGCTCGTGGGCAGCTTGATCGCGGGCGGCTCGACGCCGGAGATGCGCCCGATGTCGGCGAGCAGACGATCGAAGGTGAAGTTGCGATTGCCAAGGATGTAGCGCTCGCCGACAGTTCCGCGTTCGTCGGCGAGCAGGTGCCCGCGAGCGACGTCCTTGACATCGACGACATTGAGCGCGCCGTCAACGTAGGCCGGCAACTCGCGGCGCATGACGCGGCGTACGAGCTCGGTGGACGAGTGGTTGACGTCGCCGGCGCCGAAGGTGAAGGCTGGGTTGACGATCACCACCGGCAGTCCGCGCGCGGCCAGTCGCAGCGCCTCCACCTCGGCCTCGTGCTTAGAATCCATGTAGGGCAGGCCGTAGCCGCCACGGAAGATCTGCCCCTCGTCGGCCACCGTGCCGCGCGGGGCAGGGCCGATGGCGGCGACCGAGGAGGTGTAGACGACGCGCTCGACGCCCGCGCGCAGGGCCTCCTCCAGCACGATCCGCGTGCCTTCGACGTTGATCCGAAAGAGCGCATCGACGGGCGCGCGCAGACTCGTGGAGCCGGCGAGATGAAAGACGCGCTCCACGCCGCGCAGCGCGCGGCGCACCGCGCGGCGGTCGAGGATGTCGCACGTCACCGGCTCGTAGTCGAAGTCGAGATTCTCCAGGTTTGTGTGTCGGCGCACCGTCAGGCGAAGGTCATCGCCACGCTGCGCGAGCAGACGGCCAACCTGCGAACCGACGAGACCCGCTCCGCCCGTAAGGAGAGTGGTGGGCACCCCGGCCAGTGTAGCCCCGCTTTCCTGTAGGGTCACCGCCCGATGAACTCTGTCGCCGTGGTGACCGACACCACCAACTATCTCCCCCGCGCCCTCGCCGACAGCCAGGGCATCCACCAGGTGAGTCTCTACGTCGGTTGGGGGGGCGCACCGGAGCGCGAGCTGGAGATGCCGGGCTTCGACGCCTTCTACGAGCGTCTGCGCGCCGACCCCGAGACGCCCACCACCTCGCAGCCCTCGATCGGCGACTTCCTAGCCGTGTGGGAGCCGCTGCTGCAAGCCGGCCAAGACATCGTCTCGGTCCACCTGGCGGGGGGCATATCGGGCACCTGCGAGGCAGCACGGCAGGCGCGCGAGGTGTTGGTGGAGCGCGGCTTGGGCGAGCGCGTGGATGTGATTGATGGGGAAACGGCCTGCGGCGGGCTGGGCCTGCTGTTGCTCTCCGCCGCAGCCGCCGCGCGAGCGGGTGCAGACAGGGAGGCCGTGGTCGCGCGTGTGCGCGAGGCGCGCAAGGCGCTGCGGATGTGGTTCTGTCTTGACACCCTTGAGTATCTGCGCCGCGGCGGGCGCATAGGCAAGGCCCAGGCCTGGCTGGGAGGAACTCTGAAGATCAAGCCGATCCTCTCGCTGGACTACGAGATCACGCCAGTGGAGCGCGTGCGCACCGCGGGCAGAGCCTTCGAACGGATGGTGCAGTACATGCACGAGCTGCACGATGCGGGCGCCGACGGTTGGGTGGTGCAGCACATCCAGGCCCCCGATCAGGCGCAGCGCCTGATCGAGCACGGCCGGGAGCTGTATGGCTCCGAGCCGGCCTTCGTCTCGGAGGTCGGGCCGGTTATCGGCACCTACACGGGCCCGGGCCTGATCGGCGTGGGCGCGATCCCGCGCTCACTGTTGGCGTAAACTCAGCGACGCCGCTTGCGCCGCCGGCGGCCACGCAGCACCATCAGCACGCCCACCGCCGCGGCGCCCATCGCAAGCTCGCGCTGGTGGCGCTGGACCTGCCCGCGCCAGTCGGTGACCCGCGCGACCTCGCCGCGCAGGTGATCGAGCGAAACCGCCAGCTCCTGGCGGTTGGCCTCGATAGAGTCGCGAATCTCAGCGGCTGAGCGCTGCGCCATCGACTGCTCCCTTCGCTCCACCGTTGGCCGTGGTGCCGCTGTCGGCGCCTGCACTGACAGTCTCACGGATCTTGCGGGCCTCCTCGATGGCCATGGTGGGCACGGGCGGCGCGCTCTTCTTGACGACTCTCGCGGCGATCAGTCCCGCCAGCGCGCCAAGCACGAGCAGGATCAGAGCCATCGCGAAGAAGCCCCAGAAGTAGGTGAAGGTGCTGCCGATCGGCAGCTCGTAGTAGAGCAGCCAGGCGAACCCGTTGAGCACGAAGCTCAGCGCGGTGACGATAAAGATGCCGGCCGCCCCGGCAACTACGGCGCCCTTGGCAAGCTTTGCGATCTTCTCGGAGATCTCTGCCTTGGCCAGCTCGATCTCCTCGTGGATCAGGAGCGTGGCGCGCTCGGAGACCTCTGTGATCGCCGTAGCAATGTTCTGGGGGTGGTCCCTGCGCTGCGCCTCGGTGGCGTCGCTCACTCCGGCGGCTCCTCATCGAAGAAGCGCCGCCACACCACGGCGGCGGTGCGCTGAGCGAGGATGCTCGACAGCGCTCCCAGCCCGGCCAGCAGGCCCGACCACATCAATCGCTTGATCATGTCGTTCTCCATTACCGCCGGAGTGTAGTGGCCGGGGTGGTCACGTACTTTCCGGACAGCTCAGTCTTACCCGCTACCGCCCGTCGCCATCCCAGCACCACCCCTCGTCTTACCCGCCACCGCCCGTCGCGGCTGCGGTGGAGTCAGCCTCCAATCCACCGCAGACGGTCTCCACCACGAGCCACTTTGCGCGCTCGAAGTGCTCTTCGTCGGCGGGCAGCAGACCGAAGATCCAGCCGGTGAGCATCTGCTCGATCGCACCGTAGAAGGCCATCGCCGCAAAGCCGGCGTCGATGTCGGCCTTGAACGAGCCTTCGAGCTGCGCCTCGGTGACGATCTTCGCGATCAGGTTGTAGGCCTCGCGGATCTGACCCAGATGAGTCTGCCCGAAGGAGTTGGCCGCGCGGGTGACCTCGACGATGATGACCTTCATCAGATCGGGGTCGTGGCGATAGCTGTCGACGATGAAGGAGGCGATCTCCCCGAGCTTCTCCCGCACCGGGATCTCGCGCGCGTCAACTTCGCGGATCGTCTCGAGCATCACGTTCCAGCGCTCCAGAAAGAGCGTGTCGAGGACCTCGTCCTTGGAGGCGAAGTAGTGGTAGACCAGCCCGTAGGCCACCTTGGCCTCGTCGGCGATGTCGGAGACGCGACAGGCGTGAAAGCCCTGGCGCGCGAAGACCTTCACCGCCGCATCGAGGATCAGTCGGCGCTTGTCCAGCGCCGCCTTGGTGCGCGCGGCGTTCATGCCGCGGCCTCGTGCGGCCAGCGGTAGGCCAACGGGCGGCGGTTGGCCAGCGAGGGAAGCTGCGCACGGACCTCCAGCTGGCGCTCCAGGTCGAGGTCGGCGACGATGTGGCTCTCGCGATCGTCTGCCTGCGCAAGCACGACACCCCACGGATCCACGATCATGGAGCGCCCGCCGGAGTGATGTCCACCGGGGTGAGGACCGACCTGGTTGGCAGCCACCACGAAGACCTGATCCTCGATCGCCCGCGCTCGCACGAGGACGTCCCAGTGATCGCGCGTGGTCGGCAACGTGAAGGCAGCCGGCAGCGCAACCACGCGCGCGCCGCGCAGCGCCAGGATGCGATACAGCTCGGGGAAGCGCAGGTCGTAGCAGATAGACATGCCCAGCTCGACGCCCTGCGCGGTGGCGCTGAGGACGAGTTCGTCGCCGGGCTCCTCAAGCGCGGACTCACGATAGACGTGGCCCTCGATCTCGACGTCGAACATGTGCACCTTGCGATAAACCGCCCTGATGTCACCGCTCGGGCCGACGTGCACGGACGTGTTGGCCAGCTTCTCCTGGCCGCCTGCAGGGTGGCGCAGTCGAGCGGAGCCGGGCGGTCCGGCGGAGCCTGAGGAGTCGGGGCGGTTAGGTGCCGCGGCATCTGCGGTCAGACGCTCGACGATCGAGCCCGCCACCAGGTCAACGGCAAGCTCGCGTGCGATCTCGCGCGCCCACGCGACGGCCGGCCCGTCCAATGGCTCGGCGGCGGCGCGCAGATCCTCGTCGCGGCCGATCGCGGTCCACTTCTCGGGGAGTACGATCAGCGTGGCGCCGTCGGCTGCCGCAGCGCGCGTCAGGCGATCGGCGGCGGCCAGATTGGCGGCCTTGTCGGCTGTGGAATTGAGCTGAACCGCCGCGACCCGCAAAAGTGCTTTTCCTCCCGCGGGCTTCCTTCCCCGCAGCTTTCCTCCTGCGGCATCCTCTCCGCAGAATAGATTGACTGGTCAGTCAATGACCAGGATAGCGCCGACACCGCCTGCGCACATGCCCGCGTTCCGCGGCGCCAGACCGCTCAAGCGGTGGCGCTATGTGGGTGTGTTCTGCGACGAGCTGATGATCTGCGCGGCGGCGGTGCGCGTGGGACCGGCGCGTCAGGTCTTCTGGGCGGTGCTTACGCGCCAGGACCACCGCCTGCGGGAGCGTACCCATACGCTTCTGCGGCGCAGCTCTGTGGATCTGACGCGCGGGCGCATGCGCGTGCAGGACGGCCCCGTGCGCATCGATCTGGCGCTCGCGGAAGAAGCGGGGTGGGAGACGGTGTGCGCTCATGGCGCAGGCTATGTGTGGACGCGCAAGCAGGCCGGCGTGCGCGCGCACGGCACGCTGACCCTCGACGGCGGGCCGCCGCGCGCAGTCGAGGCATTGGCCGTCGTGGACGACACAGCCGGCTACCACGCGCGCGTGACCGAATGGCACTGGGCGGCCGGCGTGGGTGTGGACCCGCAGGGGCGCCCGTTGGCGTTCAACCTCGTGCAGGGCGTCAACGACCCGCCGACGGGCAGCGAGCGCGCGGTATGGGTAGAGCGGGCGCCCGCACAGCCCGACCGGGCCGCCGCGTCGCCGGAGGAAGCCGAGCCGGGCCGCCTGACGCCGCACGAGGTCGGCCCAGCCGACTTGCTTGCACATGAGGCCGCCCCCGTGCGCTTCGCGCCCGATCTGTCGCGCATCGAGGCGGCGGACGGCTCGGAGCTGCGCTTCACACCCGAGGCCGAACGCCGTCGCCGCGAAAACCTGCTGGTGGTGCGCAGCGACTATCGGGCGCCGTTCGGAACCTTCGCCGGAACGCTGCCCGGGGGCATCGAGCTGACGCACGGCCTCGGCGTGGTCGAGCACCACCGTGCGCGCTGGTAGATCTACTCTCGCCCGCTGCCGCCGCAGCTCGGCGAGCAGAAGCTGGAGTGCCTACTCTCGCTCCCGCTGGCGCCGCAGCTCGGCGAGCAGAAGCTGGAGTGCCTACTCTCGCTCCCGCTGGCGCCCCAGCTCGGCGAGCAGAAGCTTGGAGTGCATCGCCCCGATCAGCTCGCGCAGCGGCTCGGCCCCGGCGGCGATGATCTCCAGCGCCCGCTCCACCTCGACCTCCCCCGCGAGACGGTCCAAGAGCGCACGCACCTCCTCCTGTACCAGCGGCTCGAGCGCCTTGCGGTAGCGCAAGGTGTCATAGACGGTGAAGCCAAGCGCCTCCTCGTAGCCGCCAGCGCGGAAGCTGGCGATGGCCTCGATGATCTTCACGTCGTCCTGGTCATAGCCGCCGCCGGATTTCCGATCGGTCGGACTGAGAACGCCGATCTCGGCCAGGCGCGTGAGGACGTTGGCCGGAATCTGGTAGCGCTCACGCACCTCCTTGGCGGAGACTCGGCGCTCCTCGGCGCCGGCAAGGGCGCGCTCGAGAATGCGATCCTCAAGCTCGATCAGCGCCTGCACGCGCTCGGGGTCGTCGTCCAGGATGCGCCGGATGACGCGCAGCGGCATGAAGCGCTCCTCCTGCAGGCGCTTGATCAGCGCGATGCGCTCCACCAGCTCGGGCGGGTAGTAGGCCATGTTGCGGCTGGTCCTGACGATCCCCTCCTCGCCGCCGAGCAGGCCCTCGCGCAAATAGTGCTTGATCGTGCCGGCGCTCACCCCAGAGCGCTCGGCCAGCTCGCTCATCTTCAGCAGATGGCTTTCCTGGACGGCCATGCTCACGCCCTGAACGCCGCGGAGGCGCCGGCCGGCGCCTGTGCAGGGCCGGCCACCGCGCCGGTCTGCATCAGCTCCTCTATCTCCTGCGGCGAAAGGCCGGCCTCGTGCAATACCTCGGCGGTGTGCTCGCCCAGCGCCGGCCCAGGGCGCTGCGCGTGGTGGCCAGGGGTGCGCGTGAGCTTGACGGGAATGCCGAGCTGGCGCACGCCGCCGGCGACGCCCGGCTGCTCCAGCTCCACCACCATCTCTCGCGCGCGCACCAGCTCGGAGTCGAGCGCCTCGTCAAGATCCAGCACAGGCTCCAGGCAGCAGTCGTGCTGCCGCGCGAACTCGACCCACTGCGCACGCGTGCGCGCCTTGAAGACATCCTCCACCTGCCGGTGCGCGTCGGACCCCGGCCCCTCGAACTGCCGCTCGATCAGATCCTCGCGCTCAACGCCACGACACCAGGCCTGCCAGAACTTGGGCTCCAGCGCCCCCAGCGACACCCACCCGTCGGCGCACTCATAGGGGCGGTAGCAGACCAGCGAGCCCGCCAGCTCCAGAGCGCCACGGTGCGGAACGATGCCCTCGGCGAAGTAGCGTCCGGCGACCATCGCCAGCCATGAGAGGGCGCCGTCGGCCATCGAGACGTCCACGATCTGCCCTTCGCCCGAGCCGGTCCGTCCTCCGCCCGAGCCGGCGTGTCCTCCGCCCGCGCTGGAATGCCCTCCGCCCGCGCTGGCCCGCCCTTCGCCCGAACCGGAATGCCCTCCGCGCTCGCCCTGTCCACCCGCGGGGCGGGCCGGCGCCCCGTCGCGCTCGCGCAAGGCGGCCATGATCCCGAAGGCGGCCATCAACGCGCCGCCGCCGAGGTCGGCGATCTGCCCCGCGGCCTGTATCGGATGCCCGCCCACCCCGTCGCGTTCGCCGGTCAGACCGAGCAGGCCGACGAGGCCGAGGTAGTTCATGTCGTGGCCGGCGGCGTCGCGCTTGGGGCCGTGCTGTCCGTAGCCGGTGATGGCGCAGTAGACGATGCCGGGGTTGACTTCGCGCATCCGCTCGTAGCCGACGCCGAGGCGGTCGAGCACGCCGGGGCGGAAGGACTCGAGCACGACGTCGTAGTTGCGCACGAGGCGCAACAGCACCTCGCGGCCCTGCTCGCTCTTGAGGTCGATGCGGATCGAGCGCTTGTTGCGATTGAGCGACAGGAAGAGGGCCGACTTGGCGCTGTCCTCGGCGGTGGGCGGGCCGGTGGGCGGGCCTCCATAAAAGGGCGGCGCCCAGCGGATGTAATCGCCCATACCGGTGTCCTCGACCTTCAGGACCTCGGCGCCGAAGTCGGCGAGCAGAAGCGAGCAGAAGCCGCCGGGCAGCAGGCGCGAGAGGTCGAGCACGCGGATGCCCGCCAGGGGCAGGCTCATCGCTGCTTGACCCCCAGCAGCGCGCGCGCCTCCTGCACGGTGGCGGGTCGCCGTCCGACGTCTTCGGCCATCTGTCGGGCCTTGGCGATCAGATCGCCGTTGGAGCGAGCCATCTCGCCGTTGGGCAGATAGAGGTTGTCCTCCAGCCCGACGCGCACGGAGCCCCCGAGCGTGAGCGCGGCGGCGACGAGCAGCCACTGCTCGCGTGAGATGCCGATGACGGCCCAGTGGGACTTGGATGCGCCCGCACCGCCTGTCCCGCCCGTAGCGCCCTGAGACTCTTTCCCCACGCCCGCACCGCCTGTCCCACCGGCACCGCCCTGAGACCCTTCTCCCCCGCCCGAGGCGCCCACACCGGGGATGTTGGCGACCATCGCCGCGAGGTTGCGCGCGCCTGGCGGGATGCCGCCGACGACGCCCATGATGCAGTCGACGTGCAGCGGGGTCCGCAGGACCCCCATGTCGATCAACGGCGCGAGGCTGCCGACGTGGCCGATATCGAAGCACTCGTGCTCGGGCTTGATGTCCAGCTCGTTCATCGCGCGCAGCAGTTCGATGATCTCCTCGAAGGGGTTCTGGAAGACCATTCGAAAGACGAAGTCCTTGCGCGAGCGAGAGTACTTGGCGTAGTTCATCGAGCCCATGTTCAGCGCGGCCACTTCCGGGCGGCACGCGCGCAGGTAGGCGATGCGCTTCTCTACGCTCACGCCGACGGCGCCGGTGGAGAAGTTGATGATCGCGCCGTCGCCGACCTCCTCACGGATGGCCTGGCTGATCGCGGCGTAGTCCTCGACCTCGAAACTCGGCGCGCCCTCGGGGGTGCGCGCGTGGATGTGGATCATCGTGCCGCCCTCATCCACGATGCGGCGCGCCTCGGCGGCGTACTCGGCGGGCGTGTAGGGGATCGCCGGACACTGCTCGCGGTTGGCGAGCACGCCGGAGATGGCGCAGGTGATGACTACGGGGTCCTCGACGCTCATACGCAATCCCGCCCCCCTGCACACGCAGGGCAAGCTGGGCAAGGACGCAGGAAGCGTGGCGTGCTACGCACGCGAGCGACCGAGGACGCAGACCCAGCGCCGCCATGCGTGCGCAGGGTCATACGGGCACCACCCCGTGCCGCTTCCACGGCCGCTCGACCTTCTTTCCGGCCGAGACCTCGAGCCCACGACAGATCGCCAGGCGCGTCTCGCGCGGGTCGATCACGTCGTCGATGAGGTCGTTGCCGGCGGCGATGTAGACGTCGAAGGCCTTGCGGAAGCCTTCGATCAGCTCGGCGCGCTTGGCTTCGGGGTCGTCGGCTTCGTCAACTACTTTGCGGAAGGCGATCTCGACGATGCCCTCGGCGCCCATGACGCTGATCTCGGCCGACGGCCAGGCGACGATCAGGTCGGGCTCGTAGGCGCGACCGCACATGACGTAGTAGCCGGCGCCGTAGGCCTTACGCGTGATCACGGTGATCTTCGGCACGGTGGCGTTGGCGACTGCGTAGAGCATCTTGGCGCCGTGGCGGATGATGCCTTCGGCCTCGACCTTCGTGCCGACCATGAAGCCGGGGACGTCCTGCAGAAAGACCAGCGGGATGGCGAAGGCGTTGCAGAGGTTGATGAAGCGCGCGGCCTTGTCGGCGGAGTCGTTGTCGAGGATGCCGCCGAGCTGGCGGGGCTGGTTGGCGACGATGCCAGCGGGGCGGCCGCCGAAGCGCGCAAGGCAGGTGATCACGGTCTTGGCCCACTGGCCCTTGATGTCGAGCAGTTCGCCGTCGTCGACGATGCGGCGGATGACCTCGTACATGTCATAGGGCTTGCGGTTGGACTCGGGCAGCACGTCGAGCAGCTCCTCGTCGGCGCGCTCGATGGGATCGTCGACCGGCCGCACGGGCGCGGGCTCTGAGCAGTTCTGCGGCATGTAGGAGAGGTACTGCTTGATCCGTTCGATGCACTGCTCGTCGCTGTCCACTTCCATGTCGCCGACGCCGGACTTGCGGCAATGCACGCGCGCGCCGCCCAGTTCCTCCTGCGTGACGTCCTCGCCGATGGCGGCCCGCACGAGGTGGGGCCCGGCGAGAGCCATCGAGCCGCGGCCTTTGACCATCGGCACGAAGTCGGCCAGCCCGGGGATGTAGGCGGTGCCGGCCGCGCACGGTCCCATCAGCGCGGCGACCTGCGGGACGACGCCGCTCATGACGACCTCCTCGCGGAAGAGGTGCCCCGAGCCGGCGAACATCGCACCGGCGGCCTCCTGCACGCGCGCGCCGGCCGAGTCGAGCAGCCAGACGAAGGGGATGCGCTTGGTCAGAGCCAGCTCGCGCAGACGCGAGACCTTGATCTCGCCGGTCATGCCCATCGAGCCGGCCATGACGGTGAAGTCATAGGCGCACACCGCGGCGAGACGCCCGTCGATTTTGCCGTAGCCGGTGATAACGCCGTCGGCGGGCGCCTCCTTGCCCTCCATCGCGCGCGCCGCATAGTGCGGGCGCCCGTGGATGCCCAGCTCGACGAAGGTGCCGTCGTCGATCAACAACGCGATGCGCTCGCGCGCGGTGAGCTTGCCGGCGGCGTGCTGCCGAGCCACCTTCTCCGCGCCGCCGCCGAGCATGATCTGCGCGCGGCGCGCGTGCAGGTCGTCCACGAGGGGACGTAACAGCGAAGCTGGGTGAGCTGTCTTCGGCATTTAGCTAAAGCAAAGTGGATAGTAGAAAGTCCTACTACTCACTACTCTAACGGCTGCGTACGACTGAAGAGCTGCGGCCCCAGCCGGAGATCGGCTACTGCAAGTGAGGCCAGGGGTGGGGGTAGGAGTTGAGCAATTTCCTACTTTGATCGCAATCGTATTTACATAACATGATACCATTGCAAACAGGTTTTAAAAAATAAGATGCACCACCAGCGCCTTTACAAGTACGACACACACACGAGAACTCTCGCTCGGATCGCCGGCAACCGGCCCTCGCCCCTAAGTCTCGCTGAGCATCGCCACAACCGGCCTTCGCTCTCGCTGAGCATCGCCACAACCGGCCCTCGCTCTCGCTGAGCATCGCCGGCGACCGCCCCCTCAGGGCAGCAGCGGATCGAGCACGCCGGCGACGATCTCGGCGCCGAGCGCCACCTGCTCCTGCTCGCTGTCGTCTGCCTCGAAGCCGGTGACCTCGATGCCGACGACCTCGCTGCTCTCGCCCACGGCCTCCAGCAGGTCGAGTAGCTTGCCGTCGTCGAAGCCGCCGGTGGCCTTGACGGCGTGGCTCACGGGCATCACCTTGGGGTCGAGGACGTCGACATCGAGGTGCACGTAAACGGGCGCGCCGTCGAGGGCGTTCTGCATGAAGACCAGCGTCTCGAGGCTCGAGCCGATGACGGTGACGCGCGCCGAACTCAGTCCTTCGCGCTCGCCGTCCTCGAGCTCGCGCACGCCGCACAGCACGACGCGCTCGCCGGCGATGGCGCCGTCGAAGCCCGTCTCCCACAGTCCGCAGGCGCCGGCGAGCGCCATCCCGCCCAGATATCCCGTGACGGTGGTCTGCGGCGTATGGAAGGCGGCATGCCCGTCGAGCCACAGGATGCGCGCCTCCGGACGCATGCGCCCGACGGTGGGCAGCGTGGTCAGCGCGATCGCGCCGTCGCCGGCGACGATGACCGGCAGGGTGCCGGCGTTCAGCGCGTCCTCAACCTGCCCGCCGGCCTCCAAGAGGCAGCCGCGCGACGCCGCAAGGTCCTCCTGGAAGCCTTGCGGGAGAGCCGGTTGGGGCGAACCGATCAGGCGTGGCTGCGCGCCGATCTGCCGGCCGATGGTCCCGACCAGCGTTTCCACGCCGAGCGCCAGCGCGCGCGAGCGGTCGGCGGTGCGGCAGCGCATGGCCACGAGCGTGGCTTCCTCGGCTCTGACGATCGAACTCATCAGCGACCCTTCCACTGCGGCTCGCGCTTCTCGAAGAATGCGGTGACTCCCTCGACAATATCCTCGGTGGAGAGCGTGAGGGACAACTGTGCACGCAGGTAGTCGAGCGCGTCGTCGAGAGGCATGTCCATCTGCCGGCGCATGGCTTCCTTGCCCAGGCGCATGACGAGCGGGGACTTGGAGGCGAGCTTGGCGGCCCAATCGGCAACGAACGCATCGAACTCTCCGGCAGGAAGCACGCGGTTGACGATCCCGACCTCCAGGGCCTCCTGCGCGCTGAGGCGTTCGCCGAGGAGCAGCATCTCGTTGACCTTCTTGCGCGGAACGTTGCGGTAGATGAGCGCCATGATCATGAAGGGGAAGGCGCCGACGTTTATCTCGGGGGTGCCAAAGGTGGCCTCCTCGGAGGCGACGATCAGGTCACAGGCGATTGCGATGCCGAGCGCTCCGGCGAGCACGTGCCCGCGGGCGGCGCAGATGGTGGGCTTGCCGAGCGAACCGATGAGCTTGAAGAGGTCGACGAAGAGCTGCGATCCGAAGTGCTTGTGCACGAGCGAAACGTCGCCGGCGAAGCCACCGAGGTTGGCGCCCGAGGAGAAGACGCGCTCGTGCGAGGAGGCGAGCACGACGCAGCGCACGCGCTCTTCCTCACGGGCACGCTGCAGCGCAGCCGTCAACCCAGCCAGGATCTCCGCCGAGAGCGCGTTGCGCGTGTCAGGCTCGTTCAACGTAATCGTCGCCACGCCGTTGTCGGCGACGTCGTAGAGGACGCTTGCTCCGGGCATTCCGCGACTCTAATGATCCCTGTTGGCAGGCGTTCCTTCCCCGCCCTCGCCCGTTTCTCTACCGGCCACCCATATGCAGCAAGTAGGAAGTTCTACTGTTTACTTTTGCGCCTGGGTGCGTTAGCGTCGGAAGCCCAGGACACACAGACCAAGGAGCCCGCCCAAAATGGCCACCGTCGAGAGCGTCGTGAAGCCCGACTTCGAGAGCAAGCGCAAGCACTTCATCTTCACCGACGAGCACGAAGCGCTGCGCGAGTCGATCCGCAACTTCGCGCTCAAGGAGCTGGCTCCGCATGCGGCCGAATGGGAGGAGACGACGTTCCCGGACTCGGTCTTCGAGCGCATGGGCGAACTGGGCTTCCTGGGCCTGGACAAGCCCGAGCAGTACGGCGGCCAGGGCGGCGACTACTACACGAGCCTGGTGCTGGCCGAGGAGATCACCAACGCCAACAGCGGCGGCCTGGCAATGGGCCTGGCGGTGCAGACGGACATGGCGATGCCGCCGATCCTGAAGTTCGGCACGGAGGAGCAGAAGCAGCAGTGGGCGGTGCCGGCGATCAAGGGCGAGAAGATCCTGTGCCTGGGCATTACCGAGCCCGACGCCGGCAGCGATGTCGCTGGCATCAAGACGCGCGCTGTGAAGGACGGCGACGAATACGTGATCAACGGCAGCAAGACGTACATCACGAACGGCCACCGTGCGCACGTGATCGTGCTGGTGACGAAGACCGACGCGGACGCGGGCTACGACGGCTTCACGCTGTTCCTGGTGCCGATGGACACGGCGGGAGTGATCCGCGAGAAGAAGCTCGAGAAGCTCGGGATGCACGCCTCGGACACGGCGCTGCTGGCCTTCCAGGACGTGCGCGTGCCGGCGAGCGCGATGCTGGGCGCGGAGGGCAAGGGCTTCTACCACATCATGTGGGAGCTGCAGGGCGAGCGCCTGATCGGCGCGGCGGGCTGCGTGGCGGGCGCGCAGAAGTGCTTCGACCGCACGCTGGAATACGCCAACGAGCGCAAGGCGTTTGGCCGCAAGATCGGCAACTTCCAGGTGATCCGCCACAAGTTCGCGGAGATGGCGACGAAGATCGAGAGCGCGCGCCAGATGACGTACGTGACGGCGTGGCGCTTCAACAACGGCGAGTACCCCGTGCGCGAGATCTCGATGGCGAAGCTGCACGCCGCGCGCATCGCCGTGGAAGTGGCCGACGAGTGCATTCAGATCCACGGCGGCGCGGGCTACATGCGCGAGTACGGCGTCGAGCGGGTGTGGCGCGACATGCGCCTGAACCGCATCGGCGCGGGCACGGATGAGATCATGCTCGACGTGATCGGCCGCTCGTACGGTCTCTAAATAAAAGAAGATCAGGAAGGCCGGGCCGCATGCGGCCCGGCCCCGGACCGTACATGTACGGTCCGGCCGACCGGCACATGTGCCGGTCGGAAAAGCATCTCCAGTCACATGACGGCATCGCGGCCAGAGAGCATGGGGCCGTCCGCACAACATCATGAGCCCGCCGACACCGCCATTCACCGACGAGCACAATGAGCTGCGCGCCTCGACGCGCGGTTTCATCGAACGCGAGCTGACCCCGCACGCGCAGGCGTGGGAGCAGGAGGAATGGTTCCCGGACGAGGTCTTCACGAAGCTGGCCGCGCAGGGCCTGCTGGGGTTGAAGTACCCCGAGGAGTACGGCGGGCAGGGCGGCGACTACCTGCACGAGGCGGTGCTGATCGAGGAGCTGACGCGCACCGGCTCGGGCGGCACGGCGGCGGGCATCGGCGCGCACGTGAACATCGCGACGCCGCCGATCTGGAAGTTCGGCAGCGAGGAGCACCGGCAGCGCTACCTGGCGCCGGCGATCCGCGGCGAGAGGATCGGCGCGCTGGCGATCACCGAGCCGGAGGCGGGCTCGGACGTGGCGGCGCTGCGCACGCGCGCGACGCCCGTGGACGGCGGCTGGGTGGTGAACGGCGAGAAGACCTACATCACCAACGGCGTGCGCGCGCACTTCATCGTGACGGCCGTGAAGACGACCGAGGAAGGCGGCCACCACGGCATCTCCTTCCTGATCGTGGATCGCCAGGAGGGCGTGACGTCGGCGAAGCTGAAGAAGCTTGGCTGGAACGCCTCGGACACGGCGACGATCGCCTTCGAGGATGTGTTCGTCCCGGCGGAGAACCTGCTGGGCGCGGAGCACGAGGGCTTCAAGCTGATCATGGCGAACTTCCAGTGGGAGCGCCTGGCGATGGCGCTGGGCGCGGTGGGCGCGATGACGGTCGCGTGGGAGCGCACGGCCGAGTTCGCGCGCGAGCGCCAGGCGTTTGGCAAGCCCTTGAGCGGCCACCAGGCGATCCGCCACAAGCTGGCGGACATGGCCACGAGCGTGTACACGTGCCGCTGCGTGACCTACGACGCGCTGCGCCGCTTCGTCGCCGGCGAGGAACCTCTGAAGGAGGTGACGATGGCCAAGCTGCTGACGCAGCGCGCGAGCTTCGAGCTGATGGACGAGTGCCTGCAGATCCACGGCGGCGCGGGCTATATGAAGGAGTACTGGGTCGAGCGCGCGGCGCGCGACGCGCGCCTGGGCCCGATCGGCGGCGGCAGCGACGAGATCATGCGCGAGATCCTGGGGCGGTTGCTGGCGCTGTAGGCGGGGCGCCGGGGCGAGCGCTGAGACCCCAGCGGCCTGCAACAAATCGTCCAGAAGGCCATCCAGGGCTCAAGTAGACGCCCCGTCAGCCGATGCGGAAACCGTGGCTCCCCTCCGCTTCACGCTGCCCGTACTGGCATGCGTGTCCCTGTCCGCATCCATCGCCCTGTGCCCGGCCCTGCCCGCCGCAGCGGCGGCAAACGCTGGCACCTGCACCAACGCCAACACGACCCCCACCCCGGGCAACCTCGAACAGGTGCGCACTGCCGTCGAGTGCCTCGTCAACCAGGAACGCGAACGCCACGGCGAGGCCGCGCTGCGAGACAACGTGCAGCTGCAGCAGTCAGCCCAGGGCCACAGCAACAACATGGCGGCAGAGGACTACTTCGAACACGTCGGCCCGGGCGGGGACACGCCGCTCGAGCGCATGCGCGCCGCCGGTTATGTCTCCGAGAACGAGGGCTGCGAAGTGGGCGAGAACATCGCGTGGGGCACCCTCAGCCTGTCCACACCACGGGCGACGGTGGAAGCGTGGATGGCCTCGCCGGGGCACCGCGCGAACATTCTGGACGCCCATTTCAGAGACACGGGGGTGGGCGTCTCCGCGCACGTACCGGCCTCGATGGGGCACGGCCAGCCGGGCGGGCTCTACACGCAGGACTTCGGGGTGGCGGTGACGGGCAGCGCAGCTCGGTATGACCCCCCGCCGGCCGCGCGGCACAGCGCCGCCTCAGCACCGCGGCACAACGCCGCCGACGCGCCGCGGCACAACACCGACCACCAGGCTCGACACAACGCCAAGCCCTCCCCTGGATATAACCTCCCGGCCTCGACAACCAAAAGGAGACACAAGGGCTATGGGAGTACTCGACGGAAGGTCCGCCATCGTCACCGGCTCAGCGCGCGGCATCGGACGCGCCACCGCCGAGCTGTTGGCCGCGCAGGGCGCAAGCGTGCTGATCAACGATCTCGACGCTGACGTCGCGGAGCAGGCGGCCAGGGAGATCGCCGGGGAGACGGCGGTGTTCGCCGGGGACCTGACCAAGGGCGAGACGCCCGAGCAGCTGGTGGCCACCGCGATCGATGCGTTCGGCAAGATCGACATCATCGTCAACAACGCCGGATACACCATCGACGCGCCGATCCACAAGATGTCAGACGAGCAGTTTCAGGCCATGCTGGACATCCACCTGGTGGTGCCTTTCAAGGTGATCCGCGCCGCCGCGCCGCACCTGCGCGAGCCGGCCAAGCAGGAGCGCGAGGAAGGCAACGAGGTGTTCCGCAAGATCGTCAACGTCTCGTCCATCTCGGGCACGATGGGCAATGCCGGCCAGGCCAACTACTCCTCGGCCAAGGCGGGCGTCACCGGGCTGACCAAGACGCTGGCCAAGGAGTGGGGCCAGTTCAAGGTCAACGTCAACGCCGTCGCCTTCGGCTTCATCGAGACGCGCCTCACCGCGGCCAAGCAGGAGGACAACACGATGGAGATCGGCGGCGAGAAGGTGCAGCTGGGCATCCCCGAGCAGCTGCGCCAGATGGCCTCGATGCTGATCCCGCTGGGCCGCCCGGGCACCCCCGAGGAGGCCGCAGGCGGCGTGTTTTTCCTGTGCTCGCCGTGGTCGAACTACGTGCACGGCCAGGTGCTCAACATCACCGGCGGACAGTTCGTGGGGATGACCAGCTGAGCAAAAGCAGGAGGAGGGGCCGGCAAAGGCCGGCCCAGCGGGCCGCGTGGTGGCGCCGCGCGGCCAGGTTGAGGGACCCGGGGGACCCGGCGTGAGGCCCCGGCGTGGCGCCACATACGGGAGCCGACACGGTGTGGTGAAGAGAACCGGAGTGCTCTTCCGACACGGCAGGGTAGGATTGGGCCAGCTGGTTTAGGTCTACTCAATGGGGAGGAATGTCTTGCGACAGAGAGGGCTTGAAAGAATCTGGCTTGTACCCGCGATGCTGTTCGTCGGGGCGGTGGTGGGCGTGGCGCCCTCGGGCGCCGCATCCGGGGGCGGGGGACCGGTGGCGGGGGCGGCGAGGACGCAGTCCTTCGACGTCAGCTCGACACTGCACCTGATCGGACATCCGGGGCACGTGCTCAACGAGCAGGGGACGTTCGACGGTACCCAGTCGGGCACGATCGCGATCCGCTTCACCTCGGTGACGTCCACGTCTGGGAAAGCAACCTTCACGGCGTACCCGAGCGGCGGGTCGGTCAGCGGCAGCACTACCACGAAGGGCGAGGTGGTGGGCGCGCACGTGTATTTCGCCGGCAGCATGACCATCACCGGGGGGACCGGCAAGTGGGCGCACGCCTCGGGCCGGGGGCTGGGCTTCAGCGGGGTGGTGGACCGCCAGAACTTCCACGCCACCATGCACATGACGGGCACCATCAACCTGTAAGGCTGTGGTAGAGAGGCTTACAGGGCAGAGCAGCATCGGCCTGGAGAGCAAGGCGGCAGCTTGTAGGGCACAGCAGTATCGGCCTGCGAGGGCTCGCGCAGTGCAGACAAGGGGCATAAGGGCCTATCTTGATGGACCCCTATGACCCCTTTGCGCGCGACCAACTGGACACGAAGCGGGGGCGCCGGTGGCGGCGCAGCTGATCTTCCCCGGCGTGCTGTTCGGCAGTGCAGGAAGCACCGGCCAGAGCCTCAACACGGCGGTGCCGCTGATCCCCACGCTGCCCGGGGCGCCCGACATCTCGATGGTGAGCATGAACCTCAGCCTGGGCCCGACCAGTTGACCTACTACAAGCAGGTCAACGGCAGAACCGTAGGGTACCGCCCAGAAGGCATCGCCCTGCCCGCCAGCTGCCCACGCGGCGGGTTTCGCTTCGAGTCGAACATCAGCTTCCAGGGCGGCACGACCGTGACAGCGTCGAGCACCGTGCCGTGTCCTGCCCGCCGCCGCTGAGCTGAGTTCTGCACATAACGCTGACCCAATTGCCACCCCAACAGGAAACAGGCCATGCGGCCCACGCCAACCAGCGCCTCAGCCCCTCATCTCAAGCAGGCAGCCCGAGAAGTAGGCGCCGGCGGGCGAGGCGAGAAAGGCCGCCACGGCGGCCACCTCCTCCACCGGGGTGCCTGCTGCTGGGGCGATGGTCACGGTGGTGATCCCGTGGCGCGCCCACTCCACCGAGAGGGTGCGGGCCAGGTTCTCGAGCGCGGCGCGCACCGCTTCGGCGTGTTCCCCCTCGGGGGTCGGCGCGAGGTAGAGGACCCGCCGGACAGGGACAGCGGCGGGCGAGTCTGGCTCAGCGGGCAGGAACGCGAGGTTCACGACAGCCCGCGTGACGTTCCAGGCGGCGTCCGTGCAGGCGCGCAGCGCGGAAGGTGTGGCCTCGCCACCAACAGCACCCCCGCCCTCACCGTCCCCGCTCTCGCCCCCACGCGCGCGTGCGAATAGGCCCGCCCCGTCGACCACCAGCACGTGGAGAACTCCCGCCTCGGCGAGCGCGGCGGCAACGGCGCGGTCCACCGCGGGCTCGTCCTCGGCGTGGGGGACGCATGTGGACACCACCGCCCCCAGCTCGGCGAACGCCCGCGCAACGGCCACACCCTGCGAGCCGGCGGGCGCGGGCGGGCCGGCCACGAGCAGAGCAACCCCCTCTAGCAGGCCGGGATGCATGATTCGGGCGGCGAGCACAGTCAGGAGGTTGCCGGAAGGTCGGCGGATCTCACAGGCCGGCCCGCCGGCCGATCACAGCGACGGCGACCCACCAGCCTGAGTAGCGCTCGGGGAGGTGGTTGAGGGCGCAAGGGTCCTCGCATATGTGACCAGCTCGCCGGTGTGCTCCATGATCCGGAACAACGCGATCAGCACCTCGAGCAGGACCCGCGTGTAGACCAGGCTGATCAGCGAGAAGAGCGGTGCGACGATCAGCAGTACAACGAGGCCGGCGGCAGAGCTGTTGTGGAACGCCGCAGCAATGAAGAAAAGAGCGTAGAGCCCGATCCCGATGATCGCCAGAACGTAGAGCACCTTGATGATGCGCGTGGCGATCAGCGATGAAAACGACAGGTCGAAGAGCGACCCGAAGAACCCTTTTGTATCCTGCATTACGCCTCCGTTCGGCAGATAAAAAGCGAGTCTAACCGCCGCTCCGGCGCCAGCCGTTAGCTGGCCACGCGGTTTCGCCAAGCGCAAGCGCCTTGCACCCGCCGCCCAGGGCCTATCCCGATAGGGACGTGCGGGCCTAGAGGGAGGCCCTTATGCGACCGCCGCGCCCCCGGTCGAGCGGCGCTCGGCGCGCACCCGCGCGAGGACACCCTTGCGACCGTGCTCCTCAAGGCCCGCGTAGAGCCCGCGGATCTGCGCAAGGACCTCGTCGGCCACGGCCTGCTGCTGCTCGCGGGTGGGCTCGGCGACGCGCTCCCAGCGCATGGCGTCGCCGTACTGCACCGTCACCTTGGGCAACTGCAAGCGCTTCCAGTTACGGATCTTGGAGGAGCCGTGGATCGCGATCGGCACGACCGGCGCGCCCGACTCCAGCGCCAGGCGCCCGATCCCGCGCTTGGCCTCGGTGGCCATTTTGCCCGTGCGCGAGCGCCCGCCCTCGCAGTACATGGTGATCGCACCGCCGCGCTGCAGGATCGTCTCGGCTGTGATGAAGACGTCCTCGTCGCGCGCCCCGCGGCGCACCGGGAAGACGCCGCCGTGGGTGTAGACGAACTGCATCGGCGGTTTGAACAGCTGGGACTTGGCCATGAAGCGCACCTTGCGGCGGATGTAGCAGCCCATCAGGAAGTGATCCATGAAGGAGAAGTGGTTGGGCGCGAGGATCACCGGCCCGCTGCCCGGAACCTTGTCGGTGGAGATCGCGCGGGTGCGCAGCCCGGCGTAGGCGTAGAGCGAGGTGAGCAGGCGCGTGGCCTCGTAGCACCAGTCCGGTTCGCGCGTGCGCGCGCGCTCGTGGAAGCGGTCGAAGTACTCTTTGGGCCGCGGGTCGGTGTAGACCTGCTCGCGCATCGGGGCCAGCTCACTCATCGCCAGTTCTTACCTCGCACCGCCGGCAAGGTTACGCGTCCGGGCGAGCGCGTCGTGCCATCCGGCGAGCAGCTCCGCGCGCTCGGCCTCGCCCATGCGTGGATCGAAGCGTGCCCGCTCCCGCCAGGCGGCGGCGACATCGCCGAGCGTCCACCGCCCGACGCCCACCCCAGCCAGGTAGGCGGCGCCCAGCGCGGTGGTCTCCGTCAGCTCGGGAAGGACCACGGGGACTCCGAGGATGTCAGCCTGGAACTGCATCAGCCAACCGTTGGCGGTGGCGCCGCCGTCGGCGCGCAACTCCCGCAGCGGCTGCCCCGAGGCCGCCTCCATCGCGCGCACCGCGTCGAGGCTCTGGTAGGCGATCGCCTCCAGCGCCGCCCGCGCCAGGTGCGCCCGGCCGCTGCCGCGCGTGAGGCCGGTGATCGTGCCGCGCGCGTGGGGGTCCCAGTGCGGCGAGCCCAGGCCGGTCAGTGCGGGCACGAAGTACACGCCGTCGTTGCCTTCCAGCGACGCCGCCAGCGCCTCGCTGTCCGAAGCCTGCTCGACCAGACCAAGCCCATCGCGCAGCCACTGCACGCCGGCGCCGGTCACGAAGATCGACGCCTCCAGCGCAAAGACGCGCACGGCGCCTGCCCTTCGCCCTGGATCGGCGGGCGCGGCCCGCTCGGCCCCCCTTGTGGGGGCCTCCTCCTTACCCTTCCCCTCGATCTCCCACGCCACTGTCCCCAGCACCCCGCGCGCCGGCTCAGGAGCTGTAAAGCCTGTGTTCAGCAGCACGAAGGAGCCCGTGCCGTAGGTGTTCTTGCCCATCCCCGCCTCCACACACGCCTGGCCGAAGAGCGCCGCCTGCTGGTCGCCGGCCACCCCCGCCACCGGCACCGCGTGGCCGTGCAGCATCGAGGAGCGCGTCTGGCCCAGCACGCCCGCGCTGGGCACCACGCGCGGCAGCGCCTGGGGGGGCACGCCGAAGCGCTCCAGCAGCTCCGGGTCCCAGCGGCCGGCCGCGATGTCGTAGAGCATCGTGCGCGAGGCGTTCGACGCGTCGGTGACGTGCTCGCCCGTCAGCTTGTACACCAGCCAGGAGTCGACGGTGCCGAACACCGCCCTGCCGTCCTCGGCGCGCGCGCGCAGACCGGGGACGTGCTCCAACAGCCACTGCACCTTGGTCGCCGAGAAGTACGGGTCGAGCACCAAGCCGGTGCGCTCGCGCACCAGCGGCTCCAGCCCGGCGGCGCGCAGCTCCTCACAGCGCGCGGCGGTGCGGCGGTCCTGCCACACGATCGCATTGTGCAGCGGCCAGCCCCCCGCGGGGTCCCACACGCAGACGGTCTCGCGCTGGTTGGTGATCCCCACCGCCTCAAGGTCCCCCGGCCGCGCGCCGGCGTCTGTGAGCGCCTCGCCCGCGACGGCGTGGGTCACCTTCCAGATCTCGGCTGCGTCGTGCTCCACCCAGCCGGGCTGGGGGAAGTGCTGGGTGAACTCGCGGTACGCGCGCCCGAGCGGCTGCGCGTCCTCGTCGAAGACGATGCAAGTGGTGCCCGTGGTGCCCTGGTCGATCGCGAGGATCACGGGCCGCAGACTACGCCCTCAGTCGGGCTCCACGTTGGGCAGCAGCCTGTCAAGCCACGCGGGGATCCACCAGTTCCAGTCGCCGAAGAGCCGCATCAGCGCCGGCACGAGGACGAGACGGATCAAGGTGGCGTCGATCGCGATGCCCACCGCAACGGCGAAGCCCAACTGCTTGAGTTCCAGCAGGTTGGCGGTGATGAAGCTGCCAAAGACCACCACCATGATCGCCGCCGCCGCAGCGATCGGGCGGGCGGTGTGCTCCAGGCCAATCGCTACGGAGAGGCGGTTGTCGCCGGTGCGCTTCCATTCTTCCTGGATGCGCCGGATCAGGAACACCTCGTAGTCCATCGACAGCCCGTAGACCAACGCGAACACCGTCAGCGGGACGAAACACTGGATGAAGCCGGTGGAGGTGAAAGCGAGGAGGTGCTGGCCGTGGCCGTTCTGGAAGACGTACACGATGATCCCCAGCATCGCCGCGGTGGCGAGCAGGTTCATCAGGATCGCCTTAATGGCGAGCAGCGGACTGCGGAAGACAACCAGCAGGAACAGCAGCGAGGCGCCGAGGATCAGCGCCAGGACCAGCGGAAACTTCGTGGCGGTCTCGTGCGCAAGGTCCACCATCACGCCCGTCGCGCCGCCCACGAGGATCGTGACGCCCTGGCGGGCCTGCAGCGGCGGCACCAGGTCCTGACGAATGTGGCGCACGAGCGCGTTGGCCGCGTTGGAGTCCACCGCGACGGAGGTGACGACGCTGAGTAGCACCCCGGTGGAGCTAGTGCGTTCGCTCACGCCCGCCACCCGCGGATCGTGTTCGAGGCTTTCCGTCAGTGCCTTGGCGGCCTTCGCATCCCCGCCGTTGCCATTGTCGTGGGGGCCGGTGAGGATGATCTGCATCGGCGACACCGCGCCCGGGGCAAAGTAGCGGGCGAGCACCTGCTCACCCTTGCCCGAGGGCGCTTCAGCGACGGTGAAAACACCCAGGTTGAGCCCGTAGCGCAGGCCAAGCGCCGGCGAGGCGACCACCAGCAGGATCGCCGTTGAGGCCACCACGGCGATGACCGGGTGACGCATCACAGTGAGTGCCCATCTGGCCCAGCCGCCCATCCGCTCGCCCATGTCCGAGCGCGAGTCGGCGGGCCGCATGCGCGCCGGCAGCGCTCCCCGTTCGATCTTCGAGCCGAGCATCCCAAGCACAGCCGGGAGCAGCGTCAGCGCGGCGAGCAGGGTGCAGGCCACGACCGCCACCACGCCGACGGTGATCTCGCGGAACACCGCCGCTCGGAGTACAAGCATCGCGGTGATCGCCAGCGCGCAGATCACGCCCGAGAAGAGAATCGTGCGCCCGGCTGTGGAGATCGCCACCCCCACCGCGTCCTCGACGCGTGCCTCCTCACTCCACGACGCCCACCCGTTCTCCCCGCCAGGCCGCTGCCGGCGCGCGAACTCCTCGCGAAAGCGGCTGACGATGATCAGGGCGTAGTCGATCCCGATCCCCACGCCCACCATCGCGACAATCGAGATCAGGAAGTTGTCGAAGTGGGAGAGCTTGATCAGCAGCGCCAGCACGCCGTACGTCAGCAGCAGCCCGGCGCCCGCGAGCGCCAGCGGGATCGCCGCCGCGACCAGCGAGCCCAGCGCGAAGAGCAGCACCACGAAGGCCACCGGCACGCCGATCGCCTCGGCCCGCTCGACGTCGGTGGTCTGCACGTGCACCATGTCCTTGGTGACCGGCGAGTAGCCGGTCAGCCAGGCCTGCACCGCGCCGTGCGTCTCCGCGGAGGCATGCTGCACGACGCTCTGCAGGTGGCTCGCGTTTTCAAAGCGCTGCTGCGGGGTGCCGGTGAGCGCCACGACAGCCACGGCCGAGTGTTCGTCGGAGGAGATCTGCCCGATCGCTTCGTCGTTGAAGGGGCTGAGGACGCCCTTGACCCCCTTCTCGTGGGCCAGCACACCGATCAGCGAGTTGATGAACGGGGTGTAGGTTTCATCGGAGGCGATGTGCGCGTGGGAGTAGAACACGAGCGCGTCGTCCTCGCTACCCACGTTGGGCAAGCGCTTTTCAAGCAGCTGTTCCACGCGCGTTGACTGCGACCCGGCGACCCGGTAGTCGGGTGCGCCCAGCGCCCGGCGCAGCGAGGGGTACAGGGCGCCCGAGGCGATCAGCAGAAGCACCCACAGCGCCACCACCAGACGGCGGTGGCGGACCATAGCCACACCCCACCCGTGCCCCGTACGCGGCTTGGCTGTGTCCGGCTCGTTGACCCCGATGTGCCGCTCAGCGGCAGCTACCGACGAGTCCGTCGCGCGGTAGTCGGAACCCGACCGGCCGGTCAAGGACATCCCTCTTCCTCCTCCCCATGCAGCAGACCCCTACAGGTGCCCATTTATAGCCGAATGGGAGCTTCTGCGCAATCCACGTGGGCTCGCGCAGCGCTCCTGCGGACACCGAGGTGCAGAGCGACCAAGGCGCCCAGGAGCGCTCCGGGTTGCAGCGACGCTCCCCGCTCATCGCCGCACCGCTCATCGCCGCTCCAGGTACACACCCACGAAGTCTAGGACCTGACGGCCGCGATGGACGAACCCTTGAAGCGTGCGCCCCGTGGCGCGGTGGTCCAGGTCGAGCTCTACCTCGCTCACGCGATACCCGGCGAGATCCGCTATGAGGAGGGTCAGGCCGTCAACGAGGGCGGCACGCTGGTGATACTGAAGTAGCCAGAGGTGGGGAGAGCCGGGCGCAACTCGGGCATAGCAACTCGGGCATACATAGATACACGGAGGCCGCCCTGATAGACTTGATCGTCGATCTCTCGCTTGTCTTCAATCGAGATTCGGGGGGAATGGGGAGCTGTGGCGATCGACCTGCAGCACGTGTCGGAGGTGGCTGTGCAGCCAGGCGAGCTGCCGGCGACGATGGCCGCCTGGGTGATCCGCGAGGAGCGCCAGGGAGAACCGAAGGACGCCTTCCAGGTGGAGGAGATCGAGGTGCCCGAGCCGGGCCCGCTGGAGACGATCGTGCGCGTGATGGCGGCGGGCGTCAACTACAACAATGTGTGGGCGGCACTCGGCAAGCCCGTGTCGGTGATGAGGTACGGAGACCACCCCGAGTACGGCCACCACATCGGCGGCTCGGAGGCCTCCGGGATCGTGTGGAAGGTGGGCGCCGGCGTGACGCGCTGGACGCCCGGCGACGAGGTCGTCGTGCACGCCAACAACGCCTCCTACGAGGACCCCGAGGTACACGGTCTGGACCCGATGGCCGCACCCTCGCAGAAGGCATGGGGCTATGAGACGACGTGGGGTGCCTTCGCGCAGTTCGCGAAGGCGCAGGCCCAGCAGCTGTTGCCCAAACCCAAGGCGCTGACATGGGAGGAGGCAGCCTCCTACGGCCTGGGCTGCTTCACGGCTTATCGCATGCTGGTCAACCGCTGCGGGCTGCGGGCGGGCCAGCGCGTGTTGATCTGGGGCGCCGCCGGCGGCATGGGTGTGTTCGCCACGCAGCTCTGCACTACGGCCGGAGCGCGCTGCGTGGGCGTGGTCTCCAGCGCCGAGAAGGGCGAGCTGGTCAAGCGCCTGGGCGCCGTCGACTACATCGACCGGCGCGAGTTCGCCGGGATGATGCGCACCGGCAAAGAGACGCCCGAGCGAGAGCAGGAGCGCCTGTGCGTCTCGCGCGCATTCGCCGAGCGCGTGGCGCAGATCCTCGGCGACGCGCCGGACATCGTCTTCGAGCACGTCGGCAGAACGACGTTCCCCACCTCGGTGCTGACCGTCAAGCCCTTCGGCAAGGTCGTGATCTGCGCTGGGACCACCGGTTTTCGACTCGACTTCGATGTGCGCTGTCTGTCGACGACGCAGAAGGAGATCGTCGGCTCACACTTCGCCAACGCGTACGACTGCCTGAAGGCGAACGAGCTGGTCGAAAGCGGCCAGATCCGCCCCGTACTGTGGCGCACACTCGGCTTCGACGGCGTCCCCGAAGCGCACCAACTGATGCTGGAAAACAAACACCTCGGCAAGATCGCAATCCTCGTCGGGGCGCCCGGCTTGGGACAGGGGCGCACTGCCGAGGGCCCAGGAGGCATACACGTCGCAGGCGCTGCATATTTGTGCGCGACGAGCCAGAAGACCTCGTAGTCCATCGACAGTCCATACAGCAGGATCAGCACCATCAGCGGCAGGGTCGCCTGGATGAGCCCGGTCTGGCGAAACCCAACAGATGCTCGCCGTGTCCCTGCTGAAAGACGAAGACCACGATCCCGAGCGTGGCCGCCGTCGCAAGCAAATTCATGAGCACCGCTTGATCGGCAGCACGATGCTGCGAAAGACGATCAGCAGGCGCAAGGGAGCACTCAGACACGTGCGGGCCGACCGTCACACGGAGATAGCGGCACGCTAGCCTCCGATCGCGCAGTCGTGGCGTGAATGGCGGCGGCTGGCGTGAAGATGGCGGGAAGCTTCGACGACCAAAGCATCTCATCCGACTTGACAGGCCCCGTGGGCGGGTGTACGGTCGTTGACCAGGATGAGCGATCGGGCGATGGTCGTTGGGGATCGGCCTGCCGAGTTGAACTCGGTTGATGGGCTCCCGCGGAGCGTGCCGTTGCCGGCGATCGTGCAGACGCTGTGGTCGTTGTTCGGGACGGATTCGTTCCATCAGTCCTGCCGCAAGCGATTCCCGGGCGAGAAGCTGGTCACTTTCCGGGTTCTGGGTATCGGTGAGGTGGTCAGCGTGTTCGATCCACAGCTCATCCGTGAGGTCTTCAGCGGCGATCGCGACGCGCTGCGGGCGGGCGAGGCCAACGCGCAGTTGCTTGGGATGGTGGGGCCCAACAGCGTGCTGGTGCTCGATGGCGAGCGGCATCTGCGCAAGCGGCGCCTGCTGCTACCCCCGTTTCACGGTGAGGCGATCCGTCAGCACGTACAGGTGGTCGAAGAGATAACGGCTGCCGAGGTTGAGCGCTGGCCACTCGGAGAGCAGTTCGCGTTGTGGCCGCGGATGCGTACGATCACGATGGAGGTGATCCTGCGGGCGGTGATCGGCGTGCGCGAGGAGTCGCGGCGACGGCGCCTTCGCGAGCTGCTCCCCTCGTTCATCGGCGGGGGTGTGTTCGGGATGCTCGCCGAGACCAGGTTGTCGGCGCTCACGCAAGGAGCGGCGGGGAGACGGCTGCCGTGGGTGCGAGCCCGAGCGCAAGCTGAGGAGGTGCTGTATGAGGAGATCGCCGATCACCGCGCTTCTCCGGAGGACCGCGACGATGTCCTGGCACTGCTGATCGCCGCGCGCGATGAGGACGGACGCGCGCTGGGCGATGAGGAGTTGTGCGACCACGTGATCACGCTGTTGGTCGCCGGGCATGAGACGACCGCGGCGGCGCTCGCGTGGTGCTTTGAGCGGGTGCTGCGTCATCCCGAGGTTCTGGCCCGCTGCGGTGAGGCGGGGCCGGAGAATGACGACTATCTCACAGCCGTCGTAAACGAGACCCTGCGGGTTCGTCCCATCATCAACGCGGCCTTGCGCAAGCTGAGTGCACCGCTCGAGTTGGGCGGGTATCGACTGCCGGCCGGCACGACTGTGGCGGCTTCGATCGCTGGGGTACAACGCTCGCCAGAGATTTACACTGAACCGTTGCGGTTCTGGCCCGCTCGGTTCCTCGACGGCGGGCAGCCGGCGCCGTATACGCTGATTCCCTTCGGCGGGGGACCGCGGCGCTGCATTGGCGCAAGCTTCGCGGTGATGGAGATGAAGACCGTCTTGCGAACAGTCGTTCAACACGTCAAACTGCAAGCCTCCGACCTGCGCGACGAGCGCCCGAGCCGCACCCGCAGTGTCGGGACGGTACCCGCCCGCGGCGCACGAGCAATCGCCACCGCGCGCATGTGACGCCAGTTGGGCCCCTGTGCGGACGCCGGTTGAGCCCCCGTGCGAACTCGGGATTGGGAGCCGCCCGAAGACCAGCGCTCAGTCAATCGATCGCGCCTAGCGCCGAGCGGATACGAGCGGAATGCCGGTGCTCATCGACGCTCCATGTACACACGCATGAAATCCAGGACTTGGCGGCCACGATGGGCGAACCCCGCGAGGGTACGACCGCTGGCGCGGTGGGACAGATCGACCTCGACCTCACCCACGCGATACCCGGCGCGGGCGGCGTCGATCGTCATCCCGATCTCCATTCCAAAGCCGGCGGCGAATGGCAGCACCTGCTTCAGCGTGCGCACGCGCAGCGCGCGCTGACCGGAGATGGGCGCGCGCAGGTGCAGCCCACAGCGCCGGGCGATTGCCCACCGCGCAAAGCCGACCGCCACGCCCAGACCTCCTCCCAGACGCCTGGAGAAGGCCGCCACTGCCACATCCGCCCGTCCACTGCGCACCTCCAGCACGAGAGCCACCAGGTGCGCCGCGGAATCCTCGAGGTCAGCGTCGCAGAGCACCACCACCGCATCATCGTGGGGTTGCAGACACTCGAGCGCAGCGCGCGCGGCGAGCGTGGCGGCGGCGCCCTTGCCGAGGCGGCGCTCGCTGCGCACGCGCTGAGCGCCGGCGGCCAGCGCGATCTGGGAGGTGCCATCGCTCGAGCCATCATCGGCAACCCACACGGGAGCATCCGGAAAGGCCTCGGCGAGCGAGTCCAACGTCGCGCCGAGGCGCTTGGCCTCATTGCGGGCGGTGATCAGGATGAAGGTGTCGGAGGTCATCGATCGGTCGGCGGGGATGGGTATTGTCCTGCGTGGGTCGGCACCAGGCCGACCCACCAGGTGACGAGCGTGGGCGCCGTTGCGGGCGTCCCTGATCGGGCTGCGGCCCTTGCCAGGAGGTTTTTGAGTGGCTGATGTGGAGGCCCATATCACCGGCACGGTATGGAAGATCGAGTGCTCAGTGGGCGATGAGATCGAGGAGGGCGACACGGTGGCGATCCTCGAGTCGATGAAGATGGAGATGCCCGTCGAGGCCGAAGACGCCGGCACCGTGATCGAGATCCGCTGCGAGGAGGGTCAGGCCGTCAACGAGGGCGACACGCTGGTTGTGCTGGAGTAGCGCCGCCTTTAGAACCTGTTTCAAAAAGATCGGCACGTCCGGATGCGTCCCTGGACGCGGCGCTGGATCGCCACCTGCCGGCTTGCCCGTGCTACCAGCACGGGCTTCGCCAGCCCGCGTCGCCCAGCTTGGTCCATGAACGCCCCGACCGCACCGCCTATTTTGAAACAGGTTCTTAGCGAAGTTCGCCACCGGGCAGCACCCGCGCCAGCGACTCCGGCAACCACCAGTTCCACGGTCCGAACAGGCGCATCAGCGCAGGAACCAGGACAAGCCTGACCAGCGTGGCGTCGAGCGCAATGGCCAGAGCCAGGGCAAACCCGAGCTCCTTCAGTTCCAGGAAGTTGGCGCTCACGGAACTGCCAAAGATGGCAACCATGATCCCCGCCGCCGCCGAGATCGGGCGCGCTGTGTGAGCCAACCCACCGGCGATGGCGAGGCGATTGTCGTGAGTCCTGATCCATTCCTCCTGTGCCCGACGAACCAGGAAGACCTCGTAGTCCATGGATAGTCCATACAGCAGGATGAGCACCGTCAAGGGCAGGGACGCCTGAATGAATCCCGTGCTGGTGAAGCCCAATAGATGCTCACCATGCCCTTGCTGGAAGACGAAGACGACGGTCCCCATCGCCGCGGCCGTTACGAGCAGATTCATGAGCACCGCCTTGATCGGCAGCACGATGCTGCGGAAAACCACCATCAGATACAGCAGGGACAGGCCCAGCATGAGCCCCAGCACCAGTGGAAACTTGGCTCGCATTTCATTTGTGAAGTCAATGGTCAGCGCAGTTACGCCGCCCACGAGCACAGTTGGGCCTCCGTGGGCGCCAATCTGCCGCGCCAGGTCTCCGCGTATGTGGCCGACAAGGGACGTGGCGGCGGCGGAATCGACCTGCACCGACGGCACCGCCAGCAGGAGGACGCCGAACTTGCTTCGTTGTTCAAGGACCCCATCCACTCGCGAGTCGCCTTCCAGCTCATGTGTCAGTGTTCTTGCGCCAGCCACAGTCGAGCCGGCCCCCGTCCCGGGGCGACCACCGCTAATGACAATCTGGACGGGCCCCGTCGCGCCCGGGCTGAATGAGTCCGTCAGGACCTCGGCGCCCTGTCCGGCGTTCGTGACGTTGTCCGTGAGAATGTCGGCGCTGAACCCAAAGCGCAGACCGAACACCGGCGTGGCGGCGATCACCAGCACCACCGTTGGGATCCCGATGGCCAGGATAGGATGGCGCATCACGAGCTGTGCCCATCCAGCCCATCCCTCGGGCCTCCCAGGGACGGTCTGTCTCCGTTTGCCCAGCGACCACAGGCGCCTGGGCAGCGCGCCGCGGTTGATCCTCTCCCCCAGCAGCGCAAGTATCGCCGGAAGCAGCGTCAGCGCAGCCACGAGCATGCATGCCACCACGACCAGGACCCCTACCGGCAGCTGCCGAAATTCTCCCATGTCCAAGACGAACAAGGAGACCATCGAGAGGGCCATGACCAGGCCCGAGATGACAATCGTGCGACCGGACGTGGCAAGCGCGACGCCAACGGCGTCGGCGACCGTCTCCTCAGTGCAGTGGCGATCTTCCCCCTGGGCGCGCGCGAGCTCCTCGCGGAAGCGGCTGACTACGAACATCGCGTAGTCGATCCCTATGCTCAGGCCGACCAGCGTCACGATCGCCATCAGCTGAGCGCCGATGTGCATCAAGTTGGTCAGCACCGCGAGCCAGCCGCAGGTCAGCACGAGTCCCGAGACACCCACCATCAGGGGCAGCATCGCTGGGATCGCGGCTCCCATCGCGAGCAGCAGGATCAAGAACGCCAATGGCAGACCGATCACCTCGGCTCGCCGGAGATCGCTCTGCAGCACTTCTATGTGATCTCTTGCAAGCGGCGAGAAGCCGGTCAACCATGCGTGCACGCCGCTGCCCGCCACCGCACGTGTCGCCGCGGCCTGCAGCCCAGCGGTACGAGTGAACCGCTCGGTGATGTTGCCTGTGAGCGTGACCGCCGCGACGGCGGCGTGTTCGCCGTCGGCGATCAGGCCTTCTGCGCTTGGGTCGTAGGGGCTCAGCACACTCTGCACCCCCTTCTGCTGGCGCATCGCACTGACGGCGGAGGCGATCGCGCGTCTGTACACCTGCTCGCCGGCGAGGTGATTGCGTGAGTAGAGGACCAGCTCGTCGGTCTCACTCCCAAGAGTCGGGAAGCTCCGTTCGCGGATCCCTTCGACACGCGCCGAGTCAGAGCCCAGCACCTGCAGGTTGGGTGGACCCAGCGCGCGCTGCAGAGATGGAATCAGAGCTGCGCTGAGGGTCAGCAGCAACACGCTGAGCACCAGGACGGCACGCCGTCTGCGCGCCACCATCACCCCCCAGCGATAGAGTCGCACCTGCCTGATGGCGTCGTGCTCGTTGCCGTCCAGCGCGCTCGCGGCAGCTGCGGCCTCTGTGCTCATGGCCTTCAGCTCAGTGCCCAACGAGATACCCCCCCACGCGCTCCCCGCCTCCCCATAAGACCCACCCAAAACGTCCTCAGATCCGCTGAAGGGCAGGCTTTCGTCCGCCTTCAGCCGACACACCCAAGACCCACCACAAGCAAGCAGACAGCGAGCACGCTACCCAAACGTGATTCTAGACGCAGGAGCGAGTGGATGTCAACTTCAGGCCAGTGCCACCATCGACGGCGGAATCGCTAGCCTTCCGCCACGATGCCGCCCAGCACAGCACCCCGCGAGTTCGCGGACGGAAAGCTCCTGGTTGACCAGCCAGTCAGCGATGTCGTTCGCCTGACGATCTCCAACCCGGCGAAGCGCAACGCGCTCGATCATCCGATCCTCGACGCGATCACCGCCACGCTCACCGAGCTGAGCAGAGGGCAATCCGCTGCCCGCTGCGTGATCTTGACCGGAGCGCACGGCATGTTCTCGGCCGGCTATGACATTGGCGATGCACTGAACGGCGAGTTCGAGGAGAGCGCCGAGCGCCTGGTCGCACATCCGTTCACAGAGGCCATCGAAGCCGTCGAAGCGTATCCGTACCCCACCCTCGCCGTGCTCTCGGGACACACGATTGGTGGCGGCCTCGAGCTGGCGGTAGCCGCCGATCTACGCGTTGCCGCCGAGCCCATCACGCTCGGCATGCCTCCCGCCAAGCTCGGCTTGGTCTACTCGCACACCGGCCTGCGCCGCTTTCTTGACGTCATCGGCGCGGCACGAACTCGCGAGCTGTTCCTGCTCGGCCGCTACATCGACGCCTCCACGGCGCTTGATTGGGGGCTGGTCAACCGCGTCACGCCCGACACGGAGTTGCAGGCGGCCGCCCTTGCTCTGGCTGGTGAGCTGGCCGGAAACGCGCCACTCTCACAGACCGGCAACAAGCGTGTGATCGCTGCTCTGCTGAGCGCGAGGGGCGAGTTGCCCGACGATGTCGAGCAGGAATTGATCGAGTTGCGGCGCGCTTCATTCGCATCTGCGGACATGCGTGAGGGCATGCGCGCTTTCGCAGAGAAGCGCCCACCGCGCTGGCGAGGCGAATAGAGCGGGCGCCGCCTATAGGAGATGGCCCAAGTGCTCCCGAGCTGTCGCGAGTTCATGTCACAGATCACGCACGATGCTCTCAAGCCAATCCTGGACTACCTGCGCCGTCGCGTCGGCGTGGGTTTCCATCATTGTGAAATGATTGCCCGACACATCGACGCTGGTTTGCGCATGCTTCCATGAGGACCTCCACGCGCTGTCAGCCGCTATGCCAGGCAATGGTTCCGTGGCCTGAACCAGCAACGTGGGAGCGTCTATTTCCATTGGCTCCCACTCCATGAACAGCCGAAGATAGGCGCCCATCGCCAATAGGCTGGCGTCATCCATAGGAAGCGACACGACGTCGCCGTCATCTTGCGTTTCGAGCACCCTGTCAAGCACACTGCTCATGATGCGGTTGCGCAACGGCAGCGCCTGGGGATCGCCGCTCTGGAACGAGTATGTGTCCAACAGCACAACTGCTGCCGGGGAGATGCCGATGCTTTCGAGGTGGCTCGCCACCGCATAGGCGACCAATCCTCCAGAGGAGTGGCCCACGAGCACAAACGGAGCACCATCGGCATCCCGCCGCGCGGCTTCAGCGTGTGTCTCAATCGCAACAGCAACGTTCGCTGGCAGGAGCTCTCCGCCGCCGGCGAATCCCTGTAGCGGCAGGGCCGAGACATTGCGGATGCCGCGGAAGGCTCTGGCAAATCTTGCATATTGATGAGGACCGGACGTAACGAGCATCGAAGGGATGCAGATCAAGCCGGGAAGGGTGGAACCTTCGGAGAGCCCGACCGAGCGAGGCGCTCGATCGGCATCCAGAGGAGCGTCGAATGCCGGATGGAACTTGGAGGCCGTCATCAGCATGCCCATGAGCTCATCGATCATTCCGAGGGCGTGGGCCCGCTGGCACAACGCGCCAAGTCCGCTCGCCGCTCCGCCGCCGGCGCTCGAGACATCGAGACCCTCCTTGGCCGAGTCAGCCAACTGGGCCAGCAGGTAGCCGGTCAGGGCAGCCGGGGTGGGCTGGTCGAACACGAGCGTCGCCGGCAGACGCAGGCCGGTGGCCGCGCTCAGCCGGTTGCGCAGCTCGATCGCGGTGAGCGAGTCGAGCCCGAGTTCGAGAAACGACCGTTGCACGTCGATCGCCTCGGCGGAGGAGTGCCCCAACACGACCGCCACCTCACCACGGATCAACTCCAGAAGCACACCCTCGCGCTCGCTCTCGGATACACCCGCCAGACGCCGCGCAAACGACCCATCGCCCAGAGCCCTACTCGACGGGGCGCGAACCAACCCACTGAGCAACGGGGGTATCACCCCGGCTCTGGCCCCCGCGCGCAACGCCGCGACATCCAAACGCACAGGGATGAGCAGCGCCTCGCCCATGCCCAGCGCGGCATCGAACAACTCCAGACCTTGCTGCGGTGAGAAACCCTTCATGCCCGAGCGCGTCAGCCGTGCCAGATCACGCTCACTTAGATGACTGCTCGCCTCATTCGCGTTGCCCCATAGCCCCCATGCCAGCGAGATGCCGGCGAGACCCTGCTCGCGGCGATGGGCAGCCAGTGCGTCCAAGATGGCATTGGCAGCCGCGTAGTTACCCTGACCTGGGCTGCCGAACGTCGCGGCGGCCGAGGAGAACAGCACGAACATGGATAGGTCCAGGTGCTCGGTCAGCTCATGCAGATGCCAGGCGCCGCCGGCCTTCGCGGCGAACGCCCGCTCGATCCGCTCCGCGGTCAAAGACTCGATCACCCCATCGTCGAGCACGGCCGCCGCGTGCACCACGCCTGTCAATGGGAACTCCGCGGGCACTCCCTGGAGCAGTTCGGCGACCTGCTCGCGGTCGCTCACATCACAGGCCGCGATTCTCACGCTCGCCCCCATCTCCTCGAGCTCCGCCTCGAGCTCCAGCGCACCCGGCGCCTCACGCCCGCGCCGGCTCGCCAACAGCAGATTCGACACTCCGTGCACCGCTACCAGATGGCGTGCCATCAAACCACCCAGCTCCCCCGTACCACCGGTGATCAAAACGGTCCCCTGCGGGTCGATCGCGGAAGGCAGCGTGAGCACGTTTTTTCCGATATGACGCGCCTGACTGACAAATCGGAAGGCATCCACCGCGTGACGCACGTCCCACGTCGTGATCGGCAGATGCTCGAGCACACCTTGCTCGAACAGTCCCAACAGCTCTTGCAGCATCTCCTGGATGCGCTCCGGGCCGGCTTCGGGCAGATCAAACGCGCGATAGGACACTCCCGCATGATGCTCGGCCACCTCAGCCGGGTCGCGGATATCGGCCTTGCCCATCTCGAAGTAGCGACCGCCGCGCGGCAGCAGCTCCAGGGAGGCATCGACGAACTCGCGCGCCAGCGAGCCAAGGACGACGTCCATGCCTCGCCCCTCGCTTGCCTGAAGGAAACTGTCCTTGAACTCCAGCGAACGCGAGGACGCGATATGCGACTCGTCCAGCCCCAACCGGCGCAGGTCGTCCCACTTACCACTGCTCGCCGTGCCGAACACCTCCGCGCCAAGATGCCGCGCCAACTGCACCGCCGCCATGCCGACTCCGCCCGCGGCAGCATGGATCAGCACCGACTCGCCCGGCTGGAGCCCAGCCAGATCGACCAACCCGTAGTACGCCGTCAAGAAGACAGCTGGAACCGAGGCGGCCTGCACGAACGACCAGTCCTCGGGCACCTGCACGAGCAGACGCTGATCGCTCACGGCAATCGGACCGAAGGCGCCGGAGAATAGGCCCATCACCCGATCGCCCACGACAAGACCCTGCACCTCAGGACCGACCTCCATGACCACACCCGCGGCCTCGCCGCCGAGCTTCATTCCATCCGGAAGAAGGCCCAGACTGAGCCAGACATCGAGGAAGTTCATGCCTGCAGCGCGGATCGCGACACGGACCTGCCCAGGCCCAAGCGGCTCCAGCACCTCGGGGCAGGCAACGAGTTCGAGGTTCTCCAACGTGCCCTTGTTCGAAATATCGAGCCGCCACGCGGGATCATCGCCAGGTGGCGCCAAAACTCCGTCCCCACGAACGCCGGTTCGCGCAACCCGCGGAGCGTACAACTCGTCTCCTCGCACCGCGAGCTGCGGCTCGTCCAATCCGAGCGCCGCGCCCAGTACACCTGTCTCTCTACCCTCGTCACTCCCGAAACCAGGATCGAGGTCGATCAGGACGAATCGCCCAGGATGCTCCGACTGCGCAGAGCGCAGTAGACCCCACAACGACGCACCCGCCAGATCCTCCACACCCTCCTGCGCACCCACGCTCGCCGCGCCGCGTGTCAACACCACCAACCGAGACCCGGCAAACCGCTCCTCCTCGAGCCACGCCTGCAGCACACTCAACACACCGCTCGCAACCGAGCCAGCCAACTCGGCCACGCCAACGCCAGCGGCCCCTCGGTTGACTGCGCCTCCACTTGGAGTGCAATCCAAGAACACGACCCTTGGTATGGGAGCGCCCCCCTCCATCGCCTCGCCCAATGCATCGAGATTCTCATGCAGGCAGACCACTCCGGCAGCCCGCAGCGCCTGGGCGACTCCAGAACCGTCTGTCCCGAGCAGCGCACACTCATCCACCGAAAACGAAGAGGCAGACGGCGCCGCGGCGGAGGCTGTGATGGGAAGCCCCACCCAATCCAAACGGAACAGGGACTCGTAACGGCCGCTCGCGCCGGCGAATTGCGCGCGGGACACCGGACGCAACGCCAGAGAATCGACCGAGGCGACCAGGTCGCCCTGCTCGTTGGCGACCACCAACGACACAGCGGCATCGCCAGCCATGACCCCAGACCCGGCCTCAGCCGGCTCGGTCGCGCCCGCGCCAGCATCCTCCCCATCTCCCCCGGACACCGACAGGCGCACCCGTAGCGAGGACGCGCCCTTCTCATACAGCCGCACACCGCTCCAGGAAAACGGGAGTTGCACCCCACCGACGTCTCCGTCTCCGCGCTTGTCGAGCACGCCCGCTCCGATCGCCTGTAGCGCGGCGTCCAGCAGTGCCGGGTGCACGCCGAAGGAGCCGGCACGCGCCTGCTCCTCCTCGGGCAGCGCCACCTCGGCGAACACCTCCCCCTCGCCCCGCCAGACGCCTCTGAGGCCCTGGAACGCCGGGCCATACTCGAGACCCAGTTCCGCCAGCGCGTCGTACAGATCCTCGACCTCCACCCTCTCCCCCACTGGGGGCCACACCTCCCCGGCAAACGCCCCAGCCCCCGATGCCAGCACATCGGCCTCACTATCGTCGGAGGGCTTATCCGCGACCAGCGAACCGCTCGCGTGACGCGTCCACCCGCCCCCCTTCACCAGCGGGCCTTCATCGGACACACCCTCAGGACGCGAGTAGATACCCACAGGCCACGCGCCCGCCTCATCAGGCGTCCCGACAGCGACCTGAAGCTGCAACCCCCCCTGCTCCGCCAGCACCAGCGGAGCCTCCAGCACAAGCTCCTGCACACACTCGCAACCGACCTCCCCGCCAGCCCGCAAAGCCAGCTCCAAAAACGCCGTGCCCGGCAGCAGCACCACGCCCATCAGCGCATGATCGGCAAGCCATGGATGCGTATCCAGCGACAGGCGACCTGTGAACAGCCAACCGCCATCACCGGCCAACCCAACCGCCGCACCCAACAAAGGATGGTCCGCCGAGGACTGCCCGGCCAACTCCATCTTGCCCACACCCGCTGCGGCGCTCTCAAACCAATAGTGCTCACGCTGGAACGCATACGTCGGCAACCCCACCCGCACGGCGCCAGACCCGGTGAACAACCCACCCCAATCGACATCGACGCCTCGCACCCACGCCTCGCCAAGCGAGGCCAGGAACCGCTCGAGACCGCCCTGCCCCCGGCGCAAGGACCCCACAGCCAGCACATCATCCACGCTGCCCAACCCACTGACAACCCCTCCATCACCAGCCACCGCTGCATCACCAGCCACCTCACCATCACCAGCCACCGCTGCATCACCAGCCACCGCTGCATCACCAGCCACCGCTGCATCACCAGCCACCGCTGCATCAACCGTTTCCTGCAGGCCAACCATCAACACCGGATGTGCGCTCACCTCGATAAACGCCCGATGACCGTCTTCGAGCAACGACCGCATGGCCCCTTCGAACTGCACCGGCTGACGTAGATTGCGATACCAGTAATCGGCATTCAACTCCGCGGTATCCATCAACCCACCTGTTACGGTCGAGAAGAAAGGTACGTGGCCCTTTTGCGGCGAGATATCTGCGCACATCTCAAGCATCTCCTCGCGCATGCTCTCGACTTGTGGAGAGTGCGACGCGGTGGACCCCGCTAAAATGCGTGCTTTCACACCTTCGACCTCGAGCTCTCTCAGCAGCGTTTCGAGTGCCTCTATATTGCCCGCGACGCCAACCGAAGACGGACCATTCACCGCAGACACAGCAAGCCGGTCGTCCCAGCGCCGAAGACGACTCCGCACCTCGCCAACCCCCAAGGCAATGGACGCTATCGCACCTTGCCCAACCATGCCGCGGAGTAGACGACTGCGCAGCGCCACCAGGCGTGCGGCGTCTTGCAGTGACAGGCCGCCGGCGATGTGGGCGGCGGCGATCTCGCCCTGTGAATGACCGACCACGACGCTCGGCTGCACTCCACACGCCCGCCATAGCTTGGCCAGCGACACCATCATCGCGAACAGCGCGGCCTGTACCACGTCCACCCGATCGAACCCTGGCGCACCGTTCTCACCTCGCAGTACGTCCTCGATCCTCCAGTCCACGAACGGCGCGAGTGCCTCGCCGCACTCCCGCATCTTCTCAGCAAAGACGGGAGAGGAGTCCAGCAGCTCGACTCCCATTCCTTGCCACTGCGAACCATAGCCTGGGAATAGGAATACAGGGCCGCTGTCGTTGGTGATGTTTGCGGTGCCTTCTATCGCGTTTGGTGTTGGTGTGCCTTTGGCCAGGGCGTCCAGGCGAGCTAGGGATTCTTGGCGTTCGTGGGCGATGACCACGCCTCGATGTTCGAATACCGACCGGCCCACCGCCAGGGATAGTCCTATGTCGTTTGTCTGCAGGCTCGAATGCTCGCTGACAAACTCTCCCAGCCGTTTGGCTTGGCTGCGCATGCCGTCCGCGCCGCGCCCTGATAGCACCCACGGCACGACGTCGCTGTCGAGTGCGCGGACGTGCTCATCGATTGGCACGGGGGCTCCGTCTGGTTGGGTTGGTTGGTGGGTGGGGGGGTCTTCGAGGATTAGGTGTGCGTTGGTGCCGCTGATTCCGAATGAGGAGATGCCTGCGCGGCGTGGTTTGCCGTTGGTGGTCCATGGCACGGCGTCGGCGAGTAGCGATATGTGTCCGGTCAACCAATCTACGTGTGGGGAGGGCTGGTCGAGGTGCAGCGTGCGTGGTAGTAGCCCGTGGCGCATCGCCATCACCATCTTGATGACTCCGGCTACTCCTGCTGCGGCTTGGGGGTGGCCGATGTTTGACTTGATCGACCCTAGCCATAGTGGGTGCTCCTCGGGACGATCCTGCCCGTATGTGGCTAGTAGCGCTTGCGCCTCGATCGGGTCGCCGAGCGTGGTGCCCGTGCCATGCCCCTCGACCGCATCAACTTGGTCTGGGGAGAGCCCAGCGTTCGCTAGGGCCTGCAAGATCACGCGCTGCTGAGAGGGACCGTTCGGTGCCGTCAACCCGTTGCTCGCGCCGTCTTGGTTCACCGCGCTGCCCCGGACTACCGCCAAGACCTCGTGTCCCAGGCGACGCGCATCGGATAGCCGCTCCAGCACCACGAGACCGACGCCCTCGGAGAACCCGGCGCCGTCCGCCGCGGCCGCGAAGGACTTGCACCGTCCGTCCCGCGCGAGGACACGCTGGCGGCTGAACTCCGTGAACAAGCCCGGCGTCGAGATTACCGTCACACCGCCGGCCAACGCGAGCGAGCACTCTCCTCCACGCAACGCACCACAGGCTAGGTGCAACGCCACCAGCGAGGAGGAGCACGCCGTATCGACCGTCATCGCGGGGCCCTCCAGACCAAACGTATACGCCACACGGCCCGACACGACACTGCCCGAGTTGCCCGTACCGATAAACCCTTCCAGGCGCTCGGGCGCTGACTGCATACCGAGGGCGTAGTCCTGAGAGCTGATCCCAGCGAACACCCCCGTGGGGCTGCCCCGCAGCGAGGACGGAGCGATACCCGCATCCTCCAACGCCTCCCACGCCGCCTCCAGCAGCAGACGCTGCTGGGGGTCCATCGCCAAGGCCTCACGCGGGCCGATCCCGAAGAACTCCGCATCGAACTCCCCAGCCCCATAGAGAAAGCCGCCTTCACACACGTAGCTCGTACCGAGACGATCGGGGTCGGGGTCATACAGCCCCTCCAGATCCCAGCCACGATCCACCGGGAATCCCCCGATCGCGTCTGTGCCCTCGGCGAGGAGTTCCCACAACTCCCCGGGCGAGGACACTCCCCCTGGATACCGGCATGCCATGCCCACGATCGCGATCGGATCATCGACAGACGCCACCGACACAGAGACCGGGGCCTTGACGGCGACACCCATCATCTCACCCAGTAGATACCTGGCAAGCGCGACAGGTGTGGGATAGTCGAACACCAATGTCGCGGGGAGCCGCAACCCCGTGACAGCACCCAGCCGGTTGCGCAACTCGACGGCGCTCAGCGAATCGAAGCCCAGATCCTTGAACGCGCGCTGCACATCGATCGCCCCGGCAGAGGAGTGCCCCAACACGACCGCCGCCTCCGCACGGACGACATCGAGCACCACACCCTCGCGCTCCTGCTCGGCCGTGCCCGCCAAGCGCCGCGTCAGAGACCCATCACCCAACGCCTTGCGCGCGGGGACACGAACCAGCCCACTGAATAGCGGCGGTATCGAACCGGCCCTGGCGCCCGCACGCAACGCCGCGATGTCCAAGCGCATCGGGATGAGCAACGCCTCACCCATACCCAGCGCGACATCGAACAACTCGAGACCCTCCTCGCGAGACAGGCCCGTCAGACCCGCGCGCGTGATCCGTGCCAGATCACGCTCGTCTAGATGGCTGATCATCTCGCTCGCGTTGGCCCATAGCCCCCACGCCAGCGACACGCCAGCCAAACCCCGGGCACGACGATGCGCCGCAAGAGCGTCCAGGGTCGCGTTCGCGGCCGCATAGTTGGCCTGCCCAGGACTGCCGAACATCGCCGCCGCCGAGGAGAACAACACGAACATCTGCAGATCCAGATGCTCGGTCAACTCGTGCAGATGCCACGCAGCTTCGACCTTCGGCGCGAACACCCGGTCGACCTGCGCCGCGGTCAACGACTCGAGCACACCATCATCAAGCGCGCCCGCCGCGTGCACCACCCCAACCAGAGGGTGAGCCTTCGACACCCGCCCGAGCAACTCCGCGAGCTGCTCACGATCAGCCACATCACAAGCCGCGAGCGTCACGCTCGCGCCCATCCCCACGAGCTGAGCCTCCAACTCTTGCGCACCCGGAGCCTCGCGTCCCCGCCTGCTCGCCAACACCACACTGGACACCCCATGCACCCCAACCAGATGCCGCGCGACCGAACCACCCAGCTCCCCCGTGCCACCCGTGATCAACACCGTCCCCCGCGGGTCGATCACGGACGGCATCGTCAGCACGTTCTTACCAATATGACGCGCCTGGCTGACAAACCGGAAGGCATCCGCCGCATGCCGCACATCCCACGCCCTCACCGGCAACGGCTCGAGCACACCTCGCTCGAAGAGCCCCAACAACTCCACCAGCATCTCCCCAATACGCTCCGCGCCCGCCTCCACGAGATCAAACGCGCGATAAGACACACCCTCATAACTCCCCGCGACCTCACCCGGATCACGGATATCCGTCTTGCCCATCTCGACGAAACGACCACCCCGCGGCAACAACTCCAACGACGCATCAACGAACTCACGCGCCAACGAGTCAAGAACCACATCCACACCACGCCCACCAGTCACCTGCAAAAACTTATCCCTGAACTCCAGCGAACGAGACGACGCGATATGCGCCTCATCCAACCCCAACGCCCTCAACGTACCCCACTTCCCCGGGCTCGCCGTCCCAAACACCTCCGCCCCAAGATGCCGAGCCAGCTGCACAGCAGCCATACCAACACCGCCCGTCGCCGCATGCACCAACAACGACTCACCAGGCTGAAGACCAGCCAAATCCACGAGCCCGAAATACGCCGTCAAAAACACAATCGGGATCGACGCCGCCTGAACGAATGACCAGCCCTCAGGCATACGCACAACCAAACGCTGATCAGTAACAGCAACCGGACCAAACGCCCCCGGCAACAAGCCCATCACCCGATCACCCACAACAAGACCCTCAACCCCAGGACCAACCTCCAACACCACCCCCGCACCCTCACCACCCATCACAGCCTCACCAGGATACATACCCAACGCAATCAAAACATCACGGAAATTCAAACCCGCAGCCCGCACCCCAACACGCACCTGACCAACCCCAAGCGGCTCCAAAACCTCAGGACACCCAACCAACTCAAGACCCTCAAACGTCCCACCCACACCAGCATCAAGCCGCCACCCAAAACCACCCACAGGAGACACCAAAACACCACCAGACCCAGCCCGCTCGAGCCGAGGCACCAACACACCACCACCACGAACAGCAACCTGAGGCTCACCCAACCCCAACACCCCACCCAACACACCCACCCAACCATCACCCTCATCAACATCAACAAGCACAAACCGCCCAGGATGCTCCGACTGCGCCGAGCGCACCAAACCCCACACCCCCGCACCGCCCAAATCCCCCACCACATCCCCACCCCCAGCAACCACAGCCCCCCGCGTCACAACCACCAACCGCGAACCATCAAACCGCCCATCACCAAGCCACCCCTGAAGCAACTCCAACACCCCACCCACAGACCCACGCACCAACCCCACCACACCACCACCAACCACACCCCCACACGACGTACAATCCAAAAACACAACCCCAGGCGCCCGCACACCCCCATCCACAGCCTCCACCAACGCCCCAAAACCCCCATACACCCCCACACCACCCCCCCCCACCCCAAACCCCCGCCCAACAACCCCATCCCCAACCACCACACACTCATCCACCGAAAACCCAACCCCCCCAACACCCACACCCGAAACCTCCACCCAACCCAAAGAAAACAACGACTCATTGCGTCCATCGCCACTGAACTGCTCGCGCGAGACCGGACGCAATACCAGTGAATCCACCGAGGCGACCAAGCCACCCGCCCCATCGGCGACCATCAAAGACACAACACCACCAGCGGGAGCACCATCCCCACCACCAGAGGCACCATCCCCACCAGCAGCAGACCCACCCCCCGGCAGCGACAGGCGCACCCGTAGCGAGGACGCGCCCTTCTCATACAGCCGCACACCACTCCAGGAAAACGGAAGCTGCATCGCACCAATGTCCCCGTCTCCGTTCTTGTCGAACACACCAGCTCCGATCGCGTGCAGCGCGGCGTCCAGCAGTGCCGGGTGCACGCCGAAGGAGCCGGCACGCGCCTGCTCCTCCTCGGGCAGCGCCACCTCGGCGAACACCTCCCCATCACGTCGCCAAACAGCTCTCAACCCCTGGAACACGGGGCCATAATCGAGACCCAGCCCCGCCAGGCCGTCATATAGATCGTCAACACCAACCACCTCTCCACCCACAGGCGGCCACTCATCTTCAGCGAACACGCCAACCCCGGCCGGCATACCGGCCCCATCCCCAGCCGGCTCATCCGCGGCCAGCAACCCACTCGCATGACACGTCCATCCATCCCCTTCAGCCGACAACCCACCATCGGCAGACACGTCCTCCGGACGGGAGTAGACACCCACAGGCCGCACACCCGCTTCATCGGCCTCCCTCACAGCAATCTGCAACTGCACTCCCCCGTGCTCCGCCAATACCAGCGGGGCCTCCAGCACAAGCTCCTGCACGCACTCGCAGCCGACCTCCTCGCCGGCACGCAGAGCCAGCTCCAGGAATGCTGTGGCGGGCAGCAACACCGCACCCATCACGACATGGTCGGCCAGCCACGGATGCGTATTCAGTGACAGACGGCCAGTGAGCAGCCGCCCCCCCTCACCAGCCAACCCAACCGTCGCACCCAGCAACGGGTGATCGGTCGCACCCAGGCCAGCCATCGCGACATCCCCAGCGCCCAGCTCGTTGTCCTTCAACCAGTAGTGCTCACGCTGGAATGCATACGTTGGCAACCCCACCCGCACGGCGCCAGACCCTGTGAGCAACCCACTCCAATCGACCTCGATCCCATGCACCCAAGCCTCGCCGAGCGAGATCAGGAGCCGCTCGAGACCACCCTCCTCCCGTCGCAAGGACCCCACAACCAGCACACCATCGGCATCCGGCACACCATCCGCATCCGGCACAACGCCATCAGCACCCTCTCGGCCGACAGCGCCCTTGTCATCGCCAGTTGCCACACCCTCGACGGTCTCCCGCACGCCGATCGTCAGCACTGGATGCGGGCTCACCTCCACAAACGCGCGATGCCCATCCCTGAGCAACGCTCGCACTGCAGGCTCGAACTGGACCGTCTCACGCAGATTGCGATACCAGTACTCGGCATCCAGCTCCGCCGTATCCACCACCCCAACCTTGACGGTTGAGAAGAACGGCACATCACCAGATCTCGGTGCGATCCCAGCACACGCTTCCAGCAACTCTCCACGAATCCCCTCGATCTGCGAGGAGTGCGAGGCATAGCCTACGGGTATCTCCCGTGCCCGCACACCACCCTCGACAAGTTCCGCCAGCAGTCCCTCGAGCGCCTTACGCTCACCGGAGACCACCACCGAACTTGGACCATTCACCGCCGCCACCGACACCCCATCCCAGCGTTCGAGCCAGGAGCCTAGCTCCGCCTCAGGCAACGCCACCGACACCATCCCACCGAGCCCCATCAGCCCGACCAATGCCCTGCTGCGCAGCGCCACCAGGCGTGCGGCGTCTTGCAGTGACAGGCCGCCGGCGATGTGGGCGGCGGCGATCTCGCCCTGTGAATGACCGACCACGACGCTCGGCTGCACTCCACACGCCCGCCATAGCTTGGCCAGCGACACCATCACCGCGAACAACAGCGGCTGTATCACGTCCACCCGATCGAACCCTGGCGCACTGCCCTCGCCCCGCAGTACGTCCTCGATCCTCCAGTCCACAAACGGAGCGAGAGCCTCACCACAAGCCCGCACATGATCGACAAACACCGGCGACTCATCGAGCAGCTTCACCGCCATTCCTTGCCACTGTGACCCCTGCCCCGGGAATAGGAATGCGATGCCCTTTTCGGTGGTGGTGTTTGCGCGGCCTTGGGTGATGTTTGCTGCTGGGTGGCCTTTAGCCAGTGCGTCCAGGCTCTCTGTGAGGTTTTTGTGTTCGTTGTGTTCGCTGGCGACGATGACTGCGCGGTACTCGAATGTCGATCTGTTTGCCAGCGATAGTCCTATGTCGTTGATGGCGAGGTTGGGGTGTTTGCTGGTGAACTCTCCTAGCCGCTCAGCCTGGCCTCGTAGGCCGCGTACGCTGCGACCGGACAGCACCAATGGCACAGTGCTACCGCCCAGTACGCCAGTACTGTCAGTGGCTGGTTGGGTGGCTGGCTCGTCTGGTTGGGTTGGTTGGTGGGTGGGGGGGTCTTCGAGGATTAGGTGTGCGTTGGTGCCGCTGATTCCGAATGAGGAGATGCCTGCGCGGCGTGGTTTGCCGTTGGTGGTCCATGGCACGGCGTCGGCGAGTAGCGATATGTGTCCGGTCAACCAATCTACGTGTGGGGAGGGCTGGTCGAGGTGCAGCGTGCGTGGTAGTAGCCCGTGGCGCATCGCCATCACCATCTTGATGACTCCGGCTACTCCTGCTGCGGCTTGGGGGTGGCCGATGTTTGACTTGATCGACCCTAGCCATAGTGGGTGCTCCTCGGGACGATCCTGCCCGTATGTGGCTAGTAGCGCTTGCGCCTCGATCGGGTCGCCGAGCGTGGTGCCCGTGCCATGCCCCTCGACCGCATCAACTTGGTCTGGGGAGAGCCCAGCGTTCGCTAGGGCCTGCAAGATCACGCGCTGCTGAGAGGGACCGTTCGGTGCCGTCAACCCGTTGCTCGCGCCGTCTTGGTTCACCGCGCTGCCCCGGACTACCGCCAAGACCTCGTGTCCCAGGCGACGCGCATCGGATAGCCGCTCCAGCACCACGAGACCGACGCCCTCGGAGAACCCGGCGCCGTCCGCCGCGGCCGCGAAGGACTTGCACCGTCCGTCCCGCGCGAGGACACGCTGGCGGCTGAACTCCGTGAACAAGCCCGGCGTCGAGATTACCGTCACACCGCCGGCCAACGCGAGCGAGCACTCTCCTCCACGCAACGCACCACAGGCTAGGTGCAACGCCACCAGCGAGGAGGAGCACGCCGTATCGACCGTCATCGCGGGGCCCTCCAGACCAAACGTATACGCCACACGGCCCGACACGACACTGCCCGAGTTGCCCGTACCGATAAACCCTTCCAGGCGCTCGGGCGCTGACTGCATACCGAGGGCGTAGTCCTGAGAGCTGATCCCAGCGAACACCCCCGTGGGGCTGCCCCGCAGCGAGGACGGAGCGATACCCGCATCCTCCAACGCCTCCCACGCCGCCTCCAGCAGCAGACGCTGCTGGGGGTCCATCGCCAAGGCCTCACGCGGGCCGATCCCGAAGAACTCCGCATCGAACTCCCCAGCCCCATAGAGAAAGCCGCCTTCACACACGTAGCTCGTACCGAGACGATCGGGGTCGGGGTCATACAGCCCCTCCAGATCCCAGCCACGATCCACCGGGAATCCCCCGATCGCGTCTGTGCCCTCGGCGAGGAGTTCCCACAACTCCCCGGGCGAGGACACTCCCCCTGGATACCGGCATGCCATGCCCACGATCGCGATCGGATCATCGACAGACGCCACCGACACAGAGACCGGGGCCTTGACGGCGACACCCATCATCTCACCCAGTAGATACCTGGCAAGCGCGACAGGTGTGGGATAGTCGAACACCAATGTCGCGGGGAGCCGCAACCCCGTGACAGCACCCAGCCGGTTGCGCAACTCGACGGCGCTCAGCGAATCGAAGCCCAGATCCTTGAACGCGCGCTGCACATCGATCGCCCCGGCAGAGGAGTGCCCCAACACGACCGCCGCCTCCGCACGGACGACATCGAGCACCACACCCTCGCGCTCCTGCTCGGCCGTGCCCGCCAAGCGCCGCGTCAGAGACCCATCACCCAACGCCTTGCGCGCGGGGACACGAACCAGCCCACTGAATAGCGGCGGTATCGAACCGGCCCTGGCGCCCGCACGCAACGCCGCGATGTCCAAGCGCATCGGGATGAGCAACGCCTCACCCATACCCAGCGCGACATCGAACAACTCGAGACCCTCCTCGCGAGACAGGCCCGTCAGACCCGCGCGCGTGATCCGTGCCAGATCACGCTCGTCTAGATGGCTGATCATCTCGCTCGCGTTGGCCCATCGCCCCCACGCCAGCGACACGCCAGCCAAACCCCGGGCACGACGATGCGCCGCAAGAGCGTCCAGGGTCGCGTTCGCGGCCGCATAGTTGGCCTGCCCAGGACTGCCGAACATCGCCGCCGCCGAGGAGAACAACACGAACATCTGCAGATCCAGATGCTCGGTCAACTCGTGCAGATGCCACGCAGCTTCGACCTTCGGCGCGAACACCCGGTCAACCTGCGCCGCGGTCAACGACTCGAGCACACCATCATCAAGCGCGCCCGCCGCGTGCACCACCCCAACCAGAGGGTGAGCCTTCGACACCCGCCCGAGCAACTCCGCGAGCTGCTCACGATCAGCCACATCACAAGCCGCGAGCGTCACGCTCGCGCCCATCCCCACGAGCTCAGCCTCCAACTCTTGCGCACCCGGAGCCTCGCGTCCCCGCCTGCTCGCCAACACCACACTGGACACCCCATGCACCCCAACCAGATGCCGCGCGACCGAACCACCCAGCTCCCCCGTGCCACCCGTGATCAACACCGTCCCCCGCGGGTCGATCACGGACGGCATCGTCAGCACGTTCTTACCAATATGACGCGCCTGGCTGACAAACCGGAAGGCATCCGCCGCATGCCGCACATCCCACGCCCTCACCGGCAACGGCTCGAGCACACCTCGCTCGAAGAGCCCCAACAACTCCACCAGCATCTCCCCAATACGCTCCGCGCCCGCCTCCACGAGATCAAACGCGCGATAAGACACACCCTCATAACTCCCCGCGACCTCACCCGGATCACGGATATCCGTCTTGCCCATCTCGACGAAACGACCACCCCGCGGCAACAACTCCAACGACGCATCAACGAACTCACGCGCCAACGAGTCAAGAACCACATCCACACCACGCCCACCAGTCACCTGCAAAAACTTATCCCTGAACTCCAGCGAACGAGACGACGCGATATGCGCCTCATCCAACCCCAACGCCCTCAACGTACCCCACTTCCCCGGGCTCGCCGTCCCAAACACCTCCGCCCCAAGATGCCGAGCCAGCTGCACAGCAGCCATACCAACACCGCCCGTCGCCGCATGCACCAACAACGACTCACCAGGCTGAAGACCAGCCAAATCCACGAGCCCGAAATACGCCGTCAAAAACACAATCGGGATCGACGCCGCCTGAACGAATGACCAGCCCTCAGGCATACGCACAACCAAACGCTGATCAGTAACAGCAACCGGACCAAACGCCCCCGGCAACAAGCCCATCACCCGATCACCCACAACAAGACCCTCAACCCCAGGACCAACCTCCAACACCACCCCCGCACCCTCACCACCCATCACAGCCTCACCAGGATACATACCCAACGCAATCAAAACATCACGGAAATTCAAACCCGCAGCCCGCACCCCAACACGCACCTGACCAACCCCAAGCGGCTCCAAAACCTCAGGACACCCAACCAACTCAAGACCCTCAAACGTCCCACCCACACCAGCATCAAGCCGCCACCCAAAACCACCCACAGGAGACACCAAAACACCACCAGACCCAGCCCGCTCGAGCCGAGGCACCAACACACCACCACCACGAACAGCAACCTGAGGCTCACCCAACCCCAACACCCCACCCAACACACCCACCCAACCATCACCCTCATCAACATCAACAAGCACAAACCGCCCAGGATGCTCCGACTGCGCCGAGCGCACCAAACCCCACACCCCCGCACCGCCCAAATCCCCCACCACATCCCCACCCCCAGCAACCACAGCCCCCCGCGTCACAACCACCAACCGCGAACCATCAAACCGCCCATCACCAAGCCACCCCTGAAGCAACTCCAACACCCCACCCACAGACCCACGCACCAACCCCACCACACCACCACCAACCACACCCCCACACGACGTACAATCCAAAAACACAACCCCAGGCGCCCGCACACCCCCATCCACAGCCTCCACCAACGCCCCAAAACCCCCATACACCCCCACACCACCCCCCCCCACCCCAAACCCCCGCCCAACAACCCCATCCCCAACCACCACACACTCATCCACCGAAAACCCAACCCCCCCAACACCCACACCCGAAACCTCCACCCAACCCAAAGAAAACAACGACTCGTGGTAGTCGCCGCGCAGTCCGTCAAGCAACTCAGCGGATACCGGGCGTGTCGCCATTGATCGCACCGAGGCGACCAGACCACCCGCCCCATCGGCTACGACCACAGAAACTTCGGCGCCGGGCGCGCTTCCCGCAGCGCCAGCGACAGTCTCAGCGGCTGTCGTCCGTGCGACACGAACCCGCAGCGACGAGGCGCCCTTTGTATACAACCCCACATCACTCCACGAGAACGGAACGTGCACCCGGCCGGCGCCATCCTCGCGCTCTCCCGCATGCGGCGCTGTGAGCGCAGCGGCGTGAAGCACGGCGTCGAGCAGCGCCGGATGCAAACCGAACTGGCTTGCGTTCATCTCCTGATCTCTGGGAAGCGCCACCTCGGCGAATATCTCATCGCCGCGTCGCCACGCGGCGCGCAGTCCTTGGAATATCGGCCCATAGTCATATCCGTGCTCGGCCAGGCGGTCATACAGGTCGTCAACCTCCACGGGCTCGGCGTCCACGGGAGGCCAAGCTTCCTCCACGAAAGACATTGCCTGAGCCTCCAGCGCCACCTGTCCCTCAAAGCCCTTCTCTGCCCCAGAGGACAGCACGCCCGATGCGTGCCGCGTCCACGCCGCCTCGCGCCAGGATCCGTCCATCGAGACATCCTCAGGGCGGGAGTAGATCTCAACCCGTCTGCAACTCGACTGATCCGGCTCCCCCACCACGACCTGCAGTTGCACCCCGCCCGTCCTCGGTAGCACCAGAGGCGCCTCCAGTATGAGCTCGTCGATCGCCCCGCAACCGGCCTCGCCGCCCGCGCGCAGCGCAAGCTCCACGAACGCCGTGCCCGGCATCAGCGCGGTTCCCATCAGCGCGTGATCCGCGAGCCAGGGGTGACTCTGCAACGAGAGGCGGCCGGTGAACAGCAGCCCCTCACCGTCAGCCAGCGCAAGCGCAGCGCCCAACAGCGGGTGATCCATCGAGGACTGGCCCGCGGATGTCACATCGCCTGCACCCACAGTCAGACTGTCCCACCAATAATGTTGGCGTTGGAAGGCATACGTAGGAAGATTCACCCGCGTCGCGCCCGATCCGGCAAACACGACATTCCAGTCGATGTCCGCACCGTGCACCCACATCTCCGCAAGTGACGTAACAAACCGCGTCAGCCCATCCTCATCTCGGCGTAGCGAGCACACAGCGAGCGCATCGTCTCCGGAACCGTCAAGCGCCTCATCGACAGTTTGCAACACCCCTGTCGCCAGCACCGGATGCGGACTGGCCTCCACGAACGCCCGGTATCCCCGTTCGAGCAAAGATCGTGTGGCTTGCTCAAACTGAACAGGCTCACGTACGTTGCGATACCAGTACTTCGCATCCAGCTCCATAGTGTCGAGCAACCCACCTGTAACTGTGGAGAAGAACTCAATCTCACTCGAACGCGGAACCAGCGAAGCACATATATCCAGCAATTGCTCTCGATATTTATCGACCCGGGCGGTATGCGACGCGACCGTCACCGGGACCTCCCGCGAGCGAATGCCCTCCGCCTCTAGCTCCGCCAGTAACTCGTCTAATGCAACACGATCCCCGGCTACCACCATCGACGATGGTCCATTCACCCCTGCTACGGTGATCGCTCCACCCCATCGCTCGATCCGAGCGTCAACCTGTTCGGCCGTAAGTGAGACTGAGGCCACCGCGCCCTGGCCAGCCATGCCAAACAAGATCTGGCTACGCAGTGCCACAAGCCGCGCGGCGTCTTGAAGCGACAATCCACCAGCCACGTGCGCAGCCGCGATCTCACCCTGTGAGTGACCGACAACGGCGGCTGGCCGTATACCACAGGCCTGCCACAAGCCCGCAAGCGAGACCATTACCGCAAACAGGACCGGTTGGACCACCTCGATCCTATCCAGCGATGGCGCGCCCTCTTCACCTCGCAAGACTCCCTCGAGCGGCCAATCGATGTGCGGGGCCAGCGCCTCCCCGCACGCCGCTATGTGCTCCGCGAAGACTGCCGAGCTATCGAGCAAATCAAGCGCCATCCCCTCCCACTGAGAACCCTGGCCAGGAAATAGGAACACAACCCGGCTTGGATCTCCAGCGGTCACGGTACCCTCCACCAGCCCCGCCATGCTCTTTCCCTGTCCCAACGCATCCAAGCCCGCGGACAGGCTCTGTCGAACCCCCCCCAACAACGACAGCGCGATGCTCAAACATCGGCCTACTCAATAGAGAGAACCCGACATCGGTCAAACCAACTCCATCCTCCTCATCGCCGGCCTGAGCACCATCATTGACCGACTCCAACAGCCGCTCAGCCTGGCCGCGCAAGCCCGATGCGCTGCGTCCTGACAATACCCACGGCACAGCCCTGCCGACATCGCCGTTTACACCAACCGACGTGGAAGACAGTGGCGAGCGTCTTGGAGGATCCTGCGCCGCAGTGACCGGCGGTTCGCCAGTTGGCGGCGCCTCCGGTTCCTCTACAATCGGCGCTTCCTCGAGGATCACATGGGCGTTGGTTCCGCTGATCCCAAATGAGGATATCCCTGCCCGTCGCGGCCGCTCCGCGCGCTCCCATTCCACCTCGTCCGTCAGCACTGACACGGAACCCGCCGACCAATCAACCTGGCGCGAGGGCTCGTCAGCATACAACGTTTTTGGCAATAGCCCGTGCTCAAAGGCCTCCACCATCTTGATCACTCCAGCCGCACCCGCCGCGGTCTGCGTGTGACCAATATTTGATTTCACCGACCCAAGCCAAAGTGGCCGCCCCTCCGGCCGACTCTGCCCATACGTGGCCAACAAGGCCTGTACCTCAATCGGATCGCCAAGCACCGTACCAGTGCCGTGCCCCTCCACTGCATCCACATCACCAGCCGATAGTCCAGCGCTTTCAAGCGCTTGCCTGATCACCCGTTGCTGAGAAGGACCGTTTGGCGCCGCCAGGCCATTGCTCGCGCCATCTTGATTCACCGCACTGCCGCGCACCACTGCCAACACCGGGTGGCCCAGCCGCTGAGCGTCAGACAGACGCTCCAGCAACAGCATGGCCGCACCCTCAGACAAAGACGTTCCGTCCGCACCGTCGGCATACGATTTGCACCGCCCATCCCGAGCCAAACCATGCTGGCGGCTGAACTCCACAAACACGGTCGGCGTCGCCATTACTGTCACTCCTCCAGCCAACGCAAGGGAACACTCCTCTCCGCGCAATGCCTGGCACGCCAAATGCAAGGTCACCAGCGACGAGGAACACGCGGTGTCCAGAGTCACCGCCGGGCCCTCCAGCCCCAGGGTGAACGCGACACGACCCGACGCGACGCTACCGGCATTGCCCGTGCCTGCGTAACCTTCCAGCTCCGGAGGGACGTTGCTTAGACTGACTCCATAGTCGTGATACATCACACCCGCAAACACACCAGTCCTGCTGCCCCGAAGCGAGAGAGGATCGATCCCAGCTTCTTCAATCGCCTCCCACGTAAGCTCCAGCAGCAGGCGCTGCTGAGGGTCCATCGCCAGGGCCTCACGAGGACCGATACCAAAGAACCCGGGGTCGAACTCTCCAGCACGATGAAGAAAACCGGCTTCACGCACGTAGGCCGTTCCGAGCTTGTCAGGGTCCGGGTCATAGAGCTTTTCCAAGTTCCACCCACGAGTGCTTGGAAACTCAGACATTCCGTCACCGCCGCGCGCGACAAGATCCCAAAGATCTCGTGGTGAGTCCACTTCTCCGGGATAGCGGCAGCTCATACCAACGATCGCGATCGGCTCACGCCTGCGTTCCTCCATCTCGCGCAGTCCTCGGCGAGCCTTGCGCAGATCGACTGTCACCCGTCTTAGATAGTCACGAAGCTTCGTGTCATTTGTCATTTTTGGATCCCCATTCGGCATAAATGCCCTCTCATATTTCAGAACGGCCGAGCTCTTCGTCGATCAACTCGAACATCTCATCGTCCGTTGCGCTCTCCAGATCATCATCGCCAGTCGTGGTGGCGTCGCTCGAACCCTTTAGCTCGGTTATCAACATCTGGAGACGCCGAGCCATTCTCTCTCGATCGTCATCCTCCGCCAACGACAGGAGGTCGGCACTCAGTTTGTTGAGCTCGGCTTCCGCGGCCGCGCACGCTCCGCCCTCGACGTTTGTCAGCTCTTCCAGTATATAGGCAGCGAGCGCGACGGGGGTCGGGTAGTCAAACACGAGCGTGGCCGGCAGTCGCAGCTCTGTGGCTGCCTCCATTTGATTGCGAAGCTCTACTGCCGCAAGAGAGTCGAACCCGAGTTCTTTAAATGTATGCTGTACATCGATTGTGTTCAGAGAGGAGTGTCCGAGAACTCGCGCCACCTGGCTACGCACCAACTCAAGCACAATACTTTCTTGATCGCTTTTAGATCCTTCAGCTAGGCGTCGTGTGAGTTGTCCTCGGTCGTTGTTGGGTTTGCGTTGGGTGGGTGTGCGTATGAGTGAGCGTAGGAGTGCTGGTAGGACTCCGGTGTTTGCTTGGGTGCGTATCGTTTGTAAGTCGAGACGCATTGGGAGGACGTGTGCTCTGCTCGTTCGGTGTGCGGAGTCGAATAATCTGAGACCCTCATCGGATGACAGCGCGGCGACGCCGACTCGGCCTAGGCGCTGCAGGTCGCTTTGGCTCATGGTGCGGGTGAGGTCGGTTGCCTGGGCCCAGAATCCCCATGCCAGTGAGATGCCTGGGAGTCCCTGGGCGCGGCGGTGCGCAGCGAGGGCATCCAGGAACGTGTTCGCCGCAGAGTAGTTGCCCTGGCCGGGGCTGCCGAGCGTGCCCCCCGCGGAGGAGAACAGTACGAACGCCGAGAGATCCATGCCGGCCGTGAGCTCGTGCAGATGGCACGCCGCGTGCACCTTGGACGCGAACACGCGCTTCACGCGCTCGGGACTCAGGGACTCGATCACGCCGTCATCGATCGCGCCCGCGGCGTGGACTACCGCGCTCAACGGGAACTCTTCCGGGATCGACCCGAGCAGCCCTTCGAGCTGCTCGCGATCTGACACGTCACAAGCCGCGATCAGCACCCGCGCGCCCAACGACTCGAGCTCACTCTGCAACTCGGGCACACCAGGAGCATCAAGGCCCTTCCGGCTAGCCAACACGACACTACGCACCTCGTGCTCGGCCACCAAATGGCGCGCCACAAGACTACCCAAGCCACCCGTGCCACCGGTAATCAATACCGAGCCCCGCGAACCATGTATCTGAGCACCGTCACCCCCGACAGCCACCCCACCAGCCGACATGCCCCCCGCCCCACCAACCGCCTCGCCAGGCGACGCGCCAGCAGGCGAAGCCACCCTCCTCAGCCGTGGCGCGAGGATCGTACCGTCCCTGACCGCTAGCTGAGACTCCCCCAACGCAAGCGCCGCGGCGAGTCCGCTGCCGAGAGCCTCCAGAGAAGCGGGCTGCTCATCGATATCGAGCAGGACAAAACGATCCAAGGTCTCCGACTGCGCCGAGCGCATCAGCCCCCATATGCCCGCCGACTCGAGCCCCGACACACCATCCATCACACCCACCGAGACAGCGCTCTTGGTAGCAAACACCAGCCGCGAAGAGGAGAACCGCTCATCAGCAAGCCACTCCTGCACCAGCCCCAACACCCAACACACACGATCGAACGCCGACTCAGGCAACCCAACGCCCGCACCAGACCTACCAAACACCCCCAGCGTATCGGGCGCGCAATCCACGAACACTACCCCAGGCACCGCAACCCCACCATCCACAGCACTACCCAAGGAACCCAGATCAGCATAAACCCCAACACCCACACCGACCCCATCTCCCCCGACACCCCCATCTCCCCCGCCGGGCTCCCCATCCCCAAACAGCCCCGCCAGCCAAGAATCCTCAGCACCCAATAACACCGACCCACCAAGAGCACGCTCAACCACCGGCACAGCAACCCCAGAAGAAGCAACACCCACCGGCTCCCACTCAACACCAAACAACGAATCGCCGCCCCCACCATCGAGATGACCCGCAGGCATCTCCCGCATCAACAACGAACTGACCACACCAACAGGCTGACCATCATCATCAGCCACCAACAACCTCAACGCACCCTCCCCATCCTCCCCGCCCTGAGAAATCCTCACCCGCAACGAAGAACAACCAACACGATAAAGACCCACACCCTCCCAAGCGAACGGCAAACGCACCCGCAGCTCCCCACCCTCCCTCTCCAAAAAATCAGCCGCGACAGCATGCAAAACCGCATCAAGCAACGCCGGATGCAAACCAAACCCAGACGCATACACCTGCTGCTGCTCAGGCAACACAACCTCAGCAAAAATCTCTCCCCCACCCCCACGCCACACACCACGCAACCCCTGAAACACAGACCCATACTCATAACCCCACTCCGCCAAACGCTCATAAAACCCATCCACACCCACACTCACAGCACCACGCGGCGGCCACACACCCCCAGCAAACCCAAACTCACCCTCACACCCCACCAAAGCACCACCCACAGGACACACCACACCACTAGCATGCCGCGTCCACCCACCCTCACCCACCAACACACCATCCCCAGAATCCGCCACCCGCGAATACACCCCAACCGACCTACCCCCAACCTCATCAGGCTCACCCACCCTCACCTGCACCTGCACCCCACCAGACCCAAGCACAAGCGGCGCCTCCAACGCCAACTCCCGCACCCACTCACACCCAACCTCCACCCCAGCACGCAAAACCAACTCCAAAAACGCAGTACCCGGCAACAACACCACACCCAAAACCGCATGATCAGCAAGCCACGAATGCGTACCCAACGACAACCGCCCCGCAAACAACCACCCCCCACCATCAGCCAACCCAACACCCACACCCAACAACGGATGACCCGCCCCAACCAACCCCACCGACGCCACATCCCCCACCCCAACCGACCCATCAAGCCAAAACCGCTCACGCTGAAACGCATACGACGGCAAACCAACCCGCACCGCACCAGACCCCCCAAACACCACACCCCAATCAACCCCAACACCACACACCCAAACCCCTGCCAGAGCGCGCATAAGCGTATCGACGTCCGACCGTCCCTTGCGCAATACCGGCACCGCGATGACTCCCGATCCCTCCTTAGCGTCTTCAACGTTTTGCTCCCCGTCGCGGGGCCGCTCGCCATCAGCCACGCAATCCTGGACCATCGTGCTCAATACACCACCGGGACCCAACTCCAGAAATCTGCTCGTACCGTGCTCGCGCAGTGAGCGTATTCCGTCAAAAAACCGCACCGGCTCACGTGCGTGACGCACCCAATACTCGGCATCGCATATCACGTCACCAGAGATGACTTCACCCGTCAAATTAGATATCAACGGAATACACGGCGCCGAGAACGACAGTCCCCGCACCATCGCCGCAAACTCATCGAGCATCCCATCCATGCGTGGTGAATGAAACGCATGAGAAACCTTGAGGCTCTTGATCTTACGTCCTCGTTCCTTCCAAACACTCGCCAGCTCAAAAACGACGTCACTATCACCTGAAAGCACCACTGACGAGGGACCATTCACCGCAGCAAGCGCAACGCGATCTGTCAAATCAATCAGATCCGGCAAAACCTCCGCCTCGGAAGCCTGCACCGACACCATCGCCCCACCAGCCTCCAGGGCCCCCATCATCTGCCCCCGAGCGGCGACCAGCGCACAGGCATCCTCGAGCGAAAAAACCTGTGCTATACACGCCGCAGCGATCTCACCAATCGAATGACCCATCACGAAGCTCGGGCGCACACCCCATGTATCCAATAGCCTGGACAACGCCATCTCCAACGCAAACAGACCAGCCTGCGTAAAAATCGTCTGATCCAATAGCTCCGCCTCAGGAGACCCTTCCTGAGCGAACAGCACATCGTGCAACACAACACCGAGACGAATATTCAGCCCGGCACACACCTCGTCCAACGCCTCCTTGAATACCGGAAAAGCCTCATACAGCTCACGACCCATTCCCACCCACTGCGATCCTTGACCCGGGAACAAAAACACAACCCCGTCACCGCCACCAACAGCAACGCCCTCATCCACGCCCGTCGCGGACACGCCGTCAGCCAATGCCCCAAGACCATCGAGCAAGCTACTTCGATCCCCACCCAATACCACCGCACGACGCTCGAGCACGGCGCGCTCCGTCAAGGAGAACCCAACATCAATCAAGCCCAATGAGACATTGTCTTCAACCGACTCCCGCAAACGCCCAGCCTGCTCCCTGAGTGCGCCGTCACTCTGTGCCGACAAAACCCACGGCACCGCACCACCAAGACCCAGACCGGACACAGCCAGCGTGTCGTTGACCGCGGACTCTCGCGCTCTTTCAACCATCGGCGGCTCCTCGAGAATCACGTGTGCATTGGTCCCGCTGGCCCCAAACGACGACACCCCCGCCCGCCGCGGACGCCCATCCCGCACCCACGGCACCTCCTCCATCAGCAACGACACCGCACCCGCCGACCAATCAACCTGACGAGAAGGCTCATCCACATGCAACGTCCTCGGCAACAACCCATGCTCAAAAGCCTTTACCATCTTGATCACCCCAGCAACACCTGCCGCCGCCTGTGTATGGCCAATATTCGACTTCAGCGACCCCAGCCACAACGGCCGCCCCTCCGGCCGCCCCTGTCCATACGTCGCCAACAACGCCTGCGCCTCAATCGGATCGCCCAACACCGTACCCGTACCATGCGCCTCAACCGCATCCACCTCACTGGACAGCAACCCAGCACTCCCGAGCGCCTGCATAATCACACGCTGCTGAGACGGACCATTCGGCGACGTCAACCCATTGCTCGCACCATCCTGATTCACCGCACTCCCACGCACAACCGCCAACACTCGATGACCCAGCCTCTCAGCATCAGACAGACGCTCCAACAACAGTATACCCACACCCTCACCCCAACCGGTCCCATCGGCCCCATCAGCAAACGACTTGCACCGCCCGTCCCGCGCCAAACCACGCTGACGACTGAACTCCACAAACGCCGCCGGCGTTACCATCATCGTTACACCACCAGCCAACGCCAACGAGCACTCCCCCCCACACAAAGCCTGACACGCCAAATGCAAGGCCACCAACGACGACGAACACGCGGTATCAACTGTCACCGCAGGCCCCTCCAACCCAAACACATACGCCACGCGACCCGACAGCACACTCGCAGAGCCGCCGGTGCCCAAATAACCCTCCAGCTCGGGCGCCGAACTCGAGCGCGGCGTATATTCCTGAGCGCTCATCCCAGCGAACACGCCGGTCTGGCTCCCTCTCAGCGAACCAGGATCGATACCGGCATTCTCAAACATCTCCCAGCAAACTTCCAGCAACAAACGCTGTTGAGGATCCATCGCCAATGCCTCACGCGGGCTGATTCCAAAGAATCCCGCATCAAACCCGCTTATGTCATCAACAAAGCTACCCTCGCTCACATAGCTCGTACCACAATGACTGGGATCAGGATCAAATAAATGATCCAGATCCCAACCCCGATCCATAGGAAACCCAGAAATCGCATCTTTTCCATCCACAACCAGCCGCCACAATCCATCCGCGGAAACAACATCCCCTGGATAACGACAACCCATACCCACTATCACAATCGGATCTTCGGCCACCGCCGCAATGGGTGCCGACACCATCGTGACACCGCCGGTACCTGTGATCTCGGCGAGTATATGTTTGGCGAGCGCGGTGGGCGTTGGATAGTCAAAGATGAGCGTGGCTGGCAGTACCAGCCCGGTGCTGGCAGCAAGACGATTGCGAAGCTCAATGGCGGTTAGCGAGTCGAACCCGAGGTCCTTGAATGCGAGCTGTGGTTCAATCGCTTGAGCAGATGTGTGCCCGAGGACGAGTGCAGTTTCATTGCGCACCAGTTCGAGCGTGATGTTTTGGTGTTCGCCTTTGGGGGCCTTGGCTAGGCGTCGTGTGAGTTGTCCTCGGTCGTTGTTGGGTTTGCGTTGGGTGGGTGTGCGTATGAGTGAGCGTAGGAGTGCTGGTAGGACTCCGGTGTTTGCTTGGGTGCGTATCGTTTGTAAGTCGAGACGCATTGGGAGGACGTGTGCTCTGCTCGTTCGGTGTGCGGAGTCGAATAATCTGAGACCCTCATCGGATGACAGCGCGGCGACGCCGACTCGGCCTAGGCGCTGCAGGTCGCTTTGGCTCATGGTGCGGGTGAGGTCGGTTGCCTGGGCCCAGAATCCCCATGCCAGTGAGATGCCTGGGAGTCCCTGGGCGCGGCGGTGCGCAGCGAGGGCATCCAGGAACGTGTTCGCCGCAGAGTAGTTGCCCTGGCCGGGGCTGCCGAGCGTGCCCCCCGCGGAGGAGAACAGTACGAACGCCGAGAGATCCATGCCGGCCGTGAGCTCGTGCAGATGGCACGCCGCGTGCACCTTGGACGCGAACACGCGCTTCACGCGCTCGGGACTCAGGGACTCGATCACGCCGTCATCGATCGCGCCCGCGGCGTGGACTACCGCGCTCAACGGGAACTCTTCCGGGATCGACCCGAGCAGCCCTTCGAGCTGCTCGCGATCTGACACGTCACAAGCCGCGATCAGCACCCGCGCGCCCAACGACTCGAGCTCACTCTGCAACTCGGGCACACCAGGAGCATCAAGGCCCTTCCGGCTAGCCAACACGACACTACGCACCTCGTGCTCGGCCACCAAATGGCGCGCCACAAGACTACCCAAGCCACCCGTGCCACCGGTAATCAATACCGAGCCCCGCGAACCATGTATCTGAGCACCGTCACCCCCGACAGCCACCCCACCAGCCGACATGCCCCCCGCCCCACCAACCGCCTCGCCAGGCGACGCGCCAGCAGGCGAAGCCACCCTCCTCAGCCGTGGCGCGAGGATCGTACCGTCCCTGACCGCTAGCTGAGACTCCCCCAACGCAAGCGCCGCGGCGAGTCCGCTGCCGAGAGCCTCCAGAGAAGCGGGCTGCTCATCGATATCGAGCAGGACAAAACGATCCAAGGTCTCCGACTGCGCCGAGCGCATCAGCCCCCATATGCCCGCCGACTCGAGCCCCGACACACCATCCATCACACCCACCGAGACAGCGCTCTTGGTAGCAAACACCAGCCGCGAAGAGGAGAACCGCTCATCAGCAAGCCACTCCTGCACCAGCCCCAACACCCAACACACACGATCGAACGCCGACTCAGGCAACCCAACGCCCGCACCAGACCTACCAAACACCCCCAGCGTATCGGGCGCGCAATCCACGAACACTACCCCAGGCACCGCAACCCCACCATCCACAGCACTACCCAAGGAACCCAGATCAGCATAAACCCCAACACCCACACCGACCCCATCTCCCCCGACACCCCCATCTCCCCCGCCGGGCTCCCCATCCCCAAACAGCCCCGCCAGCCAAGAATCCTCAGCACCCAATAACACCGACCCACCAAGAGCACGCTCAACCACCGGCACAGCAACCCCAGAAGAAGCAACACCCACCGGCTCCCACTCAACACCAAACAACGAATCGCCGCCCCCACCATCGAGATGACCCGCAGGCATCTCCCGCATCAACAACGAACTGACCACACCAACAGGCTGACCATCATCATCAGCCACCAACAACCTCAACGCACCCTCCCCATCCTCCCCGCCCTGAGAAATCCTCACCCGCAACGAAGAACAACCAACACGATAAAGACCCACACCCTCCCAAGCGAACGGCAAACGCACCCGCAGCTCCCCACCCTCCCTCTCCAAAAAATCAGCCGCGACAGCATGCAAAACCGCATCAAGCAACGCCGGATGCAAACCAAACCCAGACGCATACACCTGCTGCTGCTCAGGCAACACAACCTCAGCAAAAATCTCTCCCCCACCCCCACGCCACACACCACGCAACCCCTGAAACACAGACCCATACTCATAACCCCACTCCGCCAAACGCTCATAAAACCCATCCACACCCACACTCACAGCACCACGCGGCGGCCACACACCCCCAGCAAACCCAAACTCACCCTCACACCCCACCAAAGCACCACCCACAGGACACACCACACCACTAGCATGCCGCGTCCACCCACCCTCACCCACCAACACACCATCCCCAGAATCCGCCACCCGCGAATACACCCCAACCGACCTACCCCCAACCTCATCAGGCTCACCCACCCTCACCTGCACCTGCACCCCACCAGACCCAAGCACAAGCGGCGCCTCCAACGCCAACTCCCGCACCCACTCACACCCAACCTCCACCCCAGCACGCAAAACCAACTCCAAAAACGCAGTACCCGGCAACAACACCACACCCAAAACCGCATGATCAGCAAGCCACGAATGCGTACCCAACGACAACCGCCCCGCAAACAACCACCCCCCACCATCAGCCAACCCAACACCCACACCCAACAACGGATGACCCGCCCCAACCAACCCCACCGACGCCACATCCCCCACCCCAACCGACCCATCAAGCCAAAACCGCTCACGCTGAAACGCATACGACGGCAAACCAACCCGCACCGCACCAGACCCCCCAAACACCACACCCCAATCAACCCCAACACCACACACCCAAAGCTCCCCAAGAGACGTCAAGAACCGCCCTGGTCCACCTTCCCCACGACGCAGCGAGCCAATAACCACCACACCAGCAGCATCAAAACTGACATCGCCCGCGACCACCCCACCAGCACCACTCACATCGCCATCGGCCACACCATCAAGCTCATCCCCAATCGTTTCCTGCACCCCTACCGTCAACACCGGATGTGGGCTGATCTCCACAAACACACGGAAACCGTCACCCAACAAGGACCGCGTAGCTCGCTCAAATAGAACCGTGTCGCGCAAGTTGCGATACCAATACTCCCCATCCAGTAGCTCCATATCGATCAACCCGCCCGCGACCGACGAATAAAACGGCACATCACCAGATCTCGGCGACAAACCCACACACGCCCCCAGCAACTCATCGCGAATCCCTTCAACCGCAATCGAATGCGCGGCATAATCGACAGGAATCTCCTTCGCCCTCACACCACCCTCAACCAGCTCCGAAACGATCCCGTCAAGCGCCTCACGCTCACCAGACACCACAACAGAACGCGGACCATTCACCGCCGCAACCGACAATCGACCCTCATAGCGCTCGAGCCACGGACACAACTGCTCCTCAGATAAAGCAACTGACACCATCCCACCAAGTCCCATCAACCTCACCAACGCCTTGCTGCGCAACGCCACGATCCGCGCCGCGTCCCCCAGCGACAGACCACCCGCAACACAGGCCGCAGCGATCTCCCCCTGCGAATGGCCTACCACTGCAGCGGGCTCGACACCACATGCACGCCACAAACCGGCCAACGACACCATCACCGCAAACAGCACCGGCTGCACCACATCCACCCGATCCAACCCTGGCGCACCCTCCACTCCACGCAACACATCCACCAATGACCAATCCACAAATCTCGCAAGTGCCTCCTCACACAACCCAACCCGCTCCTCGAACACGGGCGAAGACTCCAGCAACTCAACCGCCATCCCCATCCACTGCGAACCCTGACCCGGAAACAAAAATACAACCCCACGATCCACACCCCTATCCGTACCTCGCGCCATACCCCACACAACATCCGCCGTGGGCTCCCTCTCTTTCAACGCGCTGAGGCCACCAAGCAAATCATTCCGATCACAGCCCAACACCACCGCCCGGTGCTCAAATACCGAACGGCCCGCGAGCGAGAACCCAACGTCAGCCAAACCCAACCCAGGATCCCTCTCAACACAATCATGCAACCGCGCAGCCTGCTCGCAAAGCGCACTTTCATTCCGCGCCGAGAGCGTCCACGACATCATCCCACCCGCGCCCAAATGCGAAATAACAGGGAGATGAGGAGGAGAGGAAGAGGAAGAGGAAGATCCGTCGTCCCCCACAAAGCCCATCTCCTCAAAACCGGCCGACACACCAGCCCCCAACGCCCCCTCGACCGCCTGATCCTCCTCGACCATCGATGGTTCCTCGAGGATCACGTGCACATTGGTCCCACTGACCCCAAACGACGACACCCCCGCCCGCCGCGGACGCCCATCCCGCACCCACGGCACGTCCTCCGTCAGCAATAACACCGCACCCGCCGACCAATCAACCTGACGAGAAGGCTCATCCACATGCAACGTCCTCGGCAGCAACCCGTGCTCAAAAGCCTTCACCATCTTGATCACCCCAGCAACGCCGGCTGCCGCCTGCGTATGACCAATATTCGACTTCACCGACCCAAGCCACAACGGCCGCCCCTCCGGCCGCCCCTGCCCATACGTCGCCAACAACGCCTGCGCCTCGATCGGATCGCCCAACACCGTACCCGTACCATGCGCCTCCACCACATCCACATCGCCCGCCGAGAGCCCCGCATTCGCCAACGCCTGCGCGATCACCCGCTGCTGGGAAGGACCGTTCGGCGCCGACAACCCATTGCTCGCACCATCCTGATTCACCGCGCTGCCCCGCACCACCGCCAACACCTCATGACCCAAACGCCGCGCATCGGACAAACGCTCCAACAACACCACGCCCACACCCTCAGACAAACCTGTGCCAGCCGCGGCATTCGCGAAGGACCTGCACCGCCCGTCGTGGGCGAGCGCCCGCTGGCGACTCATCTCAACAAAGACGGTCGGGGCAGCCAGTACCGTCACGCCGCTCGCCACCGCCAACGAGCACTCATCCGCACGCAGCGACTGACACGCCAGATGCAGCGCCACCAACGACGACGAACACGCTGTATCGACCGTCACCGCCGGCCCCTCCAAACCGAACACATAGGCCACCCGCCCAGACAAGACGCTGCCGTTGCCACCGGTGCCGAGATAACCCTCGAGGCCATTGAGCATCGCCCCGGCGTCGGTACCGTACTCGTGGTACATCATGCCGGCGAACACCCCTGTGCGACTGCCGCGCAGCGACACAGGAGGGATGTGAGCGTGCTCAAACGCATCCCAAACGGTCTCCAGCAGCAGCCGCTGTTGAGGATCCATGGACAGCGCCTCCCGCGGGCTGATTCCAAAGAACTCGGCATCGAACCTGGCCGCGTCGTCGAGGAACCCGCCTTCGCGCGTGTAGCACGTCCCAACGTGGTCGGGGTCAGGGTCGTAAAGACCATTCAGGTCCCATCCACGATCCACCGGAAATCCGGAGATCACGTCACTCCCGGTAGCGACCAGCCTCCATAGATCCTCAGCCGAGCGCGCACCGCCCGGGTAACGACAGCTCGTGCCTACGATTGCGATCGGCTCTGTCGAGGCCGTCAGCAGCTGCCGATTCCAATCCCGTAACCGCTCGTTTTCTTGCAGAGACACACGCAGCGCCTCAACGATCCGCTTGGTCGAGGTGGGCGTTGTCACTGAGTCATTTCCTGTCTTCATCATGGCTCGACGTTCTCAAGCGCCCGCTGAACCAGATCCTCTACATCCATCTCTTCGATCAAACCGTGCCCGCTCGCCCTGCGCGATGATTGAGTCTGATGGTCATCATCAGCGAGCTGCAGCAGCATTGCCATCAACCCGGTTTCCCGCAGACGAGCCAGAGGGATGGAGGCGAGTGTCTCCCTGATTTCAGCCTCACCAGGATCGAGACCTTCCTCCTGGCGGCCATCAGGAAAGAGCTCAGCCAGCAACTCGCCGGCAACTGCCACCGGGGTTGGGTAGTCGAACACGAGAGTGGCTGGAAGTCGCAGTCCGGTTGCCGCGCTCAGCCTGTTGCGCAACTCAACGGCGGTGAGCGAGTCGAAGCCGAGCTCCTTGAACATCCGCTTTTCGTCTATCGCGTTGGGATGGGCGTAACCCAGAACGCTCGCCACCTCAGCGAGCACCGCGTCGAGCATCAGCCGTTCACGCCTGTCCTCGGGCGCTCCAACCAGGTGCTGCATCAAGGACCCCGCGCCGTTTACCGCTCGACGCAACGGCATACGAACCAGTCCGCGCAACAGAGGGGACACAATCTCGGTCCTGGCGCGTGCGCGCAGCAACGCGATATTCAGACGTACCGGGACCACCAGCGCCTCGCCGAGCGCCCAAGCGGCGTCAAAGAGCTCGAGGCCCTCTTCGGAGGACAGCGCAGTCACACCGATGCGCTCCAGGCGTGTGAGATCCTTCTCACCCAGCTGGCTGGTCATGCGAGTCGACTCGGCCCACTGTCCCCAGGCCATCGAGATGGCACTGAGACCACACGCCCGGCGATACGCCGCCAACGCATCCAGGAACGTGTTTCCCGCGGCATAGTTGCTCTGGCCCGCGCTGCCGAGTATGCCTGTGGCCGAAGAGAACAGGACAAATGACGACAGGTCCAAATGCTCGGTCAGCTCATGCAGATACCACGCTGCATCGACTTTGGGTGCCAGCGCTCGATCGACCCTCTGCGGGGTCAGCGACTCGACGACACCATCGTCCAGCACCACCGCGGCATGCACCACTCCGCGCAACGGATACTCATCGGGCACCAGCCGGAGCAACCCCTCGAGCTGATCACGGTCAGATACATCACATGCGGCGAGTGTCACGCGAGCGCCGTGAGACTCCAACTCGACCTGCAGCTCGACGGCACCCTCGGCATCGCGCCCCCGCCGGCTGGCCAACAGCAGGCTTTGCACACCATGTTCGACCACCAGATGCCTGGCCACAAGCGCGCCCAGCCCGCTCGTGCCGCCGGTGATGAGCACAGTGCCCGGAGGATCGGCGGCATCGCTCTCGTATGAGACACCGTCATCGACAGCTGTGCCATCGGCAAAGAAGCCGGCATCCTGCGTTGACGAGGACATGCGCACCAGCCGTGGTGCAAGCAGATTGCCCCCGCGTACCGCAAGCTGCGGCTCATCGCAGCTCGCCGCTGCGATCAACGCATGCGGGGAGGCATCGTCGCGGTCGAGATCGACCAGCACAAAACGACCGGGGTGCTCCGATTGCGCGGAGCGCAGCAGACCCCACACCGGGGCGACGGCTAACCCCGGAACGCCATCCTCGAAGCCCACCGCCACCGCACCCTGTGTCACCAACACCAGTAGCGACGCCGAGAACCGTGCATCAGAAAGCCACGCCTGCGTCAGCCCCAGCACCTGATGGGTAGCGGCGTGCGCCATCTCAACAACGTCACCACCCGTCTCCACCGCTTGGTCAAGACCGCAACCCGCAAACACGATCTCGGGTGCCGTCGCACCCTCGTCGGTCGCCTCACCCAACGCCGCCAAGTCCGCGAACACCCGTTCGCCGGCCGCTGAGCCCGCGAACGCTTCAGCGAGGACGCCACCTTCATCCTCCAGTACCGCCCATCGCCCGACGGAGTGGGCAGACATGTCCGCTCCAACCGGAGTCCAATCGACGTGAAACAACGACTTGCCGTGCCTTCTCATACCATCGAGTTGCTCCCCCGAAACAGGCCGCGACACCAACGATTGCACCGACACGATCGGCAGGCCGCTCTCGTTGACCGCCGACAGGGACACTGTGTCGGCATCTCCCACGCAAAGTCGCACGCGCAGGCGAGATGCTTCCATGGCGTAAAGCTGCACCCCGCTCCAGGAGAACGGGAGCCGCAACCCTTCATCCGCACTCTGAGTCTCGTTGCGCTCGCCATCCAGCCTGCTCGCTCCGATGGTGTGTAACGCGGCGTCGAGCAGTGCTGGGTGGATAGCGTATCCGTTGGTTTGTTGGTCCTCTGGGAGGGCGACTTCGGCGTAGAAGTCCTCTCCGTGTCTCCAGGCGGCCTTGAGTCCTTGGAAGGCGGGCCCGTGGTCATAGCCCTGTTCTGCAAGGCGGTCGTAGAGGCCCTTCACCGCTATGGGCTTGGCGTTCGGGGGAGGCCATGCCTCGCCGGTGAGCAGTCCCATCTGCCGCTCACCAGGCATCGTACGTTGTCCGGGTGCTGGATCGTTAGGGTGCAGCGTGCCGCTGGCGTGGCGGGTCCATGCGTGCTCGCCACCCAGCACCCCGTCCTCGCAGGCGCCCTCCAGACGGGAATAGACACCCACCGAGCGCTGCCCCATCCCATCGGGCTCACCCACAGAAACCTGCACCTGAACAGCCCCCCACTCAGGCAACACCAACGGCGTATGCAGCGTCAGCTCACCCACGCGCTCACAGCCAACCTCGCCACCCACACGCAACGCCAACTCCACAAACGCCGTACCAGGCAACAACACCGTGCCCAACACCGCATGATCAGCAAGCCACGGATGAGACTCCAACGACAACCGACCCGTGAACAACCACCCCTCGCCATCAGCCAAACCAACCCCCGCACCCAACAACGGATGCCCCACCGAGACCTGCCCCAACGCAGTGACATCCCCAACCCCAGCCACACCCGAAACCCAATAACGCTCCCGCTGAAACGCATACGAAGGCAACCTCACACGCCGCGCACCAGACCCCCCAAACACCCCCACCCAATCCACATCCACCCCACGCACCCACACCTCCGCCAACGACAACAAAAACCGCTCCAACCCACCCTGATCACGCCGCAACGACCCCGCAACCACCACACCCCCACGACCCACACCCCCACCAGCCACACCACCAACACCAACACCCCCACCAGCCACACCCACACCAGCCACACCACCAACACCCCCCACACCAGCCATCGCATCAACGGTCTCCCCCACCCCCACCGTCAACACCGGATGCGGACTCACCTCCACGAATACCCGAAAACCATCTCCAAGCAAACCCCTCACAACCGGCTCGAACAACACCGGCTCACGCATGTTGCGATACCAATACTCCCCATCGAGCTCGGCGGTATCGACCAAACCACCCGTCACCGTCGAAAAGAACGGCACCCTCCCCGAACACACCGCAACCGAACCCAACACCTCCAGCAACTCCTCACGCGCACTCTCCGCCTGCGCAGAATGCGTCGCCACCGTCGCCGCAACCATCCGCGCCCTCACGCCCTCGCCTTCGAGCTCGGCAAGCAACTCCTCGAGCGCCTGCGGATCACCCGCGACCCCAACCGAAGACGGCCCATTCACCGCCGAAATCGCAACCCGATCGCCCCACCGTCCAAGACGCCCACGCAACTCCTCCACACCCAACGCCACCGACATGATGCCACCGCGGCCAACCATGCCGGCCAACAGGCGACTACGTAACGCCACAATCCGCGCGGCCTCATCCAACGACAACCCACCCGCCACATGCGCAGCAGCTATCTCCCCCTGCGAATGGCCCACCACCGCAGCCGGCTCGACGCCACACGCGCGCCACAAACCCGCCAACGACACCATCACCGCAAACAAAACAGGCTGCACCACATCAATCCGATCCAACCCAGGCGCACCCTCCACGCCCCGCAACACATCCTCCAACGACCAATCCAGATGAGACCCAAGCGCCTCTTCACACGCCCCCATCAGCTCCGCGAACACCGGCGAAGAATCCAACAACTGCACCGCCATTCCGACCCACTGCCCACCTTGACCGGGAAACAAAAACACAACCCCACCGGACACATCGGCCACGCCCTCGACAACACCCGTGGTCGAGCGACCCTCGATCAGCGCGCCCAAACCACCGAGCAATCCTTCTCGCCCACCACCCACCACCACCGCTCGATCCTCAAACACCGAACGAGCGGCCAATGAATACCCCACATCCACCACACCCACATCCGGATGGGTCCCAACAAACTCCCCCAACCTCACAGCCTGACCCCGCAAACCATCCACACCACGACCGGACAACACCCACGGCACGACACCACCAACACCAGCCGTAGCCTGAGTCTCGAGCGAGCCGCCATCAGACACAACGCGACCCGCCACCGTCTCATCCTCGACCACAGGGGGCTCCTCGAGAATCACATGCGCGTTGGTCCCGCTGATCCCGAAGGACGACACTCCTGCCCGCCGCGGCTCATCCCCCGCCGGCCAAGGTCGCGTCTCGGTCAACAACGACACCGCACCGGCCGACCAATCCACCTGCCGCGACGGCTCATCAACGTGCAACGTCCTCGGCAACATCCCGTGTCGCAGCGCCATCACCATCTTGATCACACCAGCCGCGCCGGCAGCCAGCCCGGTGTGGCCGATATTGGACTTGATCGACCCCAGCCACAACGGGCGCTCGGGCGATCGACCCTGCCCATACGTCGCCAACAACGCCTGCGCCTCGATCGGATCGCCGAGCACCGTACCCGTACCATGCGCCTCCACCACATCCACATCGCCCGCCGAGAGCCCCGCATTCGCCAACGCCTGCGCGATCACCCGCTGCTGGGAAGGACCGTTCGGCGCCGACAACCCATTGCTCGCACCATCCTGATTCACCGCGCTGCCCCGCACCACCGCCAACACCTCATGACCCAAACGCCGCGCATCGGACAAACGCTCCAGCAACACTACACCCGCGCCCTCGCCCCAGTTGGTCCCGTCCGCCGCAGCGGCGAACGACTTAACCCTCCCATCCGGAGCAAGACCTCGCTGCCGACTGAGCTCCACAAATGCCGTCGGCTTGACCATGATCATCACTCCCGCCGCGAGCGCCAACGAGCATTCCCCCGCATGCAACGCCCCGCAGGCAAGGTGCAGAGCCACCAGCGAAGAGGAGCACGCCGTGTCGATCGTCAGCGCGGGCCCCTCCAACCCCATGGTGTAGGCCACCCTTCCTGAAGCAACGCTCGTCAAGCCACCAGTCAATTGATAACCTTCGGGAGTGTCGTAACTCTGAAAGGCGACTCCGGCGAACACTCCGGTCTGGCTGCCGCGCAACGAGAGCGGAGCGATTCCGGCGTCTTCAAGCGCTTCCCACGAGGTTTCCAGCAGCAACCGCTGTTGCGGATCCATTGCCAGCGCCTCACGTGGGTTAATCCCAAAGAACCCCGCGTCGAACTCTCCGGCGTCATACAGAAACCCGCCTTCCTTGACATAGCTTGTCCGCGGATGATCAGGGTCGAGATGGAAAAGGCTCTCCAGACTCCAACCACGGTCCTCTGGAAAGTGCGATATCCCATCACGAGCAGACGCCACGAGCTCCCACAGATCCTCCGGCGAGCGCACTCCGCCCGGGTAACGGCAACTCATGCCGACGATCGCGATTGGCTCGTTCGACAGCAATCCTCGACGCTGCCAAGACCTCACTCCGGGTGCCAGCGACTTGATCCAGCAGATACCTGGCGACCGCGATGGGGGTGGGGTAGTCGAAGACCAGCGTAGCCGGCAAACGCAGCCCAGTAACAACCTTCAGCCGGTTGCGCAACTCCACCGCGGTGAGTGAGTCACACCCGAGATCCTTGAACGTTCTTCGCTCTTCGACCATCTCACCCGAGGAATGCCCCAGCACAACGGCCACCTCGTCCCGGACCACCTCACTCGCGACCCGCTCGCGCTCGTCTTCTGGCACGCCGGCCAAGCGCTGTGCTAGCGAGCCAACACGCTGCCTGTGGCGATGGGAGGGAAGGTGCACCAGGCCACGCAACAACGCCGGAGTCACCCCGGCCCCGCCCTGCGTATCCAATTTCGTGATATCCAGACGCGCAGGAACCATCAACGCGTCCCCCATCTCACATGCGGCATCGAAGAGCTCCAGGCCCTCTTCCGAAGACAGCGCCGCCCCACCGCCTAGGCGCGCCACCCGTGCCAAGTCAACCTCACCAAGATGTCCAGTCAAGCCAGTCGCCGTCGCCCACTGCCCCCACGCCAGCGAGACACCGGCCAAACCCTGCGCACGGCGATACCCCGCCAGCGCATCCAGGAACACATTCGCCGCCGCGTAATTGGCCTGACCGACAGTCCCCAGTGTGCCCGCGACAGATGAAAACAGCACAAACAGCGGAAGATCCATGCCCTTCGTCAATTCATGCAGATACCACGCCGCGTTAACCTTCGCGGCCAACACCCGATCGACACGCTCCGGCGTCAGAGACTCGACCACCCCATCGTCGAGTGAACCCGCGGCGTGCACCACCCCCATCAGCGGGAACTCCTCGGGCACCAGCTCCAGCAACCTCTCGACCTGGTCACGCTCGGACACGTCGCAGGCAGCAAGCGTCACTCTCGCACCCAGGGACTCCAACTCAGCCTCTAACTCGGACGCACCCTCGGCCGCACGCCCTCGCCGACTCGCCAGCATCACGCTGCGCACGCCATGCTCGACCACCAAATGTCGTGCCACAAGAGCACCCAGGACACCCGTGCCGCCAGTGACCAGCACAGTGCCCAGCACGTCGATCCCGACTGGCAACCTCAGCACAATCTTGCCGACATGGCGCGCCTGGCTGAGGAACCTGAATGCCTCCGGCGCGCGACGCACATCCCATACGGTGATCGGGAGCGCCGCCAATACACCACGCTCGAAGAGCCCCAGCACCTCGACAAGCATCTCCTGGATGCGGTCGTGGCCCGCCTCTGCCAGGTCGAACGCCCGGTAAGACGCATCCAGATGGCTCTCCCGAACCTCCTCGGGGTCGCGGATATCGGTCTTGCCCATCTCCACAAAGCGACCGCCCCGCGGCAGCAGGTCAAGCGAGGCGTCCACGAACTCTCGCGCGAGAGAGTTCAACACAACATCCACACCCCGGCCATCGGTCTGCTCCAAGAACCGCTCCCTGAACTCCAGCGTGCGAGAGGATGAGATGTGCGCCTCATCCAAACCCAGCGACCGCAGAGCGTCCCACTTCCCAGGGCTCGCCGTCCCGAACACCTCAGCACCCAGGTGCCGCGCCAACTGCACAGCAGCCATACCCACCCCGCCGGCCGCAGCATGAATCAGGACCGTCTCGCCCCGCTGCAAGCCACCCAAATCGACCAACCCGTAGTACGCCGTCACAAACACAGCCGGAGCCGAAGCCGCCTGCACGAACGACCACCCCTCGGGCATACGCACAACCAGCCTGCGATCGGTCACCGACACCGAGCCAAAGGCACCTGGGAGAAGCCCCATCACCCGATCGCCGACGAGCAGATCGTCCACCTCTGGACCGACCTCCAGCACCACACCGGCGCCCTCGCTGCCCAGCGCATCGTCCGCGTCCTCCAGCGATACGAGACCAAGCGTGATCATGACATCGCGGAAATTCAGCCCAGCGGCGCGCACATCAACACGAACTTGGCCAGCCGCCAACGGTCCCGCCACATCTGGGCAGGGCACAAACGTGAGTTCTCCGAACGTACCCCTGCCCGTGGTGCCCAACCGCCACTCCGACACTTCGGCAGGAACAGTCAGCGCTCCATCCAGCCCGGCTCGCGCCAGCCTTGGAACGGACACAACGCCCTCCCGCACGGCCAGCTGCGGTTCATCGCCAGCCAGCGCCGCGGGCAGGGCGCCCACAGAAGCCACATCGCCGTCGAGATCCACCAGCACAAGACGGCCCGGACTCTCCGACTGAGCGGAGCGCACCAGACCCCACACAGGCGCATCGGCCAAGCCCGGAACGCCCTCGCCCTCGCGCACGGCCACGGCGCCTTGTGTTATGAGCACCAGCCGCGAGGCCGAGAACCGCTCATCAGAGAGCCAAGCCTGCGTCAAATCCAGTGCGCGGCACGCCGCGGCGTGCGCCGCTCCCACCATTCCATCGCCCCCCGCCCCCGACAGCCCACCGGACCCGATCGACAACGACCCCGCCCCCGTCACTGCCGCAATTCCATTCAGAGCGCAGTCCGCGAGCACCACCTTCGGTGCTGCGATGCCCTTGTCGATGGCCTCGCCCAACAATCCCAGATCCCCAAACACGGTGACCTCCACCCCGACCTCTCCAAGCATCTCGGCAAGGCCCGTCCCGTCGGCGCCCAATACCGCCCACCCCCCTGTCGAGGGTGAAATGGGCATCTCGGCCGCAACCCAGTCCAAGCAGAACAGCGACTCGTGGCGAGGCCCACCACCGAGTAGCTCCCCTGAAGCAGACCGCAAAACCAGCGAGTCCACCGAGATCACCGGCACACCAGACTCGTCGGCCGCCACCAGCGACACCGTGTCGATCCCACTCTGCCGCAGGCGCACCCTCAGACATGCTGCGCCGGCGGCATACAGTCTCACCCCACCCCAAGAGAATGGAAGCCGAGCTCGACCGTCCTCGCCCACAGCGAGCATGTCCGCCCCAAGGGTGTGCAGTGCGGCGTCGAGCAGCGCAGGGTGGATGGCGTATCCGTCGGTTTGCTCGTCTTCCGGGAGGGCGACTTCGGCGTAGAGGTCCTCTCCGTGTCGCCAGGCGGCTTTGAGTCCTTGAAAGGCGGGCCCGTGGTGATAGCCTCGTTCTGCAAGGCGGTCGTAGAGGCCCTCGACCGCCAGGGACTCGGCTTTCGGGGGAGGCCATGCCTTGCCGGCGAGCGGCCCCATCTGCTCGCCCGGCGCCGAACCGCGTCCGGTTGCCGGGTCGCTGGGGTGCAGCGTGCCGTCGGCGTGGCGGGTCCAGGCTTGCTCACCATCCAGCACCGCGTCCCCGAGTGACCCCTCCAGACGAGAATAGATACCCACCACCCGCTGCCCCGTCTCGTCGGGCTCGCCTACACAGACCTGTACCTGCAGCGCGTCCTGCTCGCCCAGCACCAACGGTGTTTGCAGCGTCAGTTCTCCCACGTGCTCGCAGCCGACCTCGCTGCCCGCGCGCAGCGCCAACTCCACGAACGCGGTACCGGGCAACAGCACCGTGCCCATGACCGCGTGATCGGCAAGCCACGGATGAGACTCCAAAGAGAGGCGACCCGTGAACAACCACCCTTCGCCGTCGGCCAGGCCGACCGCGGCACCCAGCAGCGGGTGGCGCGCCGAGGCCTGCCCCAGCGCGGCGACATCTCCGGCCCCGGCCGCAGGCGAGAGCCAATAGCGCTCGCGCTGAAACGCATACGCCGGCAACCCCACCCGCCTCGCACCGGACCCCGCGAACACCGCCCGCCAATCCACGTCGACGCCGCGCACCCACACCTCCCCCAACGACAGGAGGAAACGCTCCAACCCGCCCTGCTCACGCCGCAACGAACCCGCGAGCAGAACCGATCCCTCCACCAGTTCACCCGCGTTGACGACCGCGTCGACCGCCTCCCCCACCCCCACCGTGAGCACAGGGTGCGGACCGACCTCCACAAACGTGCGAAAACCCTCACCCAACAAACCCACCACCACCGGCTCGAACAGCACCGGCTCACGCAGATTCCCAAACCAGTACTCCGCATCCAACGACGCCGTATCGACCACGCCACCCCTCACCGTCGAATAAAACGGCACCCCACCCGAGGACGGTTCAATCCCCACACACGCCTGTAGCAACTCCTCACGAATCTCCTCGATCTGCATCGAATGAGACGCGTAACCAACCGGTATCTCCCGCGCCCGCACGCCACCATCCACCAATTCGGCGAGCAGACCATCCAACGCCCCACGCTCGCCCGACACCACCACCGACCCCGGACCGTTCACCGCCGCAATCCCCACGCCCTCCCACCGCTCGAGCCAACCACCCAACTCCTGCAGGCCCAACGCGACCGACACCATCCCGCCCCGCCCCACCAGCGAAACCAATGCACGACTACGCAACACAACCAGCCGCGCCGCATCCTCCAACGACAACCCACCCGCTACGTGAGCAGCAGCGATCTCGCCCTGGGAATGCCCCACGACCGCGCCCGGACGCACACCACATGCCTCCCACAACCGCGCCAACCCCACCATCACGGCAAACAACGCCGGCTGCACAACATCCACCCGCTCCAGCCCCGGGGCGCCCTCCACACCCCTCAGGACGTCCTCCAGCGACCAATCCACATACGACGCAAACGCCTCCCCGCACGCCTCCAACGCCGCGGCGAACACCGGCGAGGAATCCAACAACCCAACCGCCATCCCCGGCCATTGCCCACCCTGACCCGGAAACAAAAACACAACCCCACCAGACACATCCGCCATACCCCGCACCACACCCGCATCCGGCCTCCCCGCCAGCGAGCCATCGCCCGGCGACCCATCACCCGTCAGCGCGATAAGACCACCCAGCAGCCCCTCCCGGCCCTCGCCTACCACGACCGCGCGTTGGTCGAGCACCGACCGGCCCAGCAGCGAGAAGCCGACGTCCACCGCGTCCAACCCGGCGGCGCCCTCCACAAACTCCCGCAACCGCCCAGCCTGACCCTCCAAACCACCCTGACCACGACCAGAGAGCACCCACGGCACAACACCAACACCACCACCCACAACACAAGCCCCACCCTCAGCCTCCTCCATGGCTGCGACCCGCACCCCGGGCGAACCCTCACCAGACGCAACGCGACCCACCGCCGACTCACCCTCCACCACGGGAGGCTCCTCGAGGATCGCATGCGCGTTCGTCCCGCTGACCCCAAACGACGACACCCCGGCGCGACGCGGCTGCGCCCCACCCCCAGGCCACGCAACCTCCTGCGTCAACAACGACACCGCACCGGCCGACCAATCCACCTGCCGCGACGGCTCATCCACGTGCAACGTCCTCGGCAGCACCCCACGACGCAGCGCCATCACCATCTTGATCACACCAGCCATACCCGCGGCAGCCTGTGTGTGACCGATATTCGACTTGATCGACCCCAGCCACAACGGGTGCTCGGGCGATCGACCCTGCCCATACGTCGCCAACAACGCCTGCGCCTCGATCGGATCGCCGAGCACCGTACCAGTGCCATGCGCCTCCACCACATCCACATCGCCCGCCGAGAGCCCCGCATTCGCCAACGCCTGCGCGATCACCCGCTGCTGGGAAGGACCGTTCGGCGCCGACAACCCATTGCTCGCACCATCCTGATTCACCGCGCTGCCCCGCACCACCGCCAACACCTCATGGCCCAAACGCCGCGCATCGGACAAACGCTCCACCACCAACACACCCACACCCTCGGAGAGCCCAATCCCATCCGCCGTGTCCGCGAACGGCTTACACCGACCGTCACGCGCAACCCCACCCTGTCGACTGAACTCCACAAGTCCCGTCGGCGTCGTCATGACCGTCACGCCACCCGCCAACGCCAATGAACACTCCCTCCCACGCAGTGCCTGACAGGCAAGGTGCAGAGCCACCAACGAGGAAGAACACGCTGTATCTACCGTGACCGCCAGACCCTCCAGGCCAAAGGTATAGGCGATGCGACCCGACAGGATACTGAGCAGGCTCCCGGTCAACCGATGCCCTTCGAGACTCACATAGTCGTTCGAGGATACGCCGGTGAACACCCCGGTCTGACTCCCGTGCAACGAAGATGGAGCGATCCCCGCGTCCTCAAATGCCTCCCACGATGCTTCCAGCAGCAGCCGCTGCTGCGGATCCATCGCCAGCGCCTCGCGCGGGCTGATCCCGAAGAGCCCGGCATCGAACTCACACACGTCATGAAGGAACCCGCCTTCCCGCGTGTAACAAGTCCCCGGGTGGTCGGGGTCGGGATGGTACAGGCCCGCTAGGTCCCAGCCACGGTCCACCGGGAACCCAGAGATCCCGTCGCGACAGGCCGCCACCAGCTCCCAGAGCTCCTCCGGCTGGCGTACGCCTCCCGGATACCGACAGCTCATCCCCACGATCGCGATCGGCTCTTGACTGCGCTCCTCTATCTCCTGCAGGCGCAGACGCGTATCGTGCAGATCGACGGTGACCCGCTTTAGGTAGTCGAGGAATCTATCGTCATCAGCCATAGTGAATCTCACTTACTCGAGCGGTCCAGCCTCCTGTGCAACACAATCTCACGACCCGAGCTCCTTATCGATGAAGTCGAAGACCTCGTCGGCCGTCGCGGCCTGGAGCTGCTCGGCGACAGCGACACCGCCCTCCAATCGCCGTGCGCCGTCCAGCTCCGAGAGGAGCGACTCCAGGCGCATCGTGATCCTCACTCGCTCGGACTCATTGAAGGCGGCCGATGAAAGCGTCAGCTTCAGCTTGTCCAGTTCGGCGTTCACCGAGGCTGCGGTGCTCGCGCCGTTCTGAGTCGCCTCGCTCAGCAGATGGTTGGCGACCGCCGCCACCGTTGGGTGGTCGAACACGAGCGTTGCAGGTAGACCCAGTCCGGTCAGAGCGTTCAGCCTGTTGCGCAACTCGACAGCGGCAAGCGAGTCGAACCCGAGTTCCTTGAAAGCTCGTCGCTCGTCTATCGCCGCCGACGAGCTGTGCCCCAAGACCGTTGCGGCCTCGGTGCGTACCAGTTCGAGCGCCATGTGCTCACGCTCTGTCTTGGACACCCCCGCCAGGCGCTGTGCCAACAAGTCGCTCGGACCATTGCGAGTGCGAGAAGCAGGAGTTCGGATCAGGCCACGCAATAGCCGCGGAGCCATCCCGGCTCTTGCCTGGGCACGCAGCGCCGTCATATCAAGGCGTATCGGGAGCACGAGCGCCTCGTCAAGGCCGCAGGCGGCATCGAACAGCTCGAGGCCCTGCCTGGAGTCTAGGGCCGTGACACCCTCACGCGCGAGTCGTGCGAAGTCGATCTCCTCGAGACCACCGACCATGGCGCTGGCCACGGCCCACTGTCCCCACGCCATCGAGATGCCGGCCAGTCCCCGTGCGCGGCGGTGTGCCGCGAGCGCGTCGAGAAACGAGTTTGCGGCGGCGTAATTGCCCTGACCAGCCATACCCAAGGTGCCAGACGCGGAGGAGAACAGGATGAAAGCCGAAAGGTCGATGTGCCTGGTCAGCTCGTGCAGGAGCCACGCCGCGTCCACCTTCGGGGCAAACACCCGGTCGATCCGCTCGGGCGTCAGCGACTCGATCACCCCGTCGTCGAGCACCCCGGCGGAATGCACGACCGTGCGCAGGGGATACGCATCAGGCACCAGCGCAAGCAACGATTCGAGCGCCTCTCGGCTGGCTGCATCGCACGCGACAATCTTCACCTGTGCGCCCAGAGCTTCCAGCGCGGCCGCAAGCTCGGGCGCACCCTCGGCTTCGGGTCCGCGTCGACTCGCCAGCAGGACACTGCGCACCCCGTGCTCGACCACCAGATGCCGTGCCACCAGCGCACCAAGACCGCCCGTGCCGCCAACGACCAGCGCCGTGCCGTCCGTGTCGATCCCCGAGGGTAGGCTCAAAACGATCTTGCCAACATGACGTCCCTGGCTCAGGAAGCGGAACGCCTCCGGTGCGCGACGCACGTCCCACCTCCTCACGGGCAGTGGCTGAAGGACGCCGCGCTCGAACAGCCCCATGATCTCCGTGAGCATCCGCTGAATACGCTCCGGCCCAGCTTCCAGTAGATCGAAGGCTCGATATCTCACGCCCGGGTGCTCGGCGGCAACGACCTCGGGATCACGAAGATCGGTTTTGCCCATCTCCACGAAGCGGCCGCCTCGCGGCAACAGCTCGAGTGAGGCATCCACGAACTCTCGCGCAAGGCAGTCCAGCACCACATCGACGCCCCGCCCGTTGGTTCGCTCAAGGAACAGCTCCCTGAACTCCAGCGTCCGCGAGGAGGATATGTGCTCGTCGTCCAACCCCAGCGACCGCAGGGTGTCCCACTTATCGGGCTTTGCCGTGCCGAACACCTCCGCGCCCAGATGTCCAGCTAACTGCACAGCGGCCATGCCGACCCCGCCGGCCGCGGCATGAACAACCACCGACTCGCCCGCCTGCAGGCCGGCCACGTCCACCAACCCGTAGTAGGCCGTCAGGAAAGCGATTGACGCAGAGGCCGCCGTCGTAAACGACCATCCGGTCGGTACGCGAGTCACGAAGCGGCGATCGGTCACAGAGATTGGTCCAAAGCCGCCCGGCAGCAAGCCCATCACCCGATCGCCTACCGCAAGGTCGCTGACTCCCGCGCCGAGCTCCAACACAATTCCTGCCCCCTCACCGCCCAGAGGCTCATCCGGGCGCTGTGGAATGAGACCGAGAGCATCTACGACATCGCGGAAGTTCAAGCCCGCCGCGCGCACGCCCACGCGAATCTGGCCGGGCTCGAGCGACCTGGTGACCTCAGGACAGGCGATCAGCGAAAGATCCTCGAGGGTTCCCCTATTGGCGATGTCCAGGCGCCACGCTGGAGTTCCTTCGGGAGCGACCAATACGCCACCCGGCGCGTCCCGAACCAGGCGGGGAACGAACACGCCGCCCTGCCTCACAGCAATCTGCGGCTCATCGGTAGCCAGTCCGGCGCCCAGCGTATGTAGAGATGCCTCCTCCCCGTCGCGGTCGACCAGCCCGAAGCGACCCGGGTGCTCCGATTGAGCTGAGCGCACCAGTCCCCACACCGCCGCGCCAGCAAGGTCCTGCACGTCCTCCCCCGCGTGGACGGGCATGGCATCCTGAGTCACGAACACCAGTCGCGAAGCGGAGAATCGCCCATCGGCAAGCCACGCCTGCACCAGTTTCAGTGCTCTGTGCGCGGCCCCGCGCACAGCTCCGATAACCCCATCGCCGACACCGTTTTCCTCGACTGCATCGGCAACGCCCTGCGACCGATCGAATTTCGCCTCGCCGGAGCCGCCGGCGACGAGCACCATTTCCGGCAAGGCGGCGCCCGCATCGACGGCATCTCCAAGCGCCTGCAGATCGTCAAACCTCACCACGTCGGCGTCTATTCCCTCCAGTGCTCGCGCGGGCTCCACATCGCCGGCCTCCAGTACCGCCCAGCGCTCCGCGAGAATCGCCGCGGCCGGCTGGACTGCGACCCAGTCCAAATGGAGCAACGACTCCCGGGAACCGGTGTGAGCTCTTTCCAACTGCTCGGAAGAGACCGCTCGCAACACCAGCGAGTCAACCGCGGCGACCAGCGCACCATGCTCATCGGCCGCCAGCAGGGACACCGTCTCGGCGTTTGCGAGCGAGAGCCGCACCCGCAGCTGCGATGCGCCATGGGCATGCAGTTCGACCCCACCCCATGAGAACGGAAGCCGTATCTGGCCATCTCTCCCACCGTTCTCCTCGCCGTCGGCCAGGCCGGCTCCCACCACCTGCAACGCCGCGTCGAGCAACGCGGGATGGACACCAAATGAGCCGGATTGTTGATCCTCGGCCAGCGCAACCTCGGCGAACACCTCTTCTCCGCTCCGCCAGACGGCCTTCACACCCTGAAACGCAGGCCCATAGTCATAACCCCGCTCGGCAAAGCGGTCGTACAGATCATCGACCGGAACCGGAGCGGCACCGACCGGAGGCCATGCGCCATCGGCGAACCAAGCCGTCTGGAGCTCTCTGGCAGTCTGCTCACCCGCGGCCGCCTCTGCAATGGCCAGAACGCCGCTGGCGTGGCGGGTCCATGCGTGCTCGCCACCCAGCACCCCGTCCTCGCAGGCGCCCTCCAGACGGGAATAGACACCCACCGAGCGCTGCCCCATCCCATCGGGATCACCCACAGAAACCTGCACCTGAACAGCCCCCCACTCAGGCAACACCAACGGCGTATGCAGCGTCAGCTCACCCACGCGCTCACAGCCAACCTCGCCACCCACACGCAACGCCAACTCCACAAACGCCGTACCAGGCAACAACACCGTGCCCAACACCGCATGATCAGCAAGCCACGGATGAGACTCCAACGACAACCGACCCGTGAACAACCACCCCTCGCCATCAGCCAAACCAACCCCCGCACCCAACAACGGATGCCCCACCGAGACCTGCCCCAACGCAGTGACATCCCCAACCCCAGCCACACCCGAAACCCAATAACGCTCCCGCTGAAACGCATACGAAGGCAACCTCACACGCCGCGCACCAGACCCCCCAAACACCCCCACCCAATCCACATCCACCCCACGCACCCACACCTCCGCCAACGACAACAAAAACCGCTCCAACCCACCCTGATCACGCCGCAACGACCCCGCAACCACCACACCCCCACGACCCACACCCCCACCAGCCACACCACCAACACCAACACCCCCACCAGCCACACCCACACCAGCCACACCACCAACACCCCCCACACCAGCCATCGCATCAACGGTCTCCCCCACCCCCACCGTCAACACCGGATGCGGACTCACCTCCACGAATACCCGAAAACCATCTCCAAGCAAACCCCTCACAACCGGCTCGAACAACACCGGCTCACGCAAATTGCGATACCAATACTCCCCATCGAGCTCGGCGGTATCGACCAAACCACCCGTCACCGTCGAAAAGAACGGCACAGCCCCCGACAGGGGCACGATTCCCACACACGCCTCAAACAATTCCTCACGAATTCCCTCAACTTGCACAGAATGAGACGCATAACCCACCGGGATCTCCCGCGCCCTCACACCACCATCCACGAGCTCCGCCAACAACCCATCCAGAACCCTCCGCTCACCCGACACCACCACCGATCCGGGACCATTCACCGCCGCGACACCAACCCCCTCCCAACGCTCGAGCCAACCCCCCAACTCCTCTACGCCCAACGCAACCGACACCATCCCGCCACGACCCATCAATCCAACCAACGCCCGACTCCGCAACACCACCAACCGCGCCCCATCCTCCAACGACAAACCGCCCGCCACACATGCCGCAGCGATCTCACCCTGAGAATGACCTACCACCACATTCGGCTCCACTCCGCATGCACGCCACAACCGTGCCAACGACACCATCACCGCCCACAACACCGGCTGCACCACATCAACCCGATCCAACCCTGGCGCCCCCTTCACATCTCTCAGTACATCCTCAAGCGACCAATCCACATGCGGCCCAAGCGCTTCGCCACACTCCCCAATCGCCTCACTGAACACCGGGCAGACATCCAACAACCCGACCGCCATCCCAACCCACTGCGAACCCTGACCCGGAAACACAAACACAACCCCACCGCGACCCTCAACATCAGCCACACCCTCCACCACACCCACCGCCGACACACCGTCAGCCAGCGCACCAAGGCGACTGAGGCGCTCATCCCGCGAACTTCCCAGCAGCATTCCACGATGCTCAAACGTGCCGCGTCCAGATAGCGCCAAGCCCACATCGAGCGCACTCAATCCGTGGTCCTCCTGCACCAATGCCTCCAGGCGTCGCGCCTGTCCGCGCAACCCGCCCTCACTCTTCCCCGACAGTACCCAAGGTACCGTGTCGCCGACGCCCAGCACACCGTCACCCGTCGCCATCTTCTCTCCGGATTGCGCTGTGGCCACACCGAACTCAGGTGCATCCTCGAGAATGACGTGAGCGTTGGTCCCGCTGATCCCAAATGCAGACACCCCAGCGCGGCGCGGCTCGCCACCCGCCGGCCACGGTACTTCTTCGGTCAACAGCGACACTGCCCCCGTTCAACCAGTTGACTTCCCTCGACGGTTCGTCCACGTGCAGCGTCCGTGGCAGCACGCCGTGGCGCATCGCCATCAGTATCTTGATGACCCCCGCCATGCCTGCCGCCAGTCCCGTGTGGCCAATGTTCGACTTGATCGAGCCCAACCACAACGGCTTGCCGTCGGGCCGGTGTCGACCGTAGGTTTCCAACAGCGCCTGGGCCTCTATCGGATCTCCGAGCACGGTGCCCGTGCCGTGGGCCTCCACTACGTCGACGTGGTCGGCCGACAGGCCCCCGTTGGCGAGCGCCTGGATGATCACCCGCTGCTGAGACAGACCGCTTGGCGCCGTCAAGCCGTTGCTCGCCCCATCCTGATTCAGCGCGCTGCCACGTACCAAGCCCAGCACCCTGTGGCCCGATCGACGCGCGTCGGAGAGTCGCTCGAGCAGAAGCACGCCGACACCCTCGCTCCAGCCAGTCCCATCGGCCGCGTTGGCAAACGACTTGCAACGCCCGTCGCGTGCGAGCCCCCGCTGGCGGCTGAACTCGACAAACACTCCCGGCGTGGCCAGGACCATCGCGGTGCCCGCCAGAGCCATCGAACACTCGCCTCGACGTAGCGCCTCACACGCAAGATGCAATGCCACGAGCGAAGAGGAGCACGCGGTATCAATCGATACTGCCGGGCCCTCCAAACCAAGCGTATATGCCACGCGACCAGAGGCAATACTACTGATGCTCCCCGTCAGCCGATGACCCTCGAGCCCTCCGGAGTTCAACCACAGGCCCATTCCATAATCGCACAAACTCACTGCTGCAAAAACTCCTGTTTGGCTGCCCTTCAGTGAAAGGGGATCGATATCGGCTCGTTCCAGCGTCTCCCAGCAGACTTCGAGTAGAAGTCGTTGCTGAGGATCCATGGCCAACGCCTCGCGCGGACTGATCCCAAAGAAGTCGGCATCGAACTCACTGACATCGTCAATGAATCCTCCTTCACGCACATAACTCGTGCCACCGTGATCGGGATCGGGGTCATATAACTCATCCAATGGCCAGCCGCGGTCGGTCGGAAATCCTGAGATCGCGTCGCGACCCAACGCGACGAGCTCCCACAGATCCTCTGGCGACCTAACCCCACCCGGATACCGACAACCCATGCCTACAATCGCAACAGGCTCAGCGATCTTAGCAAGCAGTCTCCCATTCTGCTGTCGCAGTCGCTCTGTCTCCTTGAGCGACGCGCGTAGCGCTTCGACGACCTTGTCGGGATTTGTTGACATCATGCTTTCTCGACCTCGGCAGACCGATTGACGTGAGGTTGCTCAAATGTTTTGCTGATGAGCTCATCCACATCCATCTCATCGATCTTGCTCGCTTCTTCGCCGGCCTCTGTGGCGCGAGCATCACCGTTGGACTCGGCAAGCTGCAGCAATGTGTCGATCAATCCGGCCTCTCGCAGGCGGGCAAGAGAGACGGACTCGAGAACCTTGCGGATTTCCATCTCTTCGGGGTCCGACTCGACATACCGAGTCGGCTCCGGCGATAGCTTCGACGACAGATGCTGGGCGAGGCTGACGGGCGTCGGATAATCGAAGATCAGGGTTGAATGAGAGGTCAGTCCTGTGGCGACATTGAGCCTGTTGCGCAACTCAACCGCCGTCAGAGAGTCAAACCCAAGCTCTTTGAACGACCGCTGCTCGCTGATGATTGCGGGCGATAGATGGCCCAATACAATGGCAGTCTCGGAGCACACGAGCTCGAGCATGACGCGTTCGCGCCCTTGCGCGGATTGGCCGGCGAGGCGTCTTGTCAGCGAACTGCGAGCGTCCGTGCCGGCCGTTGGATAACGTTCCGAAACAAGACTGCGCAGCACCGCTGGAAGCGTTCCAGCTCTGATCTGAGCGCGCAACTCCACCAAGTCCAGCCCTACGGGGAGCACCAGCGCCTGATCCATCGCGTAGGCGACATCGAACAGCTTCACCCCCTGCTCTGAGGAGAGCGCCACCATACCGAGACGCACCAGTCTCGCACGCTCTCTCTCACCATGGTCGGCAGTCATGCCACTGATACCGGACCACAGCCCCCACGCAAGCGATATCGCCGGCAGACCACGCTCGCGACGCATTGCCGCCAATGCATCCAACGCAGCGTTTGCCGCCGCATAGTTGCCCTGCCCTGCAGCGCCCAGGGTAGCTGCCGCTGAGGAGAACAGAACAAAAGCAGAAAGATCGAGATCCGCCGTCAACTCGTGCAGATGCAACGCTCCGTCGAGCTTGGGACCCAGCACCCGCTCGACGCTCTCGGGTGTCAGTGACTCGAGCGTGCCGTCATCAAGAACACCCGAAGCGTGAATCACGGCGCCCAGCGGATACTCCTCAGGCACCAGCCCAAGCAACTCCTCGACCTCGCTGCGCTTGGCGACATCACAAGCGTCAATTTGCACGCGAGCACCCAGAGCCTCGAGGTCGGCCCGCAGCTGCGGCGCACCCTCCGCCTTACATCCTCGACGACTCGCCAGCACAAGGCTGCGCACGCCATGCTCCGCCACGAGATGCCGTGCCACCATTCCTCCCAACAAACCCGTGCCGCCCGTGATGAGCACCGTACGCCGCGGATCGATCGTGGACGGCATTGTCAAAACAACCTTGCCAATATTATTAGCTTGACTGAGAAAGCGAAATGCCTCACGTGCGCCGCGTATGTCCCATGTCCTGATCGGAAGAGGTTTCAATACACCCCGCTCAAACAGATCGACTATCTCACAAAGGATCTGCTGAATGCGATCAGGGTCCTCGTCCAACAAGTTAAATGCACTGTACGCGACTTCCGGGTAGTCCTTGACAACATCGTTGACGTCACGTATGTCGGTCTTGCCAATCTCGATAAAGCGACCGTCTTTGGCGAGTGACTCCAGCGATACGTCCACGAACTCACCCGCAAGGCAATTCAGAACCACATCAGCGCCGCGCCCATCTGTCTCGCCGAGCACCCGCTCTTTGAAATCCAGCGTTCGAGACGATGCGATATGTGCCTCATCGAGACCCAGCAGTTCGAGAGCCTCCCATTTCTTTGGGCTCGCAGTGCCAAACACCTCGGCGCCAAGATGCTGAGCGAGTTGCACCGCCGCCATACCAACCCCGCCCGCCGCAGCGTGAATCAAGACGGACTCACCTGGTCTCACGCCAGCCAAGTTGACCAACCCATAATACGCTGTCAAGAACACCAGAGGCAGCGAAGCCGCATGGGTGAACGACCACCCATCAGGCATTTGTACGAGCATACGTCTATCGCCCACCGAATGAAGCCCAAAGGCACCCGGCAGGACACCCATCACATGGTCTCCAACAGCCAGATCGTTGACTTCTGAACCGACCTCGACAACCACTCCAGCGCCCTCGAAACCCAACATTTCACCACCACTATCACCTAAAGACAACACACCGAGGGCAACCAATACGTCGCGGAAATTCAAACCCGCGGCACGCATGGATACACGTACCTCGCCAGGCTCGAGGGGTCTCATGGCGTCAACGTCGGCAACAAACCCAAGGTTCTCAAATGTGCCTCCCGACGGCATCTCCAGGCGCCACGAGCCATCCCCCGAGGGTGGCCCCGACATGCCACCAGGCCCACGCCGTGAAAGTCGTGCAGCCGATACCTTCCCCTTATGAATCGCCAGCTGAGGCTCATCACTGCCAAGCGCCGCACCGAGAGCCGACAAGGACGCAGACTCGCAGTCAATATCTACGAGCACAAACCGACCCGGATACTCAGTCTGCGCAGACCGCACCAACCCCCCCACCGAAGCGCCCACCAGATCGATTGCCTGCCCTCCGCAACCATCCATACCCGCCTCAGGGCCGACCGCGAGAGCATCACTCGTGACGAACACCAGTCGCGGCGCTAAGAAACGATCGTCAGCCAACCACGACTGCATCAACCCCAACATCTGCTCAACACCCGCACGTACAGCCTCCGAGACATCCTCACACGATTCCCCGGAGCCATTTGACATGCAGTTGACCAGCACCACGCCCGGGAGCACGACACCAGCATCGAGCGCCCGTCCAAGGGACCTCAAATCTGCGTGGACGTCAACCTCCAACCCAACACCCTCGAGCGCCCTCGCCAGACCCATGCCAGGCCCACTCAGCAGCACAACGCCATCTGTCTCGAGCGGCTGTACGGTCGAGACCTCAGTGGGCGCTGTGGGCTTCCAGTCCAAATAGAACAGGGAGTCGTGCGCGTCGGAGCGCGCATGCCTGAACTGCTCGGCCTTGAGCCCACGCACAACAAGCGAATCCACGGCCATCGCGATCGCGCCGTCTTGGTCAACAGCTACCAACGACAGATTATCTGCAGCTGTCGCAGAAAGCTGAACTCTGAGATGCGACGCTCCCTTTACATATAGATCTACACCACCCCAAGAAAACGGGAGGCGAATGTCGTCGCCGTCGAAATGAACCCCCAACACGTGCAGTGCAGCATCCAGTAATGCCGGATGCATGCCGAACTGAGAAGCTTTCCTCTGCTGATCCTCCGGCAAGACAACTTCGGCGAATAGCTCCTTTCCAAGACGCCATGCCGCCCTGAGCCCCTGGAAAGCCGGACCATAGTCATAGCCCCTCACCGCCAGACGATCGTAGAGATCGTCAACATCTACCCCAACAGCCCCGACTGGAGGCCACGCCGCCCCCGCCAGCGCAGCAGCTCGTTCCTGCACCGCGATCGGCTCCCCACTGGTCTCCCCCTGCGCCCCAGACCCAGCCCCAACCGTCTCGTCGCCCGACACCCCGCCGTATGAACCCCCAGACGGCCAAGCCAAACGAGACACCAACGCGCCGGTCGCATGGCAGGTCCACGATCGTTCATCTGAGAGACCCGTTCCCTCCTCGTAATCCACACGCGAATGCACGCTGACCGTCCATCGCCCCGACTCCTCAGCCCTCTGCATGGAAATCTGCACCTGCACTCCACCCCGGTCGGGCACGATCAGCGGAGCCTGGAGCGTCAGCTCATCCAAGCGCTCACACCCAACCTCCGAACCGGCGCGCAACACCAGCTCCACCATCGCGGTGCCTGCCACGAGCACTGTTCCCATCACCGCGTGATCTGCAAGCCACGGATGCGTATCCAATCCGAGACGTCCCGTGAATACCCAACCTTCACCATCAGCCAACGCAAGGGCCGCGCTCAACAGGGGATGGCTCGCCGCGATTAGCCCCATCGCGCCAGCATCGTCAACCGTTGCAGTTCGCGCCTGCAGCCAGTAACGCTCCCGCTGAAACGCGTGAGTCGGCAACTTCACCGACTCTGCACCAAACCCAGCGAAGACCTTCGACCAATCTACCTCCACACCCCGCACCCACGCCTCGCCCAAAGACGTCAAAAAGCGCTCAAGACCTCCATCGCCCCGACGCAACGAGCCCATCACAGCCACATTGCCACCAGACCCCACGACACCAACATCGCCGACACCCGCCCCGCGGACAAGCGAGCCGCCAGACGCCTCCTCCACAGTTTCCTGCACCCCGAAGGTCAACACCGGATGGGAGCTCACCTCGACAAACGCTCGGTACCCCTCCTCCAACAGCACACCGACAGTCTGCTCAAAACACACTGTCTCTCGCAGATTGCGATACCAATACTCCCCATCGAGCTCGGCGGTATCGACCAAACCACCCGTCACCGTCGAAAAGAACGGCACATCCCCCGAACACGCCGCAACCGAACCCAAGACCTCCAGCAACTCCTCACGCACACTCTCCGCCTGCGCCGAATGCGACGCCACCGTCGCCGCAACCATCCGCGCTCTCACACCCTCGCCCTCGAGCTCGGCAAGCAACTCCTCGAGCGCCTGCGGATCACCCGCGACCCCAACCAAAGACGGCCCATTCACCGCCGAAACAGCAACCCGATCGCCCCACCGTCCAAGATGCCCACCCAACTCCTCCACACTCAACGCCACCGACATGATGGCACCGCGGCCAACCATGCCGGTCAGCAAGCGACTACGAAGCACCGCCACCCGCGCGGCCTCATCCAACGACAACCCACCCGCCACATGCGCAGCAGCTATCTCCCCCTGCGAATGACCCACCACAGCAGCCGGCTCAACGCCACACGCACGCCACAAACCCGCCAACGACACCATCACCGCAAACAAAACAGGCTGCACCACATCAATCCGATCCAACCCAGGCGCACCCTCCACGCCCCGCAACACATCCTCCAACGACCAATCCAGATGAAACCCAAGCGCCTCCTCGCATGCCCCCATCAGCTCCGCGAACACAGGCGAAGAATCCAACAACTCAACCCCCATCCCCACCCACTGCGAACCCTGACCCGGAAACACAAATACAACCCCACCACGACCCTCGACATCAGCCACACCCTCCACCACGCCCACCGCCGACACCCCACCAGCCAACGCGCCAACACCCCCCAACAAACGATCCCGATCACCACCCAACACCACAGCCCGATGCTCAAACACTGAGCGACCCGCAAGCGAAAACCCAACATCACCCAAACCCAGATCCCCACGACCACCAACAAACTCCCCCAACCTACGCGCCTGCCCACGCAAAGCACCCTCACTCCTCGCCGAGAACACCCACGGCACAACACCACCAACCGACAAACCTCCATCAACATCCCCACCAATAACACCAGCCACCTCAGCACCAGACACATCCCTCACCAAAGACACGCCGCCCCCCACCAACGACGGAGCCTCCTCGAGGATCACATGCGCATTCGTGCCACTGATCCCAAACGACGACACCCCCGCACGCCGCGGCCCAACACCCCCCTCCCACGCCACCTCCTTAGTCAACAACGACACAGCCCCCGCCGACCAATCAACCTCCCGCGAGGGCTCACCCACATGCAACGTCCGCGGCAACACCCCATGACGCATCGCCATCACCATCTTGATCACCCCAGCCACACCAGCAGCCGCCTGCGTATGACCAATATTCGACTTCACCGACCCCAACCACAACGGACGCCCCCCACCACGACCCTGCCCATACGTCGCCAACAACGCCTGCGCCTCAATCGGATCACCCAACCGCGTACCAGTGCCATGCCCCTCCACCACATCCACATCACCCGCCGACAAACCCGCACTCCCAAGCGCCCGCACGATCACCCGCTGCTGAGAAGGACCATTCGGCGCCGTCAACCCATTACTCGCACCATCCTGATTCACCGCACTACCACGCACCAACCCCACCACCCGATGACCCAACCGCACAGCATCAGACAAACGCTCCAACAACACAACACCAACACCGTCGGAGAACCCAGTGCCATCCGCCTCGGCGTCGAATGCCTTACAACGGCCATCTGGCGCCACACCCCGTTGACGGCTGAACTCGACGAACACCTCGGGGGTTGTCATGATCGTCACGCCACCCGCCAGCGCCATCGAACATTCCCCCGCGCGCAGCGCCTGACACGCCAAATGCATAGCCACCAACGACGACGAACAAGCAGTATCAACCGTCACCGCCGGCCCCTCAAGACCCAGGGTATAAGCCACGCGACCAGACAAAATGCTGTTGGAGCCGCCGGTCAGCCGATAACCCTCAGCATCGTCTGATGTCAATCGCAGCCCCCCGTAATCCGACGAGGACACAATCCCGGCAAACATCGCCGTAGGACTGCCACGCAAGGAGAGCGGATCGATGCCGGCCTCCTCCAGCGCCTCCCAGCAGACTTCGAGCAGCTGCCGCTGCTGGGGATCCATCGCCAACGCCTCACGCGGACTGATCCCAAAGAAATCCGCGTCAAAGTCACCGGCGTCATAGACAAACCCACCTTCACGGACATAACTCGTTCCCCGACTATCGGGATCAGGGTCATAAAGCCCTTCCAGTCTCCAGCCACGATCGGTAGGAAACTCCGAAATCGCGTCGCGACCCGCGGCAACCAACTCCCACAGATCCTCCGCCGACCGCACTCCACCTGGGTAGCGACACCCAACCCCCACGATCGCAACCGGCTCATCGCCGGCCACCACCGCCACCGAGGCCGACGTCACCGGCCGCTCGCCTGCAATCTCAGCCAACAGATAATCCGCCAATACAATTGGCGTCGGATAATCAAACGCGAGCGTCGCCGGCAGACGCAACCCGGTCGCTGTGCCCAGCCGGTTGCGTAACTCAACCACGCCCAACGAGTCAAACCCGAGCTCATTGAACGAACGCCGTGCATCGATGGCCCGCGGAGAGGCGTGTCCTAAAACAATTGCCACCTCCGCGCACACCAACTCCAACACCAGGCGCTCACGCTCCTCCCCTGATGCCCCAAGCAAGCGCTGCATCGAGGATCTGTCGCCTGCCGCCTGGCCGGAAGGAATACGAACCAGCCCGTGTAGCAATGCCGGCAATATGCCTGCCCTGGCCTGTGCCCGCAACGCCCCCATGTTCAGTCCCATCGGGATGGTCAGCGCTTCACTCGCACGGCAAGTCACGTCAAACAGCTGCAGTCCCTCCCCCGAGGACAGTGCCGTCACACCCATGCGGGCGAGCCGCTTCAAATCAACGTCGCTCAAATGCCCGGTCATGCCACTGGCTTTGGCCCATTGACCCCAGGCCATCGAGATGGCATGCAAACCTCGTGAACGTCGATACGCAGCCAGCGCATCGAGGAACGCGTTGCCCGCCGCATAAGGGCCCTGACCCGGACTGCCAACCACACCAGAGACCGATGAGAACAGAATGAAAGCCGACAGCTCCAGATGCTCGGTCAGCTTGTGCAAATGCCAAGCCGCATCGACCTTCGGCGCCAACACCCGGTTGACACGCTCGGGGGTCAGCGACTCGATTACACCGTCATCGAGCAAGCCGGCTGCATGTATCACCGCACTCAGCGGAAACTCCCGGGGCACTAAGGTCAACAACTCTTCGAGCTGTTTACGGTTGGCAGCGTCGCATGCAGCCACCACCACGCGAGCGCCCTGCGCGACCAGCTCTGCCTCCAGCTCGTTTGCGCCCTCTGTATTGCTTCCCCGCCGACCCGCCAACACCAAGCTTTTCACACCATGCTCATCCACCAAATGCCGCGCCACCATAGCGCCTATCCCACCCAGGCCGCCCGTGATCAACACCGTGCCCTGCGGCGCGAGCGCCGAAGCGGAGCCCGGTGGTCGCAGTGTTCGATCTGGTTCGTTCCTAGCGAGTCGTGGAGCAAGTATTTCACCTTGGCGCAACGCCAGCTGCGGCTCGCTGGTGGCAAGCACGGACGACAACAACTCGGGAGGACAGTGCTCTCCCTCGACGTTGACCAGCAGGAACCGACTGGGATTCTCTGACTGTGCCGAGCGCAACAAACCCCAAATTGCCGCTGAGGCTAGATTGTGCGTTTGTTCGTGGGTGTCGTGTGAAATTGCGTTGTTAGTTATTATGACTAGTTTGCTGGCTGAGTATCGTTGGTCGGCCAGCCACGCTTGGGCCAGGCCGAGGGCATGGTTTACGCGGTCGTGGACGATTTTGGGTATTTCTGTGTCTGTCTTCTCGGCGTCGGCATCGTCAGCGTGGGGTATCGTCGTTGTGGACGCGATGCAGTCGGCAAGGACTGTGTCGGGGACTGCAGCGCCTTGATCGATGGCGTGAGTGAGAGAGGCGAGGTCGGTGTACATCGTCGTGTGTCCCGCCTGCTCGAGCGCCCCGGCAAGCTTGGTGTTGGAGGCGGCGAGCAACACCAACTCAGCTTCGCCTGGTTGCTGAGCGGGGTCTGGCGAGATCGGGATCCAGTCCAGGCGGAACAGCGAGTCGTGTTGGGCGCTGCGCCGCGCGGCAGCGAGCAACTCGGGAGCTATCGGTCTGCTCACCAGCGAGTGCACCGAGGCGACCAGCGCGCCGTTCTCATCGGCCGCTACCAGCGATATCTCATCGCTTCCCGCCTGGACGACACGGACCCGCAGCGAAGACGCCCCGCCAGCGTGCAGACTCACGCCGCGCCAGGCGAATGGCAACCGCACAGCGCTCTCGCTCGCATTCCCGTCGGGTTCGAGCAAGCCAGGGCCTGCCGCGTGCAGCGCGGCGTCCAGCAGCGCGGGGTGTACGCCAAACAGACCAGCTTGCGGTCGCTCCTCCTCGGACAGGGAGACCTCGGCGAACACCTCACTGCCGCGTCGCCACGCAGCCCGTAATCCTTGGAAGGCGGGGCCATAGTCAAAGCCTCGCTCTGCCAGCCGGCTATACAGATCGCTGACCTCAACAGATTCCGCGCCAGGTGGAGGCCATACCCCGCCGGTCAGCCCCGCGGCTCGCTCCCGAACCTCGCCCAGAGGCGCCTCGTCTGCGGCGAGCACACCACTGGCGTGGCACATCCAAAGCTCCTCGGTACCGTGTCCATCGCTGTGAGCGCTCTCAGGCCGAGAGTGGATGCTCACCGTGCGACTCCCGGACTCATCGGGGCCGCCGACGGCGACCTGGACCTGCACCGCGCTCTTCTCTCCGAGGATCAGGGGCGCTTCGAGCGTGAGCTCCTGTACCAGATCGCACCCCACCTGAGAACCGGCGTGTATTGCGAACTCAAGGAATGCCGTGCCCGGCAGCAACACCACGCCCATCGCCCCGTGATCGGCCAGCCAGGGATGAGCCGCGAGCGACATCCGAGCAGTGAGCAGCAACCCCTGGCCATCAGCCAGGCTCACAGAGGCGCCCAGCAGAGGATGGTCGGCCGCGGCCTGACCGGCTCCAGCAAGATCCCCGACGCCCTGTGAGACCTCGAGCCAGTAGTGCTCGCGCTGGAAGGCATAGGTCGGCAGCCTCACCCGCCTGGCGCCCGAACGAGCGTACATGACACCCCAATCCACGCTTGCGCCACGCACCCACACCTCCGCAAGCGACGTCGCGAAGCGCCCCCAGCCGCCCTCCTCGCGGCGCAACGAGCCAGCGACCACCACCTCCCCAGGGTCCCCGAGCGCCTCATCGACGGTCTCCTGCACCGCGGCGACCAACACGGGGTGGGGACTGAGCTCGATGAACGTCCGGTAGCCCTTCTCTAGCAGCGCCCTCGTGGTCTGCTCGAAGAGGACGGTCTGGCGCAGGTTCCGATACCAGTACTCCGCGTCCAGACTCGAAGTGTCGAGCAGGCTTGCGGTTACGGTGGAGTAAAAAGCGATATCGCCCGAGCGCGGGGTGAGTGATGAGAGCGCATCGAGCAACTCCTCGCGGATCGCCTCGACCTGAGAGCAGTGCGGAGCGAACGTCACAGGAACCTCACGCGCGCGAATGCCATCCGCCGCGCACTCGGCGAGCAGCTCGTTCAGCGCCTCACGGTCTCCGGCGACTCCCACGGCGGAGGGCCCATTGACAACGGCAACCGAAAGCCGCTCGCCCCAGCGTTGCAGACGAGGGGCGAGCTTCGCGACCGGTAGCGCCACGGAGACGACTCCGCCACGTCCAGCGAGACTTCGCAGCATGCGACCGCGCAGCGCCACAAGTCGCGCGGCCTGCGGCAGTGAAAGCCCGCCTGCCACGTGAGCCGCGGCGATCTCGCCTTGCGAGTGACCCATCACCACATCCGGTCGTACCCCGCAGGCGCGCCACAACGCGGCCAGCGACACCATCACAGCAAAGAGCGCCGGCTGAACCACCTCGATCCGATCGAGCGAGGGCGCGCCGGGCTTGCCCCGCAGGACATCCATCAACGACCAGTCCATATGCGGGTCAAGCGCCTCGCCACAAGCCATGAGGCGCTCGGCGAACAGCGGCGAGCGGTCGAGCAACTCGAGCGCCATGCCCGCCCACTGGGAGCCCTGGCCGGGGAAGATGAAGACAGTCCCGCCCCCCTCGACACCACTTATGCCCCTCACCACGTTCGCCGCGGTCTCCCCACGCGCGAGTGCTCGCAGGCCCGCGAGCAGATCCTCACGCTCCCGCCCGAGCAAGACCGCGCGATGCTCGAACATCGACCGGCTGCTCGCCAGCGAATACCCGATGTCAACCCTCCCCGAGTCCGTCGCGGCATCGACGTGCTCGATCGACGTATCGATGTGCTCCAGCAGGCGCTGCGCTTGATCGCGCAGCGCGCCGCCCTCCTTCGCCGAAACCACCCACGGGGCAAGTCCAGTGCCCCCGGCGGCAGCGTCGTACACCGCGACTTCACCCTCATCCACAGCGGCCAGGTCGGCACCGCTCCCTGAACGCGGAGCGCCTGTCACGTGATCGCCAGACGGGGGCTCCTCGAGTATCACGTGCGCGTTGGTGCCGCTAATCCCAAACGAGGACACCCCTGCCCGGCGGGGTCTGCCGCCCGGGCGCCAGGGCACCTCGGCGCTCAGCAGTGAGACCGCGCCGAACTCCCAGTCGACCTGCCTGGAAGGCTCGTCCACGTGCAGGGTCTGCGGCAGCACGCCGTGGCGCATCGCCATCACCATCTTGATTACTCCCGCCACACCCGCGGCTGCCTGTGTGTGCCCCAAGTTCGATTTGACCGACCCCAGCCACAGCCGATCTCCTGGCGCGCGACCCTGCCCGTAGGTCGCCAACAGGGCCTCCGCCTCGATCGGATCTCCCAGCCTCGTGCCGGTGCCGTGCGCCTCCACCGCATCGACCTCGGCGGCAGAGAGTCGCGCGTTGGCCAGCGCCTGACGGATCACCCGCTGCTGGGAGAGACCGCTGGGAGCCGTCAGGCCATTGCTGGCGCCATCCTGGTTGACGGCACTGCCCCGCACCACCGCCAGCACCTCATGACCCAGGCGACGCGCATCGGAGAGTCGCTCCAAGAGCAGCACGCCAACGCCCTCTCCCCACGCGGTGCCATCGGCCGCGGCGGCAAAGGACTTGCAGCGCCCGTCCGCTGCGAGACCGCGCTGGCGGCTGAACTCCACGAACATGCCCGGGTTGGCCATCACCGCCACGCCGCCCGCCAATGCCAGCGTACATTCACCCGCCCGCAGCGCCTGAGAGGCAAGATGCAATGCCACGAGCGAAGCCGAGCAGGCGGTGTCCACCGTTACAGCGGGTCCCTCCAGCCCGAACGCGTAAGCCAGGCGACCCGATATGACACTGGCAGTGTTACCCGTGAGCGTGTAGCCCTCCAGACCATCGCGCGCCTCGTGCAGACGCGGGCCATAGTCCTGGGTCATCGCGCCCACGAACACACCGGTCGGGCTGCCGCGCAACATCGCGGGGTCGATGCCGGCGTGTTCGAGAGCCTCCCAGGAAACCTCCAACAGCAGTCGCTGCTGAGGGTCCATGACAAGCGCCTCGCGCGGGCTGATCCCAAAGAAGCCCGCGTCGAACTCGCCGGCCTCGTGGATGAAGCCGCCCTCGCGCGCGACGCTGGTCCCCGGGCGGTCGGGGTCTGGGTGATGGAGGCTCTCCAGATCCCAGCCACGGTCCACGGGGAAGCCGGAGATCGCATCGCCGCCGGCGGCGATGAGCTCCCACAACTGCTCCGCGGAGCGTACGCCCCCCGGATACCGGCAGCTCATGCCGACGATCGCGATCGGCTCCTCGACACGTGCAGTCGGTGTGGCCGGGGCGGCTTCGCCGTGAACACCGGTGACCTGGCCCAGCAGATAGTCCGCAAGCGCGGCTGGAGTGGGGTGGTCGAACAGGAGCGTCGTGGACAGGTTCAGCCCGGTGGCCGTCTGCAGCCGGTTGCGCAGCTCGACCGCTGCCGGAGAGTCCAACCCGAGTTCTTTGAACGTGCGCTCTGCCGGCACAGCCTCAGACGAGTCGTACCCCAATACGATCGCCGCCTGCGCACGCACGAGTTCGAGCACCGCGCGGCCCCGCTCGCCATCGGGCATCCCGGCCAGGTGAGAGATCGGCGATCCGCGGGCCTGCACCTCGGCCAGCGAAGAAGAGAACCGCTCGAGGGTGCCCTGGCCGTGGCGCAGCGTACCGATGACCAGCGCCTCGCTCGACCCCCCGAGCGTGTCATCCACTGTTTCCTGCACCGCCACGGTGAGCACCGGATGGGGACTGACCTCTATGAACGTCCTATAGCCCTCATTCAGCAGGGTCCGGATCACCGGCGCGAACAGCACGGTCTGGCGCTCGCCCCGGTACCAGTGCTCGGCGTCCAACCCGGTGGTGTCAAGCAACCGGCCCGCCATCGTCGAGTAGAACGGCACGTCGCCCGAGCGTGGGGCTATCTCGGACAGCGCATCGTGCAACTCCTCGCGAATCGCGTTGACCATGGGGGAGTGCGCGGCGTAGTCGATGCGCACCCTCCGCGCCTTGACGCCATCGGCCTCGCACGCGCCGATCAGCTCCTCCAGCGCTTCGTGATCGCCGTACACGGCCACCGACGACGGGCCGTTGACCGCCGCCACCCCAACCCGCTCGCCCCAGTGCTCCAAACGCACGCCGAGCTCATCGACGCCAAGCGCAAGGGACACGAGCCCACCCCGTCCGGACAGCGCCGCCAGTGCCCGGCTGCGCAGCGCCACGACGCGGGCGGCGTCCTGGAGCGAAAGTCCTCCCGCCACGTGGGCAGCGGCGATCTCACCCTGGGAGTGACCCACCACCGCGTGCGGGCGCAATCCATGGGCGCGCCACAGGGCCGCGAGAGACACGCTTACGGCAAACAGCGCCGGCTGCACGACATCCACCCGCTCCAACTCCGGTGAGCCGGGGGCACCCCTCAACAGGTCGTTCAGCGACCAGTCAACGTGAGGCGCCAGCGCCTGGTCGCAGGCCTGAAGCTGTTCGGCGAATGGAGGAGAGCCATCCAGCAACTCGAGCGCCATACCCGCCCACTGCGACCCATGACCGGAAAACACGAGTACGGTCCCGCCCCCGTCCCCTCGGGACATCGCATTCACGACGACCCCCATATCAGCGATGGCGAAACCCCCATCAGCGCTCGGCGGCCATCCACAGGCAGACATCTCTCAAAAGACGATCAGCTGATCGCGGCATCGACCCCTCCTTCCCCATTTGTGCTAAGCGCCCGAGCCTGTTTTCATCCCATGAGGCGCACCAGCCTACGCAGCCTACGTTACGTTTTGGCTCTTGTCAACTCTACCTGACACCCACCAAGACTCTCTCTTGCGGGCGAGAAGACGGCTTCTTTGGATCACATTGGAAGTGTCGGCAGGAGGTCCACAGAGCGCTGCCGAAAGGCCCTGAAGAGCCTTTTACCGCCTTTTTACCGCTCGCTGGCGGCCACTCGAGTCTGTATAACGCTGCACGCAGCGAACTCTCTAACCTGCACGCGGCGAGCTCTCAATGATCTCTAAGTAGTTGGAATTTTCGGGGACAAAACCGCTATTGCGGTCAGCACGAGCCCGTCACGTGCAAGCCACCGACCCCGCAGCGTAGTCAACTGTCCACCGGCCGACGAGGGCCCAGCTACGAGTAGGCAAGCACAGAAAGTTCCCGCGCCAGGAACGAAGGTGACGGCCGCATCCTCGAAACCAAGCCGGCACCCTGTCAGGGGGTAGCAGACCTTGTAGACAGACTCCTTCGCGCTGAAAAGCAGACGGTCCCAGTGAACGTCAGGCGCAGCCAGTGACAGCTCGCGCAGGCGGGGTAACTCCTCGGCCAGGGCGATCTCGGCGAGCACGCCGTGCGGCAGCGGACGGTTGAGCTCAGCGTCGATCCCAATCGCGGCGAGTTCCTCAGCGCGGCCCAGTGCACAGGCGCGATAGCCATCGCAGTGTGTGATGCTCCCGACCACGCCGGGCGGCCATTGCGGCTCCCCGCGCGAGCCGATCGGGATTGCCACCGGCGGCAGACCCAGCCCTACCAGCGCATCGCGGGCGCAGGTGCGAGCAGTGGCGAACTCCCGCCGCCGCTTCTCCACAGATCGTCCGAGAGCCGCCTCCTCCTCGGGCGGCAGTGAGACATCAGCGTGATCGCTTCGCGCCTCCACGGCGATCACACCGTTGGGCAGGATCTCTGTGATCATCTCATCCCTGTCATCGACACCCGCCGAGACGCGCCATCCGAACGGTGGTCACGCGCTCGCTCTGCACGCGACATTGGGGCATGTCGCCACATGAGCCACATGAGCTGGCAAGGTCTCGACTCCAAACGCTCGGCAATCGACAGGCTCAAATAGATACCCAGATCATATTCCAATCACGCCTTGACAAGCCTACCCACATGCTATATGGTCGGACGCGAGTTGAGACTTCTGCCAATTGGCGGAAAGCTGGGTCGATATGGGATGTGGTAGGCAGGCGTCCACGGGAACAGTTCGTTTTCTGTAGGCGGGCGTCGGCGTTTGTAAGCGGGCGTCGGCGTTATTTATTTAACCTTTGAACGTTCAAATCTTGTTGATCCGTGTGACCTGCCCAGAAATCTACGTGCGGAGCCCAGTGTCATGAGAGTTCTTCCGTCGTCCTTGAAATCTGCCGCTCTGCGCGGGTCTTCCCGTCGCTGGCTGGTGCTCTTGCCTGTGCTGCTGGGCCTCGCGGCGGTGCCAGACATGGCCTCGCCGACTTCCGATGCCGCCACCCCGACTAGAGGAATGGTCGAGGCGGTTGCCGCCAGAACGCTGCTTCTTACCCTGAACTCCAACCTGCATCTCGTAGGTCGCCCAGGGCGCACCCTCAGTGAGGAAGGCACCTTCTCTGGAACGCTTTCCGGCAAAGTATACAGCCGTTACACAGCCATAACGAGTTATACGGGGACGGCGACGGCGGTCATGTATCCCTCCAGCGGCGGCTCTATCAGCACTCGGGCGACGACGAGAGGCCACGTGGTGGGCACCGACGTCAACATCACTGGCACTTCAACGGCGACCGGTGGAACCGGCCAGTGGGCTCACGTGTCTGGAAGCGGCCTGCGATTCAGCGGTGTCGTAAATCGGCAGAATCTTCGTGCGGCTTCGCATCTATCAGGCACCATTCATTTCTAGGGTAAGCGTGTCCCACTCCCGCATCCGCATCCGCTCAGGGCATTCGAGCCCAGATGACAGCCGTGGCACTGTTCATGTAGGCGTCGCAGTCAAGCTGACGCTCTTGATCGCCCTCCTGTCGATCCTAATCCTCACCCTCGGAGGAATTTCCACGCCAGCTCAGGCTGCCGAGACGGCCAAGCTGGACGTCAGCTTCTCACCCGACAGACTGGGGGCGACCACGACGATCAATCTCCATCTCGATATCGGCACGACCGACGGGAGTGTGCCGTCTCCGATAACCAGTTTCGACACGCAGTTGCCGCCTCAACTCGAACTCATCGCAAGCACTCTTGGCCTGGCGATCTGTCAGCCCACCGCGTTGCTCGCCGAAGGATTGACCGGCTGCTCGCCAAACGCACAACTAGGATCGGGCAGCGCCACCGTAGAGGTGCCTTTCGGCCCAGAAACGGTTCGCGAGACGGCTAGTGTCGTGCCCCTCATGGGCCCACCGGTCAACGAACAAATAGGTGTGCTGCTGTTCGCCGAAAGCAAGGCGCCGGTCTTCGCACAACTTGTCTTCCCAGGCACGATCCTCCTCAACGAAGGCAGTCAGGAGACGCTCACCACCGACATACCGCTGACCCCAACTCTGCCCGGAGCCGCCGATGCCTCTGCCACCGAAATGCAGTTGAGCATCGGCCCCGACCACCTCACCTACTACAAGAAGGTCCACGGCAGGTCGGTTGGCTTCCGTCCCCAGGGAGTGCAACTGCCATTGACCTGCCGCGGCGAAGGCTTTCGTTTCATCTCGAACCTGCGCTTCGCGGACGGCACCACCCTTACGACGTCCAGCATCGCCCCCTGCCCGCCGCCGCTGCACAAGCGTCACGGAACTCGAGGCGGCAGCTGATCTGCCAGCGGCGTTGGCGTCAGCTCGCCTTGGCGTCAGCTCTTGGGCACGCCGGACGACGGTCCGCTAGCGGTCGATCGTTTCTATGTGAATCCCCTCGGAGCCGGGTGGATGGGGACCGGGTCCCCTGCCCTGACCCCTGGAAGCCGCGCCGACGAGAATCGCGATCTTGCCCAGGTGCTTGTTTTCGAGCATCAGTTGATGTGCCTGCGGGACGCCGTCGAAGCCCAGCGTGCGCCACAGCACGGGGCAGATCTGGCCACATTCGACGAGCTCGTTGGCCTTCATGCAGTCGTAGGCGTTGGCGAAGTGCGAGCCGACGACTCCTCTGCTTCATCCACAGGTAGCGCACGTCGAAGTCGAGGTTGTAGCCGCTGGTGGCTGCGCAGATGACGACCTTGCCGAAGGACTTGACCGTTAGAACCGAAGTCGGGAACGTCGCCTTCCCGACGTGCTCGAAGACGATGTCGGGGGCATCCCCGAGGATCTGCTTCACGCGCTTGGCGAACTCGCGCGAGACGCCGAAGCGCACCTCCTCCTCCTCCTCCTCCTCGGGGGTCTCCCCGCCGGTGCGCATCATGCCGGCGAACTCCGTCCTGTCGATGTAGTCCACGGCGCCCAGGCGCTTGACCAGCTCGCCCTTCTCGGCGCTCGAAACCACGCCCACGCAGCGGGCGCCGGCCACCGCGCAAAGCTGCGTGGCAAACACGCCCATGCCGCCGGCGGCGCCCCAAATCAGCACCCGTTGACCAGCCTGCAGCTTGCATAGGAGGCGGCCTCTTCCCAAGTGAGCGCCTTCGGCTTGGCCAGCAACTGCTGGGCCTGCACCTTCGTGAACTGCGCGAAGAAACCCCATGTCGTCTCATATCCCAGGCCCGCTGCGAGGGCGCGGCCATCGGATCGAGGCCGTGTACCTCGAGATCCTCGTAGGAGGCCTGGTTGGCGTGCATCACGACCTCATCGCCGGGCTTTCATCGGGCACACCCGCGCCCACCTTCCAGACGATGCCCGAACCCTCCGCGCCGCCGATGTGATGCCCGTATTCAGGGTGGTCTCCGTACCCCATCACCGACACGGGCTTTCCCAGCGCAGCCCACACGTTGTTGTAGTTGACACCGGCGGCCATCACGCGGCACGATCACCTCGAACGCGCCCGGCTCAGGCATCTCGATCTCCTCGATCCGAAAGGCGTCTCTGGGCTCGCCGTAGCGCTCCTCGCGGATCACCCAGGCGATCATCGTCCTCGGCAGCTCTCCGGGCTGCACGTCCACCGCTGATACTCGCCGCAGATCACCCGCGAACGCATTCCCCACTTCGTCCAGCACGAGAACCGACCACCCCGTATATAAACAGGATGGGGCATATTATCTCATTGGCCCTTTCTGGGCTACTCAATGGAGCGCTCACGCTGTGTCGTGCCTGGCGTCGCGTCATCGCCGAGACATCGGCCCCGCCGCTACGTAGAATGCCTGCAGTCACGTGACGGAGGACACGGAGTGCCATCCGTAGCGCAGGCTAGCGTTGCTCCCGCCATATGCCCCCACTCATCACCCGCACCGAGGCCCTGAGACTGGGCGAGATCGAAGACCACGCCGAGATCGAGGCGCTGGTGCAGCGTGCCTGGGAAGCCCGCGTGGAGCACTTCGCCGACTCCACCGACATGTGCTCGCTGGTCAACGCCAAGTCAGGCGGCTGCGCCGAGGACTGCGGCTTCTGCGCGCAGTCGCGCTTCGCCGAGGCCGACACGCCGATGCACGCGATGATGGACCCCGAGCAGATCCTCGAGCACGCCCGCGCCGCCGAAGCGGCGGGGGCGCACCGCTTCTGCATGGTGACCCAGGGCCAGGGGCTTTCCAAACGGGACTTCGAGAAGATCCTCGAGGGGGCGCGGCTGGTCGCCGAGCACACCAACCTCAAGCGCTGCGCTTCGATCGGCCACATGTCAGCCGCGCGCGCGAGCGCGCTGAAGGAGGCGGGTATCCAGCGCGTGCACCACAACGTGGAGACCGCCGAGAGCTATTACGACGAGGTCACCAGCACTGTGCGCTACGAGGGCCGCATCCGCACCATCCAGGCGGTGCGCGAGGCCGGGTTGGAGACGTGCGTGGGAGGCATCCTGAACCTCGGCGAGAGCCGCGAGCAGCGCGTGGAGATGGCCTTCGAGCTGGCCGCCCTCAACCCCACGAGCGTGCCGATCAACCTGCTCAACCCGCGCGCGGGGACGAAGTTCGGCGAGCGCGAATACATGGACCCCTGGGAGGCGGTGAAGTGGATCGCGATCTTCCGGCTGATCCTCCCCGAAGCGCTGTTCCGCCTGTGCGGCGGCCGCGTGGAGAACCTTGGCGAGCTGCAGCCCCTGGCGGTGAAGGCGGGCGTGAATGGCGTGATGATGGGCAACTTCCTTACCACCTTGGGCAACGAACCCGAACAGGACCGCGCGATGTTCGAGGAGTTGGGCCTCAACGTCGCGCGCCAGCCCGACAACGGCGCCAACCCGCGGCCCGACAACCGCGCAGGGTGGTTGGCGGGCGAGACGCCGGACGTGGTCGAGGACTTCCTCGACGGCCCTGCCCCGGGAGCGGGCGAGGAGGGGTTGAAGATCAGGCTGTGGGACCCCTCCACGCAGCTGCGCTACAAGGCCAAGCGCGCGGCGCCGGCGCGATCGGACGGGTCCCGCAACGCTGTCCCTGCGGGCTGGGGAGATTGACGGCGAGAGGGTGGCGATGAGCGAGATCGAAGCGCGCCTGGCGGAACTGGAGCAGCACGGACTGCGCCGGCGCCTGCGCCTCGTCTCCGGCCCCCAGGGGCCGCGAGTGCTGCTCGACGGGCGCCCCGTGCTGCTGCTGTGCTCCAACAACTACCTCGGCCTCGCCGACCACCCCCGCGTGCGCGAGGCTGCCGCGGAGGCCGCCATGCGCTGGGGCGTCGGCGCGGGGGCCTCGCGACTGGTGTCGGGCACCATGACGGTCCACCGCCGCCTGGAGGAGCGCCTGGCCGAGTGGGAGGGCGCGGAGGCGTGCGTGCTGTTCGGCTCCGGGTACCTCGCCAACCTGGGTGTCGTCGGGGCCCTCGTCGGGGAGGGCGACACCGTGTACTCCGACGAGCTCAACCACGCCTCGCTGATCGACGGCTGCCGCCTGTCAAGGTCGCAGGTGGTGGTCTACCGCCATCTCGACACCGAGCATCTGGAGTGGTCGTTGCGCCGCCACGGCAGCCGTGGCCGGCAGCTGGTGGCAACCGACGCAGTGTTCTCGATGGACGGTGACGTAGCCCAGCTGCAGGAGATCGTGGAGCTGGCGCAGACGCACGGCGCGCGCACGCTGGTGGACGAGGCCCACGCCACCGGCCTGCTCGGCCCGGGCGGGCGCGGCGCGGTGGCTCAGGCCGGCCTGCAGGACGAGGTGGACGTCACCGTGGGCACCCTCAGCAAGAGCCTCGGCTCCTACGGCGCCTACGTGTGCGCCTCCGAGCAGATGACCGACTACCTCGTCAACACCGCCCGCTCGCTGATCTTCTCCACCGCCCCCGGCCCCCCGGCCGTGGCGGGCGCGCTGGCGGCGCTCGAGCTCCTGGTAGAGTGCCCCCACCGCGTGGAGCGCCTGCACGCCGCGGCGCGCGCGCTGCGCGGGGCGCTGGCCGAGGAGGGCTTTCCGGTAGCCCCCGGGGAGATGCCGATCGTGCCCCTGGTGGTGGGCGAGGAGCACGACACCATGCGCCTCTGCCAAGCGGCGCTTGAGCGGGGAGTGTTCGCCCAAGGCATCCGCCCGCCCACGGTCCCCGCCGGCACCTCGCGCCTGCGCCTGGCGGCGATGGCCACCCATACCCCCGGGGAGCTGCGCGAGGCCGCGCGGGCGCTCGGCGAGGCGGCCGCCGTGGTGGGCTTAGACCCGGCGGCGATGGGATCAGAGCACGAGCCCCACGTCGCGCGCGCCGTCTGAGTGCGGGGCCTGTTCGTAACGGGCACCGACACTGGCGTCGGCAAGACGGTTCTCAGCGCCGCGCTGGTGGCGGCGATCGCCGCCGCGGGGGGGCCCGTGCGCGCCTACAAGCCGGCGGTGACAGGCCTGGACGAGCCGCCGGGCGCGTGGCCGCGGGACCACGAGCTGCTGGGCGCCGTCGCGGACATGACCCCGGAGGAGGTGGCCCCGCTGCGCTACGGCCCGGCCGTCTCGCCCAACCTCGCCGCTACCATGGCCGGCGAGCGCATCGACCCGGCACGGCTGGTGGAGTCCGCCCGCACCCTCGCCCGGAAGGGCACCTTGATCGTGGAGGGAGTGGGCGGGCTGCTCGTCCCCCTCACCGAGGATTTCAGCGTGCGCGACCTCGCGGCCGAGCTGGGGCTGCCATTGCTGATCGCCGCCCGTCCCGGCCTGGGCACCATCAACCACACGCTGCTCACGTTGCAGGCGGCACGCGCGGGCGGACTTGAGGTGTGTGCTGTGGTGCTCACGCCCTGGTCCCCCCAGCCATCGGAGATGGAGCGGTCCAACCGCGAAACCATTGCGCGCCTGGGCAAGGTCGAGGTCGCAACTCTCGCTCAACTGCCCAGGCCCACACGCACGGAGCTGGCGCTGGCCGGCGCGAGCCTCCCGTGGAGAAGATGGCTGATTGAAAAATAAACTCAGTAGTGCAAATGTATATGCAAAATATACTATTGCAAACCAACTTAAAAATAGAACAGCAACAACAACCCGCCTTTACATTCCCTTTACCGAGCCCTTTCACCGAGCCCCCTCCCCGCCCGCTGTTCCAACAACCGAGCCCTTTCACCGAGCCCCCTCCCCGCCCGCTGTTCCAACCGAGCCCTTTCACCGAACCCCCTCCCCGCCCGCTGTTCCAACCGAGCCCTTTCACCGAACCCCCTCCCCGCCCGCTGTTCCAACCGAGCCCTCGATGAAGGGCGGCCTTGACCCTCCTCAGCTACGCGGCACACACGGCGTCCACGACGGCTCCGGCGACCGTCGCCAGATCGTCGTCGCCGATGATGTAGGGCGGCATGGTGTAGATGAGGTCGCGGAAGGGACGCAGCCAGACACCCCGCTCCAAGGCAGCGGCGGTGGCTGCGGCCATATCGACGTCGTGGTCGAGCTGGACGACGCCAATGGCGCCAAGCACCCGCACGTCGGCGACGCCGGCGAGTCGGCGGGCCGGCTCAAGTCCGTCGCGCAGTCCCCGTTCGATCCGCGGGACCTGCTCGCGCCAGGCGCCGTCGGCGAGTAGGTCGAGCGAGGCGAGGGCGACGGCGCAGGCGAGCGGGTTGGCCATGTAGGTGGGCCCGTGCATCAGGGCGTGGCCCTCTCCGGCGGACACGGCATGGGCGACGGCCGAGGTGCAGAGCGTGGCGGCCAGCGTGAGATACCCCCCGGTGAGGGCCTTGCCGACGCACATGATGTCCGGGCTTACGGCGGCGTGCTCGCAGGCGAAGAAGGCACCGCTGCGCCCGAAGCCGGTGGCGATCTCATCCAGCACGAGCAGCAGGCCATGCTGGTCGCACAGCTCGCGCAAGAGGGCGACACAGGAGGGCGAGTAAAAGCGCATGCCGCCGGCGCCCTGCACGACGGGCTCGACGATGACGGCGGCCAGCTCGTGGGCGTGGCGCTCAAGCAGCTGGCCCACCTGCGTAGCCCAAGCCGGATCGAGCCCCGCGTGGAAACCCTCGGGCGGCCGCTCCGCGAAGACGTGCTCGGGGAGGGTGCCGGCAAAGATACTGTGCATACCGCCGATCGGGTCGCAGACGGCCATGGCGCCGAAGGTGTCGCCGTGATAGCCACCGCGCACGGTGAACAACCGCCGGCGCATAGGCTGCCCGATGGCGCGCTGGTACTGCAGGGCCATCTTGATCGCCACCTCCACGGACACCGAGCCGGAGTCGGCAAAGAAGACGTGCTGAAGATCCTGGGGCGTCAACTCGACGAGCCGCTGCGCGAGCAGAATGGCGGGCTCGTGGGTGAGCCCACCGAACATGACGTGCGCCATGCTCCCCAACTGCCGGCTCACGGCCGCATCGAGCACGGGGTGGCGATAGCCGTGGATGGCGGACCACCACGACGACATGCCGTCGATCAGCTCGATGCCGTCGATCGGCTCGCGGCCGTCGGCCAGGCGCAGACGCACACCCTCTGCGGATACCACCGGCAGCGGCGCTAGCGCGGGAGGCAGCGCCGAGTAGGGATGCCAGAGGTGCCCGCGGTCGAGCGCCAACAGGCCAGCCCAGTCGCTATACACGCCTGGGGCTAGTCCTCGTAGAGGGTGAAGTCGCGCTTACGCGCTCCGCACACCGGGCAGAACCAGGTGTCGGGGATGTCCTCGAAAGTGGTCCCAGCCGGGATGCCGCCGTCGGGGTCGCCTTCCTCGGGGTCATAGATGTAGCCGCAGGACTCGCAGATCCAGCGCTGGAGGGTCTGGGTGCTCATGGCGGCGAAGTTTACCTGGCTGCCCTCCGAGGGGGAGCGGTGGCCTGCGGGCGGGAGTGGAGGCCTTCGAGCCGCACAAAGCTCCGAGCGGCGCGTGACCGGCAGACCGCCTGCCCGATGGGTATGGTCGGCGGATGAGTTCGCACGACGCAGACGCCCGGCCGGCATCCGGCGAGGAGTTCAACGCGGGCGCCGTCACCGAGCCGCGGCAGGCGGCGACGGTGATGTTGCTGCGGGGCGGCGAGCGAGACCTGGAGGTGCTGCTGGTCAAGCGCACCCCCAAAGCGAGCTTTATGGGCGGCGTGTGGGTCTTCCCGGGGGGCGCCGTGGAGAGCCACGAGGGCGAGGACGACTTGGCCCATCGCAAGGCGGCCGTGCGCGAGCTGCACGAGGAGGCGGGCATCGTCCTGAAGGGTCCCGCGGAGCTCGTGCGGTTCTCACGCTGGATAACGCCGGCCGAGGTGAAGGTGCGCTTTGACACGCACTTCTTCCTCGCGCGGCTGCCCCATGGCCAGGAGCCGAAGGTCGACGGCGAGGAGTGCGTGGACCTCGGCTGGTTCACACCCGCGGGGGCACTGGAGGCCAATGCGAGACAGGAGATCTCGCTGGTGTTCCCAACGATCAAGCATCTGGAACAGCTCGCCGAGTTCACCAATGTTGTCGAGCTTTTGCGCTATGCCGCTGGACGAGAGGTCTTGGCGGTGCAGCCGCGGGTTGTTTTGGAGGGGGATGGGGGTCGCGTGGTGCTGCCCGGAGAGCGGGGTTACGAGTAGCGCCCGCCAGCGCGCCGACGCGCGGGGCCCCCACGACGCGAACAACCACGGGCCGCCTCCGGCGGCCCTCTCTCAACTCGACTGCCGCTAGCTCCGCTGCTGCGCCTCGATCACGTGGGTCACGGCGTTGATCAGCGCCAGGTGCGTGAAGGCCTGCGGGTAGTTGCCCATGTGGCGCCCGCTTGAGGCCTCAAGCTCCTCCGCGTAGAGCCCCAGCGGCGAGGCGTAGGAGAGCAGGCGCTCGCACAGGTGCCGAGCGTCGCGCTGCTCGCCGATCTCGGCCAGCGCGGAGACCAGCCAGAAGGAGCAGATCAGGAACGTTCCCTCCTCGCCGCTCTGACCGTCGTCGGTGTCCTCGGTGCGGTAGCGCAGCACGAGGCTGTGCTGGGTGAGTTCCTTGCGAATGGCGACGACGGTGGCTATGACGCGTTCGTCCTCGGGCGGCAGGAAGCGCACGAGCGGCACGAGCAGGTTGGAGGCGTCGAGCGCGTCGGTGTCGTAGTGCTGGCGGAAGACGCCCCGGCCGTCAACACCCCGCGTAAGGATGTCGGCGCGGATCTCCTCGGCGATGGCCTGCCACTGCTGGGCCAGATCCTCGTCGCCGCGCCGTTCGGCCAGACGTGCGCCGCGGTCGAGAGCCACCCAGCACATGAGCTTGGAGGAGACGTAATGGCGTGGCTCGCCGCGCGCCTCCCAGATGCCCTGGTCGGGTTCCTGCCAGACGCGGCTGGCACAGAGCACCTGGTCCTTCAGCACCGGCCACAGCCGCTCGGGGATGTGATCACGGCGCTTGGAGTGCAGATAAACCGAGTCGAGGACCGCGCCGTAGACGTCGTTCTGGCGCTGGGCGTAAGCGCCGTTGCCGGTGCGCACGGGGCGCGCGTTCTCGTAGCCCTTGAGGTGATCCAGGGTGGACTCTTCGAGGTCTTTCTGGCCCTTGATGCCGTACATGATCTGCAGCGAGCCGTCCTCGTTGCGCTCCATGTCGGCGACGTACTGGATGAAGTCGTCGGCCTCCCAGTCAAGGCCCAGGGCGTGCAGTCCCCAGAGGGTGAAGGAGGCGTCGCGCATCCAGCAGTAGCGGTAGTCCCAGTTGCGTTCCCCTCTAGGCGTCTCCGGCAGGGAGGTAGTGGCCGCGGCGATGAGCGCGCCGGTGGGCATGAACGTAAGGCCCTTCAGCGCAAGCGCCGAGCGCTCCAGGTGAATGCGCCAGGGATGGTCGGGGTAGTTGCCTTCGGCCATCCAGGTGCGCCAGAAGTGGTTGGTGCGCTCCAGGTGGGCATCGGCCTGCTCGATCGTGCGCGGCCCTCCCTGTGCCTCGGTCCACGAGAGCGCGCAGAAGCACCGTTCGCCTTCGGCCAGCGTGTGGCGTGAGTGGGCGCGGTTGCCCTCGATGCCCATGCGCGTGTCGCTGAAGAGGCTGAAGCTGGTGTCGCCGCCGCTGGCCTGTAGGCCACGGCCGTGCTCGTCTTCGATCCAGCTCCACGCGGCCGGCGTGCGGCCGTAGTCGAGCATCGGCTCGCAGACCATCTCCACCTGCACCTGGCCCTGGATGCATTCCACGACGCGCACGAGCAGGTGGTCGGCGTCGTAGTCGGTGGGCGGTCGCGTGTGGCTCGTGTTCTTCTCGTTCTCGTGCCAGTCGCTGATCGTCAGCGCATCGATCACGCGCAACCAGCCCTGCGCAGTCATCCAGGTGGTCTCGATGGCGTTGGTGCCCGGGATATAGCGCCGGCCGGCGGGCACATAGACGCCATAGGGACCCACGCGGAAGCTGCCGGCGCCGCGGTCGAGCATCGCGGCGAAGATGCTCGGCGAGTCGAAGTGCGGCAGGCACATCCACTCGATGGCGCCGTCGGAGGCGACGAGCGCGCCGGTATGGCAGTCCGACAGGAAGCCGTAGTCGGCGATCGGCGGAAAGGACGATTCCTCGGGGGTCATGGCCGAGGAGAACGGTAGCTACAGCTCCGGCCGCTCCGCGCCCTACAGCTCCGGCCGCTCCACGCCGCGTGGCAGAAGACCCTCTTCGTCGAGCTTGTCGAGATGGGCGGCGAGCGTGACGATCGCCACGGGGCGCAGCTCGGGCGGCACGTCCGACCAGGCCTCGTCGAGCAGTTCGGCGATCGAGCGCCGGCCGGCGCCGAGCGCCAGGATGACCTTGTGCTCGCGGTCGTAGCGGTGGGCGATGTACTCCTCCACTTTTGTCTCCGGTTCCCAGATCGGCGGCCCGTGTCCAGGGCAGAGGACGTCGACTTCGAGCGTCGCCAGCCGCGCGAGCCCGTTCATGTAGCCCGACAGGGCGCCGGGGTAGGCGTTGACGAAGACGCTGCCTTCGCCGAGCACGGCGTCGCCGGTGAAACAGGCGCGGTCGGTCGTCCAGGCGAAGTGATCACGTGAGTGCCCTGGCGTGGCGACGGCGCGCAGCGGACCAAAGCGGGTGCCCTCGCGCAGCACGACATCCACACCGCCCCTGGCCGCGGCGAGCGGCGCGGGCCGCAGCTCGCGCAGAGTCTCGACGGCCTCGGCATGATCGGTGTGATCGTGCGTCAGCGCGATACCTCCCAACCCCCCCCGCTGGTCGATCGCTTCGAGCATGCGCTCGATGTGCTGCTCCAGCGTGGGACCCGGATCGACGACATAGGCCGGATGCTCGCCGATGATCCATGTATTGGTGCCCGACAGCGTGAACGGCCCAGAGTTATCGGCACGCAGCCGCAGGATGTCATAGCCGGCAAGCCGCTCGGCGTCGTAGAGGGTGTCGCCCGCGGAAGCTCCCGGATCTGAATGATCTTCGGGAGAACCATCGTCAAAGCCAGATGGAAACAGTTGGGCCATCCTGTGAAGTTAGCTCGTTCGCGGGACCCACCGATGTATGGCCTCCCCATCCGCGCCCCTCCCGCCCGCGACTCGCGGACCGCAAAAATGCCCGGATATTCGAAAGGTCCTGCCTTGCCCACAACGTTTGCCAATAGATCGGCTTTGCAGAGCCAAACAACAGGGCTGCCAGAGCGCTTGCAAGCGCGCGGACACTAGTCGCAGTGATACACGCGTTGTCGCTCACGCGACTCTTCTCAAGCCTTCCCGAAAGGCGACCGAAAGAATGAGCAAATGAGCGAGGGATCGTGGAAATGAGCGAGGGATCGTGGCTTTGCCCAACTGAGCTTGACCGCAGTCGCGTCGTTGACGCGAACGACCGCGTGCGCATGATCCGCATGGTCGGATCCGGCGCGGTCGGCCTTGCGCTGCTCATCTCCGCGCCGTGGATCGGCTGGTGGACCTTGATCCTGTTCGGGCTCTCGGCGCTCAACTTCGTCAACGTCGACCGCCGCCTGCGCACGAGCCCCCATCCCGAGCGCGTCTCGGCCTGCGCGATCGTCGTCACCGAGCTGCTGCTCGGCGGGGGCGTCGTGATGAGTGGCGGCCCGCGCAGCCCAGCACTTGCGTGGATGGTGCTGCCCGCGGCGATGACCGCCGCGCGCTTCCGGCCGCGCGTGGTGATCGCAGGGCTCGTGGGGACGGTCGTCCTGATCCTCGCGGCCACGCTGGGCGTGGACTCGCGCGCGGCGCTCCACGACCCGGTGCCCGTGATCGCCACGCTGGCCCTCCTGGCCGGCGTCGTGTCGATCGTGTGGGCGCTGCAGGCGGCCGAGCTGCACCACCGCGACGAGGCAATCCTCGACCCGCTCACGGGCCTGCTCAACCGCCACGCGCTGATGCCCCGCTTCATCGAGATCTCCCATCAGGCGCGCCTGGCACGCCAGCCGGTCTGCATGCTGCTCTGCGACGTCGATGGCTTCAAGGAGGTCAACGACGAGTACGGCCACGATCGCGGCGACGCCGTACTGCGCGACGTGGCATATGAGCTGCGCAAGCGGCTGCGCTCCTTCGAGCTGGTCTACCGTCTCGGCGGCGAGGAGTTCCTGATCCTCCTACCCGGCATCGCCTGCGAGGCGGGACTTGAAGTCGCCGAGCGCCTGCGCGCCGCCGTCGAACAGGCGCGCCCTCAGGGGATCCACATCACGATCTCCCTCGGCCTCAGCGCCGCGAGCGGCGAGGAGGTCGACTATGACACGCTCTTCCGTGCCGCCGATGCGGCACTGTACGACGCCAAGCGCGGCGGCCGCAATCGGGTGGTGACCGCGACTGACGCCGCGGCGATCGCTGCCGCCATCGACATCGAGGCGCCGCAGCCCCTGGTGGGCGAGCAGCTTTCGCCGACCTTCGCCAGTTAGGTCATTCCCTCAGCGCCGCGGCGATGCGCTGCGCTGTCTCGCTCAGCCTCGCACCGAACTCCGGGCTCAGCTCCTCCTCGCCAAAGAGCGCAGCGGGAACGGCAAGGTCGATCGCAGCCAGCGTCGCGCCTTCGGCATCGAGCACGGGCACCGAGACCGAGCGCAGACCGTCGCTCAGCTCTTCGTTGTCGATCGCATAGCCCTGCGCGCGCACCCGCTCGATCTCCTCGCGCAGCGCGCGCCGACTGGCTATGCAATTAGGGCCGTACCGACCCAGTGGGCCCCGTCGGTCGAGCGTAAGCGCTGCGAGCGACTCGCGCAGCTGTCGGCGGGGCAGACCGGCCAGCAGCAACTTGCCCATCGCCGTGCAATGCAGCGGCAGCCGCGAGGAGGGCCCGAGGCGCAGATCGATCTCGTGCAGCCCCCGCCAGCCGCGCAGACGGTCGATGAGCATGACCTCCGTGCCGTCGAGAATCCCCAGCGACGCGGTCCAGCCGGTGTGCCGGCGCAACTCTTGCAGAGCGCTTCGCGAGCGCTCGTGCAAGGCCATCGCCCCGAGGACCGAATGCCCGAAGTCGGCGGCGCGCGAGGTGAGGCGGTAGCGGCGTGAGGCACCCTGCTCCAGATAGCCGAGCTGCGCGAGCGTCGCGGCGTAGCGATGGGTCGTCGAACGGCTCATGCTGAGCGCATCCGCCATATCGGCGATGCCGCGCGTGGGATGCTCGGCGCTGAAGCCGGCGAGGATCGCCAGGCCGTGACCCAGCGACTGCGAGTAGCGCCCGCCGCCGCTCGGCGCGGTCGCTCTCATCTTGCTCGATCCCGTCGACCTCGATCCTGTCGACCTGATGTTGTTAGATCCACTACGTCGCACCTGCATTCTCCGGCGGTCAGGCTTTTGTCGCCCTTGGGTATTTGTTCGTCTCTTGGACAAGATAGAACACTCCGAACCGACTCCCCTTTCACCAGCGGCGAGCGGTGCGGAAAAGCTCCTCGGTGTAGCCGGCGACGGACACCGGCGACATGAGGAGCTGGTAGAGGAGCAGGTAGGCGAAGAAGCCGACCAGGTTCTGCCGCACGCGCAGACCCGCCTGCGCAAAGGAGCTGCGTTGACGGCTGTACATGATGCCGCTGATGATCAGGTTGAGCGGCAGCACGGCAAGCGTCGTGGGTCCCACGATGGCGTAGTCGCCGAAGGCAGCCAGCACGAGCCCGGGAATGAAGACCAGCGTGAAGGTCAGGTCCAGATACGGAAAGAGCACGTTGACGGCGACGGAGTGAACGTAGGGCAGTCGCTGGCGCAGCAAGGTGCGCCCATAGGTGCGCAGGCCCTCGATCATGCCGCGCGCCCAGCGCCGCCGCTGGCGGGCGAGGGTGCGCAGCGTGGTGGGCGCCTCGGTGAAGGCCACGGCGCTGGGCTCATAGGTGGTGCGCCCGCCGCGCTCCAGCAGAGCCCAGGTCATGACGATGTCCTCGCCAATGCAGTCAGGCCAGCCGCCGGCGGCGCGCAGCGCGGCGGTGTCGTAGACACTGAAGGCGCCCTGAGCGACGAGCGTTGCCTGCAACAGCGCCTGTTGGCGCTTGATCGAGCCGATGCCGAGGAAGTAGTCCCACGTCTGCGCCGCCGTGAGCAGGCTCGAGCGCGAGTTGCGCACCATCACGCTGCCGGCGACGGCAACGGTGTCGGTGGGCGAGAGCAGCATGCGCGAGACGATCCTGCGCAGCGCATCGGGCATCAACAGCGTGTCGGCGTCGATCGTGGCCACGATCGACGTACGCGCGGCGCGTAGACCGGCGTTGAGCGCTTCGGCCTTGCCACCATGAGGCACCTCGATCACGCGCACGCGCGCGTCCAGCCGGGCGAAGCCACGGGCGATACTCACGGTCTCGTCGCTCGAGCCGTCGTCGATGACGGTGACGCTCAGCGCTCCCGGGTACTCCTGCGCGAGCACGTAGGCGATCGTCTGGGCGATGTCCTCCTCCTCGTTGTAGGCCGCCACGAGCAGCGTGAGCCCCGGATAGTCGAAGTCGAAGTCGATCGGCGCCGGATGGTCGAGCAGCAGGGAGGTCACGAGCTGCAGGTTGAGATAGCCCGGGATCAGCGCAACGCCGGCGATCAGCACAAGTGCGACTGGGAGCGAGAGGCTGCGTGCCAACTCCTCGATCCACGGCCAGGCAAGCCAGGCCGATAGGCACATCCACGTGAGGCCGCAAGCCACGCTGAGCTTGAAACGCGTGGAGACACGCAGGTAGGGCATCCAGCGCGGCGGCGGGTTGCGCCGCGGCCGGTCACGAAGGCGGGCCGCGGTGAGCACGTCCGCGGCCCCCACAGCCGGCAGGGGCTCCCCGCTATCGCGACCGGGCTCCAGCGGACTCGCGGGCCTGCCGTTGTGAGACTGACGCCGGGGGGTCCTGGGTAGGGTCAGGCGTTCGTGGGAGCCCCGCTCCAGCAGCGCCGGTCCGCCGAGCCCGCGGCCGTGTCTGGCGACGAGGGCGCCGGCGCGCCTGACGGCGACGGCAGCCGCCAGGCTGACGCGGCGCGTCTCGACCTCGTCGGCCCACAGAGGCTGAAGCTCGCTCACTCCCTCCAGCCACGCCAGCGTCTCGCGCGGACTGGTGGCGTCGGTCGCCACCTTCACGGTCGTTGCCCCGACCAACGTCCCGATCCCGGGGTGCTCCTCACAGAGCGCCGCCGTGGCGGCCTGCACGATTGCCTGCTCGGAGACACGTCCGACGCGGGCAAGCACGCCGAAGCGTCCATGCTCCAGCCGATAGGCGCCGCCGGCACGCCCGACGGCGCTGGCGAGCCGGCGGCCTAGCCTGCCCAGCAGCTCGTCCGCGGCAGCCGGCCCGTGCTCCAGCCGATAGGCCGCGAGACGCTGCAGCTCGAAGACCGCCAGCAGGTGTGCGCCCGCTGCACCTCCATCTCTGGCCAGCGCCCTCAGATCCCTGACGAGCGCCACGCGGGAACCCAGGCCGGTCACGGGGTCTGTCAGCGCGCGCAGGCGCCTCGCCGTGCGCCTCGCGCGGCGTTTGCGGCGCGCAAGCGCAAGCGCAAGCCCCGCCGCGAGGGCCATCGCCAGCGCGATGAGGACGCCGAGGGCCGGGACGAGTGCCGTGAGGAGCAGCAGCTCGCCTGGTGCGGTGGCGGCTCGCAGGGGAAACATACGGCCCCCCATATCGGCGCCGAGCGCCGTTTCGGTGATTCCTGGGAGCCCCGCTGCGCAGCGCAATCGGCCTTCAACGATCGGCTGGGCGTGCCGATGACGAGAGAACGGGCACTCTCGGTCAAGACAGATGAGATTCGCTAGGCAGCTACATCGGGCGATCGGGCTCGGGCTTGTCCCGCTGCTGGCGCTCGCCCTGAGCGGATGCGGCGGAGCGGGCGGAACGGGCGGTCCGCTGGCCGGTGCGCCGAGCGCACAGTCGGGCCCGATCGGCTGCACCCGCCATCTGGTCTTCGCCCGCGGCGGCTCTACGCAGGGACGGATGCTCGCTCTCAGCTTCGACGACACTCCGAGCCCCTACACGGAAGCCATCGTTCGGACGCTCCTGCGCTTTCACGTACGCGCCACGTTCTTCGTGATCGGCGATCGGATCGCGGGAAACGGGCCGCTGTTGCGCGCGATGGTGCAGCGCGGCATGGAGCTGGGCAACCACTCCTACACTCACCCTCGCGGACTCGCCACGGAGGGCCCCGGTGCCTCGCGCGAGCTGGCGCTGGCCAATGCGGCGATCGAGCGGGCCAGTGGCTTTCGGCCCTGTCTGTTCCGTCCCCCCTATGGCGTGCTCACGCCGGACCTCGTGCAGCGCGCCAAGGAAGCCGACCTGACGACGGCAAAGTGGGAGGTGGACCCCGAAGATTGGACGCATCCGGGGGTCGCGGCGATCCGCGAACGTGTGCTCGCCGGCGCCCGACCTGGCGCGATCGTGATCCTGCACGACAACACCGAAACGCAAGGGCAGACGCTGAAGGCGCTCCCTGCGATCCTCGAAGGCCTGCAGGCTCGCGGCTACCACCTGGTGACCATCAGCCAGTTGCTTGGCGACAGGTTCATCCGGGGTCGCTACTAGACGTGACCATCAGCCAGTTGCTTGGCGACAGGTTCATCCGGGCCGCTACTGACGATTCAGCCGACGCGGCTCGGCGCACGAGCGCTCCCACTACTCTTCAGCCGATCGGCCGCTCCCTGCCCGACCGACGCCCGGCCCCTTACGCCCCCTATATGCCCATTCGCCTTCAGCAGCTCCTCGCGACAGCCCGTGCAAAGACAGCCGCCGTCGTTCTGGTCGGCCTGTTGGGCTTGCTCGCGCTTGGCCTGAGCGCGAGCAGGAGCGCCGCTGCCAGCCCAGCCGCCGGCGAGGCACCCGCGTGCGCACCCTCCACGCTCGACGGCTCGGCGGCGCTCGCCGGCGGCGCGCTCAGCGTCTCGCCGGCGCCCGGAACGATGGATGCGTCCTATCTCACGCAGATCAGCTTCGTCGGTGTGCCAGCCGCCGAGATCGCCGACATCTCCGTGGTCGGCTCGCGCAGCGGCTCGCATGCCGGTCGGCTGGAGGCCTATTCCCAGGGAGACGGAGCGAGCTTCCTACCGAGTAAGCCGTTTACGCAGGGCGAGCTGGTGACCGTCAAGGCCGTGCTGCGCCAGGGCATCAGCAGGACGCCATTCTCCTGGCGTTTCACGGTCGCCGAGGTGGACAGCGTGAGTCGGTCGCTCGAGACGCCGCCGCCACCACCGCCACCGCCGAGCGCAGGGGAACTCCAGCACTTCGTATCGCGTCCGGACCTGCGGCCGCCAACAGTCACGGTGACCGCCCACTCGGGCACGCAGACGCCCGGCGATCTGTTCCTCGCGCCCTACGCCGGCCCGGGCCAATATGGGCCGATGATCCTCGACGGCTCCGGCGGCCTCCTCTGGTTCAAGCCCGTGCCGAGCGGAGCCCGGGCCGCGGACCTGCGGGTGCAGGAGTACGAAGGCCAGCCGGCGCTGACGTGGTGGCAGGACCCGCTCGTCGCGGATGGGCAGCGCGACGCTGGCGTGGTAATCGCCAACAGCTCCTACAAAGACATCGCGATCGTACGCGCCGGCAACGGCTACCAGCCCGACCTGCATGCATTCGCGATCACGCCGCAGGACACGGCGCTGTTCACGGTCTACGATGCGATCCGCTGCAATCTGAGCGCCTACGGCGGACCGGCCGACGGCGCCGTCGCCGACACGCTGTTTCAGGAAATCGACCTGAAGACGGGGCTCGTGCGCTTCGAGTGGCACAGTCTCGACCACGTGGCGCTGGCCGACTCCTATATGCCCATGGGGTCCGGCGGCACGCCGACGTCGCCGTGGGACTACTTCCACATCAACGCCGTCTCAAAGCCGGGCGAAGACCTGCTCGTCGACTCGCGCAACACGTGGGCCGCCTACGAGGTGAACGCGCGCAGCGGTCAGATCGTGTGGCGTGTCGGCGGCAAGCATTCGAGCTTCGCGATGGGGCCCGGCGCGAGTCCGGCCTGGCAGCACGACGCCCGCCTGGGAGCAGGCGGGACGATCACGTTCTTCGACAACGGCGGGACGCCAAAGGTGCACACACAGTCGCGCGCGATCGTCGTGCAGCTCAACCTGGAACACATGACGGCAACGCTTGCCTCGAGCTTCGTCCACTCGCAGCCGCTGTCGGCGGCGAGTCAGGGAGATTTCCAGCCGCTCGCCGACGGCGACTGGTTCGTCGGCTGGGGTCAGGAACCCTACTTCTCCGAATTCGCCGCCGCTGGACAGCTGCTGTTCGATGCGCACCTCCCCGCGACCTATCAGTCCTACACCGTGCTCAAGTTCGCCTGGTCGGGCAACCCGACGCAGCCGCCGCAGCTCGCGATCGTCCCTGGCTCCCATGGCGGCGTCGTGGCCGATGTCAGCTGGAACGGGGCCACGGCCGTGACGCAATGGCGGCTGCTCGGCGGTGCGAGCCCGCGCGCGCTCACACCGCTGAGCACCGTGCCACGAAGCGGCTTCGAGACGGCGATCGCGATTTCGAACGCACCGCGCTACCTCGCCGTACAGGCACTGGGCGTGCAGAGCCAGCAGGCGCCCGGCGCGCAAGGGCAGCAGGTGCCCGGCGCGCAGGGGCAGCAGGTGCTCGGCACATCGGCGACCGTGGAGGCCCGGTGAGCGCCTTACAAGTCGCGACTCTATAGCGCTCAGCGACCACCCGCAAGCGGCGCCGTGGCCTGCATGGTCGTGCGATCGGCGCGCTTCGCTTGAGTGCCAGGGACTTTCTCGGCCTGGACTTCCTCGGCCTGGGTTTTCTCGGCCAGTACTTTCTCGGCGGTACCAGGGACTTCCTCGTCGTCTGCCGAGTTGTGTGGTCGCAGTCCTTCGAGGAGAGCGGCGAGGATGTCGCCGGCGTCCTCTCGCGCACGGGTCTGATCGTCGCTGTCGGCGATCGCCATGCACCCTTCGAGTATCGCGCCGGTGAGCATGAGCGCGAGGGGTGATCGGCGAGCTCGGCCCGGAGATCCGCTGGCTCACGAGCTACGTCACAGACGACAAGATCTACTGCGTCTATGTCGCGCCCGACGAGGACATCCTGCTCGAGCACGCCCGCTGCGGCGGCTTCCCGGCAGACCGCATCTCGAAGGTCTCAGCGGTCATCGACCCATCCACGGGCGCCTGATCCAAGATGGTGCGTATGAGTTCAGCAAGGGCGGGCCTCCTCGAAGGCGTCCAGTCTCGCGGACGCCGCCACTGCGTTCAGTCAGCCCGGACAGTCGATCCAGCGGTACATCAGCCCGTCGCGAACCTCATGGTATGAAGGAGGGGCCGGCGGCGGATCGTTGGAGAGCTGCGCGATCACGGCGCGGGCGCCGTGCAAATGCTCCTCGACCGCCGTTGTCCAGTGAACGTCGGGATGGAGCAGCCGCTGCAGGCGCGTCCAGTTGCGACGCTCAATCGCATCGAGCACGTCGCATACCGCTGGAACCTGCTCGGCCACTCGCAGAACGTTAACGCAGGCAGCACGATCGGCTGGACGCTGCCGTGGTCCCGGTAGCGGATCTCAATCGCGGCGTCGCGGTCGTTGCATACTTCGATCTTTCGGTCGGCGCATGCGCCGACCGCGGGGCCGCGCATGCGCGGCCCCGGACCGGGCCGCATGCGGCCCGGTCTTCCCCGATAGGAGATACTTCGACGGGCTTCGCGCAGGACTTCGCGGGAGGTGTTCTCCCCAAGAGTGTCTATATGTGCAGTATCTCTCGGGTCCTCACGCCGAAGGAAAGGACGCATCGCCATGCTGCAGAAGATCATCCCGAACCTATGGTTCGACACCGAAGCCGAGGAGGCCGCGGCCTTCTATATCTCCATATTCGAGAACTCGCGCATCGTGAACGTCGCGCACTACACCGAGGCCGGGCCGCGCCAGGCCGGCATGGTGATGACCGTGGAGTTCGAGCTGGAAGGCCAGCGGTTCGTCGGCATTAACGGCGGCCCGCAGTTCAAGTTCGACGAGGCTGTCTCCTTTCTGATCAGCTGCGAGAGCCAGGAGGACGTCGATTACTACTGGGAGCGGCTGTCCGCGGGCGGTAAGGAGGGTCAGTGCGGCTGGCTCACGGACAGGTACGGACTGTCCTGGCAGGTCGTACCTACCGGGATGGAGGAGTTGTTCGCCGATCCGAACCCCGAGCGGGCCACGCGCGCAATGCAGGCGATGCTCGGGATGAGCAAGCTCGACATAGCCGCGCTGCGCAGCGCCGCCGACGGCGCGAGCTGAGACCCCTGCGCGTCATCCCGAGATGGATAATGCGATGGACAATGCGGAGCGAGCGCGTGGGCCTACGCGCGAGCGCGCGCGAGACGAGCACGAAGTTCCTGGTCGTTACTGCGCGCGCAGGTCCGCAGCTTCTCGTAGGCCTGTCGTAGGTCAAGGACCGCGTCCGTCACCCGCGTGTAGACCATCGCCCGCTCGATGCGTCCGCCTCCGATCCAGCCTGTGACGGCGACGGACTCGACGCTTACATCGCGCGCATCCATCATCAGCAGGCCCATCTTCGGATAGAACGGCGTATCAAGCTCTTCCGCCCGGCGCAGCGGGCAGAGCAGCAGGCTGGCCGATGCCTCGTCGTGCATCCTGATGAACTCGGTGAGCTGATCGCGGCCTCGTTCGTCATCCAGCTCACTGGACCCTACGAGGCGTATGCGCTCCAGCTTGATGCCCGCGCTCTGACAACGTCCGAGTTGCATCTTCAAGTAGGCCGACAACTCGACTGAGTTGAACCATTCCTCTATGTCGATCCGATCGACCGCCTGTAACTCTTGCTGAGCCGAGGACGTCAAGAGGCCGAGGAACCTCAGCATCTCCTCGCGACTCCTGATAAGCAGAGCACCGTGCCTGATCGCGTTCAGACGCTTATGATAGGAGTCGGACTCTATGTCGCACATGGCCTGTGCGACAGGCCCGAGGCCGCGCTTGGCATCCTCCTCGCTCAGCGAGCCATAGCCGCCGTCCTCGACAAGCGCGAAACCGTGTCGCTGAGCCTGCGCAACCGCATAGTTCAAAAACGCCCCGGCGAACGGCTCGTAGAAGGCCAGGATCTCGAGATGCTGGCGAAACCCATCGGTGGTCAGCTCGCCCTTATGCGACTTCCAGTGCCTCGCTACATGCTCGCGTAGGCTTTCCACCTTCGCGGTCGCAAACTGCGGATCGAGCCTCAGCAGGGCGCCGCTTGCAAGTGCCAAGGAGCGATCGAGCGCGGGTGGATTCTTTTTCTCCTGGCGTGCGATTTGGGCGCGTAGCCGCTCGAGAACACGCCTCAGTGCGTCAACCCGGTCAAGCTTGCGCGTGCGTGAGCCTTCGGCCACGAACACAACGAGCGGGTGATCGAGCAACACCTCCATCACGCCGAAGCCCTCGGGCTCCGCCCAGTTCAGGCGGCGTATTGCCTGCAGGTCACGCACCACCGGGTCTGGGTGAGGCTTGGGGGATCGGCCCATCCAGGGCATTGTACGCACAAAACCTGTTTTGGGCGTCCTTGCATGAACCTTGCCCCTGAGGGCTGGTCGTGCTTGCGACGTCCGGGCCGTTGCGGAGATGGTGTTCCGAATACGGAACTCTGCCCGAAGGAGAACTATGGCATCCCCCCAGATCAGTCGCCCGACCGCCCCCGGCATACAGACCCCAGACATACAGACTCCAGGCATACAGAGGCTCCGCGCGCGCAGGGTCTGCCATCAGGCGCCACCCCGGAGCGCTAGAGCAGGCTCGATTGTGCGGGTGCGCGAGGATGACGGCCGGCGTCGATGGCTGATGCTGTCCGAGCCTCGCGCGACCGACCTGCTTCGCCGCGCGCTTGGCTTCACGAAGATCGTAGGCACCGACTCTCCCGTCGGGCGCGCGATCCTCGGCGCCAGGGAGGGCGAAAGCCGAATGTATCTCTTCGCCGGCCGCGTTCGAAGGGTCTATGTGGAGTCGATCACTCGATTCGACTGCTGACCGACAGGATGGCGTAGGCCCTTTGCAGAGCCAGCGCTCCCGACGTAATTGAGAGAAGCAGGCGTGAGAGAAGCCGGCGCTCCCGTAATTAAGCGGTCGCTTTGAGCGAGTGCTAAACTATTGATTGTGGAGCCACCGACGCAAGCTACGGGCCAAGAGACGCCGATACAGGTGACCGTCAGGGGCGCCCCGCGGGCGCTCGCCGGCACGAAGCTCAAGATCGCGGAGGCAGCCATGGCTACTCTGAAGGCACGGGGGTTCGCTGGTGCGAGCGCGCGCGAGATAGCCGACAGCGGGGGCTTCAATCAGGCGTTGATCTTCTACCACTTCGGCAGCGTCCAGATGGCGCTCTTGGCGGCCCTCGACCTGGTGAGCGCTCGCCGGATGGGCGCCTATCGCCCAGCGTTTGAGCGGGCGCGGACGATCCCCGAGCTGGTAAGCCTCGCTCGCGAGATCTATTCCGAGGACCTCCAAAACGGATACGTGACCGTGCTCGGCGAGATGGTCGCCGGCGGCGTCGCCGATGCCGAGCTGGGGGGAGAAGTGGTGGCGCGCCTGCAGCCATGGATCGACATGGTCGAGAGCAAGCTGCGCGAACTGCTCTCGGGATCACCGCTCGAGTCAATACTGCCGGCTGACGATCTGGCTTTCGCGATCGTTGCGCTGTATCTGGGCGTCGACATGCTCAGTCATCTGGAAGGCGGACACGCCCGTGCCGAGTCGCTGCTCGCCCTCGGCGAGCGCTACGCACCGCTGCTTGGGGCACTACTGCCATCACAACCGCGCGTGGAGCCGACATGAGCGCAGCGACAGACTGTGCCAATTGGGCTATGAACGTCCTCAAGAGGACTAAGAACGCGATCGCAGCCGAACTACTTGGCGTGCCGCTGATCGCACGGTCGGTAATCGTAGGAGCGGCCTCAGCCAGCCTAATCGGGGGAATCGTCGGGCTGGTTGTCGGTCTTTACGTCTACGCACCGACTGCTTGGTTTGCCGTCTTCGAGCTTGGCGTACCTGCTGGTGTCGCCGGCGGGATCGTCGGTCTCGTAGGGGCCCTGATCCTCACAGCGGGCCGCCGAATCAAGCGACACATCACACCTTCCCGCTAAGAAGCTGTCTCAATACCTCTTGAGAGGGTTTGGGGGTCGGGGCCGAACTTTTCTCACCGGGATCGCGTGGCGGCATCCGCGAACGCGCGTATCACGTTGTCCCCGCCAAGTAGGAGCGATCAGAGCCCTTAGGTTGCGCGCTTTACGGTTGAATACCCCAGATGCCCGCGGAAGATCCCCGATACTTCAAAGAGTTGGCACAGTACGTCGAGCGGAATCTTGCGGAGCCGACCGCCGTCGTAGCCGCGCTGGCATCGCTTCTCATTGACCCGGCTGCGTACAGCACCCCGAAGGGCGAGCCACCGGACGCACTTGCCGACTTCGTTCAGGAGCTTGTTCTTTTGGATCGCCCGCTGCAAGTCCACCTATCGGACCCCGAACTCCCTGTGTCGCGTGAACTCGTTGATGACAAATGGTGCGCGGTTTGGCGAGGGGCGCGGAGTTCAGCGGCGATAAGCACCTCGTTTGAGTACGACGTGTGCATCTCGTTTGCAGGCGCAGATCGTCCTGTGGCAGAGCGCATCGCCGACACGATCCTCTCCAACGGGATGGAACGGCGCGTCTTCTATGACGAGTTCGAGAAGATCACCCTATGGGGTGAAGATCTCTTCAATTACCTTCATGGGGTCTACTCCGAGCAAAGCCGGTTTTGCCTGATTCTGTTCTCTCATAGCTATCGACAGCGCGCCTGGAGCCGACACGAGCTGCGAGCCGCCCAGACACGAGTTCTTGCTGAGCGAGAAGCCTACGTGCTGCCCGTTGCGCTGGACCAGGGCGCCGTGCCCGACGAGTTCGCGAGCGTTGGCTACTGGTCGTTCGCCCCAGGCCAGGAGCAGCAGATCGCAGAGGCAACCGAGCAGAAGATCAACGATTACATCGGAAGACATTATTTCTCCGTCGAGGAGATCACCGAGATGCTGGCGCGCGGGCAGGCCAGCAAGGCCATTCTTGACGGGTTCCGCAAGGGCATCAAGGCCAAAAGCGCCGCCGGCGACACGGCGGGAGCACAGGCGATGACAGCGGTAGCGCTCATTGCGGCGACTCATAGCGATAAGCTTCACAAGCCGGTCCGCGCCCTTATCGACCTGGTCCTGTTCGCCGACGGCGCCGTCGGCAGTGTCTTTGACGATGACGAAAATCTCATTGTCTTCGGGGAGACAGCGGTAAGGCGGTGGATGGGGAGCCAGGGGCCCATATTGTTTTCTGCCCAAGCCTGGGAAGACCACCTACGCCCCTATCAGTGGGACGCTGCGGAGTCTGAAGACGAACAGCCAAATGAGTGATTATTCCTCTGTCCATTATTCCTCTGTCCTCTTATTCCTCCGGTGGGGGCACGAGTAGGTAGACGCTCGCGGTGAGCGCGAGGAGCAATCCGATCTCCGCGATGGCGGCACAGAGGTCTCAATTGCCAGGACGCTGGCCTCGCGGCTCTAACCGGTCGGTGTCGGTCCGCCGTACCACGCGACCTTCACCGTCTCGCGGGGACCGGCCACGTAACCCTGGCCTGTCCGGATTGCGCTGTCGAAGCTCCACGGCTCGTGCGACTGGTGTATGCCTCGCAGGAGAACCAGATGGAACCCGTGGCCGCAGGAGTAGTCAACGAAGCGCCCCCGGAACATGTCGTGCGCTCCCTGCGCCGCGAGGCACTCTTCTCCGTTTGCCAACTTGACGCCCCACGGGTAATCGAGGCTTTTGGGCACCGGAGAGTCCGAAGCCGGAAGGCGATGCCCCGTGTCGAGCTGTACGACCACTTCCGACCACGGTTCCTCCATACACAGGACGGAGCCCGCATGCGAGCGGTCCGCCCAGCACGGGTCAAGGATGGAGTTGGCCTCGAAGCAGCGGTAGGTGGGCCCGGGCACCGAGTCCGACCCCGGCTCGCAGTGACCGCGCACGTCGCGGGAGATCTTCAGGCCGGGCAGCGGCTGCCCGCTTCGGTTGACCAGAGCAACGTAGATCACCTTCGTCGCGCTCAACCCCGACGCTGACGCGCCTACCGCTCCTGTGAGGACGAGCGCGATGGACGCCACGAGGCGGAAGCTGCGTCGGAGCATGCAGGGAGTGTGACGCAGCGCCAGCGGCTCTGCATGGTGGCCGGCCGGGCCTGGTGTCTGAGAGACTCCTCCTCGCTGTGCAGCGCGCAGGAGTGGCCGATCTGTCGCTCAGGCTTCGGGAGGTGCTCGCTCAGTGAGTGACGTGGCCGATGTCAGCAGGCTGTCGAGTAGGAGGCCGAGGGCGACGCCAAAAATCGAGGGGTCCACGGTGTCCGGGTCGGCGAGGTGCTCGATGGCGATGCCGTTGGAGAGTGCGAGCACGGCGACCGCGAGTTGATCGGCTGGTGCGGGAAGATTGACCTCAGTCTCTGCGGCCCGTGCTTCGAGGAACTGTGCGATCAGTCCGCGCACGGAGCGTCGTTCGCGAGCGAACTCATCGTGCAGTCCCGGGTCGCGAACGGCTCGTGCCCAGAACTCGATGAACAGCAGGTGCCACTCACGCTGGCTTGACATGAGCTGGGCCAGGCCGCTGCCGGCGTCGCGTGTGATCTCCCCGACCGTCGCCTGACGCTCAACGGCTTCTGTGACGAGCGCTAGTCGCTCATCGATGCGCTCCCGCATCAGGGCATAGAACAAGTCGTCCTTGCCGGCGAAGCTGGAGTACACGGCGCCCTTGGTCAGACCGGCGGCAGTGGCGACGTCATCGAGTGAGGCGCCGTCATACCCGCGCTGGGCGAACACCTCGCCGGCGGCCTGCAGCAGCCGCTGGCGTGTTTGCGCACGCGTTGGGCGCAGACGCTTCTTTGGTTCCTGAGTAGACGCCACGAGCAAGATGATACTGTGTGGTATTCAATACCGTATAGTATTGAATTGTCGTCCGGCCCCACCCACCACAGCCAGAAAGGCCCCCGATGCCCACCCTCACTCAACCGCTGACGCCCGAGGCTCGCGGTGCCTCTCTCGGCCGCGAACGCCTCGCGGGCCGCAAGATCTTGATTGTCGGCGCCGGCCAGCAGAACTACTCCATCGAGAACCCCCCGATCGGCAACGGCCGTGCGATCAGCAGACTCCTCGCCCGCGAAGGCGCACGCGTAGCGATAGCCGATGTCGATGGAGCCGCCGTCGAGGAGACGGCCCGCCAGGTGCACGCCGAGGGTCAAGCAGCGGTAGCCATCGTTGCCGATGTCGGTGAGCCGTCCGAGATCGAACGCATGGTCAACGACGCCCGCACAGGACTCGACGGCATCGACGGTCTCGTCGTGAACGTTGGCATCGCCAGCGGGTGGGGCCTTGAGCACACAAGCGCCGAGGACTGGGACCACGTCTTTCAGGTCAACGTTCGCGCGCACTACCTGACCTGTAAGCACGCACTCGCCGTGATGGGCGACGGTGGCGCGATCGTGCTCACCTCCTCGGTCGCCGCACTGATGCCAGCCAACGAGGTGGTCGCCTACCACTCCTCCAAGGCCGCTCTGCAAGGTCTGTGCATGTGGCTGGCCAAGCACGCCGCAGCGCGCGCCATCCGCGTCAACCTCGTCGTCCCGGGATTGATCGACACCTCACTCGGACGCCTCGCCGGCAAAGCCGACCCAAGCCGGCAGGAGCGCCCAATCCCGCTCGGGCGTCAGGGCACCGCGTGGGAGGTCGCCCACGCGACCTCGTTCCTGCTCTCCGATGAGGCCAGCTACATCACCGGGCACGCGCTCCTGGTCAACGGCGGACTCCAGGCCCTGCGCTGAACAGGATGGCCCGACTCCCCTACACCGATCCCCAGACCACATCGCCCGAAGTGCGGGAGGCACTCGACGCGCTCCCAACGCTCAACATCTTCGCCATGCTCGCCCACGCCGATACAGCCTTCATCACCTACCTCACACTCGGCGGCATCCTGCTCACGCAACTCGAACTCGACCCCAAGCTCCGCGAGCTAGCGATCCTCCTCGTCGCCGCACACACCGGCGCAGAGTACGAGTGGATCCAACACGTCGGCATCTCAAGAACAATCGGCATCGACGACGAACAGATCGCCGCCGTGCAGCGCGGCGACCTACAAGCCACCTGCCTGAACCCCGACGCCCGCATCCTGCTGCGCTTCACCCACGAAGCACTCCAACAACCACGCGCCGACGACGACACCTTCGCCGCCCTGCGCGAGCGCTTCTCGCCCCGCCAGATAGTCGAGCTGCTGCTCGTCATCGGCAACTACCACACACTCGCCCGCATCATGACCACCCTCGACATCGACCTCGACCCCGCCGCCGGCAGCACCGTCATCGACGAAGCACACCGCCGTCTCCAAGACTAGGGGGTTTCGCCAACATCGTCAGCCATCTTCCGCGGCTTTGTGCGCCTGTGTGCCGTACTTCCCGGGCGGAGACATCGCGATGACAGCAAGCGCCCCTAGCGCAGCTGCCAGACCGGCAAGGACGGGTGCTAGGAGGAACGCCTGAAGTTGTCTGGACAGCAGCGGCAGATTTGCGATGAGTCCTGCGACAAGACCCGTGACCTCGACCGGCATCACTGTTCTGAAGACGGCCTCTGATGCGCCCGCTCGCCAGCGGGTGAATACCAACACGAGTACGATGGCACCAAGCAATTGCGTTGCGACCGTGAAGAAGCTTCCCAAGTGGCCAAACCAACGGGGAACCGCGAGCGGATTAGGTGGCTGCGGTTCTGGGTCAGCAAGTTCGGCGCGCGCATCGTGTTCCAGTATGAGCACGTATTCACCCACGAGACCGTTCTTGGCGAAATGCTGACTCCGTACCACTTTGAGGAGGGTCGCCGGTTCGCCCAACCTGCGTCTGTCTTCACTAATTTCGTTAATTTCGTGCCGTTCTCGGCTCGAAGGGCGGCTGCGACCGTTCGGCCCTCGCTGTGCCAGGGCGACGAATGATAGTGTTTCAGCAGTTCGTTCGGCGGTGCGTTGCTCGTATCGTCCGAGGTTCTGTTCGTAGGCGGTGACGTTTCTCTGGTAATCATATTGCGACACGCTGAATATCGTTATCCCATAGAGTGCAAAGGTAATAACAGTTAGCATGAAGGGAAGTGCCGCGAGATAATCAACCGGCTCGGACGGCTCGCTCGCAGAGCGGTAAAGCCGCCTTCGGTACACAGTCATCACAAGGGCAGGAATCACAAGCCCAAGCGAGACAGTTGCCCACGACTGCGAAACGAAGACGAGAGTGGCTGTCCATGCAACGAGGAAAGCACTCAGTACGAGGAGCACTCGCGCATCAGCTACAAGAGGGGGAATGCTGCCGCGCCTTGAGTGCTGCACCTTCATGGGGGCGGAGAGTAGAGCATTGGCCGAGGGAGGTCGAGCGACGCAGGTTCCAACCGACAGACGCGGGGCAAATCCCATCCAGCGCCAGCAAGGGCGGACTCGCCCCGCACTATCCGGCCGCTGCTGCAACTGTCGCTAGGAGTTCGGCGACGCCGCCTAGCGCGCCCAATATTTTGCCCGACCACGACGCGACACTCGCGAGGACCGAGGATTCGTGCGTCGTGGTAGCGGCATCCTTGGCCAATGCGATAAAGCTATGTGCTCGGGCGAGCCAGTAATTGACTCCGCGGCGGTCGTTCCGCCTGGCATCAGCAAGAGCGTGCCCGTAGGCAGCTTCGGCTTCTTGCTTGGCGACGCTCACGACGGACGGGGGTGTGGCGTTGGAGCCACACCCTACCAGGGCTAGCGCGAGGAGAACCAGGATCATCGGTCCCGCGAAGCGCTTCATGACGGCCCCTCCGTTGTCGTGGATCAGATTGCAGGTTGGACGGAGTCCAACAGTCTAAGGAAAGAGCTTGCCGGGCACAAGTCGTGGCGTTATCAAGGTGTTACGGCTTCGGCGAGTCGCCTCAGACATGCTCAACGCCTACGAGGTCCCACAGCGTGAGTCGAGCCAAATGTAGATGTCGGCGGCGGTGCGTGGCTGGGTCTCGAAGGTGGAGCGGCCCTCGGGATCGTCTCGTCGTAGATCGCCACCGTGTAACGCGAGCAACAGCCGAGTTCACGCTCTCAAGAGCTTTCTCATCAAACGGTTACTCATGCGTTAACCGTGCGACCGACACTCTTCTCATGGTGGCCGGACGTGAGACGACAGCGCAGGCCGGCTCGCAAACCTACCGGGCGCCGTCGCGCGCTGAGCGCCTGACGGGCGGGGGGACCACCGGCAACGAGCGGCTCACCACAGCGACAGGTGCAGTCCTGATCGTGCTGCTGGCGCTCATCGGCGTGACGATCCTGCGCATTCACTCTCTGCTGTCGGTGCACCTGTTCGTGGGTATGCTCCTGATCCCCCCCGTCCTGTTGAAGCTGGCGAGCACGGGTTATCGGTTCGTCCGCTACTACACGGCGAACCCGTGCTACCGGCGCAAGGGTCCCCCGGCGACGGCGTTGCGCGTGGTCGCGCCGATGGTCGTTCTCTCCACGGTCGTCGTGCTCGCCAGCGGGGTCGCACTTCTGTTCGCGGGACCGGGGTCGCGGGGGATGCTGCTCCCGGTTCACAAGGTGAGTTTCTTCGTGTGGCTCGCGTTCACCGCGTTTCATGTGCTGGGCCACCTGCCGGCGATGCCGGCGGTGCTGCGCGCCGACTATGCAGGCTCTGCGCAGTTGAGCGGCGACGTGACGGGTCGTGCCGGTCGTGTCCTGGCGCTCGGTGGCGCACTGCTCGCCGGCGTTGTGCTGGCCGTCGTGGCGATACCCGAGTTCGGTTCGTGGCTGCACGATTCCGGCCTGTTTCACCACCACTGAGATGTCTCCTCGCGTCGTGCCCGCGGGAAAGGTCTCGCGCCTTCCCCCGGACGCTCGCTGGGCGGGATGGCCGGCGCTGGGTCTGGTGTTGCTGCTCATGCTGGCCGCCGGCCTGCGCCTGTGGATGATCCGCGATGTGCCCGGCAATGTTTTCTATGACGCAGCGGTGCGCAGCATGGGGACCTCTTGGCATGACTTCTTCTTCGGTGCGCTGGAGCCCAGCGGCACGGTCTCGATCGACAAGCCGCCAGTGGATCTGTGGCTGCAGGTGGCCAGCACCCGCATCCTCGGGTTCGGTCTGACCGGCCTGCACCTGCCCGAGGCGCTCGGTGGTGTGCTCGCCTGCAGCCTGCTGTTCGGCGTCCTGCGGCGCCCATTCGGCGCCGGCGCGGCGCTGGGGGCGACGCTCACGCTCGCGGTGCTGCCGGTGTCGGTGCTCACCGCGCGCAGCGACACCATGGACTCGGTACTCGCGGCGCTGGAGGTCGGCGCGCTGTGGTGCTCCTGGCGCGCACTTGACAGCGGGCGCCTGCGCTGGTCGCTGCTCGCCGCCGCCGCGATGGGCGTCGCCTTCAACGTCAAGCTCGGCGAGGGACTCATCGCGCTGCCCGCCCTCGCGCTGCTGTGGCTATGGGCGGCCGCGCCCGGCGCTCGTGTGCGCGTCGCGCTGGCCACCACCGCGACGTTCCTCGCGGTGGCGCTCTCGTGGACGGGAATCGCGTCGCTCACACCGACCAGCGGGCGACCGTTCCCGATCGGCTCCTCCAACGGGAGCATCTGGCACGTGACGCTCGTCTACAACGGCCTGGCTCGCCTCTCAAGCCACGGCGCGACAGGGCCGGCCGAAGGCGGGGCCGGCCCGCTGCGTCTGCTCAGCACCGGCCCGATGCAGTACTGGACGCTGCTGGGCATCGTACTGTTCGTCACCTCGCTGCTCGGACTGATCGCCTTGGCCGCGCTGCTCTCCCGGGGCCGCGTGCACCTGCGCATGGCGTTGCGCGGCCCGCCGGGGCGGCTGGCCGTCGGGATCGTGCTCTGGTTCCTCACCGGTCTGGTCGCGTTCAGCACGATGCAGCGTCTGCAGGCGCGCTACCTGGAGGCCTTCGCGCCGGCGGTCTGCGCCGTATTCGGCCTGTCGCTGAGCGTGCTCTGGCGCAGCGGGCAGGACACTCGCGGCGGGCAGTTGCCGCACATTCTCCTCGCCTGCCTCGGGTTCGGTCTGCTCGCAGCCTCGCTGAGCAAGGACGTCTATGTGATCCACGGTGCTCACACCGATTCGCAGCTGACCGACTTCAGCACGCCGGCGCTGAGCCGCTACCTGCGCGCCCACCGGGGCGGCGCGCGCTACGAGGTCGCCAGCGCCAACGTCAACGACGTCGTCGGACTCGTCGCCCGCGACGACCTTCCGGTCCTCGTCCTCAACAGCGTCAACGGCTCGCTCGTACAGACAGAGCGCCTGCAGAGCCAGGTGGCCCGGGGCTTGGTGCGCTTCTACTTCGACCCGCGCGCCTGCCACAGCGGGCGCCGCTGCCCGCGCAACGAGATGTGGGCCTACGCCCACAGCACTCCAATGTCGGGCCTGCCCGCGCTGCGGCGCTTCATGACGGCCCAGCGCGCTTCCTGATGCCAGGAACGCTCCCCGGACGAGCAGGCTGCTCTTGACATAGGCGGCGCCTAAGTGTATACTTAGTTAAAGTCAGTGAACTATGAAAAAGAGATGGAGTTGTGTCCGATGTCGAGCTTCCTTCAGATGCTGGTAGCTACCGGATCGAAGGCGGACCTGTCCGTCGAGAGAGGAGAGAGATCTGATGCGCAGAGCATTCATCTGTGTTGCCGTCCTTGGGCTGGCTCTACTGGCCCTACCGGGGATCGCCTCGGCAACGCCGACGGTCACCTTCAAATTTGAGGCCGTACCGATCCCAGGCTTCCCCAACACCGGCGACATCCTTGGCGCAGGCGCGGACGCGAAGCTCGAATATACGATTAAAGGCACCGAATACTTCGGCTCGGCACCACCGCTCATCGGCGCCAACTTCTACGCGCCGAAGGGAGCCATGCTCCCGCACTCGGCCGGATTTCCCACGTGCCCTGAAGCAGCGCTACTCAATACCGGGCCGAGCGCGTGTCCGAAGGGCTCGTCGGCTGGCCCGATCGGGACGGTGCTCGGCTACGTGACCTTCGGCGGCCAGCGCGTGAATGAGAGTGTCGAACTGTTCTCGTTCTTCAGACCTGGAGGCGGCCTCGAGTATTTAGCCGACGGCCACTCGCCGGCGTTTCTCGAAATTCTGACTAAGGGCCATTACAACCACCTTGATGGCATCGACGGGTATGGGTTCGAGGAGGAAGAGGAAATACCGCTCGTCGCAAGCGTCCCAGGCGCGCCGTACGCATCGGTTGAAACGATCAACGCGACGTTCGGCGCGGCGATCAAGTCACACGGCAAGACGATCTACTACCTCCGCCTCCCCAAGACATGCCCAAAGGGCGGCTTCCCGCTGAAGACTGAAGCGATCTTCGCCGAAAACGGCGAACTGTCTAAACCGGAGACGGTGACCGCGCTCTACAAGGTGCCGTGCCCGCACCTGTAGGCCGAGGCGCCGGGTGGTAGGAGGTATGGGGCTTCGGTCGGGAACAGCCAGGTGGCCCGCTCAGGCACGGCCCGCCACCTGGCGTTCCTCGAAGAATGCTCGCTCGCGCTTGCCCATCTCGGTAAGCGGAGAGGCGTTTTCCAAGGCCTCTGCCGTAATGGAACCCCAGTGATTGCCGGCGTGCAGTGGCGCGATCACCGACGCCGAGCCGATCTCGATTCGGCTCATGACCGTGTACTCGGGCGACATGGTGATGTGCCGGATAGCGTTGGCCGAGGGACCGTTCAGCGAACATCTGCGCTCGATCCGCCTTGCGACGTGCTCCGGGGTTATGGTGAACCGCTGCTCCGCCCAGAGCATCGCCCAGTCCTCGCGCCAGTAGGCGAATACTTCCTCCGGGGTAACGGGGTCCGAGGATCGCCAGAATCCAGCCTCCACGGACGCGCGCCATGTTCCGAGTACGTCATTGCGAAAGCATTCGCGCACGATCGCGTTCATCATCTCGACCTGTTCTCGGCGGAAGCGCTTGACGCAGCCGAAGTCCAGAAAGCTCACGCTCCCATCCGCGTGGAACATGTAGTTGCCGGGATGCGGATCGGCGTGGAACATATAGATGGGTTTGTAGATGTCGTAGCCAAAGCTGCCGAAGGTGAAGCGCAAGATCGCCTCCGCCCACTGGTCGCGCAACTCCTGCCCGGCGGTGAGGGCACTGCTCCAGGACAGGCCCTGCACGAACTCCTGGGTCAGCACCCGATCGGTGCACAGCTCACCAACCACCTCTGGCACATGGATGAACGGATGCCCACGGTAGTGCTCGGCGAACTCGGCCTGGTTGGCCGCCTCGAGCCGATAGTCGAGCTCCTCTGCGATGCGCGCGCCCATCTCGCGCGCAGCGCCGCGAAGGTCAAAGCTCAGCCTCCGCGAAGACAAGCCGCCGACGAACAAGCTCAGAAACGTCGCCAGCAACTCGCAGTTCTTCAGGTCGGCAACGATCGCATCCGCTACCCCCGGATACTGGATCTTTACGGCGACGGCGCGACCGTCGCACAGTCGGGCCGCGTGGACCTGTCCGATCGAAGCTGCCGCTAGCGGCTTCCAGTCGAACTCGGCAAACACACTCTTGGTAGGGCAGCCAAGCTCGCTCTCGAGTACCGCGCGCGAGAGCTGCGGCGCCATCGGTGGCGCGTCGCTGCGCAAGTGCATCAGCGCCGACTGGTAGATCGACTGAAATTCCGCCGGCACTGCGGGAGTGATCGACGCGAACGAGAGCATCTGCCCAGCCTTCATCAGCGCACCCTTGGAGCGCCCGAGCAGCTCGGCGTAGCGCTCCGCCGTGCGCACGTGAAACTCGGTCGGGTCCGCCCGGGTCAGCTTGCTCTGCAGCCCCACTACGAACGCCTCGCCAGCGGTGCGAGCGCTCAAACCCACCAGCGGCGCGGTCCGCCGCAGGCGCCCCCGGCCGATGCCATCGCTGGTTGTGTCGGTGGCATCAAAGGGATGCTCCATATCCGGCATAGCCACCTTCCTTTCCCAAGCCACACTGACCTCAGCTAAGTCTATGCTTAGGAGTCAACCGTGTCAAGCTGACTGACCCGGCACCCGACAGTTGCACCTGGAGGAGAGATCGGGATTGGGCGCGAGCGTACCTCGCCGCGCTCGATTCACGGCCGCTCGGCGACCCGCTTCATTTCACGCTCCTGTACTTGAGGTGGGTGACGCCGGGCGCCTCAACGGCCCGGACCTGCTCGAGCTGCACCTCCGCGTACCCGAGGTTGTCGAAGAGGCGAGCGCCGTTGCCGAGCACTACCGGAACGACGTGGAGTTCAAGTTCGTCCAGCAGTCCCGCTGCCAGGTACTGCCGAGCGACGTCGGCGCCGCCCCAAAGCATGACGTCTTTGCCGCCGGCGGGCCGCCTTGCCTGGTCGAGCGCGGACTCGATTCCGTCGGTGACGAAGTGGAACGTGGTCCCTCCCTCCATCTCCACGAGATCACGCGGGTGATGGGTGAGGATGAACACGTGGTAGTGGTAGGGAGGGTTCTCGCCCCACCAGCCCGTCCACTGCCCCTCGCCCCAGGCACCACCGCCGATCGGCCCGAACATGTTTCGGCCCATCACGCCGGCCCCGATGTTCTCGCGCGATTCCTCGACTATCCGTGCGCTCTCGTTCACCTCGCCGCCTTGCTTGCCGTGGGCTTGGCGCCAGACGGCCAGCGGAAAGATCCAGTCGTGAAGCCGCTCGCCGCCCTCGCCGAGCGGGTTCTCCTCACTCTGGTTCGGGCCGGCGACGAAACCGTCCAGCGAGATCGAGATATGACACCTAAGCTTGCTCATCGTGCCTCCTCAGTAGGCGGCCGCTGTCGCCGCAGATCTTGCTCAAAAGCCTATTGAGCCATCCGCGCCGGACGACTAGTCGCGGCCGTCCTACCAGCGTCTGGTCGAGCGCTCGATCCCTGGGTAGGCATGTCGGCGCTCGTTCGCCCTACGTTCTGACCTATCTCTTGGGGCACGGCATCTTGTACGAGGCTTCCGCTCTCACGCCCCCGAGGAAGCTCAGTTCGACCTTGGTCGGCAGGCCGCCCTTCGGGCACTTCTTTGGCACCGTCAGGTAGGAGATCGTCTTCTTGCCCTGCCTGTACGCGGCGCCAACCCTGATGGTAAGTTCCTCGGTGGAGGCGTCGAGCGCGCCGGGCACGGTTTCGATCACCGGCACTTCGCCAATGATCGTGGGGCCGAACGGCGGTGGGGAGTTAACGACGTGACCCGTCGTGAGGTATTCGAGCGAGACCGGCGTCCTCCCGTCCACAAAGAACTCGAGGGTGCCGCCCGGAGCGAAGAACGGCTGGATGGAAGCACTCTCCTGCACGCGTTCGGTTCCGAAACTCACGACGCCGACGCCGAAGCCCTGCGGGCCAGCGATCGATCTCCTCGGACACAGTGCCGGCCCACTCTGCTCAAGCACACTCGGGGCGCATGTGGCGAAGCCCTGCGGGCTCAGCTTCGCACCGGCCGGCCCGTAGTACTTGAGCCCGATGAGCGGCGGCGGGAACCCACCGTATTCGGTCCCGGAGATCTTGCCTTCAAGCTGGAACAAGGCGTTGGCGCCCAAGAAGTCGCCGGTACCCGGGAAGCCCGGGATCGGAAAGGCCGTTGTTTTGTACGTGAACGTCGGCGCCGCCGAGGCAGTGGCCGACAGGCCGAGTACGGCGAGGCCGAGCACGGCCAAGGCAGTGAGCATTCTGCGCGGACGGATGGAGATGGCCGTCATGAGGAGTCCTTCCAGTCAGGGGCAGGTCGATCGGGCGCCGACACTCACATAAGAGGCGTGATGACGCGAAAGGATTCAGCGGAGACTTTGTCGGCCCCTGAGATAGCTCGATAAGCACAGCGGGAGATCGGTCCCTAAAGCGCTCAGGAGTCTTCGGTGAACGTCCTGGCTGGGCGATGCGCTCAGATTACGCAGCGAACGCTCGCTGCGCGAAACCGCACGAGCACCATCAGCGCTTCACGCAACGCGATGCGAAGTGGACGCGCGTCCACTTCAGATCGGGATCTTGTGAGGCCGTCAGTTCCCGACACCAGGCAGGCGGCTTCGGCGCTCTGCGCGAGCGTGAGCAAATAGGCAATCATTGAGATCCCGTAGAGGTGCTGATCCGCATGTGGCTCCTCGGCCAGCGTCGCCTCGGCATGGCCTGCACCGCGGGCTCGCCCGACGTGCGCCAACCGCCTCGCCCTCGCCGCTTCCCGTACCCTTGCTTGCCGTGATCACTGGGGAGCTAAAGGCGAAGGTCGATCGGATCTGGGACGCCTTCTGGTCGGGGGGCATCGCGAATCCGCTCGAGGTGATGGAGCAGATCACCTATCTGCTCTTCATCCGCCGGCTGGACGAGCTGCAGACGACGAAGGAGAACCGAGCGAATCGGCTCGGAACCAGCCTCGATGACCCGGTCTTTCCGTCAGGCGACGACGATCGCGGCCGGGCGTTCGCGGACCTGCGCTGGTCGCACTTCAAGGACCGCGATCCCGTGGAGATGTTCGCGATCGTAGGCGAGCGCGTTTTCCCGTTCCTACGCGAGGTTGGCGGCGAGAAGTCCACCTACTCGCATCACATGCGCGACGCGCGATTTACGATCCCCACCCCAGCACTGCTCGACAAGGTCGTATGCATGCTCGACGAACTGCCGATGGAGGGCCGCGACACCAAGGGCGACATCTACGAGTATATGCTGAGCAAGATTGCGACGGCAGGGCAGAACGGCCAGTTCCGCACGCCCCGACACATTATCGCCCTGATGGTCGCGATGACGGCGCCGACGCCCAAGGACGAGATCTGCGATCCGGCGTGCGGTACCGCCGGCTTCCTGATAGCTGCGAGCGACTACGTCCGGCGCATTCATCGCGAAGTCGAGATCGATCGCGAGGCCCGTGAGCACTTCCACAACAGCATGTTCCACGGCTTCGACTTCGACAGCACCATGCTCCGGATCGGGTCGATGAACATGCTTCTGCACGGGGTCGAAGCCCCCGACATCCGCTACCGTGACTCCCTCTCCGAGGGCACTGGCGACGAGGAGGGCATCTACTCGCTCATCCTTGCCAATCCGCCGTTCGCCGGCAGCCTCGACTACGAGACCGCCGCCCAGAATCTCCTGCGGGTCGTCAAGACGAAGAAGACCGAGCTGCTGTTCCTGGCCCTCTTCCTGCGGCTGCTGCGGCCCGGCGGCCGCGCCGCGGTGATCGTGCCGGACGGCGTGCTGTTCGGATCGACAAAGGCCCATAAGGAGATGCGGCGGATCCTCGTCGAGGATCAGAAGCTGGATGGGATCGTGAAGCTGCCCAGCGGTGCCTTCAAGCCGTATGCAGGTGTCTCGACCGCAATCTTGCTGTTCACGAAGACCGACAGCGGCGGCACCGATTACGTCTGGTTCTACGACGTGACGGCGGATGGCTACAGCCTCGACGACAAGCGCACACCGCTGTTGGACGAGGACAAGCTGGGACCTACTCCCGACACCGAGCTGTCCGACGAGGATCTCGAGAAGAACAACCTTCCAGACGTGCTCCTCTGCTGGGCCGAGCGAGATGGCGATGAGCGAGAGCGGCCGCGGACAGACCAGAGCTTCTGTGTCCCCAGGGAGGAGATCATCGCGACGGGTTACGACCTCTCGATCAACCGCTACAAGGAGGTCACCTACGACGAGGTCGAGCACCGGTCGCCGACAGAGATCATTGTCGAGCTCGACGGAATTGAGGATGAGATCCACTCGGGCCTCAAAGAACTGAAGGGGATGGTGAGTTGAAGGCCGGCTGGACCGAAGCTGCCCTCGGGGAAGTCGCGACCATGACTCGGCGGACGGTCAAGCCAGCAGATATAGCTGACGGCACGCTGCATGTAGGGCTTGAGAACATCGAGCGCGGAGGTACATTCCGCAACGTGAGTAGAGTGACTAATGGCGAGCTGGCAAGCGCCAAGTTCGCGTTCGATGCGTCTAATATCCTTTATGGGAAGCTACGCCCAAACCTCGGGAAGATCGCTCGCCCTACATTCGCAGGGGTCTGTAGTACTGACATCCTCCCTATCGCAGCAGGATCAGCAATCGACCGTGATTACCTCGCACGCTTTCTCGCGTCGCCCAAGGTCGTAGAACTTGCCGCATCGCGTGCTTCCGGGGCCAATCTACCGCGTCTGAACCCTCGGGTACTTGCGAGCTTTCGAGTTCCCTTCCCGCCACTCGACGAGCAGCGGCGAATCGCGCGCGTTCTTGACAGCGCTGACGACCTACGGAGATCTCGGATTCGGTCCATCAACACAGCCATGCATCTACCCTCCGCGATACACCGTGACATGTTCGGAGGCGATAGTCAATTTGAGACGGTCTGTGTCGGTGAAATCACAGACATCATCAGCGGAATCACGAAGGGCCGCCGTGTCAACGTACAGGTGCTGACAGAGGTTCCCTACCTCGCCGTTGTAAACGTACAGGATGGGCACCTGGAAATGAGCCCACTCAAGACGATCGCCGCCACGCAACAGGAGATCGCACGCTATCGACTCATACCCGGGGATCTGCTGCTCACTGAGGGAGGCGATCCGGACAAGCTCGGGCGAGGAGCACTCTGGTCGGGGGAGGTTGAGACATGTATCCATCAAAATCATATCTTTAGAGTTCGGGTCCGCGATCCGGAACAGATTGATCCGGTATTTTTGCGATCTGAGCTTGCGTCACCGGAAGCGCGAACGTATTTCCTACGAGCGGCGAAACAAACAACGGGCATTGCGTCCATCAATAAGACGCAGCTCCGTTTACTGTCGGTGAGGGTGCCATCGATTGATCTTCAGCGTACATTTGTTGAACGAGTAGATACGGTGACGCGGATAAGGGCGAATTTTAGGCGCCATTTCGCGCGTCTCGATTCACTCTTCGCCTCCCTACAACACAAAGCGTTCAACGGCGAACTCTAGTGATGTCGGCGTCGGCCAGACAATCGAACTTCGAGTTTCTGAGGACGACCTGGCCCGATCTCGCGCTTGAGGCCATAAACGCTGAGCGCAGTGCCGCCGCCGACCCCCGCACTGGCTGCTTCTACGCCAGGCGTGCCCTCGAGCTTACAGTCAAATGGATGCACGACGCCGACAACTCGCTGCGACGTCCCTACAAGGACGACCTCTCGGCGATGTTGTTCGAGCCGTCGTTTCAGTCGGTGGTCGACAAGCGGATCAGGACGAAGATGGACTACGTTCGCCGACAGGGCAACGCGGCGGTCCATGATCGTCGGCCGGTCAGGCGCGAGGCTGCGATTGGCGTAATCCGTGAGCTGTTTCACATCATGTTCTGGGTCGCACGCACCTACGCACGCGACCCCGCGGACGTCCCGCCGGCAGCGCTTGCTTTCGACGACGCCGCAATCCCGAGACCGCCGTCGGCCGAGCAGCGACAGGCGTCGATCGAGGCTCTCCAGCGGAAGGAGGCAGAGTACGCCCAGCAAGATGAGGAACTTGCCCGTGCGCAGGCTGACAACGCACAGCTGCAGGCTCAACTTGAGCAATTGCAGGCCCAGGTCGCGCAGGCGAAGGCTGTCAACGAGGCAAGACCCGACGAGCACAACTACAACGAGCAGGAAACCCGCGACCGCTACGTAGACCTGCTGCTGCACGAGGCGGGATGGCCGCTCGACGAGGATCGCGATCGTGAGTACGAGGTGCATGGCATGCCGACTCGCAACGGCGTGGGCTACGTCGACTACGTCCTTTGGGGAGATGACGGCAAGCCGCTCGGGTTGATCGAGGCGAAGCGGACGCGACGCGACCCACGCGAGGGTCGCCAGCAGGCGAAGCTGTATGCCGACTGCTTGGAGCAGGAGTTCGGGCAGCGGCCAGTGATCCTCTACACCGACGGCTACGAGACGTGGCTCTGGGATGACGAGCGCTACCCGCCGCGGGGCGTTCAGGGCTTCTACACCAAGGGCGAGCTGGCGCTGCTGATCAACCGGCGCACGAGCAGGCGCGCCCTGGCAGACATGGAGATCAACTCCTCGATTGTCGAGCGCCACTACCAGCAGCGCGCAATCCGGCGTGTATCCGAGGCGTTCGATCGCGACCGTCAGCGCAAGGCGCTTCTCGTGATGGCAACTGGGGCGGGCAAGACACGCACAGTGATTGCCCTGGTCGACCTGCTGATGCGTGCGGGGTGGGTCAAGCGGACCTTGTTCCTGGCCGATCGCGTCGCGCTGGTGAAGCAGGCAGTTGGCGCGTTCAAGGCGCATTTGCCGGACGTGACAACGGTCAACCTCGTAACCGAGCGCCGGGAGGAAGGGCGCGCGTACGTCTCGACCTACCCGACGATGATGGGTTTGATCGGCGAGGCGCAGGCCGGCGAGGAGCGGCGGTTCGGACCGGGGTTTTTCGATCTCGTGGTGATCGACGAGGCGCACCGCTCCGTTTATCAGAAGTACCGCTCGATCTTCACCTACTTCGACTCGCTGCTCGTCGGGTTGACCGCGACCCCGAAGGACGAGGTCGGCCACGACACTTACGGATTGTTCGACCTGGAGCCGGGCGTTCCGACCGACTACTACGACCTCGATGAGGCGGTCGCCGAGGGCTACCTGGTGCCGCCCCGCGCGATCGCCGTTCCGCTGAAGTTCCCGCGCGAGGGCATTCGCTACGACGACCTAAGCGACGAGGAGAAGGAGCAGTGGGAGTCCCGAGACTGGGGAGATGAGAGCGAGGAACCACCCGACTCCGTCGCGGCCCAGGCGGTCAACCGCTGGCTGTTCAACGCCGACACGATCGACAAGCTGCTTGAGACGCTGATGACGCACGGCCACCGGGTGGCGGGCGGCGACCGGCTCGGCAAGACGATCATCTTCGCCAAGAACAACGAGCACGCCGAGTTCATCGCCGAGCGCTTCGACGCCAACTACCCCGAGCATGCGGGCCATTTCGCGCGCGTGATCACGCACCGTACCGAGTACGCGCAGTCGCTGATCGACGCCTTCTCAGTGGCGGATAAGGCGCCGCACATCGCAGTCTCGGTCGACATGCTCGATACCGGCATAGACGTCCCCGAGGTCGTCAACCTCGTCTTCTTCAAGCCGGTCCGCTCGAAGACGAAGTTCTGGCAGATGATCGGCCGGGGCACCCGGCTCTGCCCCAGCCTGTTCGGCCCAGGCGAATCCAAGAATGACTTCTTCATCTTCGACTGCTGCGAGAACCTCACTTACTTCAACGAGCACTTCGAGCCGAGCACGAGCGGCGTCGGCGAGTCGCTGCGACTGCGACTCTTCAAGGAGCGCGTGCAGCTGATTCTCTCGCTCGCCGAAGCCGAGAACGAGGGGAAGCTCAGCAGCGGTGAGCAGGGGCTGCACGCCGAGACGATCGCGCTGCTCCGCAAGCAGATCGCGAACATGAACGTCGACAACTTCCTCGTGCGTCCTCAGCGGGAGTGGGTTGAGCGCTACCGCGCCGGTGAACCATGGACCAAGCTCGACGTAGAGCGCGCAATCGAACTCGCAGATCGCCTGGCCGACCTGCCGACCGCGCTACCAGATGACGACGAGGAGGCAAAGCGCTTCGATCTGCTGATCCTCCGGCTCCAGCTCTGCCGACTGCTCGACACGCCCGGACTGGAGCGGCTGCGCCACCAGGTCCAGGAGATCGCATCGGGCCTCCTGGAGCAGCTGGCGATCCCCGCGATCCGTGAGCGGCAGGAGCTGCTCGACGAGCTTGCCGGCGATGAGTGGTGGGTCGATGTCACGCTGCCAATGCTTGAGCACGCGCGACTGCGCATCCGCGGCCTGGTGCGCCTGCTGGAGAAGCGCAGGCGGGTGTTCGTCTACACCGACTTCACCGACGAGCTGTCTGAGATCGAAGAAGTAGAGCTGCGCGAGATCCGCGTAGGCGCCGACTTCGAGCGGTTCCGCGAGAAGGCGCGCGCCTATCTGCGCGAGCAGGAGGACCACCTCGCCCTGCAGCGCCTTCGGCGCAACCTACCCCTGACGGAGAGGGACATCGAGGAGTTCGAACGAATGCTTCAGGATGCCGGCATCGGCTCGCCGGAGGACCTGAAGAAGGCGAGTTTGGAGGAAGGCGGTCTCGGCGGCTTCATCCGCTCCCTGGTCGGACTGGACCGCGACGCCGCAACCGATGCTCTCTCCGGATTCATCGACGGCAAGACGCTCAGCGCAGACCAACACGAGTTCGTCGCGATGATCGTCGAGCAACTGACCATGAACGGCACGATGGATCCCGGCCTGCTCTACGAACCGCCGTTCACGGCGCTGGCGCCGGGTGGTCCCGAGGCGCTGTTCGCCGACGCCGAAGTCGAGGACCTGATCACCGCGATCCGCGTGGTGGACACCAACACCCGACCGAAGGACGAAGCCGCCTGAGAGCTGGCGTCCTCATCGGTTTCACCCCCGTCGAGCGCATCGCGGACGAGAGAATGAGACCAGATATGCGTACAGTGGCCCGCCGACGACCTGGGCGCCTCACCTGCCATCATGGAGGCTTGGCCGAGCAGGCGCATGTCAAGCTCAGCGGCAATATCAACGGCCGCTACGTCGTGACTGATCGTCGTCCCGGTGGCGGGCTGACGCTCGTGCTCGACACCTCCCGCTGAAGCGATCCGCGAGCGCGCTGGACTGCTCTATCCAACGCCTGAGCAAGCGGAGGCGTTCTGGCGCGAGAACGAGCCGCACATGCTCCCGCCCGACGACGGGCCATAGCAAGTGACCGGAGGCTGAGCGTCGCCAGGGGGCTTGAGACCCAGGCTGCGATCTGATCTCATCGCGCAGCCCATGAACCGTGATCCCGAACACGAGCACCGGCCGCCCGAGCCTGGGTAAGCTATGGGAAGTGCTACAGCCCTGAGGTCGTTGTGGCGCGCGCCGCCTCGATGGTCGGGTGCTCCGGCTATGACCTGTTCTCCAACAACTGCGAGCACTTCGCCACTTGGTGCGTCACTGGGGAGCACAGCAGCGCTCAGGTTGAGGCCGTGTGGTCCGCCGCCGGCATGGTCGGGGTCGGGAACATCGCGCCGCGCGTTGGGAGGGGCGCCGTGGTCGGCCTGGGCGAGACGGCCCCTCGGGCTCACAAAGCTCGGCGGTAGCGCAGTCGGCGGCGTGACGGTCGTGGCTGGTGCTGGCGCCGTGGTTGGCGCCGGAACGATGTTGTTCGCGCTGCGTGACAAGCCGTATCTGACCGATCAAGAGCGCACTGCGCGTCGCGTCGGGCGAGTCGCGGGCGTGGGCGGCGCTGCTGTCGGGACTTGGGCGGCGGTACATTCCGTCGGTGCGCTCGGCGTCGCTGGCTACAGCGCCGCTGGGCTCTCGTCCGGCTTGGCGGCGCTCGGAAGCGTCGCCGGCGGTGGGATGGTCACTGGAGTCGCCGTGGTGGCCGCGATCCCACTGCTCGCAGCGTTTGCGTTTGCGCTCTTGGCCTACGGTCTGATGAGGTGCCTCAAACCACCCGCGCCTGACCTCCACGCCGCAATCTAGAGGGCATCCCGCTCGTCTACTCGCCGACGCCGCCGCACAGAAGCGATGGTCCCACCGCTACCATTTGACGCATGACGGCGAAGGAGAAGCTGCGCGAGAGAGTCGAGGACCTGACCGAGCAGGAAGCTGAGGCGACCCTTGAGTTCATCGCTGCGCGCGGCCAGAGCTTCGGTGACTGGCTGGACTCGCGTCCCGAGGACGACGAGCCGCTGAGGCCCGAGGAGCACACAGCACTCGCCGCAAGCGACGCGGACATCGCCGCCGGTCGTACCGTCCCCTACGCGCAGGTGAAGCAAGGCCTCGGAGCCGAGTGAGCGGCGGGCGAGCGCTGCGCTTCACGCGCACCGCCGAGAAGGAGTTGCGGCGCCTCGACCCGCCGATCCGCGCGCGGGTCTTGGGAGCGCTGGATCGTCTCAGCGCCGACGATCGCTCGCTTGATGTCCGGCGGCTCGCGGGCAGCGAGCACTTCCGGCTGCGGGTCGGCGACTGGCGAGTGATCTTCGACTACGATCGCGCCACGCACACCGTACTCGTCCGGCACGTCCTTCCGCGGGGCAGGGCATACGAGCGATAGCGGGTGTGGATCGCTATACGCACGTTCAGGATGGCATACACTCGGCCTCGACGGCTCGAAGCCCGGCATGAGGGTGGTCTGGAGGGCTGCAAACGGGATGCAGAGGCCCCAAATCCCCTGTATTCAAGCCAACTCTAACCGTTCGCCCCGATTTTCGATTGTGTCTCCCGACCTAGAAAGGTCGTCTCGTGGGCTGATACGGGACAAAAAACTTTCGGTCGAGTCGATTTGAGGCGAACAGAAGCCGAATCCGTGCGAACCCGGCGACAGCCACGAGGCCTCGGTCAGGGGCTACGTCGCTGGGGGTGTCTTCGAGGGGGCGCCGTAGCGCTCGCGCAGCCAAGCCTCGACCTCCGAGATGCGATAGCGGCTCATGCCGCCAATGCCCAAGCCTCGAAAGGAACGCTCGGCAGGGGCGCGGAGTTTTCCGCCGCGGCCTCTGCTCTGATCGCGCCAGCAAGCAAAACTGAGGCGGCCGGACAGGTGGTTCAGACCCGCCCGGCCCAAGCACCGAAGACAGCGCCTTCGATGCCCACGGCTTACCGTAGCTCTACTCTGCGGTCAGGCTGGTTGTTGCTCGTCTGCGCACGTCTTCGGCGTGTCGAAAGGAGGTCAGATGAGCGCAGAACCCGTCGGAAGACCAAGCGGAGAGGCGCCCACGAGCGTCCCCGCATTGCTGCTCTACGGCGAGGAGCACACGAACCTGGCGCTGGCCGACGAGCTGTCGCTAGACGGATACGAGGTACACCGCGCCAGCGACCCCGCCATGATGCGCGCCGCTTGTGACGCGCGCGAGATCGCGCTCGTCATCTTCGGCCGCGCGACCGATCGTGGCGCGGGCCTTGACGTGCTGCGCCGACTGCGTGCGGGGGAGTTCACGCCCGAGGCCAACCCGCGATTGCGCGCACTATGGATGAGCCCCAACGGCGACCTTGGCGACGTGCTCCGCGGATTCCAGGCCGGTGCCGATGACGTGATCCGCAGCCCATTCGCGTACCCCGAGTTTCGCGCCCGCGTGCAGGCGCTCACGTGCCGCGACCTCATCGAGACGCCTGGCGTGATCGAGTACCGGGAGCTTCGGATCGACACCGCCGCGCACGAGGTCACGATCGGAGCGACCCCCGTCGGTCTGCGTCGGTTGGAGTACGCGCTACTCCTGCATCTTGCGAGCGACCCTGCCCGCGTCTACACCAAGGACGAGCTGCTGCGGGCGGTGTGGGGCATTGGCTCGGGCATCGTGACGAGGACACTGGACTCGCACGCCTCACGGCTGCGCTGCAAGCTCGCCCACGCAGGCGCCGAAGGATGGGTGACCGCCATTCGCGGCGTCGGCTACCGCCTCGCCCCCGAAGCTCTCGTCTGGCTCCGCGATCGGCGTTGCACGATCGCGCCATCCACGTCACAGCTTCGTGTCCTGCCCCCACGACTCCTTAGGCGCGCTGTAGAGCTGAAGTCAGCCATCGCCAGATGGCCTCGGCGCGGGGCTGCAACCCCGCCCGAGACCGTGACACAGGAGGGTAAACGCTCCCATGCTCGACCAACGTAGCTCAACCGAATCCGAAGCGCACGCCTTCATCGACCGCGCCATTCTCGGACTCCTTCTCGATGACGACAAACAGCGGCCGTGGTCCGAAGTCGAGATCGCCCGCGAGATCACCGCGCCCGGTCACGTCCCCGCCAGCCTCAAACGCCTGCGCACCGGCGGACTCATACACCGCTGGAACGACCTGGCGACCGCAACGCGCTCAGCCGTGCGCTTCCATGAGATCACCCAAGGAAGCGACCCAGACTCAGCCGGGGAGCGCCACCACGACAAAGCCGTCCTCGAATCCCTGCTGGCACGCGCCACCGAGGGCCAGCGCCCAATCTCCGAAGAGGAGCTGCACGAGGCCTTCGGCGCCAAGGAAACGCAACAGAAGCTCCTCGCCATCACCGACGCGCTGGACCGTCTCGACGCCGCAGGCCTCATCGAACGGCGCGGCGGACGGGCCATCGCCTCCGAGGTCGCCGCCTACTTCGACCGCATAATGACGCTCTGATGCCTGGGCAGGTGTGGGCAGGGTGCGCCGGTTAGGTTGGCGATGGCGTCCATGCACCAGCCGACATCAGAACTGCCGCAATCCCCTCCACATCCGACCATCGCCTGTCCAAGATGGTCTGTGCGTCATCGACCGTCCGATGCAACGCTGCCTCAATCTCATCACGTGAACAACATTTGAGAAGGTGCGCTATCCGGGCAGGATCATGGTCATGTCCGATCGCTTCAAGATCGGCCGGCATAATACCTTCCTCGAACAGGGGCAAGAAGTCATCAACGTCGCGGAGAAATGCTTGGGGGCTCCCAACGCAGGAGCATTCGAGTGCAATGCCTTCGGCCCGGAAACCAGCCACGAGCATTGCCAATTGTGCTTCCTTAGATGGGGGAGGCGGTTCGGCGAAACACGTGAAGCCCGACCGCTCGTCCACGAGCCATGACCGACGCACCTCGTAGCCAACAGCGAGGCCGACGACCACAGGCCCTGCCTCGTGGAATGCCGTGCGGTTTCGCTGGGGCATGTTCATTTTCGCGTATACCTTACCTCATCACGAATCGCCGCTCGATTGGATGGGACGTTAGCCCGTTTTGTGTGATCGCCCTAACAGCAAAGAGATAACTCCCGCGGCCGAGGTTTCTGTAGATCCTTGGTGATGTGCATGTGGTGAATCTCTCGGGTGCTTGCTTATATTTTTTCGCCGCACGCTTCGTAAGGGCACATTGAAACCGTGCCGGACCGCCAACGGCCGAGAAAGTGAAGCGCGCTCCGCGAGTGCGAGAACTGATTGTCACGTGCAGCAGCTTTATAGTCGGGATAGTACGCGGACTCACGTTGGTAGAGGTCGAGACACGGATAAAGGTCGCCGTCACCATCTCGTTCGTGTCGCCTGTAAGTTCGCAGGTGCCTGGCCCCGAACACGCTCCACCCCATCCCGCAAAGGTGGAGCCCGCTGCTGGAACAGCACCCAGACTGATCTTTGCACCAAGTGTAACGCTCTGTGTGCAGGTGGCTTGACACGTGAACGAGCCAGTGATAGCCCCAGTGCCACTACCGGCAAACGTGACTATCACCGTAAACTGTGGAACACTGGGCTCATAGACGTTCGAGCCAGCGCCAGCCGCGACGGCTTCCGTCCAAGTGTAGTAGTACGGAGGCGGTTCCGATGCGGACTGAATGATGAGGGTGGAGGATTCCCGGCCACTGGAAGACACTCCAGCCGAAGCGCCCATGCCAAGGGTGGCGAAGCCTTCATAGAACACGACATGACGGTGTGCCCACCCCACGCTTTCATCGGAGTACATCCAAACGTAGTACCCCCAGAGTGCATTCGGAAACGCCGCCCAGTCAGCCCCATAAAACGGCACCCACGGGGACTGCTGCGCAGGCATCGGATCGCGTTCGGCCTTCATACCTTCTTCCGCAACCGCGTCCAGCTCCGTGTTGAGACCGGGCACTGGCGGCAACGAGTATGCAGTACGGTCCAGATTCGCTAGGATGAACATCTGCCGATCGGGCGAGAGGGCCGTGAAGTTTGCGGGAAGGTTGTAGGGAGGCATTCCCATTTCACCGCGTGCCCTATCGAGGTAGAAGATAGCCGCATTCTCGCATTCGGGCGAGGTCGGGCCAGGCGTCCCTGGCCGTTCGTAGCAAGATGCTGGGAAGGCTCCTAGCAACAAATCCCTTGGGGGATCGGGAGGGGCTGCCCACGCGGAACCAGTGACCAGGCCAATGGACGCAGCACCCACAAGAAACAGGCACTTCAATACGCTCGACGTACTCAATATGTCTCCAAGCTCATAGAGAGTCTATGGGACTTGTACCGGCAATGTCGCGTTTTCTTCGTTCGGCTCCGTACCGGGCACGTCGCCGTGTTGAAGCCCCCAGCACTCAACAGTCCCCGACGTGAGCGCGGCGCATGAATGCCACAAGCCAGCTCCTACGCTGGCTACGCCGGAGAGCTCTGACACAGCGACTGGCTGCAAGCTACAGGCAACTTGTTTCTCCGAACTCGGTCCGCATAGCATCGGGCCGGTGTCTGTACCGTCTCCCAGATCGCCCGACCAGTTCTCGCCCCAACACATCACTACCCCAGTCGCGCGGGCAACGCACGTGTGGTCATCGCCAGTGCTGACGGACACTGCGTCGGCAATACCGGAGACTTCAACCGGCGCACTGCTACTACTTTCGCTGCCAGTGCCAAGCCCGCCATACGTTCCCATTCCCCAACACTCGACGTGCCCGCTTCGCATGAGCGCACAAGTCTGGAACTCACCGGCGGTGATTGACGCCACTTTGCTTATATCGACTGGCTGTGGGGTATCGTTGCCGCTGCTTGGGACACTGAGTGTTTCGCTGCCCCAGCACTCCACCGTGCCTGATGAGAGCAGGGCACATGAATGTTCGCCGCCTACCGCTACAGCCGTGGCGTCAGTAATGCCGTCTACTTCGACTGGCGTGCGGCTGCATGGATAACCTTCGGGCGGGGAGTTGACGTAGCATGTTTCAGGCCCCACCTTGGTCCCGTCACCTAGTTGTCCCGACCAGTTACGGCCCCAGCAGTCCACGTGACCTGTAGCAAGTGCAGCGCAGGCATGTGTCTCGCCCACACTTACCGATACCGCGTTAGAGATACCTGCGACGGCAACCGGGGTGCCCGTAGGTTCAGTGGCTCCGTCTCCCAGTTCGCCAAATGAGTTGTATCCCCAACAGTCGATTGCGCCCGAGCCGACGACTGCGCACGACGACTCCCCGCCCGAGCTAACCGTATGAGCTGTGGTGATCGTCGGGATCAGGTTGGGTCCGTAGCCTGATCCGCCGAGGACGTACGGGTTGGCTCCGAACCCCCAGCAAGCTACTTTGCCGTCCCGTAGTAGTGCGCATGAGAACAATCCACCACCGCTAACAGCAGATGCATTGGTGATGTTGAATGCTGGAGGTGGCGGGTTTGATCCACCGCCCGGCGGTCCGCTACCTCCCGAGCCACCACTCCCCGCTCCGCCTCCCCCCGTGCTGGAAGTCGCGCAGAAGTTTCCTCCGAGCTGCCTAGTAAAGAGCGCGGGGGTCTGGGGTGTGCTCAGATGCCAGTCCAGAAGCTCCCCCTCAGCTGAAAACTGCCCAAACTTCGCTTCCCACAGGCACGACCCTGGCTGGGCCGTGAAGTCAAGGCTATTACCCACGTTCATAGTAAGGCTCGCTACACCGCCAGCACCGATCCCGGCCTTCACAGTGACCCCGATATCTGCCGTAGCCTGTGCGAACTGCTTTGCAGTTAGCGTAAAATGCGGATTGACAAACGACACATCAGGAATCAACAGCATTGTTGGTGGAAGACCAATGGTGTGACCACCTGCTTCGACTTCGATAGAACCGCCCGAGTCGAGCACCCCGCCCACAGCAGCCGATCCGGTCAAGTCGCCTTCGATACCTGCCGTCACTGGAATCGGTCCAGCAAGGCCGCTAGCGTAGAACGCTAGGCTGAGCGAGCACGAGAGACCGGCACCAGCGGTTACTTCAATGCCCGCTTCCACCGTGAAGTGGACATCGGCTCGAACTCCATCTGTGATATGCACCCCGAACACATCGGCCGTGGACCAACCACCCGAGAATGATACGTCCTTGATCCGTCGATAGGGAGTAACCCCAGATGGCAGACCACAGCCAGCAGAGAAATCTGCCGTGTGCGCCTGAGTCGCATTTAGGGAAACGTTGAACTGGAAATCAGGAGCGACTTCGTAGATGCTGGCAGCGCGCAGCGAGGCGATCGTGTTGCCGGCTCGATAGGAGACCGCGACGACGTGGGAAAGCAAGCCGCGCGGCAACTGGACGGTTGGCGCCATCGAGATGATCGCGCGTGGCGCAAAGGTCTGATGTCCGCTCAGTACAACCGACGACGGATTTTCAGGTGGCCCCGCGACCGAGACGACTCCGCCACGGAGCGTCTTGACACCAGGATTGATGATTGATCCATACGTTCCCACAAGGCTCGCATTGTGCCCCCCGCGAAGGCGAACGCTCGTGGTGTTTCGCACCGGCCGCCCAATCGCGCCCTTCTCTATAGACCCATGTGTACGGCTGATCGTCACCGAGCGCAGCGTGAGCCGGTAAACCCCTGCCCGGGCCTTAGAGATCGTCAACCTCGTAGTCGAGACGGACCGCACCAGTCCGCCAGGGCCACGCAAGACCCCATGCACTGCCTGACCAGGCGGTATCCCAACAATGCGAACGCTCAACGAACTGGATGCGGTCGGGCTCTCGCCGCCAGGGGCAGCTCGTGCCCAGCTGACTGCGGCCACTGCATTGAGGACAGCGAGGACGAGCACAATGGCGACGGGCAGGAGCCGAACCGACGGTCTATGTCTGTCGGTGGCGAGGCGGATCAAGCGAGCGAATATGTTGTCTGCCAGAGGTGCCATCTTCCGGTCAACGCTGACTGCAGTCCATTTTCCGAGAGTCGGGCACGCGGATACTGGCGCTCAGCCAGCACGTCTGGTCTCCATACCCGGAGAGGTCACGGTCCGCGTCTTAGCGACAGAACGCTACTGGAAGCTCGCTGCTCGTGCGCCTACGCGACCTCGATTCCGGTTGACCCGCTAGACGAGATGTTCGATCCCATCGTCTACTTCGTTCGGCTCACGCTTGCCCAGGTCCCGCCAGCCACTGACCGCTGGATAGGATCGGCCGACGATGGCGCGGGACTACGACGCTGGCCGAGCAAAGATCGACTCGCTGGTCGAGGTATGGAAGAAAGACTGCCTGATCGAGAGCGGTTCGCTGCTCTTTGACGACCGGGCGATTTGGACGATCCCGCATCTCGAGGACTTTCGCCAACGCTTCCTCGATAACCCGCTCTACGGGACGGAGGAGAACTTCGGCCAGAAGCTTACGACGCAGCTTGAGACGGCCTCCGAGGATGTCCGCTGGCTGGTCTGCGAGCTGATCGCCGTCTACTTCCTGTTCGCGGTCGGCGCAGTCGGCGGCCCTACGAAGCGGGCAACCCTTGAGGCGATCGTCGCGCCGCTCGGGGAGGAGCGCCCGCCACACTGGCAGCGCTTGGCCGAGACGATGGACGAGGGCATCGGCAATCCGGGTCTCGGATACAACGTCCGCCGAGACCTCCAGATCGGCTACCTGCTCGACTTCTGCCTGCGGTTCAAGGCGATGGACGACGCCGAGGAGCGTCGCCGGCTACTCGATGATCCGTGGGCGCTGCGGGACTTCGCCGACGACGCGGGGGAAGGCATTGCGGTGCGCGAGATGCGCCACATCTTGCTCCACCTGCTCCGTCCAGGTGAGTTCGAGCCGATGTCCAGCCGGACGCACAAGCAGAGCATCGTCGAGGCATTTGCGGGCGAGCTGCTGGCCGGCGAGGACATCCCTGATGACCTCGATGAGCAACTGCTGCTGATCCGCAAGAAGCTGGTCGAGCTGAAAGCGCAGCCGGAACGCCCGGTGCTGGACTTCTACTGGCCGCCCTTGCGCGACATTTGGGACCCCGGCTCCGATCGGCCTGATGGCGCCAGCGACCTCGATCTCCTGCTCTACAAGAAGCAGATCGTGCTGTACGGGCCGCCTGGCACTGGCAAGACCCATCGCACACGCGAGCTTGCCGATCGCCTGATCCGTCGCGTCGCGCTGGAGCGATGGAGGGCCGCCCGGTTCTTCGGCTCGCAACACGAGCTGGACGAGTACGTCAAGGCCAACGTGCATTGGGTGCAGCTTCATCCCGGCTACGGCTATGAGGAGTTCATCCGGGGGCTGCGGCTTCTGGCCGATGGCAGCACGAGCTACGTCAACGGCTTGCTGCCACGGCTGGTCGAGCAGATGAAAAGCGTTCCGGCAGACGAGCGGCTACCCGTCGTTCTCGTCTTGGATGAGATCAACCGCACCGATCTCAGTCGCCTCTTTGGCGAGGCGTTCAGCTTGCTGGAGAACCGCGACCGGCCAGCGCAGCTACCGGGGTTCGACGGAGACAGTGAGCCACAGGAGCTGACACTACCGGACAACTTGTACGTGATCGGGACGATGAATCTCATTGACCAGTCAGTCGAGGAGCTGGACTTCGCGCTGCGCCGCCGGTTCTTCTGGCGCCCGGCCGGCTTCGACGCAGACGCGATCATCGAGGTAAATAGGCAGCGCTGGCCCGACCAGGCACCGGCCAAATGGGATGGGATCGCGCTGTCAACGACATGACCCGACTGGCCGAGAGAGCCACACTCCTTAATCGGCAGATCGCGCTATCGCCACACCTCGGCCCGCAGTACGAGCTTGGCCACACGTACTTCTTCGATGCATCCTTCTTCGCCGGACGATGGCTGCGCGGCCGAAAGTATCTCAGCGGCGGCGTCCTGTGGACGGCCACCGGGCGTCCCCGGACTTCGATTGAAGACCTTTGGGTCTTCTCGCTGGAACCGCTACTAGCGCAATATCTCAGTGGCCTGCCCGCAGACACCGCGACCAGCGAGCTGAGCCGACTACGGGACGTGCTCATCACAGGAAAAGTCGAGTGAGCAGCGCTGTCGTCTTCCAAGACCTCTCACCGAGAACATCGACCGACGCCAACGAGGAGCAATGGCTTGGCCGCCTAGCCGATCACCTTGAAGATCACGATCACGTGCTCCGTCTAACAGGAGCCAGCCGCGTCGATGACGAGGACAACCCAGCACTACGACGAGGCGCGGACGGCAATTGGTGGGCAGGACGCTTCATCGGCGAGCTGCGCTTCGAGGACCGCGAGCTACGCATAGAGCCACGTCTTGGCATCGACGTTGTAGGTGCCTGGCTCGCCCACGCCCTCAACCTGACAGTCGTTCCCAAAGCAGCAGCTTCGGCCTCCCGCGGCCCGTTGATCGTTCAGCTCATAGACCGCGTTTGGTCGGCGGCGGTTGCCGACGCAGCCCGTCACGGCGGCCCCCGGCTGCGACGAGCTTCACACCACGACGACTTGTTCATCCGCGGCAGGCTCGATGCGCCCGCGACGATCCGCCACCGCGTTGGCTGTCAGCCGCTCGTCGCAACGATCCGCACCGAACGCGACCTCGACAACCCGGTTGCCCGCGTCCTGGTCCTCGCTGACCGCGCGCTCCGGTCGCTGCTCCCGGAGCAACCCACATGGCGTCCAGTACTGACCGGCGAAGTGCTCAGTCAGGTGCGCGCCGTGGTCGGCAGCCAGCCGAGCCTCCCGGACGCGAGCGACTTGCGGCGGGTCCGCTACACACCGATCACTCGACGCTTTGAGTCGGTTGCGCGTCTCTCCTACGAGATCGCTCACCGTCGAGGACATCTAACCTCAGCCACCAGTGCCGACGCCGCCGGCGTCCTGATCGACGTGGCCGAGCTCTGGGAGCTGTTCCTTGTGCACTGCGCACGGCGCGCGTTTGGACCAACGCGGGTCGAGCACGGGACCTTCAAGCGTGACGGTGCGTCTCTGCTGGTGTCGATCCCTAAGCCCAACACGCAGCTCGGACGACTCAAGCCGGACATTCTCATCCGAAGCGCGACCGGCGATCTCACTGCCGTCGTAGACGCGAAGTACAAGCGACTGCGGTCGTGGCGGGACAGTCCCAGCGGAGTAGACCGCGGCGACCTCTACCAACTCGCCAGCTACCTCTCGGGCCACAACGCTGCGCTCGGAGCGCTGGCCTACCCTCCCCACGACAGCGATTCGGCCGCCGCGGACCTTGATGGCCCCTGGCTAACACACCAAGGCCAACGTGTGCGCTTCGTTCGGCTTCCTGCGACTGCGGCCGATGCTGTGAGTGAGCTTACTGCACTGGTTGGAGAAGCAACAAGCTAATCGCCACAGCTCTCCCGGCGAGGACGATCCGAGTACAGAAAAGTGAAGTTCTCAGGCGGCGAGACAACGCGGTTTATTTGCACTCCTTCAAGTGCCTGCTTCTCAAGTGCGGCGAGATCAAGTGCGAACATGCCATACGGCGAGCGGTCCTCGGCGTGATAGGGCCATCCGTGAGGGACGGCAAGTGGTCGGCAATGCTCCCGCCAGCTCGTGTGGAGACTGCGCCAGCAAGCGTCTCCCACGGCTAGTGGGTTCCCCGGCAACGTTTGCCGGTTTCCATAACGAGGGGTGATGGTGCTGGCGGCGAAGTCTTTGGTCGAGATCGATACTCGACCGGGGAGGAGCTATGGCCGCCAGGGTGCAGTTGCGGGAGATCACCAGCGAGGAGGGCAACCGGCTGTTGCGGATCGTGCGGCGATCATCGGGGTCGGTCGTGACGTGGCGTCGCGCGCAGATCGTGCTGCTCTCCGCACAGGGCATGTCTCCGCCTGCGATCAGCGAGGTGGTGTTCACCGACCCGGACACGGTTCGGGAGGTCATCCATAACTTCAACCGGGACGGGTTCGATGCGCTCTATCCGCGCTACCGTGGCGGGCGGCCGCAGACCTTCACGCTGCCCAAGCGCCAGGAGATCAAGCGGATCGCGCTGAGCGACCCCATGGACCTCGATCAGCCGTTTGCGACTTGGAGTCTCTCCAAGCTCGCTGACTACCTGGTCGCCGAGGGGGTGGTCACGGACATCTCCCACGAGGGCTTGCGTCAGCTCCTTCGTGAGGAGAGCGTCCGGTTTCAAGCCGTGAGGACGTGGAAACGCTCGACCGACCCCGACTTCAAGGTCAAACGCGACCGGATCGTCGAGCTGTATGAGCTGGCCGAGGCCGGGGAGGCGGTCGTGATCTGCCTCGATGAGTTCGGGCCGCTGAACCTGCAACCCCAGCCCGGCGGCAAGGGCTGGGCACCCAGGGCGAAGCCGAAGCGGATTCGTGCGACCTACAAGCGACCGCACGGTGTCAGGCACATGATCGCCGCGTATGACGTCGAGCGTGACCGGCTCTACGGGCACATCAAGAAGCGCAAGGACCGCGTGCATTTCCTGGAGTTCTGCCGCTACATCCGCTCCCTCTACCCGCCCAAAACCAGGCTGCACTTCGTCCTGGACAACTTCAGCCCCCACCACGGCAAGAAGATGCGCGCCTGGGCCACCCTGAACAACATCGAGCTGGCCTACACCCCGCACTACGCCTCCTGGCTGAACCGCATCGAGGCGCAATTCCGAGCACTCCGGTACTTCACGCTCGCCGGCACCGACCACCCCGACCACGCAACCCAAGCCCGCCTCATCCGCCGATACATCCACTGGCGCAACCACAACACCAACAACCCACACCTACGCAGACTCATCAACACGGCAAACGTTGCCTGACACTCCACTAGGCCGCCTTGCCCGGCGCACTTCTCGATCTTGGTTGCAAGCCCAATCACAGCGCCAATCAGGTCTGCATGTCGCTTTGTTTGTGGATCACCAAGAATAACCACCGCTGCTTCACCGGCATCTATTCCGATCCGAACCTCAACTGATGGCAGCCCGACGTGCGCGAGCAAAGGGTTGAGCGCGTGAGCAACAATGGCTCGCATGTAGAGGGCACATTCACAGGCAAGGTCATTTTGGATGATAAAGCTCGGTTCGGGAAAATAGGCAAGAAGCCCGTCGCCCGTGTACTTGAGGACATGACCCCCGAAAAGCGGGACGAGCGCAGAAAGCTCGTTTTGGAGAATGACCTGTAGTCGCGCATAGCTAGAGCCGTCAAGCTCCTGCGAAAGCCTTGTCGAGCCAACGAGATCAACCGAGAGGATCGCAAAACCAAGCTCATCGCCCGCCCGCGAGCGAAGCCACTCCTCTGACATATCCGCACACTCAGCGCTGGGTAGAGTGTCTTCCAATGCAGCCACGATGCGGGCGCGGCAGTCATCCACATAAGCATCAAGCCGGCCTGCTTTCTGAAGCTGCAGGCCAATAGGTGATCCCGGAAGCTGGAGAGCGGCAAGGTCTTCGATTGCGCTCTGCGTGATGTAGAGATCGTCGAATCGGTCATACCATGCGCGTGTACCATCATCGAGGAGGTTGTCCCGTTCGCCGTAGAAGTTTCTGGTGGCGGCTGGTGTGATGGTTACACGGTGGCGGGTGTGAGGGCCTCTTCGTGGGTGGTGGTGTGAATGGGCGCGCGGCGGGTGGCGAGGTCGCGTTCGACGGCGACGGCGAGCTTCGCGAGGTCTGTGTAGCCGACGACCTTGCGGAACTGGGTCTCGGCCTCGAGCATCCCGGCGGCGGTCCAGCGCAGACACATATCGCCGGACTGCCAGCGCTTGACGTTGCGGGAGGTGCGGCGGATGATCTCGATCATCGACTCGATCGGGTTCGTCGAGGCCAGGGTCGTCTTCAGCCGTCCGCGGATTCCCAGGCGTGTGAGCGTCAGGGTCTCCTCCAGGCCCTCGTTCAGGGACGCGGCCGCTCCGGGATGTGAACGCTCCAGCTCGCCGGCGAGGGCCTGCAGACCTTCCAGCGCGAGCGTGTGGTTATCGCTCGCCCATGCGCGCCGCAGGCGCGCCTTTACTGCGGGGCGGTCACGCTCGGGGAGGTGCTCCAGCACATTTCTTTCCTTGTGACGGATACAGCGTTGCACCGGGACTGGGCCGAAGACCTCATCGACGGCTGACCGGAGCGCCTTTGACCCGTCCAAGACGACGAGGATGCCCTGCTCGACGTCAAGGCCCCGGGCGACGAGGTCGGCGAGGAGATGCGCTGTGACGGTCTTGTTCTCCGTGGAGCCATCCCACAAACCAAGCGGAAGCTTCACGCCGTCGGTGCTGACGCCGAGCGCGACAATGCAGCAGCGCCCCTTCATCTCGATCCCGTCGACCATCAACGCCGCGAGGCGCACGTCTGCGAGGTCTCGGCTCATCAGGGCGTCCAGGTGCTCACGGGTGCGGCCGATGAACTCGCGGCTGACCGCTGACTTCGACGCCGAGCGCTCACTCACGGTCACTTTCTCACCTACCGGCTCACGAGTTCGTGAGAAGCGCCGGGTGCTGACCCCTGCGAGCATCTGCTCCAACACCACCCGCGTCAAGGGGTCACGGTCAGCGAAATACTCATACGTCGCCAGCGGCACCTCCTGCTCGCCATCGGCGCTCCTGGCACGCGGACGCTTCACCGCGACCCGCCGCCCACCAAGGGTGACCTCGCCGTCCTCGTGGCCATGACGGACCGCGGTGCGCTCTGAGATCCGGGCGTGCTTCGTACCGACGACCTCATCGAGCTCGGCCTCCATCATCTCGCCCAGCACCCCGAGGCCGACACCCACGCTGAGCGCCAACAGCCCCTCCTTCGCCGCACCGGCCAGCTCCCCCAACGCATCCTGCACATTCGCTGGAAGCCCCAGCAAAGCGCTCCCGACCTGCTCCTGCTCTACGGTCTTCATGGCGGTCCCTTCGTCTCGGTGGATGACTTCGCACTCGCCACAGTCCCAACGGGACCGGACGAGGCGGAAGGACCGCCACCTACAAACTTCTACGAGCTACGGGACAACCTCTCATCGAGCACGACATCCTCGTAGCGATCGGGGTTGGGACGAAGCACGAACGTAGCTATACGGGTCTCCTCATCCATGCTGAGGACCTGCATGTCAAAGTCCAGGCGGATCGGCCTCTCGGAGACGGGCATCTCGGCAGGCATACGAACAAGTGTACGACGCCTTGCGGACTCCTCCTTAGCTCTGCCCGAGTAGCTGTCGGTACATGACCCGCGTCTCGCGCGTGCTTGAGGCTGCGCTGCCCACGCGCGACGCGCAGGAGCTCGATCGGCTCGTTACGCCGGAGAAGCTGTTGATCGGCTCCCGCCTGGTCGGCGTCGAGCCGCCGCTCGACCGTGGAAGGCTGCCCTTGCAGCGACTATTCGCTCTCTTCGAGGTCCGCAACGCCCTCGTACATCCGCGTCGCTCAGGCGCCAAGAGCATCAGTGCCTACTCGCACAATGTCACCGAGCAGGACAAGGAGCTGGTTGGCCCCAAGGCCGCCGTCGGCTACATAGTGGCCGTCGCAGAACTGACCGTTCGGTTGGAGCCGTACAGGCCGGGGCGGTCAATCATTGGCGAGGCGACAACGATCGTCAAGCACCGTGCCGTATTGGACGCTCATCGCAAAGTGCTTGGCGATGAGATTTTGGTCGTACCTGACCCCGAGGATGCGGCGCCCGTGCCTCTGCTCGTCCAGATGCAGCGCCGCGCTGCCAAGCGCGCACGATAGTCCTCGGCGGGGCTCGATCCGAACGGGGGACTTGCCGGCCGAGGGATGTCTTGCATCCCGTTTGCATCCCGTTTCCAGCCGCCTTGCATCCCGTTTGCGGCCCTCCAGACCACCGAACAGCCGCGAACACGGGCAAACCACCTGCCGCTAGGGCCAGTGTTTCCGGGGGTTTTCGCCCGTGTTCGCTGGCCTTCGCGGTTCTCTAACCAATCGGGGCGCCCGGATTCGAACCGGGGACCTCGCCGACCCGAACGGCGCGCGCTACCAGGCTGCGCCACGCCCCGACGCACGACCCAGTATCCCATACCGCACCGCTATCGTCTCCATGGGATGGCCGCCAGGCTCACCGACATCGTGCAGGAGCTCGACCGTCTGCTCCAGCCGGAGCGCTTCGACGACTACTGCCCCAACGGGCTGCAGGTACCCGGAGCCGAGCACGTCACGACGGTCGCCACCGGAGTCAGCGCCCACCTGGATCTCTTCGAGCGCGCCCGGCGGGAGGGCGCCGAGCTGGTCCTCGCACATCACGGGATCTTCTGGGGCTCGGCGCCGGCGCCGATTGATGTCGCGCTGCGGCGGCGGCTAAAGCTTCTGTTCGACGCCGACATCGCCCTCGCCGCCTACCACCTGCCGCTCGATGCCCATCCCGAGCTGGGCAACAATGCGCTGCTGGCACGCGCCCTCGGCGCCGAGGAGCTTGAGCCGTTCGCCTTCCACCGCGGCCAGCCGATCGGCTTCCTCGCGGCACTACCCGGCGAGGGTCTGCCCGCCGGCGAGTTCTTCGCGCGCGTGCGCCACGCCACCTCCCGTGAGCCGCTCGTCTTCGATGCCGGTCCCGCCGTGGTGCGCCGCATCGGGATCGTCTCGGGCGCCGGCGCCGGCTTCCTTGCCGATGCCATCGCGGCCGGCGCCGATGCCTTCCTCACGGGCGAGCCCGCCGAGCGGGTCATGGCGCAGGCGCAGGAGGCCCGTCTGCACTTCGTGGCCGCCGGCCACTACGCCACCGAGACCTTCGGCGTCAAGCGGCTGGGAGAGCATCTGTGCGAGCGCTTCGGGCTGCGCCACGTCTTCGTTGACACCCCCAACCCGATCTGACTCCAGCTCTTCGATCGCGGGGCAAAAATCGGCCCGTGTCTGCGGCTCGCCCCCACAAAGACCCCGAGGGCATATCCTGTAGATCGTAAAGGGTCAATCAGTCTAGTCAGCCTTACCAGGAGGAGAGCCATGGAGGCAAGCACAGCTGCTTCAACCATCGGTTCGCGCACGATTGCAGATGTGATTCCGCGCGCGGTCGCCGACTACCCGGACCACGCCGCCGTACGCTTCAAGCGCGACGGCACCTGGCACGACGTCAGCTACGCCGAACTCGGAGACATCGTGCAGGAGATCGCCCTCGGGCTGATCGACCTGGGCATCGGGAAGGGCGAGCGGCTGTGCATCCTCGCCAACACCCGTCCCGAGTGGTCCTACGCCGACATGGCCGCCACCGAGACCGGCGCCGTCGTGGTGCCTATCTATCAGACCAACTCCCCCGAGGAGTGCGCCTGGGTGATCTCCGACTCCGGCGCCTGCGCGATCGTCTGCGAGGACGAGCAGCAGCTGGCCAAGATCGCCGCCGTACGCGACCAGCTCCCCGAGTTGCGCACCGTGATCGTGATCGACCCGCCCGCCGAAGCGGCGGACAATTCCATCCAGACCATCACTCTGGCGGAGGTCCGCGAGCGTGGACGCCTGCGCTCCCCCGATGAGTTGCAGGCACGTCGCGCAGCCATCGCACCCGAGGACCCCTACACCTTCATCTACACCTCCGGCACCACCGGCCCTCCCAAGGGCTGCGTGCTCACCCACGGCAACTACCGCGCGATCGTCGACATGATCGGCGACATCGGGCAGATCGACGGCGACGAGGTCATCTACCTCTACCTTCCACTGGCTCACGCCTACGCCCTGCTGATCCAGCTCGCCGCCTTCGACCTCGGCACGACTATCGCCTACTTCGGCGGCGACACCAAGCAGATAGTCGCCGAGCTGATGGAGGTCCGCCCCACCTACCTGCCCTCGGTGCCGCGCGTCTTCGAGAAGGTCTACACGCTCGCCCACGGCGCCATCGAGGCCCAGCCGCCCGAGGAGCGCAAGCTGACCGAGGCCTCGATCGAGCTGGGTGTGAAGGTGCGCAACATGATGGCCCGCGGCGAAGACATCCCCGAGGAGCTGCAGAAGCCGTTCGAAGAAGCCGACGAGAAGCTCTTCAAGAACGTGCGCGCCATCTTCGGCGGACAGGTCCGTCGCGCCACCTCCGGCGCCGCGCCGATCGCGCGGGAGATCCTTGAGTTCTTCTGGGCCGCCGGCGTGCCGGTGCTCGAGGGCTATGGCATGACCGAGACCGCCACCGCGGCCACGATCTCCACGATCGAGAACCACAAGTTCGGCACCGTCGGGCGTCCCTTCGCAGGTGTGGAGCTGCGGATCGCCGACGACGGCGAGATCCTGATCAAGGGGCCCAACATCTTCCAGGGCTACCACCACAACGCCGACGCCTCCTTCGGCGCCGTTGCCGACGGATGGCTGCACACCGGCGATCTCGGCTCGATCGACGACGACGGCTACCTGTCGATCACGGGCCGCAAGAAGGACATCATCATCACCGCCGGCGGTAAGAACCTGACGCCGGCCAACATCGAGAACGACCTCAAGCAGTGCCGCTGGATCTCCCAGGCCGTGATGCACGGCGACAAGCGCCCCTACCCGGTCATCCTGATCACGCTCGACGAGGAGGAGATTGCCGGCTACGCCCGCGAGCACGACCTGCCCGAGGATGTCGCGGCGCTCTGCTGCGAGCCCACGATCCAGGCGCTGATCGAGCGCGAGGTCGATCGCGTCAACTCCCGCTACGCACAAGTCGAGCAGGTCAAGCGCTTCGCGATTCTCGACCACGACCTCACCCAGGAGACGGGCGAGCTGACACCCACGCTGAAGGTTAAGCGCAACGTGGTCGCCGAAAAGTACGCCGATCTGCTCGATTCGCTCTACACGCGCTAGCGTGTAGGCGACAGCGAGAGGAAGATAGAGCCAAGATGAACAGCGATCCCAGCGACAATGGAGGCTTGTTCGTAGGACGCAGGCCCGGCACGGCACCGGTCCACTTTCGGGCCCTGCCCGAGCGCGGCAGCGTCCGGCGCCAGCTGATCGACGGCTGTGTCGCCGGGACGATGCTCGCGGGCATCGTCTTTCTCAGCCTGCTCTGTTGGGGCCCGATCCCCGTGGTCGGCCTGTGGGTGGGTTCGCAGATCGACTACCTCACGGGCAGCGTCAGCCTCGGCATCGTCGGCGCCGTCGTGGCCGTGGGCATCATGCTCTTCGCGGCACTAGGTCTCATGCGCCGGCTTGACAGCGCCTGGATACTGGTGCGCCGCGCCGCCAACCACGATCAGCGCACGGGCGTGCTCGGGCGGGTGTTTGCGATCACGGCCGCCGTCTGCGGCGGGGCCTTCGCGATCTGGTTCGTCCTCATCCACGGACCCGGCAGCGAAAAGATGTTCGGGGGCGGCATATGAGCCGCCTCGCTCTATCGCCGCCTGGCCACCTACGCTAGCCGTACGCACGCCAACTCCCAAGCATGGGCCTGCTCGACTACTACCGCCAGTTCGAAGCCCTCTCCGAGGAGGAGGTCAACGCCGACCTGCGCGAGCAGGCCGCCGAGCGCAAGCGCAAGGCGCTCACCCGCGTAGTCACGCTCGACCTCTCGCAGACGACCTGGCCAGAGCTGCCTCACCCCAACGTAGTCAATGCCCTCACCTTCGTCGCGCGCAGCGGTCTGCACCGTTACCCGCATGTGCGTGGCTCGCAGCTCCGCCACGAGCTGGCCGGTCGCCACGGCCTGCCACCCGGCCGTCTGATCGTCGGCAACGGCGCCGCCCAGCTGTTGAGCGCAGCCACCCGCGCCTTGATCGAGCCGGGTCAGGAGCTGCTGACAGCCTGGCCCTCCTACCCGTTGTTTCCGATCATGGCCCGCCGTGCTCATGGCCGCGCCGTCCCCGTCAGTGGCGGCGTCGATGCCCTGCTGGAGGCCGTCGGCAAACACAACACCCGTGTCGTGGCGCTCGCCAGCCCCAACGACCCCACCGGCGAGCTGCTGCCGGTGGCGGAGCTGCAGCGGCTGCTCGCGGGGCTGCCCGATGGGGTGGCCGTGCTGCTCGACGAGTCGCTCGTGGAGTTCGCCGACGCGCAGCCCACCGACGCCTCGGTCGCGCTGCTGGAGGAGCACCCACAGCTGCTCATCTTTCGCAGCTTCTCCAAGGCCCACGGCCTCGCCGGCCTGCGCCTGGGCTATGCCATCGGCGGCCCCAGCTCGGAGGAGTTGCTGACCGAGCTGGAACCAGACCTCGGCGTCAGCGAGGTCTCTCAGGCCGGTGCTCTTGAGGAGCTGCGCAGCGGCGCCCAGCTGATGGCTCGGCGCGTTCGCACGATCTGCGAGGAGCGTCTACGCCTTACAGCGGAGTTGCGCCAGCGCCACTTCGAAGTCGCCGACTCGCAGGCCAACTTCCTGTGGGTCGCCCATCCGAGCGTCGATGGCGGCGAGCTGGCCGCCCGCCTGGCGCGCGTCGGCGTGCTCGTTGCGGCCGGGGCCGCTCTGGGCGAGCCGCGCCACGTGCGCATCACGCTGCGCAACAACGCCGCCTCGAACCGGCTGCTCGAAGCGCTCGACAAGGTCGTCTGAGAGCCACACGCCGATCCCGACGGCGCTGAGAGCGCCTGCCGATCCTGACAGCAGCTTGGTGCGGACGTGCCGGCTGGGCTGGGACTCGGGCGCTAACCCGCCGAGCCCGTCTGGCGTAAGAGCGCGCCGGTCGTCGTCTCGAGGATCTTGCGCCACGCGCTCACCTCTTCTTCCTGCTCGATATCGAAGTGCTCCACCACGTTGCGTACCCTCGTAGCCGAGATCTCGATGCCGTGGCGCGCACAGACTTCGTGGTAGCGCTCGTACTCGCCCGCCAGGTGGCGCGTCACCGACTGGAAGCCATGGCGCCCGATCTCGATGCGCGAGGTGAAGTTCATCATCGACGTCTGGAACATCAGCTCGTCGGTCGGCTCGGGCTCGATCAGCAGGATGTCGATGCCCGGATAGCGCTCCTCCCAGCGGCTGGCCATCTCGTGCAGGCGCTGGTAGGCCAGCATCTTGAAGGACTGATAGCCGATCTTGGGGAAGCCCATGTCGGACACCCGCCGCGGGCGGCTGCCGCGCAGCGTCCTGACGCGCTCAGTGAAGTTGTTGATGTAGGGCACCAGCGGATTGATCACGACCACCAGCCTCGCGCCCGCTTCCACGGCGATGTCGAGGTTGGTGGTCGACACCAGTCCCCCGTCGACCAGCTCGCGATCGCCGACGAGCACCGGCGCGTACACCATCGGCAGCGCCCCCGAAGCCCTGACGGCCGTCGAGATCGGCACATCGTCGTACTCCTTGGAGCCGAAAACGACCCGCTCGCACGTGTCGAGGTCGGTTGCCGCGAGATACAGCTCGCAGGCAAGCTCGCGGAAGTCGTTCGTGCGGTCGGGGTCGCTGAGCACGCGGCGCAGATAGTTCTCGATGCCCCCGCCCGTATAGAGGCCCGAGGGCAGACTCTCGGCCAGCCCCGCCCCGAGATCCATCAGCGACACCTGCCCCAACTGGCTCACCAGCTGTCGCGTCAGCTTCGCCGCGCGCAGCGGCAGCAGCGCGCCCTTGCGCGCCAGCTCGCCAAGGTTGAGCTGCAACAGGTCGCCCAGGTCGATGTCGCGAAACGGCAGCGGCCCCTGGTGCGTGACGACGCGCATCATCTCCTCCGGAGTCACCCCGTTGGCACACAGCGCAGCGATGAACGCACCGGCGGAGGTCCCGACGTAGACGTCGAACTGGTTGACCGTGCGGTTGACCCACAGCAGATCGAGCGCCCTCAGCGCCCCGATCTCATAGACCCCCCCGGTGAAACCCCCGCCTCCCATCACCAGCGCCGCCTTCTCTTGTTTGCGCCGCCTGCGGCCCCGCGTGGAGGCCGGTCGCACGGCGCGCGCCGCAGGCGCGCGGCCATTTGCGCGCGAGGCCGTCCTCTCCCTGGACGTCGGTTCCAGCTTGACAACCTTGCCCATCCCAGGAACATTGTAAGGCTGCTTGCCCCGGCACCGGCTCACACCGCTCCCCAGGTTCCCGCGCGTACCGGCATTTAGACGCGGCTCCGGGTCCCGACGCACGCCCGCGCACGCCGCCGTCGTGCTGTTCTGTCTGCTCTTTCCGCTCGGCCTGCTGGGGGCGCCGCAGGCGGCGAACGCCGGCATAGACACGGCCGCTTTGCAGACATTCCTGGGACATGAGATGCACGTCGCCGGCGCCAGTTCGGGAGCTTACGTCTATGACATCAGCGCCCACACCCCTCTCTTCGCCCAGAACGCCACGCACGCCGTGCCGCCGGCATCGGTGGAGAAGCTCTATACCTCCACGACCGCGCTGCTCCTGCTCGGGCCCGAAGCCCACCTGGACACAACCGTTCTCGGCGTCGGCGCTCTTGACGCCGAAGGCGTCTGGCACGGCAGCCTCTACCTGCGCGGCGGCGGCGACCCAACCTTTGGCTCCACGCCCTTCGTCCGCTCCTACTACGGCGGCCTCGGCACATCGGTCACGACACTCGCCCAGCAGCTCGCCGCTCGCGGCATCCGTCGCGTGGACGGCCAGATCGTGGGCGACGAGTCCTTCTTGGACTCGCTGCGCGGAGGACCCACCACCGGCTACGCACAGGACCCAGAAGTCGAGGGCACGCTCAGCGGTCTCTCCTTCAACCGCGGCGAAGTCGGCTCCGAGCGCGGCCCCCACGCACCCGCGGAGTACGCGGCGCTGCAACTGCTGCACGCCTTGCGTTCGCTGCACGTGCCGGTCACACAGGGCGTCTCGACCGCCACGACGCCGGCCGGCGCGCAGCCGCTGGCGCAGGTGGCCTCGCCGCCGTTGTCGGCGCTGCTCGGACTGATGGACCGCCCCTCGGACAACTTCTTCGCCGAGACCCTCCTCAAGGACATCGGGGCCTTGGAGGGCGGCGCCGGCACCACCCCCGCCGGAGCGGCCGTCGTAAGGCGCACGATGGCCCAGCGCATCGGCATCCACCCGACGGTCTACGACGGCTCGGGACTCTCACACGCCGATCGCACTTCGCCCTTGGAAGTCGTCTCGCTGCTCGACGCTCTGTCGGGCACCGGGATCGGAACGGTGCTGCGCTCCGACCTCGCCGTCGCCGGGGAAAGCGGCACGCTGGCGCTGCGCATGCGCAAAACGACCGCCACGGGTCGTTGCCAGGCAAAGACCGGCACGCTCAACGATGTCTCCAACCTCGCCGGCTACTGCCAGACCGAAGGCGGCCATACGCTCGCCTTCTGCTTCCTGATCGACGGCGACAGCGAACTCACGGCACACGAGCTGCAGGACGCCATGACGATTGCCGTGGCACGCTACGCCAACTAACCTCGCCAGGGTCTATGCGACCACCTCTTCCCCCAACAACTCCCGCAGCTTCTCTTCGTCCAGCACCGGCACCATCAGGCGCTGGGCCTTTTCCAGCTTGCTGCCCGCGCTCTCGCCGGCCACGAGGTAGTCGGTCTTCTTCGACACCGCGCTCGTGACCCTCCCGCCGGCTGCCTGGATGCGTTCGGTGGCCTCCTCGCGTGACCACTCGGGCAGCGTGCCAGTCAACACCACGACCTTGCCCGCCAGCGGCCCGTCCTCTGGCGCCGGCCCCTCCTCGCGGAAACACAGACCCACGGCGCGCAGATCGGCGATCAGCGCCGCGATGCGCTCGTCGTCGAGTTGACGGCGAATCGACTGGGCCATCTTCTCACCCACGCCCGGCGTTTCGGCGATCTGCTCCACGGTGGCCGCCAGCAGCGCGTCGATCTCGCGGAAGCGCTGCGCCAGGTTGCGTCCGGTGACCTCGCCGACCTCCTCGATCCCCAGCGCGAACAGCACGCGGCCGAAGGGGCGCTGCTTGGAGGCCTCGATGGCCTCCAGCAAGTTGCGCGCCGACAGCTCGGCGAAGCCCGCCAGCTCCAGCAGTTGCGCCTCAGTCAGCCGGTAGAAGTCTCCTGCCGTCCTGACCAGCTCGCGCTGCTGCAAGAGCGCCACCTGCTTCTCGCCGAGCCCGTCGATGTCCATCGCCCCGCGCGAGACGAAGTGCTTGAGCAGCTGCCACGCCCGGTCGGGGCAGTCGCGGTTGGGGCACATCGTGAACACCCCCTCGCGCGGCTTGACGGTCTTTGTGTTGCAGAACGGGCACCTCGCAGGCGGGCGCGTCGGCGCAGGGCGCCGTTTGTGCTCGACGACGTGCGGCGCCGGCGAGACGACCTGCGGGATGACATCGCCGGCGCGCAGCACGATCACGTCCTCGCCGGCGCGGATGTCCTTGCGGCGGATGTCCTCCTCGTTGTGCAGCGTCGCCAGCTTGATCGTCACGCCGCCAACCGCCACCGGCTCCAGCACCGCGTAGGGGCGCAGGTCGCCGAACTTGCCGACGTTCCAACGAACCTCCTGCAGGCGCGTCACGGCGGTCGTTGGCGGGAACTTCCACGCCACCGCCCAGCGCGGGTCGCGCCCCACCGACCCCAACCGCCGCTGCAGCGCGAGGTCATCGACCTTGATGACGACGCCGTCGATCTCGAAGTCCAGCTCTCCGCGGCGGCGTTCCCACTCAAGACACTGCGCCACAACCTCGTCCTCGCCGCCGAGCACCTTGATGTCGCGATTGACCCGAAAGCCATGCTCGCGCAGCCACTGCAGGCCGTCGTGATGACTCTCGAACGACAGCCCCTCGGCTACGCCTACCTGATAACACCACATAGATAGCGGCCGCTCCGCGGCCAGCGCCGGGTCGAGCTGGCGCACCGTGCCGGCCGCGGAGTTGCGCGGGTTCATGAACGTGCTCAGCCCAGCCTCCGCGCGGCGCTCGTTCAGCGCGGTGAAGTCCTTCAGCGACATGTACAGCTCCCCGCGCACCTCCAGCAGCGGCGGCGCATCCTCCACGTGCAACGGGATCGAGCCGACGGTGCGCAGATTGTGCGTGATGTCCTCCCCCACCTCACCGTCGCCGCGCGTGGCGCCGCGTGCGAGCAGGCCATCGCGGTAGAGCAGACTCACGGCCAGCCCGTCGATCTTGGGCTCGACGACAAACCGAAAGCGGGGCGCAGCGATCCCCTCGCGCGCGAGGTGGTTGCGCATCCGCTCCACCCATGCCCGCATCTCCTGCTCGCCACGAACGTTGTCCAGCGACAGCATCGGCTCGGGGTGCGCGACCTTCTCCAACCTTCCCACCGGCTGCGGCGCTACGCGTTGCGTGGGCGACTCCGGAGTGACCAGCTCGGGGTGCTCGGCCTCCAGCTTCTGCAGCTCTCTGAACAGCGCGTCGTAGCGGTCGTCGCCCACCTCGGGGTCGTCGAGGACGTAGTAGCGATAGGCGTGATGCTCGATCGTGCGCCGCAGCTCGGCGATCCGCTCCTCGACGGTGACCGGGACCTCTGCCTGCTCCCGTCTGCGGCTCATATGGCCTCTTGGTCCACCGCCGTCCCGGCACGCTCCGCGAGCGGCGGCTCACCATCAGCGAGCGGCGGCGCGCTCTCCACGACGGGCGGCTCACGCTCCGCAAGCGTCGGCTCGCGCTCCACGGCCGTCGTCGTCTCCCCCACCGCCGACGCTCTCGGCTCGTGTTCGGCCATCACGGCCTGCTCCAGGAGCGCCTCCAGATCGAAGCTCTCCAGCGCCTCCAGGCCGGGGTGGTCGGTGAGATCGAAGTGGATCGGGGTCACGGCCACGCGCCCAGCGGCGACAGCAGCGAGGTCCGTACCGGGCAGATCGTGGAAGCCCGGATCGTCGCCGTAGACCCAGTAGCGCCGGCGTGATGGCGGACCGGCCTCTTCGGTCTCCAGCTTGAGCTCGTCGCGATAGATGCGCTTGCCCAACCTCGTCACCTCAACCCCCTGGGGCTCTCCTGCCGGCACGTTCACGTTGAGCAGCGTGCCAGGCCGCAGCGGAACCTCCTGCAGGGCGGCCACAAGGCGGGCTACGAAGCCGGCGGCCAGCTCGAACTGGAAGCCGCCGTCGAAGCGGTAGTCCATCGCACGCGCGCCCGACTGCTGAGAGACAGCGATCGCCGGCAGTCCCAGGACCACGCCCTCCAGCGCCGCCGCCACGGTTCCCGAGTAGGTGATGTCGTCGCCCAGGTTGGAGCCGTGGTTGATGCCCGATACCACCACGTCCGCGGCAAAGCCCTCGATCGCGCCGAGGCTAGCCAGGCGCACGCAGTTGAACGGGGGTGCCGTCGGTGGCGTAGCCCACGGTGCCGTCGGGGAATGGCGTCTCCGCCACCCACAGAGGCCGGCGCGTCGTGATCGAGCGCGCCATCGCCGAGCGGTTGCCGTCGGGGGCGATCACCGCCAGACGAACGTCGGGCAGCTCCAGCAGAGCCCGGCGCAGCGCCTGCAAGCCCTCGGCCTCGATCCCGTCGTCGTTGGTGAGCAGCACGTTGAGCACTTAGCCCCCAGCATAGGGGCCGCCTCGGTCCAAGCAGGCGACCGGGCAGTCCGCAGCGGTCGGGGAATCGGTCCGAAAGCGTTCGGGGAATGTCTCTAAATTTTTCTCTGTACTGCTATGGCATTACCAAGAAAAAAACGGAATACATCTCCCAGCCCAGGACACCTTCAGGACACCACCCAGGCACACTACGGGCACACGCACCACCCGGACACACTAGGGGCACACTTGGGGCACACGCACCACCGGGCACACTTCGGGCACACTACGGTCACACGCCTTACCCGTAGGACACCGAGGCCAGCGCTAGACCGTGGGCCGGCGCCGTCGAGCCGGCCTCACAGCGCGGACGGCCAGCGAGCAGAGCGCCAAAGTCCTCCATGCTGCGCCGCCCACGGGCCACTTCGAGCATCGTCCCGACGAGCACCCTGATCATGTGCCGCAGGAAGGTGTTGGCCTCGATCCACAGCTCCAGCAGCGAGCCATCGACCTGCCACTCCGCCTGCAGCACGTCGCGCTCGAAGCGCACGTGCTGCGTCTCGGTGGGCGTGAAGGCCGTGAAATCGTGGCGTCCCACGATGGCCCTGGCGCACTCCGCCAGCACATCGAGATCGAGCGGGCGCGGCGACCAGAGCGCCGTCCGCCGCTCGAAGACGCTGCGGGTAGAGCGCTGAAGCACGCGATAGCAATAGGTTCTGCTCAGCGCGTCCCTGCGGGCATCCCACCCAAAGGCGGCGGGCTCGGCGGCGAGCACGGCCAGGTCCTCGGGAAGCAGCGCGTTGAGCCGCTGCGGATCGACGGCCTCGTGCGCATAGCCTGCCACCTGCTCCCAGGCGTGCACGCCGCGGTCGGTACGACCAGCGACGGTCAGCCGCAGCGGCTCTCCATCCACACCCATCTGCCCGAGCACCGTGTGGAGCGCGCGTTCCAGCTCCTCCTGCACCGAGCGCAGGCCCGGCTGGCGAGCCCAGCCGGCGAAGTCCGTCCCGTCGTACTCAAGCGTAAGTCGAGTGATCATCGCCGGCAAATGCTACGGCCCCGTCCCGGCCGTCCTTGAGCCGTCCCGGTGCTCGAGCTTCGCCGCCCCCGCGCCGATCCACAGAGGGCCCCGGAGAGGCCCTCTAGACCAGCTCTAGATAGACCATCTCGGTGGCGTCGGAGCGACGCGGACCGAGCTTGAGGATGCGCGTGTAGCCGCCCGGGCGGTCGGCATAGCGCGGGGCGACCTCCTCGAAGAGGCGATACACGGCGAACTTGTCCTGCGCCAAAGCCGAGAGCGCCTGCCGGCGCGCATGCAGATCGCCACGCTTGGCCAGCGTGATCAGCTTCTCGATCTCCGGCTTCACGGCCTTGGCCTTGGCTTCGGACGTCGTGATCCGCTCGTGCTCAAGCACCTCCTTGGTGAGGTTCATGAGCAGCGACTTGCGGTGCGCGGCCGAACGCGAGAGCTTATTGCGGGTCTTCTGATGTCTCATCGTGTTATGGGCCTCATCGTGTTATGGGCATCCCGGATGCAGGCGCGACGGGGACTCGCAGTCTAGCCTGAGCGGGCACCTTCGGTCAGTCCTGCCTCAGGCTCATGCCGCGCGCTTCGAGCGTCTCGATAACCTCGTCGATCGACTTTTTGCCGAAGTTGGGGATCGCGTTCAGCTCGCTCTCGGATTTCGAGATGAGGTCGCCGACGGTCTGAATGCCGGCGCGCTTGAGGCAGTTGTAGGAGCGCACACCCAGCTCGAGCTCCTCGATCAGGATGCCGTACTCCTCGCCCTGCAGCGCCCCTGCCGCTCCGCCACCGCCGACGGCGAGGCCGTGGCCGTCGAGCTGGCCGCCAGGTGAGGCGCGCAGCTCTTGGATGCGATCGGCGTCGGTGAAGATAGCCAGCTGGGAGATCAGCAGCTCGGCAGCCTCCCGCAGAGCGGCTTGGGGCTCGATTGAACCGTCGGTCTCGATGTCTAGCGTGAGCTTGTCGAAGTCGGTCTTCTGACCGACGCGGGCCTGCTCGACGGCGTAGGCGACGCGGCGCACGGGCGAGAAGATCGAGTCGATCGGGATCACGCCGATGGGCTGGTCGGGAGACTTGTTCTCCTCGGCCGGACGGTAGCCGCGGCCGCGGCCGATGGTCATGTACAGCTCGAGCTTGGTCTTCTTCTCCAGCGTGGCGACGTGGACGTCGGGGTTGAGGATCTCAACGCCGGCGGGCAGGTCGATGTCCTTGGCCGTGATTTCGCCAGGACCGGTGACTACCAAAGGCGCCTCAACCTCGGTGGCGTCGGAGTGCATCCGACAGACGACGCCCTTGAGGTTCAGCACGATGTCCGTGACGTCCTCCTTGACGCCCTGAATCGTGGAGAACTCGTGGGCGACGCCCTCGATGCGCACGCTCGTGACGGCGGCGCCGGCCAGGGAGGAGAGCAAGACGCGGCGCAGCGAGTTGCCGAAGGTGTAGCCGAAGCCGCGGTCGAGCGGCTCGATGATGAAGGTGCCGCGGTTCTGCTCCACAGACTCGCTTGTGATCCGGGGGATTTGGAAGTCGAGCATCGAGGTCCTAACGTCGTATGGATGTCCTACCGGCACCGTCCGATGCCGGCTCTGGGCCGCCGCTGCCTTCAGGGGCCGCGGCGGGCAAAGCAGTTGCTTACTTCGAGTACAGCTCGACTATGAGCTGCTCCTGCACCGGCGCAGCTACCTCGCGGCGCTCCGGCTTGCGCAAGACCTTGGCCGTGAGCGACTCGTGATCGGCCTGCAGCCAAGGGGGAATCTGTCCGGTCAGCTCGGTGGCGTCCCTGACGACCTGCGTGGCAGGAGTGTCGGCCTTGATGGCGATGATCTCGCCGGGACGCACCTGGTAGCTGGGGATGTCGACGCGCCGGCCGTTGACAGTCCAGTGACCATGCCTGATGAGCTGGCGCGCCTGGCGGCGCGAGGCGGCGAAGCCGAGACGCACGAGCACGTTGTCCAGGCGGCACTCCAGCAGCGCCAAAAGGTTCTCGCCGGTGATCCCGGGCTGGCCTGAGGCCTTCTCGTAGTAGCCGCGGAACTGCTTCTCCAGCACGCCGTAATAGCGCCGGGCCTTCTGCTTCTCACGCAGCTGCAGGCGGTACTCGCTCTGCTTCTGACGTCCACGGCCGTGCTCGCCAGGCGGATAGGAGCGGCGCTCGACGCCGCACTTGTCGGTGAGGCAGCGCTCACCCTTGAGGAAGAGCTTCTGTCCCTCACGTCGGCACTGCTTGCACTGTGGGCTTGTGTCTCTCGCCATTTCCTTGTGTCTTCTGTCGGTCGTAGTTGTTTGGAGGGCTGGCCCTGAGGGCCAGATGTGTGGTCCTGATCCGCGCTGCCTAGACCCGTCGGCGCTTGCGGGGGCGACAACCGTTGTGGGCCTGTGGAGTGACGTCCTTGACGCCGGTCACTTCCAGGCCGGCCGCCTGGAGCGAGCGGATGGCGGTCTCGCGCCCGGAGCCGGGCCCCTTGACGTAGACCTCGACCTTCTGCAGGCCCTGCTCGATGCCCTTGCGAGCCGCCGCGTCGGCGGTGACCTGGGCGGCGAAGGGCGTGGACTTGCGCGAGCCCTTGAAGCCGGCGCCGCCGGCGGACTCCCAGGCGATGACGTTGCCCTGGGTGTCGGTCAGCGAGACAATGGTGTTGTTGAACGAAGTCTTGATGTGGGCCTGCCCGATGGGAATGTTCTTCTTGGGCTTGCGCCGGCCGCGGGCGCGCTTAGGGGCTGGGGGCATTACTTCTTGCCAGCCTTCTTCTTACCCGCAACCTGCATCCGCTTGGGGCCCTTGCGGGTGCGCGCGTTGGTCTTGGTTTTCTGGCCTCTGACGGGCAGGCCGCGGCGGTGGCGCAGGCCGCGGTAGCAGGCGATCTCCTGCAGGCGCTTGATGTCCTGCGAGCGCTCGCGGCGCAGATCGCCCTCGACGGTGAGCGTCTGGTCGATGATGTCGCGCAGCTTGGAGACCTCGTCCTCGGTGAGATCGCGCACGTAGGTGTCCGGGCTGACCTTGACCTCGCTGAGGATCTTGTTGGCCGTGGAGCGCCCGATGCCGAAGATGTAGGTGAGCCCGATCTCCGAGCGCTTGTTCAGGGGCAGGTTGACCCCGGCGATGCGTGCCACGTAGCCGCTCCCCTAACCCTGACGCTGCTTATGACGCTTGTTCTGGCAGATGACGAGAACCGCGCCGTGGCGGCGGATGATCTTGCACTTCTCGCACATCGGCTTGACCGACGGTCTGACCTTCATGATCCCTTTCCTTGACTGACAGACGAGGGGCCCGGCTCGCCGGTCTGCGACCGGCTGCGCCACCCTCAAGGTTCCGGCGACTCGGCTCTGGAGGCCGGGACGGCCGCCGCTACCAGGTCGTGGAGTTTGCTCTCAGGCGCACACGCGCACGCTTTCGAGCAGAACGGTGCATGGTAGCAACTCCCGTCAGCCTTCGCCGGCCACGCCCTGCGCCACCGGCTCCGCGGCGCGCTCACCCTCGCCGAGATGCCACGGCGTGAGGATGCGCGGCCCTTGCGCGGTGACAGCCACGGTGAACTCGAAGTGAGCCGCGGGCGAGTCGTCCTGAGAGAAGATCGCCCAGCCGTCGCCAGCCATGCGCACGGCTGGGCGCCCAGCCGTGGTCATCGGCTCGATCGCCAGCACCATGCCGTCCTCCAGCAGCGGACCCTTGCCACGACGCCCGTAGTTGGGCACCTGGGGGTCCTCGTGCATGTCGCGTCCGACGCCGTGGCCGACCAGCGAGCGTACGACCGACAGCCCCGCACCCTCAGCGACGCGCTGGATGGCGTGCGAGACATCCCCCACGCGGTTGCCCACGCGGGCCTGCTCGACGCCGGCGTGGAGGGCCTCGCGGGTGCCGTTCAGAAGGTTGTTGGCCAGCGGCTCGATGTAGCCCACTGGAAAGGTGCGGGCGGCGTCGGCGACCCAGCCGTCGAGCGTGACGCCGACGTCGATCGAGATGATGTCGCCCCCCTTGAGGCGATAGCGGCCGGGGATGCCGTGCACGATCATCGCGTTGGGCGAGGCACAGATCGAGCCGGGAAAGCCGCGGTAGCCCTTGAAGGTCGGCACGGCCCCGCGCGCGCGGATGAAGCGCTCGGCGGCGTCGTCGAGTTCCTGCGTGCGTACGCCGGGGCGGATTTTGCCCTCCAGATGGCGTAGCGTCGCCACCAGGATCGCACCAGCGGCTGCCATCTTCTCGATCTCCTGCGGGGACTTCTTGACGATCATTTGACTAAAGATAGAGGGGCCGGCTCGCGCTCATAGCTTGTCCTCCAAACGCAAGGTGGCCAATGTCGCGCGGATGTGATCGTTGACGTCGTTGGCCGAGCGGCGGCCGTCGAAGCGCCGCAGGAGGCCGGTGCGGTCGTAGTAGTCGATCAAAGGAGCGGTCTGCTGATGGTAGACCTCCAGGCGCCTGCGGATCGTCTTCTCCTGGTCGTCCTCGCGTTGGATCAGCCGCGAGCCGTCCTGATCGCAGACCCCCTCGTGCTTGGGCGGGTCGAACTCCAGGTGGTAGACGTGGCCGTTCTTCAGGCACACGCGACGGCCGCCGAGGCGGCGCACGACCTCGTCGTCGGAGACCTCGATCAGCAGCACCGCCAGGAGCCTTCGCTCCAGGGTGGCCAGCGCCTCACCCAGCGCATCGGCCTGCTGCTCGTTTCGAGGGAAGCCGTCCAGCAGGAAGCCATCGCGGGCATCGGCTCCGGAGATGCGCTGCACGATCATGCCGATGATCACCTCGTCGGGTACAAGCTCACCGGCTGTCATATAGCGCTGCGCCTCGCGTCCGAGTTCCGTGCCCTCGGCGACCTGGGCGCGCAGCATGTCGCCGGTGGAGATGTGCGCGAGGGCGAAGTCGGCGCGCAGACGCTCCGCCTGGGTCCCCTTGCCGGCCCCGGGCGGGCCGAGCAGGATGAGATTTAGCTCGGACAAGTGCCCGAGACTACTTCAAAAATCCCTCGTAGCTACGCATCATCAGCTGCGCCTCGAGCTGCTTCATCGTTTCCAGCGCCACGCCGATGACAATCAGGATCGAGGTGCCGCCGAAGTTGAAGTTGGCGTGGGTGCGCGCGATCAGGATCGCCGGCAGCGCTGCGACGGCCGCGAGGAAGAGCGCGCCGGGGAAGGTCAGACGGGCAAGGATGCGGTCGAGGAATTCCGCTGTGGGGCGCCCCGGACGCACGCCGGGGATGAAGCCGCCGTACTTCTTGAGGTTCTCGGCCTGGTCAACCGGATTGAAGGTGACGGCGGTGTAGAAGTAGGCGAAGATCAGGATGAAGATCGACTCGCCGAGGATGAAGTGCCAGCCGTTGGGGGAGAAGAAGTCGGAGACGCTCTGCGCCCATTTGGTGTGGATCAGCTGCCCGACGGTGGGCGGGAAGGCCATGATCGAGGCGGCAAAGATCACGGGGATGACGCCGGCCATGTTGACGCGCAGCGGCAGATAGGTCTGGCCGCCCTCGGTCATGCGCCGACCGATCACGCGCTTGGCGTACTGCACGGGGATGCGCCGCTGGCCCTCCTGCACGAACACGATCCCGGCGACGACGGCGAGCACGATGAAGGGCATCATCACCTTGAAGACCTGGTCCTGAGAGGTCCACCAAGACTGGATGCCCGACGGCAGGCGCGAGACGATCGAGGCGAAGATCAACAGCGAGATGCCATTGCCGATACCCCGCTGGGTGATCAGCTCGCCGATCCACATCAACAACACGCAGCCCGCCGTGAGGCAGATGACGATCAGGAAGATGTGCGGGGCGTCGAACTTGGTCACGACCGATTCCCCGGTGCCGGTCTGCAGCGAGTGGAAGAGGAAGACGTAGCCGATCGACTGAGCGAAGGCCAGGCCGACGGTCAGGTAGCGCGTGTACTGGGTGATCCGCGCCTGCCCCACTTCCCCTTCCTTGGAGAGCTTCTCAAGCGACGGCACGACAACCTGCATCAGCTGCAGGATGATCGAGGCTGTGATGTAGGGCATGATGCCCAGCGCGAACAGCGCGATGCGCGAGAGGCCGCCGCCGGAGAAGAGATTCAGGTAGCCGAGGATGCCGCCACCGCCGAAGCTCTTCTGGATGTTGTTGACGGCCTGCAGGTTCACGCCGGGCACGGGGATATGGGCGCCTATGCGATAGAGCAGCAGCATCCCGGCGGTGAAGCCGAGCTTCTTGCGGATGTCGGCGACCTGAAAGGCGCTGAGGATCGTGGAGAGCATCGCGGTGATGGATTCTAGAGGTCGGCCGGCCTCGACGTGTGAGCTATCCGAGAAGCCCCGTCGCTAGGCGAGGCGTCGAGCAGGGGCGTTTCTAGGAGGTCGGCTGAGAGCCTGAGTTCGGCTCGACCACCACGCAGGTGCCGCCGGCAGCCTCGATCTTCTCGCGCGCGGCGGCGCTGAAGGCGTGGGCGTGGACAGTGAGCTGCTTGCCGAGATCGCCCTTGGCGAGAACCTTGACCGGGATGTCCTTGCGCGTCCCGAGACCCTTGCCCTTCATCAACTCCAGCGTCACCTCCGCACCGGCCTCGAAGCGCTCGTCGAGGGCGCCGATGTTGACCGCCTGGGTGTGCGTGCGGAAGGGCTCGAAGGGCATCGACTTCTTCATGTGCGGCCCGCGCAGCTTGCGCATGCGCATGTGGATCGGCATCTGCCCGCCCTCGAAGCGCGCGCGGCTCTTGGAGCCTGAGCGCGACCCGTAGCCCTTCTGGCCGCGACCCGCTGTCTTGCCGGTGCCGGAGCCTTCGCCACGTCCCACGCGCTTGCGCGGCCGGCGGCTGCCGGGGGCCGGAGAGAGGCTGTGCAGGCCGATGCGCTGCTGCTTGCGCTCGCCGCGCTCGTCGGCGTCGGCGTCGGCGCTCGCCTTGTTCTTGGCAGCCGCGGGGCTCACTTGGACCCCCCGGCGGCCGCGCCGTCGCGCACCTCGACGAGGTGGCGCACGGCGTGCACCATGCCGCGAGCCTGCGGAGAGTCCTCGATCTGCACCTCGTGGCCAATGCGACGTAGGCCGAGCGAGCGCAGCGTATCGAGCTGGCGCTTGTTCGAGCCGTTGCTGGACTTGCGCTGGACGACGATCAGGGAAGGCATCAGGCCGGTGTCTCCTCGGTGGCCTGCGCGACGGGCTGTGTCTCCGACTCGGGCTTCTCGGCACCCTCAAGCTTGCCGGCACCCCCGGGCTCGACGGCACCCCCGGGCTCGACGGCACCCTCCGGCTTGCCGGCACCCTCCGGCTTGCCGGCACCCTCGGACTTGCCGGCACCCTCGGGCTCGACGGCCGCGCCGTTCTCGGTCTTCTCGGTGAGACCGAGAACCTTGTTGATCGACAGCCCCCGCAGCTCGGCAACCTCGGCTGGGGTGCGCAGCCCGCGCAGCCCAGCGACGGTGGCCTTGACGAGGTTGATCGGGTTCTGGGTGCCGAGGCTCTTGGAGAGGATGTCGTGGATCCCGGCAAGCTCGAGCACCGCGCGCACGCCACCGCCAGCGATGACGCCGGTACCGGGGGAGGCGGGCTTGAGCAGCACGCGCCCCGCGCCGAAGATGCCGGTCGTCTGGTGGGTGATGGTGCTGCCGTGCTTGGGCACCTTGAAGAGGTCCTTCTTGGCTCGCTCGACGCCCTTCTGGATCGCCAGAGGCACCTCGTTGGCCTTGCCGTAGCCGATACCGACGATTTCACGTTCGTCGCCGACGACGACGAGCGCGGTGAACGAGAAGCGCCGGCCGCCCTTGACGACCTTGGCGACGCGGTTGATCTCTACGACGCGCTCCTGAAGGTCAAGGCCGGTGGAGCTGACTGAGCGATCTGAGTTCATAGGCGAATAGGAGAGGGTAGCGGTGGCAGGGGTGGGTTTGAGGAGTGGAGGAGGTTTTGAGGAGTGGAGAAGTGGAAGGAGGCGTGGATGCTGAGAGTGGGAGGAGGAGTGGAGGCGGAGAGAGGAGTGGAGAGTGGTTTCAGAAGTGAAGGCGAGAAGGGTGGAGGGGTCCTAGAAGCTAGAAGACGAGGCCGGCTTCACGCAGAGTCTCGGCGAAGGCGCGCACGTGCCCGTGGTAGCGATAGCCGCCGCGATCGAAGACGGCCGTGGAGACCCCAGCCGCCTTGGCGCGCTCGGCTAGGAGCGCAGCGGCGCGCTGAGTGCGCTCGGCCTTGCCCAGAGCGCGCAGCTCGGGCTCGTACCAGTTCACCGCAGCCAGCGTGCGGCCGGCGGCATCGTCGATCATCTGCGCAGAGAGGCCTTTGTTCGAGCGGAACACGGAGATGCGCGGCCGCTCGGCGGTGCCCGAAACCTTTGCGCGCACCCTGCGGCGGCGCTTGAGGCGACGATCTCCCTTCGTGAGGACGGTCATGCGCGCTTACCGACCTTGCGCGCGACGTACTCGCCCTCGTAGCGGATGCCCTTGCCCTTATAGGGCTCAGGCGGACGCTGCTTGCGGATGATCGCGGCGGTCTCGCCGACGAGCTGCTTGGAGATGCCCTTGACGACGATGCGCGTCGGCTGGGGCACTTCGAATTCGATGCCCTCGGGCGCCGGGATCGGGACGGGGTGGGAGTAGCCGACGGCCAGCTCCAGGTTCTTGCCCTTGAGCTGCGCGCGGTAGCCGACGCCCTGGATCTCCAGGCGCTTCTCATAGCCGGCGGTGACGCCCTGCACCATGTTGGCCACCAGCGAGCGCGTCAGGCCGTGCAGTGCGCGATGCTGACCGCGATCGGTGGGACGCGACACCAGCAGCTGCTCGCCCTCCTGAACGACATTGATGTCGTGGTGGATGCGCTCCGCCAGCTCGCCCTTGGGCCCCTTCACGCGCACCGACTCGGGCTCGATCGCGACGGTCACGCCGGTGGGCACCGGGATTGGCTGTCTTCCGATTCTCGACATCGCGCCAGCAGCTACCAGACCTGCGCCAGGACCTCGCCACCGACGCCCGCGATGCGAGCCTCGTGACCGGTCATGACGCCACGGGAGGTGGAGACGATCGAGGTGCCCATCCCGCCCTGCACCTTGGGGATGCCGCGGGCTTCCACATACGTGCGGCGCCCCGGCCGCGATACGCGGCGCAGACCGGAGATCGCCGAGCGGCGGTCATCGGTGTACTTCAGGCGGATCTGGATCACCTGTCCGGCGGCGCCGTCGGGCGCCGGGGCGACCGACCACGACTCGATGTAGCCCTGCTCGGTGAGAATCCGCGCCAGCTCGCCCTTGAGCTTGGAGGCGGGGATGTCGGCGGTCTCGTGCGCAGCGTGAATCGCATTGCGAATGCGCGTGAGGAAGTCGGCTATGGGATCGGTCATTGACATGGTTGGAAGCTGGGTCGTGTGCTCTCTTAGGGCCTACCAGGAGGACTTGGTCATCCCGGGGATGTAGCCGTTGTGGGCCAGCTCGCGCAGACAGATGCGGCAGAGCCCGAACTTGCGGTAGACCGCGCGCGGACGCCCGCAGCGGTTGCAGCGAGTATATGCACGAGTCTTGAACTTGGGGGGCCGCGCCTGCTTGACGCGCATCGAGGTCTTGGCCATCAGGCTTCGTCCTCCTTTTTGATTGGGGAAGCAGAGGGGCCCGGCTCGTCGGCCTCCGGCCGACTGCGCCACCCTCCGGTCGTGTCTTTTCCATTCGTCGCGCCGATGGCCTCGTCGAAGGCGGCGGGCCGCTGGTAGGTCGAGAACGGCATACCCAGCGCCATGAGCAGCGCGAAGGCCTCGACGTCTGTGGCGGCGGTGGTTGTGATGGTGATATCGAGACCGCGCACCTGGTCGATCGAGTCGTAGTCGATCTCGGGGAAGATGATCTGCTCCTTGACCCCCAGCGAGTAGTTGCCGCGCCCATCGAAGCTGCGCGGGTGCAGGCCGCGGAAGTCGCGGATGCGGGGAATCGCGATCGAGGTGAGGCGATCGAGGAACTCATAGGCGCGTTCGGCGCGCAGCGTCGCGGCGACGCCCACGGGCATCCCCTCGCGCAGCTTGAAAGCCGCGATCGACTTGCGCGCGCGGCGCACGTTGGGGTGCTGGCCGGCGATCGTCGCCAACTGCTCCTGCGCGGCGCCGAGCGCCTTGGAGTCCTGCTTGGCGTCGCCGACGCCCATATTGAGGACGATCTTCTCGATCCTGGGGGCCTGCATCGGCGTGGAGTAGCCGAAGCGGCTGATCAGAGCCGGACGGATCTCCTCCAGATAGCGGGTCTTGAGGCGGGCTGTGGGTGTGGATGTAGTCATAGGCGAATGTCTGAAGTGTGGTCTGTGAAGTGTGGTCTGCGTGTCTGTGAAGTGTGGTCGGAGTGGTCTTTCGAGTAAGTCTCGGTCGATCGCTTCTCAGTCGATTCTCGTGCCTGAGCCCTTGGCCACGCGGTAGGGCCGGCCGTTCTCGCGCTCAATGCCGACGCGCGTGGGCTTGCCGCCCTTGGGGTCGAGGAGCATCACGTTGGAGACGTGGATCGGGCCCTCGCTGTCGATCACGCCGCCCACCGTCTGACCGCGCTGCGTCTCGGCGACCTGCTTCGGGCGGATATGGCGCTTTCTCATGTTAAGACCCTCGACGTAGACGCGTTCGTGCTTGGCGTCAACGCGCAGCACGCGCCCGCGCTTGCCGCGATCCTTGCCGGCCATGACCTGCACCTGATCGTCCTTGTGGACCCTCATCAGGCGCTTCGTGGGACTCTTGGCGGCGCGAGCCATCACAGCACCTCAGGCGCCAGCGAGACGATCTTCATGAAGTTGCGGTCGCGCAGTTCTCGCGCGACCGGCCCGAAGACGCGTGTGCCACGCGGGTTGTTCTGGTCGTCGATGATCACGGCGGCGTTGTCGTCGAAGGCGATGTAGGTGCCGTCCTCGCGGCCGAGCGCCTTCTTGGTACGGACCACCACGGCGGTCACGACCTCGCCCTTTTTGACGGTGCCCTGGGGGTTGGCCTGCTTGACGGTGGCCGTGATGATGTCGCCTACGAAGGCATAGCGGCGCTTGGAGCCGCCCTTGACGCGGATGCAGAGGATCTCGCGCGCGCCGGTGTTATCGGCGACGCGCAGCCGTGTCTCGTTCTGGATCATCGTGCCTTCTCCAAGACGTTGACGAGCTTCCAGCGCTTCAGGCGCGATAGCGGCCGGCTCTCAACGACGCGCACGACGTCGCCCTCGTGCGCGTCGTTGTTCTCGTCGTGGGCATGCAGCGTGCTGGAGCTGCGGACGATCTTCTCGTAACGCCGATGGCGGCGCGCGGTGTCGATGCGGACGGTGATCGTCTTGTCGGCCTTATCGGAGACGACGATCCCCTGACGCACCTTGCGGCTGCCCTCCGTGGGGGCATGCACGGGCGCCAACGGCTCGCGTGCCGGGGCCGCGGCACGCCGCTCGGCGGCCTTGGCGCGTTCCGCGAGGCGGCGCACGCGGCGGCGCGCGGCCTTGTCCTTGCGCTCGGCGACGCGCGCGGCGTGGCGTTCCTCGGCGCTGCGTGGCGGGCGAGCCTCGCCGGCGTGCGCGGCGCGCTTACGGCGACGGCGCTCTTTCGGGGACAGCTGCTCGACGGGCTCGCGCGGAGTGGCCGCCTTGACCTCCGGCGGCGCCACATCGGGGGCGTCCTCAGCAGAGGCCTCCTCCACGGGAGCCTCAGCCGCTGGAGCCTCGGCCGCTGGAGCCTCCTCCGCGGGAGCCTCAGTCGCAGGGACATCCACTGCGGGGGTCTCGGCGGAGACCTCAACCTCAGCAGGCGCCTCGCCCTCGGGTGTCGCGTTCTCGGTTGTCTCGTTGTCTGGTTCGTCGGCCATGCTCGTAGTGCTTTCTCGTTAGTTGCGCGCTCGGCGCCCGGTCGGATTGGTGCGCTCGCGCGCGACGGTCAGCGCCCGCGCGATGTCGCGCCTGGTGCGAGCCATGCTCGCGGTGTCCTCAAGCTCGCCGGTGGCGTTGGCGAAGCGCAGCCCGAATAGCTCCTTGCGCAGCGTCCCGATCTGCTCGGCGAGTTCGTCGCCTGGCATGTCTCGCATCTCCTTGGCCCGCATGACTATCTCGATCCTCTTCCTAATCCTCGCGCTGGACGAACTTGGACTTCACGGGCAGCTTGTGTGCGGCAAGGCGGATTGCGTCGCGGGCCAACGGCTCGGGCACGCCGGCCAGCTCGAACATGACGCGTCCGGGCTTGACCACGGCGACCCAGCCCTCGGGCGAACCCTTGCCGGAGCCCATGCGGGTCTCGGCGGGCTTCTTGGTGACGGGCTTGTCGGGGAAGACGTTGATCCAGACCTTGCCGCCACGCTTGATCTTGCGGGTCATCGCGATACGGGCGGCCTCGATCTGGCGGTTGGTCAACCAGCCCTCCTCGAGCGACTTCAGCCCGAACTCGCCGAACTGGACCTTGACCTGACCACGCGAGACGCCACCGCGGCGTCCGCGGTGCTGCTTGCGGTGCTTGACACGCTTGGGGGAGAGCATCAGCGAAGGGCCTCCCCGGAGAGGAGCATCAGCCGGGTGGTGTCATCGAAGAAGAGCATCAGCGTGTCACCTCGGGACTGCGGCTGCCACCACGTCCGCCGCCACCGCCGGGGCCGCCAGGCCCACGTCCGCCACCGGGACCGCCCGGACCGCCGCGACCGCCACCGCCCGGACCGCGTCCGCCACCGGGACCGCCAAATCCACGACCGCCACCGGGACCGCTTGAACCGCCGCGACCGCCACCGCCACCGCCGGGCCCACCTGGACCACGACCGCCACCGGGGCCGCCGCCGCGCCCGCGGCCGCCACCGGGACCGCCGCCGCCTGGACCGCCGCGGCCGCGTCCACGACCGTCGCGGCCATCGCGACCGCCGCGGCCATCGCGATCGGAGCTGGGGGGAGGAGGCGCGGACATGTCGGTGAGATCCGCGCCGGTGTAGCCCTCGGGCATGATCTCGCCCTTGTTGACCCAGCACTTGACGCCGATGCGCCCGAAGGTGGTGCGGGCCTCGTAGAAGCCATAGTCGATGTCGGCACGCATCGTGTGCAGCGGCACGCGCCCGTCGGAGTAGCTCTCGGTGCGAGCCATCTCGGCGCCGCCGAGGCGACCAGATACCTGCACCTTGACGCCCTTGGCGCCGGAGCGCATGGCGCTGGTGAGCGCGCGCTTCATGGCGCGACGGAAGGCGACGCGGTTCTGCAGCTGCTCGGCGATCGACTGGGAAACCAGCTTGGCGTCAAGCTCGGGACGCTTGATCTCGAGGATGTTGACCTTGATCTGCTTGCGCGTCATGCGGTGCAGTTCGCGGCGCAGAGCGTCAACCTCGCTGCCGGACTTGCCGATGACGATGCCGGGACGAGCCGTGTGGATGTTGACCTCAAGCTCGTTGGCGTCCTTGCGGATTGTGATGTCCGACAGGCCGGCGTGCGCGAGCCGGTCGATGATGTACCGGCGGATCTCGATGTCCTCGGCGAGGTACTCGGCGAAGTGGCGCTCGTTGAACCAATTGGCCTTCCAGTCGTGGATGTAGCCCACGCGCATGGCCTCTGGATGAACCTTCTGTCCCATTTCTGCTCTCTAAGTCCTGTCTGATGTGCCGTGTGGAAGTGTCATGTGCTGTTCTGTCCTTGTCCCGTTCCGCGCCTAACGCTGCTCGGGCGTGAGCGTGATGGTCAGGTGACTGGTGCGCTTGCGGATCGGCGTGGCCCTGCCCATGGCGCGCGGCCGAAAGCGCTTGATCGTCGGCCCCTCGTCGGCGTAAGCCTCGCGGACGATCAGATCGTCTTCGAGCAGCTCGTGGTTGTTCTCTGCGTTGGCCACCGCGGACTCGAGCAGCTTGCTCCAGTCGCGCGCCACCTCACGCGGGGTGAAGGCGAGGATAGCGCGTGCCTCCTGCACGGACTTCCCGCGCAGATGCCCACAGACCATCCGGGCCTTGCGCGCCGAGGTGCGCACGTAGCGGGCGTGTGCGCGCACGACCGCGCGGCGCGGCGGCGGCAAGGACGCCTTGGCGGCCTGCTCGACAGGCTTGGGCTCCGCGGGCTGCTCGACCTTGGCGGGCTTCTCGGCGGCAGGCTTCTTCTCAGCGGGCTTCTTGGCCGCGCCAGCAGGCTTCTTCGCGGGCTTCTTCTCCGCCGACTCGGGCTTCTTCTCCGCCGACTTCTCCGCGACAGGCTTCTCCGCGGCAGACGTCTCCTCCTCCGCGGCCTTCTTCGCGGCTGCGGTCTTCTGAGCAGGCTTGCCCTCGCCCGCAGACTCGGCCTTGGCTACGGAAGCCTTCTTCGCCGCCGGTTTCTTCTCAGCGGTCGGGGCCTCCTCGGCGACGGACTTCTCCGCCTCGGCGGGCTTCTTTGCGTCGGTCGGCTTCTTCGCGGCGGCGGGCTTCTTCGCGGCGGCATCCTCGGCCGGCTTCTTCGCCGCAGCCTCAGCTGCCTTGTCCTTCTGCGGCTCGGCCGGCGTGGTCTCCTCGGGAGCCATCGCTAGCGAACCTTCCCCGAGCCGGCGTGACCACGGAAGTGCCTGGTGGGCGCGAACTCGCCGAGCTTGTGGCCAACCATCGACTCGCTGACGAAGACGGGCACGTGTTTCTTGCCGTCGTGCACGGCGATCGTATGGCCGACCATCTCCGGGAAGATGGTGGAGGCGCGCGACCAGGTCTTGACCATCTGCCGGCGGTTCTCGGTGTTGAGATTCTCGATGCGGGACATCAGGCGGTCTTCCACCCAGGGCCCCTTCTTGCTCGAACGGCTCATCGCTGCTTGCCCTTCCCGCGGCGGCGGCCGCGCACGATGTATTTGTCGGAGGCCTTGTTGGTCTTGCGCGTGCGGTAGCCAAGCGTGGGCACGCCCCACGGAGTCACCGGGTGACGACCTGGTGTGGTCGAACCCTCGCCGCCGCCGTGTGGGTGATCGACGGGGTTCATGGCCGTGCCGCGCGTCTGCGGGCGCACGCCCATGTGGCGCTTGCGCCCGGCCTTGCCGATCTTGACGTTCTGGTGTTCGGGGTTGCCGATGGTGCCGACGGTGGCGCGACACTCGGCGCGCACCAGGCGCATCTCGCCGGAGGGGAGCCGCAGGGTGGCCATCTCGCCGTCCTTGGCCATCAGCTGCACGGAGGCGCCAGCGGAGCGCGCCATCTGGCCGCCGCGGCCGGGCTGCAGCTCGACGTTGTGCACGACCGTGCCGACGGGCATGCGGGCGAGCGCGAGGCAGTTGCCGACGGTGATGTCGGCGTCGTCGCCGGAGGCCACGGTCATGCCCACGGCGAGGCGCTGGGGCGCGAGGATGTAGCGCTTCTCGCCATCGAAGTAGTGCAGCAGCGCGATGTAGGAGGAGCGGTTGGGGTCGTACTCGATGGCGGCGACCTTCGCGGGAACGCCGTCCTTGCGGCGCTTGAAGTCGATCTTGCGGTAGAGCCGCTTGGCGCCGCCGCCGCGGTGGCGGGAGGTCTTGCGGCCGTGGGCGTTGCGGCCGCCGCTCTTCTTGAGACCTTCGACGAGCGTCTTCTCGGGCTCGCTCTTGGTGATCTCGGCGAAGTCGGGATAGGAGACGAAGCGCCGGCCGGGGCTGGTGGGCTTGGGTTTGCGAATTGGCATGCCTTGTCCCTCTAGCTCTGAAGGCCCTCGAGGCCTCGGAAGATCTGGATGCTCTCGCCGGCGCGCACCTGCACGATGGCCTTCTTCCAGGCGCGCGTGCGCCCGCTGGTGGTGCCGCGGCGCTTAGGCTTGGAGCGCATGCTGATGGTGCGCACATCGACGACGTGCACGTCGAACAGCGCCTGCACGGCCTGGCGGATCTGCGTCTTGTGCGCGTCGGGGTGCACGCGGAAGGTGTACTTGCCGGCGTCGGAGAGCACGTAGCTCTTCTCCGAGACGACCGGGCGGATGATGACCTGAGAGTGCTCCATCAGTCCTCCTCCTGCTTCGCGCCGCCGGCGCGCGCCGTCAGCGCATCGAGCGCACCCTGGGAGATGGCCAACGAGGCGGCGCCCAGAAGATCGGCGACGCCGACGTTCTCGTGGGTGAGCACGGCGACGCGGGCGAGGTTGCGGAAGGAGAGCCCCGCGGCGGACTCCTCGGCGGAGAGCACGACCAGCGTGGGGCGCGGCTGACCCCATGTGTCGAGCAGCGCGGCGGCCTGCCGCGTGGCGGGCTCGGGGAAGGTGGAGGCGTCGAGCACGGCGATCGAGGCGCGCTCGGCGTGCAGCGACAGAGCGCTGCGCAGCGCGGCGCGCTGCTCCTTGCGGTTGACCTTGAAGGTGTAGCTGCGCGGATGGGGACCGAAGGTGACGCCGCCGCCGGCCCAGATCGGGGAGCGGCTGGAGCCGGCGCGCGCACGGCCGGTGCCCTTCTGACGCCACGGCTTGGCCGAGCCGCCGGAGACCATGCCGCGCGTCTTGGTGGAGGCGGTGCCACGCCGGCGCGCGGCCTGCTCGGCGCGCACGCTCTGGTGCACGAGCGGTCCATTAAAGGCCACGCCAAAGGCGCGCTCGTCGAGCTTGACCTGCTTGGCGGCGGAGGCGCCGAGCACGGGGGCGTCAGGCATCGGAGCGCACCTCCACGACGCCGCCGCGCGGACCGGGCACGGAGCCGCGCACGAGCAGCAGGTTCTGCTTGGCGTCGACGGCGACGATCTCAAGCCCCTTCTGAGTCACTCGCTTGTTGCCCATCTGCCCCGGACCGCGCATGCCCTTGAAGACGCGCGAGGGCGTGGCCGAGGCGCCGATCGAGCCGGGGGCGCGCACGTTGTGCGAGCCGTGGGACTTGGGCCCGCTGGCGAAGCCGTGGCGCTTGATCGTGCCCTGGAAGCCCTTGCCCTTGGAGGTGCCGGAGATCTTCACACGTGCGCCGACCTCGAAGGACTCCACGGTGACAGCGGCACCGACCTTCAGATCGGCGGGCGCCTCGCCATCCAGGCGAAACTCCGCAATATGGCGCATCGGCGGCGCGTCGGCCTTCTTCAGATGGCCCAACTCGGCGCGCGTGAGGTGCTTCTCCTTGGTGGCCCCGAAGGCGAGCTGCACGGCGTCATAGCCATCGCGCTCGGCGGTGCGCAGGGCAGTCACGGGACACGGCCCGGCCTCCAGCACGGTGACGCGCGCGACATTTCCATTCTCCTGGAAGACCTGGGTCATCCCCAGCTTCTTGGCAAGGATCGCTCGCATGACTCAGGTGGCGAGACGGATCTCGATGTCGACGCCGGCCGGCAGGTGGTCGAGGCGCTGCAGCGAGTCGACGGTCTTGGGCGTGGGCTGATGGATGTCGATGAGGCGCTTGTGTGTGCGGATCTCGAAGTGCTCGCGCGAGTCCTTGTCCTTGAAGGGCGAGCGGATGACGCAGTAGATGTTCTTCTCGGTGGGCAGCGGCACGGGCCCGGAGACGGTGGCGCCGGTGCGGGTGGCGGTCTCGACGATCTCCTTCGCGGCCAGCTCGATGGCTGACGTGTCGTAGGCCTTCAGTCGAATGCGGATCTTGTTCTGGGTCGTGGCTGCCATGAAAGTGTTGTCTCTTCGTCTTTGCCGTGGCCGCGCGCGGGGCGATGTAAAGGGCGGATCCCACTACAGGGAATCCGCCCCAAACCGCGCCTTTGACCGGCGGAGCCGTTGTTTGTCGTATCGGACTGCGAATGAAGACGGCCCCCGCGGGGGCCGTCGTGGTACTACTCGATGATCTCCGTGACGACGCCCGACCCGACCGTGCGACCACCCTCTCGGATCGCGAAGCGCAGGCCCTGGTCCATGGCGATCGGCTGGATCAGCTCGATCTCCATCTGGACATTGTCGCCGGGCATGACCATCTCGACGCCGTCGGGCAGCTTGGCCACGCCGGTGACGTCGGTCGTGCGGAAATAGAACTGCGGCCGGTAGCCCGAGAAGAAGGGAGTGTGGCGGCCGCCCTCCTCCTTCTTGAGCACGTAGACCTCGGACTTGAACTTGGTATGCGGGGTGATCGAGCCGGGCTTGCAGAGCACCTGGCCGCGCTCGATCTCCTCGCGCTTGGTGCCGCGCAGCAGACAGCCGACGTTGTCGCCGGCCTGCCCCTGGTCGAGGATCTTGCGGAACATCTCAACGCCGGTCACGACCGTGGTGGTGGTGTCGTGGACGCCGACGATCTCGACGGTGTCGCCGGTGTTGACGATCCCCTGCTCGATGCGCCCGGTCGCCACGGTGCCGCGACCGGTGATCGAGAAGACATCCTCGACGGGCATCAGGAACGGCTTGTCCAGCTCGCGCACGGGCTCGGGTATGTAGCTGTCGAGCGCGTCGGCCAGCTCGAAGATCTTTCCCTTGTAGGCGTCGTCGCCTTCGAGCGCCTTCAGCGCGGAGCCCGTGATGAAGGGGATGTCGTCGCCGGGGAAGTCGTACTCGCTGAGCAGCTCGCGCACCTCGACCTCGACCAGTTCCAAAAGCTCCTCGTCGTCGACCATGTCGGCCTTGTTGAGGAAGACGACGATGTAGGGGACGCCGACCTGGCGGGCGAGCAGGATGTGCTCGCGCGTCTGAGGCATCGGGCCATCGGCGGCCGAGACCACCAGGATCGCCCCGTCCATCTGGGCTGCGCCGGTGATCATGTTCTTTACGTAGTCGGCGTGGCCGGGGCAGTCAACGTGCGCGTAGTGGCGCTTGTCGGTCTGGTACTCGACGTGCGAGGTGGCGATCGTGATGCCGCGCTCCTTCTCCTCGGGAGCGTTGTCGATCTCCTCGAAGCTGCGGGCCTCGCCGCCCGACTTCTCTGCCAGCACGGTCGTGATGGCAGCGGTCAGCGTCGTCTTGCCATGGTCGATGTGACCGATGGTCCCGACGTTGACGTGCGGCTTGTCGCGCTCGAACTTCTCCTTCGCCACTTTTGTTTCGCTCCTGTATCGACTTGTAGGTCCGCCGCTTTAGGGCGAACCGGGGAATCTATCTAAATTGCTTTTTTCGTGATTACTGACGATGATTGGGACGGTCGAGGGGCCCGGCGACTGCGCCACCCTCTAAGCTGGGACCGGCTCGCCGGTGCGCTGTTCGATGATCTTCTCCGCGATGTTCGGCGGAACCTCCTCGTAGGCCTCGAACTGCATGGTGTAGGTGGCCCGTCCCTGCGTGTTGGAGCGCAGGTCGGTGGCGTAGCCGAACATCTCGCTGAGGGGAACCCTGGCGGTCACGGCGAGCGCATTGCCGCGCCGCTCCTGACCCTCGATGCGCCCGCGGCGGCTGCTGAGGTCGCCGATGACGTGACCGAGGAAGTCCTCGGGCGTAACCACCTCGACGGCGAAGATCGGCTCCAGCAGCACCGGCTTGGCGCGCCGGGCGGCCTCTTTGAAGGCCAGCGAGCCGGCGACCTTGTAGGCGATCTCGGAGGAGTCGACGTCGTGGTACTTGCCGTCGATCAGCGTGACGCGCAGGTCAACCATCGGGTAGCCGGCCTTGACGCCGTTGTCGAGCGCCTCGACGATGCCCTTCTCGACGGCCGGGATGTACTCGGTGGGAATCGCGCCGCCTTTGATCTTGTTGATGAACTCGAAGCCGACGCCAGGAGCGGGCTCGAGGTTGATGAAGACGACGCCGTACTGGCCGGAGCCGCCGGTCTGGCGGACGAACTTGCCTTCGATCTTCTCGGCCGTGCCGCGTACGGTCTCGCGGTAGGAGACCTGCGGACGGCCGACGTTGGCCTCGACGCCGAACTCGCGCTTCATGCGGTCGACGAGCACTTCGAGGTGCAGCTCTCCCATACCCGAGATCTCGGTCTGGCCGGTCTCTTCGTTGGTGCGCACCTGGAAGGTTGGGTCCTCCTCGGCGAGGCGACCCAGCGCGACTGACATCTTCTCCTGGTCGATCTTCGTCTTGGGCTCCACAGCAACCTTGATGACGGGCTCGGGGAAGACGATCGTCTCCAGGCGAACGGGCGCATCGGGCGCGGCGAGCGTGTCGCCGGTGACCACCTGCTTGATGCCGACGGCAGCGGCGATGTCGCCGGCGTAGACCTCGGTGACCTCCTCGCGCTCGTTGGCGTGCATCATCAGCACGCGTCCGATGCGCTCGGTGCGGCCGCTGTTGACGTTGAGCACGCGCGAGCCGGCCTCGAGTTTGCCGGAGTAGACGCGGAAGTAGGTGAGCTTGCCGACGTAGGGGTCGGACATGATCTTGAAGGCGAGCGCCGCAAAGGGCTCGGAGTCGTCGGCGTGGCGCGTGGCCTCGCGCTCTTCCTCGGAGCCCTTGACCAGTTCGGTGCCGCTCACCGGGGGCACATCCAGCGGCGAGGGCAGGTAGGCGATAACGGCGTCGAGCAGCGGCTGCACGCCCTTGTTCTTGAAGGAGGAGCCGCACAGCACAGGGGTGAGCTTGGTCGAGAGCGTGGCTTTGCGGATCGCCTGCGCGAGGACCTCTTCGGAGACCTCTTTTTCCTCGAGGATCAGCTCAAGGAGGCCGTCGTCGTAGTGAGAGACCTCCTCCAGCAGGTGCTCGCGCGCGGCCGTGGCGGCTTCGGCGAGGTGCTCGGGGATCTCGACGACTTCCTGTTCGGTGCCGAGATCGTCCTTGTAGACGATCGCCTTCATCATCACGAGGTCGACGATGCCGAGGAAGTCGGCCTCGGCGCCGATCGGCAGCTGGATCGGCACGGGGTGGGCGCCGAGGCGGTCGATCATCGTCTGCACGCCGCGCTCGAAGTCGGCGCCGATGCGGTCCATCTTGTTGATGTAGGCGATGCGCGGGACGTGGTACTTGTCGGCCTGGCGCCAGACGGTCTCCGACTGCGGCTCCACGCCGGCAACGGAGTCGAACAGCGCGATGGCGCCGTCGAGCACCCTCAGCGAGCGCTCGACCTCGACGGTGAAGTCAACGTGGCCGGGCGTGTCGATGATGTTGATGCGGTGGTCTTTCCACTCCGCGGTGGTGGCCGCCGAGGTGATCGTGATGCCACGCTCCTGCTCCTGTTCCATCCAGTCCATCGTCGCCGCGCCGTCGTGCACCTCGCCGATCTTGTAGGTGCGCCCGGTGTAGTAGAGAATGCGCTCGGTCGTCGTCGTCTTGCCGGCGTCGATGTGCGCCATGATCCCGATGTTTCGGGTGTTCTGGAGGGTGAACTTACGTGGCATGGCTGTGAGTGATCTCTCGTCGTGCTCGGCTGATTGAGGGCAAAAAAAGGGGCCCCTCGGGCCCACGCGCGCTGCCGGTAGTGAGCCGAATCGCGTGCTATGTGCTCAGGATCTCCATCTTGTCTTGTCGCTCTGCGGGAGGCAACGCTCGCACGACTGCGCCCACCGCTAGGGCGACGCCGACTATACCAGAGCATCGGCAACTGCCTGACAGCCAGATTTCATGCCATCCCGCCACCTTCGGCGGGCACGGTCGGGCAGTGGCGCGACAGCCGCCCTCGGTGCGCGAGGTCCCGTTTGCTAGGCGCCCTCGGTGCGCTGGGTCCGTGCTAGCCGGCCTCGGTGCGCGGCCTCGCTGCGCGAGGTCTCGTTGCTAGGCGCCGATCGGCTCCACATTGGCCTCGGCGGCAGCCGCGCGATCGACTCTGCTCTGCGGGCGCTCGGCGCGCAACAGCATGAGGCACGGGATCAGCGACAGCAGGGCGATCCCCAGGGCTGCCCAGTAGGCATCGCGGAACGCGCTTGCGAGCGCCGCCGGGGAGGCGCCATGCACACTGGCGCCAGCCCGCTGCAGCACCACCGCGAGGATCGCGGTACCGATCGCGCCGCCGAGGCGCATGAGCACGTTGATCTGCGGAGTCGCGTCGGAGAGCTGGTCGGGGCGCATCGAAGTGAAGGCCGCCGTCATGGCCGGCATGAACGACATGCCGATGCTGACGCCGCGCACGACCAGCACCAGCGAGATCGCCACGATCGACGTGCTTGGTCCGATGAAGACGAAGGGGACCGTGCTGAGAGCCAGCAGCGACACCCCCACCAGCGCGATGCGACCGCCGCCGAAGCGCTCGGTCAGACGCCCCGCCAGCGGCATCGCCACGAGCGCGCCGATGCCCTGCGGCCCGCACAGCAGACCCGTGTTGATGACGCTCTGACCGCGCACCTGCTGGTAGTAGAGCGGCACCAGGATCATCGCCCCGAAGAGCGCCGCGCCGACGCCGAAGGTCGTGAACGAGGCTCCGGCGAACACGCGGTTGGCATACAGGCGCACGTCCAGCAATGGACGCTCCACGCGCAGTGCATGGAAGCAGAAGGCGCCCGCGAGGGCAGCCCCGACGAGCGTCGGCAACACCACCTTGACCGAGCCCAGGCTGTCGCCGGAGCCAAGCTCGCTGAGGCCGTAGACGATCGCGGTGGACCCCGCGGAGAGCAGCGCCAAGCCGAACACGTCCAGGCGCCCGGCCTCGCCGGAGTCGGTGTGGGGCACGAGACGCCAGCCGAGGAAGAAGGCGAGCGCGCCGATCGGAACGTTGACGAGGAAGATCCAGGACCAGTGCAGGTGCTCGAGGATCAGCCCGCCGACCACCGGTCCCAGGATGGGGGCGAGCATCGCGGGCATCGACACGACGCCCATCACGCGGCCCATCCGCTTCGGGCCGGCGACCTGCGCCATGATCAGCTGGGCCACCGGCATGATCATCCCGCCCCCGGCTCCCTGGAGCACGCGGCAGAGCACCAGCGTCGTGGTCGAGTTGGATACGGCGCAGAGGGCCGAGCCGACCGTGAAGAGCACGAGCGAGCAGAGATAGACCTGCCTGGCGCCGAAGCGCCGCGCGGCCCAGCCGGTCACCGGGATGACCGCGGCGAGCGCGAGCAGGTAGCCGGTGATCACCCACTGGATCTGCGAGATCGGGCTGTGCAGGTCGCGCCCGAGCGTGTCGAGCGCGACGTTGACGATCGTCGTATCGAGGATCGACATGATCATCCCGAGGATCACGACGCCGGCGACGATCCACACGTGGCGCTCAATGCGGTCGCCCGCGTCGGGGTGGAAGGCTTCGGGGGGAGCGGTGGAGGCCATTGGCTTCCACCGTAGCGGGGGTTTCAACCCCTACCAGCAACCCCTACCAGCGATAGTGCGCAAAGGCCTTGTTGGCCTGGGCCATGCGGTAGATGTCGTCCTTGCGCTTGTACGCGCCGCCCTGCTGGGAGAGGGCGTCGGTCAACTCGTTGGCCAAGCGCTGGGCCATCGTCTTCTCGCGCCGCTGACGCGCGAACTCGACCAGCCAGCGCACGGCCAGCGTGCGCGCGCGCCGCGTGGGGACCTCCACGGGGACCTGGTAGGTGGCGCCGCCGACCCTGCGGGAGCGCACCTCGAGCGAGGGCGTGAGCGCGCGGATCGAGGCCTCGAGCGTCTCCACGGGGTCCTTCTCGCTACGCTCGCCGATCAGCGCGAGGGCGTCATAGACGATGCGCTCGGCCGTTGACTTCTTGCCGTCGAGCATCACCTTGTTGATGACCTGCGACACCAGCTTGGAGCGGTGCACGGCGTCGGCCTCGACGGGACGGATTTGAGCGGCTGCGCGGCGGGGCATCTGGAGTCCTTCGGCCGGTTTCTATTTCTTTTTCACGCCGTACTGCGAGCGTGACTTCTTGCGGTCGCTGACGCCGGCTGCATCTAGCGTGCCGCGCACGACCTTGTAGCGGACGCCCGGCAGATCCTTCACGCGACCACCCCTGACGAGCACGACGGAGTGCTCCTGCAAGTTGTGGCCCTCGCCGGGGATGTAGGCCGTGACTTCCATCGAGCCCGAGATACGCACGCGCGCGACCTTGCGCAGCGCCGAGTTGGGCTTCTTCGGGGTGGTCGTATAGACGCGCGTGCAAACACCACGGCGCTGGGGAGCCGCCACCTTCTTCTTGCGACCCTTGCCGGACTTCAGTCCCGGTGTGGCCAGCTTTTTCTTTGGGGCCACGCGGCCCTTGCGCACAAGCTGAGAGGTGGTCGGCATTCGGTCGGTGATGGTAGCAGCGCCACGCGCCAAGGGCGATACGCCCTACGCGCTGGCCGGCACTCCGGCGGCGCGCATGGGCGCCGGCATCAGCGCCGAAGCCGCCACCACCAGCACGAAGGCCAGCGACTGACAGATGATGCCGACGGCAGTGGCGGGCATCGGATCCCCGAACACCAGGATCCCTCCGGCGATTCCCGCGATATTGGCAGCCACGCCGGTTACCGCGATGACCGGCACGGCATCGCCGTCCTGCAGGCCGCGCGCCGAGGCGTAGAAGGCCACGATCGAGGCCACGACGGCGACGGCCAGCCACGGGCTCAACGCCAGCGCGAGCAGACCGTGCGCGTGGGTGATGCCAGTCAAAGCCTTGATCGCCGTGTCGGACACCCCGAACAGGATCCCCGACGCGGCGCCGAGCATCACGCCGTGATGCTCCACGCGACCGCCCATGCGCGGACCCATGATCAACAGGCCGCCGAGGCCGAAGAGGCCGGCCTCGAAGGAGATCATCGCCGGATCCGAGAAGCGCGAGTGGGCACCGTGCGTAGCCGGCAGCGTGAGCGCCAGCAGCACAAGCCCGGCCGCCGTCAGCCACAACCCCAGCCACTGGCGCGGGCCGACCTCAAAGCCGAACAGCCGGTCGGCCATGACCGCGATGAAGACGACGCCGGCGGCCAGCGCGACCTGCACGACCGACATCGGCGCGATCGCCAGCGCGGCCACGTGCAGAGCCCACGAGGCGGTCGCAACGACCATCCCCAGCGCGAACCACTTCGAGGAGAGCAGCGCCTTGGCGCTGCGCAGGGGATGGCGCATCTCGACCTTGGCGACAGCGCTGACCCCCTTGTGCTTGTAGAAGAAGCCGAGGTTGGCCACGAAGGCGCAGGCCAGCGAAAGGAGTATGCCTATCTCTAGGGTCATGATCTTGGGGTCCATCGGCAGCCCCCACCGCTTGCTTTACAGGCGGAGAAGCGTCCAGGCAGATTAGCCTTTGCCACCTCTGTGGAAGCTAAAGAACCGCTCATGCACGACACCGTGCGCGCCGCCGGCCCCTCGCGCCCGCTGCTGCTGGTCAACATCGACGGCGTCCTCTCGCTGTTCGGTTTCCCGCCCACGGCAATGCCCGAGGGCGCTTTCCACTCGATCGACGGCATACCCCACTTTCTTTCCACCGCCGCCGCCCGGCACCTGCTGGCCCTTGTCTCCGTCTTTGACCTCGTGTGGGCCTCGGGCTGGGAGGAGAAGGCCGACGAACACCTTCCCCACCTCCTCGGCCTGCCGCGCGGGCTCCCCTTCCTGAGCTTCGCGCGGGCGATGGGCGGCATGGGCGGCGCGGGCGCGACCGCCACCGACACGTCCGAGACGGGGGCCGCCGAAACCACGGGAGCCGCCGCCGAGCCTGGCATGAGCATCACGCGCGCGCACTGGAAGCTCGATGCGATCGACGCCTACGCCGGCGCCGAGCGCCCGCTGGCATGGATCGACGACGCGTTCAACGAGGCCTGCTTCGAGTGGGCCGCGGCGCGCGCCGGTCCGACGCTGCTCGTACCGACGCTGCCCGCGACGGGGCTCACCCAGCGCGAGGCCGCGCGGCTCAGGGAGTGGGCGTGCGCGCCGCCGCCGGCGAGCCGGACGTCGTGAGAGCGTGGACGTGATGCCTTCGAGTCGCTGCCTGAGCACGCTTGACGACGGGCGCAGCGGACTCTCGGCCCGCCGCGTCCTGTGTCCGTTGGGTCTACCTCTTGCCTCCCTTGCGCTTCGCTGCCTTGTGCTTCTTGGTCTTCGTCTTCTTCTTGGCCTTCGGGCACCCCGTGACCGCGATCTTTGTGGTCTGCTTGATCACCGCACCGTTCTGCCCCGTGATCACGGTGGGCATCGTCAGGTTCTGCCCGCACATGCTGCCCTTCGCCTTACCCGGCAGGTTCGCCGCGAGCCCGGAGTGCGGGCCCTCCGGGAGCACCATCTGGAACACGCTGATCGGCGCGTCGGGCACGCTGTCAAACGCGGCGCTCGTCACACCGTGCTTGATATCGATGCTGCCAACAAGGTCGATCGTGACGTTTTCCCCTTGCAGGATCGCCACGACGTTCGGGAACGCAGCACCACCATGAGACACCAGATACACCGGGCCGACCACCGGGCCCGCCAACACCGGGGTCGCAGCGGTCGCCGTCCCGATAACCGAGGCCGTGGGACACGACGCGGGGTTCGCATCGAACACGGCTTCGGTGCAGGCCTGCTGGATCGTCGTCAATCGCGCCGGCAACGCCTTCGGCAAACTCACCGAGACCTTCGCCGTGTTCGCCTGCCCAGCCAAGCCATATCTCAAAACAGCACCCAGCCCCCAAAAAAAAGGGACCGATAATGCCATGACTCGTCCATTGTAACCACAAAACGGACACGACGTCAACCCCCACCCCACAAGACCAAACAAAGAGCGCATCAACAAGCAACCCAGCAGGGCATGCGAGCACACCTTTTAGATGGTGTTATGGTGTACGTATGAAGCGCACCTCCCTATCGCTGCCAGACGATCTCGCGCAGGCCCTCTCCAGGGAGGCGCGGCGACGCTCCACCTCGGTGTCCGGCGTGGCTCGCGAGGCACTGGCCAAGCAGATGGGCCTCTCCCTGGGCCAACCCCGCGAGCTTCCCTTCGCCGCCGTCGGCAACAGCGGCGATCCCAACACGGCAAGCGACATGGAGAAGCTGCTGAGCCAGGAGTGGGATGACGAAACTGGCCGTCGTTGACGCCGGGCCACTGTACGCAACCGCCAACGCCGGCGACCGCGATCACACCGCCTCACGCGCCGCACTCGCCCGCGCCGACCTCCAACTCGCAGTGCCAGCCCTGGTCGTCGCCGAGGCGACCTATTTCGTGGCCACGCGCCTGGGCCCCAACGCCGAGGCCGCGTTCCTGCGCGGCCTGGCGACGCTCGAGATCGAGGCCCCGACCACCGAGGACGTCGAGCGCATGGCGGACCTCGTCGAGGAGTACGCCGACTTCCCCCTCGGCGGCACCGACGCCTCCGTGGTAGCGCTCGCCGAACGCCTGCGCGCCCCGATCGTCATCACGCTCGACCGCCGACACTTCCAGGCGATCCGACCCCGCCACCGCGACGCCTTCGAGCTGCTGCCCTGAGATCGGCGCGCTCGTGCGCGAAGCGATCGACGTGCGCTTCAACCTCGCGGATGAGGCCGAGCGCCGTCGCGCGGCGGCCGAGAGCCTACTGAGGGCCCCCCGCCCAAGCGACCCGGAGCCCGACTGGAGCGAGATCGAGCGCGAGCTGCTGGACGATTCGCCGGCGGGCGCCCCGTGAAGCGCGTGCTGCTCGACACCAACGTGATCCTCTACGCCCTCGGGGGGCCCCACGTCCAGGCCGAGCCGTGCCGGCGCATCCTCGAGTTGGCGGGGGAAGGCAACCTGCGTCCCGAGGCACCTGTAGACATCGTCCAGGAGATCCTGCACCACCGCAACCGCCGCCTCGGCGACCGCGCGCAGGCCGGCCGAGATGCGCTCGGCGCCGCGACCCTGTGCCGGCTGCACGCCGTGGAGCCTCAGGACGCACGCGAGGCCGCGCGATTGTTCGCCGCCTCCCCCCGCCTCTCCACGCGCGACGCGATCTTCGCCGCCATCGCCACCCGCCACGGCCTGCAGACGATCCTCTCCGCGGACGCCGACTTCGACGAGCTGCCGGGGCTGAGCCGCATCGACCCGACCGACACCGCAGCCATCGCCGCGCTCGCGGACACCGCCTGAGAGACCGATGCTCGGCACCGGCGCGCCGGTGCCTCCTGGCCGGGGCGCTTGGCCCCGGCCTTGGCATCACGGGAGGTCATGAGCGCCGACGTCACCAGCCCTGACGTCGCTAACCCTGACCTCACTAGCCCTTCTTCGTCTTCCCGCTCTTCTTGTGCTGCTTGACCTCGTGCTTCTTGGTCTTGGTCTTCGTCTTCTTCTTGGCCTTCGGGCAGCCGGTGACCGCGACCTTCGTGGTCTGCTTGATCACAGCACCGTTCTGCCCCGTGATCGTCGTGGGCATCGTGAGGTTCTGCCCACACATGCTGCCTTTCGCCTTACCTGGAAGGTTCGCCGCGAGCCCGGAATGGGGGCCCTCAGGCAGCACCATCTTGAACGTCCCGATCGGCGCGTCGGGCACACTGTCAAACGCGGCGCTCGTGACACCGTGCTTGATATCGATGCTCCCAACAAGGTCGATCGTGACGTTTTCGCCCTGCAGGATCGCGACGACGTTCGGGAACGCCGCACCACCGTGAGACACCAGATACACCGGGCCCGTCACCGGGTTCGCCAACACCGGTGTCGTGGCGGTCGCGCTCCCGATGACCGACGCCGCGGGACACGACGCGGGATTCGCGTCGAACGCGGCTTCGGTGCAGGCCTGCTGGATCGTCGTCAACCTCGCCGGCAGCGCCTTGGGCAAACTCACGGCGACCTTCGCGGTGTTCGCCTGCCCGGCACCCGAGGTGTATGTCACGTCCAGGCTCGCACCCTTGGCCTTGCTCGTCTTGGCCTGGGTCGAGACCCTGAAGACCGGTTTGAACGGCAAACCCGCACAACCCGCGGCCTGGAAGCGACTGGACACGCCCGTGGTGGCACCCTGGGTGCTCGTCACCGTCCCCGCGACGCTCAACGGTTCGCAGTTGGTGGGGTTGAAGATGAACCCTTCCCGGTCGATGCTGACGTTCACGGTCTTCAACCGCACCGGGACACCATCCACACTCTGCGGCAACGGGTCGCTCGTGACCGACACCTGCGCGGTATGCGGATCCACGCTGATCGCGGCGCGTACAACGACGTTCCCTAGGTTGATGGGGCCCGCCTTCGCCGGCACGACGATCACCAAACCAAACGGTGCGCCCTTGTACGGCCCCGTCAGATACACGGGCCCGGACAGCCACAACGGGTCCGTACCCGAGCCAGCCGCGACCGTCACGCTACCAACCCGCGAGGTGGCCGGGCAGGCACCCGTCTGTGCTTGTGGTTCACCGCACAAACCGACCTTGGAGAGCATCCCGAGCAACCCCGGGGGCGTCTTCACAACCACACCTGAGACGTCCTGTTCGCCATCACCACGCGTGAGGGACAGCGTGAACGGGCTGAAGCCGCCCGCCAACGGGGAGACGGTGCCTGCTGAGAAACCGGGGTTGAACACGTTGCCCGCACAGCCGGTGACCGCGAACGAACTGGACGGTGTGGCATCCGGACCAGACTGCGGGGCACTCCACGGCATCAGATCACTCGTCGCGGTAGCCGTCCCGCATGTTTGGGGGTTCGCCAGCGCGGCGCGCTGCCCACCGGTGAGCGTGATCCGTAGTTCTTCCGCGGGCTGCTGCGGGAGATCCGCGAACCGTGCCCGCAACTGGCCGACGGCGAGCCCGTTATGCGCTCCGTAGCCGCCTACTTCGAGGGTGCCGGCCTGCTTGATGATCACACCCGAACCAGCGACTTCAACATAGACACCGAACACCTTGCCTTCTTCGGCCATCGCTTCGGTGCACACAGGCTGGGCTTCCCCACCACACTTCGGGGTGGCGAGATACACATGGCCCTGCAAAGAACCAGACAAGATCGGTGTGAACGCTTCGACCGTCCCCACGATCGACGCCGCGGGACAATGCCCCGGCGAAGCATGCGCCAACCCGTCATCGTAGGGGCTGCCGTTACCACCGGGGTGACCTTCGCCGAGTTCTGTGCCCAGCAGGTCGATCTGGCTTTCGGTGCACCCTTCAAGCGCATGCGGGCCGCTCGCGGCCGTCGGCGACAGCGACACACCCGCCGGGAACGTCACCGTCGCATCCCGCAGATCCGGGGTCCCCAACGCACCAAACACACTCGGTGCCTGCGGGATCTTCACATCCACCTCATAGCCCGACGGAGAATCCGCCTGCGACACTTCCGGCGCAAGACTCAAACTCGGATCGAACGCCGCCGCACCCTGCAACAGATCACAACCCGACACTTCCGGGAACGCCGTCGCTTCCCGGGACGCCACACCACCTTCCCACGCACTCACTTCCAGGGTCGTGCTCAACGGTTCAGTAGAGCACCGCGTCGGGTTACGCACAAACGCCGCCTGCCCACCCGCACCACTCCTGTCACCCAGATCGCCAAAGATCGTCAAGCGAATGCTTTCCGGTTCCAAGGTTTTCGCGCGGATCACACCGGGTGTACTCACGCGCAGCCGGTAGCCGGCAGGGGTCGGCACGACACTCGCATACACGAAGGCCGGCTGGCCGAAACCCGCGTTGAACCCGAACTCCGCGGGATACCCGTGCTCCGGTATCACGTTATACACCGGGTAAGGAAACGTACGTCCTTCGCCGCCTCCCCCCGCCCATTGCACGCTGACCTCCCCCACCATGCTCCCCGGCGGACACAACGGACGGAACAGAGAGGTGTTGTTGGTGCCTTCGGTATCCGTCAGGTCGATCTCCGGGCACCTTTCTGTGGCCAGCGGGTCACCCGCGAAACCCAACGGCAGCTCCACCCCAACATCCCGGACAGCACGCACAACATGCGGCTTGCCTTCCCTCTGTTCCAACCGAGTGTTGAACGCGATCGTGGAAGTCATATCGTAGGGGTGATCGCCGGCCTGCGCATCCGGCGCACCATCCACACCGTCCGCTTCAAAGGAGAACCCGGCGATCCCGAACGACGCCGGCCCAACGTTCACCGCGTTAGAAGAGCTGGCCGACACCTCGCCGCCCCCACCACCCGAAACCGTCGCTTCATTAACCACTGGACCCGTCAGCGAAGGCGAGATGACCGCCACACTGATTTCGACCACGAGCTCACGGCCAGGAAGCAACGGCCTGGGCAGGTTCCACGTGCACTTCAATTCCACCAACGAACACACCCCGGCCCCGGCCTTTTCTCCCTCGTGGACCGGTTCATACATTTCCATTGCCACCGGTACGACACCCGCAGGCAACCTATCGGCGATCGTGACCGGCCCTTCAGCAGAGCGACTGCCAACGTTCACCGCGACCAACCCAAAACGGTCACGGGCTTCAGGTTGCTGGCTGACCGTGGTGGTAGCGGTTCCCTGTGCCGCACCGTCCCTCAACAGATCTTCTTCTACATTGAGGAAACCCAGATACCCGCCGCTCAGGGCACCGTCTAACGTGATCGCGTACGGTGCGCTCCCACCGGGGCCACCCGTGACAGACACATTGCCCGTACCCACTTCCGGGAGAGCTTCAAGCGCCGCCTGCACTTCCACCGCGCTCGCATCCCACTGGATCGGAGCGGTCGTATCCTCACCGAAGCCGAATTGGAGCTTATATGTTCCTTCCGTCGCACCGACCGTGAGCCGATGCATGGTGTCCTGGGTGTCGGCGGCGTTGAAGTTCGTCGGTTCCGCGACCGAGTGAAGCGACCAGCCCGCACTCGGCACCGCGGCCACAGCCGACGCCGCAACAACACCAGCCACGACAACCACGACCATCACTGCCAGCACTACGCGTGCTCTTATCGACCGGTTCATCACCGCTGCCCCCTCTTCCCGGCCGCCCTCGCGGCCCTCACACCACGCCCGCTCACCCCGCGGGCAACGGACCTCACACCAAACCTGCCCCTCGCCTGCGCTTCACACTGCACCCGCCGCCTCCTCGCGTGCAGCGCCCTGCACGCCTTCAGGGCCCGCGCGAGCTTCTGCGCCCTCGTCAACGGCTTCAAACGCCGCCCCGCTACAGACTTGGACACTGGCGGCGCGATGTTCCCAGCACCCCCCTGGGCGGTACTACCCGCCGACAGCAGCGCTGGTGGCATACCTGAGGCACCGCGGCATGTTTCCCCGACACACCCCGGTTCCAATACGGGTGCGGGGAACCCTCCTCCTTCGCGCGCATCATAAAGCGCCTGCTGGGTTTCACCGTCCTGCGGCACAAGCGCCTGCGCAGTCGAGAAGAACGCATCCTGACCCGACGGGTCGATACCAAGCAACACGACCGCCGGGCTGCCACTGGCCTGCGAAGCGTCCTGGCCACCCGAAACCATGTACACATTCCCCTGACGGTACTCATACACATTGACAGCACCCTGGCTGGCCTGTGGGGCGAGACTCGCCGCGCTCGTGAAGAACACCTCCGAACCATCCCCAGACACCGCCAGACCCGTATCCTCCCCTGTCGGACGATCCGCTTCGTTGAAGGCCCCACCGGAGATCCGCGGGGCGTCGCGGAACGTTTCGACACTCCCACTCGCAGATCCCGACTGGTCGATCGAGACACGCGTCAACGTTTCCCCACCAGCATCGTACTCAAACAGCTGCGCAACCTTACTCGTATCGCCAGCCGTCAAATGAGCCGAACTGGGAAACACCAGGAACCCCCCATCAGGCGTCGCCTGCACCGGCCGAGCATCTTGCGTCAACCACACCCCCTGATCCTCTACCAGCGTGCCCGCCGGGCCGAGCGTGCCGCTCAACGCCTGAGTCGTTTCATTCGTGATATCTCCGTAGAGTTCGAAGGCTTCCTGGAATGTTGCGCCCTTGTTAATTGCTTCTTCGAACGCGCCGAGCGCGACTTTTTCGACGCGTTCGTTGACTTTCACTGCTTCTTCTGCTTCTTCGCCCTGCAACACCGTTTCTTCACCAGAGGTCAAGAGCGTCGCGACGAACACCGTGTGATAGCCCCCAGGATGCGCCCCATCGGGCTCATACACATACAAGTTATCCGCGCCTTCCTCGGGTACCTGCGCTTCACGGTTCTCGCCCGCGAGCTTCCCAGTCGCGACGAAATACACCCGTTCGCCGTCCTCTGAGACACGCACCACACCCTGCACACCCGCCTGCGCGGAGCATTCGCCAGGCGTCGCCGAGCACCCCGAGACGAGCGAGATCTTCCCGTCCGGGTCAGCGGGACTCGCCGCCGGGCCGTTGAAGTCGTACTCGTAAACGTTCGTGCCCTTCGCACCAGGCAACAGTTCCTGTTCAGTCACGAAGAACGCCCTCGAGCCATCGCGCGACGCGCCCTGGAACACAGAGTTCTGAAGTTCGGTCGTGGTGTTGCACGCCTCACAATCCTGGCCGGCCGGCTCCGAGACACTGACCGTCGTGGCGCCACCAATCCGCGCATACAGTTCGTTCACCGCCGGGCCCCCCACGCCCCCCGCGCACGCACTCGCGGTGAAGAACACCGTCGCACCCTCTTCTGAGACCGCGTTATACATAGAGCCAGGATGGCCCGACCCGAGTTCGGTGCCGCAATCGCTGATCAGCTGCGCTTCGGTGTCGCTCTTCAACACCGAGCTGTTCTTCACACCCACCAGCATGGGTTCGGGAGCACGCACACCGGTATACGCATACTCATACAGAGACTGCCCATTCGTCTCGGTGGTGTCGCCGGGCCACACATCGCTGGGACCCAGGCGTTCAGACGTCCTAATCTGAAACAGCGAATGGGTGAGATCCGCCGACGCACCAACAAAGGTCAGCTCTTCATAGAGAGCGGTATTGTCGTTTGCCAGCACCTCTTCACCCGCGACTTCCGGCGTCCCGGGACCAACGGGGTGAAGTTCCGAGGAGCCACCACCGGTACGAAGAAAGATATCTTCGTGATCGGGCAGGCCAGCCCGCCCAGCGCCCCACAGCGTCGTCGCGAAGTCCCGCGCACTGACAGCCATCAGCACGCTGTACGGGTATTCGCTCGCCGGCGGCGTCAACACCGAAGACTGCCAACCCACCGCGCCGCGCGTCAGCTCATACGCAACCCCATTCGTGTTCTTTCCCGACTCATACCAGTAGTTGCCTGTACCCGCAAACGCACCGCCAACCCCCACGATCACACGCGAACCATCCGCCGACACCGCCCCCGATCCTTCACTCAGCACCACCCCACCCTCCTTATACGGCGGCGTGACCAACTCAAACGCCCGACAATCAGGCAGATACGAGCGGAACCCCGGCGAGGCTTCGGTTTCCGCGCTGCAGGATGCGCTGTTGGCGTCCCCAGCCGCAAACGCGACGGTCGCACCCGTGGACACAACAGCCAGCACAACACCCACCAGCAGACCCAGCAACAGCACGACACGTCGTATCATCGAACTCTCCCTCCTCGGAAACAAATCAGCACTCGACCTCACCGCTCCTCGCCCGATCCCGCATGGAGCGCCTGCTCCACCTCCCGGCCCCGCACCGTCAACTCCCACGCATTGGGCTCACCCTTCACATGCCCCACACCCGTATTACGCACAAGCCCAAGATGCTCCAACCGCGCCAAGAGCTTCGAGATCTGCCCCTGATCGGACACCTCAGCCCACTCCGCGACCGCACGATTACTCGCACCAGGCGACGCCGCGACCGCCGCCAAAACACGCAGCGTGCGATACGTCAGACGCATATCAAGACCACCAAGCGGATCCCCCGCGGGCTTCTTGCGCGCACGCCACCTCGTGGGCAGCGGACGCAGAAGCTCCCGCTCAGCAGCCGCCACCCCCAGATACGGCAGCACGATCATCGCCATCAATGGGTTCGTCAACTCGCTCAGCGCATCCTCGTCACGCCCCGACAGCCGGGCATGTACCACCGCCAGCACCGCCCCGACGACGCCCTCGGCCGTCAGCGGCGCGACCTCGCGCCCGCCACGAACCTGCGCGCTACCGCCCTCCACGACCCCGATCAACTCCTCCACCAGGCGTGTGCGCCCCTCCAACACCGCGGGACCCGCCTTCAGCGCATCGACCACGACCACGCGCCCCGTCAACGGCTCACTCTCAAAGAACGCCAACAACGCACCCAAACCAGCCCTGACACGCCCCCGCCACTCCCGCTCACCCACCGCCGCCTCGCACGCAAGCACACGCGCACGCGCCACCGCCTCCACAAACGCCGCGAGAAAACACTCTTCGCGATCATCGAACAAGTCATAAAACGTGCGCCGCGACACCCCCGCACGCGCCGTTACGCGCGCAACAGACATCTTGTCGTAGCCCAACTCCCCAACCACCTGCACCGCCGCGGCGAGCATCCGCGCACGCTGCACTTCGGTCACCTGCGCAGCACCCACCCGCGGCTTCACCACAGCCGCAACAGGCTTCGAGCGAGCAACACGCCCACCCGCCGAGGACCGTGCCTGCGCCACAGCCGCCATCTAGACCGACCCCCCTGCAAAAGAGAGCGGAGGGCGCAAAAACGCCCAACGGCCACCCAACATCCCCCAGAGGGAAAGCGGCCGGCCAGCAACGGCCGAACGGAAAGAGCTACAGGCTAGAGAACCGGGCCAAGAGAGAGAGAGAGAGAGAGAGATGCCTCAGCGATGCTGAAGCATCTAGTTACGACCCCAAAACGGGTCGCAACGACTCCCGGCACGTCTGCCTCTCTAGGACTCACGCGAAAACAACCCCTTCATCACTCTGACCCAGCCCTCTCCCAAAATCCCTCGTTGCGCACAAGCCGGTCCAACGGACAGACCCAAACCCAAGCCATATCTCACAAGCGACACCCAGCCCAAAGAGGCCGAGATGCCATGACACGAGCATTGTAACCACAAAACAGACATGACGTCAACCCCCAACCCACAAGACCAAACGCGGGCCGCATCAGAAGGCAACCCATCGCTCGATCGAGACCGTGCCGTCCTGCTCGGCGATCCGCGCGAGGCCGCGCCGCTCAGGGAGTGGGCGTGCGCGCCGCCGCGCGCGAACCGGACGTCGTGAGCGGACGTCGTGATGCCTTCGAGTTGCTGCCCTGAGCACACTTGACGCCCGGACGCAGCGGACTCTCAGCCCGCCGCGCCCCGCGTCCACTGCGTCTACTTCTTGCCCCCCTTGCGCTTCGCTGCCTTGTGCTTCTTGACCTTCGTCTTCTTCTTGGCCTTCGGGCAGCCGGTGACCGTGATCTTCGTGGTCTGCTTGATCACCGCACCGTTCTGCCCCGTGATCACCGTGGGCATCGTCAGGTTCTGCCCACACATGCTGCCCTTCGCCTTACCGGGCAGGTTCGCCGCGAGCCCAGAATGCGAGCCCTCCGGCAACACCATCTGGAACACGCTGATCGGCGCATCGGGCACACTGTCAAACGCCGCGCTAGTCACACCATGCTTGATATCGATGCTGCCCACGAGGTCGATCGTGACGTTTTCCCCCTGGAGGATCGCCACAACGTTCGGGAACGCAGCACCACCATGAGACACCAAATACACAGGGCCCGTCACCGCGTTCGCCAACACCGGGGTCCTAGCGGTCGCCGTCCCGATGACCGACCCTGTGGGACACGACGCGGGGTTCGCATCGAACACGGCTTCGGTGCAGGCCTGCTGGATCGTCGTCAACCGCGCCGGCAACGCCTTCGGCAGACTGACGGCGACCTTCGCGGTGTTCGCCTGCCCGGCACCAGACGTGTATTTCACGTCCAGGCTCGCACCCGCCTTCTTGCTCGTCTTGGCCTGTGTGGAGATCTTGAAGGACGGTTTGAACGGCAGACCCGCACAACCAGCGACAGCGAACGGTGTCGATACCGGGACACTCGCACCCGGCGACCCATCCGGCATATCCCCGCTGATCGTGCCCGTCACACGCAACTGCGAGCAGTTCGTCGGGTTGAATGCGAACCCGTCACGATCCACCGACACGTTCACCGTCTTCAACCTGACCGGGATCCCATCGACGCTCTGCGGCAACGCGTCGCTGAGGACCGTGACCTGTGCGGTATGGGGATCCACCTGGATCGCGGCACGGACAACGACATCACCGAGGTCAAACGGTCCGGCCTTCGCGGGCACCACGACCGCCAGGCCGAACGGTGCGCCCTTATACGGGCCCGTCAAATACACCTGGCCCGAGAGCCACAACGGGTCGCTACCCGCACCAGCCGCCGCCGTGACCGTACCGACCCGTGACCCCGCGGGGCACGCGCCGCTCTGCGCTTGTGGTTCGCCGCACAACGGGACGTTTGCGAGGATCCCCGCAACACCCGGGGGTAACGTCACGGACACACCCGACAGGTCCTGTTCGCCGTCCTGGCGGGACACCGCGAGCGTGAACGGGCTGAACACACCAGCACTCGGCGTCACGGTACCCGCCAGGAAACCCGGGCTGAACACCGGTGCAGCAGAACAACCACCGACCGCGAAAGACGAGGAAGGCGTCGCAGGCGGACCCGATTCGGGGGCGCTCCACGGTTCCAGGACCGACACTGCCGTCGCGGTCCCGCATGTCTGCGGGTTCGCCAACACAGCGCGCGGCCCACCCGGGAACGTCACCCTGACCTCTTCCACGGGAAACTGCGGATCTTCATCGAAGCGAACACGGATCTGTCCCGGCGCCAACCCCGCCGTGACACTGTGTGGACCATACCCGCCCACTTCGATGCTGCCGGGCTGCTTCACGACCACCCCAGAACCCGAAACTTCGAGATACACACCGAACACCTTGCCTTCTTCGGCTTCCACTTCGCTGCACGCCGCCCGCCCCGCCTGGCCACACACCGGCTGCGCCAGATACAGATGACCATGCAACGCTTCCGAAAGCACCGGGGACTTGACTTCCACTTCGCCGATACGCGAACCCCCAGGGCAACGGCCAGGAGCAGCGTGATACAAGCCATCGTCATAGGGGCTCCCGTCCCCACCCGGGTGCCCCGCACCCAGTTCGGTCGCCCCAGGATCACCCACATCCTCACCGCTCGGCAGCACATCGCTGCTGCCGAGGTTGATGCCTTCCCCGCCACTCGCCGCACACCCAGCCAGCGCACTGGGGCCACTCGCCGCCGACGGGGAGACCGACAGGCCCGCGGGCAACGTGATCGCCGCATCCTTCAAATCAGGCGTCGCCAACGCCCCAAACGCATCCGGTGCCTGCGGAAACCTCAAATCAACCGCATAACCCGACGGGGTATCCGCCTGCGTAGTTTCCGGTTCCACCATGAGACTCGGGTCGAACGCCGCCTCGCCCTGCAACAGACCACAACCCGCTATTTCGGGGTACGCCGTCGCTTCCGTAGCCGCTTCGCCGCCTTCCCACCCAGTCACATAAGCATTGACACCCAGCGGCTTAGTCGTGCAGCTCGTCGGGTTCGTAACGAACGCCGCGTTGCTGCCCGTACCATCCGCAGCACCGGGATCACCGAATACGCTCACCCGGATCTCCTGAGGTTCCTGGGCATTCGCGCGCAGGCTACCTGGGGTCGCAACCCGTAAACGGTACCCGGACCCATCGCGCACAACGCTCGCATAGATGAAGATCGGCTGGCCCGAACCGACGTTGGTCCCAAGCTCCGCCGGATAACCACGCTCCGGCACCACATTATACAACGGGTAAGGCACCGTGTATTCGTTGTGAACCAACCCACCGCCAAACACGAGGCTGATCGTTCCCACCCTGCTCGCCGCGGGACACGCCGTATGAAAACCATTCGTATCACTCGCACCTTCAGAGTCAGTCAGGTCGACCTCCGGGCACTGCGGCGCCGCCAGCGGATCACCAGCGAAACCCAACGGAAGCTCGACCGCGACATCCTTCACATCCTGCACAACCTCAGGCTTCCCTGCTCGTTCGAGCGTGCTATTCAGATAAAACGTGGTGGACATGCCATAAGGATGATCGCCGGCCTGCAAATCCGATGACCCACCCACACCATCCGCTTCGAACGTGAACCCACTCACACCAAACGGCATGGAACTCACGTTCACCGGGATCGACGCGCCCGCCGACGCTTCCCCGCCACCACCACCCGAAACACTCGCACCATTCACCAACACACCCCGGAGCGCCGGCGAAGTCACCGCCACCCCGAAACGCATCACCAGTTCACGACCAGGCAGGACCACCTTGGAATACGTGCACTTCGGTTCCGCCGGCACACACTTACCAAGAACATGCTTCACACCCGGTTCTTGCACTTCTGGTTCTCCAACCATCACGAGCCCCGAAGGCAGAACATCGGCGATAGCGACCGCACCTTCCGACGGACGGCTACCCACATTCACAACCGACACCACGACCCGGTCCAATGTACTCGATTCCGCGATCTGGTTGCTCGTCGCGGAGCCACCTGCTCCACCATCTTTCAGTTCCGCTTCTTCGACGTTCAAAAAACCAAGGCCGCTGCCTGTCAACGCTCCGACCCACGTGATCCTATACGGTTTGCTTGCGCTCGCGTCGCCGGGACCACCGCTCACCTCGACATTGCCCGCACCTATTCCCGGCAGCGCTTCGAGGGCCTTTTCAATGCTCTCGGGGCCCCCGAGGACTTCTTCGCCCTTACTCGCAGGGGCGTCCCATTCTATCGGCACCGTCACTTCCGCATTTTCCAGCGAGCTGGGGTGCAGCTTGTAATGCCCTTCGGTCCCAACCACCACCAGTTCCCACGTATTATCCTGCACGTCGGCTGCGTTGACGCTCGTCGGTTCCGCCACCGAGTGAATCGACCAACCGACACCCGGCGTTCCAGACGCCCCCGCCACCGCAGCGGCGAAACCCATGCACAGCATTACGAGAACCGACGCCGACACGGCGAACATCGATCGAACCCTCATCGCCCAACCCCCCTCTTCGCCTTTGTCGCATGAACGCTCTTTTGAGCCTTGCTCGCAGCACCCGACCCCTTGCCATACATCCTCTTCGCCCGTACTTCGCACACAGCTCGTTGTTTCCGCGCGTGCTTCGCCCTACACAACCGCAGCGCCCTAGCGAGCAGCTGGGCACGCAGCTGAGCACGCGCGACCTTCCGCCCGACCACCACGGGCACGGGCGCCACCGCCGCAGAGGAAAGGTTGCCACCACCGGCCTGGCCCGCACTCCCCGGCAACGGGCTCACAGGAGCAACACCCGACGCCCCACGACACGTTTCCCCCAGACACCCCGGTTCAAGCACCGGCGCAGGAAACCCACCGTTTTCCCGCGCATCATAAAGCGCGACCTGCGTATCGGCATACTGCGGCACGAGCTTCGCCTGACTCAGGAAAAACGCATCCTGGCCAGAAGCATCCGTACCCAACAGCGTCACAGCCGGCGAACCGCTGGCCTTGGACGCATCACCACCACCGCTGATCAGAGATACGTGTCCTCCACGATACTCGTACACGTTCGTCGCCTCATTTTCCGCCCCAGGAGCAAGACTCGCAGCACTGGTGAAAAAGATCCGCGACCCGTCCCCGGAGAGGACAAGACCAGTCTCGGCAGCAGTCGGCAAACCGACTCGCGAGCTGGGAATATGTGGTGCGTCCTGGAACGTATCTGCGTGGCCGCTGGTGGGCCCCGTCTGGCCGACCGAAACCCGTGTCAACGATTCAGCGCCGGCGTCGAACGCAAAGAGCTGCGGGACGCTGCTCGTATCCCCCGGCGTGAGCCTCGCCGAGCTGAGAAATACCAGGACACCTCCACCGGGCGTCGCCTGCACCGGCCGGGCGTCTTCAATCCGCCATACACGCTGATCCTCAGGCAGTGTCCCGGACGGCCCGAGCGTGCCCACCGTATCTTCGATGAACGCCCTTTCCTTTTCCGTAGCCGCTTCCTCGGCTTCTGTGAGCGTCCTTTTGGCTTCATCCAGCAGTTCGAAAGCCCGTTCGATTGTGATTTCCCCCTTTTCGAACTTCTGGAGGATTTCAGCTTCGGCGCGTTCGTGCTCGTGTTCGGCGGGTTCAAGTTCGAACGTGAACAGCTTTTCGCCTCGCGCATTGATACCCGCCTGTTCTTCAGCTTCCGCGGTAGTCAACGTCGCTTCTTCGCCGGGCGTGAGCAACGTAGCCACGAACACGGTGCGATAAGCACCAGGGTGATCGGGGTCCGGCTCAAAAACGTACAGGTTGTCCGCTCCCTGCAGCGGTTCTTCGGTTTCGTGTTCGCGGCCCGCGATACGGTCGCTGCCGGTCAGCTTGCCCTTCGCGACGAAGTAGACCCGTTCGCCGTCCTCGGACGTCCGGACGACGCCCTGGACTTCGGGGTTGACCCCGGCGAGATCCAGGTTTGAGATGTCGGTGATCTGCACGACGCTGGCGCCTTCCAAGCGCTCCTCATAAAGCTTCATGCCTTCCGCCGGAGCACCATTGACGAGCGGCTGTTCACTCAAAAAGAAGACACGCCGGCCGTCTTCAGAAGCACCCTCGAACACCCCCGGCTGCTCCTGGGCGCCATGACACGGTTCGGAACTCGCGCATTCCCCCATCACACCACCGGGCAACACCGGCTCGGAGATCGCCACAGTATGTTCACCGTTGACCCGCGCGTAGAGTTCATTGACTTCCGGGGCCCCCGCACACGCATACGAGGTGAAGAAAACCACTTCCCCGCTTGCGGAAACTGCATTGTACAACGACCCCAACTTCCGATGAGTGGGTTCGAGGAACCTTGATCCCAACACCGTGCCGCAGTCGCTTATCAATTCAGCGCCTTCGTTAATGTGACCGGCGCCCTTGAAAGGCCCTTTGTTCTTGACCCCCACAAGGACCGGTTCGCTGTCCTCGGCGCCAGTGTAAACATACTCGTAAAGAGAAGGGCTGCCCTGGTTGGTGGTGTCGCCATCCCACAGGTCACTGCGCCCCGACGAAATGGCAGCTGATTCGATCTGGAAAAGAGAATGACTGAGATCCCGAGACGCACCGACCAATTCGAGCTCGTGGAACGCGACACCGAGGTCTTCATTCTTACCGATGGGCGTTCCCGGCCCCACCAACTTGAAATCCGACGCCGCCGGACCCGTACGAAGATAAACATCTTCGTGATAGCGAAAAGCCGGAGGTTCACCAGACGCAACCGGCTTTTCAGCACCCCACAACGTAGTTTCGAAGTTTTCCGGGCTCACAGCCATCAAAACGCTGTGGGAATATTCACCAGCCGGCGGCGTCAACGGCGAAGACAGCCAGCCACCAGCACCACGCACAAACTCATAGACGGAGGCATCATGATTACGTTCCGGAGAGTACCAGTAGTTTTCGGCGCCTGAAAAGGCTCCCCCGGCACCCACAATCACACGCGAGCCATCCGCGGAAACCGCCCCCGGTTCATCAAGCACCACCCCGCCCTCCTTATACGGCGGCGTCACCATCTCATACGCGCGACAATCAGGCAGATAGGAGCGAAACCCCGGGGAGGCTTCGGTTTCCGCGCTGCAGGATGCGCTGTTGGCATCCCCAGCCGCAAACGCGACGGTCGCGGCCGTGGACACAACAGCCAGCACAACACCCACCAGCAGACCCAGCAACAGCACGACACGTCGCATCATCGAACTCTCCCTCCTCGGAAACAAATCAGCACTCGACCTCACCGCTCCTCACCCGGCCCCGCATGGAGCGCCTGCTCCACTTCCAGGCCCCGCACCGTCAACTCCCACGCATTGGGCTCACCCTTCACATGCCCCACACCCGTATTACGCACAAGCCCAAGATGCTCCAACCGCGCGAGCAGCTTCGAAATCTGCCCCTGATCGGACACCTCCGCCCACTCCGCGACCGCACGATTACTCGCACCAGGCGACGCCGCGACCGCCGCCAAAACACGCAACGTGCGATACGTCAGACGCATATCAAGACCACCAAGCGGATCCCCCACAGGCTTCTTGCGCGCACCCCACCCCACAGGCACCGGACGCACAAGCTCCCTCTCAGCAGCCGCCACCCCCAGATACGGCAGCACGATCATCGCCATCAACGGGTTCGTCAACTCGCTCAACGAACCCTCACCACGCCCCCTCCGCGACCCCTCGCCACGCCCTTTCAACGACCCCTCGCCACGCCCCGATAGCCGGGCATAGACCACCGCCAACACCGCCCCGACGACACCCTCGGCCGTCAGCGGCGCGACCTCACGCCCACCACGAACCCGCTCGCGACCACCTTCCACGACCCCGATCAACTCTTCCACCATGCGCGTGCGGCTCTCCAGCACCGCGGGACCCGCCTTCAGCGCATCGACCACGACCACGACCCCCGTCAACGGCTCACTCTCAAAGAACGCCAACAGCGCAGCCAAACCGGCCCTGACACGCCCCCGCCACTCACGCTCACCCGCGGCTGCCTCGCACGCAAGCACACGCGCGCGCGCCACCGTCTCCGCGAACGCCGCGAGAAAACACTCTTCGCGATCGTCAAACAAGTCATAGAACGTGCGGCGCGACACCCCCGCACGCGCCGTGACACGCGCAACGGACATCTTGTCATAGCCCAACTCCCCGACCACCTGCACCGCCGCGGCGAGCATCCGCGCACGCTGCACTTCGCTCACCTGCGTAGCACCCTCCCGCGGCTTCACCGCACCCGCAACAGGCCTCGAACGAGCAACACGCCCCCGCTCCGAAGCGCGCGCCTGCGCCGCGGCCGCCAACTAGACCAGCCCCCTTACAAAAGAGGGCGGCCGGCCGAAAAACGCCCACCGGCCACCCAACTTCCCCACGGGGAGAAGCGGCTGGCCGACAAAGACCGAACGGAAAGAGCTACCGGCTAGAGAGCCGGGCCAAGAGAGAGAGAGAGAGAGAGAGAGATGCCTCAGCGATGCTGAAGCATCTAGTTACGACCCCAGAACAGGGCGTAACGACTCCCAGCACGTCTGCCTCTCTAGGACTCACGCGAAAACAACCCCTTCATCACTCTGACCCAGCCTCTCCCAAAATCCCTCGTTGCGCACAAGCCGGTCCAACGGACCAAACCCAACCCAAGCCATATCTCAAACGGCATTCAGCTCTCGAAGAGAAACCGAGATGCCATGACTCGTCCATTGTAACCACAAAACAGACACGACGTCAACCCCCAACCCACAAGACCAAACGCTGGCTGCATCAGAAGGCAACCCCATAGGCCCGTCAGCCGGCCCCCTCCCTGCTACTCCTCGGCGGGCGGCAGTCCCTCGGCCATCTCCAGCTCCGCAAGCTCCTCGACGAAGCCCGGGTCGGAGCTGCCGGCGCCGATTTTCTCCAGCGACGCGAGATCGGCGTCGAACTCCTGGCCGTAGGCGCCGAAGGCCTCCTCCGGAGAGATACCCAGCTCGGCGGCGATCTCGTCCTGGTCGAGCAGGCCCACGTCGTCGATCGCGCGCGGCAGCGGTTCGGTGGGTTCGATCTCGATGCGGCGGTAGCGCTTCAGGCCGGTCGCCGCCGGGATGAGCTTGCCGATGATCACGTTCTCCTTGAGCCCGTTCAGACGGTCGATCTTGCCCTCCAGCGCGGCGTCGGTCAGGACCTTGGTCGTCTCCTGGAAGGAGGCCGCCGACAGGAAGCTGTCGGTGTTCAGCGAGGCCTTCGTGATACCCAGGATGATGTCCTCGTACTGAGCCTCCTCGGCGCCCTTCTCCTGCAGCTCCGCATTGACGCGCGCGAATTCGAAGCGATCGACGAACTGGCCGGGTAGGTAGTCGGTGTCGCCCTTCTGGTCGACGCGCACCTTCTTCAGCATCTGACGCACGATCAGCTCGATGTGCTTGTCGTTGATGTCCACGCCCTGGGACTTATAGACCTCCTGCACCTCCTTCACGAGGTAGCGCTCGGTCTCCGTGCGCCCGCGCAGTTTCAGCAGGTCGTGTGGATACAGCGATCCCTCATTGAGCTGCTTGCCCGCGGTGACCTTCTCGCCGGACTCCACGAACAGGCGCGTGCGGCGCGGGAAGGCGTGGCGGTGCTCTTCGCCCGCGTCGTCGGTGACGACTACGGTCAAGGCCTTCTCGGTCTCCTCGATCGAGACCGTGCCGTCCTGCTCGGCGATCTGCGCGAGGCCCTTGGGCTTGCGCGCCTCGAACAGCTCGACCACGCGCGGCAGACCGTGCGTGATGTCCGCGCCGGCGACGCCGCCGGTGTGGAAGGTGCGCATCGTCAGCTGCGTGCCGGGCTCGCCGATCGACTGCGCGGCGACGATGCCCACGGCATCGCCGATCTGCGCCGTCTGGCCGGTGGCCATCGCGCGGCCGTAGCACGCCTGGCAGACCCCCGAGGTGGCCTTGCACTTGAGCACCGAGCGCACCGGCAAAAGCACCTCGTTGCCCTTGTCGTGATCCTCCTGGAAGGCGCTCGTGATGTCGGCGAACTCCGCGCGGCCGATCTCCACTCCCTGCTCGACCAGCAGGCGCCCGCGCTTGGTCGTGATCTGCTCGGCGGCCACGCGGCCGACGAGGTTGTCGTTGGGGTCGCCGCCGACGCCCCAGGCAGGCATCTCGATGTGCTCCTCCGTACCGCAGTCGGGCTCGCGGATGATCACGTCCTGGGCGACGTCCACGAGACGCCGCGTCAGGTAGCCCGAGTCGGCCGTGCGCAGCGCGGTGTCGGCCAGGCCCTTGCGGGCGCCGTGCGTGGAGATGAAGTACTCCAGCACCGACAGGCCCTCCATGAAGTTGGCCTTGATCGGACGCTCGATGATTTCGCCCTTCGGGTTGGCCATCAGGCCGCGCATCCCCGCGAGCTGGCGGATCTGCTTGAAGGAGCCGCGCGCGCCGGAGTTGGCCATCATGAAGATCGGGTTGAGCGTGTCGAGGTTCTCGATCATCGCGTCCGCGACCTCGTCGGTGGCGGCGTTCCACTTCTCCACGACCGCCTCGTGGCGCTCCTCCTGGGTGATCAGGCCCATGTCGTACTGGTCTGAGATCTCGGCGACGATGTCCTCGTACTTCTTGATGATCTCGCCCTTGCGCGGCGGGATCACGACGTCGTTCTTGGAGATCGTGATGCCGGCCTGCGTGGCGTACTTGAAGCCGAGGTCCTTGAAGGCGTCGAGCACCAGCGAGATCGTCGTCGCGCCGTAGGCCTGCACGAGCGCGTCGATCAAGCGCGTGGTGTCGCGCTTCTTCATCGACTGGTTCACGAACACGTACTTGGAGGCGTCGAAGCCATCGCCCAGCGCCTCCGCCAGCGCACGCTCGATGCGGTCGTTGTAGATGATCCGCCCGACCGTCGTCAGCACGTGGCCGCCCTCGCGCCCGAACGGGCGGAACTCGGCGATGTCGTGCAGCTTGACCACGCCCGCCTCGTAGGACAGCTCGGACTCCTGCGCGGTGCGGAAGACGTGCGGGCGCGGCTCCGTGGCGGGCCACTTGCCGCCGGTCAGCAGCGCGCGCTTCTCATCCAACTCCTCGGCCTCGAGCCCATAGGTGAGGTAGTAGGCGCCGAGGATCATGTCCTGCGTCGGCGTCGCCAGCGGCGCGCCGTGCGCGGGCGAGAGGATGTTGTTGGAGGACAGCATCAGGATGCGCGCCTCGGCCTGTGCCTCAGCTGAGAGCGGCAGGTGCACGGCCATCTGGTCGCCGTCGAAGTCCGCGTTGAAGGCATGGCAGACCAGCGGGTGCACCTGGATCGCCTTGCCCTCGACCAGCAGCGGCTCGAAGGCCTGAATGCCGAGGCGATGCAGCGTCGGCGCGCGGTTGAGCAGCACGGGGTGCTCGTGGATGACCTCCTCCAGCACGTCCCACACCTCGCCGATCATCGAGTCGACCATCTTCTTCGCGGCCTTGATGTTCTGCGCGGACTTGCGCTCCACGAGGCGGGCCATGATGAACGGCTTGAAAAGCTCCAGCGCCATGATCTTGGGCAGGCCGCACTGGTGCAGCTTCAGGTAGGGGCCGGCGACGATCACCGAGCGCCCGGAGTAGTCCACACGCTTGCCCAATAGGTTCTGACGGAAGCGGCCCTGCTTGCCCTTGAGCATGTCGCTCAACGACTTCAGCGGACGGTTGCCGGGCCCGGTCACAGGACGGCCGCGGCGGCCGTTGTCGAACAGCGCGTCCACAGCCTCCTGCAGCATGCGCTTCTCGTTGTTGACGATGATCTCCGGCGCGCCCAGGTCGAGTAGCCGCTTGAGGCGGTTGTTGCGGTTGATCACGCGCCGGTAGAGGTCGTTGAGGTCCGAGGTGGCGAAACGCCCGCCGTCGAGCTGCACCATCGGACGCAGCTCCGGCGGGATCACCGGCACGGCATCGAGCACCATCTGTTCGGGCTTGTTGCCAGACTGGATGAAGGCCGAGACAACCTTCAGACGCTTGACCGCGCGCGCCTGCTTCTGGCCCTTGCCGGTCTTGACCTGGTCCTCCAGTACGACGCGTTCGTCCTCCAGATCCACCTGCTGGAGCAGGTCGCGCACCGCTTCGGCGCCCATGCCGCCGCGGAAGTACTCGCCGAAGCCATAAGGCGAGCCGAAGCGCTCCTTCAGCTCGCGGAAGGTCGTCTCGTCGTGCTCGATCTGCTTCGACTCCATCGTCTTGAACAGCTCCCACACGTGGCGCATGCGCTCGGCGGCGTCCTCGATGTAGGCCTCCGTGTCGGCGATGTCGGCGTCGAAGGTCTTGTGCAGCTCCTTGACCATCTTCTCGCGCTCCTCGTCCGGGAGCTTCGAGAGATTCAGATCGAGCGAGTCGGCCCACAGGTGGTCTTCGTCGTTGAAGTTCGTCTGCTTGCCGCTGCTCAGATACTTCTCGCGGCGCTCCAGCGACTCGCGCAGTTCAAGCACGCGCTCCTCGCGCTCGGCAGCGTAGGCGTCGAGGACCTTGTTGACCTCCTTCTCCAGCATGTCGAGGTCCTTGGTGCGCGCCTCGTCGTCGACCCACGTGACGATCGAAGCGGCGAAGTACAGCACCTTCTCAAGCTCCTTGGGAGCCATGTCGAGCAGGTAACCGATGCGGCTGGGGACGCCCTTGAAGAACCAGATATGGCTGACCGGCGCGGCCAGATCGACGTGGCCCATGCGCTCGCGCCGCACCTTCGAGCGCGTGACCTCCACGCCGCAGCGCTCGCAGACAATGCCCTTGTAGCGCACGCGCTTGTACTTGCCGCAGTAGCACTCCCAGTCCTTGGTGGGACCGAAGATGCGCTCGCAAAAGAGCCCGTCCTTCTCTGGCTTCAGCGTGCGGTAGTTGATCGTCTCGGGCTTCGTGACCTCACCCGAACTCCAGCCGCGGATCTGCTTGGAGGAGGCGAGGCTAATCTCGATGGCGTCGAAGTTGTTGATGTCGATCATGCGCTTGTTCCAGTCTCTAGTGGGTCGTCGCCAGTGTTGGGGTCCTCGCCAATGCTGCCCTCAGAAGGGTCGTCCTCGATGTCAATGTCGATGTCGCCAGTCAGCAGGTCGCCGACACCGAGATCGTCCGCCAGATCGGCGGGTATGCCGTCGTCCTCCTCCTCGTCGATGTCGTGGGCCTCCGGCGAGGCGCCGTTGGCCGAGGCCTCGATGTCCTCGATCAGAGCCTCGTCGGCACTTGCCTCGTCGTCCACGTCGGCGCCGGCATCGACAGGGGCGCCGGCATCCGCGGCGCCGTCTCCCTCGACATCCTGCACGGTGACCTCGCCCGTGGGAGCGCGCACGCCCGAGAGGTCGATGCCCAGCTCCTCGGCGGCCCTGAGCAGGTCGTCGTCTTCGTCGCGCATCTCCGTATGCTGGCCTTCCTCGGAGACAACGTTGACGTCGAGCGCCAGCGACTGCATCTCCTTGAGCAGCACCTTGAAGGACTCGGGGATCGAGGGCTCGGCGATGTTCTCGCCCTTGACGATCGCCTCGTAGGCCTTGACGCGTCCGACGGTGTCGTCGGACTTGATCGTCAGCATCTCCTGCAGCGTGTAGGCGGCGCCGAAGGCCTCCAGCGCCCATACCTCCATCTCGCCGAAGCGCTGGCCGCCGAACTGCGCCTTGCCGCCCAGCGGCTGCTGGGTGACGAGCGAGTAAGGACCGGTGGAGCGCGCGTGGATCTTGTCGTCGACGAGGTGCAGCAGCTTGAGGATGTACATGTAGCCGACCGTGACCTGCTCCGCGAAGGGCTCCCCGGAGCGGCCGTTGAAGAGCGTCATCTTGCCCGAGGCCTGCTCACCGGCGCGGCGGGACTTGTCGACGTCCATGCGAATGCGTCCCTCGTGAGCGTCCTGCCAGGCGACGAGCGCCGCGTTAACGTCCTGCACGGTAGCGCCGTCGAAGACGGGCGTGGACACGTAGACGCGCCCGGTGCCGCCGTTGGCGTGGGCTTCCTTGTAGGCCTCGGTGCCGTCGTCATACCAGCCCTGCGCGGCTGCCCAGCCGAGGTGTGTCTCGAGGATCTGCCCGACGTTCATGCGCGAGGGCACGCCGAGCGGATTGAGGATCACGTCAACCGGCGTGCCATCCTCCAGGAAGGGCATGTCCTGCTCGTCGACGATCTTCGAGATGACGCCCTTGTTGCCGTGGCGTCCGGCGAGCTTGTCGCCCTCGGAGATCTTGCGCTTCTTGGCGACGAACACGCGCACCAGATCGTTGACCCCGGGCGGCAGATCGTCGCCGGCGTCGCGCGAGAAGGTCTTGACGTCGATCACGACGCCGCCCTCCCCGTGGGGCACCTTCAGCGAGGTGTCCCTGACCTCGCGCGCCTTCTCCTTGAAGATCGCGCGGATCAGCTTCTCCTCGGCGGTCAGCTCGGTCTCGCCCTTGGGCGTGACCTTGCCGACGAGCAGGTCGCCGGAGACGACCTCGGCGCCGACGCGCACGATGCCGCGATCGTCGAGGTTGCGCAGCGACTCCTCCGAGCGGTTGGGGATGTCGCGCGTGATCTCCTCCTCGCCGAGCTTGGTCGTGCGCGCGTCGATCTCGTACTCCTCGATGTGGATCGACGTCAGCTCGTCGTCCTTGACCAGGCGCTTGGACAGGATGATGGCGTCCTCGAAGTTGTAGCCCTCCCAGGACATGAAGGCCACCATCAGGTTCTTGCCGAGCGCCATCTCGCCCTTGTCGGTGGAGGAGCCGTCGGCAAGCACCTCGCCGGCCTTGACCTTCTGGCCGGTGCGCACACGCGGCTTCTGGTGGATCAGCGTGCCCTGGTTTGAGCGCATGAACTTCTGCAGCTCGTACTCGTCCTTCTGACCGTCGGTCGTCTCCACGATGACCTGCGTGGCGTCGATGTAGTCGATCGTGCCGGCGTTGCGCGCGAGCAGCACGTCGCCCGTGTCGAGCGCGGCGCGGCGCTCCATGCCGGTGCCAACCAGCGGCGCATCGGCCTTCAGCAGCGGCACGGCCTGGCGCTGCATGTTGGAGCCCATCAGCGCGCGGTTGGCGTCGTCGTGCTCCAGGAAGGGGATCATCGCGGTCGCGACCGACCAGATCTGCTCGGGCGAGACGTCCATCAGATCGACGTCCTTCGGTCCGACCGTCAGGTACTGGCCGGCCTGTGTGCGGCAGATGATCTCCGTGCCCTTGAGCCTGCCGGTCTTGGGATCAACCGGGGTGTTGGCCTGGGCGATCAGCTTCTCCTCCTCCTGCGTCGCGTCGAGGCGCACGACCTCCTCGCCGACGACGCCGTCGTTGACGACGCGGTAGGGCGTCGTGACGAAGCCGTACTCGGAGACCTCCGCGAAGGAGGACAGCGAGCCGATCAGGCCGATGTTGGGTCCCTCGGGGGTCTCGATCGGACACATGCGCCCGTAGTGCGTGGGGTGCACATCGCGCACCTCGATCGGCGCGCGCTCGCGCGTGAGGCCGCCGGCCCCCAGCGCGGAGAGGCGCCGGCGGTGCGTGAGGCCGGCGAGCGAATTGGTCTGGTCCATGAACTGCGAGAGCTGCGAGGAGCCGAAGAACTCCTTCAGCGCCGCCACGACAGGCCGGATGTTGATGATCGTCTGCGGCGTGATCGTGTCGGCGTCCTCGGTCGTCAGACGCTCGCGCACGACGCGCTCCATCCGGTAGAGGCCGATGCGGAAGGCCTCCTGGATCAGCTCGCCGACGGTGCGCAGGCGGCGGTTGCCGAAGTGCTCGTACTCGTCGAGGTGATCGGCCACGGGCTCACGCGGCATCGACATGGCCTCGGCGGCGTAATCCTTGATCTCGACCTCGCCGTCTTCGGGCAGACCCAGGCGCTTGGGCAGCGAGACAAGCTCCTTGACGAGCGCCAGGATGTCGTCGTGCGTGAGCGTACGCGTGTCGATGTCGATGTCGAGACCGAGGCGCGAGTTGAGCTTGTAGCGTCCGACACGCGTCAGGTCATAGCGCTTGGGGTCGAAGAACAGCTGGTTGAGCAGCGCCTTGGCGTTCTCCACGCTGGGCGGCTCGCCGGGACGCTGCTTCTTGAAGAGCTCGATCAGGGCGCCCTCTTCGGTGCGCGTGATCTCGGTGTCGGATTCGATCGTGTTGCGGATGTAGAGCGAGTCCTCGAAGAGGCGCAGAATCTCCTCGTCGGTGGCGTAGCCCATCGCGCGCAGCAGCACCGTCACCGGCAGCTTGCGCTTGCGGTCGATGCGCACGAAGACCTTGCCCTTCTTGTCGATCTCCAGCTCCAGCCAGGAGCCGCGCGCCGGCATGAGGTTGGCGATGAAGACCTGCTTCTCGCGGTCCTTGGGCTCCATCAGATAGGCGCCTGGGGAGCGCACGAGCTGCGTGACGACGACGCGCTCGGTGCCGTTGATGACGAAGGTGCCGCGCTCGGTCATCCAGGGGAAGTCGCCCATGAAGACCGACTGCTCGCGGATCTCTCCCGTCTCGCGGTTGATGAATGCGACGGTGACCGTCAGCGGGCGTGCATAGGTGAGGTCCTTCTCGCGGCACTGCTCCAGCGAGGCGACGGGTTCGTCGAAAGTGAACTCGCCGAACTGCACGGCGAGGTTGCCCGTGTAATCCTCGATCGGGGAGATGTCGTCGATCGTCTCGCGCAGCCCTCCGGTCTTGGGATCGGTGAGCCACGTGAACGAGCGGCGCTGGATATCAATGAGGTTGGGAACGTCAACCGACTTGGACAGACGCGCGAAAGTGCGGCGCGTCCGGAGGGCATCAACAGCGGCCAAGGAACGACTCCTTCGAAGGCGAGGGACGGGCAAAAACGAGGGCGCGAAAGCGCGACCACTAAAGATAGCACAGACCAGCTGCGCCCTCAAGGGGGCAGCCAGCGCTCACGGACCCCGCCCCCAGATCGCCGCATATGTGGTGCGGCAATCGCTGTCGTGGAGCGGCTTCGACTATCGGCCAGCGGAGCGATTCTACCGGAAAGCGCGGTTTTTTGTTAGGCGCGGATAAAGAAGGAGCCTCGCCGATAGCGAGGCTCCTTCCAGCAGCCGGATGGGCCGAGCGTCACGGATGGGCCGAGCGTCACGGATGGGCCGAGCGTCACTTGACCTCGACCGAGCCGCCCGCCTCCTCCAGTTCCTGCTTGAGCTTGTCGGCCTCCTCGCGCTCGATGCCCTCCTTGACGGGCTTCGGCGCCTCGTCAACGAGCGCCTTGGCCTCCTTCAGGCCCAGGCCAGTGGCGGCGCGGACGACCTTGATCACCTGGATCTTCTTGTCGCCAGCCGCCGTCAGCACGACGTCTACGGTCGAGCTTTCTTCTTCGCCTCCGCCGGCGTCGCCACCGCCGCCCGCGGGCGCAGCGGCCGGTGCGGCCACGGCCGCGGCCGAGACGCCGAACTCCTCCTCAAGCGCTTTGATCCGCTCGGCGAGTTCGAGCACCGAGATGCCCTTCAGCTCCTCGATCCAATCCTGTGTGCTGGTAGCCATGTGTGTCAGTCCTCCTTGTTAGCTTCGGCCGACTCGGGCTGATCCTCAGCCGAAGCCTCCGTCGTCGGGTTGTCGTCGTCGGCCGGAGCTGGCTCCGGCTCAGTCTTGTCTGCGGGCGCGGCGTCTACGGCGGCGTCTGCCTCTGCGGCCGCGTCTGCCTCTGCCTCTGCGGCGACCTCCTCGGCAGGCGGCTCCGCAACTGCCGCGGCCGCAGGCGGCTCGCCCTCGGGAAGCTCGCCGGAGGCCTTCTTCTCCTGCACCTGGCCGAGCGCGACAGCGAGGCCGCCGACAAGGGCATTCAGCGTCCGCACCAGGCCCGAGATCGGCGAGGCGACGATGCCGACGAGCTGGCCGTAGAGCGCTTCGCGCGAGGGCAGCCGCGAGATCGCGCGGATCTGATCGGCGTCAACGGTCGCCCCGTCCATCAGGCCGCCCTTGAAGGGAAGCAGCTGCGTAGCGCGGGCGTAGTCGGCGATGGCCTTGGCCGCCAGAGCGGCGTCGCCGCGCACGAACGTGAGCGCGGTCGGACCCTGCAGGTAGGGCTTCAGCTCGGCTGTGCCCGTCTCATCGGCGGCGCGTTCGGTGAGCGAGTTCTTGACGACGCGAAAGCTGGCGTCGGCTTCGCGCAGCTTGGCGCGCAACTCGGCCACCTGGGCCACTGAGATGCCGCGGTAGTCGACCGCGAAGATCGCCTGGGATTCGTCGATGTTGGTGGCGATCTCGGCGATCGCCACGGCCTTTTGGTCTCGGTTCACTGTGGCTCCTATCCCGGTCTTATGGCGCATCGCGCGCCGCCGGGGGTCTCGGGTGGCTGAAAGGGAGTGGCGCTACGGCTGCGCCTGAGCGAAAACAGAGGGTCCCGGCTCGTCGGCCTTCCGGCCGAACGCGCCACCCTCTATGCGGCGACTGCCGCTGCGGGCGCCTCCTCGACGATATCGCGGGTGCGGCTGGGATCGACCTTGACGCCGGGCCCCATCGTGGAGGCGAGCGTGACGGTGCGCAGGTAGCGCCCCTTGGCGACAGAGGGCTTGGCTCGCACCAGCTCTTCGATTACGGCGGAATAGTTCTCCAGGAGCTGGCGCTCGCCGAAGCTGGCCTTGCCGATCACGAGATGCACGATCGCATTGCGGTCGGTGCGGTACTCGACCTTGCCCGACTTGGACTCCTCGACGGCACGGGCGATGTCCATCGTGACGGTGCCGACCTTGGGGTTGGGCATCTTGCCGGAGGGACCGAGGATGCGACCGAGGCGCCCCACCACCGACATCAGGTCGGGTGTGGCGATGGCGACGTCGAAGTCGTCGAAGCCCTCCTGAATCTTCTTGGCCAGATCCTCGCCACCGACGACATCGGCTCCGGCCGCTTCGGCCTCCTTGGCCTTCTCGCCCTGCGCGAAGACGACGATCTTGACGTCCTTGCCGAGTCCGTTGGGCAGCGCGATCGTGCCACGCAGCTGCTCGTCGGCGTGACGCACGTTCAGGCCGGTGCGCACGTGCACCTCGACGGACTCGTCGAACTTGGCGCTCGATAGGCCCTTGACCAACGAGATGGCCTCCGCGGGCTGGTACTCGCGCTCGCGATCGACCTTCATAAGGGCGTCCTTGTGACGACGTCCGTGCTGAGCGCTCACGATACGGCCTCCACATCGACACCCATCGAGCGCGCCGTGCCGGCGATGATCCTCGATGCCTGCTCGACGTCGTGGGCGTTGAGATCGGGCAGCTTGCGCTCGGCGATCTCGCGGAGCTGTTTCTGGGAGAGCTTGCCGACCTTGGTGCGATGAGGCTCCCCGGAGCCTTTCTCCAGGCGCAGCGTTTCGCGGATCAGCACGGCCGCGGGCGGCGTCTTCGTGACAAACGTGAACGAACGGTCCTCGTAGACCGTGATGACGACCGGGATGATCGTCCCCGTTTCGCTCTGCGTCTGCGCGTTGAAGGCCTTGCAGAACTCCATGATGTTGATGCCGTGCTGCCCCAGCGCAGGACCGACGGGCGGCGCAGGCGAAGCCTGCCCGGCGCGGGCCTGGAGCTTAATGGTTGTGAGGACTTTCTTTGCCATGGTCTGGACCTAGAGCTTTTTCACCTGGTCGAAGCCTACCTCGACCGGGGTCTCGCGGCCAAAGATAGATACCAGCACCTTGAGCTTGGCAGCATCGTCGTTGATCTCGGAGATCTCGCCGGAGAAGTCAGAGAGGGGGCCGGAGACGACCTTGACGGACTCGCCGATCGTGAACTGGGCGCGCGTGCGCGGAGCGGAGGCGACCTCCTTGTGCAGCAGACGATCGACCTCGGGCTGAGTGAGCGGAACGGGCTCCTGCGAGGCGCCGACGAAGCCGGTGACGCCTGGGGTGCCCTTGACGACGCCCCAGGAATCCTCGTTCAGCTCCATGTTGACAAGTACGTAGCCCGGCATCGTGCGCTTCTCGACGGTGATCTTCTGGTTGTCCTTCATCTCCGAGACCGATTCCGTGGGGACGACGACCTGGCGCACGGCGCGCTGCTGGCCAAGCGAGATAACTCGGTGCTCGAGGTTCTGCTTGACCTTGTTCTCGTGACCGGAGTAAGTGTTGACTACGTACCAGCGAAACATGCGATTCCTGACGTGTTCAGTGAGGTGACGGAAAGAAGGGCGGAGAAGCGTTGACGAAGAGTGTTGGCGGGGAGGTGTTAGGCGACAGGGAGAGCTACTGCAGAGACGACAACGGCGGCGGCGAGGCGCCCGGCCTCGAAGAGGGGGGCGACGCCGGCGACCCGAGCCGGAGCGAATGGTCGGGCGTCAGAGCGAGACAAAGACGAAGGACGGAGAGCAGGAGACTAGACGATGGCTCCCTTAAAGGATCGCTTCCACGATTTCCTTGGCCACGTAGTCGGCCACGCCGAAGTAGATGCCGGCGATGGCGACGAAGCCCAGGACGACCGCGGTCGCCTGGGTGACCTGGGGACGATCGGGCCACTGCACGCGCTGAAGCTCGGCCCAGGAGGCGCGCAGGAAGGCGATTGCGCGGCTGGGCAGCGACTGGCGCCCTTCGGCGGGCCGCCCGGGGACGCGCACCGGCGCCGAGGCGACGCCGTTGCCCGAGGAGCGGCCGGAGCGCTTGGTCGGCGCAGTGGCATGCTCGATTTCCTCGGCAAGCGACTCGTCGGCGGTGGATGAGGAGGATGGCCCAGGCAGGGGGACCGGATCGCCTCCAGCGGTGATCGGATCGCCTTCAGCGGGGAGGGGAACGCCGCCGGCGCCGCGCACGAGCGCAGCATCGAACTCGTCAACGTCGCCGACGTGCCCCAAAGCGCCCGGGAGGTCGGCCCGCGTGAGATGCGACTCGCTCCCGTCCGCGGGCGGACGAGCGGTGGGCGGGTGGGCGGGCGGGCGGGCGGGCCCTCCAGACCCAGCAGCGCCACGGCGCTGCTGACGCTGCTTTGCGCGTTTGCGATCACGAGCCAAGAGGGCGCTCCTGTTAGCGCGTCTCCCGATGCGCCGTGTGGCGACGACACCAGCGGCAGTACTTGCGCAGCCCAACCCGGTCGGGGCTGTTGCGCTTGCTCTTATTGGTCTGATAGTTGCGATGCTTGCACTCCTCGCAGGCGAGGGTGATAGCTATTCGAACGTCTCCGCGAGCCATATCGAGAATCCCTGCGTCGGGTGGTGGAAAGGGTTGAAGGCGACGTTGGGCGAAGAAAAACCCCGCCCAAGCGCGAGGTAGCGACCAGTCTAGCGCGCTTTCCGCCTGCGGGAGCGCTAGCTTGGCACGGGTAGGCCAATACCTCCCGTGCAGGGGCTCGCGGAGGATCGGAGCGCTGTCTCCGACCATGTTCAGACCGGCGCGTGCACGTGCCGATAACGGAGCGGAGACCGCCATGCAACTGCCCGAGCCGATCCAGACGACGATTCGCGACGAGAGCTTCGCCGGGGTCACCTACCACGTGCGGGGCGAGCTGGTGCCCGAGCTGCAGGTCGAGGTGGGCGGCGCAAGCGTGATGTTCGAGCACCACGTGCTGCTGTGGAAGGAGACCAAGGTAGAGGTGGAGCTGAAGAAGCTGCCGGGCGCCGTGAAGCGCAAGATCGCGGGGCTTGAGTTCTTCGTGACGCGCACGTCAGGCTCGGGCCACATCGCCTTCTCACGCGACTCGCCGGGCCAGTGCATCCCGCTGCATCTGCGCCAGGGAGAGGGCGTGGACGTCCGCGAGCACCAGTTCGTGGCGGCGACCGACAACCTCGATTACAGCTTCGAACGGATCAAGGGCGTGCAGAACATGCTGCTCGGGGGCTCGGGCATCTTCATGGACAAGTTCCGCGCCACCGACGGCGATGCGCTGGTATGGCTGCACGGCCACGGCAACGTCTTCCTGGTGGAGCTGGGCGCCGGCGAGCAGCTCGATGTCGAGGCCGGCGCATGGCTGTACAAGGACCCGACGGTCAAGCTGGAGGCCATCACGATGGGCCTGAAGAGCGGCATGTTCGGCGGCGGCGGCAAGCTGACGTGGAATCGCTTCACGGGTCCGGGCCGCCTCGCGATCCAGACAATGTTCATCGCGCCGCTGGAGGGCGAGGACAGCGGCAACGCGAGCGCCGCCGCCACCGGAGGCGTAGCCGGGGCGCTGATCAGCGGACTTGTGCGCGGCTGAGGAACGAGCCGCCGCGCGGCGCCCGGCGCAGGGCCGAGGAGCGGACCCGGTGCGCGGCTGAGGAGCAGACGGCTGCACGGCGAGGAACGGACCAGTGCAGAGCCGAGGAGCGGACCGCTGCGCAGCGAGTAGCGCGCGCGTAGCCGAGGGCTACTCGTAGAGCGTGAGCGTGGCCAGGATCACGTAGAGCGCGACCAGCGCAAGACCCTCGAAGACCATGGCCTCGCCGTCGCCGGTGACCTGCCAGACGATGAGGGCGGTGAGAACCAGAGCGCCGATGTAGACGGGGGCGAGCGCGAAGGTGAGCGTCGTGGCGAGCAACAGCGAGATGAGGACGAGCAGCGGGTAGAGCAGCGCGGCGATCTGCGCCACTGAGTTCTTCACGACCGAGATCGCCAGGTCGGAGCGGCCCTTCCAGGCGAGCACGAGGCCGGCGACGTTCTCCACGGCGTTGCCGGCGATCGCGACGATGACCAGACCGGCAAAGGCCTGCGAGAGGTTCAGCTGAGCGATGGCCGGCGCGAGGCCGTTGATGAACCAGTCGGAGACGAAGGCCGCGCTGGTGCCGGCGACGAAGAGCAGCACGAGGGTGACGGTCAGCGAGATCCTGGGCCCGGTCCGCTCGCCGGCGGCGCCTTCCTCCCTGCGGCTCGCGCCTACACCCTCGCTGTCGGCGGCGTCAGGACGGTCGTCGGAGCGCAGGTAGGGAACCACCCAGGCCATGTAGACAACCAGCAGGCAGATAGCCCCGACGACGGAAATCGCCTTGACGTGATGGCTGGCCGGATCGTGCGCGCTGAGCGAGAGGCCAAGCAGCACGATGATGAAGACCGTGGCCTGGAGCAGCGTGGCGGTGTCGCTGGGCAGGCGGCGCGAGAAGCGCATGACCCCGTCGGGGGCGCGGCGGGCACCGACGATGATCACGAGCCCGAGGACGAGCAAGGCGTTGGCGAAGATCGAACCGATGATCGCCGTCTGCGCCACCACCAGCTCGCCCTTCTGCAGGGCGAAGATGACGACGAACAGCTCGGGCAAGTTGCCGAGCGTGGACTGAAGCATCCCGGTGACGGCCGGCCCGTAGCGCTCGCCTAACTGCTCGGTGGCGAACGACACCACCCACGCCAGCCCCGCGAGCGCAAGTGTGGCGATGGCAAAGCGCGGGACCGGCGCCCACACTTGGTAGTTGGCTACGCCCGCGAGCGCCGCCAACAGGGCGACCGCCAAGAGGAGGAGGCGCTCTAACGGAGTGATGCCGGCCATGGGACCGTCGGCCACGATACTGTGCCAGTCCACAGATGCGCCTGGCCACCTTCCTAGCCCCTGGATCGCAGACCCCTCGCGCGGGCGAGGTGCGTGGAGAGCGCGTCTACGCGTATGCGCTGGAGGAGCTGACGGTGTTGGATCGCCTGGCGACCCCTGAGGCAGTGCCGGTGGAGGGCCCCTCGTGGGATCTAGGGGAAGTCACGCTGCTGGCTCCGGTGCCCGAGCCGCGGGCGATCTTCGGCATCGGCCTGAACTACGCCGACCACGTCGCCGAGATGGGCGGCGAGCCGCCGGAGCGTCCGGTGGTGTTCATGAAGCTGCCCGCCTCCGCCGCACCGCCCAACGCGCCCGTGCACTGCCCGGCGGTGGTGCGACGCCTGGACTACGAGGGCGAGCTGGCCGTCGTCATGGGACCCGGCCGCACCGTGGCCGGTTACGCGGTGGCCGACGACGTGAGCGCCCGCGACCTGCAGGGCCGCGAGCCGCAGTGGACGCGGGCCAAGGGCGCCGACGGCTTCTGCCCCTACGGACCCTGGATCACGACGGCGGACGAGATCGACGACCCCCACGCCCTCGCGCTGCGCACATGGGTTAACGGCGAGCTGCGCCAGGACTCCTCGACGTCGAACCTGATCTTCTCAGTGCCTGAGCTGGTCGAGTTCATCTCCGAGACCTGCACGCTGCACCCCGGCGATGTGATCCTCACCGGCACGCCCTCAGGCGTGGGCCTGGGCCAGGACCCGCCCCAGTTCCTCGCCTCCGGCGATGTGGTCCGCATCGAGATTGAGAGCCTTGGCGTTATCGAGCACGCCGTAGCCTGAGCTGGTCGCGCTAAGCGGCAGCGCACCGTGGCCTGAGCCGGTCAGCCCTCCTGCAGTCCCAGGCGCCGCCGCGCGATGGCGATGGCCTCGGGGTTGCAGTCGATCAGGACGTAGCGCCGATCGAGCTTGGCGGCCACAGCGCCGAGCGTGCCGCTGCCGGCGAAGAAGTCCAGGCAGCGATCCCCGGGGCGTGTCGAGGCCTGGACCATGCGCCTGACGATGCCCTCGGGCTTCTGCGTGGGGTATCCGGTCTTCTCGCCGGCATTGGTGGCGACGATGGTGTGCCACCACACATCGGTGGGCAGCTTTCCCCGCGCGGCCTTCTCGGGCGTCACGAGTCCGGGCGCCATGTAGGGCTCGCGATCGACGGCCTCGGCATCGTAGTAGTAGTCCCGCGGGTCCTTGACGTAAACCAGGATCGTGTCGTGCTTGGCCGGCCAGCGTCGCCGCGCTCGGGCGCCGTAGTCATAGGCCCAGATGATCTCGTTGAGAAAGCCCTCGCGCCCAAAGATCTCATCCAGCAGGAGCTTGCAGTAGTGCGCCTCGCGATAGTCGATGTGGAAGTACAGCGTGCCGCTGTCGGCCAACACTCGGCGCGCTTCGCGCAGGCGGGGCTCCAGGAAGGACAGGTAGTCCTCGAAGTCGTCTCGATAAGAGGACTCCGCAAGCAGTCGCGTGGTGTAGCGCCGACCCTGAAAGCCGGTACGGTCGCCCGCCTCGTCGGGCGAGGTCTGGAGGGTCCTGCGTGTCTGTGAGCCGCCGGTATTGAACGGAGGGTCGATGTAGATCAGCTGGAACGCGCCGTCCTGCAAGCGCGGTAGCACCTCGAGGTTATCCCCCAGGATGATCTCGCTTGCGCTCAGTGACTCTCCAGCACGCGGTCGATCAGGCCGTACTCCAGGGCCTGCTCGGCCGTGAAGAAACGGTCGCGCTCCATGTCCTGACGGACTGCCTCCTTGGACTTGCTGGTGCTCTCGGCATAGATTTCGTCGAGGCGCTCGCGGATCTTCAGGATCTCGCGGGCATGGATCTCGATGTCGGTCGACTGGCCTTCGAAGCCCGCCGAGGGCTGATGGATCAGGATGCGACTGTTGGGCAGCGCCGCGCGCTTGCCCTTCGTGCCGCCCGACAGCAGCAGCGATCCCATCGACATCGCCACGCCGACGCACATCGTTGCGATGTCGGGCTTGACGAAGCGCATCGTGTCGTAGATCGCCAGCCCCGAGTAGACGCTGCCGCCCGGGGAGTTGATGTAGATCGAGATGTCCTTTTCAGGGTCCTCGCTCTCCAGGTGCAGGAGCTGTGCGACCACGAGATTGGCCACCTGGTCGTCGATCGGCGTGCCGAGGAAGATGATCCGCTCGTTGAGCAGCCGCGAGTAGATGTCGAACTCGCGCTCGCCGCGCGCCGTGCGCTCTATGACCATCGGGATCAGGGGCATCGTGGGCCCACCCTATCCGGTCGGAGCCCGCCTACAGGTTCACGGTCTGCATACCCTGCGGGTCGTAGCGATCGCCGCGGGCCTTGGGGATCGCCTGGGCGATCCGCTCCGACTCCTCGTCGGTCAGCTCGATGTCTGCGGCCTGCAGGTTCTCTTCGAGGTATTTGACCCGCTTGGTCCCCGGGATCGGCACGACCCGATCGCCACGGCTGAGCACCCACGCCAACGCCAGCTGCCCGGCGGTCACACCCTTCTCCTGCGCCAGCTCCTTCACGCGTTCAGCCAGGCTCAGGTTGTGCCCCAGGTTCTCCTCGCTGAAACGTGGTCCGTAACGGCGGAAGTCGCCCTCGTCGAGCTCATCGCGCGATGTGAAGCGACCCGACAAGAAGCCCCTTCCCAGCGGCGAGTAGGCCACCAGCGCGATGCCAAGCTCCCGCAGCGTCGGCAGCACCTCTTCCTCTACGTCGCGCGTCCACAGCGAGTACTCGCTCTGCACGGCGCTGATCGGATGCACGGCGTGCGCTCGGCGAATCGTCGTTGCGTTTGCCTCCGACAGTCCCAGATGGCGAACCTTGCCCTGCTGCACCAGCTCCTTCATCGCCCCGACGGTCTCCTCGATCGGCGTCTTGGGGTCCACGCGGTGCTGGTAGTAGAGGTCGATGTGATCCACGCCCAGGCGCTCCAGCGAGCCCTCGCAGGCTTCGCGCACATACGCAGGGCTTCCGTCGATCGCCCGCCTGGGCGGGTCCATCTCCAGCTTGATGCCGAACTTGGTCGCCAGGAAGACCTCGTCGCGCCTGTCCTTGATGGCGCCTCCCAGCAGGCGCTCATTGGTGTGCGGCCCGTACATGTCGGAGGTGTCCAGGAAGTTGCAGCCGAGATCCAGCGCCCTGTGGATCGTCCTTGTCGCCTCGGCTTCGTCGGTGGCGCCGTAGAAGGCCGACATCCCCATGCAGCCCAGGCCGATCTCCGAGACCTCCGGACCATTGCTTCCCAGAGTGCGCTTGTTCATCTGGCTTCATAGCTCCTTATTCATCTGGCAGTGGCTCCGCCTCAGCGAGCGGGAGTGATGGGACGGCAACGGACATAATGCCCTGGCGTGTTCTCTCCCAACCTACCCAACCTGCTCACGGTCGCACGCATCATGCTCGTGCCGGTACTCGTCGTGGCGCTGCTCGGCAACACCCCCGCGGGCGACATCCTCGCTGCCGTCGTCTTCGCCTTGGCGTCTCTGACGGACTTCATCGACGGCTACCTCGCGCGCGCCCGCGACTCCATCACGACCTTCGGCAAGCTCATGGACCCGCTCGCCGACAAGCTCCTGATCGTCGCCGCGCTGATCTCGCTGGTGTCCCTGGGTCGCCTCGCGGCGTGGGTGGCCATGGTCATCATCACGCGCGAGCTTGCCGTCACCGTCCTGCGCCTCGGCGCCACTCAGTCGGGCGTCGTCGTGGCCGCCTCGATGTCCGGCAAGGTCAAGACCTGCCTGCAGATCGCCGCGATCCTGGCTGTCATCGCCGTGCACGGCCAGCCTCTCTGGGTGTCGCTGCTGCTCTACGCGACGGTGCTCGTCACGGTGCTATCAGGCCTCGACTTCTTCTTCGGTCTGCGCCGTCGCCTGCAGCAGGTGCAGACAGGGACCTCCAGGATCGACGCGTAAAAGGGACCTGGATCGACGCGTAAGGTAGGTGCACCCGGTCGCTCCAGTGGCGCCACCTCACGGAGCGCTCTAGCGGCGCCACCTCACAGGACGCTCCAGTGACGCCACCTCAGCCTCTGCCACCGTCGAGCCACTCCCCAAGCGTCGTCTGCCTCGCGGCGAGCCTGCCTGAGGCGATCTCGCCGCGCAGCTCGCTCATCAGACCGTGGCGTTCGGCGACGACGTTGTGCTGGTGGATCGTCTCCAGATTCTCCTGGCGAGCCGCTATGAAGCTGGCGCCATCGAGACCCGGAAAGCCCTCGACCACCCCCGCAACCATCTCGCGCACGCAGTCCTCCACGAAGCGCGGACGGCGGTGGGCCTTTTCCACGACGGCCGCCTCGTCGGAGCGCTTCATCAGCTCATAGATCTCCGAGGACATTGCTCCCTCCACGATCTCCAGCAGAGCCTTGGCGTCGATTTCCGCCTCGCAGTCCTCCAGGCAGCCGATGTGCAGCGTTCCCAGGCCACGCTGGTTGTGCGTGGCCACCGGCACTCGCTCCAGGATGCGCTCGATCTGAGCCTCCGTGAACTCGTCCGCAGTCAGCCGCTCGCGCGCACGCGCCGCGATCAGCTCCTGGGCACATGGACAGGCCGTCATCCCCGTGGCCGCCACCCCCACCACGCAGCGTGTCCCGCGGGCCGTGGCCACAGCGCGTCCGTGCAGCGTGTAGATCTCCTGGGTCTGCACGCCAGACACTGGCGCCGGCTTGTGCTCGGGGTAGCGCGCCTCTATTGCAACCTCCGCGCGCTCCGCACCCTGGCGTTCGCGCACCAACTCGGCGATGTGCTTCGCCAGCGCCTCGGCGCGGAAGGCGCTTCCACTCAGCACAACCTCGCCGATTGCCTCGTTGACTACCTCCTCGAAGCGCGACATGTGCGCGCCCTTCTGGTCGGCGCCAAGGTCCACAAAGCACTCCAAGCGTGCGAAGAACAGCTCCTCGCGAATCCTTACGACCTTCTCGACCCCCTTGACCCCCACGCGCGAGAGCCCTACTGGAATCGCAGGCGTACGCGCCTGCACATCGTCGGCCTCCGTCGGAGACACCGCCGCCCTGGACCCCTCGGCGTCCAGTGGAGACGGGGGCGGTTTCATACGCGCACTTGCCGGCACCATCGCCGCAAGCCTAGCGGCCCTCGGGGTGGGACCTATCCCTTGCGATTCGATCAACCAGCGTCGCCACCCGCAGATTCTGGTATCACTCCGCACATCATTTGAGTCAACCCCGGTAGTCTCGCGGGTTGGGACCGGAACTCCCGGGATGCCTGGGGGTTTGGAATTGGGATGGAGGATCTGGGAGGAGAGGAGCAGCACAACAGGTCAGGGGAGGTCGGGCGAGTTCGCTCGCTCCGGCAGGGAGTCGGATGGATCCTGGGGGTCCGAGGTGAGTGAGAAGGTTGAGGTTCTGTTGGCTGGCGCCGCTGGCGGCACAGGCACCGCCGTGGTGGAGATGGAGGAGTTCCAGGCGCTGATCGCCGACGGTCAGGAGCACGGCTTCCTGGCTTCCGACACCATTGCCTCGACGCTCGACGAGGCTGACATCTCCACCGAGCAGGTCCGCGATCTCTTCAGCTACCTCGAGGAGCACGGCATCGAGATCATCGCCCCCGGCGAGGCGCCGAAGCCCGGGGCGGGCGCCGCCGAGATGCTCGCTGAGGACGACCAGCCGATACCGCTCCAGGAGGTAAACGATCGGTCCGGCGCCTTCGAGCCTTCCGATGAAGACGGAGAAGACGGAGACACCGAACTCGATGTCGAGCACCGCGTACACGAACTGCGTGGCCGCCTCGAACCGCAGGGTGCCGCCGAGTTCGACCCGAGCGCCGAAGCGGGTGTGGACTCGCTGCGTCTCTACCTGCGCTCGATCGGGCGCGTGCCTCTGCTGACGAGCGCCGAGGAGGTCTGTCTGGCCAAGCGCATCGAGCGTGGCGATACGCTCGCCAAGCAGCACATGGTCGAAGCCAACCTGCGGCTCGTGGTGTCCATCGCCAAGGGCTACATGGGACGCGGCTTGACCTTCCTGGACCTCATCCAGGAGGGCTCCCTGGGACTGATTAGGGCCGTGGAGAAGTTCGACTACCGGCGCGGCTACAAGTTCTCGACCTACGCCACCTGGTGGATCCGCCAGGCCGTCACGCGGGCGATCGCCGACAAGGCCCGCACGATCCGCATCCCCGTGCACATGGTGGAAAAGCTCAACAAGCTCGCGCACGCCGAACGCCAGCTCATCCAGCAGCTCGGCCGCGAGCCCTTCCCGGCGGAGATCGCCGCCGAGCTGGAGTGCTCGATCGCAGAGGTCCGCGAGGTACAGCGCATGGCCCAGCAGCCAGTCTCCCTGGAGAAGCCGGTCGGCGAAGAGGACGACTCGGCGATGGCCGACTTCGTCGAGGACGTCTCCGCCGAATCCCCCTTCGAGATCGCCTCCGAGACCCTGCGCCGCGAAAGCGTAGGACGCGTTCTGGCCGTTCTGCCCCGCCGCGAGCGCGAGGTCATCGAGATGCGCTACGGCATCACCGGCGGACGCTCACGCACGCTGGAGGAGGTCGGCCGCGCCTTCAACATCACGCGCGAGCGAGTGCGCCAGATCGAGAACCGCACGCTGAAGAAGCTGCAGACGCTGCCCGAGGCGCAGTTACTGCGCGAGGCGTCCTAGGGCGACGGCCCGGCCCGGCTGGCAGCGCTCTAAACTGCGCCATCGACCCCGGCGGGGTGTCCGAGTGGTTAAAGGAGACCGGCTGTAAACCGGTTGGCTCAGCCTACGCAGGTTCGAATCCTGCCCCCGCCATATCCCTCCGTGCGGAACTCGCCTGTCGGGGAGATATCCGTCGCGCCCCTGAACGCCTCGGCCACCGCCTCGGTCACGGTGGCGCTGATCTGGACGCGCTGCTGGGTCTTGTCGTACTCGATCCGCAGATCGAAGGCGTCGAAGATCGCGCGCTGGACCTCTGGCGTGGCGTGGCGCAGTTGCTCGCTGAGGTCGGGCAGTTGTTCCAAGGCCGCGCTCAGGTTGGCGTGACTGTCGGGGACCTCTGGCGCAAGCTCGCGCATCGCCGCTTCGGCCTGCTCCTTGTCCGCGCGTAGCTCTGCGATGCGCTCCGCTACAAGCTCCGGCTCGATGCCCTTCTCGATGGCTTGGACCTGGAGGGCGATGGCCTTGTCGAGGTCCGCGATCTGGCGATTCGGCCGGGCCTGCGCTTCCTGCGCCTCGATGCGGCTGCGCTTGCCATGCGCGTCGAGTTGCTGGGCGAGCAGATCCATCCGCATCGGGCCAAAGATGCGCTCCTCGAAGAAACGCAGGGCGAGTGGTAGGAGCACGTCCTCGCGGACGGAGCACCACGTACCGTGCCCCTCGATCTGCGCGGCTGCCTCCTTGCCGTACTGCCTGCCATAGTCGCAGCGCATGTAGGTTCGGCCTGTCATTTCTGCGCCGAACATCGCCAGCGGGGCGTGCCCGCTCGCGCACTTGACCATCCCGGTGAACAGGAACGCACGGCCTCCCTTGCGCGACGCCCCGTTCGGGCGCAGCTTGGTGTGCAGGCGCTCCTGTGCAGCCGCGAATAGCTCGTCGCTGACCAGCGCCGCGTGCGCGACTTCGGCGACCGTCCATTCGTCTTGCTCGCGGCGACGCGGCGAGCCGCTCCCGGCTTCGCGTGCGGTGGCGTAGTCCAGCCTGTCCCAAATCGTCTTGCCTGTGTAGACGTGATTGCTGAGGATCGAGCGGATCGTGGACTTGCTCCAGTGGCGCTTGACGTTCCGCTTCACGTCCGTATGGGAGGGCGAGGGGACGCCCCGGCGGTTCAACTCGTCAGCGATCCGGGCCGTGCCCCATCCCTTGATAGCCCACCATGTGAAGATTTCCACGACGATAGGTGCCTGCTCAGGGTCCACAGCCAGGAGGCTCTTGTGATCCCCGGCGCGAGCGCGGACGGCCACGGGGTGCGGGACGTGTAGAAGCATGTAGCCGTAGGGCGGACGACCTCCGTTGCGGAAGCCGTTCAGTGTGTTCTGCCGCATCCCGCGCCGCGTCTCGCGCCTGAGCTTGGACCGCTCGTATTCGTCAAATGACTGCTGGAGAGAGATCAGCAGAGCGCCCTCGGGCGTGGAGGCGTCGCCTGCTCCGATGGCGTAGTGGACGACCACGCCGTGCTTTCGTAGCTCCCGTTCAAAGAGCCCGGCGGACACGCGATCACGGGAGAGGCGAGACGTGTTGTAGACGACGACACCATCGAAGCGGCGACTGGTGCGCTCGCCTGCCTCGGCTACCAGAGCGCTCCACTCAGGGCGGTCGTCGCGTGCCCCGGTGACTTGATCGAAGAACTCGCACACTATCGTCCCGTCAAGCTCCTTCGTGGCCTTGCGCTCGCACGCCTCGTACTGGCTGGGGCGTGCGAGCGTCACGTCTTGGCGGTCGTCGGTGGACAACCGACCGTAGAAGGCGAGGCGAGTCGGCATTACCGACTCGCCTCCTTCGCTGCCTGGCGCTTCGCCTTCGCCCTCGCGCGGCGTCGTTCGGCGGCGTACTCCTTCTGGTGGGTCATACAGCGCTTCACCTGGAAGGCATCTTGGGGTGCGATCAGGCGGATAGCTCCACAGAGCTTGCGGCCGGGGCCGACATGGTGCTTGCACTTGATCTTGACTGCCTTGGCTGTGCTCATTGCTGTGTCACTCCTTTGGTGGTGATGGCTGCCTGATACTCGCTCCATGCCTCGGTGTGGTAGGGCATCAGCGGCTCTCCGTCGCAACGAAGCTGGGTGCTGAGCTTGCGGCCTGATTCCTCCTCCAGCCGCGCCATGATCGCCAAGGCGTCGGCGCAGCTTGTGGCGTCGTGGGTGATGGTGATGAAGGGGCGAGCCTTGCGCTCGCGCCCGATCAGGACGTCCCTGGTGTTGGCGACCGTCTGCGCGACGGTCCAGCTGGTTTCACTCATGTCGTGGACCTCGATTGTGAGTCATCGCTTATACTCAAGAGAACCACATCTTTACGGATTTCGTCAATTATTAGACTCAGAAGAGGCGGGCCGTTTCTCGACATCTAATAGGCGACGTATGGCCTTGAACTGTGCGGCGGCACGCTGATCGTGCGAAGGGTCAGACGCAGGCAGCAGCCGAAGCTCGTAGGTGGTTTGTGGAGCTTGGGATTCCACTGGTGATTTTGCTTCGGCCGCTCGCCTGCGCAAGTGCAAATTGCCGTCACACCGTCACACTGATTCCTCCTCGTCCTCGTCGGGTAGATAGCGCTCCCACGCATCCAGGAACGACTCGCGCTTGTACCCCTTCCCGGTTCCGTCCTTGGTCTTCTTGACACGAATTGGACCGGGTTCGATGCCGAACGGCCTGAGAAGCCGCGCCAGTTGATGCGCCGTCATCACGCCATCCTTTTCCCTCCAGGGTGCATCCTCGGTGGCCGCGTCATGGTTGAGGCGCAATAGGAGGTCCTTAGTGAGCCAGCGGTCGCCTGCCTCCTTCGTGACAGTCCGGATTGCTGCCAGTAGGAGCACCTGAGGAGTTGCCTCCTTTGCCTGCTCCGCCTGATATAGCTGGACGGCCACTTGGCGAGCCTCTTCCGGCCAGTCGCCGCCGATCTGTTCGGCTATGGCCAGCAGTGGCTCCCATGCGTCGTTAGCCCTATCGGAGAGGCCGTCTACTGGCTCGGGCCGTGCCGCAGCGAGCGCGTCTAGGTTCTGCTCGGCCCACGCCTCACAGCCCTCTCGAAGTGGCTCTGCCTGTGTTTCGGCCTCTCGGTGTCGGAACGGCTCCACCTTGTCATCCGGCTTCTTTCGGGCTAGGCGCAGCACCACGCTGCGGTCGAGCAGGGTGTCCGGGAACTTGCCCGAATCAATCCCACCCAAGCACTTCGGACAGAACGTTGAGAATTGCCTCGCCTCCCAGCCACTGTTGCCCTTCGGGATATTCACTGTGTAGCTTCCGCCCTGGCGATTGCCCGAATCCAGCAGGCCGCGAAGTGATTCCGACGACTTCCCGTCGAAGATGGCGTCGCACTCTTCCAGTAGCAGGGTTGGTTCCCTGGCCTCGACGGATCGGTAGAGGGCAGCTGGCGAGATCCCACTTGTACGCAGTGGGTCCCGTACGACCAACTCCAGCGCTTCCTGCATTCGAGTCTTCCCGCTCTGCTTCTGTGCAGACGTGACGAATAGGTATGGAGTGCAGTCGGTTGCCGTGAACGCGTGCGTATGCAGCACCCACAGCACCGCCGTCACCACCTGAGCGCGCGTAAGCTTCAAGTACCGCCCGAAGTAGCTGACAAGCCTGCCTGCCAGCGCTTCGCCATCCGGCTCGGCCTGCTCATCGACGGCCGGGTTCTCCGGCGGGGTCGGGGTCGGGTCTTGCTTGCGCGCGGCCTTCTTCGGCTGCGGTTGATCGCGATCAGTCACGGGAAAACCTTCCTGCCACCCGCTTGGGCGGCGACTTCAGGATTTAGGTTTCCCCGGAGGCAAAGTGCCTAGGCGGGTCCTCCCGACCAACACGATCAAGATCGCGGAGCACTATATACGAAAGCCCCTCGCTGTCAAGGCCGATATGGCTCTTGATTCGTGCGTCGCCTGTGGGGCAACCCGAAGGTGCTGAGGTTGGTCCCGCGTTCATTGCGCCCCTGCGCCTCCGCCAAGAGTTCTTCAAGCAATACCTGGCGTAGGTTGGCGGTATCGGCAGCACCAGCCAGGCGGCGGACGAACCACTGCTGCGGTGGCCAGAGGTCTACAGGCTCGAACTGCTTCTCTGCTTCTCGTAGAAGAACCATGTCGGGGATGATCGCGTCGGGCGCGAGTCCAGCATGAGCACGTACCTCAGCCAAGACGTTGGCGAGAGCGTCGGCCCATAGTCTGGATGTTTCCCGCTGCTTGGCGCGTGGCATAGTGACCCAGGATACCGACACAAGGACACAATGTGTCGATGTGTCGGCAAATCTCAGGGAGGCTCTCCTTTGCTCTCCTTCGCCACGAACCCGGCTCGGACAGCCCACGCCCCGACCGGCTTGATCGGTGGCCGGGAACGGCCCCTGTTATGGCTGGCTCCCGACATGCCGCGAGCCCGACATCCCTCCGGTTGGTGACAGGGGGAGGCGGGCTCGGGCGGAACTCAGGTCAATGAGCACCGCGATTTTACTATGACGAGCCTGGCGGCACAATTCTGCTACCCCCAGGAAGGTGGTTGACGGGCTCCGTCAAGGACTTGTGGAGAGGCACCCGGCTGTGCTTTGCTGCGCGCAACAACTCAGGTTTTCGATATGGAGCTTCGTTGGTGCAGATAGGCGCGCAGGCAGGCCGAAAGGCACACTCGAAAGAGTGAATGGAAGCTGCCCCTCGTCGCCGGGACGTATTTCCTCGGCATCCGACGAGGCGGGGGCGAAGCCGAGGGGCTGCCTACCCCTCTGTCGAGGCCGGGGCTTATAAAGCCGGGCTCCCCACTGCGCTTTCCCGACTGAAAGGGCAGAAGAGACACCATGCCCAAAGAGAGGCAACGATGAGCAGTCACAAGGCTAGAGAGCGAAAGGCGGCAATCAAGCGCACCAAGCAGGAGCACCAGGCAACCATCGCCCGTCGGCACTTCCTCACATTCGCCAAGCGGAAGTGCTCATGCGCCAGATGCGGCGGGGTGCAAGACACGGGCCGGGAAGTCGTCTATCGACACGAGCCACGCGAAATCCTCTGTCTGGCTTGCGCGGAGTCGAGCGGCGTGAAGTGGAGGCCCTCGCTGAAGTGGGAAGCGGCAAGGCGCAAGCAGATGAGGACGCGCCGCTGACCTGAGACGGGGGTTACAGGTCCAGTACGAGGTCGGCGAGGGGGACTTCGAGGGCGTCGGCGATGAGCTTGGCGGTGGTGATGCTGGGGGAGAACCATCCGGCCTCAAGCTCTCCGAGGTATTTGGGGTCCATTGCGGTGGCGTGGTTCTTGCCGTCTTTGCTGCGTGAGACGGCGGGGATGAGCGCGGCTACGTCCTCCAGTGTGCGGCCTTGGGCTTGTCGCTGCTGGCGAACTGCCTTGCCGAAGGCGAGGGCGGTGGGCTCCGGGGTTGCGCGGCGGCGTGGCATGCACGGGAAGGAGACAGCCCCGCGCATCCGAACGTAACTAGACATGTCTATGGTCAACGGGTTGCTTGTCGCTGGGATCGACCTTTCGGGTCGCACGACCGGCACAACGGCGCTGGCCTGGCTGGCGGGAACGGCGTCGCGCGAGCGCCCCGTCTTGGACCGACCGGTGGTCGCTGGTGGCCTGCGGGGCGCGGGGGGAGATCAGAGGCTCGTCAGCCTCCTGGTCGATGCTCGCCCAGACGTGGTGGCGATCGACGCGCCGCTGCGTCTCCCGCACGCGGTCATCTGCCGAGACGAAGGCTGCGGGCGGTGCTTCCCGCCCGGCGGGGCCTACCCGTCGTATACGACGCGGATGCTGGAGCGCAAGGAGCGATGGGACCCCCCGACGACTCGGCCGATGCCTATGGTCATGGTGGCAGCCATCGCCTTCCGAGGGATCTTCCTGAAGCGGCTGCTGGAGCGCGAGGGCATACGAGTGATCGAGACATGGCCTGCCGGAGCCTTCCGCCGTATCCAAGGCGTCGATGAGCGGGTGCCGTCACAGCTGGACGCGGCGACTCGCGCTCGGTTGGTGCTCAGGCGCGTCGATGACCCTGGCCAGCAGCTTCAGCAGCAGGGGATACCGCTGGACGTGCTGGACGCCGTGGCAGCTGCACTGTCCGCTTGGGCAGAGGCGACAGGCAGGTCGCATCGAGTCGAGGTAGACGGGTGGCTTGATGAGGGCAGCATCGTGCTCCCCGGCAGCATCGTGCACTATCCGCTACCACCCGATTAGGCCCGAATCTCTCGTCGGTGCGCCCCGCACGCACGCGCGCGCACGTAGGCTGAAATGCAATCCGAGCGACGCGAAGCCCTTCGATAGCGGCATGGCTATCTGGGTCTTCAGGGAGTCAGCGCGTGGCCTCCGAGGGGCCTTCCTGTGGCTCGGAGACATATGCGCGTGCAGGTGACTGGTCGTTCGCTGGACGCTGGGAAGGCTCCAGGAGGGCTATAGGCGAATGCTGCTCTTCTTCCTGGGCGGCCGGTATTGCTTGCGGGCTTTCCTTTCGCACGCCTCACGCTTGCGCTTCCTCCGCTCCTTCCTGCACGCCTTCAACGCCTTGGAGAGCTTCTGTCCCCGCGTCAACGGCTTGGGTATGGGCGTCGCGGTCTTGACCGGAGTCGCGGGCGCGGCTGGCGGGGGCGGCGTGGCAGCTGGGAACGTGTAGCTGCCGCTACCGATCAGCCGCACGCCTTCTTCGAGCGCGTCTTCGATATCGACGTAGAGGCATAGGGCGAACGTGCCGGACGCTTCAGGAAAGTAGAGGGTCGTGTATTCCGGGGTGATCGCGGCGTTCGATTCGCGGACGGAACTGGACCCGATATAGCTGTGGGGAGCGAAGGTCGCCGAGCATGGGGTCCCGGCGGGGAGCGCCGTCACGGCCCACCACCAGCGCCAGCCAGGAGGTCCAGAGTAAGGCTCTGTAATTCTCGCTTGGGCATTCATCTGCCCGGCCAGTTCGAGCGGTGACATGATCGCGCGGGTAGAGCGGCCAAGCACGGTGACGGTGCCTGTTGGCGACGGGTAGACGTATGGAGCTTCGGCCAGAAGCCCTTCGCCGGGTCCGAAGCCATGCGCGTACAAGCAGATGTCCCAGGTCCCAATGTGGTCCCGGAGTTGCGCGAGATTGGCCGAGAAGCTGGCTTCGGTGCTCGTCTCTTCACCCGACACCGCCACAAGGTCATTCGAGTCGGGAGCGGCGCAATGGTCGCTCACGGTGTCCGTATACGCATTGGCGAACCAGGAGAACGACGACCAGTCTTCTTTTGGTGGCACCATGACGTGAAAGGTTGCCTCGGAGCCTGCGACTTCGATCGTCCCGTGAGCCCCTTCCGCGCAAGCGATCGACGGGATGAGGACGAACGCGGCCAGGATGCCTGCGGTGAGACATCCGACTTGGCGAAGGGCGCGGCGAGGCAGGGAGATGTTGGAAGCCAAGGTGTCCATGCCTGGAAATGAAACCATAGACATGTTCCACCGTGTCGTCTTGTACGGCGCGGAAGGAGCGACCCAGCGCTTCACGGCTGGCAGCGCGGACTCGACTCACCGATTCACCAGAGCATCCTTCATCCGAATACTTGACATATTCAAGATATTCTGATATATTGAGTGCCCCCGCGCCGCGTCAACGGCCGGGGGCGTGGCTCCGAGAGAACGACCTCCCGGCGCGTCAGACAACCTAGCGCGAGAGCCGTTCCATCGGGGCCTCCAACTCGACAAGGAGGACCGACATGAGCTTCATCACCGTTCCTGCTGCCGTGGTGCCCCTGCTGTACTCGGGCCTGGAGCTTGAGATATGGGGACTCGACGGAGAGCTTGAGGAGGCTTTCCCAACCCGCCGCGAGAACCCCGCATGGTTCGGGACGCCGATTGATCGCCTCGACCGGACACGCGAGCTACTGCGCGTGATCGACTGGCCGAGGACCGGACCCCCGGTCGAGGCCACCGTGGAAATCGACACCTGGCGCGACATCTTGGTGGGCGGCCTTCAGGCCGAACTGCTGGCGCAGCGCGACCACCGAGACGCATCGGGGAACGGCCCTGAGCTACGCGACGAAGCCAGAAAGGCCATCAGTGAGATCGAGCGCTTTCTTGACGCGCTCCCACGACTCGAAGCAGAGGCAGCAGAGACGGCCAAGCCGGTCGTGCCTTACGACGACCCGTACACCGCCGAACGAGCCATCGTCCTGCAAGTGCTCCGAGACGACCACGACGAGCGATGGTCCCGCGCGGATCTGGAGGTCGAGTTGCACGACGTGGAAGCGCAGGCAGTCACAGATGCGCTTGAGTCCCTGCGCCAAGCGGGCGTGCTGCACCTGTCGGGTGATTTGGTATGGGCGTCGCGGTGCGCCCGGCGCTTGAGCGACCTGGGGATGGTGTCGATATGAGAGGCGATCCGTCGCTCGGGCTCGTCGTGCGTCGCCTCCGCGTGCGGGGGAGGACGACTCAGGAGGCCATGGCCGAGCGAATCGGCATGAGCGTCCCGACGCTGTGCGCGGTCGAACGCGGGCTGCGCGATCCAGGCTGGACGGAGGTCAGAGCAATAGCGCGAGCGCTTGACGTGAGCCTTGACGAGTTGGGCGCAGCCGTAGAGCAGCAGACCCAGCGGGACGCGCCGGGGGTGGTGGCGCCATGAAGCACGCTGAACCAGATCAAGACCTTGGTGCTGCCGTGCGCCTCCTACGCTCGGAACGCTGTATGACCCAGGAAGCGCTCGCACGCCGCACCCGCGTCACCGTCCCAACGCTCTGCCGCCTGGAATGCGGCGTCTACGCCCCCAACTGGCGGACCATCCGGCGGATCGCGACCGGGCTGGGGATCACCTTGGCGGAGTTGATGACGGCGGTCGAAGCCTACGAGTAGCCAGCTGGGTCGTGATCGACTCGCAGACGTGGTCCGAGAGCATCACCCGTCGCTCGTTCATGGCCGGCGGTGCGTAGCGCTTCCGTCGCCAGCTTCGTATAGAACTACGCCTGCTGCTCACGCAGCGCGTTCCTGACGTTCGATTTATCAGCCCGCCGGGAGGAGCCTTACCACCTTCTCCCGGCGGGAGCCGTTTTGGTGTCCGGTGGCCTTGATACAAGGTCTGGCGTCGAGGCGATGCAGGGTGGTGCCTGCATGGACGTGTGCCTCGGCGGCACTGATAAATCTAGTCAAGGAGCATCAAATGAACTTTCTGCATAGCGATTTGGGTCAGGTAGGTGCGGGAACCGTCGTGGAGTTCGGGCTGAACGGGCGAGCCTTCATCCGGCTGCTCGATAGCTCCAACTTCTCGGCGTACCGGAGCGGACAGCGCTTCAGCTTCTTCGGGGGCGAAGCGGTCCAGACGCCTGCCCGCCTGAGCGTTCCCCAGGCGGGCCACTGGCACGCTGTGGTGGACCTCAACGGGCATCCCGGCAGCGTACGGGCCTCAATCAACGTTCTCGCCGTCGCTTAGACGAGTCGCCCCGTCTCCGCGCACCGCAAGCACCACCGGGGCGCGGGGACGCTGGCTCAGGCAGCCAGCGCATAGTCGTCCGCCACCTAGCGGTCGCGCAGAGAGACGATGCGTGCCCCGCCACTGAGAGAGCGACGCGAAAAGCTGCACGACGCCCTGCGAAACGCCGCGAAATGGGACGAACGCGGGTAGACCCGTTTGCAGGGGATTTTCGCTGGGGCGGAGGCGAACTACAGCCAGAGCACAGCCGGAGGGCAGCCGAGACTACAGCCGTTCGACATGCCAGCCGACGCACGACGTACCGTGCCCATGGATGGTGGTCGCCGACGTATTGAATGCGGTTGGCGGGGTCGCCTCCGTGATCGCCGCTGGGGCTGCGCTCGTGACGGTGGTCTACGCGCGGGCAACCGTCATCCAGGCACGGGCGGGCCGCCGGGAGGCGAAGGACGCTCATGCGGAGGAGACACGGCAGCAGGCCCAACTCCTTGAGGCGACGAGAATGGCGAACGAGCAGGAGATGGCCGAGCGTGAGAAGGCGCTCGCTTCTGAGATGTTCCTACAGCGGCTCGTTCATCTGGGAAGGATCACGGATCTACTCGGGGAGGTCGCCGATGTTGCTCGCACCGAGGAGATCCATCCGCCACCAACGACTGCGGGCACGGCGATCACGCTCACACGAACCACCGGGATGCTGGCCCGTCTGGAGGCCGCAATCACTATCTTCGAATCGCTTGGTGGCCCACCGCTCGCCACTGCCAAGAAGCTCTCCAAGGAAGGCCGCGTGGCCAAGACCCCGCCCATGCGTATCCTCGGCGACGCGATGAGCGCTCTGGACGAGATCGCGTTCCTCGCCAGGGAGAACGACAGCCTCACGCAGCCGCATTCGACCTCGGCAGATCAGGAGCGGCCGTAAGACCGCAGCCCAAGACGATAACCCTGAGTACACCATGAGCCTAGTCACTCGCGGGCTGTTCCTGTTCACGTGCCTGCCGCCACAGACGGTCGAGCTTCCGAAGCTCGCGGCTGTTGGCCCGCTCCTTTCGCGTCTGCCGGACCCACTGCTCGATCCGATCGCGTGGCGACTGTGAGTACCGCCACGTGACACGTCGTGCAAACTCGCACACCTGGGCTGCGTGGGTGAGGGAGCCAAAGACCTCCTCGCTGAGGTCTCGCCCGGCGGTCTCCATCTTGCCGATCGTCCGTAGCTCGTCAAATGCCTTCGAGACGGTCGCGTAGTCGTCAGCCGTCATCGTGCGCGCCAGCGCCTTACGCTCCGTCTCCCAGACGACGGCGTATGCGCCGTAGTCGATGAACACTGGCTTGAAGGGTTGCCGCTGGGGCTGGTGGTTCCTGATGAGTGCGCTCGTCAGCGCGTCTCCGGCCACACGTGCGGATGCCCGCCCTTCGACCTTCCGATCACGTTCCCCAACCAGCCAACGGACGACGCCGCCCAAGACGGCACCGAGGATGACGATGGCAGCAGCACTCACGCATCGAGCCTACACCCACCTCTTGGGTCCGGCTTCTGCGTAAAGAACCCACCCTGTTCTTTACAGGCACGGGGGTCCACTCAGGCTGTGCTATCCTGTGACCACAAGGTGATCACATGCCCAAGATGAAGAGCATCGGAGTCAGAGAGTTCCGCGATCACGCCACGACCTACCTGTCGGGGCCAGAGCCGGTGGCCGTCAGCAAGCACGGACATGTGATCGGTTTCTACATCCCGCTTGAGCGCGACGAGGGGGAGGCTCGGCGTGCCGTCGCCCGGCTGGGGGAGGCGGTCGAGCGAGTGCTCAAGGAGACCGGCATGAACGAGGAGGAGTTGGCCGGGCTGTTCGATCTGCGGCGAGCGCTTCCCGAGTGATCGTCGTCGCGGACGCCAGCGTTCTCGTTGGCGAGCTACTGCGCAAGCGGGGCCGGGAGCTTCTCCTGCACCCCGACCTCCGCGTCCTCGTCGCAGAACACCAATGGGAGGAGACCGAGCATGAGCTGTCCCGCCGCCTTGGCATCCTCGAATCTAGAGTCGGGCTCACGGCCGAGCAGCGCGAGGTTCTGGAGCGGGCCGTAAGCGATCTGGTTGAGGTCCGGGTTATCGAGGTCGTTCCCGATGACACCTATGCCTCGCTGGAGCAGACTGCCACCGAGCGCGTTCCGCGCGATCGGCGAGACTGGCCTACAGTCGCGCTCGCAATGGCGCTCGATGCTGGCATCCTGACCGGCGACAACGACTTCCTCGGATGCGGATGCCCCACCTGGACCGTTGAGACGCTGCGCAGGGAGCTTGAGCGCCAAGGGGGTTCGCAGTAAGGCAGGCGAACGAACCCGCGCGTGGGGGTGCCTCCTGATGGGAGACCCGGACGAGCCGCTGATCCTCGGACCACGAATCAAGTCGCGCCCGACACGTGGTAGGGCAACTCATGATGCCCTCCGGCGCCCGTCCGTGCCCACGGGACGCCACAGATCGACGCGCGGGCGCTCCAGCCCGCCCAGACTCGATCCCCAGGCGCCGGAGGAGCCGTTACGCTCAGTCGCGGTATGGAGGACCGACCCGCAGTCTTTGTTGAGAGCGTCAGGCCGCTAGAGGCGCCTCAGCTTGCTGGGCTGGCCGACGCCGTGCGCGACGCTGGCTTCGAGCCCGAGCACTCGCTCCCGGTGGAGCAGCGATCTGCCGGCGCAGTCACTTTCATAGCGTTGCGTCTTGCCGACGCTGCTTCGGCCCTGCTGATCGAGAAGCTCGCCGTGGCCGTGCGCCGTTGGGTCGCGGAGCGCGCAATGCCTCGCCTCAGTGAGCGCGGCGTCTCGTCCGTGATGGTCCCGATCTACGGCCCTAGCGGCAAAGTGCTCGCCGAAGTCCACGTCGCTGACGACGCAGAGTCGGCCACGGCGCCTCAAGCCGCCAGAGCGTAATCGGCCGCGAGCACGTGGGGACGACGCGCGCCCCCGCCACTCTCTCTCGGCGTCTCCTCTCGCCGCGCGGCGCCTCTCCAGCCACGTGGTGCCTCTAGCCGCACTGACTCTCCCCTCGCCGCGTGCCTCTCCAGCCGCGCGGCGCCGCTCCACAAATGTTTCTGCCCAGCCCTGGCGCGCAGCGCGCCGCGGTGGGATCATCTAAGGCAACCGAGTCCGCAAGAAAGGAATTCCAGCCATGGAGTCCTCCGCCCCTACCCGTGTACTCGTGGTGGCTCACAAGACAGCCGCCACGCAGCCGCTCCTCGACGCCGTGCGCGAGCGCGCCCAGCGCGGTCCGTGCGCGTTTACGCTGCTCGTCCCCAATACGACGCACGGCCTGCATAAGGTCGTCGACCCTGAGGATCAGGGCGGCGGCGAGGCGCACACGGTCCTCGACCGAGCCCTGCCCGCCCTCAGCGAGGCCGCCGGAGCGCCCGTGGAGGGGATCGTTGGCGATGCCGATCCGATGGCAGCCGTGCATGACGCCATCAACCTGCGGGGTTTCGACGAGGTGATCGTCTCCACGCTCAGCCAGCGCCTGTCGCGCTGGCTAAAGCTCGACCTTCCCAGCAAGATCGCTGGTCTGGGATTGCCGGTCACGACGGTGACCCCCCAGGAAGCCGCCGCTGAGGTGACCGCAGCGTCGCACTGAGCGACCCCCGCACAGCGCCACCCTCTCCCTGCCCGCTCCTCCCAGCCGCTGTGGCTTGTATATAGGATAGGATGACGTTTCTATTCCAAGTCAACCGCATGGGCGCAACCTCGATGGGAAACGCCTGAGACGTTTTGTCTGTAGACATGTCGTCTGCGGGGAGCAAGGGTTATTCGATCGTGGAACCTGTCCGCAAGCAATTCGCAGCCAACCTACGCGGCCACCGGGAAAAGGCGGGCCTCTCACAGGAGGCGCTGGCCGAAGCCTGCGATCTGCATCGCACCGAGATCAGCCTGCTGGAGCGCTGCAAGCGCTCGCCACGCCTTGAGACGCTCGTGATCCTCTCGCGCGGCTTGGGCCTGGGCGAGCTGGGCGAGCTGCTCAAAGGCATTCGCTGACCGCAGCGCCGTCGGCGCGCTCGGGCTGGTCTGGCTCCCAGATCAGCCCCAGCAGGATGCTCGCCATGAGCATCACGATGGCGCAGATCAGGCCGAAGCGTGCGAGCGGCTGCTGGCTCCACACCGCCAGATAACCCACGGAGGGCACCTTCAGGTCCTCGCGCCAGACCGTGGCGCCGACCAGGCGCGCGCGCCATGGGTCGATGGCATTGTTGGCGTCACCCTTGGTCTGGACGGTGAGCGCGCTGCCTCGGCGCTCGATCGAGACCACGCGATGCATAACCGTCAGGCGCGGCTCGCCGGGCGGGTGGAAGGCGACGATCTGACCACGCCGCAGAGCAGCAGTCGGCTCGGATGTGAGGATCGCGACGTCGCCCGGGTCCAGGGTCGGGCGCATCGAGCCGGTGTCGATGACCGTGAACCGCCAGGCGCCCAGCATCATTCCCGCCGTGGCGGCGATGATCGCGAGCGCGACGCTGCCGAGCAGGATCGAGGACACGGCTCCAAGGCCTCTCGCCCCCCGGCCAGCCCGGCCGACCCGGCGACGAGGTCCGAACGAGATGCGCGTCGGTTGCGCCTGCGCCGATGGCACCGTCTGCGCGGATGGTGCGATGGATGGAGGCATCTACTGCCAGCCCCCCTGATTCCAGCCGAGCGGATATGTGGCTGGCGCCGTCAGGGCGCTCTGCCAAGAGCCGTGCCCGGCCTGGAGCTTGTAGTAGTAGGGCGATGGCGTCGCGAGCACCGCCTCGGGGCTCGCCCCGACGGTCGCCGAGGCCAGCGTCGAGGAGACGGTGTCGGTCGCGGTCGCGATCACCGACACCGAATTGGCGGCCGCATTGGCTACATAGAGGTGGCCGCTGTCAGGCGTCACCGACATGCCGGTCGGGTCACCCGCGGCGCCGACCGCGGGATGGGCGACGAGCGCGTCGCTCGACACCGTGATCGCGTCGACCTGGTTGTTGGCGTGATCGTGTACGTAGAGCTGGCAGCCGTTGGGTGTCAACGCGAGAGCGTTGGGATTGGGGCTGGCGCCTTCCAGCGCGATCGTGCTAGTCACCGTGTCGCTGGCCGTGGCGATGTCGGCCACGGTCCCGGCGGCGTAGCTGGCCGCATAGAGCTTCGACCCTTCCGGGGTGACGGCCAGGGTGTTCGGGTCTCCACCACCGGGCATGCCGGCGTCGGCCATGCTGCCGACGGCGATCGTGTGGACGACGGCGTCGCTCGACGTGGCGATGTCGTCAATCTGCGCGTTGCCCTGGTCGGCGACATAGACGTGAGCCGAGTCGGGTGTATCGGCGAGCGCGATCGGCGCGCCGCTTGTGCCGGCGCCGATCGCCACGGTGGCGGTCACCGTCTTGGACGCCGTGGCAATCACCGAGACGCTGTGGGAGGCGTAGTTGGCGACGTACAGCTGTTCGCCGTTCGGCGTCACGAGGATCGCCCCGGGGTCGCCCTGACCGCCGACGGCGATGCCGGTACCGAGCGCGCCCGAGGAGATCGTGAGCGGGTAGACGAGATCGTTGGCGCCGTCGAGGACGTAGGCGGTTGTCCCGTTGGGAGCGACATCGACCGCATCGGGGCGCGAGCTGGTGGTGCCTACCTTTGGGATCGCGACGGTCTTGGCGACCTTGTCGGTGGCGACGGTGACGATTTGCACCTGGCTGGAGGCTCCCTCGGCCACAACCAGCTTGGTTGCTTCGGGGTTGACGGCTACGGCGTTTGGCTCGAAACCGATCGTCCCCATCGTGATTGCTGTGCCTTCACCGGTGGAGGCGCTGACGGCGTGCACCGTCTTCGCGGCGCCACCGTCCTCGACGAACATCTGCGGCGACGACGCTTCGGATGGATCGACGTCGGTGAAGCTCGTCGGCGGCGATCCGCCGACCGTGCCGACCGCGACGTAGGTGCCGCCCGAGCTGGTCGAGCGCAACGCCGTATAGCGATTGATCAGCGGGTTCCCATCGGCGTCGAGCAGTGCCGACGCGGTCCATTCCAGATAGACGTTGGTCTGCGCACTGCCACCTGAGCATCCGCCGTTTGCCGCTTCGAGGCCGGCTGGGGTCGCCAGCTTTGGAGACTTCAGCGACCCAGTGGTCGCGGTCTTCGTGCCGGTGAAGCTCGCCAGCGACACACCCAGGACGACCAGTTGCGCGACGACGATCGCTACTAAGACGGAGGCGAACATGCGAGCGCGAGCGCGTAGGGCGAGCACAAACATTTGCACCGACCAGGCCACGGTTCCCGCCGAGCCGTTACTGAGCGATCCCGTTGCGCTGCGTCGCCTGGAACGTGTAGGTCAGGGTCGACGAGCAGCCCTGCAGATCCTCGGTTGCCACCGTGCCACCGGAGGTGCCCGAGCAGGCAGCCACCTTGGACAGGTCGCCCGGAGCGCCGGCAGGGAACGTGAGCGTGAACACCAGGTAGTCGTGCCCGCCACTCGCCAACGAGTTCAGCGGCGTCAGGGTGCCGGCCGCCGTCTCCAGTGCGCCGACCGACGCCGTGGCGACTCCGTTGATGTTCACGGTCGTGGCGCCGGCGCCACAGGTGTAGGTGAAGGCAGGCGGCGGAGAGCCGACGACAGTGCGGGTCCATGCGGTGGAGCACGCCTGGATGCTGACCTGCAGCCCGTTGGTGGCGTCGGTGTCAAGCAGCGACGTCGGTGAGGCCGAGAACTTCAGCGTGATCGCCTGGGCCGCAAGGGTCGAGCCGGTCGAGTTGAGGTCGACCTCGCGGGCAACGGTGTCGCCCGCGGCGATGTTGGTCGCCCCTGTGGCCGCGTCATTTGTGGGGCCCACCGCCAGCTTGATCGTGCCCGAGGAGATCGCCTGAGGCCCCGCCGTCACGCTGTCGGTGAACGTCGCGAAGGCCCCGCCGATGAGTGCGCCGCCGGCGCCGAGCAGCAGCGCGATCGACAATGCGATCTTGCGACGGCTCCTCGGGCGACCTTCCACAGCTGCGGTCCTCTGCCTGTATTCCCCCATGGGTGCTCCTTTGGTCAGTGACAGGCTGCCGGCGATCCGCAAGGGCCAACGCCCGGCCCCCCCTGGCAGGTCATGTCATGGGACACACGTCCCTATTCAATAAGTTTCTAAGGTTGCTCTCTGCTAAGTATCTATCGGCCGAAGCTCGCAGACCTGTAGAGATGATCGAGCGCGACCAATCGACGCGGACATCCGCCCTCGCCACGGCCTGGGTGACGTGCCCAGAGACGTCACCCAGGCCGGCCCGTAGGGCACCCTGCCGGGAACCCGCCCCGAAGGAACCGGCGACCTCGCTTCTGCCAGCTCAGCTGGAGGCGGTCAGCTCGCCGAGGACGACCTGAGATTCGGTGAGGCTGGAACTCAGGATCTCGCGAGCGATCGCGAGGAGCTGAAAGATGCAGGGGTCGCGAATGCCGTAGTAGACGCTTGTGCCGACGCGGCGACTCTCGAGGATGCCGTGCTTGCGCAGGACCCCCAGGTGCTGGGATGTCCCGCTGGAGTCCATCTGCAGCTCCTGCTGCAGATCGCTGACGGTACGCTCACCGTCCTCGAGCAGCTCCAGGACACGAACTCTTACGGGATGACCGAGAACGCGGAAGAACTCGGCCTTCATCTGATAGACGGCCCCGCGCTGCACTGCCTCGACCGAAGCCGTGCCGGGAGAAGGCGGAGTCACGAGAGGGCTTTCCGAGCTGGAGCGGAGGTCATGAATGTCGAATGATACGAGAATCGTCCGGCTACGGCGGAAGTATGGCGAACTCGAAGGACGCCATTGATCCTAATACTGAATGCGCAACCCGAACAGTCCATCATCCGAAGCTCGCGGTCCTTCCCGCTATACACGTAGCCGCGACCGCTTGTTACGGCCGGCAGCGGATACACGTCGATGCCCCGTCATGAAATCCGCACTGCTAGAGCGAGAGAGGACCAGCGCTGCGAAGCCGACGTCGGGACTCGAACCCGAGACCCCCTCCTTACCATGGAGGTGCTCTACCAGCTGAGCTACGTCGGCCTAGCCGCTCTGGATAGTACAGCGGGTGGATGGGTTGCCGTCCTCCGCCGCGAGAACATCTTTCACTGCGTAGCACCCCTCTCATGAACCGCTCTGCTTACAGCTATGGTGTCTCTAAACCTGCTCTATCCCAGCTTAGTAGTACGTTTAGGGCTAGAAGGAGTAGGTTCTCTGTAGGACGGCGCGATGTGCTCAGTTAGGTAGCCGTCGCCAGCGAGCGCCGCGGCCCGTGCCCAGCGGTTCGATCCTCCCAACCCGCTTGAGTTCGCCCAAGACCTTGTTGATGTAGCCATCGCTGACCCCGGGTGCCGCTTGGCGGACGTCGGCGATCGCGAACTCCTCAACCACCAGCGAGTCGATGAACGTCGTGATTAGCGCCTTCTTAGACCCGCGGCCACCGATCGCGCCTGTGCGGCTCTCGAACTCCCCGTAGGCGGCAGTGAGAACACCAAGGAAGTAGTGCGTCCACGGACGCAGGTCATGTTGACCGTCGTGCCAGCCGACCGTGGACTGCGCAAGCGCTTCGTAGTAGGTCTCCTTGCTGCCATCGATGATCTTCTCAAGGCTGATATAGCGCCCGACCTCGTATCCAACGATGTAGAGCAGCCAGAGCGTCATGAGCCGCGACATCCGGCCGTTTCCATCGCGGAAGGGATGAATGATCGTGAAGTCGAGGACGTACGCGGCGCAGAGAAGCAGCGACGGGTACATCGCGTCATCGCGGGCACATCGAAATGCCTTATGAAGTTTCTGCATCGCCTCGGGAGTCTCCGAAGCCGAGACCGGCTTGAAGCGCACTATTCGCGTGCCATCCGGGAGTCTTTCCTCGACCTCGTTGTCGCGTCCCTTCCAGTGGCCCGCGCCACGTGCACCGACGTACTTATAGAGATAGCCGTGAAGTTGCTCGACGTATTTCGGCTCGAACGGGATATCGGCGCCGTTGGCATGGATGGTGGCGAGCACGTCCCGATAACCCGCTATCTCCTGCTCTGATCGGTTCTCGGGCATCGTCTTCTCGGCAACGATCGCTTCGATCCGCGGCAGCGGCGCGTGGATGTTCTCGATCGCGTTCGACGCCTCGGCGCTCTGGATCAAAGCGACCTGCCGTAGCGTTTCTAGACCAGACGGGTTCTGCTGGCGGTAGAGATCGGCCCGCCCTCGAGCCTCGGCAATCCTGGTCAGCGAGGCAACTGTCGCCACACCTAGGAGGCCGAAATGTCGCTCAAGATCATAGAAGCTACGCATCCCTCTAAACGTACTACTAACTGCCGACGAGTAGTACGTTTAGCAGGCTTAGGAGGCGTTTCTCGACGGTCGTGTTCGTGGTGTCAAGCGTGGTCGGCCGAGCCGTCACGAATTGGACCGCTCAACCAGCCGGGCTTGCAGCTGGGAATCCGGGTCGGCGCCTTCAGTGCTGCCTGCGCTCCGCGCAGCGTAGTATGCTGCCGGCGCCCAAGTAGTCAGGGGCACATTGGCAACGAGGGAAGGTGAGGACGAGTGATACTCGCGACCAGCTATCCGTTTCTCGAAGTCGTATGGACGATGTTCGTGTTCTTTGCGTTCATCGTCTGGCTCTGGATCCTGTTCACCGTATTGGCGGACATCTTTCGCCGCCACGACACCACGGGCATGCACAAGGTTCTGTGGATCATCTTCATCATTGTTCTGCCCTATGTCGGCGTGTTCGTGTACCTGATCTCTCAGCACGAGGGCATGACCAAACGCGCGATCAAACATCAGGAACAGGTCAAGACGCAGGTCGATGATTACGTTCGGTCGGTGAGTACGCAGACTGACCCGGCAGAGCAGATCGCCAAAGCGAAGGACCTGCTCGACCGCGGCGCGATCAACCAGGCGGAGTTCGATCAGATCAAGCAGAAGGCGCTCGCGACTTAGCCGAAGCACACACGGCGGTATGGCAAACTCACAGACATGCCCGAGCCATCGCTCAACGGCGGCTGTCTGTGCGGGGGCGTGCGCTTTGAATTGACCGAGCCGGCGAGGGCCGCCGGCTACTGCCACTGCACTCGCTGCCAGCGACGTACGGGGACGGCCTCTTCGGCCCAGGTGCGCATCGACGGGCGCACCTTCCGCCTGGTCCAGGGCGAGGAGTTGGTGAAGGCGTGGCGACCTTCAGACAGGGGTTTTGAAAAGTGCTTCTGCCGGGAGTGCGGCGGGCATCTTTTCAGCCGCAACCCCGACGACAGCACGCAGATGAGCGTGCGCATGGGCGCCTTCGACGGCGACCCCGGCGTAAGGCCGAGCTGGCGCGCCTACGTGACCTACGCGGCTCCCTGGGAGCCAATCCCCGACGACGGCCTGAAGCGCTTCGAGGAGGGCGTGCCCCACCCGGACTTTTGATCCCACGGGGCCGTTTGATCCCGCGAGGCGCTCGGCTATTCGGCGTTGCGCGGTGCGTAGCGGTGGTGGAGCATCAGCGCATTGCCGTCCGGGTCCTCGAAGAACGCCATATGGCATACGCCGGTGTCGAGGGTGTCGCCTTGGAACTGCACCCCGCGCTCTTCCAGCAGCGCCCTGGACGCCGGCACGTCCTCGACATGCAGGGCCACATGTCGCTGCGCATGATGCTCCAGGCCCATGGCCTCGGCGTCGATCACGCTGAGTGTGAGATTGCCGGTCTCGAACTCGGCGAAGTGGCGCTCGGGGTTGTAGACGGAACGGTGTAGGCCGAGCGTGTTGCCATAGAACTCGGCGGCAGCCTTGACGTTGTGCGTGGGCACAGCGACGAAGTCCACTCCGGTGATCAACTGCGCGGTAGTACTCATGCTCGCTGGTCTCCTCGCTGATTTCGTGGCTCGGTGATCTCGTGGGATACGTGGGACTCTGGACGGTCCGGTGAGACTCTGGACGGTCACGTGGGACTCTGGCCTGTCTCGTGGAACTCGACAGCCATGCTAGAGCCCCGCGCGCGCGTTGCCTTGTGGCGCCCCTGCGTTGCCTCGCGGCGCCCCACGCTGCGGAGGCCCCGCGCATCACGTTGACTACGCCCGAGATACCCTATAGCGCCATGCTCCGCCGGGCGATCGATTGGATGTTGCCCGAAGACAACCCGGCCGGGGTGATCTACGGCACCATCATGATCGGGGCTGTGCTGGCGGCGGAGAGCGGTCTGCACGACAGCTACCTCGCGACGGCCAGCTCGGCGGTGCTCACGGTCGGCGTGTACTGGCTGGCGCACACCTACGCCGACCTGCTTGGGCGGAGGCTGGCCGCGCACGAGCACCTGACGATGCAGGCGCTGCTGCGTGCGCTTGCACACGACTGGGCGATCGTGCGCGGCACGTCGCTGCCTTTGCTGGCCCTGCTGGTGGCGTGGGCAACGGGCACCTCGCAGTTCGACGGCGGTTTCCGCAGCTGTGTGGACCTGCGCTGGGAGCCTCGTTGTCTTCGAGCTGATGGCGGGCATACGCGCCAAGTCCACCCCGGCCGAACTGGCGCTGGAAGGGTGCGTGGGCACGGCGATGGGCCTGTCGATTGTGGCCCTGCGGGCGATTCTGCACTGACGTGGAGCCGGAGCGGCCGAGTGGGAAGCAGAGCAGTCGGATAGGCTGGGCGCAGTTATGACCACTGAGGATGTCCCGATCCTGATCGCCTATGACGGCTCGGATGCCGCACGCGCGGCGGTCAAGGACGCCGGCAAGCTGTTCTCCCCGCGTCGGGCGGTTGTACTGACGGTGTGGGAGCCGGGGCTGAGCGAGTTCATGCTCGCGCCCGACGCCACCGGTATGGGCACCACAATGCTGCCCTACGACCCGAGCGTCGTCCGCGAAGTCGATCGTGCGGGCGAGGATCACGCGAGGGACATCGCCGACGATGGGCGGGCGCTGGCCGAAGCGGCGGGCCTGCAGGCCGAGGCGGCGGTGGCACGCGACGTCACCGATGCGGCGGCGGCGATCGTGGCGGCTGCCGAGGAACACGGGGCGGCGGCGATCGTGGTTGGCAGCCGAGGGCTGAAGGGCTTGCGCTCGAAGCTGCTCGGCAGCACCTCCGCCGAGTTGCTGCGTAGGGCTGGGCGCCCGGTCGTGGTGGTGCGCCATCCAGACGACCACCACCGGGACTGACCCGCGGCTTGACTCAGGCGGTGCGTGGTATGTGCCACGCACCGGCAGCGGCTGCAGGTACCTCCGCCCGAGCAAGCAGCACACCCGCGGCATCCCAGCAGCACGCCCGCCGAGCACCACCGCGGCACACCCGCCGCCCAGGCCCGCCAACGCTCCTCCAGATGCTGATGGCCGGCGCGGGTCGTTGGCCGAGTCGTAGATAGGCGGCCTACGATTTGGCAAGCGTCGAGTGAGTGGCACGATAGCGATCCGCGATCAAGCCCAGCAAGACACCAGGAGCGCCGTATGGTCTTGTCCAAAGATTTCCCCGGAACACTACGAAGTCCTCGATTTGCAGGGAGAAAGCCACTAAAGACAGGCTCAAAGCGGGATCTGCGCGGGCCCCTTAGAGTAATCTGTAGACAAAAAATCGCTGACATGGAATGATTGTGTTTACCAGACTCCTTGACAGTCTGATTATCGAAAATGTGCGGGGAGATTGAATGTCCACAAAGGAGCATGGGCGACGTGGCTCGGGCACCCGAGAGATAGAGCCCGGACAGGGGATCACCCCTCTCTACAAGCGCCTGCCCAAGGGTCCCCACAGCATCGCTCCCGAGGAGGTAATCCACCACCAGCGCATCCGCATGCACGGGGCAATGATCGAGGCGATCGCCGATCACGGCTACGAGCGCACGAGCGTCAAGCACGTGATCGGCCTCGCGGGTGTCTCGAGGAGGGCATTCTACGAGCAGTTCACGAACAAGGAAGACTGCTTTATGGAGACCTTCGATCTGATCGTCAGCCGGTCGATCAAGCGCGTCAGCAGCGCCTGTCGCGCGCGCGAGGGCTCACGTGAGAAACGTCTACGCGCGGCGCTGAGGGCTTTTGGAGATGAAATCGAAGCTAACCCCAAGGCGCTACGCCTGGTTCTGATCGACGCCCTGACGGCCGGTCCGGAGGGCCAGTTGCGGCTGCGCAGGACGATGGCGGCCTGCGAGCAGCTCCTGGCAAGCGGCTTCGCTGCGCCGCCCGCCGAGCATCCCCCGCCTGGGCCGGTGGTACGGGCAGCCCTCGGCGGGCTGCGCCGCGCGACCTTCGTGCGCCTGCGCAGCGGCCGCATCGAGAGCCAGTCGATGCTGAGCGGGGAGATGCTGAGATGGGTGCTGCTGTTCACCTCGCCGGCAATCGAGACGTTGCGGTTGCAGCGCAGCTCGAGGCAGTCGCTGCCCACGATGGCACGGCTCCAGGCGAGCACGTCGGCGGCGGACAATCGCAGCCGCCTGCTGGACAGCTTCGTGGACTTGATGCTGCGCGAGCCTTTCGAGGAGCTGAGCGCTCCCCATATAGCCGAAGAGGCGGGGTTGTCGATCGACGCCTACCTGGAGCTTTTCGAGAGTCCGCGGCAGTGCCTCGAGGCGGCGCTCGACATGCTCGGCGGAAACCTCTTGGAGACGGTTGCCGATCCCGACCTGGTATCGGCCCAGTGGCCGGAGGCGGTGTGCGAGGCGATCGGCCGCTTGACGACCCACCTCGTGGCCAACCCTGCGGCAACGGTGATGCTCGCTGCCAAGACCTTCGGCGCGGGGCTGAACGCGATCGAGGAAATGGTGAGGTTGAGCGACGAAGTGGCGACGCTGCTGACAGAGGGTGCGCCGCGGCGAGCACGCGGCAAGCTGACGACGGAGTTGATCGCTGGAGCCCTCTCACACACAGTGCACACCGAGGTGATGGCCGGCCGGACGCATCTGCTGGAAAGCCTCTCGGAGTATCTGTCGTATGTGGTGCTCGCCCCGTTCATCGGCCCCGAGGAGGCGGCGCAGGCGGTTGTGCAGTCCAGAGCGGGACACGGCGGCGTTAAGGCCATGGCAGAGGCAGCCGCAGGAGCCGGGGAAGCCGGGGAAGTCGGGGCAGCCGCAGAAGCCCCAGAAGCCGAGACAGCCGAGCGGCTAGCGCCGCCGGCTGGAGCGCCGCTCGGCGAAGTGCGTGAGCACGATACCGACGAGCAGCGAGATCACGATGACGATGATCAGCGGAGCATGGCCGGAGCCGAAGATCCAGTTGACCTTGACCTTTTCGAGGTTGAAGACGGCGAAGAGCGTGATCAGCACAGCCAGTACCACCCACGCTCCGGTGCGCGCCAGCTCGCGTCTTGAGCGGCGCTGGCGCTGCGGTGTCGGTGTTGAAGCTGACATCGCTGTGTCGATCCTACCCTGAAACCTCATCACGCATCCATGGGCAGTCGGCGGAGAGATCTTCGACGCCCAGGGCGGCGGCGACGTTGAGCGTCATGCCGGCACGAAAGAAGTCGTCGAGGCGCTCTGGAGGGGCGCCGGAGAGTTCGCCTGCCAGCGCCACCAGCTGGGCGTAGCAGCTGCGCACGCGGGCGCGCACCAACTCGTCGTCGCAGCAGGCAGCGTAGGACTGGTGCTGAAGCATCAGGTAGTCGCGATCGCTGGCCAGCAGCTCGCGGTAGGCGCGGCCCATGGCCTCCAAGGCGTCTTCGCAGTCGGCGAGCGCCAACCCCTCGGCGTAGTCGCTGGCCGCGCGGCGGAAGGTATCGGCGACCATCTCGAAGCTGCGCTCCAAAGCAGCGAGGAAAAGCTCGCGCTTGTTGCCGAAAAGGGCAAAGACGTAAGGCTGGGCAACGCCGACGCGCTGGGCGATGCTCTGCACCGAGGTGCCGTGGAGGCCGCCGTGCGCGAACTCATGTACGGCGGCGCCAACAAGCGCTGTGCGGCGCTCTGCCGCAGGGACCCTCGATCTGGGCGTGTTAGCAGTCACTAATAATTTTTATCAGGATTGGCCGCGCAGCGCAAGCCGGATCCGGCGGGAGCCATCAGAGCAGGTGTGCGCCGAACGCGCCTTGAGGCCGCGCTGTGGAAGATGGTGCAATGTGGAGGACACGTCAATGTGGAGGACACGTAGGAGCCCGACCGGGGGCGGCGAATATTTCTGAGGCGATGATGACCTTACGAGAAGCGACATCCTTGGCGGGCGCAGTGGCTGTGTTGGTGGGCAGCGGGGGCATGCTGGGAGGTTGCGGGTTCGACTACTAGGACGGTATCGGTGTCGTCGCAGGCGCCTGTGTCGCAGAGCACGAGCGCGAGCGCGACGAGCACTGCGAGCAGCAGGACGACCGCGTCGAGCACGGGCACTGGCGCGAGCGCGACGAACACTACGAGCACAGAGGCCTCGACGACGCGCACCGAAAGCGCGCCGGCGTTCACCCGCCAGACGAGCGCCCCGACGGCGACTGCGGCGGCAGCGGCTGATGTCGTGAAGGCGCACGGCTACACGCCCAACGACATCTCCGAATACCACCCCAGCCAGACCCTCAGAGTGCTCGTGGGGACGCGCACGGGCTCGGCCGACGGCCACGGCCAGCAGGCCTTCTTCTTCCTTGGCGACCGCTACATAGGCACCGACACGAGCCAGCCCAGTGCAACGATCCGGGTGGTGGGCCAAAGCGACACCGAAGTGACGCTGGCCTATCCGCTATATCGACCGCACGACGCGCCGTGCTGCCCGAGCGGCGGCGAAGCGAAGGTGAGCTTCCAACTGAACAACGGCATGCTGACGCCGCTGCAGGCGATCCCGCCGGCGAGTTCGCAGACGGCGCTGAGCAGACAATGAGCCGGCAAGCTCGTAGAGGACCCGCGCGGCGCCGGCAACGATACGCTCGCAGATGCGCTCTGAACAAAACACCCACGTCGGCGAGGTCGCTGAGCAGACACTGACGCAGACGCGAACCCCCTATCGTGAGGTGCACAGGATCACATCGCGAGAAAGGGGTTCCATGTCAACTGTTGTCGAAGGCCACGCCGCGGATCTGCTGCAGGCCAAGAACTTCGCCCAGGTGGCGACACTCCGCCCCGATGGCTCGGTGCACGTGGCACCGGTGTGGGTGGATGTGCAGGATGGTCGTCCAGTGCTCAACACCGCCGAGGGGCGCGCGTGGCCGCGCAACCTCGAGCGTGACCCAAGGGTGACGGTGACGGTGCAGAACCTCGAGAACCCCTACGAGTACGTGACGATCCGCGGAAAGGTGGTCGAGCGCACGCACGAGGGCGCCGACGAGCACATCGATGCGATGGCCAAGAAGTATTTGGGCCAGGACAGCTACCCATTCCGCCAGCCGGGAGAACAGCGGGTGATCCTCCGCGTGGAGCCCGAGCACGTGTACGCATACGGAGAGTGACAGCCGCGCCTACCCGGGCCGAGGGCCGCGCCGCAACAGCCGCCGCCACAGCGACGGCAGACGCGGCTGTGCTCGCAGCCACTCGTCGCGCAGCACGAGTTCGCCGCGACGCCGCGCGGCGAGCACGCAGGCGGTATGGGCGTGCCGGCGACGGCGGGCATCGCCTTCGGGAGCTATCAGCATGTGCTCGCTGAGTGCCGGCAGATGACGGCCGCAGATTGGACAGCGGTAGGTCGCCGGCTTGCGGTTGGCCGCGCGGCGCGCCGTCCACCACGGAGCCGGCGGAAGTCGGGGCATGCGCCTATTGTCGCGCCCCAGCAGTCGAGGCATACGCCTGCTGTCACACCCCAGCAGTCAAGGCATGCGCCCATCCTCGTGCCCCAGCCGACGGTCGCCCAGGCCAGCGAGGCCCGTAGGCCCCTGAAGGTCGCGGCGCTGGCGATCTTCGGCGCGGGGGTGGTGGCCGCTGTGCTCGCCAGGCGCCGCTCCGGCGGCGATGCACCCGCCGAGCAGCCGCGCTCCGAGAGGCCGCGCTCGCGGCTGCAGCGCAAGACGCTGAAGCAGCTCGACCTGGCCATAGCGCTGCTGGAGGGCCGCGGTTCGGAGCCGCCGGAGCAGACCGTCCACGAGGCGCGCAAGGCGCTCAAGCGTGCACGGGCGCTGGTGCGACTGCAACGCGAGGCGCTGGGAGGTAAGCGCTTTCGGCGCACCAACGCCGCCTTGCGCGACGCCGGGCGCCGTCTGGCGGGAGCGCGCGACGCGGAGGTCGTGGTTGACGCGCTGGAGCGCCTTGTGGAGGGCCACCCCAAGCGGCTTGCCGGCAGCCCGGCGATCGACGAGCTGCGCGCCGGGCTGGTGGCCGAGCGCGAACGAGCGCGAGCCGATACGCGCCAGGGCGCGCCCGCGCGGGCGGCGATCGTGGCGGAGCTGCGTCAGACACGCAACTCCTTGGAGCGCTGGGAGCCGGCCTCGCGCAAGGGGGTGCCGCGCGAGCAGCGCACGGCGCGCCGCGGCCTGGAGCGGATCTACCGCGAAGGCCGCCTGCGGCACAAGCGTGCGCGCAAGACCGAGACCAGCGAAGCCCTGCACCAGTGGCGCAAGCGGGTCAAGGACCTACGCTATGCCGCGGAGGCACTAAGGCTGCAAGGCGTTGCGCGCCAGGCCGATCGTCTGGGCGAAACGATCGGTGAGGAGCACGATCTGGCGCTGCTCCGTGAGCACCTGCGCCGGCACCGCCGCTGCTTCAGAGGCGAGCAAGCCACGCACAGGACCCTAAAGGAGCTGATCCGCGGCCGCCGGCGGCGTTTACGTCGGCGGGCGTGGCGTCTGGGCGAGGACCTCTACCGGCGCAAACCCGGGCGTTTCGTGCGACGGGCTCTGGACTAGAAAAGCCGCCCAGAACCCTCGGGTTGACTTCAGGACCGAGTCGTGGAGGTCGATGGTGGATGGGACTCGCCAATCTCCACGATGCGCACACGATCCACACCATCGACGCTCTTCCTGGCCTTCCTAGCGGGAGGCCTGGGGGTGCTGGTGCTGCACACCACGTTCGCCTTCGGTGGCCGGCAGCTCGACGGACTGTTCAGCGACGGCGTTTACAACGTGCTGATGTTCGGCGCCGCCGCGGCCGTGCTGACACGGGGGGTGCTAGTCAAGGCCCAGCGCGCGGCCTGGCTGACGATGGGCGCCGGCGTGCTCAGCTGGAGCCTGGGGGAACTTTATTACACGCTCTTCCTCGAAGGCCGCGAAGCGACCGCTGCCGGCGTCACCCCGGCTGACGCCCTATACCTGGCCTTCTTCCCGTGCTGCTACGTGGCGCTGGTGCTGCTGGTGGGGGCGCATTTGCGTGAGCTGCGCATCGGCATGTGGCTCGACGGAGTCATCGGCGGCCTCGCGGCTGCGACGATCGCAGCGGCATTGATCCTGCCGCCGATCCTGCACGGCGCGCACGGCGACATCGGCTCGGTGGCGGTCACGGTGGCCTACCCGCTCGGCGATCTTTTGCTGTTGATCTTCACCATCGGCGCCCTGGGAATGACCGGCTGGCGTCCCGGCCGCGTGTGGCTTCTGATCGCCGCGAGCCTGCTGGCGAGCGCGGTGGCCGATTCGCTCTACCTCTACCAGACCGCGAGCGGGGACTACCGCGCGGGCACATGGCTTGACTGCCTGTGGCCGGCCTCGGCGATCCTGCTGGCAACCGCAGCGTGGACGCCGTGGCCGAAGGCGGGCCGCCGGCGCGTGGAGGACTGGCGGCTGATGTCGGTACCCACCCTGTCGCTGCTCGCCGCGCTGGGAGTTCTGATCTACGGCACCTTCCCCGGAATCCAGCTCACTCCGATGGCTGTGACCCTGGCCGGAGCGACGGTTCTGGCGGTGGGCCTGCATCTGATGCTGACCGTGCGCGAGAACCTGGCGATGCTTGTCGGCTCCCGCGAGATGGCGTTGACAGACCCGCTCACAGGCCTGGGCAACCGGCGTCTGTTGATCGATGACCTGCACGTGGCGTGCCGTCTGGCGGCGGCGGGCGAACCGTGGGAGCTGGTGTTGTACGACCTCAATGGCTTCAAGCGCTACAACGACACCTTCGGCCATCCCGCCGGCGACGCCCTGCTGGCGCGGCTGAGCGGCAGGCTGAGCGAGATCGTCGCGCCCTACGGCACCGCCTACCGTATGGGGGGCGACGAGTTTTGCGTGCTCTTCCGCAGCGCGTTGGCCAACACCGAGACGGTCGTGCGTGCCAGCCTGGCAGGACTGGCCGAGCAGGGCCCGGGCTTTGCGATCGGGGCGGCGCACGGCGTCGTGAGCATCCCCGCAGAGGTCGGCGACCCGGCCGCGATCATGCAGCTGGCCGACCAGCGCCTATACAAGCGCAAGGACCTATCGCGCGAAAGCAGCGCCGTGCACCAGCTGCGCGACGTGCTCCTGCAGGCTTTCCAGGAGCGCTACCCCGACCTGCAGGAGCACCAGCGTGGGGTTGGCGCGCTGGTGCTGGCGGTCGGGCGGCGCCTCGAAATGACGACGGAGGACCTGGACGTGCTGGCACGCGCCGCCGAGCTGCACGACGTTGGCAAGATCGCGATCCCCGACGCCATCCTCAACAAGCCCGGACCGCTCGACGCGGAGGAGTGGCGCTTCATGCGCCGCCATACGATCCTCGGCGAGCGCATCCTGATGGCGGCCGCGGCGCTGCGGCCGGTCGCGCGGCTCGTGCGCTCCAGCCACGAGCGCTTCGACGGCGACGGCTACCCCGACGGACTCGCGGGCGAGGAGATCCCGCTGGGGGCGCGCATCATCTTCGTCTGCGATGCCTTCGACGCGATGACTACCAACCGCAGCTACAGCCCCGCCGTGACCGCCGCTGAGGCGTTGAGCGAGCTGCGAGCGTGCGCCGGCACACAGTTCGACCCGCAGGTCGTGGATGCCTTCATCGCCACCCTGCACGAGGCTCCTGCCCCCATGGAGCAGGGCTTGCGGCCGCTCACTCCACGCTGACGGCAGGGTCCAGCGGCGCACTGGACGCTCAGAGCAGGCCCGCGGCCGCTCACTCGACGCTGAGGATCTTCAGCACGGTCTCGCCCTTGGGCAGCACGACCGAGACCCGATCGCCGCTGCGGCGACCCACCAGCGCACGCGCCACCGGAGAGTCGGCGGACAGCAGGCCCTTGGCGGGTGCGGCGTCGTGCGAGCTGACGATCCGCCAGCTGCGCTCTTTGCCATCCTGGTCGCTGACGAGGACGGTCGAGCCGAAGCCCACGGCGCCGTTGCCAGCGGGGACATCCTCGACGACCACCGCCGTCGAGATCCGTTCGCGCAACCTGGCGATCTTTGTCTCCAGGTGTGCCTGCTCGTTCTTGGCGTCGTGATACTCGCTGTTCTCCTTGAGATCGCCCCACTCGCGGGCGGTCTTGATGCGCTCGGCAATCTCGCGTCGGCCCTCGCCCTCCAGAGCGGCCAGCTCGGCATTGAGTTCCTGAAGCCCCTCGGCGGTGATCATGCTCCCGGCATCGCTCATGTCGCCCACCCTAGCGGCAGCGCTCGGCGGCCGCCCTGCCCCCTCGACATTCGGTGGCGAGCGGCTGGCTAGAAGTAGGTGCCGGGCGGCGTGGAGAGCAGCGAGTAGAGCTGCACGATCGCCGACTGTCCCAGGAGCGTCGAGCTGGAGGGCGAGCCGGAGACGAACAGATAGTCGCTCAGGCGCAGGTTCCCCCAGGCGTAGTTCACGTATTCCTGCGCCAGCTTGGAGCCGGGGGGATCGTGGGTTACGGAGTCGAGGTAGAGCAGGTTGCGAAAGTAGACCGAGGCGAAGAAGGGGTTTTCGAGCTCGAGCTTTTCGGTCGTGAAGTAGGCGAGCGCAGCCTTCGCGGTCTGGCGGGCCTGGTAGAGGTAGGTGCCATTGCCGGTGGCCTGGTAGAGAAGCGCGCCGGCGCCCATCATCGTGCCCTGGTTGTAGCTCCACTCCATCGGTTCGACTTCGCCGTTGTTCTGCATGTGGTCGGCGTAGAGGTTGCTGGATGACAGCAGGCACTGGCGCACCCAGGCGTAGGCCATCTCGGCGAAGCTCAGGTACTGCGGTTCGTGGGTGATCCAGTAGAGCTGCACGCCAAGCTCGGCGGCGGGGCCGTCGGTGACGGTGTTGCGAGAGTTGTTCGTAGAGGCGTTGGAGAACGGCACGCCGCCCGGACACGGCAGCGGCTTGCCGCTGGGCGCGGTGGTCTGCCAGCCGGCCATCACGAAGGCCATGATCTTCTGGGCCTGCTCCAGCGCGAAGGGTTCGTGGTCGAGCTTGTAGATGCGCGCCAGCTCGATCCCGACCCACTCGTTGTCGTCGTAGTAGCTCGTCCCTCCTGCCCCCAGCGGAGGGGCCACGGTGCCGGCGAATGACGGCAGCGGCGGGGTCGTCGAGGGCGTGGAGGCCTGCCCTTCGGCGGAGGCCGTCTGGGCGTGCGCTTCGTAGTAGCGCTCCAAGCCGAACAGGCGCACGGAGAGTTCGTGCTTGAACTTGGCGGCCTCGCCCTGGATGTAGGAGAGGCTGACGGTCGCGGCCAGAGCCTGCGAGAAGGGCCACAGGAACGAATAGGGTTCGCCTTTGTAGAGCCCGGTGCCCTGGAGATAGAAGCTCTGTTGCATCGCCTGGTAGGCCAATAGCGCCCGGGCCGGATTGCCGCGCAGGCTGGGCTTGGATTTCTTGGCGAGCTGCTGACTGGCCCGTGCGCGGATCGCCGGGCGGGTCGCACCCGCGGGATATTGCGGAGCGTGCGGAGCGCCGTGCCGCGCCGAGGTGCCGTGCCGAGCAAAAGTGCCGTGCAGCGCCGAGGCGCCATGCCGCGTCGAAGCGCCCTGGCGAGCCAGAGCGGCCTGCGCAGGCAGGCCGGCGCAGAGCAGCGCCAAGACGGCGATCGGGACGGCCAAGCGCATGCGCTCGGCGACTCGCTGAAGTACGGGCGGCGTCATCGGGCGTTAGGCATCGGAACAGACCGGGGGCGCATTCGATGCGGTGTCGATGGTAGCGATGGCAAGCTGATAGCGGATACGCTGCCAGCGGCATTGCACCTTGGTCCATAAGCGAACGAGCGTCGAGGAGAAGCTGATGGGGACAGTCAGAGAGGCCGTGTTCGAGATGCTGCGCGAGCGGGGCATGACCACGATCTTCGGCAACCCGGGCTCCACGGAGCTGCCGATGCTGACCGACTTTCCGGAGGACTTCCGCTACGTACTCGGCCTCCAGGAGGCCGTGGCGGTGGGCATGGCCGACGGTTTTGCCCAGGCCAGCGGACGGCCTACGCAGGTCAATCTGCACACGGCACCGGGCCTCGGCAATGGCATGGGGGCGATCTTCAACGCGCAGGCCAACAAGGCGCCGCTGGTGGTGACAGCCGGCCAGCAGCACCGCTCGCTGATGACATTGCAGGCCAATCTCACCAACCGCGACGCCACAAGGATGCCCCATCCGCTGGTGAAGTGGAGCTACGAGCCGCCACGCGCCGAGGACGTTCCGCACGCGCTTGCGCGGGCCACGCACCTTGCCGCGCTGGCGCCGTGCGGGCCGGTGTTCGTGTCGATCCCGATGGACGACTGGGCCGTCGAGCTGCCCGATGCCGAGACTGTGCGCCACCAGACCACGCGTAGGGTCTCGGGCGCCGCCCAGCCCAGCCCAGCCGTGGTGGAGGAGCTGGCGCGCCGGCTGCAGGGGGCCGCCAACCCGGCCTTCGTCGCCGGCCCCGACATAGACACGGCGGGCGGCTGGGAGGCCGCGATCCGCCTAGCCGAGCGCCAGCGCCTGCCGGTGTATGCCACGCCGGCGACCGGCGGAGGACGGATCGGCTTCCCCGAGAACCATCCGCTCTTCCAGGGCATTCTTCCCCCGGCGGTGTGGCCGGTTGGAGACGCACTGGCGGGACACGACCTCGTGCTCGTCGTGGGCACTTCGGTCTTTCCCTACTACCCCAACATCCCCGGCGCCTTACTCGCCGAGGGCACGAGCTTGGTGGCGATCACGAGCGACCCCGACGAGGCGACGAGGGCGCCGATGGGCGATGCGATCGTCGCCGATGTCGGACTTACGCTGAAGGCGTTGGCCGAGTGCGCGGGCGACTCCGAGCGCAAGCCTCCGCAGCCGCGAGCGGAGCCCGAGGAGGTGGAGGCATCGAACCCGATGAACCCCTCGACGGCCGTTCGGGCGCTGGCGCAGGTCTTCCCGCCAGAGGGCATCGTGGTCCTTGAGTCGCCATCGGCAACGCTCGCCCTGCGCAACCAGCTTCGCCTCTCCAGGCCGGGGAGCTATTACTTCTCGGCAGGCGGTGGCCTGGGCTTCGGGATGCCGGCGGCGATCGGCGTGCAGCTCGCCTGCCCGGAGCGCCCTGTGGTGTGCGTCTTGGGCGAGGGCTCGGCGCAGTACGCCGTGCAGAGCTTCTGGACGGCGGCGGCCTACAAGGTGCCGGTGACCTTCGTGGTGCTGCGCAACGACGAGTACGCGATCCTCAAGTGGTTCGGGATGCTGGAGGAGATCCGCGACGCTCCGGGCCTTGACCTGCCGGCGCTCGACTGCGTGGCGGTGGCCAGCGGTTACGGCGTCAACGCACGACGGGTGCAGAACGCGGAGGAGCTGAGCGTGGAGCTGCGCAGCGCACTGGCCTCCGACGGCCCGGAGTTGATCGAGGTGCAGGTGGCGCCGGGGATGGCGCTGGTATGAGGAGGAACGGCAACGACGGCAAGTGAGGGTTCTCGACGTGAGGTGCACCGGTGCGGGCGCTCAATGTGGGCACCGGAACATAAAGGCGCGTGGGTGAATACTCTATTTTAAAAGATGTTTTCCATAGTATCCACAAGATAAATACTTTTGCATTACGAAGAAAAAAATAGAGACACATACCTGCCCCTCGCCGTAGGAGGCACACCCCAGCAGCCCGAGGCTGAGACACCCCGAACCTCCACAGGAGAGGCATCGCTCCCCGCCCCCGCAGGAGGAGAAGCATCGCCCAGCTCCCCCCCAGGAGAAGCATCGCTCCCCTCAACCGCCAAAGACGAACCCCCACAGACCAAGGGAGACGCACCGCACATTTCCGACGCAGACGCGCCGCAGTCACACGACGCGATCGTCGTCGGTGCTGGCCTGGCCGGCCTGGTATGCACACTGGAGCTGCTTCGCAGCGGGCACACGGTGCTCCTGCTGGACCGCTGCCGTCCGCCGGAGCTTGGCGGCCTGGCTAGGGAGGCCTTCGGGGGTATGTTCCTGGTGGACTCGCCCGAGCAGCGCCGCGCGCGCATCCGCGACAGCGAGCGCTTGGCGCTGGAAGACTGGCTGCGAATCGCCGAGCTGGAGCCCGAGGACGAGTGGCCCAGGCGCTGGGCCGAGCAGTACGTCACACGCGCCCGCGACGATGTGGGCGGCTGGCTGAGGGAGATTGGTGTGCGTTTCTTCCCGGTCGTCAACTGGGCGGAGCGGGGCAACTTCGGCGACGGCAACTCGGTCCCCCGCTTCCATATGACGTGGGGTACAGGCAAGGCGCTGGTGCAGGCTGTATGGGGAGCGATCCAGAGCCACCCGCGCCGCCAGGCGCTGGATCTGCGCTTCGGCGCGCGCGTGAAGGAACTGCTACTCGAGCACGGCCACGTGGTTGGCTGCCGCGTCGTACCGGACGATGGAGCCGACTACGAGGTGCGCGCCACAAGAGCCGTGGTGATCGCCGCCGGGGGCATCGGCGGCAACCTCGAGATCGTCCGCCGCGAGTGGCCCACCGAGCGCCTGGGTAGTGCGCCGCAGAGAATCCTGATGGGCTCGCACGCGTACGCCGACGGAGCGATGCACGAGGAGGTCGAGCGCGTGGGCGGCAACGTGACGCATCTCTCGCGGATGTGGAATTACGCCGATGCGGTGCGCCACCCCAAGCCCCAGCGCGAGGGGCACGGCCTGAAGTTGATACCGCCGCGCTCGGGCGTGATGCTCGACCCCGACGGCCGCCGCTATGGCCCGGTGCCGGTGATGCCGACCTTCGACGCATATGCGGCGCTGGAGCGGATGTGCGAGGACGAGCGCAAGTACTCGTGGCTGGTGTGCAACTGGAAGATCGCCAAGCGCGAGCTGGACGTGTCGGGTTCTCAGCACAACCCCAACCTGCGCGAGCGTCGGCCGGTGCGCTTCGTGCTGGGCGTGCTGCTCGGCAAGCCCAAGCTCGTCAAGCACTTCGTGGAGGGCTCGCCAGACTTCGTTACGGCCTCCTCACTCGCTGAGCTGGCAGGCAAGATGAACGAGGTGAGCGGCGAAGACGCGATCGACGCCGACGTCCTGGCCGCGGAGATCGGCCGCTACGACGACGCTATCGGGCGCGGCAAGAGCCTTTTCAACGACGATCAGCTGCGGCGCATCGCACAGCTGCGCAACTGGCGGGGTGACCGCCTGCGCACGTCGGCCTTCCAGCGCATCGTCGACCCCAAGGCGATGCCGCTGATGGCGATTCGCCTGCAGCCGATGGCGCGCAAGAGCCTGGGCGGCATCCAGACCGACCTCGGCTGCCGTGTGCTGCGCGAGCAGGACGGCGAGCCGATCCCGGGGCTCTATGCCGTCGGCGAGGCCGCCGGCTTCGGCGGTGGAGGGGTGCACGGCAAGCGTTCGCTGGAGGGCACTTTCCTGGGCGGCTGCGTGTTCACCGGCCGCCTGGCTGCCGCTGCGATCTCCGGCGCGGAGCTGCCGTTGCGAACTCCGCCGCCGATGGCTGTGTGAGCAGCTTCGACTATGTAACCGTCGGCCACGTGACGGTGGACGTGGTGGCACCTGGCGGCGAGCGCCGCCCCGGGGGAGGCGCCTTCTACAGCGCCCTGCAGGCCGCCCGACTGGGACTGCGGACCCTGATCATTACGAAGGGCCGCCCGCGAGAGGTGGAGGAACTGTTGGAGCCCTACCGCGGGGAGTTCGAGCTGCGGGTACTCCCGGCCGAGCAGACGACGACGCTCGCCACGGCAGGCATGGGCGCCGAGCGCCGGCAGCGCGTCCTGGCCTGGGCGGGCCCGATCGTGGAGCCGATCGAGGTGGACACTGCGATCCTCCACTTGGCCGCCGTCGCCCGCGAGACTCCCACCCACTGGCATGGCCATGCCGGCTTTGTCGGCATCACGCCACAGGGGCTCATGCGCAAGTGGCAGGAAACCGGCGAGATGACGCTCGCTCTACTCGACCTGAACGACATGCCCAAGCGCCTCGATGCGATCGTCGTCAACGACCGTGAGCGCCCGTTCTTCGAGGCGATCGAAGGCAGTACCGGGAGCACAGCCGTGATGGCCGTCACCGCCGGCGAGGAGCCCACGACTGTGTTCGAGCCCGACGGCATCGCGGCACAGGTCGCAGTCCCTACGGTCGAGCAGCCTCGCGAAGATCTCGGCGCGGGCGATGTGTTTGCAGCGGCTTTCTTCGTGGCCCTGCATGAAGGCCATCCGCCCGTGGAGGCGGCCGCCTACGGAAACGCCGCGGCGGCCCTGCGCATCAGCGGCACGGGAGCGCAGGCAATCGGAGACGCGAGGGCTATCGCTGAAGCGCAGCGTCGATAAGTCCTTCCAACGCCTGCCTATCCAACCCGGCGGCACTCCCACAGGCGCGCTCCGCGAGCAGCAGGCAGCCGCCGACGGGAGCCATCTCGACGATCGAGATCTGCGCATCGGGCGCGCGCCGATGGATCGCAGCGGTGAGCGGACCGACGAACACCTCCCCTGCCTTGAAGGCGCTGCCGATGAGGCCGACGGGGAAGGCGCCGGCGCTGGCGAGCCCGGTGCGCTCGATGACGGCGGCAAGCTGCGCGGAGAGTTCGCGAGCGCCGTCCTCGTAGATACTGCGCGCAACCGCGTCGCCGCTGTCGGCAAGCCGCGACGCCTCCACGGCGAAGGCCGCGATCTCGCTCTTGGTGAGCGGCTTGCTGTAGAGGAGGGGGGCCAACGCCTCGACGGTGGCAGTACCGAAGAACTCATGGGCGGCATCGCTCAGCGCCGTCGCAGGACCGGAGCCGTCGCGATCGTGCAGCGCGGCGCGGAGAGACTGCAAGCCGAACCAGTAGCCCGAGCCCTCGTCGCCGAGGATATGACCCCAGCCGCCGGTCCGCCAGGCGCGCGCGTCGGGACCGACGCCGAAGATGTTGCTGCCGGTGCCCGAGATCACCCCGATGCCAGGCTGCGCGGCGGTCGCCGTGGCCCAAGCGCCGACGACGTCGTTGACGACGATCCAACCAGCAGGACAGCTCGCACGCACATGCGCAACGACGGCATCGGTGTCGGTGCCGGCGACGGCGAGCACGGCGGCGTGCAGCCCGTCCCGGGTGGTGCCGGCGCTCGCGATGGCCTCGTCGGCGGCGTGCAGGAGCGCCTGTGTGGCGGCGCGCGCACCGACGGCGTCCTGGTTGCTCGGGCCGCCGTGCCCCAGGTGCAGCTGGCCGTTCTCCAGGTCGAGCACCGCCGCGAGGGTCTTGGTGGCGCCGCCGTCGATCCCCATGAGGTAGCGAGCATGGGTCCGCTTCTTCGTGTGAGTCGAGGGAGCCAATGCGGCCGGCAACTGGACGAGCGATGGGCGATCCACGCGGCCATCCTTGCAGGAGACGGCGACGAGTAGGATCGCCGGTCGATGGCAGTGCAGGCGATGTTCCCCAAGACGCCCAAGCGCAGAGGCATGTATGAGTCGTTCTACCTGCGCGCGGTCTCACCGGAGGAGCCGGTGGGCGCGTGGATCCGCTACACCGTGCACAAGCGCCCGGGAGCGCCGGCGCGAGGCTCGCTGTGGTGCACGATCTTCGACGCGCGTCGCGGACGACCGTTGCAGCAGAAGCTGACGAGCGATGACATTGGGGTCCCTGCGGGCGGTTGGATCTCTGTCGCCGACGCGATCCTCACGCCTGAGGAAGCGCGGGGAAGCTGTGGAGAGGCAAGGTGGTCGCTGCGCTTCGCCACGAGCGAGCCCGAGTTGAGGCACCTGCCGCGGGAGTGGCTTTACGGCGCGCCGCTGCCGCGCACGAAGCTGACGAGCCCGGCGCCGGCGGCGCGCTTCGAGGGCACGATTGAGCTGCCGTCGCGTACGCTGCGACTCGACGGCTGGCGCGGGATGGTGGGCCACAACTGGGGTGCCGAGCACGCCGAGCGCTGGATCTGGCTGCACGGCGTGGGCTTCGACGAGGACCCCGAAGCATGGCTGGATCTGGCGATCGGCCGCGTTCGCGTGGGCCGCTGGCAGACACCCTGGGTGGCCAACGGCGCGCTGTCGTTGGAAGGCAGGCGCATACCGCTGGGCAGTCTCGGCAAGCGCGGCCTATTGGTGGCCGAGACGCCGGAGCACTGCCGTCTGTCGCTGCCGGGCCCCGGCGGAGCGACGGTGGACATCCGCGTGCAGGCTCCGCCTGAGGCGCTGGCCGGCTGGAGCTACGCCGATCCGGACGGCGGGACGCACGACGTGAGCAACTGCTCGGTGGCCGCTCTGACCCTCACGCTGCGCCAGCCCGGAGTGGCCCCGGCCCGCACGTTGCGCACGGCCCATGGCGCAGTGTATGAGCTGGGTATGCGCGAGCACGATCACGGCGTGCCGATCGCGCCGTTCCCAGACGGCTGAGGCGCCCGCCCCCGAGGAGCCCAAGCGATCGCCCAGACGGCTGAGGCGCCCGCCCCGAGGGACCCGCGCGATCGCTCACCGGCGAGCTGAGCCGCCCGCTCTCTAAGAGGCCCGCGCGATGGCCGCGTCCATCGCGGCGCCGGGCTCGTGCACGACCTTGCCGTGCCCCGCGAAGAGCCGCGAGGGCTCCAGCTCGCGCAGCGCGCGGGCGCTGGCGAGCGCCAGCGGGCGATCCCAGGTGGCGAAGGTGGGGAGCGGAAAGCGCGGGTTGTAGTGCGCGGTGGTCTCGACGCCGCCGAGCGTGGTGTAGGCGTCGCCGCAGATGAGCGTCCGGTCGCGGGTGTCTAACAGAGCGATGTGCCCGGGCGTGTGCCCGGGCGCGGCGATGACCTCCAGCGAACCGACACGTTCACCGGCGAGGACGGTGCGCGTCGGCGCCGTTGACGCCCCCGGGTAGGAGCCCCGCCGCAGCGGACGCGAGGGCTCGCCGGGATCCAGCGTGAAGTCCTTGGCGAGCAGACGGGCATCGCGTGCAGAGATGATGACCTCGACGCTGGGCAGCGCCGCGACAAGCAGATCGAGTGAGCCGATGTGATCGCCGTGGGCATGGGTCAGGACGATGCGCCGGATCGGACGGCCGGTGCGCGCGGCGGTGTCGAGGATCTTCTTGGCGCTGCGCGGCAGGAGCGTATCCACGAGCGTATAGCCGTCTTCCTCGGTGACCAGATAGGCGTTGACAAAGCCCAGACGGGTGATGCGGGAGACGCCGGCCATCGGCCTCTTCTAGCACGAAGTCGGTGGTAAGCCCGTCGAACGTGACAGACCGCCCTCAAGAAAAGCGGGCTAGTGGCCGAATTACTGAGCGATGTCGAAAGCCGACCCACACCCGCCGGTGGAGATCGCCGACGATCTGCGCAGACTCGGCGAGGAGCTGCACGAGCGCACCGAGGCCGTTGTGGAGGGCTTGGGCCGTCGCAGCGGCGAATCGACGCAGAGGCTCGACGCACTGGTGGAAGACAGCTTCGCCAAGGTCGGCCGGGTCTCGACGATCGCGGTCGCAAGATGGATGGCGGGCGAGGGCGCCGACGTGGCACGCGATGTGGGCCGCGACGCTTGGCGCATCTTCGGCCAGCTCGCGGCGCAGAGAGCTGCGTCGCTCAACGAGGTCACCAAGCGCTGTCTGCGCTGGCGCGACTCGGCCGACGACGTCGTGCAGGAGATCGCCGCGGAGTTCGAGCTGCCCGAGGAGGTGCTGGCCGAGGCCCTGCGCATGTTGCAGCGCAGCCTGGACGTGACGCTGGTGCGCATGTGCGAGTCCTTCGAGATCGAGCGCCAGCGCAGCAACGAGGAGCTGGTGCGCAGGCAGGAGGAGCTGGCCTTCCTGGCCACGCACGACCCGCTGACCGGGCTGCCCAATCGCACGCTGATCCTCGACCGCGTAGAGCAGATGCTGGTGCGGGCGCGGCGCAACCCGGCGCCGGTGGCGGTGCTGTTCGTGGACCTCGACAACTTCAAGCACATCAACGACACGCTCGGCCACGGCTCCGGCGACCGACTGCTGCAGGCAGTGGCAACGCGCCTGCAGAACGCGATCCGCGACACGGACGCGCTGGGGCGTCTGGGCGGGGACGAGTTCGTGGTGATCGCCGAGGGGATGTCGCTGGCAGCCGGACCGGAGCTGATCGCCGAGCGCCTGCTGGAAGCCCTCAAGCAGCCGTTTAGGCTGGATGACTCGCCCGACGCGACGCGCCTGACGGTGACGGCCAGCGTGGGCATCGCGGCCGGCGACCGCGGCTCAGCTGAAGAGCTGCTGCGCGATGCGGACATCGCGATGTACAGGGCCAAGTGGGACGGGAAGAACCGCCATGTGCTGTTCGAGTCGGGGATGCAGGACGACGTGCAGAGCCGCATGGAGCTGGAGATGGATCTGCGCACGGCGCTTGGCAACGAAGAGTTCTACCTGGAGTACCAGCCGACGTTCGACCTCAAGGACATGAGCCCGACCGGGGTGGAGGCGCTGATCCGCTGGAAGCACCCCGTGCGTGGGACGATCCAGCCCAACGACTTCATCCCGCTGCTGGAGGAGACGGGCATGATCGTCGAGATCGGCGAGTGGGTGCTGATGGAGGCCTGCCGCCAGGCGGCGACGTGGCGCCAGGCGGGACAGCCGATCGGCATGTCGGTCAACGCCTCTGGCAGGCAGCTCGATACGGACGAGTTCGTCGAGACGGTGCGCGAGGCACTGCTGTGCAGCGGATTGGACGCAGGGGCGCTGACGATCGAGGTCACCGAGACGACGCTGATGCGCAATGTCGACGAGACCGCCAAGCGACTGGCCGCCGTCAAGGAGCTGGGCGTGCGCATCGCGATTGACGACTTCGGTACCGGCTACAGCTCGCTGGCCCATCTGCAGAAGTTCCCGGTGGACGCGCTGAAGATCGACAGGACATTCATCGCGAGACTCACGCAGGACCCTGAGGGCGAGACGCTGATCCGTACGCTCGTGCAGCTTGGCAAGGCACTGTCGATCGAGACGCTCGCGGAGGGCATCGAGCAGCAGGGCGAGCTAAGCCTGCTGCAGGACGAGAGCTGCGACAGCGGCCAGGGCTTCCTGTTCGCCAAGCCATTGGATGCGTCGGCGATCGAAGCGTTCTTCCAGCAGCGGACCCCCGGTGGGGATCAGACCCTGACGCCGGCGCCGCGCTGAGCGGGTTGGGGATGGGCCGGCGAGAGCCGGCCGTGTTGTCGCCTGCGACAGGCATAGCTGGCGTGGAGAGTCACGCGGAGTCGTCGGCTGCGGCAGGCATAGCTGGCGTGGAGCGCCCACGCGGAGTCGGAGACACTGAGGCGTACGTGCAGCCCTACCCTGTCCCGCCTGAGCATGGGGGGTCGTACGAGAAGCTGGACCCGTTCAAACGTAATTCTGCCAATTTGCGGGAAAATTACGTATGCACAACAGTGATATCGGGCTGCTCCCGTTAGATTGCGCCGACTGTCGGACTGGTCGCGACGCCTGAACTGAGTCAAGATGGCGCGGCTGTCCTGACTTTCACAGGACGGTCGCCCCCGTCACGCGGGGCAGGTGAGCCGCGACGAGCATCGGATCGAGGGACGTGACGAGCGAAGTCAGAGATCGGCCGGTAGCAGAGCAGTCCGGAAACCGGCCGGCGGCAGAGCAGTCTGCGCGGTGGCTTGCGCTGGGCGCGGCGCTGGCGCGGGGTCTGCTGAATCCGCTGGGCGAGCGTCAGCGCCGAGCGGTGGCGCTCGCGCTCGAGCAGGAACGAAGGCGGGTGGCAGCAGAGGTCCACGACCTGGTCATGCAGGACCTCTCGCTGGCGCTGGCCAACGCACGCACGCTGGCCGAGGATCTGGCGGGAACGGCGAGAGCGAGCCTCGTGGTGAGCGCGGGAGAGCGCGCGCTCGCGGGGGCGCGCTTGGTCGTGAGCGGCCTGACAGAGCCCGCCCACGAGCCGATCGCAAGGGCGATCGAAGCCAGCGTGCAGGCGGCGGCCCGCGGCGCAAGACTGACGTTCGACGCCGAGGGGGTCCCGGGGTCGGCGAGACCCGACAGGCAGACGCACGAGGCGCTCGTGCATGTAGCGCGCGAGGCGGTGACGAACGCGAGCAAGCACGCCGGGGCGAACGCGATCGAGGTGTCCCTGCAATACGACGGGAGTTGGCGGCTGATTGTGCGCGACGAGGGCGCGGGCTTCGACTCGGCGCGTACGGGCAACGGCTTCGGCCTGCGCAGTATGCGCGCCCATGTACATGCGCTGGGAGGCGTCCTTCACGTGCGCAGCGCGACCGAGGAGGGCACGACCGTGGAGGCGGTTCTGCCGTGAACGACTCCCCCACCGTGGTCGTCGCCGACGACCACCCCACGATTCGCCTGGGAGTGCGCATGGCATTGCTGGCGGACGGCATACGCGTGCTCGCCGAGGCCGCAGACCGCGATGGGGCCGTGGAGGCAGTGGTGCGCGAGCGTCCGGATGTGTGCCTGCTGGACATCCAGATGCCGGGCGGAGGCATCGAGGCAGCGGCGACGCTCGCGGCCGTGGCGCCCGGAACGGCTGTGGTGATGCTCACGGTGTCGACAAGCACGGCACATCTGCTGGCGGCGCTGCGCGCGGGAGCCGTGGGCTACCTGCCCAAGGACACCCCACCCGACCGGCTGCCGGCAGCGCTGCGCGGAGTGCTCGGAGGCGAGCCGGCGCTGCCGCGCGCGTTCGTGGGTCCGCTGCTCGGCGAGCTGCGCGAGCCCCGCACGGGCGGATCCGGCCGCACGGGCGGATCCGGCAAGGACGGCCTGACGTCAAGAGAGGCAGAGATCATGCGCATGCTCGGCTCGGGCCTGCGCACGGCGGAGATCGGTGAAGCGTTGAAGGTCTCGCCGGTGACGATCCGCCGCCATATCTCGGCGGTGGTGGTCAAGCTGGGCGTGGCCGACCGCGAGGAGGCGGTCCGCGCACTCACGGCGCCGGCGGTTTCACGCGAGGCCACTTACGGCGTCGGCGGTATGACGCGAAAGCCGCTCACGGCGCCGGCGGTATGACACGAAAGCCGCTCACGGCACCAGCGGTATGACACGAAGGCTGCTCACGGCGCCGGGGCCTGACGCGAAGGCCGCCTAGACGAGCCCTACGCGGACGGCGTGCACGGCAGCCTGCAGGCGACTGCGCACGCCGAGCTTGTCGAAGATGTTGCGCACATACTGCTTGACGGTATGGGGGCTGATCGACAGCGCTTGGCCGATCGCGAAGTTGTCGGCGCCGTCGGCCATCAGCCGCAGCACCTCGGTCTCGCGTGGCGTGAGCGCCTGACGGTCGTCCTCTCCGAGAGCGCCGGCGTGCGCGTGCGCGCGCAGCGTGTCGGCGAGGAAGCTGGAGATGACGATCTGCCCTTCGGCGGCTTGCCGCACGCCGACGGCAAGCTGGTCCACGGAAGAGTCCTTGAGCAGGTAGCCGCGCGCGCCGGCGTCGAGTGCTTCGAGCACGTCGCGCCGCTCCGCGGAGACGGTCACGACGACGACGCGCACGTCGGGATGGCTGCTGGACAGCAGCCGCAGCACGTCGAGGCCCGAGTTCGAGCCCATACTCAGGTCGAGCACGAGCACGTCTGGAACCAGCTCGCGCGTCAGCGCCACGGCCTCCGCGCCGTCGGAGCCCTCGCCGACGACGATCATGCCGGCGTCGTGGAGCATTCCGCGCAGCCCTTCGCGGAAGAGCTGGTGGTCGTCGGCCAGCACAATTCTGAGCTGAGCGTCGCTGGATACCACGACATCAAGATAATCGGACAGAGCGGCTTATGCCAAACGTTAGTTGCTACGGACCTATGGGCATGTTCGGATCAATGACGAAATGTTTCCGTCTCACGTGCGTCGTCGTGGCGCTGCTGTGCTGCGCACAGGCGCTCGGCGCCGGTGCGTTCTCGCAGACCGGCAGAAGCTCGACGGCTCGGGGGCGACACCGCAAGAATCGCCACCCTGCTCGTGCCCGACACGAGGCACACGGCAAGCATAGGAACCACCGACGGACCCGTCATCCCAAGAAGCATCGACGGCCGGCGTCGGCAAAGCGCAGGCTGCCGGCCAAGTCTCTGCCGCCGTCGCCGTCTCTGCCGTCCGCTCCGCAGCTCGCTGCCACCACAACGACTACATCGCCCTCCACGACCTCACCGCCCGCGACCACCTCTACAACCACTACTTCCGCACCCACGACGTCCGCCACGACATCAACCTCCTCCACGACGACAACCTCGCCTGCCACGACCACCACAACCTCATCCCCCACAACCACGACAACGACCACAACGACATCCCCCACAACCACAACCACCACGACAACAATCAGCATTTCCTCGACGACCAGCACCTCGTCCTCCTCGACGACCAGCACGACCTCTACGACCTCCACATCCACGCCACCTCCACCCCCGCCGCCCTCGCCAAGTTGCACGATCGAAGTCGCGGGCGTCGCGGCGGCATCCTCGACGGTGGCCTCAGCCGAGGCGGACGCCGTGGTGTGCCTGCCGGCTGGCGCCTACGAACACCTCACGCTCTCAGGCACGCACACGGGCAATGTGACGATCGAGCCGTCACCCGGTGCCGAGGCGTCGCTCGCGGGCGTGACGATCGCAGCGAGCGCGAGCTACGTCACGGTGCACAACTTCACGATCACGGGCGGCGTGAGCATCGGCGAAGGCGCTTCGCACGTGACGGTGGATCACAACGACATCAACGGCGAAGGTCCCGGCGGCGACGGTGAGGGCGTGGAGACGCTGGGGGTCAACTGCTCGGCGCCGAACGCTCCGGTCTACGAAGGGTGCGTGAGCAGCCCCCCCTCCACGTACATCACGATCTCCGGCAACCGCATCCATGGCTTTGGGCAGGGCGAGACCGAGGACGCCATCCACCTCAACAACTGGCAGCACGTGAGCGTGACGGCCAACGACCTTTACGACCTGGAGGAGCAGGGCAACCACACCGACGCTCTGCAGAGCGTCTGGGGTGGCAGCGGGCTCCTGTTCGAACGCAACTACGAGCACGACAACCAGTCGCAGGGCTTCTTCATCAGCGATGGCGATGTCTCCGAAGTGAAGGTCGCCGACAACCTGTTCCTGCGCAACAACAACAGAGGTCTGGAAGAGAACAACGTCCAGGTCTTCAACACCGCCGACTTCACGATGACCAACAACACCGCCTGGGATGGCCAGGGCGACCTGCTCCGCGCCGAAGCAGCCGCCGAGCCTCTGACGGCCACCGTCGAACGCAACGTCGAGGAAGTCTTCAACGTCTTCGCCAACGGCGGTCCCGAATATCGGCTCACGGAGGACTACGACATCTTTCACGAAGAACCATGGACGTTCGACATCGGTCTCCACAGCGCAATCGTGGCGAGCCCGGAATTCAACGACCCGGCCGTGGACGACTACCGCTTGAAGTCCAACCCCGACGACATCGGCGTCGATTGGGCGCCATCGGAATACGTCTACGGGCCGACGGGGGACTGACGCAGCCGCAGCACCGTGAAGCCCTGGGAGGGGTTGGTGCCGCCCGCGGGGTGCGCGAGCGTGCCGGTGGTCTCCGTCGAGAGAGCCGCGCCTCGCAGGTAGGCCCCGAGCTGTGCGTCGTAGTTGACGCCGAACGTCGCCGTGCCCCAGGCAGAGAAGTCGCGCGCCCCGATGACGGCCAACGCGACGTGCTCGCGACGCAGCCGCGTCACCGCGGCGGCTTCTTCGGCAGGAGTCGCGAGCAAGCCCGGCAGCAGCGACAGCTCGTAGAGCGCAGGGGCGCGATCGGCCATGAAGTAGAGGCCGCCGTCGACAGGCGCCGCGAGGATGCGTTCGCCCGGACGGCTCAACGCGTCGATCCTGCGCACGGCGCCCTGGAGCGCGGGGGCGGCGGCCGGCGTCGTCATGAAGGTGCCGCGCGGGGTGTGGACGGCCGCGGTGTCGTGGATGTAGAGGCCGCCCAGGGCATACGCGGCGAGACCGGCCGCGACCAGTCCGAGTGCGGCCATCGCAGCGCCGCGCGCCTGCGGCCGGCATTCGCCGACGCGCGTGTGCAGGATGCCGAGCAGCAGCACGAGCGGCGCCGCGTAGTAGGGGGCGTAGGAGCCCTCGGTGGTGAAGGCGTTGTAGGCACGCAGGCCGAGGCCAGCGGCGAGGACGATCAGCGCGAGGTCCGCAGGCCATGCGCCCCCCAGCGGCGAGCGCCCGCGGCGCATGAGCCGCACCGCCGCCATAGCGCCGGCAGCGAGGCCAAGCGCAGGCAGCCAGCTCATGCCCAGCGTCAGGTGATGGACCTCAAGCTCGATCGCAGCGCGCTGCGTGGCCAGCAGGCCGCTGACACGCAGCAGACCGTCGGCCAGCGCGATCACGAGCAGCGCCACGGCAGGCGGCCACATGGCGAGAATGCGCGCCGCGCGCCGGCGTGCCCGCCACCCCTCCGTGCGCAACCCCCCCGCGTGCAACTCCTCAGCTCGCAACCCCCCTGCGTGCAACCCCCCTGCGTGCAATCCCTCCGCGTGCAAACCCTCCGCGTGCGACCCCCCCGCGCGCAACCCCCCCGCGCGCCACCCCTCGACGCCCTTCACGAGCGCCGCCAGCAGACCCAGGTAGATCGTGGCGCGAGCCGCCAGACCGACGAAGCTCGCCACGCTGAACGGCATCCAACCGCTCTCGGTCTTCGCGCCGACGGCGATGAACTTCACGGGCCAGAGGTTTTCGTCTACCAAAGTGCCAAGCCCGGCGCGAGCGGCAAACCAAGCGAGCACCGCGACAGGAATCGCCACGGCGGGCAGCGCCAGGCGCCACGCAGCGCGCCAGGCCATAGCGCGGCCCTCGATGCGCCAGGCCGCGAGCACATACGCCGCGAGCGCGCCCAGTGCCACGGCCTCGAACTCGGGACGCGTCAAGCCCACAAGGCCCGCTATCGCACCCGCCCCGAGCAATCGCCCGTACGAGAGCGCCAGCAGCATCAACAGCAGGCACAGCAGCCCGAACGTGGCGGAGTCGGTGTGCGGGAGCACGAAGTTGAAGGCCGTGCCCGAGAAGCCAATCGCCAGCAGCACGGCCGTCGCGAGGCCCGCCGCCAGTGGGTCCAGCCAACGCCGCGCGAGCGCATAGAAAGCCGCGAGGATCGCGGCGGTCTGCGCGAGCCCGAACGCGAAGGCGGTCGTGAAACCGGTGCCGAAGAGCTTGAAGGCAAGGGCCAGCGCGTAGAGGCCGAGCGGGCCGTAGTAGTAGCGCACGTCGCGGTAGGCCAGCGCACCGTGCTTGATCAAGTCGGCCGTCGTCAGCTCCGCGCCGGCGTCGATCTCGGGCACTCCCCAGCGGCGCCAGGTGAGCGCCGTGAGCGCCGCGAAACAAGCGCAGAGCGCAAGGATGACGGACCCGTCACGTATGCCGTCACCCGGCTGCGACCCGGCCGCCCCCGCGTCGGCTCCCTCCCCCGCGCGGGCCGGCGAGGACGTGGGGTGTCCCAGCAGGGCGCTGCTCATCGCACGGTCACCGCGCGTGCCGCGCGCCTCACGCCGACGCGGGTCGAGCGACCACGGCGCTCACCAGCACCTGGAGCTGCCGGCGGGCGACCAGGCACAGACCGGCGAGGTAGGCCGCGCAGCCGATCGCGCCGGCGAGCGCGGCCTGCGCGAGGTCGGCGCCGAGCGCGCTGCCTCCGAGCCAGCCCGCGCCGAAGGCGAGCGCCGCCAGCGCCAGGAAGCGCGCGCCGTCGGCGCCCAGTTCGCCAGCCAGCTCACGGGCCTGCCCGGCGCCGGCTCCGTTCAGCAGCAGCACGACGGCAAGAGCAGCAGGGGCGACCCAGAAGACGCCCACGGCGCCGTCGACGCCCCACAGCGCGGCAGCCGCGGCGGTCAGCGCGAGGTGCAGCGCGAGCAGCGCCGGCGCCAGCGCGCCCAACAGGCGCGCGCGGCCCATTGCCAGCAGAACGGGCAACAGGAAGTTGACGAGCAGCGCCGCGACGGTCCACGGCACGAGCAGCAGCGCGAAGACGCGCAGCGTGTGGACCTCGGCGGCGGAGAGGCTGCGCGGGAGCAACGCGTGAACAAGCGGAGCGCCCGCCGCGATCAGGCCGGCGAGGGCAGGAGCGACGAGCAGCATCGCGTAGCGAAAGCCACGGGGAACGGTTGCCGCTACGAGCGCGCGGCGCTGCGCGCGCGCCTGGCGCGTGAGGTCGGGGATGCTCGACATGCCCAGCGCCATGCCGGTTCCGGCCACGAGGTAGCTGGCGAACAGGTAGGCGTAGGAGAGCACGGTCGTGCCGCCGACGGCCGTGCGACTGGCGAAGGCCAGTGTCACGACGAACAGCAGGTTGAACGCGAGATAGATCGCCGTGCGGCCAAGCACGAGGCCGCAGTTGCGCAGCAGCGCGCCCGGCGCCAGCGGACCGTGCCGCGCCCACGATCCGAACAGCGCGGCCTCGCCGGACGGACGGTTGCCCAGCCGCAGCGACCACGCCCAGGGCTGCACCGGGCGCGAAGCCAGCTCTGCGGGCCACGGTCCGAGTCCCCCGCCGAGCCGCACGCCGACGAGCATCCACGTGCAGGTGATCAGCGACATCGTGGCCATCGACCAGCCCAGCGTCTGCACGCCGGCGCGGTCCATCAGCGCCAGGAAGGCGACCAGCCCGCCCCCTGCCCCGGCCATGTAGGCGCCGGCGATGGCGAGGAAGCGCGCGCGGATCGCCAGCACGGTCGCGGCGCCGGCCGCCCACAGCTGCAGGATCATCGCCACGCCCAGCACCGGCAGCGCGGAGGCCGTGACCTGCCGAGCGCCGGCCTTCAGGCCGGGCGCGATCAGCTGCGACAGCGGACCGGACAGCGGGACCGTGAGTACCAGCACCACGAGCGCTATCGCGGCCAATACGGTCGCGAAGCCGCGCACGCTCAGGCGCGCACCGGGCTCCACCAGCAGCCCCACCGAAGTCAGGCGCAGGCTCTGGCTGAAGACGCCGAAGGTGGAGTACAGCGCGAAGGCCACGAAGAAGCCGTCGGTGCGAGCGTTGGTGCCGAAGCGGCCGAGGTAGAGCACGGCCTGGATCGCCGACGCCGCGGCCATCGCGAAGGTGGCGAGCGACATCGCCATGCCCGCGCGCGCTCTGCTCATCGGGCGGCCCGCGCCTGCGGAACGGCGCGGCTCACGACGCACCCAGCCTCATGACGTACCCGGCGATCGGGGCGGCTCACGGCGCACCGTCGGCATAGTGCGCGGCGACGGTCGCCGCGCTGAGCGGCTGGTTGTAGACGGCGAGTTCATCGAGCGTGCCGGCGCCAAACAGCGCGCTGCCGTCGCGCGAGAACAGATAGAGCGTCGAGTTGGCGAACGGACCGGCGCCAGTTCCGGCGCTTTCCTGCTGGAAGGCCACCGGCTGACCGTCGACATACGGGGTGATCTCGCTGCCGGCGGCCGCGGCGCTGTTGAGCACGAGGGCGTAGTGATGCCACACCCCGGCGGATGGCCGCGCGAAGTAGACGCTGTTGCGTGTGCCCTCCACACCGATCCCGACGCCGAAGGTGCCGCCGTACTCGGGTGCGTCGGGATCGACCAGGAGGCCCCCGGGATTTTCGTTGAAGTTCGGGGTCAACTCCATCGCCAGCGAGTCGTTGTTGGCGTACCTTTCCCACTTCAACCAGAACTCGACCGTGAGCTGGCTGCTTTCCGAGAGGTTCAGTGGGATCGCGCCGAAGCTGCTCACGCCATTGAAGCCCAGGGCGGTGTCTGCTTCGCCCATGATCGCGCCTTCCAGGCCGAAGCTGCCGGCCGTGATCGTGCCGTTGGCGGTTCCCTTGATGTCGTGAATGGTGGGACCGGCGGTCTCGTCCAGGCGGTAGTAGTGGGTTAGGCCAGGCGTCCCCAGGACGGCCGCGCTGTAGCTTTCACTGCGCACGACGATCGTCGCGGTGGCCGCCGCACTGGCGCCCGCACTGTCGATCACGCGCACGCCGACCGTATGGATGCCGGGGGTGGTGAAGCTGGTTTTGAGCGTGGGCGTCGAGCCGCCTTCGGTTTCGTAGGAGCCTTTGCCGCTCAGATCCCACTGGTAGTCGACGATTTTGGCGTTGGCGTTGGCGTCGGTGGAGGCAGAGGCGTCGAGCGTCACGCTCTGGCCCGGCGCCGCGGTACTCGGCGCTTTCAGCACCGCTTTCGGCGGCTTGCCGGCGCCGTGAGAGTTGTAGTGCTGGAAGATCGCGCTGGCGCTCAGCGTGCGGTTGTAGATCGCCAGGTCGTCGAGCGTGCCGGCGCCGAACAGGGCGTTGCCGTCGCGCGAGAACAGATAGAGCGTCGAGTTGGCGAACGGACCGCCGCCGGTGCCGGCGCTGTCGATCTGGAAGGCCACCGGCTGACCATCGACATAGGGTGTGATCTCACTGCCCGAGGGCGCCGTGCTGTCGAGCACGAAGGCGTAGTGATGCCACACACCTGCAGTGGGCCGCGGGAAGAAGACGCTGTTGCGCGTGCCGTTGACACCGATCCCGACGCCGAAGGTGCCGCCGAACTCGGGCGCGTTGGGATCGACCAGGAAACCGCCGGTGTTTTCGTTGAAGTTGGGGGTGAACTCCATCGCCAGGGCATCGTTGTTGGCGTACCTTTCCCACTTCAACCAGAACTCCACGGTGAGCTGGCTGCTTTCCGAGAGGTTCAGTGGGATCGCGCCGAAGTCGCTCAGGCCGTTGAAGCCCAGGGCGGTATTGGGGTCGCCCTGAACGGCCCCTTCCAAGCCGAAGGTGCCGCCGGCGATCGTGCCGTTGGCCGTGCCCTTGCTGTCGTGGATCGTCGGCCCAGAGGCTTCTCCCAGGGGGTAGTAGTGGGCGATTCCGGGCGTGTCCAGCACGGCATCGGCGTAGTCGCTGACGCCCTGTTCCAGCACCGTCACGGTTGCGGTCGTGGTGCTGGTCAGACCGCTGTTGTCGGTCACCTGCACACCCACCTTGTGCAGTCCTGCCGTGGTGAAGGAGGTGCTTACCGTCGGCGTCGCGCCGGTGTCTGTGGTGTAGCTGCCGCTGCCCGTCAGATCCCACTTGTAGTCGGTGATCGTGCCCTGATCGGTGGAGGCGGCGGCGGACAATTTCACGGTCTGGCCGGTGAGCACGGAGGTGGGTGCGCTCGACAGCCGCGCCGCCGGTGGGAAGTTGCCGACTTCGACGGGCTCTGTCGTGTAGTCCCAGCCGCCGTTGCTGTCGGTCACGCGCAGGCCCACTTTGACTGTCTGCACGGTGGCATAGGAGGTGGTGATCGTCGGCGTGGCGGTCGTCGTTTCATACATACCTTTGCCCTTCAGATCCCATTCGTACTTTTTGATCGTGCCCTTGCTGTAGCTCGAGGGGGCCGCGTTGAAGGTCACCGTCTGCCCCGGCTTCGGTGGGCTCGGGGAAGCCGTGAAGGAGGCCACAGGGCGAGGATCGGTGCCGTTGTCGAGGAAGTGTTCGGAGATGCGTTCGGCGCTGAGATCGCCGCCGTAGATCGCCAGCTCGTCGAGCGTGCCGTTGCCGAACAGCGTCTTGCCGTCGCGCGAGAAGAGATATAAGGTGGAGTTGGCGAACGGGCCGGCGCCGGTGCCCTTACCTTCCTGCTGGAAGCTCACCGGCTGACCGTCGACGTAGGGCGTTATCTCGTGTTCGGCGGGCTGCGTGGGATCGAGCACGAACGCGTAGTGGTGCCAAACACCCGCCGAGGGCCGCGCGAGGAAGATGCTGTTGCGCGTGGCGCCCGTGCCGATGCCGACGCCGAAGGTCCCGTTGAACGCCGGGGAGTCGGGATCGACCAGGAAACCGCCGGCGTTTTCGTTGGAGTTGGGCGTGAACTCCATCGCCAGCGCGTCGTCGTTGCCATAGGTGTTCCACTTCAACCAGAATTCGACCGTGATCGCGCTCTGGCCTGACAGATTCAGCGGGATCGTGCCGAAGCTGCCGGCCTCGCCCTCGTCGGGGTCGCCGGCGCCGGGGAAGCTGACGGCGGTGTTGGGGTCGCCGTTGATCGCACCGGGTACGCCGTAGGTCACACCTGTGAGCGTGCCGTTGGCGGTGCCCTTGCTGTCGAGGATGGTGGGACCGGCGGCTTCGCCGAGCCGGTAGTAGTCCAGCAGGCCAGGCGTCGCCAGGATCGAGCCGGAGTAGCTTGAGATGCCGGTAGTGACGATGTTCTCGATGACCGTCTTCGTGATCGTGTTGCCGGCGCCATCGGACTCCTTGACGCTCACCGTGTGGGCGCCGGCGGTCGAGAAGGTCGTTGTGACACTCGGCGTCGAGCCAGTGTCGGTCTCGTAGGTGCCGTTGCCGTCGAGATCCCACTTGTAGTCGGTGATCGGGCCACTCACGTCGGTCGAGGCGGCGGCCGAGAAGGTCACGTTCTGCGCGAGCGACGCCGGATTCGGCGACACCGTGAGGCTGGGTGTGATCGCGCTGTTGACGGTGATCGTGCGGGTGGTCTCATCCAGCTGACCCTCGCTGTCGAGGACCTTCAGGACGACGTTGTAGACGCCCGGTTCGGCGAAGGCGTGCGTGAGTGTCGGCGAGGTGCCGGTTTCGACAGTGAACCCCTTGCCTTCGAGTTCCCAGTAGTGCTGCACGATGCTCGCGTCGGGGTCGCTCGTGCCGGAGGCGTCGAATTTCACCTGCTGGCCGACGAGCACAGTGCTCGGCGTCGCCTTGAACGCCGCCCACGGCGGCTTTGGGGCGGTGGGGGAATCGAGCACGAGTCCGGCCTCGGGAGTGCCGGGCTGCACGCCCATTTCCGAGAGGACGTTGTAGGTGGCCTGGTTGATCGACGGATCGACGTCCAGGCCGTAGGACCACTGCATCGTGCCCGATGCGAACACGTAGGCGCCGCTCGCGGCGCGGTACTCGACGGCGCTGACGTTGTTGGGCTGCCCCGGTGGCGGTTCGGCCGTACGTTCGCGGCCGGCGTCCTGCAGCCACGTGGAGTCGGGGTCGCTGGTATTGGTGGCGCTGAGTCGCTTGACGCCTTCGGGCTCGACTTCGGCGGCGTGCGCGTACAGCGGGCTCGTCGGGCTGGGGATCTGGTCCCACTCCCAGCCAACGATGTCGTTGTCGATGGTCACCGCGGAGTTGCTCGGCAGGCCCGCGTTGCGCCACACGCGGTCGCCCTCGTATTCCCCGCCGGTATTGCCCGCCGGCACGGTGAGCCCCCACGAGTCTTCCTCGTTGTCGCCGACGTAGAGCACCCCGAACAGCTCGTTCTCGGGCTGGTTGGGCCCCACGCGCCCTTCCGGCGGGGCATTGGGTGCGCCGGCCGGCGCACCGGGGTCGCGGCGCGTGCTGGTCGCAAACTGAGGCAGGAATTCGCCGTGCGGACCGATCGACGCCGGATCGTTCGGTGTCGCGCCACCGTCGCCGTCGGCGGCGCCCTGGACGGTCTTGTAACAGATCAGCGTGCGGTAGTTATTGGCGAAGCGCGTCTGCCAGTAGGCCGTGTTGGAGCTGAACGAGGCGACGTTGACGCCGTGTTCGCGTGCGGCAATCACATTGTTGAAGGCCGCGTAGGACCAGTACTCGCTGTGACCCGATATCAAGATGATCTTGTGGTCGAGCAGCGACGAGGGACTGCGGTCGAGCTGGATGTCGTCGGTGTAGGTGACGTCGTAGCCCTGCTCCTCCAGCCACTGCACCATCGCGTAGTCGGGACCGAAGAACTTGTTGCGCTGCTCTTCACCTTCGGCAAGCGGCCGTTCGAAAGACACCGACACCGCCCGGCCGTCGCCCGCGATCGTGTTGGCGCCGCCGCATGCGTCGTAGTAGAGCGACTTGCAGCCCCACGTGTTATAGGCCTCATATGTGGAGATGGGCAGTACGAACAGGACTTCCGAGGCGCGTGCGTCGTTGCGCACGGTGAAGGTCACGTAGTTCTGGATGCCGCCGTCGGCCAGGTCGGTAAAGACGGCCTCGTAAATCCCCGACACCGGCAGCGAGCTGCCCGGAATCGTGTAGGTCGTCTTCCAGTTGGCGCAGCTGAGTTCACCCGTCGTGGCGTTCGCCGGTTCGCACTGGAGGCTGTTGTTGACTTTGACTTTGCTCGCGCCGGCCGCAGCTATCAGGCGCGCGCCGGTGCCGCCGTAGTAGCCGATGCGGTACACGGCGATGTTCACGCTGGTGCTGGGAAACGAAGGCGCGCTGGTGCCGATCTTCAGCTGCACGCTTTCGCCGAGGTTGTAGCTCGTCTGCGTGCTGAAGCCACCGATCGCTTCGCTGTAGTTGGCGATTTCGTTGGCGCCCGTACCGGCGCCCATGCAGTTGTTCTCGTTGACGATCGGATTGGCGTTCGGGCACGACACAGCCGCCCCGGCGCGCGCGGCGCCGCCCAGCGTGAGCGCGGCACAAAGGAGGATCGACAGCGCGCAGAGGACCAAGCCCCTCTGCGTCGTCTGGATTGCCGGTAGGACGTGGCGCATCTGGATCATCCACGCAACGCGCCGGCGGCGCCTCAACTTTTGGCCGCCTCCGCAACTCCGCCGGCACTCGCGTCAACTCCCGCCCGTCGCGGACGTTGCTTGTCCAATGAGCGAGGCACGCCGAGTGGGAATCGTCCCGGCCCAGCAGCATCGCGAGCGAGCGCGCCTGTGGCAGGCGCTCGAAGCCGCCTACCCCGTGCGCTTCGAGGGCCGCGACGCCGATGCTCTGCGCAACCTCGACGCGATCGTCGCGTTCGGCACGACAGACGTCACGGACGCAGGCAAGACTTTCGGGATCTCAGGCGAGGCATTTGGGATGGCAGGCGAGGCTTACGGGATCTCAGGCGAGACTTTTGGGGTCGCAGGCGAGGCATTTGGGATGGCAGGCGAGGCTTACGGGATCTCAGGCGAGACTTTTGGGGTCGCAGGCGAGACTTGGCGCATATCGCCTAAGGCCGAGGCTGACATGCAGGCGACTGACATCCCCCTTCTATCGCTGGAAGGAGAGGAGTTCCAGGAGGGTATGCCCCGACCGCTTGTCCTCACCGCCGACCATGCTCTCGCACGGCCGCTGCGCGGCGCGCTGCTCAGCGACGACCGAGCAGGTGCCCTGCGGTCGGTGCGCCCCGACGAGGCCGTGCTGGGCACACTCGGCGGCACTCCCGCATGGACGCGCGCGCAAGGCACGCGCCACCAGCGCGTCGCCTGCGCTCCGGCGGAGCTTGGCGCCGAGGAGGCACTGCGCGAGCGCCTGCGCCCCGGCCGTTGCCTTGCGCTGCTGGCGCTAGCGCACTTCCTGGCAGATATCACGGCCCCCCTGCGCGCACCGCCGGCGCAGCTGCGGGCGGCGTTCGTGATCGACGACCCCAACCTGCGCCGCCCGCGCTACGGCCACCTCGACTACGCCGAGCTGCTGCACGACGCCCGTCGGCACGGTTACCACCTGTCGGTCGCGATGGTCCCGCTCGACGGGCGCCGCGCCAATCCACGCGCCGTGGGCCTCTTCCACGAGGGCGCCGCCCACCTGTCGCTGTGCGTACACGGCAACGACCACGACGGCCCCGAGCTGGGACGGCCTCACACCGACGATCAGGCGCTCACCCTCGTCGCACAGGCCGTGCGCCGCACGCTGGCCTTCGAGCGGCGAACGGGCCTAGCCGTGGACCGCGTGATGGTCCCGCCACACGAGCGGCTGAGCGAGCCGGTGGCGCGCGCGCTACGTGCCTGCGGCTTTCAGGCGATCGCCACGACGCGCCCGTATCCGTGGCTGGCCGACACGCACGAGCGCTCCTGGCTCGAACGTCCAGCGGATGCTGGTCCGTTGGCGGCGTGGGGTCCGATCGACGTCGTCGCCGGCGGTCTGCCGGTGCTGCTGCGCGCAGACTTCGATCGCCACCCCCGCGAGGACCTTGTGCTGCGAGCCTTCCTCGGCCAGCCGCTGATCCTCTACGGCCATCACGATCTGCTCGCTGCTGGACCGGGCGCGCTCGCCAAGGCCGCCGCCGCCATCGCTCGCCTCGGCGATGTGCGGTGGTGTTCGCTGGGCGCCATCGCGCAGACCGCCATCCCGAACGGCGCGACGCTGGACCCAGACGCGCTCGCCGCGATCCCCGCACCCCGCAGACGCCTGACGCCGATCCTGCGCCGAGCGCTCAGCGAGGGCCGCGACCGCATCACCCCAGTGCGAGGTCCAACAACCGCTCGTGGCGGCTGGCCCAGGAGTTGGTCTGCACAAACGTGAGACGCTCGTCCTCGGGGGCCAGGCCCATCGCCAACGCAGCGCCGACCGCCGCCGGATAGCCGCCACGCTCGCCGACCAGCAGCACACGCGGGTTCGACGCCGCGCAAGGGCGCCAGGTCGGTGGCGACGACCGGCAGCCCGCCCGCCAGGTACTCATAGAGCTTGAGCGGGCTCATGGCCTCGGTGAGCGCGTTGGACACGTGCGGGATCAGACCGACGTCGGCGACACGGATCAACCCGGTGACGCTCGCGCGCGTGAGCGCCGCGTGGATCTCGATGTTGGGCTCTGCGCGCAGGGGATACAGATGAGCGGGGTCGCGCAGCGCGCCGGCCAGCACCACGGTGGCCTGCGGCAGCGCCCGCGCGATGGCAACCAGCCCGGGAATGTCCAGGCGCGAGTCGAGCGTCCCCACATACAGCAGCAGCGGGCGCAGCATGTCGCGCTGCCAGCCAGGTGGCGTGGGATCGCCGATCCACTCGCTTGGCTCCAGCCCGTTGGGGATCACCGCGCTGGGCCCGGTCGGCGCAAGCCGCTCGCGCAGCGTGTCGGACACCGTCACCACGCGCCGCCGGCGCACGCGCACGGCCGCGAAGCTCTCGCGGTAGGCCGGCCACCAGCGGCGGTGGGGTAGGTAGGCGGACCAGTCGTCGGTCGCGTAGAAGGTCACCGCGCGTGCCCACCCGAACTCGGCAAAGCCGGCCAGCAGCGGGTGCGCGGTTATCACCACCGGGTCGTGCATGCCCATGCGTGCCGTCGCGCGCGCCAACGCACGGTCGTAGGCCATGGCCAGACGCTGTGTGCCGCGCAGCGAGGTTGGGTCGCGGCAGCGCAGGCGCAGCGGCTGCAGCAGCTGCGCCCGCTCCCCCGCCGGGAAGTCGAGCTGCTCGCGCGATGACAGCAGCGCGTCGGCCAGGTCGCGGGCGAGCTTGAGCGGCAGGCTGCGCATCAGGTCGCACACCAGCACACGGCGCACGCGCGGATGCGTCACGAGCGCCCGCGCGAGACGGTCCTCGGAGCCGAACCAGCCGCGCCGCGCGGCGGCCTGCCAAGTCAGATAGGAGAAGGTGAACACCACGTCGCGGCGACCGCCACCACCACCGCGATCGCCGAACACGCGCCCCTCGGCGTTCCTAGCGGTGTCGGCACGCATGCTGAATTCAGCGCTCATCGAGTGATGGGGAATGGAGAGCGAACATGTGCAGACAGTCGCCCTCCGTAAAGCGGTCGAGCAACCACAACAGCGGCGCCGTGGCCCACGCCGCAAGGCGCAGGCCGCGACCGGTGAAGCGCGCATGGCCGAAGACGGCGTACTGCACGCTCACCAGCAGCCCCGGACGCATCGAGGCCGTCGTGTGTGACAGCGGCCGCAGGCCGGCACGCACAAACAACGCTGCCAGCGTCGGCGCCTCGAGGTGCTGCAGATGGCGAGGTAGGTCGAGCTGAAACCAGCGCGAGCCGAACACACGACGCTGCCAGCAAGCGAAGTTGGGCACCGCCACGGCCACCACACCTCCCTCGCGCAGCAGCCCGGCGGCCTGGCGCAGGCTGCCCGCCGGATCGGGCAGGTGCTCGAGCGAGTGGTTAAGAGACCACCGCATCGAAGGTCGCTGCGAGCCACGGAGCGTCGTCGAGCGTGCCTCGGTGCACCTCCACACCGCCTGCCCGCGCTTGTGCGGCGGCCGCCCGAGCGGGCTCCACCCCGGCCACCTGCCAGCCGCGGCGGGCGAAGGCTCGGGCCAGCTCACCGTTGCCACAGCCCACGTCGAGCATCCGTCCGGGCCGGCGCCGCGACAGCGGACGGTAAGGACCGAAGCGGACGATCGTCGCCAGGCGCAGGCGCTCCACGATCCCCGTTCGGGCCGGCCGTGAGTCCCCGTCCACCGGCGCGTGTTTGTCTCCGGCGGCACGTGTGTCCCCAGCTGCGCGTGTGTCCTCAGCAGCGCCTGCGCGCCGGCTCGCTCCCGCGTAATAACCCTCGGGGTAGTAGTCCGAGAACTGCTTCGGACCGATACGCGGCTGCGTGCTCGCCAAGCCACAGGCGTCACAGCGCAGCACCGCGAACTCCCCCGGTCCACCCACGAGGCGGTCGTGCCCGCGCAGCAGCACAGGCCCGACGAGTGGCGCCGCGCAGTTTGGACAGGCGGCTGCGGGCGAAGCGCAGGCGGGCATCTCGACCGACTAACGACCTTGCGCCGCGTCAGCTTGCGCTCGGGTGCCGTTCGCACAGCTCGCACGCGAGCGCCGCTCGCAAGCGGCGCACCCCCGCAGCCGTTTCATCGCCGGTACCCACGTGCCGCGCGAATCCCTCAAAGAGGCCACCCTCAGCGGCGTACGCTGGCTGATGTTGACGCGCGTCGTCGGCGAAGCCCTGGGGATCGCCGCGATGGTGGCGCTCGCGCGGCTGATATCGCCGGCCGAGTTCGGCCGCGCGGCGGTGGCCCTGATCTTCATTCCGCTGGCCACGATCCTGACGTTCGAGGGCTTCGCATCGGCGCTCGTCCAGCGCGAGCAGATCGACGAGCGCCATCTGCGCTCGGCGACGGCGATGAGCCTGCTCGGCGGCGCCGCGCTGTCGGCGCTGGCGGCGGGCCTGGCACCACTGCTGTGGCGGCCGCTGTTCGGCGGGCGCACGGCGGAGCTGATGAGCTTGGCGGCCCCCGTCTTCCTGCTCGCCGGCTGCGGGGCGGTGTCGCGGGCGCTGTTGTGGCGGCGCCTTGACTTCCGCAGCTCGGGCCTGATCGACGTGACGGCGCTGACACTAGGCAATGCACTGGCGCTCGCGCTGGCGCTCGCGGGGCCGGGCGCCACTGCGATCGTCGTGGGGGCACTGGCACAGGTGGCGGCGGGCTCACTGCTGCTGCTCGTGGTCGCGCCACCGCCGTGGCCACGGCTATATCGCGAGCGCGGCGCGCGGCGTGAGGTCAACGCCTTCGGCATCCCGGCCGCGCTCGCGGGGCTCGTGGACGTGATGTTCCGCAACGTTGACTACGCGATCATCGCCGCGCGTCTGCCGGCGGCGCAGACGGGCATCTACTGGCGGGCGTTCAACCTCGGGGTGGTCTACCAGGACAAGCTCAGCGGGGTGATGATGCAGCTCGCCTTCCCGGTGTATTCGCGCACGGAGAGCCCCGCGCAGCTGCGCCGTCTGCACGAGCGCGCGACGCGCGTGCACGCGGCGGTGATCTTCCCACTGCTGAGCACGTTGATCGTGCTGGCGCCACTCCTGATCCCCTTCCTGCTCGGTCGCGAGTGGGCGCCGTCGGTCGGCCCCACGCAGATCCTCGCCGTGGCGGGAATGGTCGCGGCGGTTCTCACGGGCTACCCCCAGGTGATGCTGGCGCTCGGCCGGCCGCGCGCGCTGCTGGGCTTCAACGTCGCGATGCTGCTCGGTTACGCCGCCGTCGTGGCGCTCGCCGTGGGGCACGGCTTGATCGTCGTGGCGGTGGCGGTCGCGGCCTTCTACCTCGCGATCCTCGCCGGCGTCTATCGGCTGCTGCTGCGCCGCCACCTTGGCATCTCGATCCGGCGGCTGCTCCCCGAGTTGGGCCCGGCGCTCGCCGGCTGCATGGTGTTGGCGGCAGTCGGCGAGCCGCTGCGGGCGTTGCTCGCACCCGAGCTGGGTGCGGCGCTCACGATCGGGGTCGTCGGCACGGCCGGCCTGCTGAGCTACGTGGCCACGCTGCGGGTCGTGTCGCCGGCGGCGTGGCACGACCTCGGACTGCTGCTCGCACGGGTGCTCCCCACCCCCGCCTTCGGCCGTTGACGCCTGGCGGGCGACCCGCAGCTGGCCGATCGGGTCACTGACGCCTGGCGGGCGACCCGCAGCTGGCCGATCGGGTCACTGACGCCTGGCGGGCGACCCGAGGCCAGCCCGATCGGGTCACTGGTGGCCGCGTCGAGCGGATCGCCGCGCCGCCCATAATTCCCCCAGCAAAAGCCACATCCTCAGAATGATTCGACCTCTAGAACATTCGAGGCGGTTTGGATACCATATGGTGAAATCGAGTCAAAGGCGATAAGGAGCATGGCGACCGGAGACGCGGGTTGGATGCGTGGCAGCTCACCTTTGAAAGGCGCGCTGCTCGGCCTGCTGCTGCAGCACCCGGGTCACGGTTACGACCTCGCCAATCGGCTCGACAGGCGGCTCGGCCCCGCTTGGCAGATCGAGGCCAAGGGTCTCTACCCGATGCTCCAGCAGCTCGAGCGGGCCGCGTTGGTCTCCTCCAAGCGCGCCTACGGCAACGGCCCCACGGGCCAGCGGGTCGTCTACTCCCCCACCGAGCGCGCACAGAGTGCCTTGACGGAATGGATGGCCGCCGGTGCGCCGACGGAGCCACTGCGCGTAGAGCTGCAGGCGAAGCTCGCGGTGGCCCGCGACGAGGACGTGCCGCTGCTGCTGGCGGCGCTCGACGGCTACGAACGCAACTGCCTGATGCTGCTCGGAGCCTCCAGCGAGGAGTTCCCGCGGGCCCACTCGTGGATCGCGCTGGCGATGAACCTGACCCGGGCCGCGGCGCTCACTCGCCTGCGAGCCGAGCTGGAGTGGATCGCACTGGCGCGCCGGGAGATCGCCGCATTCGCGGCGGCGGGAGCAGCGGCGGCGGCGGGGGCAGCGGCGACGGGAGCAGCGGGAGATGGCGCGAGCGCTCGCCGCCCCGCCCCTCTGACGGCGCGGGGCGGCGCAAGGAAGAGCGCTCCGCCGCGACGGGCCGCTCAGGTGTCGGCGGGCGCTCGCGCAAGGCGATGATCATGGCGGCGACGAAGAACAGCAGATAGGGGACGTGCGGGAAGGAGAGCACGTCGAACAGCGCGCTCGTCAGGGCCACGACGCCGACCGAGGCCAGCGCGGCGAGCGCCAGCGAGGATGTCCGTCCGGAACTCCCGATCAGGCCGTGCGCCGCGCTCATCATCGCCGCGAAGATCGCGCAGTAGGCGAGCAGGCCGAGCAGCCCCGCCGTGATCGCCAGCCCGAGGTACTCGTTGTCGAGGATGCGGTACTTGTGCGGGTCATAGCTACCGAAGCCGCGCCCAAGCAGCAGGTGGCGCATGATGTCGGGCAGCACGGCGTCGTAACGGGCGGTGCGGTCGGTTGTAGTCAGCACCCCGTTGACGTGCCCGGGCTCAAGCTGGCTGAGCACCGATCCCAGGGCGCCGGGCGATGTGAAGTGCACAAGCACGCCCAGCACCAGCGCCAGGCCAAGCAGCGAGCGTCCGACGGCGCGCGGCCGGTAGACGAGCAGCAGCAAGATGGCACCGGCGGGCGCGATCAGGCTGGTCTTGCGCGAGGTCGCCACGCCACCGGCCAGCAGCAGCCCGATGGCCAGCGAATACAGCAGCCGCCGCCGGCGCGTGGCGGCGTCGATCGCGCCCATCACGGCGAACGGCAGCACCATCGCCAGGAGCGCTGCCAGCTCCAGCGGCTGGCTCGTGGGGCCGTAGACCGTCAGACGCCCGATCGAGTCCGGCGCATCGAATTCGGCGGGCTTGACGATCGGCAGCAGCCGACCCCAGAGGTCGTAGAAGACGTTGTAGTGCAGGCGATACTCGACGACGGTCGCAACCGCCACGACGACGCCCAGCGCGACGATCAGCGCAGCGAAACGGGGGACCTCGCGCGGTCGCAGGGCAGAGGCGACGACGCCGAAGAAGACGACGTAGGAGGCCAGCAGCGCGAGCTTCTTGACGACGAGCGTGACTTCGTCCATGTTGGCCAGCGCGGCGCCATCGAGCGCGACCCCGAGGCAGCAGACGGCGAAGAAGAGCAGCACGGCAAAGTGCACGCGAGTGAGCCGCACGCGCGGGCGGGCGGCGCGGCTCAACAGAGCCATACTCGACAGCCACAGCAGCACGAGCCCGACGAGCAGTGGCCGGTCGAGGCTGCTGTCCAGCGGCAGGTTGACGGGCAGATCAATCGCGTCGAAGGGGACGAGGAAGACCATCGCCACGAAGCCCGCCAGCGCCCACGGCAGCAGGCGGGTCGTGTACGGCCATTCGCCGCCTGTCGCCGCGATCTCCGCAATGGTGCCCGGCAGTGCGATCTCCGCGACTACACCTGGAGGTGGGATTTCCGCGAAGACGCCCGGCAGTGCGATCTCGGCAACGCCGCCCGTCGCCGCGATCTCCGCGAGGGCGCTCTGCCGAGCCGGCCGATGGCGAAGATGATGACGACGACGGCGATACGCATACAGCGGCAGACCGACGAGCAGCAGCACGAAGACAAAGACAGCGCCCGCCAATTCCCAGCGGGCGCCACCGTCGACAAGCCCGTTGACGGTGGGACCAAGCGGCCTCAGCACCGCGGCCTGTTCGGAGTTGAGCCGGTAGGAGGCCTGCTGCGCGAGCACGTGCCGGGCGAGCAGCGCGCGCGCCGCGTTGACGAGCGCGGCGGCCTGGCGCGCACTGGGAGCCTGCGCGTAGAAGCTCAGCACCGGGTTGACGCCATCGACGTCGAGCACCAGACGGTAGGCGTGATCGACCGGGATGGGGTCGGAGAGGGCCGTGACCGCCGGCGCCAGGTTGGTGCGCCCGAGCAGCAGCGTGAACGGCCCCGAGGCAGCCACGCGCTCTCCCCGCAGCCCCATCGCGTGGCCCAGTTCGGTGGTCGCCTGATCGCCGCGCAGGTAAAGCGCGTAGGTGACAGCGAGCTGCGCAGCGAGGTCGGCGCGGTAGGCGCCGAGCGGCGCGGGACCCGTCAGCTCGGAGTCGGTCGAGTCAACAAGCATCCGCGCGGTGGCCGCGCCAATCTCGACGTTCCACGTGTGCGCGAGCAGCGCGACGGCAAGCGCCAGCGCAAGCACGAGCGCGGCGCGAACCTTCATGCTCAGGCAACCGAGCGCGAGCGCTCCTCGCGCGGGACGCGGTCGAGATCGGCCGCGAACTCCCGCTCGAGCCCCTCCGTGGCGAGCGGCTGCCGGCTCAGGGCCTCCACGCCAAGCAGGAGCAGCAGCCCGAGCAGCAGCACCGCCAGGGCCGCGACGACCATCAAGGTCAGGCGCGAGGAGGAGTTGACCGCCGCCGCCTGCGCCGGCCCGAGCTGGCGGATCGTGACGCGCTGCGCGGGCAGCGTCTTGGCCTGCTTCTGAAGCGCAGCGACGTAGCCCTGCACGCCGGGATATACGGCTTCCGCGACATGGCCAGCGGCGGCCGCGGTGGGGCCCTGCACGGAGGCCGTGACGACGGGCTCGTCGGCCTGCGCGACGAACACGAGCCGGTAGCGTGCGCGCTCGCCCAGGAGCTGGCTGGAGCGCGCCTCGGAAGGGGTAACTACGTCGAGCGCCTCGCCCGCGCCGCTGTAGGGGCCCTGGGCGGTCAGCTCGTTCGACGGGAATGCCAGCCGAGGCCGCGATGCCTTCGAGGACGGTCTCGCTCGCCATCACCTGTGCGAGCAGCGCCGCGCGCGTGGTCAGCGGCGCGGTGTTCTGGAGCAGGTCGGCGAGCGCCGACTGCGGCGAGTTGACCAGGACCTGCACGGTCGCCGAGCCAGTGGGCGTGGAATGCGCCAGACGCCCCGCGCCGAACGCCGCGCCGCCGGCGAGCAGCACGACGGCGACGGTCGCCAGCTTGCGCCGCCAGAGGACTCTGAGGATTTCAGCCAGCTCCATGTCGCACCTGTCGAAGGAACGTCTCCTCACAGCAACGCGCGACGGGCGCGAGTGCTTGCGGCGGAGGCTCGACGAACGGCGGCCCCGTGCGCCCACCGAGCGTCGCCAGCGCGCGCAGCGCCGAGGCGCGCCGCGCCGTGGCGGGCCCGCCACTCCCCCGCGCGAGCGCGGCCCGCAGCCCATGGCGCAGCCCGAGCGACCCCAGATACAGCGCCCGGTGGGGCCGCGCGAAATGCTTGTCGGCGTACTGCCGTCGTGCGAAGGTTTCCTGCGCCACCATCCGCGGGCGCACGCCGCCCTTGCCGGCGTAGTGGCGGATCGTCATCTGAGGCAGATAGCGCACACGCCAGCCGGCGCCGGAGATGCGCAGGCAGAGATCGGTCTCCTCGCAGTACAGGAAGAAGCGCTCGTCGAGCAGGCCCGCCGCCAGGAGGGCATCGCGGCGGGCGAGTAGGAACGAGCCCACGACCCAGTCGCAGTCGCGCGCACGCGCGTAGGCGCGCGTATCGAGCACACGCTCGCCCATCCACGCCGCTCGCCACGGCCAGCGCTCGCAGCCGAGCGCCTCGCCGAGCGCGCGCAGCGCGCCGGGGAAACGGCGGATCGTGGGCAGCAGCGCGCCGTCGGCATCCACCTGACGAACCCCGGCGACGCCGACGCCGGAGAGGGCGTCGAGCGTTCTCACCAACCCGGCAAGCGTCCCCGACAGGATCTCGGTGTCGGGATTGAGCAGCAGCGCGTAGCGCGCGTCGGTCGCTCGCAGTCCGCGGTTGCTGCCCGCCGCGAAGCCGAGGTTGGGCGCCTCGATGAGGCGCACCTGCGGAAAGCGCCGACGCACCAGTTCGGCGGTGCCGTCGCTGGAGGCGTTGTCGACGACGACGGCCTCCACGGCGATGTCGCCGGCGTGCGCGAAGACGCTCGACAGACAGGGCTCCAGCCAGCGGGCGTCGTTAGCGGAGACGACGATGACCGCGAGGTCCACCGTGAAGGAACGGGGTCGCCGGCGCGTTGCTTGCGCATGGACACGTCCGAACCGCCGGTCCCGACGCGGCCCAGCGCACCGCTGCCGACGGCGGCGCCACGGCGCGAGCCGCAGGCGCTCAGCGCGCCGCTGCCGACGGCGGCGCCACGGCGCGAGCCGCAGGCGCTCAGCGCGCCGCTGCCGACGGCGGCGCCACGGCGCGAGCCGCAGGCGCTCAGCGCGCCGCTGCCGACGGCGCCGCCACGGCACGAGCCGCGGGTGCTGATCGTCTCGCCGGTGCGCAACGAGGGCGCGCACATCGCGCGCGTGGCGCAGGCCGTGGCGGCGCAGGAGCAGCGGCCGGCGCGGTGGATCGTGATCGACGACGGCTCCAGCGACGACACCTTCGAGCAGTTGTCGGCCCTGCGCGAGCAGCTGCCCTTCCTCGTGCTCCTGCGTGCCCCGAGACAGGCGCCCGGAGCACGAGACCGCCTGGCCGAGGCGGTTGAGATCCGTAACTTCAACGTCGCGCTCGCCCACGCCCTCGCCGACAACAGCGGGCCGCCTCCGGCGGCCCTCCTCCCCCTCCCCTACACCCATCTGATGAAGCTCGATGGGGATATCGAGCTGCCGCCGCACTATCTGCGGGTCGTCCTGGAGCGATTCGCCGCCGACCCGCGCCTGGGGCTCGCGGGAGGCGTGCTGGTCGAGCCGGCCCCCGGCGGGGTGCTGCGCTCGATCGCGATTCCGCGCCACCACGTGCACGGCGCGCTGAAGTGCTGGTCGCGCGCGTGCTTCGAGGCGATTGGTGGCGTCGGCGAGCGGCTGGGGTGGGACACCATCGACGAGACCTACGCACGCATGCGCGGCTTTCGCACCGAGCGCTTCGCGGACCTCGTGTGCGTGCACCACCGGCCGCTGGCCAGCGCCGACGGCGCGCTGCGCGGACACGCGCGGCATGGCGAGTGCGCCTACATCACGCACTATGGCGCCGTGTGGGTGGCGCTGCGCGCCCTCAAGGTCGCGGCGCGGCCCCCGCGCGGACTGTCCGGGGCGGCCTTCCTCTACGGCTACCTGCGCGCCGGCGCGCGCCGCGTGCAGCGCGTGCCGGACCCCGCCTACCGCCGCTTCACGCGCCGCGAGCTGCGCGCTCGGATGTTGCGAGCGGTGCTGCGATGAGGCCTCGTGCCGACGGTGCGACGACGAGGCGTCATGCCAGCGGCGCGAGGACGAGGCGTCATGCAGACGGCGCGAGCACGAGCCAGCGACGCCCTCTGCGCGTGGCGATGATCCACCTCTCCGACTTCCGCCTGGACTCACGCGTCCAGCGCGAGGCGCGCGCTCTGGCGGAACGTGGCGATGAGGTCGATCTGGTGTGCATCGGCGCGCGCGAGGAACTGCGCGTGGGCGCAGGCATCATCCGCGTGCACCCCGTCAAGGCCCACAAGGCGAGCGGCGGCGCCGGCGCCTATGTGCGCGCCTACGGAAGGTTCATCACGCGCGCATGCGCGCGCGTGGCGGCGCTCGATGTGCGACGTCGCTTCGACCTCGTGCAGGCCCACAACATGCCCGACCTCGTCGTGGCCGCCGCGCTCCTGCCGCGCCTGCGCGGCACGCCGCTGATCCTCGATGTCCACGACACCTTCCCCGAGCTCTTCGCGACGAAGTTCTCCCGCGCGCCGGACGACCTCGCGACACGTCTGCTGAGATTGGAGGAGCGGGTCTGCGCCGCCGCGGCCACGCGCGTCGTTGTCGTGACCGAGCAGGCGCGCCTACGCCTGGAGGGGCGCGGCGTCGGCGTTGGATGCATAACCGTCGTGATGAACTCGCCCGACGAACGCACCTTCGGCCCGCCGCGCCCGCCAGTGCGCTGGCCGCTGCAGGGCCCCCTGCGGCTGCTCTATCACGGTGGCCTCGCGAAGCGCTTCGGCGTGGAGAGCCTGATCCGCGCCGTCGGCCTGCTCGGCCGTGACGGACCCGACGTGCGGCTGCGCGTCTGCGGCGCAGGCGAGGACCGCGACCGCCTGGCGGCCCTGGCGCGCGAGCTGGCGCCGGGGCGCTGCGACGTGGCGCGCGCACCCGTTCCCTTCGCCGAGATCCCGGGCGAGCTTGCGCGGGCGCACATCGGCGTGGTGCCGACACTCGACGACGCCTTCACGGAGCTGCTGCTGCCGGTGAAGCTCCTGGAGTACGTGCACATGGGCCTGCCCGTCGTGGCCTCGCGACTGCCCGGCATCGCAGGCTGCTTCGGCGATCGCGACCTACGCATGTTTCGAGCCGGCGACGTCGAGGATCTGGCGCGGGCTTTACGCGAGCTGTGTGCTGATCCCGCGCGCGCGCGCGAGTGCGCCGTCAGCGCCACGCGGCGGCTGGCCGCGATCGCCTGGGAGCATCAGTGCGAGGGCTATCTGGCGCTTGTAGACGAGCTGACGAGAGTCCCCTCTCGCAGCTCTGCCGGCGCCTGCTCCAGCCGCTCAAGCGCCTCGGCGGCGACGCGCTCGGCGAGCGCGACGATCGACTCGCCGTTGAGCAACCGCGGGTAGACCTGGCTGGCCGAGGCCAGCGCCAGCCCGCCGACCCCCGGCCATAGCGGCGCAATGCGCGGCTCCTGGCCGAGTGCGTGCACCGGCTCGACCAGCGGCGCACGCTGCACAGTCCACGACACGACGTCGCTATGTGTGAAGTCGGGCGCAAGGCGGGCGAGCATCGCGGTGAAGCGCAGATAGATCGACTCGTCGTCCTCGCCGAACTCCGGCGCGTCGGGATCGCAGTACTTCGGCAGGTAGGCCAGACGCAGGCCGTCGGTGTGAGCGGTGCCGACGACGTGCGAGGTCTCCACGACGGTCGTGATCGGCGTGGGGTCGCAGATGTTGACCGAGTAGTACGGCAGCAGCGAGCGCCGCAGCTTCAGCACGAGGCAGACCACGCCGAGGTAGCGCCGTGGATAGGCAGCGAGCAGCGGCTGCAGCGCATCGGGCAGCAGCCGCCGCAGCGCGGGCGGCTGCAACGTCGGGATCGTCAGGTCGAAGGACTCCTCAACTCCATCCACGCGCACGCCGGCGACGGCGCCCAGTCGGCCGTCCGACACGCCCACTCCGCCGTAGGACCCCCCTCCGGAGGACCACGCTCCGGAGGACCCCCCTCGGTAGGACCGCGCTCCGTCATACACAAGCCCTTCGACGCCTGCGCCGAGGCGCACGCGCACCCCCAACTCGCGCGCGCGCCGCGCAGCGGCGAGCACGAGCCGTTCGTGACCGCCGCCCGCGATCGCGCCCATACGCTCGCCGCCGCTTGCGCCCCGGCCCTGGCGCGCGCTGCGCATGCGGTTGGTGCGCGCCCACAGATACGTCGCCGGCAGCTCGGCGTGGCGGCCGTCGAAGCGCGAATCGAGCAGCGGGCGCCAGATGCGCTCCACGACGGTGCGCCCGCTGTGGCGCACGAGCCAGCGCTCCAGCGCTACGTCCTCCAGCGCCATGTGGTCGCGGCGGAGCTGGCACTGCAGCACGAACCACGCCAGCCGCGCGCGCCCCGCGGGCGAGAGCGGCGCGAAGCGCAGGAAGTCGCCGAGGCCGTTGAAGGGGTGCATGGCGCCGTCCACGTAGAAGCCCACGCCGACGGGCGTGAAGTGCAGCTCAGCCGCCAGGCCCAGCTCGTCGGCGAGCGCGATCATGCGCTCGTCGGAGGGCACGACGACGTGGTAGAAGCGGTCAACGCGGTGGCCCACGAAGTCCATCTGCCCAGCGAGCCCGCCGAGCGTGGGCGCGCGCTCCAGCAGCGTCACCCGCGCGCCGCCCTGCGCGAGGCGCAGCGCCAGCACCGTGCCGAGCACGCCGGCGCCGACGACGGCGACGCGCGGCCGGCCGTGCTCGCTCACTCGGCGCCGCCCAGCGGCGAGATCGGCGGCGGCTGGATGCGACCGACGAGGTGGGCGGCCATCAGGCGCCCATAGGCCAGCACGGTGGGCCGCAGGCTCATCTTCGACTCGCCCAGGCGCCGCGACCAGTCGTTGACGGTCGGCACCTCGCCGACGCGAGCGCCGGCGTTGTAGAGCTTCAGCAGCAGCTCGACGTTGGCCGCGAAACCGGGCTCGCGCACGAGCAGATATCCGTAGGTCTCGGCGGCGCGGCGCAGCGTGCCGGCGCGATAGACGCGATAGAGCGAGGAGAGCGTGTGGATGTCGCGCAGGCCGCCGGCGTAGCGGAAGGCGTTGGACACACTCCGTGAGGCCGCCAGCCGCCAGGGCGCCACGCCGAGAATGCGCCCGCCGGGGGCGTAGACAGAGGCAAGGACGACGTCGTGGCCCTGCGCGAACAGCTCGAGCATCCGCGGCAGGTCGTCGAGATCGGAGGTGTTGTCGGCCTCGAGCGTCACGACGGCATCCTCGTCTGAGGCCTCGCCGAGCGCGGCGCGCAGGCCCGAGTTGATCGCGGTGCCGAGGCCGCGGTTGACGTGGTGGCGGACGATCGCCAGGTGCAGGCCGTCCTGGTGCGCGGCGATCGCCTCGGCGGTGCCGTCGCTTGAGCCGTCATCGACGAAGATCACCCGCGCGCCCAGCTCGCGTGCGACGGGGGCCAGGTCGGCGAGCAGGCGCGGTATGTTCTCGCGCTCGTTGTATGCCGGGATGACGAAGCGGATCATCGTTAGTGGTCGTGCTCAGGCCGGGAGACAGTGTTTTCGTAACGTGCTCAGGCGGCGACGGGAACGGGGGGCGGGGATGCCGCGGGGCGCGGCAGGACGGTGGCGGCGGGCGCGTCGAGCAACGTGACCGGACGCGAGTGCGCAGCGGAGTCGCGCACCGCCAGCGCAGCGGCCAACGCGCGGCAGCCATCCTGCGCGGAGACCGGCTCGGGGGTGTCGTCGAGCACGCAGCGCGCGAAGGCCTCCAGCTCGGCCTGCAGCGGCTCGACGCGGCCGAGCGCGAAGCGCACGGCCGCGCCCTGCGCGTCGCCGCGAATGCGCGCCAGCTCGCTCCAGCCGGTCGGCGCGCCGGTGGACTCCGTGAACCAGACGTCCTGCGTGAGGTAGGAGGCCGAGAGCATGCCGCCCTCGCCGATGACCGTCAGCTCGCGGCGCTTCTCGGGCGTGAGCCAGTTGACGTCGAGCAGCCCCCACGGGCCGGACTCGCCGAAGCGCAGCAGACAGGCGATCATGTCCTCCTGCGTGGGATGCACGCAGCGGCTGCCCTGGGCATAGATCGAGGTGATGTCGAGGCCGAGGACGAACTGCATGATGTCGAGGTCGTGCGTGGCCAGGTCGATCGCCACGCCGGTGTCGCGGATGCGCGCGGGCAGCGGTCCGACGCGCGTGGCGTGAGCGCGAAAGATGCGGCCGATGCGTCCCTCGGCGATCAGCTCGGCGAGCTTTCCGACGGCGGGGTTGAAGCGCTCGACGTGGCCGACCATCAGCTTGACGCCGGCGAGGCGCGCGGCTGAGGCCATGCGCAGGCCGTCCTCAAGCGCGGTGGCGATCGGCTTCTCCACGAAGACATGCCGCCCGGCGGCGATCGCGTCGAGCGCGATCGCCGCGTGGCGGTCGGAGGGCGTGCAGATGCACACGGCATCGACGTCGGCACGCTCCAGCAGACGGGCGTGATCGGAGAACCAGTCGATCGGGCGCCGACCGATGCGCCGGCGGGCGCCGGGCTCGTCGGGATCGGCCACGGCGACGAGGCGCGCGGCGTCGATGCGCTCCCAGCTCTCCATATGAAAGGCGCCCATCTTGCCGGCGCCGATGAGGCCGATGCGCAGCTCGTTCATGCGGCGACCTTCCGCGCTGGACGGCCGATGAAGTCCGCGACGATGCGCGCGATCCGCGGCGCGGCACGGCCGTCGCCGAAGATCGGCAGACGCGCGCGAGGCGCGGGGCGCGCGACGGCCTCCTGGAAGGCGTCGGGATCGACGCCGACGAGCGTGTTCCAGCCGCAGGCAACGGTGTCGGTCCACTCGGTCTCCTCGCGCAGCGTGAGGCAGGGGACGCCCCACATGTAGGCCTCGCGCTGCACGCCGCCGGAGTCGGTGGCGACGGCGCGCGCGCCGCGCTCCAGCGAGAGCATGCGCGTGTAGGAGACGGGCTTGAGCATCCGAATCCAGGGCGAGACCTCGAGCTGCCATTCGTCGATGCGTGCGCGCGTACGCGGGTGCACGGGCATCACGACGGGCCACGGCGAGCGCGCCAGACAGGCGAGCACGGCCTGCAGGCGCAGGGGGTCGTCGGTGTTGTAGTTGCGATGGACGGTCGCCAGCAGATAGTCGCCGCCGGCGGGCTTGATGCGTGGGCGCCAGCGCTCAAGCGTGTCGCACAGGGGATCGCCGACCACGTGGATCTCGCCGCTGAGATCCTCCTCGAGAAGATTGCGCCGCGCGCCGGGCGTCGGCGCGAGCAGGAGCTGAGCGAGGCGGTCGGTCTGCACGCGGTTGTGCTCCTCGGGCATGTCGCTGCGGCGCGAGCGCAGGCCGGCCTCGACGTGCACCAGCGGCACGCCCGCGGCAGCCGCGGCGCGCGCGCCGGAGAGCGTCGCGTTGGTGTCGCCGCGAACGAGCACGGCGTCGGGCCGCTCACGCTCGATCAGCTCCGCCAGGCGCAGCTGCGCGATCCCGAGCTGCTGTGCGCGCGAGCGCGAGCCGACGCCAAGGTTGTAGTGGGGCTGGGGCAGGCCGGTGTCGGCGATCTGCCCGTGAGACATCGCCTCGTCGTAGTGCTGGCCGGTGTGCACCAGCAGCTCCTGCGCCTGCGCGGCCTGTGCGAATGCGGCGGAGACGGGCGCCGCCTGGATGATCTCCGGCCGCGCGCCGATGACCGACATGACCTTCATGCCGCAGCCCTGTCGGCGAGGGGCGTGAGCTGCATGGGCGTGCCGCCGGCGAGCAGCGAGGCCTCGGCGACCTCCACCACGGAGACGATCTCGAGGCCCAGCGACAGGCTCGAACGCGGCTCCTCGCCCGTGCGGATCGCCCGAGCGAAGTCCTCCAGCTCCAGTCGCAGCGGCTCCTGCGGCTCGATGCGCGGGATCACGACGTCGCCGGTGCGGTAGATCAGCTGGTGCTCGCCGAAGTTGGCGGGCTCCGGCGGCAGCACGTCCATGCCGCGGTCATAGATCCTGACGGGTTCATCGGAGGCGGTGTCGTCGTAGACGACCATGCGCTGGCTGCCGACGACGATCATCTGGCGGACCTTGCGCGGCGCCAGCCACGAGATCTGGACGTTGGCGGTCTGCCCGCCGGCGAAGGTGAGCGTCAGGAAAGCCGTCTCGGGGACGCCCTCGCGCAGCACGGAGGAGCCGGAGGCGGCGACCTCGACGACAGGCTGCCCCAGCCAGTGCAGCAGGATCGAGAGGTCGTGGGGAGCGAGGTCGCCGAGCACGCCGCCGAGGTGGTACTTGCCGAGGTTCATGCGCGAGGAGGTGATGAAGTGCACGTCGCCCACGACTCCCTCGCGGATCAGCTCGCGCACGGCATTCACGGCGGGGCTGTAGACAAATGTGTGCCCCGGCATCAACACGCGCCCGGTGTCGCGGGCGATGGCAGCCAGCTCGTGGGCGTCGCGCAGGCGCGTGGCGAGCGGCTTCTCGACGAGCGCGTGGCGGTCGGCTTCGAGGACCTGCCTGACTATCGCGTGATGGGTCTGCGGTGGCGTGGCCACGATCACGGCCTCGACGGCCGGGTTCCGAAGCACCTCGTCCAGCTCGCACAGTGCCGCCGCCTCGGGGTGGCGGCGGCTGAACAGGCGCAGGCGCGAGGGATCGCTGTCGCACAGCGCGCGCAGCTCCAGGTCGGGGCACTCGGCGACGTTGCGCACGAGGTTGGGGCCCCAGTAGCCATAGCCGACGACGGCGACGCCGATCGCGGAGGACCGCTGTGCCGGGCGCTCTCCGATCTCCCACTCACCAGCCATGGCCTAGGCCACCCCCTGACGCCCAAGGACGACGGGCAGTGTGCGCGCGAGGATGCTCAGGTCGAGCAGCAGCGCGCCGCGCTGGCAGGCGCGCTGCGCGTACTCGATGTCGTAGCGCACCATCTCGTCGTAGGTGCGCTCGTTGCGGCCTGAGACCTGCCACAGGCCCGTGAGCCCCGGCTTGACGGCGAAGCGCCGCAGGTAGGGCTCGGGGTAGCGCTCCACCTCGTAGGGAATCACCGGCCGCGGCCCGACGAGCGCCATCTCGCCACGCAGGACATTGACCAGCTGCGGCAGCTCGTCGAGACTCCAGGAGCGCAGGAAGCGGCCGGTGGCTGTGACACGGTCGTCAACTGACAGCTTGTAGAGCCGCCCGCGCTCAGCGCCGTCGGGCTGGTCGATCAGCGAGTGCACGTAGTCGCGGTGCGGTGCGGCGTCAACGCCGTGGCGCATCGTGCGGAACTTCAGGACGGTAAAGGGCTGCAGTCCTTGCCCCAGCCGCCGCTGGCGGAAGATCACGGGTCCGCGCGACTCGAGACGGATTGCCAGCGCAATCGCCGCGAGCAGCGGCGAGAGCGCCAGCAACACCCCTCCGGCGACGGTGATGTCGAGCAGGCGGCGGGCTGTCGTCTGCAAGGTCACTGTCCGATCAACGTCAGCTGTCGGGCTGCGCTTCCGTGAACGAGACGACTGCCTCGGCGACCCGCTCCAGCTCCGCGTCGGTCATCCCCGGGAAGAGCGGCAGCGAGCAGATTCGACGAGCCAGCGCCTCGCACACAGGCAGGCTGCCGGGGCGCAGACTGAGGTGGGCATAGGCCTCGGTGAGGTGGATCGGCGTGGAATAGTGAACGGCAGAGGCGACTCCCCGCTCGGCGAGGTGCGCGCGCAGCGCGTCGCGCTGCGCGGCGCGCACGACGAACAGGTGGTGCACGTGATCGGCCCCGGCGAAGGGGAGGCCGACGGGTTCGACCGTGCGAAGCTCGGCGACAGACCCGCGGCCTGTCCCGCCGTTCACCCCGACGCTCGCCAGGGCATCGCTCGGCCTCAGACGCAGCGACCCGCGCAGCGCCGCGCCGAGCCGCCGGCGCTCGGCGTTCCAGTCCTCAAGGCGCAGCAGCTTGCGCCTGAGGACAGCGGCCTGCAGCGCATCCAGGCGCGCCGTGGCGCCGATCATGCGATGGCGGTGGCGCGGACGCTCGCCGTGGGAGCGCAGCAGCCGCAGGCGCTCATCCAACTCGGGAGAGGCGGTGACAACGGCGCCACCGTCGCCCCAGCCGCCGAGGTTCTTGGTGGGGTAGAAGCTGAAGCAGCCGAGCGCCCCGAGTGTGCCGACGCGCCGGCCGCGATAGAGCGCGCCGTGCGCCTGGCAGGCGTCCTCGACGACGTGGATGCCGGCTTCCTCGGCGAGCGCCAGGATCGGAGCAAGATCGACGGTGGCGCCGTAGAGGTGCACGGGGACGACGCAGCGAACGCACGGACCGAGCGCGGCAGCGACGATCTCGGCATCGAGGAGATGCGAGTCGGGATCGACGTCGACGAGCCGCGGCGTGGCGCCGACGGCGCTGACGGCCTCGGCGGTGGCGATGAAGGAGTTGGCCGGCACGATCACCTCGTCGCCCGGTCCAACGCGCAACGCGCGCAGCGCGAGCGCCAGCGCCTCGGTGCCTGAGGAGACGCCGACGGCGAAGGGTGCGCGGCAATAGGCGGCGAAGTCGCGCTCGAACGCCGCGACATGCTCGCCCAGCGTGAAGGCGCCCTCCCGCGCCACCTCCCCCACACAGTCCAACAGCTCCTGCAGCAATTCGGGATCGGCGTTGTCGAGCCGCGTGAGCGGGACCGTCGGGGAGAGCGCGAGCGCCACGCCGCTAGGAGGCTGCAGCTACGGTGGACGGAGCCGAGTCCAACCGCCGCAGCTCCTCCTGGAGCGCGAGGCGGCCGCGGTGGTGCAGCCCGTGGATGGAACTCTCCGAGCGTCCCATTCGCAGCGCGATCTCCGGAGGTGTCAACCCGACGAGGTGGCGCATGACGACGACCTTGCGCTGCTCGTGAGGTAGCGCGACGAGCGCGGCGCGCAGGCTGCGCGAAGTGTGCAACGCGGCCTCGTCGGCCATGCTGTCGGCGCCGAAGACCTCTTCCGCCGGCGTCGGCCGGCGTCTGCGCAGGTGGTCGAGCGCGACGTTGCGTGCGAGCCGCAGGAGCCAGCCCGAGAAAGGCACGCCGCGGTCGTCGTACTTGAGGATCGCCGTTATCAGCTTTAGGAAGACGTGCTGCGTGAGGTCTTCGGCCTCCTTGTCGTCCTTGACGATGCTGCGGATGTAGCCGTAGACATTGCCCGCGTAGCGCTCGTACAGCAGCCGCAGCGCGTCGCGGTCGCCCTTCTGGCAGAGCGTGATCGCGCGGCGGACTTCGCGCGCGGTTTGGGGCGACTCGTCGAGGGTAGCGCGCGGATTCGGTCCCATGTGCAGGGCGATCTTCTGCGAGCGCCAGCCCCCGCACAATCGCCTGCCCGTCGCTACCTGCGTTCAGATAATTGAACGGTCGCCTCGCCCGTTTGGGGGAGACGGAACTCCCTCAGGGGAGGTAGCGAACGATCTCCGGCACAGTCCTGCGCTGGGGTGGCGCCTTGAACTGCGTTGGGCGCCCGAGGTAGAGAAGGCCCAGCACGCACTCGTCCGCCGGAATGGCGACCGCCGCCAGTCCGGCCGGGTCGCGCAGGACGCCGGGCGTGCGCCAATAGCCGGCGAGCCCGCGGTCATGCGCGCCGAGCAGCACGAGATAGGTGGCGACGGCGCCGGCCAGCAGATCCTCTCGATCCTGGAGAGGATCGCCGCTGAGCTTGACCGTGCTCACCACGAGCGTCGGCGCGCGCTCGAGCTTGCGCGCCGACCCGGGTTCGAGCACGTCGGCGGCCTGCTTGAGGCGCTCGAGTGTCTGCGGACCGACGACGCGAAAGCGCCAGGGGTTGGTGAGATTGTGATTCGGCGCCCAGCGAGCGAGGTCGAATAGGGCCTCGAGCGTCGCGCGGTCAACGGGCTCCGGGCGATAGGCCTTATGGGTACGACGCGTGCGTACTGCTTCTTCGAACTCCATCGTCTCGGCGTCCGTTCACAACCTACCTGGGCATGTCATCTAGGCCGCCTCGGAGTAGACGGACTCCCTGGCGGCCCGCTCGGCCTGGAGCGCCGACTCCTCTCTGGCGCGCCGCTCGGGCTGCAGGACGAGCAGACCGACGCCGATAGCCGCCACGACGAGCCCGGCGGCGATCAGGAAAGCCAGCCGATATCCGCCGGTCAGGGCGGCGGCGGTCGTGTCGCCGTGTGCGAGCAGGTGGCTGCTGCGCGACGCCGACAGCGTGGCGAGCACGGCCAGGCCCAGCGCACCGCCGACCTGCGCGGTGGTGTTGACCAGGCCGGAGGCCAACCCTGCGTCGCTCGGCGTGGCGCCCGACATCGCGAGGGCCATGAGCGCAGGGAAGGACAGGCCGGCGCCGATGCCGAGCAGGATCATCGTCGGCATGACGTCGATCGCGTAGCTGCTCTTGACGGGCACCCGGGCGAACAGGAGCAGCCCGGCAGTCATCAGCACGAGGCCGCCGAGCACCGCCGCGCGCGCACCGAAGCGCATGATCAGCGGCTCGGAGAAGCGGACCGACAGCAGGCCCATCGCGATCGTGACGGGCAGGAAGGCCAGACCGATCTGCAGCGCGTCGTAGCCGAGCACCCGCCGCAGATAGAGCGCGCCGAGGAAGAACATTCCGAACATGCCGGCCACGGAGAGCACTTGGATGAGGTTCGCCCCGGTGACGTTGCGCGAGCGGAAGATGCGCAGAGCTATCAACGGGTTCCGCGCGCTCGCCTCGCGCACCAGGAAGGCCCCCAGGAGCGCGAGCGAGACGGCGCCAAGCTCCAGCGTGCGTACGGCGCCCCAACCGAGGTCGGCGGCCGGCTTGACGATCGTGTAGACGCCGAGCATGAGAGCCCCAGTGATCAGGAGGGCTCCGGGAACGTCGGCGCCCTCGCCGAACCCGATGCCCTCGTCGCCGTCGAGCAGTCGCCGCGCGATCACCGCCGTGGCGATGCCGATGGGGACGTTGACGAAGAAGATCCAGTGCCAGTCGATCGCCTGCGTGATAACGCCGCCGGCAAGCAGGCCCACGGCGCCGCCAGCGGAGGCGACGAAGGCATAGACCCCGATCGCCTTCGCCTGCTCCCGAGGCTCGGGGAACATCGTGACGATCATGCCCAGAATCACTGCCGAGGTCATGGCACCGCCGACGCCCTGAAGGAAGCGGGCGCCGACGAGCATCTCCTGGCTCTGCGCGAGTCCGCAGAGCAGCGAGGCGAAGGTGAAGAGCGCCACGCCGGCCAGGAAGACGGTGCGGCGCCCGATGAGATCGCCAAAGCGCCCGGCGAGCAGCAGCAGGCCGCCGAAGGCGATCAGGTAGGCGTTGACCACCCATGCGAGGCTCGACGTCGAGAAGCCGAGGTCTTCCTGGATCGACGGGAGCGCCACGTTGACGATGGTGACGTCGAGCACGATCATCAACATCCCTACGCACAGCACGTAGAGGGCGATCCAGCGCGAGCGCTCGTCGGCCTGCGGCGTCGCTTGTGACGCCTGGTGCTCAGTCATGACCTGCGTCGTCTCCAATGTGCTCTCGATTGGTTGCGATATAGCAGGCGGCTTCACTCGGCGAGGCAGGTGGCTTCAGTCGGCGAGGTGCTTGCCGACTACCTGCTCGACGGTGTTCTTGGTGCGCAGAGTCATTGGGCCCAGCAGCGCCCCGATCGCCTTGAGGTCCAGCGCGGAGTCCAGAATGCCGCCGCTCGGCAGCCAGTAAAGCTCGCGATCGCCGAACGCCAGCAGGTCGTAGTCGGTGGCTTGCGCCAGCACGTCCTTCCGCGTCCGCGGCGCGGGTCGCGTGGCGAGCAGCGCCACCTGGAGCTTTCCCCGCGAAGCCCGCAATTGCGCCTCGGAAAACGGCGCGTGGGCGGCGATCGTTCTGGCCTCGGCGGCCGCGCGCAGGAAGGTGGGAACCCTGTAGCCAAGCCACGCCGCCAACTCCTGCTCGATGCGCTCGGTCAGCAGCTCGTCCAGCGGGTCGCTCGGCTCCTCCAGCAGGTCGCTCGGCTCCTCCAGCGGGCCGCTCGCCTCCTCCAGCGGGCCGCTCGCCCGGTCGGGCCGGTCGCGTGCCCTGCCCAGCGTGTCGCTGTCAAAAGCGAAGATGACGTTGCCGCTCGCACGGAAGGTACGCACTTCCTGAAAGCCCATTCCCTCGAACCGCAGGCGAAGCTCGTCGTTCTTGACTCGATGACCCCCGACATTGATTCCGCCTAGAAAGGCCGCAAACGTGGACACAGGGGCACCTTACCCTCGGGGCCCGCGCCCGTGCCGGGGGGACCCGCGCCGCAGCGCAACCGCTCCCGCAGCGCCTTCAGGTGGGCTGGGGCAACGCCGCGTAGGCGCAGCGAACGCACCGGCGCACGGAGGAACCGACCGTTTGCAAGACAGGGCGCGCTTCCAGCGCAGGGGTGCATCGGACCACCTCCAGGGCACTTCGGCGGACGGATCGTCGGCAGATGGCTGGCCAGCTGAACCCTTACCCGCTGCCTGCGTTAGCTATAAAGAGTTAGATACCTGGACAGATCCACTGGCAGCTAGCACTGTCTCTCACTATGACGGCCCCCGCCAAGCCCGACCCGGGCCTCGCCGCCGCCGTACAGATGCTGCGCCGGCAAAGCGGCCTGACGCAGGAAGACGTCGCCTATCAGGCACGTCTCACAACCTCAGCCTTCGCGCGCATCGAGCGGGGCAAAGCCAACCCGACCTGGACGACAACCCGCAGTATCGCCACGGCACTCGGCGTGAGTCTCGAGGAGCTGGGACGAGTTGTCGAAGGGAACGAAGAGTAGGCTCCGGGCGTGAGTTCCCCCACGGAGCCTGCCGGCGTGCACGACAAGGTTGCCCTCGTGACCGGCGGTGCGAGCGGCCTTGGAGCAGCGACCTGCATCGCACTCGCCGAGGCGGGAGCCGAGGTGGTGATCGCCGACCTCGACACGCAGGCCGGCCCGCGGCTGGCGGAGCGCCTTGGCGGACACTTCGTCGAGACGGACGTATCCGACCTGGACTCCAACCTGCGCGCCGTGGCGTTTGCGACCGAGCGCTGCGACGGGATCGACCTGGCCTTCCTCAATGCCGGTGTGACAAGTGGCTGCGGTCTTGGCGAGGAGTTCGACCTGGCGCTCTACCGCCGAGCCATGGGCGTGAACCTCGATGGCGTTGTGTTCGGCATCCATGCGGTGCTGCCAGCGTTGCGCGCGACGGGCGGCGGCGCGATCGTGGCCACGTCATCCCTGGCGGGCCTCACCGGCGTGCCGCTGGAGCCGATCTATACAGCCAACAAGCACGCCGTGGTCGGCCTGGTGCGCTCGCTCGGCCCGGCGCTCGCGACCGAGGGCATCCGCCTGAACGGGATCTGCCCGGGTTTCGCCGAGACGCCGATGATCGCTCCGATCCGCAGCGCCCTGATCGAGTCTGGACTGGACATCGTTCCGGCCGAGACCGTCGCGGCGACCGTGCTACGCATCTTCGCCGGCGAGGAGGCGGGCGAGTGCTGGTTCATCCAGCCCGGACGCGAGCCCGCGCCGTTCAAGTTCCGGGGCGTCCCAGGTCCCCGGCGCATCGGATAGGCGGCCCAGGCCTCTCGCGAGCCAGCCCCGGGCCTCCCGCGCATCGGATAGGCGGCCCCGGGCCTCCGGCGTATCGGGCTCGGGCCTCCCGCGCATCGGATAATGTTCGCGTTCCCGCGTGTAGACCTATGAACGATCCGGAGGCGATCTCGTGAAGCGCATCTGCATTCTCCTTGTTGGCGTCCTGCTCGCCGCCGCGAGCACGTCGGCGCTCGCCAACACGCACAGCGAGGCCCCCTCGGCACGCTCCACTCTGTTTCATACGGTCGAACTGCACAAGACAAAGCTCGGCAAGATTCTGGTCAATTCCGCGGGCTCGATTCTGTATGAGTTCACGAAGGATCACTCAAAGACTGACACCTGCGCGAAGATCAGCGGGTGTTCGGAAATATGGCCGGCTATGGAGACACAGGGCAAGCCGTCGGCCGGCGCGGGCGTGAAAGCTTCTCTGCTTTCCACCATCAACCTGCCTGGGGGCGGCAGCCAGGTCACTTATGCGGGCCACCCGCTCTACATCTATGCCGCCGCGCCCACGCTGGTCTCCTACGTCGGAGCGAAGCAATTCGGCGGCACGTGGTACGCGCTCAATGCCAAGGGACATGCGGTGAAGTAGGGCTGTGCCACGGTGGCTGTCTGAGCGAAGCCTCGGTCTGAATTCGAACTTCTGGGTTTATCGCTAAGGTTGCGCAATGCGTCGCTTTGGCATCGAGTTCTCATCGGCAGTGGCGCAGGCTCAGCGCGACCAGACCACAGGCGCGGCGGAACCTTTCCAGCCCTTGCCGGAACCGACCGGCGCCGCGCCCTACCGCCTAGCGCTCTCCGCGGTCAAGGCGGACCTCTCTTCGACCCAGCGCACCTTCCACGTCATCGGCGATCACGGCGGCGTCAAGGATCCCAATCCGCAGGCCGAGGTTGCCAAGGCGTTGATCGCCGACGCGGCGACGCAGAGCGTGCCGGTTGAGTTCTGCTACTCGGTCGGCGACGTCGTCTACTTCAACGGTGCCAAAGCCGAATACACGCCTCAGTTCTTCGAGGCTTATGCCCATTACAACCTGCCCATCCTCGCGATCCCGGGCAACCATGACGGCGATCCCGAAGAAGACGGGGAAGCGAGCCTCGCGGCGTTCAAGCGCTACTTCTGCGACACCTCGCCCCAGCTGCTCGGAGAGGTCGCCGAGTACAACCGCGACACGATGGATCAGCCGAACGTGTTTTGGACACTGGAGGACGAGCTGGTGAGCATCATCGGTCTGTACTCCAATGTGCCAAGTGGCGGGGTGATTCATCCCGACCAGCAGCAGTGGCTCGTCGGTGAGCTGACGGCGGCGCCGAGCGACCGTGCACTGATCGTCGCCCTGCACCACCCGCCCTACTCCTGCGACGCGCACCACGGCGGCTCTGAACAGATGGGCAAGGTCCTCGACGATGCCTGCAACGCCGCCGGGCGTTGGCCCGAACTCGTGCTCTGCGGTCATGTCCATAACTATCAGCGGTTCAGTCGCACAGTCGCGGGCCGCGAGGTGCCGTACATCGTCTGCGGGGCCGGCGGCTATCACAACCTGCATGCGATGGCGAAGGGCGCAGAGCCAAACCTCCAGGTCACACCCGACTGTGCACTCGAGAAGTTCGATGCCACACAGTGGGGCTTTCTGCGCCTGACCGTCACGGCATCACAGATCGACGGCGAATACATAGGCGTCAACAAGGCAGGCAAAGTCACACCAGGCGTCAACACCTTCAGCGTCCCGATCGCCACCTGAGACCAAGTCCAACTACGGACCCTGGTTGGTGACTTCAGGCGCCGTCGCGGCTGTACGATGCGCCCATGGAAAAGCTGTCGCTCTGGTCTGAGGCGTCGTTTCTGTCGATCGGCTCCAGCGGGTCCTTCCTGTCGGTCGGCTCGGTCGGCTCAGCGCTGTCGATCGGATCGGTCGGCTCGGTCGGATCGGCTTTCTCGATCGGCTCGGCGGGTTCGCTCGGGTCGATCCTCTCGGTCGGGGCCCATGCGTCGGTGCTCTCCGCGGGAACCAGCGGAGCGATCCTCGGTGAGTCGGAGCATCGGCGGACCGCCACCGCCCTGACAAGTGTCATCCTGGCGATCGCCGCAGGCATCCTCCTCTGGCGCCCCCGCAGTTAGGTCTACGCCCGATCGGGTGGCGGGATCGACCTGGTGATCGCCGAGCGTCTTACCGCGCAGCTGTTGGCAGGTCCGCCGGTCAGCGACCCCCTGACCGTCGTCCGGCGGCTGCTGGCTGTCCAGGGCCAGGATCCCCGCGGTGCGCGCCTGGCAATACGTGTGCGGAGCAGCGGCCTGAGCGCCGCCGACATCGACCATGCCCTGAGTGAGGATCGCTCGCTGCTGATCACCTGGCTGAACCGCGGCACGCTGCACCTCGTCAGCAGCGATGATTACCCCTGGCTGCACGCCCTGACGACGCCCCGATTGCTCACGGGCAACGCTCGGCGCCTGGTGCAGGAGGGCGTCACGCCGAACGCCGCCGAGCGCGGCGTGGCCGCGATCGAGCGCTCTCTCACCGAGAACGGCCCGCTCACGCGCCTGCAACTGCGCGAAAGCATCGCCGCCGTGGGCGTGCCAACAGAGGGGCAGGCGCTGGTGCACCTGCTGATGCTCGCGTGCCTGCGCGGGCTCACGGTGCGCGGACCGATGATCGGGCGCCAGCACGCCTACGTGCTCGTGCGCGACTGGCTGGGTCAACCCGCGCCGGTGGACCGCGACAGGGCGCTGGCCGAGCTAGCCCGCCGCTACCTAGCCGGCCACGGGCCCGCCGACGAGCGCGATCTCGCGAAGTGGGCTGGTCTGCCGCTGCGCGACGCCCGCGCCGCACTCGGCGCGATCTCCTCGGAGCTGCACACACGCCCCGACGGACTGCTCGACCTCGCCGCCCGGGCGGCGGCCGCGCCGCTGCCACCGCCTCGCCTGCTCGGCCCCTTCGACCCCGTGCTGCTCGGCTGGAACTCGCGCGAGGCGATCCTGGGTTCCCACCAGGGCATCGTCACCGTCAACGGTCTCTTCCGTCCCTTCGCGCTCGTACGCGGCCGCGCGGCAGCCACTTGGAGCATGCCCGCCGGCGAGGTCTGCCTCAAACCGTTCGGCGATCTCGCACGCAAGGACATCGCCGCGCTGCAGGCCGACGCGAAGGACGTTGCGCGCTTTCTTCTGCTGGGCCTCGGGCGGTAGCGGTCGATCGGTGCCGTCGAATAAAGGATCGTTTTCATAGCCTCGGGCTATCTAAAGGTTTCGCGCTGATCGTTTAGTAAGCTCCGGGGGTGGTAAACGATCGGCAATCAGCTCCTCCAGCACCGCCGTCAAGCCCACGAGCCGGCGAGTTCCGCTTGGCCCAAAGCGGCCCCGATGGCTACTGGGCCTTCCATCCCAGACCCCTGCCGCCCGACCCGCCCCTGCAAATCGATGCCGCCATGCAGGGCCTCTTGGATCGTGCCAACCAAGCGCTGGGGCGACTCGACGGCATCACGCTGCTGCTGCCCGACCCCGACCAGTTCATCTACACCTTCGTACGCAAGGAGGCCGTGCTCTCCTCACAGATCGAGGGCACACAGTCCTCGCTGTCCGACCTGCTGCTGTTCGAGCACGACGCCGCTCCCGGGCTGCTCCACGAAGACGCCCGCGAAACCTCCAACTACATCGCCGCACTCAACTACGGCCTCGAGCAGATCGCACGGCCCGGGGCTCCGCCGCTGAGCGCTCGACTCCTGCGCGATGTCCATCGACGGCTGCTGCAGAACGGGCGCGGCTCACAACACGCTCCCGGAGAGTTCCGGCACGTGCAGAACTGGCTGGGCGGCCCTCGCCCCGGCCTCGCTCGCTTCGTTCCTCCTCCCTGGCAGGAGGTCTCCCCCGCCATCGCCGCGCTGGAGCACTTCATCCACGACGAGCCACAGCCCACGCCGATCCTCCTCAAGGCCGCGCTTGCGCACGCGCAGTTCGAGACGATCCACCCCTTCCTCGACGGCAATGGTCGCGTCGGGCGCCTGCTCATCACGCTCCTGCTCTGCTCCGAAGGCGTGCTGCGCCAGCCGTTGCTCTATCTCAGCCTCTATTTCAAGCGCCACCGCGACAGCTATTACGAACACCTTCAGCGCGTTCGCATCGACGGAGACTGGGAGGGCTGGCTACGTTTTTTCCTGCAAGGCGTCATCGACGTCGCCGACTCGACTGCCATGACGACACAGCGCCTGGTGGCGATGATCGAGGCCGACCGCCAGAGGATCCACACATTCGGTCGCGGCGCCGCGACCGCCCACCGCGTCCACGACCTCGCAACGCGCTTCGTGTTGATCGGCGCCTCATCCACCGCCGCGCGTCTGGGACTCACCGACCCGCCTGTGTATGCCGCCATCGCACGCCTGGAGCAGGCCGGGATCCTGCGTGAGATCACCGGCCGACAGCGCGGCAAGCTCTACGTCTATGACCAATACCTCTCGATCCTCGACGAGGGGACCGAGCCGGTATAGCTACCACGGCGCAGGAAATGCACGCGCCAGGAGAGATTCGAACTCCCGACCTTCGGTTCCGTAGACCGACGCTCTATCCAGCTGAGCTACTGGCGCAGAGCCGCCCAGTCTAGTCGGTCCGACCCTGCACCGACCTCCCCAGCGGCGCTCACCACGCGTCAACGTTGGCGCGCTTCTTGTCGGGCCTCCGGCGCCAGTCGGGCGCGATGCCGTCGAACAGCATCGCCACCCAGCGCCGCGAGTCAGCCGGGTCGATCACGTCGTCGATCTCGCCGTAGGCCGCCATGTTCAGGCCACGACCGTGCTCGTAGGCGGCCTGCACGGTGGCCTGGAAGACGCGCTCGCGCTCCTCGACATCCTCTATGGCCTCCAGCTCGCGGCGCATACCCAAGCGCACGGCGCCCTCCAGGCCCATGCCGCCAAACTCCGAGGTCGGCCAGCCGACAGTGAACAGCCCGGCCTTGAAGCCGCCTCCAGCCATCGCCTGGGCACCCAGGCCGTAGCCCTTGCGCAAAACGATGGTTCCGATGGGCACGGTGAGGTTTGCCCCTGCGAGGAACATGCGCGCCACATGGCGAACGGTGGCGGTGCGCTCAGCCGCGGGACCGACCATGAAGCCGGGGGTATCGCACAGGAGCAGCACCGGCAACTCGAAGGCATCGCAGAGCTGCATGAACCTCGCTGCCTTGTCGGCCGCGTTGGCGTCGATCGCGCCGCCCAGGTGGCGCGGGTCGTTCGCGACGACACCCAGCGACCGGCCCTGCACGCGCGCGAGCGCCGTGACGATGCCCAGCCCGAAGCCCCGACGCAGCTCCAGCACCGACCCCTCGTCGCACAGCGCCTGGAGCACCCTGCGCACCTCATACACCCGCTTGCGCTCGCCGGGCACTATGTGGCGCAGTGCGCGCTGGTCGGGCACCTTGAACTCCCCTGAAGGACCGTGGAAGTACGAGAGGTAGCGCTTGGCCACGGCCATCGCCTCGCGCTCGTCCTCGACGCGCAGGTCCACCACGCCGTTGGCGTGCTGCACGTCGATCGGACCCACGTCGGCCGGCTTGTAGACGCCCAGCCCGCCACCCTCGATCATCGCCGGACCGCCCATCCCGATGCTGGCGTTCTCGGTGGCGATCACCACGTCGCAGCACCCCAAGAGGGCGGCGTTGCCGGCGAAGCAGTTGCCCGCGGCCACGCCCACCAGCGGCACCAGGCCGCTGAGGCGAGCAAAGAGGTGAAAGGCACGACAGTCCAGACCGGCAACCATCGGGACGTCCACATCGCCGGGTCTCCCGCCGCCGCCCTCGGCCAGCAGCACCACGGGCAGCCGCCGACGCTCGGCGATCTCGAACAGGCGGTCCTTCTTGAGATGACCGCGCATCCCCTGCGTGCCGGCTAGGACGGTGTAGTCATAGGACATCACCACGCACGGCTCTCCCCTGACCTCGCCGACGCCCGCCACGAGGCCGTCGGCGGGCGTGCGTGCGATCAGCTCCTCGCGCGGGCGGCGACGCTCCTGAGCGGCGAAGAGCAGCGGGCCGTACTCGACGAATGTTCCCTCGTCGAGAAGGTCCGCCAGGTTCTCACGCGCCATACGGCCCCCGCGCTCATGGCGCCTGCCCACGGCCTCCGGTCGAGCCGCGTCCAGTCCCAGCGCGTGGCGCTCGCGCACGGCCTTCAGGTCCTCGCGCTCGGCGTCGAGGTCCAGCTCGACGGAGCCTTCATCCGCTGGGCCGCCGGCGCCCACAAGCGCTCCCTGCTCGTGCAGCACCATCAACACCTGGCCCTCCTGCACCGCCTCGCCTACGGCCACCTCCACGCGGCCCACGACCCCGTCGGCCTGGGCGACCACCTCGTGCTCCATCTTCATCGCCTCGAGCACCATCAGAGCGTCGCCCGCCCTCACCGACGCACCGGGCTCGTGCGCAAGCGCAATCACCACCCCCGCGAAGGGGGCCGCCACAGGTGTCTCTGCTTTGGCCGGCACGCGAGGATCATCGCGCAAGCCGTCGCGCATTGGGCGTACGCACTGCCGCTCGTGCTCGACTGGGCGCTTCCGCTCGTGCTCGACCTCCCACGAGGCCTGAGCCGCACGCGGAGCCAGCCGATGTTCACACACTGGGAAAGTACGGCGACGGAGGGGGAGAGATTCGAACTCTCGGTACGCCAATAAGACGCACAACGGTTTTCGAGACCGCCGCATTCAACCGCTCTGCCACCCCTCCAGGGCGACCTTCGAAAGGCTAGTCGATCCGCTGGCGCAGGATGAAGCCGCCGAGCGCGGGAGCCGGGATGGGACAGGCCGACAGGGCTCGTCGGCCCGCTGCCAGCCAGCATCTGTGAACGACAGAGCCACGCGGCCTGCCGCCGCTAGCGCCGCGAAGCGAAGAAAGCGCTCAGGATTCCGCCGCACTCTGCTGCCAGCAGCCCGCCGGCGACCTCCGGTCGGTGGTTCAAGCGCCGCTCGCCGAGCACGTCGAGCACGCTGCCCGCGGCACCAGCCTTGGGATCGGCGGCACCGTAGACGACACGCGCGACGCGTGCCAGGACGATCGCTCCGGCGCACATCGCGCAGGGCTCGAGGGTCACATAGAGCACGGCCTCCAACACCCTCCAGGAGCCCACCTCGCGCGCGGCCTCACGCAGGGCCAGGATCTCGGCGTGAGCCGTGGGGTCCTGGCGCACTTCGCGCTCGTTGTGGCCCGCTCCGATGACCTCGCCCTCGCGCACGACGACCGCGCCGATCGGCACGTCGTCGTGTTCCAATGCCTGCTCGGCCTGGCGCAGAGCCAGGCGCATGAAGTAGTCGTCGCGTGGAAAGAAGCGTTCGCTCATAACCTTCGCCGTGGCCCCCAGTCGGCAAGTGTGTCGCAGAGGCGATGCAGGCACATCATGATTACCAACCCAGCCATGTCCACCACCCCACGCTCCTTCCTGCCAAGACCGCCCCTGCACCGATCGTCGGCGCGTGCCTGCGCGGCGCCGGTACCGGCATTGGCACTGGCGTTGCCGCTGGCATTGTTGGCGCTAGGACTGGGACTGGCCCTGGACACATCCGACGCTCGCGCCCAGGAGACGTATACACCGAACGCGATCGTCGTCAAGTACGCCTTCGCAACGAAGCCGCGCGTGCGCGAAGCCACGGCGCGGACGGCCGGCGCAGGAGACCCTATGGCGATCGCCTCGCACACGCGCCTGCTGCGACTGCAACCGGGGGTCTCGATCGCGAGCGCCCTGGCACGGCTGCGCCGTCGGCGCGATGTCGAGTGGGCCGTACCTGACTACACGGCTCGCGATGCCGAAGCCACCACCACGTCTCCCGTCACCGCCACGTCTCCTGCCGCCTCCCCAGCCCCGGCCGAACTCATCCCCAACGACCCCGGCAGCGGCACGACACCGGGCGGTTGGCAGCAGCTGCAGTGGAACTTCGCGGGGACCCCGGGGACTTTCGGCGTAGATGCACCCGAGGCCTGGGCTAACTTGGCCCGCGATGGCGCTCCCGGCGGTGCGGGCCGGGGGATCGTGGTGGCGGTGCTGGACACCGGTATCGCCTATGCCAACCGCGGACGCTTTCTGCGCTCGCCGGATTTCACAGCCAGCCAGTTCGTGGCCGGCTATGACTTCGTCGCGCACAGCCCTTATGCGATGGACCGCAACGGCCACGGCACGCAGGTGGCAGGGACGATCGCCGAGGCCACCGGCAACCACCGCGACGTGACCGGCCTAGCCTACGGTGTGCGGCTGATGCCGGTGCGCGTGCTCAACGCCGAAGGCGAAGGCGATGCGGCGGTGATCGCAGAGGGGGTGCGCTTTGCCGTCAACCACGGCGCGCGCGTGATCAATCTCAGCCTTGAGTTCGAAAGCTTCGTCACGGCCTCCGACATCCCCGAGCTGCTGGAAGCTCTGCGCTACGCGCACCGCCGCGGAGTGCTCGTGGTGGCAGCCGCCGGCAATGAGGGCCACCGCACGATCGCCTATCCGGCGCGCGCTCCCGATGTGGTCGCCGTGGGTGCCACGACTGAACACGGCTGCCTGGCAAGCTACTCCAACGACGGCTCTCGCATCACGATCGTGGCACCGGGCGGCGGCTCCGACGCCGACCTGCCGGGCGACCCCAACTGCCACCCGGAAGCGCCGCCCGGAAGGAACATCTACCAGGAGACCTTCACCGGCTCCTCTCCGCGGCATTTCGGCCTCCCCTCCGACTATGACGGCACCTCGATGGCCACCCCCCACGTAACGGCGACCGCAGCGCTGATCATTGCCAGCGGCGTGCTCGGCCGGCGTCCGACGCCAGCTGCGATCGTCGCGCGCCTGCGGGCCACGGCGCGTCCACTGGGGAGTCCCGGCGACCGCGGGCTGTATGGCGCTGGGCTCGTCGACGCCGGCGCCGCCACCACGCCGGGCGGACCGGGAGCCGTGGGCTGAGACCAGCGGCCCTAAAGCCACGCTGCCGCCCTGCCGATCCCGATCCCGATCCCCGCGGTGACTACCATCGCTTGATTACCCCTTCAGAGAGGAATGCGAGTTGAGCAAGCCCACGTTGGTCACAGGTGGCAGCGGCTACATCGGCGCGCTGCTCGTACATGAGCTGCAGGAGGCCGGCCGCGAGGTGCGCGTGCTGGACTCGCTGTTGCACGGTCAGGAGGACATCGCGGCCGAGCAGGAGCGCTCTGGCGTAGAGGTCATTCGCGGCGACGTACGCGACACGGCAGCCCGCGCACGCGCGCTGCAGGGCGCCGAGGCCGTGGTGCACCTGGCAGCGATCGTCGGCGACCCCGCGTGTGCGCTCGATCCGAAGGTATCCGACGATGTGAACGTGCAGGCCACCCGGGCCCTCGTCGCCGACGCCCAGGCAGCCGGTGTCGAGCGCCTGGTGTTTGCCTCGACGTGCAGCAACTACGGGCGCATGGAGGACCCGACGGTGCCGATCGTCGAGGAGGGCGAGCTCAGGCCGGTGTCGCTGTATGCAGAGCAGAAGGTGGGCATGGAGCAGCTGATCCTCGCCGGCGCGCCCGCAAGCGGGAATGGCAGCGGCGGCAACGGCAAGACCAACGTAACGCAGCCCACCTGCCTGCGCTTCGCGACTGTCTACGGCGTGGGGCGGCGGATGCGCTTCGATCTGACGGTCAACGAGTTCACACGCGAACTGTGGGCCGACCGCGAGCTGGAAGTCTTCGGCGAGCAATTCTGGCGCCCCTATATCCACGTGCGCGATGCGGCGCGCGCGGTGCGCACGGTGCTTGAAGCCCCCACAGAGAAGGTCGCCGGGGAAGTCTTCAACGCGGGACGCAGCGGCGAGAACTACCGCAAACTCGACCTCGTGGAGGAGATCGGACGGCAGATCCCGCGCGGAAAGGTCTCGTATGTGCGTCGCGACGAGGACCCGCGCGACTACAAGGTGAGCTTCGACAAGATCCGCTCGGTGCTGGGCTTCGAGACGTTGATGACCGTCCCTGACGGCATCGCCGAGGTGATCGCCGCGCTCGACGGGGAGCAGTTCGGCGACCCCTTCCAGGGGCGCTACCGCAACGTTCCCTGAGACGAGCAGCGACGCTCAGCTGGATTCTGCGGAGCGCTCGCTCAGGCGCACGGCGGCGTCGTCGTGGAGAACTCGAGCGGGGACGCCATCGTCATCGACCTGCGCGGCACCGTCCTTGAGGCGCGCGCCGCGGTCCTTGAGGCGCGCGGCGCGGTCGATGGCGGCAGCCATCTCCTCGCGGAAGCGCAGGCGCCCAAACCTGGCGGCATTGGCGCGCAGCTCGGCGTCGTCCAGGGCGAGCCCCTCGAAGCGCTCGATCGCAGCGGCGAGGCCGGCGGGACTGTGCTCGTCGTAGAGCACGCCGGTGAGCCCGTCAACGACGGAGTCGCGGACGCCGCCGACGCCATAGGCGACGACGGGTAGGCCGGCTGCTTGGGCCTCGACGGGCACGATCCCGAAGTCCTCCTCGCCGGGGAAGAGCAACGCGCGCGCGGCACTCAAAAGCCGGTCGCGCTGAGGCTCGTCGACGCGCCCCAGCAGCTCGATCGCGCCACGTTCGCCTGGGCCATCGTCGGCTCGGCCGCCCTCGCCAGGGCCACCGTCGCCTCCACCTTCGGCTCGGCCGCCCTCGCCAGGGCTACCGTCGCGGCTCGCCAGCAGACGCACCGACTCCAGCGCGCGCCCATCGCCGGCGACTTTCAAGGTGCGCCCCATCTGCATACAGGCCTCGACGGCAAGGTCGACTCGCTTGTAGGGAACGACGCGCCCGAAGACCAGATAGAAGTCCTCTGGCGCGCGCGGCAGAGCGAGGAAGCGGTCGACGTCGACGGGCGGATGCACGACGTCGGCGGTGCGCCCGTAGTAGCGCTCGATGCGTCCGGCGACGTGTCGGGAATTGGCCACGAACATGTCTGGTTCCTGTGCTCCAGCGAGGTCCTGGCGGCGCAGACGCGCAAGCAGCGGCTTCATCGCCAGCTGCGCAAGCGGCCCGACCTGCTCCCCCTCCAGGAAGCCTTCCTCCCAGGCATAGCGCATCGGGGTATGGCAGTAGCAGACGTGCAGCGCGCTGGGTGGCGTGCGCACGTTCTTGGCACAGGCGTGGTTGGAGGAGAGCACCAGATCGAAGCCCGACAGATCGAAGGCGCGGAAGGCACGGTTCATCAACGGCAGCAGCTTGGGATAGTGGCGAGTGGCTCCCGGGAGGCGTTGGAGGGAGGAGAAGTGGATGGGCCGGTCGGTGATGATCGGCGGCCATGGCGTCGGGTCATAGATCGACGTGAACAGCTCTGCCGTGGGGAACATCTCAAGCAGCTCCATTACGACCTGCTCGGAACCGCCGGGAATCGTGAGCCAGTCGTGGACGACGGCCACACGGGGATAGCGCTCGATGAGTTCTTCGAGGATCATGACGAGAGATGATGACCGGCAAAGACATCGTGTGCGTTGGCTTCGCCGACTGGGATACCGAGCTGTGGACCAACCAGCACCACCTGATGTCACGCTTGGCGCGGGATAACCGGGTGCTGTTCGTCGAGTCGCTCGGCCTGCGCCGCCCCCAGCTCGCCGGCCGCGACCTGGCCCGGATCGTGAGGCGGCTGCGGCGCGGTGTGGCGCCGCCGCGCAGCGTCGACGGCCTGCACGTGCTCGCGCCGCTCGTGCTGCCCCTGCACTCCAACCGCGCGGTGCGCGCGCTCAACCGCCGTATCCTCGGGACCCTGGTGCGGCGCGCGGCGCGCCGTCTCGGCATGAGGCGTCCGATCCTGTGGGCCTACGTGCCCCAGGCCGAGGGCCTGATCGAGGTGCTGGATCCCGCGCTGGTGGTCTACCACTGCGTGGATGACATCGCCGCGCAGGCAGGCATCGACGGCGCGAGCTTCCGTGCGGTCGAGCGGCGCTTCGTGGACCGCGCCAATCTGGTCCTGGCCAGCGCACCGGCACTGGCCAACCGGATGCGCGAGCTGGTGGCGCGCGGGTCCGGTGAGGCCAGTGTCGTGGAAACTCCCAACGTCGCCGACACGGCGCTCTTTGCCACGGCATTGCAACCGGGGCCCGTCGATCCGGCGATCCAGGCGCTGCCGCGACCGCGGATTGTCTTCACGGGCGCGATCGTCACGACCAAGCTGGACCTGCCACTGCTGGTTGACCTTGCGCGCGCGCGGCCGCAGTGGTCGTTCGCTCTGGTCGGCCCGGTGGGTCCGGGGGACCCTCGCGCCGACGTATCGGAGCTGGCGAGAGAGCCCAACATACACCTGCTCGGCCACCGTGCCTACGATGCCCTGCCGGCAGTGCTCAGAGGATCCGACGCCGGGGTGATTCCCTACGCCCAGAACACCCTGACGCAGAGCATCTTCCCGATGAAGGTCTACGAGTACCTGGCCGCGGGACTGCCGGTGGTGGCAACCACTCTGCCGGCGCTCGCCGAGGTGGCCGCGGTGGCAACGGCGGCCGACGCCGGGGACATGGCGCGGCTGCTGGAGGAGGCGCTGGCCCGCGATACGCCCGAGCATCGCCGGGAGCGCTCAGCGGCAGCCGCCGCGCACTCCTGGGAGCGGAGGCTGGAGGAGATCGGTGCGGCCGTAGCCGCCGTGGAACACCCCTGAGCCGCGGGCCCGTCAGCCGGGATCGGCGGGGATCAGCCGGTGGCGCACGGCCTCGAACTCCTCCTGCGCCTGCTCATAGTCGTCGTGGCGGCCGATATCGAGCCAGTAGTCGTCGCTCGGCCATGCCCTTACGACGTCGCCGGCGGCTATCAGACGCAGCACGAGGTCCGGGAAGTCGAGGCGCTCACCGGGCTTGATGTGGGAGAGGGCGCGGGGCGCGAAGCAGTAGACGCCCATGCTGGCCGTGAAGTCGATCGCCGGCTTCTCGTCATAGCCGGTGAGACGGGTGGGGTCGCCGTCGTCGCTGAAGCGCAGCACTCCGAGCGAGACCTGTATGTGGCGTACCTTGGTGGCGATCGTCGCAGCGGCGTCGCTCGCGCGATGACGCTCCAAGAGCGCGCCGTAGTCGATATCGGTGAGGACATCGCCGTTCATCACCAGCACATCGTCGCGATCCAGCTCGTCGATCAGGGCCAGCGCTCCCACGGTCCCCAGCGGCTCGTGCTCGCGGTAGTAGTCGATCGGGATGCCGTAGTCGGCGCCGTCGCGGAAGAAGGCCTCGATCAGCTCGGCGAGATAGCCGGTGGCGATCGTCACGCGTTCGAAGCCGTGCGCCTTGAGCTGGCGCATAACGATGTCGAGCACCGGGCGTTCGCCGATCGGCATCAGCGGTTTGGGTAGCACCGTGGTGTAGGGACGCAGACGCGTGCCTTCGCCGCCGGCCAGGATCACGGCGCGCTTCATGCGCACACCACCGGGATCTCCTCGGGATCGACTCGTCGTGCGAGGCTCACCGTCGCGAGACTACACCCCGCCGCGGCATGGGATCATGGCGGCGATGTCCGCCGACCCAGCGCCCGCTCGTATGCCCATCCATGGCATTCGGCGCCCGCCCGGGAGCTGCGCGCCCGCCACGGGGCCTTGCGGGGACGGTGGGCGCTGAGCTGATGAGAGATCTGCTCGTCACCACCCAAACCCCTGCGCTGGGCTCTGGCGGGGCACTGCGCACCTACGCGGTGGCCAGGGCGCTGGCCGCACACAGGGGCCTCGATCTGCTCTATGCCCGCTTCGGCGCGGAGCAGCCGGCGGAGGCATTTAGGGCGATTCCCGGGATCGAGCTGCTCACGGTCACGCCCTCACGCGAGGCCCGCCGCCTGCTGGCTTACGCGAGCGCGCGTCTGCGCGGCGTGCCGGATGGCTTTGCGCGCGGGGTGTCGCCGGAGTTGGCTGAGCAGGCCACGCGGCTGAGCGAAGAGGCGCAGCGCGGCCGGGTGATCGCCGACGGGCCGACAGCCGCAGCGGTGCTCTGGCGCCTGGCGCGACAGCGGCCGGTGATCTACAACGCATACAACATCGAGTCGAGCTTCCGCCACGAGTTGCAAGCGAGCAGGATCGCGAAAATCGCCGACCGCCGGGCGCTGCGCTCGTTCGAGCGCAGGCTCCTGGAGCGCGCGTCGGAGTCGTGGATGGTGAGCGAGGCTGACATGGCCGGAGCGCGTGAGCTGTGCCCGGGAGCCCATCTGCGCTACGTGCCCAACGTGGTCAACGTCGCCGCCATCACCCCCGTGCCGCGCGGCGAGTCGGAGCTTCGGGCGATCTTCGTTGCGAGCTTCAATTACCAACCCAACCGCAACGGCCTGCGGTTCCTGCTGGAGGAGGTCTTCCCCAAGGTTTGGGCCGAGCTGCCCGAGGCGCGCCTGACGCTCGTGGGCGCCGGCCTGGAGCAGTCTCCGTCCGCCGACTCGCGCGTGGAGGCAATGGGCTTCGTCGATAACCTCGCCGCCGCCTATGCGAGCGCCCGCTGCGCCGTGGTGCCGCTGCTGCAGAGCGGCGGCACGCCGCTGAAGCTGATCGAGGCACTGGCCCACGGCCTGCCGGTGATCGCCACCTCACGCGCTGCCGCCGGGCTCGAGCTGCGCGACGGCGAGCACTGCCTGCTTGCAGACGACGGCGAGGCGTTTGCCAGCGCTCTCATCCGCGTCCTGCGCAACGGGGCGCCGGAGATCGCCCGACACGGACGGGAGCTGGCGGCGAAGCGCTATTCGATCGAGGCGCTGGGTGCGCTGCTAGCGCCGGCACCCGCCTGAGAGCGCCGATCGCAAATGGTGCCGGCGCGCCCGCTAAGAGCGTCGATAGCAAGGGCCCCCACAGCGGGGCTGAGAGCGCCGATCAATGAGTCGGCCCGGGTCGTCGCTCCGCTCGAGCGCTCATTCGCACACTTATCTTTATCGGCGGCGGCGCCACGAGATTCGCTTGCAGATGTAGGCGGCGAGACTTGCGGATTGTGGGCCGGCGAGAACGATAAACGTGAAGATTTGCCTGGTAGCGCTGGAGTTTTCACTACTAGTTGACATAACCCGAGCGAGTGCTATACCCTCTCCCCGACTTAGGGGGCGCGTCGATGAGCGGCACGCCGGAGACTCAAACCTGCGCGTTCTCTCGGATTCGCGCAGGCTCGAGGGTCAGGGGACGAGATGGACCACAGGATGTACACAACGCTGTCGGATGGGCGAGGTAGAAACCTAACCATGAACCCAGGCGCCGATGGGCCGGGGACGATCTATGGAGTGTCACGGCGCATCCGCCGAGCAGGGATACGCACCCTGCTGACTCTCCTCGTCGCGTTGCTGGCCAGTCTGCCTGCAATCGCCCTGTCGGTCCCGGCCCCGGCCTCCGCCGACACCGAAGCCGCCGCTCTCGCCGCGATCGGAGCCCCGGTGCCCACCGTCTCGGGGACCACGGTCCAGTGGAGGCCCGTCGGGTTCGAGAGCGAATACCGGGTGGCCGTCTCCAACGACGTACGCGGCGCCGCCGACCGCGTCACGCACTACATGTGGGTCGAACGCACACCCGGCGCAATCCAGTCCTACACACCACCCAACCTCTCCCCCGGAGAAACGGTCTACGTCGGGATCAGCGCCGACGGCGGCGTGACCTGGTCCGAACAGGAGGCCACCGTCACCGCCCCAACGCTCGAACCGGAACCGGTCGTCAATCCCCCCGCGCTGGTGCCCACCGTCTCGGGGACCACGGTCCAGTGGAGGCCCGTCGGGTTCGAGAGCGAATACCGGGTGGCCGTCTCCAACGACGTACGCGGCGCCGCCGACCGCGTCACGCACTACATGTGGGTCGAACGCACACCCGGCGCAATCCAGTCCTACACACCACCCAACCTCTCCCCCGGAGAAACGGTCTACGTCGGGATCAGCGCCGACGGCGGCGTGACCTGGTCCGAACAGGAGGCCACCGTCACCGCCCCAACGCTCGAACCGGAACCGGAACCGGCTCCCAGCCCCCCCGCGCCGGTGCTGAGCGTTCATGGGGACACCATTTCCTGGACAGCGGCTCCGGGCGCCGTGAGCTACGAGCTGGCCACGGTCCTGAACGCCGCGACCACGCGCGAAACCACCTACCAAGTGGTCAAAGGCACGTCGATCGCACCACCCGCTGCTCCGGGGCAGATCGTCAGCTACGGCCTCGCCGTCAACACTCCCACTGGCCAGGGGCCCTGGGCGCATGAGGTTTCGATCGCCTATCCGCAGGCGCCTGGCAGCGAACCTCCCGCGAGTGAACCGCCCGCGAGCGAACCGCCGCCGGTGTCGGGCAAGATCATCGGCACCAACGACGGGGCCGGCTGGGGACCAGCAGCCGCCCAGACGATCCTCGCGGGCAACATAACCTGGAACCGCGTCGAGGTTGGCGCAGAATCCAACACCCTCGCAGCATCCCTCACCGACGGGTTCCACGTACTGGCGATCGTAGGCAACACCAACGACAACACGCCACTCAGCCAGGAAGAACCCAACAGCTGGGGAGCCACAGTCGTCTCCCAGCTCAAAGCCAACCCCGGCATCACAATCGCCGAAGCAGGCAACGAGATGTTCCTCAAGGGCGGCATCGCCAACCCAATCCAGTACGGGCGCATGTACCTCGCAGCCGTCAACGCAATGAAAGCCGCCGGCATCCACACACCACTGCTGTTCGACATGTTCGGCGACTACCCACAGGGCAGCTGGTCCTCACCGACCAGTTGGTCCCGCGACTCAACCGGCGGCGGCTGGCTGCGCGACGCAGTAACGAACGTCCCCGGACTAGCCGCCGCGATCCTCGCCAACGGCCTCGGCACCCACCCCTACGGCGCACTCGGCGAAAACAGCAAGGACTCCTACGGCGTCAACGCAGTCGCCGCCGAGGAAGCCATCGCACACACCGTACTCGGCGCAACACCCACGTTCTACATCACCGAGTTCGGCTACGACCTCGGCAGATGCGGCGAAATCGACGGCGCCTGCTCCCAGCAGGAACAGGCCACAAAGATGCGCGCCGCCTACAAAGTCTTCCTCACCGACCCCCACGTCGCCGGAATCTTCGCCTACCAGTCACACGACGACGGCACCGGACAATGGGGCTACATGAACAACGACAACAGCACCCGCCCCACCTTCACAGTCCTCTCCGAAATCGCCACCGAACAAGGACAGTAGAGCCCATAAGTCGGGTCTGACCTGGCTGTCCTAGCCATCCGTCCAGACATTCTCGACGGGTGATCCACGGTCGGAGCGGGGGCTCTATCGCCCAAATCCTCAATGCTGGTGGGGGATTTCCGCAGTGCTGGTGCGGGATTCCCACATGGTCGCACGCCTGAGCCAACCAAGTGTTCGATTGGCCGGCTAAACACTCAAGGATGCCCGGGGTGGGGTCGAAAGATTTCGTGCAGACCTCAAGAAAGAGGGCGCGCTAGCCCCCTCCCGGATCTCTTCCCGGGATGTGCCCTCGACAAATCCCGATAAAGGCACCCCCGCCGCGAGGCGGGCTCGCAAAGCCAGGGGTCTCTCAGAGACGGCCCAGCCCCCGAAGGAGAAGCCATGATCACCGCTCAGCCTCATCTTCGATGGGCGTGGAGCAAGCTGCTCATTCTGCTCTTCGTCACGTCGATGACGCTGTCGCCCATCGGCGCCGTCGCATCAGCCCGCCCATCCCGCCCCTCCCCCCAAGCATTTATCTCAGCGACCTCAGGGGCGCTGGATGCCGCCGCCGCGGCGAGCACAGCAGCCGACCGCGCGCTGGTGTCCGACGCCAGGGCGCTGAGGGCCTGCCGGCCAAATCATCGCAAGCACTGCAAGGCAAACCGCAAAGCCGTTCAGCACGCCGGTCACCGTCTTGCTATCAGCGAGCGGCGCCTCGCGAGACTCGCGCGTGGCAGCAGCAGCCAGGCAGCCAATGCATCGTACGCGCGGCAGGCGCCACGGCTCACCGTCTCAGGACAGACCCTGAGCTGGACACGACCCGGCAACGTGAACACGTTCGTGTTCGTGCGCAAGGTCCCTGGACAGGAAGAGCAGTACTCGGTCATCAACGGCACCTCGGTGACACCGCCGCCCGTACCCGGCTATGCCGTCCGTTACAGCGTCCGCACGAATGTCAGCGGCTCGGCGTGGGCAGCTGAGGAGTCGATCTCCTATCCGGCGCCCGCCCCGCCCGCGAGCACGCCGACGACGACGACGACGACGACGACGACGACGACGACGACCAACCCAATCGAATCGCCGGTGGCCGATCCAATCACCCTGCCCACGTCCATCCCACCGTCGAGCACCCCGCCGATCACGCTGCCACCGAGCACCCCACCGCCGAGCACTCCGCCTCCGACCACGCCACCCGCCAGTCCGCCAACGACCCCGCCGACGGACACGCAGACGGCTCCGATCATGACGGTTTCCGGACAGACGCTCACCTGGACACAGATCGGCAATGTCAACACGTACGTGTTCGTGCGCAAGGTTCCAGGCCAGGAAGACCAGTACTCGGCCGTCAGCGGCACCGCTGTCACACCGGCGGTCGTGCCGGGCACAACCGTCCGCTACAGCATCAGAACAGACGTCGAAGGAAGCGCTTGGGCTCCAGAAGTCTCGATCGCCTATGCGTCGGCGACCACGCCGCCCAGCACTCCGACAGCCAACGCACAGGCTGCACCGGTGATCACGGTTTCAGGAGAAGCCCTCAATTGGACAGCCGTCGCCGGTCTCAACAGTTACGTGCTCGTACGCAAGGCTCCCGGACAAGAAGACCAGTACTCGGAAATCAGTGGGACGTCGATCACCCCCCCGAAGACACCGGGGGCGACGGTCAGCTACAGCCTGCGGACCAATGTCCAAGGCAGCGCCTGGGCGCGGGAAGTCTCGATCGCCTATCCGCAGGCGCTCGCGAGCGAACCTCCCGCCAGCGAACCGCCTGGCAGCGAACCTCCCGCGAGTGAACCGCCCGCGAGCGAACCGCCGCCGGTGTCGGGCAAGATCATCGGCACCAACGACGGGGCCGGCTGGGGACCAGCAGCCGCCCAGACGATCCTCGCGGGCAACATAACCTGGAACCGCGTCGAGGTTGGCGCAGAATCCAACACCCTCGCAGCATCCCTCACCGACGGGTTCCACGTACTGGCGATCGTAGGCAACACCAACGACAACACGCCACTCAGCCAGGAAGAACCCAACAGCTGGGGAGCCACAGTCGTCTCCCAGCTCAAAGCCAACCCCGGCATCACAATCGCCGAAGCAGGCAACGAGATGTTCCTCAAGGGCGGCATCGCCAACCCAATCCAGTACGGGCGCATGTACCTCGCAGCCGTCAACGCAATGAAAGCCGCCGGCATCCACACACCACTGCTGTTCGACATGTTCGGCGACTACCCACAGGGCAGCTGGTCCTCACCGACCAGTTGGTCCCGCGACTCAACCGGCGGCGGCTGGCTGCGCGACGCAGTAACGAACGTCCCCGGACTAGCCGCCGCGATCCTCGCCAACGGCCTCGGCACCCACCCCTACGGCGCACTCGGCGAAAACAGCAAGGACTCCTACGGCGTCAACGCAGTCGCCGCCGAGGAAGCCATCGCACACACCGTACTCGGCGCAACACCCACGTTCTACATCACCGAGTTCGGCTACGACCTCGGCAGATGCGGCGAAATCGACGGCGCCTGCTCCCAGCAGGAACAGGCCACAAAGATGCGCGCCGCCTACAAAGTCTTCCTCACCGACCCCCACGTCGCCGGAATCTTCGCCTACCAGTCACACGACGACGGCACCGGACAATGGGGCTACATGAACAACGACAACAGCACCCGCCCCACCTTCACAGTCCTCTCCGAAATCGCCACCGAACAAGGACAGTAGAGCTAGAACGGCCCCAAGCCGCCAGGACCCGGCAGGCTACGCCAACGGGCCGGCTAGGCCAACGGGCAGGCTACGCAACGCACCCGTATCCATCTGGCTGCCGCGCGTATCATCGTCAACTGACAGAGCATGAACAGTGCCCCAGATCATCGCCAGAACGAGCACGACAAACGCTATCTCGTAGAACAGATAGTCATATAGTCCCTGTGCCATGAATCCACCAAGCGCCGCCGCAAACGCAGACGCGCGCACGGCCGACGCACCTCCCTTGCCATGCTTGAGGACCAGTCCGATTGGCCAAACCATGAGCAGCAGGAAGCCCGCCAAACCCAACCACCCCGCATCGAGCCCCACCTGTACAAATGTCTCCTGGGCATGTGTGAAAGCCTGCGTGACATAGAGGCTGTGTACATGCACTTGCAGATAATAGTGAGCATTGCCATAGCCAAGTCCAGCGGGATATTGCGCGAGCGCATGCTCACCGGCTCTCTGCACGGCAAAGCGCTGCTTATCCTCCACCTGTGAGCCGAGCGGCGTGGCCAGACGCTGTTCCAACGTGGTCACCGCAGAGCGCGGTGTCGCGAGATAAGCAGCGCCAACGAAGATCGCCAGGATGACGACGGCTTGGACCAGAATAGATCCGCGACGTACATTCAGCACCAGGAGCAGCAGCCATCCGCCCCCAAGCGCCAGCAGGCCCCCTCGCGAGGCTGAGATCACAAGACCGCTCAGTATGAAGAGCAACGCCGCTCCATAAACAGCCGCACGCATCGTACGACGTGCGCCCATCGCGATCAGAACCTCGCCCGTCGCCAGAGCGGCAGCCATCGCTACGTAACCCGCATAGTTGGTGTAGTAGCTGAAAAACGAGCTTGGATGGCCCGCTATGTACGGCGCTCCGACAATCAGGTAGATACCCGTCTTCTGAGTGAACGCGAACAACACGACCACCACAGCGGAGCCCGTGAAGATGTCAACCATGCGCCGCGACGCATCGCGCCTGTCACGGAAGATGTCGATTGCGGCGAATAAGACAAGGATGCCAGCCAGCCAGCGAATGCCTCCCCACAGGGCGGTCGTCTGGTCCTGCGCGCCAATCGCCGCAACGAAGCTGCCCAGGATGAGAGCAAACCCACCGATGGCGATCCACGCGGGAACGACACTCCCTCGAATGCGCCAGGCCAGCACCAACGCCATGGTGACCAGCACCACCTCGTCCGTGCCGGTGCCAGAGAAATGAAACTCAAACGGAGTCAGCACCAGCAGCATCACCAGCCCCATGTCAGGTCGCAATGCCGCAACCACCATCGCGACTCCGGCGGCCATGATCAACATCGCCTTGAGCTCACGCTGCACGCTTCCGAGCTTGACCATCGCGATCCCCATCAGCGCGGAGAGCACCACAGCGACCACGGCGGTGATGGCCGTGGAGCGCATGGAGCGCCAGTTGGCCGCGGGGCGAGTATGGCTTGCCATGCCAACCGTGAGCTTAGCGGCGAGCGCGAGCGTGGGCACCGCTCATAGGCTTGTGCAGGTTTGGCCGGGTATGTCGCGGTCGGGTCTCATCGTCGGGCAACCTGCCGTGGCCTCTCGCCGTACATCCGGCTACCATGCGTGTTCGATTCGTCGCCGGGACGGGCCGCTGGTCTGTCCGGCGCTCTCGAGGGTCTGACTCGATATGCCAATGCCAGTACACGATACGTCCACGTCAGCGGAGGTGCCGGGGCTCGTCCGCGCGCTCAGGATACTCCGGGAGCGCTGGTGGCTGGTGGTGCTCTGCCCCATCGTCACGCTCGCGGTCGCGGTCGCCTACGTGGAGCGCCAGCCAAAGCAGTACACGGCGATCGCCAAGCTCCAGTTCGTCAGCAACTCACTGCCGAGCCAGGTTGCAGGCGTGCCGGGCGAACAGGCGATCGATCCGGAAGGCGTCAAGGCGACCAACGTGCAGCTCGTGACGACTCCGCCGGTCGCTGCGCTCGTCGTGAAGGCGCTGAAGCTCAAAATGACACCAGCCGAATTACTCAACGACGTGAGCGCGAGCAACCCTCAGAACGACTACATCGTCAACATCACCGTCACCGATCAGGATCCGCAGCAGGCCGCCACCATCGCAAACGCCTTCGCGGAACAGTATGTCGTCTACAGCGAGGCGCAAAATGTCGGGCAGCTGGTCAAGGGTGAGCAGCTGATCACACGCAAGGCCGAAGAACTCCCCTCGGGCGATACCGTGGATCGCGCCAACCTGCGCGGCCTCTATCAGAAGCTCTTGCTCCTGCAGTCCGTCCAGACGGGCAATGCGCACGTCGTAAGCACGGCCGACGTGCCCACGTCGCCCAGCTCGCCGAAGAAGAAGTCCACCGCGCTGATCGCGCTCGTGGTAGGCGCGCTGCTGGGCATCGGGATCGCATTCATGCTCAATCTGATCGACCGTCGCGTGAAGTCGTGGGAGGAGTTCGAAGAACTCTATGGCGCCCCCGCGCTGGCCAGCATCCCGCGACTTCCACGCAGGCCGCGCACCGCACGAGAGCTGGAGCTGACGCTTGAGCCATTTCGGATACTGCACAACGGCCTTTCGCTGCTTCCACACACACACTCGATAAAGAAAGTATTGGTGACCAGCGCCGTTTCGGGCGAGGGCAAGACAAGCGTGGCGCTCGGCTTGGCGCGCGCGGCCGCTCACTCCGAACGGCAGGTGATCCTCGTCGAGGCAGACCTGCGCCGCCCGAGCTTGGAGCAGCGCTTGGATCTCGATCGCAGCCCACGTGGTCTCACCTCGGCTCTGCATAGCGGCGAGGATCCGCTGCGACTCCTGCGAGCGCCGATTCCGGGCTTGGAGAACTTTTTCAGACTGCTCCCCAGTGGCCCGATCCCTCTGAACGTCACCAGCCTGATGGACCCCGTAAGACTGGCCGAGATATTCGAGACACTGACGTCCCATGCCGATCTAGTCATTATCGACTCGGCGCCGCTGCTGCCGGTTGCCGACACCCGCGTGCTGCTCGACGGGATCGACCTCGATGCCTGCCTGGTCATAGCCCGGGCAGGCGTCACGACACGAGACCAGGTGCGCCGCGCTCGTCTGGTATTCGAGCGGCGGAGGCTGAATGCCGTCGGCCTTGTCGTCAACACGCTGGTGGAAGCGGCTGCCGGCTATGAATATTACGGCATCGGCGAGGCAGACGCATTGGGCTCTTCGACTGCCGCTGGAGGTTCTTTGCGCAACACCGAACGCACCTCGCCCACGGTGAGCACACCCAGCGCCAGCAGGCAGGGGAAGTAGCTGAGCGCCGCGACGGCCGCAAGACCGGCGAGCGGTACGCCGGCAACGCGAGCCAGCAATGTCGCCATACCCATCAGCACCGCCGCCGCCAGCGTGCGAAGCAGACGGCCCAGACGTGGGCTCATGTCCAGCGCCCCCAGCACGCTGCGCGCCGACAGCGACATCACCGTCACCTCGGTGAGCAGCGTCACCCAGGCGGCCGCGAGGAAGCCGTAGCGAGGAATGAGCACCACGTTCAGCCCAGCGTTGAGCAGCAGTCCGATGCCGGCGTAGAGGGCAAACCGGCGCTGGAGTTCGAGGACCACCACCATATTGCCCACCAGATAGCCGAAGGAGATCGAGACGAAGGCTCCGGCGAGGATCGGCAGCGCGGGAGACGCCGCGGCATACTGGGAACCGAACAGAAGAACCATGATCGGACGAGCGGCCACGATCGTGAAGGCCAGAATCGGCAGCGATGCCATCGAGAGATACTCGCCCGCAGCCTGCAGGAGATTCTGCACGCGATCGCGGCGACGGCTGGCGTAGGCGGCGGCGATCAGTGGGAAAAGCGTGGTCATCACCGAGATCGGGATGAACTGCACCTGATCGAGCAGCCGATAGGCAGCGCCATAGAGGCCGGCCTGCCGTTCACCGGCAAACTCAAAGACGAGGATCTGGTCGAGCTTCACATAGGAGGTGACAAAAATACCGGCGACTCCGACCCCCACTCCGACGCGCAACAGCGGGCCCCACAACTGACGCGCTCCACGTAGACGCACTGCCGTGAATCTCAAGGCGAGCACGATGCTCAAGCCGGTCATGATGGCAGTGGTTAAGAGAAAGGCAGATGCGAACGCTACGATGCCACCAGATAAAGCGGCTACGACGACCACGGCAACGGCCCAGAGGATGCTGTTGAGGGTTATGATCGCCATCGAGATGTCGTTGCGTATGCGTAACTGAAATACGGCGCCTATGACACCGGGCGCTCCTATAAGCGCCACGCACGCGATCAGTACGCCGGCAACTCTGCCCTGATGCGAGGGGGCGATCAGCAGCACGGCAATCAGCGATGCGAGCGTGATCGGAATCACGACCAACAGCCGCAGCAGGAGCAGCGCACCAAGCCACTGTGGCTCGCGATTGGGCTCCGCCGCGGCGCGGCTGATGGTCACCTGCGTGAGTCCCAGTTCGCCGAAGCTGCCGGCAATCTGGCAGGTCGCGAAGAGCGTGAACCAAACGCCGAAATCGCGGGAGCCGAGGCCGCGCGCGAGAATGAAGGTCACAACAACTCCAAGCGCCAGGTTGAGGATCCGCGCAACGATTTGGACGATGACGTCGAGCGTCATGCGCCTGTTGCCAACCTCGATGGGCTCGGCCACGGACAAAGACCCTCCCTGATTTTTGTCGTCGCTGCGCACGAGCACCGACGGATGGTAGAGATGCGACCGGGTCAGGGTGACCTCGTCACGCCCGCCTGGGCCAGCAACGCAGGCTAGACTGCCGCCAAGTGAGTTCGCCGGAGCATGATGACATCTGCCTGGTGCTCCCCACCTACAATCGCGCCGAGGCTCTGCGGGCCAATCTCGGTGCGATGCTGGCGTTACGCGATATCGCCGAGGTGATCGTCGTCAACGACGGCTCGACCGACGACACCCTGAGCGCGTGCGCTGGATTCGCAGACAGGCGGCTGCGCGTGATCAGTCATCCGGTCAACCGCGGCGTTGCCGCCGCACGCAATACCGGCGTCGCGGCTGCCGGGGGTGCGTGGGTGCTGTTTGGCGAGGACGACTGTCGCTTCCCAGCAGATTACGCCTCGGTGCTGCGAGCCGAGGCGGAGCGTTACGCAGCCGATATCGTCGGTGCGCCGATGGTGCATGCGGGTGAGAATGACGCTCAGGTGCCCGAGATCGCAGCCGCGGCCCCACGCCACGAGCGACCGTCGATAGAGGAGGTCGGCGTATTCCCCTCGGCGGCGATCGAGACGCCCTTCCTGACGGCGCTCGCGCTGGTGCGCAAATCGGTCTTCGATCGCGTGCGCTTCCACGAGAGCTTCGCGGTCAATGGCTATCGCGAGGAGACCGATTTCTTCGTGCAGGCCGCGCGTGCCGGCTTTCGCTGCATCCTCACTCCTGCGACCTACGGCTACCAGTTGCAGACCTGGCGCGGCGGCCAGCACAACTCCTCGACCCTGCGCTATGAGTACTGGGCGTTGCGCAACAACTGGCGTTTCCTGCGCAGACACGGCGCGTGGCTGACCGAGCATGGCTATATCCCGGGGAGCCTGAGGGCCCAGCTTCGATTCGCCTGGTTGCGGGGCAGAGCGCTTCTGCTTGGCGCTTTGCGCGCACGGTTGCGGAGGTTGCGGACGGCTCTCGACGCAGGCGTCGCCGGACGGCGCGCGGCAAGCTGAGTCGGTGCCTCGCGCGGCGATCATCTCGCCAGACCCGTCCAATCGAGCCGGCGGAGTGGAGCGAGTCTGCGCGCTGCTCGGCGGCGTGCTCGAGGAGCAGGGATGGGACGTGAGCATCGTCGGCCCAGCGCGTCCGCCGACCCGGTGGCAGTTTCGTCTGGGGCTCGCCTATCCCGCGGTGGCCCGGTCCTCGACCGCGGCGACCCGCGAGCGGCCTTTCGATCTGATCGTCACCAACGGGTTCCTCGGAATCGGCTGCCCTCGGCAGACCCCGAGAGTGCATCTCTATCACGGCACGATGGTGGGCAACACGAGGGCGCAGAGCGGCGCCATGCCGGCGCGTGAGCGCCTACGGCGCACCGTAAGCGCGGGCCTCACCGAGGCGCTTGCCGGCCGTGGCACTACGCGGCTGGTCTGCGTTTCGGAGATCGTCGCCGAGGAGGTGCGCCGCTACTACCGCCTGCGCCCTGACGCGATCATCCCCAACGGCATCGACACGAGCATCTTCGCGCCGCGCGACAGGGCCATCGCACGCGATCGCCTCGGGCTGCCGCAAGACGGCCGCTATGCGCTGTTCGTCGGACGCCTGGAGCACGGCAAGGGCAGCGATCTGGTCCTAGAGGGCGCCGCTCGCGGAGGCTGCGAGCTGTTGATCGCGGGATCGACCGGCACGCCCGGCACGCGACACCTGGGCATCCTTGAGCCCGACGCGCTCGCCGACGCGTATGCGGCGAGCGACTGCGTACTCCTCCCCAGTCGCTATGAGGGCTGCAGCCTGGTGGTGCTGGAGGCGCTCGCCTGCGGACGGCCCCTGCTGACCACGCGTGTGGGCTGGATGAGAACGCTTCTGCGCGCCGTGCCGGCGTACGACGCGCTCTGCGTCGAGCCGAGCATCGAGGACATCTCCAAGCGCCTGCGCGACCTGCCCGATATCGAGAGCGCCGGCCCAAGCTCGGCCGCTCGGGCATTCGTGCTGGATAACAACAGCCTTGAGCGCTGGTCCGAACGCTGGCAGAGGCTGGTCGGCGAACTGAGCCAAAAGCCGGCCTGATGCCTGCCGCGTCAGCGCAGCCATGCGCGGGAAGCCGCCCACAAACCGGCCTCCTGTCAGCGCGGCCATGCGCGGGAAAAGCCGCCCACGGATCGGCCTCCCTGACGCCAGCGGCTACCATCGCTGCGAAGCCGCGTCCCAGCTGAGTCCCAGTCACCCTTCATGGCCGTCACCGAGACCTTTCCCGAGCTTCCGCTCTTTGACCTGCGCCTGCAGCCGCACCACCTGGAGGCGGTCGCGCAGACGCTGCGCTCTGGCTGGCTGACGATGGGTCCGCGCACGGCGGCCTTCGAGGAGGCGTTTGCCGCCCAGCTCGGCGCGCGCCATGCCATCGCCGTCTCCAGTTGCACAGCCGCCCTGCACCTCGCCTACCTGGCGGCGGGCGTGGGGCCGGGAGACGAGGTGATCGTGCCTTCGTTCACGTTCGCGGCCACCGCCAACGCCGTGCTGTACTGCGGCGCCACGCCGGTGTTCGCCGAGATCGTCTCGCGCAAGCAGCCATATCTGGACCCAGAGGACGTGGCGCGGCGTATCACCCCGCGCACCAAGGCGGTGTGCGTGGTGCACTACGCCGGCTATCCCGCCACCGTCGATCGGCTGAGCGAGCTGTGCGACGCTCACGGGGTGGCGCTGATCGAGGACGTCGCGCACGCACCCAGCGCGACGCTGCACGGTCGCAAGCTCGGCACCTGGGGTCTGGCGGGCGCGTTCAGCTTCTTCTCCAACAAGATTCTCTCCGTGGGCGAGGGGGGCCTTCTGTGCACCGACAGCGATGAGGTTGCCGCGCTCGCGCGCACGCGGCGCTCGCACGCGATGACCAGCGGCACTTGGGACCGCCACCGCGGGCGTACCGATACCTATGACGTGACGGCGCTGGGCTACAACTACCGCCTGGACGAGCCGCGTGCGGCGCTGCTGCTCTCGCGTCTGGAGGATCTGGAGGCAGACATCGCGCGCCGGCGCGAGCTGACGCTGCGCTACCGCGACCGGCTCTCCGCTGTTCCGGGGTTGATCATGCCCTACGAGGACGATGACGTGCCGGGGTCCTCCTGCTATGTGATGCCGGTGATGCTCGAGCGCGAGGGCGCTCAGGCGGAGGTCGCCCGTCGGATGCGCGAGCAGGGCATCCAGACGAGTATCTTCTATCCTGCGGTGCACCGCTTCAGCGCCTACCGCGAGCGCTTTCCCGAGGTGTCGCTGCCGATCACCGAGCTGGCCGCGCAGACAGAGCTGACGCTGCCGCTGTTCCCGCATATGAGCGATGCCGACCAGGACCGCGTTGTTGCGGCGTTGGCCGAGACGGTGGCGCGATGAACGACTGGCGAGTACCGCTGACCGATATCAAGATGACCGAGGAGGACGTCGAGGCCGTGCTCGATTGCCTGCGCTCGGGCTGGTTGACGATGGGCCCTCGCACGAAGGTCTTCGAGCAGAAGCTATCCGCGCGCATGGGCGTGCCCCATGCGCTGACCGTCTCCAGCGGCACCGCCGCCCTGCACCTGGCCTGCCAGGCGGCTGGGCTGGGTCCTGGCGACGAGATGATCGTGCCGGCCTTCACATTCGTGGCGAGCGCCAGCGCCGCGCGTTTCGTGGGCGCCGAGCCGGTGCTGTGTGACGTCCTTGGGCCCCACGACGTCAACCTCGACGTGCGGGATGTCGAGCGGCGGATCACGCCGCGCACGCGCGCGGTGATGGCGGTGCACTTCTTCGGCTACCCCGCCGACGTGCTTGCGCTGCGCGAGCTGTGCGACGCGCACGGGCTGATCCTGATCGAGGATTGCGCGGAGGCCATTGGGGCGCGCGTCGATGAGGATGGGCGCCAGGTGGGCACGGTGGGCGAGCTGGGTGCCTTTAGCTTCTTCTCGAAAAACCAGCTCTGCGTGGGCGAGGGCGGGATGGTGAGCACGTCCGCCGACGAGCTGGCCGAGCGGGTGCGCCTGCTGCGTTCGCACGCCCTCACCAGCGGCACCTGGGACCGCCACCGCGGCCACGACCCGGTCTACGACATCGTCAACGTCGGCTTCAACTTCCGCATCGACGAGCCGCGTGCGGCGCTGGGGCTCAGCCGCATCGAGCGCCTTGACGCGGACATCGCGGCGCGGCGGGCGGTCGTGCGCGCCTACCGCGAGCAGCTTGCTGGGATACCGGGCCTGCAGATCCCGTTCGACGAGCGCGCGGTCGAGCTGAGCACTCACTTCGCCTTCCCGGTTCTACTCGAGGACCGCGAGACCCGCGATCGCTTCCGCGCGGAACTCAAGGCGAGTGGCGTGCAGACAACGTGGTACCCGGCGCTGCATACGTTCACCGAGTACCAGCGTGCCGCGCCCCCCGAGGGGCTGCCTCGTGCCCTGGATGTGGCCAACCGTCATTGCGTGCTGCCGCTCAGCTCCACCATGGACGAGGCCGCTGTCGAGATCGTTGTAGACGCCGTACGGTCGATCCTCGCTCGCGGTCGTCAGGTCCCGTCGGCCAACACCTCGTCGTAGACCTCGCTCGTGCGGCGCGCGATCGCCGGCCAGGCGAAGCGCTCCTGCGCCAAGACGCGACCGGCCTCGCCGCGCCGCAGACACTCCTCTGGGCCCGCCTCGACGCTCGCGGCGAGCGCCTGCGCGAGCGCATCCACCGCGGGGGCCGAGCAGATCCAACCGGTCTGCCCGTCGATCACCGACTCGACCAGACCGCCCGTCGGGTAGAGGATCACAGGCCGACCGAAGCCGTAGGCAAGCAGCAGCACGCCGCTCTGACTGGCCGATCGGTAGGGCAGTGCCACGGTGTCCGTCGCTGCGAACAGCTCGGCCGCCTCGCTCATCTCCAGGAAGCCCTCGCGCACCGTGACTCGCCCCTGAGTTCGGGACTGTCGAGCAGCGGGCCTACGGCGGCGAGCGCGCCGGCGTCCTGACCGCCGATCAGGAGGTGCAGGGAGGGCACGCGCCGCAACGCCTCCACCAGATCGCCCAGGCCCTTGTCGAGGCGCAGCTGCCCGAACATGAGCGTCACCGGCGTCTCGGCTGCGATCCCCAGGGCGGCGCGCGCGGCGGGACGCTCGGCGTTCCCGCCCGTGCGTGCCAGACCGCCGTACTCGCCGTGTGGGATCACGACCGCCTGCTGGCGCACCTCGGGCGCCAGGATCGCCAGATCGGCCTGCGTGTGGACGATCGTTCGCGCCGTCAGGCGTGCCGTCAGGCGCCTGACTACCTTGCGCGTGCGTACGAACGTCCTCGAGCGCTCGAAGGCGTTGTGCGAGGTCTGCACCACCGGTGCACCGGCCAGGCGCAGGCAGACGATCGCCACCAGCCCGATCTGAGGGATCTCCCACCCTTGCGTGTGTACTACGTCGGCGCGCGCCGCAAGGCGCATCAGGCGCGGCAGCGCAAGCAGGAAGCGCATGCCGTTGACGATACGCCCGAGCCCGCGCCTGCGCAGCTCACGCCCGACCCTGGTGTCGTCGCGCAGGTAGTGGAAGACCGGGGATAGGACCACGCCGTCGATCGGCGCGTAGCAGTGGTCCGCGGCGGTCGCCAGCGTAATCGACCATCCCTGCTCGGCGAGCGCGCCGATCAGCTCGGCGGTGTAGTCGGCCACGCCGCCGCGGCCGCCCTGCTCGATCATCAGCAGGCGCCTGCCCGGTCGGCTGCTCATGCGGCCGTACGGCTGCGCGATCCTCCCGCCGTGAGCGCACCGTCCAGCAGACCCTCGATCGACTCCGCCACAACGGGCGCCGCGTAGGTGCGCTCCGCGTAAGCCCGCGCCGCCGCGCCCTCGCGGGCGGCTCGTTGGGGATCGTCGAGGTAGCCGAAGAGCAGCGCTTGGAGGGAAGCCGGATCGTTCTCCGGCGAAGCGATGCCGCCGACCTCCGGGGTGATCATGTCCGAGACGCCCTCCGCGCCGGTCGACAGGCAGGGACGCGAGGCGAGCATCCCGAGGATCACAGCCCGTGGCGCCCCCTCGGTCGGGCTCGGGCAGAACACCGATACGTCAAAGGCCGACAGCACATCAGGCACCTCGGCGCCCGGCGTGGAGATGAAGTGCGCGCGCTCGCCCAGCGGCACCGCCAACTCGCGCAGCTGGGCCTCGGTCTCGCCGTCGCCGGCAAGGATCAGGTGGACGCGCGGATCCGCGAGGGCGCAGACGGCCTCGACCACCACATCGTTGCGCTTCTTGGGATGAAACCGCGAGATACAGCCGACTACAAAAGCATCTGCCGGGATGCCGAGCTGGCTGCGCACCCTCGCCCTTCCCTCCTCGCTGAAGCGGATCTCCTCGGTACGCAGCACGTTTGGGACAACAATCAGCTTGGCCTCCTCCACGCCCACCTCGGCCACCGAACGGCGCGTGCCCTGCGATATGGCCATGACCAGCGCAGCCTGCCTGGAGGCTGCGAGATAGGCGCGGCGGGGGATGCCCTTGCGCAGCGGGAACGGGACCGGGCCCCACTCGGCCCACACCACTGTCCTACGCAACTCGTCGGGGAGCATCCAGGCCAGCAGCTGCTCCTTTTTGTAGTGCACCATCAGCACGTCGTAGGGGGCCTGCGCCTGCAGCGCATGCCGCAACCGCCTCAACAGCAGCGGCCAGCGCAGCGCCAAACCGACCCAGCTCCCTGTGGACAGCTTCGGGCCGATGGCGATCGGACGGACCTCAACCTGAGTGTCTCTGCCGATCTGGGGCATATCGGTGAGCATCACCGTCTCGTGACCACGCTGGCGCAGGGCCTCGAGCATCTCCACAGCCGCGAACTCGGCGCCCCCGCTGGAGTCGGTCGTCATCACGCTCACGATCCTCATCAGTCGTATTATCGCCACCGTCGAGGACGTCGGGCAGACCCGACGCATTTTCTTCGCTCCGTGCGGGAACACTGCAAAGCAGGAAGTGGACCGTACGAGCGAGATGACACGCCTCCGATCCAAGCTTCGCCCAGCCAAGCTGAACTCTGCGCTGCGCCGGCGCTGGTTCGAGTGGCAGCTCGGGCGCACCCCGGTCAGTGGACGCGGCCATCCGGTCGCACTCGGGACCACCTACGGCGCATGGATGGTCCCCAGCACGGCGATCAAGCCGGGCTGGACGTGCTACTGCGTGGGCGCGGGCGCCGACATCTCATTCGATCTCGAACTGATACGGCGCTTCGATACGCGTGTGCGGTGCATCGAGCCCGTCGAGGAGTACGTGGCCGCCGCGGCCGAGACGGCGGCGGGCGAGTCTCGCTTCTCGGCTTACCGCGCAGCCATCGCCACGCATGACGGGCCGCTGCGTATGCAGCACACTCACCATCCCGGCAGCCGCTCGCTCTCCTCGGCGGAACTGTATGACACGCGCGACTTCGTCGAGATCCCGGGGCGCACGCTCCAGTCCCTGACCAGCGAGCTGGGCGACGAGAAGATCGACCTACTCAAGCTCGACATCGAGGGTGGCGAGTACGAGGTCTTGCCGACGGTCGATCTGCCGGCGCTCGGCGTGAAGGTGGTCCCGGTCCAGTTGCATCACAACCGCAGCGTCGCTTCGGCGCGAGGGCTGATCGCAGATCTGAATTCAAGCGGCTATGAGCTGGTGGCGATGCTGCCGCCCGTAAGGCTCACTTTCATCCACCGCGATGTGCTGTGACACCGGCCTGATCCAATAAGCTGGCGGAAGTGCGTGCGCTACTGGTCGACCAGTCCCGAGACCGGGCGACGCTGGTGGCGGTGCGCAGCCTCGCCGCAGCTGGGTTCACGGTCGGCACCGGCGCTTATAAGCCGAGCTTCGCCAGCACCTCGCGCCATGCTCAGCGCCACCACCTGGTGCACGAGTGCGAGGAGAACGAGGATCGCTTCGCCGCCGACATCGCGACGGCAGTGGCCGAAGGCGGCTATGACGTGGTCTTCTGCAGCTACGACGTCGGCCTGCTGACGCTGTCGCGCCGGCGGGCGGAGATCGAGCCCGCCATCTGGCCGTATGCCCCCTATGCGGTGGTGCAGCGCGCCTTCGACAAGCTGGAGATGGCCCGCGCCGCCCAATCCGCGGGCCTGGCCGCGCCGCGCACCGAACCGGCCACGGCGGATGCGCTCCAGGCATGGCCGGGTCCGGTCGTGGTCAAGGCCCGCAGCCACGTGCCCATGCGCTTTGACACCGGGCTGTTCGCATCCGCCGCGCAGGCGCGCGAGCTGGTTGAGGAGATCCGCGCGGGGGGCGGCGAGCCACTGCTCCAGGAGCAGCTGAACGGCGACATGGGCGCCGTTGTCGTCGTGGCCGACCGCGGCGGAGAGGTGGTCGCGGAGATCCACCAGGAGGCACAGCGCACCTGGCCGTCGGACGCCGGGGACACTGTGCGCGGGCGCATCGTGGCGCCCGACCCGGAACTCTCGCGCGGGGTGCGGGCGCTGGTGCGGGATCTCGGCTGGTTCGGCCTCGCGCAGGTCGAGTTCATCCGAGACGCCGGCGGCACACCGCACGTGACCGACTTCAACGGCCGGTTCTACGGCTCGCTGGCACTCGCCACGGGAGCCGGCGCCAACCTGCCTGCCCTGTGGGCCAACCAGGCACTGGGACGCGGCGGCGCGCTGACTCGGCCTCCGCGGCAGAGCATGGGCTTTCAATGGCTCAACCGCGATCTCGCCGCCGCTCACGCGGAAGGGCCGCGCGCACTTGCCGGAGCACTGGCAAGCGCTCCGTTCGCCTCCCACTCGATGTGGAACCCGCGCGATCCGGGTCCGTCCGTTCGCTACCTGCTGCCTGAGGGGCTGCGGCGCTTGCGAGCGCGCTTGGCGGACTCGCAGACGGACTGATCTCAGGACTCGCGCGCCGGCGCGGCCGCCGCCCCGGCGCTAGCGCTGACCGCCGAGAGAAAGTCATCCCAATTCTCGGCGAACGGAGCGATTCTCCGCGCCAGGCGCTCCAGCGAGCGAAACTCGTCCTCCTGCTCCCACGAGGTGTGCAGCACGATCGGAATCCAGGTTCCTGGCGCGAGATCAATCAGCCGCTCGACCATCGGCAGGATCGTCTGCGCATTCGCGTAGAGCGGCGCATAGCACGGGAGATAGACGGCGCCGTCACGCCATAGTGGCCCTCCGTGAAAGCCCATCAGCGGCACGCTCTCCGGCCCACCGCAGACGACCTCGAAGCGATCGGCGAGCACAGCGTAGTGCTTGGCGTCGAAGCGGTTGAAGGGCGGTACGAAGACCCGCGTGTGGACGCCGACCTCGGCCAGACGACGGCGTCCATCCTCAAGGATCTGTCCGACTTGCCCGGGCGCAAGACCACAGAACTCCGAGCGCCTGCGCGGGCTCTCAAAGCGCGTCCGGTGGGTGGTTCCGTGTTGAGCGAACGTGACGTGATCGCGGCGCATCTGGTCGATCAGCTCGATCTCGACATCGCCCAGCGGCCGTCCCCCGCTCGAGCCAGCCACCAAAGGCATATGCGTGAGCTGCGGAACGATCGACATGAGATGGGGCACGCCGTTGCTCGCCATGACCTGATGAAAGCTCCGCGACATCTCGATATCCCGCTGGTCGGGCTGGTCGAAGGCCGAGTAGTAGGGGAACTCGTCCACCCGCACGAGGAATCTCGGCGGGCCGGACGCACCCTCGCCCAGGACCTTGCCTCTGGCGGTGATCAACGGGTCCAGCCACGCGCGCTCCCAGTCGAGCCGCCCCAGCTTCATCGCCAGCCGCTGTGCGGAGCGCGTCGCGAGGGATGGCACACGCGAGGGAGCAAGCACCGGCGACGCATCGACGCTGACTCTGGCGGAGCCCAGCGCAGCCGACTCGCCAAGGTGCAGCCTCATGTTGCGCGAGAGATCCGCAGAGGTCGGCATGAGGATGAAGCAAGTTAGCAGCGCGTCCGCATGACAGAATGTCTCGCCGTGGACAGCGCTCCAGTGCCCATGGTCGTCCAGTATCTGTACGTGCACGAGCAGGGCGAGGCTTTCTACTACCCCCAGGTCCGTGCCGAGTCGTCCGTCGAGGGGGTCGCCGTGCGCTACCTGGAGTGTGCCCTTACGCAAGCCGCATCGCTGCAACTCAGGGAGGCCCACTGCGAGCTGTCGTTCGCGACGAACATCCGTGACCGCGCCGCCCTCGGACGCAGAGGAGCCGAGCTGATGGACAGGCTGGAGGCGCTTGGCGTGCAGATCCTCCCGACCGAATACGGCCACCGCCCCAGCGAGGACACCAAGAACTACGTGTCCTCGCGCTATGTGCTCGACGCGATCCTCTCAGCCGCCGCGGGCCAGCCGCCCGAGCGGCAGCTGTGGCTGACGGACCTCGACTGCGTGTGGGTCGATCCGGGGCTGGCGTTCGCAAACGCCCCCGCTCCTTCTGAGGTCGGCTGCATCCACATCGGCTACGGGCCGGACTGGGATACGGTCGGCTTCGGCGCGGATGGCCTCACGCGCAGGGCGATCGGCGAGATCGCGGCGGGCATGGGCGGGTCCGAGCAGACGCCTCCCTGGGTGGGCGGAGAGCTGCTGTGCGGCACCGCAAGCGTCCTGCAGGAACTGGTGAGCGCTTGCGAGGAGCTTGATAGGGCGCTGGCGGCAGAAGGCAAGATGCTGCCGACCGAGGAGCAGATCCTGACGCTCGTCGGAGCGACTCGGCGAGCCAACTTCCGCGAGCTGTCCGACGTGGCGAGGAGGGTGGGGACCGGTGCTCGCGACCGCGCCGCCAAGGTCGAGGACCCACTTGCCCTCGGGCTGTGGCACCTGCCGTCCGAGAAGGGTCTGAGCCTGCGCCGCACGGCGCGCGAGGTTCGCCGCGGTCGAGTAGGGCGCCTGCGCAGGGATCTCGCCGACCCGGCGCGGCTGGCGCGGCGCTTTAACGTCGCCGAGACCGGGCTCATGCGACGGCTCCAGGACGATGGTTGGATCGCCGTGCAGAAGCTGCGCGATGCCATTCGCTCGGCGCGCGAACGCATTGGCCAAAAAAGATGAGGCCCGACGCGAAATGAGCCGACGCGCAACGACCCCAATGCCTGCTGAACCCCGACGTGCGATGAGCCCGACCGCGATGAGCCCTGCGCAATGAAGGTCATCGGAGTCAGCGGCATCGAGGGAACCATGGCGTTCAAGCGCCGGCAGTGGCCGACCTTGGACGAGCGGGAGTACCGCATCTCCCAGGGCCACGACTCCGCCGCCGCGCTCGTCGTCGACGGCGAGTTCGTGGCGGGCGTCGCGGAGGAGCGGATCGCTCGGCGCAAGCACACGGGCGACTTCCCGATCGGCGCGATCGAGGCCTGCCTGGCGGAGGCCGACCTGAAGCTGGGCGACATCGACGAGATCGTCCACTCCTTCGACTACACGCCATACAAGGCCCTCTACGCGCTGGAGCCGATCTCCAGCAGGCTCTACCGCGACGTGCTCTCACGCGAGGCGTTCGTCTCGCGTGTGCGGCAGGCGCTTCCGGAGTTCCCGAGCACGGGCGTCGGGCACGTCGATCATCACCTCGCTCATGCCGCCTCCGCGTACTTCACCTCAGGCTGGGAGGAGTGTCTGGTGGCGGTCATCGACGGGATGGGCGAGGCGCATGGCGCGAGCATCTATCGTGCCGGCGACGGGCGCCTGGAACCCGTTCACCGCATCTCCGCGGCCGACTCGATTGGGATCTTCTATTCGGTCGTCACGTTGCACCTGGGTTTCGACTTCAACTCCGACGAGTACAAGATCATGGGCCTCGCGCCGTACGGCGATCCGGAGCGCTTCCGCGCGTTCTTCGAAGAGGCCGTGAGACCGCAGCCCGACGGCGGCTGGGAGATCCCACCGTTGCGGCTGGGCGGCACGCGCGAGGAGCGCGAGAACCACGTCGCGACACGCGATCATCTGAGCAAGCAGCTGATCGCGCCACGGGAGCCGGACAGCGAGATCACCGCGGAACACCAGGACGTTGCGGCCGGTCTGCAGGCCTGCCTCGATCGCGCGATCCTGCATCTGTGCGGCCACTTCGGCGAGCAGCTGGGAATGCGCCGGCTGGCGCTGGCGGGCGGTGTTGCGCTCAATACGACCGCCAACGGCAGACTGCTGGCCAGCGGCGCCTTCGACGAGATCTACGTGCAGCCGGCGGCAGCCGACGACGGGTCGGCGCTTGGCGCGGCGCTGTACCGCGCGTCGCTGGTCGGGAAGGTGGCAAACCGCCGCTCGCCCACGCCGTTCTACGGCCCCGCGCAGACACCCGAGCGGATCGAGCTGGCGCTGAGCGAATACGAGGGACAATTGCAGGTGACACGCCTGCCCTCGCTGGCAGACGCCTGCGAGGCCGCGGCACAGCTGATCGCCGCGGGTGAGGTGATCGCGTGGTACCGCGGACGCATGGAGTTCGGCCCGCGTGCGCTAGGGCACCGCAGCATCCTGGCCGATCCAGGTAGGCCCGAGATGCGCGACCGGGTCAACGCGCTGGTCAAGATGCGCGAGGCGTTCCGTCCGTTTGCACCAGCCGTATCGTTGGAGCAGGTGGACAAATGGTTTCAGGCGCCCGCGGGGACCGAGCTGCCGTATATGACCGTCAACCTCGACGTGCGCCCCGAGCACCGCGCGGGGCTGCCGGCAATCACACACGTAGACGGCTCGGCACGCGTGCAGACCGTCTCCAGTCAGGACAACGGCGAGTTCCACGAGCTGCTGAGAGCCGTGGGACGATACACAGGCAGAGAGATGGTGCTAAACACTAGCTTCAACGTAAAGGGTCAGGCAATCGTCAACACGCCGGGAGAGGCAATCGACACCTTTCTCACGACGGGCATCGAGGGATTATTTCTTGAGAATACCCTTGTGCGCAAGCTATGAACAAGAGTAGAATCACCAAATCAGATCGGGCCCACGGATGGGATAGGTGATGTCAAAGGACCAGTTCACCGTTTTCTCGACATGTCCGCAATCGCGGAATATGTCGAGCCACGAGTATCCCGCCCAGGTCGCCGATGTGGCGCGCTGGAGCGAGGCCGCCGGGTGCGAGGGAATCCTCGTCTACACCGACAACGGGATCGTCGATCCGTGGCTGGTTTCGCAGTTGATCCTGCAGAGCACCGAGCGGCTGGCGCCGCTGGTGGCGATTCAACCTGCATACATGCATCCCTACGCGGCGGCCAAGATGGTGGCCACGCTCGCCTACGTGCACGGACGGCGGCTGTACCTGAACATGCTCGCCGGCGGCTTCCGCACCGACCTGCTCGCGCTCGACGACCCCACCCCCCACGACGAGCGCTACGAGCGCACGATCGAGTACACGCAGATCATCTCGGCACTCGTTGCCGGAGAGACGGTGACCGTCAAGGGGCGCTACTACTCGGTCTCCAACCTCAGCCTCGCCCCGAAGCTGCCGGAGGAGCTGCGCCCCGGGTTCCTGATATCGGGCTCCTCGCCCGCGGGACTGGATGCCGCACAGCGAACCGGCGCCGTGGCTGTGAAGTACCCCAAGCGCACCTCCGAAGAGATCGACCAGGCCGAGGAGGGCTCGGGCATCCGTGTCGGGATCGTCGCGCGCGAGAGCAACGAGGAAGCCTGGGCGGTGGCGCGCGAGCGCTTCCCCGAGGACCGCAAGGGTCAACTCACGCAGAAGCTCGCGATGAAGGTCTCGGACTCGCACTGGCACCGCCAGCTCGCGGATATGGCCAAGCAGGACGGCGCGCAGGATCAGGATGCCGATCCTTACTGGCTGTGGCCATTTGAGAACTACGCGACCTTCTGCCCGTATCTCGTTGGCAGCTATGAGCGTGTCGCCGATGAGATCAAGCGCTACGTCGATCTCGGCTTCCGCTGCTTCATCCTCGACATCCCACCATCGGAGGAGGAGTTGCAGCACATCCGCGTCGTCTTCGACCGGACCCGCGCCGCCGTCTCGTGAGCCGCTCTGTGAATCAGGGAACGCGCGCGGCTGCAACGGCGCTGCTGCACGAGCGGGTATCCCACACAAGCGAGTCGAGGGCCGGGGAGACGGCCGTGGTGATGGGATCGCAACGACTCACCTACGAAGAGCTTGAACAGGCAAGCGATCGCCTTGCCAATCTGCTGGTTGCGCGGGGGGTGAAGCCGGGCGAGCGCATCTGCCTGCTCCAGCCCAAGGCGCCGGTGGCGATCGTGAGCATGTTGGCAACCCTGAAGGCCGGGGCGGTCTATGTGCCGCTCGACATCTCAAGTCCGCCGGTACGCGTGCAGATGATCCTCGACTCCGCGCAGCCGCGCGTGGTGTTGGCGAGCGAGGCCGGCGCAGCGCTTGCGCAGAAGCTCCAGTGCAGCGCCGAGCTGGGCTCGGTCGAAGGGAGCGTGGAGGGCGCGGCCTTCGGCCCGAGCGAGATCGAGGCGTTCGATGACAGCCCGCTCCGACGGACCGGCGGGCCAGAAGACCCTGCGCACATCCTCTTCACCTCCGGCTCGACCGGTACCCCCAAGGGCGTCGTGATCACGCACGCGATGGTCGCCGCCTACCTGGACTGGGCACTACCCTACTTCGGCCATCGCCCGGGAGATCGCATCTCGGGGCATCCGCCGCTGCACTTCGACCTCTCGACGTTCGACATCTACGGCACGCTCTCCAGCGGTGGTGAGCTGCACCTCGTGGGGCCTGACGTGCTGCTGCCGGCCCACCTCGCGCGCTTCATCCGCGAGGCCGAGCTGACGCAATGGTTTTCGGTGCCCTCCACGTTCGCCTACATGGTGCGCGGAAACGCGATCGAGCACGACGACTTCGCGTCGCTTGAGCGCATCGTCTGGTGCGGGGAGGTGCTTCCTCCCGCTGTGCTGCTGCACTGGATGGAGCGCGTGCGACAACCCAGCTACACGAACCTCTACGGCCCCACCGAGGCGACGATCGCCTCGAGCTTCCACACCGTCGGCGAAGCTCCACGCGACACGAGCGCTCCGATCCCGATCGGCACGCCCTGCGGCGGCGAGGAGATCCTGGTACTCGACGAGCAGCTGCAGGCCGTCGCCGCCGGTGAGATCGGTGAGCTGTTCATCGCCGGCGCCGGGCTGAGCCCGGGCTACTGGCGCGACGAGCAGAAGACGCAGGCGGCCTTCATCGTCGATCCTCACAGCGGTCGGCGTCTGTACCGCACGGGCGACCTGGGACGCCGCGACGAGGAGGGGGTGCTGCACTACGTCGGGCGCGTTGACTCCCAGATCAAGAGCCGCGGCTACCGCATCGAGCTGGGCGAGATCGAGACTGCGCTGAGCACCGTCGCGGGCATCGCCGAATGCGCCGTCGTGGCCATTCCAAGCGATGGCTTCGAGGGCACCGCGATCTGCTGCGCGTGGAGTCCGAAACTGGACGCAGACGATCTCGATCCCGCGAAGCTTCGTCGCGCACTCACTGGCATGCTGCCGTCCTACATGCTTCCGTCGCGCTGGCTGCGCTTCGAGCAGCTTCCCAAGAACGTGAGCGGCAAGATCGACCGCCGTCTGCTCAAGGAGAGCTTCGCGGAGGGCGCAGACCGTGTCTGACACGACGAGATTCGCGGGAGCCGACCGTGTCTAACCCGAGATTTGCGGGAGCAGACCGTGGCTAACTCGACGGACGCCGACACGACGAACGCGGACCATTCCGAGGAGAACATCGTTGGGCGTCTCGGACGCATCTTCGAGGAATCGCTCAGCATGTCGGCGCCGGCGCCAGACGTGGACATCATCGAGGCGGGACTGCTGGACTCGCTGGCGCTCGTCACGCTGCTGTTCGAGATCGAGCGCGAGTTTGGCCTGGAGATACCGCTCGAGTCGCTTGAGATCGACGACTTCCGCAGCATTGCCGGCATCGCGCAGCTGCTGAGCAAGGCGGCGTCCGCACCGTGAGCGAGATCCGGCCCATGCGTCGGGAGGAGATCCCGGAGGTCGCCGAGCTGTATCGCCTGGTCGACAACACCGATTGGCGCATTCCGCCCGCTGAGGTGCCGGCGTGGCTGGAACGCACGCTGTTCGACCACCCCTGGTTTGACGCTGAGATCCCAAGCCTCGTCTACGTCGAGGACTCCGGCGAGATCATGGGCCTGATCGGCTCGCACGTGCGGCGTATGCGCTTCGACGGCCAGCCCGTGCGCATCGCCGTCACCGGACCGCTCGTCGCTCATCCCAAGGTGCGCAATCGCGGCGTCGGGGCGATGCTGTGCCGGCGCCACCTCGCGGGACCACAGGAGTTGACGTTCACCGACAGCGCCTCGGAAGAGATGCGCCAGATATACGAGCTGATCGGCGGGCAGATGATGCATCCGAGCAGCATCGTCTGGGCGCGCGTCTTTCGTCCCTGGAGCTACATGGGCAACCGCGTCCTGCACGCCAATGCCCACGTGCGCCACCGGGTCAAACCCTGGGCACGCAAGCCGTTGCCGCTGCTGGACACTCCCACCGCAAGGGCGATCCGCTACTTCCGCCTACCGGAGCCTGTGGGCGTCAGCGACGAGCCGCTGACGCCGGAGCTGATGCTGGAGAACCTGCCGCTCGTCACACGCTCGTTGCGGCTGACCCCGGATTACGACCTTCCGTTCCTGCGTTGGCTGTTCGCCGAACTGCCCCAGAGTCGCACCTGGGGAACGCCACAGGGCAGGCTTGTGCGCGACGATAGCGGTCGCGTGCTCGGCTGGTACGTGTACTACCTGCTGCCGGGAGAGGGCTGCCAGGTGATGCAGCTCGCCGCGCGCGACCGCCAAGCCGGCACGGTCCTTGACAGCCTGTTCGCCCATGCCACGCGGCACGGCGGCGGCGCGGTGCAGGGACGAGTCGAAGCACATCTCCTGGCGGCACTGGCCCAGCGCAAAGCCGTGTTCCGCTTCAGCCCGCGCTCGCTTGTACACAGCACTAATAGCGATCTGCTCGGAGCGATCACGTCTGGGCACTCGCTGCTGACGCAACTCGACGGTCAGTGGTGGATGACGACCTGAGTCGCGGGTCAGGTCGTCCGGATGATCAGCACCGAGCAGGGCGCGTGGTGGGACACCTTGTTCGGTACCGACCCCAGCAGAAAGCGCTTGGCGCCGGTCATGCCCTTGTTGCCGACCACGATCAGATCGGCCTCCCGCTCCTCGGCCACATCGAGGATCGCGTCGGCCGGATCGCCCTGGCGCGGGTAGATGTTGACGGTGACGCCCGCCGCACGCGCCATCTCCGCGGCGACTTCCAGCGTGGCGTCGACATCCTCACGGGGGTTGATCGCCCATTCCAGTTCCCCGGGGGCATCGCGGCGCTCTTCACGCAGGCGCTGCGCGGGCACCGGCTCGTAGGCGCTGACGATCTCAAGCGCCGCCCCTACGGCGCCCGCCAGGTCGGCCGCCTGGCGTACGGCCTGCGTGGCCGTGTCCGAGCCATCTGTCCCCACAACGATTGATCTGAACATACTTCTCCCTCCCTAGCGGACGTGGTCCAGGCCGGCCGCGGGTCGGCCAGCGCGCCCTCGATCATATCCGTGCCCGGGCGTGACGGACCGCGCTCAGGGCGTCGCGGAGGCGAGTCCCAGCGCATACTGCGGCCACCACGTTCCGGCCGCCGGGGCGCCGGGGCGGCAACTCCCGTCGGACTCACCGGGGGTCTTCACCCAGAGATAAGCGTCGACGCGTCGATGGCCGGTGCTAGTGGAAGGCGCCCGACCCAGCGCGCGGCCAGGCGGATTGCACCAGTCCGGCGCGTCGGCCGGATCGGTGTCGGGGCCCTTGCCGTTGCGGCCGGTGTCGATCACGAAGTGCGCGCCGTGCAGCAGGCGCGAGAGCTCATCGCCGTAGGCGATGCTGGCAGCCGTGGATTGGAAGTTGGCCACATTCAGCGCAAAGCCCTGCGCCTGCGCGATGCCGGCGCGGCGCAGCGCCGAGGCGAGGCGCTGGCGCTGCTGGATCCAGGCGGCGTTGCCGGCATCTATGTAGACGGTGGCGCGGGGGTCGCGCTCCAGGATCGTGACGGCCTGGCTCAGGAGCGCAAGCCGCGTCTGCACGGCGCCCGAACTCAGGCAGCCGATCAGCGCGTCGGGCACGGCGTCGGGCTCGAGGATCACGACCGCCGGCCGCGCGCCGATGCCGGCGGCAAACCGTGCGACCCATTCGAGATAGGCAGCCGGGCTTGAGGCGCCACCCGCCGAGTAGCCCCCGCCGCAGTCGCGCGCGGGGATGTCGTAGGCCACGATCACGGGGGTCTGTCCGGCTTTCGCGGCAGCCGTGGTGAGGGCGCTCACCTGCGCCTGCACCTGCGGGGAGCTGTTCGCAAACCAGGTGGCCGTCGGCTGACTGGCGATGCGCAGCAGCAGCCGCGCATCGCTGTTTTCGCCCTGGGCCTGAAGCCGACGAGCTTCGACGGCAGCCGGGCCGGAGGGGTCCACGTAGAGCGTTTGGCCGGCCAACGGGTCTGCCCCACGCGGGAGTTCGGCTCGGGTCGGCGCAAAGGCCCTCTGTGCAGGCGCCGCGGCGCTCTGGAAGGAGCCCGCGCCGCAGGCGCTCAGTGAGATGGCGAGGATCGGCACCGCAAGGATCGCAGCGAGACCTGCGGGCGACCGGCGCAGATGGCAGCTCATGCTCGGACCGACTCTAGGTGACCTGCACCCAACGCGCCACCGACGGGACCCCCTTGGAGTTATCAACAAACAGCATGTACCACCCCAACGGCACCAGCGCCTGCTGCGGCGGAATCGTCACCTGTACACCGTCTGCCGTCCGCTTGAAGCTCAGCGCAATCGAGCGCTGCTCGACGTCGGTGTCGTGTGTGGCTGCGCTCGGGTGGATCAGGCGGACCTTCTCGATGTCGCTCGGATTGGACGTCGCGAAGACGGCCGAGGCACCCAGCGCCACCGCCTGGGGTCCACCGGTGATTCGCGGTCGCGGACCGCGGAAGAGATAGGGCGGCGAGTAGATCTCGATGCGCTGCTCGAACGACGCCGCAACGCTGTCTTCCTTGTCGGAGAAAAGCGGGTTGGAGCCCAGCGTCGCCACGCGCCCGTCGGGCAGCAGCACGGCCTCGGAGTGGTAGTCGCGCCCAATCGACGGCGCCGCGGCGACGGTGAAGCTATTGCTCGCCGGGTGGTAGATGCGCGCGTCGTGGTTGTTGCTCTGGTGCTCGCCACGGTAATAGCGGGAGCCGCCGGTGACCAGCACGGTGTCGTCGGGCAGGATCACCGACAGCGGATAGCGCGTGGCGCGCGCCAGGTTCGGTCCGGGGACGTAGGTCGGCTTGGGGGACTTCAGGTTGACGATCGCCGTGCGGGCGGTCGCGTTGCGCGATTCGCCGACCCCGCCGCCTCCGAGGATCATCACCTTCTGCGACTGCGCAGGCGGCAGCAGGACCGAGCCGCTGGTCTCGGTATCGGTCGGGTCTGGCAGGCCGGAGACCAGTTGGAAGGTGTTGGTTTCCGTGTCCCACAGCCCCGGTGTGCGGCCCTCGGTGGCGGGCCCATAGCCGACGGTCGAGCCAGAGTAGAACAGCTTGCCGCTCGTCGTCAGAAAGAGCGCCGGATAGGTAGGGAAGTAGCGGAAGGGGCCACCACTCCAGGTCAGCGTCTTGACGTTGAACAGGTCGGTTTCACCCGGGATGATCTGCCCGACGCCATTCAGACCAGAGACCGCCAGTAGGTTGCCGTTCTTGAGTGTCGTCAGCGTGGGATACCAGCGCTTGTGCGGCATCGGCGGCACGAATTCGTAGCGTTCCTTGTAGGGGTTGAACAGGTATGCGGCGTTGATCCCCTGGAAATCCTCCTTAGCGAGCGACATCGCCCGCCCCACTGCGTGCAGAGTCTGGGTCTCACGGCCCTGCAGGCCGGCGATGTGGAAGGGAGCGAGCCCGTAGGTCAAGCCCGCGCGCCCGCTGTTGACGGCGTTGACCCACACTTCGGTGCGGCTGGGGACCATGGTGAGCCGCCCGCGCACGCCGCGTGCCCTATGCGCCGGGGGTGCCGTGATGGCAATGTCGCTTTCGTAGAACTGCCCGTTCTTCCCTACGAAGACCGAGCCCTTGGCGAATGTGTGGGCGTTGCTCGGCGAATCGTTTTCGATCTGCATGATCCCGCCGGCGTTCTTGACGGTGCCGGCAAGCTTCTCGTAGCGCGCCGTCCCGCCGGCAACCAACAGGCGGCCATCGGGTAAGAAGGCATGGCCGCCGCAGAACATGTCGGACGGGGTGGGGATCAGTTTGGCCTTGCCGGTCGTCGGATCCCACACAAGCGTCTTGAAGGTGCCGGCTGCGAAGAACTGCTGGTTGTTGCCGCTGCCGGCGATGATCAGCAGCTTGCCGGTTTGCAGGAGCGCGGTGTGAACGGCGTCCACGCGGAGGCTCGGGGGTAGCGTGACCGTCTGCCACGAACCGTACTTGGCCTTGTAGGAGGGTCGGTTGATTTCGTATCGGTGGACCTGTTCGGAGACGAACTGCGAGACGATCGGGCCATTGCCGGCGATCACGGCCACGAGCACGAAGGCCATGACGGGCAGGCGCGGTCTGTGCAGGCGCCTCATGCCGAGCGCCTCAGATCAAGGCTGGCATGGCCCTCGCCCTGGCGCCCCTTGGCATCGGCCGCCAGCGCCATGAGGTTCGCCGTGAGCGCGGCCTGCGCCGGCGACAGACCCGCCCCGGCAGCCGCGGCGGCGCCAGGCGCCATGGCAGGCTTGGCGGGCACCTCGCGCGAGGCCCGTGCAGCGCGGCGCAGACCGGCTCGCCAGAGCACGATCGGGGTGAGGCACACCGAGAACGCCAGCAGGGGCCAGAAGCAGGCCGCCAGGCTGGCGTGATGGAGGATCAGCGCCGCGACCAGAGCCGCGCCGAGCAAGCCGCCCCACTGCAGATGGCGCCGAAAGGTGGCCAGCCGATCGACGTTTGCGGCTGTGCCCTTGGGCGTGATCACAAAGCGCGCCGGCCGGTGCAGGACGGTGCTGATCAGCGAGGAGGCATACAGCGGCGAGGCCAGGACCGACATCAGCATGCCGACGACCCCGAAGGAGCCCTCGACCTCGTAGGGACTGACGTTGTAGCGGCGATTCCATACGTACAGCCCGAACTGCAGCGCAACGGTGTCGACGTACAGCGCCAGCCACATGTTGATCGGCACGTGGATGCCGCTGGCGCCCACGCCAAGATACAGCACGGCGTTGACGGCCCCGAGGATCCACGCCATCGCCATCGAGGGATAGAAGGTCATGATCAGTCCGTAGTGCATGAGCTGGCGCGGGCGCAGACGCCAGAAGCAGCGCCAGAAGTCGTGGCGCAGGACCTCGAAGGTCCCGCGCGACCAGCGCATCTGCTGGCTGAAGTAGTCGGTCCACGTGTTGGGCCCCTCGCCGTGGGCGAGGACGTCGGGCGTGTAGACCGACTTCCAGCGCTGCCCGCTCTGCGGGTTGCGCCGGGTGTGAAAGCGTAGGCCCGTCGCCATGTCCTCGGTGACCGAGTCCCGCAGCCCGCCGATGGCCTGCAGCGCCGAGATGCGCAGGGCGTTGTTGGTGCCGACGAGCATCGCGCAGTCATAGAGGTTGGCGGCGCGCTGGATGACGCTGTGAAAGGGGAACTGCTGCGACTCGGCGCCCATCGTGACGAAGTTGTCGCAGTTGGCATAGTTCTGCGGAGCAACAACGTAGGCGACGTCGGGATCGCGGAAGTAGCCGAGCATGCGTTCGACGAAGTTCGGCATCGGCACGTGGTCGGGATCGACGCAGGCCAGTACGTCGTACTCGCCTCCGTGCGCAGCTAGCCAGGCGTTGTAATTGCCGTGCTTGGACTTGGCCTTATACGGTCCTGCGGGCCGATTCCATTCACCCACATCCTTGCGCGTGAAGTGCCTGACCCCCAGCTCCGCGCACACGCGCTTGACCGAAGGATCGTCGCCCTCGTCGAGCAGCCACACGTGCAGCGTACCGTCGTAACGCATGGCCTTGGCCGCTTCGAGCGTGCGGCGGACGACCTGCAGGGGCTCCTTGCTGGGCACGATCGTCGTGGCAAACGCCAGCCGCAGACCGCTCTGAGGACGCACCGGCACGGGGTTGCGCACCGCCAGTGAGGCCAGTCCAAGGGAGATGACGTTGACCATCCGCAGCAGCTCCATCAGGCCGATCGAGGCGACCACGAAGACATTTGCGATGTTCAGCAGCGGCTGCCCGTCGAGACTGGGAAAGTGGCTTGGCTGCAGTAGCCATACGACGAAGCCGATCTCGACCAGCAGGCATAGCGCCGTGATGAGGAAGGTCCGCAGCGGATGCCTGCGCTCGAGCCCGAGCAAGCTGCGATAGCTGACCTGGTATGGCTTGCCTGGAGCTGGCGGCTCAGTCAGCTCGCCGGCCAGCATCGTGTGTTTCAAGCGATCGGGCGGCTGCCCGTCTAGTCGCGCATCCGCCGACATAGCCACATCCGTGTGTTGTTCATTGATCTTCTTCCGTGCGTCTCGAAAGCGAACTATACGTGATCAACTCGCCTCAGAGCATTTCAAACCTCTCAATAGGGGCCTATCTCGATATTGAGCGGCCTGTCCGCAGAGGCGGTTGCAGACTCAAGCACGGGCCGGCGGACGTCGATCCACCAGCTGGTGACGCGCGCACTTCCCATCCGCCGAACGCACGCCACGGTTTGCCTGCTTGCGATGTGCTGCCTGCTTGCGCTGGCGCTGGCCGCACTGGCGTCGTTTGGCCTGCAGCCCGCCCGCGGCGACACACTCCGCCACGGACGATCCGGCCGCAGCCATGCCGCTGGCCGGCACAGGCGGGCGGCCCACCACAGGGCGGCCCACCACAGCCATCAGCACGCTCACGTGCACGCGCATCGCGCGCACTCTCCAAAGGCGCCCAACCCAAAGGCACCCGACCCCTCGCCCGCCGTCGATCTGCGTGGGCCACTCGCGACAGTTCGGCTCGGCGATCCATCGGACTCGCCTGCGGCTGACACGCCGCGAGGCGAAGCTCCGGACAGCTCCGACTCGGGGACGCCCCCTGACTCCGGGACTGGGACGCCTCCTCCGACCTCGACCGAACCGGCGTCGCCGACGGAACCTCCCGAAACCCCGAGCACCACCCCCACCCCTACCGAACCGGCGTCGCCGAGCGAACCGCCGGCCCCTCCCGGGGAACCGCCGGCCTCCGGCCAGTCGGGAGGCGGCACGCCGGCACCCCCGGCGAACCAGACCCAGAACCCGTTCGCCGGAGCACGCCTCTACGTCGAACCAGGCTCGCCCGCCGCTCAGACGCAGCACGAATGGGCCACTGCTGGGCGGACCGCCGAAGCGGCGCAGATGGGCAAGATCGCCTCTCAGCCGGTGGCGAAGTGGTTCGGCAACTGGTCCTACGGTCACGGCGGCACGGCCGGCAACGTGAACTGGTGGGTGAGCGCCGCGACAACGGCGAGAACGTTGCCGGTCCTGGTCGCCTACAACATCCCCTGGCGCGATTGCAGCCAATACTCCTCAGGCGGAGCCCCGAGCAACCAGGCATACGAACAGTTCATCGAAGCGATGGTCCAGGGCATCAGCGGACGGCGTGCCGTGGTGATCCTCGAGCCCGATGCTCTCCCAGAGCTGGAATGCCTGTCGGCCGAAAAACAGTCGAGCTACTACACGCTGCTGAGCTACGCCGTCGCTCATCTGGCCAAGAGTTCGTCGGTGTCGGTCTATCTCGACGCCGGCAATGCCCACTGGCAGTCGCCCGCAACGATGGCGGCGCGTCTGCGCAAGGCGGACGTCGCGGGGGCGCGGGGGTTCTCGCTGAACGTCTCGAACTTCGATACGACTGCGTCTGAGGACAGCTATGGCGAGGCCATCGCCGCCGACCTCGGCAGCGGCGGACACTTCATCGTCGACACCAGCCGCAACGGCCAGGGCCTGGCGCCGGAAGACGCCTGGTGCAACCCGTCTGGCCGCGGGCTCGGCGCAAACCCGACCAGCGCTACGGGCAACTCCCTCGTCGATGCCTACCTCTGGGTCAAGCAGCCGGGTGCCTCCGACGGCACCTGCAACGGCGGCCCCGCGGCGGGGCAGTGGTGGCCCGCATACGCCCTCGGCCTGGCCGAACGGGCCGCCGGCTGACCTATAGGCCCTAACGTGCAGGGCACCGTGATCGACCTGCACTCCCATGTGCTGCCCGGCATCGACGACGGCCCCGACACGATCGAGGGCTCGCTGGCGCTCGCGCGCGCTGTGGCGCAGAGCGGAGTCACCACGCTGGTGGCCACGCCCCACGTGAGCTGGAGCTACCCCAACGACCCCGACACGATCGTGCGTTTGGCTGGAGAGCTGAACGCACAGGTGCAGGCGGAGGGCATCCCGCTGGAGATCCGACCGGGGGCGGAGATCGCGATGACGCGCGCCGCCGAGATCGACCCCGAGCAGCTGCCTCGCCTGAGTCTCGGCGGAGGCCCGTGGCTGTTGGTGGAGTGCCCCTTCACCCCAGTGGCCACCGGCATGGACGCCCTGGTGCTCGACCTCCAGCATCGCGGCCATCGCGTCGTCCTCGCTCACCCCGAGCGTTGCCCGGCCTTCCACCGCGACCGCATCGCGCTCGAGACGATGGTGCGCGCAGGGGCGCTCGCGTCGATCACGGCGGGCTCGCTCGTGGGACGCTTCGGAGGTCAGGTGCAGCGTTTTGCGCTACAGCTCGTGCGCGACGAACTGGTCCACAACGTCGCCTCGGACACGCACGATCTGGTGCGCCGCCCGCCGGGCATCCGCGACGAGCTGGAACAGGCCGGGCTGGGCCCGCTGGCGGACTGGCTGACCAGTCAGGTGCCCCGTGCTGTGCTCGACGGCGGCAGGATCCCGCCGCGCCCGGGCATAGCCCTGCCGGTCAAGCGAGCTTCACGATGGCGATTATCATTCCGATGAGCACGAACACGATAATCGCCGCCTGCATCCAGATCCAGGTGGGTGACATGACCTGTCGACAGCCTACTCTGTAGGTCATGCGACAACACCTCCGCCGCCCCGCTGGCCCTACCACCGCGCTCGCAACCGCCACCGCGCTCGCTTCGCTGGTGCTCCTGCTTTGGCTTTGCGCCACAACGGGGGCGAGTGAGGCCACGGCGAGGCCCGCGGCCACAGCGAGCCACGTGACAACAGCACGCCACGGGGCCACGGCGAGTGGCGCCGCAGCCCGCCCCAGCGCCCCGGCGAGCGCTCACAGCGCCGCCGCCGTACCGCTGGGCGGCATCAACATCGTCAGCCTCGGCGCGCGCACCTCGACGGCGCAGATCGACGGCGCGGTGGCCGCGGCGCGGAAACTGCACGCGAAGGTGGTGCGCTCGGATGTGCCGTGGTCGTTGCTGGAACCGCGTGCACAGGGCTCGATCGACCCACGTGCGCTGGCGCTCGCCGACCGTCTCGTGAGCGACGCGACGGCAGCTGGAATCCGGGTGATCATGACCGTCGAAAGCACCCCCTGTTGGGACTCCTCGGCCCCGGCGGCGCTGCTGCGCGCCTGCACGCCGAGTAGGCAGACCCAGGCCAACGCCTGGCCGCCGCGCGACGCGGCGCCATACGGAGCGTTCACGGCCTTCCTCGCGCAGCGCTACGGCGCACAGCTGGCGGCGATCGAAATCTGGAATGAGCCCGACCAGGCCAATCAGGACTATCTGGCCGGGCCGAACAAGCCCCAGCAATACGCGGCCATCCTGCGAGCCGCTTATCCGGCGATCAAACAAGTCAACCCCAACGTACCCGTCCTGGCGGGCTCGATCGTGGGCTCCAACGGAGTCTTTCTGCGCGCTCTGTATGCAGCGGGGATCAAGGGCTACTACGACGGTCTGGCCGTGCACTTCTACACCCTCACGCTCGGCGCGCTGCGGGCGATCCACGAAACGCAGCTGGCCAACGGCGACACTAAGCCACTGTGGCTCGACGAGTTCGGCTGGAGCAGCTGCTGGCCGCGTCAGCGCGTGCAGCAGGAACAGGGATGCGTGACCCCGCAGGTGCAGGGCGTCAATCTGGCCAACATCTTCCGTTCGCTCGCGCGCACGCCGTACGTCGCCGCCGACGTCGTCTACAAGCTGCAGAGCACGACAAGCGAAGACTTTGGGGTGCTGGGCGCCTCCGGTGCGCGCAAGCCAGCCTTCGCGATGCTCGCGCGGGCGTTGGCCGCGCCGCTCTCGGGCCGGCCGACACCCGTCAGCCTGCGTCTGCGCCGCCACGGCGGCAACGTCGTGGCGAGCGGCGGAGGGCCCGCCGGCGACTACATGTCGCTGGAAGCCTTCCAGGGCAGCGTGCTGCGCTACAGGGCTCTGTTCACGCTCGACCGCTTCAACCGCTATGCACTGGCGCTGCCGCGAGTGCTCGGCACGCACGGACTGAGCGTGCGGGTCTTCCAATACTGGGCCGGCCTCGGCGGCGCAGCCCAGGCCAGTATCTGATCGGTCCGCGTCGCAGAGCAGGATCTCCCCCGTGTTGCGGAGCAGGATCTCCCCCGTGTTGCGGAGCAGGATCTCCGCGCAGCAAACACAATCACTCGGCGCTGCGCGCAAGATCACTCAGCGTTGCGGAACAGGGCGACGCAGGTGAGGGCCAGGATCTTCGTGTCCAGGCCCAGGGACCAGTGGGCGATGTAGTAGTTGTCCCACTCCACGCGCTCGGCCAGAGAGGTCTGGCCGCGCAGGCCGTGCACCTGCGCCCAGCCGGTGATGCCCGACTTGACGCGGTGGCGGTCGCCGTAGCGAGCGATGTCGCGCCCGAACAGTTCCACGAACTCGGGGCGCTCGGGGCGCGGGCCGATGATGCTCATCTCGCCGCTCAGCACGTTGAACAGTTGCGGCAGCTCGTCCAGCGAGGTGCGCCGCAGGAAGCGCCCCACGCGGGTGCGGCGGTCGTGGCCCTCGACACCGCCCGGCGCCGTGTCGGCGCCCGGCACGAATCCGCGCGCGGCGGTGCCGCCGCTGTGGGCTGCAGCGGAGTCCGACCGCGCTGCCGGTGCGGGCTCGATCCGCATCGAACGGAACTTGTAGAGGTCGAAGACGGTGCCGTCGCGGCCGACGCGACGCTGACGGAACATGACCGGGCCGGGCGAGCTGAGGCGCACAATCAGAGCCGTGAAGGCGATCACGGGCGCCAGCACCACGAGCAGCACCACTGCGAAGATGCGGTCGAAGGCGTGCTTGAGCGCGAACTGCAGACCCTTGGGGTTCACGCTGGAGAAGGACATCAGCGGCAGGCCGCCGACGGTGTCATAGCCGACGCGGTTGTTGATCGTGTCGAACATGCGCGGCACCACTGAGACCTCGATGCCAAGCTCCTGGCAGCGCTGGATCAGGCGGCTGACGCGCGCATCGGCGACCGATGAGAAGGCCACGATCAGGTGGCCAACGCCCGTGCCCCAGACGATTTCGTCGAGGTCCTCGACGGTGCCCAGCACGGGCACGTCGCGCCCGCCCACCTCGGCGACCGAGCGGGGGTCGTCGTCGAGGAAGCCCACCGGGCGCAGCCCGTACTCGGGGTGACTCTCCAGCCGCCGCGCCACCTGGGACCCCACGAGACCGGCGCCCATGATCAGCACCGGCTTGCCCACCCGCCGGCTGCTGCGCGCCCAGCGCTGAGCGGCCGAGAGGGTCACGCGGCCGAGACCGACGGCGACCAGCGCGAAGGCCCACGAGCGCACCCACTCGGATTGGCTGGGGACGTCGCCGTTGAGGAAGATGCCGATCATGGCCACGCCCATTGCCGCCACCGACACGGCACCCATGACGGGCACCACCCCGTCGAGGACGAGCGCGCGCAGGCGCGTGCGATAGAGCCCGCGCAGCGACAGCAGGAGCATCACCAGCGGCGGCATGGCCAGCAGCGGAGCCTGATTGCCGGAGACATGCAGAGTGGCCTGCACGCCGCCCAGCGAGATCGCCACGGCCAGGCACAGCAGCACGAAGTCCACGGCAGGGCGCAGAACGTCCCAACCGGCGCCCTCCAGCAGCCACTGCAGCGGCCCGTGAAAGGCCTCCCACTCGGCCGGCTCGTAGCGCGGAGCGTCGCGCGCAGAGTTGAGCGTGCCGCTGATAGGGATGGGAGTGGAGGTCTGCTGGGTGATGCGCATGGGGGTGTTTGTAGGTGGGGGTGGGGGCATCCCTGCCCTCGATCGTGGGGAAGTGGGCGTTCTCAGCCCCGATCGTTGTTCCTGTTGTCGTCGCGTTTCAGGGTCTCCAATAGTGCTGCATGCTTGCCAGTCGCCTGGTGAGGCCGGCGGTGACTGCCAGCACGCCGAGCACGAGCGCCAGCAACAGCAGGTCGGTGCCGGTCAAACCCAGCGGGCCGGAGTCCGCGGCGTTCTGGAGCCCTGCCGCGGGGTGCGGGGATCCGCTGTATGTGTACGCACCGAAGCCCCCAGCAGATGTCTGCGGGGCGCCGCTCGCGCGTGTACGGCCGTCGTGAACGTCGGAGCCCCCTGTAGAGCGGGTGGCAGCGCCTGCGCCCTGCCCGGCCGCCCCGGCCTGCCCCGTCGCTGCCGATCCGCCGCCGACGCCGCTCGCGGAGCCTCCTGCGCCGCCGCCGGTGGAAGCTCCGCCGCCGCTGCTCCCGCCTCCTCCGTTCAGCAGCGCCGAGCCGAGGATCGCCTGGGCGCCGCTTCCGGGGGCGCCGTAGCCGCTGAGCAGCGATCCCGCCAGCGCGCTGCTCGGCACTGTCGCCGCAGTCAGGGAGAGAAAAAATGTCACAAGCAAGCAGGTTGTGCGATGGCGTGTCATTTCCCCACCTTGGGTTTCGATCGGCTTGAGCGGACGCTACCCGACCACTCTCCATGCCCTTTGCCAGTCATCGCCGCCATGTCCTATTTCGGGGCCCTGAGGCCTCGGTGGGCGGGACCAGCGATTCAGCTTCCTCGCACACGCTAGCGAAGGTTGGCACCGCTGCATAGGCCTTTAATCGCGAACTATCGCTTTTGTTGCGCGATCGGAAGAGTCTTTAGGAGAGTTGCTGAGCTTCGCGGAGGATCGCCAGGTTGAGTTCGGTGACATCGACGCGCTGGCCAGCTCGCGCGAGCTGCAGCGCCTGGCGAGTGAGCGGGTCGCGCGGATTCAGTTGTGCGGCGCGCTGCAACAGGGCGAGTGCCTGGCGGCGCTGGCCCCTGGAGGAGGCGATCGCGCCGCGCTCGAGCGTCGCGTAGGCGTCATCCGGCACCCGGCCCAGAGCCAGCGCGAATTCGTGGTCGGCGCGTTCCAGCTCGCCGAAGCGCAGCGCGATACTGCCGGCAACCAGGTAGGGCTCGTCGCTGAGGGGGTCAAGCCGCGCGGCGTCCTTCAGGCGCGCATAGGCCGTCGCCGGCGCGGCAGGCCACACGCGCGCAGCGCTCTGCACCTCAAGCTGGCTCAGCCACGGCGCGGCGAGCGCCAGGGCAGCGAGCGCCGCCGCCGGCGACAGGGCCAGGATGGCGAGGACTCGGGTATGTCTGCGCGTGCCATTGCCCGGCGTCCCGCGCGGGTCATCACCCGGATTCGGGCAGTGTTCGCCAGGAGACTCCAGCGAGCGGCGCGGCGCCCCGCGCGGCGCCAGTGCGCAGGCCAGGCCGAGCATCGCGAACGCCGGAGCGCCGAGGCCGGCGAACTCCCAGAACCAGTCCACCGAGCCGTGCACCGCCCAGTAGGCGAAACCCGCGAGCGCCGCCGCCGCCACATAGCGTCCGAGCGGATCGGCCGGGGGCGGGCGAGCGGAGATACCGATCGCGCGCATCGCCGCAAGCAGCGCCGCCGCGAGACCCACCAGCGCCAGCACGCCACCCACGACCCCGGTCTGCGCGAGCGTGCGCAGCTCCACGCTGTGGGGGTAGTGGGGGGTCTCAAGGCTGCGCCCGTGACGCAGGTACTGCTGCGCGTAGTTATCTGCGCCGATGCCCAGCAGCGGGTGTGCCGCGAACTCGTTCAGGGCGACGCGGTAGAAGTCATAGCGGTTGCTGCCCAACCCGCTCACCAGGCGGCTGCCGCTCTGGCTGTTGGCGCCATAGCCGCCCTTGAAGCTGTGCCAACCGGATTCCAGGCGCGTCACGGGGTTGCCCGCCACCGCCAGGCCAACCGCCAGGACGGCCACGAGCGTGGCGACCGCCACCACCGCCAGGCCCCGACGCACGCGCGCGGCGGCTGCGGCGGAAAGCCTGCGGCGGTTCTCGACGAGAGCCCATGCCGCGACGACCGCCGCCACGGCAAGCGCGGCCACGAACATCTCCAGGGTGGCGTCGTGCAGGGTGGAGTCGAGGCTTTGGCCGTCGTGCAGGCGGTCGCCTACGCGCAGCAGCTCCGGTGCAATTGCGGCCACGCCTGCGGCAACTGGCACGAGGACTGCGAATGTGCGTAGGCGCCTGGGCAGCAGCGCGAACACCAGCACCAATACCAGCGGTGTGGCGAATAGCGAGCCACGGCTCTGGCTGAGCAGCGCGACTCCGGCAAGCAGCACGGCGCCGCCGGCAAGCAGCCCGCGCAGCCACCACCACAGCTGCTCGCTGCGGGCCAGCAGCAGGGCGGGCCAGAAGGCCATCAGCCATTGCGCGGCGTTGGCGTTGGGGTAGCCCGTGGGATACACCAGCCGCCCGTCGGGCAGCAGCCGCGCGAGCGAGCCATGATCGACGTGCAGCGCGGTAAACGCGGCGAGCGCGATCATCGCCGAGGTCCATCCGGCGAGCAGCAGCAATGCGCTCCCCCCCCGTTGGGGCCAGAGGGCGAAGAGCATGAAGACCAGCAGGTAGAGCAGCGTGCGATCGGCGCCTTCCCAGGCATCCCCAGGCACTCCGGCCCAGAGGATCGAGAGGAAGCTGAGTGCCGTGTAGCCGGCGAGACACAGCACCGCGATGCGCACCGACAGCGGGATCTCGCGCAGGCGCAGCGGCACGCAGGCCAGAGCGATGCAGAGCAGCGCCATGACTACCAGTCCTCCGGGCGCCCAGTGCGTGAGCGGGTAGCCCGCCTGGTCGGTGGCCCACACCACGAACAGCGCCAGCGCGACGACCAGCCCCGGAGCCGTGGCGGGGGCCTGGCGCAGCCTCGTCATGGACGAGCACGATAATCATCGGCGTGGCCGACCCCGTGCAGCCCACCCCGAGCACGACTCAGCAGCAGCTCACCTCCGAGCACGCACAGCTGGCACGCTTCTACGACGACGGCTACACGAGCGATCCGCGTGAAGCGTCGCTGTACTCGCGCTGGCGCGCGTTGAGCGCGAGGGGCAAGGCCGAGCACACGATCGCCCTCTGCAGCGGGGCAGGGCTCCAGGTCAGAAGCACCCTGGAGGTCGGCTGCGGCGATGGGGCCCTGCTGTGCGAGCTTCACCGCCGTGGCTTCGGGGGTCGCCTGATGGGCGTGGAGATCGCGCGTGCGCCCGTGGAGATCGCACGCCAACGCCCCGAGATCGACGCGGTGGAGCTGTACAACGGCGAGCGCCTGCCGATGCCCGATGGCATGCACGATCTGGGGATCCTCTCGCATGTGCTCGAGCACGTGCCGGACCCCGCGGGCCTGCTGGCGGAGGTCGCGCGCGTGTGTCGCAGCGTCGTCGTGGAGGTGCCGCTGGAGGAGAACCTCTCGGCGCGGCGCGCCGGCAAGCGCGAGCACGCCGCCCAGGTGGGCCATCTGCGGCGCCTGTCGCGCGGGGCGGTGCACGAGATCGTCGCGCGCGCGGGACTGCGCGTGGCGGGCGAGTTGGAGGACCCGCTGCCGCTCGCGGTCCACTGTTTCTTCGCCGAGACCTCCGTTGCGCAGGTTGGGGCGCACGTCAAGTGGGGGGTGCGCGCGGGCCTTCATCGGGTCGCGCCGTCGCTGGCCAGACGGGTGTTCACGATTCACTACGCATGTCTGTGTGTGCATTTGCCGATGGACGGTGTGCATTGCCGATGGACGACAGCCTGACGTTGCGCTAGGCTTGCGACTGGCCAGGCAGCCAAACTTTGCCGCAGGCCATCGCCGCAAGACCTGCCACAACGCCGCAGACAACACGGATACTCCCCGGAACAAGCCGGGTGGGCATCGCAGCGACCACCGCGAAGCGAACAGGAGCAAGAAGAGATGGCCACAACGACACCCGCCGCGACAACGGGCCCACAGGCCTCCAACGGCCTCGCCAGCCTGCCGGCCGACGCGATCTCCTACGAGGATCTCTATGCGCGCTGGGAGCGTGGCAACTGGAGCGCCACCGAGCTTGACTTCACCGAGGACGCGCGGCAGTGGCGCGAGGAGTTCACCGACTTCGAGCGCAAGGCGGCGCTGTGGAACTACGCGCTGTTCTTCTGGGGCGAGGATGCGGTGGCCGACAATCTCTCCCCCTACATCGACGCGGCGCCGCACGAGGAGCAGAAGTACTTCCTGGCCACGCAGCAGGTCAACGAGGCAAGGCATGCGATCTTCTTCAAGCGCTTCATGCAGGAGGTCTGCGGCCTCGGCGACGGCTCGACGGCTAGCGGCCTGAAAGCGATCGAGCACGAACTGACGCCAGGCTTCCGCAAGGTCTTCGATCGTCTCGACAGCATGGCCGCGGAGCTGCGCGCCGATCGCTCGCGACCTAAGCTGGCGGCGGCCGTGGCGCTCTACCACTTCGTGATCGAGGCCGGCTTGGCGCAGACGGGCCAGCACATGATCACGAGCTACCTGGAGGAGCGCAACCTGCTGCCGGCCTTCCGCCAGGGCATGGAGAACGTGGCGCTCGACGAGCAGCGCCACATCGGCTTCGGCGTGAAGCTGCTGTGCGACCTCAACCGCGAAGACTCGCGCGTGCCGAGCGCCGTGGCAAAGCTGCTGCGCGAAATCCTCCCCTACACCGGCCAGGTGCTGCAGCCGCCGGGATGGGACGAACGCTATCTGACGTGCTTCGGCTACACCTACGAGCGGATCGGCGGCGAGGGCGTGGTGTCGCTGCAGACCAAGCTGCGCTCGGCCGGCCTGCCCCCCGAGCAGCTTCCGGGGCCGCCGGTGATGCCGCCGGGCCTGACGCCCGTGGAGATCTCCACGCAGGGCCGCCTGCTATCGATGGCGGGGATCATCGGTGTGCGCGAAGGCCCCTCCAAGCGCGACCCCGAGACGCTGGAGCTGCTGTTCGACATGATGCGCCGCCAGGTCAACCCAGAGCACGGGCTGCGCCGTCCGACGACATTCCAGTGGGAGTTCACCGATCCCGACGTGCCGACGTGGCATCTGACGGTCAACAACGGCTCAAGCACGGTCGCGCAGGGCGAGGCGGCAAGCCCCGATCTGCGGCTGCTCGTGAGCTATCAGGACTTCGTCAACGTGATCGGCAATCGCCTGAACCCCGTGCGGGCGGTGGCGACCGGGAGGCTGCGCCCGCGCGGCAATCCGCTGGCGCTGCGACGGCTCACGAAGGTATTTCCGCGCGGCTGAGCTGGCGCTGGTAGGGACCGCGGCCGGTCAGGCAGGTGGCGCCACAGCGCGCCGCCAACGCCACCGCCGCGGCCGGCGTCCAGTCGAGGGCGAGACCGTAGGCGAGACCGGCGGCGAAGGAATCGCCGCAGCCGTAGGAGTCGAGGAGCGGGCCGGGCGGCTCGACGGGCGGCCACCTCGATTGGGTCTGGCCCCGCCACCAGGTGCCGCCGCGGGCGCCTTCGGTGCGCACGACGAGCGCGGCGTCGCCCTGCCAGCGCGTGGCGCCCTCCAGCTCGTGCAGGTCGCCGCGGCTGAGCACGAGCGCGTCGAGGGGGACGCCGTGCCCGAGCACGGCGCCGGCGCGTGGACTGGCCACGAGCACGCGCGCGGCGCGGGCATGGCGCAGCGCGGCGAGGTCGCCGGCGGTGAAGTAGACGGCGTCCATCTCCGCCAGCCGCTGCCACGGCAGCTCGGAGTCCTCACCGGATGGCTCAAGACGCTCGCCGAGGGTGATGATGGTCCGCTCGTGCTCGTGCCCGTCGACGAGGGTCAGCGCTCGGCGGGTGGGTTGCGGCCGGGCGGCAGCGCGCACGTCTACGCCCAGCTCCCGCAGGCGGACGTCGGTGGCGGCGGCGAGCGAGTCCTTGCCGAGGGCCGCAAGCAGCAGAGCCTCATCGGCCAGGCGCGCAAGCTGCACCGCCGCGACCGCCCCGCCGCCGGCGGGCTCCTGGAAGAGGTCGCCGGCTTCGACGATCTCACCCGGCCGCGGCATATGCGGCACGCAGGCGAACTCGACCCACTCGATGTGGCCCACGACGGCGACCTTCACAGCCCTGCCGTTCGGCGGCATGGCCGACAGTCTCACACGCTCGGCCGTCGGCCTATCTGACGCCGAACTCGCCCGTGGCGCCGTCCGAGGCATTGGAGCTGGCAGCCGCTCCCTGGGTGAGCTGGGAGGGGGAGGAGGTGGTTCGCGCCTTGCCGGTCGTGCGCGCCGAGGAAGAACCGGCCGCCGGTGCACGTTCGAAGCCAAGCTCGCGCTGCGACTGCCCGGCCGCGTGGAGCCTCGCAGAGGAGGCCGCACGCCGGGCGCGAGTGGAGGATCGCCGTGCGAGATCAGCGGCAAGGCCGCCCATGGGGATCGGCGCATCTGAGGCGAAACCACCGGAGCGGCGGCCGCTGGCAAGGTCATGCCGGTGGGCGGCGTGTGCGCTGTGAGCGGAGCCCGCGATCAGCGCGACGCAGCCGCCGCCGACTCCAGCGACCAGCAGACAGCCCGTGGCGAGTTTGGCGGCCAGAGAGCCACCCAAGGGCAGCCAGCCGCCGGTCGCGCCGCCGCCGGCAGCGCCGCCGAGACCCGCGACACCCGATCCGGAGAGCGCCCCGCCCGCGGTGCTGGAGGCGCCCGTCCCAGCACCAGCACCCGCGCCCGTCCCCGCGCCAGCACTCGTCCCCGCACCCGCCCCCGCGCTCGCGGCCCCACCAATACCCGCCGCAAGCGGCCCCAGGGGCAGCACGAGCGGCGGCAGCACGGCAGCGATGCCGCGCAGCGAGAGCACGTAGGCGCGGCAGGCGGGGCACTCGCGGCGGTGCAGTTCGGCCAGCCGATAGCGCTCGCCGTCGGGGTCGAGGATGCCGAAGGCGAGCGCGCGCATCAGCGATGCCTGCTGCTCGCACCAGCCGCCGCCGCGTATCGTCTGCAGCAACTCGTCGACCTTGGCAGCCACGCCGGGGCGGCCGGGACCGCGGCCCTCCATCAGCTTGCGCATGCGCGCCTCGCTGATGCCCATCTGTGCGGCGGCCTGGGCACGCGATAGGCCCTGGAGGTAGCAGAGGCTGGCGGCCTGTCGCTCGCGCTCGTCGAGGCGCTTGCGCAGCGCCTCGAAGGTGTGGCGCAGGCGCGTGCGATCGTCGAGATCGCCGGCCAGATCGGGCTCGAAGTGACCCACAGGTCCGTCGAGGGGTCCGTCGAGCAGCTGCTGCTCGTGCCGGCGCACGCGGTGCTCGTCGATTGCGCGGCGGAAGCACACCACCGTCAGCCAGCCGCTGATGTTCTCCACCGAGTCACCCTGCAGAAGCGCCGTGTAGAGGCCCTGCCAGGCCTGCGCGTAGCACTCCTCCAGGTCGGCGTTGTCAAGCGTAACGCCACGCGCGCGCAGACGCCCGCGCACATTTGCCAGCACTTTCTCGCGGCGGACGTCGAACTCGCGGCGCAGAAGGCGTTCGGCTCGGTAACGGCGCAACAGCGCGGGGCTCATGGCCAAAATAATACGACCTAAGGAAATCCTACGATCTGATCGAAAGCGGTAGACATCTGTGCAACAGCCAGTCGGTATCTTCAGGCGATCCCGTCATCCTCAGACCCGATCCTGCCGTCCTCAGGCTTGACATCAGCACCCACGCCACCGCGGCGCGCGGAGATCCTTGGCATCCCGCTGGCGATCTCCGACTACGAGGAGGTGGTGGAGTGGATGAACGCGATGATCGAAGCCAACGCCCGCGGATACATGACGGCAGCGGCAGTCAACCTCGTGATGAGCGCACGGGAGGAGCCCGAGACGATGGCCGCAGTGGCGGGAGCCACGCTGGCGGTGCCCGACGGAATGCCGCTGGTGTGGGCGCTGCGGGCGCTCGGCCACGGGCGGGCCACACGCGTCTATGGCCCCGACCTGATGCTGGCCTTCTGTGCGCGCGCCGCCGCCGAGGGCACACCCATGTACCTCTACGGAGGGCGCGACGAGGCGGCGCTCGAACTGTTGACGGAGCGCCTGCGAGCACGCTTCCCGGGCCTGTGCATCGCGGGCGGCTGCTCGCCGCCCTTCCGCGAGCCGACGGCCGCGGAGGAGGCAGAGACGGTCGCCAGGATCGACGGCTCGGGCGCAGCGGTCGTGTGGGTGGGAACGGGTCAGCCCAAGCAGGAGCGCTGGATGCACCGGATGCGCCCGCGCCTGCAGGCCTCGCTGCTCGTGGGTGTGGGCGCGGCCTTTGACTTCCACGCCGGCCTCGTGCCGCAGGCGCCGCGCTGGATGCAGCGCAGCGGCCTTGAGTGGGGCTACCGCCTGGCGCGCGAGCCGAGACGGCTGTGGCGACGTTACGCACGCTATAACCCGCGCTTCGTGGCGGCCTTCGCCATGCAGTACCTGCAAGAACGCTCTCGGCTCGATAGAGCGCCGCCATCGGATGAGCGCCGCTAGAACGCCGTCGGCCCGATGGAGCGCCGCCGGCATCGGATGAGCCCGGAAACGCCGTTTGCCCGATGGAGCGCCGCCAGCATCGGATGAGCCCGGAAACGCCGTTTGCCCGATGGAGCGCTGCCGGCATCGGATGAGCGCCGCTAATCTCTGGACCGCATGAACACCCGCCTCGGTTCTCGACCGCGATGAGCACCCCCAGCAGCACGTCCGACGTGGCCGTCGTCGGCCTCGGCCGCGTAGGCCTGCCGTTGGCCCTGTCATTCGCCGACCGCGGCCTGCGGACGATCGGGATCGACAATAACCCCACGCGCCTGGGGGCCGTCGGCGAGGGCACGATGCCCTTTCAGGAGACGGGCGCGCAGGAGCTGCTGGAGCGCGTGCGCTCCTCGGGACGCCTGGAGCTGTCCGACCGCGTCGCCGACGCCGCAGGGGCAAGGCACATCGTGATCACCCTCGGAACGCCGTCGTTCTCGCATATCGAGATCGACATGCGCGACATCCGCCAGGCGCTGGATGACCTGCTGCCGGTCCTGGCCGAGGGGCACGCGCTGACGCTGCGCTCGACGGTGGCGCCCGGGACGACGGAGTTCGTGGCGGGCTATCTGGCGAAGCACCGCGGCTTTAGGATCGGCGAGGAGGTCTATGTGGCGCACGCGCCCGAGCGGATCGCGGCGGGGCGCTTCCTGGAGGAGATCGACACGCTGCCGTGCATCGTCGGCGGCGTGGGGGCGCGCTCGGGGGAGGTGGTCGCAGAGCTGTTCGGGGTCTTTCAAGCTGAGATCGTGCAGACGACGCCGGTGCAGGCCGAGCTGGCGAAGATCTGGGCCAACATTCTGCGCTACGCGAACTTCGCGCTGCCGAACCTGCTGATGATGGACTGCGAGCGCTACGAGGCGAATGTCTTTGAGGTGATCGACCTGATCAACCGCGACTACCCCCGTGGAGGGATCGCGAAGCCGGGGTTGACCGCGGGCACGTGCCTGCGCAAGGACTTTGCGTTCTCCGAGGAGCGCAGCAACGCACCCGGGATGCTGCTGGCGGTCTCGCGCGTGAACGAGTCGGTGCCGCTGTTCCTCGTCGAGGGCATCAAACGTCGCCTGGGCGGCCTCGCGGACCGACGGGTGGCGGTGCTGGGACTGGCCTTCAAGGCCGACACCGACGACGAGCGCGACTCGCTGGCGCACAAGCTCATTCGCCTGCTCGAACGCGAGCTGGCCGACGTGGTCGCGCACGACCCGCACGTGGCGACACCCACGGCGTCCTTCAAGGAGACGGTCGCGGAAGCCGACGTGGTGGTCGTGGCGACCGACCACCCCGAGTTCCGCCAGCCCGCCGCGCTGGCCGAGATCGCACAGAAGGCCAAAGCCGACTGCCTGGTGGTCGACCCCTGGAACTGCTGGGGCGCGGGCCAGGTGTTCGGATACGCCTCCGAGTTGGCCGCGCTACGAGCGGGCGCATGAGCCGCGTGCTGGTCACCGGAGGCGCCGGCACGATCGGCGCGGCGGTCGTGCGGCGCCTGCTGGCGGACCCGCAGTTCGAGGTCAGGGTCTCCGACCAGCGCGAGGCGCCGCAGTGGATGCGCGAGGGCTGTGAGGTGCATACCGGCGACCTCAGGGATCTCGACGAGGCGCGCAGGGCGATGCGGGGTTGCACGCACACGATCCACCTGGCGGCGATCGTGGGCGGGATCGCCAACTTCCACCGTCTCCCGCACACGCTCACGGAGGTCAACAACGCGCTATACAACGCCATTGTCCGCGCTGCGCTGGAGCAGGACACGGAGCGTTTCACGTACGTCTCCTCCTCGATGGTCTTCGAGCGCGCCACCGAGTTCCCGACCACCGAGGTGCACCTGCCGGACTGTCCGACGCCGCGGTCGGCATACGGCTTTTCCAAGCTGACCGGTGAGGTCTACTGCCGCGCGGCGCACGAAGAGCACGGCCTGCCATTCACGATTTGCCGACCCTTCAACGCCTACGGCCCGGGCGAGGTCCCGGATGCGGAGCCCGGCATCGCACATGCGGTGCCGGACCTGATCAAGAAGGTGCTCGCGGGCCAGCGGCCGCTGCAGATCTTCGGCTCGGGCGAGCAGACACGCACGCTGACCCACGTAGACGACATCGCCGATGGCATCGTCACGGCGATGGGCTCGCCGAGGGGCCTCAACGAGGACTTCAACATCTCCGCCGCAGAGGAGCTGACGGTGGCGGAGATCGCGCGGATCGTCTGGACGGCCTGCGGCGAGGACCCTGCGCAGTTCGCCCTGGAGCATCTGCCGAGCTTCACGGTCGATGTCCCGAGGCGCTGGCCGTCGGTGGAGAAGGCCGCAAAGCTGTTGGGCTGGCAGGCGAAGATCGACGTCGAGGAGGGGATCGCCGCGACGGTGGCGTGGCTGCGTGAGCGCGACGCGATAGGGTCCCGCCCATGACCGATCGGCGCTCGGCGCTCATCACTGGAATCACCGGCCAGGACGGCTCTTATCTGGCGGAGCTGCTGCTCGAGAAGGGCTACGAGGTGCACGGCATGGTGCGCCGCAGCTCGACCGAGAAATTCGAGCGCATCGAGCACCTGCGCGATCGCATAACGCTGCACCAGGGCGATCTGCTCGACCAGCGCTCGCTGGTCGACGCGCTGCGTGCGGCCAAGCCCGCGGAGATCTACAACCTCGCGGCGATGTCCTTCGTGGCGGTCTCCTGGATCCAGCCGACGCTGACGGCGGAGTTCACGGGCGTGGGAGTCACGCGCATGTTGGAGGCGATGCGCGAAGTCTGCCCCGACGCCCGCTTCTACCAGGCGTCTTCGAGCGAGATGTACGGCAAGGTGCTGGAGGTCCCGCAGACGGAGACCACGCCGTTCTACCCGCGCAGCCCCTACGGCGTGGCCAAGGCCTATGGGCACTTCATCACGGTCAACTACCGCGAGAGCTACAACCTGCACGCGACGTCGGGGATACTTTTCAACCACGAGAGCGAGCGTCGGGGGCTGGAGTTCGTGACGCGCAAGATCACCTGGCACGCCGCGGCGATCCGCCACGGCCTAGTGGAAGAGCTGCGCCTGGGCAACCTCGACGCGGAGCGCGACTGGGGGTACGCCAAGGATTACGTCGAAGCGATGTGGCTGATGCTCCAGCAGGAGCGCGCCGAGGACTATGTGATCGCTACGGGCGAGTCGCATTCGGTGCGCGAGTGCTGCGAGGTGGCCTTCGAGGAGGCCGGCCTGGGCGACTTCGAGCGCTACGTGACGATCGACGCGGCGTTCGTGCGGCCGGCCGAGGTGGACCACTTGATCGGCAGCCCCGCGAAGGCCGAGCGCGACCTCGGCTGGAAGCCGCAGACGAGCTTCGAGGAGCTGATCCGCCTGATGACGCGCGCCGACCTCGAGCTGCTGAAACCGCGTTGAGGGCAACGGTGCGGCGGCCGGCCTACAGCAGATCCGCGCCGCGCATACCGCATCTCAGATCCGCGCCGCGCATATCGCATCCGCTTCCGCCTTCGTCCCGGGCATCGACTTCGTCCAGGGCATCGACCGTCCGGTGAGCGTCCCGCTGTTTGACACCTCCAGCGCCTTGGCACCGCTGCGCGAGGAGCTGCGCGCGGCGATCGCAAGGGTGCTGGACTCCGAGCGCTACATCCTCGGCCCCGAGGTGGAGGCGTTCGAGCGCGAGTTCGCCGACTACTGCGGCGCCGGCGAGGCCGTCGGCGTGGCCAATGGCACGGAGGCGATCACGATCGCGCTGCGCGCGATGGGCATCGGAGCAGGCGACGAGGTGGTGGTGCCGTCGTTCACCTTCTACGCCTCCGCCGAGGCGATCCCGCCGACCGGCGCGAGGCCGGTGTTCTGCGACATCGACCCTGAGACCTACTGCGTGACGGCGGAGACCGTCAAGGCGGCGCTGACGCCGCGCACGAAGGCGGTCGTGGCGGTGCACCTGTTCGGCAATGTCGCGCCGGTGGCCGAGATCGAAGCCCTGGGAGTGCCGGTGCTCGAGGACGCCGCGCAGGCCGCTGGCTCGACGTCGGCTGCCGGCCGGCCGGGCGCGCTGGGCAGAGCGGCGACGTTCTCCTTCTTCCCTTCCAAGAACCTCGGAGGCTTCGGCGACGGCGGCATGGTCACCACCTCCGATGGCGAGTTCGCCGAGCGGGTGCGCGTGCTGCGCTTCCACGGCAGCCACGACAAGGTGAGTTACGAGCAGGTCGGCTACAACTCCCGCCTGGACGAGCTGCAGGCAGCGGTACTGCGCGTGCAGCTACCCCACCTCGACGACTGGGCGCGCGGGCGCAAGGAGGCGGGGGCGCACTATGTGCGCGCCGGCCTGGGAGGCGTGGAGGGGGTCGCGCTGCCCACTCCCGTCGCGGCTGCCGATCCGGCCTGGCACCTCTATGTCATCGGCCACCTGCAGGCGAGTCGACTGGAGGGCGCATTGAACGCCGCGGGGGTGGGCTGCCGCGGCTACTACCGCACGCCGGTGCACCGCCAGCAGGCGATGCGCGAGTGGGGGCAGGGCGTGGAGCTGCCGGCCACCGAGCAGGCCGCAGCGAGGCACCTGGCGATCCCGATCAACCCGGCGCTGACGCTGGAGCAGGCGCAGGAGGTCACGGCTGCCGTGGCCGCGGCCTCACAGTGAACCAGGCTGCCGTGGCCGTAGCCTCATAGTGAACCAGGCTGCCGTGGCCGCGGCCTCACAGTGAACCAGGCTGCCGCAGCCTCACAGTGAACCAGGCTGCCGTGGTTTCACAGTGACAGTGCCGTGGGCGCCTTAGTGAACATCGGCTCGCGGAATATCGGCTCGCGGCTTGGCCTAAGGACCGGCTAAGGGCCCCGCCTCAACGGAGACGGGGCCCTCGCCGACCTGCACTACCGTGCTACAGCTTCTCAGCGACTATTTTTCGCTGTTCTTGACTGATTCTGCCGTGGCATTCTCCAACGATCCTTCAAGGATGGCAGTGTTGTGACCGGACGCGGCCGGCACACCAAGGATGCCATCGACGATCGGGTCAACGAAGATGGAGAAGATCCCTCCACACCCTTCGACGCCGGGTGCCGAGAACGCGTTGTCGACGACCCTGTTGCCCTTGATGACGATGATTTCAAAGTTTTCTCTGAATTCAATTTCACCAACGGCGCCTGTGATCGGCGTATTCGGTTTCGGCGGGCTGGTGGTACCCGTCGTGAGCTGGAATGTCACCGGGCTGGATTTCGAGCCCACATAGCATTCGTTACCGAGGATTGCGTTGTTCAGGTGCAGCCTCACGGGCAGCGTGAGGGCGACGCCTTCGGTGCTCAGCAGGTTGGCCCGGCTGATGCCCGGGTTACCAACCAGTTCGGCGGTCGCCGTGACGCCCGTCAAACCCTCGTTGATCTGTTTGTTGAACCATTCCTGGATAAACGTCGGCCACCACGTGGGGGCTTTGATCCCAAGCAGACCGCCGGGCACCGTCAGCGGCGTTTTCGACAATGTTTCGCCGTTAGCCGCCGGCACGAACGTTTCCGCGCCAGTTTCTTCGTTGAAAATCGAGCCACCCTGCAGGGTGATCGTTTTGTTGACCGGCACCGCCTTGTTGCCGATCACGAATTCCTTGCCGGTACTCTGCACGAACACGCACAGATTGACGGCCGGGTTTTTCACTGGACACTGGGCGAACACTGCAAATTCGCCTTTCGGGGTCGCCAATGCCGGTGCCGCTACGGCCAACACCAACATCGACGCGGCCGCCAAGACGAGTGCGCCCTTGCGCAGGCTCGCCAAACGCCGCAAATGATCTCGGATCATGTTGCTCCTTGATTCGCTTTGGGTACGAAAGCGCTACGACAGCAGCCTAGGTGCCGCCCGGAGGACCCGCAAGCAATGTTTCCGATAGTCGCTCCATAACCGATGAATTGGCTTTGCGAGCAGGCGTTTTCTGTCGTTTCGCGCCCCCTGAGACGTAGCCGACCTCGGGCGAGCGGGCGTCTTCGGTCATCTTCCGCGCTCCGCGACGTAGCCGACCTCGGCGGCGGGCGGGCGTCTTCGGTCGTCTTCCGCGCTCCGCGACGTAGCCGACCTCGGCGGCGAGCGGGCGTCTTCGGTCATCTTCCGCGCTCCTGAGACGTAGGCGACTCCAGCGGGGTAGGCGACCCCAGCGGGCGAGCAGCCGCCTACGTCGGCCGACGCGCCCCAGGCACGGCAAGGGCCCCGCCTCCAACGGAAGCAGGGCCCAGGCCGATCTACGCTGTCTACTGCTCAGCGGCTAGAAGCCGTGGCCTTTGACAGATTCTGCTGTGGCGTTCTGCAGCGAGCCTTCGAGGATCGCCGTGTTGTGACCGGCTGCGGCCGGCACACCGAGGATGCCATCGACGATCGGGTCGACGAGGTTGGAGAACGGTGCTCCACACCCTTCGGCGCCTGGCGCCGAGAACGAGTTGTCAACGACCCTGTTGCCTGTGATGACGATGATTTCAAAGTTTTCCTTGAATTCAATTTCACCAACGGCACCTGTGATCGGTTTGTTCGGTTTCGGCGGGCTGGTTGTACCCGTCGTGAGCTTGAAGACGATCGGGTTGGCTTTCGACCCGACGTAGCATTCATTGCCCAGGATCGCATTGCCGATCTTGATCCGCACAGGCAGTTCCAGCGCGACGCCTTCCGTGCTCAGCAGGTTCGCCCGGCTGATGCCGGGGTTGCCCACCAATTCAGCGGTCGCCGTGACGCCCGTGATGCCTTCGTTGATCTGTTTGTTGAATTTTTCCTGCTGTTCAATCGGCCATTTTTCAGGCGCTTTGATCCCCAACAGACCGCCGGGAACCGCCAGCGGCGTTTTCGACAATGTTTCGCCGTTAGCCGCCGCCACGAACGTTTCCGCGCCAGTTTCTTCGTTGAAAATCGAGCCACCCTGCAGGGTGATCGTTTTGTTGACCGGCACCGTCTTGTTGCCGATAATAAATTCCTTACCGGTGCTCTGCACGAACACGCACAGATTGACTGAGGGATTGCCGGTGGGACACTGTTTAAATACTTCGAATGGTTTGGTTTCGGCCATCGCCGGCACGGCCACGGCCAATGCCAGCATTGATGCTGCCGCCAGGACGAGCGCACCGTTACGCAGACTCGCCAAGCGCCGCAAATGATCTCTGATCATGCTGCTCCTTGATTCGCTTTTACGAAAAACTACGCTGGAAGCCTACGTGCCGCCAGGCACAGCTACAACCAATGTTTCCGATAATCCATGACCTACTGGTAATTGGGCCTGCTATCGCAGGTCCTTGATTTCTTTCATGTTTCCCGAAAATGTTTCCGACCGTGGCAGCAACGAGCGAAACGTCGTCGTGCAAACCGCCGCAAGCTCCCAGCAGGCTACGGGCGGGGGAGATAACGCGCTAGCGATTTACCGATATGTGTGAGATCGCCAGCGCATCAGCAGGTCCTGCTCGCCGACCTCGCGTACAGCACGCGCCGGCACGCCCATCACGACAGCCCGCGCCGGAACGTCGCGCGTGACGACCGCGCCGGCGGCCACGAAGGCCTCCTCCCCGACGGTCACGCCCGGGGTCAACACCGCGCCGCCGCCAACGCGGCAGGCACGCTGCAGGATCGCACCGCGCAACGCCATCTCGGGGCCATGACGGGCCATCGTGTCGTCGTTCGTAGTGGTGACGCCGGGGCCGACGAAAACGTCGTCCTCGACGACCGTGAAGGCCGTCAGGTAGACGCCTGTCTGCACCTTCACGCGCGCGCCCACGAGCACATCGTTGTCGACCACGCTCCCGCGCCCGATGACCGAGCCGGGGCCGATGCGCGAGCGCTCGCGCACGAACGACTGGTCGCCAAGGATCGAGTTCTCGCCGACATGTGCGCCTGCGAATACGACGGCGCCGGCGCAGACAGTCACATGCGCGGCCAGCTCAAGGCCGCCGACATCCCCCCGCGCCGAAGAGCCACTGGCCAGCCGCGGGCGCTTGCCGAGCACGACATGGTCCTCGATCGCGCTGCCCTGCCCGATCGCGCTGCCGGGGTGCACGACGACGTGAGCGCCGAGGGACACGCCGTCGCCGATCTCCGCCCCCGCGTGCACCACGACATGAGCGCCGAGGGACACGCCATCGCCGATCTCCGCCCCCGCATGCACGACAACATGAGTGCCGAGGGACACGCCGTCGCCGATCTCCGCCCCCGCGTGCACGACGACATAAGGGCCGAAGGACACGCCATCGCCGATCCGTACGCCGTCACCGAGCAGCAGGCCGGGCGCGCGCGGATCGGGTCTCACAGCCGGGCAGTCTACCCGTGGTCCTCCAGCACCTCCAGATCGGCGCGCACCATCCGCGCGACCAGCTCATCGAAGGACACCTCCGGCTCCCATCCAAGCTGTGCCCGTGCGCGGCTCGGGTCGCCGACGCTCGGCGTGGCCTCCGGCGCCCTCACCAGCGCCGGGTCCACGCGCAGGTGGCGCTCGGCCTCCAGGCCCACGCACGCGAAGGCCACCCGCGCAAGCTCCGCCACGGTGCGCGCGACGCCGCTGGCCAGAACGTAGTCCTCGGGCTGCTCCTGCTGGAGCATCAGCCACGCGCCGCGCACGATGTCGCCGGCGAAGGACCAGTCGCGCACGGCCCGCAGGTCGCCGACCGTCAGCTCCGTGCGCCGACCCAGCGCGATCTCGGCGGCGCCGCGCGTGATCCGGCGCGTGACGAACTGCGGCGGGCGCCGCTCGGACTCGTGGTTGAAGACGATCCCCGAACACGCCCACAGGTCCTCGTGAGCGCGCATCGCTCCCACCAGCTGATGGGCCGCCAGCTTCGCCACGGCATAGGGCGTCGCCGGACGGCACGGCGTGTCCTCACGCTGCGGGCTGCTGCCGGCCTCGCCATACATCGCGCCCGAGGCCGCCACGTAGACCCTGACCGTGCGATCCGACTCCCGCACGGCCTCCAGCAGCGCGCCCGTTGCGCCGGCGATCGCGCGCATCGTCTGCTCGGGACGCCGCCAGGAGTCCGGCACGAAGGAGGGAGCCGCAAGGTGATAGATCTCGCGCGGCTCGCTGCGCACGATCGCCTCGCGCAGGCTCGCCGGATCGAGCAGATCTCCCACGACGAGCCCGATGCGCTCGCGCAGATGCTCGCTGCAGCCCAGCTGCCCCGCGACCTCACCTCGCACCATCCCCGTCACCGCGTAGCCCTTCTCCAGCAGCAGCTCCGCCAGGAACGAGCCGTCTTGGCCCGTAATGCCCGTCACCAGCGCCCTCATCGGCCCGTCACCAGCGCCCTCATTGCTCCGGTCAACTCCTCGCGAGTGCGTCGCGGCGCGTACGCAGGAAGGCCAACGCCGCCTCGCGCTGATCCTCGGCGGCGAGCAGCTCGGCATAGCTCAGCTCGGCGCCGCGGAAGCCCTTCCCATTCCATAGCTCCTCGTCGGGCACGCCCTCCCACGGCGCCACATAGATGTAGGGGCGCTCGTGGGCGTCGTCGCCCGGCGAGAAGCCATAGGCGGCGCGGCGTCCCTCGCGCTCGCTGCCCAGCTCCACCGACATGTCGAAGTGCTCCGGCCACAGCTGCACACGACCGCTCTGCAGCTCCTTCGGAGACTCCGCGCGCAGTTGCTGCAGCACCGAGGCCGCCAGCCCGAACCAGTCGCCCAGGAAGCACGACGCCTCCTCGTCAACTTCGAGCGGCTGGTCCGCACCCGCGAGGTCATAGCGCGTGAGATCGAAGCCGATGAACTCCGCCGCGTCCTCCAGCGTCGTCAGGCGCCCGTGCTGCACGCGCTCGCCGACCTGCACGATCAGCACGTCGCCCGCCACCCGGATCTGCACGTCGGCGCCGAAGAACGGCGTGCCGAAGCCCCCCAAGGTGTAGCGCAGGCCGATCTTGCCGTTCGCGCGTTTGCGCGTCGGGGAGATCACGTGCTCGGCCACCTTGTGCAGGGCGCGGCGCGTCTGCACCAGGTTCGGCGGCGGCTCGCCCAGGCGCCGCCAGGCGCCCAGCCAGCGGCAAGCGCACCACTCCGCCAGACGCTCGTCCTCCCGCGCCAACTCGTCCCAGAGGATGTCGCCATTGGTCACCGGCGAGACCACCGGCCGCGCGAAGGGCCCCTCGCCGAGCGCAATCGGATCGTCGGCATACCACGGCTCGCGCGTCACAGCCGGCGGCGAGGGCTCCAACACACGTGTCTCGTAGAGTCCCCCAATGCGCACCTCGGCCTCCCTGCGCGCATGGCGGAGGGCGGGCTCCGGGAGACTTGACGGCCTCGCGCTCACCCAAGCAGCTTACGGGCCCATCCCAGAAATCGGAGTCGAGCCCTGAGGCCCGCCGTGTGTCTCGGCGTAGACACGCGCCTCGGCGTGGCGGCGCGCCTCGGCGTAGACGCGCGCCAGGCGCTCCGCCACGACCGCCGGCGCACACATCTCCTGCACGCGCCTCAATCCGCGCTCACCGGCCCGCGCGTCGCCCCATAGTCGCGCAATGGTGCCCGCAAACTGCGCCACGTCGCCGGACGGCGCAACCCCCTCCCCCCCAACAACTCGCGCAGGGCCCCCACGTCGCTCCCTACCACGGGCACGCCCGCGGCCATCGCCTCGGCTGCCGCCATGCCGAAGGTCTCCGCCGAGCGCGACGGCACCAGCGCGACGGCTGCGCCACGGCGCAACTCGGCAAGCTGCTCGTCCTGCACGCGGCCCACGAAGCGCACCTCGGCCCCGCCTCCATGCGCGGCGGCCTGCCGCTGCAGCGCCTCGCGCTCGGGGCCCTCGCCGGCGATCACCAGCGGCACCCGCGCCCTGCCGCAGGCCTCGATCGCTACGTCCACGCCCTTCTCCGATGCCAGCCGCGAGACGACCAGCGCGTAGGTTCCGCTCGCCGCGTGAGAGCCTGCCGCGAAGGCGCGCAGCGGCGGAGCCAGCACGTGCACGCGCTCCCACGGCAGCGGCGCCCCCAGCGCGCGCAGGCGCTCACGCGCAAACTCGCTTGGCACCACCACCGCATCGGCCTGCTCGAGCGTCCGGCGCTGCCACGCGGCCAGGCCCACGCCGTAGAGAAGCGCCTCCGTACGCTGCCCGCGGCAGTTCAGCACGACCCCCGGCAGCGTGTTGCGCCCGTGGCAGCGCGTGCACTCCGCGCCGTGCGTGAAGCACACGCCGGTCGCACACACCAGGCGGTACTGGTGCAGGTGCACCACCACGCTCGCGCCGGCCTCGCGCGCGGCCTTCAGCGCACGCCAGCCAAGCGTCGGGTGCAGGTTGTGGGCGTGCACCATGCCCGCGCCGCTCTCGCGCACCCTCGCGGCGACCTCCGCCGAAGCGAGGCCGCCACGCAGCATTCCCGCCGCCGCACGTCGGCGTCCGAGCGCCGCGGAGTCCCGCGTGAACAGCTCCGCCGCCTCGCCCAGGTGCTGGCGCACCAGCCACGCCAGGTCCTCGACGACACGCTCCTCGCCGCCCATCGTGCGGTAGCGGCTGTGCAGGAACAGGACCATGGTGTGGAAAGGTAGATGACTTGCCCTTGCACTCCGCCTCCTAACTTGCCCTTGCCTCCACCTGACTGCCCTTGCCCTCCGCCTCGATCGTCATTCCCACGCGTGCCCGCCCGGACTACCTCGCGGTGGCCCTCGCCTCGATCGCCCCGCAGGCGGCGCGCGCGGGCGCCGAGGTCGTGGTGGTGGACGACGCCGGCCCCTCTCCCACGATCGGCGCGCTCGTCCGGCGCTTCGGCGCACGCTACGAGCCGCACGCGGCGCCGCTGGGGCTGAACGTGGCGCGCAACACCGGCGTGCAGTGCTCCTCGGGCGAGCTCGTCGTGTTCGTCGACGACGACGTAGAGGTCGCCGCGGGCTGGCTCGACGCGCTGCTGCGCGCCGCGCGCGAGTACCCCGGCGCAGAGGTCTTCACCGGCCCCATACGCCCGCGCCTGGAAGGCCGCCCGCCGCGCAGCTGCGGGCGCGAGGGGCCGCCGGTGACCGCGCTCGACCTGGGGCCGCGCGACACCGACACCGTGCGCTATGCCTGGGGCGCCAACATGACCGCGCGTCGCCGCGCGCTTGAGCGCGTGGGCCCCTTCGACACCTCGCTGCAAGACGGCGGCGACGAGCAGGAGTGGCAGGAACGCCTGCTCGCCCAATCGGAGTCCGGCGGGCTCATCGTCTATGTCGCCGCCGCCGCGCTCGATCACCGCCGATCGGCTCGCGATGCGCGGCTGCGCTCGCTCGCACGAACCGCCCGTGCCCGCGGGCGCGCCAGCCGCCGCTTCGACGCCAGTCGCGGACTCGCGCCTTCGCTCGCCCGCGAGTTGACCACCCTCGGGGGCTGCCTCGGCCACGTCGTGCGCCGCCGCTGTCCGGCGGCGCTCGTGATGGCCGCACACAGCCTCGGGCGACTGCTGGAGGGCCTGCATGAGCGCCGACGCTGACTTCCTCTCCGGCGCCAGCGGCGCCGTCGGAGGACTCGACGGCGTGCGCCGGGAGCTGCGCGACAGACTGCACGACGCCCGCGAACTGGCCGACGGCAGCCGCCTGCGCCTGGCGGCCGCAGCGCGCCGCACGCCGCCCACACGGCGCGTCACGATCCTCGGCGTCGTGCGCCCTGAGCACCGCGCGCTCGCGCGGCGGGCGCATGCAGAGCTGATGCGCTCCCGCCACGACGTGCAGCTGCACCTGTGCTCGCCCGCTGGGCCCGGCGAGCCTGTAGCGCTCGGCGAGCCGCACGGGCCCCGCATGGCGCTTGGCCAGCGGCACGGGCCCCGCATGGCGCTTGGCGAGCGGCACGGGCCCGGCATAGCCAGTGGACCCGGCGAGGCCAGTGGCTCGGATCGACCTGGCGGGCAAGGCAGGTTCGAGAACCTGAACCGTCTGCTCGAGGCCCACCCGCCGCAGGCGAGCGATAGCGACTGGCTGTTGACGATCGACGACGACGTGGTGCTCCCGCGCGGCTTCCTCGACGGTCTGCTGTGCCTCGCCGAGCGCTTCGCCTTCGATCTCGCGCAGCCAGCCCACCGGCTGCGCTCGCACGCGGCGTGGGAGGTGACGCGCCGCCGGCAGCGCACCGTGGCGCGCGAGACGCGCTTCGTGGAGATCGGCCCCGTGACGCTCTTCGCGCGGAGCACCTTCGCCATGCTGCTGCCGTTCCCCGAGCTGCGCATGGGCTGGGGGCTGGACCTGCACTGGGCGGCGCTCGCGCGCGAGCACGGCTGGCGGCTGGGAGTGATCGACGCAGTGGCGATCGGCCATACGGCGGCTCCGGCCGCGAGCACCTACTCGCGCGAGCAGGCCGTCGCGGAGGCGCGCGAGTTCCTGATCGAGGCCAAGCGTCCCTACCTCAGCGCGCGCGAGGCTCAGGCAACGCTCGCGACGCATCGACGGCTCGCCCCACACCTACGGTTCGCCCCGCGCGGAGGACTCGCCCCGCGCGGACGGGCCGCCGGCCGCCGACGGTGGTGGTAGCGGCGGCCATGCCTGCAAGCTCTCCCAAGGTGGCCGTGCTCAGCGAGTTCTACCCCCGCCGCGCCGACCCCGTGCTGGGCGTCTGGGCGCACCGCCAGGCGCTCGCCGCGCAGGCCGCCGGCGCCGAGGTGCGGGTGCTCGTGCTGCACCGCCTGGTCCCTCCGCGCGCAGCGCTCGCCGGCGGTCCGATACGCGCGGCGCGGGAGCTCACCGACGCGCTGCGCCAGCCGCGCCACGAAGAGCGCGACGGACTGCAGGTGACCTACGTCCCCTACGTCTCCCCGCCGCGCCAGCGCAGTTATGCCGTGTGGGGCGCCTGGGCGGCGCCGGCGCTGGCGATGGCGTTGCGCCGCCTGCGCAGCAGCGAGGGTTTCGAGTTCGAAGTCGTACACGCCCACAACGCCGTGCCCGCCGCCGACGCCGCGCGCCGGGCGCGCGTGAAGGTCCCGCTGGTGGTATCCGTGCACGGCGGCGACGTTCTCTACACGGCGCCGCGCCTACCCAGAGGACGCAAGGCCGTCGTGCGCGCGCTGGGGGCGGCCGACGTGGTATTGGCCAACAGCCGTGGCATCGCCGAGCTGGCCCGTGCAAACGGCGCGCGCGACACCCTCGTCGTTCACCTCGGCGCCGACCCCCTCTCGATGACTGCCGTGCCCCGGACTACCGCCACACCCGCGACGCCCAGCGCGCGCGCGACAGCCACGACGCTTCCCATGAACGCCACGCGCTCGACCCCTCCTGGCACCGGACCTGCGCTGGTCACCGTGGGCCACCTCGTGGCGCGCAAGCGCCACGCCGATGTGATGCGCGCGCTCAAAGTGCTCTCGGGCAGGCACCCGACGCTGCGCTACACGATCATCGGCGACGGCCCCGAGCGACCGGCGCTCGAAGCGCTCGCGGCGCGCCTGGGCGTGGCCGACCGGGTGGAGCTGTGCGGTCAGCTCGAGCCCGCAGCGGCGATCGCAAAGATGCGCAGGTGCACGCTGTTCGCAATGCCCTCTACCGAGGAGGCCTTCGGTGTGGCCTACATCGAGGCGATGGCCGCAGGCCTGCCCGCGATCGGCTGCCGCGGCGAGCCGGGCCCGGAGGAGATTGCGGCGGCGGGCGACGGCTTCGTGCTGGTCCCGCCCGGCGACATCGAGCGCCTGAGCCAACGCATCGAGGAGCTGCTTGGCGACGCAGACAGACTGCGCGAGGCAGGCCACCGCGCGCGGGCCACCGTGGCGGCGCACTTCACCTGGGAGCGCTGCGGCGAGCAGACCGTCGCGGCTTACGAGCACGTTCTGAGCCGCACCGGAACAGCGGCAAGGTGAGGCGCGGAGGAGCCGCGATGGATGGCACTGCGATCGATGGATAGGACTGCGATGGATAGGAGGGACGACGACAGCGCTCACGGCTCAGCGGCGACGAAGCCCGTGCTGTTCGTCACCGGGCACGCGCCGCCCGACCGCGTGGGCGCCTTCCGCGCGCTGCACGAACGGGAGGACATCGAGCTGGCGCTGTTCGGCGGGCGCTCGCGGCACGGCACGGGCGCCGAGGCGGGCGAGCTCCAGATCCCCCACCGACGGCTACGCCAGCGCGAGCTGCTGGCGCTGGCGGCGAGCGGGCGCTACCGCGCAGTGGTCGTCTCGACCGGCGGCCGCCTGGCGCTGCCATTGGCATGGGCCGGAGCGCGCCGAGCGGGTGTGCCGCTGATCCTGTGGTCGTCGCTGTGGGCGCACCCGCGCACCCCGGCGCACCTGCTCAGCCGTCCGCTGATGCACAGGCTGTATCGCACGGCCGACGCCGTAGTGACGTATGGCCCGCATGTCAGCGCCTACGTACGGGCGCGCGGCGCGCGCAACGTGCACGTGGCGGCGCAGTCAGTCGACAACGACTTCTGGAGCGACCGTGACGTCGAGCGACCGGAAGAGCCACAGTGGCCCGCCCGCGCCTCGACCCCGGGCGTTGCGCCGCCGCGCGACGGGCAGTGGCCCGCGCAAGCGCGATTTGTTTTGATGTTTGGGGGCCGCGCCGCGCGGGAAAAGGGCTTAGGGGTGCTGATTGAGGCTTGGCGTGCGTCGGGTCTCAAAGCGCCTGCCGCCGCGCTCGTCCTCGTCGGCGTGGGGTCCCACCCCCCTTGGATCCCCGCCGGCGGCGCGGTGGCGGTGGCGCGCGATGAGGTGGCGCGTGAGGAGGTGGCGCGCGATGAGGTGGCGCCGACACGCGACGGCGACGGCGTCGTCTATCTCGATCCAGTCGGTCCCGTGGAGATGCGCAACTTCTATGCAGCCAGCGACGTTTTGGTCTTGCCTTCGATTTCCACGCGCAGCTTCCGCGAGCCGTGGGGATTGGTGGTGAACGAGGCCATGAACCAAAAGCTCCCCGTGATCGTGAGCGACGCCGTAGGCGCCGCGGCAGGCGGCCTGGTGCGCGACGAGCGCAACGGGCTGGTCGTGCCGGCGGGCGACCCCACGGCGCTGGCCCTCGCCATCAGGCGCCTGGCCGAGGACCCAGCGCTGCGCAAGCGCCTGGGTGAGGCAGGCGCGCACGACGTGCGCGCCCACAGCCACGCGGCGTGGGCCGAGGGCTTCGCGGAAGCCCTCGCGAGTGTCGGGGTCTCCCGGGGGCGCTGGTAGCGTGCGCTGGTCGCCCATGGCCATGACGATGAGGATGAGAAGGACGACGATGAAGATCGTCTCGGGATCGCTGGCAGGGCTCGTCCTGCTCGCGGCATGCGCCGCGGCGCCCGCGGGCGCCGACGTGGGCGCGACGATCATCGAACGCTGCACGCACGGGCAGTCGCTGAGCGGCTTCAGCCAGCAGGCCTACCGCAAGGCGCTGCAGGAGGTGACGGCGGAAGTCAACGAGTACAGCGAATGCTCCAGCCTGATCCGCAAGGCGCAGTTGGCCGCGGCGAGCCGCGGCGCGGGGGCCGCCGGCGGCGCGGCCGGCGGAGCGCAATCGTTGACGAGCAATGTCGCACCCCCGACCCCCGCCGAGCAGCACGCGCTGCAGGCCGCCCACAGCTCCGGGGCCACGCCCGTGCAGGTGGGCGCGCAGGCGGTCGTTCCGGGTGTCGTGCACGCCGACATCGCCTCGGCGGTCAACTCGCTGCCCACCCCGCTGCTGGCGCTGCTCGCCTTCATGCTCACCATTGCCCTGCTGTTGCTCGGCCGGGCCGTCCGGGACCGTGTCGGTGCACACCGCAACGACTGAGCCGGGCCCTGCCGGACAGGGGGGAGCCGTGCGGGGAAAACCCGCTCCAATGGCCTCGCCGCCTATGGACCTCGCCCCTAACGGACCCTTCGATGCGGACGGGCGGGGCTTCGGTCGGTCGCGCCCCGGCCTGACGCAGCGGGTGGCCCTGCCGGCAAGCACGGCGGCGGTGGCGGCGCTGCTGTGCTTCATCACCTTCTACGCCAAGGGCGGCCTCACCAAGAACGACCTGAATCTGGGGTCGATGACGACCCTGGAGATGGTGCTGACGCTCGCCGGCGGCGCGCTGGTTGCGGGCGCCGTGCTGCGCTCGCCCGCCGGACGCTCCCCACTCGGGGGGCCCGCCCGCGGGCTGTTGCCGCTGGGGCTGCTGCTGGCGCTCACCGCGCTGACGGCTCTCTCGGTTGTGTGGTCGGTGCAGCCCGACGAAAGCTGGCAGGAAGCGGGGCTGATGTTCGCCTACAGCGCGCTGTTCGCGTCCGCGCTCGTGCTGGCGCGCGTGGCGCCCGCGCGCTGGGATGCCATCCTCGGCGGCGTGCTCGCGGCGGCGCTGGTCGTGTGCGGCTACGCGCTACTCACCAAGGTGCTGCCCAACCGCCTGGACTCGGCCGACATGTATGCGCGCCTGCGCGCGCCCTACGGCTACTGGAACGCGATCGGCTTGACTGCCGCGATGGGAGTGCTCGCGTGCCTGTGGCTGGGTGCGCGCCGGGCTGGGCACGCGCTGCTCAGCGCACTGGCCTACCCGGCGATAGGGCTGATGTTGGTGACGCTGCTGCTGGCCTACTCGCGCGGCGCGCTCGTCGCCGTGGCAGTGGGAGGTACGCTGTGGTTCTGCGTCGTGCCGCTGCGTCTGCGCGGCGCGGCCGTGCTGCTCACGGGCGGGCTGGGAGCGGCGCTGGTGGTGGCGTGGACCTTCTCCCAGCACGCCCTCTCCAACGACGGCATCGGCCTGAGCGAACGTGTGCATGCCGGCAACCAACTCGGCGTGCTGCTGGCGGCGATGCTCGTGGGACTGACGGCGGTGGGCGTGGCGATTGGCTTCGCCACGGACCGGCACGCACCCAGGCCCAGGATGCGCCGGCGGATGGGGGCGATCCTGCTGAGCCCGCCGGTGATCGCAGTGGTGGCGCTGGCCGCGCTGCTGGCCCACAGCCCGAGGGGGCTGACGGGCAGCATCTCGCATGACGTAAGCGCGCTCACCAATCCCAACGCCCCGGTGCCGAAGAACACGCCGGGGCGTCTCACCTCGGTGGGCAGCGTGCGCGCGCGCTACTGGAAGGAGGCGCTGGAGGTCTTCGCGGAACACCCCGCGCTCGGCGCGGGCGGCGGCGGGTATGACACGGCGCGCCTGCGCCATCGCACGGAGATCCTGGATGTCAAGAACGCCCACGGCTACATCGTGGAAACGCTTGCCGATCTGGGGCTGGTGGGCCTCGCGCTCGTCCTCGCGCTGCTGGCCGCTTGGCTGGTGGCGGCGGGGCGCTGCACGCATCCCTTCAACCGACGCTGGCAGGCAGGCAGTTGGCGGCGCATACAGGCGCCGTATACGCCCGAGCGCATCGGTCTACTGACGATGCTGTGCGTGGTCGTGGCCTTTGGCGTGCACTCGCTCGTGGACTGGACCTGGTACGTACCGGGGGATGCCTGCGTGGCGCTGCTATGCGCGGGGTGGCTCGCCGGGCGTGGGCCGCTCGCGGGCGTCAAGCGCACGGCAGCCGAGCCGACGAACCGCATGGCAGCAGAGCCGGCGAACCGCACGGCAGCCGAGCCGACGAACGTCACCCGGGGCCTGATCGCGGCGGCGATCCTCGCCGGCGCGCTGCTCGCGGCGTGGGCGCAGTGGCAACCGCTGCGCTCGGCCGATGCCTCCAACAGCGCCCTTGCGCTGCTTCCTCACGATCCGCGCGCCGCGCGCGTGGAGGCGCAGCGCGCCGTTGCGCGCGACCCGCTGTCTGTGCAGGCGCTTTTCACTCTCTCCACGATCGAGCAGCGCGCCGGAGAAGGCGCCCAGGCGCGCGCCACGTTGCAGCGCGCCGTCCGCCTGCAGCCCTCCAACCCGCAGACGTGGGTGACGCTCGGCGAATACGACCTGCAGGCGAAAGATCCGCGCGATGCGCTGAACGAGTTGCGCGCGGCGATCTACCTCAACCCCGAGACGATCGCTCCCGAATCGGTGATCGCCGGCGATCCCGAGTTGATCGGCGTCCGCAACGCCTATCTGGTGGCGCTGCGCGAGACCGCAAGCCGCTAGCGCAGACGCGGCGCGGGGGCAGCGAGCCGCCAGCGCGGATGCTGCGCGAGACCCCAATCCGGCGCTCAGGCAGGCAGACGCCCACGGCGGGCAAGGAGACCTCAAAGGCACAGGGGCTCCGTCTCAGAATGGAGACGGAGCCCCTGTTAGGTTGGGCCCTGGGAGGGGTTCTAGGGTTCTAGTGTTCGCTGTTCCTCACGCTCGCCGCCGAGGTGTTCTCAACCGTCCCGTCCAGAATCGTGGTGTTGTTGCCTGGTTCGGAGGGCAGACCGAGCTTCAGGTTGACCGCCGGATCAATCAGAGCTGACAGGAGGCCACCGCAGCCTTCTGCTTTCGGAGCGCGCCACGCGTTGTCGACCAGCGAGTTGTTGCTGATCACGGCGAGTTCGTAGTTGTCCTTGAATTCGAATTCGCCAACGGCGCCGGTGATCGGGAGGTTCGGCCCGGGCGGACTGGTGGTGCCGGTGGTCAGGCGCTGGATGACCGGTTCGGCGGACGAGCCGATATAGCAGCCACTACCCAGAAACGCATTGCTCAGATGAACGCGCACGGGCAGTTCCAGCGCAACGCCGGACTGGTCCAGCAGGTTGAACCTGTTGATGCTCGGAGTCCCGAGGAGTTCCGTGGTCGCCGTGACGCCGGTGGGACCATGGTCGATGATTTCGTTGAGGATGTGCCTCAACCAGGCCGGCAGGATTTCTGGCGCGACGACCCCGAGCAGACCGCCGGGTACGGTCAGTGGGGTACTCGACAGCGTTTCGCCGCCGGAGGGCGCGACGAATGTTTCCGCGCCGGTTTCTTCGTTCTCGATGATTCCACCCTGCAACGTGATCGTCGTGCTGATCGGCACCGTCGTCGAGCCGATCCTGAATTCACCACTGGTGGTCTGCGAAAAGATGCAGAGATTCACCGATGGATTGCTCAGAGGGCACTGCTTGAACACGGCGAAGTCGCCCGTGGGTTCCGTCGCCAGCGCGGGTACCGCGGCAACCAGCGCGACCGTCAGCGCTGCTGCTGCTACAAGCATGTACCTGCGCAGACCCGTCAATCGATGCAAGCCATCTCTGGTCATACTGCTCCTCGATTTCGCTTGAGTACAGATCGACTACGGCAGGCAGGCTATGGATTTGCTTTCGCGCCTACAAGGAATGTTTCTTATATCTGGAGAATCGGCACCCTGTGAAATTAATCTCCCTGCTATTTGCGGGCTTTAGCGGGACGCTCGCGGCGCCTACCGCTCACCAGCGGCCTCTGCGGGCCGCTGCCAGCAGCGTGTGCGGCGCACCAGGCGCCCTACCGAGGCCCCGCAGTTCGACATCTATAAAGCCGAAGTCATCAAGCAGTTCGGCGAGCGTCGCGCGCGAATAGAAGCGCAGGTGGCCCGAGCGGGGATCGAAGCGCGCGGCGAAGGCGCCCCGCGACAGTGCCAGGCGGAGCATCGTCAGAGGCTCGTGCGCAGGCGTACTCAGCAGCAACCGGCCCGCGGGGCGCAGCACGCGCCGCGCCTCCGACAGCCACGCTGCCGTATCGGCGACATGCTCGATCGTCTCTCCGGCCCAGACCGCATCGAAGCTGGCGTCGCGCAGCGGCCACGGACCCTCCAGTGGGACCCGGTGCAGCTCGAGTTCGGGGCGCCGCGCGCGGGCGCGGCGCAGGGGCTCCTCGGCCACGTCGATCCCCACGACCTCGATTCCCGCGTCGAGGAGCGCTATCGCGAAGCGGCACTCGCCGCAGCCGACGTCCAGCACGCGCTGGCCGCGGTCCGTGTGCGCGAGCAGAAAGGCCAGCCGCCGGCGCAGCTGCGGTGGCTCCAAGCCCGACGGAATGGCCTGCCACAGGCTCTCGTAGTACTCGCGCGTGGACATCGCGCCCACATGTTGACCGTCCGTCGCTCAATACGCCCCTCGCCGCGAGATCACGGCGGGGATCCATGAACGGGAAGGGGGCAGGCCCCCCTCACGACCACCCCCTCCCGTCCGGCAAGAGCGTGGTCAGTAGGCGCCGCGCCGCGAGATCACGGCGGGGGAGGATCGTCAGGTCCAGCGCCAGCGACCAGTGCTCCAGTCAGTAGGCGCCGCGCCGCGAGATCACGGCGGGGATCGTCTTGAAGAGGATCGTCAGGTCCAGCGCCAGCGACCAGTGCTCCAGGTAGAGGAAGTCGAGGTGCACGAGGTCATCGAAGTCCAGCTCCGAGCGGCCCGATACCTGCCACAGCCCCGTGATCCCGGGCAGCACCAGATAGCGCTTGCGGTGCCACTCCTCCAACATCTCGAAGTCGCGCTCGGGCAGCGGCCGCGGGCCCACCAGCGACATCTCGCCGCGCAGCACATTGACCAGCTGCGGCAGCTCGTCCAGCGAGAAGCGCCGCAGCAGGCGTCCCACCGCGGTCGTGCGGGGATCGTTGCGGATCTTGAACAGCGGACCCGACGCCTCGTTGAGCGCTTCCAGGTCGGCCTGCATCTGCTCGGCGTCGGTGTGCATCGTGCGGAACTTCAAGCACGCGAACGGCATCTCGCCGATCCCCTGCCGCTTGGAGCGATACACGGCCGGCCCGCGAGAGGTCGATCTCACGGCCAGCCAGATCGCGGCCAGCAGGGGGCTCAGCAGCAGCAGCAAGACGCTGGCTCCCACCACGTCGAACGTACGCTTCAGCAGGTAGTCGATGCCTTCGAAGACCGGCGGTTTCAACTCGAACAGCGGGACCGACTCGCCGGGCACGAACTCCGCGCGGTGGATCAGGATCTCCATCGTCGAGGGCGCTATGCGCACGCGCACACCGCGCACGTGGCAGCGATCGACTAGCTCCACGGCCTCCACCTGGGGGAAGTCGGGGTCGGCGATGATCACCTCGTCGATCCGTTCGTCCTCCAGCACACCCTCGATGTCGCCCAACGAGCCCAGCGAGCGCAGGCCATTGGCCGGGAGGGCCTTGAGCGCGACGAAGCCCACCACGTCGATGCGCGCGTGTGGCGCATCGCGCAGCGCGGCGGCTACGGCGGCAATGTGCTCTCCCGTGCCCACCAGCACCGCGCGGCGGCGCCTCCCAGCCGTGCTCATCAGAGCGCTCGTGGCGCGGTCATAGACGGCGCGCAGCACCGACACATACACCAGCGCGAAGGCCAGCGAGCCCCAGAAGAGGTAGAAGCTCGAGAAGTGTTCGCCGCTGACTACGGCGAAGATCAGCGCCACGAAGCTCACCTGGAAAAGCGACGCCACGATCCCCGTCGCTCCGGGTCGCTGCGTGCGCTCGGCGTACAGCCCCGAGCGGGCGAACAGCAGCGCCGTCACCAGGTAGGCGAAGGGGAGGATCCGCTGGGTTTCGTGGAAGGCCTTGGCGGCTTCGAAGTGGCCCAGCACCGCCCCCTTGGACGCCAGCGCCGTGAAGATCGCCAATGCCAGGCCGAGCAGATCCAAGGCCAGCAGCGACACTACGCGGCTCACGCGCCGCACGGTCTCCATGCGCAGCAGGAACGACATTGCCGGCGGGCGCTTGCGGCGCATGTCGTGTTCGGAGGGTTCCAGACGCACGATCGCCTCCGACAGCACCGGAATCTCCACCGGTAGGGGATCCTGGGGGGCGATCGGCGAGCGTGATCCCATCTCGCTGCTCACAACTCCTCAGGTTCGCAGATGTAGCGGTTGGGTCGCCTTTTGCCGCATTCGGCGCATCCGGCAGATGCCCCTCGGTACGACGTCGAATGGCTGCCGTTCAATGCGCGCGGCGGCCGGTCAGCAACTCGACGCCCGACTGTTCGATGGTGCGCCGCAGTCCCTCCCGCAGCGCGACCTCGGGCTCCCATTCCAGCAGCTCGCGCGCCAGCGCGATCTCCGGGCGGCGCTGCTTGGGGTCGTCCTCGGGCAGTGCCTCATACACGATCTCCGAACTCGACTCCGTAAGCTCCCTGACCGTCTCGGCCAGCTCCAGCAGCGTGAACTCGTCGGGATTGCCGATGTTCACCGGGTCGTGGTAGCCCGACTCCGCCAGCGCCACCAGACCGCGGATCAGATCGCTCACGTAACAGAACGAGCGCGTCTGGCCGCCGTTGCCGAACACGGTGATCGGCCTGTCGGCCAGCGCCTGGCGCAGGAACGTCGGGATCGCGCGGCCGTCATGCGGGCGCATGCGGCTGCCGTAGGTGTTGAAGATCCGCACGATCGCCGTGTCGACGCCCTGCTGGCGGTGGTAGGCCATCGTCAGCGCCTCCGCATAGCGCTTGGCCTCGTCGTAGACCCCCCGCGGCCCGATCGGGTTCACATGACCCCAATAGCTCTCCGACTGCGGGTGCTCTTGCGGATCGCCGTAGACCTCGCTCGTCGAGGCCAGCAGAAAGCGCGCCCGCTTGGCCTTGGCCAGGCCGAGCGTGTGGTGTGTGCCGTAGCTGCCCACCTTCAGCGTGTGCAGCGGCAGGCGCAGGTAGTCGATCGGCGAGGCCGGCGAGGCCAGGTGGTAGACGAAGTCAACCGGCTCCTCCACGAAATACGGCTCGATAATGTCGATCCCCAGGTGCACGAAGCGCTGCGGATCGCGAATGTGCTCGATATTCGCCAGCGAGCCCGTCTCGAAGTTGTCCACGCAGATCACGCGGTGCCCGCGCGCCAGCAGCTCATCGCAGAGATGCGAACCGAGGAACCCAGCGCCGCCGGTCACCAGACAGGTAGCCATGCGCCGCAGGATAACCTCTCCGGCCATGACCGAGCCCGAAGACCATCCCACCGTCGCCCCGATCGTCGGCCCCGACGATCCACGCCACTTCACCGACTCCGGCATCGAGATCGCCCCTCTCTACACCGAGGCCGACCTCCCCGAGCAGCTGCAACTGGGCGAACCCGGCGACTTCCCCTACACGCGCGGGCCCCACCGCGAGATGTATCGCAAGCAGACCTGGACGATGCGCCAGTACGCCGGCTACGCCTCCGCGAAGGAGTCCAACGAGCGCTATCGCTATCTGCTCTCCAAGGGCTCGACGGGCCTCTCGATGGCATTCGATCTGCCCACGCAGCTGGGCCTGGACTCCGACAACCCGCGCTGCCTCGGCGAGGTGGGGCGCACCGGCGTGGCGATCGACACGATCGACGACATGCGCACGGCCTTCGAGGGCATCCCGCTCGACCAGGTGTCCACGTCGATGACCATCAACGCCCCCGCGGCCTGCCTGCTGCTGTTGTATGAGCTGGTTGGCGAGGAGCAGGGCGTGCCGTCGGAGAAGCTGCGCGGCACGACGCAGAATGACGTGCTCAAGGAGTACATCGCGCGCGGCAACTACATCTACCCGCCAGAGCCGACGATGCGCCTGACGACCGACCTCTTCCAGTACTGCCACGAGCGCGTGCCGAAGTGGAACACGATCTCGATCTCCGGCTACCACTTCCGCGAGAAGGGCTGCTCGGCCGTGCAGGAGGTCGCCTTCACGCTCTCCTCGGGCATCGCCTACGTGCAGGCCGCGATCGACAAGGGCCTGGACGTCAACGACTTCGCGCCGCGACTGGCGTTCTTCTTCAACGGCCACAACAACGTCTTCCAGGAGGTCGCCAAGTTCCGCGCCGCGCGGCGCATGTGGGCGCACATCATGCGCGAGCGCTTCGGCGCCACCAATCCGAAGGCGACGATGCTGCGCTTCCACACGCAGACGGGCGGCGTCACGCTCACGGCGCAGCAGCCCGAGAACAACATCGTGCGCGTCGCCCTCCAGGGCTTCGCCGCGGTGTGCGGTGGCACGCAGTCGCTGCACACCAACGGCTTCGACGAGGCGCTGGCGCTGCCGACCGAGCGCTCGGCCAAGATCGCGCTGCGCACGCAGCAGATCCTCGCGCACGAGTCCGGTGCGGCGGACACCGTAGATCCCTTCGCCGGCTCCTACTTCGTCGAGGCGCTGACCGACGAGATCGAACTGCGCGCGCAGGAGCTGATCGGGAAGGTCAACGCGCTCGGCGGCTCGGTCAACGCGATCCAGTTCATCACCGGCGAGATCGACGAGTCAGCCTGGGGCTATCAGGAGCGCTATCGCCTCGGCCAGGACATCGTCGTGGGAGTCAATAAGTACGAGGAGGACGACATCGAGGTCCCGGACCTCCTGCGCGTGGATCCGCAGTCCGAGCACGAACAGCTCGCGCGCCTTGCGGACTTCAAGGCCAGCCGCGACGCCGCGCTCGTCGAGCGACGCCTGGAGGAGCTGCGCGAGGTGGCGCGCGGCACGGAGAACCTGCTGCCGGCCATCCGCCAGGCGCTCAAGGACCGTTCCTCGCTCGGAGAGGTCTGCGGGGCGATGCAGGATGTCTTCGGGCGCTACGCGCCGACGTTCTGAGCGCCCGGATCTACGTCTGAGGGCCGGACCTACGCCTCTGCGAGCGCGGCTTGCCGCCGAGCCAGCAGCCGCGTGGCGCTGGGCAGCGGCACGCGCGCCATCAGCTCGTAGAACGCGACGCCGGCAGTCAGCGTGACGGCTAGATTGCCAAATAGCGCCCCCAGCGAGTGCGCATAGCTGGCATGCCACACGGCGAAGCCGAACCAGGCGATCTGCAGGAGGAAGATATGGTAGGAGGCGCGCCCGAGCAGCGCGACCGCGCGCGCCGGGAAGCCGCGGGCCGACACAGGTAGAAACGCGATTCCCAGCAGCACCAGGCAGGCCGGATAGATGGCCGAGAGTAGAGGATTCCCCCACAGCGACAGGTGCGTGGAGGAGAGCACAGCGGCATTGGCTTGCTCAAGCGCCAGATAGACGATGCCGAGCGGCGCGCCCAGCCATAGCCACCGCGAGCGCAGCACGCTGCCGCTCGGGCGCACCGCGCAGAAACCCCCCAGAGCCACGAGGAACAGGAAGCGTGCAAAGAAGGTCCCTCCGGCATAGGGGTAGCTCTTGAAGAGGCCCACGTGCGGCTCGAGCAATTCATAGCCTACGTTCAGCGCCAGGCAGCCAAGCAGCGTCGCCACCGGCCACCGCAGCAGCGCCCAGTAGAGCAGCGGCAACACGACGGTGAACTCGAACAGCAGCGTGACGAAGTAGTTGCCCGGTCCGCTGATCGGGAACACGCCCGTGAGCAGATCGCCCGCGAGCGCGCCGGCGCCGGCGTGCGGCACGTGCGTGAGCAGCGCCACGAGCAGCGTGCCGACGAAGGCCGCCAGGAAGGGCACGGCGATGCGATCCACGCGTCCCGAGAGGTAGTCGCGCGAGTACAGCTCGCGCAGCCCCCGCCCGCCGTGCCGGCGCAGCGAGGAGGCGCCGTTGAGACCGAGGAGGAAGAGGAAGACAGGGACGGCCTGCCAGATGTGAAAGTGAGCACCGATCTCGCCGAGCGTGCGGGGCGTGAGCGTGTGCAGGCAGATCACCGAGGCGATCGCCAGCCCCTTCACGAGGTCGATCGCCGACGAGCGAACCGCAGGAGCTGGATTCGCGGAAGCCGGGACCGCGGGAGTCGGAGTCGCGGAAGCCGGAGTCGCAGAAGCTGGGACCGCGGGAGTCAGAGTCGAGCGGGGCGAGGTTGAGCGAGCCGAGGAGGCGGTACTCGTTTTCATCGTCCTATTTAATCTAATCGTTTCAATTTATACAAGACGCCCGCTGCGCCGCTGGCCCGGCTAAGCTGCTCATCGCAATGCCCACCCCGGCTGTCGCCTTCTACGAAGTCGTACTCGCGCTGCACATCGCAGCCGTGGTCGTCGCCTTCGGCGTGACCTTCGCCTATCCGATCATCTTCGCCATCGTCGCCCGCCAGGACCCGCGCGCGCTCGCGGCGCTGCACCGCGCCGAGATCGTCGTGGGGCAGCGCCTGATCATGCCCGGCCTGGCCGTCGTGATCGTCGCCGGCATCTACCTGGCGAGCAAGCTCGAAGTCTGGAGCACCTTCTACGTGCAGTGGGGCCTCGGCGTCGCGATCGTGCTCGGCGGCCTCTCAGGTCTGTTCTTCACGCCAACCGCGCGTCGCCTGGCCGAGCTGGCCGAGCGCGATACGGCCACGCCCGGCGACGGCGCGATCGCCGTGAGCGCCGAGTATCAGGCGCTCGCCCAGCGCCTGGCCAGAGTGGGAGCGCTGGCGAGCCTGCTGGTGCTCGTCACGATCTACTTCATGGCTACGCACACGGGCGCTTAGGCGCTTGGAAAACACACGGGCGCTTTAGAAACAATTTTACTGATCTGAGGCGTTCCAACTTTTCGGCTTGCCTACCCCGCGATACCCTGAAAGGCCATGAGTTACGGATATCGGATCGCCGTCGTCGGCGCCACCGGACAGGTCGGCACACTGATGCTGCGCCTCCTGACGGAACGCTCCTTCCCGGCGCGCGAGATCGTACCGTTCGCTTCCCCCCGCTCCGCAGGGCGCGAGCTGGAGGGCTTTGGCCCGGTGCAGTCGCTCGACCGCGAGGCTATACGGGACTTCGACATCGCCCTCTTCTCAGCCGGCGGCACCATCTCGGGTGAGTGGGCCCCGCGCTTCGCCGAGACCGGGGCGGTCGTGGTCGACAACTCCTCGCACTGGCGCATGCACGACGACGTCCCGCTTGTCGTCAGTGAGGTCAACCCCGATGCGCTCGACGGCCACCGGGGGATCATCGCCAACCCCAACTGCTCCACCATGCAGATGGTCGTCGCGCTCAAGCCCATCCAAGAGGAGGCCGGAATCGAGCGCCTTGTGATCTCCACCTACCAGGCCGTCTCGGGCACCGGCCGGCGCGCCGTAGAGGAGCTGCTGGAGCAGACCCAGGCGCTGCTGAACGGCCAAGAGATTCCAACCCCCAGCTCCTATGCCCACCAGATCGCCTTCAATGCCCTCCCCCACGCCGGCAGCTTCGCCGTCGGCGACGATCACACCGACGAGGAGCGCAAGCTGATCAACGAGACGCGCAAGATTCTCGAGGATCCCACGATCGCCATCAGCGCGACGTGCGTGCGCGTGCCGGTGCTCACCGGTCACTCCGAGGCCGTCAACGTGCAGACCCGCCACGAGCTTACGCCGGCCCGAGCGCGGCAGCTACTCGCCGAGGCGCCCGGCGTCGTGGTGATCGACGATCCCCCCGCCGCGCGCTACCCGCTCGCGATCGAGGCCGTCGAACGTGACGAGGTGCTAGTCGGGCGCATCCGTCGCGACCCCGGCAACCCGCGTGCGCTCGACATGTGGATCGTCGCCGACAACCTGCGCAAGGGCGCCGCCACCAACGCCGTGCAGATCGCCGAGCTGTTGGATGCGCGGGGACTGATTGCCCCGCGGCAGGATCGCGCGGCGGTTTAGGAGAGAAGGAGTCACACCAGATCGCTCGAACAGGTCGGCGATGATATCTGCCGAGGCGCAGCGCACGCTGGTCAAATCTCCACCCGAGCTGTGGGCCGAGCTGAGCGACCCCGACTCGCTCGCGCGCCACCTCGGCGAGCTGGGCGAGATCCGCATCCTCCGCACCGTGCCAGAGAGCGCCGTCGAGTGGGAGGGCAACGGGATCAGTGGCGCCATCGAGCTGAAGGCTTCGGGCTGGGGGACCAAGGTGACGCTCACCGTCACGCGGCGCTTGCCCGAGCCGCCTGCGCCGCCGGAGTCGGAGCCCGTGGCTGAGCTGGAGCCGGTGGCTGAGCCAGAGTCCGTGGCCGAGCCGGAGGTCGTGGCCGAACCGGAGGCCGTCGCTGAGCCAGAACTCGTGGCCGGGCCGGAGGTCGCGCCCGAGCCTGGGGCCATGGTCGCACCGGAGGCCGTCGCTGAGCCAGAGTCCGTGGCCGAGCCGGAGGTCGAACCGCGGCTTGGCTTCTTCGCTCGCATCTTTCGTCGCCGCCGCAAAGCGGAGCTGACACTTGATCCCGTGCCCGAGCCCGTGCCCGAGCCTGATCCCGTGCCCGAGCCCGTGCCCGAGCCTGATCCCGTGCCCAAGCTTGAACTCGAGCCCGAGCCCGTGCATCAGCCCGAGCTTGAACAGCAGCCCGAGCCCGAGCCCGAGCCGCAGAAGCATGCGCAGCAGGAGCAGGAGAGCCAGCCGGACATCGCAGCCGAACTGCTGGCGCTCGAAGAGGCGACCGCAGCGGAGACCACGGCGGTGCTGACAGCAGTCTTAGACAGGCTGGGCGCGGCGCACCATAGGCCCTTCTCGCGGGCCTAGAAACACTCGCGCGGCTAACATTCCGGCCTCGATGCGCGAGAAGGCCCCCGAGACATACGAGGAAAAGCTCGCGCAGCTCCAGGAGCTGCGCGAGGCAGCGCTGCACTCGGCGCCGGATGCCGAGGAGAAGCAGCACGCCCGCGGCAAGTACACGGCGCGCGAGCGCGTGGAGAAGCTGCTCGACCCTGGCTCCTTCCAGGAGCTGGATACGTTCGTGCGCCACCGGACCTACGAGTTCGAGATGCAGAAGAACCGCCCCTGGGGCGACGCCGTGGTGACAGGCCACGGCACGATCGACGGCCGCCGGGTGTGCGTCTTCAGTCAGGACTTCACGGTCTTCGGCGGCTCCCTCGGCGAGGTGATGGGCGAGAAGATGTGCAAGATCATGGACCTCGCGGCCAAGATCGGCTGCCCGATGATCGGCATCAACGACTCCGGTGGCGCCCGGATCCAGGAGGGCGTCGTCTCACTTGGCTCCTATGGGAACGTCTTCTTGCGCAATGTGCGCTGCTCGGGGGTAATCCCGCAGATCAGCCTCGTCATGGGTCCCTGCGCGGGCGGCGCCGTCTACTCGCCGGCGATCACCGACTTCGTATTCATGGTCCGCGAGACCTCGCACATGTTCATCACCGGCCCCGACGTGATCAAGACGGTCACGGGCGAGGAAGTCGGCTTCGAGGAGCTTGGCGGAGCGATGTCGCACAACACGAAGTCCGGCGTCGCTCACTTCGCCTCCGAGGACGAGGACGCCTGTCTGGAGGACTGCCGCTATCTGCTGAGCTTCCTGCCCTCCAACAACCTCCAGAGCGCCCCGCGCGTGCAGCCCACCGACGATCCGCTGCGGATGGACCCGGAGCTGGACCACGTCGTCCCCGACAACCCAAACAAGCCCTACGACATGCGTGATGTCGTGCGCCCGATCGTCGATGACGGGGAGTTCATGGAGATCCACGAACACCACGCCAAGAACATCATCTGCGGCTTTGCGCGCCTCGACGGATGGACGGTGGGCGTCGTCGGCAACCAGCCCAGCCAGCTGGCGGGCGTGCTCGACATCGACGCCTCGGCCAAGGCCGCGCGCTTCGTGAGAACCTGCGATGCCTTCAACATCCCGCTACTTACCTTCTGCGACGTGCCCGGCTTCCTACCCGGGACCGCCCAGGAGTGGGGCGGGATCATCCGCCATGGCGCCAAGCTGCTGTATGCCTTCGCCGAGGCGACGGTGCCCAAGGTGACGATCATCACGCGCAAGGCCTACGGCGGCGCCTACGACGTGATGTCCTCCAAGCACCTCGGCGCCGACTTCAACTTCGCCTGGCCAACCTCCGAGGTGGCCGTGATGGGACCGGAGGGCGCCGTCAACATCATCTACCGGCGCGACATCGCCGCGAGCCCTACGCCCGAGGAACGCCGCCAGAAGCTTATGGCCGACTACAAGGCGCGCTTCGCCAACCCATACACCGCCGCCGAGCGCGGCTACATCGACGACGTGATCGTCCCCCACGAGACCCGGCCAAAGCTGATCACGGCGCTGCAGACGCTGCAGACCAAACGCGAGCCGGGGCCCAAGCGCAAGCACGGGAACATCCCTCTTTAGAGACCTCTAGAGAAACCTAGAGGCGCTGAGATTGGGTATTTGGGCGCGGACGCTGAGATTGGGTATTGACGCGGAGATTGGTATTCCGTTTTTTTCTCGGTATGACCATTGTGATACCAAGAAAAAAATAGAGTACATACCCCCAGAGCCCCGCCAAAAGATCCTCGGTACCCCAGAGCCCGCCCCCAAGAGCCAAAAGGCCCCCTCGGACCCCCAATCCGGCCTACCTCCAGAGAGCCCCCGCCAAAAAGGCCCCTCGGCCCGCTGGAGATATCAACGGGAGGCTTGGCGCGCGCGCTCTTCGCCCAGGCGCAGCCACAACGGATAGGTGGCGAACAGCGCGGCAGAGATGGCGTGCGTGCGTCGATCGGCGCGGCGGTAGTCGATCGGCAGAACCCCCGAGCGCAGCATCCAGTCGCGTCCGCTCTCGGCGCGGCAGGCCTCCCAGAGGCGACGCGTCCAGGGGCGGTCGAGGTAGAGCGAGATGCTGGTCGCCAGGAACACACCGGCGGTCGCCCTGCCGATGGCGCGCGCCGCGGGCGTGCGCTCGGGCATCAGCCGCCCGTAGGCGCGGCCGGTGGCGTACAGCCAAGGTGGGTCGATCAGGAAGGACATGGGCGCTGCAGCAGATGGTAGGCCAGGCGGGTGGCGAGCGCCATGATCGTGATCTGCGGGTTGACTCCCAAGGAGCTGGGCACGACGCTGCCGTCGGCCACATACAGGCCCTCGATACCGTGCACGCGTAGGTCGCCGTCAACCACGCCGCGCCGCGGGTCGGCGTCGGCACGGGCTGTGCCGAGCGGATGGAAGGCCATCAGGCGCAGGTCCAGAGCGCGGGCTCGCTCGGGCTGCACGCCCGGCGGCAGCGGCAGATAGACCTCGCGAGCGCCGGCGCTCAGAAACAGCTCCTCGATGCGCCGCAAACCGCTGCGGAACCTGGCCAGATCGGCCGCGTCGAGGTCGTAGGTGATCAGAGGCCCGCCCAGCCTGTCCAGCCCACCGCCCAGCCCACCACCCAGCCCGCCGCCCAGGCCGCGCAGCCTCGCGCCAAGACGCCCGCCCGTCAGCCCGGCCACCCGGCCACCTATACGGCCGCCCAGCGCGTGCACGCGGCCACGCGAGGAGTCGCTGACCATCAGGCCAATCTGCGCTAGATGCCGATAGCTGCGCATCGCTTCGGCGTGGCGCTCGCCCTGCAAGGGCAGCGACATCGCGGCGTAGGAGGGCGGTCCGGCGATGCCCTCGAACATGATCCCTTCGCTGGCCCACTCGTCGACGTAGAAGCTCTGCGGGACGCCCCGAGCCATGTCCACCACCTCGTCCATCAGCGCGAAGACGGCCGTGGCGGGATGCATCGAGAGATTGCCGCCAAGCTCCCCTGAGTGGCCGCCGAGGCCGCTCGCGCTCAACAGCAGCGGTGTATGGATCGTGCCCGCCGCCACGACTACGCGCGGCGCTCTCACGTCCAGGCGCTGCCCGTCACGCAACCGCGCCTGCACGCCGTGCACACGTGCGCGGCGCACATCTATGCGACGCACCGTCGCGCCGGTCACGATCTGCGCACCCGCGCGCTCGGCACGCGGCACGTAGGTGATGCCAGTGTGCTGCTTGGCCGACGTGGGGCATCCGAAGACGCACACCCCCGAGCCGACGCAACCGCGGGCGTTGCGGCGCAGATAGCCGTGCGACCAACCCAATGCGGCAGCGCCTCGCCGCGCGACCTCGGCGTTGCCGCCGGCAAGCTCGGGAGAGACCTCGCTCACCGATAGCGCCTGCTCCACGCGCTGGAAGCAGGCATCGAGTGTTGCTGTGTCCAGCTTCAGGCCGAACTCCTCGCGCCAGCGCCGCAGCACGTGCTCGGGCGTGCGAAAGCAGGTCCCGGAGTTGACCAGCGTGGTACCCCCCAGCCCGCTGCCCAGCGGCAGTAGGATCGGCGGCGTGCCAAGCGTCAGCGTCTGCGCGCCGTCGCGATAGAGCCGGCCCAGCATCTGCGGCGGGCTGGCGGTGAAGCCATCGGGGTCGTGCCACGGCCCCTGCTCCAACAGCACCACCTCGGCGCCCCCCTCAGCCAGCTCGGCTGCCACCACGGCACCGCCGGCGCCGGCGCCGATCACGCAGACGTCGGCCTCGATCACGGTCGCCCCTCGGCGCGGCGCAGGGCACGGCCGCGCGCGACGACGGCCTCGGCGTCCCAGCCGAGCGCGCGCGCCACCGCAGGGTCCTCGTAGCGGCCCAAGGCAACCATCGAGCGCCCCGCCTGGGCCAGCATCGGAACCCTGTTCAACAGCGCGGCGCCGCGGGGGCGGCGGGCGAGCGCGAGCACGATGCGCATGCCCGCCCGCTGCGGCTGCGGGGCGCCGGCGATGAAGTCTTCCAGCGCCCTCTCCACGCGACGAGTCTGACAGGGAATACCGAGGAGCCCGGCTCCGAGGGGCCGGGCTCCGAGGGGCCGGCTCGCCGACCTGCGACCGACTGAGCAGCCGACTGCGCCACGCTCGTCGCTGCGTCAAACTATGTCGATGCCCAACCGACGCCCCGAGCTTCAGCCACCGATAGGCGATCGACGGGATCGCCGATCGGCCAGCACCGAGGCCTCCCCCGAGGAGGCAGCGGCGATCGTGGCGGCGCTGGAGCGCTTCATGCGCGACACCGCACCGCCGCTGGCCCGGCAGATCGTCCCGCCCGACCCGTGGCAACGCACGGCGCTGCTGGAGGGCGTGGGCGGAGAGCAGCTGGACGAGGTGTCGCCCTGGGGCGGCGCCCACCCGTGGAGTTGAGCGGCGCCCACCCGTGGAGTTGAGCGGCGCCCACCCGTGGAGTTGAGCGGCGCCCACCCGTGGAGTTGAGCAGAGCGGCACCAACCCGTAGAGCGTGGGCCGGCGCCCACGCGCGGGGGCTGAGCGGCAGATAACTGCGGAGAAGTGGCAGGAGGTATGCCACTCTTAGCGCAACCGCTTGGCTGCCGATAAGGAAAATACCTGAAAGGCACCAGGCTTTATGTATATTGTCGTGTTCAGCCTCTTTCTCAGAGCCAACCCGCAGCAAGGAGACCGCTAGCCCATGGAGCCCGGTTCGGCCGGTTCGGCCACCCAGACCCAGACGGAAAACGAGACGGCCAAGAGCAACGGCAAGGGAACGCTTGCGGACCCCGAGGTCTACGAGAACGTCCCCGGCCACATCATTCCGATCCTGCAGCGGGAGTACGACGACTTCAAGACTGAGGCCGGCAAGTACCTCGCCGGGGAGACGCCGGAAGACACGTTCATCAAGTTCCGCCTCAAGCAGGGCGTCTACGGCCAGCGCCAGCCGGACGTGCAGATGATCCGCACGAAGCTGCCGTTCGGCGGGATCACGCCCGAGCAGATGGAGAGCTTCGCGAACGTCATCGAGAAGTATGCGCCGCTGGGCAAGGGCCACATCACGACACGGCAGAACATCCAGATGCACCACATCCCGCTGCCGGAGGCCGAGAAGGCAATTCGCGAGTTGGGCGAGGCAGGTCTGTCGAGCCGCGAGGGCTGCGGCAACACGGTGCGCAACGTCACCGGCGACCCATGGGCGGGCGTGGCCAAGGACGAGCTGTTCGACCTGACGCCATACGCGGGCGCCTACGTGCGCTACTTCGTGAGGCACCCTACGACGCAGGGGATGCCGCGCAAGATCAAGACCTCCTTTGACGGCAGCCCGCAGGACAGAGCGATCAGCGGCATCCACGACGTCGCGTTCCGCGCGCGGGTCCGCGATATCGAGGGCCGCGGGGAGATCAGAGGCGTGGAGATGCTGGTGGGCGGCGGCACGTCGATCATGCCGCGCGTGGCGCCGACGCTGTACGAGTTCGTGGAGCTGGACAACGGCGACTACCTGAAGATCTCGGAGGCCGTCTTCCGCATCTTCGACCGTCAGGAGTGGCTGCGCGTCAACCGCGCACGCGCGCGGATCAAGGTGTTCGTGGACAAGTACGGCATCGACGAGTTGCGCACACAGGTCGAGGAGGAGCTGAAGGGCGAGTGGGTGGCGGAGCGCGACTTCGGCGTGGAGCACCGGCTATTCCTCGATGACGAGGAGCTGAGCGCCCCGGCAAAGCCAGCCGCCCACGGCAGTCCCAATGGCGATCTCTCCGAGTTCGAGCGCTTCCGCGCGGCCAACGTGCAGGAGCAGAAGCAGGAGGGCTTCGTGACGATCGAGGTGAAGATCACCCGTGGCGATCTCACCCCTGAGCAGTTCCGCGCCCTGGCCGCGATCATGCGCGAGCACAGCGGCGGCTACGCGCGTACGACGGTGCAGCAGAACCTGGTGCTGCGCTGGGTGCGCGAGGAGAGCGTGTATGACGTTTGGCAGGCTCTCACGGGCCTGGGACTGGGCGACGCCGGCTCTAGGGAGATCAACGACGTGGTGTCGTGCCCGGGGACCGACAGCTGCAAGCTCGGGATCACGAGTTCGATGGGCGTCAACCAGGCGGTGCAGGAGCGCATCGAGGCGATGGAGCTGAGCGATCCGCTGACGCGCCAGATCCACATCAAGATCAGCGGCTGCCCCAATGGCTGCGGACAGCACCACGTGGGAAGCATCGGTTTCTACGGCGCCTCGATCAAGGTGGGCGAGCACACGATCCCCGCCTACATCCCTCATGTGGGCGGCGTGTATGAAGGCGGCGACGTCGTGTTTGGCCAGCGCCTGAAGCTGCGCCTGCCGTCAAAGCGCGTGCCGGAGGCTATCGAGCGCTGGATTCGCCACTACGAGGCCAACCGCTCGGAGGGCGAGACGTGGAACGCGTTCGTCGCCCGCGTAGGGACGCCCGAGTTGGAAGCGCTGGTGAAGGAGCTGTCGATGCCGGTGGAGTTCAGCCTGGAGACGATGAACAGCTTCATCGACTGGAACCGCAATGTCCCCTTCCAGGTCATCCGTGGCGAGGGCGAGTGCGCGGTCTGAGTGAAAAGAGCGAGGGGCCCGGCCCTCAGGGTGAAAAGAGCGAGGGGCCCGTCTCGCCGGCTTCTGGCCGGCTGCGCCACCCTCTGAGTGACACTCTGCAGGAGGCTGTGGAGCGCCACGGCGAGCGCGTGGTGCTGCTGTGCAGCTTCCAGAAGGAGGAGTCGGTGCTGCTGGACGAGTTGCTGCGCATCGGCGACGGCAGCACGCCGGTGCGGATCGTGACGATCGACACCGGAGTGCTGTTTCCGGAGACGCTGGAGAGCTGGCGGGCTTTCGAGAAGCGCTTCGGGGTGGCGATCGAGGTGCAGGACGCCAGCGGACCGGGCGGGCCGTGGACGGGTCCTGAGCATTGCTGCTCGGTGGCCAAGGTGGCGGCACTGGAGCGCGCGCTGCAGGGCGCCGATGGCTGGGTCACGGGCATCCGCCGCGAGCAGGGCCCCACGCGAGAGGGCACTGAGCTGATCGAACACGACGAGCGGCGCGGCATCTGGAAGTACAACCCGCTGGCCGACTGGACCGAGAAGGACCTGTGGCGGCGTATACACGAGCGCGGACTGCCCTACAACCCGCTGCACGACCAGGGCTACGCCTCGATCGGCTGCGCGCCGTGCACCCAGCCGGGCAGCGGCCGCGAGGGTCGTTGGGCAGGCACGGAAAAGACCGAGTGCGGCCTTCATGTGCACGTGTAGCTGCGCTGGATCGGCGTCCTCGGTCGCTAGCGTGCTGGCCGATCGGCGATCCTGTCGATCGTCGATCGGCACGCCACGCTCCCTGCGTCCTTGCCCAGCCCGTGGGGCGATGAGCCGATGAGCAGCATGGCGGCCCGCCCGCAACTGAGCCATTTGCGGGCGCTGGAGAGCGAGGCGATCCACGTGATGCGCGAGGTGGCGGCGGAATTCGAGCGCCCGGTGCTGCTGTTCAGCGGCGGCAAGGACTCGATTGTGCTGCTGCGGCTCGCCGAGAAGGCATTCCGCCCGGCGCCGTTTCCGTTCCCGCTGATGCATGTGGACACGGAGCACAACTTCCCGGAGGTGATCGAGTTCCGCGACCGCAGGGTTGCGGAATTGGGCGAGCGGCTGATCGTGGCGAGCGTGCAGGAGTCGATCGACAAGGGCAGGGCGATCGAGGAGACCGGGCCGCGGGCGTCGCGCAACCGTCTGCAGACGGTGACGCTGCTGGATGCAATCGCCGAGCACGGCTTCGACGCGGCCTTCGGCGGCGCACGGCGCGACGAGGAGCGCGCGCGGGCCAAGGAGCGGATGTTCTCCTTCCGCGACGACTTCGGCCAGTGGGACCCGAAGAACCAGCGCCCGGAGCTGTGGAACCTTTACAACGGGCGCATCCACAAGGGCGAGAACGTGAGGGTCTTCCCGCTGTCCAACTGGACGGAGCTGGACGTGTGGGAGTACATCGACCAGGAGGACCTGGAGGTGCCGTCGATCTACTTCGCGCACGAGCGCGAGGTGTTCCGGCGCGACGGGATGCTGTATGCGTGGCGCGAGGGCACGGAGCTGATCGACGGCGAGGAGGTGTTCTCGGAGACCGTGCGCTATCGCACGGTAGGCGACATGAGCTGCACCGGGGGCGTGCGCTCGCGGGCGGCGACGCTGGCGGAAGTGGTGCTGGAGATCGCAGCCACGAGGATCACCGAGCGCGGCGAGACGCGCGCGGACGACAGGGTGTCGGAGGCCGCGATGGAGGACCGCAAGAAGGCGGGTTACTTCTAGTGCTTTTTATTGAGAGGCCCCCCCGAGGGGGGCCGCGGTTGCCGCGTTGTGCGACGGATCGCGGGCGGAGTGGTGCAGGGCGATGACGCTGGATCTGCTGCGCTTCACGACGGCCGGCTCGGTGGACGACGGCAAGAGCACGCTCATCGGCCGGCTGCTGTTCGACTCGAAGCAGGTCTTCGAGGACCAGCTGGAGCACGTGGCTCAGGCAAGCGCGCGGCGCGGCGGCGAGGGAGCGCTGGATCTCGCGCTGCTGACCGACGGCCTGCGAGCCGAGCGCGAGCAGGGGATCACGATCGACGTGGCGTACCGCTACTTCGCGACGGCCAAGCGCAGGTTCATCATCGCGGACTGCCCGGGCCACCAGCAGTACACGCGCAACATGGTCACGGGCGCCTCGACGGCCGACCTGTCGGTGATCCTGCTGGACGCGCGCAAGGGGGTGCTGGAGCAGTCCAAGCGGCACGCTTTCATTAGCGCGCTGCTGGGCATCCCGCACCTGGTGGTGGCGGTCAACAAGATGGACCTCGTGGGGTACTCGCAGGAGCGCTTCGACGAACTCGTGATGGAGTTCGCGGGCTTCGCGGCGAAGCTGGGGGGCAGGGCGAGCCTCGACTACATCCCGATATCGGCGCTGGAGGGCGACAACGTGGTTGAGCGCTCGAAGCGGATGCCCTGGTATGGCGACACCAGCCACCCGACGCTGCTGGAGCTGCTGGAGGAAGTGGAGGTGGCCTACGACCACCCCGACGACACGCCGGCGAGGTTCCCGGTGCAGTGGGTGATCCGCCCGTCGAACGGGAGCGCGGCGGCGGGCGGCGGCGCGGCGCCGGGCACGGAGGACTACCGTGGTTACGCCGGACAGCTTTGCAGCGGCGCGCTGAGGCGGGGCCAGGAGGTGATGGTGCTGCCGGCCGGCTCCAGAACGCGGATCGCCGCGATCGACACCTACGACGGCGAACTGGAGGAGGCGGTGGCGCCGATGTCGCTGACGCTGCGCCTGCAGGACGAGCTGGATGTGTCGCGCGGAGCGCTGATCTGCCATCCCGAGCAGGCGCCGTCGGTGGCGCGCGAGCTGGAGGCAGACGTGTGCTGGCTGAACGAGCGGCCGCTGCGCGTGGGCGGACGCTACGTCGTCAAGCACACGACGCGCCACGCGACGGCGGTGGTGGAGGAGCTGTGCGATCGCGTGGACGTGCACACGCTTGAGCGCGCGGGGGCGCCGGCGGAGCTGGCGCTGAACGACATCGGCCGGGTGCGTCTGCGTACGAGCGCGCCCTTGACCTTCGACTCCTACCGCAGCAACCGCCGTACGGGCAGCTTCATCCTGATCGACCAGGACAGCAACGAGACCGTCGGAGCAGGTCTCGTTGCCCCCGAGACATCTTGACGGCGCGGCCGAAGAGGCCCGCGGGACAAGTTTAGGGTGCCTGCGAGAGGTCAAACCGGGTGCCCGAACGAGCTGCCGGCGGCGGCTGGCGGCCTCCGACGAGCCCAAAAGAGATGCCCGAAGAGCCGATTGTCTCCGATTTTTGACAAAATCCTGCTCTGAGGGCCCTTGCGAAATTGCCGTTGTAGAGCCAAAAACGGGCGGCCATCGTGCAGGCGCACAAAATCTCGCGAAAATTCGTGCGGTGGCACATTGACGCGGACGCCGAAGTCCTGTACCAATTAGCTGTATTCTAAAAGACCGAACGACTCGGCCAGTAGGCCTTGCGAGCCAAGCTGGTGTGACGACCTCCCAGTGTCGTCCACCCAGGCAGGCATGGGGCACCGAACGCGAAAGCGTGCCAGGGCGGTGTCTCAGCTCGCGTCCGGGGTTTGTGGAGCGCTTTCCCCGGACGCGAGCGTGCCTGCCATTAAGCCCCCCCCCACCGGCGGCTGAGCTGGCCCCGGTCAACGCCGGCCCCACAGCTCGCAGGCGCCCGGCCTACGTGCCTACGCCCGGCCCAGATCGGTCCGGCTCAAGAACGCCTGAACGTCCGCGGCGACGCACGCGGGGGCCGCGAACGACTAATCTGCCGGCCTTCGATGTTCACGAGGGTCCTGGTAGCCAATCGCGGCGAGATCGCCGTCCGCATCATGCGTGCTCTGGAGGAGATGGGGATCGCCTCGGTGGCGGTCTACTCCGAGTCCGATCGCGACGCCCTGCACGCGGGGCGAGCCGATGAGGCCTACAACCTCGGCGATGGGCCGGCGGCGGAGAACTACCTGAACGTCGAGAAGATCCTCGACGTGGCCGCGCGTGCGGGCGCTGATGCGATCCACCCGGGCTACGGCTTCCTGGCCGAGAACGCTCCGTTCGCACAGGCCTGCGAGGAGGCCGGCGTGGTCTTCATCGGTCCGCCGGCAAGCGCGATCGAAGCGATGGGCTCCAAGACGCGTGCGCGCGAGCTGATGCAGAAGGCGGGGGTGCCGATCGTGCCGGGCACGACCGAGCCGGTGGCAACGGTCAAGGACGCCCTGAAGATCACCAAGAGCAGCATCGGCTTCCCGGTCGCCGTCAAGGCCGCCGGCGGCGGCGGCGGCAAGGGCTTTCGCGTTGCGCTCAGCGAGGATGAGCTGCAGGACGCCTTCGAGGGCGCGAGCCGCGAGGGGGAAAAGTTCTTCTCCGACGGCACGGTCTACCTGGAGCGCTATCTACCCGACCCTCGTCACGTCGAGGTGCAGGTGCTGGCCGACAGGCACGGCAACGTGATCCACCTTGGCGAGCGCGACTGCTCGATCCAGCGCCGCCACCAGAAGGTGATCGAGGAGTCCCCGGCGCCGGAGTGGGTCGTGGGCCCGGAGTTGCGCGAGCGCATCGGCAAGATCGGCGTGGAGGCCGCCAGGGCCGTCGACTATGTGGGGGCAGGGACGATCGAGGGCCTGCTGGCGCCAGGCGAGAACGGCGAGGCCGAGTACTTCTTCCTGGAGATGAACACGCGCGTGCAGGTGGAGCACTGCGTGACCGAGCTGACGACGGGCATCGACATCGTCAAGGAGGGTATCCGCGCGGCGGCCGGTGAGGAACTGTCCTACGGCCAGCAGGACGTGGTGCTGCGGGGGCATGCGATCGAGTGCCGCATCAACGCCGAGGACGCGTCCAAGAACTTCTCCCCAGCGCCAGGCAGGATCGGCGCCTACCGGGAGCCCACCGGCCCGGGGGTGCGCGTCGACTCAGGCGTGGGCGCCGGCGGCGAGGTGTCGCCGATGTACGACCCGATGGTGGCCAAGCTGATCGTGTGGGACGCCGATCGCGCACAGGCCACCAGGCGCATGCTGAGGGCGCTCGACGAATATGAGATCGAGGGGTTGAAGACGCTGATCCCCTTCCACAAGGCGCTGCTGGGCACCGAGCAGTGGGCACGCGGGGAGACCTGCAGGGATCTGCTGGAGGATAGGCAGTGGTTGAAGACGCTGGCCTTCGAGACAGCCCCCAAGCTGGACGAGGATGCTTCGGAGAAGATCGAGCAGACGTACACGGTGGAGGTATCGGGTAGGCGCTTTGACGTACGCGTAGTAGGCGACGCGCCAGCCGGCGGCGGGGGGGCGCTGAACGGCACGGCGAGCACGGGTACGCGCGCGGCGCCCAAGCGCGGTGACCGGAAGTCCTCCTCGGCGGGCGGCCTGGACACGCTGCCGTCGCCATTGCAAGGGAACATGTGGAAGGTGCTGGTCAAGCAGGGCGACACCGTCACGGAGGGCCAGCTGCTGTGCATCATCGAGGCGATGAAGATGGAGAACGAGATCACCGCTCACAAGGCTGGCACGATCGCCGAGCTGCCGATCACGGAGGGCGCCCCGATAGCCGCGGGCGCCCCGATAGCGACGATCAAGAGCGCTGAGTAGCGCTGCCGAGGGCGCGCGAATGCGCCTGCCGATGGTGTACCACCGCGCCTGTCGAAGGTCCGCGACCGGCCTCGCGGGGGCCCGCGGCCGCCCCTAGTAGTCTCGGAATGTTTCTATCTACTTGACGATCTAACCCCGATCGGGCAGAGTAGATCTCCTTCTGTTATTCGGACGCATTGCCTTCACCGAAGGAGCATTTCCCTTGCCCAAATACGCCTCCAAGGCTCGATGAGCGCGAGTACGCAGACTACGATCGCCGTCGACGATCGCAGCGAGTCGGGGCTACTGATATCGGTCGTCATCCCCTGCCTGAACGAGGCGGAGAACATCGAGCAGTGCGTCTCGATCGCGCTGGAGGCGATGTCGGAGGCGGCGATCTTCGGGGAGGTGATCGTGGCCGACAACGGCTCGGAGGACGGCAGCGCCGAGCTGGCCAAACGGGCAGGAGCACGGGTGGTGTACGAGCCGCTGCGTGGCTACGGCAGCGCCTACCTGGCCGGCTTCGCGGCTGCCCGGGGGGAGTTCATCGTGATGGCGGATGCCGACCTCACCTACGACTTCAACGAGATCCCGCGCTTCCTCGCCGAGCTGCAAGCGGGCGGGGACATGGTGATCGGCGACCGCATGGGACACATCCATCCGGGGGCGATGCCCTGGCACCATCGCTACATCGGCAACCCGCTGCTCTCGAGCCTGCTCAACCTGCTGTTTCACACGGGCGTGAGCGACGCCCACTGCGGGATGCGCGCCTTTCGGCGCGAGCACCTGAAACGTTTGGACCTGCGCACGACGGGCATGGAGTTCGCCTCGGAGATGGTCGTGAGGGCAGCCAAGGCGAAACTCGATATCCGCCAGCTGCCGATCGAGTATCACGCACGTGGCGGTGAGTCCAAGCTGTCGAGCTTCCGCGACGGCTGGAGGCATCTGCGCTTTCTGATCCTGCACTCGCCCAAACACCTCTTCATCCTGCCCGGCACGGCGATCTCCGCCGTGGGCGGCCTGATCTGCGTGATGGTGCTGGCCCACATCGACGTGCTTGGTCGCCAGTGGGCGGTCCATACGCTGATCGGCGGCTCGCTGCTGTTGATCGTGGGCGCGCAGATCGTGAGCCTCGGACTGTGCGCGCTGGCCTACGCCACCTACTTCATGGGCGAAGAGGACCCCTGGTTTGAGCGCATGCGCAGCCGCTACCGGCTCGAGCACGGTCTGATGATCGGCGGCGCCGTCGCGCTGCTGGGACTGGCGCTGGTGGTAGGGGTCGTGCTCGAGTGGATCCACAGCGGCTTCGGCAGCCTCTCGCAGGAGCGGGTGGCGATCGCCGCTGCAACGCTGGTGGTCCTGGGCATTCAAATCGCCTTCTCGTCGTTTTTGCTCAGCATCCTCGGACTGCGGCGGCGATAGTGCGGATCCAGATCGCGATCGCCGTCGGACTGACCCTCACGGCGATTGCCGTGGGGATCGGTCTCTCGCGCTCACCGCTCGTGCTGGCGGGGACGGACGGGACGCCGCTGCCGGACGAAATCGGCGCCACCGCGCAGCCCACGACGATCTGCCAGCCTGAAGAGACGATCCCGCAGGGCACGACGGTAATCCGCGTTTCGCTGCTGGCGCTGCTGGGCCCGAAGCTGAAACTGACGGCGACGGCCGGAGGACGGCCCGTCACCTCGGGTGAACTCGGCTATGGCTGGACCGGCGCGGTGGTGGCGATCCCGGTCAGACGCGTGGCCCGCACCTACGCGCACGCGACGGTCTGCGTCGCAATGGCCAAGCGCCAGCAATTGGTGAACCTGCGTGGAGCCAACACCAAGTTCGCGCCGGCGGTGAGCGAAGGCACTCAGGTCCTGCCGGGCAGGATGAGATTCGAATATCTGCGACCGGATCGCAGCTCGTGGTTGTCGCTTGCGCTGCCGACGGCCCGGCGCATCGGCCTCACGATCGGCGGTGGCGGCGGGATCGTGGTGGTCGTCTTTCTGCTGCTGCTGACGGTCACGACCCTTTCGTCGTGGCTGCTGGTGAGGGATCTGCGATGAGCCGGCGCGCGCCCACGAGGACGCCTGTGGACGCTCCGGGCAAGCGAGCGAAGACCGGGCCGGGGTCCAACGGCAGGACGGCAACCGCTCCGCGCAAGCCACCGCGCAAGCCGCCGCGCAGGCGCACCGCGCGAGCGGCACGAACGCGGGCAAGCAGGTGGAGCAGCGTCGCGAAGGTGCTCGCCGACATTCCAAAGACAGCCTGGGTGTGCATGCTGATAGCCGTTCTCAACGCGGCTTGCTGGTCGATTCTGATTCCCCCTCTGCAGGGGCCTGACGAGCAGGCGCACTTCGCCTATACGCAGCTGATCGCCGAGACCGGGCGGCTGCCGTCATCCTCGGAAGAAAATTACTCCCCCGAGGAGGTCGCGGCGATGCGCGACCTGGAATTCGGTGAAATGATCCTCAACCCGGGTACTGACGCGGTGCCTTCGCGGGCGCAGCACGAACAGCTCCTGCACGCCCTTGCTCGGCCCCTCTCCCGCAAGGGCGACGGCAGCGCCGGCGTGGCCTCCTCCGAGCCTCCGCTGTACTACGCGCTGCAGGTCATCCCATATGCGCTGGGCTCGGGGGGCAATCTGCTGGGACGCCTGGAGCTGATGAGGCTGTTCTCGGCTCTACTGGCGGGGTTGACGGTGCTGTTCGTGTTCCTCTTCCTGCGCGAGGCGCTGCCGGCGGTCCCGTGGGCGTGGACGGTGGGCGGGCTGTGCGCGGCGCTGTCGCCGCTGCTCGGATTCGTCGGTGGCTCGATCGACCCCGATGCGCTGCTGTTCGTGGTGTGCGCAGCGCTGTTCTACTGCTTTGCGCGGGCCTTCCGACGTAGTTTTACGCCGCGCATGGCGATCGCACTCGGCGCCGTGACGGCAACGGGCCTTCTGACGAAGGTCAACTTCGTTGGGCTGATTCCCGGCGTGGCCTTCGGGTTGCTCATCCTTACGCTGCGCGAAGCGCGAGTATCCCGCGGCACCGCCCTTCGCTGCCTGGGGCTGACCTGCGGGATCGTCGGCATTCCGGTCGTCCTGTATGCAGTGCGCAACCTGCATGAGCATCAGGCCGCGCTGGGCATCGTCTCGGGCTCCGTCACGACTCTGAACCAGCATCCGCTGTCGGCCGATCTCAGCTACATGTGGCAGTTCTACCTGCCGCGGCTGCCCGGGATGGTCAAAGACTTCCCCGGGATCTTCCCCCCCTTGCAGATCTGGTTCAAAGGGCTTATCGGACGCTACAACTGGCTGGAGACGGTGTTCCCCGGCTGGGTCTACACCGCCGCGCTCATCCCGGCGGGGCTGATCACCGGCCTGTTCTTCCGCGAGCTGTACGTCATGCGCGGCGCGCTCAGAAGCCGCCTGGCGGAGGGCGCGGTCTATCTGGTCATCGTCGTCGGACTGATGCTGCTCCTCGCGGGCGCCTCCATCGGCTCCTTCCCGACGCTCGCCGCGGGGGACTCCGAGCCTCGCTACCTGCTACCGCTGCTTGCCCTTGGCTGCGCCCTCCTGGCGCTGGCCGCAAGGGGCGCCGGGCGGCGCTGGGGACCTGTGGCAGGGGTGGCGATCGTGGTGTTGATCCTCACGCACAACATTCTCAGCCAGATGCTCGAGATCTCCCGCTACTACCACCCGCTGCACTAGCGACGTTCTGCGCGTGCAGCTGCCGCTGCGCCTTGCTGCGTTCAACCGGAGGGAAGCTGCGCGCCGGCGCCCTGTCGGCCGGTGCCCGGCTCCTCGGCAGCCTGCGCGTCAACGCCCTGCCCGTCAGCGCCCGGCTTGTCAGCGCCCGGCTTGTCGGCAGCCTGCGCGCCGGCGCCCTGCCGGTCGAGCGCGTCCAGGTAAGCAAGGTCCTCCTCCAGCACGGCCAGTGCCTGCGTGGAATCCAAGACGGGACCGTGGCCGGGCACGACGTGCTCCGCGTTCTCCACCAGGGGCCGCAGCCGCAGCAGCGTGGCGCGGTAGGCGCTGAGACTGCCGTGGCCTTCGCCGAAGCAGGGAATCTCGACGGCTGAGAGGTAGTCGCCGGCGACCAGCACCTTTGCCCACGGGATCGACACGGCCATGCCATCCGCCGTATGGCCCTCGGCCTGGTGCAGCTCGATCTCCTGGGCGCCGATTGCGCAGCGCCCGGGGACGGGCAGCGGCTGCAGCGAGCCGAGCGCGAGCGGCCGGGGACGCTCGATGTAGTACTGCTCGTCGAAAGCGCGCAGCTCGCGCTGGGCCTCGCCGGGCGCGGCGTGCAGACGCGCAGCGGTGGTCTGCGCGCAGCCCAGCGAGGCCTGCGGAAAGGCAAGTCGGCCCAACAGGTGATCCCAGTCGCCGTGCGTGGCCAGCAGGCCGCTCAGCTGGAGCTTGGACTGCTCCAGGAGCGTGGGCAGCGCCTGCAGCTCCGCGGGGAGCAGCGGCGAGTCGATCGTGAAGCACTCCTCGCCGTGGCGCACGATCGTGCAGTTGGTCTGCCAGATGGCGCTGGTGAGCAGGATGACGTCGGGATGCAGCGAGACGACCTTCACCCGCCGAGCCCCATCCATGGTGGGAGGCGCACGAACACGAACACCACCATGGTCTCAGTCGGCTCAGGCGATGCCGAGCAGCTTGGCCGCCTCACGCAGGGTGGCGACCTCGGCGGTGGGCTTCTTCTGGCTAGGCTCCAAGACCTCTTTGTTGCGGTTGACCCAGATCACGGGCACGCGCTGCTTGAGGCAGGGCGCGACGTCGTGGTAGTAGCTGGAGGCGACGTGGACCCAACCCTTCTTGGTGCCCATACGCCGAGCGCACTCGGTGAAGTGCGCCGGTTCGGGCTTATAGGAGCGGACCTGCTGCGCGGTGACCACAAGATCGAAGTCGATCCGAATATGGCGTCGCGTCTGGCCGAGCAGCTTGTCGTCGATGTTGGAGAGCAGCCCCAATTGGTACTTCTTGGCGAGCTTGGGGAGCTGCGTGGTGGTCTCCTTGAAGGGCATCCAGCGCTGCACGGCATCGGGCAGGAAGCCCGAGCGGGAGGGTTCGAGGGGCCAGCCGATGCGCTTGGCGATCTCAACGGCAGTGCGCCGCAGGACCTCCGCGTACAGCTCGTAGGAGCCGCTCTCGACTTCGCGGGAGATCTCGTGGAAGAGCGGCATGACCGTGGAGGGATCGAGGTCGAAACCCTCGCGCTCGGCCTCCTTGACGAAGGCATCGAGGATCCCTGCCTCCCAGTCGATCAGCGTTCCGTAGACGTCGAAAGTGACGAAAGTCACATTTTTTGGGATAGGCATGAGGTGGGCATTATGCCCTTCCTGCCCCTTCACGCGCAGCCCGGTCGCTTGCGCTAGAGTCCCGCGCCGCTTATGGACCTGCTGGAGTATCAGGGCAAGCAGCTGCAGCCAGACCTGGGGGAGGGCAGGCCCTCCCCCAGTACCCCCTCCCTTTTAGGATTGCGCCACTGATGGACCTACTGGAGTACCAGGGCAAGCAGCTGTTCGCCCGTCACGGACTTGAGGTGTCGCCCGGAAAGGCGGTCAACAACGTGGACGACGCCGTGAATGCGGCGGCGGACGTGGGCTACCCGGTGGTCGTCAAGGCGCAGGTCCTGATCGGCGGCCGCGGCAAGGCCGGCGGAGTGAAGCTTGCGGCGCAGGAGAGCGAGGTGCGCGAGCACGCCGGCAACATCCTCGGCATGGACATACACGGCCATACGGTGCGTACGATCTGGATCGAGCACGCCAGCGACATCGCCACCGAGTACTACGCCTCGGTGCTGCTCGACCGCTCGGCCAAGGCGCCGCTGGTGATGTTCAGCGTCGAGGGCGGCGTCGACATCGAAGAGGTCGCTGAGCAAAGCCCCGAGAGGCTGATCCGCGCGCACGTGGACGCGCTGCAGGGGCTGTCGCGCGAGGAGGCGGTACGGATCGCCACCGAGGGCAAGGCCGACGCGGACGTGATCGAGGGCGTCGCCGATGCGCTCGTGGCGCTGTATGAGGTGTGGTGGCAGGAGGATGCGACGCTGGCCGAGATCAACCCGCTGATCGTCACGCCCGAACGCAAGGTCAAGGCGCTGGACTCCAAGGTGTCCCTGGACGGCAACGCGCTCTACCGACATCCCGAGAACCAGGAACTCTCGGACGCCGAGAACGAAGACCCGATCGAGCGCCGCGCGCGGGAGCAGGGGGTGCAGTACGTGAAGCTCGACGGCGACATCGGCATCCTCGGCAATGGCGCAGGGCTGGTGATGTCGACGCTCGACGTCGTAGCGCTGGCTGGTGGCAAGCCGGCGAACTTCCTCGACGCGGGCGGCGGCTCGGATGCGGCCAAGATCAAGCAGGCGGTGGAGTTGATCCTCGAGAACGAGGCCGTAAAGGCCGTGCTGTTCAACATCTTCGGGGGGATCACGCGCTGCGACGAGGTGGCCAAGGGGTTGATCGCGGCGTTTGAGGAGATTCAGCCCGAGGTTCCGTTCGTCGTTCGCTTGGATGGAACCAACGACGTGGCCGGGCGCGAGCTTTTGAAGGAGGCGGCGCTGCCCAACGTGCACCCGGCCAAGACGATGAACGAGGCGGCCGAGCTGGTCGTGGAGCTGGCGGCCAAACAGAGCGCGGGGGCGCAGGCCTGATGGCTGTGCTGGTCGACAACGACACGCGCCTGGCCGTGGCCGGCGTGACGGGGCGTGAGGGCAGCTTCCACACGCTCAACAATCGCGCCTACGGCACGAACGTCGTGGGCGGCGTGACGCCCGGCAAGGGCGGCCAGGACGTCGAGGGCATCCCCGTGTTCGACGACTGGGCGCAGGCGATGGCGCAGGCGCAGCCGAACACGGCGATGATCTTCGTCCCGCCGCGCTTCGCGGCCGACGCGATCCTGGAGGCCGCCGCGGCGGGCGTGCGGCTGGTGATCGCGATCACCGAGGGCATCCCGGCACACGACGAGCTGCGGGTCTACAACACCCTCAAGCGCGAGCACCCCGGCACGCGCCTGATCGGCCCCAACTGCCCCGGCATCCTCTCGCCGGGCAGGGCTAACGTGGGGATCATCCCGGCGTCGTTCTTCAAAGAGGGAAACGTCGGCGTGGTGTCGCGCTCGGGCACGCTGACCTACCAGATCGGCAACGAGATCGCCCAGGCCGGCTTCGGCTGCAGCTCGATCGTGGGCATCGGCGGCGACCCCGTGCCGGGCTCGTCGTTCGTGGATGTGCTCGAGCTTTTCCAGAACGACGAGCAGACCGAGCTGATCGTGCTCTCCGGCGAGATCGGCGGGAGCGCCGAGGAGGAGGCCGCGGAGTACATCGCCGAGCACGTGAGCAAGCCGGTGGTGGCCTACATCGCAGGCTTCACGGCGCCCGCGGGCAAGCAGATGGGCCACGCCGGGGCGATCGTCTCGGGCTCGGCGGGCACGGCTGCCGCCAAGGCCGAGGCGCTTGAGGCCAGGGGCGTGCGCGTGGGGCGCACCCCCACCGAGGTGGCCGAGCTGGCCGTGCAGGTCCTGCGCGGCTGAGCACCGCGCGGAGCGTATCGCCACCGGCCCACGTCTCAGCCCTCTGACGGAGACAGGATCGGTGGCCCTCGATGAGACTCCAGCTCGCGATCGGGTCGTCCGTCGCGTGCCGGACGCGGCTGAGGCTAGAAACGAAAAGTTCTGACTGTTTGCGGCAGCCCAAGTTTAGGGCTACGGTTGCCGCGTGGCAGTCAATGTCCGCAGCAGCCGCGCTCGCCGATACCAGGGGCAGGCTCGACGACCCGCGAGAACCCCCGTCCTCGAACGCTGGCGGAGCTGGCCGCAGGAGGCATGGGGGGCGATCGCCGTTACCGCGCTGTTCCTCCTCCTCTCCTGCTGGTGGGTGGTGCGAGACCACAGCATCCCGATCTCCGACGCCGGCTTCCACCTGGAGGTCACGCTCGAAGTCTTCAAAGATCTGCAGGCCGGGCATTGGGCAAAGGCGGTCGAACCGCACCTTCAGTACCCGCCGCTCGTGTACCTGGTGGGCGCTCTAGGGGCCTTCGTCGGCGGACTCGGTATCCCGTCGATCGTGATCGCCGACAACCTCTTCTTCATACCGCTGCTGGCGCTTGGCTGCTACCAGATAGGCCGCCTGGCATTCACGCCCGCGGCCGGCCTCCTCGCGGTGGTCTTCGCGCTCGGATCGCCGCTGGTGGCGAGGCTCTTCCATCTGACCATGCTCGACGCCCCACAGGCCGCGATGGTGGCTGTGTCGGTGTGGCTGATCCTCGCCACCAGATACTTCACGCGCCTGCGCTTCTGCGCCGCCGCCGGGCTCGCGGTCGGGCTCGCGATGCTCACGAAGGAGTCGGCTGCGCTCTTCCTGGTGGGCGTGCTGGGCGTGACACTGCTGCGAGGTGGGTGGCGCGGGTGGCGCGGAATGCTGGTCTTTGGCGTCGTCGTGCTCGTGGTCGCCGGACCCTGGTACATCAGCGACCTCTCGCAGGTCCGGGCAATCGGGTCGGGGGTGGCGACGGCCGGAACCACCGCGCACAGCTCGATCGCCCCGCCGCGCTTCTCCAGCGAAAACCTCCAGTGGTACATGTGGAGTTTTCTCGACCTCCAAATCTACCTGCCGCTGTTCCTGTTCGCCGCGGTCGGCGGAGTTTGGACGCTGGTCGGGTTCGTGCGGCGGCGTTGGGTAAGTCCGCTTGCCCCCGAGCTGGCGGTCGGCGCGTTCGTGGCGTGGCTGGCCCTGACTGAGACCTTTGTCCACGACAACCGCTACGGCATGTCGATGCTGGTGTATTTCGCCGTGTTCGGCAGCTTCTGGATCGTGCGGCTCCCGCGGTCGGGGCGCATCGCCGCAACGGCAGCACTCGTACTCATTGCGTTCGCCAACACCCTCGCGAGCAACTTCGGCGTGGGCGGCCCGGTGACAGTCTCGCTGCCCCATGCGATTGCGAACGCGAAGACACAGTCCAACGACGCGACGATCTACAGCAACGAAGGCTATCTGGTGTCGGCCGCGCCCGAACGCGGCAGCAACATGCTGGCGACGCTTCAGGCACTCAAGCAGCGGGGTGTGGAAGCGGTTGTCGCGCTCCCGTCGAAGGCGCCCAACGAAGGCGCCTTCCTCGAAGGTCTCGTGCCGCTGACCATACTCGCGAAGATCGGTTTTGGCGAAACCAACGAACCTGCCAGCTTGAACGACACGGTCGCGGTGCTCGACCGCGAACTGCTCAGCTCGAATACGGCCCCTCCGTGCGTGAAGCTCCCCGACGGCACAGGCATATGGATACGCCTCGGCGACCCCTACGCCGCCGGCGCTCAGGACTTCTGCCCTTCGCGCCATCCGCAGTTCTACAGCCAGTGACGCAATAGTCTCACCAGGACTCAGGGCTCTCAGCCCGGTGACGCAATAGTAGTCTCGCCAGGACTCGGGCTCTACAGCCAGTGACGCAATAGTCTCACCAGGACTCAGGGCTCTCAGCCCGGTGACGCAATAGTAGTCTCGCCAGGACTCGGGCTCTACAGCCAGTGACGCAATAGTCTGACCAGAACTCGGGCCGGCGGAGGTGGAGCCCGAGTAGGATGAGTACCAGCCTCGTGGCTAGACGCTCATGACCGATACGTTCTCCAGCGGATTCAGCTCGCCCTTCGGTACCGACCAGGACGTCGGGCAGCCTACGGGCGACGTCACCAGCACGCTGGCGGATCTGGAGCGCAAACTGCGTGAGCTTGAGCGGGAGCTGACCTCGATCGGCCGCCGTCGCGTGCGCCCGGAGGCATCCGTGGCCGAGACCCCGGCTGTCGCTGTGGCCCCGCCGGACACGGGCCGGCTGGTGGACGAGCAGGTGGAGTTCCACCAACCCCCGCCGCCCACGCAGCGCTCCACGCCACCGCAACCGGTCGTGGCGGCTACGCCGGCGATAAGAACCACGACCGCCGAGCCGGCGGCAGGGTCGAGGGTCGAGGCAGGGACAAGGGCAGAGGCCGGGACGTGGCCAGAGGCCGGGACGTGGGGTGAGGCCGATAGGGAGCGCCCGCGACCGACCGAGGCGCAGTTGGCGAGCCTGGCGGAGCTGCGCAGCTTCCGCGAGCGGCTGGAGCGCTTCACCACGGACCTGCTGGCCGATTACGACGGGGTGCTCGGCCGCGCGATGTCGGGAGTGGCCGGGCGGGTGCCTGCTGAGCCGCCGTCGCCGTCGCCTACGCCCACGCCGGTCCCCCCCACGCCCACGCCGGCCCCCCAGACGCCGCCAGCGCCAAAGCAGGAGGAGACCATCTTCGAGGGTCGCGTCGAGCTTGGTGTGGGTCCGTTCTATGACATCGGCTCGCTGAGCGCATTTGAACAGCTCGTGGCGGCCGTACCCAATGTGGTCGAGGTGGCGGTACGCCGCTTCGAGGCAAGCCATGCGGTGGTGGACGTGCGCCTGGCGAGGCCGGTGGCTCTGGTGGGCGAGCTGCGCCGCGCGTTGGATACGGACTTCAGCGTCCGTCAGGTCGCGCCCGGGCGCATCCAGCTCGCCTTCCACGACGCCTGAGCGTCGCACCACGACGTGCAGCGCTGGGTTCACGACGCCCAAGCCTCAGGCTCGCGGCGCGCACCACGACGCGCGAGCGCGTGCACGCATAAGCTTCGCCGCAATGGCAAGTTCGACGATCTCCTTTGCGCGCGGGGCTCCCTCCCTGGACATCATCGACGTAGAGGGATTGCGCGACGCCGCGGCGCGCGCCTTCGCCAATGACCCGGCGGGCAGCACCGCGTATGGCACCTCGGTGGGCTATCCCCGACTACGCGCCTGGATCGCGGAGCGCCACGGTGTGGAGCCCGAGCGCGTGCTGGTGACCAACGGCTCGATGCAGGCCGACGCCTTCCTGTTCGAGCAGCTGGTCGGTGCGGGCGACGACGTGGTGGTGGAGCGCCCGACGTATGACCGCACGCTCCTGTCGCTGCGCGAGCGCGGAGCGCGCGTGCACCCGGTGGAGCTGCAGGCCGACGGTATCGACACCGACGCGCTGGCCGAGCTTCTGAGCGCCGGCGGCGGGGTGCGGCCGAAGCTGGCTCACATCATCCCCAACTTCCAGAACCCCGCCGGCTACACGCTGTCGCTGGCCAAGCGCCAAGCGCTGCTGGCGCTGGCTGAGGAGCACGACTTCGTGGTGTTCGAGGACGACCCCTACGTGGAGCTGCGCTTCAGTGGCGAGCGGCTGCCGAGCATGCTCTCGCTGAACCCCGAGCGGGTGGTGTATGCGTCGTCGTTCTCCAAGACCGTCTGCCCGGGCATCCGCGTCGGCTACCTCGTCGGGCCGCCCGAGCTGATCGCGGCGGTGTCGAAGCTGGCTACGAACACCTACATCTCGCCCAACATGGTCTCACAGGCGATCGTGTACGAGTTCTGCGCGTCGGGCGCGCTGGAGCGCTCGATCGAGACCGTCAAGACGGCCCTCACCAAGCGTCTGCGCACGCTGGAGCTGGCGCTGCACCGAGAGCTGCCCGAGGCCGAGTTCAAGGCCCCGGAAGGGGGCTACTTCATGTGGGTCGCTCTACCCGAGGGCACCGACGTGGCAGCCCTCCATAAGGCCGCGGCCGAGCGCGACGTGGCGTTCGTGAAGGGCACCGACTTTCTGCTGGAGGGCGGCGAGAACACGCTGCGCCTGGCCTACTCGGGGGTCACGCCCGAGGAAGTCAACGAGGGCGTCGTGCGCTTGGCCGAGGCATATCGGTCGCTCTAGCGACCGTATTTCTGCCCTAAGACAAGCTGCTCAGGCAGCGCTGTGCGCGGTGGCGGCGAGGGGTCGGCCATCACTGAGACGGTTTCGGCGACGCTCGGCGTGACGGCGCAGCGGCGCCCGTCGGCAGTCGCTAGGACGATCTCGTCGTCGTCGCGCGCGGCCAGCTCGCCCTCCAGCCCTGGCTCGAGGCCCGAGGTCTTGAGGTAGTGCAGCAGATCCTCGGCCTCGTTCTCGAAGCGCAGCACGCGGACCTTGGCGCCGATGGCGACGTCGGCGAGCGGTACGCCGAGCAGGCGCGTGCCGGCGACGATCGGGTGGCCGTGCGGACAGGTCTTGGCGTCACCGATGGCGGCGAGCATGCGCTGTTCGAGCACCGGCGACATCGCGTGCTCCAGACGCTCGGCCTCCTCGTGGACCTCGTCCCATGGCACCTTCAGCACGTCGGTGAGGAAGCGCTCGATCAGCCGATGGCGGCGCACGATGCCCTCGGCCTGCTCGGCGCCCTCGGTGGTGAAGGCGATCACCTTGTGCTCGCCGCGCGTGACGTAGCCGTCGCGCTCCAGGCGCCCCACCATCTCGTGCACGGTCGGCGCAGAGAGCTGCATGGCACGCGCGACGTTGGCGCCGGTCATCGGCAGCCCGGCCTCCTGCAGCCAGAAGAGGATCTGCAGGTACTCCTCCTCGGCGACGGTGGCGGCGGTCTCGCTGGTCACTGCTCTGATGCTAACTGAGCTGATCGAAAGTGCACTGCCGCGGGTCCTTGTCCTCGCGCCAGCGCCGCAGCTTGGCGCCGTGGCGAATGCGCCCGGCGCTGACGTGATCGAAGTCGATCTCGACGACCAGCTCGGGCCGCAGCTCGACCCACTGCAGATCCCTTCCGCCGGTCCAGCGGCTGGGGTCGGCGGAGCCGCGCTGGCCGGTGGCGTACGGCTCTAAGAAGCCCACCAGGCGCCGCTTCTCCGCGGCGGAGAGACCCGAGCAGTGCCCAACGACGCGCAGCGCGTCGCCGTCGTAGAGACCGAGGATCAGGGCGCCCACGGTGTCGGGCTCCTTGCCGGGGCGCCAGCCGGCGAGCACGGCGTCGATCGTGCGAACGCGCTTGACCTTGACCATGCCCTGACGCTTGCCGGGCTGGTAGCTGGCAGCGCGTTCCTTGGCCATCGCGCCCTCGGCATGCGCCAGCCAGCCTTTGGCCTGCTCGACTGACTCCGTGGTGCTCATCAGCTCGACTGGCGCCGCGGCCCACTCGGCGCCCGACAGCAGCTCTTCCAGGCCGGCGCGGCGCTCGGCGAAGGGCCGTTCCAGCCACGACTCGTCGTCGAGCGCGAGCAGATCGAAGACGACGTACACCGCCGGGGTCTCGCCTGCCAGGCGCTGCACGCGCGAGGCGGCGGGGTGCAGTCGCTGCTGCAGCGCGTCGAAATCCTCGCGCCCGTCGGCGCCGCGCACGACGATCTCCCCATCGAGCACGTAGCGTCCGCCCGGCAGCACGATCTCTGGGAAGTAGCGTCCGAGCGGCCGGCTGCCGCGCGACTGCAGATAGACCTCCTCGCCGTCGACGAACGCCAGGCAGCGGAAGCCATCGAGCTTGATCTCGTATATCCACTTCTCGCCCTCGGGCAGCGTGGTGCGCGAGAGCGCGAGCTGGGGCGCCAGCGGCGAAATCAGCGGCAGGGTCACGATGGAGCCCTGTGCGAGAGCGCGAGCTGGGGCGCCAGCGGCGAAGCCAGCGGCAGGGTCACGATGGAGCCCTGCGAGAGCGCGAGCTGGGGCGCCGGCGGCGAGGTCAAGGGGACAGTCGCGGTCATCGCTGTCGCGCCCGACTGGGCTGGATCCGCTTGGGCTCACCGCTTTGCTTGCGGAAATGCGGCGGCCAGGGAGCGTCGCCTAGGCCCTCGCGCTCGTCGCGCGCCGCCAGCTCCAGCAGCGGCCCCAAAGACCCTGCGTGCTCGTCGATGTCAGCGGAGGGGTCGCCGCGCTCGCGCAGCCGCGCGGGAACGGTGTCAAGGCGCAGCTCGGCGGGCTCGACGTCGGCGACCTCGTCCCACGCCAGGGGACAGGAGACGCGCGCGTCGGGGACGGCGCGCACGGAATAGGCGGAGGCGACGGTGCGGTCGCGGGCGTTCTGGTTGTAGTCGATGAAGACGCCTTTGCGCTGCTCCTTCCACCAGCGCGTGGTGGCCTGCTCGGGCATCCGGCGCTCGACCTCGCGGGCGAGCGCCAGGGCGGCGCGGCGCACCTCCTTGAAGGGCTGCTCGGGGAGGATGCGCACGAACACGTGCATGCCGCGCGAGCCCGAGGTCTTGGGGTAGCCGCGCAGCTTGTGCTCCTCCAGCACCTCCCTGACGCAGAGCGTGACCTGGCGCACCTGCTCGAAGGGGATATCGGGCTCGGGGTCGAGGTCGATGCGCAGCTCGTCGGGATGGTCGAGGTCGGAGCGACGGACCGGCCATGGGTTCCAGTCGATCACGCCGAGATTGACGGCCCAGACGAGGTGGGCGACGTCGTTGGGCACCAGCTCGCGCGCGTGGCGGCCGCTGGGGAAGGTGACTACGGCGGTCTCCAACCACTCCGGAGCGCTCTCGGGGACGCGCTTCTGAAAGAACGGCTTGCCCGCCACCCCGTCGACCCAGCGCTTCATCACCGTAGGGCGCTCGCGCAGGTGGCGCACGACCGCCTGGTCGCACTCGATGTAGTAGCGCACGAGGTCGAGCTTGGTGAAGCCGGGCTCGGGGAAGAATGGCTTGGAGGGGCTGGAGATGCGCAGCTCCTGCCCGCACAGCTCGACCGTGACGTGCTCGCGCTTGGGGGGCATTACCCGCCGCTCCTGCCGCGCTGCCGAGGTTTTGGCGGCATTACCGCCCTGCCGTCGCGTCTCCGAGCCGGGCGCGACGCGGTTGTCCTGTGGGCCATGCCTGTAAGGATGCCCGACTGTGAGCTTGCGAACCATCCTGGTGGCAGCCGAGCCGTTCGGAAAGTCAGCAGATGCGAGCGCAGCGCTCGCGGCGATCGGCCGCGGCCTGCGCGCAGGAGACCCCTCGCTGGAGGTTGATGGGTACTCGCTTGAGGAGTCGGCGGCAAGCGCCGCCGGGCCGGCTGAGCTGCGCGCGAGCCTCGATGCGACGAACTTCGACGCGCGTATGCGCGCGGCGCGGGCGGTGGTGATCGCCGCGGGGCGCCTGGACCGCCATACGCTGCTGCGGCGCGGCGCCGTGTTCGAGATCGCCACGCGCGCACGCCAGGGCGGCGTGCCCTGCTACGCGATCGCGGCGCACAACGCGCTTGACCCCTTCGAGGCGCGCATTCTCGACCTCCAGGTCGTGCTGGAGGCCGGCGGCGAGCGGGGACTGAGCGCGGCCGGGAGGAAGCTCGCCGGGCTTGTGTAGCCGATTCCTCGTACCATCTCGGTCGTGAGCACATGGATGGGGACGCGCGTGCTGTTCACTGGGGCCCAGGGCTTCATCGGCTCGTGGGTAGCCGAGCGGCTGCTCGACGAGGGCGCCGAGGTGCTCGTCCTGGACAGGCCGCCGGCGGCACTCTCGCGCTTTCGCCTGCGCGGACTGCACGAGCGCTGTACGGCCGTGCCGGCTGACCTCTCAGATGCGCAGTCGCTGCGCGCAGCGATCGAGGAGCACGGCGTCGTGGCGGTGTTCCACCTGGCGGCGGCGGCGACGGTGGGTTCGGCGACGACGACGCCGCTGAGCACCTACGAGGTCAATGTCCGCGGGACGTGGAACCTGCTCGAGGCCTGCCGCACAGCCGGCGAACCGCCGCAGAGAGTGGTGGTGGCCTCCACCGACAAGGCCTACGGCGTGCACGAGGAGCTTCCCTACAGGGAGGACTATGCGCTGCAACCGCGCTATCCATACGACGCCTCGAAGGCATGCGCGGACATCATTGCCCGCTCGTATGCCCATACGTTTGGGCTGCCTGTCGCCGTGACGCGGTTCGCCAACGTGTTCGGCGGCGGCGATGTCAACTTTTCCCGCCTCGTGCCCGGAGCCGTCAAGGCGCTGCTCGCGGGCGAGCGCCCCGCGATCCGCTCGAACGGTCTGATGGAGCGCGACTTCCTGTACGCCGAGGACGCCGTGACCGCCTACCTGGCAGTGGCCCAGTCGCTCGACCGCGCGGAGTTGCACGGTCGCGCCTGGAACGCCGGCATCGGGCGTCCGGTGACGGTCCTCGAGGTGGTCGAGCGGCTGATCGAGATCGCCGGGATGGAGATCGAGCCGGATGTCCGCGGGCACGGAACCCCACACGGCGAGCTGACGCGTCAGTGGCTTGACTCGACGGCCATCTCCGAGGAGCTGGGCTGGGAACCGGCGTGGGATCTGGAGCGAGGCCTGGAGGCCACGTACAGGTGGTATGAGCAGGAGTTGCCCCGGATACCGGCTCTTGCACGCGGCTGAGTCGCAGCTCACAGCGACCGGCGCGCGATCCTTCCAGGCTCTTGCCCCACGCGTCTGAGTCGCAGCTCACAGCGACCGGCACGCGATCCTCGCTGGCCTCTCACCCCGCTGCCGAGTCAGCCCGCAGCGACCGGCGTGCGGTCCTTCCAGCGCAGCGCCTCGTCCAGCCGTCCCTCAGCCATCAGTTCCTTGAGGCGCGCAATGCGCATGAAGCGCGAGCCGGTGAAGTCCTCGATGGTGAGCTGACGGTCGCGGTAGGCCGCGAACATCTCCTCGGCGCTGGCGCGCACGGTCCACGTCGGCTTCAGCTCGGGGAAGGCCTGCGTGAGCTTGGCGAAGCTGACGCGGTAGCTGCGCTTGTCGGGCCCGGCGCCCGCGGCGAGCGCGACGCGCGACCCCGGAACGACCTCCTCGACGATCCGTGCGACGTCGCGGATCTGGTAGTTCTCCTCGTCGCCGCCGACGTTGAAGGCCTCGTTGTGCACCTTCTCGCGCGGCGCCTCCAACAGGCCGAGGAAGGCGCGCGAGATGTCCTCGATGTGCACCAGCGGCCGCCAAGGGGTGCCGTCGCTCTGCATCAGCACCTCGCCGGTGGCGAAGGCGAAGGCGGTGAGGTTGTTGACCACCAGGTCGCCTCGATGGCGCGGGGACAGACCGTGGGCGGTGGCATTGCGTAGAAAGGTGGGGCTGAAGGAGTCGTCGGCGAGCAGACCGATGTCGCGCTCGGCGAGAACCTTGGACTCGCCGTAGGGCGTAACGGGATTGAAGTCGGCGGTCTCGTCGATCCAGTCCCGGTCGGCGGCGCCGTAGAGGCTGCACGAGGAGGAGAAGAGGTAGCGCTCGACTCCTGCCTGCTTGGCGGCCTGCGCGAGGGAGACCGAAGCGCGGTGATTGACGGCGTAGGTGCAGTCGGGGTTCAGGTCGCCGATCGGGTCGTTGGAGAGGGCGGCCAGGTGCAGGACGGCCTCGAAGCCGTCGAGGTCGGCGGCCACGACGTCGCGGACGTCCTTGCGGATGACGGGCACGGCCGGCACAGAGTCCTCCCCGAAGTCGCAGCCCTCGTAGAGATAGGTGTCGAGACCGACGACGTCGTGCCCGGCGTCGAGCAGCAGCGGGACCAAAATGGCTCCGATGTAGCCGTGGTGACCGGTGACTAGGACGCGCACGGAGTGATGTTCTCACAGGAAGCACCTGCCCTCGCCGCGGTAGGTGGGCACCTCCTCCACCACCCGGTCACCTTCGATCAGGTGGAGCCGGTCGAAACGCTCGCATAGCTCGCCGGCCTTGGCGTGGCGGAAGTAGACGCGGTCGCCCACGCGCAGTGCGTCGGCGGCGTCTCCGATTACGGGGGTCTGCACCTCCCCGGCACCCTCCTGTCGGTCGAGGCGTAGCGCAGCGGGCAGATGTGGCGAGGGCAGGCGTGAGCCCTCGGCAGGTCCCGAGGCCAGGTAGCCGCCACCGAGCACAGTGACGACACCGGGCCCGGGTCGGCGCACGACGGGCAGCGCGAACAGAGCCGCGGGGCGCGGCCGGAAGGCGCGATAGGCGTCGAAGAGCGTCGGCCCATAGAGACCCGAGCCGGCGGCCAACTCGGTGACAGCGCCCTCGGCAGAGGTCGCAGCGAGACTGCCGGTGCCGCCGCCGTTGACGAACTCAAGCGGCGCGACGGCGCGCACGGCGGCGACGGCGACGGCGCGCCGACGACGAAGCTCGCGCGCGGAGGCCGCCTGCAACCCGCGAATCGCGACCCCCCGCAGCGCTCGCCCCGGCGGCGCATCGCCGAGCCCGGCGATCTGCGACTCGTAGGCCATCATCCCCACCAGCACGAGGCCCGCGCGCGCGACGATGGCCCGCGCCAGCGCGGCGGCCTGCTCGGGCGTGTGAACGGGCGAGCGCTTGGCCCCAACCCGCGCGCGCCCGCCGGGCAGGGGAAAGCCGGCGTCAAGCTCGATGCACAGGCGCACCGGCGCCGCGCGTGGACCGATGGCGGCGTCGATGAGATCGAGCTGCTCCACGCAATCGACCATCACGCTGAGGCGCGTCTCGGGGCGCTCCGCTTGCAGGCGCGCCAGCGCGCGCAGCGCCGCGCGGTCGGTCGTGGGGTAGGCGACGACGATGTCGGTGAAGCCCTGCTCGGCCAGCCACAGCGCCTCGGGCAGCGTGAAGGCGAGCGTGCCGCGGTAGCCGTCGCGCGCGAGCACCCGTTCCTGCAGGGCGCGGCAGCGCACGGACTTGCTGGCCAGACGGATCGGCTTGGGCGCCGCGCGGCGCTGCATCTCGGCGGCGTTGGCCCAGAACGCGTCGAGATCGACCAGCGCAAACGGCGCCTCCAGCTCCGCCGTGGCCCGCTCCAGCCGGCGCAGCTCCTCGATCATCTACCGGCCCGAGGACGATCGGTCGATTCGGCCCCGCGGACGCGATCGGTAGATACGGGCCCGACGCGATCGCTCGACACGGGAGCGGGAACACGTTCAGTCGATTCGGAGCCGGGAACATGATCGCTTGACACGGGGCCGAGGACGCGATCTGTCCATGCGTTGGCGAAGCGCCCCTCGGGATCCAGGCGCCGGCGCACGGCCTGAAAGCGATCCCACGCGGGATAGCGCGGGCGCAGCGTGGCGGCGGTCTGGAAGTGGCGCTTGCCCCAGTGGGGGCGGCCACCCAGCTCGTGCATGACGGCCTCGACGGCGCGGAAGTAGGGCTCCCAGACCATCCCCCGATACATGTGCACCGCCACGAACCCGCTGTCGCGGTCGGCGGCCGTCGAGAGCAGTGCGTCGTCGGCTGCCACCGTGCGCACCTCGATGGGAAAGGGCACGGCGAAGCCCTCGCGCTCGACGAGCGCCAGTACCTGGCGTACGGCCTCGGGTGTGGACTGGCGTGGCAGCGCGTACTCCATCTCGGTGAACCGCACGAGCCGGGGCGACGCGAAGATCGCATCGGAGCGTTCGACGCGCCGGCTGCTTCCCGCGAGCCGTGTGACCAGCCGGTTCAGGCGCGGAATCTGCGACGGCAGGCGCCGCCCCAGCCCGCAGATCAGCCCGAAGGCGTGGTTGGTCAGGAGCACGTCGTTGGCGTATGCGTTCGCGCGACCCCGCGGACGGGCGGGCGCGTCGGTGCGGTTATTGGTGCGCGTCAGCGCCGTCGCACAGTGCGGGAAGACGAAGAACTCGAAGTGGTCGTTGCCGAGCGCCAGCTCCTCGAAGCGCTCCAGCGTGTCGGCCAGCGGCGCCGGGCGGTCGAGGCCGTCGAGGACGAAGGCCGGCACACAGCGCAGCGTGACCTCGGCCACGATGCCGAGCGCGCCCAGCCCCACGCGTGCGGCGCGAAACAGCTCCGGGTCGCGCTCGGCGGAGCACTCGAGCGTCGAGCCGTCGGCGAGCACCAGCGTCAGCGCGAGGACCTGCGAGGGGATGTTGCGCAGCCGCGCACCGGTGCCGTGCGTGGCCGTGGAGATCGCCCCGGCGATGCTCTGCACGTCGATGTCGCCAAGGTTCTCAAGCGCCAGTCCCTCGGCTGCGAGGCGCCGGTTGAGTGCATGGATCGTGATGCCACCCTGCACGCGCACGAGCCCCGCGGCGCGATCGACGTCGAGCACTCTGTCCATACGATCGAGCTTCGCCAAAACGCCGTCGGTCAAGGCGATGTCGCTGAAGGAGTGCCCTGCGCCGACCGCTCGCACCCGCCGCCCAAGAGCACCGGCGCGCACCACCAGCTCGGCCAGCTGCGCCGTCGAGCGTGGCCACTCGATCGCAGCCGGCGCGCAGCGCTGATCGCCGGCCCAGTTGCGCCACTCCCTCGCGCTTGCATGCGTGTCGCTAGTCTCGCTCACCGCCATGACCGAACCCGAGCCTACTTCCTCGCGTTCCCGCTCGCTGGCCATTCCCGGGGCGCGGCGTGCCACGGTGATCGGCGCGGGCTCCTTCGGCACCGCGCTGGCGGTGGTGCTCTGCCGGGGCGGCCTGCGCACGACGCTCCAGACGCGCACGGCCGAGCAGGCGCAGGCGCTGGAGTCCGCGCGCGAGAACCGCACGTACCTGCCGGGCGTGGAGCTGCCGGGGCAGTTGCGCATCGAGCCGGCGGCGGGCGCCGATGGTTCCGGACTGTCGCGCGCCGACTACGTGTTCCTGGCGGTGCCCTCGCACGGGCTGGACGAGGTCATCGCCGGCCTGCGCCGCGCCGGCCTCGGCAGCCGCGCGGCGGTCGTGTCGGTCGCCAAGGGCCTCGTCCCACCGCACGGCACGCCGCCGACGGTGCTGCTCACGACGACCTTCGGCGCGCAACGCGTGGCCTGTCTGGGCGGCCCGGCGCACGCCCAGGAGATGGTGCACTCCGGCGCGGCGCTCGTCGCGGCCGCCAATGACGAGGAGCTGGCGCGCCAGCTCGCGCAGATGTTCACGCGCGCGGGCGTTGTCTGCGAGCAGTCCAACGACCCCGTGGGCGTGGAGCTGGCCGGCGCGGCGAAGAACGCCGCGGCGCTCGCCGCCGGAGCGACCGAGGCGCAGGGCCTGAACGCGGCGGGAGCCGCGGCGGGGCACATCTTCGCCGAGGTGTGGCGCTACGCCGAGAGCCTTGGCGCGAGGCCCGAGTCGATGATCGGGCTGGCCGGCGCCGGCGATCTCGTGGCCACGGCCCTGGCGCCCGAAAGCCGCAACCGCCGTGCCGGCGAGCTGCTGGCGGCGGGAGTGCCGGCGATGGAGATACCCGTTCGCATCGGCCAGGCGGTCGAGGCCCTGCAGAGCGTCGGCCTGCTCGCCAGCGCACTGGAGAGCGCGGGCGTGCAGGCACCCGTGACCAGCGCCCTCGGACGGCTGATCGACGGAGAGCTGCCACTGCAGGAGTGGGTGGCGCTGGTCAGGGCCACGGTCCCGCCCCCCGCGCGCTGGCGCCGCCCCCAGCCGGGGTTCTGGCGGCGCGCTTGGCGGCGGCTGTCGAGTGGATGAGTCTCTGTTTCGAGGGATGAGTCTCTATTTTTTTCTTGGTATGACTATGGTATAGATTAGTAGATACCATTGCGACCAAACTAGAGAAAGAGAACAACAATGCCCGAGACCCCGCGACGCGACTCCAAGTCGGCCAGGCAAAAGCCCGAGGCACGCAGCAAGCCCGAGGCACGCAGACGAGCGGAGCAGCCAAGCGACTCCTATCTGGCTCTGCAGGGCGTGACCAACGACCCGGATGAGTTCTTCGAGCAGGAGAGCCGCCGCGAGAAGATCCAGCGCATGCAGGACACAGTGCGCATCGGCGGACGCACCACGCCGATCGCCGTGCGCTTCGATCAGTTCACGCTCAAGCGCCTGAAGACGCTGGCGGCACAGCGCAACACCGGCTACCAGACGCTGCTGAAGGAGTTCGTCGTCGAGCGGCTATACGAGGAGGAGAAGCGTGCAGGCATCATCGACTGACGAGTGTCTGCACGACCGCCTCGTAGACGCCGGCCCCGTGGCCGGCCTCGGCGATGCGCACGCTGCCCGTGGCCTTCCTACCTGCCGCGCCGCCGCCTCCAGCAGCCTCCAAACCCTTGGCCTCCCTGCCTGCCACCCCGCCCCCTCCCGCGACCTCCAAGCCCCCGACCTCTCTCCCTGCCACCCCGCCCCCTCCCGCGACCTCCAAGCCCGCGACGGCCTCGTGCATCCCCGTGTCGCGCTCGACGGCATTGGCAACCAGCCAGAACACGGCGACGTGCTCGGCGCAGGCCAGATCCTCGCGCGAGTCGCCCACCGCGAAGGTCTCCTCGCGGGCGTAGCCGCGCGCGCGGCGATGGAAGGCGACCGCCCCGGCCTTAGAGGCCGCGGCTGGCACGAGGTGGTAGCCGCGCACGTGCGGCAGCGCCGCCAGCGCCTCGGAGCGGCGGTTGACGACGCCGTTGTCGACCAGCCGCAGGTCGCCGTGTCCGTGCTCGGCCAGCAGGCGATCGACCTCGCCGGCGTCGACGAGGCCGCGAAAGAGGTGTGAGACCTCGCGCTCGGTGTGCCATGGCTCGTGGTACTCGAGGCGCCCGGCGTAGTGCTCGAGCAGCAGCGCCGGCGCGCCCGAGCGCTCGATCTGCTCCGCGATCGTCAGCTCACCAGGCAGCAGGTCGCCGGTCAGCCAGTACTCCTCCCCCTCCATCACCACGCAGGCGCCGGCCTCGTAGATGTAGGAGGTCTGCCCCAGCAGGCGCGCGTCCTCGGCGAGCTGCGCGCGGCGGCGCCCGGACATCAGCACCACCTCCACCCCGGCGCGCAGGCAGGCCTGCACGGCGCGCACGCCGTCGATCGACACCTCGCCCTCGCCGTCGTGCAGCAGCGACGCGCCCCGGCCGAGCAGCGTGCCGTCGAGGTCGAGATACAGGCAGCGCATGGTCATCGCGCCAGTCTGCGGCAGCGGGCGGCGGCCGAGTGGGCAACGCAGCTGGCGAGGACCCCAGGCGCAGCGCAGGAGGGCTTCATCGCGCCACGACGCCAGCCAGCGGCGGCCGCTCCACAAGCGCCCCCTCAAGCTCCACGCCGCTCAGCCGTCCTTCCCGCTGCACGCGCGTGGCGATCGTCGCGAGCACGGTCGCAGCCATCGGCGCGAGCGCAGACAACGGCTGATGGCTGTTCCTGTGCTCCTCCAAATCAACCTGCGCGACCCCCTCCCCCCCAACAACCGCCAGACGTCCAGCAGCATCGCCATCTCCACGCCGTAGCCAGTTGTAAAGGGGATGCTTTCAAGCAGCTCGCGCCGCGCGGCAACCTCGCCGGCCAGGGGCTGGCGTACGCAGGCCAATTCGGGGTAGAACAGCGCCAGGGCAGGCCGTGCGAGCAGGTGGTTGACGCGTCCGCCGCCCTCCGGCACAGACACGCCCTCGTGTCGGAAGGGGCGTCGGTAGAAGGCCTTCACAAACGACACCTCCGGCTCGCAGACAAGCGGACCGAGCAGGCCGGTGGCGAAGTGCGGCGAGAAGGCGATCGAGTCGGCGTCGAGGAAGCAGATCAGCTCGCCCCGCAGGACGCTCAGGACGCGCCACATGGCATCGCCCTTGCCCAGCACGGGGCCGAAGTCGGTCAACAGCTCGGCCTCCTGATACACGGTGGCGCCCGCAGCGGCGGCGATCGCAGCGGTGCCGTCGCGCGAGGCGGCGTCGACCACGACGATCTCGTCGATCGCCCCCACCTCGCGTAGGCCCAGCAGGGCCCGCACGATCTCAGCCACCGTCGTGGCGCAGTCGCGCGCGGGCAGGCACACAGACACGCTCTGCGCGCCCCGCTCGGCGGCGATGCGCTCCGGCGGATAGAGGGAATGGTGGAAGGTGCGCGTCTGCGCCCAACGCTCAGCCGCTGCTGCGCTCATAACTTCCATCATCGCAACCTGCGGCCTTTCGCCCGGCGCTCGGCTGCGGTAAGGGACCCGACCTCTACTATCGCAATCCATGCCCGTCGAGCGCACGATCGAGCCCTGGAGCGCGCTGCTCGACACGGGCCTTGCCGACGGCCGCCTCGTGCGCGAGTCCCACGAAGGCCCGGGCCAAGCCACGCTCGTGCAGCCACCCGCGGAGCTGCACCCGCGGGTGCTGCAGGCATTGGCGCACGTCGGCATCGAGCAGCTTTACGCGCATCAGGCCGAAGCGCTGTATGCCGCCTGGGAGGGCCCCACGATCGTCACCACGGGGACGGCATCGGGCAAGTCGCTGTGCTTCAACCTGCCCACCCTGGACGTGCTTTGCCGCGACAGCAAGGCGCGCGCGCTGTACCTCTATCCCACGAAGGCGCTCGCCCAGGACCAGGCGCGGGCGCTGGCGGCGTTCGGTCTGAGTGAGCGCGTGCGCCCGGCGATCTACGACGGCGACACCGCGCGCGAGGCGCGCGCGCAGATCCGCCGGCGGGCCAACGTGGTGCTGACCAACCCGGACATGCTGCACGTGGGCATCCTGCCCCACCACGACGCTTGGGGCGAGCTGTTCGCGAACCTCGCGCTGGTGGTGATCGACGAGGCGCACGTCTACCGCGGCGTGTTCGGCTCGCACGTCGCCAACGTCGTGCGCAGACTGCGCCGCATCGCCTCGGCCTACGGCACCGAGCCGCGCTTCCTGCTGACCTCGGCGACGATCGCCAACCCGCTGGAGCTGGCCGAGCGCCTGACGGGCCTTGACAACGTGCGCCTGATCGACCGCGACGGCTCGCCGGCGCCGCGGCGGCGCATCGCGGTGTGGAACCCGCCGCTCACCGACGAGGCGCTGGGCGCGCGCCGCTCCGCCCTGGCGGAGGCCGCCGAGCTGTTGGCCGAGCTGGTCCGGGAGGGCGCGCGGGCGATCTGCTTCATGAAGTCGCGCAAGGGCGTCGAGCTGCTGAGCCGCCTCACGAGGGAGCAGCTGCAGGACGGCCACCCCGAGCTGGCCGAGCGGGTGGAGCCCTACCGCGCCGGCTACACCCCTCAGCAGCGCCGCGCCATCGAGGAGCGTCTGATGCGGGGCGAGCTGCGCGCGGTGGTCACGACCGACGCGCTCGAGCTGGGCATCGACATCGGCGAGCTGGACGCCGCCGTCGTCGTGACGTTCCCCGGGACGGTGGCGTCGCTACGCCAGATGTGGGGTCGCGCCGGCCGTCGCGGTAGGGGCCTGGCTGTGTATATCGCCGGTGAGGACGCGCTGGATCAGTTCTTCTGCCGCCACCCCGAAGACTTCCTCGAGCGGCCCGTCGAGGCCGCGATCCTCGACCACGAAAACCAGCAGATCCACACGGCGCATCTGCTCTGCGCGGCCTTCGAGGGACCGTTGTCGGCTGAGGATGCCGACATCCTGGGCCCTCGCTGGGAGGCGTTCGCGGAGATGCTGGTGAGCGCCGGGGAGCTGCGCAAGCGCACGGGCGCTCGCATCGCGGCAGACGGCCGCGACACCTATGTGCCGCGCAACCCCGGCGACTACCCCCCGGCCCGGGTCTCGCTGCGCTCGGCCTCCCCCGACGCGTTCGCCATCGTCGACACCTCAAGCGGCGAGCTGCTGGGCACGACGGAGGCGGCGCGAGCCCACTCGACGGTGCACCCCGGCGCCGTGTATCACCACCAGGGCCGCTCCTTCGAGGTGGCCCAGCTCGACCTCGAGCGGCGCCAGGCGCTCGTGAAGCCGTTCGACGGCGAGTGGTACACGCAGCCAAAGCGCGAGACCGAGACGACGATCGAGCGTCTGCTGGACCGCCGCGAGGCGCTGGGCGTGAGGCTGTCGTTCGGCGAGGTGAGCGTGACGGAGACCGTCCTCGCCTACCAGCGCCGCCGCCTGAGCGACCACGCGCAGGTGGACCTCGTCGCCTTGGACCTGCCCCAGACGAGCTTCACCACGCAGGCGCTGTGGTACGAGCTGGATGCCGATCATTTCGGCGAGCCGGTGTTCGAGAACGCGGGGCCTTCCGGCGAGGGGTCCTCTGGCCAGGGGTCCTCCGGCCTGGCGTCTTCGGAGGCGCTGCCTCCGGGGAGAGTGCCGCTGGAGAAACTGCTCGGCTCGCTGCACGCCGCGGAGCACGCGCAGATCGCGGTGCTGCCGCTGATCGCGATGTGCGACCGCTGGGACATCGGCGGCCTGTCGACCAACCTGCATCCCCAGACGCAGGGTCCGACGATCTTCATCTACGACGGCCATCCCGGCGGGGTGGGCATCACGCGCACGGCGTTCCTGCGCTTCGAGGAGCTGTGCCGCGACGCCCACCGCCTGATCGCGGAGTGCCCCTGCACCAACCGCGGCGGCTGTCCCTCATGCGTGCAGTCGCCCAAGTGCGGCAACCTCAACGAGCCACTGTCGAAGGCGGGGGCGAGGCTGCTGCTGGGCGGGATGCTGGAGCGGGTCGCCACGGCGGTGGCCTAACGGCCCGCCACCGCCGTGGCCTAGCGGCCCGCTCGCAACGGTCGGTCGGCCCGATTCAGCCGGCCTGATTCCCCCGAGCGATCCGCCGCAGGTCGATCGTCTCGTCGTACAGCTTCGCGTCGATCCCCTCCTCCAGGGCCACGTCGCGCAGCGGCCGCCCGGAGTCGGTGGCGCGCTTGACGATCAGGGTGCCCTTGTCGTAGCCGATCGCCCCGTTCAGGGCAGTGGCAACGGCCAGCGTGGCCCCGGCGGAGGCGTCGGTGCCGGCGCGGTTGACGCGCAGCCCGTCGACGCACTTCTCGGCAAAGACGCGCGAGGCGCTGGAGAGGAGGTGCAGCGACTGGAGCAGATTGCGCGCGATCAGCGGGATGCGCACGTTCAGCTCGAACTGTCCCTGCAGGCCGCCGACGGTGATGGCGGTGTCGTTGCCGATGACCTGCGCGGAGACCTGCAGCACGACCTCGGGGATCACGGGGTTGACCTTGCCGGGCATGATCGAAGAGCCCTTCTGCAGCTCGGGCAGGAACAGTTCGCCGATGCCGGCGCGCGGGCCTGAGCCCATCAGCGCCAGATCGCCGGCGATCTTGGTCAAGGACACGGCCACGACCTTCAGCGCCCCGGAAAGCTCCACGAGCGCATCGCGGTTGGCCTGCGCCTCGAAGGGATCGAGCGGCGCGGCGATCTGCCGCAGGCCGGATTCCTTCTTCAGGCGCGCACGCACCTTCTCGGCGAAGCGCGGATGCGTGTTCAGGCCCGTCCCGGTGGCGGTGCCGCCGAGCGGAATCTGCCCGACGTGCACCAGCGCGGCCTGCACGCGCTCCTGCGCGAGCGCCATCTGCGCGGCGTAGCCCGCGAACTCCTGCCCGAGCGTGACTGGCACGGCGTCCATCAGGTGCGTGCGCCCGGCCTTGACGACGTTCTGAAAGCTCTTGGCCTTCTTGGCGAAGGCCCGCTCCAGGAGCTTCAAAGCCGGCAGCAACTCGGTCTGCGCGACATCGAGCGCGGCGAGGTGCACGGCTGAGGGGAAGACGTCGTTGGAGGACTGCCCCATGTTGACGTGGTCGTTGGCGTGCACGGAGTCGCCGGCGAGCGTGGCGATTACCTCGTTGGCGTTCGTGTTGGTCGAGGTCCCCGAGCCGGTCTGGAAGACGTCGATCGGGAACTGCGCGTCGTGGCGTCCGACGGCGATCTCGCGCGCGGCCTTCTCGATGCGTCCGGCGCGGCGCTTGTCGAGCAGCCCCAGCTCACCGTTGACGGCCGCGGCGGCGCCCTTCAGGCGGGCGAGCCAGTGCACGACGGATACGGGCACGGTCTCCCCGGAGATGGGAAAGTTCTCCACGGCCTTGGCGGTCTCGCCGCCCCAGAGCTGCTGAGTGTCCGTCATCGAGTCTCCTTGCAGTGGTCGAATGATTTGAGAGGCGGCCTTGCGGCCGCGTGGTTGCCGCGCCGGGCGTGGCCTGCCGCGAGGTTTCTGAAACCGGGACGTTATCCGCAGAAGGCGGCAAGCTCACGCGCGAGCCCGACGGGATCGTCGTAGGCCATCAGGAAGCCTGTCCCCGAGAGCACCCGCAGCTGCCCGTCAGGCAGCAGGCGCAGAGTCTCTTCGGCGCCGGCGAGCGGGTAGAGCGGATCGCTGTCGGCCCACAGCAGAAGCACGGGCAGGCGCAGCTCGGGGTAGACCTGCTCCAGCAGCCGCTGCCGCCACGGCCCACCCTGTGGCCAGCGCCGGGCGCACTTGGCCCAGGAGCGCGCGAGGTTGGAGTTACCGGGCACGTCGGCGAAGGCGTGGCGTACGAGGTCGCGCGCGGCGGGCTCGCGGCGCGCGGAGAGGCGCAGGCCCAAATCGGGGGTGAAGAGCAGGCGGGTACCGTGCGTCAGCAGACGATCGACGCCCGGTACGGCGCCGGCGCGCAGCGCGGTGCGCCAGGCAGCGCGCAGGCACGGCCGCTCGGGCGGGAGGTGCAGGCGGTTGGGCATCAGCACGAGCCGCCGGGGCGTCAGGCGGTGGGTGGCGACGGCGTGCAGCAGGATCTCGGCGCCCGCATCGTGGCCGCCGAGCAGGGGGCGCGGCCCGAGCACATCGGCGGCGAAGCCGCCGATGACGTCGGCGAACCAGTCGATTGTGTAGGGATGGCGCGGGCGGTCCTCGGAGTCGCCGTGCAGCGGCAGGTCGGGGAGCACGACGCGAAAGCGATCGGAGAGGTGCGCGACGATGGGTTCCCACTCCTTGTGCGAGAGCATCGCCGAGTGCAGCAGCGCCAGCGGCGGACCGGTGCCGAGTTCCCGATAGGCCACGCGCGCACCGTCGTGGTGGTGGTAGAGACGCAGCTTCATCCACTGCAATCGTAGGAGCACAGCGCGCAGCGGCCGCGGCGTCCCCGAAACGTCTCCGCGCAGGGTCGTATTAATCGAATAGCCCTGTATAATGAGATGATGAGGACTGTGCGCGAAGTCCATCGCGATCCTCACACGGACGCTCCTCTCCCGTGCCGGATCTGCGGCGCCCCGAGCAACCCGGTTGGGAGGAGGTGGGGTCGCTACAGCGAGCGCAGCTACCACCTGCACCGCTGCCCGGAGTGCCACTTCGCCTTCGTCGCGGACCCGTGGCTCGAGTTCGATCGCATCTATGACGAGCGCTACTACGCGGGACGCGGAGCCGACCCGCTGGTCGACTACCGCTTCGAGCTGGACCACCCCGAGCGAACGATTCGCGGCTACGAGTGGGCCGGCGTGGGCCTCGCGGTGAATGAGCTGATGGGAGGCCTCGATGGCCTGCGTTGGCTCGACTTCGGCTGTGGCAACGGCGGGCTGGTTCGCTATCTGAACTCCAACACACGGGCGCGTGCGTGCGGCTTTGACGAGGGCTCGATCGTGGACACGGCGAGGCAGCTGGGTATCCCGATCCTCTCCGCCGAGCAGCTTGCCGAGCAGGCGGGCAGCTTCGATGTGGTCAGCGCCATCGAGGTCATCGAGCACACACCGGAGCCGCTTACGGCGCTGCGACAGATTCGCGAGATGCTGCGCCCGGGAGGTGTGCTTTTCCTGACCACGGGCAACGCGCAGCCCTACGCCGAGAAGCTGACACGCTGGTCCTATGTGACGCCCGAGATCCACCTCTCCTTCTTCGAGCCCAGGACACTCGAATTGGCCATGCGCAGCACCGGCTTTCGCCCCGAACGCCGGCCGCGTGGCGGCGCCTTCAATCAGATACTCAAGTTCAAGGTGCTCAAGAACCTGCGTGTGCGCCGGCGCAATCGGCTCACAGACATGCTTCCCGCCCGCCTCGTGGGACCCGTTGCAGACCGGCGGCCGCGCCTGAGCGAGCATCCGGTTGGTTGGGCCGAGTGATCCCAACGTTGGGCCGAGTGACCTCGGGGGTTGGGCCAGACTGCGGACGTTGGGCCTGACCCCGCACGAGTGTGACCCGGACGCTTGTCCGTTCGCTGCCGGCGCACTCGCCGCCGGCGCAGCTATTCCTCCTGGATGCAAGCGTTCGACCCGCGTGCAGCGCCGCTTGCGCCTGTTGCGCTGAGCGCGCCGGTGGGGAAGTCTGTGCCCATGAGCGTCGTTCGCACAAACGCCGCCGCCGCGATGCTCGGCGTGAGCCCCAGCACCCTGCGCAGCTGGGAGCGGCGCTTCAGCTACCCCAAGCCGCGGCGCAGCGAGGGCGGCCACCGTCAGTTCGAGCTGGCGGAGATCGAGACACTGAAGCAGGCCTTCGAAGAGACGCAGAACATCTCCTCGGCGATCTCCATCGCGCGCGAGCGTGGCGTCGGCGTGGGCACGGCGGGGAGTCTGCGCGGCGCCCTGGAGGCGTTCGACCAGCAACGCGCCGACCGGCTGTTGGAGGAGAGCCTTGCGGTGCGCTCGCTGGAGCGCACGGTGCAGTGCATGCTGCTGCCGGCGGTGGCGGCGCTGAGCGGCGAGACCGTGGGGCCCGAGTACGCCTTCGCCTGGCGCTACGCCACGGGCTGGCTGGCAGCCTCCCTGCGCGTGGCCCCCGCGGCAACGCGCGAGTTGGGTGTCGTGATCTTCGAGGCAGGCCGGCCGCTGGACATCGACGCGCTGTATGTGCAGGCGCTGGAGTTGTTCCTGCGCCGCGCGGGCATGCGCGTGCTGACGCTGCCCGTGGAGCTGCAGACCGCGCGGCTGGGAGGGGCGCTGCGGGCACTGCACCCGCAGGCGGTGGTGCTGGGCGGCTGTGGCTCCTCGCTGGACGCGCTGGGGCGCCTGATCTATGCCGTCAGACAGAGCAGCGGGCAGGTGGAGGTGCTGGACTATCGCGGCGCGCTGCCGGACACCGGCGCGAGCACCGTGACGCGCCTGGGCGAGGAGCCGCAGGCGGCGGCAGACATGCTCTGCGAGCGGCTGACCGTCGGCGCCCATTCCGCCCACTCACCACTGCCCTCAGTGGCTGGGAGGAACAGCGGAGCGCGCGCCGGAATGGAAGATGAGCCGGCCGAACACCAGGAAGTTGGCTAGGGCGATCAGCGGGACGGTGGCGAGGTAGACCACCTCGGTCGGCAGGCCGAGCAGCGATGGCAGCAGCGATGTGAGACCCGCGGTGATGGCGTACTGGACGCACGTGACGAGCAGGTAACGACCGAGCTGGTGGTGAAAGGGGAGGACGAACCCCTCGGTGTGAGCCCACACGAACACTCGCTGCAACGTGAAGTGCACGGCGAGCGCCAGGCAGTAGCCGATTGCAAGCGCCAGCTGGAACGGCAGGCCGACGACGGCCGAGAGGAACGTGGTGCTGAACAGGTAGACAAATGCGACTATGCAGCCGACCAGGGCAAAGCGCATCATCCGCCCGCGCTCGCCATCGGGCCAGGCGATCACAGGTGACCGCCTCGTCGCAGGAATGCGTCGGTCTGCGCCAGCGCCGCGGGCGTGCCGATCTCGAAGAAGCGCTCGGTCGCCTCGAACCCGAAGAGCAGTCCGGCGTCCGCCAGCTGGTGAAACAGATCGGCGAGATCGCTCGTCTGCGGCGGCAGGAGATCGAGAGCCGCCTGTTCCAGGCCAGCCAGGCCGTAGTCGATGAAGCGCATCTGCGCGCGCGGCGCGCGCTTGTCGTAGGCCTGTACGCGATCCTTGGCGAAGACGGCGTTGGAGGCATCCCAGCGTCCTTCGTTGCGCAGCACGGTCATCATCGCGGGCAGTCCGCTGACGCGCCAGGCATTCACGGCGGCGCGATAGTCCAGGCGCAGGTAGGTGTCTCCGTAGAGCACCAGGAAGCGCTCGCCGAGCAGCCGCCGCGCTCGGCGGATCGCGCCGAGCGTTCCATCCAGTCCCGCCGCCGCATCGAAGCTGTAGGCGATGCGCAGCCCAAAGCGCTCGGCGCCGATGCGTCGTTCGATCAGCTCTCCGAGGTGGCCGACGCAGAGCACCACCTCGCCGGCGCCGTTGGCGGCCAGCAGCCGCAGCTGATGCAGCAGGAACGGCTCGCCGGCAACCTCGACGAGCGGCTTGGGCAGCTCGCGGGTGCGCTCGCCGAGGCGTGTGCCGAACCCGCCGGCGAGAATGCAGACCGCGGGAAGCGGTCTCACAGGCCAACCCGCCGACGTTGAGCGCCGGCGGTGCTGCGGGCAGCTGCTTTGCGAGAAAGCGAATCCTCCTCCCGTCCATCGCGAGAATCCTTCCTCCGTCCCTCGCGGGGCGCCTCCCACCCATCGCGAGACTCCTCCTCCCAGCCGTGGCGGGACTCGACGATGTACTTCGGTCTCTGCCTCGACTCGTCGTAGATGCGACCGACGTACTCGCCGATCACGCCGAGCGAGAGGAGCTGGATACCACTGAAGAAGGTGACGACGATCACAATCGTGGGATTGCCGACCGGGAAATGCTGGCCTCCGATCTTCAGGCCGAGGTAGGTGACCATCAGCAGAAAGGCGACGCCTGAGAGCGCGACGCCCGTCATCGAGATGAGCTGGAGCGGGTAGCGCGAGAAGCCGATCACGCCGTTCAGGCCGATCAGTATCGAGCCGAAGAAACGGTTGTACTTGCTCGTGCCCGCGACTCGCGGGTCGCGGTCATAGGGAACGCTGGTCTGAGAGAAGCCGACGAGCCCGACCAGTCCGCGCAGGAAGCCATGCGTCTCCTTGAGCGCCACCACGTTGTCGACGACGCGGCGGCTCATGAGGCGAAAGTCGCCTGTGTTGGAGGGGATCTCGACCTCGGCGATGCGCCCGATGAGGCGGTATCCGAGGGCGGCGACGATCCGCTTGGGCAGCGTCTCGCCGGCGCGGGTACGGCGCTGGGCATACACCACGTCGTAGCCTTCGCGCCAGCGGACGATGAGATCGGGGATCAGCTCGGGAGGGTCCTGCAGGTCGCAGTCGATGACGACGACGGCGTCGCCGCCCGCAGCCTCCATACCCGCGAGCGTCGCCATCGGCTGGCCGAAGCGGCGCGAGAAGCGCAGCATCTTCACCCGCGCGTCGCGCTCGCGCAGCGCGAGGATCAGCTCCTCGGTGCGGTCGCTGCCGGGGTCGACGCTGAACACCAGCTCCCACTCGAGCCTGAGCGGTGAGAGCACCTCCGACAGGCGGGCGTAGAGGCGGTCGATGTTGTGCTCCTCGTTGAAGACAGGGACCACGACGCTCAGGCTGAGCTGCCCGGGCGGATGTCCGTGAGAGATCATCGCGCTGTCTCCGGCCGGCTCACGGCTCACCCATGCCGGTAGCCAGCCCGGCGCTGTCGGCCTCTGCCCCGAGTTCCGCACGATCGACGTCTCCCCAATCAAAGCCGCGGTCTGCGGGGACGATGCGCCGCAGGGTGTAAACGTCAGAGCCCAGGACGTCAGCGTGCTGGGGCAGCTCCCACCAGGGATCCCATACGGCGCTCAGCAGCTTGCCGGTGATGCCGTCGCTGGCCGCCGAACCCAGGAATACCGCCAACTCCGCGGCGCGCTGCGGCGAGGCTCCGCCGGAACGCCGCTGCTCGCGCAGGCGTGCGTAAAGATCCTCCCCAATCCGCTCCGGGCCGGCGGCCAGCGCCTCGTCGAGCATGCGTGTGTTGAGCGCCCCCGGTGCGATCGCGTTGACGTCGACGCCGTGCTCGCGCAGTTCGCCGGCCAGTGTCTCGGCGAAGCGCACCGCCGCTGCCTTGGAGGCGGCGTAGGCGCTGAATCGCGCGACCGGCTTGGTGGCACCGCCCCTGAGAGCTGGACGATCTTGCCGTAGCCGCGCTCGACGAAGTGGGGCGTCAACATGCGGGCAGGCAGGACCGAACCGAATAGGTTGATCTCGATGGTACGCACCCACTCCGCCCAGTCCACCTGCTCGATCGGACCCTTAGGGCCGTAGACGCCGGCGTTGCAGACAAGGATGGTGAGCCCACCCAGGCGCGCCAGCGCGGTCTCTAACAGCCGCTCGACATCCGCGGGCGCGGATGCGTCGGCGAGCACGTCGAGCACCAACTGACCGGGGCGCGCCGCGCGGCGCAACTCTTCGGCGGCGCTCTGCAGCGCGACGGGCGTGCGTCCGCATATGCAGAGGCCGTCCACGCCGGCGCTCAGATAGGCCCGGGCTATCGCGAGACCCAGACCGCGAGTGCCGCCTGTGATCAGCGCGGTCCGACCCGCGAGAGCGCCGCTCACGACGAGGCCGCCTCGGCGACCGCTGGAAGCTGGGCCGCCACTCACGAGGCTACCTCGGCCGCTGGAAGCTGCCGCGCCGTGCCGAGGTTGCGCATCGCCGCGTAGGGACCGCCGGCATAGGCCGCCTCGATCTGCTGCCAGGCGTAGCGCGCCGCATGCAGGTCGCCAAGCAGCGGGCGTCCATCGTCCGCCGTCACAGCCTCGGCGAAGTGCTGCCACTCACCTCGCCACGAGTCGTCCTCCTCGCCGTAGGCGTGCTCCACGAGCGCCGGTGGCCCCAGCTCCGGCCCCATTCGATAGATCCGCAGGCGCTGCGACCCATAAGAGCGCGTCAGCCCATCAACCTGGATCTTGGCAGTGCGACAGTAGATCTCAAGTGAGAAGAGGTTCTTCCACTCGGTCCAGCTCGCGTGCAGCATCGCCCAGGGGCCGGTGCGGGTGTGCGGCTCGCCGAGGATCAGCGCTGCGTTGTCCTCCACGGGGCTGTTCCAGAACTGCGTGCGCAGTAGCGCGGCGTGGAGCGGCAGCGGTCCCGCCAGCCAGTGGCTGAGGTCGAGCAGGTGCATGCCCTGATCGACCAGCTCGCCGCCTCCCGAGCGCATCGGATCGGAGCGCCACTCGCGCTCGTAGCCGCGGCGTCCGCCGTGCCCGTAGCGCGCACGCAGGTGCATCAGCTCGCCGTAGCGTCCCGAATGGACCTCCTCGGCCGCGCGCACGAGGCCCGGGTGAAAGCGGTGGTTGAAGCCGACCTTGACCAGACACCCAGCCGTTCGCTGGCACTCGATCAGCACGTCGATCTGCGCGGTGGACACAGCGGCGGGCTTCTCCACCAGCACATGCGCACCAGACGCCAACGCCTGTTGCGCGAGCCCGGCCAGTCGATCGTGGACCGTCGCGACCACGACGACATCGGGACCCAGGCCAAGCAGCTCAGCGAGCGTCGCGCAGACCCGACAGCCATGCCGTGCGGCTAGATCCTCGGCCGCTCGCTCGTTGACGTCGTAACAGGCAACCAGCTCGTCCTCTGGCGCGAGCGCCGCCGCCCGCTTTGCTCCGATCAGCCCGCAGCCTACGATCGCGACGCGCAGGCGACTCACGTGTACTCGCTCACGTAGGCACCGCCGAACTCGAAGTCGAATGCCAGCTCGAAGGCCCCCGCGGAGGCCATCGCCCTCCTGGTGTCCTCGGGTCGGCGAGCGTAGAGCAGCAGGAAGCCACCGCCACCGGCGCCCACCAGCTTGCCACCGACGACACCGCTGTTGCGCGCCAGCTCGTAGAGCCGGTCGATGTGCTCGTTGGCCATGCCCGGCGAGCGCTTGCGCTTGTGCAGCCAGTGCTCGTGCATCAGCTCCGCATAACCCTCCAGATCCCCCTTCGCCAGCAAGCCGTGAATCTGACGTCCCAGCTCCTTGGTGCGGTGCAGGTTCTCGATCATCTGCTCGTCGCCCGCCTTGGAGCGCCGATCCTGATCGGCCAGGATCCGCGAGGCCGAGCGGGCTTCGCCGGTGTAGAACAGCAGCAGCTGGTCGCGCAGCTTCCTGAGCACCGCCGCGTCAAGCTCGAGCGGCTGCACCTCCACCTCGCCTTTGCGATGGATCGTGTAGGCGCAGATCCCGCCGTGGGCAGCGACGTAGGGGTCCTGCTTGCCGACCGGCTCGCCGAGCACGTTCATCTCGATCTCGCAGGCCGCCTCCGCCAGTTCGATCGGGCTGATCGAGGTGTGTCGGGCGCGAATCAGGCTCTTGAGCAGGCAAACGGTGTAGGAGCCCGAGGAGCCCATGCCGGTGCCGGCAGGCACATCCGCCAACGAGGCGATCTCCAGCGGATTGCCACACCAGTGCCGCAGCAGGCCCTCGCGCAGAATGGGGTGGCGGATGTCCTCGATCCGGTCCACCTCCTCGAGCTCGGAGTACTTCATGCGGTAGCGGCGCTGGAAGACCGTATGGGTGAGCATGTAGACGTACTTGTCGATCGCCCCGGAGACGAAGAAGCCGCCGTGGAGTCCGTAGTAGGAGGGCAGGTCCGTCCCGCCGCCGCCAAGGGAGATGCGCAAGGGCGCGCGGCTGAAGATGACGCTCATGCGATGGCGCTCCCGCGAGCCGGCTCCTGCCCAGGCCGCTCCCCCGCCGGCCCGCCTCCCGGCCGCTCCTCCGCTGAGCCGCCTCCCAGCCGCTCTCCGGTCGGCCCGCCTCCCGGCCGCTCCCCCGCCGCCTGCTCCCCCGCCGGGGCTTCCCGCCAGACGGCGTCGTTGGCGTCCAACCACCCCAGGGTGCGCCGCACAGACTGAGCGATCGTCAGCCGCGGCTTCCAACCGAGCGCGCGGATGCGACTGGTGTCGAGGTGGATCAGCGGGCTGTCGCCCGTCCAGCCGCGACGCCCGCCGGCGTAGTCGATCCGCGGCGAGAGCGAAAGGTGCTCGGCGATGATCTGGATCGAGTCGTCGACCACGACCGTTTCCTCGGTGCCCAGGTTGTAGACGTGAGCACCGGGCTCAGCGCGATGGCGCTCGGCGGCTGTGAGCATCGCCTGCAGGCAGTCCTGGATGTAGAGATAGGACTTCTCCTGGCGGCCATCGCCCAGCACGCGCAGGCAGGTGGGGTCGCGCTTGAGGGCGCGGTAGAAGTCGAAGACGTGCCCGTGCGTGTAGCGCTCGCCGAGAATCGACACGAAGCGACAGATCACGCCGACGAAGTCATAGCCGGCGGCGTAAGCGGCGATCAGACCCTCCCCGGCCAGCTTGGAGGCGCCGTAGAGCGATGTCTGGGTCGGGAAGGGTGCGTCCTCGGGCGTAGGGAAGACCTGCGGCTCGCCATAGACCGAGCCTGAGGAGGCGAACACGATCCGCTTGACCCCTTGCGCGCGCATCGCCTCCAACACGTTTGCGGTGGCGATCGTGTTCTGCTCGAGGTCGCGGCGCGGATGCTCAAGACCCCGGCGTACATCGGCGTTGGCCTGCAAGTGAAAGACCCAGTCACAGCCGGCGACAGCCTGCTTGAGCACCCCCATGTCGAGCACGTCGCCCTCGAACAGGCTCACCCCTGGCCGCTGGAGCGCGTCAGCTACGAATTCGCGCCGTCCCATGCCGAAGTTGTCGAGGATGGCGATCTCGACACCGCGGAGGCTCAACAGGTCGGCCAGGCTCGATCCGATGAACCCCGCGCCGCCCGTGATGCAGACACGCCTCACCGCGACTACAGCGTGAAGCCCGCTGCCGCGGCATCGCCGTGGAACATGCGCACCGTCTCCAATGAGTACTGCTCGAGTTTCTTGCCCAGACAATCGAGCTTGCGCAGCAGCTCGTGCGTGACGGTGATGATGTGGCAGCCCACCTGACTGGCCTGCACGAGGTTGAGGATCTCGCGCGGCGAGGCCCAGATGAGTTCTGCGCGCGGCGCATCGGCCATGATCTCCAGCGAGCGAGCCATGATCGGCACGGGGTCAACGCCCGCATCGGCGATGCGCCCGGCGAAGACCGAGATGCAGGATGGCGCTCCCTCTCGGACGGCGGCGGTGATCGACTGCACCTGAGCGGGCGTGAAGAGAGCGGTCACATTGACCTTCACGCCCTCCTGGGAGAGTTCATGGGCGAGCGCCGCCAGCGACTCCCCGGCGGTGGTGGTGATGGGAATCTTCACGTAGACGTTCTCGCCCCACGAGGCGATCAGGCGGGCCTGACGGCGAATCTCCTCGGCGTCATCGGCGAAGACCTCAAAGGAGATCGGGTGTTTGTCAACCTGCTCCAGAAGGCTGCGGGCAAACTTCGCGTAGTCGGTCAAGCCGGCCTTGTGCATGAGCGTCGGATTCGTAGTGAATCCCTCGATGCGCGGGTCGGCGGCGAGCCTGAGGATGCCGTCCAGATCCGCTCCGTCGGCGAAGATACGTGTGGAGATCTGGTCCAGCGCCTGGGTCATCCGGCGGCAAGGTAGCAAGCATTCCCTTTTTCGAAATGCGTCTAACTACGCTTGAAGTAGCAGGTCGGCGCCATGGGCAAGATCGGCGGCCGCCAAATCGGGCACAGACGCCCGTGAACGCTTGTGGATACTGCCCTTGTGCTCGATCAGGAGCGTCCGACAGCCGGCCGCCCGCCCGGCGGCGACATCGGCGTCCGTGTCTCCGACCATCCACGAGCTGCCCAGGTCGATCTCCAGCGCGTCGGCCGCATCCAACAGCATGCCCGGCGCTGGCTTGCGACACGTGCACCGCCCCGACAACTCGGGGACGACACCCTCCGGATGGTGCAGGCACAGGCGCGAAGCCTCCAGGCACACCCCCTCCTGGGCGAGCAGGCTGACGACGCGCTCGTGCACCGCGAGCAGCTGTTCGAGTGAGACCCGGCCCTTCGCCGCCGCCGGCTGATTGGAGGTGCAGATCAAGACAAAGCCGGCGTGCGCAAGCGTGCGCGCCGCGGCGGCGGCTCCGGCGATGAGTCCGACATCCTCGACCCTCAGCGGCGACTCCGGGGTGCTCGTCAGGGGATCGGCAACCAGCTCGTTGAGCACGCCGTCGCGATCGAGGAACACAGCCGCCCGGGCAGCGTCGCGGCTCACGGTTTGGCGGCGGCTGTGAGCGACTCCCAGTGGCCCTGCTTGACGGCCAGCTCCGGGTGGGAGACCAGAGCGTGCCATACGAGTGCCTGGAAAGACTCGACCAGCGGCGTACGCAGAGTGGCTGGGGGATCAATCAGGATCGCCACATCGGCAAGCTGGGCAAGCGTTCCGCCGGGAGCACCCACCACGCCGTAGATCGAGGCTCCCTCGGCATGCGCGGCCTCCATCGCGGCGACGAGGTTCGTGGAGACGTTGTGTTCACGCGAGCCGCCGCCGACCGAGAAGACAAGCAGCGCGTCGCGCGCGCGCAGGTGCGAGCCCGCGAGCCAGGCGCTGAACGAGGTCTCCCAACCGTCGTCGTTGGTGCGTGCTGTCAGCTCGGAGACGTTGTCGGTCGGCGCGTAGCTCTCCAGCGCACAGAGCTTGCGAAAATCGTTTACGGCGTGCGAGGCGTGACCGGCGCCGCCGCCGACGCCGAGGATGAACAGGCGCCCACCACGCAGGCGCACGGCGGCCAGACCCGCGGCCATCGCATCCAGTCGCGCCGGGTCGAGCGCCGAGATGAGATCGGCCGCGGCCGCCAGATAGGTGGTGCTGTGTTCGATGGCGGCCATTTTGATTTCCCCAGCTAGTCTAATATATAGGACGCTCTGAGGTGCGGTGCGCCGAGATGCGCAGACGCACCCGCTGAGGGTGTCGCTGCGGGTCGCGGGGAATCGGCCCCCGCCGCGTGTCGTCGGACTCGGTGAGCGCGAAGCACAGGCGCAGAAACCAGCGCTCGCGGCCCGGCACCCAGCTGATGAGGCCCAGCGGCTTGGCACACGCCAGGTCAACCTCGACGCGGATCGTGCGCCGGGCATCGCCCAGCAGCAGTATGCCCTCGCTCAGGCCCAGGCCCTGCCGGCAGGAGACCAGCGCTGAGACGGCCGCGCCGTGGTCGAAGGCAGGACCGGCGATCCTGTGTCTCTCCAGCTCGCGCCCGCCGTTGTGTGTGGCGTACCACAGCGTGTTCCCCTGGAAGGCATCGGGCAGCAGCGTGACATGGCCGAACCGCAGCGAGCCAAGCGGCAGCTCCGGCCAGCGCAGGACCCATTCCAGTTCGACGCCGCCGCCCCGCAACTCGGCGCCAGCGCCTAGCGACTCGACGCCGCCGCCCAGCGACTCGGCGCCCCCGCCTAACGGCTCGGCGCCGTCGCCCAGCGGGTCCAGTCGGATGCTCTTCTCGACCGGTCCCAGCTCGGTGGCGATGCGCGCCAGCGCGCACAGGCGACCCTCCTGGTCATAGCTGACGATCGGCTGAACGCGCTCCAAGTCGGTGATCTTGTGGGTGAGCGGCGACTCCTGCACGAGGTGACCGGAGTAGAAGTCGGCGCCCAACTCGATCGTTGGGAAGTAGCCATGCTCGAGCGTTCCCACGAGCGGGCACTCACAGACGCGCGCGTCGCTAAGCGCCTCGATGGCCATGCCGCGACGGAGGTTGAGGCGCACGGCGAGCGCGCCCGAGCGCAGCTCCAGAGAGTCGCCGTCGTGCGCCGCCGCCGTGCCGAAGCTCGGCGCTGCGCCTGACGGCACGGACGGCGCGGAGAGTACGGATGGGAACTGCGTGGACGGCGCAGAGGGCACGGATGGCGCAGACGACGCGGACGGCGCGGAGGAAACGGAGGGCACGGATGGCAGCCACTGGCGCTCCACCGCGGACAGACGCGCAAGGAAGGCCTGCCAGCGCGATGGCGTGATGTGAGTGCGGAAGTCGCTGGCCCACAGCTCGCACAGCTCTCGCCAGCGCTCGGGGTCGGTGCAGGCTTCGTCGCGCAGGCGCTCATACAGCCGCTGGCAGCGGGTGTTGACGCCGATGTCGTCGCGTCCGCTGACGGCCCAGCGCGAGACGTTGTACTTGTCCTGCTTCTTGACCGGTATCGGCTGGCTGGAGGACTGCAGCTCAAGCTGGTGGCCGGCCTCGGCGGCGTCGAGCAGTTCCAGCACCTCCGAGGGCAGCGCCGGCAGGCCGACACCGCGGTCGCGCAGCGCGCGGAGGCCGGCGGCGATGCGCTGCCACTCTCCCTCCTGCAGGTCGGGCTCCGCGGCGAAGCGCCCCGGGCGGTGATCGAAGATCTCGACATCGTTGGCGTACAGCATCAGCGCTCGACCAGGGAGAGCCCGCTCTGCGGCTACTGCGCGCACGTAGTCCAGGTAACGCTCCAGTGCCAGCTCGCCGTGAGCGAAGCGCTGGAACTTCTGGAAGGCGATCGACTTGCTCCACACGATCGGGATCGTGCGGCCGCCCCCGAGGGCCCGCTGCGGATGCAGACGATGCTCGGAGGGCCACTCGGGGTGCGAGCGCCGCGCGTTGTCCCAGTCGACGATCAGCGCCTCGTAGCCCGCCTCGAGGTAGAGCGGCACCAGACCGGGTGAGTAGACCTGCTCGCAGACCAACGCGATGCGCGGCGCGACCCCCAGCAGATCCAGATAGACCTCGCGTCCCAGACGCAGGTTCCAGACGTTGACCTCGGCGGGCAGCAGCGGAGCGGCACACTGGGCGTGAGCGCTGCCGACGAACTCGACGCACCCCTCGTTTAGCAGCTCGCGCAGCAGCTCGATCCAGCCCGGGTCGAGCTGTGCGATGCGGCGCAGCGTCCAGCCGGTGGCCTCCAGGGCGATCGGAAAGCCCGTCTCTCGCGCGAGCGCCAGCGCCGGGTGATAGCAGCGCCGCACGATCTCGGCGTGGGAGTCCTCCTCCAGCGAGGAGAAGGCGAGGTTGAGGTGAAAGAGGCAGACGAGGCGCAGCTCCTCCACTTCAGCCGACAACTGCGACCTCCTCAGGCCAGCGGCTTGGGTCCAGGAGCCAGTCGGGCAGCTCGGGTGCCGCCGGCGGCAGATCGCGGACGGCCTCCTCGAAGTGCTCAGCCTGGTCGAGCAGCGCGCCCAACTCGGCCTCGTCGCGCGGTCCCAGCAGCGCGCACGCGATCCCGTGCCGCTGGGCGACGAAGGCCACAGCGGCGCCCGGCAGCTCATCCCAGCGGGCTCCGAACGCCTGGCGTACAGCATCGGCTGCCACGCTCAGCGCCGCGAGCGGTCCTTGCAGATCGCGTCCCGCGGGGCTGAGCACCCCATGCAGCAACAGCGAGCGCGCCACCACGGCCGTCCCCGCCGCCGCGGCGGCGGGCAGCACGCGGCGCTCGGGACGGCGATCGAGTGCGCTGTATGCGACCTGAACGACCTCCAGCATCGGATCGGCGATTGCCGCGAGCGCATCGCTCTCGGCGTAGACGGTGGCGCCGATGCTCGCCACCAGCCCCTCCTCGCGCAGCTCGGCCAGCGCCTCCACGACAGCGCCGTCGTCGATGAGCGCCCGGTCGGCGTTGTGGATCTGGAGCAGGTCGAGCCGCTCGCGGCGCAGCGCGCGCAGGCTGGCCCGCGCGGAGGTGCGCACATGGGCGCGAATCTCCCGCGGCGACAGGGCGCGCCAGCCGGCGGGGGGGATCGCGAGCTTGGTCGCGACCACGCAGTCCGCGCAATCCATGCGCCTGCCGAGCGCCGCTCCGAGGAGCGCCTCCGCCTCGCCGTATGCCGGGGCGGTGTCGATGAAACGCACGCCGCGCTCCAGCGCGGCGAGCAGCGTGCGGCGTGCTGCGACTCGGCCGGGCGGCCGGCGCTCGCTCCCAGGCACGCCATAGGGGACCGCCAGTGCGGCAGTGCCGATCCCCAGGCGTGACTCAGGGAAACCCCGGGGTGACTCAGGGATCCCCAGGCGTGGCTCAGGGATCCCCCGGGATGACTCAGGAACCCCCAGGCGTGTCGCCAGGTTTCCCAGGCGTGGTACCGGTGTGGCGAAGATGCCAGAGATCGCGCCCATTGTCAGGTGTGCGAGCGGAAGACGATGCCGGGCGGCGCTCCTTCCAGGTGGGATTCGATGTCGCCGGCGCGGTGGGCCTCGTCCATCCGTTCAAATGCCGCCTGCACCGTGTCCAGCGTGCGCGCGATGTCCTCGGGGCTGTGACTGTAGGTGGTGAAGATCGGCCCGCCGAAGAGCACCCCGCGGCGATGGCACTCCTGCAGGAACAGCCCGCGCAGCAGCGGCGAGGGACGCCCGCGATCGTCGTGGAAGGCGATCGCCGAGCGCGGCGGATTGCCGGCCAGCTCAACGCCGAAGCCCACGCCCTCGGCCAGCCGCAGAATGCCCTCGCGCAGTGCGGCGCCACGCGCCCAGATGCGCTCTAAGACCGGCTCGCTGCGCAACACCGCAAGCGTCGCCATCGCAGCGGCCAGGGACACGGTCTCGCCCGAATAGGTCATCGAGAAGAAGATCTCCTCGAAGGCGCGCATCGGCTCCTCGCGTCCGACGACAGCGGCGAGCGGGTAGCCGTTGGCCATTCCCTTACCGAAGCAGGCCAGGTCGGGACGGAATCCGAAGAGTTCCTGCGCGCCGCCCAGGGCGTAGCGAAAGCCGGTCACGATCTCGTCCAGAATCAGCAGCGCGCCATGGCTGTGAGCCAGCTGCAGCGCCGACTGCAGATAGCCGTCGTCGGGCTGCTGTGCGGGGATCTCCATGATTACCGCCGCCGTCTGCCACTCCCCGAGCGCGCGCTCCAGGCCCGCGAGGTCGCCGAATACCACGGTGTGGATGAGCCCGCGGTTGGCCGTCGGGACTCCGGCATCGCGCTCCGTGGAGGCGATGTACCAGTCGTGATAGCCGTGATAGCCGGTGGCGATCACGTGTTCGCGGCCCGTCACGGCACGAGCCGCGCGGATCGCCCCGCCGGTGGCATCGGCGCCGTTCTTGGCGAAGCGCACACGCTCGGCGCAGGGGATCAGCTCGATCAGCAGCTCGGCAAGTTCGACCTCGAGCGGGTGCATGAGCGTGAAGGTCGTGCCCTCGTGGATCTGCGCCACCACCGCCTCGGTCACGCTGGGATGGTCGTAGCCAAGCAGGATCGGGCCGAGGGCCATGGGGTAGTCGATGTACTCGTTGCCATCCACGTCCCAAACGTGCGCCCCCCTGCCGCGTCGCAGGAACTTGGGCGATACGCCATCCACGAACTGGGAGGGGGCCTTGCTGAGCGTCTGAGTGCCGGCTGGGATCACGCGCTGAGCGCGCTCCCATAGCGCGTCGGAGATGGCGATCGAACGGCTCGTCGTGGGCGGCTCGCGGCGCACGAATCTCACCGTAGCGGCTCCATCCCAATTGACAAAACCGATCCAAAGGGCGCCAAAGGGCTCGCTCTCGTGTTGCCGGGCGCGGCTTCATGGCGGCGCAGCGCCCGCGGCGCGGACATTCGAGGCTCTTCAGTTCTCGTCCACCCAGGCGTGCGCCGGATCGGGTCGCCAGCGAAGCTCCCTGCCCTCGCCGGCCAGACACCAGAGGTAGTAGAGGTCATACCCCGGCGCCGCGACGACCGGGTGGTAGCCGGCGGGGATGGCGACCACGTCTAGGTCCTCTACGGCGAAGGTCCGCGTAGGTCCGCCGGAGTGGTAGGAGTGCTGCAGGCCGAAGCCCTGCTTGGGGTTGACCCTGAACAGATAGATCTCCTCAAGGCGCGCCTCTGCGGGTGGAGCGTTGCGGTCGTGCTTATGGGGAGGGCTGCTCGACCAGTTCCCCGGCGGGTTCAGGGTCTCGCCCGCCAGCAGGCGCTCGGCGCGCCGCTCGGCGGGCAGAATGTCGCGAACACGGCGAGTGAAATTGCCGCGGCCGCGCTCCACCGTGCTCACCTCCCCTGGGAGGATCGCGTAGGGCTCACCTCCGGACTCGGGAGCGTGCGCCTGAAAGACAGCAGCCAGCAACGGCCCCCGCAGCTCCAGCGCCGTGTTTGCGGGCGCGTAGACGGCGGCGGGCCCATCCACGAACACCGAGCGCCGGGGAGGCAGCTCGAACTCGCGCCCGCCGGCGGCCACTCTCACATCCTCCGACGCCTCGATGACTACCAGCAGGGCCTCCTGGTCCTGTGTCTCCAACTGAATGGCTTCGCCGGCCTGCACGCGAGCCAAGCCGAAGCGCAGGAACGCAAGCTCACCGGCCCCCAGCTCGTGGAAGCCGGGCTCGCTCGCGAGCGTGTGGATGCTCGCCAACCGCGCGGAGTCGGGGTGTCGGCTCGGCGGAACGCTCACCGGCTGATCACCATCCTCACGACTCTCGTCAAGCGGGCCATCGTCATGGGCTCAATACCACCTTGACTGCGCGCCCCGCGCGAACCGCATCGAACCCCGCCGACCAGTCCTCGAGCCCAACCGCATCCGTCAGAAGCGCCTCGGCGGGCAGCGGCTTGGCAACGCTCATGCCGATCACGGCCTGCCAGCTGGAGGCCCGCGAGGAGAACGAGAAGGCGAGCGTGAGATCGTGCTGCAGGGCGTGATCCCACAGGAGCGGCACCCTCGGAAGGCCGCTGAGGCCCAGGACGACGATGCGTCCGCCCCGACGGCAGCAGCGGACACAGTGCGACAGCGATTCCTCGGCGCCGGCCGTCTCCACCGCGAGGTCCACGCCGCGGCCGCCCGTCAGCCGGGCGACCTCGCGCTGAATGTCTTCGGTGGAGGAGTCCAGCACCTCGCAGTCGAGCGTACGGGCGCACTCAAGGCGCGCCGTGCCGCGCCGGCTGCGACCCACCAGGATCACCTGACTTGCGCCCGCGGCGGCCGCCAGGTGAGCGCTGAGCAGGCCGATCGGTCCGTGTCCCAGGACCAGCACCCGGTCCCCGGGGTCCAGCCGCGAGCGTTCGAACAGCCCGTGCCACGCACAGGCCGCCGGCTCGACCAGCGTCGCGGCGGCGTCGGAGAGCCGATCGGGGATGCCGTGCAGGAGCCACGCGGGGATCGTCATCAGCTCGGCGAACGCGCCGTCGGTCCAGGTTCCGAGCGCCCGCTTGCTGGGGCATATCTGAGGGTTGCCGGAACGGCAGACCTCGCATGTAAGACACGCACCCACGTGCAGTTCGCCGATCACGCGGTCGCCCAGCTTCCAGCTCTCGACATCCCGGCCCAAGCCGACGATCGACCCCGCGAACTCGTGTCCTGGTATCAGCGGAGAAGCGTGGGGATATACGTCGTCGAGGATGTGCAGGTCCGTACCGCAGATGCCCACCGCGTGGATGGCTACAAGCGCCTCGTCCGCTGCGGGCACCGGATCCGGGTGCTGCTCGATGACTGGCATCGCTCGCGGCTCTCGCTTGACCAGGGCCCGCACGATCAGCCAACCGGCAGCGGATCGGTTGCGATGACGATGCGCCGACGCGCCTGCTCGACTGCCGCGAGCGCGTCCTCGTGCCGATCGGCGCAGGCAATGACGAAACCGGCCCTGTCGGCGCAGTTGCGGTAGGGACGGATCTCCTCGCCGGACGCCATGCGGAAGAGCACGTGCTCGACGCCAGGCACCCCCAGGGCGTCGTCAACGCCGGACATCGCCACGATCGTGCCGGGCTCGGGAAACAGCGCTCGGCAGACTGCGTGGCGGCGCCAGCGAGGGCGCAGGTCTGCCGGATCCAGGGGCCTGCCGAGGGCAAGCTCGAGCGTGGCCTTGATGTCGTTCGTGCCGTGAGCCAGCGGCGAGGTGTACTGAGCGTGGAACCCGCCGGACAGACGCGCGGTCATCTCGAGCACGATCGGTCCACGCTCGGTCCACATCGTGTCGGCCTTGGCCGCGCCCAGATTGATTCCGACGGCCCGTGTGGTCGCTTCGACCAGCTCGTACAGACGCTCCTGCGCCTGCTCGTCCAGTCCCGAGGGATTGTCGTGGCCCAGCTCGATCGGGAAGGGATCGAAGGCAAAGGGCCGATCGACGATGTTGCAGCGGCGCTGGCGACCGTCCCGGTCTACGATCGTCTCAACGCTCTGCTCGGGCCCCTTCAGGCACTCCTCGACCAGCACGCTGTCACCGGCGGTGAAGCGCAGCGCCTCGGCGAAGGCTCCGGGCAGCTCCTCCTCACAGGCAACCTTGGTGGCACCACGCGAGGCCGAGTTGTCGAGCGCCTTGACTATCGCCGGCAGCCCGACCTCGCGCAGCGCCAGCCGGGCGCTCGACAGGTCGTCAACCTCGCGAAAGCGAGGACCGGGCAGACCCGCCGACGCGCAGATACGGCGAAACTCAGCCTTGTCGGCACAGATGCGCGCCGCGCGCGGATCGACTCCAGGGAGGCCGACCGACCGCGCGGCCTCGGCCACGGTCACCTCAACGTCGGCGCCCTCGGTGTAGACACCGACAAGGTCCCCGCGATCGGCCAGCCGCTTGGCGAGCGCGACGTGGCCGGCGACGTCCTTGGTATCCAGCACCACCGCCTCCTCGACAAGCGGGAGGGCAGCGGCGCGCGAGTCGCGATCGGTGGCAAGCACTCGCAGGCCAAGCTCATGGGCTGTCTCGATCGCCGGAATCTGCAGGAGCCCGGCGCCGACCAGCAGCAGCGTCCCACTCATACCCAGAGCGTCGATACCCAGAGCATCGCCTGCCTCGCTGCTCGTAGGCGTCCCAGTCATGTGCAGAGCGCCTCCCTGCCAGCTGCGGCGGCGAAGCGGCGGACGTCCTCGAACGTGGTCCACCCTCCCTGCGCACCGCGACCGGTGGTGCTCAGCGCTCCCAGCAGGCAGGCGAAGTCGACCGCCTCGCTCAGCGTTGCGCCCGCGGCCAAGCGCAGGACGAGCCCGGCCATGAAGGCATCGCCGGCACCCGTGGAGTCCACCGCTTCAACCGCTGGTGCGGAGACCCATCCGTGCTGGGAGCCCTCGCTCCACACCGCCCCGGCTCTGCCGAGCTTGAGCACGACCGCGGCGGCGCCGAGAGCGCGCAGCTCCGCGCAGGCGTGCAGCACGGCGTCGCTGTCGGCGGGATCTATCGTTCGGCCCGTCAGCTCCTCAGCCTCGACGCGGTTGGCCGAGAGAACGTCCACGGCCAGCAGCTCGGCGGGTGGCGGATCGCCGCGCAGCGGCGTGGCGTCGACGACGATCCTCATCCCGCGCTCACGTGCTCTTGCCACCAGCGCGAGCAGCACGCCACGGGGAAGCCCGAGCGTCATCAGCAGCGTGCCGCAGCTCTCCAAGCCCGGAAGCTCCGCCGGGGTCATCGCCAGGTTGGCCCCCAAGTGGGTGACGATCGCGTTCTCGCCCTGCGGCCCCACGAACACACTCGCCACCCCCGTACCGGCATCTCGAGAGCGGATGACCAGGCCGGTCTCAACCTGCTCGCGTTCGAGCGCGGCCAGTACGAACGAGCCGAGCGGGTCGTCTCCGACGCTGCCGATCAACAGCGGCGCGGCACCCAGGCGGGCGAGCGCGACGCTGGCGTTGGCGGCCTTCCCGCCGGGACCGAGAACGAGCCCTTCGGCCAGCAGCGTCTCCCCCGGTCGCGGTGGGCGAGATACCTGGTAGGCGATGTCCGCGTTGATGTTGCCGGCGACCGCGATCCGCGCCAGTCCGATTCCCGCCTCAGCTGGCGTCATGCGCCCTCCCGGAAACCTCAGCGCCCTCCGGGAAGGCCCCGCTGTCCTCCCGGAAGGCCCCGCTGCCATCCGGTGAAACCCCGGCACCCTCCCGGAAGGTCTCGGCGGCCTCCCTAAAAGCCTCGGCCAGCACTGCCGTGCCCTCCTGCGCCTGCGCGACGGTGAGCACGAGCGGCGGTGCGACTCGCACGACGTTCCTGCGCAGGCCGATCGGCGCCAGCAGCAGCAGCCCGCGGCGGATCGCTGCCTGCACGACGGCATCGGCGCGGGCGGGATCCGGCTCCCCGCGGTCATCGAGGATCTCGACTCCGATCATCAGCCCCAGACCGCGCACGTGGGTGTTCAAGCCGGCTGCAGCCGCGGCCTCGTGCAGGCCCGCGAGCAGAAGCGCGCCCACTTTGCGTGCGTTCTCGAGCAGGCCGTCCTGCGCGATGATGTCGAGCACCACGCAGCCGGCGCGGCAGCTGAGTGGGTTGCCGCCGTGGGTGCTCGACAGCGTGCGCGGCGGCGCGCCGTCGAGCACGCGTGAGCGTCCAAGCATCACGGTGAGCGGCAGCGAGCTTGAGATGCCCTTGCCCGCCACTACGAGATCGGGCTTCAGGCCGAACTGTTCGAAGGCGAACAGCGAGCCTGCGCGACCGAAGGCCGACTGCACCTCGTCGATCACGAAGACGGCATCGTGGCGTCGGGCGAACGCTTCGATCGCCTGCAGGAACGAGGCCGAGGTCATTCGCTGTCCGGCGTTGCCCTGCACGGTCTCGATCACGACCGCACCGATGCCGCGGGCCGTGCCGTCGCGCTCCAGTCCTTCCAGAAATGCCAGCGCGGAGCGCTCCAGCGCCTCGGAGTCGGGGCGCCCGGCCTCGGGGAAGGGAGCCTGCACGACACCGGGCAGCAGCTCGCCGAGCCCACTCAGCGTCGCCGAACGTCCACCGAGCGCGGTGGCAGCCAGCGTCTTGCCGTGGTAGCCGCCTTCGAGCACCAGCGTGCCGAAGCGCCCTCCGCTCGCGTAGCGGGCCAGCTTGAGAGCCAGCTCCAGCATCTCGGCACCGGTGGTGCCGATGAACACGCGGTCGAAGTCGCTCGGGGCGCTCAGCGCGAGCAGACGACGCCCAAGCTCCACGCGCCAGCGATTGACGAAGTTGTAGGTGTGCAGCAGTTCGCCCGCCTGCTCGCGGATCGCGGCGACCACGCGCGGGTGAGTGTGACCCACGTTGGCGACGAGCACGCTGGAGGAGAAATCGAGGAAGACATTGCCGTCAACGTCTTCGACGTGAACGCCCTCGGCCCGCCTCCAGGCGATGCTCGGCTGGCGCGCCACCGCGGGGCCCTCCTGCGCGGCCGCCTGTGCGATCAGGCGCAGGCTCTCCGGTCCGGGTACCGCGTCGCTGCCCATCGCGTCGCTGCTCATCGCGTCTAGCCCGCTCATGCCATCGCCAGAAGAGTCTTGGCGATCCGCTCGGCGCCACGCCCGTCGACCAGTTCCTGCCCGCGCGCCGACATCTCCGCGCGGCGCTCCGGCGCGAGCAGCAGCCGGCCGGTCGCAGCCGCCAACTGCGGGGAGTTTGAGCGCGTGGTGAGATCAAGCAGCTCCGCGGTGCCCTGCCGGCAGAAGGCCGCGGCGTGCGGCAGCTGCTCGGAGCGGTAGACGACCGCGATGGCCGGAACGCCAAGATGAGCCGCCTCGAGCAGGCTGTGCCCGTAGCCGGCAACGAGCAGGTCGGCGCTGGCCAGTGCCGATACAAACCCCTCCCGCCCGACCGGCAGCGGGCTCGTAATTGGAAACGATCCCCGATAGCCGGGGCCAAGCGCCACGGTGACGTCGATGCCCGCGCCGCTCAGCACATCGGCAAGCAGCGGGGTCAGGTCGGTCGGGTCGCTGCCGCCCATCGCGAGGAGGACGCTGCCTGCAGCTCTAGTCGCGACGTCCACGCCGTGCGCCGCGCGCGCGGGAGCCGCTTCGCGCACCTCGCGGCGCAGCAGGACGTGCTCGAAGCCCGCCAGGCGCACCCCGGCGGCCGGGGGCCATACGGCAGCCGTGGGCGGGTCGAGGACCACATCTGCCTGCATGCGCGCCGGTCCGAGATCGTCGATGAGCACGACACGCCGGCCCTCGGCACGCAGCAGACCGACCTCCTGCTCGGTGACCAGCGCGGCGCGGTCGAGCACCACGAGTGGGGCGCTGCTGTTAGACACGATGGGTGCCCCCTGCTCGCGCAGGAAACAAACCACGGCGTCGTCGTGCACCTGGAAGGCAGCGCTGTCGCCCAACTCCTCCCAGAGCGCCAGACAGCGCCCGGCATGCCCAAATCCCAGACGTGGACCGCCCTCGGCGATGATCTCGACCAGCAGCTCGGCGCTCGCTTCGAGGACCAGCTGCGGCTGGACTGATCGGCTTGATGTGGACATCCCGAATGCTTCAGGTTAGCTATCTGTCCGTATCGTTCAGACTATCGCCCATGAAGCCCGTCGTCGTCACCGGAGCCGCCGGATTCATCGCGTCACACCTATGTGAGGCGATGCTGGCTGCTGGCTGCACGGTGTGCGGAATCGACTCATTCTCCGAGCACTACGCGCGTGAGCTGAAGGAACTCAATCTCTCCTCGCCACTCACACACAAACGTTTCGCATTCCACGAGCTGGACATCCTCGATCCGACCCTCGACCAGCTCGTGGGAGAGGCCAAATGGGTCTTCCATCTGGCGGCACGCCCGGGCGTGCGCGACTCGTGGAGCGACTTCGCCGACTACAACCGCTCGAACATCCTCGGCACCCGCGCGGTGCTCGACGCATGCGCGCGACACAGTGTGCGACTCATCTACGCGTCGTCGTCGAGCGTCTATGGAGATGCGGCAGAGTTGCCGGCATCCGAGACGGCGCCACTGCGTCCGGTCTCTCCCTACGGCGCCTCGAAGGTGATGACCGAGATGCTGAGCGGCGCCTATACGCGCTCGTATGGCCTGGAGACGGTCGGCTTGCGGTATTTCACTGTCTATGGGCCGCGCCAGCGCCCCGACATGGCGCTTGCCCGCTTCATCGAGACCGCGCTCGCGGGGGGCGAGCTTCCGATCTTCGGCGACGGTCGCCAGTTGCGCGACTTCACCTACGTCGGGGATGTCGTGGCCGCGACGGTGGCGGCTGCCGAACATGGGCGCGCGGGCGCTGTGTATAACGTCGCGTCGAGTCAGGCCAGGCCTCTGCTCGAGGTACTTGACGAGCTTGCCGGCGCGCTGAGACGAAAACTGCGGCTGGCCTTTGAGAAGACCAAGGCGGGCGATGTCAGGGATACCTGGGCACGCACCGACCTCGCTCGCAAAGAGCTTGGTTTCCTGGCCAAGACATCTCTCGCCGACGGGCTGAGTGCGCAGGTCCGCGAGGCCGAGCGACGCCGGGCGGCGCTCGCTGCGCTGATGAGCGAGGCGCTTCCATGACACATTGCGGGGCCGCGCCCATGACACATTGCGAGGCGCGACGATGACAGATCGCGAGGCTCGCCGATGACACGTTTCATCGCCGAGCTTGGCTCCAATCACAACCGTGACCTCGAGCGCGCGCTGGCACTCCTGGAGCGCTCGGCACAGGCGGGTGCGCAGGCGGCAAAGCTGCAGGTCTTTCACATCGAGGATCTGTTCACGCCGGACATGCTCGACAGGCGCGAGGATCTGCGCGCGCGCCGCGCCTGGGAGCTTCCGATCGAGTTCCTGCAGCCGATCGCCGAGCGCTGTCGCGCTCTGGGGATGGAACTGGGAGCGACCCCCTTTGGCCTGTGGGCAGTGGACGCGCTGGAGCCATATGTGGACTTCTTCAAGATCGCCTCCTACGAGCTGCTGTGGGAAGCGCTGATCCGCCATGCCGCGGCCAGCGGCAGGCCGTTGGTGATTTCCACCGGCATGGCCTGCGTGACCGAGATCGACGCTGCGGTAGCCGCCGCCCGCGCCGCCGGCTGTCGCGATCTGCGCCTGCTGCACTGCGTCTCGGGCTACCCGACGCCGCCGGAGCAGTGCAACCTGGCGGCAATCGGCGCACTGCGCGAGCGCTACGTCTGTCCGGTGGGATGGTCTGACCACAGCGCGCGCATCGAGATCGTCAAGCGTGCCGTGCGCCGCTGGGGGGCCTCCGATGTGGAGCTTCACGTCGATCTCGACGGTGGCGGCAGCGAGGCGGGGGCCCACAACTGGTCGCCGGCTGCCTTGGACGAGCTGATCGCCGGACTGGCCGAACCTGGCGCGGACGATGGCAAGGGCCTTGCTCCTGAGGAAGGCCCGACTGCAACGGATGGCGACGGCATCAAGCGTCCGATGCCGATCGAGCGCCCCAACGTGGCCTGGCGCGCCGATCCCTCAGACGGACTGCGCCCGCTGCTGGCCACGCGCCTGGCCTTCCAGGAGATTGGGTGAGAACGCTTCGCATCGTCCAGACCCGGATGCGATGAGAATGCTTCGCATCGACCAGGCCCAGATGGAGGCCCGATGAGAACACTTGGCTTCGTCCAGGCGCGGATGGGGTCGACGCGACTGCCGGGCAAGGTGCTTGAGCAGGTGGCGGATCTGCCTCTGTTGGCCCATGTGCTCGAACGCGTGTCGCGCACGCCGGGTATCGCCGGTGTCGCTCTGCTGACCTCCGACGCGCCCCAGGACGATCCGCTTCGCCGCCTGGCTGCAGAGCTGGACGTCGCGGTGGTGTCGGGCAGCAGCGACGATGTACTGGATCGCTTCCATCTGGCCGCACGGCAGCTCGAAGCCGAGGCGATCCTGCGCGTGACGGGGGACTGTCCACTTGTGGACTCCGAGGTGCTGGGGGAACTCGTAAACACCTGCTCGCGGACACCGTCGCTGCACTACGCCGCGGTCGCGACGGGCGCGATGGCTCCTCGCCCTGGACTGTGTCGCTACCCGGATGGCCTCGACGGCGAGTTCCTGACAGCCTCTACCCTGGCGCTCGCCTGGAGGGAGAGCCGCGACGGCTATGAGCGCGAGCACGTCACACCCTTCGTGTGGCGCCGACCCGAGCGGTTCTCGCTCGCGCTGGTCCAGGCCCCTGAGGATCTGGGCGGCGAGCGCTGGACGGTGGACTACCCGTCCGATCTGGCGTTCGTGCGGGCCGTCTATGACCGTCTCTCCGATCGGAAGTCATTCGGCTACCGCGACGTGCTCGAACTGCTCGCGCGCGAGCCCGAGTTGCGCGAGTTGAACGCGGGGGAGCGCGCCTATGCCGCGACCGTGCGCTAGGACACGTCTCGCGCTGGTCGTCATCTTCGTGCTCACACTGGGCACGCGTCTGGCCTATTACGAGTCCAATCCGCGACCTCTCTTTGGACCATGGCCGTGGGGCGGGATGGCGCACAACATCATCGCCGACGGGCATTGGTTCCAGCTCAACGCCAATGCGCCCTACTTCGGCCTGACCTCGCCGGTGCTCCACAACTACCGCATGGTGGAGCCGGCGGACATCGACCTCAAATACGCCGATGCCCATCCGCGGTGGGTTCCCGAGATCGCCGAGCCGGTGGGCGAGGCGGTTGTGCTGGCGGGCCTGTGGGAGCTGACGGGCAGCGAGCGCTACCTGCCGGACGCGATCTTGAGGATCGTGCTGGACGCCTTCGCGGCGTTGCTTGTGTACTGGATCGCGATGCGACTGTTCGCGCGGCGGCGCGCGGCTCTGCTGGCCGGCGCTCTGTACGCCCTCTACGCTCCTGTCGCCGAGGTCATCGTCAACCCCAACGCCGACTTCTGGGGCGTGGACCTCACGATCGCGATCCTCGCGATCTACCTTAAGGCGGTCGAACTCCTCGCGTCGCTGGCGCTGGCTCCTAGCCTGCGGGCTGCTCGTCGGGATCGGCACCTACTTCCGTCCGAGCGTCCTGATCCTGCCGGGCGCCTTCTTTCTTGCCGGCGTGCCCGCGACCGGCTGGCGGATCGCACTCCGCAGGGGGGTCGCCGTGACAGCGGTCGCCGCGCTTCTGCTGGTCCCGTGGGTAATTCGCAACTACAACGACTTCCATCGCTTCATCCCCACCCGCACAGGCTCCGGAGAGACCCTGTGGGATGGCCTCGGCGAGTACCACAACTCCTATGCGCCCCCGATTTCAGATTATTGGACCTATCAGGAAGTCCATCGTCTGCACCCGAATCTCGTATACCTCTCGCCGGCATATGACTCCTATCTGGGAGGCCGTGCAACCGCGGTGATCAAGCACCACCCGCTGTTCTATCTGGAGACCATCGGGCACCGCGTCTGGGAGGCAAGCTTTGGGGCGCTCAGCGCAGAATGGATGCGCGCCGGAACGAAGACACCGTTCACCTATAAAGGAGGCCCGCTCGCGTATGCGCTCGAACGCCCGCTCGATCTCCTCCAGGTAGTTCTGCTGCCGCTTGTCTTCCTGTTGGCGATGCTCTCGCTTGGATTCACATGGTCCGGCCGAAGACGTGCCCATGCGCTCCTAATCGCCACGGTGGGAGCGGTTCTGCTCCCCTACATGCTTCTGCACTTCGAGCCCCGCTACGCGATGCCGGCTGCGTTTGTGTACCTCATCTGGATAGGCCTCGGGGCCGATCTGCTGATCGAGCGGCTGAACCTATGGCGTCACGATGCCAGCGCGCCGAGGGCGTTCGCAAAGCGGGTGACATCGAACGGTTCGGCGTAGCGCGCCAGATATCGGCTCAGCTCCCGCGCGACTCTGAATCCCTCTGGCGGGCGCTCGATCAGATCGGCGATCAGCGAGCGCAGATCCTCGGCGGTCTCGAACATGCCGGGAAACTTCTCGGTCCATGGAGTCAGAAGGTGCTCTGCGCGCACCCACCGCGGCGCGGGGCCCAGCCAGAGCAGAACCGGCACTCCCAGCGCGGCCGCCTCGAACGCCACCGAGGAGGCGGAGGAGATCAGGATGTCGGCGTCGGCAAGCGCCTCGGTGAAGGGCCCGGTCGGCGCGATCCCAACGCGCGGTGTGCGACCGGCCAGCAGCCTTCGATAGCGCTCGGGATCCTCGCCCGGGTGGGGCCGCAGCTCGACTCCCACGCCACTCTCGGCGAGCCGCTCGATGCTCGGAGCGAGCGTCTCGATGAACGCCTCGCAGAACCTCACCTGAGCTATGGGCGTATCGACGGTATTGCTAGTGGCGATCAACGCTCGACGCAACGCCGCGGCCGGGGCGGCTTCGCGTGAAAGAGGCCTCGGCGTGGCAAGCCCCGGCACACCGACGGGCTGCACGGCCGGGCGCGGCTGTGACCAGCAGGCGACCTGCTCGGCCGTTCCCTCACCCCACCCGAAGATGACATCCGCGCGCCTGTCGCCACCGTCGAACTCACGGAACGAATAGATGCCGTGCTGGATCGCACCCACTCGCAGGCCGCGCTCGTGCGCCCATTCGATCAACAGCCGCGAGGCGCCGTAGGCAGCACTGGGCAGCAGCAGCGCTCGCAGCTCGCGCGCGCCGCGCAGGCCCCCCAGGGCCCTCACGGCCTGGTCCAGCTCCGGAGCCGCGGCGGCCAGCACGTGACCCACGAGGAGAGCCAGCACTCTGTCCAACGCCTCGTCCTGCTCGAGACCCAACCTGTCGGGCAGGTTCACCGACACGCCCATGCCGGGCACAGCCGGTCCGTACGTTGCCAGGAGCGGCCGACGGCGGCGCAACGCCAGCAGCAGGCCGTTGCCGTGGTCGAGGCCCGGGAAGGGCATCAGGCCCACGCCGGCCTCTCGCAGCTGGGCATCGGATAGGGCGTCCAGAGCGAGCGACAGCTTGCCGGCGGCCACGGCGGCCACACGCATGTGCGCCGGCCGCGAGGTCGCTGCGACGGCACGCATGAGCTGCCGCGCCACCGCGCGGCGACCGCGCGAGCCGGGCAGCGCCGGGGGGAGTGCATACGCAGTGGCGCGCGGGTCGAGTCCCAGGCCGGCGCGCACGCCGATGGCCAGCGCCGGCGGCAGCGCCGGGTCGCAGATCGGCTCGCTCGCGCCGGCGCCGACAGCGACATCGACGCCGCAGGCAACGGCGCGCGCGGCGGCCGTCGCGCCAGTGCCGGTCATAGCGCCGGCGGCACGCGCCAGCGTCCATCCCCGCAGGAGCCGCACTATCTCGGCACGCAGGCGATACTCGGCGAAGTCGATCAGGCGCAGGCCGCCCTGCTCGATCGCCCTCACCGCGGGGTGCGCCGCGATCGCCCCTGTCAACTCGCTCACATGGTGCTCGGCCGCACTGCGCTCCTTCCAGCTCTCCAGCCGGTCGAAGGACATCGGCTCGCGCTCGGCGAGATCGGTGAGCGCGATGTCGTCGAACACCATCGTGATGTCACCCGGACGGTGCTCGGGCAGCCAGCGATACCCTCCGAAGTCAGCGCGGTGCACCACGATCAACCGCCCGGACTCGGTCAAGCCGGCACCCCCGCCGCGACCCGATCGTCGATCAGCATTCCTCGCCAGCGCGCGCACAGCATCGGCGCCATCGCCAGCCACAGAGCGAGGAGGGCAAGCGCACAGAACGCGCCCACGCCGACGAGGCCCTGGGGGTCGAGCGCCCGCGCGAGCACAATCACGGGAACGGTCCAGGCCGCGATCGGCAGATAGCCCGCGGCCAGCACCTCGCGGGCATAGCGGGCCTTGGATATGCCGACGTGGCGCAACGCAAAGTACATCCAGATCGGCAGCCCGAGACAACCGGGGATGACGGTGCCCCAGATCACACCGACCGTGCCCCAGGCAGCCGTCAGCGCGATCGAGAGCCCCAGCGTGAGCACTGCGCTGCAGACCGTGATCCACACGAACGCACGGATGCGCCCGACACCCACGATCGCGCTCGTAAACACTCCTGCACTGGCTCCGATCAACCAATAGGAGACGAATATCCGGACGTACGACGCGTAGCGGCCGTAGCCGTGGCCAACCCACGCTTCGACCAGCGGGCGCGCCAACACGAACACGAGTACGGCAAAGGGGACAGAGACGACGACGCAGAAGAGCGCTCCCACGAGCACCAGCTCGCGCAGCCGGCCGTCACGACCCTCCGCCACCAGCCGCGCGGACGTGGATACCAGCGCCGATCCGACCAGCCCACTGATCAGCCGCACGCCGGTCTGCGGACGCAGCGCCACCTCGTAGACCACGATCGCGGCGGCGCCCACGAACGCGGTGACGACCAGCCGGTCGCTCTCGTAGATGAACGTGTCGGAGAGACCGATCAGGAAGAGCCCCGCGCCAAAGCCCATGGCCGGGCGCAGGTGCTCTCCACGCCAGTGACCCACGCCGCGCCGCAGATTCAGGTGCGGCCAGGCGAGCGCACCGGCGCTGACGCCTTCCACCACGAAGACGGCGCCGAAGAGCGCCGTCAATACGGGCACCGAGTGCGTCAGCGAGCTGGCCAGGAAGATCAGCGCGAGCGTGAGTACGGCGCAGACCATTTCGACCGCCGCACAGCGGTCATAACGCTCCAGGCCTCGCAACGCCGCCGGTCCGATGCGCGATGGCCAATAGAAAAAAGCAACTGCCGCGGCCACCAGCAGAGTCGGCTCCGCCTGAGAGCGGACCGTGGGATCCGTGAAGAGAGCGCGCGCGCCGAGAACCGCTAGCACGCCCAAGACCGCGGCGATCGCCGCACCCAGCCCCAGCGAGAGGAGCAGCGAGGCGCGCACGACCGAGCCCAGCTGCTCGTCGTCGCCAGTGGCGCGGTGCTCTGCCACATACTTCGTGACGCTCGTCCCGACGCCGTATTCGACGGCCGTGAAATAGCCCGTGAGGGTCGTCGCGAATATGAACAACCCGGTGGGCGCCGCGCCGAGACGATCTACCAGCAGCGGCAGCAGCGCGAGTGAGACGACGCCACGCACGATCGTGCGCACGCCCAGTACGACGGTGTTGACAGGCACGCTGCCGGGACTCCACGCCCCGCTGCCGCGAAGCGCGAGCAGCCGGCGCCGGCCGTCCTCACGCCACCGCAACGATGGGCTCGGCCATCGCACGGATGTCCGCCGCGCCAAGCCAGGTGTCGTTGTTGTCGCTGGAGTAGCGGAAGCCCGGCGGCAGCTCCTCGCCGATCTCCTCGCCAAGCATGGCCCACGAGGGCAGCTGCGGGTAGATCACGTAGCGGTCGGCCAGCGCGCGCGCGCGGCGGGACTCGTCCTCGGTGAGCAGCACCTCGTGCACCTTCTCCCCAGGACGGATGCCGATGATCCGACGCGTGGCTCCCGGCGCGATGGCCTCGGCGATCTCGAGCACTTTCATGCTGGGGATGCGCGGCACGAACACCTCGCCGCCACGCATCAGGCCGAGGCAGCTGACCACGAACTCGACCGCCTGCTCGAGTGTTATCCAGAAGCGGGTCATGGCCTCGTCGGTGATCGTCAGCTCACCGACGCGGGCCTGCGCCTTGAACAGTGGGATCACGCTGCCGCGGCTGCCGACGACGTTGCCGTAACGCATCGTCGCGAAGCGGGCCGGCGAGTCGCCGGCGTAGGCGTTGCCCTGGGTGATCAGCTTCTCGGCGGCCAGCTTCGTGGCGCCGTAGAGGTTGACGGGGTTGACCGCCTTGTCGGTGGACAGCGCGAGCGTGCGCGGAATGTCGTTGGCGATGGCGGCCGCAACGACGTTCTCGGCGCCGAGGATATTGGTCTTGACGGCCTCGAAGGGGTTGTACTCGCAGAAGGGCACCTGCTTGAGCGCGGCCGCGTGGATCGCGACGTCCACGCCGCGCATCGCCATGCGCAGGCGCTCGGCGTCGCGGACGTCGCCAATCAGGAAGCGCACTCGTTCGTCCGACTCGATGGCGCGCTGGAGGTTGTACTGCTTCAGCTCGTCGCGGCTGTAGACGCGCACGGCCGCCGGGTCGTGTTCGGCCAGCAGCGTTCTCAGGAAGGCCGTTCCAAAAGACCCTGTGCCGCCGGTGATGAGGATGACCTTGCCCTGCAGGTATGGACTGGGGCTCATGGACAGGGCATTCTCCAGATATTCGACCGCGTTGTATAGTCGTGTTTCCGAGTCTTGAATCGGTCCTGATATCCACTGAAAGCAACGCCCCTCCGGGGCTAAGCTTCCGGGGTGCCCATCCCCTACGGTCGTCAGAGCATCGAGGACGACGACGTGAGCGCCGTCGTCGAGGCGCTGCGCGGCGACTGGCTCACGCAGGGCCCTGGCGTAGGGCTCTTCGAGGAGGCCTTCGCGGCGAGGTGCGAGGTCCCCCACGCGGTTGCCTTCTCCTCTGGCACCGCCGCGCTGCACGCGGCTGTGCACGTCGCCGGGCTGCGAGCGGGCGATGAGCTGCTGACCAGCGCGATCACCTTTGCCGCCAGCGCCAACTGCGGCGCTTACGTTGGCGCAAGGCCCACCTTCGCGGACATCGACCCGACCACCTGGAACGTGAGCGCGGACACGGTGCAGGCCGCGCTCACGCCCGCCACGCGCTGCGTCGTGCCCGTGCACTTCGCCGGTCTCCCCGCTCCGGTCGCCGCGATCCGCGGCGCGGTCGGAGACAGCGTGACGATCGTCGAGGACGCCGCGCACGCGATCGGAGCGCGTACGCCCGATGGTCCGGTGGGTGCCTGCCGGCACGCGGACATGGCCGTGTTCTCGTTCCATCCGGTCAAGACCATCACCTCGGGTGAGGGCGGCATGATCACAACCCGCTCCGCCGCCACGGCCGCGCGCCTGCGGGAGTTTCGCAGCCACGGCATGGTCAAAGACCCGACGCTCCTCGAGCGCCATGACGGCGGCTGGCACTACGAGCAGCACGATCTCGGCTTCAATTACCGCCTCACCGACCTGCAGTCCGCGCTGGGGCGCTCGCAGCTTGCCAAGCTGGAGCGCTTCATCGCCCGTCGCAACGAGCTGGCTGCGCGCTACCGAGAGCTGCTGAGCGATGTCGCGCAGCTGGAGCTGCCGCCCGCCGCGCCACCGGGACAGCGCCATGCCCATCATCTCTTCGTGGTGCGCCACCGCGAGGGGGCGCAGGCCCGCCGGCGGCTCTACGACGGGCTGCACCGGCGCGGGATCCTGGCTCAGGTGCACTACGCGCCGGTCTACCTGCACCCTTGGTATCGGGACGCCTATGGCTACGCGCCGGGTCTGTGTCCAGCCGCCGAGGCCTACTATGCGGGCTGTCTGTCGCTGCCCTGCTTCCCCGCGCTCGACGAGGACGCGCAGGACCGCGTGATCGCAGCCGTGCGCGAGCTGGCGTGAGCAACCATGCGCCGCGGGGCTAGACGAGATATGGATCAATTCAAAATATCCGGGCCAACCTGTTTCTGCGCCAGCCGCGGACGCGGAGGAGCGGGCGGCGGAGTCTTAGCGCGCGCCGGCGCCAGGTAGATGCCGCGCCGCAGGCGCAGCGAGTCCAGGAAGCCGATCCGCGCGTCGATCGCCTCGGCGGGCGGGCGCGGCAGGTCGTGACCCAGCCACTCGCCGGCCGTCCGCCACCCTTCCAGCCGGCCCCTGAGTGCGGCGAGGTCGCGCGAGAAGAGGCTGTCGCCGAGAACGACCGTCGCCTCCGTGGCGAGCGCGCGCGGCGCCGTGCGCGCTCGCAGCACGCCATAACGGCGCAGGAGATAGGCGCGGGCGTGTCCGATCTTGCGCCGCTGCTCGGCCGAGCGGTGGACGAGCGTCGCCGAGCCGACGTGCACGGCGACGGCATCGAGGGCCAGCGTTGTCTCCCACCGGGCCGCGCGCAGGCGCAGAGCCAGGTCGAGATCCTCCAGGTAGGCGAAGATCGACTCGTCGAGACCCCCGACCTCGTTCCAGGCGTCGCGACGGAAGGCCGCCGCCGCGCCGGCCGGGCCGGTGAGCCCCGGCCTTGCCCCGCGCGCGGCGGACGGCGGCTGACCGTGAAAGCGCGGAAAGCCGGCGAGCGTGCAGTCGGCGACGAGCCCGGCGCTGTCGATCTCCTCCTCGCCTGGCCGCAGCAGCAGCGATGCCACCGAGCCCAGACGCGGGCGCCCGGCAAAGGGGGCCGTCAGGCGCTCCAAAAAGTCGGGAGGCGCGTCGACGTCGTTGTTCATCATCACCACCAGCTCGGCGCTGCCGGCGGCGACGGCGGCATTGCAGGCCACTGCGTAGGGCATGTTGCGCTCCATCCCCACGGAACTCACCTCGGGGAACTCCTCGGCCAGGCGCCGCAGAGTGCCCTGATCGCAGCCGTTGTCGCACACGACCACGCTGTGCGCGAGCGTCTGGCGGCGCAGGTGATCCAGGCAGCTGCGCGTGAGCTGCCAATTGCGATAGGCGACGATTGCGACGTCGACGCCGGTCATGTGTTCTCCCGCCACCAGCCGACGGTGCGTTCGGCGCCCTCGCGCAGATCCACCGACGGGGCCCAGCGGACCTCCTCGCGCAATCGCAGCACCTCCGCCGTCAGCTGCTCGGGCTCCTCGGGCTTCACCGGCAGCGCGCCCAGGCGCACGAGGTCGGGCCGGCCGGCAGCCTGCGCGATGGCGCTCACGACGTCGGCCACGCGCGTGGGCTCGCCCGAGGCCATGTTGACCGGCCCGCGGACCTCGCCGAGCAGCAGCGCGGCAAAGGCGGCGCCGAGATCGGGGGCGTAGAGGAAGTCGCGCACCTGACGGCCGTGCGTGCAGCGGGCCTCTTCGCCGCGCAGCAGCGCGCGGGCAACGCTGCTGACGAGCCTGTCGGGATGCTCGTGGGGGCCGTAGAGGTGAAAGACGCGACCCCAGGCGAGCGCCATGCCGGTCTGCCGCGCCCACCCCTCGGCGACGACGTGCAGACCGTGCTTGGCGGCGCCGTAGAGCGTGGCCGGGCACGTGGGTGTCTGGCCCTCGACGCAGTGCGTGGCGCGCTGCCAGCGATACTCCGCACAGGTGCCGGCCAGGACCGCCCGCCGTCCTCCGGCCTGGCCGAACGCCCGCAGCAGCCGCAGGCTGGCCTGCACCCAGTCGATGTTCTCCGCGGCCGCCCAGAAGGCCCCTGGCTGCGTGTACCAGGCGAGGTGCAGCAGATGGGTGGGGCAGACCGCGCGCATCAACGCCGCGGCGGAGCCGGAGTCGAGCAGGTCCACGTGGTGGCAGATCGCCGCGGCAGACGCGGGGCGCGATGTGACGGCGTGCACCTCAAGACCCGCCGCCGACAGTGGCGCGAGCGTGTGCCTGCCGATGAAGCCGCCGGCTCCGGTGACCAGCACGCGGTTCATACGGGGGCGCAGTCGGGGACGTGGTCGCGAAGCACGCGGCTCATACGGGTGTGCAGTCGGGAACGTAGTCGCGAAAGGCGAGATCGCGCGCGGACACGATGCGCTCGCCCGCCGGCGGCTCGGGCCAGCGGATGGCGAAGGCGGGATCGTCCCAGCGCACGCCGCGGGCGGCGGCGGGCACGTAGACGGCGGTCATCTGGTAGTGCACCTCGCTGTCGTCGCGGAGTGTCTGAAAGCCGTGTGCGCAGCCGGCGGGTATGAACAGCGAGCGCGAGCCGTCGGCGTCCAGCTCAAGGCCGAGCCAACGGCGATGCGTGGGCGAGGCGGGGCGCAGATCGACGACGACGTCGAAGACGCGGCCGCGAGTGCAGCGCACGAGCTTGCCCTCCTCGTGCGGCGCCGCCTGGTAGTGCAGACCGCGCAGCGTGCCGGCGAGCGCGTTATAAGAGGTGTTGCACTGCACGACCCGCGGATCGAGCCCGTGGGCGGCGAAGATCTCGGCGTCGAAGGTGCGCGCGAAGGAGCCGCGCTCGTCGCGCTGCGGCTGGGACTCCACCACGGACACGCCCGCAAGCTGCGTGGCGCGGACGATCACGCCAACAGCTCCAGCCGCCCGGCGCGCGCCGCGAAGCGCGCGCCCCACTCGCGGATGTAGGCGTGCTCGCGCACGATCTCCTCGCGCAGGTTCCAGGGCAGGATCAGAACGACGTCGGGGCGGTCCTCGCGCAGGGCCTGCGGCGAGCGGATCGGCAGGCGGCTGCCGGGCAGGAAGCGACCCTGCTTGTGCGGGCTGGCGTCGACGGTGTAGTCGAGGAAGTCGCCGCGCACGCCGCAGGCGTTCAGCAGCGTGTTGCCCTTGGCCGGCGCACCGTAGCCGACGATCCGCAGGCCCTGATTCTTCAGCGCGATGAGGAAGGAGAGGATCTGGCGCTTGTCGGCGGCGACGTTGGCGGCGTAGTCGGTGTAGGTCCCAAGCCGTTCGTAGCCGGCGGCACGCTCGCGCTCGCGCAGCCGCAGGGCACGCTCGCTGTCGGGCTTGCCGGCGGCATCGGCGTGGCAGCCGTAGATGCGCAGCGAGCCGCCGTGCGTAGGCAGCTCCTCGACGTCGAAGAGGCGCAGGCCGTGAGCGGCGAAGAGGCGGCTGACGGTGAGGAAGGAGAGATAGGAGAAGTGCTCGTGGTAGATCGTGTCCCACTGTTTCTCCGCGACGAGCCGCAGCAGGTGGGGGAACTCCATCGTCACGACCCCATCGGGCGCCAGCAGGATCGCGACGCCGCCGACGAAGTCGTTGATGTCGGGGACGTGTGCGAGCACGTTGTTGGCGATCAGCAGATCGGCTCTGGACTCGGTGGCCAGCTCGCGGGCGGTGGCGCGGCCGAAGAACTCCACCACCGTCGGCACGCCGCGGCCGGTGGCCACCGCGGCGACATTGGCCGCGGGCTCGACTCCCAACACGGGGATGCCGAGCTCGCGGAAGTACTGCAGGAGGTAGCCATCGTTGGAGGCCACCTCGACGACCTGGCTGTGCTCGCCCAGGCGCAGCGCTCGCGAGATCTGCGCGACATAGCGCTCGCAGTGTTCGAGCCAGCTTTTGGAGTACGAGGAGAAGTAGGCGTAGTCGGAGAAGATCCGCTCGGGCGGCTCGAACTCCTCGAGCTGCACGAGAAAGCAGCGGCGGCAGACGAGCGCGCGCAGCGGATAGAAGGGCTCCATCGCCGCAAGGCGCTCGGGCGGCAGGTAGGAGTTGGCCAGCGGCGAGCTGCCGAGGTCGGCGAAGACGTCGCGCAGCGGCGTCTGGCAGAAGCGGCAGTTGGAGGCACCTACGGCATCTGAGGCCCCATCGCCCATGACGTCGCGAGGGCTGAGCGGCGGCGCGGCGGATGGACCGAGGCCGGCGCTCACGACCACACGCGCCAGGGCGCCGCGCCGGAGTCCCACAGCTGCTCGAGCAGATGGCGGTCGCGCAGGGTGTCCATCGCCTGCCAGAAGCCGCGGTGGCGGTAACAGGCGAGCTGGCCCTGGCGCGCGAGGGAACGCAGGGGCTCCTGCTCCCAGACGGTGCCGTCGCCGGCGATATAGCGATGGACCTCGGGGGAGAGCACGAAGAAGCCGCCGTTGAGCCAGGAGCCGTCGCCGCGCGGCTTCTCCTCGAAGCTGCGCACGTGCGCGCCGTCAAGCTCCACGGCGCCAAAGCGCCCGGGCGGCTGCACGGCGGTGACGGTGGCAAGCGCACCCTGAGCGCGGTGGTGGGCGAGCAGCGCGCCGATGTCGATGTCGGCGAGGCCGTCGCCGTAGGTGAAGCAGAAGTCCTGATCGCCGACGTAGGGCAGCACGCGCTTGAGACGGCCGCCGGTCATCGTGCCCTCGCCGGTGTCGACGAGCGTCACTTTCCACGGCTCGGTGGCGGAGCGGTGGATCTCGAGCTGGCCGTGCGCGAGGTCGAAGGAGACGTCGCAGGTGTGCAGCGTGTAGTTGGCGAAGAACTCCTTGATCAGGTAGCCCTTGTAACCGAGGCAGATCACGAAGTCCTCGACGCCGTGCGCGGAATAGATCTTCATGATGTGCCAGAGGATCGGCTTGCCGCCGATCTCGACCATCGGCTTGGGGCGGATGGTGGTCTCCTCGCTGAGCCGCGAGCCGAGGCCGCCGGCGAGAATCACGGCCTTCACGCCCAGGTGCTCAATAGGATCATTCGAGTCAAGCTAACAAGACCCAGCGAATAGTCGAGCGAAACGGGGCCGGTGTTTCTGTCGCCCTTACAATGGCCGCCGTGACAGCCCCTGCGCGCCACCCGCTGATGCCCGCCCGCGCCGTGGACCCGCGCCGGGAGCTGGCGGCGATGGAGCTCCAGGTTCTGGAGCGCTGGCGCGAGCGGGAGGTCTTCGCGGAGTCTGTGCGGCTGCGCGAGGGCGCCGAGCCGTGGGTGTTCTACGAGGGACCGCCGACGGCCAACGGCAGGCCAGGCACGCACCATGTGCTCTCGCGGGTGTTCAAGGACATATACCCGCGCTTTCAGACCATGCGGGGCTACCGCGTGGAGCGCAAGGGCGGCTGGGACTGCCACGGCCTGCCGGTGGAGATCGCGGTGGAGCAGGCGCTGGGGCTGAAGAGCAAGGCGGAGATCGAGGAGTACGGGATCGCGCAGTTCAACGCGAAGTGTCGCGAGTCGGTCTTCATGTACCTGGAGGAGTGGAACCGCCTGACGGAGCGCATCGGCTTCTGGATCGACCTCGAGCACGCCTATCGGACGCTTGATGAGAGCTACATCGAGTCGGTGTGGTGGGCGCTGCGGCAGATCCACGACAGGGGACTGCTGTACGAGGGGCACAAGGTGGTGCCGTACTGCCCGCGCTGCGGCACGGCGCTGTCATCGCACGAGGTGGCGTTGGGCTACAGGGACGTGGTTGACCCGTCGGTGTACGTGCGGCTGCCGGTGCATGCGCCCGCGGCGCCACTGCAGGAGGGCGATGCGCTGCTGATCTGGACGACCACGCCGTGGACGCTGCCGGGCAACATGGCGGTGGCGGTGGCGCCGCAGGCCACCTATGTACGCGCGCGTGTGGGCACCGGCGGCGCGCACGCAGGAGCCGGTGGCGGGCACGCAGGCGCCGGCGGCGGGCACGCAGGCGCCGGCGGGCGCGACCCCGCGGCGCATCCCTCCGCGGAGGACACGGCGGCGCACGGCGAGGTGCTGGTGCTGGCAGAGGAGCGGGTCGCGGCGGTGCTGGGCGAGGGGGCGGAGATCATCGAGCGCTTCCCAGGCAGCGCGCTGGTGGGTGGCAGCTATTGGGGCCCGATCTTCAAGCTGAGCGACCGCGAGCCGGGCGGCTTCCCGGTGGTGGCGGGCGGCTTCGTCACCACGGAGGACGGCACGGGACTGGTGCACATCGCGCCGGCCTTCGGCGAGGACGACTACGAGGTGGCGAAGGCCAACGGCCTGTTCGATGCGGCGCGGCCGGGCACGCTCTACAACCCGGTGGGACCCGACGGCACCTACGACGAGCGCGTGCAAGGTCACGACGGGCGCTCGTTGCAAGGACGCTTCGTCAAGGACGCGGCGTTGACGCAAGAGCTGACAGACGACCTCGCACGGCGCGGGCGGCTCTTCAAGAAGAATGACTACGAGCACTCCTACCCGCACTGCTGGCGCTGCGACACGCCGCTGATCTACTACGCGAAGGCCAGTTGGTACATAAGAACGACTGCGGTGCGCGAGCGGATGCTGCAGGAGAACGACGCGGTCGCCTGGTACCCGGCGCATGTCAAGCAGGGACGCTTCGGGGATTGGCTGAAGAACAATGTCGACTGGGCGCTTTCGCGGGAGCGCTACTGGGGCACGCCGCTGCCGGCGTGGCGCTGCGGGCAGGGGCACGTGCACGTGATCGGCTCCTATGCCGAGCTGCGCGAGCGCTCGGGCGTGGAGCTGGAGGACCACCATCGGCCCTACGTTGACGACGTCGAGTTCCCGTGCCCAGAGTGCGAGCAGCCGATGCGCAGGGTGGCGGAGGTGATCGACGTGTGGTTTGACTCCGGGGCGATGCCGTTCGCGCAGCACCACCATCCGTTCGCCGACACGGACGGCGAGTTCGCGCGCGACGACGGTCGGCACCGGCCATCCACCGACGCGAGCGGCGAGACCGATGCGGGCGGCGACTTCGTACATGACAGCGCGCGCTTTCCGGCGGATTTCATCTGCGAGGCGCAGGACCAGACGCGCGGATGGTTCTACTCGCTGCTGGCCGTCTCGACGCTGCTGTTCGACGAGGCGCCCTACAAGAATGTGGTCTGCCTTGGCCTGATACTCGACGCGGACGGCCAGAAGATGTCGAAGTCCAAGGGCAACACCGTGGAGCCGTGGCCGGTGCTGGAGAGCTATGGCGCGGATGCGCTGCGCTGGTACTTCTTCACATCGAAGCAGCCCTGGGACGGCTATCGCTTCTCGGCGGAGGCGATCGGCGAGGGCGTGCGGCTGTTCCTGAAGCAGCTGTGGAGCACCTATTTCTTCTATGCGCTCTATGCGGAGGCCAACGCGCAGACGTTGACGGATGCGGTTGAGTTGGGAGGGGGGCCGGCAGAGCCGGCCAGGTGGTTTTCGCGCGGTGGCGAGGCCGCGGTGGATGGCGATGCCGCGGTGGGTGGCGAGGCGGCAGAGGGCGGGGCAGCCGCTGCGCTGAAGGGACGCGCCGACATGGACGCGTGGGCGCTGTCGCGCACGGCGGCGGTCGCGGAGCTGGTGGCGGAGAGCCTGGACGCCTACGACGCGACGAGCGCCGGCAGGGCGATCGCGGAGCTGGTCGACGAGCTGTCGAACTGGTACGTGCGCCGCTCGCGACGGCGCTTCTGGGATGGCGACGCGGCGGCGTTCGCGACGTTGCGCACGTGCCTGGTGACGGTCGCGAAGCTGCTGGCGCCCTTCTGCCCGTTCATCGCCGACGAGATCTACGACAACCTCGACGGCGAGCTGGCGAGCGTGCATCTGTGCGACTTCCCGACCGCCGCGGAGCTGCCTGCACGCGACGGCGAGCTGGAGGAAGCGATGCGGATCGCGCGCGAGACCGTGCGCCTGGGGCTGGCGGCGCGCGGGCAGGCCAAGATCAAGGTGCGCCAGCCGCTGGCCGAGGCCGTGGTGGTGGCCGCGGGACGCGAGCGCGCGGCGATCGAGCGCCTGGAGGACGTCGTGCGCGAGGAGCTGAACGTGCGGCGCGTGCGCTTCGTGGCCGGCGCGGAGGAGCTGGGGGAATACGAGGTGAAGGCCAACTACCGCACGCTCGGGCCGCGCTTCGACAAGGACATGCCGCGCGCGGCCGAGGCCATCGCGGCGCTGGACCCGGCGCACGTGGCGGCGGCGGTGCGCGAGGGGCGGGAGCTGGGAATCGCGATCGACGGCCGCGATCACACGCTGAGCAGCGAGGATCTGCTGCTGAGCATGCGCGCCCCGGAGGGCTACACGGTGGAGCGCGAAGGCGCCCATGCGGTGGCGCTGGATCTGGCTATCGACGACGAGCTGCTGCGGGAGGGCCGCGCGCGCGAGATCGTCCACGCGGTGCAGAACGCGCGCAAGAGCGCGGGCCTGCAGGTGGAGGACCGGATCGCGCTGGTCTTAGGCGGCGACGCGGCGCTGCTGGAGGCAGCGCAGGCCCACCGCGACTACCTCGTCGGCGAGACGCTTGCGGTCGAGCTGGCGCTCGGAGAGCCGCAACTCGATGGCGACGGCGATGCGCGCGAAGCCGCGATGGACCACAGCGAGCAGGCCGCCGTCGACGGCCTCACCCTGGCTATCTCACTGAGCCGCGTCGCACAGGGCTAAGCCGGGATCGGCCACCTCGCGGAGCACACGGCCGAGTCGGGCCGGCCGCGTCGCGGAACACACGGCCTAATCGTCGGCTACCTCGCGGAGCACACGCTGAGTCGTGATCGCCCGCGTCGCGGTCAGGCGGTGGCCAGCGCCGGCTCCAGCTCAGCCTGAAGGCGCGCCTTCGGATAGGCGCCGATCACCGTCTTGACCGGCTGGCCGGCCTTGAAGAGAATCATCGTGGGAATCGAGAGCACCTGGAAGCGCGCCGCCGTCTGCTGGTTGTCGTCGATGTTGAGCTTGACGATCCGCAGATCCTCGCGTTCGCCGGCGATCTCCTCGAGCACGGGGCCGACCACGCGGCAGGGGCCGCACCAGGGCGCCCAGAAGTCGACGAGCACGGGCTTCTCGGATTCGAGCACTTCGGCGTCGAAGTTGGTGTCGGTGACTTCGCTCAGGTTGCCTGCCATCGTGATCTCCTGTCTAGTGTTGCGCTTCGCTTTCGGTCCACCACTCACTATACAAAGTGAAGCAAGGGCCTACCGGCAGCGCACGATCGCCGGGCGGATGCCGGTCCTACTCAGGGCGTGCGATCGGCGGCTGGATGCGGCCCTTACCACGCGCACGATCGGCGGGCGGACGCGGTCCTACCAGGAGCGCACGATCGGCGGATGGATGCCGGTGAGCAGGACGAATAGGTGGGGTGAGACGTAGACCTCGATGAGCGCCGCCACGACCAGCATTGGCAGAGCCACGGCCACCGTCACGAGCGTGGCCGCGAGCAGCTGATCCCACTCGCCTCGACGACTGGCCATGATCCAGGCGGCGAGCGGCAGGAACAGCGCCACCAGCTCGAGCAGCGCGTGGGGCAGCACCCCGAGCAGGAGCAGCGCCGGGGAGACCTGCAGAAAATCGGCCACCCCGGCGAGCGTGTGCCCGAGCACGTAGGCCTGCGCGGAGAGTGAGAAGGTGGTGGCACACACGACGAAGGCGATCGCAAGGCGTCCGCCATGTTCGTGCACCCAGCGCGAGAGGCCGCTGTGGGAAGACGCCTGCAGCGGCAGCGAGCTGCCGGCGATGAAGCCCGCCACACAGGCCATCGCGTGCAGGGCCAGGACCAGCAGGTTGTGGCCCAGCACGCCCACGACGTCGTGGCGGCTGCCCACTGCGAAGGGCGGGCTCAGGGAGATGATTTGCACATAGCCCCCCGACAGCTCCGAGATCGCGAGCACGGCGGCGAGCAGTCCCAGCGCCGCCGCCAACGAGCCGAGCGCCCAGCGGCCCAACACGCGACCGGGCTGGCGCTGCCAGAGACGCAGCGTGGAGCGCGTGCGGCGCAGGCCGTGTGCGAGAGCGTAGGCAGAGGCGTCCATGGCCGCTTGATCGACCGATGGAGGTCACTACTGGAGCGTCGATACCTCTCGCTCGGCCGGCGGCGCGGTGCTGCGCACGGGCGGTTGGCGACCGTAGCGCAGTTGCGGCACCAGCCACATCGCCTCGGCGGCGATCCGCCAGGACATCTTGCTCTGGCCCTGCTGACGGTCGCGGAAGACGATCGGCACCTCCACCACGCGCGAGCCGGCGCGCACGGCACGGTAGGTCAGCTCGACCTGAAAGGCGTAGCCCTGCGAGCGCACGCTGTCGAAATGGATCGTTTCGAGGGTCTCGCGGCGGAAGCACTTGAAGCCGCCGGTGAGATCGCGCACCTTCAGGCCGAGCACGATCCGCGCATAGGTCGAGCCGCCCTCGCTGATCAGGCGCCGCAGCAGGCCCCAATCGCTGACGCCGCCGCCCGGGATGTAGCGCGAGCCGAGCGCCAGGTCGGCGCCGTCGTGCACGGCTTCGAGCAGGCGAGCCAGGTCGGCGGGGTCGTGGGAGAAGTCGGAGTCCATCTCCATCAGGTACTCCGCGCCGTCGGCGAGCGCGTGGCGGAAGCCGGCCAGATAGGCCGGGCCGATGCCGTTCTTCTCGCTGCGATGCAGCACCCGCAGCCAGTCGTGTTCGTCGGTCATGCGATCGGCGATCGCGCCGGTGCCGTCGGGCGAGCCGTCGTCGACGATCAGCACGCGGAAGCCCTCCGGGGCAGCGCGTGCGAGCACGTCGCTCGCGGCGCCGACGATAGCCTCGATGTTCTCGGCCTCGTTGTAGGTGGGAAGGATGAGCCAGGCCTCGCCAGACAAAGCACCACGTACCCTAGAGCGTGGCGTGGTCCTCTCGCCGCACCGATGCCCGTGCCGCCACGATCGAGGCTCGTAGGGCACTCTTACGGAGAGTGCCCGACCCGTCCAACGCAACCATCGCCGACGCTCTGCAGGAGTTGGGCGATCTCTACGAGCTGGACGGCGCGATCGTGCATCGCGTCCTGGCCTACCGCACGGCCGCACGCGCCGTGCGCGAGTCGCCGGTGTCGGTTGCCGCGCTGGCGCGCGCCGGGCGCGCCACGCAGATGGCGGGGATCGGGGAGACGCTGCAGGAGAAAATCGTGGCGCTGATCGACACCGGCGCGATCCCCAGCGCCGAGCGGCTGCGTGCGAAGTTCCCGCCGGGACTGATCGCCATCACCCGTCTGCCGGGGCTCGGGCCCAAGCGCGCGCGGCTGCTGCATTCGGAGCTGGGGATCGACGATCTCGACCAGCTGCGCGAGGCGGCGCTCGCGCAGAAGCTGCGCGAGGTGCGGGGGCTGGGTCCCAAGTTCGAGGCCAATGTGCTGCTCGCGCTGCAAGAGGGCGTGGACGAACGTGCCGGCTCGCGGGTGCTGCTGCCGAAGGCGATCGAGCTGGGCGAAGCGCTCGCGGCGGGCCTGCGCGAGGGAGCGCCACGAGACGCCCAGATCCAGCTCGCGGGCTCGGCGCGGCGGATGGTGGACGCCGTTAAGGACATAGATCTGATCGCCACCACGAGCGAGCCGCAGGCGCTGGCGGACCTCGTGGCGGGCCTGGAGCAGATCGAAGGCGTCGGCTCGGCGGGTCCTGCGGGCGTGCGCGCGCGAGCGCATTCGGGCCTGGCTGTGGACCTGAGGATCGCGGCACCCGAGCAGGCGGGCAATCTGTTGCAGCACTTCACCGGCTCCGGCCCGCACAATGCGGCGCTGCGCGAAGGCGCCGTCAGGCGGGGCATGCACGTATCGGAGTACGGGGTGCTCGAGGACGCCATGGGGACCACGCACGTGTGTGCGACGGAGGAGGAGGTGTACGAGCTGCTGGGTCTCGCCTACATCGAGCCCGAGCTGCGCGAGAACCGCGGCGAGCTGGAGGCCGCGGCGCCCGCCGCCGGCCTGCCGCGCCTGATCGACGAGCGCGACATTCGCGGCGATCTGCACTGCCACACGATCGCCAGCGACGGACGCAACACGATCGCGGAGATGGCGCTGGCCGCTCGCGAGCGTGGCTACGAGTACCTGGCGATCACCGACCACTCAGCTTCGCACGGATTCGGCAACGACGTCTCGCCGGAGGAGCTGCGGCGGCAGATCGAGCGGATCGGGGAGGTCGATGCCGGCATGGAGGGCATCGAGCTGCTGGCGGGCAGTGAGGTCAACATCCTGCCCGACGGCTCGCTGGACTACGAGGACGAGCTGCTGGCAGAGCTGGACTGGGTGGTGGCGAGCGTCCATACGGCCTTCGGGATGTCCGAGCAGGCAATGACCGAGCGCATGATCGCGGCGATCGAGCATCCTCTGGTGGACGCCATCGGCCACCCCACAGGCCGCCTGATCGAACGCCGCGAGCCCTATGCGGTGGACCTCGAGGCGGTGTTCGCCGCGGCCGCGCGCAGTGGGACGCTGCTGGAGATCAACGCCAACCCCGACCGCCGCGACCTCTCCGATGTCAACGCTCGCGCCGCCGTGCGCGCGGGCGTGCGGATCGTGATCGACTCCGACGCGCATCGCACCGGCACGCTGGCCAACATGCGCTGGGGTATCGCCACGGCGCGACGCGCGTGGCTGACGAAAGCGGACGTGGCCAACACGCGGCCGTGGACGGAGCTTCAGAGGCTGCGCAAGCGCAGGCGTCGCTAGAGCCGACTCTCGTCCACGCGTATGTGCAGTCCGGTGAATAGAGGCATCGTTATAAAATAAGATTCAGCTAATCAGGGCAACACCGGATCCCGGTATTGTTGGGCGCCTCGTTCTACCAGCACATCGGCGTTTGGTCGTCCAGGCAACGCGCCATAACATGAATATATGGTGGACGTAGATACGTCGAACAGGGCAACCGGGAACGCCCCGGCATTGGCATCCAATCCAACCGCCACCCCAGTGCGGGGAGTGTGCGCGATCACGGGCACAACTGGATACGTCGGTTCTCGCGTGGCAAATCGCCTGGCGGACGTAGGCTGGGGCATAAGAGCGCTTTCCCGGGCGGCGTCGAGTGAGAAACGATTTAGGTTCACACAGGCTCACTTCGAGCTCGGCAGTGAGCTGGCGCCACGCGCACTCGAGGGCGTTGACGCGCTCGTACACATGGCATATGACTTCAGCGCCACCGGCTGGCAGGAGATCGAGCGGGTGAACATCGAAGGGTCGCGGCGCCTGTTTGCCGCGGCGGGCGAGGCGGAAGTCGCTCGCATTGTGCTCGTGAGCACAATCGCGGCGTTCCCTGGCGCACGTTCGCTGTACGGTCGCGCGAAGCTCGAGATCGAGCGAATAGCGCTGAACTTTGGGGCAACGATCATCCGTCCCGGGCTGGTTTGGGGCCCGGAGGGAGCCGCGATGTTCGGGGCGTTGCGACGCGTCGTGCAGCGACTGCCGATCGTGCCACTGCTGGTCCCGGCTGAGCTTGAGCTCAGCATGGTGCACGAGGACGATCTGGCGTTACTGGTAGAGCGCGTGCTGGAGCGCTGGCCGGCAGCTTCGCGCAAGCTGCTTGTCGCGGCATCGGGACAGACGCTCACCTTCATGGAGCTGCTGCGTTCGCTCGCGCCACGTGCCGACAGGCGGTTTATCCGGATACCGTGGACGGTCGCCTGGCTCGGGCTGCGAGCGCTCGAGGCGATCGGCGCGACGCCGCCGTTCCGCAGCGACAGCCTGGTGAGCCTAGTTGCCACCGATGGCGCTCCGCTTGCGCGCGCCACGGATCGTGCTGAGCACTATGGGGTGCGATTTCGCCCCTATGCCCTGGCATGAGAACCGTGGTAATCGGCTCTGGCCCCGCCGGGGTCGCCGCTGCACAGGCGCTTTCCGACGCCGGTCGCAGTGTGACGGTCGTGGACGCCGGCGACAGGATCGAGGCGGGGCGAATGGATGTGTTCGACACGCTCGCGCAGTCCGAGCCCGAGCAGTGGCCGCCGGAGCTGACTCGTCGCGTACGCGGCGCTTTTCCCGTGAGCATCAAGCACGTTCCGCTCAAGCCGGCGTATGGATCGCTGTTCCCCTACGCGCTCGACGATCGCGACCTGCCGATCGCACGCGAGAACACCGATGCGCTGCCCTCGCTCGCCTATGGCGGGCTGAGCAACGCGTGGGGTGCCTCGATTCTTCCGTTCCGTCAGCGGGATATTGAAGACTGGCCGATTTCACTCAAAGAACTCATCCCTCACTATGAGGCTGTGCTGCGCTTCCTGCCAATCGCGGCGGAGCGCGACGAGCTTGCTGAGATCTTGCCGCTCTACACCGACTCGCCCGGAGCGCTGCGGCGTGGACCGCAGGCAGAGATGCTGCTGGGCCACCTGCGCCGCCACGCCGCGGCGTTGCGCAGAGCGGGATTTACCTTCGGGGCGTCTCGCCTGGCGGTGATCGCCTCGGAGGGGCACCCTGGCCGCTGCCGCGAGAGCGGCATGTGCATGTATGGCTGTCCATATGGATCCATCTACAATGCCTCGCGCACGCTCGACGCGCTCGTGCGAACTCGCAACATCGATTATCAGGGCGGCCTTTACGTTGACCGCTTGAGCGAAACCGAGGACTCGGTAGCGATCGACTTTCATCGACGTGGGCGTCCCACCGAGACAGGCAGGCTGAGAGCGTCGCGGGTGTTCGTCGCATGTGGCTCCCTTTCTTCAACGCGACTCATGCTCGAGTCGCTGGGACACACGCGGTACAGCCGACGACTGCACGACAGCCAGTATTTCGTGATCCCGATGCTCACCGCGCGCGCCGCGCCCGTGAGCATGGCAACGCAGGGCAATACCCTCGCGCAGGTGTTTGTAGAGCTGGAGGATGCGCGCATCTCGAAGCATACGGTGCACCTGCAGCTCTATGGATACAACGATCTCATGCTGTCGACACTGGCGAAGCAGCTTCGGCTGGGAGCGGCGGGGCTCGAGCGGATGTTGCAGCCGCTCCTCGGGCGCCTGGTCGTCGTCCAGGGATACCTGCACTCGGCGGATTCCCCCGGACTCACAATCGAACGCAATGTGGGGCGCGTTCGCGTCGTGGGCGACGAGGGGACGGCCGCTGGGGTGCGGGTGAGAAGACTTATACGCCGCCTCACCGCGAGCGGACGCCTCCTCGGCATGGTGCCGGTGCCCGGTCTCATCCAGATCGGGCGTCCCGGCAAGGGCAACCACCTGGGCGGCTCGCTGCCGATGCGGCGCCAGCCCGGCGCACTGGAAACCGACACGCTGGGGCGCCTGCCCAGCAGCGATCGCGTGCACGTCGTCGATGCCTCGATCTTCCCGTCGGTGCCCGCGACGACGGTGACGATCTCCGTGATGGCAAACGCGCATCGGATCGCCACTGCTGCCGTCAGAGCCGGGTTGTGAGTCAGAGCCCGGTTGTGAGTCAGAGCCCGACTATGAGTCAGAGCCCGACTATGAATCCGGCAATCGCCGACAGGGCGCGCTCGTTTGCCGCGGATCGAGTGAACCTTGCGCTATGCATGGTGTTGCTGTTGGCAGCCGCATTCTATCTGTGGACTGCGGGCTCCACATATCCATTGTCACTTCACAGTTCGCTCACCAATCCATACAATCTCCTGGCCGATGCATTTCTGCACGGGCGCCTCTCGGTTGGGCCGGCGCCCATCCAGCTCCTGCACCTGGCAAACCCTTACGATCCGGCTCAGAATGAAGCCATTCAGCTTCACTTCTCAATCCACGACTACGCTCTCTATGGCGGGCGCCTGTATCTCACCTGGGGGCCCGTACCGGCAATCGTGCTGCTCGTGCCGATGCATCTGCTTGGCTTCGAGCCGTCGTCGAGTCTGACTGCAGCCCTTTTTGCGATTGCCGGCCTTGGGTTCGCGCTGGCGGCCTTGCGCGTACTGCTGCGTCAGCTTCCTGACACGCCTCTGTGGATGTGTGTGCTCGCCGCTTGCACCTTGGCTCTTGCGTCGGTGGTGCCATATATACTGCGGCGCCCGGCGATCTATGAGGAGGCGATTGCCGCCGGCTACTGCTTCGCGATGGCCGGCATTTGGCTCGCGATTTCGGCATTGGCCGATCGACGGGCGTCGCTGCGGCGTCTGGTGCTCATGAGTCTCTGTTTTGGCCTGGCGGCGGGCTCGCGGCCCACGCTGGGCCTGGCGACCCTGATGCTGGTGCCGGTCTACCTGTCGTTGCGCGCGACCCGGCGGCGGCGCGAATTGCTGCTCGCATTGGCGGTCCCGGTTGGCATGTGTGCCTTGTTGCTGATGGCCTATAACCAGACACGCTTCGGCAACCCGCTGGAATACGGCACGAAGTATCAGCTGGCGGGTTTCAACTCTCAGACCGCGGGTTTTGCGGCCTCCAGCAACGTGATTCCCGGCACCTTGCTGTACCTGGTGTCTCCGCCACGACCCGCGGTTCTCTTCCCCTTTATCGGCATCGGCCCGACGCCGATCTCGGACCTTATTAGCCTGCCTGCGAACTACCTGACCTCCTCGGTCACCGGCGGCCTGCTGCCGATGACACCGATTATCGTGTTCCTCCTGGCGCTGCCCTGGATCTGGCGACGACGGCCGGCGCTGCTTGGGCCGCTTGCCTCGCCACTGCTGATATTGGCGGGCATAGGTGCGGCCTGCTTGCTGTTCGTGTCATACGAGTTCTTCTCCACCACCGAGCGCTACGAGGTGGACTTCTTGACGCTGTTCCTGTTTGGCGCCCTGGCGGCGTGGTTCGCGCTGTCCGACGAGCTTCGCGGACGCCGCCGCCGGCTGGTGCGGATCGGTGGTGGACTGCTCGCCGCCTGGAGCTGCCTCATCGGCTTGGGCCTCAGCTTCACAGGCGAGGAAAACACATTCGCCGGAACGCCGTCCGGCGCCTGGCTGATCAAGGTCGGCTCGCCGCTTTCGACGGCGATCGCGAGCGTCGCCGGGCGGCCCATCCTGGGGGAGGTGTTCGCACCCGACTACCCGCGGCTGACCTTGGGCGATCAGGCGCACCTCACGATCGTCTCGCCCGACGTTCGCGAGGCTGCGCTCCTGGCGACCGTGACCCCGGAGGCCGAGCCCGGGGCGGGTGCGCTGGGGGTGCTCATTCGCGGTCCGGGACATGCCGACCACCTTTACCCGACGCCTCCGCACGGCGGACCGATGCGGATCCCGGTGCATCTCAGTCGCGGCTTGAACCGGCTTGTGCTCAGCCCGGCGGACATCGCAGTGCAGAGCAGACCGTCGGCTGCGGACTCGCGAGAGCTGCTGGTCATAGACAGCCTGTCGCTTGCGAGCCACTACTGAACCGATGAGTGTCCTGCGCGTCGCGGTAATCGGCCTCGGGCTCATTGGGCGCCAGCGCGCCGAGGCGCTGGCGCGGATCGAGGGCGCCACGCTCGTGGCGACCGTCGATCCAGCGATCGGCGCTGCCGACGCGTACATGGACGTGCCGCACTATGCAACGTTCGCGGACCTCCCGAGCGATACCTGCGATGCGGCGATCGTGGCGGTGCCGCACGACCGGGCGTTCGCGATTGCGGCGAGCGTGCTGGAAGCCGGCCGGCCGGTCCTGATCGAGAAGCCGCTCGGTGTGCACGGTAGCGAGGCACGCTCACTCGAGGCGCTTGCGGCGAACCTCGCAGTGCCGAGCTTCGTGGGCTACAACTATCGCTTTCTACCCGCGATCGGCGAGCTGCTGCGACGAACCGCCGCGGGTGTGCTCGGCGAGTTGCGAAACATCGACATGCTCGTGGGACATGGCGGACACCCCGGTTCGGCTGCAAGCTGGAAGCTTGACCCTGTGCGAGCCGGTGGTGGAGTGCTGCTCGACCCGGGCGTTCATCTACTCGATCTGCTGCTGCTCCTCGCCCCCTCGGCTGCCTGCGCGACGATCGAGGCGACGCGTGGATTCTGGCCGACGGGGATCGAGGAGGATGTCGTCGCGACCTTCCGCGACGAGCGCATGATCGCGACGGTCCGCATATCTCACATTCGCTGGGTCAATACTTTCCGCGTGGAGGTGTTCGGCGAGGATGGCTATGCGATCGTCGAGGGCCGCGGCGGCAACTACGGCACGATGACGCTGCGCCTTGGCCGTCGATGGGCATGGACCGACGCCGCGACCATCGGCCAGCGCGAGTCCGAGGTGTTGCGAGACTTCGGCACGCGCAACGACAGCCTGCGGGACGAGCTTGCGGATGTCGTGGCACGATGGCGCGGCGAGCAGCCACCCGCTGGCGGGCCGCGACCGGCGACGATGAGCGAGGGCCGGCATATCACTGAGCTGTGCGAGCAGCTTTATCCGCGGATCACGTAGCGCTCAAGCGATACCAAGCCACCAGGTCGGCGCCGCGCAGCTGCCGCTCCCAGGCGCGCGTCTGCTCCGAGCCGACGAACCCCACCAGCAGGTGCGAGGTGGTCGTCATGTGGACCGGCTCAAACGCAGCCACGCGTGCCGCCGCGGTGAGAGAATGCGCGGAGAAGAAGCTCAGATGCTCGCGCTTGAGCGAGTGATAGTGAGGCCCGAATACAAAGGCCTCGGGGCAGTCGATGTTCGGTGTCTTGACGCCGAGGAGGCCACCGGGGCGCAGGATGAATGCGACCTGCTCGAGGAACCGCTCCGGATCGACAAGGTGCTCGATCAGATCGAACAGCGTCACGGCGTCATAGCGCGACTCCCAGCCTGCCCAGTACTCCTCGAGCGTTCCGTCGTAGGTGGTCAATCCGTAGGTGTCGGACGCGGCCTGGCGGGCGAACTCCGATACCTCCAGGCCGTCGTGCTCATAGCCGGCCTCAGCGAGCGCAACCCGAAAGAAGCCGTAGCCCGAGCCGATGTCGAGCACTCGCCCGGCGCCAACTCCGGTGCGCTCGCGCATCTCGCGGACCTGTCGGGCCGACTTCTCCAGGCGCCAGCCGGCCTGGGCGGTGTAGTCGCCATAGCCACCGGCTCGCAGCTTGTCGCCCTCGAAGTACTCCTCCTCGTAGCTCGGCGGCTCCGTCTCGCGCACGAAACGCTCGCCGTCCCAGCGCACCAGCCAGCTGTGGCGTGCGGAGTCTGAGACGGCGGCGCCGTGCGACGGCGACTCGGCGATCGCCGCATGCCAGACGCGCCCCTCCAACTCTCGCGGACCGGGGCCGACGGGGCCAGATCCAGACACCGGGTCGGGCGGCGGCGGGCGCAGCAGCGCCCAACCATGGCGCAGCCGCTCGAGCACGTCAGTTGCGCCGCTGCGCGTGCTCAGCTCAAGCCAGCGGTCGAACTCATCGCGGCGAAGATTCATCAAGCGCAGCAGACCGTTCTCAAAATGGTCGACGGTATCGCTGTAGCGGGTGTCGCCGTGGGGTGAAACCAGCGAGACGTTCATGGGGAGCGCCGCAGGCGGTTGCGACGACCCAGCATGTGCAGCAGAAGCGTGAAGCCGAATGTCTGAAAGCCAAGGATCAGCAGAAGCAGCCCGAAGACCGATGAATACTGGATCGCCGGCAGGTGAAAGCCATTGCTCAACCAGTGGGCGAGCAGCACAGCGTTGGGGACGATGCCCACGAGGATGAGCAGGCCGCTCGTCAGCACACCACGGTTGTAGGTCATCCGCGCGAGCAGGCGGTCTGTCAGCGGCCGATCGAAGTCGTAGAACACGCGGGCGAGTAGGGCCAGCTGCACTGCGCTGTAGCCGACCGTTGCGGCCACGATCCCGAGCAGCATCCAGTGCAGGTTGAAGCCTACGCCCAGCACCGTGAACGGTCCGCCGACGAGCACCCCTGAAAGCAGCAGACCGAGCGCGAGCAGCACGACACCGGGGCGCAGCAGGAAGAAGTCGGGCGCATAGAGGAACATCACGCGCAGGCTGTCCCAGCCAGCGATCCAGGGCGTCTGCCAGCCTCCCCGCTTAAGGTGGCTCTGGCGTCCCTCGCGGTCCTTCCAGAAGCGAACGGGCACCTCTGCGGTGCGCAGGCGCAGCTTGCGCGCCTTGAGGATCATCTCTGAGGCGTACTCCCAGCCGTAGGACTCCAGATCCATCTGCTCAAGCGCCTCACGCGTTATCGCCCGCATGCCGCAGTGAATGTCACTGAAGCGCGTGCCGTAGATGACGTTGAATAGGAAGGTGGTCGCGGGCGAACCGAAATAGCGATGCAGCGCAGGCATTGCACCGGGCTCGATTTCACCCTTGGTGCGCGTTCCCATAACGAAATCGTGGCCGCGGCGGATGGCGGAGATGAACCCCTCGAGTTTGCGAAAATCGTAAGTGAGATCGCAATCCCCCATGATTGCGATATGACCGCGTACGTGCGGGATCGCATCGATGTAGGCTCGCCCAAGCCCCCGCTTCGGCACGCTGATCACGTGCGCGCCGTGTTCGGCCGCGATCACCGGCGAGCGGTCGCTGGAGGAGTCGATAATCAGGATCTCGCCACTGACGCCGGCGGCCGCAAGCCCCTCCGAGCACCAGTTCGACGAACTCGCCGATCGTCAGTTCCTCGTTCAGACAGGGAACGACAATCGAGACTTCGATGGACTCCCGTTCGACCTCTCTGACGAGCGTCGCGCCCGCTCGAGCCTGCCAATCCACCCCGGCCTGCCCGCCTGCCCGCGCCTGCTGGCCTGCTCCGGCAGGCCTGGCCACCCGAGCCTGCCGGTTGACCCCGGGCTGCCCGCCCGCCCGAGCCTGCCGATACCCGTCTTTCGCAACTGTCGGCGCGCTCACCCGCGCACCTTCAGCGTGGCCTCGGCGATATTCGCGTCGATCGAGTCGAGCAGCGCTTTACTCGAGCTGTGGTCGCAGCGCCAGCCCAGAGCGGCGAGCTTGTCGCTGCGGAAGCGCACTATAGGGACGTCCCCCTTCCAGCCACGCGAGCCGCCTGTGTACTTGTAGTTGACGTCAACCAGCCCCATCCGTTCGACAACCAGGTTGGCGATCTCTGTCACCTTCACATAGTCGCCGGTGCCTGCGTTGAAGATCTCGAAGCCCTCCCAGCCGAGGTCCGTGAGGGTGAGCATCGCCGAGACGACATCGCTGACGTGTATGTAGGACTTGCTCTGGCTGCCATCGCCGAGGATGCGGAGTGCGGTGGGGTCGTCGAGCAGTCGGCGCACGAAGTCATAGGTCACTCCGTGCGTCTGTCTGGCGCCAACTACGTTGGCGAAGCGAAAGACGGCGACGTGGATGTCAAACATGTGGGCGTAGGCCGCGAGCATGGCCTCGCAGCCGAGCTTGCTCGCGCCGTAGGTGGACACGGGGATCAGCGGGCCGAACTCCTCGTCAACCTGCTGCGCTCCGCGGTCGCCGTAGACACCCGAGCCTGATGCGTAGGTGATCCTGGGTACGCCGTTGATGCGCATCGCCTCGATGACGTTGTGTGTCAGATAGGTTCCCTGCCAGAAGTCGATCGCCGGTTCGTCAACGGCAGCCGCAATGTCGGGGTTCGCGGCGAAGAGATAGACGTGATCGATATCGCGCATCGCCTCGGCGACTGTCTCCGATTCCTGAAGATCGGCGTGGATCAGCTCCAGCCGGGGATCGCCGAGCAGCCCGTCGAGATGGGAGGCCTTTCCAGACGCGAAGTTGTCGAACACGATCACCTCGTGATCGGGGCGGCGCAGCAGCTCATGAGTGAGGTGGCTGCCGATGAATCCCGCGCCTCCAGCGACAAATGAGCGAGTCATAATAACGGCATTGTACTATTTTTTACCTCGTCAAGGACCAGCTTGAGGCAGTCGCAACGAGGCTCCAGGCCTGAAAAGCGGCAGCAAAACGGCTCGTCGGGGACCCATCGCGAGCAGCGCGCGCAACGAGGCGCTGGACCTCGAGAAGCAGCAGCAAATGCGCTCGTCAGCGCCCCAGCGCAAGCAACCGCGGCAGCAGCTCCTCGGCCACCACCCGGTTGACGGCGTGCCGGCAGAATGGCGCGAGCGCATGCACAGCGCGCTGCTGGTAGTCGGCTGCCGGATCGTCCAGCGCAGCGCGCAGCGCGCCACCCAGATCGTCACTCACCAAGCGGGGGTCGAGGTCACGCGCGATCGGAAGGGCCGCGTAGGGACCAGGCGCGGGAGTGCTGACAAGTTGGCAGCCCTCGGCCAGCGCCTCGAGCTGGGCCACGCCGTAGTCCTCACGGCGAGGGGCGGTTGCGAAGACGTGCGCGCGGCGCAGCAGCGCCCGGTAGTCGTGCGGCGCCAGCAGGCCCGTCACGCGCACTCCCTCGTCCGGCGGGACGAGCCCAGCCTTGGCGAGATCCGACGGATCGATGCCTGTCACCACCAGCTCCTCGGTGGGCCGGCGTACGCGACGCCATGTCTCCAACAGCCGATCCAGACCCTTCTTCAAAGGGTTGGCCGCGTAGGTGATCGCGGCGATGTCGCGTGCAATTGTCCCGGCGGAGGGGTGGTCGGCCAAACTGGAGCGATCGCTCCGCGCGACGCGCGTACGCGCTCCGGAGAGCTCGACCGGGACGGGCAGCACGAGCGCGCGACCGGCGCGCGCGGCACCGTCGGCCATCGCTGCAGGCAACTCGGCGAGAGCGCCCTCGCTCCACGGCAGCAGCAACGGCGCGTGCGCCAGCCGCCGGCGCTCCGCCGGGCGCTGCCACAGCCCGTGGCGCCCCGGGCGATTCCCCGAGGCGGGGGCGTCGAAGCGGATCGCCCCCGGCCGCGGCCACAGCAGCGCGGCGGTGGTGCTCGAGTAGACGACCGCGCGCGGCTGGGTGCGTTCGATTCCAAGCAGCGCCGCCGCGCGCGCCGCGCGCGCCCAGCGCAGATCGGTGAGCATCAGCGTGGGCACATCGGTGAGCGGCGCCGGACGCACCAGCTCGACATTCGCGCCGGCGCGTTGCAGCGAGTCACGCAGCTCCTCGTCGGCCACGCGCAGCCCGCTGGTGGAGCCGAGTGAGACGATCAGCACATCGATAGCCATGTCAGGTGGCGGCGCCGCCTGAGGACCTGGTCCCTCCCACCCCGTTGACCTCTCCGCCCATCCTCAGCGCCTTGAAGCCCGGGGCGCGATCGAGCGCAATGGGGCGCACGGGGGAGGTGCGGCGCACGTAGAAGCGCACGCCGTCGCGCTCCTCGATTGCCGTCACTGCACCGTCCTGACGGCGCCAGGCGAGCGCCCAGATGATCCCAAAGCCAGCGCCGATGCCAGGAATCTGAGGTGCCAGGAAGGCCACGCCGCCGGCCAGGACCGTGCACAGCACGAGCGGCCACAGCCGGTTGATCAGGACGCTCCCGGGGCGGTGCTCGGGCAGTGTGGTGGTGGCCTTTGCGCCGGCCAGCAGCCGGGCGATCGGCGGGTTGGTCTCAGCGCGCCGGCCGAGGCGCATGCCGATCAGCGCCGCAATGACCCACCACCCCACGGCAAGCGGCACGAGCAGAGCGCTCGAGTCCGCGGAAGCCGCCAGCATGGTGACCCCGGCCAGTGCGGTGGCCGCACCGCCGCTGAGCAGCACGGTCGTCTTGAGGAAGTCTACGAAGCGCACGGATCGTGACTACAGCAACGCCTCGAGCAGGCCGCGCACGCCGCTCGTGCCGTCGATCGTCAGGTCGGCCTCGCGCACCAGCTCGGGCGGGGTCTCCTCGGAGCTGACGGCCGCGCAGACAGCGCTGCGCAGCACGCCCGAGTGCTCCAGCGCGCGCAGCGCGCGGAAGGCGTCGACATCGGTGGTGTCATCGCCGACGTAGATCGCCGCGGTGAAGCGCTGTCCGTCAACAGCGGCTCCACCGGCGTTAGGCCCATCCAATGCTCCGAGGAAGCCGTCCACTCCGTCAACGCCCTGCGGCGCGCTCAGCAGCGCCGTCACACCGATGCCCTTGTCAAGCGCCACGGGCGGACGCACCTCCAGCACCTTGCGCCCCCAGTGCACTACGAAGCCCTCCTGCTGCGCCTGCGCGGCGAGTTCGCGCATGGCGGCAGCCGCGGCGTCCTCGTCGGGCACGCCACGCCAGTGGAAGGCAGCGATTGTCTGCTTGTCCTCGGTGCGTATCCGCAGGCTGCGGTGCTCGCGCGAGAAGACGCGCGCCGCGAACTCGCACACGCGCTCGCTCCAGGACTCGAGTTCCGGGTCCAGCTCCACGCGCGTGGCACCGGGGCGCAGCAGCTCGCCGCCGTGGTTGCCGATGTAGGCGATGCTGCCGATCGCCACGATCTGGCGCGCCGCCTGCGCACGACGGCCGCTGACACAAGCCACCACGCCGTAGCGCTTGGCGATCTCGATTAGGAGCGTGCGCGTGGCTTCGGGCACGTGGGCGTCGTCGGCATGCCTGACTATCGGCGCAAGCGTGCCGTCGATATCGAGCAGTACGGCGGCGTGGGAGGGATCGGAGCGCAGCGGCTCTAGCGCCTCCACGAGGGTGGCAGCCGGGGACACGGACACTAGTATGGCGGCTCATGACGGCTGATAGCCCCGTGGCCCGCATGACGCCCGAGCGTGCGCTCAAGCTGGGGGCCATCGGCACCGCCGCCGGCCTCTTCAGCGGCCTCTTCGGGGTGGGCGGTGGCACGGTGATCGTGCCGCTGCTGGTGCTGTGGCTGGGCTACGGCGCGCACGAGGCCACCGGCACGTCGCTGGCGGCGATTGTGTTCATCGCCGCCTTCGCCGCCGCCGTCCAGGGTGGCTACGGCAATGTGCACGTGCTCGACGGCATCCTCATCGGCGTGCCCGCCGTGGGTGGGGTGCTGCTGGGCACGTGGCTACAGCAGCGTCTGGCGAGGCGTGCAATCGCGCTGATGTTCGCGGCGGTGCTCGTGGCCTCGGCGGTCGAGCTGTTGCTGCAATGATCGGCGCCATCGCGATCGGCGTGGCCGCGGGTGTGGTCGCCGGCTTGTTGGGCGTGGGCGGAGGCGTGCTGTTCGTCCCGGGCCTCGTGATCTTCTTGGGCTTGGGCCAGCATCAGGCCGAGGCCACCTCGCTGCTGGCGATCGTCCCGGTGGCGCTGGTGGGCGCCTTCAACCAGGACCGCTACGGCAACGTGCGCCGCGCCGATGCCCTGGTGCTGGGCCTACTTTCGCTGGCCGGCGCTGCCGGCGGGGTTGCGCTGGCCAATACGCTCTCCGGCGAGGCCCTGCGGGTGGGCTTTGCGCTGTTGATTCTGCTGGTGGCAGCGCAGCTCGTGCGCAATACCTTTAGAGCGCCCCAGAGCGCGTTAGACTGAGTGGTAGATGGGACTCGACAATCCGCTTCACTGGGCTTTCATCGTGGTGGTTCTGCTGCTGGTCTTCGGCGCCAGGCGCTTGCCGGAAATCGGCCGCTCGTTGGGTAGCGGGATGCGCGAGTTCAAGGAATCGGTCAGCGGGGAGTCCAAGCCGACAGCGTTAGGTACTGGCCAGCAGTCCCAGCCCCCCGCGGCACAGCCCCAGCAGCCGGTGGCTCAGCCTCAGCAGCCCGTCACGACACCGCCCCCAGTCCCACAGCCCCAGCAGCCCGTCACGACACCGGCCCCGCAACCACAGCAGCCGCCGACGCCCGAGCCGGTCGTGGCACAGCCCGGAGTTCCCAGCGAGCAGCAGCCCAACCCGTTCGGCAACTAGCCTCCCCCTCCCTCCTCCTGCCGGCGCCGCCGGCGGCGGCAGACACCTCGGCCGCGTCTAAAGATCGGGAGAAGGCGGGCGGTCTGGAGCAGGTGGATGTTCATCCAGCACCGACGGCCGCCCCTCGCTGAGCAGCGTGGCGCCGCAGTGCCAGCAGAAGGTGGCGCCGCGCGAGTGCACGGAACCGCAGGCGCGGCAGGTGCCGTGAATGCTCTGCTCGGCAGCGGCCAGTAGGCGTTCGACCTCGCCGAGCTGGGCGTCGGCCTCCTGCAGCTCGGCCGCGCGGCGGGCGAGCACGTCGAGGCGGTAGTGGTCGCGGACGGCCATCTCGTAGGTGAGGCCGCCAAGATCCCAGGTGAGCCCGGCCACGCGTTCGGCCAACTCCAGGCGGTTGCGGCGCAGCTCCTCCAGGGAGCTGCCGAGCGCTGCGATGTGGGCGTCGGTGGGGCGGCGCAGCTCGGTCAAGGTCCTCATCTCGGTCGTGCTCCTGTCATTCGATGTTCGCAACTTCCGAGCCGCCGCCGATCGGCTTGCTCGCGGAGCCGGGCTTGCTGGTTTCCTTGGGCGGCGGCGCGCCGCCGGTGGTCAGCGAGCCGCCGCCCTTGCTGAGAGCCTTTTCGACCGCCTTGGCGTGTTCCTTGCCGGTGGACGTCGCAAGCGTGCTGACGGTGGGGTTGGTGGCGTGCGTGGTTGCCGCCGGAGCAGCCGTTTCGCTGGCCTGCGAGGTGGTAGCGGCGCCCTGGACAGCCGCCCTCGATGTGCCCGTGCCCGCCGCCGCGGCAGCGGCCGGCGCCGCGAGGGCGCCCTGCGGGTACTTGACTTCGACGACCTGCTTTGCCGGCACGGCGGCTACGTTGCGGGAGGCGCCGCTGACCCAGTGTCCCAGGAGCAGGCCGATCAGCAACGCCAGCAGCAGCACCCCGAGCAGCGCGAACAAGCCGGTGTTCTCGCGCAGACGCGCGCCGGTGCCACCCTGCCCGCCCCCGCCCGCGCGCGCGCCCCCGCCCCAGGCTCCGCCGCGAGCTGGTGTCTCTGTGAGAGCCGGCACGCGCAACAGCGAGGCCGGCTGGGAACTCTGCTCGACGATGCCGGCCGCGGCGGCCTCGGCGTGGAGCACGTCGAGGAACGGCAGCCTCGTGCCGGCATGAGGGACGCCGCAGGACAGGCAGTAGCGCTGGTCGGCGCCCAGCGGCGCGCCGCAACCAGCGCAGGGCTCGCGAGCGAGCACGGTGGAGATGTCGTGGTGAGTGGTGGTATCGGTGCTCACTTGCGTCGCGCTCCTTCTCTTCACTGCTGGACGGTGGGGGCCGGGGTCAGCTCGATCTGGGCGCCCGCCGGGGAGCCCACGAGATAGATGCGAAAGCTCGTCGCGTGCCCGCCGGGCGAGGCGACCGGCAGCGAGGGCACGAGCGCGCGCCCAGCGGCGACGACGCGCCCGGCGCGCAGGGCCACGGCGAAGATCGGCATGTTGTGCTGTGCCACGCCTGAGCGGTTGACGACAGTTGCGTTCAGATAGGGGCCGGCGATGCCGTTGCCGAGGCTCACGCCGCCCAACTGCACCCCCGCGGATGCCGCGAGCGATACGGAGTCTGCTCTGGCAGCGCCAACCCGCACCTGCACCGATCGGGGCGTGCCCGAGGGGAGCACCTGGTCATCGACCCACCAAGCCTTCTGGTGTGCGCGCAGCAGCGGCATTTCCTGCAACGAGGGCTCGAGACCCTGGATGTCGTTGCGGTAGACCGAGGCGCCTTTTGGATCGCGCACGTCGATCAGCACGGGCACGTTCATCTGGGGCAGCGCGCCGGTATCGGTCAGCTCGACCGCAGCCGCAGTGCGGCCGGAGCCCTGCACGAGCGCCACCTGTCCCACGCGCACCGCGCGGTTGGAGGCGCCCAATCCGACGGTGCCGGCGCTGGCGATCAGCTTGGCTCCTTCGCGGCCCAGGCGAGCGCTCTCGCTCTCGGTGCTCTCGCAGCCCGTGGCGGCGAGCACCAGCGCGAGGCCGGCGAGCGCCATTGCCAGCTCCCTCATCCGAACACGCCCCGCACATAGTCGCGCGTGCGTGGTGCGCGCGGCGTACGAAAGACCTGCTCGACGTCGCCGTGCTCAACGAGGTCGCCCAGGTACATGAAGGCCACGCGGTCGGCCACGCGGTGGGCCTGCTGGAGGTTGTGGGTGACGATCACCACGGCCAGTTCGGGGCGCAGCTCGCCAATCAACTGCTCGATCGTCTCCGTCGAGCGGGGGTCGAGCGCAGAGCAGGGCTCGTCCATCAACAGGACCTCCGGCTGCAGGGCGATCGCGCGGGCGATGCACAGACGCTGCTGCTGGCCGCCGGATAGGCGCAGCGCGGGGCGGTTGAGGTCCTCGCGAACCTCGTCGTAGAGTCCGGCGCGGCGCAGCGCGTCGATCACCTGCGGTTCGATCTCGTGACGGCGGGGGCGCCGACGCGACTGCTCGCGCAGGGCGAAGGCAACGTTGTCGAAGATCGACATCGGGAAGGGGTTGGGCTGCTGGAAGACCATCGAGACGCGCGCCCGCAGTTCGGTGTCGGCCAGCTCGTGTACGTCGCGCCCGTCGAGCAGAATCGAGCCGGCGCGTGCAGCGTTGGGCGTCAACTCGGTAAGCCGGTTGAGCGTGCGCAGGAGCGTCGTCTTGCCGCACCCGGAGGGACCGATCAGGGCCAGGACCTCCCCCTGATGAACCGACAGCGAGACGTCCTTGACGGCGGCCGTCTCGCCGTAGCGCACGCTGACGCCCTCCAAGCGCAGGCGCTCGGGCCCGCCGGCAGCGGCACGGCGCCGCGCGGCGCCATCGCCGTTGACAGCGGGCGGCGGCACGGCCGTAGGGGATCGGTCGAGGACGATCCGCTTGACAGGGGGGATGTCGAGCGCGCCGTCGTCGGCGAGCGAACGAAGTGGCTCCGGTCGGAGCGATTCCAGTGAACTCATTTTGAGGTCTCCTTTCCGTACGTCACGACCAACCCCCCAGCCGCACGCGGTCGCCGAAGCTCATCCCGCCGGCAGCTCCCCGGCGGGAGATGAAGCCGGCGAAGGCATTGAGCGCCAGCACCATCGCCAGCAGCAGGAAGGCCGCGGCGTAGGCCTTCTGAGGGGCGTTGCCTTCGCCCGCGGGGGAGTTGCTGTAGATGTAGCTGGTCAGGGTCGAGCCGGTGCCGCGCAGCACGTTCAATCCGGGTAGGCCGCCCTGGGGTTCGATGCGCTCCGCGGCTCCCACGCCCAGCAGCAGGAAGACGATCGCGGTGTCGCCGACGATGCGGCCGATGCCGAGCGTGACACCGGTGGCGATGTTGGGCCGGATGCCCGGCAGCAGCACGCGGCGGATCGTCGCGATGCGGGTCTTGCCGAGCGCGAAGGCGCCCTCGCGCTGGTGGCCGGGCAGCGCCTCCAGGCCGTCGCGGGTGGCGAGGAAGATGGGCGGTATCGCCAGCAGCGCCACGGCCGCCCCGGCGGTCAGGAAAGAGCGTCCGTAGACGCCGCCGCCGGAGGCGGTGAAGGACAGGAATGAGAAGACCCCCACCTGGAAGAGCGCCAGAGCGAGGATTGCGATCACGATGTCGGGCGTGCCGGCGATGATTTCGACGCTCGACTCGACGGCGCGCGCCAGCCAGCGCGGACGCCCGTACTCGACGATCCACACTGCGCTCGACACTCCTATCGGCGTGGCTATCGCCGTGCCGATGGCGATCAGCAGGAGCGTTCCCAGCAGCGGATCGAGGATGCCTCCGATCTGGTTCTGACCGAGACCGGCTGTCGGGCGTGTGAGGATCAGGCTGGGGCTCACGTACTCGATGCCGCGCACCAGCAGGTAGAGGACGAGCGCCGCGGCGATGACGCACAGCGACAGACCGCTCAGCCAGGCCAGCAGGTAGACGAGGCGATCGCCCCAGCGCCAGCTGCGCAGGGAGGAGCGCCGGCCGCGGCCGCGCCGCGCGGGGAGGGAGTGCTGATAGGCGTTCACGTTGCACTGTCCGTAGTCGAGAGGCATACCGACAGGCGTTCACGTCGCACTGCCCGTAGTCGGAAGGCGCTCATTGCGCACCCGCGTGTCGCCTGGATGGCCATGGCCCGAGCGTTCATCACCGCATCCCCGCGTGGTGGCGGCGCAGAGGCAGCTTCACCAGATAGGAGCCCAGCGACAGGACGAAGGCCGAGAAGAGCAGCAGCAGCGCGAAGGCGTCGAGGCTTGAGTGGATCGCGGGGGCACTGAGGCTGTCGGCGTTGCGGAAGATCGAGGCGGCGAGCGAGAGTAGCGGCTCGAACAGGAACACCACCCCGTCCCAGGGCTTGGGCGCGAAGGCATTCTCGCCGGAGACCATCGCGATCATCACCGCCTCGCCGACGGCGCGCGCGCAGGCGAAGGCCGCGGCAGCGGCGATCGCCGGACGGATCGCACGCAGCGAGACGGCCAGCGTGGCGCGCAGCGGGTTGACGCCTAGCGCGACGGCGCCCTCGCGCCAGGCGACGGGCACCGTGCCGAGCGCGTCGGCTATCAGCGCGACCATGATCGGCGTGATCATCAGCGTGAGGATCACGACGGCCACCGCCAGACCGGTGCCGTCGAGCTGCACGACGTACTCCACGGAGCGCTTCTGCGCGGGGCTGATGACGTGGTTGCCGACGAAGGGGGCCAACACGAGCACGCCGACGAGGCCGTAGATCACGGAGGGAACACCAGCCAGCAGGCGCACGACGGGGGTCAGTACCCGCTGCACCGAGACGGGCGCGAACTCGACGAGGAAGATCGCGCAGAGCAGCGCGAAGGGCAGCCCGAAGACGAGCGCCAAGCCGGCGGTGAGCAGCGTGCCGTAGATCAGCGGCCAGGCGCGCAGGTGGTAGGCCGCGGCCGCGGGGTGGGGCCCGGTGTGGAGCATGTTGCCGATCTGGGTTTCGGGGTTCCCTCCGGAGCCCAGCCAGGAGAGCCCGTTGTGGGCGAACGTCGGCCAGGCGCCCTTGGCGACGAAGACGATCATCAGCAGGATCGCCAGGCCGACCGAGCAGGCCGCCGCGCCGAGCACGAACTCGGCGCGGCGATCCGACCACGGGCGGCGCAACCGCTTCAGCATGGCCCTCACCGACATGCCTCGCGGCGTGTTGGCGAGGGATGAGAGAGCTGACGATATGCCGCCCCCCATCCGTCGCTGGCGCTGTAGCGCCCGACCGTCATCTTGCAGTGCCCGACCGTCATCTCAGCTCAGCGGCAGCCAGCCGGAGGTGATGATCTTCTGCGCAGCAGCACTGTGCAGGATCCAGCTGATGAAGGCCTTGCCCGCACCAGTGGGAGCCCCGCGCGTGACCTCATAGAAGTGAGCCACACCCGGGTACTGGCCGGAGCTGGCATTGGCCAGCGAGCAGCCGACGCCGCCGTAGCCGACGGCGTTGACGCCCTTCAGCGCGTAGTAGTCGGACAGGAAGCCGATCGCATTGGGATCGCTCTCGACCTTCTGCTGCATCAATCCCTCGGAGGGCTCCTGGGCGGCGACCGAGGAGACGGTCTTGTTGCCCAGCAGGAGCTGTTGGAAGGTCGTCAAAACACCAGCCGAGGAGGTGCGGCTGATGAGATCGATCGTGCCGTGAGCCGAGGCGCCCGGCACCTGGCTCCATTCGCGCACCTTGCCCGTGAAGACCGCCTGGGCCTGGGCCGGCGTGAGGTTGGCCAAGGGGTTGGACTTGTTGGTCACGACGCACACGAAGTAGCGGGCGATCGGGGTGAAGTTCAGGCCAGTGGGGTCGCTGGGCAGAGGATCGCGCGAGACGTCGGCCATCGTCACGCGGCCCGCGGCGACGTCGGCGATCCCGACGTTGGCGCCGCCCTGGGCGATCTTGAACTTGACCTGGTGGGGCTTGAGCTTCACGTACTTCTGAGCAAGCAGCGTCACCAGCGGAGCGGATGCAGTGGCTCCGCTGATCGTGATAACAGCCGCCGCCAGGACGGCCGCGGGGGCCGCGATCCCGAGCGCGCCCGATAGCGCCAGGGCGGCCGAGAGACGGCGAATTCGTTTCATGGACATTGGCTCCGTTCCGAGAATTGACAGCGTTGAGGAGCAGACCGTAACATATTTCCCTACAAATATGATCCGATTTAGAATCTTTGTGAAGAACTGCGCTACTCTCCTCCCCCGCCTACCGAGCCAAACCCAAAACCATCCCATCCACCCGACCAGCAAAACCCCCCGCACCGCCATCCACCCGGCCAGCCATCCATCCCACCAGCAACCCCGCACCCACCCATCCACCCGACCAGCCATCTACCTGACCAGCCATCCACCTGACCAGCCAAACCCACGCCCCACCCATCCACCCGCCAGCCATGCTCGAACCAACCTCATCCACCCCACCGCCATCGCCCAAGACAGGCCCGCGCCTGCCGTCGCCGAGGGTCAGCGGCGCGCTGGCAGCAGCGCTGTTCGCCGTCGGCATCGTGCTCGGCGCGGCGATCGGCCCAGCACCGCAGAGTTCGCTGGCGCGAGGCGCCGCGCTGCCCGTGCAGACGCTGCTGTCGGCGCTGTCCCCGTCTCTGACGGCGCGCACGGCGTCGCGAGCCTCGCTCTCGAGGACCGCGCCTCTCACGCGGGCGAATCCCGCTCCCACGATGGCCGCCACAACCGCGGCAACCCCAAATAGGACCCCGGCAGCCACGGCGAAGAGGACTCCTGTGGGGATGATTACCCCCACCGTCACCGCCCCCACGGCGGCAGGCGAGACGACGACATCCGCCGGAGTCGAGGGGACGGAAACACCGAGTTCCAAGGGAACGTTCGACTTCGACCGCGAGCTTGCCGCCGATCGCGAGGGTGTGGCTGATAGTGCTCCCCGGAGAGGGCTTCAAGGATGCCCTCACGCAGCCCGCGACCGCACCCTATTTGACGGGGCAGCTCGTGCCCGAGGGCGCACTGCTGAGCGGCTACTCGCCGGTCGCCGCCGTAGCGGCTGCCGAGGACGCAGAGCTGCTGTCGGGTCAGAGCGCCCCGCAGGAGACCCGGCTCGCCGCACCGGGCTGCGAAGCGACGAGCGGACAGCCAACGCCAACGCAACCGACGACTACGCCAACGCCGCCGTGCACAGCGGGCACGGGGGTTGAGATGGCAAGCGACGACGCCTATCTGCAGCAGACGCTGCCGCAGATCATGGCGAGCGCCGCCTATCAGCGCCACGGCCTGATCGTCGTGACGTTCACCACGAGCCCGACGACGACGCTCACGGCGGACCCGCCGGGCGCCCTGCTGCTGTCGCCATTCCTGCGCGGCCCGACGCGCAGTTCCACCCCCTTTCACCCAGCCGCACCCAAGAAGGATCTGCAACGGCTCTTCAAGGGCTGAGGTAGACCACCCAACACACCGATAAGGAGACCCCGTTGCACATGTCCCACACCGCCCTACGCAGAGCCACGAGATGGCTGGCGTTGCTGAGCCCGATGGTAGTGCTGCTGGCAATTCCGGCTTACGGCCTCGCCGAAGAAAGCAACCCCAACAACTACCAGTGCGCCGGCCATATCACGGCGGGCAAGCCCGAAGCGGGCAGCACGGAACCGCAGGTGGCGTACACGATCGCCTGCAGCGGCCCGATCTCGGGTTACCAGTTGCAGACGCAGGTGCCGATCACCGGTTTCGAAAGCGCGCCGCTTGTGACCAATCTCGCGGGCCTGCCGGTCACCACAGACTCGTTCTCGTGCGACGGCGAAATCCCGGGATATGCCGTGAATTGCGTGGGTAACACAACGCAGGCGTACGAGACGATCGCCGGCCAGTTCGCGCTCGCCAAGAAGCTGTGCGGCGAACCGCGCATAGACCCGAAACTGACGGTCGCTTACGCGTATTTGAACGAAAAGAAAGTGATCACGCAGGCCATCTCAGGTCCGTTCGACCTGGGCCGCCCGCGGGGCTGCCCCGCTGCGGCGCACCCGGGCAAGGTCGCAGGCAAGAAGGGCAAGCACTCCGGCCACGGCGACGTTGGAAAGGGCAAGAAGAGCGTCGATAGGTAGAAGCGCTGCGCGCCGGTCAGACCAAGCTGGTGGTCATCCGCTCGACCTCGGCGATCGAGGTCTGCCCGGCGCGCACCTTCTCCATGCCGTCGTCGTGCAGGCGGCGCATCCCCTGCGAGACGGCGGTCGCCGTGATCTCGTCGACCGATGCGTGCCCGAGGATCTGCGCGCGGATCTCCTCGCTGACGGTCATCACCTCATACAGCCCCACCCGACCCCGATAGCCGGAGCTGCCGCAGCGCGTGCAGCCGACGGCCTCATACGGCTGGATGCCCGACAGCCCGTACTCCTCTAAGACAGCCTCGGGCAGGTTGGCGGGGCGCTTGCAGTGCGGGCAGAGCATCCTGACGAGACGCTGAGCAACAACACAGTCGACCGAGGAGGAGACCAGGAAGGGCTCGATACCCATGTCGATCAGACGGCTCAACGCGCTGGGCGCGTCGCGCGTGTGCAGCGTGGAGAGCACCAGGTGCCCGGTCAAGGCAGCCTCGACGGCGATGTGCGCGGTCTCGCGGTCGCGGATCTCGCCGACCATGATCACGTCGGGATCGGCACGCAGCATCGAGCGCAGGCCGGTCTCGAAGGTCACGCCGGCCTTGGTGGAGACCTGCATCTGCTTGACGCCGGCGATGCGCGACTCGACGGGATCCTCGATCGTGAGAATGCTGCGCGCGCCGTCGTTGAGAACGTTGACGGCGGCATAGAGCGTCGTCGACTTGCCCGATCCCGTCGGCCCGGTCACCAGCACGGCGCCGTGCGGGCGGGCGACGGCGCGGGCGAAGCGCTCCTCTGCGGCGGGCTGCATACCCAGAGACTCCAGGTTCTGAACGACGACGCCCTTGTCGAGGATGCGCAGCACGGCGCCCTCGCCGTGCACCAGCGGAAGCGTGACGACGCGGATGTCGATGCGCCGCCCCTCGACGGTCAGCGCCAGGCGCCCGTCCTGGGGAACGCGCCGCTCGGAGATATCGAGGTCGGCCATGATCTTGATGCGCGAGACCATCCCGAGGGCCATCTTGCGGCGGATGGTGGCGGCAGGGAACAGCACGCCGTCGACCCGGAAGAGCACGCGCATGTCGCCTTCTTCGGGGTTGACGTGGATGTCGGAGGCCCCCTGTTGCACGGCCTGAGCGATGATCGAGTGCACCAACTTGATCACCGGCGCGTCCTGGTCGGCTTCTTCGGCCAGGGTCTCGTCGGTGGAGTCCTGCTCCTCCTCAACGATGTCCTCGATCGAGGCCTGCATCTGCCCCAGCCGCGTGGCGAGCAGCTTGACGTCCTCCGCCGAGGCCGCCGCCGCGCGCACGCGCCGGTTGGTGATCATCGCGATGTCGTCGATCGTCAGGATGTTCGTGGGGTCGGCCATCGCCAGCAGCAGCGATCCGTCGTCCATGAAGCCGACGGGTACCGCCTGGTAGCGCTTGATGGCCTCGGCGCTCAGGAGATTGACGGCGCCCATGTCCAGCTCGTGCACCGAGAGATCAACGTAGTCGAGCCCAAAGCGCTCGGCCACGACCCGCGCGAGCTGGTCCTGACGCAGGATGCCCTGCTCGACCAGCACCTGCCCGGTGGGCTTGCGCTGCGCGCGTGCGACGTTGACGGCCTCCTCGACAGCGGCGCGCTCGGCGAAGCCCAGGTCGACGACCACCTGGCCAATCAACCTCCCCGGGCGCACCGGACGCATTGGAGCGCCCAGTCCACCGGGGACGCCGGGCTCGTCGGGAACGCCCGGCTCGTGAGGAGCGACGGACCCGCCAGGCTCATCCAACCCATCCGCAGGCACGACCCCGTCGAGGACGCCCAGGCCGCGCACGTCGGGGGGGTCTATCTCATCCCCGGACGCGCCCATCGTCTCCAGCACGCTCGCCTCGCCGGCCATGGGGCGCTCCAGCGTGGCTACGGCAGTCGCAGACTCCAGCGCGACCAGCTCGGCAGCAGGCTGCACAGGGGATGGCGCCGGTGCGAGCGTTGATGTCGGCTCGGCCGAGACCGGCCCGGAAGACTCCGCCGGCTCGGGCACAGATATGGATGTCGGCTCAGCCGACCCCGGCACGGGGGACCCCGCCAGCTCGGACCTGGGCGGCTGGTCGGTCGCGGCGCTCGGCGCAAGTGGGGCTGCCGGCTCAGGTGGCGGCGCCGACCCGGACGTAGGCGTCGGCTCGGAAGTAGGCGTCGGCTCGGACGCAGGGGCGCTAGGCGCGGGGGCCGCCTCCGCGGCCGCGCCGTCGGTTCGTCGAACGTCGAAACCAACTCATCAGTTTCTGATCGGCATTCCCGAGCGGTCACTTGACTTCGGGCCTACTACCCAAGGCCGTGCTCGAAGGCGCCCTTGAGGTGCGCATCGAGGACATTGAGCCGATACAGCGCGATGGCCTCGCCCGAGGCGAAGCGCTGACCCGAAGCCCCCTCAGGCCCATGGTGGAGCATCACGCAGTGTTCCAGCGCCAAGCGGCGCTCGGCGCTGAGCGATGCGGGCGCATGGTGCGCCAGCAGGCGCAGCCCAAGCTCGACGTGACCCAGCAGACGCCCCTCTTCGCTGCGTGCGATCTCCGCGCCGTAGGTGAACTCGCGCGTCTTTCCTATGTCGTGGACGAGCGCAGCGGTGAGCAGCAGGTCGCGATCGAGGCGCTGGTGCACCGTGCAGAGCTCCAGCGCCAGGGTGGCCACCGCCACGGTGTGCTCCAGGAGCCCTCCCAGATAGGCGTGATGACCTGCACCCGCGCCCCCGCGCCCCGCCCATCCGCCACCAACGCCGCCACCGCCACCGCCGGCAATACTGCCGCCACCAACAGCACCACCGCCGCGTGGCACCGAGCACGGCGCGCGACGCAGCTCGGCGCGCAGCTGCTGCTCGCCGAGCATCCGCTCCAGCAGTCCCCGCAGCCCCGGGTCATAGACCTCCCGCGCCAGGTGCTCCAGAAAGCCCTCCAGCTCCTCGAGGTCGCGGCGGGCCACCGGCAAAAAGGATGCCGGGTCGGCCAGCTGCCCCTCGGCGCGGGCGATCGCGTGCAACTCGATCTGCAGCTGCTCGCGAAAGCTCTCGACGCGGCCCCGCACCCGCACCAGATCGCCTCGCTCGAAGCTCCCCGCGAGCAGATCGGCGTCGCTGAAGGCACGCCCCAAGATCGCGCCCGTGCGGTCGCGCAGCTCAACCGTCAGATAGGGGGTGCCTGCGCGCGTGATCTGGCGCTCTTTGCGCGCGCACGCAAAAACCCCGTCCACCTGCTCGCCCAGACGCAAGGTGGCCACAGTGGGCGCCTGCGAAGAGTCCTCCTGCTCCACGCGAGCACCACCCCTCCCAACATCCACCTGGCGCTCGGCCATCCCCATCATCTGTCCCCCGCTGGAGAGCCCATCCACTCATGATGTACGGTGGTTCGGATGCAGCCTCTGATCTGGGATCACCGTCCTTCCGGGCTGAGAGCCCCGGCGATGGTGTGTGCCTTTCAGGGCTGGAACGACGCCGGCGACGCGGCCTCGACCGCGGCGGCCTTCATGAGCACCGCGCTGGGCGGGCGCCGTTTCGCGCAGGTAGACACCGAGGAGTTCTACGACTTCCAAGCCAATCGGCCGCGGATTCGCATCGACGATGACAACGAGCGGGAGATCGAATGGCCGTGCGTGGAGATGTTCGAAGCCACAGTCCCACGCGCCTCACGCGACCTCGTGTTCGTGCAGGGCGTCGAGCCCTCACTGCGCTGGCGCGCCTTCAGCTCGCTGATCGTTGAGCTGGCAGAGGCGCTGGGAGTGCAGATGGTGATCACTCTCGGCGCGCTCCTCGCCGACGTCCCTCACAGCCGTCCGGTTGCGATGACCGGGTTCGCCTCTGACCCGCTGCTGCTGGAGCGTATGGGCGCTTCCAGCCCCGGCACGTACGAGGGGCCGACCGGCATCGTGGGCGTGCTGCACGGCGCGTGCAGCGATGCGGGCCTACCCGCGATGAGTCTGTGGGCCAGCATTCCCCACTATGTCGCCGCCGCCCCGAGCCCAAAGGCCGCGCTGGCGCTGGTACGTAGGCTGGAAAGCATCGTGGAGGTCTCCGTCGATGTTTCCGACCTGGAGCAGGCCTCGGCCACCTACGAGCGCCAGGTCGGCCTGGCGGTATCCAGCGACCCCGACGTGCAGGCTTTTGTGGAACGTCTGGAGCACGACGCCGAGAGCGAGGAGCCACCACTCCAGGCCGAGGATCTGCCTTCCGGCGATCTCTTGGCGCGCGAGTTTCAGCGCTTCCTGCGCCAGCGCGGGCACGACGGCCCGAAGGGGCCGTAGACCCACTACCCGCGCCACCCCCTCGATCGTCGGCGCGCGCCACCTCGGGAGGCCGGGTCGAAGTGCAGCGTCTCCTACGTCACCGTCCCCCCTACGCGCAGGATCTTGACCTGTCGCCGCACGCCACCCCCGTCAACCTGCTGGCGGCCTAGGCGATGGCGGGGCCGGCTGCCTGCTCGGCCACCGGGCACATGATGCGGTAGTCGCACATCGCGCAGGCCGTAGGCGACGGCGTGGGCTCGAACTCCAACGCCATAATGCCCTCGCCGACCTCGACGACCGTCTGCTCGATCCACGCGCGCTCGCCCTCGCTGCGCTGCGGCACCGGAACCTTCTGGTCATCCAGCACGTAGTAGTAGGCCTGCCTGGGCGCCTCCGGCAGTCCCCAATCCTCCGTGGCGGCGAGCGCGTAGAGGGACAGTTGCACGTCGCCGCTCAACTGCGTGGCGCTCTTGGGGCGGCTGGTCTTGTAGTCGATCAGCTCATACCCGCCGTCGGGGAGCCGGTCGATGCGATCGACGCGCCCGCGCACCCGATGCGGACCGAGCGCAAAGGAGAATGAGCGCTCGAACCACACCGGCTCGGCCTCCTGCTCGCGCAGGCGCTCGTGGTAGCGCGTGAGCGCCGTGCGGGCCATCTCGCGCAGCTCGCGCTCGCGCGCGGAGTCGCCGAAGCCGCCACGTCGCCACGCCGTCTGCTGCAGCTCCATCAGCTCCTCCAGTGTGCTCGCGCCGCCCGCGTGATAGCGCTCGAGCACCTGGTGCACAAAGATCCCGAAGCGCTGGCTAAGCGTCTGCTCGGTGGGAACGCGCAGAACGCGGGCGTACTTGTACCTGAGCGGGCAGCTTCGATAGGTCTGAACGTCGGAGGCCGACAACACCAGCCCATGGCCGATGCGCGGCAGAAACGGGGCAAGCGAGGGCTCCTCGCGCACGGCCAGCGCGCGCAGACACGCCTGCCAGCCATCCTCGCTGTCCCGCTCGCCATCGCTGTCCCCGTATGCGTCTCGATCGCCGTCCGCGCTTGCGCCTCGGACCTCCTCTTCATTCTCGCCCCGGCTCCCCTCTCGGCTCTCGCCTCGACTCCCATCCCCGCTCTCGTCATCCGTCCGGCCGGCCGCGAGGATCGCTGCGTCGAGCGGCGATGTCTGGAAGATCTCCCGCTGCATCGATGTCGCAGCGGCCAGCAGGCGCGCGTTGATCTCGGGCAGCGCCTCGGCCACGCTCTGCCCCGCGGGGCGCTCCAGCAAGGCCGTCAACTTCAGAAGCTCCAGGTAGCGCGCCATCCCGTGGGAGACATCCAGGTCGGTGTCCAGTCGCAACTCTGAGAGGCCGCGTGCGATGCGCGTGACATCGCCCATCACCTCCTCGCGCATCATCTGCAGCGTCGCCTGCAGCCCTCCTATCGAGCCAGAGGCATCGCCCTCGCGATCGTCCTCGATGCGCCCCGCCTCCGGGCGCTCCTCGCGCTCGGCGCCCACGACGACGCGCACAAACAGGTCAGGCCGCCCCGCCTCCAGCGCCGCTCGGGCACCCCGGTGCAGCTGCTGAAAGCGTTGAATACGCTCGCGCGCCTGCGGCGGTATCTGCGGCGACTCCACGGCCGCCGTGAGCGCCGCGACCATGTCCAGGCGGCGCCGTCGCGCGACCTGGATGACGCGCACGAGATCGCTCTGGCGCAGCTCGATCGGAGGGCGCACCAGCGCGCGCGAGACCGCCGCCGCGTCGTTTGGGTAGCTCAGCAGACGCATCCACGCGAGCACATCGCGCACCTCGTCGCGCTCGGAGAACGCCACACCCGCCTGCCGTCCCGGGCGGGAGCGTGCCTGCACGGGTCGGTCGAGCGAGACGGACACTCCTCAAGGATACGTGGAGTGCGCAACCCCCTACGGGCTACGCTCTGGGGATGGACGTGATTGATTGGGGCACGGCGCAGCGCATCGGCGAGATGCTGGCCGGTGACCCCGACCACGGCGGCGTGCAGGCAGCCTCAGTGCAGCCGCTCGCCAGCGACTTCGCGCGGCGCGTGAGCGCCTACACAGGCCTCGCGGGACCAGCGGAGCTGCCGGCGCTCGAGACCGTCGACCGCCCCTCGTGGATCGCGGCAAATCTGAGCACCATGCGTCCGTTGATGGAGCGGATGGCCGCGCGTCTGGACGATGGCTCCGCCTCCAAGGCCTCCGCCAAGCGCCGCCAGGGCTGGGCGCTGGGAGCACCCGAAGCGGTGCGCGCGGCCTCGGGCCTGCTGCTAGGCGCGCAGGTGGGAGCCCTCACCGGCGCTCTCTCCCAGCGGGTGCTCGGCCAGTACGACCTTGCGCTGCTCGACCCCACCGTGGCGCCCCGCCTGCTGCTGGTGGCGCCCAACCTGGCGCAGGCCAGCCGCAGCCTGCAGGTCGATGAGCAGGAGTTGGTGTCGTGGGTCGCCATCCACGAGGTCACCCACGCCGTACAGTTCTCGGGCGCACCGTGGCTGCGGGAGCACCTGGCGGGCTTGCTGGGGGAGCTGATCGAGGGCCTGCAGACCAAAGTCTCGCTCGGCCAGCTCCTCAAGCTGCCCGGCCCCGGCGACGCGCGCGATCTCGTCGAGCGTCTGCGACACGGCGAGCTGCTGCGCCTGACCGTCGGCGAGGAGCGCTGGCAGCTGGTCGAGCGGATGCAGGCAACGATGTCGCTGATCGAGGGCCACGCCGAGCACGTGATGGACGAGGTGGGCGCCGAGCTGTTGCCCTCGCTGCCGCGCCTGCGCGCCGCGATGACGCGCCGCCGGGGGTCGCGGGGGCTGCCGTGGCGGGTCCTCGAGCGTCTGCTTGGGCTTGAGTTGAAGATGCGTCAGTACGAGAACGGCCGGCGCTTCTGCGACGCCGTCGTCGCCGCGGGCGGGCCGGAGGCGCTGGCAAAGGCGTGGCGCGGCCCCGAGGCGCTGCCCACCACTGCCGAGCTAGACGCGCCTGAGCTGTGGCTGGCGCGCACGGCTGCGTAGACGGTCGGGCTGGCGCGCACCGCACGGCTGCCTAGACGGTCGGGCTGGCGCGCACCTTTCGGGCTGGCGCGCACCTTTCGGGCTGGCGCGCACCTTTCGGGCTGGCGCGCACCTTTCGTTAACGACGGACGCCCGCTTGGCATCAGACCAGCGCGCACCTCCTCGTACGGTCGTACGGTCGAACACATGTTCCTCTTGTTACAAGCCCCGAGGCTATAAACCCAGATTTCACAAGACATTTACTTCGTGTTAGGCTACGGCTGTAACGATCTGCGACGCAGCGGGTACAAACAGGTGTTCGTGTAACGTACCCACCTCCTCGTCAACGAGGAAGAAGGAGATCCGCCCCATATGCCCACCGCCAGCACAACTTCTCCCCGCGCCGCCAAGCCGGCCGCGGCCAAGCGCGCCACCACTCGCGCCAAGACCTCGACCGCTCGCGCACCGCGCACCGCCACTAAGACCAGAGCGGCCAACTCCAACACCGACACTCGCTACGCCGAGCGCGCCGTTTTGATTCCCCTCGGAGCCGCCCTGATCGTCCGTGACCAGGTGGTTTCAAGCGTCAACGACGCGATCTCCAGCTACGGCAGCCCAACCAAGACCCAGACCCAGTTGCGCAAGTTCGAGCGTCGCGGCATCACCGCCCGCAACCGGCTTGAGCGTGAGGTGCGCAAAACGCGCACACGCGTCGAGCGCGAACTGCGTCAGCGCCGGCGTGACGGCAGCGATCTGGCCAGCCGCCTGCAGGAGCGCGTGCTGAACCTGGTCTGAGCCGCACACACCGCAAGCTTCCCCCGCCAGCCTGGAGAGAGAGGCCGGCGGGAAAGTCTGCCGGCCTCATATCCCGCCGGTGGAAGTAGCACCCTCTCCTCCCTCAGTCAGCGGGGCGGCCCCCAGTCGCCCCGCTGACCCTTTAAGACCGGAACACGACCCCCGATTTGCGAGAATACGAGACGTGACCAATCGAGACGAAATCCTCGACGCCCTGAAGGCCGTCATCGACCCAGAGCTGCGCCGCTCAATCGTCGAGCTGGACATGGTGCGCTCGATCGACATCGGCGCGAGCGGCGTCGTCGACGTGACCGTCTCGCTGACGACCGCCGGCTGCCCCATCCGCGGACACTTCCAGACGTCCGTCGCGCAGGCCGTTGCGTCGCTGGATGGCGTGACGCACGTCAACGTCTACTTCGATGTTCTCACCGATACCCAGAAGGCGGCTCTGCAGCAGAAGCTCGGTCGCGGGAGCCTGCCCGACGGCGCACTGGCGCAGGTCGGCAGCGTGCTGTGCATCGGCTCGGGCAAGGGCGGTGTTGGCAAGTCCACACTTACAGCCAACCTCGCCGGGGCACTCACCGCCGAGGGCAAGCGCGTGGGGATCCTCGACGCCGATGTCTGGGGCTACTCGATACCGCGCATGTTCGGCCTGGGCGCCACGCGCCCGCCGGTGAGCCCCGAGCGCAAGATCATCCCCCTGGAAGCTCACGGCGTGAAGGTCATGTCGATCGGCTTCTTCCTTGAGGAGGACGCCGCCGTGGTGTGGCGCGGGCCGATGCTGCACAAGGCGCTCACCCAGTTCCTCCAGGACGTCGATTGGGGCGTGTTGGACTACCTGCTGATCGACCTTCCCCCGGGCACGGGCGATGTCTCGATGACGCTTGCCCAGCTGCTCCCGCAGGCTCAGTTCGTGATCGTCACCACGCCGCAGCCGACGGCTCAGAAGGTCGCCAGGCGCTCCGCCGAGATGGCCCACAAGGTGTCACTGGAGATCTGCGGCGTAATCGAGAACATGTCCGGCTTCGCCACACCCAACGGCGAGCGCTATCCGATCTTCGGCGAAGGCGGCGGGCAGGACCTGGCCGACGAGCTGGACGTTCCGCTGCTGGGCAAAGTCCCGCTGACGATGCCCCTGCGCGAGCATGCCGACGGCGGCACGCCGCTGGTGCTCGAGAACCCCGACGACCCCGCCTCGCAGGCGATCCGCCATGCCGCGCGCGGCCTGGTGGCAATGGCACCGCTCGCGCTGCCGGTGCTGCCGGTGGCGCAGAACACGCCGCTCGCGCCCGTTGCGCCGGCACCGCCGGCAAGCCCCAAGCCGGTGGGCATGTCGCTGCCGATGGCTTGAGACAGCCGGGCCTGCAGCGTCCTGTCATATCGATGGCCTAAGGCAGCGACTCCGATGGCCCAAGGCAGCCGATGGCCTGGAGTAGCGACTCCTCACTGCCGACGAGGCGTCGCCCTACCTGCTCGTCGCCCTACTTGCTGTTGGCGAAATACTCCGCGTTGATCGGCGCGTACTTGCGCCACTCGTCGGGGAGCTGGTCCTCCGCGAAGCAGGCATCCACGGGGCAGGCCTCGACGCAGGCGTCGCAGTCGATGCACTCCTCGGGGTCGATGTAGAGCATCTCAGCTGCGTCGTACCCGGGCTCGTCGGGGGTCGGGTGGATGCAGTCGACGGGGCACACCTCGACACAGGAGTTGTCCTTGGTGCCGATGCACGGCTCTGCAATCACGTAGGCCATTCGCTTCCTTCTGCAGTCGTGGTTGTTGTCTGGAGCCCGTCTCCCACCGATCGAAGATCGACCAGCACATCTTACGTGGAGACGAACGCTATCCGCACGTGTGCCTCCAGGACAGGCACGCAGACGGAGAGCCGAATATTAGCGGCGCACACGCCGCAACCGGAGAGTTCGTTAGGTTGGAGCCATGCTCCTGCTAACAGGCGCCACGGGCCTTGTGGGCTCGGCACTGCTGCGCCGCCTCCTCGCGGATGGCGCCTCGGTGCGCTGTCTCGTGCGCGATCCGCGGCGACTGGGCGCCCAGCGCGTGCGCGTGCAGATCGCCTTGGGTGACCTCGCCGACCCGCCGTCGTTCCGCAATGCTCTGCGCGGCGTCCACACGGTCGTGCACCTCGCGGCGTCGATTCGCGATCAGCCGCGCGGGTCCATCGAGGAGCTGAACGGCATCGCCACATGGCGCATGGTCGAGGCGGCGCAGCGGGCCGGCGTGGAGCGCTTCGTGTTCTTCTCGGTCCTAGGCGCCTCGACGCATCATCGCGCACGCTTCTTCCGGGCCAAGGCGCTGGCCGAGCAGGCGGTGCGCGAGGCTGACTTGCACAGCACCGTCGTCGCCCCCTCGATCGTCTACGCACCCGGCGATCCCTGGCTGACCCTGCTGGAGCGGCTGTCGCTGCTGCCGGTGATGCCCATATCTGGCCGCGGCCGAGCCGTCTACCAGCCGATCTGGGCGGAGGATGTGGCCGACTGCGTGATGGCCACGCTTCGCCGCGGCGATGGCGATGACGGCAGTGGACGCCGGGGCGTCAGCGCCCGTGCCGGTGAGAGCCCCCGTGCCGGTGGCGGCCCCGGTGCCGGCGACAGCGCCGGTGGCGGTGGCGGTGGCGGTGGCGGTGGCGGTGAGAGCCCCAATACCGCTGACAGCGCCGGTGAGAGCCCCCGTGCCGCCGACAGCCCCGCCCCCGGTGCCGGCAGGCTGCACGAGCGCATCGAGCTGGCCGGTCCCGAGACGCTGAGCTACACCGACATCGTGCGCGTCGTGCTGCGCTCGCTGAACCGCCGCCGACTACTCGTGCACGTACCTACCCCCGTAGTCTCGCGCGCCCTGCGCCTGCTGGAGACCGCTGCGGGCACGGGCGCGTTCGCCACCTGGGATGAGGCCGAGCTGATGGAGGTCTCGATGATCTCCGCGCGCGGCAGCGCCGATGCCGAGCGGCTGGGGATCGTCCCCGAGCCAATGCGCGTCCTATTGGGAGTCCCACCTCCCATTGCCGCCTCCTAGGAACGCCCTATTGGAGTCCCACCTCCCATTTGCCCTCTCCTAGGAACGTCTATTGGAGTCCCACCTCCCATTTGCCCTCTCCTAGGAACGTCTATTGGAGTCCCGCCTCCCATTTGCCCTCTCCTAGAACCTAGAGGTCGTCAGGACACCGGCGGACGCCGGTCGGCCCAGGGAAGCGCCACTTCCAGTTGCGTGGCGAGCGCCAGCAGCGCGGCCTCGCCGGCCGGGCGTCCCACGAGCTGAACGCCCACCGGCAGGCCGTCGTCGCCGTGGAACAGAGGCAGCGAGATCCCGGGCTGCCCGCTGGCATTGAAGACGGGCGTAAACGGCGTGAAGAGCCCGGAGCGGGTGAAGGTGGACATCGGCTCGGGCGCCGCCGTGTCGAGCGTGCCGAGCGGCAGCGGACGCTCGGCCAGCGCAGGGGTGAGCAGCATGTCGTAGGGCTCCAGGAAGGCGACGAGCTGGCGTGTGAAGCTCTCGAGCTGAAAGGTCATGGTCATTCCCTGAACGGCGCTGAGGTGCTTGGTCATCGAGAAGATCGCCCAGCTCATCGGCTCCATGTCCTCAGCGCTTGGCTCCTTGCCGCCGACTACACCGGAGAACGCGATCGACACGGCGATATGGGTCGAGAAGACTCCCCCGAACAGCTCACTGACCCCCTCCACGAGCCACGGTGGATCGACCTCCTCGACGGTGTGCCCGAGCGAGCGCAGCAGCTCGGCGGCGTCGGTGACGGCCTGCGCGCAGACAGGGTCCACGACGGCATCGGCCACGGGTGAGAGCGTGGTGGCAGCGATCCGCAGCGGCCCGGCGGCACGCGCGGCGGCGGCGGCGAACGGCTCGGCGGGAGGCGGCGCCCAGCTGGCGTCGCCCGGCTCGTAGCCCTCAAGCACGTCGAGGATCGCTGCGGTGTCGGCGACCGTGCGCGTCAGCACCCCGTCGATCCCCAGCAATGACTCGCCCAGTTCGGGGGCCGCCGAGACACGACCCCGCTGGGGCTTGAGCCCGACCAGGCCGCAACAGGCGGCCGGAATCCTGATTGATCCGCCACCGTCGTTGCCGTGAGCGACGGGCACCATCCCTGAAGCGACCGCCGCGGCGGCGCCGCCCGAGGAGCCGCCGGGAGTGCGTTCCAGGTCCCATGGATTGCGCGTGGGACCAAACAGACGCGCCTCGCTTACAGGCAGGATGCCGTACTCCGGGAGGGTCGTCGAGCCGACCACGATGAATCCAGCCTGCTTCAGACGGCGCGTGACATTGTGGTCGTAGTCGGCCACGAAGTCGGACATCAGCGAGCATCCGTAGGTGAGTCGCAGGCCCTGCACGGGCCTGTTGTTCTTGATCGCGATGGGCACCCCCGCGAAGGGTCGCTCGTCGCCGGCTCGCACCTTTGCGGCCGCGGCCAGCGCGCGCTCGCCGTCGATCTCGACAAAGGCGTTGAGCTGCGGGTTGAACTCTTCGATGCGTTCGAGCGAGTTCTGCACGAGTTCGCTTGCGGAGACCTCCCCGGCGCGCACCATGCTTGCAAGCTCGGTGGCCGGACGGAACATCAGATCGCTGTTGGACACTGCTGCTCCTCCTCGGAGTGTTTGGCGGCGGGGACGCATATGCGCGCTGCGAACGGCTGACTCCACCGAGCGGAGCAGCGCGGCCGATTCCCTGGGACAATATGTCCTCCCCCGCCCACAAGGCGAGCGCCCCGTCAGCAGCGAGCCCAGAGGAGTGGCGAAGTCGGCCGAAGGCCGACGAGCCGGGCCACTCTCTTATCCCAGTCAGAAAGCGAGTGCCATGAGCGAGGTTCAGACAGTACCCGAGGTCCAGTCGGGCCTGGAAGGCGTGGTCGCCTTCGCCACCGAGATCGCCGAGCCCGACAGAGCTGGAGGGGCGCTGCGCTATCGCGGCGTCGACATCGAGGATCTGGTGGGCGCGGTCCCCTACGAGCAGGTCTGGGGCCTGCTGGTGGACGGCCGCTTCAAACCGGGCCTGCCGCCGGCCGAACCGCACATGCTGACGGTGCGCAGCGGCGACCATCGCGTGGATGTGCAGGCGGCGCTGGCGATGCTCGCCCCGGAGTGGGGCTTCGATCAGGTGATCGACATCTCCGACGAGCAGGCGCGCGAGCACCTAGCGCGGGCATCGGTGATGGCGCTCTCCTTCGTGGCGCAGTCGGCGCGCGGCGCGGGGCAGCCGCAGGTGCCCCAGTCGGAGGTCGAACAAGGGGCAGTCGATCCCCGAACGCTTCCTGATTCGCTGGCGCGGCGAGGCTAACCCCGACCACGCCAAGGCGATGAACGCCTACTGGATCTCGGCGGCCGAGCACGGCATGAACGCCTCGACCTTTACGGCGCGCATCGTGGCCTCGACCGGCGCCGACGTCGCTGCCGCGCTGTCGTCCGCCGTCGGCGCCCTGTCCGGGCCGCTGCACGGCGGAGCGCCCTCGCGCGTGTTGAAGATGCTCGATGAGGTCGAACAGACTGGTGACGCCGAGGCGTGGGTCAAGCAGGCGCTTGACCGTGGCGAGCGCCTGATGGGTTTCGGCCATCGCGTGTACCGCGCCGAAGACCCGCGCGCGCGCGTGCTGCGTCGCACCTGCCGGGAACTCGGCGCGCCCCGTGTTGAGGCCGCCGAGGCGCTGGAGAAGGCGGCTCTGGCCGAGTTGCACGCGCGCAAGCCCGACCGCGTGCTGGCGACCAACGTGGAGTTCTGGTCGGCGGTGATCCTCGACCTCGCCGAAGTGCCTGCTGACCTATTCACGCCGATGTTCACGTGTGCGCGCGTGGCGGGCTGGTCGGCGCACATCCTCGAGCAGAAGCGCGAGGGGCGCCTGATCCGCCCGACGGCGAAGTACGTAGGCGAGGCCCCGCGTCCCGTGAGCGCCGTGCGCTGAGGACCAGCGCGGAGGGCCGTAGGTCCTTGCGCCGCGTCCCGTGAGCGCCGTGCGCCGAGGACCAGCGCAGGAGGACCGCGGGCCCTTAGTCGTCAGAAACATTTCGCTCATTCGCTTGGCCCTTGCGACACCTATCTGCAAGGGTCCGTTTCCTCATATCCAAATCGGCCCGGAGGAACACAATGCACAGCGGACTGCGATCGAAGACGACCCTCGCGCTCGTAGCGGCGCTGGCACTCGTGACGGCGCTCGTGCTCGCCGGCTGTGGCGGTTCGGGCTCGGGCTCCACGTCGCAGTCATCCACGACCTCGCTGGCGAGCGCGACTCAGACCTCGACCAGCTCGAGTCAGACCACCTCGACAACCACCACCAGCAGCAGCACTTCGAGCGCTGGGGAAAAAATGCCGACATTGACCGTCGCGCTGACGACCACCGTCAATCTGAATCCGATATCCGCGCACTACACCTGCAACGGAGGGGACGCCACGCTGCCAGTGAGCTGGAGCCAGATCCCGGCCGGCACCGTCGAAATCGACCTGTTCTTTTACAACATCCTGCCGATCCACGGCAAGTATTTCGACGACTGGGCCGTGGCCGGCCTGAAACCGACGCTGCGCAGGCTCTCCAGCAATCAGCTCCCGCCGGGAGCGATCGTGGGCCGCAACAACTTCGGCAAGACGCGTTGGACGGTCTGCCCTGAAAAAGGCGCCAACCTCCACTACTCCTTCCTCCTCTACGCGCTGCCCAAGCGGATCCCCGTCAAGCCCGGCTTCGAAGCGGAAAAACTGCGCGAAGAGGGCCTGCACACGGCCAAATCGGCGGGGCTGCTCACCGCCAGCTATACGCGACCCTGAGAGCCCTTCTGCTTAGCGCGTATGCACTGAGGGCCGCTCCGCTTTAGCGAGGCACCGAGGGACCGCTCCGCTTAGCGCGTATGCACCGAGGGCCCGGCAGATGCCGGGCCCTCGTGCAGACCAGCGCAGTTGCCGCGGCTAGGCGCGGCATCCGCGGCTGTTTACATCATCCCGCTCATATCGGGCATACCGCCACCGGGTCCACCGGCGCCTTCCTTCTCAGGCACCTCGGCGACGATGGCCTCGGTGGTGAGGATGTTCTTGGCGATCGACGCGGCGTTCTGCAGCGCAGAGCGCGTGACCATCGCCGGGTCGATGACGCCGGCAGCCACCAGGTCCACGATCTCATTCGAGGCCGCGTTGAGTCCCTGGCCCTTCTTCGCCTTGCGCACGTCGTTCACCACGACGCTGCCCTCAAGGCCAGCGTTCTCGGCGATCTGACGCAGCGGCTCCTCCAGCGCTCGCAGGACGATGCGCGCGCCCGTCTTCTCGTCGTCCTCCTCGATGCCATCGACCAAGACGGCCGAAGAGGCCTGCAGCAGCGCGACGCCGCCACCGGGCACGATGCCCTCCTCGAGCGCCGCACGAGTGGCCTGCAGGGCGTCCTCGACGCGGTGCTTCTTCTCCTTCATCTCCGTCTCGGTAGCGGCGCCGACCTTGACGACGGCGACACCGCCGGAGAGCTTGGCCAGGCGCTCCTGGAGCTTCTCGCGATCGAAGTCGGAGTCGGTGTTCTCGACTTCGGCCTTGATCTGGTTGATGCGTCCCTTGATCGCCTTGGCATCACCGGCGCCGTCGACGATCGTCGTGTTGTCCTTGGCCACGACCACGCGACGCGCACGACCGAGCTGGGAGAGCTGGGTGTTCTCCAGCTTGAGGCCCATCTCCTCGGTGATCACCTCGGCGTTGGTGAGGATCGCGATGTCCTCGAGCATGCGCTTGCGGCGGTCGCCGAAGCCCGGTGCCTTGACGGCAACACCAGTGAAGGTGCCCCGCAGCTTGTTGACGACGAGCGTCGCGAGCGACTCACCCTCGACGTCCTCGGCGATGATCAGCAGCGGCTTGCCGCTCTGGATGACGCCCTCGAGCACCGGCAGCACATCGCGAACGGAGCCGATCTTCTGATTGGCGATGAGGATGTAGGGATCCTCGAGCACGGCCTCCATGCGGTCCTGGTCGGTGACCATGTAGGGCGAGATGTAGCCCTTGTCGAACTGCATGCCCTCGGTGAACTCGAGGTCCATGCCGAAGGTCTGGCCCTCCTCGACGTTGACGACGCCGTCCTTGCCGACCTTCTCGATGGCGTCGGCGATGACGTCGCCGATCTCTTCGTCGCCGGCGGAGATGGTCGCCACGCGGGCGATCTGGTCCTTGCCGGAGACCTCCTTGGACTGCGAGGCGATGTTGGCGACCACCTGGTCAACGGCGCGCTCGATGCCGCGCTTGAGCGCCAGCGGGTTGGCGCCGGCGGCGACGTTCTTCAGACCCTGGCGCACAATCGCCTGGGCGAGCACCGTGGCGGTGGTGGTGCCATCGCCAGCGACGTCGTTGGTGGCTGTGGCGACCTCGCGCACGAGCTGTGCGCCCTGGTTCTCGAAGACGTCCTCGACCTCGATCTCACGGGCGATCGTCACACCGTCGTTGGTGATCGTGGGGGCGCCGAACTTCTTGTCGAGCACCACGTAGCGGCCCTTCGGGCCGAGCGTGACCTTGACAGCGTTGGCGACGGCGTCGACGCCGGCCTCCAACGACTTGCGTGCCTCTGAGCTGTACTTGAGTTCCTTGTGAGCCATTTTCTCTCAGTCTCCTTATGACTCGAAGCGAGCAAGGACATCGGACTCGCGCAGCACGAGCAGGTCCTCCCCGTCGATCTTGATCTCGGTCCCGCCGTACTTGCTGTAGAGGACCTCGTCGCCCTCCTTGACATCGAGCGGGATGCGCTTACCGTCCTCGTCGAGCTTGCCCTCGCCAACGGCGAGCACCTTGCCCTTCTGCGGCTTTTCCTTGGCTGTGTCGGGAAGGACGAGACCGCTGGCGGTCTTCTCCTCCTCTTCGATCGCCTGAACAATCAGGCGATCGCCTAGGGGCTTGAGCTTCATATTGAAAGAACCTCCGCTTGCATTGAAGAGAGCATTGCCTGGCGGCTCGCCGGTCCGCAGCGACTATGCGAGCACCACTTGGCACTCACATGGACCGAGTGCCAACGCTCATCAATATATAGAAAGAAAGGCCCCCGTCAAGGGCAACTGGCACTTTCTTTACGAGAGTGCCAACCGCTTCAGTTCTGTGCGCCGCCGAAGCCCTTCATGGCCTCGGTCATGCCGACGGGCTTGTCGACGATCTGCGAGAAGCGCACGACGGTGACTATGTCGTCCATCGACACCGCGCGACCGTAGATCTGCTCGAGGAAGTGGATCAGCTCCTCGTGACGGCGGAACTCGGGATTGTCGTGCTTGATGTCGCGCGGAGAGAGCTCGGCAAGGCGCATGACCTCGACCTGATCGATGACGGCCTCGAAGATGCGCTCGCGCGGTGAGTACTGGTAGCCGATGGTGACCAGCACGAGCTGGTTCTTGCGGTACTTGGCGGACTTGTCGCCGACGCGGATGGTGGCCGTCTTGCGGCCCCGCTTCAGCTCGTCGGCGAAGATCGTGGAGTAGAAGTTGAGCACCTGCACATCCGGCAGGCTATCGGTCCTGGCGCCTACGGGGCGAGCGACGCCCGGCCGTGGCGGCGCCGTGGCGGGGCGCCTCCCCGCCCTACGGTTCCCCAAGCGCGGCTTGCGCGCGCAGCACCATCTCCCGCTCACCCTCGTAGCTGAGCGCGTCGTGGGCCTCTTGCAGGCTCATCCAGCGCGCCTCCTCCACCTCGTCGTCGTGGTCTGCGGTGTCGCCGGAGAGGTAGCGGAAGAGAAAGAAGACGACCGACTTGGGCACGGCACGCCCATCCCGCCGGTACCAATAGCGCACCTCGCCCAACTCCTGCACCAACTCGGCCTCGACGCCGGTCTCCTCGCGCACCTCGCGGAGCGCGGCTTGCGAGGCGGTCTCGCCTGGGTCGATGTGACCCTTGGGCAGGCCCAGCACCTGCGCCCCGCCGGCGGCGCGGCGGGTGGGGACGATCACGACGACCTGGCCTTCGCGCACGACGACTCCGCCGGCGGACTGCTCGCGCGCACGCGTGGAGCGGGCCGGTCGCTTAGACGACATAGGGGGCCGGTCGCTTAGAAGACATAGGCCTGCAGAGCATCGGGATCGTGTACGACCAGGCGCCCGCGCCCCTGCGAGATCACACCGGCGCGCTCCAGCACGGCCAGGAAGCGGCTGGCGGACTCGCGCGAGGAGCCGGCGAGCTGGGCGAGGTCGGCCTGAGTGGCGACAACCGAGACCTGTTCGGCTGGGGAGCCCTCGGCGATGGCTTGGGAGACCAGCTCGCCGAGCACGGAGGCAACGCGGCTCTGGACGGTCTGGAAGGACTGGCGCGAGAGGCGCTCGTTGGTCTCGCGCAGGCGCCGGCCAAGGGCGATCACCAGGCGCGTGGAGATCTGGGGGTGCTCGATCATCAGGCGTCGCATGTCGGGGCCGAGCACGGCCACGACGCTGGTCGCCTCGAGCGCCTCGACGGTGGCCGAGCGGCGCTCGTCCTCGAACATGGCCAGCTCGCCGAAGATGTCACCGGGGCCGAAGGTGGCAAGTGTGATGATGCGACCGTCGCCGTGCTGGCGTACGGCGCGGGCATGGCCGGAGTGCACGACATAACAGGTGTCTGAAGAGTCGCCCTCGCGGAAGACGGCCTGGCCGGGGCCGAAGCTGCGCGGCACGGCGAGCTGGGCGATGCGCTCCAGGTCGTCGGGCTCGAGGGTGGAGAAGACGGGCACGCGCCCCAAGAGTTCGACCACCTCCGTTGCGCTGGGCGAGGCCACGCCAAAAGGAAATATCACACCCGTCGGGTGGCGCTCGGCGCTATCGTCACCCCATGATCTCCGCGAAGCTGCTCGCGCCCCTGGCCGCGCTGGGCATGGTCGCGCCGGGATATTCGGCGTTCGCCGCGCCAGCGGCCGCGAACCGGACGGATCATCCACCGAGCGGAGCGGGAGATGCGCCGAGCGCGTCGACCCCGGCGCCGAGCGCCGCCGAACGCGCGCTCTACCGGTCGCGCGCGCTGTGGGCCACCGTCGATGTGTGCAACCCCAAGGACAAGCCCGACACACTCGGCATCCGCGGCTCGATGCCGAGCGACGGACATAAGGGCGACACGATCTACATGCGCTTCCGCGTGCAGTACGAGGAAGCGTCGAACAAGAAGTGGGTGGACGTCGCCAAGGGCGCCGACTCGGGCTTCCAGCCGGTGCACACGGCCGGAGCGGCGAGCCAGGCAGGGCGCAACTTCCAGCTCGTGCCGACTTCCGGCGCCTTCACGCTGCGCGGCGTCGTGAGCTTCCAGTGGCGGCACGGCGCGCGCGTGGTGTATGCGACGACGCGCCCGACGACGGCCGGTCACGAAAGCCTCGCGGGCGCCGATCCCAAGGGATTCAGCGCGGCGATGTGCACGATCGGATAGCGCCGCACTGGGTACGCCCTCGCCGGCAAACGCGGCGCGAAACAGACGATCGCGAGCGCGCGGTGACGATCGCACACCGAAAGCAGCGGATCGGACAGTCGGACACACGAATCGGCCACTGCGGCCCGTTAGTTGGACACGATGGCGGACCCTTTCTTGAAGGCTTCGACCAGTCCGACTACGGTCCCGACGGCGTGAAATACACAGAGACCCACTCACTCAATGGCGCGGCGGCGATGTCCGAGACGCAGCAGGCGCCGTGCCCGCTGTTCTGGCCGGAGGACGAACAGCACGGCGTTCGGTATGTGCCGCTGCAGGGCGAGCTGAGCGAGGAGCTGCGCCCGCTGGAGCCGAAGCTGCGCGAGCTGGCGGCGGTTGGCGATGCGCTGCGCAGTCTGCAGACGCGCGAGGGTGCGCCGCTGAGCGCGGCGGCGGTGGACGGCTTGGCTGAACGCACCGGCAGGATGCTGGAGGAGATCGCAGCGGCGATGGAGGGCAGGGAGGCCGAGATCGTGAAAATGCGTGCGCAGGCGTTCCTGCGGGGAGCTTCGCACGCTGAGGCAGCGGTGTGCGAGGGCGCCATGTATGAGCTGCCGCCGCTGACGGTGTTGTGCGGGCCGCAGTGCACCTGGCGACTGAAGACGCCGAAGCCGCTGCATACGGTGGTCGCGGCGGCCGCCTGCGGACGGTATGACACGCTGGTGGAGAACCTAGACGAGCACCTGGCCGAGGCAACCGAGCAGCTGCGCGAGCAGCTGGATCTGGGAGAGCTGAAGCTGGACGAGTCCTATCCGATGCGCGTGACGGACATGGTCGCGTGCGGCGGCGAGGCCAATGCGTATCCCAAGCACTTCGCGTACTTCCTGCCTGAGGACGAGGGCGTCAAGGGCGAGGCCGGGCAGCGCAAGAAGACGATCGTGTTCCGCAACGCCTATCGCGAGCGCTTCACGGTGATCAGCGAGCCGCTGGGCCGCGCGGTATTCGCTGGCCCCCGCCGCAACCCGCAGGCGCCCGTGGAGGCCGCCCTGCTGGCGTGGTTCCGCGGCCATGACATCGGCCATACGGCGACGCTGCCGAGCACGAATTACCCGAGCTGGCACCACGATCTGGGCCACGAGCCGTTCATGATGATGCAGGAGGCCGTATCGGACGTGTATGGGCTGCTGCTGGCGCTGACGCCGGCATGGCTGGAGCAGACGGGCCTGTCGAAGGTGGACGTGGCGGATGTGTTCCTGGCAGAGCTGCTGCACTACCTGCGTAGGGGCCCGTGGCTCTATGGCGACGCCGGCGCGGCGTACCTGGAGCTGAGCTATCTGCTGGCCAACGACTACATGGAGCTGCGCGAGGACGGCATCGTGGAGTGGGAGATGGAGCGCCTGGAGGAGGGCATGCGCAGGCTGGCGAGCGAGATGGCGGAGACGGTGCTGCAGCCGAGCAAAGCCGAGCCGTGCAGGCGGCTGGTGGCAACCTACGGATGGCCCGCGAAGACACCGGCGGCGGAGGTGCTTGCGACGCTGCAGGGAAGGCTGCGAGGAGTCCCCTCGGCGCTGGCCTACCGCGAGGCCACGGCGAACCCCGCCGCGACTGCCTCCACGCAGCTGGCGGCCTAGCAGTTACGAACCCCGGCCGCGACTACCTCCACACAACTGACCGCCTAGTTACGGACCCCGCCGCCACGACTGCCTCCACGCAGCTGGCCGCCTAATTAACCTCCACCGGCAGAACATCTGCTCAGGCGAAGAGGCGCGGGTCGTTGGTGATGATCCCGTCAACCCCCAGCGCGGTCAGGCGCGCCATCTGAGCGGCGTCATCGACGGTCCAGACATACAGCTCGCCCCCGCCATCGCGCACGGCGCGCACGAGCGCGGGGGTGACGAGCCGCCAGTGAGCCATGATCGCGTCAAAGCGTCCGGCAAGCAGCTCGGCGCGCGCGCGACGAGGCAGCCAGGCACGGTAGGCGCCGAGCATGACTAGCGCGGGCAGGAGCGTGAGCCGGCTCTCGGTGTAATCCCGGCGCGCGCGCGGCACAGACCAGCCGACGCGCAGAGAGGGCTCGATGGAGCGCATGAGGTCAAGCTCGGCTGGATAGGTGGCGCTCACGAGGGAGCGCTCGACGAGGCCGAAGGCGCGCAGGGCGTCGATGACGCGTCGTCCGTAGCCTGGCAGCTTGACGTCAACGTCGAGTTCGATGCCGTCGTAGGCGGCGCCGGCAAGGTGCTCCAGGCCTTCCTCCAATGTCAGCGGCTCGCAGGAGTGCAACGCCTCGTAGTCGTGCGCGAGGAGCAGCCGCCCGGTGCCGTCAACGTGCTCGGAGAGGATGTCGAACTCGATCATGTCGACCCCAGTGGAGACGGCGGCGGCGAAGGAGGCGAGCGTGTTGCCGGGGGCGATGTGGGCGGCGCCCTTATGGCCGACGCGCCGCGGGATGCCAGCGGCACGGCCGGCGAGCGGCGAAGAGGTCACGTTGGCCATGGCGGTGCCTCTGGCATGGCCTTACGATAGGCGCTCCTACGGCCGTCAGGGACGCGCCGGCAGGCCCTTGGCCCGCTCGATGGCCTCGATCGCCGGCTTGGGCCCGAGGTAGGGCGCGAGCACGAGGAAGGCGAGGTGGTCGATCAGGCAGGGCAGATAGCGCAGGCGGTTGCGCACGGCGTAGCCGCTCAAAACGGTCCACAGGGCGCCTGTGACGGCCTCGGCGGAGAGGGCGGGCGCGCGGCGCGGTTCGGGGGCGCCCTGCTCGAGCAGCTTGACGAAGCGGTCGAGCGCGAGATTCAAACGGTCGACCATCGGCGGGCCGACGTCGAAGATGTCGATGAAGGCCATGCGCATGAGGCCAGGGTGCGCGACGAAGTAGTTGACGGCAGCCTCGACTCCCAGATAGACGCCCTCGGCCCAGGTTTTCGCGGACTCGGCGGCGGCGAGCATGGTTTCGATAGTTTCGGAGGCGAATTCATCGAGGACCGTCAGGAAGCACTGATCCTTGTCGGGGAACTGCTTGTGGAAGGATTCCGTGGACATCCCCGCAAACTGCGCGATCTGTGGGTCGGACAGTTCGGCAAACCCCTCGTCGAGCGTGAGGTGCACGACGGCGCCGAGCACGCGTGAGCGACGATCGTCTCCGGAGAGGAAGCGCGCGGGCGAGGCAGGCACGTGCGGCGGGTTGAGCAGCGGCGTGACGGCGAGGCGCCCGGCGATGGGGGACCGATAGGCGGATACCCAATCGAGCAGTTCGTCCGTGAGCCCGGGCAACTCGGACTCCATGCCGTGGCGCAGGCGCGCGGATGTGACGAAGCGTCCGCCGCCGACGATCGCGCGCGGGGCAAGCGGCGGCAGCTTTACGCCGTCGGGGGCAACGGAGAAGGCAGTGGTGATGACGCGTTCGTAGGCGCCCGAGGCGAGCAGCAGCCGTTCACGCGCACGGGGCCCGATTCCAAGGCCCTCGATCAGGACGAGGCGCGTGGACTTGGCGTTGCGGTGGGCATCCTCGACGAAGGCCTGGCAGGAGCGGTGCAGGCGATTGGCCCAGCCGCGGTCGGTCAGCCAGGCATCGAGGACGCGCTTCTTGGAGCGAGCGACCGAGATGTCGTAGGTCGCCAGAAAGCACTCTTCCTTGTTGGCGAACTGTTCGTAGAAGGCGCGCCGCGAGACGCCGGCGAGAGCGATGACGTGGGCGACGGTGGTGGCTGTGTAACCCCACTTGTGAACGGCCTCGATCATCGCGCCGTAGAGGCGGGTGCGCTGATGGCGAGCTACCGCTTCGCGGTCCAAACCATGTGGACCATGCGGTAGTCTCCGGTACATCGGCCGGAGTTCTCTCCCTGTTCCACTCATCCCCACAATTCGAGAAGACAAGCAGAAAACCTCCTCTTTCGCAAGTTTTTGTTGCCGGGATGCCTCCGAATGTTTCTAGCTCTCGTTGCCGAAAGACCGGAAAGATCCGGATGTGCAGGGACTTAACGGTGCGCCGCGGCGCGAACTTGCAAGCACCCGTCGAGTGCCCGCGCGGAGCCGCCTGAGGCCCTTGAGCAACGGTCGGCGGGCGACGGGCGGCCGTTAGCCGAGAGGTGGGCGGCGGCAGGCCAAGAGGCGGGCGGCAGTCAGGCCGACAGGGTCGCGTCAGTCAGCCCAAGCGGCAAGCGGCGATCAGGCCGAGAGGGTGAGTCGCCGAGGTCCTACATGGAAGCCGGCGTCGGCGAAAAGCGCCTCCCAATGGGTGCCGAGCACTGGCGCGCCATCGACGCGCTCGAGCGCGAGGCGCGGCAGGCGCCCGGCGCGGGCGTGATCGACAAGCGCGCGCAGCGCCGGCAGCAGACGGGGGTCGTTGGAATCGACGAATACCTGCAGCGCGCGAGCACCGCGCTCGAGGTAGAGCACGGGCAGCGCACCGACGAGCACGACCTGCGCACCCGAGGCGCGCGCGGGCGGACGAGACGTGGCGCGAGGGCGCGCGGGCCAGGGCAGCGCGGCGCCGTAGGGCTGCGCAGGGTCGGTTGCGGCGAGCACCAACGGGGCCGCCTCGTCGGGCGCTCGCAGCGAGCGCAGCCGCTCGACGGCGCCGGGCAGTGCGAACTGGACGCCACCAAGGCCCTCGACGAAGTAGCCGCGGCGGGCGAGCCCGAGCGTCTCAAGACGAGAGAGCTCGGGATAGAGCGCCGCGAAGCCACCGGGAAGACCCTCGGCGAGGACCAGCTCGCGCGTGAGGATGCCGTAGCGCTCCAACAGCAGCTCGGCTTGCGCACGGCGACAGGGATCCGCACCGGGCTCGCCCTCGGCGTCGCGGCGAAGCAGCGGTGCAGTGAGCGACCAGCGCCCCGGTGGATGGGAGCGAAGACCGGCACCGGCGCGAAGCGCGCCGCGGCGCGCGGCGAAACGGCGGGGAGAGCGCAGCGGCCCTACCGGCATTGATGCGGATGGGCCGGCGGAGGCGCGCTGCGCGTAGGCATCGGTACCCCGCAGAGGGGCGTCGGGAGGGGCATCGGCAGCAGGTGAGCGCGCCAATGCGAGGCGCGGCAGGCGCAGCGGAGCGAAGGCGTCGTTGGTGAGGAGACCTGCCCACACGAGGTCCCACAGCGCCTGCAGGAGGAGATCGGGCGCAATCGGCAGATCGAGCAGGAGGTCGGCGAAGAAGCACGAGCCGGCGGCGAGACGAGCGCGTAGGGCGTCGTGCTCGGCACTCGCCGGTAACTCGCCCTTGAGCGAGGGTGGTCCGAGCAGGGAGACGTCGTCGCGGAAGTAGAGCGCCACGCGCCCGCCCGTACGCCCGAGCGCGCCGGCACCGATCCAGACCAGCTCGCCGCTCGAACAAAGCGCATCGAGCCACGTCGGCGAGTAGCCGCCGAGGCGCTGCGGCAGCACGTCGCGCTCCCAGGTCTCGGGCGTGAGCGCGAGACCCTGCAACGGCACGAGCACGTCCCGCAGGCGGTCGATCCCGGCTGCGTCCGTCCCGGCATGGCTCGCCCGCGGCGAATGCCGATCGGCACCCTGCCAGGCCGGTAGGAAGGCAGCGAAGGCGCTCCGGCCGGCGGGCTCGATCTCCTTGCGCAGCGCCGCCAGCGAGGCGCGGCGCAGGCGGCGCAGGACGTCGGTGTCGCACCACTCGCGCGTGGTTCCTCCGGGCCGCAGCTCGCCACGCACGATCTCTCCCTGCCGCTCCAACTCGCCGAGCGCAGGCGCCGGATCGAGACCGTAGCGCAGGCGCGGCTGCGCCGTGGGGAAGGGCCCGTGCGTATGGGCATAGCGACGCATAAGCGCCACCAGCGCAGCGGGGACGTCGGCCAGAAACGCCTCGGGCAGCCCACCGGGCGGGACGGCGCCGAGCGCGTCGCGGTAGAGGCCAGCGTCGGCCGCGTCGATGAAGCGCGTCTCGCCGCCGAGCCGCAGAGGCACGACGCGCCGTTCGCGCTCGAGTTCGGCGAGCAGCGCAGCGGCGTCGACGCCGGCGTGAACCCGCTCGCGAGCCTCGCCGGCAGTCAGATCGCCGAGACGCCGGAGGATGTCGTGGAGTTCGTCGCGCGTGGCGGCGAGGAAACGCGCGGAGCGGTGCTGAAGGTCGTCCTCCACCTGGGAGAGCGCCGCGGGATCGATCAGCTCGCGCAGCTCCTCCTGGCCCAAAAGCTCGCGCAGCAACTCGCGATCGAGCGAGAGCGCAGCGGCGCGGCGCTCGGCGTTGGGCGTGTCGCCCTCGTACATATAGGTGGCTACGTAGTCGAACAGCAGCGAGGAGGCAAGCGGCGAGGCGGTGGCGGTGGTGACCTCGACAAGCGACAGCTCGCGACGATGGAGCCGACGCAGCAGATCACGCAGGCCCTGCAGGTCGAGCACGTCGCGCAGGCACTCGCGGTAGGTCTCGAGGACGATCGGGAAGTCGGGGTAGCGCCGGGCGACGTCCAGCAGCGTCTGGGACTTCAGGCGCTGCTGCCAGAGCGGCGTGCGCCGGCCTGGGTAGGCGCGCGGAATGAGCAGCGCGCGCGCTGCGTTCTCGCGGAAGCGCGCGCCGAAGAGCGCCGTCGAGGAAAGCTCGGAGACGACGAGGTCTTCAAGCTCGTCGGGCTCGATCAGCAGCAACTCGAGCAGCGACGGCGCGTCCTCGCGATCCGCCGCCGAGCCATCCCGATCCGCCGCCGAGCCATCCCGATCCGCCGCCGAGCCATCCCGATCCGCCGCCGAGCCATCCCAACCCCCTTCGACGTCGGGAAGCCGCAGCACGATCCCGTCGTCGGACCACAGCACGTCGGCCTCCAGCCCCAGCGCGGTGCGCAAGCGCGCCGTCAGCGCGAGCCCCCAGGCGGCGTGCAGGCGCGCGCCGAAGGGCGAGAGGATGCACAGGCGCCAGTCGCCGATCTCGTCACGGAAGCGCTCGAGCACGATCGTGCGGTCGCTGGGGATGACGCCCGTAGCGTCGCGCTGCTCGCGCAGGAACTCGAGCAGGTTGCAGGCGGCGCGCCGGTCGAGGTCGTAGTCGCGCTCCAGCACATCGGCCGGCTGATCGACGGCCCAGCGCGCGAAGGCGCCGATCGCCGCGCCCAACTCGCTGGGCCGGCCGAGACCGTCGCCCTTCCAGAAGGGGATCGCGCCGGGGACACCGGGCGCGGGCGTGACGACGACGCGGTCGTGGCCGATCTCCTCGATGCGCCAGGAGGAGGCGCCGAGCAGGAAGACCTGCCCGGGCCGCGCCTCGTAGACCATCTCCTCATCCAGCTCCCCCACGCGACGCCCGTCGGAGAGCGTCACGAGGTAGAGGCCGCGGTCGGGGATCGTGCCGGCGTTGGCGACCGCGAGCGCGCGTGCGCCCTTGCGCGGCCGGATGACACCGCCGAGGCGGTCCCAGACGATGCGCGGCCGCAGCTCGGCGAACTCGCTGGACGGATAGCGCCCGTCGAGCATGTCGAGCAGGTTCTCCAACTGCCCGCGCGTCAGCTCGGCGTAGGTGTAGGTGCTGGTGGCGCGCGCATAGAGCTGATCGACGGCCAGTTCCTCCTCGGCAGCGGCCGACGCGACGATCTGCTGCGCGAGCACGTCGAGCGGCAGACGCGGCACGACGGTGGACTCGATCAGCCCCTCGCGCATGCGCCGCGCGACGACCGCGCACTCCAGGAGGTCGGCACGAAACTTCGGGAAGATGCGCCCCTTGGAGGTGTCGCCCACGTTGTGCCCAGCGCGGCCGATGCGCTGCAAGCCGGCGGCGACGGACTTGGGGGACTCGACCTGCAGCACGAGGTCAACGGCGCCCATGTCGATTCCCAGCTCGAGGCTCGAGGTGGCGACGATGCAAGGAATCTCGCCGGCCTTCAGAAGCTCCTCGACGACCAGCCGCTCCTCGCGCGCCAGCGAGCCGTGGTGGGCGCGCGCGATCTCGCGCGTCGGGGTCCGGACAGCGCTCGCCGGCCACCTCACCTCACCCTCGCCGGCCACGCGAGAACCACCCCCCTCCTCCTCTTTTTCTTCCTCGCCCGCAAGCTCGTTCAGGCGCAGCGCCAGGCGCTCGGCGCTGCGGCGGTTGTTGACGAAGACGATCGTCGAGCGGTGCGCGCGGATCAGCCGCAGCAGCTCGGGGTAGATCGCGGGCCAGATCGACCCGCGGATGGACTCGCCGCCGGCCAACGCATCCAGCTCGGCGCCGCCGGCAGGGCGATCCAGTTCAGTCATCGACTCCACGGGCACGTGGATCTGGAGGTCCAGCGGCTTGCGCACGCCGGTATCGACGATCCGGCACTTGCGCCGCGGCCCGACCATGAAGCGCGCGACCTCCTCCAGCGGCTTCTGCGTGGCGGAGAGCCCGATGCGCTGGACCGGCCCCTCGGCCAGCGCCTCCAGGCGCTCCAGCGTCAGGGCGAGGTGCGCGCCGCGCTTGCTCGGCGCGACGGCGTGGATCTCATCGACGATGACCCACTCGACGCCGCCCAGGATCTCCCGTGCGCGTGAGGTGAGCATGAGATAAAGCGACTCGGGCGTAGTGATCAGGATGTCGGGCGGCTGGCGCAGCATCTGCTGACGCTCGCGCTGCGGCGTATCGCCGGTGCGCAGTCCCACGCGAAGGTCAGACCCGATGCCCCGCAGAGGCGCACGCAGGTTGCGCTCGATGTCATAAGAGAGGGCCTTGAGCGGCGAGATGTAGACCAGCCGCGTGCGACGCATCGGGTCGCCCCCACCCACACCCGCGCCCCGACCCCCCTCAGCGGTCGCCTCGCAGGTGAGCCGGTCGAGCGCCCAAAGGAAGGCGGCGAGCGTCTTGCCGGAGCCCGTGGGCGCCGATATCAGCACATGCTCGCCGCTGGCAATCGCGGGCCAGGCCTGCTCCTGCGCCGCCGTCGGCGCCGCAAAAGCTCCTTCAAACCAAGCCCGCACAGGCGGGCTGAAGTGGCACAGAGGGTGGCGCAGCCGGCCGGAGGCCGGCGAGCCGGGCCCCTCTGCATCCCCAGACGAATGGCGCAGCCGGCCGGAGGCCGGCGAGCCGGATCCCTCTGTATTGCCGGTCGGAGACATCCACAAGCGAGGCTACCGCGCGCGCACGGGGAACGGCCCGGGCCGCGTTGATTACCTGCCGCCGATCTCCAAACATTGAGCGACATGGCATCCACGGACTCCACTCTCACCGCCCCCACCGCTCCCACCGCCACCCCCGCCACACAGCGCGCGCCCGATGTCGTCCGGCTCGAGTCCTCGGAGCGCGAGCGTCTGATCGAACTCGCCGGCGAGCTGCTGACGGTCTCCCCGACCGATTCCCCGGAGCTGTTCTGCCGCCAGGCGCACCGCGCAGCGCGGCGGCTGCCGGATCGCCTGGAGGAGCTGCTGACAGACTTCGCGGGCCGCGGCAGCGAGACGGGCACGATGCTGCTCGACGGCCTGGCCGTCGAGCAGCCGCCGCCGACCCCGCCAGACAACCGCAGCCATCTTGGCGAGAGCACGCTGCTGGCGCGCGTGCAGGCGATCGTCAACCATGCGTGCGGCGAGATGGTTGCCTACGAGGCCGAGGGCCACGGCCGCCTCTACCAGGACATGGTGCCCAACCGCGCGCTCGCGCAGAGTCAGACCAGCCTGGGTTCGCGCGTGGAGCTTGAGCTGCACACCGAGCAGGCTTTCTCCAAGCTGCGCCCCGACGTGCTCTGCCTGGCCTGCCTGCGCGGCCATCCGGACGCCCAGACTTATGTGCTGCCGGCGCACGCCCTGCTCGAGCACCTGAACCCCTTCGAGCGCAAACTGCTGCGCCAGCCACTGTGGATGACCGGCGTCGATGGCTCCTTCAAGCAGGACGGCCACGAGTTCATCGAAGGCGATGAGCGCGGGCCGTTGGCGATCGTCGGCGGCGCCGAGGACGACCCCACGATCGTCTTCGATCAGGACCTGATGCGCGGCGTCGACGAGCAGGCGCAGGCGATGATCGCGCGGATCGTCGAGGTCTACCGCGCCGAGCGCCGCTCGGTCACGCTGCGGCCGGGGCAGATACTGCTGCTGGACAACGTTCGCGCCGTGCACGGCCGCTCGCCCTTCAAGCCCAACTTCGATGGCTCCGACCGCTTCATCATCCGCAGCTTCGCCATCCGCGACCTCGTGCGCACCCGCTACGCACGACCGGGCAACGGCCGGGTCATCGCGGCTGAGTACAGCTGAGGCTGAGGCCCACACGTCCCGACGGCCGACCTCTCGTCCCCGGTCGCCCAGCGCGGGACCGCCCAACGACTCCTCACGTCACGCAACCGCAGCCACACCCGCCGCCACCAGACAGCCGGCCAACAACTCGACCGTGATCTGTAGGAAGCGCGCCTGGATCGGGTCGAGCGCGACCTCCTCGGCGAAGACTCGCTCGACCAGCTCCGGCACCGTGGTGGGCGAGGACAGGCATTCGAGGATCTGCTCCAGGCGCAGCGCGGGCTCGTGGATGAAGTCGAGCGAGCCGAGTTCCCAGAAGCTGTCGGGCAGGTCGTGAGCGCGCCCGTAGTAGGCCGGCACAGCTCTTCCCACGAGGTCGGCGGCATTTACGGAGCGCTCCAAGCGCAGCGTCCGCCCGACGCAGCTGGGCCCGGAGAGGTCGGTGTGCATGAGCGACCCGACGCCCGGGCGCGCGACGAGCGTGGAGGCGTAGTACTCGCCGTAGCCGAGATCGGCCAGATGCAGGTCGGCGCGGGCAAGCATCTCAAGCGGCGCGATACCCGGATTGACGGGCAGCGCATGGTGAGCCGTCAGGGCAGCCCGCACGGACGCCGGGATGCGACTCTCGGTCATCACCGATATGTCCCAGCCCGCACGCACCGCCAGCTCGCGCAGCTCCGCCAGCAACAGCGGCCCGTGGGCGTCGCCGAGACTCTGAAAGCGCATGATCGCCACGCCTCGCTCACTCAGGAGCGTGCTCTGGCAGCGCTCGAGGAAGAGGCGCATCAGTTCCAAGCCGTCCGGCCCTCCGGCACCGTCGGGCGGATAGCTGAGGCCGGGTGGCACCGGCACGCCGGGGAGGTTGCCGATGGCGCAATCGAAGCGCACGGACGGTTCGTATGCATCGAGCTGCGCCAGAGCGACCTGCAACTTCTGCCCCATCCCGTTGAGACCCATCGAGAGCGCAGTCGCGTCCAGACAGGCCTCGACCACGTCGATCGCGTGCACCTGCTCACAGGTGCGGCCCAGCGCGCAACTGGAGATCCCCGAGCCGCAGCCAACGTCCAGCGCCAGGCCGCGCGGCGCGACCCCCAGGATGGCCTCGGCGAAGCGCAGCGAGTCCTCGCCGATGTGCACCCCTCCGCGCACCGAGCCGCGCGGGCGATCGCGGGCAGCAATCAGCGAGCGATGGGCCGTCAACTCGAAGCGTCCGGCGCTCGCAGGCTCCTCCGCCAGCTCCAGCGCAACGAGGTCGGCCCACAGCGAGTCCTCGAAGCGCTCGCGCTCAAGCACGCCCAGGTGCGCCAGTCGCCACAGGTCATCGCCCAGCCCGCGACGGCTCGAATCGTCCACCGGCGGCCACGGCTCGTAGGTGGCAAAGCTACCGCAGCGCGCCGCTTCCACGCGCTGCGCGAAGCAAGTGCGGGCAAGCAGCTCGCCGACCCGCAGCGCGGCGCCACCGCCTGTCTGCGTGGCAACGCTTACGGCGCTCACCGCTGATCGCGCAGCGCCGGAAAGGGAATGACCTCGCGCAGCGTCTCGCGCCCCGTGAAGATCGCCAGCAGGCGATCGACGCCGATGCCGGCGCCGCCGAGCGGCGGCATCCCGTGCTCCATCGCACGCACGAACTCCTCGTCGGCCGGGTAGGGCTCCTCGCCCTCATCCAGCGGACGGCGGTTGCGCTGGTCGATGAAGCGCTGGCGCTGCTCGTCGGGGTCGTTCAGCTCTGTCGAACCGCTGCCGACCTCGATCCCACGCATAACCACCTCGAAGTGCTCGATCAGCTCAGGGCGACGACGGTGGCGCTTGACGACCGGATGGAACTCGACGGGGAAGTCATAGAAGATCGTTGGCTGCACGATCTCCGGCTCGACGAGCTTGGAGTAAAGCGCCTCGACGATCTGACCCCAGGTGATGTGATCGGGGACCGATCCACTCGACCCGCCCGAGCCATCGCTCGCCGCGGCCCGCCGCCCACGCTCGCGATCGTCGCGCGCGCCCGGCCCGCCCTCGCGAGCACTCGACCCGCCCTTGCGGACGGCCAGCGGCTCGATCAGCGCCGCGCGCTCTGCCGTGTCGATGTCCAGGCCGGTCCGCGCGAGGATGGCGTCGCGCACCGATATCCGCGGCCACGGCGGCGTCAGGTCGAGTACAAGCCCGTCGTGCTGCTCGATGACGGTCGTGCCGAGCACGCGTCGCGCGACGCCGGCGATCAGCGCCTCCATGTAGGTGTAGATGTCGTGGTAGTCGGCATAGCTCATCTCCCACTCCAGCAGCGTGAACTCCGGGGAGTGCTTGTGCGAGATGCCCTCGTTGCGAAAGCACTTGTCGAGCATGTACACGCGCTCTAGGCCACCGACGATGCAGCGCTTGAGATGGAATTCGCCCGAGATCGTCAAGGAGAGGTCGCGATCGAGCGCGTTGTGATGGGTGACAAAAGGCCGCGCGTTGGCCCCGCCCGCGAGCGTCTGCAGCACGGGCGTTTCTATTTCGATGAAACCGTGCTCGTTCATCCAGTCGCGCAGCGCAGCAATCGTGCGGGCGCGTAGAACGAACATCTCGCGCGTGGCCTCGTTGGCGATCAGGTCCAACTCGCGGCGGCGATAGCGCGTCTCGATGTCCTCCAGGCCGTGGTACTTGGCAGCTGGCGGGCGCAGCGCCTTAGCGAGCATCGTGAAGTCGGTGACGGCAAGCGAGAGCTGCCCGTTGGGCGTGACGTAGACGTAACCGTCGATGCCCACGAGGTCGCCCGTGTCCAGCTCCCCCATGCGCTCCATCAGCTCAGCCTCGACCGCAGGGGATTCGGCGTCTCCGGCGGGCGCGGCGTCTCCGGCGGGCACGGCGTCTCCCGCCGATGCGACACCTCCGGCGGGCGCGACACCTCCGATGGGCGCGGCGTCCCCCGCCGATGCGACACCTCCGGCGGGCGCGGCGTCACCGGCGGGGCGGCGGCGTGCCACCACCTGGATCCAGCCGCTGCCGTCGCGCACATCGACAAACAGCGTCCTGCCGTGTCCGCGACGGGCGACAATGCGCCCGGCGATGCGATAGCGCAGCGCGGCGTGCTCCCCGGCACCAAGCACCTGCGGGTCGTGCGCCGCATGGATCGCGGCGCTCATCGTGCGATCCGGGTAATCGTGCGGATAAGGCTCGCGACCGCGAGCGCGCAGGCGCTCGACCTTGGCGCGCCGCTCGCCGATGACGAGCGCTTCGCGGTTGGTTGGCGGCGCTACGGTGGGCGGCGCTACCGTGGGCAGCGCCGCCGGAGGCGGCGCAACGATCGCAGTCTGGCGGTCGGCGGCGGTCCTGGGGTTGGCGGTCTCTCCGGGCACGGCCGTGACCATATGCGGGGAGAGGCAAAAAAGTCAAACAGTCGGAGACACTGCCACCATCCGAAGGATCTCAAGGTCCATGGTGGGTACATTAAGCAAGTGCCCAGATGACCGAACTGCTCGTTACGTACCCTGCCGGCAACACCGCTGAGCACTCGGCGGTGACGGCGGTATCGCAGGTAGACGGGAAGTTGCTGTTCGCGGTGGAGCGCACTCCGTGCCACCCCGAGAGCGCGCGCTGGCCCGACCAGCCGCAGGACCGCTGCACGCTGGAGTTGACCGAGTCCCGCCCACCCCGCCAGGTGCCGATGCAGTGTCACGAGGGCTTCCTGCTGGAGGGCGAGTTGAGGGTGGGCGCCCTGCCGAAAGATTCTTCTCTGTCGGACGCGGCCATCCCCTGCGTCGTGCATAGCATCCCAGCCGAAGTGGAGATGGCAGTGGGAGACAACGCCTCACTGCGCGTCGACTCTCGTTACCGTGAAGCAGTGTCGTGCAGCCATTCCCGCTGCCACCTGGTGAGCTTGGCGCTCAATGCAGCGCTGGCGGGCGCCTGGCGCTCGGATAAGGACCCGCCCGCGCGCGACTCGCTGGGCAGTCCGGATTTCGACAAGCTGGCGATCGTCTCAAGCAGGATCCGCGAGGATGGCTCGCTGGATGTCTACCGCGTGGGCAAGCACCTGCGTAAGGCGGGTTTCCCAACGGACGCCCTGAGCGATACGGAGGCGCTGGCTCGGGAGGTCGCGGGGCTTGCCAAAAGCTGGCTACGGTCAAGCCCGGAGATCTCCCTGACCCCCGGCGAGTGCCGCCTGGAGGAGCGCAGGACGTGGTCGTGCGCACTCCCGGACGGCCATGCGAGCTTTCCCTGCGGAGGCACACATCCAGGGCGCATGGAGCCCGACGAGAACCTGGCGGTGACAATCTCCTGGGACCCGCAGGAGCGCCAGCTGGCAATGACTGCAAAGGGTAGTCTTTTTCACGTGTAGAGTGTTTATGATTGAGAATGTCCGCTCTTCGAAGTAGGATGGGAGTTCGGACAATGTCGGAGAGCGGTACGTCGGAGAAAGTTTCTATCGTGCGGGATTGACCATCTGGCACTACGGACAGGGGCCATAATCTAATGCCAAGAACAAGTTCACATACTGAGAGAGCCGACGGAAACGAGTGGACGCGCCAGGTGCCAAGCCTGCGCGAACCTCGATATTCGCAGTCGTTGGAGCGCGGTCTGGCGATTCTGGCGTGCTTCACGCCGGAGCGCCCCGTGCTCGGGATCGCAGACATCGCCGACGAGCTCGGCATGAGCCGTTCCACGACGCACCGCTACGTGATCACGCTGGTGGCGTTGGGCTATCTGGAGCAGGGCGCCTCGCGTAAGTACCGTCTTGGCTTGCGCGTAACCGACCTGGGTATGTCGGCGTTGAACAGCACCGGCCTGCGCGAGCACTCCCGCCCATATCTGGAGGAGCTGCGTCAGCGCACGAGCTACACAGTCAACCTGGCAGTGCTCGATGGCTCTGAGATCCTGTATGTGGACCGCGCCCGCAGCTTCCGCCGCGGCCAGAACCAGATCGACCTCGACCTCCGTCTGGGCTCGCGTCTGCCGGCTTACTGCACGTCGATGGGCAAGCTGCTGCTGGCCTATCTCCCCGAAGATGAGCAAAGGGACCTGATCGGGGATATGAAGCTGGCCAAGCGCGCGCCAAACAGCATCACGAGCAAGAAGGCGCTGCGCAGCGAGCTGGAGCACGTGCGCGAGGAGGGCCTGGCTGTCAACGACGAAGAGCTGGCTGCCGGCCTGCACTCAATCTCGGCGCCGGTGCGCAACGAGGACAACGAGGTCGTGGCCGCGGTGAACATGGCCGCGCACAGCTCGATGATCTCACTGGAGGAGCTGGTAGGCCAGCTCGGCCCGCACCTCGTCTCCACAGCTGACCGCATCTCGGCGCGGCTCGGCTACCGCCGCGACGACGAGCAGTAGGCAAGTTCTCGCGCCCGCAAGAGCACGGCGTCGATCATCGGCGCCGTGAGCTTGCCCGTAAAGGTGTTCTGCTGGCTCGGATGAAAGCAGCCGAGCAGCACAAGATGCCCAGCGGCGTGTTCCGCGCCAGCGGCATGCTCCGCCCCCTGCCCATGCTCCGACACACCATGCTCCGCCCCTTGCCCGTGCTCCGCCCCCTGGACGTCCGCCGCCGCCCGGCCATGCTCCGCCTCCTGGCCATGCTCTCCCCCGTGGGCGTACTCCGCGCCGTGCCCGAAGCGCGGACGCGGGCGCGGTATGGCGTCGCCGCGAGCGGAGAGTAGGCGCAGCGCGGCGTCCCAGGCGAAGGCGCCGAGACAGACGACTACGCGCACACTCAGAAGATGCTCCAACTCGCGCAGGCTCCAGGGCAGGCAGGCGTCGCGCTCCTGCGTGCTGGGACGGTTGGCGGGAGGCGCGCAGCGCACGGCCGCGGTAACCCAGGCGTCGCGCAGGCGCAGCCCATCGTCCAGCCCTGTCGAGGCGGCCTGGTTGGCAAAGCCGGTGCGAAAGAGTGAGGCGAACAGGAAGTCGCCAGAGCGATCGCCGGTGAAGATGCGCCCGGTGCGATTGCCACCGTGAGCGGCCGGCGCGAGCCCGAGTAACAGCACGCGCGCCGCCGGATCGCCGAAGCCGGGAAGAGGATGAGCGGCGTACTCCTCATCGGCAAAGGCAGCGCGCTTCTCGCGCGCGACGCGCTCGCGCCAGGCAACCAGGCGCGGGCAGCGCCGGCAGCGCACGATCTCGTCGGCGAGCGCGGCGAGATCGTCGGCAGAGGACTCGGTGACGGCGTTGCTCACGCGGGTCCCGTACCCTCTAGGACCACTATGAGCCTCACTCCCTCAGCCTCACACGGGCCCCCTTCCTCGGCCTCCCACCGACCCTCTCCCTCGGCCACCCATGGAGCCACGCCCTCGGCCACCAATGGAGCCACGCCCTCGGCCATCCTCCGAACACGCTGCCGCCGCCGACTGTTGGCACTCGCCGCGGCGGCACTGGCGATGACCGGCCTGACGGCGTGTGGGGCGGCCGCGGTGTCGACGGGCAGCTTCACGGGCGAAAAGAAGGCAGTGGCACAGCGAATCTCGGACTTCCAGACCGACGCGACGGCGGCAGACCAGAAGAAGGTATGCCACAACGACCTGGCGGCCACAGTGCAGGCAAAGCTGCGCGCGGCGGGGAGCGACTGTGAAGCTGCGCTGAAGAGCCAGCTGGCCCAGATCGACATCCTGGAACTGAAGATCGAATCAATCCAGGTCAATGGCGCCAAGGCGAGTGCGATAGTCAAGAGCACCTGGTCGGGCAAGAGCCGTGAGAGCACGCTCGGGCTCGTAAAGGAAGGTAGCGCCTGGAAGATCTCTGGGTTGGTTTAGGTGTCGTGCCTGGGGACGTTCCGAACGTGATGGTGTAGCTCCGGGCCTCAGGGACCCGCCGGGCTCGGGACCGTTCGGGCCTCGGGACCTGCCGCGCCTCGGCCGCGTCTCGGACCCCTCAGGCCTCAGGACCCGCCGCTCAATCCAAGCCCGCCATACTGCCGCTGGTAGTAGTCGCGGTAATCGCCGGAGCGGATCGGCTCCCACCACCAGGCATTGTCGCGATACCAGGAGACCGTCTCCTCCAGCCCGTCGGCAAAGCGCACCTGCGGCAGCCACCCAAGCGCGCGGACCTTCTCGGAGGAGAGTGAGTAGCGGCGGTCGTGGCCCGGACGGTCGGTGACGTGCTCGATCAATCCTCGATCGGCTCCGGTGAACTCGAGGATACGCGTGACCACGTCGATGTTGGCGCACTCGTCCGGACCGCCGGCGTTGTAGACCTCACCAGGAAGGCCATGCTCAAGGACGTGAGCGATGGCGCGCGCGAAGTCGAGCACGTGAATCCAGTTGCGCACCTGCTGGCCGTCGCCGTAGACGGGCAGCCGATCGGCGTGCAGAGCGTTGAGGATCATCAGCGGGATCAGCTTCTCGGGATACTGATAGGACCCGTAGTTGTTCGAGCCACGGCAGATGACGGCGGGCAGGCCATAGGTGTGGAAGTAGCTGAGCACGAGCAGGTCGGCGCCGGTCTTGGTGGCGGAGTAAGGCGAGGAGGGCCGCAGCGGAGAGTCCTCGGTGAAGGTGCCGTGGTCGATCGAGCCATAGACCTCGTCGGTGGAGACCTGCAGATAGCGCAAGCCACGCTCGCGCGCGGCCTCCAAAAGGACGTAGGTGCCGAGGGCGTGCGTGGTCACGAAGGCGTCGGGCTCGGCGATCGAGCGATCGACGTGGGTCTCCGCGGCGAAGTTGACGATCGCGTCGGGGGAGGCGCCGTCAATCGCCGCGGCGACGGCCCCGGGATCCTCGATGGCGCCGCGCAGAAAGCGAAAACGGGAGTCGGAGGCGAAGTCGTGGAAGTTCTCCTCACGCCCGGCGTAGGTGAGCTTGTCGAGCACCGTCACCTCGTCGTCGTGCTCGCGCAGGCGCAGGCGCACGAAGTTGGAGCCGATGAAGCCTGCGCCGCCGCAGACGAGGAGCTTCATAGGCACAGCATCCCTGCTGCACGCTCATCACTAGGTCGCTTCATCGGCATATCATCCCAGCCGAGTCACGCACGCGTCACGCCGGAACGCGCGGCAAGGTAGCCGGCGAGGCCGTCGCGCCAGTCGGGCATGGGCAACACGTCGGCGCGTTCGGAGGCGAGCACCGACCAGGCGGGCCGCGGTGCGGGGCGCGCCATCTGCGCGCTCGTGGCACTCTCCACGCGGCAGGAGCGCTCGGCCTGGCGGAAGATCTCCTGTGCGAAGCCGTTCCAGGAGACGGCGCCCGCGCCCGCGAGATGCACGAGCCCGCGGACCTCGCGCTCCAGGAGCCCCACGAGCGCCGGCGCGAGATGTCCTGTCCAGGTAGGGCAGCCAATCTGGTCGTCGACCACCTGCACCGCCTCGCGCTCGTCGGCGAGGTGCAGCATCGTCTCGACGAAGTTTCGCCCCTTCACGCCGAAGAGCCACGCGCTGCGAACGACCGTGTGGCGCGGGGAGGCAGCCAGCACCTCAAGCTCCCCGGCGAGCTTGCTCTGCCCGTACACCGAGTTGGGCCCCGTGGGGTCGGACTCCACGTAGGGACGCCTTTGCCCCGCGGCGTCGAGCGGAGCGTGACCGTCGAATACGTAGTCGGTGGACACATGCAGGAGGGGCGCCTCCTGCGCGGCTGCCGCCCGCGCAAGGTTGCCGGCGCCCGCGCCGTTGACCGCCTGGGCCTGCGCACGTTGTGTCTCGGCGCCGTCGACATCGGTCCAGGCGGCGCAGTTGAGAATGGCGTCGGCGCGCTGCTCGCCAACGTAAGCGAGCACCGCCTGAGAGTCGGTGATGTCAAGCTCAGGCAGATCCACCCCAACCAGCTCGTGCCCGCCCTGCTCGGCGACGCGCAGCACATCGTGGGCGAGCATCCCCTGAGCCCCAACGACGAGCAGCTTCACAGGATCGAGATGTCCGAGTTGTCGCCGACCATGAAGCGGTAGGCGCGCGGCTGGCGATCGCCCCGGCGCACGGTGACATTGCGCCCGAGCAGAGAAGACTCGATGCGTCCGTCGAGGTCGCACACAGAAGAGCCGGCAAGCAGGATCGAGTGCTCGACCTCGGCTCCCGAGACGGTGCAGTCTTCGCCGATGGCCGTATAGGGACCGATGTAGCAGTCGCGCAGTCGCGCGCCGGCGCCGATGACGGCGGGCCCACGCACGGTGGTCCGCTCCAGGCGCGCCCCCGGCGCGATCGTGACGCGGCCGTCAACCTGCGAGTCGATCAGCTCGCCCTCGACGGAGCCGACGAGGTTGTCGAGGATCAGACGATTGGCCTCGAGCATGTCCTCGAGGCGTCCTGTGTCCTTCCACCACCCCCGCACGATGTGCGGCTCCACGCGCAGGCCTGAGTCGACCAGGTGCTGGATGGCATCGGTGATCTCCAGCTCCCCCCGCGCGGATGGCTGGATCGCGCGCGCCGCCTCGTGGATGTTGGACGTGAACATGTAGACCCCGACGAGCGCAAGGTCGGTCGCGGGCTCGGCGGGCTTCTCGACGAGCCGCAGCACCCGCCCGACCTCCCCGGGCGCTGCCGGCTGCGCAAGCTCGGCGACGCCGTAGTTCTCGGGGTCGGGCACAGGCGTGAGCAGGATCAGCGCATCGGGCGAGTGCTCGCGGAAGGCCGCCACGAGATCGGAGATACCGCCCTGCAGCAGGTTGTCGCCCAGGTACATGACAAAGGGATGCTCACCCAGGAAGCCCTCGGCGGTGAGCACCGCATGAGCGAGCCCCAGCGGGTTGTCTTGAACGATGTAGGTGAGTCGCACACCAAAGCGCGAGCCATCGCCGGCGGCAGCTTCGATCTCGGGCCCGGTCTCGGGCGCGATGATGATCCCGACCTCCTCGATCCCTGCCTCGGCCATCGCCTCGATGCCGTAGAAGAGCACGGGCTTGTTGGCAACCGGCACGAGCTGCTTGGCGCTCGTATGCGTGATCGGGCGCAGGCGCGTGCCCTTGCCCCCTGACAGGATCAGTCCCTTGAGCGCCTGCATGGCGCGAGAGAGCCTAGCGGGCCAGCAGCGACCGCGTGTTATCGCAGTGCACGCGCTTCCGCGAGAGGCACCCACGCTCCCGCGGGAGGCGCCCACGCGCAGTGCATGCGCTCCCACGGGAACCGCCGACGCTCCTGCGAGAGACACCCAAATAAGGAATCTCGCGAAAAGTTAGAAACGCGTGTCATGCATGAAGTTACACGCGACTATGTTGGACTTGCCAAAAGGGGGTTCATCCGGCGAGGTGGTGAAGAAGAGTAGCCAGCCCACATCTGCAAACTTGAGCGTTGCCCAACCTCTCCGGCGGCGCTCAGCGAGGCCCGGCACCCACCCCTGGTGCTGGGCCTCAACATTTTAATGCCTCATACGCCAGCCGGCGCCCCGCGCAGTCTGGTCACCGCGGCCAGTACCGCTTCGCGAGCGTCCTCGGGCTCCAGCACGGCGGCGTCGCCGGCCTCCTTCAGGACCTCGCGCACGAGCCAGTCCAGGCCGGCGAAGCTCAGCTCGACGACGATCGAACCGTCGGCTCGCTCCTGCACCACCCGGCGCTGCTCGCGCGCCCAGCGCGCTCGCTCGGGGGATATCCACACGCGTGCCGTGCGCGAGGCCTGCACCTCGCCGGTGCGCAGCCAGCCGTCGACTTCGGCTGCCGGGTCCACCTCGGGGCGTGGCTCGAAGCTCTCGTCTGTAACCTCCGCGCGCTTGATGCGGTCGAGGCGGAAGTGGCGCATCGCGCCACGCTCGGGATCGAAGGAGGCCACGTACCAGCCCTCGCGGCCGTTGGTCAATGCGTAGGGCTCGACGCGGCGCAATGAGAACTCGTCCTCATTCTCCTTGTAGTAGTCCAACTCGATCAGGCGGCGCTCCACGATCGCCCGAGAGATAAGCCGCGCCACCTCGGAGTCGTTGGCGGTGGCGTGCGCCACCTGCAGGCCCTGCTCCATCGGGTCCTCGCCGAGAGCTTGGACGATCTTCTCGCGCGCGGATGTCAGCGAGCCCTCGGGGATGTGCTCTCCGATCAGGTCGATCGCCGCCACCAACGCCTTGCCCTCCACGGGCAGCAGGCGCGCAGGACGGTCGAAGTTGTCGCTGTAGGGCTCGGGGTCGACCTCGATCACCCCCTCGTCCTCGAGGATTTCTGCATACAGCACGTAGGAGCCGCCGCCGAAGTTGACGACGTTGAGCACGTCGATGTCCTCGCGCAGCTCCTCCTCGCTGAGCTGCAGGCGCTCACGGATCTCGGCCACGGGCAGGCGCCGGCTGGCGCGGCCGGCCTCGATCAGGATGCTGGCCAGCGTCACCAGCCGCGCGAAGCGCTCGGGCCGGATCGCGGCCTCCCCGCCGCGAGGCTCCTCGTCCTCCTCGGAATCCCGCCGACGGCTGGCTCGGCGGGACCGACGCACCTCCAACTCGGCGGTGCCCTCCGCGGCGTGGTCGACTGGATTCTCATCCCCATCGGGAGGCCCCTCGGAGTGGTGTCGCTCCAGCAGCTCCACACGGCGCTCCAACTCCTCCACCAGCTCGTCGGGGCCCTGCAGGCGGGCGTGCTCGCCCAGCCCCAAGACCCACGAGACGATCCCGCGAGGACTTCCGTAGGAGGTGAGGAAGAGCCGGTCGCCATCGTTAGCGCCGGGCGCCGGGCGGATCTCGCCGTAACGCCCGAAGTGACGTTCTATCTGCCAGGCGATGCGCTCGGCCAGGACGATCTCGGCCACTTCCTGCTCGCCTTCCTGCTCGCCGCTCTTCCCGACCATCCCCTCATCGCCGCTCTTCCCGGCCACTCCCTGCTCGCCATTCTTCCCCGCCGCCCCCTCATCGCCATTCCTCCCGACCATCCGCTGCTCGCCGTCCTTCGGTCGGTCGCCGAGCTGCCACTCCGCTCGGTTGGCATACGCGCGCGGATCGAACTCGGTCTCCGAGGGGCGCTTGAAGTCGTGCTCGGCCTTGGTCGCGTAGGAGACCTTGCCGCGAATGCGCGACAGCCGGAAGACACGGATCGCCTTGCGCTCGTGCGCAAGCCCCAGCAGGTAGAACTGACCGCCCTGGAAGAGCAGGTGGTAGGGATCCACGCGGCGCGCCCCCACCTCGTCGCGCTCCATCGTGTAGTAATCGAAGGTGATCGTCTTCTGGCGGAAGATCGCCGTCTCGATCTTGGCCAGGCGCGTCGACAGGTCGTGGCCTCCCGCCGAGGCCGTTATGCCCAGCGCCACCGAGCGCTGCTCAGGCGCTCGCAGGGGACTGGGGCGTCCCCAGGTGATCTGCTGCAGAGCCAGCCGCAGCGGCTCGGCGTAGGCGAACTCGCCGTCGAGCAGATGCAGGGCTGTCTGCAACGCCGCCAGCTCCTGGTCTGAGAACTCGACTGAGGGCAGGTGGAAGTTCTCCGAGCGCAACGAATAGTTCTCCTGCTCGGCCGCCGCGTCAGCAGGGCGCTCGACGGTGAGCTGGATACGCAGCGACTCCAGCTCCGCGCGGTCGGCATAGAAGCGCCGTGCGAAGGCGTCTTCGTTCATCGCGCTGTAGCCCTCCACGTCGCGCCGTATCTCCAGCGCCGTGACCGGCCGGCGCTCGGCCATCAGGTAGGAGATCAGCGACAGCTGGCGGATCAGTTTCTCGGTGTCCTTCGCCATTCGTCCCCAAAGATAGAACGCCCCAGGGAGACGATGCTCTAAAGACCAGCTCGCCCCAATCTCCCCCCCGCAATTTGCGGAGTTTCAGGCCGCCTCGCGCACCGCCGCCGGCGACTCCTCGCGCGCGACGAAGTGCGCCACCGAGCCGATCGCGCGATCGAAGCTCGACCAGCGCTCGCCCGCCGCCAGCTCCTTCTCAAGACGATCGAAGCTGCCCAGGCGTCCGCCCAGGTTGTCGATCATGTGTACGAGTGTCGCCTCGCGCGTGCAGGGCACGACGGGGCTGCCGTGCTCGAGCGAGCCATGGTGGGAGAGGATGATGTGTCCCACCGCCCACCCAAGCTCCTGCGGAAAGCCCGCGATGTCCTCGATCGTACGGCGCACGCGGTAGTAGCCCAGCGCGATCTCCCCGTGCAGGCGGCCGAGATCGGTGAAGTCGATGTTGCGAGGGTCCTCGGTGTAGGCCTCGAGTTTGCCGATGTCGTGCAGCAGCGCTCCGGTCACCGCCACGTCACGGTCGATCCCGGGGAAGGTCGCGCTGATCGCGCTCACAGCCTGCGCCACGCCAAGGCAGTGCTCGAGCAGTCCGTGGCGATAGGCCTGGTGGTAGTACTTGGCGGCGGGCGCCACACGGTAGCCCTCCCATAGTTCGCTGCCCGCACCGAAGACGCGCTCCAGCAACACCCTCAGATGCGGCTCCTGGATCGTGGCCAGCAGCTCGCGCAATTCCTGCTCCATCTGCTCCGCGCCGCGCGCTGGACCATCGAGCAGCTCCTCCATCGAGTACGTACCCGGCGCGGCTGCCGACAGGCCGCGCAGATTGACCTGCGGCCCGAAGCGCGGGTGGCGGGTGTAGCGTCCGCGCACGTGCACCGGCTCACCAGGGCGCGCCAACTGGAGCACGTCGGTCAGGTCATCCCACACCATCGTGGCCACCGCGCCGGTGCGGTCGCCCAGCTGCACCCGCAGGTAGTCGCCGCCGTCGCGGCGCGTGCGCCGCTCTACCTCGCGCACGAGCAGCACCTGATTGATCTCGATGCCGTCGGTCAGCTCACTTACCTTCATGTCGTGAAGGTAGAGCGGTGCGCGGACGGAGCGCGCGGAGGCCTTTCGCCGCGCGCCCTCGCCGCACGGCCGAGCGTCGAGGGCGCCTACGCGAGCAGCGGAACGCCTGCGCGAGTGTCAGGGCGCCCGCGCGAGCGTCGGATAGCCATTCCCGTCGGGCCCGACTTCGATGCCTGTCGGGCCGATATGACGCATATAGCCGAGTCCAACGTGTCCTTGAGCGCATTCTTATTGTCAAGTAACCATCTGTCAAGTGGCTGGCTTTTGTTAGACGTGCACTGTTGTCAGGTGGTTATGAGAGACCATCCGCATCCTTAAAGTCTAAAGGCCTGTCTGGATATTGGCCAGGATAGACCTAGCCGTCTTCCGTTCTCATCCCTAACTTTAGGATCTTGGAGACGACCGAGCCACTGCGAATCATCAGCTGGAACGTCAACGGCATCCGTGCGCGCTGGCCGCGCCTCACCGAGATGCTGGCCGGCGAGCGTCCCGATGTCGTCTGTCTGCAGGAGACCCGCTGTCCCGACCACCGCTTCCCGCGCGGGCGTCTGAGCCAGCTCGGCTACCACTCCCAGCATAGCCCCGGTCGTCGGCGGGGAGGAGTGGCGATCCTCGTCCGCAACGACCACCGCATGAGCCACCGCTCCTCGGCCCTGGACCACAACCATGACATCGCCGAAGGACGCTGGCTCGAGGTCACGATCGAGGGCATCTCGATTGGCTCGGTCTACGTGCCCGCCGGTCATACACGCGAGGAACTGGACGATGCGGGCAAGTTGGCCTTCCTGGATGCCGTCGCCCGCCAGGCCCGCGAGGAGCACTCCCATCCGTTGCTGATCGTCGGCGACTTCAACGTCGCGCCCACCGATCAGGACGTCTACGAGCCGAGTTGGTTCGAGGGCTCCTATCTGTCGGGTGAGCCCGAGCGAGCTGAGCTGCGCGAGATCCTGGACGAGGGCGAGTTGGTGGACGTCTACCGTGCGCTGCACCCCGAGGACCGCGGCTTCACCTGCTGGGATCAGCGCGATGGGAACTACGCACGCGACTATGGCCTGCGCATTGATCTCGCCCTGGCCTCCCAGCCGCTCGCCTCGCACATCTCCAGCTGCGATGTGGCCCACGCTTATCGTCAGGGCCACCGACCCTCCAACCACGCACCGCTTCTGATCGAGCTAGAGGGTGGCGCAGTCGGCCAGTGGCCGACGAGCCGAGCCCATCTATCTCCTCAGTCAAACGACGTCGAGCAGTGCGCCCACTGCCTCGACGCCACCGCCGCGGACGGTTCTGGGGACTGACCGCGGGGAGGGACAGCTCCGTCCGGCCGGGGATGGGGGCCTCGGCCGGGCGGCGCTCCTGTGTGTCGTCCTCCGGCGTTTTGTCCGCTGGCGTCCCCTGCCGTCCTCGGCGTCCTCGGCGTCCTCCCTGCCGTCCTCGGGCATCTCTCCCCTGCCGTCCTCCGGCACTCTCTCCGTCGCCCTCCCGGCGGATGTGAGTTCCTATTTTTTGAGCTGACATGCAAATGTATATGCCATAAATACTATTGCAATCAAGTTTTAAAAAAGAGAACATCAAATCCCCGCCCGGTGCATGGCCCCGCCCAGCCTAGGACCACTCCTGACCACCCTGCGGCCCTAGAACCACCCCTACTACACACAGCCCCTAGGACCACTCCTGCAGCCCTAAGACCACTCCTACGGCCCTAGAACCACCCCTACGGCTCCAAGCGATTGGGACCCCGATAGAGGAAGGTCACCTCGCGCACGTTCTCCTGCCCGGTCATCTGCATCAGCAGCCGCGTCAGACCAAAGCCGAAGCCCCCATGCGGAGGTGGTCCGTAGCGGAAGAAGTCGAGGTAGTACTGAATCGGCTCGACCTCCACGCCCTTGTCGCGGGCCTGCGCCAAAAGCTGCTCGGGCCGGTGCTCGCGCTGCGCGCCGGTGGTGATCTCGATGCCCTTCCACAGCAGGTCGAAGCTCTTGGTCAGGGGTGGGCGGGTCCCACTTCCCTCGGCATGACGCATGTGGTAGAAGGGCCTGACGGTCACGGGATAGTCGGTGACGAAGACAAACTCGTGCCCGTGTCGCTCCTTGACGAGCGCCGATAGAGCCCGCTCGCTGGGCGGATCGAGATCGTCGTCGGGGCCCGGCACCTCCTCGTGCCCAGAGGCCCGCAACAGCTCCTTGGCCTCCGCCAGGGGGATGCGCGGGAAGGGCAGCGCGGGCACGACGGTGTCCACACCGAAGGTCTCGGAGATCGCCTCGCCGTGCGCCTCGCGGACGACCTCGAACACATGCGCCAGCCAGCGCTCCTCGAAGGCCATCACGTCCTCGTGCGAGTCGACCCAGGAGATCTCCACGTCAACGCTCGTGAACTCCGTGTCGTGCCGGGAGGTGAAGGAGGGGTTGGCACGGAAGACCGGCCCCACCTCGAAGACCTTCTCGAAGCCCCCGGACATGGCCATCTGCTTGTAGAACTGCGGCGACTGCGCCAGGTAGGCGGTGCGCTCGAAGTAGTCCACCTTGAACAGCTCCGCGCCGGACTCGCTGGCGGAGCCCATGAACTTGGGGGTGTGGATCTCCATGAAGCCCTCGCTGCGCCAGAAGTCGCGCATGGCGTGCTCGACGGTCCCCTGCACCTCGAAGATCAGCCGCCGATCGGGGCGGCGCAGGTCGAGGTAGCGCCAGTCCATCCGCTTCTCCAGGGAGGACTCCGGCGTCACCGGCAGCTCCGGTTCGGCAAGCGCCTCCACGTGCAGGCCGTCGAGCTGCAGCTCCAGCCCGCCCAGCTTGACCCGCTCGTCGGCCACGACCGTGCCGGTCACGCTCACCGCGGACTCGGGCGTCAGCGCCGATACCGATTCGTTGAGCGCGCTCGGCTGCTCGTCCTTGCCGAGCACCGCCTGTGCCATCCCGGTGAAGTCACGCAGGATCACGAACTGAACGCGCTTCTGATCGCGCACGGCGTTGACCCATCCGCGCACCTCCACGCGCTCGCCGATCTTGGACTGGAGGTCGGCTATCGCTGTGCGGGCCACGGCGGGCAGACTACCGACTGCAGGCATCGGACTTCCGACCGCAGGACCAGACTCCGACTGCAAGCACCGGACTACACGAACCAGGATACGCGCGGTCGATGCGCTGCCCTGGGTCCACTACGCGACCAGCACAAGGCACTCCTCGCGCTCGCGTTCCTCGGCGAGCCGCTGCGCGCGCGGCGCCCTCGCGTCGCGTTCGGCGCAGTGCGTCGGGCAGTAGACGCCCCTGACGCTGCCGTCCGACAGCCCATAGCCCAGCCACTCGCCGCCGTCCCACAGGAAGCGGAAGAACCCCTCGGGCACCCTCCTGTCCTTCAGCTCCCTGCGCCATACCTCGACGGCGACAGCCGTAGGGAGGCGCGTGCGGCAGTGGCGGTCGCGGTGGGGGTGATTTGTCCAGACGCAGCGCATGTGGGTCCTCTCTAACAGCCGTAGTTTCGTCTTATTTGACTAAGACGAGGAAAAGGGATCGAGTGCACGCGGCTGGACGTTCGTTCGATGCGTCCGACGGGGATCGAACCCGTATCTGCGGCTCCAAAGGCCGCTGCTCTTTAGGCATCGGTTTCGACGGTGACCTAGGCGCAGCGGCCGCAGCAGCGGCGTCGAGCCGCCGGCTGGCAAAAGCCGCCGGTTGAATGACTCGCACTGCGCCATCCTTCACCACCTACTTGCTTCGCCGTTAACCAGTTGAGCTACGGACGCGCGAAGGGTGCTGCTCTGCTCGCTGTCGCGTCGGCTACACCTCAGCACCTCCCTCGGGCCACGGCGCGGCGCTCACGAGCGTCGGAAGGCCGGCGAGCGACCACAGCTCCTCGGCGATGTGCGGCGTGAGCGGCGCCAGCACCTGCACGAGGATCAGCAGCGCCGCGGCGATGGCCTCGCGGTCGCGCTCCTGAAGCTCGCCGCCCCGCTGCTCCTGAAGCTCGCCGCCCCGCTGCACCACGGCCCGCTCCTCGAAGTCCTGGATGCGCGTAAGCAGCAGCATCGCGTTGTGCGCGACGCGCTGCATCTCCAGGCGCTCGTAGTCGGCCGTGATCTTCTTGACCGCCACCCGACACCAGTTGGCCAGACGACGGCGCAGCTTGTCGGACAGGTCGATCTCGGGCCCCCACTCGCCGGCAACCAGCGCGCGCAAGCGCGGCTCTCCTTCCCCCTCCTGCGCCTCAGAGTCCCCGCCGCGCAGATCCCCACCCCGCGAGTCCCCGCCGCGCAGCGATCCCCACTCGCGCAGCCGTGGCTCGGCGTAGCCGTAGAGCTTCTTCAGGAAGATCTGGCAGTAGCGCACCGGCTGCTCGTTCCAGTTGAAGATGCGCCCCGGCGAGGCGGCCTGCAGGACGGCCAGGCGAACGGTGTCGGCGCCGACGTGCACGACCAGCTCGTTGGGGTCGACGACGTTGCCGAGGTGCTTGCTCATCTTGCGGCCGTCGAGACGGATCATCTGATGCATCAACGCGTTCGTGAAGGGCTCGCGTCCGGGCACCTGCGGGAGCTGGTCGAGGTCCTGCAGGACCTTGCCGATGAGGCGCTGGTCGAACATGTAGCCGCCGGCGTCCGCGCCCCAGACGATCTGCCGCGCCGGCAGCCAGCGGCGGTATTCGGGGTGATCGAACATGTGCTCGGGGCGCTCGGCAAAGGGCACGCAGATCGGCATCCACATCCACATCCCGTTAACGTGGCAGTCGATCGTGTCGGTCTCGCGGCGCGCGTCGCCGCCGCAGCGGGGACAGACACAGCCGGTGAAGTCCTCACGCCCGTCGAGCGGGTTGCCGACGCCGGTCACCTCCAGGTCCTCGGGCAGCCGCACGGGCAGCTCCTCGAAGGGCACCGGCACGGTGCCGCACCGCGGGCAGTGCACGAGCGGGATCGGCGCGCCCCAGGCGCGCTGGCGGGAGATCGCGAAGTCGCGCGCGCGGTAGCGCACGGTCGGGCGCGGAGCGCCGCTGGACTTGACCGCGGCGGCCTTCCACGAGCCGGCGAGCTTCCCGACCCCCAGGCGCTCGGCGATCGAGGCGTCGGTGGCGTCCAGCTCGGGGATGCCGAGCGCCGCGGTGGGACCGAAGCGGGCGTCGACCAGCGGTGAGATCGCGATCGGCAGCATTCCCTCAACGCCCGCGACGCTCGCCAGCGCGCCGGTCTGCACCACGGGAACCTGCTCGAGGTCGCGGTCGTCGCGGCGCCAGCCGGCCTCCTGCACCTGTGCGAGCTTCGCCGCCACCTCGGGCTCGCCAGTCCAGCGCTCGACTTCGGGGTGCGCCGGGGAGATCGCGATGAAGGCCGCCTTCGCGATCGCCGCCGCGTGCGGCGTGAAGACGGTCAGGGGCGCGCCGTCGAGGGCCAGCGCGTCGATCTCGACGCCCTCGACGCGGCCAATCACGGCGCGCTGGGCGCCGAGCGCCGCCTTGCTCCAGCCGGGCAGCGTCTCGAGGCCGCGCTCGTTGTCCTCGACGTAGGCCGATATTCGCATGAACCACTGCGGCAGTCGGCGAAAGCGGACCTCGCCGTGGCATCGCCAGCAGGTGCCGTCCTCGGACTGCAACGCCGCAAGGACCGTCTGACAGGAGTCGCACCAGCTCACCTGCGAGACGTGCTGGTAGACGAGATCGCGCTCGAGCATCGCCAGAAACAGCCACTGCGTCCAGCGGTAGTGGTCGGGCTCGGAGGAGACGAACGTGCGCTCCCAGTCGCAGGAGTAGCCCAGGCGCTCGAACTGTCCGCGCATCCGCTCGCAGCAGCGCGCGACCCAGGCCCGCGGCGAGACGTTGCGGCGCACGGCCTCCAGCTCGGCGGGCAGCCCGAAGGAGTCAAAGCCGAGCGAGAACAGCACGGCGTGGCCGCGCGCGCGCAGGAAGCGTGCGTAGGCGTCACTGATGGTGTAGCTGCGGATGTGGCCCATGTGGGCGTCCCCAGAGGTGAAGGGACAGCCGGCGAATACGTATGCCGGGGAGCGCTCGTCGTCGGGGGGCGGCGTCGCGAAGGCACCCCGCGTCTCCCATATCTCCTGCCAGCGCGCCTCGATCGCGGCGGGGTCATAGTCGGGAACAGTGCCTGCAGGGGCAGTCAAAAACGAATTGCCGCTACTGGAGACAGCCCCAGTGCCAGCAGCAGCGCCGGGAAGCGCGTTGCCAGGCGGCTTTGGCGCCACAGTCGGCGAGGAGTCGGGCTCCGCGAGCGGTGCACCGCTTGCGGAAAAAGGAGGGCGCTTCATGATTGCGACGCTACCGGATACCTCCGGTGAAGTCCAGAAAAGATAAAACACGTCTAATATATTGACGATGACCTGATGTCCTGCCAGACCCCGGTGGCGCCCGCAAGGGAACGCCGCCGGGGCGGACATGGCGGCGCCCGCGAGGAACGCCGCCGAAGGGCATAAGACACCCGACAGCACGACTTTCAAAGTGGAGGAGAACCAGTGGCCCGTTGCGCGGTCTTGACCAACGACTTGCAGTACGACCTAGTCAACAAGAATGAGGAACGCCGCTCGGCTGTGGAGGCGTTCACGCCGAAAATGACGGCGTTTCTAGATGCGGTGCGCACCCTTGGGGTGCCGGTGGTGCACCTGCAGCTGATCAACAAAGAGGACGACCCGCGCGCGGAGCGCTATGACGGCTGGCTGCCCGTGACGAAGGGCTCGGAGGGTTCGGAGATCATGGCGGAGTTCCTGAACGAAGCGGACGTGGTGGTCGAAAAGAACAAGGACAGCGGCTTCTACGAAACGGAGCTGGACGAGCGCCTGAAAGAGTTGGGCGTTGACACGATCGCGATCACCGGCATGCAGACGCAGATCTGCGTGCAGACGACAGCCGCCGACGGCTTCTTCCGCGGCTACAACGTGATCGTGCCCTCCGACGCCGTCGTGAGCGCGCGCGAGGAGGACCAGCACAGGGCGCTGGAGTGGTTGAAATCGTATTGCGCGACGATCCTCACCGGCGATGAGCTGGTGGCGGCGATCGCGAAGGACGACGTGCCCCAGTTCAACGTCGTGGCGATCCCATGAGCGATCCGACGACGACAACAACAACGGCGGCGGCGGCGGACGGAAGACTGATCGAGCTTGACCATGGCACCGGCGGAGGCATGAGCCAGGAGCTGATCGGTGATCTGATCGCGCCGCGCCTCGGCAGCGTGCACCACGGACGCATGGAGGACAGCGCCGTGCTGTCTGTCGACAGCGAGCGCATCGCGGTGACGACGGACTCGTTCGTGGTCGACCCGATCTTCTTCGGCAACGGCGACATCGGCAAGCTGGCGGTGTGCGGGACGATCAACGATCTCGCCGTGAGCGGCGCGATGCCGCGCTTCCTGACGCTGGCGCTGGTGCTGGAGGAGGGCTTCCCGATCGCCGACCTGGAGCGCGTGCTCGATTCGGTGCGCGAGGCCGCCGAGAGCGCCGGCGTGGCGATCGTGGCGGGCGACACGAAGGTCGTGAGGGCCGGTGAGATCGACAAGATCTTCGTCAACACGACGGGCATCGGCGAGCTGCACGACGGCGTCGAGCTGGGCATGAGCCGCGTGGCGGCGGGGGATGCGGTGATCGTCACCAGCTGGCTGGGCAACCACAGCATCCATATCCTCTCGCTGCGCGAGGGGCTGGGGTTCGAGGAGCGGATCCTCAGCGACTGCGCGCCGCTGGACGGTCTGGTGTGGAACGTGCTGGAGGAGCACCCGGATCTGGTGCGCTGCATGCGCGACATCACGCGCGGCGGGCTGGGCACGGTGCTCAACGAGGTGGCCGACGGCGCCGGCGTGTCGATTGCGATCGAGCAGGAGCGGCTGCCGATCCAGCGCGAGACGGCGATGGCAGCGGACATGCTGGGCGTCAACCCGCTCTATCTGGCAAACGAGGGCTGTCTGTGTCTGTTCGTGGAGGGCGATGCCGCGGAGGAGGTCCTTGAGACGGTGCGCCTGCAGCCGCACGGCCGCGCGGCGCAGATCGTGGGCAGGGTCTACGAGCGCGGCCAGAGCGCGGTCGTGATGCGCGACGGCGACGGCACCGAGACGACCGTCGAGGTCCTTTACGGAGCCGAGCTGCCGAGGCTCTGCTGAGAGATGCGCCAGACGCGCCGGTACGAGATCCGCGGAATCGTCCAGGGCGTCGGGTTTCGGCCGTTTGTGTTTCGCACGGCCGTACGCCATGCACTGGGCGGCTGGATACGCAACGACAGCGAGGGCGTCGTGCTGGAGGTGCAGGGCCTGGAGGAGGCGCTGGAGGCGTTCATCCACGAAGTCCGCCACGAAGCGCCGGCGCTGGCGCGGATCGACTCGGTGGCGCTGGTGGAGCAGCGCTACGTGGAGACGTGCGTGGAGGAGTTCGAGATCCACGCCAGCGAGCGCGGCGAACGGGCGCAGACGCTTGTGTCGGCGGATACGTGCATATGCGAGGACTGCACGCGCGAGATGCTGGACCCCGCGGACAGGCGCTATCGCTATCCGTTTATCAACTGTACGAATTGCGGCCCGCGCTACTCGATCATCCGCGGCGTTCCCTACGACCGCGAGCTGACAACGATGTCGGTGTTTCCCATGTGCGAGGCCTGCGGCGAGGAATACCACGACGTCGAGAACCGCCGCTTCCATGCACAGCCGGTGGCGTGCTGGCAGTGCGGGCCACGCGTGGAGCTGTGGGATCCGCGCAACGGCAGGCTGTCCTCGCCGGAACCTGTGCGTGACACGGTGGCGCTGTTGCGCGCGGGGGCGATCGTCGCGGTGAAGGGCATCGGCGGCTACCACCTGATGGTGGACGCGCGCAACGAGCGCGCCGTGGCCGAGCTGCGCAGGCGCAAGCGGCGCGAGGAAAAGCCGTTCGCGGTGATGTCGCCGACGCTGCACGCCGTCCGCGGCTACGCCCACGTGGAGGAGCGCGAGGCCGAGCTGCTGAGCAGCCTGGCCAGGCCGATCGTGCTGGTGGCCAGACGAGACATGGGCGCCCCGACGGCCTCAGCGCGCGCTGGCATTCACACCGACGCCCAGCTGGCCGGGCCCACCTCGCGCCAGCTGGCCGGGCCCACCTCGCCCCCGCTGGAGCCCTTGGCGAGTGGCATAGCGCCGGGCAACCGCCGCTATGGGGTAATGCTGGCGTATGCGCCGCTGCACCACCTGCTGTTCGAGGAGGGCCTGGACGCGCTGGTGGCGACGAGCGGAAACGTCTCTGATGAGCCGATCGCGTTCGAGAACGAGGACGCGCTCACGCGGTTGAGCGCAATCGCGGATGCGTTCCTGATCAACGACCGCGACATCTACACGCGCGTGGACGACTCGATCGTACGCACAGTGATGCTTGACGGGCGCGCGGAGACGACGCCGCTGAGACGTGCGCGCGGATACACGCCGATACCGGTCGAGGCGCCCTTCCAGATGCCGCCGCTGCTGGCCGTCGGAGCGGAGCTGAAGAACACGATCTGCATGTCACGCGGCGACGAGTTGTTCCTGAGCCACCACATCGGCGATCTCAAGAACGAGGCGACGAGGCGCAGCTTCGAGCACGCGATCGGCCACCTCGCGAGGCTGCTGGAGGTGAGGCCGGGCGTTATCGCCCACGATGTGCACCCGGGCTACATGAGCACGAGGTGGGCGCGCGAGCAGGTGGGGCTGCCGACGGTGGAGGTGCAGCATCACCATGCGCACATGGCGGCGTGCATGTGCGAGCACGGGCTGAGCGAGCCGGTCGTGGGCGTGGTGTTCGATGGCACGGGCTACGGCGTGGACGGCAATATCTGGGGGGGAGAGTTCCTTGTCGGCGATTACGGCGGCTTCGAGCGGGCGGCGCAGCTCGAATACTTCCGCCTGCCGGGCGGCGACAGGGCGGTGGAGGAGCCGTTTCGCACGGCGCTCTCGCTGCTCAAGCAGGCGCACGGATCGCTCGCCGAGGTGGAGCTGCTGCCGGTCGTCAGACGGCGTGACGAGCAGCAGCGGAGCGTGCTTGAGCGCATGGTCGAGACGGGCGTGCGCTCGCCGTGGACATCGAGCATGGGCAGGCTGTTCGACGGCGTGAGCGCGCTGCTGGGGGTGCGCGAGCGGTGCAGGTATGAAGCGCAGGCGGCGATCGAGTTGGAGCAGCTCGTCGAGCCGGGCGCGCGCGCAAGGCCGCTGGCGTGGGAGCTGCACACCGACGAGCAGCCGCTGCGCGTTGATGTGAGGCCGATGGTGAGGGAACTGACCGAAGAGCTGGCGCGCGCCAGGAGCAAAGCGGCGGAGCTGAGCCTGCGCTTCCATTGCACGGTCGTCGATGTCGTCGGCAGGACGTGCCGCGAGATCGCCAGGCGCACGGGCCTGCGCAAGGTGGTCTTGAGCGGAGGCGTATGGCAGAACGAGTTCGTGCTGCGCGGCGCCTACGAGACGCTGACGGCAGCGGGCTTTCAGGTCCACGTCCACCGGCTCGTGCCGGCGAACGACGGCGGCGTGGCGCTGGGGCAGGCCGCCGTGGCGGGATGGCGCGCGCGGTGAGCAGTACCGAGCCAGGCGCCTCGCCGGCGGCCGCGGCCACGCGGTCGGGCAGGGCCGGCGGGGTGGGCGCCGGCGGGGCAGGCAGGGCGGGCGGGGCGCGCGATACGGAGGAGCGCTTCGAGGAGCTGCACTTCAAACCGGCGCCGCAGATCGAAGGCAGGGTGCCGGGCGCAGAGTCGCGCAGGATGCTCGCCGAACAGGCAGCGCTGGAGAGCCGCGCGCGCAGCTATCCCCGCAGCGTGCCGATCGCGCTGAAGGAAGGCCGGGGCGCGACGGTGAGGGACATGGACGGGAACACCTATCTGGACTTCTTCGGCGGCGCCGGCACGCTGAACGTGGGCCACGGCAACCCAGACGTCAAGCGTGCGGCGAGCGAGCAGCAGGAGCGGCTGGTGCACGCGCTGGACTTCCCGACGGAGGCGCGGCTGAGACTGATGAACAAGCTCAGGGAGCTGCTGCCGGGCGCGCTGAGGCGCACGGCGCGATTCCACTTCGGCGGCCCGACGGGCAGCGACGCGGTGGAGGCGGCGCTGAAGCTGACCAGACGCCACACGGGCCGCCGGACGGTGGTGGCTTTCCAGGGCGGCTACCACGGCATGACAGAGGGGGCGCTGGCGGTGACCAGCGACACGACGTGCGGCGGACCGACGGATACGCCGGTGCAGTTCATGCCCTACCCGTACTGCTACCGCTGCCCGCTCGGTCTACGACCGAAGTCGTGCGGGCTGGCGTGTGCGAGGCTGCTGGAGAGCACGCTCGAGGACCCCCACAGCGGGCTGCCGAAGCCGGCGGCGGTGATCGTGGAGCCGATCCAGGGCGAGGGCGGCACGATCGTCCCGCCGCAGGGATGGCTGCGCGAGGTAAGGCGCATCACTCAGTCCAACGATGTGGCGCTGATAGCCGACGAGATCCAGACGGGCTTCGGCCGCACGGGCAGGACGTGGGCGTGCGACCACGAGGAGGTGACGCCGGATGTGATCGTGATGAGCAAGGCGCTCGGCGGGATCGGCTATCCGCTGTCGGGCATCGCGTATGACGCGGCGCTTGACACGTGGGAGCCGGGCGCGCACATAGGCACGTTTCGCGGCCACCAGGTGGCAATGGCGGCGGGCGCGGCCGGGATCGAGTTCATGCTGGAGAACGACCTGGCGAGACACGCCGGGGAGTTGGGCGAGCTGGCGCTCAAAGCCCTGCGGGAGGCGGCGGCGGAGCTGGGAGCGGTGGGCGAGGTGCGCGGCAGGGGCCTGATGATCGGCGTGGAGCTGGTGCGCGACCGCGAGACCAGGCAGCCGTGGCCGGAGCTGGCGGACGAAGTCAGGCGCGCGTGCTGCCAGCGCGGCCTGATCGTGGAGCTGGGCGGCCATTTCCGCAACGTCGTGCGCTTCCTGCCGCCGCTGGTGATCACGCGCGGACTGCTGCTGCGCGGCGTGGAGATCTTCGTGGAGTCGCTGCGCGAGACCGAACAGACACTAACGCGCCGCGAGGCGCTGGCGGCCGGTTGAGGGCCGATGCGCCGCGAGACGTGGCGGCTGCTGGTTGAGAGACCGATGCGCCGCGAGGCCTGGCGGCTGGTTGAAGGGGAGGGCCGGCAGAGCCGGCCAGGTTGTTCGCGTCGTGAGGCGACTTGACTGAGAGCCGATCCCGATACGACATCCGCCGAGGCCGCCCGCGAAGACTGCACGGTCCCTTGCACGAGACCGAGACGTGGGCATGGTCCGTCGCCTGAAGGCACGCTCGCGCACCAAACCGAGTGCGCGTCTGAAGTCAGGACACCACAAGCCTGACGAGGAGCACCACAAGCGGCATCCCAAGAAGCATTCCAAGCGCAAGCGGCACACGAAGCTCAAGCACCACAAGCGCCATAAGCGCCACAAGACGACGCTGAAGCACAAGGCGTCGAGCAAGCCGGTGGGTCCCGTGGCCTCGCCGCCGCCGCCCTCGAGCGCGCCGCCGCCGGCGTTCAGCGAGCCGACGACGCTGGCGAACGTAAGGAGGCTTCTGTGGCGGGCCGGCTTTGGGCCGCAGCCGGGGCAGGCAGAGGCGCTGGTGGGGCAGGCGTTGCAGCAGGTGGTGTATGGCATGACCAGGCCGGCGGGCGCGGCGACGCTGCACGGGCCTGAACCGACCGACGAAGAAGGCCACTCGCTGGACCCGGCGGATGCGTGGGGCGAGGACCACTGCTGGTGGCTGGATCGCATGGTGCGCAGCGATCAGCAGCTGGTCGAGCGGATGACGTTCATCTGGCACGACTGGTTTGCGAACAGCAACGAGAAGGTCGACAGCCAGCAGGCGATGCTGGATCAGAACGAACTGTTCCGGGCGATGGCGCTGGGCAGCTTCCACGATCTGTTCCTGGCGGTGACCGGGAACCCGGCGATGTTGGTGTTCCTCGACGGCATTTACAACAGCGCGGACGAACCGAATGAGAATTACGCGCGCGAGATGATGGAGCTGTTCTCGCTCGGCGCCGATCGCGGGGCGTACAGCGAGGACGACGTGCGCGAAATGGCGAGGGTGCTGACGGGCTGGAGCGCGGAATGGACGGAAGAGGGGTACGCGAATTTCCACTTCGACGCAAGCCAGCACGACGAAGAAGAGAAGACGGTGTTCGGGCAGACGGGCAACTGGAATTGGGAAGACGCGGTAAGGCTGTGCGTCAGCCATCCGCTGCACGCGTCGTTCTTTGTGACAAAGCTCTGGGGATATTTCATTCCGAGCCCGCCAGACGAAGGGACGCTGGCGTCGCTGCAAGGCCTGTACGTCGGCTCGGGCTTCAGCATCCAGGCGGTAGTCGAGGCGATCCTGCAACACCCGGACTTCTATGAAGGCCCGGAACTGGTGACGCCGCCGGTGGTCTACAACGCGGGTCTGCTGCGCGCGTCGGGACGTTACATAGACACGACGGCGTGGGCCTGGCTGTCCTCGGCGGCGGGCCAGCAGCTGTTCTATCCGCCGAACGTAAGCGGCTGGGACTTCACGCATTGGCTGGACACCTCGACGGCGAAGGCGAGGTGGGAAATGGCGAGCTATGTGACGGCCAAGAACTATTCCAACCCGTGGCCAGAAAAGGGAGAACCGGAATACGACGAAACCGAGGATCCGCAGCAGGCGATGTGGAGTGCGATGCAATATTGGGGCAGACCGCTGCTGTCGGGGGAATCGGAAGATTGCATCGGGACATTCGCTCAGAACTGCATCGGGCTGGCCACGGCCCCATGGGAGCAGAGTCCTTACCGGGCGATCAGACAGAACGCGCTGCGGATGCTGATCGCCACCTCCCCCGACATGCAAGTGAGCTGAGATACGACATGGCAAGAAGCTGCTCGTGCAACGACTTCAATCGCGCCCAACTGCTGCGCCAAGGCGCGGCGGCGGCGGGCAGAGGGCTGCCGCGGATCGAGCCGGGGATGCCGCAGCCGGCGGGGACGGGGATGAGCAGGCGAACGTTCCTGCTGAGCAGCGCCGGCGCGGCGCTGTCGGTGTACGGCGCGTCGATGCTCGGGATGAGGCACTTCGAAGAGGGCATCGCGCAAGCCGCGGAAGGCCCGGGCAAGCAGGTGCTGGTGTCGATCTTCATGGAAGGCGGCTGGGACGCGCTGTCGGTGCTGGCTCCGGTGCGGGAAGCCAAGTACCACGAACTACGCCCGACGCTCGGCCTGCAGGAAGGCGCGGGCGAAACGTTCAGCGAGGACGAGGACCTGATGTGGCACCCCCAGGCGAGTGGCCTGGCGGAGCTGCACGGAGAGGGCAAGGTGAGCGTGCTGCCGGCGATCGGCTATGACCCGCCGGACGAGAGCCATTTCACCAGCCGCCACTACTGGGAGGTGGGCGAGCTGGACACGAACGTGCTCACCGGCTGGATGGGGCGCCTGCTGGACGCCACCGGCGAAGCGGGCAATCCGCTGCAGGGACTGAGCATGGACTACAGCCTGGCGCCGGCGCTGGCGAGCGCGAAGGTGCCGGTGGCGGCGGTGAGTTCGCCGGCGGACTACAACATGTGGGCGTACGGCTTGGACGAACCGCTGATGGCTCCGGCGCTCGAAACGTTCGGGCAGCTGGGCACGCTGGCGGCGCCCTCACCGGCGATGGCGCAGGCGAGAGGAGCGTCGCTGGATACGAACATCATCCTCAACAAGATGGCGCCTTTCGTGGACAAGGAAGGCAAGCCGACGTATACCTCGCCCGTGGCGTATCCGACGGGGGGTGAAGAACAGTTCCCCGAACGGCTGGCCGCACTGGCGGCGATGCTGGCGGCGGGACTGCCGATCCGCTGCGTGTCGCTCAATGCGGTGGGCGGCTATGACACGCACAGCGACGAGCAGGAAACCCTGAAGACGAACCTCGGCCAGACGGTCGAATCGGTGGTGGCGTTCCAGCGCGACCTGGAAAAGCGCGGGCTGGCGGACAGAGTGCTGATCCAGCTGTGGTCGGAGTTCGGCAGACGGCCCCAGGAAAACGGATCGGGCACCGACCACGGCGCGGCGGGCCTGTCGTTTTTGATCGGCACGCGCGCGGCGGGCAAGATGGTGGGCGAGTTCCCGGGCCTGAGCCAGCTCGACGAAAACGAAAACCTGCGCAACACGAGCGACTTCCGCGCGGTGTATTGCTCGCTGCTGGAGCAGTGGTTCCAGACGGAAGCCGGCATCGTGATCCCCAACGCCGCCGAACTGCCGCGGCCGGTGCTGGTGCAGTGACGATGCGCGCTCGCTGGCTGGCGGCGGCGCTCGGCGCGGCGTGTCTGTGCAACACGGTCGCCGAGGGCGCCACGAGGCAGCATCACGCGACGAAGCAGCCGTGCCACCACCATGCCCACAGGCGCTGCGCTGCGCCGCTGCGGCACAGGCCGCCGGCGCGACGCGCGCACGTGCCGAAGACCGCGACACCCACCGCCTCGGTCCCCGCCGGGCCCTCCTCACTGGGCGCCAGCGCGATCCAACCGGCACAGGAAGCCACTCCGACAAGCACCTCGGGTCAGACGCCCCCGCCGGAACAGACTCCGGCGGCGGGCCCGGCGAGGTTGCAGGTGAGCGCGAAGGAGTTCAGCTTCACGCTCTCGCACGCGAGCGCGCCGGCAGGCAAGCTCGTGCTGGAGCTGGTGAATGCGGGCGAGGACGAACACAACCTGCACATCAGACCCGCCGCCGGAGGTCCCGATGTGGGCGCCATGCCGACACTCCTGCCGGGGCATCACGAGGACATGGAATTCAACCTGCCGGCGGGCACCTACACGCTGTACTGCGGCATGCCGGCGCACGAAGCGCTGGGCATGAAGGCAACGTTCACCGTGCAGTGATCGCCGCGCGGCGGCGACGACCCGGGGGTTGTTGCGGTGGCTGTTAGCCTTTGTCGTCATGAGAGGCGGGTCGATCGTATGAGAGCGGTGGGCGGACGCTTCTCCAGCCGCGCTGAGGACCCCCCTCCGCCGGGCTCGCCGCAGCGGCGTGGAAGGACGCTGCCGATGACGGTGCTGTTGATGGTCTTGGCCGTCGCGGTGGCGGGAACCGCGGTCGTGCTCGCGCGCGACCACAAGGTCGGCAACCTGCTCGGCTCGGGCCCGGCGAGCGCATCGGCGCCAGCCGAACCTCTAACGCCGACGCGACTTACGGCGCTGCCGGCACGCGATATCGCCAACGGCACAGAGCCGCTGGCAGTAAGGCTCTCGGCGCCCGTGGCGACGGGCTCGCCGCCGCCGACTCTTGAGCCCAAGGTGGCGGGCACGTGGGCAGTGGTGGACGACTCCGAGGTCTTCACGCCGGCGTCGACCTTGATGCCGTGTTCGAGCTACACGCTGACGGTGTGGGCGGACACGATTGCAACGGGCCATTCGCGCCTTGGCAAGCGGCGTACGCTCGGCCTGAACGTGGCGTGCCCGCCGACCGCCGGTCTGCAGCAGGCGCTGGCGCGCCTGGGCTACCTGGGCGCGGTGCTGCACCCGCACTACATCGTGCACATCCAGCCACCCGGGAGGGAGACGCGCAAGGAAGCGGCTGTCCGCGCCTACCACCCGCCGCGCGGCAGGCTCGCCCCGGACCCGTCCGACGCGCCGCCGGTGCAGATGGGCGAACTGGACGAGGCGACGAAGGGCGCATTGATGGTGTACCAGTCCGATCACGAACTGGAAGCGACGGGCGAACCGAGCAGCGCGACGTGGGCTTCGCTCTTCGCCGCGGAGACCAGGGGCCGGCGCAACCCCAAGCCCTATACCTGGGTAACCGTGTCGGAGTCGACGCCCGAGACCCTCGAGGTGCATCGCGGAGACCACGTGGCGCTGACCACGCCCGTCAACACGGGCGTGGCGGGTGCGGAAACGGCACAGGGAACCTTCCCGATCTATTCGCGCTTCACCTCGACGACAATGACCGGCACGGACCCCGACGGCACCCATTATGTGGCGCCTGACGTGCCGTGGGTGAACTACTTCAACGGCGGCGACGCCGTGCACGGCTATCCGCGCGCCTCCTATGGCTTCCCCCAGTCCAATGGCTGCGTGGAGCTGCCGATCGAAGCGGCGCACACGGCCTTTGGAATGCTCGCCATCGGCGACATCGTCGAGGTTAGCTAAAGCTCGACCCGAACTCCGGTCAACTCTTCCGAGACGGCCCACAGCCGCGCGGCGGCCTGCTCGTCGCGCGCGGCGCGACTGGGCGAGACGAGCCGTGGATGACCGCGGAACTCGCCGAGCCCGTCGGGTCCGACATAGATGCCGCCTTCAAGGCCGGGCTCGGTGGCGGCATACAGCGGGGGCAGCGCTCCGCGATCGGCACTCTGTGCCCAGGTCGCGTTGGTGACGGCCATCAGGAGCCGATCGAGGGTGGGCGGCCCGGCGGACTGCAGGTTGGTGGCAGCATAGCCGGGATGCGCCGCGATGCTCTTGACGGTGGAGCCGGCCGCGCGCAACCGCCGATCCAGCTCCAGCGCGGTCATCAGGTCGGCCAGCTTGGACTGGCCGTAGGCACGCCAGCGGTTGTAGCGGCGCTCGGACTGCAGGTCCTCGAAGTTGATGCGGCCCGTCTTGTGGGCGACGCTGCTCAGAGTCACCACGCGCGCGTCGGCGCGCCCCTGCATCGTCCCGATCAGACGTCCCATCAGCGCGAAGTGACCGAGGTGGTTGGTGCCGATCTGCAGCTCGAAGCCGTCGGCGGTCGTCTGTCGCGGCGGCGCCATCACGCCGGCGTTGTCGATCAGCAGGTCGAGCCCGTCGTGTGTCGAGCGAAACCGCTGCGCAAACGCCTCGACCGACGCGAGGCTGCCGAGGTCGAGCGCGGCCAGCTCCAGCTTCGCGGCGGGCGCCGCAGCGGAGATCGCCGTCAGCGCAGCGGTGCCCTTGTCGGCGTTACGGCAGGCGAGGACGACGCTCGCCCCGCGGCGCGCCAGCTCGCGCGCCGTCACGAGCCCTAAGCCGCTGTTGGCCCCCGTAACGATCGCCACGCGGCCCGTCTGGTCGGGGATCTGCTCGGTTGTCCACTTGGCCACATAGGAAAGATATGCGAAACGCGCACGGAAGGCGGGTGTGCGCATATGCCCTGTGTGTAACACTGAATGCCGATGGCGACCTGCGCGCACCTCGATGAGGTGAAGATCCTGGAGTTGCCCGGCGAGATTGCTGGGTGTGAAGAGTGTCTGGCAACCGGCGGGCGGTGGGTGCACCTGCGGATGTGCCAGACGTGCGGACACATCGGCTGTTGCGACAGCTCGCCGGGGCGTCACGCAACGGCTCACCACCATCAGTCGGGGCATCCGATCATTCGCTCGGCTGAGCCCGGCGAGGACTGGAGCTGGTGCTACGTCGACGAGCTGGCGCTCCGACTGACTGCCTGAGCCTCCCGGTCAGGACCCTGACTGCCTGAGCCGCGGGCGAGCACGGTCAGGACTGGCTAGCTGCACCTCAGGCGAGCACTGCCCCCTCGGTGTCGCTCCCCGCAACGTCCGGGTCGGCGCCGGTCGCGTCGGCTTCCTTGGCCTCCTTCTGCAGCCCTGCGCGCAGACCGAGCAAAGCCGTGATCGCCGCCACCGCCATGATCGCCGCCATCACATAGAGCACGGTGCTGGTGGCGTGAGCGAAGTCGAGCCGTATGAAGTGGGGGATAGATCCGGTGCTGCCACTGCCATGCTGGGACTCGGAGATGCTGGATGCCTCGGCGTGTGCTCGTCCGCTGGACATCCCCTGCGAGATCAGCGAGTCGACGATGTGCGAGCGCAATTGCGAGACGAGGATGGAGCCGAGGATCGCCAGCCCGAGGCTCGCGGCGTAGTTGCGGACCGTCTGGGTGATGCCGGATGCCTCGCCGTAGGAGAGTCGCGAGGCTCGATTGACGGCGTCGGTGCTGGCCGGTCCGAGCATCAGCCCCATGCCGGCACCGGCGAGGATGATGTACCACTGCTGGGTGCTGAAATCCAGTCCGGTGACCTTTCTGGCCCATAGCCAGAGCCCCACGGCGCAGACGGCGCAGCCGAGCGTCACGGGACGCTTGGCGCCGATCCGGTCGAGCATCCGCCCACCGATCTGCGCGGCGATGACGAAGCCGATGAAGAAGAAGAGGATGTAGAGACCGGCTTCGGCGGGCGTCTTGCCCAGCGCGATCTGGGCGTACTCGCTGGCAAAGAAGAACACCGGAATGAACACGAGCATGGCGATGCCGAGCACGATGTTCTCGACCAGGAAGGCACGGATGTGAAAGATGTCCATCTGAATGAGCGGTGAGGGCGTGCGCAGCTCAACGAAGTAGAAGACGACCAGGAGCGCGGCGCCGGCGACGATGCAGGCTGCTGTGCCGGGATTGCTCCAGCCCCAGAGCGCAGACTGCTGGAAGCCGAAGACACTCAGGGCGACGCCGGAGGCGATCAGAACGAGACCCCGGTAGTCCATGCGCGCCGGTCGGTGCAGCGTGCTCGGCTTCGAGATGACGATCAGTATCAGGGCGATGATGGCTACGGGGATGTTGACCCAGAAGATGGCGCGCCAGGTCCACTGCGTGAGATAGCCCCCGAGAATCGGGCCGACGGCGGTGAGGCCGCCGGCGATGCCGAAGAAGAGCGCCAGGGCCCTGCCTCGTTCGCGCAGCGCGAAGGTCTGCACGACGATCGCCAAGGCAGCCGGGAACATGATCGCTCCGCCCGCGCCCTGGATGACGCGGAACGTGACGATCCATGCCTCCGCGAGCTTCCCCTTCGGAGTCAGCCCGCACATCGCGGAGGCGCCGGCGAAGAGGATGACGCCGAGTGTCACCATCTTGCGGTGGCCGACCGTGTCGGCCAGCCGCCCGCCGAAGGCGAAGAGCGCAGCGAGCGAGAGCAGGTAGGCATTGATCGCCCACTGCGTGCCGGTGCTGCTGAGGCCCAGCTCCTTCTGGATTTCGGGCGCGGCGATCGACACGATCGTCTGGTCGATGAAGGTCATCGCGACGGCGAAGATCATCGCCGCCAGCACAAGGTTCCGCGAGCGTCCGCCGGTAGCGCTGCTGACGGTCATTGGTTGCAGGCTAGCGTGCTGCCTCGGACGCCAACTGCTCCAGCAGCTTCGCCATCGCTCCAGCGCCATCCGCTCCAGCGTGGACTGGAGTGCGACCAGTTGACGCAGGCTGGAGGTGCGACTAGGCGACGTGCGCGGCGCCCAGCTGCGCGCGGATTGACAGGTGCAGGCGCTGGGCCTCCGCGCCGGCGGCATCGGCGAAGTCCTGGCCGTCGCTCGCAAAGAGGATGGAGCGCGAGGCGTTGATGAGAAACGCCGAGCTGCCCACGCGCGTGTGGGCCTCGACGACGGCCGCCAGATCGCCGCCCTGCGCTCCGACACCGGGTATGAGGATGGGCACGGACACCGGGATGTCCGCGCGCACCGCGGCCAGCTCATCGGGGTATGTGGCTCCAACCACGAGACCGCAGTTACCGGCGCTGTTCCAATCCGCCGCGACAGATCGCGCAACGCGGCGGTAAAGCGGCAGCCCGTTGACCACGAGATCCTGGAACTCGCCGGCGCCGGGATTAGAGGTGCGTGCGAGCACGAACAGCAGCTTGTCGACGCGCTCGAGAAACGGGCGCAAGGCCTCGCCGCCCAGGTAGGGATGCACCGTCAAGGCATCGGCGCCAAGTTCGTCGAAGGCCGCGACGGCGTAGCCGCGGTTCGTCGAGCCGATGTCGGCGCGCTTGGCATCCAGGATCACCGGGACATCCGGCGCGCGCTCCTTGATCGCTGCGATGGTGTCGGCCAGCGCACGAAACCCGGGCTCGCCCAGCGCCTCGTAGAACGCAGCGTTAGGCTTGAACGCGCATGCGATCTCGGCCGTCCGATCGACGATCTCGCGGTTGAAGGCGACTATCCGTGCATCTGCGGGCCCCGAGGGCAGCAGCGTGGCGGGCAGCCGCGCGAGGTCGGGATCGAGACCGACACACAGGTGTCGTCCTGCCTGGTGGTGTGCCGCCAGCATGGCGGCGCACGAGTCGAGGCGACTCATCTGCCGCATGGTATGTGTTCGCCAGAAGATGGACGTCGACCCCACAGAACTCGGCGAGTACCGGCGCAAGCGAAGCTTCGACCGTACCCCTGAGCCCGAGCCGGACGGCACGGTGGCCGCCGGTGCGCGTTTCGTGGTTCACGAGCATCACGCCCGGCGTCTTCACTGGGACCTGCGCCTCGAGCACGACGGCGCACTTGCCTCGTGGGCGATCCCCAACGGCATCCCCAAGGACCCCAAGCACAATCGCAAGGCCGTGCACGTCGAGGATCATCCCCTCAGCTACATCGACTTCCACGGCACGATCCCGGCCGGCAACTACGGTGCCGGGCAGGTCACGATCTGGGATAAGGGGACCTATGAGTGCGAGAAGTGGGAGCCGGGGAAGGTGGTGGTCGTCTTCCACGGACACCAGCTGCAGGGCCGCTATGCGCTGTTTCGCGCCGGGAAGGCGGAGAAGGACTGGATGATTCACCGCATGGACGCCCCAGCGGATCCCGGTGCGCAGGAGATGCCGGAGTTCATCCGGCCGATGCTCGCAAGACTCTCCACGCTCCCCGCCGATGAGTCCGACTGGGCGTTTGAGGTGAAGTGGGACGGCATCAGGGCGATCACGCACTCCCGGCCTGGCCGCATCGGCTTCATCAGCCGCAACGGCAACGACGTGACCGCCGCCTATCCGGAGCTGCGAGCGCTGAACCGGGCGCTCGGCTCACACGAGGCGATCCTCGACGGGGAGATCATCGCCTTCGATGAACGGGGCCGTCCGAGCTTTCAGGCGTTGCAGTCCCGGATGCACCTGCGCGGCCAGACGGCCATCCGTCGGCTCGCGCAGAGCCAGCCTGTGACCTACGTGCTGTTCGACCTGTTGTGGCTGGATGGGCACAGCACGATGGACCTCCCCTACACCGAGCGCCGTGCCCGACTGCAGGCGCTGAACCTGGACGGGGATCGCTGGCGCACTCCCGAGTACCGACCCGGAGAGGGTGCGGCGTTCCAGGCGGCGAGCGAGGAGCTTGGCCTCGAGGGAATCCTCGCCAAGCGGCTGGATTCGCCATACACGCCGGGTGAGCGCGGTGGCAGCTGGTTGAAGATCAAGAACGTCCAGCGTCAGGAGCTTGTCATTGGCGGCTGGACCGAGGGGAAGGGCTCGCGCTCGCAGCGCATCGGCGCGCTGCACCTCGGTGTCTATGAGGACGGTGCGCTTCGCTATGCGGGCAAGCTCGGCACCGGCTTCGACGAGCAGGCGCTGGAGCACCTGGCCGGTCTGCTCAAGCCGCTCGCCCGCAAGGCCTCGCCGTACACGGGGCCCCAGCCCCCGAAAGGCGCCCATTTTGTGGAGCCGAAGCTGGTGTGCGAGGTCGAGTTCACCGAGTGGACCCGCGCCGGCACCCTCAGACACCCTTCCTACAAGGGTCTGCGCGAGGACAAGCCCGCCACTGAGATCGTGCGAGAGCGACCGGTCGCTGCCGAGGAGATTCAGAAGGAGCCGCCTGCCGAGACCGCCGAGGTGAGGGCGCTGCTGGAGAGCGGGCGTCGTGTGCGGGGCGGGATAGAGGTCGAGGTGGGCGGCCGCACGCTGAAGCTCACGAACCTCGAGAAGGTCCTCTATCCGAGCAGCGGTTTCACGAAGGCCGATTTGATCGGCTACTACGCGCAGATCGCGCCGGTGTTGCTGGCGCATCTGCGCGATCGTCCACTGACGCTCAAGCGCTACCCCAACGGCGTCGAGGAAAAGTTCTTCTATGAGAAGCAGTCACCCGGGCACCGACCTGAGTGGGTGAAGACCGTGGCGATCTGGAGCGAGCACAGCAAACGCGAGATCCACTACACCCTCTGCCAGGATCTTCCGACGCTAGTTTGGCTCGCGAACCTCGCGGATATCGAGCTGCACCCTTCGCTGTCGCTCGCGCAGGACACCGAGCGTCCCACGACGCTTGCGTTCGACCTGGACCCGGGACCCCCGGCGAGCATCGCGGAGTGCTGCGAGGTCGCGCTCGAGCTGCACGACATGTTCGAGACGCTCGGGCTCCGCGCGTTCGCGAAGACGTCTGGCTCCAAGGGCCTGCAGGTGTACGTGCCCTTGAACGAAGAGAACGTCACCTACGAGCAGACCAAGCCTCTCGCGCGCGCCATCACGAATCTGCTGCAGCGCCGCAAGCCTGAGTTCGTGGTCTCCGAGATGGCGAAGGCCGAGCGGAGCGGCAAGGTGCTCATCGACTGGAGTCAGAACGACGCGCACAAGACGACCGTCTCGGTCTACTCGCTTCGAGCCAGGGAGCGCCCGACTGTCTCCACGCCCATCCAGTGGTCGGAGGTCACGGCCTGTCGCGAGGCTCGAGACCCGACCCTGCTCACGTTCGAGGTCGACGAAGTGCTCGCTCGCGTTGCCGAGCACGGGGACCTCTTTGCCGAGGTGGGCTCGCTGCGCCAGCAGTTGCCGCTACTGGAGGGCTGAACGGTGCTCCCCGCTCATCTGAACGGCACCGTTGCCTTCGGCGGTTGCCTTCGGCGAGGTCAGCATTCCGGTCAAGCTGTTCTCGCGGACGATCAGCTCGTCTTCCATGCCTCTCGCCGCGAGCGGTGGGTGTGTCAGTCGGAGGCGAGTCGTCCGGTTTCGGTGAAAGCGTCCAGTGGGTCGAGTTGCCACGGTTCGCTCGGACCGGGTGGAGCGTTCAGCCAGGCGTTCGCGTCGCGTTCTCCCATCTCGATCAGCTCGCCGATGAACTCCTGGTCGAACAGCAGGTAGCTCAGCAGCTCGCCATGCGCGTGATTCTGCCCGCCGATGAGACGCGCGAGTACCGCCAGGTCCGGGGAGCGCACACTCTTCAACCCGCCATAGCGGGAGTGGAACACCTCGTTAGCAAGCTGCGCAATCGCGCCCGGGGCACGCGGAGCGATGAACATGTACGGGACGCGCCGGTAGGGCTCCTTGCCGCGCGAGCGTCGGTAGGAAGCAGCGGCCGGCGAGTCGGCCGGCTCGGCGTAAAAAGCGTTGATCTCTGCCAGCTTTCGCAGATCCTCGATCAGCGGGTCGGCGAGCGCACCCTGCAACAGGTGCATTGCACTGGAGCCAAGATCGGGCGCGGGCGCATCGTGACGCCCTGGAGTCAGCGGCTCGGCGACGATCGACCCGGTGCCGATCACCACGAGCCGCTGCGCGCCGAGATCGAGCGCCGGCTTGATCGGCGTGTTCAACCGAGTGGCACCGTCGATGTACCAGCCACGCGCCTCGACAGGATGCTCGATCCGCACTGCCGGGAACAGAATCGGGATCGCCGCGGACGCCCGCACATGCTCCTGGCCAACCGTCGCCTGCACGTAGTCGATGACATGCGAAGTCGGCAACCCATCGCCAGCGTCGCCCTCGACAAACGCAACCGCGCGGCCGGTGCGCGCGGCCGTCGCAACTACGGCTAGGCGGGCCGCCGTACCGCTGGCAAGATTCTCGTGCAGTTGCCCCCACTCGATCCAACGCGCGAGGTTGCGCTCTAGCGGAGAGGGGTCGAGCAGGCTCGCCAGCCGCACACCGGGCAGCGAGAACACCTCCCCGGCATAGCGAAGCAGCCTCACCGGCAGACCGGCGAGGACAGGCCGGATCACCGCCCCACGGTCAACCTCACGCCACCGGCCAAGCTCGTGCGACAACGACTCCCGAGCCGGCAGGTGACTCGTGGCCGCAACGCCCGCAGCGTTGATCGCGCCAACGCTCGTGCCAACGAGAATGCTCGGCCGCTCCCCACGGTCCTCCAGAAACGGCAGCAGCACCGACAGCACACCGAGCTCATACGCCCCGCGTGCGCCGCCGCCGGCCAGAACCAGCCCAACCCGCTCCCCGCTAGACCCCACGCACAAATCCCGTCATCGACAGCACGCCAGGATACGCGGATGGGCCTGGGAGGTCGGCCCGGGCGTTGTCTCGGTCAAGAAGGGCGATCGCGTCTCGATGCCGTTCAACATCGGCTGCGGGTTCTGCTTCAACTGCGAGCGCGGCTACTTCGGCCGTGCGTGGTATCCGGCCGCGGCGTCTCCAGCGCCACGCTGCTAGGGCTGGCCAGCTGGAGCGATCACAACGGGCCCCTCGTGAGCGCGCGTTGACCGCCGGCCTGACGACGGCGAGGAGGATCACGAGCACGCCGGCGTCCGGGGAAGGTTCGCGGCGTGGCGGTGTCTATAGGTAGATAACAGTCACGCGCCCGAGCACCCGAAAGTGGGAGGAACCATGAAGCGAACCTATGTTTTCTTGGCCGTCGCGTTGGCTAGCGCGGCGAGCGCCGTGACGGTCGCCAGCGCACAGAGCAACCTCCCGGCCGCTCATTCAAGTCGCGCTGCAACGGTGCAGCTACGCCATACGAGTCTCGGCAGCATCCTCGTCAGCAGCTCGGGCCGCACGCTGTATGAGTTCACGAGGGATCACGCCAAGAAGAACAGCTGCGCGGCGATCAGCGGGTGCTCAGCAGTATGGCCGTCGCTGAAGGCAAGCGGTCGCCCGACGGCCGGCTCGGGCATCAAGGCTTCACTACTGTCCACGGCAAGCGGCAATCAGGTCACCTATGCCGGTCACCCGCTCTACACCTACAGCGCAGACAGCGGTCCAGGGAAGACCTCCTACGTCGGCGTCAAAATGTTCGGCGGCACGTGGTACGCGATCAACGCCTCCGGAGGCGCGGTCAAGTAACTGTGGCGGCGGCAACCCGGCGCCACGTGCTCAGGCGCCGGGCAGCGCCCGCCCATTGGTGCTGGTCGGCATGCGTCTCGTTTTCGCGTGCGCTTCGCTTGGGTGGTTTAGCTGCCTAGCGCAAGAGCGAGGTGGCAACCCAGAGGTCTAGCGTCTGCTACTTGACGGTGAGGGTGCCTTCCATCCCGGCCATGCGGTGTCCTGGAACTGAGCAGAAGAACTTGTAGGCTCCCGGCTTCAGATTCAAGTTCAGTGTCTTTGAGCCGCCCTGAAAGGTAGGTGTTGCTCCCACCTTTTCACCGGACGCGGATTCGACCGTGACGTTGTGGCCCTCTGGAGCCATGTTGGTGAAGTCGATCGAGACTTTGCCGGCCTTGGCAGTCAACGATGTCGTGTTGTATTTGAGCTGGCCTTCGGCGTTTGCTTCGAGGCTCAGGTTTTCGGGTGCGCTCGAAGCCCCCGAAGAGGCTGCCGTCTTCGTGGTGCTCTGGGCTGGCGTGGATGAGGCGCCCGTGGATGCTGGCTTGCCTTCTGCAAGCAGGTTGAGCGTGTTTTCGCCGTCGTCTACGAAGTAGATGCCCTTGTCTTCCGGCGCAATTACGAAGCCGAACAGCGATCCCGCGCCGGTCTTCTTGTCGGCCGTCTGCACGTCTACCTGCTGGCCGGCGGGTGTAGTTTCGACCATGTTGCCGTCACCACCGTTGCTCGTGATGATGTTGCCGTTCGGTGCGAGCACCATGCCGAGTGGTTCCTTGAGGTGGCCGCCTTCGGTGAGGACTGTGCCGCCCTTCGCGGCGGGCGTCGTGCGCGTCATTGCTTCGGAGATCGCGAAGATCTTGTTGCCATCGGTCGAGGCCACATACAGCGTCCCGTTGGAGGCGAGTGCGAGTCCGGTCGGGCCGAGCACGAGGGCTTCTGCTGAATTAACCCAGGGGATGCCGTTCGCGATCACCGTTTCGCTGATGACCTTCGGCGGCTGCCCTTCGCCCGATTCGAGGACTATTCGCACGACGTTCGAGTTGTCGATCGTGTGGATTCCCTTCGCGGCGCCGCCGTTGAGCGCGTTGCTGACGAACAGGGTCGTCTTTGACCCTTCGCTGACGGCGGTCGAGTCCCACGGCCCCTGAATGTTCGGGCCCGAGATCGTGCTCACGGGCTTGCCGCTTGAGTCGAGCACGATCATGCAGCCGTACTTGGCGGTCGCTGTCTTGCCGTTGGTGGTTGGCAGGCTGCCCACGACGACGTAGCCGCCCGGCAGCGTGTTCAGTGCCGTTGTCAGTCCGACGCCGCCTGGGCATGGGCCGGGGAGCGTCTTGGCGTCGATCGTCGCGAACGGCGAGAGCTTCCCCGCGGTCGAGACCTGCACGATCGTCGTGCCGGTACCCTGACCGTTCTCCTTTGCGCTTTCCTTGGCGTTGAAGTTGCTGATCAGCATCTGGCCCGCCTGGAGCTTGCCCACACTGCTCGGCACAAGAACGATCCCGTAGGGATTGATATCGCCGTTGGCCGGGATGGTCGAGGCGACTTTGCTGATGTTCGTGAACTTGGCCAGGAACGGGCCAGAGCTTGCGCTCGCGGTCGTGGTCGCACTACTCGCAGCGGCCGACGTGCTGGACGAGCTGCTGGTGCTGCTGGAGCTGCCGCAGCCAGCGATAGCGAGTGCTACGCCTGCGAGGGCAAGGATTGACGATCTAGGCACTGGTGACTACTCCTGTCGTTCGAGATCGGATGACGGCTTGCAGAGCAGGGGCCAGCGCATAGCTGCATCGCGCGTAACCCCTATCGACTCCGGCATTACGGGATTCCTTCCCGGTGGGGCCTGGGGAGCCCGATCCATGACGTCTTGCTTCTCGTCCTTCTCGTTTGCTTCGTTCTCCCTGCGGTACTGTTCGCACGGCTAGCGCGCAAGGCGCGCTCATCCTCGCGGACGGGGACGTCTTGGTCTCCGGGTCCGGCTTCTACGTGACCAGCGGCAGCGAACCCGGTCACGCGTTCCTCTCGGCCGCGCGCCTGACGCCAGCCGGTGCGCTGGACAGCGCCTTCGGTACGGGCGGGCTCGCCTACATCTACGAAGCCGAAGGCCCGGGACTGATCGAGCCCGACGGCAGCGGCCTCGCGCTGCTCGGCGAGAAACCGCCGCGCAGAACACTGACTACCAAGTCGTCTGCGTAGTAGGACTTCGCACGGGTCGGACCTCGACCGTAGAACTCCTTCAGCAGCGCGACCATCCCATCGGAAATGGCCGTAAGCACATCCCGTGTGTTCGAACGGGGCTCTTGGCGCATGCCTGGGCGGCGTAGCTATCCACCGTCGGCTCCGATGCGTCGGGTCTCGCGGTGCTCGATGATCCTGGCGAGCAGGACGCTCAGCTCGAACAGGAGGTATAGCGGCACCGTCTCCAGCAGCAGCGTGATCGCGTCGCCGGGAAGGACCGCTGCGACTGCGCCGCAGGCGAGGATCGCGTAGCGGCGGTTGTGGCGCAGCTGCGTGGTCGTGACGATCCCGGCGCGCGTGGCCGCGAGAACGCCGACCGGGACCTGGAAGACGAGCCCCATCGCGAGTAGGATCACAGCGGCGAAGTGGTAGTACTGACTGGCCTGAACCAGCACGTTGAACTCGCCGCTGTTGAAGTTCTGGAAGAACCGCACCGCGGCTGGGAGCACCACGAAGTAGCCGAACAGGACTCCGATCACGAACAGGAACGGGATCGCGAGCATCAGCGGCGTGGCGACGCGCTGCTGCTCGGGGCTGAACGCCGGCAGCAGGAACCCGTAGAGCTGCATACAGCAGCACCGGCAGCGAGAGGATCAGCGCGAAGATCAGCGCGATACCGAGCGTCGTGGTGAACGGCTCGCCGATCCCGAGTGTCACTGGCTTGTTGCCCTGCGGCGCCGCGGACAGGTGGCTGATCGCTCCGCGCAGCTCGGGCGTGACCTTCGCAAGGGAAGCCTTTGTGGCCGCCGAGGCACCGCTGCCTGGGCGCTCCAGAGCGCTGACCACCACCTGCAGCTGCGTGGCCACGGTGCGCGCGCTCTGCTGAACGGTGTAGGTAGAGCCGAGCGGACCGTTGCCAGCCTTGACCTGTTTCTGAGTCTCGTGCGCGAGCGGTGCGTTGATGATGTGCAGCAGCGCGTGGTTCTGCCAGAAGCAAAACCCGAACGCCACCGCGACCACCGCGAGGGAGACGATCAGGCGCCCGCGCAGCTCCTCCAGATGGTCTACCAGGCTGAGTCGCTCTTCATGCCCGATCCTGCCGACAGCCGTAGCCATGATCTCTGCGCTCGTCCAGCTCGAGGTTCGGGTTGCCGACGACCGTCGGGGACGGAGCCCCCGCTTAGGCGGGGAGCTTCTCCGGCGCCGGCTGGGGCACGCTGTGGATCTCCGCCGCAGCAACGGGCTCCTGCGCCGCCGCGACCAACGACGGCTGCGCGACGGGCTGAGCGGTTATCGATGGCTCGGCGTTATCGCCGCTGATCGCGTCCTTGAAGCCGCGCATGCCGTCGCCGAGCGATCTTCCCATCTCGGGCAGTCGCTTCGCTCCGAAGACGAGCAGCAACAAGATCAGCAGAAATGCGATGTGGATTGGATTGTCGAGACCCATGACTGGTGATGCCTCCTAAAGATCGGTTCTGATGCCCGTGTCAGACGAGCGAACACTTACCTTTTCCTACGGGGTAGGACTACGGGCAGATCATCCGCGGCCCTCCCGATCCGGCTATTTCTTGATCAGCGGGCCGGCCTTCGCGAGGACCTGCGTCTTTGTGAGCGGGACATCGAACCCTTGGTTGGGTGTGGGGCTCATCCCAATCAGCAGGTTGATGCCGGCGGCGTGACGCGCCTCGATCTGCACGATGCTGCCCGCGGAGGCCAGCACCTGCTTGCTTTTCAGCGATGGGGCAGCGCCGTTGTAGGCGCCGACACCCGTGTTCTCGAGCACCGAGGCCAACGCCAGGAACGTGCTTTCGCTGCTCACCGGGAACACGAACGTGGGTTTCGCGACGGGCGTCCCGCCGAGTTGCTTAATGGCGGCAGTCAGCGCCATGACGTGGTCCTGCTCCTCTTCGCCGAACAGTGTGGCGTACGCCTTGGCCTGGCCTGAGAGCCCGACCTGCTTGCCCTTGACGTTGTAGAAGTCGGACTCCAGGTACTCGAGAGTGAGGGCGAAGTTGAGGATTCCAGCATCCCCGCCGCCGGTTTCCGCTAGCGCCTGTGAGACGAACGGTGTTACCGCCGAGAGCCCATAGACGGAGCCCGCGGCCAGCGCGCCGCGTAGAATGAAGCTCGAACGGGTCAGACCGCCGATCTCGACAGCCGCCAGCTCTGGCGCTGGCAGAGTTGTGGGTGCGGTGTCAGAAAGTGTGTTGTTGGACATTGCTTTCAGCTCCTTTTTCTGGAAACCCGCGCTCAGGCCAGGAACGGCTTGATCGCCGCCAGCACCGTTGACATGTCGGCCGGCTTGGCGAAAGCGCCATCCGGGGTGAGTGACTTCTTAACAAGCGTCCCGAGCGTCGCGGCGTGCCGCGCCTCGACGGTGTGGATCGCAAGCGCCGAGGCCAGAACTTCAGGACTCTGGATGTTGGGTGCCTGACCGAGATACGCAGAGGCACCGAGATTCTCGACCGTGTATGCCAGCTGCGCGACCTGGTTAGCGTTTTCGATTGGGAATTTGCCGTTCGGGTTCGCTGCCGGCGTTCCGCCCAGCTTTTCCACAGCGCCTTTGAGCGCTTCCACGTGCGTCTTCTCCTGCGCGCCGAAGCTCTTGATCAGGCTCGCGACCTTGCCATTGAAGAACCCTGATGCCACGACCTTTTCGTAGAACGTGGTCTCCAGGTACTCCAGTGTCAGCGCATAGTTGAGGATCGCCAGGTCACCCGTGTTCGCGCTCGAGGACGAAGTCGTTGCCGCCGGCGCGGCCGCGGTCGTGGAAGAGCTGCTGCTGCTACTACTACCACAGGCGGCAAGCGCGAACGCGCCGAAGCTCGCGGCGCCGGCGCTGCCCGCTATCTTCAGGAACCGCTTGCGATCGACGTCATCGCGCACGAGGCGCTCGATGAGCCCTGCAGGCTGCGGTGCAGGCTCCTCGTTTGATGGGCTGGGCATCTTCATACCTCCGCTTTGGTGCTTGAAGCAGACGCCACTGAGGAAGCCTGCCTTGTCATATCTCCGATGAGCGGCTGCTCATACGGTCGTTGTGTGTAGTTCGTAGCCCTGTGAGGATCTGGATCACAATTCGGCTAGCGATCCTGGCCAGCGAGCAGCGACCCGGTCAAGTGCCGCCCCGCGGATGAGAGTCCCGTGGGGCGACGCGAGCCGATCGGCCTCAGACGATGAAGCCGGTTTCCTTGACAGCCGCCAGTACTTTCGCGGCTGTCAGCGGCGTGTCGAACGGACCGTTGGGAGCGATCATTTCGCCGGTCGGGTCGTTGAGTAGGCCAATCACGCTGGCGTGGCGTGCCTCGATCGTGAGAATCGAGATGGCGGCCTTCACATAGGCGGCGTGCTTGATGTTGACAGATCCGACTTCGGATCACACCACATGCCAGCGAGGGCGCACCGCATGCCGCCAGCGAGGGCGCCATCCCGTCGCAGTCGATCGATCTATCGCCAGGAGGTTAGACCTGCTCGTCGATGCCGATAGCCCGCTCGAGCATCGGATCGGCCCGCTGGCCACCTTCGCGGATCGCCTCCAGCATGCCGGTCGCCAGCGCGTCAAGCTTGCTCTGGATGGCATGCTCAGCCCGCGGCGTTCTTGAGCAAAGCGACCAACAGCAGCGTGTGGCAGTCAGCGCGGTGCCCACTGCCTGCTCATACGCGGCGCCCGCTCCAAACATGTAGCCGCCCAGCCACGCGAGCACGAAGCGCCCGCGACGGTCTCGCTCGCCGCGCGCGCTGGGACTTGAACACCACTCAACTCAAAGCTTCACGTTCGCGATGATCTTCCGCGATGGGCACATGGATAACCATCGAGTGCTCTTGGGGGCCAAGCCGGCAGGTTGCATCACTGCCGTGATTGTAATGCGCGTGCCTGCCGATGGCATCGGTCGCGACCGAAAACCCAAAGAGTCTTTCCGAGCACGAGGATAACTGCGCCGGCGATAAGAACCAATACGTGGCTTACGCTCGTAGCCACCACTAGCACTAGCGTCAACTCTTGTGCACTCACGAAGCTCTTCCTTGGACAGTCTTTTGATATCCCGCTATTTCGAGTGAGCGTTAGGGGGCTCTCCTCACTTGAGTGCCTAAAAAGGTAGGGGGTCAACCTTGATCGACCTGGCCTTCGTGCCGAGCCGACCGCGACTGGGGCACGATCCGCTGCGATGGCGCTCATGCGGCAGCACGCCTTTGGGCGAGATGCACGAGCGCTCGGACGGGCGCCTCGCCGGGGTGCAGGTTGAACGATCAACACCTGGCGAGGGACACCAGTGAGCATGAGCGCGCGATCGACATGGGCCGGGCCACGCACCAGGATCAGCCGGCCATAACCGCGCCGCACACCACCAGCGGCATCGAGGATGACATGAACGCCAGAACTCTCGATGAAAGTCAGCTCGCGGAGATCGAGCACCACCACCCGGGCACACAGCTGCGCCTCTCGCAACGCCTGCTCGAGCATGAACGAGGACGCGAGATCCAGCTCGCCGGCGACGTGAACACACGCCGCACCAGAACCACCCGGGCTCCACGAACACACGAACGGCAATGGCGCCACGTAACGACTAGCAGCTATAGAGCTGGTAAGAACCGAAGCTTGGGGCACATGGACCTCCTTCGCGGCTTGTATAAGCGAACGCCGGAAGTCATGTCGTGTTGCCCGCCCCGCTGGGACCGACCACAGTGATGCCCTCTCCTCTAGAGGGTAGCATCGGCCACAAATACAGACGCAGCCTGCTGGAGACGTTGCTCAGGCGGCCGGCGAGGACTCGCCACTCGCCAAGGGACGCCTGATGCGGTTCGAGTCCGCAGGCGAGCCGGTGCGGCTCAGGCTAAGATTCAGTGGCGTTTCGCCTGACGGTACCCCTGTTCGCGATGAACCCTGACAAGAACACGAGCATCTCGAGCACGCATGGGGATGTGCTCACGGCCATCTCCGATGGAATGGTCGCGTTGCTGAAGGAGTTCTACGGGCGAGGTCCGACTCGCGCGAAGTCCTACTACGAGGACGACCTGGTCGTGTGCGTGCTGCGCGGCGGTTTCTCGCGCGTTGAGCAGACCCTGCTCGACGGTGGTCGTGGCTCCGCTGTCATCCAGCAGCGCATGGAGTTTCAGGAGGTCATGCGCGATCGCTTCACCGGGGTAATCGAACAGGCGACCGGGCGGGCGGTGATCGGCTTCATGAGCGGCAACCAGCAGCACCCTGATCTGATGTGCGAGGTGTTCATCCTCGGTCCCACCGACCTCCTCGACGAGCACGAGTGGGGCGACGCGTCGGGCGGATCGGGCCTTACAGCCTGAGTGCGCGGGCAGGACGCACGGTTCTGGTCTACCGGGACCTGCCGCTTACGATCATCCGCGGATGAGATCGTGCGGGGATCTCATCACGCGCGGTTCGCCTGCTGTTTGCGACCCAGGCCACGATGCTCAGCATCTGTTACCGTCCCGCGCCTGCGTAGATCACGGGGTCATGAGGAGTCTCGCTATGGAACATGCATGTCGCCGTCGCAACGTGGTCAGACTCAGTCGGGTGCTCCTGATCGCCGCGGTGGTGGTGGTGCTCGGTCTTGTACCCGCAACCGTCGTGCGTGCTAGCACCAATCTCGTGGGCAATCCGGGATTCGAGTCTCCACTCGCCGGCACGCAATATGAAGGAACCATCAGTCCCAACTTCGGGAACTGGATCGCGTATAGTTTTCGTCACTCGATTCCGCTGCCTTCTGAGGTGCATGCGCCGAGCCTGGTTCATGGTGGCAGTGCTAGCGGCGAGATCGTCAATCCGGCGGGCGTCGGATCGGCGCTGTTTGTCCAGGATATCCAGTCGTTCGATCCGAACTCGACTTACACCTTTTCCGGGTGGGTATATCCAGTCGCTGGCGAACAGTATTTCAATCTCGAGTTTGGTTGGGATCGCGGTTCCGCCGGCCGGACCACTGGCGGGAGCGGGATCAACATTACGCCCACGGCGACCGAATTCTCAGCTTGGCAGCAAAGCGGCCGTCCGGCGCCGGCACTGACATACAACGCGTGGCATTATATCCAGCTCGTAGTTAACTCAGCCACACTAACGAGCGAACTGTATGTCGACGGTTCCTGTCAGGGCATCTCCTCGGCAGGCCAGCCCGTTCCCGGTGGGAGCCCGTCAACTATTCTCATCGGCGACGGCTCAGGGCCTTCATCCGAAAGCCACTTCTATTGGGACGACGTCGAACTGATGTCCGGGGTCCAGGTGTCTGGATGTCCAGGTGGCTCGCCAAGTGGCCTTGTGGGGGAATGGCAGGGTAACGGCAACGCCAACGATAGTGTCGGTGCCAATAACGGCGCCCTTCTTAGTGGCGCGTACGCGCCAGGCGACGGCGGCCAGCAAGCATTCGAGTTGGACGGGGGGACGAGCTACGTCGAAATTCCAGCGGCTGTGATGCAAACCGTTACCGGGCCGATTAGCGTAGCGGCCGACATATACCCGGAACGCATCTCACCCGGCGAAGAGATCTTTTCGCAGTACGACACCCATGATACCTCGACGACGTTTAGCCTGAGTGTGCAGGCCGGTGGGACGCTCCAGTGGGAGGTGGTCGGGTCTGGATGCGACTCCTTGCGTGGCGACGCCCGCACGATCGAAACGACGTCGCCCGTGCTGACACTAGACACATGGACCCACGTCGCCGCGACATTTGAACCCTCCACCCAGACGCTTCAAATTCTCGTAAACGGCTCACCTGTTTCCACCAAGTTGACGGAAGACCCGACCGTGCCGTCACTGTGTGTGAGCGGCACCCCGTTGCGCATCGGCGCGGGAGAACAATTTTATGGCGGGCTCGCGGGGTTCTATCAGGGCAAGATCCAAGATGTCCAGTTGTACAACACCGACATCAGCCCCACAGGCGGCGGCTCGAGCTCGGGTGGGGGAGGTGGGGGTGGGTCCTTACCTATCGCGGATCAGCCGATCCAGCAGGTTGTATTTGTGCATGGAATTCGAGCCAACTGCGCCGATGTCGGAAACCACGGGGAAGACTATTCGGAACTGTACGGCAGTCTTCAGGACGCCGGGATGTCGGTCTACACCTTTTGCTACGACCATGACCTAGCTTTCGGCGATCATTCGTCATCGCAATGGAGTCCCGGCCGGTGTTTTTCGGACTCGAGCCGTGCGAGCGGTCCAGTCACACCGTTCGTGGTGACTCGTGGCCAAGAGACGTCAGCGCAAGGATGGAACGGACCACTGCCCGTGACCCGCAATGCGGGAGGCAGCTCGTCCTCTGAACCGAACGATGGGGACGGGGCCTTGGTCTACGATGCGGCTAAGCTCGACGACTGCCTATCGTCGCTTGTGAGTTGGGACAAGGCGACGTACGGGCACGCACTGCCGATCACGGTAATCGGCAACTCGATGGGAGGTGCCATAACCCGCGGCTGGCTGCGCCTTGCGAGCGCCCGCGCGGAGTCCGCAACCCACGATCAGGCCCTCGAAGGAGTGACCACCGTGGACTTTCTGCAGGGCGCAGTGGACGGCTCGTGGCTCGCCGGCGCCGCGGAGGGCACGTTGCTGGATGGCGTTGACGGGGACGCACTGAGGACCCTGGCAGCGCTCGCCTCCGGGGCGGCGGAGGGAAGCTGTCATGGCGCAACCCCCGGGCTTATCGGTTGCCTGGACGTCAAGCGCGCCGGGATCGAGGATCTCGCTGCCGGGTCGGCGTGGAACCGGGCGATTTCCGGCCCGCACGCGCTTGCGCCGCCACACCTTCACTACTTCACCTACTCGACAGATCTCGAAGTCATCTACCACGTCAAATTCGTGCTGTGGGGCGGGCTGCTCACGATCGGCCCCAAGGCAATCCCAGGAGACGGCCTCATGGAGCTCGGAAGTGAGAGCTACAAGACACTGCCTCCCGACGGCGGCTCAGAGTTCTTGCCCTTTGGTGCCGCGCCGGACCAGCATCAGTACGTGATGAAACAGAGGTCCGAAGTATCGGCGCAGGGAGTGGCTTACCTCGGCGGCTCTGCATCCAGGGCGCTGTGGGTGGCGCAGGCGGCCGGAGCTGTGCTGAACAACCCCTACAGCCATTTCAACTTCGGCCACAACATCGGACACCTAATGGTGAATCCCTGTGACTCCTCGCTCGGCACGGCCGCTGTGTCGGTGGTGGCCGAGGTAACCCGCGTGTTTGAGGACCCCTCCAACGCGTGCGGTGACCCGCTTGCGGCCGCGAAATCGGGGTCTGCCTCCCTGCTACGCGGAGATTCCACAAAAGTTGAGAAGCGGGCGGCCCGACCCGATCTCTGTGCGACATGCGCCAGCATCGCGACGGCCCAAGGGAGCGAGCAAACCGCGACAGGTGCTGGCGCACCGATCGAGTTCTACGACCGTGCGGACCGCGCGCAACTCGCGCTCTACACGAGCGGACCGCTGCGCGGTCGGTTCACCCTGCTACTGAAGAACGGCTCGGCGTATTTCGGTGTGCTGCCTGTCCATCTCCTGCGGGGTCATACCGTCAGGCTAAACGTCACAGTCCTCGCACGGGGCGCTACATCCGCAGGGGGCAAGGTGTCCCTTCGCCTGCGGGGCGTGATCTCGCCCGCGACGCATTACGCCCGCATCAGAATCCGTAGCGCCCATCCCAAGATCGAGACGGAGCTAGCAACCGCAGGCGCCAATGTGGCTGCGGCCAAAGCAATCAGTTCCTCCGTGGTCCTGGACCTGTCCGCCAACAAGCTGCTTAGCATGGCGACCTTGATCGCCCCTGATCTACGCGGCGGCCTAAGCGTCCAGGCCCTGGCGAATGAGATGGCGGCTAAGGGCGTTCACATCACACACATCGCCACCACGGGTAAAGGCAGCCTGCACTGGCCGTTGGATAGCAACCCGACGTGGCTCCAGCCGGTCTTGGTGGATGCTGCCGGCCGTGCCCCGCTACGGACCAGCCTCGTCTTCGAAGAGGAAGCCGGCCGCTGGTGGATCGTCGGCTCCACACGCTGAACTGTCCAGAATGGGAGGGCTTGGTGTCGCAAGCGCGTGCACCGCACTTCGTGGGGTTTGAACCAGCGGATTGCTGTCCGACTTCATGGTCCCCTTACCCGCGCTACCAGTCTGAGCGGCCTCGGTGTCAGGAAGAGCATGTAGTCGCAGGCGACTCGCTGTCCCCCCGGACCTCGGACGGGACAACCGAGAGCCGGCCTGCGCCCTGAACGCGGGCCGGCGGAGCGAGCGGGCGACGGAGCGATGCAAGTCGGCGGATGATGGAGCATCTCTCGCTCACGATGGGATTTCGACCGTTTGGTCCACGAAACCCCGGTCCGAGATTCGAAACGGGCCAGTACTGACGAGTTCTTGGCTGGCTCCGCAGAGCGCCCCAGCTGGACACAGCTCGGCGGCCACCCTGCGGCGGGGATTACGGATCCCGGCGAGCGCAATGAGACCTCCGCTGGCGACGAGCACGGCTGCGATCGTGTCCGCAACACGGAAGGCATGCACGGACGCATCGTCGAAGGTCGCTCGTAGGAGGACCCGCTCGCCGGGAGGCACCCCGATTAGGCTGGGCGAGCCGAGAGGCTGTCGCTTGGCGCGGCTGATCGCCGCGCGGCTGCTGGGATCAAGCGCGGACCGTCGTAGCGTCGCGTTGACGCGACTAGCAAACGCAACAGAGACGACGGCTCCCAGCACAGCGACCGCGAAGAGCTGCGCGACGCGTGAGAGCGTCGTATTCACCGCGGCGGCGACGCCTGCGTGATCCTCGTCCACTGCCCCAAGGACCGTGGCGGTCAACGGCGCGACAAGCATCGCGAGTCCCAACCCGAACACGAGTAGCGCCGGCAGGACGTCGCTGACGTAATCGGCGCGCTGATCGACACGCACCAAGAGCAAAAGGCCGCATCCAGCAACCAGCGCCCCGAGGCTTATCAACACCCGCGCCCCGATGCGGTCGGCGAGTGCGCCGAAGCGGCGGGAGAGCAGGATCATCAGCGAGGTGACCGGCAGAAGCGCAAGCCCTGCCTGAACGGGGCTGTAACCGCTGACCTCCTGCAGAAACACAGGCAGCAGAAAGATCACACCCCCTAGCCCAAGGTAGGCGGTCAATGTCGCCAGGTTTCCGATCGTGAAGTTGCGCTCGCGAAACAGGCTCAGTGGGAGCATCGGCGTCCGGGCTCGCGCCTCGTGCGCAACAAACGCGATCGCTCCGAGAACTCCTGCCGCGAGCGAGCCGATCACCAGGGTGTTCCATCCGCGCGCCGGCTCCTCGGTGACAGCGAACACCGGACCCGCGAGCGCGACCGCCGCCAAGAGGGCCCCAGGAAGGTCCAGACGGCCGCCGGTGCCGGCGCTCGCGCTCCCAGGCACGCCACGAGCAATCAGCGTCAGGGTGACGAGGACGAGCGGTGCATTGAGCACAAAGATCAGGCGCCACGAGCCGGCAGCGATCAACACTCCCCCGATGAACGGTCCGATCAGCCCGACGATCGAGCTGAGCGCGGTCCATGTCCCGATCGCCCTGGCCCGCTCGTCTTCTGGAAACACATGGACGATCACCGCCAACGTGGTAGGCGTCACCAGCGCCGCGCACGCCCCCTGCATCGCACGGAACGCGCATAGCTCGGGGATCGACGATGAGACCGCGCAGAGAGCCGACGTGAGGCCGAACCCGGCAACGCCAACCAGGAACACACGCTTCTGACCGAATACATCTCCGAGCGAGCCGCCGATTAGCAACAGCGACCCGAGCGCCAGCAGGTACGCGTTTGTCACCCACTGCTGGCCCGCCAGACCGCCGCCGAGGTCGCCTCGAATCGCCGGCAACGCGACACTGGTTACGGTCGCGTCGAGGAACACCACGCTCGTACCCAGCACGGCTGCGAGCAGGGTCAGCTGCTTCTCGCGCGCTGTGGCCACTCGTCGGACGTCTGGCACATGCGCAGATTGGCACGTCACGCGCGCCACTCGCCTCGCGACCGCACCTTGAACGAATGAGTAGCAAGCGCTCAGCCGGCCCTGTTTCCACTGAGCGTCGTCAGTCAGCCCACCAGTCCCGCTGACCCACCACGTCTTCCCGCGGGTTCTCGCCGAGATTGGGCGCACCGAAGACAAGGATCTCGAGGCCCTCCGGCCCAGCCTCGTACCCTCGCCACGTACCCGGCGGGACACGCACCACGTCCCACTTCTTGACCTCGATCATCTCGTCATCGAGCTTCATCCGCCCGCTCCCGCCCACGACCACGAACACCTCCTCCTGCTCCTTGTGCGTGTGGCCATACGGGAAGCGGTAGTCGGGCGGGATGCGCTGATAGCTCAGGCCGGACTGCTCGAGCTCGAGCGCCCAGGTTGCGACACGGAACTCCAGGTCCGGTGCGCCGTCGAAGTTGGACCCGACGTCTGCCAGATCCTCTCTGAGGTTCCTAAGCGTGAACGGCACGGGCCGCGGATTCTACTGTTCAGGCTTGCCACCGCCGCCGCGCCGCAGGCGCTGACCCGCTATGCGCCTGTGAACCGATACTCAGTCTGCCAGGCGTCCTTCGAGTCGGTGTGGGCGGTCCAGAAAAGCTCCGCGATGTTGTCCGGATCGAAGTCCGTCCCCGGCTTGACGGCACCAGCGATCGTGACGGTCGCGGCGTGGATGGCGTCGTCCCGGACGCCAGCGGCAACCAGCGTCTGAGCCGAGCGCAGGGCGGCCTTCCCCATCGAGAGGCTCGCCAGTGCGGGCACTGGATTGTCGGCGAAGCCGCCGCTGGTGACCAGCAGGGTGCCGCCGCCAGCTGCCCGCAGGACGGGCGCGGCTACCTGTGCCGCGACGACGGCGCCGATGACATCTACGTCATGTGCTGTCCGGAGCCGCTCGACGGTGGTGTCCAGGATCTGGCCTGGATCTGGCAGCGCAGCGTTGTACACGACGACACCGGGGGCCCCCGGGGCGCGGAAGATCCGTTCGAGCGTCTCGCGGTAGCCGTCCAGATCCTCGATATCCGCGCCGATCGCCTTTATCTCAAGGCCGCCGCTGCGTAGTTCGGGGGCGAGCTTGTCGAGCGTTTCGCTGCGGGAGATGAGTGTGCTGCGGAACCTCTCGCGGCCGAAGCGCCGAACCACGGCGGCGCCGACTCCTGGTCCGGCCCCGATCAGCAGGAGATGATGGGGGTCAACAGGCTCGGGCATATACCACCTCCGGGTTGATCCGGGTTGAGCTTTCGCCCGGCTGTCAGCCTGGGCGACTGTCCTTGGGGTCGAATCACCAGACTAACGTTTCACCAAAGTTCCGGGTGAGATGCTGCGCGCATCCCGGCGAGCCGCGCGCGCACGACGCACGACCGCGACCCGCACACCGTCCGGGCCGGCGTCGCTGCCGGAGACGCTGAACCGCGTCTGCCGACAGGCTGCTCAGGAAGTTCGACTGGTCTCTGCACCGCCGATTAGCCGACCCACCCCGACCAGATGACTCAACGACGCCAAAGGCGGCTAGCACACCGCCAAGTCTCCCGCAGCGCGTCGCGGCGTTCACGCGACGAGACCCGGCGCGGTCATGCGGCCTTTAGAAAGCGACGCAGCGCCTCGCGGATGACCTCGGAGGGTGTAGTGCCCTCGGCCTTTGCGCGCTCAACGAGCTGGTCGCGCAGCTCGGGGTCCAACCTGACTGACTCGACGCTCGCCGGCGCCGAACCAAGCGCTGGCCGTCCGCGCTTGCCCCTGCGAGCTAGTAGCGCGTCCACGTCGTAGCCCGACTCGGCCTCTGCCGCCAGCGCCTCGATCTCCTTGTCGGTGATCGGACGGCCAGAGCGGGTGTGGCCATATACACGATCTTTGCTCACGGCTCGATCAGCCTCCCGAACTTGGTGCGCATCCTCATTGCGTGGATCACCAGCTGAGCGCCCTCAATCGTGACGAGAACCACCACCTCAAGCAGGTTCCCAGCACGGTCGGGCCCGATGACGAGCCAGCGATCTGGATCCTCCCCGGCATCTTCGATGGCAAGCGCATGATCAATGGCATGACGGATGTCTTCGTCGGCGACGCCATGCTTGCGAGCCGACGGGTGGACCTCCACAAATCTTAGTGTAGTACGAAAAGCGTTCGGCGGCAAGGCGGGCGGCGAGCCCCCTCTTCCCGAGTCGGTGACCGCATGCACGCACTGCCCTGAACAGACCCCCGGGGATTCCGGCATCCCGCAGATAGTCGAGATCGCGGTCGAGGTGCGCCCCTTGAGCACAGCCTCGACCTCTAACCGAATCTAAAAACTCTAAAAACCTCTAAAGGGATCGGTTATGGTGGTCGGATGAGCAACCCATTCCACGCGAGCTTCGGGGTCAGCCCACCGCTGCTGGTCGGCCGCGACGACCTGCTCGATGACTTCGCCGAGGCACTTGAAGATGGCCCCGGAGCGGCGGGCCGCGCGACGCTCTACACCGGCGCTCGCGGCGCCGGCAAGACGGTCTTGTACTTTTTCGTAGCTCAGCCAGTTTGTCTTCGTCGTTTTCGCTGAGGTTCACGGCGAAGACGAACGTGAACTCTTCGGGGGAGCGCTTTTCGAGCGCCTTGTTGAGCGACTTCTCACACTTGTCCCAATAGATCCTGGTTGTGTAACGCTTCGCCTGCCACACCAGTTCGCCGTGATCCTCGTTGGCCGGAACAATGGTGTCTCTGCTGCCGTCCGGCGGCCGAAGCTGTCTCGCCGTCGGCTCGTCAGCACGGACCAGCGCGAAGACCAAATTCTCAAACGCGTCCCAACCCCTCGCCTTGACCATCAGGTCTACAAGCTCTGGCTCCATACCCCGAGATTGTGGCGAGGAACGGGGCGCCGCGCGGTTTCCCTAGCTGCCATCTTTCGTTCTGCATGGAGCAGGAACACTCCGAGCTGTATGAGGAGCTTCGCGGGCTGGCGCCGAAGGGCGCGCGTGCGGCGGATATGCTGCAGGCCGCCGCGGAGCAGATTCAACGGCCAGGTGTCCGTGCGGGCAACGTGATCGCCTACTGCATCCGTGAAGCGTTGATGTCCCTCCTCGACTTGGGCGGCAAGCGGCAGCGCTCAGTCAGCGACGCCGCCGACCACGTCGTGAGGGTGGCTAAGAAGGTACGGGACGAGCGAGCTTCAGAGGAGTCACTGCTAGACGCCGTACAGCAGCTAGCTGCGGCCCGAGAAGGGCCGGGACCTCACATCGAGCGGTTGGAGACGCTGATCGGCACGCTTGCCCGGCGTTCCCCCGTCCGCGCGAAGGCGGACCTGCTCGACACCTACGTCGAGCTAATAAAGGAGGTCAACGCGCTTCACGGCGACGTCACGTTCGACTGCGCCTTAGACCTCTACTCGCGCGCCATGACGACGCTCACTCGTCTGTTCGGGCCGATGACCGTGCGGCTCGAGGAGATCAACCCACTTACGCAGCTCGCAGCGCCAGGACCGGAGGACGTGTGGCGGCTGGAGGCCTTGGCCGGCGATGCTCGGACCCTCAGCTACTTCTTCGGCCACCTGGCGGGCCCAGGCTGGCTTCGCGCGCTCGCGGACCATGAGTTGTTGCAGCCCCCGCACGGGGGGCCTTGGTTCGCCTACGGCTACATCTCGAAGCTCGCCGACTCGTATCCCGAGGAGGTTCGGAGCTGGCTGGGCTCGCGGCCCTCTGGCACGAAGCTCAGCGACCACCAGGCGTACCTGCTGATCGCTGTCGCTCGCCTGTTCGCCCAGCCGGTGGCCGATGATGTGCTGCATCTCTCTGAGGGTCGGATCGGCGACGCTGGCGTGCTCCATCAGATCGCCGGCTATCTCAGCGAGCTGCCGGCGACTGAACATGCCAGCGACGCGATTGTGGGCCTGATCAAGCGAGCGCTGGACGGAGTGACCAGAGAAGGCGCCCCGGCGGACGAGTCGTACCTGTCGGAAGGGATGCTGCGCGTGGCGCTGTCGGGCGCTCGTCAGGGGCAGGCCCGTCGCTGGCTAAGGATCCTGACTGCCAAGCTCGCAGCTACGTGTGACCGTTACCCGAGCGAGCTGCGGCGCCTTCAGCCGATCGCCGGTCTCACGCTCACGCCGGAGGCTCCGGTATTCGATCAGCTCGTGGTGGCCGTGCGCGACCTGGCGCATCTCGCCGCGAATGAAGGTGTACCAACCGCAGAGCGGATCGACCGTCTCGGTAGGCTTCCCGCGCCGCTAGCCGGCCGGATGATCGCTGACCACCTGATCGACACAGTCGAGCTGGACACCAGCACGGCGCTGGCACTCATTAGCGAGGAGGTCGCCCGCCACGATCCCATGCCCGAGACACTTGCGCTGGCGCGCAAGCTCACCGAGAGCAATCTGCCCGACCTCGATCAGCACATGCTGCGAGCGCTTGGCGATCCACCGAGCGCCGAGGAAACAGCCGCGTTCGATGACGAGGCCGAACTCCCCCGCGCATGGGCGCATGCCTTCGGCTGGCTTATCGCGATGCCGGCCTCCGTGCGAGAGGCGTGGTCGGCAGCAAATGAGCGCGTCGAACGGCGCTGGGGACAAGCCTCTGCTAACGGCTTTCTGTGGCCTGAGCCGTCGGTTATCCACGTACCTCCCGGAACCGCAATCGGAGTCGCGGCGCTCGATCCGATCGAGGCAGCCCGACGCATCGGCGACTGGAAACCGACGGAGGACTCTGGTAGCGCCAGTCGCCACGACGCCGCGCGCGAGCTACAGGAACTAGTGAACAGCGAGCCCCGGCGCTGGTTCATATCTATCGCGTCGATCGTGGTGGCGCTTCAGCACCCGCTCTATGCCGAGCGCTACCTCAACAAGCTAGGAGAGCACGCGGACCAGCTTCGCGAGTGCGTTCCCGACATTCTCGCGGCAGTCGAGTTCGCCGAGCACCAGTTGACCACCGAACCAGCACAGCGCGATCGCGCTGCGGAGGCAGACTGGGCGAGCGTAGTCAGCAGTGGGATCGACCTGATCAGGAAGCTCGCAGCCGAGAATGCCCACTTCGGACCGGACACAGAACCGGGGCTGGGAGCTAATAGAAAGAGCCGTCCACCGACCCGACGAGGAGATCGGTGGTACGTCGCCGCAGCACGTCATGTTCGGACACTCCACACGGGCGCTCGGCACGGCCTTCGTCTACGCCGATGCAACGACCGATGAGAAGAGTGAACCGACCCGGCTACTCGCGCTGCTGGACGAGGTGCTCAACCTCGGACCCCCTGATGGAGTCCACCCGCGTGCGGCCATCGCCCGGACCCTACCGTGGCTCGCAAGCCGCGCAGCAGCCTGGACACGTTCCCGGTGGGGGCGTCTCGTTGGTGAGGACGCGCCAGCCGGGCTCGGTCCGCGCACCTTCGACCAATACCTCGAGTGGGGCGCTCCCTTCGCGGCCCTGCTCGCCGAGCACCACAATCTCTACGAGGCCGCCGTCGCTCGCGTGCCCGATCACGCACGACGCCACCTCCTTCACGCCCTCATCTGGGGCGTAGACGGATATGACGACACCTCAGTCTTGACCCTCCTAATGCAGGCAGGCGACGCTCAGGTAGCCGAGGCCCTCCAATGGCTCGCGTTCGGCGCGTTCCATCGGCCGGGCATGCCACTGCAACATGCCATCGAGTTCTTCCAGCGCGCGCTCGAACACGACATGCCTGCCAGCACCTATGAGCCGCTCGGCTGGCTCTCGCGAGTAGACCGTCTCGACGGCGACACATGGCTCGAACTGACGCTAAAGGCAGCCCGAGCTGCCGGCGGGCAACTCGCGCAAGCTAACTCCGTTGCTAAGCGCGCGACCGGCCACCCCAACGACGAGCGTGCCATCCGCATCGTCGCCGCGCTACTCGGCGCCGACCTTAAGCTTTGGCACCTGGATGACATTGGGCGCGCTGGACTAGAACTCGTGAACAGCCAGGACCCCAACACGAAGCCCGCCCGCGACGAGTTGCGAGAGCAACTGCTGCAGCGAGAATTCTTCGACGCCTACGACCAGCCCGACGCCTGACCGCCTCGCGGAGGAATGCTACGCCCGCGCTTACACCGGCTCGGGCGCGAGCACCAAATACTGAGCCTAGTTCCCTATTGGCACGATGCACAGGATTCCGTTATATTCTATGGATCGTGCCAACCTCCGCTGTGGACATGGATGACGTAGCGCGAGCCGTTGGAGTGCTGGCTGCCGAGCACAGCGGTGCGGTGACTATCGCGCAACTCCGCGACAAGCTCGGGCTGTCCGAGCGCACCCTGCAGCGAGCCCTCAGCCGCCTGGTAGCGACCGGCGAGATCTCTCGTCTGAGCCGCGACCGATACTCCGACCGCGCACCAGGCGCCTCGCCCAGTAGCACGCCGGCGAGAGAGATCGTGCGCGTGATCAAGCACCTGGAAGCCGACGCGCACCTCTCGGGCTACGACGTGCTCGCCGGCTTCACCCACCAGTTCGTCTTCGCCTACCCGCACCTCGTCTGCTGCCACCCATCACACGCCGACGGTCTCGGCGCAGCGCTGGCGAAGAAGAGGTTCGTCGTCCTGCCCGCCGGGCCTGGCGCGCCGATCGACGCTGCCGTACAGAAGACGGTACTGCTGCGCCGCCAGCCCGTGATCCACTCTCGTGCGCTGGTACTGGGCGCGATCGCGACACCCGAGAAGGCATGGGTTGACCTGCTGCGCGAGACACGCCGCAGCGCAGCACCATTTGACTATGGCGAGCTCGGCCGGCTGCTGCGTGCGATGAGCGAGCAGACGCTCAACTTCCGCGCGCTTCGCTCCTACGCTGCCAGGCTCGGCTACCAGGACTGGCTCGCCGCCACCATCGGTCAGCGTCCGCCCAATGGAGCTGCACAGCGCCGCCTCGCCGCAGGCTACGCCGCGTGAGCATTCCCGCAGAACACCTCTCGCTGTTCAAGGCCGACTGGATCGGCGACCCCAACCGCCTGAAGGCGCTCGCCCGCCGCCACAAGTACAACGATCTCTTCACTGCCGAGCTGGCCGCATGGTGCGCAGAGGTGCACGAGCACCTCCACGACCTGGAGGGCCCCGTCGGTGTCGAACTGCTGCTCATGGGGGGCAACGCAGCGTCCCTGCGCTTCGACGCCATACAGCAACGCGGCTCGCGCGACAACGACTACCTCACGGCCGCGAGCCATGCCGATATCGGACGGCTCATGGACGCCTTCGCCGAGCGCTTCAAGGCACTCCACCCTCTGTTCAAGCCCGAGGTCTATGAGCCCGGAAACCCGACGGGCGAGCTGAACATGATCACCTACGTCATTCCCGTCTCCCTGCTGTTGAATCACGGCAACGCAACGAACAACACGGTCAAGATCGAGTTTCACTTCGAGCCTGACCTGCCACCGGCTGAGACGGTCAGCGGGAACGTCGGCCCCACCCAACGCCCGATCCGTGCCCGCCTGCCCGAGCTGCCCTATCAATTCGTGCTTAAGCTGATGACCCTGGCGGCCTCTCCGGTGGGGATTGACGAAGAGCGCCGCGGCGATGCCATTCCCCGCCAGCTATACGACCTCGACATCCTGCTCGCGAGCTTCACCAACCCCGGCCAGTGGGAAGCGATGGTCGCCTACTGCTCTGCACGCTACGCACGCGAATGCGAGACCTGGACGATCGACGTCACTGCGGGAGAACCCACCGCAGGGATTCGCGACCGTCTGCAGCGCTGGGCCTCGTGCAGCGACAGCTCATCTGAGCGCTGGAGGACGATCCGCGCGGTACAGCAGTCGCAACTGCGCCAGCAGGTTCACCGCGAGCCGTGGGGCTGGCGTGCCCGCTGTCTGCGGCTAGCGCTCGCCGTCGAGTGCATCGACGTCGAGGATGGCTGGGCCATTTGGCAGCAGGCCCTCGCCACAGCCGCGCTCGTACCGGCTAGCAAAGCCAAGCGGCTCAAGAACACTCTCGCGGAGCTGGCGAATGCGGACGCACGATCGCTGCCGCTCGAGCTGCACGACTTCGTGTGGGAGGTGCTCAGCAACGGAACGACGCCGCTTGCCGAGCGAGTCGCCAACGCATACACAACGCTTAGCTCCGCCTGATCCGTATCGATCCCAGACCGGGTTATAAGGGGTTTAGCGGGGTTTATCGAGATCGCGTAAACCCCGTAAAACTCGGTCAAACGCCCAGGAAATCGAACTGAGGGCATCACGATTCCGACTCTTGTTTGTCTTTAGTTCGAGTTTCGCCATGAGTTCGGTTCTCGATGTAGATACCGCATAGGTAAGCCATTTGTCGCCCGGACAGGCTGCTCGTGAGGCTTCTAGAGACGCGCCGACGCGCTCGGAACAGGCACTCTTGTCAAGAGTTTGTGCCGACGTTTGTGCCGCCGACGGCGCTCGCCGACCTAACGAAGATGACGCGCGCTATCTCAAAAAACGCTCATTTGCAGCGCTTTTCCTATGGCGAGACCCGGACTCGAACCGGGGACACCACGATTTTCAGTCGTGTGCTCTACCAACTGAGCTATCTCGCCGAAACACCTGCAAATAAGCGCTTTTTGCGCCTGTCCGCTTTGGGCATCTTAGCGGGCGGGGGCCTCGGTAGCGGGCGGGGAGCCTCGGCCGCGATCAAGTGCCCGAGCGCGTGTCGGCCAGCTCCCTCAGGGCATAGACTGCGGGCGTGGTAGCGGCACAGCTGCTCGATCGCGCCTACCGGGCGTTCAACGCACGCGACATTGAGGGGGCTCTCGCCACGATGCATGCGGGCGTGGACTGGCCGAACGGGATGGAGGGCGGGCGCGTCCACGGACACCAGGCGTTGCGCGCATACTGGGAGCGGCAGTTCAAGCTCGTCAACTCACGCGTCGAGCCGCAGGCGATCGAGCGCTCCCGTGACGGCCGCGTCTCCGTAACGGTCCGCCAGCTGGTGCGAGACCAGGCAGGCAACGTTCTCTTCGATGAGACCATCGAGCATCGCTACCTAATCACCGGAGGACTCATCGAGCGCATGGACATCTACAAGCTCAGCAAGGAGCCGTAGCCGGTCGATGGACGACATCCTCGTATCCTTCTTGCTAGCGGCCGTCGGCGCGGCTATCGCGTCTGTGGTCGGCTGGTGCCGGCGCGCACTTCGCGATCGACAGCTGCGCCGCAAGTTTCCGGTGGGTGGCCGGTTTATCACCGAGTACGAGGACCGCTCGGGGGCGGGCTGTATAAAAATGAAGGGCCGCTGCACATTGCGTCAGAAAGGACGCTATGTCAGCGGCGACAACAGCGACGTCAAGAACGGGCGAACGTGGTCGCTGCGAGGCGCCATAGAGCCAGGTGGATTCCTTAATGGCGTGTATCGGGCGGCCGATCCGCATGACAGCGGTATCGGGACGTTCTTTCTCAAGGTCGATGGTGTCGGTGGTGACATGCACGGTCTCTGGGGTGGGTACGATTCGGAGAACGGCTTTGTCACGAGCGGCAGCTATGTGTTTCGTCGGCGCCCCGATACGACAATCAGGCCAGCCCGAAGCGACGAGGCTCCGCGGGTTTTAGCATTGCTGGGTGATGCCCTCGGCGAGTTCTACGTGGATCTCGCGACCGTGCGAGAGGCTATCGCCGGAGAGGACGGCTCGACATGCCTGGTTGCGGTCAACGCCGAGGGGAGACTCATCGGTGTGGCGACGTATTACCTCGTCAGCCAGGATTCCTTTGCTCGATTCCTGCCGATCGGTCAGGAGGCCGTAGCTCAGCGTCTGCGCGTACTGCGGTTCAACGAGTCTGTCGGGCTGCTGCGTAGCATCGCGGTTCGATCGGCCTATCGCGGGCGGGGAGTGGCCACCGAGCTGACTGAAGCCGGTATCCAGTGGTGCGATGCGCAAGGTGCCACGGCCATGCTTGCGGCTGCCTGGTGTCCGCCAACCGGGTCCCGGCTTCGGGGCGTCATGGAACTAACCGGCTTCGAACCGATCGAAGAGATCGATAGCTATTGGACAGAGGACAGCCAGGCGAAGGATTACATTTGCCCGGTGTGTGGCGATGTATGTCAGTGCAGCTCTGTCATATACAGCCGGCCGCTAGACGGTGGGCAGGCGATCGTGCAGGTGGCACCCCAGGTAGTCGAAGGCGCATCGCCCGGTCAGGGCGATCTTCGTGATGGATAGCTCAAAGGAAGCTCCGAGAGCGATTACGATGCCACGATATGGCTGGCTTCGGCTACGTCGGCGGCACGCGCAAGAAGGCGGGAGGACAGATCTCTCGGAGCGCGTCTTTCAGGCGCGTCTCGCCGAGTACACGTCGGCCCGCGACGAGATGTTGTGCGCAATCAGCAATCAGCATCTCGTACTGACATTCGGTAGCGCATCCATCGTCGGACTCTTTGTCGCTGGCTTCGTCGTGTGGAGTCAGTCGTTCGCGCCGGCAATCTTTTTCGCTCTGCCGCTGTTGAGTCTTTGGACTCTCCTGATGTGGACAGCCGAGGTCGTGCGCATGCTCCGTGCGGTCGAGTTCTGTGGCACGCAGGCGGACATTCTCAACAGGTCCCTCCCAGAGACCGCTCACGATAAGACACCGCTCCGATGGGAGGCCTGGCGTCGTCTCGAGTCCTACCGGACAATCACCTGGACATACATATCCATACCCATCGCGAATTTCCTGGTTTGGGCAATGGCGTTGACGAGCGGCTTCATTGTGGCCGGCTCGAAATGGCCGACGTGGATCATCGCCATCGCCGGGTTCTATACGCTTCTAGGCATCGCCCTGGTCCTCTGGATGGGGCACACATTCCGGCGATGGACCCTCGCACCAAACCCTGGCGGCGTGGGGATGCCCGGGCGCTCAAGCTAAGGGCGCGCTGCCCACCCCGCGCGCTGCCTCGCCCCCGCAACCCCTCGCCCGACCGCTAGGCCCCCGCGAACTCCTCGACGAGAGCGTCGTAAGTCAGGCGCAGCCCCTCGGAAAGCCCGACCTCGGCGCGCCAATCAAGCTCGCGCTGCGCGAGCGAGACGTCGAGGCAGCTGTCCTGCAGCTCGCCCGCGCGCAGCGGCTCGAGCTGCGGCTCGATGTGAGACCCGGCGGCGGCGCTCAGCTCGCGCCAGACGGTGAGCACGTCGGCGGCGGCTCCGGTGGCGATGTTGTAGGTCCCTGCCTTGCCGGAGGCGGCGAGCAGCGCGCGCACGACATCGCCGACGTATACGTAGTCGCGCGTGGGAAGCCCATGGCCGTAGACGCGCGGCGCCTGGCCGACGTGGAGATGATGGCTGAAGATCGCCACGACGCCGGCCTCGCCGTGCGGGGACTGGCGCGGCCCGTAGACGTTGCCCAGCCGGCACACGGCATGGGGCACGCCGGAGGACAGAGACCAGGTCTTGACGTAGGCCTCGGCGGCCCACTTCGAGGCGCCGTAGGGGGCCAGCGGCGCGGGCAGGCGATCCTCGGGAGTGGGCCGTGGCGCGTCGTCGCCATAGAGGGCGCCGCCGGTCGAGGTGAAGACCACGGGCACGCGCAACTGCGTGGCGACGTCGACGACGTTCAGGGTCCCGAGCACGTTGACGGCGCAGTCGCGCGCGGGGTCGGCAACGGAGGCGGTGACGGAGGCCTGCGCGGCGAGATGGAAGACGGCCTGCGGCGCGGCCTGCTCGATGGCGGCCTGCAGCGCGGCGCGCTCGACGATGTCGAGCTGCACGAGCTGCGCGGCGGGTGCGACGCGGCGGCGCTCGCCGGAGGAGAGATCGTCGATGACGGTCACCTGGCAGCCGGAGGCGAGCAGGGCGTCAACGAGGTGTGAGCCGATGAAGCCGGCGCCGCCGGTGACGATCGCGCGATCTGGCACGCGCGCAATCTACCCGACGGCGTGCTCGCGCACGGCAAGCTGCTCCTCGAGGGCCTGCACGGACTCGTCCAGGCGCTCGAGCACGCCCTCGCTGCCAGGCTCGGAGCCGCCGAGCATGTAGCGGTACATCGTGGCGAGGATGCGCCGTGTGATGACCATCGCGCGGCGCTCGTCGTCGGTGTCGATCTCGCCGGCTGCGAACAGCTCGCCGATGTGGCGTAGCGCGGGAGCGATCACCTCGGCGTGCAGCTCGGAGGGCGCGAGGCCGTCCTCGATGGCCTGCGCGACGGCCCCCTCGGCCTGCTCGGCGTCGCCGCGCTCCAGGGCCAGCGTGTAGAGATCACGCACCTCCGCCAGGAGCGCGCGCGGGTCGGCCTTCAGCTGCGCGCGCGCGTCGGGTCCGGAGCGACCGAGCACTTCCATGAAGGCGTCGAGCAAAACGGGGTCGAAGTGCAGGCCGCGCTGCTCGAGCATCATCTCGACGGCGCGCTCGACGGTGAAGGCCCGTCGGTAGACGCGATCGGATGTCAGAGCATCGAAGACGTCGGCGATGGCGACGATGCGGCCCTCGACGGGGATGGTCTCGCCGGCGAGACCACGCGGGTAGCCGGAGCCGTCCCACTTCTCATGGTGGGAGAGCGCGATCGAGGCGGCAAGGTCGAGGATGCGCGAGGAGGAGCCGCGCAGCAGCCGGTGGCCCTCCTCGGCGTGGGTCTCGACGATTGCGCGCTCGTCGGGCGTCAGAGGCCCCGGCTTCAAGAGGATGGCGTCGGGAATGGCGACCTTGCCGACGTCGTGCAGTGGCGCGGCGTGGCTAAGGCGCTCGCAGAACTCGCCTTCGCGGCCGGCCTGTACGGCGAGCAGCTTGGAGAAGCGCCCGATGCGCTCGATGTGCGCGCCGGTGTCCTCGTCGCGAAACTCGACGGCCATTGACAGCCGGCGGACGGTCTCGGCCTGCGCGATCTCAAGCTCCGAGAGCGCGCGGCTCAGCTCGCTGGAGCTTCTTTGCACCTCGCGCTGCAGCTCGCGCAGGCGCGCACGGTCGAGCCGGCGGCCGAGCAGGGCGGAGGCACAGGCCAGGGTCAGCGCACAGGCGACCAGTGGCGGCGCCGAAGCGCCGTCGAGGCCCGCGAGCACCGTGAGGGCGCCTGCGGCGAGAACCGCCGCCGCGAGGGCAGCCGTGGGTGTATCGCGTAGTGCTCCATGCATGGCGGAACGCTGAAGGCCGACGTGTGTGACTCCTCGCACTTGGTGGCGGGCTCCTTTGTTCATATGGTTCGGTGCATCCTGCCTAGGACTTGAGCGAGGCAGGATTTCGATCGGCGAGTGGACGAATAGACGATCCTTCGCGCGGCGTCCGGGATGCCGGCTAGAGTTGGCGGAGTCGTGCCAATTGCGCTCCCATTCTCCCTGGCTCGCCGCCGCGCGCCGCTGTCGTTGCTGTCTGCCGGTGCAGCCGTCGCAGCTATGGCGATCGCTGGCTGCGGCAGCTCGGGATCCTCGGACAACGGCGTGGCGACCAAATCGCCGGCGGAGATCGTGGCGGCCTCCAAGGCCGCGGCGGACAAGGCAAGCTCGGTGCACGTCTCGGGCTCGCTGGTGAGCGGAGGCGTTCCGCTGACGCTCGACCTGAGCCTGGTGGCGGGCAAAGGCGGTCAGGGAAGGATCTCCGAGAATGGGCTGAGCTTCGAAGTGATCCAGATCGACGGCACGGCCTACATCAGCGGCAGCCCCGCCTTCTACAGCCACTTCGCGGGACCGGCTGCGGCGCAGCTCTTGCAGGGCAAGTGGCTGAAGGCATCAGCGACGACGGGCAGCCTAGCGACGCTGGCGCCGCTGACCGAATTGCGCAAGCTGGTCAACTCAGCGGTGGCCACGCGCGGAGGCGCGCTGACCAAAGGCGCGACGACGACCGTGGCCGGACAGCCGGCGATCCCGGTGACAGAATCGGCGCAGAAGGGCACGCTGTATGTGGCAACTACCGGCCAGCCCTATCCCGTGCAGATCACCAAGAGCGGCACCGGCGGCGGCAGGATCGTGCTGGACAAATGGAACCAGCCGGTGGCCTTGGCGGCACCGAAGAATGCGGTTGACATCAGCCAGCTGCAGGCCGGCGCACACGGCTAGGAATGACGTCTGCCGCGAGACCGCTCCGGCCATCGCGCGAGCAGTGCCAACGCCGCAAAGACGACACCACCCGCCAGGCTGCTGGCCAGCGATTCGCGGTAGAAAGACGTGATCATTACCACGGTCACGACGAGCAACAACCAAAACCAACCCGTAGGCCCACTGAAGAATGTGTCTACCGCCTGAGACAACTGGCGTATAGAGCGTATAGCGCGATGTCCTCGGCTTGACATTCGTATACCCTATGTCGCTAAAGCCACGTACTTCGTCTCTAAGTACTCCGAGATCCCCTCGAAGCCCCCCTCGCGTCCGAACCCGGACTGCTTGACCCCACCGAAGGGCGCGGCTGGGTTGGAGACGATGCCCTGGTTGAGCCCGACCATGCCGGTCTCGATGCCCTCGGCCATGCGGAAGGCGCGCGCGAGGTCGCGGGTGTAGAGATAGGCGACAAGCCCGTACTCGGTGCGATTGGCGGCCTCCAGTGCCTCCTCCTCGGTCGAGAAGGTGGCGATCGGAGCGACCGGCCCGAAGATCTCCTCGCCAAGGAGGCGTGCGTCCGGGGGCACGTCGGTGAGCACGGTGGGCTCAAAGAACCAGCCGGGCCCGTCGAGCGCCTTCCCCCCGAGCAGCACGCGCGCACCGCGCTGCACCGCGTCCTCGACCAGCTCAGCGACCTTGCGGCGCTGAGAGTCGTCGATCAGCGGGCCGACGTCGGTGGCGGGCTCGGTGCCGCGCCCGACCTTCAGGGCGGCCATGCGCTGGAGGAGTCGCTGGGCGAAGTCCTCGGCGATGGACTCGTGCACGTGGAAGCGATTGGCCGCGGTGCAGGCCTCGCCGACGTTGCGCATCTTGGCGAGCATGGCGCCGTCGACGGCGGCGTCGAGGTCGGCGTCGTCGAAGACCAGGAAGGGCGCGTTGCCGCCCAGCTCCATCGAGACGCGCAGGATCTGCTGTGAGGACTGCTCGATCAGCCGCCGCCCGACCTCGGTGGAGCCGGTGAAGGAGAGCTTGCGCGTGCGCGGGTCCTTCAGCAGCGGCTCAATGACCTCGCCGGAGCGGCGCGAGGTGATGACGTTGAGCACGCCGCCGGGCAGCCCGCAGTCCTCCAGGATCTGCGCGAGGGCGAGCATCGAGAGGGGCGTGAGCTGAGCGGGCTTGACGACGACCGTGCAGCCGGCGGCAAGCGCGGGGGCGAGCTTGCGGGTGCCCATCGCCGTGGGGAAGTTCCAGGGGGTGACGAACACGCACGGCCCGACGGGCTGGCGCATCGTGACGATGCGCCCCTGGCCGGTTGTGTTGACCATGTAGCGCCCGTGGATGCGCACGGCCTCCTCGGAGAACCAGCGGAAGAACTCCCCCGCGTAGGCGATCTCCGCGCGGGACTCGGCCAGCGCCTTGCCCATCTCAAGGGTCATCAGCAGCGCCAGCTCCTCGGCGCGCGCGAGGATCGCCTCGTAGGCCCGGCGCAGGATCTCCCCCCGCTCGCGCGGCGCGCTGGCGGCCCACTCGCGCTGCGCGTCAGCCGCGGCGCTCAGCGCGGCGAGCGCGTCGTCGGTGCTCGCGTCGGCGACCTCGACGAGCGGCAGCTGCGTGGAGGGGTCCTCGACGGCAAAGGTGGCGCCACTCGCGGCCGGCCGCCAGGAGCCGCCGATGTAGAGGTCCTTTGGCACCGCCGCAAGGACCGCCTGCTCCTGCGCTGCAAGAGCGCCGCTCATGGATCGCCGGCCTTCGTCCGATCCAACAGATGCGTCATGCGCTCAACCTATCACCGCACATTCGCGCTGACGGTCGTGATGGCACTGTGGCTGTGCGCGCCCGCGGCGCGCGCCGCGACGCTCGATATCGCGGGCGCCGGCGATGGCCACGGCGTGGGCATGAGCCAGGAGGGAGCGCTGGGTTACGCGCAGCACGGCTACTCCTATCAGGCGATCCTCGCGCACTACTACACGGGCACAGCGATCGGCATGGCGCCGGCAAAGTGGAAGGTGAAGGTGCTCGTCGGCGCCAAGGTGCGGCGGGTGCCGCTGGAAGCGTACGTACGTGGCGTGGTGGCCGCCGAGATGTCGCCGAGCTGGCCGGCGGCGGCGCTGGAGGCCCAGGCCGTTGCGAGCCGCACATACGCCCTGACGGCCCATGCCGGCAATGGCAGGTTCGACGTCTACGCCGACAGCCGCTCGCAGGTGTACCGCGGGCGAGCCGCGGAAACGCCGGCGAGCAATCTCGCCGTGAAGGCCACGGCGGGACAGATCGTCACCTACGCCGGCCGTGCGGCAATCACCTACTTCTTCGCCAGCTCCGGGGGCATGACCGAAAGCGTCCAATACGCCTTCCCGGGAGCCGCCCCAGAGCCGTGGCTGCAAGGCGTGGCGGACCCCTTCGAAGCAGGCCCGCTGCACAGCTGGCGCACGAGCATGAGCTTCGCGGCGGCGGCCAAGGATCTCAAGGGCCTGGTGCACGGCGCCTTCCGCGGCATCGAAGTGCTCAGGCGCGGAGTCTCCCCGCGGATAATCTCTGCCAATGTGCTCGGTACGAAGGGCAGCACCCCGATCACCGGCGACGAACTGGCCGCGCGCCTGGGCCTGTATGACACGTGGGCGTACTTCAGCGTGAGCGAAGCCAAGGGAACGCGCCCCGAGCCCGATCGCAGCGGCGCGGCCGTGCCGGCACCGATGCAAAGCGGCGGCGCAGTTGGCCCCTGACCCCCTCCTGATCGCCGACGTCCCGTGGCTGCTCTACCGGGCGTTCTTCTCGCTGCCGAAGTCGATAATGGGCAACGAGGGTCGGCCGGTGAACGCACTGCTGGGGACCGTGAACGCGCTGCTGAACGCAGCCGAGGCGTGCGGCCCACGCGCGATCGTGGCTTGCTTCGGCGCCGAGCAGGCGGCGTACCGCGTGCAGCTCTACCCGCCTTACCACGCCCACCGCGATCCGATGCCGGCGGAGCTTGCCTGGCAGTGGCAGCGTGCCCCTGCGCTGCTGGCGAGCCTCGGCTGGACGGTGAGCGACGCCGGAGACCTGGAGGCCGACGACGCGATGGGCTCATTCGCGCGCTTGGAGACTGGGGCGGTTGCGCAGGGCACCGGCAAGCAGGCTCCGAGCGAGCAGGACACCAGCAAGCAAACGTCGGGTGAGCAGAGCACCGCCAAGCAGACTCCGGGCGAGCAGCGCGGGGGCAAGCAATCTCCAGGCGAGCGAGGCGGGGGCAAGCAGGCGCCCGGCGCCCGCGCGCTGCTGTTGACGGGCGACCGCGACATGTTCCAGACGGTCAGCGATCGGACGGCGATCCTCGAACTGAAGAAGGGCGGCGCTCCAGTCCAAGTCGGCCCCACGCAGGTCCGCGAGCGCTACGCCGTGGACCCCGAGCAGGTGCCCGACTTCATCGCCCTGCGCGGCGACCCATCCGACGGCCTCCCCGGCGCCCCCGGCATCGGCGCAAAGACCGCCGCCGAGCTGCTCCAGGCCCACGGCTCGCTGGAGGGTGTGCTCGCCGCCGCCGACAGTCCCGATCCAGCCCTGCGCCCGCGCAAGGCGGCAACGCTGCTCCACCACGCCGACCTCCTTCGCACGTTCAAGCAAATCGCCACGCTGGTCCCCATCGACGTAGAGCGCCCGCCTGACCGCACGACCGACTTCGCGCAGGGCGCCCGCGCGGCTCGTGAGATTGGGATGGAAGGCCTGGCCGCGCGGCTCGAAAAAGGTTCTAGCTAAAAGGAGAATCGAGACCTAGAGAGGCTGACGTGCGAGCCTTCGCGCATAGCCTCAGGGCACTCGCTCAGGACGAACCGAGGATTTCCGCGTCCCGCGCCCAGCGCTCGAAGTTGACGATATAGCGGTCCAACTCAGCCATGAGAACGAGAACGCCGCTGTGCACAGCGCGCCAGTTGGCCGGCGGGTAGGCGTGGCCGAGGGCGTCGCGCATCTCCTTTGCGTCTTCCAGACGCCCTGCCGAGATGTGCGAGATAGCACCGAGTTCAGCTAGACGCTCCCATGGGTTGCCGGCGGACTTGTCCACCACGCCAAGGCGCTGACCCTCGGCGAGTCCTCGTGCGGCCAGCTCGTGCAGCCGGTTGAGCAGCACCTCGTACTCGCGCTCGACGACTGCCACCTTGTTGCGCTCGCGTGCGTCGGATGACTGCCCCGCAATGAGGAACAGCGCCTCCTCAAAGTCCGAACCGAACTCCTCCATCGCCACCAGCAGCTGCTCGCGCACGCGGGGAATCGCCTTGAGGATGGTGTTGATCCGCTGCTGGTTCTTGGACACCCGCGCCGACATCAAGCCATCGCCAGCCGCTCCCTCGCGGCAGCGGCCGCCGCGCGTGCTGCCTCAGCAGTCTGCTCAACTTCGAGGGCGCCCGCGACCAGGATCTCCTCGCGGCGCTGCTGCAGCTCACCCCACAGGCCGTCGCGGTCGATCAGTAGGCGCCCCTCGCGCAGGACATCGGCGAGCAGCGATGGCATCGCCTCGGCATGTTCCAGCGTGACGATGTCCACAGGCATGCCAAGCGCGCGACGCAAACGAGACCTCAGACTGGTCTGCGCCGCCCACTCGGAGCGACGATGGACGATCAACAAATCGACATCGGAGACCGGCGTGTCCTCGCCGGTGGCAGTCGAGCCGAAGAGCACCGCCAGGCGCACCTCGCGCTCTGTCCGCAGAGATGCCATCAACTTGCTGAGCAGCCCCCAGTGACCGCGCAGGTAGCGCGCTTCCGCTTCTGACAGTTCGAGCTGGCCACGGGCCACGCGGCGGCCACGCAGCATGCCTCCATCGATGTAGCGGCGCAGCGTGCGCTCGCTGCAGCCAAGCTCGGTCGCCGATCCCGCCAGAACCAAACCCATGCGTCCAGATTAGCACTCTATATGTCCGAGTTGGGAGGCCATATGTCCGAACCTTGTATCCGTGTGTCCAAGTGGGGCCTAAAACGGCTGCCCGACCGACCGACCAACCAACCAAAGAGCGACCTACCCGCGATGCTTGTTCTGGTAGCGGCGACCCAAATAGAAGGTAACTATGAGCACCAGCCCAAGTAACAGGATGCCGGTGATAACTATCTTCAGCACTATCGGCGCGTGCAGCAACCACAGAAACGCGAGCGCGAGCATGTCGGCGAAAACGCTGAGCCAGGTCGCGATCAGAGCGAGGGGAAACGAGGGCTCATTCATCGGTGCCCCCAGCGGCAAGGCGCTTTGACTGCAAAGAAGAGAGCTTGCCCGCCTGCGATGCCGCACGCTCTTCCCGCGCCCTGATCGCGGTCTGCACCGCGTGTTCGCCGGCCAACTCTCGTGCCAGCTCCTCCAAGTACGGGCGAACCACGTCTGGGAGCGAGACGCCCCACACAAAGGCGACAGCTTCAAGCAAGTGGAGCGTAGTCTCATCGACTCGCACGTTGAGCTGCTTCTGTGCCACCCGCTTCCCTCCATACGCCGCGCCATCTGATAAGGCGTATAATGTAGCGTGTAGCCAGCGTTCATGCAAAGGCGAAATTCCGCTCAATCAAAAACGCTCCGGGTACGGATTCACAATCCTGGGAGCTTGCTTGAGCGCATGCGAGCGACAGAACCGGCCAGGCAGGTGACGGACAGGCCCGCCTCAGACGGGCCTCTCTACGGCGTGAACTTGACCGTAATCACGTCGCCATCGGCCATCGCGTAGTCGCGTCCCTCCAGCCGCAGCGTCCCCCGTTCGCGCCCGCCGGCGTAGCCACCGGCATCAAGGAGATCTCGCCAGCCGATGACTTCGGCGCGCACGAAGCCCTTCTGGATGTCGGAGTGGATCTCGCCGGCCGCGTGCCAGGCGGTGAGGCCCTGGCGCAGGTGCCAGGACTGCGCGGGCTTGGCCTCGCCGGCGGTGAAGAAGGCGATCAGCTCAAGCAGCGTGAAGGCGCCGTGCACGACACGCTCAAGGGGCGAGTGGGAATCCGAATCGCTCACCCCCAACTCGGCGCGCATGGCCACGGCGTCCTCCTCCTCCAGCTCCGCCAGCTCGGCCTCGATGCGCGAGGAGACCGCAACCGCGCCGGCGCCCTGGACAGCCGCATACTCCGCGACGGCCGGCGGGACCTCGGCGCTGCCCTCGTCGACGTTGGCGACATAGAGCACGGGCTTGGCCGTGAGCGAGCCGAGGTCACGCGCGGCGTGAGGGGCATCGGCAGGTGCGGGCACGGTGCGCACCGAGCGCCCGGCCTGCAAAGCCGCGATGACTTCCTTGAGCCACGCCTCTTCGGCCACGGCTACGCGATCGCCGCCGCGGGCGGTGCGCACGACGCGCTCCAGGCGCCGCTCGGCCTGCTCGAGGTCGGCCATGATCAGCTCGGTCTCGATCGTCTCGATGTCGCGCATCGGATCGACGCTGCCCTCGGGGTGCACAACGCTGTCGTCGCCATGCGCACGCACGACGTGCACGAGCGCATGGGTCTCGCGGATGTTGGCGAGGAAGCGGTTGCCCAGCCCCTCGCCCTGGTGGGCGCCGGCGACGAGACCGGCGATGTCGTGGAAGTCGATCGTGTCGTAGACGACCTCAGAGGCGCCGAGCAGCTGCGCGACCTCCTCCAGGCGCCGATCCACTACCGGCACCACCGCCACGTTGGGCTCGATCGTCGTGAAGGGGTAGTTGGCGGCCTCCGCGCCGGCCTGCGTGAGCGCGTTGAACAGCGATGACTTCCCCGCGTTGGGCATCCCGACGATGCCGATGCGCGTGCTCACGTCGCGACCGCCGCGACCGCCGCGACGAGTGTGCGAATCGCGCGCAGCAGCCGCCCGTCGAGCGGGGACGCGGCATCGCCCAACTCAGAGGCCACCTCAGACGCCGAAGCCGACGCGCTGGTCGTCTATCTCCGTGCGCACATAGACGACCTGCACCAGGTCCAGCCGCACGGGTCCGTCTTCGGTCTCCAGCTCGTGCCAGTTGCCCGAGCCGAGCGCCTGATAGAGCGCCTGCAGCTGCTCCTCGGTGACGCGCAGCGCAAGCGTCTGCCCGCCCTGGAAGCCGACGCTGATACGACGGTGGGAAGACGCCATCAGTGATCCTCCTGCCCAGCGGGCGGTTCGACTACCTCGATCAGTACGCCGCCGATGGCCTTGGGATGCACGAAGGCCACGCGCGATTCGCGCAGACCGGTACGCGCGCGCTTGTCGATCAGCCGCAGCCCGGCCTCCTCGAGCGCGGCAAGCGTGGCATCGATGTCAGCGACCGAGTAGGCGACGTGGTGCAGGCCCGGGCCACGTTTGGCGAGGAACTTGCCCACGGGGGTGTCGGCGCCGAGGGGCGCCATCAGCTCGATGTGGTCACTGCCGAGGTCGAGCAGCACGGCCTCGACGCCCTGCTCCTCAGAGATCTCGCGGTGTCCGACGTTCAGCTCCAGGCGGTCGCGCCACAGCTCAAGGGCCGGCTCGATCGCCTCGACGGCGACGCCGATATGGTCGATCCTGTCGAACACGCGCTGGAGTCTATAGGCGTCTATGCGCCGCGCGTCTCGGGCAGGACCGGTAGACCCGGAGAGCCCCCGCTCGCCGTCGTCTCGGGCAGGACCGGCCGACCCGGAGAGGCGCCGCTCGCCGTCCCATCCACGGCTGTCGCGGCGGCCACCACGCGCAGCCCGACCCCGGGCGTGCGCTCCAGGCGGGGGACGCCGGCCATGATGCGGTCGATCGCGGCGCGGTCCAGCACCTCGTTCTCGAGCAGCTCGCCCGCCAGCTCGTCGAGCTTGGCGCGGTGCGCGACGACCAGCTTCTGTGCCGCGCGGCGAGCCTCCTCGATCAGGCCCTGGCGCTCTTCGTCGCGTAGGCGGAGCGTCGTCTCCGACAGCCTTACGTCGCCGTCGGGAGAGCGCCCCACGCCGACGGAGCCCATCGCGTAGTCGTGCACCATCGAGTGCGAGATCGCGGCGACGCGCCGCAGGTCGTCGGAGGCGCCGGTGGTGATCGCCCCGAAGACGGCCTGCTCGGCCACGCGCCCGCCGAGCAGCACGGTCATGTAGTCCAGCAGCTCCTCGCGCGTCTTCAGGTAGCGGTCCTCGGCGGGCAGGTTGAGCGTGTATCCCAGCGCCTGCCCGCGCGGGATGATCGAGATGCGGTGCACGCGATCGACCGACGGCAGCAGCTCGCCGCACAGCGCATGCCCGGCCTCGTGGTAGGCGACGACGCGCTTCTCGTGCTCGTTCAGCACGCGCCGAGACTGCACACCGGCGATGATGCGCTCGATCGCCATGTCGAAGTCCTGGCCGCTGAGCGCGCGCGCGCCGCGGCGCGCCGCGAAGATCGCGGCCTCGTTGCAGATGTTCGCGAGGTCGGCGCCCGTCAGGCCGCTGGTCTGCTGCGCCACCAGCCCCAGATCGACTTCGCGCAGCGGCTTGTCGCGCGTGTGCACCGCCAGCACCCCCTGGCGCCCCTTGACGTCCGGCGGCGCCACGAACACCTGACGATCGAAGCGCCCGGGGCGCAGCAGCGCCGGGTCCAGCTTCTCCAGGAGGTTGCTCGCGGCGATCACCACCACGCGGCCGCTGCCGGAGAAGCCGTCCATCTCCACCAGCAGCTGATTGAGCGTCTGGTCCTTCTCACCGGAGATGTCCATGCCGCGCCGCCCACCCACGGCGTCCAGCTCGTCGATGAAGATGATCGCCGGTTCGTGCTTGCGCGCGATCGCGAACAACCGGCGGATACGCGCAGCGCCGAGGCCCGCGAACATCTCCACGAACGACGCCGCCGACTGCGCGAAGAACTGCGCGCCAGACTCGTGCGCCACGGCCTTGGCCAGCAGCGTCTTGCCCGTCCCGGGCGGCCCGTGCAGGAGGATGCCCTTGGGCACCCTCGCCCCGAGCGCCTTGAACTGCCCGGGGTCGCGCAGGAACTCCACGATCTCCTGCAGCTCTCCCTTTGCCTCTTCCACACCGGCGATGTCCTTCCAGCCGACCGCCTGGTTGGAGGCCGGTTTGATCTGCTGCGGCTTGACGCGCGGCATCATCTTCACCATGCGCAGCATCAGGAAGAGCATCGCCCCGAAGAAGACGATCACCACCACGCTCTGCCACTGGTAGGCCCATTCCTGGATCTGCGTCACGAACGACGTGTGCGCGACCGGCGGCGCTATGACCCGCGCGACCTGCGCGTGCGCGGCGGCATGTGCCGCGGCCGCGTGTGCCGCAGCGGCGTGTGCCGAGGCCGCGTGCGTCTTGACCACGTCGTGCGCGGCGGCGTGTGCCGCGGCCGCATGCGTCTGGACCGCGCGCTTAACGGCAAGCGCGTGCGCAACGTGTGCGACAGCGTGTTCGTGTGACTTTGCCATCCTTGGCGTCATCGCCACACAGTATGGGGCCTCAGCTCAGAATGCGCAACGCCGTGTCTCTGAAGAACTCCCCGGCGAAGCCCAGATCGCGCACGTCGATGCGCTCGTCGGCGCCGTGGATCAGTGGCATTGTCTCGAACAGCGACTGATGACGATGGGGAAAGAAACCGTAGGCGACGCACTCCGGGAAGGCCGCGCGGAAGTGGCGCGAGTCGGTGAAGCCCGGCAGGATCACCGGCACCGTCTCCGCACCCGGATCGTGCTCGGCGATCCAGTCGGAAATGCTCTGCATCAGCGGTGACTCGATCGGCGAGCGATTGCCGACGACGCGCTCGGTGAACCGCACGCGGCCATCACCCTCCCCCAACACTTCCCCGATGGCGGCCAGCACCTCCGTTTCGCCGAGCCCCGGCGGCACGCGGCAGTCCACGCGCAGCTCGGCTGCAGAGGGGATCACGTTGATCTTCTCCGAGGCGCGTATGCGCGTGGGAGTGAAGGTCACGCCGAACATCGGCTCGAACACCGTCGCCAAGCGTGCGTCGGCGGCTGCCAGGCGCGCCACGGCGCCCTGCGGGTCGGCCGGGTCCTCGCCGAGGCCTCGCAGGAACGCCTCAGGCTCGGCCGTCAGCGCGTAAGCCGGCTGGCGCGCCGCCAGACGCTCCAGCACCGGCGCCATCTTCAGCAGAGCGTTGTCTCCCATCTTCGGCATCGAGGCGTGGCCCGCAACGCCGTCGGTAGTGACCGTGAAACGGAAGACGCCCTTCTCGGCGCAGCAGACGCCGTACAGGCGCCTGCCCTCGTATTCGAAGACGGCGCCGCCGCCCTCGTTGATCAGCAGGTCGCAGCGGACCTTCTCGGGATGGTTGCGCGTGATCCACTCCGCGCCCAGCGCTCCGCCGGTCTCCTCGTCGACGACCGCGACGATCAACAGTTCGCCGCGTGCCGGCCGCCAGCCCGAGCGCGCCAGCGACGCCGCCGCCGCGACCTCCGCGGCGACCTGCGACTTCATGTCCAGCGCGCCCCTGCCCCATATATAGCCGTCGGCGGCGTCGCCCGACCAGGGATCGTGGCTCCACTCGCCGGCGTCGGCGAGAACCGTGTCGACGTGGCCCAGATAGCAGAGGGTCGGACCGGAGCGGTCGGCGCTCTCCGGGTGGCTGCTCTCGGGATGGCTCGGACTCTTCAGGCGCGCGACGAGATTCGGTCTGCCGGGCTCCGCGCCCAGCAGCTCGCACTCAAAGCCCGCCTCCGTGAGCACCCCCGCCAGGTGCTCCTGCGCCGGGCGCTCGTTCCCAGGTGGATTCACCGTGTCGAAGCGCAGCAGGCTCTGCAGCAGCTCGCTCGCCTCCTCCGTCAGATCTCCCATCGGCCGATCGTACGCCACCGGCGGATTCTCCACCGGGAAGCTCAAGGCACGCGGCGAGCAGCGCGCGCGTGCGCGGGTGCCGCGGCGCCTCGAACAGCTCCGCGGTGGGGGCCAACTCGACAATCCTGCCGGCCTCCATCACCACGACGCGATCGGCGACGCCGCGCACGACCGCCAGATCGTGGGCGACGAGCAGATAGCTCACGCCCGATTCCTCCTGCAACCTGACGAGCAAGTCGAGCACCTGCGCGCGGATCGAGGCATCCAGCGAGGACACCGGCTCGTCCAGCACGATCGCCTGCGGATCGCACGACAGAGCACGCGCGATCCCCACGCGCTGGCGCTCGCCCCCTGACAGCTCGTGCGGGTAGCGGTCGAGGTGCTGCGCGCCGAGGCCCACGCGCTGAAGCAGCTCCGTCGCGCGCTCGCGCTGCTGCGCGCGCGGAACGCCGCGCAGGCTCAGACCCGTGGCGAGAATCCAATCGACGCGCCGGCGCGGGTTCAGCGACGCCTGCGCATCCTGGAAGACCATCTGCAGCGCGCGGCGTACAGGAGCCATCTGGCGGCGCCTGGCGCGCGTGATGTCCTCGCCGCGGAAGTGGATCGTGCCCGACGTCGGCTCCAGCAGCCGCATCAGGCAGCGGATCAGCGTGGTCTTGCCGGCGCCCGACTCGCCCACGACGCCCAGCGTTTCGCCCTCGCGGAGCGTCAGCGATACGCCGTCGAGCGCATGCAGCTCCGCGCGCCGCCCGCCGCCCAGGCGATAGCGAACCGTCAACTCGCGCGCCTCCAGCAGCGGCTCGCCGGGCGTACGCGGCGCGCGTGCCGGACGGCCGCGGTAGGCCGCCAGCAGGCTCTGCGTGTAGGGGTGGCGCGCCCCGTGCAGGATCTCCCGCGCGGTGCCCTCGTCGAGCACTCGCCCTGCGCGCATCACGAGGATGCGATCGGCCAGGTCGGCGACGACGGCCAGGTCGTGCGTGACAAGCAGGATGCCCGCGCCGCTCTGCTCGCGCAGCTCCCGCAGCAGCGCGAGGATCTGCGCCTGCGTGGTCACGTCGAGCGCCGTCGTCGGCTCGTCGGCGATCAACAGCTCCGGCGAGCAGGAGAGCGCCATCGCGATCATCACCCGCTGGCGCATCCCTCCGGAAAGCTCGTGCGGATAGGCGCGCACGCGCTCGTCTGCGCGCGCGATGCCCACGCTCCGCATCAGCTCCGCCGCACGCTCGAGCGCCGCGCGCCTGGACACCGCCCCCTCGTGCGCGCAGATCTGCTCGGCTATCTGCCGGCCCACGCGCTGAACGGGGTTGAGCGAGCTGATCGGGTCCTGGAAGACCATCGCCATGCGCGCGCCGCGCAGGCGGCGCAGCTGAAGCTCGGAGGCGTTCAGCAGGTCCTGCCCATCGAGCGCCGCCGCCCCAGACACCCGCGCCCCAAGCCGGCGCGTGAGACCCATGACGCTCAGCGCCGTCACCGACTTGCCCGAGCCCGACTCCCCAACCAACGCCACGATCTCGCCGCGCGCGACCGTGAACGAGACGCCGTCAACGGCCGCGACCGGGCCGGCTTCGGCGTCGAAGGACACGCGCAGATGAGCGACCTCCAGCAACCGTCCCCCCGCCGCGCCGCGGCCTCGGGCTCGCTCATCGCGCCAGCCGAATCCGCGGGTCCAGCAAGGCGTAGAGGATGTCGACGACAGCCCCCAGCAGGACGACGGCGAAGGCCACGAACATCGTGACTACAAGGACCGGCGGCACGTCCAGGCGCGCGATCGATTCGGCCGCGTACTGCCCGACGCCGTGCAGGTCGAAGACCGACTCGATCACGATCGCGCCGCCGCCGATCACGGCGGCGAGGTCGAGACCCCACAGCGAGACGATCGGGATCAGCGAGTTGCGCAGCACGTGGCGCACCAGGACCCGCCGCTCGGAGAGCCCCTTGGCGCGGGCCGTGCGCACGTAGTCCTCGCCGAGCGTGTCGAGGATGCTGGAGCGCAGCACGCGCGAGTAGACCGCGATCGAGGTGACCGAGAGCACGAGCCACGGCATCAGCATGTGCGTGAACCAGCCCCACGGATCGCTGCTCAGCGGCACGTAGCCGCCGAGCGGCAGCAGCCCCCAGCGGTAGCCGAGGTAGTACAGCAGCACTCCCCCAAGGAAGAACGCGGGCGTGGAGATCCCCATCAGCGAGAGCACCGTCAGCGCGCGGTCCAGCGCACGCCCGGCGTGCAGCGCGCTGAGAACGCCGAAGAGCACCCCAAAGAGCAGCCAGATCACGCCGGCGCCGAGCGCGAGCGAGATCGTCGGCGGCAGGTCGCGCCGGATTTCATCCTCGACGTTGGTCTGCTGCGTGTAGGAGACGACGCTGCCGTCGAGCACCTTTTCCATCGTCGTGAAGTACTGCGTGTAAACAGGCTTGTCGAACCCCCACGTGCGGCGCACGTCCTCCACCTGCTGCGGCGTGGCCTCGCGACCGGCCATGCGCAGCGCCGGATCGCCACCGGGAATGACCTGGAAGATCATGAACGTCACGAACGAGATCGCCAGCAGGACAGCGACCATGCCGAGCAGGCGGCGCGCGAGGAAGGCAATCATGCGCGCGGGTCCGACGTGCGCGGGGCGCGCGGGTCCAAGGCGCGCGATGTGCGCGGGTCCAAGGCGTCGCGCAGCCCGTCGCCGAAGACATTCACACCGAGCACCGCCAGCACGAGCATCAGCCCTGGCGCGAGCACGAGGTGAATCGCGCCCGGCATCAGCCGGATGCCTTCGGCGAGCATCGTCCCCCACGATGGATTGGGGTCCTGCACGCCGGCCCCCAGATAGGAGAGCGCCGCCTCCAGCAGGATCGCGTTGACGAGCATCAGCGGCACGAAGACGACGATCGTCGAGGTCAGATTGGGCAGCAGCTCGCCCGCGAGGATGCGCAGGTGCCCGCGCCCCTGCACGCGCGCCGCGTCGACGAAGTCGCGCCGGCGCAGGCTCAAGACCTGCCCGCGCAGCGGCCGCGCGACGTAGGGGACGAAGACGATGCCGATGATCGCGGCGGGCAGCAAGAGCGAGCCGCTGGAGATCGTGAAGAGGCCGAGGTCCAGACCACCCACTGCCAGCGCGACCCCGAGCGCGACCCCCAAAAGCACCGGCGGGAAGGCCCAGATGACATGTCCAAAAGGCGCGAGATCACGCCGTCTGTCAACCCGCGGAAATAACCGGCCAGCGTGCCGAGGAGGACCGCGAGCAGCATCGTGATGAGCGTCGCGAGTGCCCCGATCTCAAGCGAATTGCGCCCGCCGTAGAGCAGCCTGACGGCCACGTCGCGCCCGTTGGGGTCGGCGCCGAGCAGAAAGCGCGAGTGCCACGTCGGCCCGATCGGCACGCCTGTCGGCGAGACGACTTCAAGCGTCTTGCCCCCGACGCGCACGGTGTCGACGATGTGATTGTCGTCGGGGCCCGTGTGCGCGATCTCGCGCGCATAGACCGGCGCGAGCAGGCAGAGCAGCACGACCGCCAGGAAGAGGCCCCCAAAGGCAAGCGTGGCCCGGCTGCGCGCCAGGCGCCGCCACGCGAGCCGCCAGGGGCCCGTGCCCTGCCGTGGCGGACTCATCTCAGTTGCAGCGTGCTCCAGTCGTCGCCGTAGACGGGGTGGAAGACGAACGCGCCGAAGTCGATCCGCTGCGAGGTGAACTTCGGTGCGTTGTCGTAGCCGAGCACGGCGATGTAGGCCTTGCGCGCCGTGTATTCGTCGAGCGCCTGCCAATGCCCGACGACGGTTTCGAGCTTAGAGGAGGGCACCGGTGCGAGCGCGCCCAGTTCGCTCTGGATGTGCGAATCGTTCACCTGCGAGAGGTTGTGGTTTTCCTGCGGCGCGATGGATTCGGCGTCGAGCAGCTGGTAGAAGTCGACCGGGTTGGGGAAGTCCTGGCTGAAGGCGATCCAGCCGGTCTGCGGGTTGACGGTCTGGATGTTGCCGATCGTGCCCGGGTACTGCGCGGCGGCGATCACCTTCTCGGTGGCCTTCAGGCCGATCGAGTTGAGCACGCCGGCGTAGTAGTCGGCGAATTCCCTGTGCGGAGGACGGTCCTCGCTCCAGACCGTGACCGGCGTGCCGGCGAGGCCCGACTGCGTGACCAGTTCCTTGGCCTTGGCCACATTCGGCGCGGCGTCAGGTTCGCCATAGGGGCAGGGCGCCGTCGGGTGCCCGGGCATCCCGATCGGCAACAGGTAGCAGGCGGGTGTCAACAGCCCGCCGGCCAGGCGCGCGACGGCGCGGCGGTCGATCGCGTAGTTGACGGCCTCGCGCACCAATTGGTTGTTGAACGGCTTGGTCTTCGTGTTCAGGAAGAAGAACTCCGTGGAGACCGTGGGTTCCTGCGCGTAGCGCTCGCCCGCCTGCGCGTGAACCTGTCCCAGCAGCGTGCCGGGCACGGTGTCGTTCCAATCGAAGACGTCGGCGGTGTTGCCCAGCACCTGCTCGGCCTCGGACTGATTGTTGGAGACGATCTTCACTTCGATGTTCACGTGTCCCGAGGGGATGCCGGCTATCGCCTGCGCCGCCCAGTGCGGATTGGCGAGCATCGCGAAGGACTGGTTGGGGACTACGTGCGCGATCTCATATGGCCCCACGCCGGGAGGCGGTTCGTTGGGCAGCGCCTTCACCGGCGTGCTGCTGGGCACGAGCCCGGCCGCAGGGAAGGCGAGCACGTTCAGGAAGGGCCCGAAGGGCGCGTTGAGCTTCACGACGATCGTGCCGGTGGCGTCGTTGGTCGTGATTCCCGAGATCGAGTGCGCGGCGCCCTTGTCGAAGGCTTCCCCACCGACGATGTTGGAGGTGAGGAACTGCTTGTCGCCCCAGTTGAGCCTGATCGTGCGCTCGATCGTAGAGGTGAAGTCGCTCGCCTGGACCGGCCGGCCGTTGGAATAGACGAGCCCCTTGCGCAGCGTGAAGGTGTAGGTCTTCCCGTCGGCGGAGATGCTTGGCAGGCTCGCGGCGAGGCCGGGGATCAGCTGCGCGCCGACTGCGCCCGCGGCGTGAGCGTAGGTGACGAGCCCGGTATAGGCCAGCCAGGTGGCCTCATAGGACTGCGTGGAGGCCCCAACGCCGGGATCCAGCGAATCGGGCGCCGTGCCCATCAGCACCGTGACCGTCGATCTCCCCGTGGCGGCCGTGGGGGACAACGAGGACGAAGACGAAGACGAAGAGCTGCCGCAGGCGGCGAGGCCCAGAGCGAGCGTAACGGCGAGCAGTGGCGAGAGCAGACCTGGCAGGCCCGGCAGGCGAGAGCGCTTGATCACGTAGACCCCTCCTTGAGAGGCATGACGGTTTCCGTTGATGTGGACATGGCACGACGGGCAGGGAAGTGCTTCTCCCAGTTATTCCCTGCCGACTGTTTATTCCTTGTTTCGCTGATAGATCCTCCTTTGGACATTCCGTATAGATCTCCCCTCACGCGAGTAGACAGATCAATGAGCCATAATCGGCAGACATGAGCGTCGGGAGTAGCGTCGGGAGCAGCGAGAAGGCCGTCCAGGCGCGCGATCCCGCGACGGGGGAGCCGATCGGCGAGATCAGGGCGACGGCGCCGGACGCGATCGACGGGGTGGTGGCCGAGGTCGCCAAGGTGCAACCGCTGTGGGCGCTGCTGCGGGTGCAGGACCGGGCGCGCTACATGCGCAGGGTGGCGCAGGCGATCATCGACGAGCTGGACGAGCTGGCGGAGCTGATCGGCCGCGAGCAGGGCAGGCCGCGCACGGAGGTGCTGACGCTGGAGCTGCTGCCGGCGATCGACGCGCTGATCTGGATCGCGGACGAGGGCGGCAGCATCCTCGGCGCCAGGAAGGTGGGCGTGCACCGCTCGATGTCGCTGACCAAGCGCGCGCGCATCGCCTATGAGCCCTACGGCGTGGTCGGTGTGATCGGCGCGGGCAGCGCGCCGTTCGCGCAGCCGCTGGGGCAGATCGCGGGCGCGCTGCTAGCCGGCAACGGCGTGGCGTTCAAGCCGGCGCGCAGGGCATGCCTGGCGGGCGAGCGGATCGCCAGGGTGCTGGCGCGAGCGGACCTGCCGGAGGGCCTGGTGAGGCTGGTGCACGGCGGCGCGCAGGTGGGCGTCGCGCTGGCCAGAGCCAGATGCGACAAGGTCCTGTTCACCGGCAGCCCAACGGTGGGCAGGGCGGTGGCGCGCGCGTGCGTGTCGCAGGAGAAGGAGGTGACGGTCGAGCTGGGGGGCAAGGACGCGATGATCGTGCTCGCCGACGCCGACGTCGCGCGCGCGGCGAGCGGCGCACTGTGGGCGGGCTGCGCGGGCGCCGGCCAGGCGCGGGGATCGGTCGAGCGGGTATACGTGGAGCGCGAGGTCCACGAGCGCTTTGTCGCGCGCCTCGTGGCGGGCGCAAGCGCGCTGCCGGTGGGCAACCCGCGCCAGCCGGGCGTTCAGATGGGACCGCTGGCCTCGCGGCGGCGCCTGGAGCACGTGCAAGGGCTCGTCGCGGAGGCCGTGGAGCAGGGTGCGGGCATGCTGTGCGGAGGGCCGCTGCGGGATCAGCCGGAGGGCTGCGACGGCGCCTTCTACGCCCCCACGGTCCTGACGGGCGTGAGACAGGAGATGCGCGTGATGCGCGAGCCGCTGGACGGCCCGGTGCTGGCGGTGATGAGCGTGGAGAGCGCCGATCGGGCGATCGAGCACGCCAACGAAGGCGACTACGGCCTGGGCGCCTCGGTGTGGACGGCGGACCGCTACCGCGGCCTGCGCATCGCCAGGGAGCTACAGGTCGGGATGGTGTGGCTCAACGACCACCTCCCCGGCCCGGCGGTCTCGCGTGGCCCGTGGGGCGCCGCGGCCGGCGGCGGCCTGGGGCGCACGCTGGGCGAGACGGGCCTGCGCGGCTGCGCGCAGGAGAAGCTGATCACCTGGGACCCCCCGCACGTGCGCGGACTGTGGTGGGGCCCCTATGACGAAACTCAGGACAGGGCGGCGCGCGCTGTCGCGAGGCTGCGCAGCGCGCGCGACTCAGACCGCGAGCGCGCTTGGCGCGACGGTGCGCTGGCGCTCGCGCGCGCGGGAGCAAGAGCGCTCGCACGCAGATAGTCCGATGGAGGAGGGGCCCGGCTCGTCGGCCTACCACCCTCTAGGCTGTGGCGTATGCCCGCTCAGGCCTATGCAGGCAAGGAGTGCGTGTGCCAACTGCGCAGGGGGATCTGCGACCAGAGCTGCGTGCGCGACATGCTCGCGACCCCGTTCTACATCGCCTGCCTGAAGCTGAAGGGCCGGCGCAGCGTGGTCGTCGGCGGCGGCGAGATCGGCCTGGAGAAGGTCGAGGGCCTGCTGGCGTGCGACGGCGAGGTGACGCTGATCGCCCCCGCCGCGGTGGCGGCCCTGGAGGAGTACGCGCGCGAGGGAGCGATCCGCTGGGAGCGTCGCGAGTACGCCGGCGCGGCTGACCTGGAGGGCGTGTTCATGGCGATTGCGGCGACAGACGACACGGACGTGAACATCGCGGTGTACGAGGACGCCGAGCGCCGCGCGATGCTGGTGAACGTCGTCGACGTGCCACCGCTGTGCAACTTCATCCTGCCGGCGATCGTGCGCACGGGCCCACTGGCGATCGCGATCTCCACGGCGGGCGCCTCGCCGGCGCTGGCTAAGCGCATGAAGCGCGAGATCGAGGCGGCGTTCGGCGAGCCATACGCGCGCCTGGCGGTGATGCTCAACGACGTGCGCGGCTGGGCGAAGAGCACACTGCCGACCTACCAGGACCGCAAGGAATTCTTCGAGGGCATCGTCAACGGCGACCCCGACCCGGTGGCGCTGCTGCGCGCGGGCGACGAGCGGGCCGTGGGCGAGCTGATCGCTCGGGCACAGCGCGAGCGCGAGATCTCGCGCGTGTGATCGCGCTTGAGATCGAGGGCCTGACTCGCCGCTACGGGGAACGGGAGGCGTTGCGCGACCTGTCGCTGTCGCTGGCGCAGGGTGAGACGCTGGTGGTATTCGGTCCCAACGGCGCCGGCAAGACGACGCTGCTGCGCGTGCTGGCGACGCTGCTGCGCCCGCACGAGGGGGCCGTGCGAGTGCTTGACAGGCACCTGCCCCAGGACGGCTGGGCGGTGCGCGGGCGGATCGGGCTGCTGGGGCACGAGCCGCTGCTCTACAGGGAGTTGAGCGCAAGCGAGAACCTGCGCTACCACGCGCGCCTGCACGGGATCGGCGCCGGGCGCGTCGCAGAGGTGCTGGCAGCCGTCGGCATGAGCGCCCGCACGAGCGAGCCCGTGCGCGAGCTCTCGCGCGGGATGGTGCAGCGGGTCGCGGTGGCGAGAGCGGTGCTGCACGACCCGGAGCTGCTGCTGCTGGACGAGCCTTACGCGAACCTGGACCCGGCGGCGAGAGAGCTGGTGACGGGACTGATCGGCCGAGGATGGGATCGCGCCCGCCCACGCACGCGCGTCATCTGCAGCCACGACCCGGGCGGCGGCTTGGCCGAGGCCGACGTCGTGCTGGGGCTGCGCGACGGCAGGACGGCGCTGCTGAAGCGCGCGCACGAGGTGCGCGAGGGCGAGATCGCGGAGCTGTACGGATGAGCGCCGGGACCACTACCGAAGCCCCCCCGGACGGCGCCGGCGCCGCCAGGCCCATGGCGTCCCACCCCAAGCCGCCGGGAACGGTGGCAACCGTCTTGGCTGTTCTGCGCAAGGAGTTTTTGGTGGAGCTGCGCACGCTGGAGTCGGTGCCGGGCATGTCGCTGTTCGCGGTGAGCACATTTGTGGTGTTTCACTTCGCCCTGAACCAGACGAGCGTCGGCGGTGCCGAGGCGGCGGGCATCCTCTGGGTGACGCTGCTGTTCGCGGCGATCCTGGGCATCAATCGGCTGTTCGTGGCGGACGCCGAGCAGGGCGGCTTCGACAGCTTCCTGCTGGCGCCGGTGGATCGCACGGCGCTGCTGGCAGCGAAGGCGCTGGCGCTGCTGGGCTATCTGCTGGCGTTCGAGCTGGTGGCGGTGCCGGCGTTCGCGCTGCTGCTGCTGGCTCCCGGCCTGGGCCAGAGCATGCCGGATCTGCTGGCGGTGCTGGCATTGGCGGACATCGGCGTGGCGGCGATCGGCACGCTGGTGGCAGCGATGACGGTGAGGACGCGCGCGCGGGACCTGCTCGGCCCGTTGCTGGCACTGCCGCTGCTCGTGCCGATCGTGATCGGCGCGGCCAGAGCCACCGGGCCGTTGCTGGCACTGAGCCACCCGACGGGCAGCCCGGTGCGCTGGCTGGCACTGCTGGCGCTCTATGATCTGGTCTTCGGGCTGATCGCCTGGGCGGTATTCGACTTTCTGCTGGAGGACTGACCGATGTACGGAAGAGGCCTGCGCACCCTCTCGGTGGTGACGGCGGCGATATGGACAGCGGCGCTGGCGCTGGTGTTCTTCTACGCGCCGCTCGAAGCCGAACAGGGCTTTCTGCAGAAGATCTTCTACGTGCACGTGCCGCTTGCGATCGTCTCGCTGTGCGGCTTTGTGCTGGGCGGCCTGTTCGCGATCCAGCACCTGCGCACGCGCGACTCCCGCTGGGACATGCGCTCCTACGTGGCGATCCACATGAGCCTGATCTTCGGCGTGGGGACGCTGATCACCGGCTCGATCTGGGCGAAGGGATCGTGGGGGCACTGGTGGGTCTGGAGCGAGCCCACGCTCGTGTCGTTCCTGATCGTGTTCCTGCTGTATGCGACCTATCAGCCACTGCGCTTCTCGATCGAGGACCCCGAGCGCCAGTCGCGCTACGCCTCGGTGTTCGCGATCACGGCGGGCGCGTTCGTGCCGATGAACTTCCTCGCTGTGAGGCTGTCGAGCGCCTACCTGCATCCGCGGGTGCTGGGCAGCACCTCGAATCTGCCGGCGCCGATGGCGGCGACGTTCCTCCTATCGCTGCTGGCGATGGCGCTGCTGTACGCGACGCTGTGCAAGTACGAGATGACGGCCAAGCACGCGCGCGCGCAGGTGCGTGCGCTGCGCAGAAAGCTGTCGGGCGAGGCCGAGGCGTACGGGCGCAGCGCGGCCCCGGCGCTGCACGCCACCCCGAGTCCGCGTCCGGCTACCGCTCCAACCACAGCTCCAGCTCCAGCGACGGCTACGGTCAGCGCAAGCGCTCCCGTCGTGGGAAGGCCGGGCGCCTGATGCCGGCGCTGCCGCTGCACGAGGCAGGCAAGTACGTGGCCGCCGCCTACATCGTGGTGTTCGCGCTAGTGCTGATCTACGTGGCGATCATGGCGATCCGCCTGAGCCGCGTGGAGCGCGACCTGAAAGACCTATTGGAGCCCCCGGAGCGCCCCGCGGAGCCGATCGTCAGGCCCCTTGACGTAGGCCGTCCGCAGCATGAGACACGGGAGACCACGCCGGCGTGAGCGAGCTGCTGGCGCTGGGCATCTCCCACAAGACGGCGCCGGTGGCGCTGCGCGAGCGGCTGGCGTTCACGGAGGCCGCTGCGGTCGAGTTCGCGGGCGATGCGATCAAGACGCCTGAGGTGCGCGAGGCGGTGGCGATCTCGACGTGCAACCGCACGGAGGTCTACCTGGTCGTGGGCGAGGAGGTGAAAGCCGAGGCCGATGTGCTGGGGCTGCTGGCCAGCCGCGCCGGGATCCGCCCGACGGCGCTGGCGGAGTCGATGTACTCGCCCCGCAACTGCGAGGCCGCCAGGCAGCTGTTCCGCGTGACGGCGGGCCTGGAGTCGATGATCGTGGGCGAGGCCGAGATCCAGGGCCAGGTCAAGCGCGCGTACGAGGCGGCGCTGAAGCTGGGCCACACGGGCGCGCTGAGCAACCGTCTGTTCAGCGCGGCGCTGACGACGGGCAAGCGCGTGCGCTCGGAGACGGGCATCGGCTCAAGCCGCGTGAGCGTGCCCTCGGTGGCGGTGGACCTGGCGGCGAGAGTCCTGGGTACGCTCGAGGAGCGCCACGTGACGATCCTCGGCGCGGGCGAGACGAGCGAGCTGACAGCACAGGCGCTCTCCGACCAGGGGGCGGGCACGATCTTCGTGGCGAACAGGCACGCGGACAGGGCGCTCGGCCTGGCGCAGCGCTTCGGCGGCGGCGTCGTCGGCTTGGACGGCCTGCCCGAGCAGCTGACGCGGGCGGACATCGTGGTGTGCTCGACCTCCTCCCCCCATCCGATCGTAGGCGCGGAGGAGCTGGAGGAAGTCGTGGCCAGGCGCGAGGGCCGTCCGCTGCTGCTGATCGACATCGCGGTCCCCCGCGACGTGGACCCACGCTGCGGCGAGCTGCCGGGCGTGACGCTGTATGACATCGACGACCTGCAGGAGGTGGTGGCGCGCAACCTGACCACCCGCGCGGGCGAGGTTCCCAGAGCGCAGGAGATCGTGGAGGAGGAGATCCACCGCTTCGCGAGATGGCTGGGCCAGCAGGACACGCTGCCGACGGTCGCGGCGCTGCACGAACAGGCGGGGGGCCTGGTGGAGCAGGTCTTGGCCGAGAACGCGGGGCGCTGGGAGTCGGCCTCCCCCCGCGACCTGGTGCGCGTGGAGGCGATCGCCAGAGCGGTGGCCAAGCGTTTGCTGCACGAGCCGACGATCCGCCTGCGTAGCCTCTCCGAGGAGCGCGGCCACGCAAGCCTGGAGCTGGTGCGCGAGCTGTTCGGCCTGCGCGAGGACGGCACTCGGGTCCAGGCTCCGGAGCAAGAGCAGCAGGAGCAGGAGCAGCGGCAGGAGCCCGAGACGACGAGGCTCGCCGAGGTGCACCACCTCCGTCGCCGCGTCTGATGCGGCTCGGCACCCGCGGCAGCCCACTGGCGCTGGCTCAGGCGCGGTTCGTCGCCGAGCTGCTGGGCGGCGCGGAGGTGGTCACGATCAGAACCGCCGGCGACACCCGAACTGCTGGCGACGCCCGATCCGGCGACCCCGGGCCGCTCGACAAGTCCCGCTGGGTCAACGAGCTGGAGCGAGCGCTCATAGAGGACGAGATCGACCTGGCGGTGCACTCGGCCAAGGACGTGCCGGGCGAGTTGGCGCAGGGCCTCGAGCTGCTGGGCGCCCCCAGGCGCGCGGCGGTGCAGGACGTGCTGTGCGGAGCGCAGAGCGTCGAGGCGCTACCGCCGGGCGCTCGCATCGGCACCGGCAGCCTGCGCCGCCAGGCGCAGCTGCTGGCCGTGCGCGAGGACCTGACGGTGGTGAGCGTCACGGGCAACGTGGACACGCGCCTACGCAAGCTGAGCGAAGGCGCGTGCGACGCGCTCGTGCTGGCGCACGCGGGCCTGCAGCGTCTGGGCCGCGCAGGCGAGGCCGGCGCGGTGCTGGACCCGGAGCGCTTCGTCCCGGCGCCCGGCCAGGGCACGCTCGCGCTGGAGGGCCGCGCGGAGGACGCGCGCACGCGCGCGGCGGTGGAGCGGATCACCGACAGGGACACGCTCGGCTGCCTGCTGGCGGAGCGCGCGCTGGCAAGCGCGCTGGAGGCCTCCTGCAACACACCCCTCGGTGCGTGGGCCAAGCCCGCGGGCTGCGGCTGCCTGGAGTTGCGCGCGTGGGTGGGCCTGCCGGACGGCTCGGCCTGGTTGAAGGACGAGCTGATCGGCGGCTTCTACGATCCGCAAGAGCTGGGCCGCAGGGCGGCGCGGCGGATGGCATCGGCCGGGGCGGGAGAGCTGCTGCGCGACGCAGAGGAGCTGGCAGTTGAGCGAGCCTGAGCCCTGCGGCCGCGTGTACCTGGTCGGCGCCGGTCCGGGCGACCCGGGCCTGCTGACGGCGCGCGCGCTGGAGCTGATCGCTACGGCGGACACGATCCTGTACGACCGCCTGATCCCGCCGCAGGCCCTGGACGGAGCGCGCGGCGACGCCGAGCTGCTGTTCGTGGGCAAGGAGGGAGGCGGGCAGTCGGTCCCCCAGGAGCAGACGGAGGCGCTGCTGGTGGAACGCGCGAGCGAAGGCAGGCGCGTCGTGCGCCTGAAGGGCGGCGACCCCTTCGTGTTCGGGCGCGGCGGCGAGGAGGCGCTGACGTTGCGCGGCGCGGGCATCCCCTACGAGATCGTCCCCGGCGTGACCGCCGGCGTGGCCGCCCCGGCATACGCGGGCATCCCAGTGACCCAGCGCTCGCTGGCGAGCGCCGTGGCGCTCGTGACGGGCCACGAGGACCCGGCGAAGCAGGAGACGGCGCTGGACTGGCAGGCGCTGGCGGCGTTCCCGGGGACGCTGGTGTTCTACATGGGCATCAGCCAGCTACCCAGGATCGCGGAGTCGCTGATCGCCGCCGGGCGCGACGCGGAGGAGCCAGCGGCGGTGGTGGAACGCGGCACGATGCCCGCGCAGCGCACGGTGCGGGCGACTCTGGCCGAGATCGCACGACGGGCGGCGCAGGAGGATGTGAGACCACCCTCGATCACGGTGGTCGGTCCGGTGGCCGCGCTGGCGGAGCAGTTGGCGTGGAGATCCGCGGGCCCGCTGAGCGGCCGCACGGTGGCGGTCACGCGCGCGCGCGCGCAGGCAAGCGGCCTCGCGCGGCGGCTGGGCGAGTTGGGCGCGAGCGTCGTCGAGGCGCCGACGATCCGTATCGAGCCGATCCCCGGCGGCCCGCTCGACCTCGAGCCGTATGACCTCGTATGCCTGACGAGCCCCAACGGCGTCGCGGCGCTGTTCGAGCGCCTGGCACAGGCGCCCGAAGGGGCCGGACAGGCAGCCGCCGGCGCCGGCCGGGCAACAGCCGGCCGGCGCGACGCGCGCGCGTTCGCCCACACGCGCGTGGCCGCGATCGGCCCGGGCACGGCGAGGGCGCTGCGCGAGCGCGGCATTCTCGCCGACGTGGTCCCCGAGCGCTACGTCGCCGAGGCACTTGTCGAGGCCCTGGCAGACATCCCGATCCGGCGCGCGCTGGTGGCGCGCGCCAAGGAAGCCCGCGAAGTCATCCCCGAGGCTCTGCGCGCGAGAGGCGCGGAGGTGGACGTGGTGGCGCTGTATGAGACGGTCGCCGAGCCTCTTCCCGCGCGCATATTGCAGGCGGCGGGCAAGGCTGACTACATCACCTTCACGTCGTCCTCCACGGTGCGCTTCTTCCTGCAAGCCGCGGGCGAGATGAGCGCCGACGGCGAGCGCACCGCCTCGGGGGCGAGCGGCGCGAGCGCCCTCCTATCGCCCGCGACACGCGTGGTGTCGATCGGCCCGGTGACAAGCGCGACGCTGCGCGAACACGGGATCGAGCCGCACGTCGAGGCCGAGCGGCACGACATCGACGGATTGATCGAGGCGCTTGCGGCTGACGCCGCCCGGCGCCCGGGCTGACGTGCCGGTCGCACTCGGCCGTCCGCGGCTGCACCTGCGCAGCACGACCTCGACCAACGACCGTGCGCGCGAGCTGGCGATAGCGGGCGCGCCCCACGGAACGCTCGTGACCGCGGCCGAGCAGACCGCCGGACGGGGCAGGCAAGGACGAAGCTGGCTGGCGCCCAGCGGGAGCGCGCTGCTGATGTCGCTGGTGCTGCGCGATGCGCCCGCGCCGCTGCCCCTGCTCGCAGCCGTGGCGGTGTGCGACGTCGCTGGACCGGACGCCCGCGTGAAGTGGCCCAACGACATCCTCATCCCCCGCGCGGAGGCAACGGCGATCGCAAAGCTCGCGGGCATCCTCACGGAGGGCCGTCCGCAACAGGGCTGGGCAGTACTCGGCATAGGCGTCAACGTGGCCGTACGGTTGGAGGATCTGCCACGCGAGCTGCGCGAGACAGCCGCCACGCTCGGCTGCCCGCCAGCGGCAATCGAGCCGGTCCTGGCGCGGCTGTTGAGTGCGCTTGAGCGCCGTTTGGCCGGCCCGGCCGAGACGACGCTCGACGCCTGGAGCGAACGCGACGCGCTGCGCGGCCACGAGATCTCATGGACAGAGGGCCAGGAGCCGCGCAAGGGGCGCGCGGAGGGAATCGACTCCGCCGGGCGCCTCGTCGTGGCGCTGCCTGGCGGCGAGCGAGTGGTGCTGGAGGCAGGCGAGGTGCAGCTGGTGCGCCAGGATCCAGGCTAGTCGGAGACAAAAGTCCAGACCGAGCCTGGACAAGTGCCCACAAAGTGCCAATAGCGGCATAAGGTCCAATAAACCAAATCGAGCCCTAAGCGGTACTAATCGGATATCTGTAATCTCGCGCCTTCAGCGCTGGGGCCCGCGAGCAGCAGGTCTCCAGGCGAGCCTTCGGGTCTTTCGATCGAGCAAAATGCGTACGACAACCGCAGTGGCGCCCGGATCTGCCCCTCGTGACGACGGAGCGGCGCAGCACGCTCACAGGCTCGCGCGGATCGCATGGACCCCAAAAGGCGACCTGGAGTATCGCGAGTGGGTCACCGCCGGGCACCGTCTGGGTGCGATCGGACGAGGAAGCCAGTGGTGGATCGGAGACTGGATTCGCTATGGAACCGACAAGTGGGGCGAAAAGTACGCAGAGGCAGCGCGGATCACCGGCTATGACCCGCACACGTTACGGAATATGGCCTATGTTGCGTCCCGCTTCGATTTGTCACTACGTAGGGACAATTTGACCTGGAGCCACCATGTGCTGCTCGTCTCGCTCGCCCGCGACGAGCAGCACCACTGGCTGGACCGCGCCGGCGAGGAGCGAATGTCCGTCGCCGATCTGCGCATCGAGCTGCGCAACGCGGGCGATCGCGACAAACGGGCCGATCGTGACACTGCCAATTCGTCTCACGAGCCGGGCGCTCCGGCAAAGATCGCCTGCCCTAACTGCGGCTACATCGTGGCGCTGCCCCTAGCGGAGGACCGTCCGTCCCCGTGAGACGTCCGTCCCCGTGAAACCTGCAGCGGCGTTGAAAACGGTGAGCACCTTCAGTATCCGTGCACCGCGCCGCACGCTGGCGGCGGCAACCGCGATCGGTGTCATCGCCATCATCCTCGGCTCAGGCACACCCGCGCACCTCTCCAACAGCGGCAGCGAATTTCTCAGCCAGGGAACGGAAAGCTACAGGACGACGCAACTGCTGAAGGCCGCAGCCGGGGGACAAGTCCTCCCAAACCTCGCTGTGATCTTCCCGGTAAGCCAAGGCCCGAATGTGCTGCCGGCCATGAAGAAGGTGGCGAAGCTGAAGTCTCAGGTCTTCTACTCGCAGAACGAACAGATGGTGGCGGTGGCGGGATACATTCATCCTGGGATGTCGCCCGGACCCGCCGCGGTCTCACTGGCGAGGCGGCTTCGCTCCCTGCCTGGAGTCGTCGTGGGAGGAGAAGCGCTCAGCCATCAGCAGTTCGTCGACCAGATAAGACACGACGTCATCAGGGCAGAGTTGCTTGCCTTGCCGCTGCTCCTGTTGCTTGCTTTCGTCTTGTTTCGCAGCGCGATAGCCGCCCTGCTCCCGGTCATCACGGGCGGCCTGGCGCTGAGCATCGCGCTGCTGGCTCTACGCATGGTCAATGCCGTCTATCCGGTCTCGATCTTGTCACTCGATCTGATCGCCGGCATAGTCGTGGGCCTTTCGCTCGATTACAGCCTTCTGCTGGTCTCGCGCTATCGCGAGGAGCTGTCGATCCGCGGCGATGCAAGCCAGGCCGCGTACGCCACGCTGGCGAGCGCCGGAAGGACAGTGGCGATCAGCTCGCTGACCGTTGCGGTCGCCTTCGCATCGCTCCTAGTCTTCCCACTCGCCTTCCTGCGCTCGATCGCCATCGCCGGGATGGTGGCGCCGATAGTCGCCGGACTCGTGCCATTGGTGGTGCTGTCGGCATTGCTTGCACTTCTCGGGCATAGAGTCAACGCGCTGGCCCCCGCGCGCTGGCAGCGCTCAGCGGAGCGTGCAGCACGTCCGGCAGACCGAGGCGCGTGGTACCGGCTTGCACGCCTGGTGATGTCACATCCCGTAGCGATAGCAATCGCTGGGGCAAGCGTTCTGCTGATGGTGGGCGCCCCCGTACTTGGCTTGCGGCTGACAGGATCTGAAGCCGTTTCGCTGCTTCCCTCAAATGCGGGCTCGCGCCAGTTTGAAGAACGACTCAAAACGGAGTTCAACTTCCCGCTGCTCGACGAAGTAACCATCGCGGTCCGCGGCAGCCGGAGCGCCGTTGCGGCGATAGCGGCGCGCGTGGAAAAGCTGCCGGATATCGCCACCGATCAGGTAGGCATCGTAGAGGGCGATCTGTGGATGCTCGACATCAAGACCACACACCCGCCCTTTTCAAGGGCGTCCGAGCAGCTTGTAGAAAAGCTCCGTGCCAGCCCATACAGTCTCGCGGTCGCCGGGGCCACGGCCGACTATCTCGACACCTCTTCCTCCCTGCAATCGCACCTGCCGATCGCGCTGGCGATACTTGCGAGCACGACACTTCTGCTGCTCTTCATCGCCACTGGATCGGTGATCCTGCCGGCCAAGACCATCGTGATGAACGTCCTCTCACTTGCAGGCGCGCTTGGCCTACTCGTATTGATCTTTCAGGATGGCCGCCTAGAAGGGTTGTTCGCATATAACAGCCTGGGTGCCCTGGCCCTGACGCAACCCATCGTACTGGCGACAGGCACCTTTGGGATCTTGACCGACTACGGAGTATTCATGCTCATGCGGATCAAGGAAGGCTGGGACGCCGGCCTGCCAAACAATGAGTCGGTCGCCATGGGTCTCGAGCGTACCGGGCGCATCATCACGTCCGCAGCTCTGCTTTTCTGCGTGGCCGTGGGAACCATGATCACGGCGCGAGGAACCTTCATAAAGGAAGCAGGCTTTGGTGTCGCGGCCGCAGTCGCGATTGATGCCACGGTTGTGCGTATCTTGCTTGTGCCTAGCCTGATGGTATTGCTCGGTCGCTGGAACTGGTGGCGACCAAAAATGTCGCGATGGCGGGTATCCAGGTTGGGCGCTTTCGATACCTAGCGGAAACAAGATGGTGCCGTGCGGACGCACGACACCATCTCTTCATTTGTTTTTATTGCTATTGCTCTCTACTAACTTTCAAATAGGGCGATTTCTTGTGGCGCTCCCCCTTGTCGACCAACGGATTTTGCTTCAACTGTACCTTTATATGAGGCGCCTTCGCCAAATTTAAGGCCTGTTGTTACTGGAATGAAAGCCGTCCCATTCCAGAAATCTTGTGTACCTTCGCCTTTTTCAGTAATGCCTATTGTGGTTGTGACCCATACTTCCAAAGCAGAGGAGTTGATGCGTTGGCGAGCGCTGCCAGAAACTGCTATTTCGGTTCCATTCAGTGCACATTTCTGACCAGTAATAGTCTGGTATATCAAGGTGCCAAACGTCCCCGATGGCAGTTCTTTTGCTCCTTCTTGCAACGAAACGGGTGTGAGGATGACTTCGGGTTTTTGAAGTATCTTTGGTTCTTCTGTCAGTTCGGCTTCTTTGCCGCCATATTTCCAGCCTGCGTGGCCATAAAGTTTAACCAAATTGTTCCTATTTACTTTAAAGGTGCACCCGGTAAACGGGGCCGCTACTGATCGTTCATTGTAGACCAATTCGACTTTTGATTGACATTGATCTGGGTTGTTATAAATATTATCTTTTTCTTCCACAGACTGCGCTTCATTTTTTACTTCCATTCCCAGGACCTTACCCGTGAGGATCTGCACCCCTCCTTTGCCGCTGATTATTTCGGGAGTTTGAGCTTTGATCAATTCTCCGTTGCCTTCGCTCGAGTTTGCCCTGTGATGACAGAACGGCCCGCCCTTGGCGAAAGCCGGCGACGTCGCATATGAGCCGAGCAGCAGTACGGCCAGCAGGCCAAGCAGCCCGGCTCTCAGTTTGATACCTAACACATGAAACTCCTTCCGCCCCAGCAAACCGGGGCATATGAACAGCCGCCAAGAACCCGCCTCAACGCCGGGGACAAGACTCTCGACAACCCATCTATGCCTTCCTGGCGACCCATGCCGCAATGCGCTAATCACCAACCGATGGGAAGCATGACCACATCATGCCCAAACGCACCGCTAAAACCAAAACAAAGCAGACGCAAACATTGGAGTGCCCCCGGTTTGGCGGACACCTGAAGCTAGGTCGTCTGGCCTGGCAGGAAGGATGTCTGTATGGCGCCGAAGGGTATGGGTCGGGCGGGTTATCCGCCTGAGTTCAGAAGGGAGGCTGTTGAGCTGTATCGCAGCTCGGGCCAGTCGTTGGCGGTGATCGCGCGGGAGCTCGGGATCGCCTTGGATACGTTGCGTGCGTGGGTCAAGCAGGCCGATGTTGATGTTGGTGTGCGTGAGGGGCTCACTTCGGATGAGCGTGAGGAGCTTCGTGAGCTGCGCCAGAAGGTCAGGCGTCTTGAGCAGGAGCGTGAGATCCTCAAGCGAGCCGCGGCCTTCTTCGCGAGGGAGACCGAGACCCGGTGAGTGTCTACCGGATCATCTCGGCGGAGAGGGCCAGCTTCCCGGTCTCCCTGATGTGCCAGGTCCTCAGTGTGTCCCGGTCGGGCTACTACGGGTGGGCGAACGGCGTGCCCAGCGATCGTGCACTGAACGATGCTTGGTTGACGGAGAAGATCAGGGAGATCCACGCACGTACCCGCGGGGTTTATGGTGCGCGGCGGGTGCACGCCGAGCTGCGTTTGGGTGAGGGTATACGGGTGTCGCGTAAGCGGGTGGAGCGGTTGATGCGCCAGGCTGGCATATCTGGCTTGGTTACGCGCCGGCGGCGGGGCACGACGATCAGGGTGCCAGGGGTCAGGGTCGCTGATGATCTGGTCGATCGTCAGTTCACCCCGGCCGCCCCGAACGTGTTGTGGGTTGCGGATATCACCTATCTCTCGACGTGGGAGGGCTGGCTGTATCTAGCGGCTGTTCAGGACGCCTTCTCTCGTCGGATAGTGGGGTGGTCGATGGCTGATCATATGCGCGCGGAGTTGGTCGTCGATGCGCTGCAGATGGGTGTTGCTAGGCGTCGCCCGGATGCGGGATTGGTGCATCATTCCGATCAGGGGTCTCAGTACGTGAGTCTGGCGTTTGGTCAGCAGGCCCGTGATGCTGGGATCGCTGTCTCGATGGGCTCCAGGGGTGACTGTTTTGATAACGCCGTCGCTGAGAGCTTTTTCGCTACGATCAAAAAAGAGTTGGTCCGACGGCAGGTGTGGAAGACACGACGCGAACTCACCAGCGAGGTCTTTGAGTACATCGAGGCGTTCTACAACCGCCAAAGACGCCACTCAACGCTCAACTATCTCTCCCCCGAAGAATACGAGGACAACCACGACCAAGAAAACGAGACGGAGAGAGAACCAACCTAATCAAGCGTGTCCGCAAAACCGGGGACACTCCAGCGTTCATTAAACACTAATTCTACTTTGGCTTGGCATTGCTGGGCATTGTTATATAGATTACCCGTCATTGTTACACTCTGTGCTTCCTGTTTGATTTCCATCCCCAAGACCTTGCCGGATAGAACCTGCAGTCCTCCTTTGCCCCCAATGATTTCAGGGGTTTGAGCTTTGATCAATTCTCCATTGCCTTCAGCAGAACTATTCCTGTGATGACAGAACGGCCCACCCTTGGCAAATGCTGATGACGCCGTATACGAGCCGAGCAGCAGCACGGCCAACAGGCCGAGCAACCCGGCTCTCAGTTTGATACCTAACATAAAACTCCTCCCACCCCAGGAACCCGGGGCACTCATTGAAGGCCACCAAGAACCCGCCTCAACGCCGGGGACAAGACTCCAACGACCCACCTATACCTCCCTGGCAAACCCATGCTGCAATGCGCTGATCGCCAACCGATGGGAGACATAGCCCATAATGACCAACCGAACGCCAGATCACAACTCCAGCACCCATCAACCGCTACTACTCCCCGAGAGGAACATCGCCATTGGGATCAACGGCTCGACATCCTGCGAAGAAGGCGCCGGCGGTCACACGGCACCTTCTCGCGATCACCTAATCTTACAACTAGCTTTCGAAGAGAGCGACTTCTTGCGCTGCGCCTCCTTGACGACCCTTAGTTTCTACTTCGGCGGTGCCTCTATAGTGTACACCTTCGCCGAATTTGAGACCCGTGGTTACCGGGATAAATGCTGTGCCATTCCAAAATACTTGCGTACCTTCACCTCCCAAAACGTAGGCTGTTACCCTCTTGCTCCATGTTGCCAATGTTGAAGGTTCGCCTTGAGCTGCAGCACTACCCGATACCGTCACTTCGGCACCGTTTAGAGCGCATTTTTCACCCGGCTTAGTCTGGTATATAAAGATAGCAAACGTTGCTGATGGCAATTCTTTTGCTCCTTCTTGCAATTCGACTGGTGTTCCTATGCCGTCTGGCTTTTGATTAACCTTTGGTTCTTCGGTTAGTTCTGCTTCTTTATTATTATATTTCCACGCTGCATGGCCATATATTTTGACTAGATTATTTCTATTAATTTTAAAGGTGCATCCCGCGAACGGGGCGGACACTGATCTTTCATTGTACACTAATTCACCTTTTGCTTGGCATTGATCAGCGTTGTTATAGATAATACCTGATATATCAACACTCTGCGCTTCATTTTTAACTTCCATGCCTAAGACCTTCGCCGAAAGGATTTGGAGCCCTCCTTTGCCCCCAACTACTTCGGGAGTTTGAGCTTTGATCAGTTCTCCGTTGCCTTCAGCAGAGCTGTTTCTGTGATGACAGAACGGCCCACCCTTGGCAAATGCTGGTGACGTCGCATACGAGCCGAGCAGCAACATAGCCAGTAGACCTAGCAATCCGGCCCTCAAATTGATACCTAACACGCGGTACTCCTTCCGCCCCAGCAATCCGGGGCACTCATTGAACGGCCGCCAAGAACCCGCCTCAACGCCGGGGGACAAGACTCCCAACAACCACCTATACCTCCCTGGCAAACCCATGCCGCAACGCGCTAATCGCCAACCAATGGGAAGCATGACCACATCATGCCCCAAACGCACTGCTAAAACCAAAACACAGCAGACACAAACATTGACGGTGAGATGGCGATGGCGATGAGCCAACATCCTCACCCCATGACCTTGGAGTGCCCCCAGTTTTGCGGACACGCGGATCTACCCCTGCTTTTGTGGAGTGTGGGTTCTGGAGTTAGGCGGGGGTGCTTGTGGTTTGGTAGTGGGTTTCGTACTCGGTTGGGGTAAGCATGTTCAGGGCGCTGTGTCGGCGCCGAGTATTGTGGAACAGTTCGATGTAATCATGGATGGCGGTGGCGAGTTGGATGCGGGTTTTCCATTTCTCGCGGTTGAGCAGCTCGACCTGCATACGGCCCCAGAACGACTCGATCATCGCATTGTCCGCGGGGGAACCGACTGCGCCCATTGAAGGCGCCAGGCCGGCGTTACGGATCTTCTGACTGAAGGCCCATGAGATGAATTGAACTCCGCGATCGCTATGTAGCACAAGCCCCGCGTCGGGGTTGCGGGTCCTGGTCGCCATTCCTAGGGCTGTGGTTACCAGCCCGGCTGTTTGGGTGCTATCGATTGACCAGCCCACGACGAGGCGCGAGAACGCGTCCAGGACGACGCAACAGTAGACCTTACCCTCTCTGGTGGGGTGCTCGGTGATGTCGGTCATCCATAGCTCGTTAGGTGCGCTGCGGCGGAAGTTGCGCCGGACGAGGTCAAGCGAGCGTTGGTTGCCGACCTTCGCGCCCCGTGGCAGACGGCGGTTAGGCAGGCCACGTAGCCCGAGGTGGCGCATGATGTCAGCGACCGAGTTGTGGCCGACGATGATGTGGCGTCCGTGGCGTAGCTCGGCCGTGACGCGCTCCGCGCCATAGATCCCGCCCGATGCCTTGTGCACGTCGGTGATCTCGCTCGCGAGCCACAGTCGCCGCAGCGCTCTCTGCGAAGGCGGCCTGTCCTTCCACGCGTAGAAGCCCGACTCGGACACACCGAGCACCCGACAGGCATGCCTGACGTTGATGCCCTGCCCGGTCAGAGCGTCGATCACCGGGAAGAGGCTTTTGGGGCCAGGTCCTGGTCGAGGAAGACCTCATTCACCTTCCTGGACACCGCAAGCTCAGTTTCCAGCTGCTTGATGCGGCGCTTCGCAGCGGCCAGCTCGAGTGCCTGATCGGTCCGCAGCCCAGCCTCCTCGCCGCGATCGATCCGCTCCTGGCGCAGCCAGTTATAGATCGTCGCCTCTCTCATCCCGAACGTCTCGGCCAGCTGCGTCACACGCGTGCCAGCACGCGCGAACTCAACGACCTGACGACGGACCTCCGATGGGTACCTCTGGGGCATGATTCCTCCTGGTCAACCGCCAGGACTCTAAAACCACGACACCACCAAACCGGGGGTAGATCCAAGTGTCCGTCAAACCGGGGGCACTCCAGACAGGCAGCTCAAGAGAGACCCATCCCGGGTCGGTAGTGCTTCTACTTTCGGTGTTTCTTGGTCTTTTTCGTTGGCTTCTTTCTAACACACTTGTCGTGCTTTTTGACGAAACCCTTCTTACACTTGATGGTGACCGGCGGGTATTTGATAGGCTCGATCACAGGGAAGGGGGGGGTGGGTAGCAACGCTAGGGTGCTGGGCTGGGTGATCGTCCCAACAACTGTAGGCGCTTCATGTCCTTCTGCAGATTCTTCCTTGGGGAGCGTGCTTGTGGATGCGCTAAAGATCCCTTCCTCGCCTGTTATAGACCCGGAGGCGTTGGTCGCTACGAGCGCGTAATGATAGACCGTGCCTGCATTCAGTCCGATTATGAGCTGTTCAGCAGCGTCGTCGGAGTCGTTCAGCTGTGTGTAGACTTCTAAGGTTTTGGACGGATAGAGGCTTTCCGGGCAGCGGCTGACTTCGTTCCCATTACATGGGCCATATTTAAAATGGTAAGTGGTAATGCCACGACCAGGATCGACTGTTCCATGGAGTGTCGCTTCATGGAACGACACTCCGGTGGCAAAAGATGGAGACTTATCATCGACGACCGGGACTGCCGGTAACGTCGGGAATGAAACTTCCTTTCCCGCAGTAAAGGTAAGCGGGTTGAACAATTCATGGTACGTCACGATCCGGTAATGGTACGTCGTACCTTCCTGCAAGGATTCGATAGGAACTTCTACCTGTTCCTCCGAAACACCGCTGCGTTCACCAAATCCGACTAGATTTTCGTTACTAAAAAATTCGCCGTTCAGTGGGGTCTTACTATATTCGAAGAAGAAACCCGTTTCGATACCTTCGGGGTCAAGGCTGCCGTTTAACGTCGCTGTATTAATCGATACGTCCGTCGGTGGTCCTGTGATTACACCGGCAATCACGGGGCCCGTCGTGAATTCGGCGTCTGCGCCTCGGCTGGTCCCATTTGCATTGACAGCCACAAGCCGATAGTGGTAGATAGTCAGCGGTTCGAGGCCTGCGAGATCCGCGGCGACAGGCTGGGCTGTCGATCCCGAGATAATTTCTTCACTGCTCTTTAGCCCATAAGAAGTGCTAGTGCCATATTCGAAGAAATAATGAGTTCCTGAAAGTCCTACAGCGTTAGCAGTCCCAGCAACCGTTCCAGTCGTGCCCTTCACATTTGACGATGCGCCTGTGGTCACATCAGACAATTCGACAAGCCCAAAAACATCAACATCATCGTTAGCTTCATCGGCGACGTAGAACTTCCCATTTGTAAGATCGAGCGCTATACCTGTCGATCCCCCGATCCCTGCAGATCCGCCGATCGATTCGAAGTTCGCACCGAACATTGCAATCGGGAGAGATTCGGTGTTGCTGACCGCAAACTGGAAGATCTGATACGGAATTGAACGTTCGGGCGGCTCACCGTTGCCCACAAATGCATCACTGCCTTCGCTGACGGAGTTTGTCACAACCGCATGGGGACGACTCTCAGCGCCCAAACTACGGTTACCATCCAAGCTGCGTATAAAGCTGAACGACGGTCCTGGGCCAAACTCTCGCACGTTGGCGGCACCATTGACAACATATACATCGCCATCCGCGTCAACCGTCAACCCGAATGCGCTTTCGCTTATCAACGAGTTGTTGATCTCGGCAAGATATTCTCCCGACGGTGAGTACTCCACCACTCGCTTATTCGAGGCATCGGCCACCCACACATCACCGTGCGCATCTACAAAGATGCTGTTGCCACCTTCCAATCCACCCAAGCCGTGGAGCGGATCATCAGCGCTGCCAAGATCGCCAACCGTACCAAAATGAGCCAGCAGAATACCCGTGGGAGAAAACTTCTCGATGCGCGGATGCGAGCTGCCACCTTCTACTGCACCACTATCCGCGACATAAATGTCACCGGCAGAGGCGTCGCTTGAGTTATCGACAGCCACACTCACCGGCTGACTGAACTGTCCGTCGCCCGGTCCTGGCAGTCCCTTCTCACAGCTGCTCGTGCAAACCTCAAGCCTTTCTTCACCGTTGCTCACTCCCCATCCCCAGGCAGCGACGAACGTTCCTGTTTCACTGAACTTCTGCACCCTATTGTTCAGGGTGTCAACGACGTAGACTTCATGCGGGTCCACCACTTCGCTGATCGCTATGCCGGAGCCAGGCGCACCGACTTCGGGGTTCAACGCGAACTGCCCGCCTCCGCTCCCACTCCCGCCGAACACACCCGTGCGATAGCCATACCCCGGGTGCGCGCCAGCCGAAGCCGAGATAAGAACCCCAAGGCTGCAGAACAGAACCAACGAAGCAGATCCACATCGCAAGGATTTACGAGCAGTAAAGGTCACCTGGATCTACCTGCTTCCTTTGGTCGCACGAACAAGACCAGCCGCGCCAGCCCTGCGCGCTTTGGCATCATGTCTCTTCTTCGTGGCCGGCTTCTTCTTCTTCACCTTGGGACAGCCCGCTACCGCGAGCTTGGTCGAGCGCACGAGCTGGCGCCCGTTCTGCCCGACGAGCGTGGTCGGCATCGTGAGGGTCTTGGCGCACAGATTGCCGACATCCGCCAGCGCTGAATACTGTCCTTCGGGGAACTGCGCTTCGAAGCTTGCGATCGGCGCATCTGGGGCATTCTTGAACGTCGCACTGGTGATCCCCTGTTTGCTGATGTTGATCGACCCTACGAAGTTGATGCGCACACCCTCGCTCTGTAAGACGAAGTAGACGTCGGGGAACGCCGCACCACCGTGCGAGACGAGGTAGACAGGGCCCACCAATGCGGCAGGCAGGGCCGGGGTGACGGCCTTTGCAACCCCGATCAGCGACTGCGGTGGACACGCCGCCGGGTTGGTGTCGAACGTCGTATCCAAACAAGCCTTCTGAATCGTCTTGAGCTTCGCAGGCAGCTGCTTGGGGAACGAAACCGAGATACTGTGGGTATGCGCTTCACCCTGCTTGGCGGTGAACTTGACGACCAACTCTGCGCCGTCCGCCTTGGAGGCTGGCACACGCGTGGAGAATCCGAGCCCTGGGTCGAACGGCAGGTTCTTGCAGCCCCCGACCGCGAACGGCGAGGCGACCTGGGCCGTCGAGCCCTGGGCCGAGGCAATCGTCGCGGTGATCTGCTGCGCATTGCAGTTGGTGGGATTGAACATGAACTGCTGCTTGTTGATCGACACGTTGACGGTCTGCACTCGCAGCGGTATGCCGTCGAGGATCTGCCTGATCGGCCCGCTCGTGACGGTCAGCGCCGCCGTGGTCGGATCGACACTCACCGCCGCGCGTTCCACGACGGTCCCCAGGTTGAACGGGCCCGCGACGGCTGGAAGCACGATCGACAGCCCGAACGGCGCTCCGTTGTATGGGCCCGTGAGGTAGACCTTCCCGGAAACCCAGAATGGATGCGACCCGGAGCCCACGCCCGCGGTGGCCGTGCCGATTTCCGAAGCGGACGAGCACGTGCCCTGCGCTGCCTGCGGTTCCCCGCAGAGAGCCACGCTCGAAAGGACTCCCAGCAGGCCGGGCGGCGTCTGCACCTGGATTGCGCCGAGATCCTGCATCCCGGCAGTGCGACCGAAGGTCACACTGAAGTTCGTGTACGCCCCCGCTTCGGTATCGGTCGTGCCAGCCAGGAATGACGGCGCGAACGGCGAGCCTCCACAGCCTGAGACGAAGAATTCGGAAGTGGGGTGTGCATCCGGCGTTTCGGGGCTGCTCCACGGCGTTATGTCCGCTCTGGTCACCGCCTCCCCACAGGACCGAGGGTTCGCCAGCGGCGCCCGTGGACCACCCTTGAGGACGATCTTCAAGTCGCTGACCGGCTGCTGCGGCGTTTCCCTGAAGCTCGCCGTCAACTGGCCCGTCGCTGGATTGGCCGAAACTGTGCCGTGCAGCTTGATCACGACACCGGAGCCTTCCAGCTGCAGATACGCCCCGAACAGATTCCCATCGGCCGCATCCGCTTCAGTACACGGTCCCTGGCCTGAGCCGCCACATCCCGGCGCCGCGACGTACACGTGCCCCTGCAGCGGTTCGCTCAGCAGCGGCGTGACCGCTTCGACCGTCCCCACCTGTGAGGCCAACGGACAATGCCCAGCGCCCACGGACAAGAGATCGATCCCTTCCAGGCCTTCCGCGGGACAGGCTGCAAGACCATCCGCAGCCGATGGGTTGAGCGTTACACCCAGTGGGAACGTCACCGTCGTGTTCTTCACCGGCGGAGTCGCCAAGCCCTCCAAACCCTGAGAGGCCTGTGGAAACCGCGCGTCCACCGTGTAGCCCGAAGGCTCGTCCGCTTCCGCGTTTTCCGGCGCGAGCGAGATCGACGGTTCGAACCGCAACAGATCACAACCACCAACCGGCGCCGACTGCGCTTCGGCTTCCACCGGAAGAGCATTTGGTTCGTCCCACGTATGCGCCTGGATGTTCGTGACCAACGGAGGACCCGAACAGTCGCTCGGATTGGTTAAAAAGGCGACTGAAGGGTTCACCCTCCCGTCCATTCCCTGCGGGTCACCGAAGAACGTCACAATCGCGCTCCTAAGGTCCGCCGTCACCGGGATGTCGGGGGACGATATGTGCAGACGATATTCAGGCGGCGGCCCGACGCTTCCATACAGCACTGCTGCCTTGTTGATCCCTTCGATGAAGACCCCAAACTCGGCTGGATGGCCACGCTCGGGAACGACGTTATAGATCGGATACCCGCTGGGGGTCTCTCCTTCATAGAGAGGCAGCTGAGCAAAGTCCAAGAAAAGCGTCCCGACACGACTGCTCGGCCTGCAGGTCTCGGCATACACGCCAACGACCGTGCACTGTGGCGCGGCCTGCGGATCGCCGACCAGCCCCGCTGGCAGTTCCACCTCAAGCTCCCTTGGAACCTGGATCGACCGAGCCGTTGAGTGTTCGACTATTTCCCCCTGCGAAAAATTCAAGGTCGTCGTCACTGAAAAGGGATGATCGCCTGCCTGAGTGTCCGGGGCGCCCGTCGCATTGCTCGCCTGCAGAGAGAAATCGCGAAAACCAAATGCCGGAAGGCCCGCACCGGCGGCCGTCGTGGCTTTCGCCGTGGCGACCGGCGCGCCACCCCCAGAGACCATCACTGTGTTGACCAACGGTCCCACAGCGGCGACTGTCACCGGGATAGTGAGCACGGGAGACTGATCCAATGCATTCACCGCGCCACCGAACGTGCAACTCACGACTGCACTGCCACCGACGGCAGGACATTCCCAGCCCGCACCCCCAGTCTTATGCGCCAACGCGACACCCGTAGGCAGCGTGTCGGTAACCGTAATCGGTTCACTGGAGGTGGACGCCACACTGCCTGTATTCGTGAGCACCAGCACATACTGATCTTCCGGTTCGGTGAGTCCCCCGTTGGTCAAGACAAAATTGGTCGGCTGCGTGATGAGCGAAATCTTCCACGCGACGCCATCTGCCGAAGCCACCGCCGCCCCCCAAATCACGACTGCAGCGATCGCGCCGACCAACACACAGAGCACGCCACGAAACGCAACCCGGACACTCATCGAGAACCGCCCCGTCGCCGTAGCGACACATCTTTTGTCTTATGACGCGCACTCCTGACCCTCGCCTTCTTGGACTTCGCCCTCCGAGATCTGGACCTGGCCTTCTTGGACTTTGCTTTCATCTTAGGCTTGGCCTTTATTGCCGCTGGAGCCGGAGATTCGACGACCTGTTCCCCGGCGGGCTGACCCACACTGCCCACTGTCGAGAATAACGGGGCGGGCGCAAGCGCACCCTGACATCCGTCGCCTTCACACCCTGGAGGTACGACTAGCGCTGAGGAACCGCCGTCGATCCGCGCATCGTAGACATCCACCTGCGTATCCCCGTCCTGAGGCACAAGTGGATCGGCTGTCTCAAAGAAAATGTCCGCCCCAGAGGCGTCCATCCCATCCAAAACCGTGCTATGGACACCCCGGAACGCCGACGAGCAGTCCTGCCCATCGGAGATCAAGCTCACCTGGGCCTCGTGATACTCATACACGTTGTTGCAGCCCACTGCGGCCAGCCGCGTCAGAGCATCGGCGCTCTGAAAGGCAACATAAGAACCATCGCTAGACACCGAGCCGAGCTGCGGGGCGGGATTATTGCTTGCGGTGTACTGTGGATAAACGATACTCGCCGCAGATCCGCCTCTCCCGTCATTGTTAAATTCATCCTCCCCGACCGACACACGTATGAGAGTTTCTGCCTGGGCGTCATACTCAAAAACCTGCGCTACGTTACCGGTATCTTCGTGCTTCAAATCGGCGCTGCTAACAAAAACCAAGAACCGCCCGGGCCTGCATTCGTCTTCACTAGGCAAACAACTGTTGGCATCGGCCGGGCGCAGATCCTGCTGCCGCCAATCTTCTTCGTCCCCTTCACCCAGCGTACCGACAAACGCGGTCTTCCCAGTTTCCGTATCGTACACATAGAGATTATTGGCTCCGCCTTTCGCTTCATCACCGGCCGGGTTCAACGCATTTGTCTCTTTTTCCCTGGAGACGAAATATACACGCGAACCGTCCTCTGAGACGCGCACGACACCCTGCATTACCTGGATACCCGCTTCGGATTCGGCAACCTCCTGCATGTTGGACGCCACCAACACGACCCGCTTGCCTGCTTCGGCGTCGAAATCGTACTCGTAGAGGTTCTCACCTTCAGCGCCCGCCAATAAATGCTGTTCAGACAAAAAGAATACCTTCGAGCCGTCTTCCGACGCCCCCTGGAACACCGCGTTGTGCGGTTCATGCGTATCGCACGCCGAACAGTCCAGGCTAGAAGGCTCGGAGATCGCCGTCGTCACAGAACCATCCGTCCGCGCATAAAGCTCATTCGCACTCGGACCTCTACCATTCCCCGATTCGGTACAGGCATTCCCTTCCGGACCTTCGGTCGCGCCAGCAGCCGTGAAGAATACCCGCGAGCCGTCGTTCGAGATCGCGTTGTAGGTCTCGTTCAATTCTGAGGTAGTAAAACGGCCTAAAACTGGATAACCCAGATTTGTGCCACACTGACTGATCTGTTCCCCATTATTACGCACACCGACCAACATGGGCATCGACTGATGCGTACCACTATACTCATATAACGAGAAGAAGCCTATAGACCCAGTGCTCGATCCAGTATTCTCGACGGTGCTATCCTCGGACTGCCAGAGATAGTTGGCACCGCCTTCATTATCAGGACCAGGTCCTCTAATAGCGAACAGAACGCTCGCAAGACTATCCGATGCACTTGGATCAGACGCCAAGCCAAAAGTAGTTTCAACATGATGAGATTCAAGGGAGGCACGAGGAAAGATAGGCCCAATTTCCACGTCGCCGTCACCAGGAGATACGCCCTTGTATAGAGAATGCTCTCTCGCAGCCGACGCTAAAGATGATTCATATTCAAAAAGGCCTTCTTTCAAATCACTGCTCTCGGCTACGGGGTTCCCAAATTCGTTAGTGGGGCTGACTCCAGTTGGTTCACTAAAGGGCGACGTTATCCATTCGCCTTCGCCGGGCGCAGCACCTTCTCTACGCGCTGCGTCGTAGTAGTTCAAGAGAACCCTCTGATCGCTGCCCGCAAACGCACCGAAGCTACTCATGACCACATTCGAGCCATCAGCACGGAGGACATCAACAGACCAGCCATTCTTTACAGCAGGGCTGACAAGCTCATACGCCCGGCAATCAGGCAATCGAGCGGAGTCTGACCCCGCCAACACATTCTCGTTAGGACAGCCCCCTGTCGCGTCAGCTCGCGCCGCCCCATATGCAGGCAGCACAAACATCAATATTACGAAGCCAAACATCAATATTACGAAGCTTGAACTCCAGAGTGCCTGGCGCCATATTATAGACCTCTCCCATACCATGTAATGCTCAACAATAACCGAGAGGGACCAGGGGTGGTGGGCTTGTTTCTCATTGATGCCTAGTAGCCATTAATTGAGATGGCGCCGTGGGAATTACGGCGCCATCTCTTTTACTGTTGAATGCTTCTAGCTAGCTTTCGAAATAGGCGACTTCTTGCGCTGCACCCCCTTGGCGACCCTTAGTTTCTACTGTAATCGAACCTTTATATGCGGCACCTTCACCAAATTTAAGGGCAGTTGTTACTGGAATGAAGGACGTGCCGTTCCAGAAATCTTGCGTACCTTCACCTTTTGAGATCGTCTGGGTTTCTGTCTTAGCCCATGTTTCCAATGCTGACGGTACGGTTTGCGCAGTAACGCTACCCGCTACCGCTATTTCGGACCCATTTAGAGCACATTTCTGGCCCGGGAGAGTCTGGTATATGATAGTGGCATACGTCGCCGACGGTAGTTCTTTTGCTCCTGCTTGCAGTTCCACCGGTATGAAGATCCAGTCGGGCTTTTGGTTTACCTTTGGTTCTTCGGTCAATTCTGCTTCTTTGTTGTTATATTTCCATGCCCGGTGCCCGTATAGTTTGACTAGATTATTTCTGTTAAACTTTAAAGGTGCAGCCATTAAATGGCGCTGACACTGAGCGTTCATTGTATATGAGTTCGACTTTTGTTTGGCATTGCTGGGCATTGTTATAGAGATTCCCTGTCACTGTCACGCTCTGTGCTTCATTTTTGACTTCCATTCCCAGGACCTTCCCTGTGAGAACCTGCACTCCCCCACTGCCTCCTACTATTTCGGGGGTTTGTGCTTTGATCAATTCTCCGTTGCCTTCGGTGGAGTTGTTCCTGTGATGACAGAACGGCCCCCCCTTGGCGAACGCCGGTGACGCCGCATACGAGCCCAGCAGCAGCATGGCCAACAGACCAAGCAACCCAGCTCTTAGTTTGATACCTGACACGTGATACTCCTTCCGCCCCGGAACCCGGGGCAATCATTGATGACCGTCAAAAGCCCGCCTCAACGCCGGGTGCAAGACTCTCAACGACCGATACACACCTCCCTGGCGACCCACACCGCTATGCGCTGATCTCCAACCAATGGAAGGCATGGCCCCATCATGCCCACGCCCACACCACCAGACCAAAACACTACGCGCCAACCCACCGGCCACCCAGATGACGAACCAACGCTCCAACCCCCAAAACCCCAGCATCCAAGCCATTCCCACCGGCTAAGCCCCCGATGAGGCTGACAGCCCCGGCACTCCAAACGGCGTTTCTGACTAGGCGCCGGGGCCTGCGCGCTCCCTGACCGCGCCGCCACTTGTTCCTCGCGCGGCGCCGCAGCCAGGCGCCGCTGATGTCGGATCGCAGTGTCGAAAGAGTCGGCGTCGCGCAGCAGCGCGTTGCTGTTGCGCTGGATCGCCGTGGTAGGTCGTCAGCGGGTTGGATCTACCCCCGGTTTGGTGGTGTCGTGGTTTTAGAGTCCTGGCGGTCGACCAGGAGGAATCATGCCCCAGAGGTACCCATCGGAGGTCCGTCGTCAGGTCGTTGAGTTCGCGCGTGCTGGCACGCGTGTGACGCAGCTGGCCGAGACGTTCGGGATGAGAGAGGCGACGATCTATAACTGGCTGCGCCAGGAGCGGATCGATCGCGGCGAGGAGGCTGGGCTGCGGACCGATCAGGCACTCGAGCTGGCCGCTGCGAAGCGCCGCATCAAGCAGCTGGAAACTGAGCTTGCGGTGTCCAGGAAGGTGAATGAGGTCTTCCTCGACCAGGACCTGGCCCCAAAAGCCTCTTCCCGGTGATCGACGCTCTGACCGGGCAGGGCATCAACGTCAGGCATGCCTGTCGGGTGCTCGGTGTGTCCGAGTCGGGCTTCTACGCGTGGAAGGACAGGCCGCCTTCGCAGAGAGCGCTGCGGCGACTGTGGCTCGCGAGCGAGATCACCGACGTGCACAAGGCATCGGGCGGGATCTATGGCGCGGAGCGCGTCACGGCCGAGCTACGCCACGGACGCCACATCATCGTCGGCCACAACTCGGTCGCTGACATCATGCGCCACCTCGGGCTACGTGGCCTGCCTAACCGCCGTCTGCCACGGGGCGCGAAGGTCGGCAACCAACGCTCGCTTGACCTCGTCCGGCGCAACTTCCGCCGCAGCGCACCTAACGAGCTATGGATGACCGACATCACCGAGCACCCCACCAGAGAGGGTAAGGTCTACTGTTGCGTCGTCCTGGACGCGTTCTCGCGCCTCGTCGTGGGCTGGTCAATCGATAGCACCCAAACAGCCGGGCTGGTAACCACAGCCCTAGGAATGGCGACCAGGACCCGCAACCCCGACGCGGGGCTTGTGCTACATAGCGATCGCGGAGTTCAATTCATCTCATGGGCCTTCAGTCAGAAGATCCGTAACGCCGGCCTGGCGCCTTCAATGGGCGCAGTCGGTTCCCCCGCGGACAATGCGATGATCGAGTCGTTCTGGGGCCGTATGCAGGTCGAGCTGCTCAACCGCGAGAAATGGAAAACCCGCATCCAACTCGCCACCGCCATCCATGATTACATCGAACTGTTCCACAATACTCGGCGCCGACACAGCGCCCTGAACATGCTTACCCCAACCGAGTACGAAACCCACTACCAAACCACAAGCACCCCCGCCTAACTCCAGAACCCACACTCCACAAAAGCAGGGGTAGATCCGCGTGTCCGCAAAACTGGGGGCACTCCAGTTTGTGCTTTGATCAGTTCCCCGTTGCCTTCGGTGGAGTTGTTCCTGTGATGACAGAACGGCCCCCCTTGGCGAACGCCGGTGACGCCGCATACGAGCCGAGCAGCAGCATGGCCAACAAGCCAAGCAACCCAGCTCTCAGTTTGATACCTGACACGTGATACTCCTTCCGCCCCAGAACCCGGGGCAATCATTGATGACCGCCAAAAGCCCGCCTCAACGCCGGGTGCAAGACCCTCGACGACCGACACACGCCCCCCTGGCGACCCACACGGCCACGCGCTGATCCCCAACCAATGGAAGGTATAGTCCCATTATACCCAGGCCACACCACCAGACCAAAACACCACACGCCAGCCCCACCGGCCACCAGACGGCGAAACCGACGCCCCACACCCCCAAAGCCCCAGCACCCAAACCATTCTAATGGGCCGAACCCCTGATGGACCCTACAGTTCAGGCACTTCGAATCACGTTTTCCGGCTAGCCCGCCGGGTCCTCGCGCCGCTCCTCCTGCGGCCAAGTGGCCGGCGTGTCGATCGCGGTGTCGAAGGCGTCGGCGTCGCGCAGCGTCGTGATCTCCGTTGAACGCGCGCAGGCGCAGTAGCGCGTTTGCTGTTGCGCTGGATCGCCGTCGGCTGGGACAGTCGATCCCGAGTTGAGATGGCGCTGTGGGATCACAGCGCCATCTCCTTTACCGTTGAATGTTTCTAGCTAGCTTTCGAAATAGGCGACTTCTTGCGCTGCACCCCCTTGGCGACCCTGAGTTTCTACTTTTAATCGAACCTTTATATGCGGCACCTTCACCAAATTTAAGGGCCGTTGTTACTGGAACAAACACTGTTCCGTTCCAGAAGTCTTGTTTACCTTCACCTTTTTCAATGTTCTGTTCTTCAGCCTTACTCCATTCTTCTAACTGCACTGGGACGTTTCGCGCTGTAACGCTACCCGATACTTCAATTTCGGTTCCGTTTAGAGAGCATTTCTGGCCTGGGATGGTCTGATATATGATAGTGGCATACGTCGCTTTTGGTAGTTCTTTTGCTCCTTCTTGCAGTTCCACCGGTATGAAGATCCAGTCAGGCTTTTGTAGTATCTTAGTTTTTTCAGTTAGTTCTGCTTCTTTTTCGTTATATTTCCATGCCTTATGCCCATAGAGTTTAACTAGATTATTTCTGTTAACTTTAAAGGTGCAGCCAGCGAAGGGGGTCGACACTGACCGTTCGTTATATACGAGTTCTACTTTTGTTTGACATTGCAGGGCATTGTTATACAGATTACCTTTGACTTCCACATTCTGTGCTTCATTTTTGACTTCCATTCCCAGGACCTTCCCCGAGAGAACCTGTATTCCCCCTTTGCCCGCAACTATTTCAGGGGTTTGAGCTTTGATCAGTTCCCCGTTGCCTTCGGCTATGCTGTTCCTGTGATGACAGAACGGCCCCGCGGGGGCGGCGAACGCCGGTGACGCCGCATACGAGCCGAGCAACAGCATGGCCAACAAGCCAAGCAACCCAGCCCTCAGTTTAATACCTGACACGTGATACTCCTTCCGCCCCGGAAACCCAGGGCAATCATTGATGACCGCCAAAAGCCCGCCTCAACGCCGGGAGCAAGACCCTCAACGACCGACACACGCCTCCCCGGCGACCCATACCGCCACGCGCTGATCCCCAACCAATGGAAGACATGACCCCATCATGCCCACACCACCCGGCCAGACCAAAACACCACACCCAAGTCCACCCGCCACCCAGACGGCAAACCAACGCCCCAACCCCCAAAACCCCAGCATCCAAGCCATCCTAACGGGCTGAACCCCCGATGGGCCCTACAGTTCGAGCATCCCGAATCGTGTTTCCGACCGACTATCCCGCAGGCGCCTCGCGCGCTCCCTGACCGCGCCGGCGCTTGTTCCTCGCGCGGCGCTTGGGGAAGTTCCGCATCAGCTCGCGCGCCAGCGCCGGCGGCTTGCGCGCCATGCGCGTGCGCGCACCCCGCAATGCCTCTTCGGCCTCGGGCGTATGCGCCAACGCCGCCGCCAGCAGCGCCGCGGCCAAGCGCCGGTCCTGCTTGCGCGAAGCGTGGATCAGCCGCCGCGCATTGCGTGCATGCGCACCCCCCGAGGAGTTCACGAGCAGCCCCAGCAGCCGCTTGGTCTCCGGCCAGCGCTGCACCGCGTACTCCTCGTGCACGTCGCGCGTGTACTCCGCCAGACGCCAGATCCACGCCGTCGCCTGATCGCGCCGGCCGATCCGGCGATCCACGAGCGCGCGCAGCAGGATCTTCGAGGCCTCGCGCCGCTCCTCCCGCGGCCACGCGCCGATGATGTCGATCGCCGTGTCGAACGCGTCGGCGTCGCGCAACGTCGTAATCTCCGTCAGCGCACGCAGACGCAGCAGCGCATTGCTGTTGCGCTGGATCGCCGTCACGAGGAAGCGCGAGCGCAGCTCGCCCGTGCGGTCGAACTGCAGCATCGTCCGCACCCGCCGCCAGCCCGAGGCGGCCACGCGAGCGCCGGCCAGTGCCGCCCAGACGTGCTGCTCGCCGTAGTCGAGGTGCTCCACGTTGATCCGCCACAGCTCGCGCTCGAAGACCTCGAAACGCCGCTCCTCCTCGGCGCACACCGGCAGCACGCGCCGCTCCACGCGCATGCGCCGTCCGCGCCCGCGCCGCACCGGGCCGACGACGATCGCCCCACCGCGGTACACGTCGCGATCCAACAGCGAATGCAACGTCACTACCGGATCGTCGTTCTTCGTCGCCGGATGCACGAAGTCGAACGACCAGCCCCGCCTCCTTACCGGGATGGCGGCGCGTCACACGGCCCACGCGCTGCTGGTAGATGCGCCGCGAGGCCGTCGGCGCCAGGTGCAGGCAGACCGTCGCGCGCGGCGAGTTCCAGCCCTCGGCCAGCAGCTGCGCGTTGATCAGCACGTCCACGTCGCCGCTCTCATAGCGCGCGAGGATTTCGGCCAGTTCGCGCTTTGGCGTCTCGCCGGAGACCGCCTGCGCCTTGATGCCTTCCGCGCGGAACGCCTCGGCGAGGTTGTAGGCGTGGCGCACACCTGCCGCATACACCACCCCCGGAACCCCGTTGAAGCGCGTCTTGTAGAGGTTGGCCGTGGCGATGTTGAAGGGGTGGTGGTCCAGCACCTTCGCCAGCTCCTCCGGGTCGAACTCGGTGTCTACCTCGCCGCGGCGCAGCGGCACCTTGGCGATCGTGCGCACGCCCACGCCCGGCGGAATGCGCACGCAGCGCAGCGGCGCGATCACGCCGCGGCGCGCGGCCTGCCCGAGATCGAAGCGCGAGGTCTGTGTGGGGAACAGGTCCGTGACGTGGCGCGCGATCAGCGCGCCCGTGGCCGTCATGCCGATGAAGACCGGGCCCGTCCACTCGCGGATCGCAGAGCTGGTCTTCTCGCCGAGCGCCGTGTGCGCCTCGTCGCAGATGACGATCGTGTAGGCGCTCGAGATGCGCCCGGCGTTGCGCACGAACCACTGGTAGGTCTCGACCGTCACCGGCCCCGTCGCGCGGTCCTCGCCGACGTACAGCGGCCGCGAGATGCGCCGCGAGTAGCCGCGCTCGCGCAGCTCGCCGTGGAACTGTTCGACGAGATTGCGCCGGTGCGTGAGGATCAGGATGCCGCCCGTCTGCGATGCCTCGACGAAGCCGAGCGCCGCGACCGTCTTGCCGGCGCCGGTGGCGTGCTCGAACCAGAAGCGCTTGGCGGCGTTGGGGTCCTCGGGTTGCTCCGCGAGAACTTCCTCGTCCTCCTCGTCCTCCACCCAGTCGCGCGGCTCCTCCTCGTCCTCGCCGTCGTCATCGACCTGACCGGCCCCATCCCCCTCCTCCTCGTCCTCGGCGAGCGACGCGATCTGTTTCTCCAGCTCGTCCTCGTCCTCGTCCTCGTCGTCGTCGTCCTCTTCCTCATCCTCGTCCGGTGCGGCGCGCGCCACGGGGCCGAGGTCGTCGTCCTCGTCGTCCTCCTCGTCCAGCTCGTCGTCGAGGTCCCGCTCCTCGAGCTCCTCCTCGTCCTCCTCCGGTTGCTCGGGCTGCTCGGGGGGCAGCGAGGAGTCCTCGACGGCGGATGGGCCCGCGGCGCCGTTGTCGAGCCCAAGGATCGCGGCCGAGGCCAGCAGCTCGGGCGAGGCCGCGGCAGCTGTGGCCGAGCGCCCGTTGCCCGCCGCGGTCGCAGCCGATCGCTGGGCCTCGGCGAGCAGCGCCGTCAGCGTGCCCGAGAGGGCATCGACCTGGTGCGCGGAGAGGAGCGTGCCGTCCTTCAGGCGGGGCTCGTCGGTGGAAAGGAGACGTTCGAGCCCGAGCAGCATCGAGAAGCCGCGGCGCCACTCCGTGGAGGGGTGCTTGGCCTTCTCGGCCAGCTCGGCCAGCGCGAGGTCGAGCGCGCGGCGGCGCGCGGAGCCGGAGGCGAGCACGACGGCCGGGTCCTCGCCGTCGTGCAGGAAACGCTCGCGCACAAACTTCTCCGCGCGAGCCAGCTCGGCGGTGGAGGGAATGGGCGCGGCCACGAGGGCCACTGGCGTGGGCTCGGCCATTGAGGCTGTGGACTTCGAGACGGAGCCGGCGCGAAAAAGGTTTTCACGCGGCCCAAATGCCGGAAACCTGCCGGCTGACCACCGGGTGCTCAGAGCGACCCGGCTCTGACGTAGGCCTCAGGATATAGCACGCGGGGGCCGGATTGAAGTGCCCCTCCATCTGCCACCCTTATGCGGCGATGAAAAAGCGGGACATTTCGATCGCCGTAGGCGTGCTCGCGCTGGCAGTTGTGCTGGCGCTCGGCGCGCACGAGCTGGCCACCCGCAGCCGCTCCCGGCAGCCGCCGCCGGCGCCGCTCACGGCCGCCCAGACGCGGGCTCGCCTGGCGGGCTCGCCGCCGGTGCTGGCGGCGCTGCACGCCCAGGGCGGAGCGCTGCTCGACGGCGGCGCGCCGGCGCTGCGGGCACAGCTGGCGGCGCTGAAGGGATGGCCGGCGGTGCTCGACAAGTGGGCCTCGTGGTGCACGTCCTGCCGCGCCGAGCGGCTGATCTTCCAGCGGGCCGCGGTCGAAGAGGGGCGCAGGGTGGCCTTCATCGGGCTGGACTCGGGCGACACGAGCCGCGCCGGCGCCGAGGCGTTCCTGCGCGAAGCGCCCGTCAGCTATCCCAGCTACTACGATGCCAGCGGCCGGCTGGGCAGAGAAGTGACCGACTCGTCGTTCTGGCCGGTGACCGTCTTCTACAACGCCCACGGCGGTCTCAGCTTTATCCACCAGGGCCCCTACGAAAGCGTGGCGGAACTTGAGCGGGACGTGCAGCGCTATGGCCTTGACGCATGAGCGCCGCTCGCGCGGGGGCTGTACGGGCTCCAGGAGGACCGAGGGTGCCTGAGGTCAGGGTGGATCCGCTCAGCGGCCATCGGACGATCGTCGCGGGCGAGCGCTCCAGGCGACCCGGAGGCGAGCCGACGTGCCCGCCGGCGGCGCCGATCGACGTGGCGGCGGATCCCTTCGCGGAGGGCAACGAGGAGCGCACGCCGCCTGAGCTGCACGCCGTCAGACCCGCCGGCGGCGAGCCCAATGGGCCGGGCTGGACGGTGCGGGTGGTGCCGAACCTCTACCCCGCGCTGACGCCGCCCGGCGTGCCGCGGGAGCCCGTGGCGGAGGCCCTGCCGGAGCTGTTCACGGCCACGCCCGCGGAAGGCTGGCACGAGGTGATCGTCAACGGCCCGCAGCCGGTGCAGTCGCTGGCGGAGCTGCCGGCGGAGCAGGTGCGGCAGGCGATGGAGGTGTGGCGCGAACGCATGCGCAGGCACGCCGAGAGTTCGGCCTATGCGCAGCTGATCGTCAACGAGCGCCGCGAGGGCGGCGCGTCGCTAGAGCACACTCACGCGCAGCTCTATGCGCTGCCGTTCGTGCCCGCCGAGGTGGCGCGCGAGCGCGAGCGCGCCGGCGCCTACGCGACGAGGACGATGGGCAGCGACCTGCTGGAGGACCTGGTGGCGGAGGAGGTGCGCCGCGGCGAGCGCATCGTGGCGATCGACGACGAGGCCGTGCTGCTGGCCCCGTGGGCCTCGCGCGTGCCGTTCCAACTGATGCTGGCGCCGCGCGAGCCACGCGAGCGCTTCGAGGAAGAGGGGGCGCTCGGCGCTCGACTGTTGCACGACGGGCTCAACCGCCTGCGCAGGCACTTCGGCGCATCGCCGCCGCTGAACCTGTGGGTGCGCACGGCGCCGCGCGGAACCGAGCAGTTCTGCTGGCGAATCGACGTGATGCCGCGGCTGACCCACCTCGCGGGCCTGGAGCTGTCGACGGGTCTGAACGTGAACATCGTCGCGCCCGAGGACGCGGCGGCACGGTTGCGCGACGTCTAGGCTGCGCCGGTGCCGCCCGAGTCGAGGTTCGTCCCCCGCTTCGCCGCCGAGCCCCCGCAGGAGGGCCTGCCCTACGGTCGCTGGCGCGAGCGGCTGGAGGAGCTGTTCGCGAGCGCGCTGGCAGAGCTGGAGGACCTGCCTGAGGACATCGGAGAGCAGCGCGAGATCGTGTGGTACCCCGACCGCAGTTGGCACGGGCGCACATATGTGCCGGCAACGTGCCTCACGACAGGCGGCTACGAACTCTGGGGCTACGTGCGCTTCGTTCCCGCCGAGCAGCCGGATGGGGAGCCGAGCGACTTCACCGCGAAGGTCGAACTTCACCGAAGAGACCGCCGCGACGAACCCCGAGTGGAAGATCGACCTGTGCGAGGAGACGATCGGCCGCTGGCGCGGCGAGGCGGGTGCGATGGCCGCGATGACGCTCGTCTGGGGCCAGCCGCTGGTGGCAGGCGGCGCGCTCGTGACGGCGGAGCTGGCGGACGTGGCAGTCGATCAGTCGGGGCTCTTCGAGGAACGCTTCACGCTGGCGGCTCCCGACGACTACCGCGGAGACCTGCTGGAGATCAAGCTGTGGGACAGCCGCGGACGCGAGCTGGCGCGCGAGTCGCTGTATGACAGCTGACGCCGCTGAAGTCCTGGTCGCCTGAGCCCCCTTTACGCTGCCCCGGACATGCGCGCCGTGATCCAACGGGTCGCACGGGCGACCGTGCGGGTGGAGGACACAGAGGTGGCCAGCATCGGCCCCGGTCTGCTCGTGCTGCTGGCGGTGGCGCCCGAGGACGACGAGTCCACGGCCGAGCGCCTGGCGGCGAAGGTCCGTGCCCTACGGGTCTTCCCCGACGCCAAGGGCCGCATGAACGCGCCCCTGGACGAGCGCGAGATCCTGTGCGTCAGCCAGTTCACGCTCTACGCCGACACCCGCCGCGGCAACCGTCCCAGCTTCACTGCCGCGGCCGCCCCCGAGCACGCCGAGCCTCTTTACAGGCGCTTCTGCGCCGAGGCCGGCGCCAAGCGCGGCGTCTTCGGCGCCCACATGCAGGTCGAGCTGGTGAACGACGGGCCGGTGACGCTGCTGCTGGAGGCTTGAGCAGACTCGGGCGGTGCCGGAAGGCCAGATCTATAGGCGGTTGCTGGGAAAATTCAGCGCTTCTGGCCGACCGTCGATCAGGCTGGATTGGAGGCGATTCGGCGGGTTTGGGCAGCGGTTGGGGGTCTCTGCCGATTGGCTGAAAGCGTCGGGGGTCGTGCGTAGTCTGCGAGGCCCATGATGCGCTGGAATCGACTGCTCCGTTGGTGTCGGACGCAAGACGCCCACACCGCTGAGCCGACCTACCGATGCCTCGGGCGGAGTGTCTGATGCCACGCATCAGCGCGTTCTACGGGATCGTCGTGACGATGTACAGCAGCGACCACGCGCCGCCGCACTTCCACGCCCGTTACGGGGAGTTCGAGGCGCAGATCGTCATCGACACCGGCGATCCGTTGGCGGGCCAGTTGCCGATCCGAGCCTTGCGGCTCATCCGTGAGTGGGCCGGGCTGCATCAGGCCGAGCTTCGGGCCAACTGGGAGCGCGCCCAGGCCCGCGCGCCACTCGCTAGCATTGATCCACTGCTATGACCGACACACATACCCTTCCCCGAGTGACCGGCGTCGAGGTCCATGAGGGCTGGCGGCTGCGCCTGACATTCACCGACGGCCTAGTCCGCGAGGTCGATCTCTCAGATGACCTCTGGGGGCCGATGGCGGAGCCCCTGCAAGACCCTGCCTATTTCCGGCAGGTGCGCGTCGATCCCGAACTCGGCACCGTGGTCTGGCCCAACGGCTACGACCTCGACCCCGACGTACTCCACGGCGATCACGAGCCTGTCCCGAGACCGGCCGCGCACGCCTCGCGCTAACTCGCACCCGTCTTGCATGGTGCAGTAAAGCCCGTGTCTGGCCGATACATTTTTCGTGGCGAGACGTCGAAAGAGCGCGCTTGGATCGGCAAGCTTGAGCATGGGGAGATCCATGCGAAAGGCAAGCAGGTCCTTCGGTGGCTCATCGCGGTCCCGCAGGCGCCGCCCAGTGAAACGAGACAAGACGCGCCAGCGGCTGGGTCCATGATTACGGCTGTAGTAGCGCTCGCGGCGTGGGCGCGGGTCGGGGCGACGATGATCCGGGGATCTGACGGTCGCCATGATCTCCTCGCGGTGTCGAGGCCGCCAGTGCCCAAACGTCGGCAACCGGCATCGCCGCCGTCACGGGCAGGCCGTAGGCTGGGTCGATGAGCGCAAGGCCGGCCAAGCAGTCACAGTCTGCCGGGCTTCCCTTCTCCAAGGGCCAGGTCAACCGGGCCGGTCGGGTCCTCCTGGGCAGCGCCGAGGCGGCGTCGCGCGCTGGCGCCGACCAAGCGACGAAGGAGTACGACGCCGACGAGGCCGCAGCGGCCGTCCAGGCAGTGAGGTGGTGGCGGTCACTACACGCCCGCCCGCTCTCCAACGTAGCCGCGAACCTCCGCTACCACATTGGACAAGGAGGACGGCCACATCGGCGGTCGGATCGAGGTGACCCAGCGGTTGAAGCGGTGGACCACGATGATCGACAAGTTGGCGCGCGAGCCCAAGATGCAGGTCACGCAGATGCAGGACATCGGCGGCGTCCGCGCCCTGCTACCGAGCCTGCCGCACGTCTACGCCGTGAGCCGCCGTCTGCGCAAGACGTGGACGATCATCCGGGTTAGGGACTACATCGCAGAGCCGAAGACCTCGGGCTACCGGGCACTGCACCTGATCGTCAGGCGCAGCGGCTACCCGGTCGAGGTGCAACTGCGCACCGCGCTTCAGGACGCCTGGGCCAACCAGGTCGAGGAGGACGGCAGGCGGCTCGGGGTAGGACTCAAGTTCGGGGCCGGCGCGACCGACATCCATGCGTACTACGTCGCCGTATCCGACGCCTTTGCCTTCCTGGATCGAGGCAAGGCGATCCCGCCGGAGTTGGCGGCGACGCTCAACGAGAGGTATGCGAAGATCAGGGAAGCCCTGCATCGCGGTAAGGGGACCACACCATGAGCCCAGCCGACATCAAGCACTTCCTGATCGTCTACGACATCCCATCGGCGCACGCCGACGTTCGGCCCTACGGCACGGACTACGACGCCGCCCTCGCGGCATACGAGCAGGCCGAGCAGGACACCCGTGATCGCTCCGACGTCGAGGTCGTCCTACTGAGCGCCGATTCGCTTGCGACCATCAAGCGCACCCACTCCAGCTACTTCCAAACGCACGAGTCGTTCGAGCGGCTTCTCCCGGCCGGCGTGCTCCACTGATCCCGCCGCAAAAGAGAGCACCCGCGGGCCCTCGTCGCGGGCGTCGATTGGGCACCATCGGGCACCGGAACGCAAAACGGCGGTCTGGGCGGGAGGTCCGCCGGCTGGCCCACCCGCCTCAAAACCGCCTAATAGCAGCCAATCCGGTCCCCATGCCCCCGCCAGGAGTCGAACCTGGATCTACCGCTTAGGAGGACGAAGGATAGAGCGAGCGATTCGGGCTAATTGCTAGGCGTGGCAACGGTTTTGGGGCGATTGTCGGACATGGCGATCCTCAGCGATACGGCGCGATTGGGCTGGGTTTAGGCAGCGGATTGAGGCTGCTGCCTAAACCCGGGTTGGCCCGGGTGCCGACCTGGCGACGATCGGCACGTCCGACCACCGTAGGCGACGGCGAGGCCCCCGATCCAGGTCAGCGGCGCGCTGCCGTAGCTTCGGACGTCAGACCGCACGACGGCCAGCGACTTCCTTCTTCCAGCTTGCTACCGCTCAGCGGGCCTGGCGCGTGCCGCCAGTGGGGCGCAGGTCAGTAGCAGACGGAACTGATACCTGTGGCCGCGGCTTCGGGCGGCGAGCCCTGAGACGTCATGTACAGGATACTATTTTTTGCGGTATCTTGTACAGGCTATGCCAGGGCGGATCTACACCGAGTTGCTCGAGCTGGCGCAGGACCAGCATGGGTACCTGCGCACCGAGGACGTGCGCCATGCGGGCGTCAATCCCAAGCGCTTGGTCGATTACGAGCGACGCGGCATCGCCGAGCGCGTGGCCTACGGCGTCTACCGGATGAAGGGTATCCCGCCTGATGAGCTGGATGAGTACATGCGCGCGGCGCTCTGGCCTATGGGCGCCGGGGTGCTCTCGCACGAGACCGCACTCGATCTCTACGAGCTGTGTGATGTAAATCCGGTCGGGATCGACGTGACCGTGCCGAGTGGCTACCGCACTCATCGTCCGGTACCGGCGCTGTACCGGCTGCATCACCGGGACCTGACGAATGAACAGCTCGGGAGACTGCAGGGACTGCCGATCGTCACGCCACTGAGAGCGATCCTCGATGGAATCGAGACCCACGTTCGCGGCGAGCTGATCGAACAGGCGATCCAGGCTGCCGAGCAGCAAAGCCTCATCTCCTCCGATGGCGCAGCCAGCGCACGGGACACCCATGCCGCGCGTTATCTCGGGGGCCACTCGTGAGCGGCAGGCACTATGACGCGCCGCCCCGCAACCGTCGTGCGTTGGAGCAGCGGCTGCGCAACGTCATTCCGAATACGCAGCTTCAGCAGCGCGCACGCCGGCAGCTCGGCTACGTCGCTCTCGCGGCCACGCTCATGCGCCACGCGCGCGACGAACACGATGAACCACTGTTCCTGATCAAGGGCGGCGTGGCGATTGAGCTGCTGCTCGGACTGCAGGCTCGCGCCACGAAGGACCTCGATGCCGCCGCGCGCCTCGCAGGCGAGGACGTCGCTCCACGACTGCGAGCGGCACTGACTCATGGTTGGGAGGGGTTCGCCTTTAGATTGACCGGACTGGAGCAGGTTCGCGACACCGCCGCTCATCGTGGCGACGTCAAGGTCAGCTATCAGGGCGACCCGTGGAGCACCGTTCAGTTCGAGGTCTCGCCCACCGAAGGCGCCGCAGGTCATCAGATCCACTGGACCGGCAACACGTTCGTCGATCCCGAACGCCTGGGCCTGCCGTCCCCTGGCGAACTGCCGCTCGTCACGATCGCCTACCTCATCGCGCAGAAGCTGCACGCCTGCACCGATCACACTAATCCGGAGCGACCGAATGATCGCTACCGCGACCTCATTGACCTGATTCTCGTGGACCGGCTGGTGCGCGTGGAGGACCGTGCAGGGGTGCGAGAGGTATGCGTGGAGATCTTTCGCCTACGAGCCAAGCACGCCTGGCCACCGAGCGTCACTGTGCTCCCCGAATGGCCGGACGGCTACCAAACGCTCGCCGAGCAGCTTAGCTTCGCTCCCACCGACGTCCACCAGGCCGCCACCGACGTCCAGGCAATCATCGCGCGCGTCGACGCGGCACGCCCCACTGCCTGATCGGGACCCAACCTATATATGCTCGCCGTCTGTGAATGCGAACGAAGGCAGTCGGCGCCGCGAGATGCCGCTGCGCCCACGGCGGAGGCAGTGGCCGGGACGATGGAGTGGGCGGGTCGGCGCCGCGCTCGTCCTCGCCTCCGCGGCGTTGTGCGGCAGTATGCCGATCGCCGCCGCGTCGAGTTCCGACGCCCAGGCCACGCACGCCTACCTGATCGCCCAGTACAGGCTCGTCACGGCGCTGTTGCACGAAGCGGCCAAGACGCGCGGCGTGGAGAGCGCCGCGGCGAAGCAGATCGCCCGAGAGTGCCCCGGGGTGGTGTCGGGGATGCCGCAGGAATCGTCCGTGAGTCGGTTTTCGTCGCCCTCGCCCCGTGTCAGGGGCGAAAGCGCCCGCCTGGCCAAACAGAAGGAAACGATCGAGGAGGAGCTGGATGGGGCGGTCAAGCAGCCCGGCAATAGCTCGTCTCGACCGGCCGAGGAAGCCTACGCCACCGAAGTACAAGGGCTGTCGTGGAGCGACCCGGCGATCGCCTCAGCGCTTCAGGCCGCGACCGCGGTAAGCCTCGAAGCCGTCTCCGCGCCCGCTCCGCTGTTCTGCGCCGACGCGAGGGCTTGGGCTCAGAGCGATTATCGCGACCTGTCGGCGGCCTGTCGGGAATTCGAGGCTTCACGAGCGGCACGAAGGAACGCCGATCGAACGGAGGCCCGTTCCCTGGGGACGCTGCTGAAGCCTTACGAGAACGCGTCGGATCGAGGGCTGATCGGCAAGACCTACGCGGTCGAAATCAAGCTACTGGTCAGCACCGAGGCCGCAGTGCGGACGGTTAGCAACCTGGATCGAATCGTCGGGTTCCCGCGAGTCGGGACCGAAGAACCGAAGCAGGTCACTCTCGGCCACGGGCGAACCGCCGCCGGCACCCGCTTCCAAGTGAGCTCCGGGTCCGGCGTACTGGGCGGTCTTGGCTGTCATCGGGCGGCGACGGTGGCATATACCCGGCCGGGCGCTCCCGAAGTGCTGATCGTGGGCGGCCCCGACAACCCCATCTGTCTCTCCTCACCCCACTACCGGCGCCCGGCGCTGTTCTGCGAAGTTGGCATCGAGACGATCCAGACCGCGGTGCCGGCCTCGGTGCGCTCGGTCAGACTGGTGCTCGCCAACAACCGGACGATCCAGTCGCGCGTGGTCCGCGTACCGCGACGAGATGGTGGTCCCGCCGGCATTTACGCCCAGGAGATCCGTGGCAGCAAGAGCCACGCCGTGTCCCTCGTCGAGCTAAACGCCAACAGGAGCGTAGTGCTGACCGTGAGGCTACCGCAGTATCGCTGTGTCAAGCGAAGCAACGAACCGGAAGAACTCCTGACTGCCACGGAACTCGCGAGAGGCCACACCCCCGAAGGGGAAACATTTACGATCAGCACTTACGGCAGTTTCAACAACGAGCCTTCCCTCAGCGTAGACGTCGGCGTCAACCCGGAACTCAACGAACCAGCGATCGGACCCGGTGCGAGCAAAGCGTTCCCCTGGTCGCTGTCGATCGGCTGCACCCCGCACCCCTACGCGATCCTCTACGGAATCCTGGCGCCACCAGGAAAGTCAGTGGTGGCGCGAACCCCGCAAGGCGCCGTCGCGCTGGACGTGGTCCCGGTCCCGTCGCGCGTGCACGCAAAGGGACCGCTCGTCTACGGCGTGTTCAGCTCGCTGCCATCCGAACTGATGGTTATCGGGGCGAACGGTTCGGCTGTCTACACCGAAAACCTGCAGGCAAAGGTGGCGGAAGCAGCGCAGTTCTGCGAAGGCTACGCGGAACCGTGAACAGACACGGCCTGCTCAACCGCCGCCGTAGCTGACGCACACCGAAGCTCGACCTGACTTGGACCGCCCAGGTGGGTCCAAATCGAGCCAGGAACCATGATCTCTTTTCTTTTGAGGCGGTAACCGCGAGCGTAGGTCAACCAACTCATTTGCAGGCAAAAAGTGCCCCCGCCAGGAGTCGAACCTGGATCTACCGCTTAGGAGGAACCCTGCGGGAGAGGCAGGGGAGACCGGAAACGCTGGCCAGCACTGGGATTCTGGGCGCTTTGAGGCTCCCCGGATATGGCGCGTTTGGGCGCGATCCGGCTGGGTTTGGGCACCAAGAAGCCGCCAGTGCCCAATGGACTTCGGCCCTATCAGTGGCGAGGTTTCGTTGCCCCACGAATCTCGACGGCGACGACGCTTGGCGGCGGCGTTGATGGCATCGGGTTCGATGGGACGGGCTTGGGCGAAGGCGTATCGCTCATCTCAACTCACGAGTGTAACGACCAAGGCGACGACCAGCAACAGAATCTCCGCCGTCATCAGGTAGATGGCCCTGCCCAGCCGCTGCGACGCCGACTCAAGGATGGTCTGGTTGTGCCTGTACCCGTCGTCCAGATAGCTCGCTGCCGCTGCTTGCATCTGGCGGAGGTCCGCGCCGCTGGTCTTGGCAGTCTCAAGCAGCTCGCCGCCCAAGAGGCCGACATGGACACCGCGCGGGAACAGCGCGCTGCCGCACTCGCGCACGCACAGGACATACGCCATGGCAGCGCCACCGAATGGGATCGCGGCGATAGCCGGCCCGCTACCAACGGCGACCGCAGCAACAGGGACGACGATTGATGCCGCCGACAGAACGGCGGTCGCCTTCTCTCGGAGCTGGTTCTCGCTCTGCTCCTGGGCCTGCACGGACGCACGCGACAGGTCAAGCGCAAGCTCCTCGGGCGTGGTGGTCATGCACGGCACGTTATGGGCGGCTCAGGACGCTATGGGGGCAGATCAATCACGGCCGACTGGAGTAGGCTCCTGGCAATGGCAAGAGCGGTCATCCGCTACTCGTTCGATGGGGATGAAGGCAAGACCATTCGCATGGAGATCCGCAAACGCCTGATGGCTGAGGATCTATTCGTGGCTCGCGGTACGGCCTCGTGGGAAAGTGCGGAGAACACCGACTTGGGGGCTGTGATCGGGCGGATTCGATGGGCGCTGGAAGCCCTTGAAGGGACCGATCCAGATGCCCTCGACCACATCTGGATCTACATCGACAACGGCCCGGTCGAGATGGACTCGGGCGACGACTAATCGCCAGCGCGCTGGCGAGGATCTGCCGCCGCAGAAGGTATCGTTTGCCACGTACGGTCGGCGGCAGGCTCGGCGGGCGGCGCCATCTCCCACTCGCCTCGGAGGATACGCGTCGGCCCCGGCATGGGGCCAGGGTGTTCATGTAGGTGTTCTTCTAACTGTTCATCTATGAGATGAACACCCAGATGAACACCCTGCTGCCCGCTCGCTCCCTGAATTTGGCTCTGTGCCAGGCTTCGAGGAAGGGGGTCCCCGCCTATCCGCTGCGCTCCAACCCGGGGACCCCCTTCCTCGACCAAGACAAAACACATTTTGTCGAGGAACGCCAGGCGCAGAGCGAGGGCGGGAGCGAGCAAGCAGCAGGGGCAGTGACAGGACGAGAACAACGACAGGCGGGCAGACGGAATGGAAGGAGGCAAAGACGGAACAGGTGACGGGGCAGAAGACGGCGGCGGCGGGGCGGCTGCTGATATGGCCGGACAGCGAGCGGCAGGCAGAGGAAAGCAACAGGGTGGAGGATCGCGGGCGGCAGACGACGGTGAGCGGGTAGAGAACGCGAGCGAGCGGACGCTACGTGGTGGGTGGTGATCGTGGGTGCGAGGACAGGGGCCGAGAGCGAAAGAGTGGACCCGGAGTAATGGGCAGCATGGAACGCGGTGGGCAACCATGTGCCGGAGCTATGAGGCGAGGCGCCTACGGCAGCACCGAGGGGTGAGTATGGCGGCGTCCACTTCGTCGCTATTGGGTCGCTCGGTTAGGCAATCCACTCCGTGGAGGAGGCGTCGCTCCCGACGGGCGCATACGAAGAGCGAAGGGAAAAGATTATTTGCGTGAAGGGGGTCCAGCTCGGCTTACAGAGTAGAGCCGATGCGACCCGCCAGAATCCAAACACCACCGCGCGCCGCCGCCCAAAGCCGGCCGCACAGCGCGAGCCCGGCCACCGTCGCGCCGACGCTGACCCAGCGGGAGCGGCTGCTCGCCGCCGCCATCGCCGAGCACCTGGCCGAACTGCTGCACGACCGACCGCGCGTGCGCTTGGTAGACGCCGCGACGCTCGCCACCGCGCTCGGCGTCTCGCGGGACTTCGTATACGCGCACGCGAGCGAACTGGGCGGCGAGCGGATCGGCAGCGGGCCACAGGGACGCCTCAGATTCGACCTCGACCGGGCGCTCGCCGCGCGCGCCCCAAGCCCCTACAGCAAGGAGCCATCAGAACCACCAACGGCCACTTCCAAGCGCCGTCGTCGCAAGCCCACAAGCGGCGCCACCCGGCTGCTGCCCATACGAGGCTCCGTAACCACCCTCGACGGCTCCGGGGGCCTGTTGTGATCGACCGTCAGCGCTTCGAGGGTGGGTCCTGCTTCTCGGCGTCTGTGATCGCGTCTGCGAGCTGGTGCAGGTCGGCGCCGAGAACTCGCAGGAAGCGACGGAGGGTGCTCCACTTGACGTCGATCCGCCCGTGCTCGACGCGGGAGACATACGTTTCGTCAAGGCCCTCGCGGGTGCTCATCTCTTTCTGCGTGATGCCGGCCCGCTTGCGCAGTTCGTGCAATGCACGCCCGAGGGCGCGACGCTCGATGTTGGTGGTGTCGTCGTTCATCACGGATAGGATACCTTTACATGCAGGCCGAGTTCAGGTATCCTCGTCTTTGACCTTACAAGTTGGCGCCCGCGGTGCGGAAACACCCGGGCGCCGTGGCACCGAGAGCCTAAACTCCCGGCGCGCCAGCCAAGCTACCAGTCCGGCGGTTTGGCTTCCTCGCCAGACCAAAGCTCTCGGGGCCTCCAACCAAGGAGGAACCGAGATGAACAAGCCACCCACCGACCAGGGCACCGCGCAGCGGGCAATCGTCCTACAGGTGCTCCGCGACGACCATGAGCCGCGGTGGACCCGCGCGGAGCTGCGGGCCGAGATATACGACATCAAGCCCGCACGATCGGGCGAGCGCTCAAGCGCCTGGAGGCAGAGGGCGTCGTGATCCTCGAAGGCAGAGAAGTCTGGGCGTCGCCGTGTGCGCTGCACATGGACTGGCTGGGGATGGTGAGCATATGAGACGCCACCGCACTCACAAGCCGGACCCGATCTACGCCGCCACAGTCCGCCGCATACGCATCGAGCGAGGGATGACACAGGAATCACTCGCGTTCGACGCCAACCTCACCATCTCCGCGATGTCCCGTATCGAACGCGGCGAGAGCAACCCGACATGGACAACCGTCCTCGCCATCGCCAGAGCACTCGGGATCACCCTGCACGACCTCGCCCACGCCACCGAGGGAGGCAAGGCGTAATGCCGCGTCCCGCGAGTGGCCGAGTCGTTCAACGGGAGAGCGGCGCGTGGGCGCTGCGCTTCCGTGCTTACGGGCGCAGGCAGTACGTGACGCTGGGGACGGCGAAGGATGGCTGGACTCAGGCAAAGGCGCAGACTGAGTTGCAGAACGTCCTCGCCGACATTCGGCGCGGCATCTGGCAGCCAGCCGAGCCTGAACCCGCTCCCGAGGTCAACCGCGATCCGACCTTCCACGAGTTCGCCTCACAGTGGTTCGAGGCCAACCAGGGCGAATGGAGGCCGAAGACCGTACGCGATTACGAATGGCAGTTGACAAGCCACCTGCTGCCGTTCTTCAAGAACCACCGGCTGAGCCAGATCACAGTCGCCGAGGTCGATCGCTACAGGCAGGCGAAGGTGGCGCAGAACAAGGCGATACAGGCAGCCGCCGCCAAGGGCAAGCCCCTCACCGAAGAGTATGTGGACAAGCGCGGGCGGGCGCACCACCGGCCCCGCCGCGTCCTATCTGTCACGTCGATCAACAAGACGATCACACGCCTGGGGCAGATCCTCGAAGTCGCCGTGGAGTATGGCCTGATCGCGGCCAACCCCGCCAAGGGACGCCGCAGGCGCCTGAAGGCCCACAAGACGTCCCCAGTGTGGCTCGACCGCGCCGAGCACATCGAGGCGCTGCTGAACGCCGCAGGAGAACTCGACCGCCAAGCCGAGACCAAAGGAGGCCGGGACCAGAAGGGCGGGCTGGTCTACCGCCGCGCGCTGCTCGCCACGCTCGTGTTCGCCGGTCCCCGGATCGGGGAGCTGACCGCGCTGCGCTGGCGCGACGTGGACCTCGCCGGGAACCGGATCACCGTGCGCGCGTCCAAGACCGACGCGGGCCTGCGGCAGATCGACCTTCTGCCCGCGCTACGCGACGAACTTGGCGCCTACAAGGCGCAGGCCCCGAGTACCGCCCCCGACGGGTTCGTGTTCGCCACCGCCGCCGGCACCGAGTTGGCGCAGGGCAACGTCCGCCGCCGCGTGCTCGACAAGGCGATCGAGAAGGCCAACGAGAAGCTGATCGAGGCCGGCGACGTACCGCTTCCCGACGGGCTGACGCCCCACAAGCTGCGCCACACCTTCGCCTCGATCCTCGTCGCCCTCGGCGTCGATCCAGGCAGCGTCATGGACCAGCTCGGGCACGCCGACCCTGGCTTCACCTTGCGCGTCTACTGCCACGGGATGCGGCGCGATCCCGCCGCCAGGGGAGCTCCTACGGGCACTCGTCGCGAGCACTGATTGGGCACCATCGGGCACTGCGGCGCAAAACGGCGATCTTGCGGACCTCCTGATCGTCGGCTCGACAGGCCTCAAAACCGCCCAGTAGCGGTCGATTCACCCCCTGCCCCCGCCAGAGTCGAACCTGGATCCACCGCTACGAGGAACAATCGGCACCCAGACCGCTGTCGGTTTGCTGAGGCTGCACGTACATTGCGTCATTGATCGCGCGAACGCGATCCGGGTCTGGCCAGTTGAGTTGGTCGTTGCAGACGATCAGCGCGTGCGCGTAGAGCGCCACCGTGAGCGGCCACCAGATAGACGGCTCGTCCTTGCTGGGCCGGAGAACCACCCGCGGTGACACTTGTAACTCGGCGTAGGGTTCCAGTGAGTCCGGCTGCACATGCGCCGCGCGGCTACCTGTCCTGTAAACCATCGTGTAGAGGCCGCGCATCGTGAGGATGCCCTGCTTGCCCGTGGCCGGCGAGCGGAAGCCGATCATCTTGCCACCCCAGTGCTTATCCACTGCAAGCGCCAGGTCGGCGAGCCCTGGAAGCTCCTTTGTACCCTCGGCTGCCGCGAGTTCGTCGTCGTCCATCACCGTCTGGCCGAACTTGAGCGCATCGTTGTGGAGCTTGCGCAAGTGCCACCGCGCATTGGAGCCCCACGCTTCCATGTTGCTATCGGGATCGATCGACACCCACAGGTATCGGACCACCTGCTCGTACAGTGCGCGCAGCAGAATCAAGCCGTCGATCGGGAGGCCGGCGGTCATCAACACCATCATGCTTTCCACAGTGTCGGCCATCCTTACGATGACGGCCGCGCCGAACATTCGCCACGGATGCTCGCCTGGATAGAACCGCTGCGGTAGGTGCGAGGTGACCAGCTCGATCAGTTCGCGGCCGGCCACTGCTGCGGCCTCGTCTGACGGCTGGGTCCTGCCGGGCTCGGGGGAAACATCGCTCATGAGCGTCATTGTCACGACCATCGCGGACCATGCTCGGGTAGACCACAGCGGACTACCTGGGAGGTCATCCGCCGTTTTTCGTGGCCAGTAGCGCGAACGTCCTTGATGCGGAGAACGGTTACACCTCTGTCGAGTTGACCATGACTTGGCGCGCCTGTGCAACTCGAAGGCCGGTGCGCACCTCGTCGTCGAGATCGACGTCCAGCACCTCGATGCCCCATGTGCGCAGAGCCTCGGCCAGCCAGCTATTGCCGCTCACGCACGCGGCCGCGTCGGCATCACCGAACGCGAGGATGAGCCTGCTGTCGTTCCGGCTGCGCCTGAGCGTGATGAGCTTCAGGGCGTCCCGAGCGACCTTGTGGAACTGCGCTCCTTTCAGGCGTCCTTGGTGCGCGAAGACCTCTACGAGAACCGACTCGTCTGGTGCCACGCCGTCCACATCGACACGTGCCCCGCCGTCGAGTCGCAGCGACCTTGGCCCCAGCTCGATACCCACCACAGCCGAGACGGCATGGAGGATCAGCGCCTCTGCACTTTGGTGCTCGCGCGAATCGCTCGGATGCGCCATCGCTAGACCGTACCCCCCAACGCATCCGCAGGATCACTCTCGCTCTCAGAATGATCCTTGAGATGCGTTGGTCACTGGCCGATGCCTGCGGTTCACTCCCGGAGTGTCAACGCGTTAAGCCATAAAGCCAAGAGATATATCGTCAAGTTCTGGTATGTTGCGGGATCGTGCCAGCGGAGGATGTTGCGGAGCAATCCGTCGAAGTCCTCGAAGAGGCGAACAGGCCAGGGATGGCTCTGGCGCTCGCTGGAGCCCTCGTCATGGCCGTAGCTGTGTTCTTGCCGCGCTTCAATGGGCACATTTTCGTGCGGGCCGGAAAGAACACGCTGATCCATTCTGGCAACGGCTGGCTCTTCATCGCCTTCGCCGTGCTCATCGCCACAAGCGTCTATCGAATCCGTAGGAATCCGGAGCGACACCGCTCTGCTGCGACCGTTCTCCTCGTGGCGGTCATCGCTACAGGCCTCGCCGTTTATGACGGCACCGGCAAACGTTTTGAACCCACGAACGTGCTCATGGTCTTGAGGGGACCGATCACCGAGAAAGAGATCGCTGAAAGAGACAACCCCGGCATAGGAATCTACGGAGCGGGCGTCGGTGGCCTCTTGGCGCTCGTCGGTGGCGTCTGGATCATGGGTTGGGGCTACGGCGGCAAAGAAGAGGGGCGCAGATTCAAGGTCTGCCCAGACTGCGCAGAGAAGGTGCTAGTCAACGCGCAGGTCTGCAAGCACTGTCGGCATCGCTTCGCATGATCTAATCCTCGCGTAGGCAAGCTGCGCGAGGATCGTCAGGTCGGCGTGTAGGTAGATCGACCTCGATCTTTGGGGGATATGGTCTTTTGTCTCGGGGTTTGCTCGGCTCTGGCCCTAACGATCCGGGGTTTCGCTAGACCCTCCGTACATGAGGCAGCGTAAGTTCCGGTCCATCGAACGACAGGCCCGGGTAGACTCACCGCCGAGATGAGGGTCCGCGTTGGAGCGCGCTCGGTACGAACGCCGTCCGGGCAGGAATGGCGGGTCGGGCGCCGTTGGAGCACCCGCCGGATGCCGCGGTGGCGCAAGGCTCGAATGGGGAAGATACGACCGGGAGACGCCGCGGAAGCCGTCTTCACGGTGCCCGATGTCGGTGGCCTTGACGACATTGGTGCGGCCCTGCTTGTGCTTCTCGGCGTAGTGGTCCTGGCGATTGTCGCAATTCCGCTGCTGCTGTTCGGCATTGAGCTGATTCTGCTTGGATTGCTCCTGGCCGCAGGCGTCATCGGACGGACGCTCCTGGGCCGCCCGTAGATCGTCCAAGCCACGCCGCTCGCAACCGAAGCCGAGGAGTTGAGCTGGCAGGTAGTGGGATGGCGACGCTCAGCCCGTGTGATCGACGAAGTCACTTCGTCTCTTGGCGCCGGTCTGCATCCCTCGCCCGACGAGGCTTCAGCGCCAATCCCTTCAAAGGGGTAGCTGCGGGGTAGCTGCGGCGCGCTACGTGGCGCTGACCAGGAACTCGGCGACAGCTGCGCCTGCCGATGCGGCTACGCGCGCGTCACGAGTTGGAACATCAGGAGAGGATGCGCGCCCGTGTCCGGTGCCGACGGCGTTGCGAAGCTCAGCCAAGCGCTGCACAGTGGACGTCAGGCTGTTGCCCAACGGGCTTCCGTGCGTATCGACCCCGATGGCTGCCTGAGCTTGCTTGAACAGCGTCGGCAAGTTGGCGCTATTGGGCACAGCCTGGTCGGATCGCTCGATCGTGACCTTGCACGCCGCCTCGACAAGCTCCTTGGCCGCTCCAATAGCGGCAGGGTTCTGCTCCTTGTCGAGCGCATTTTGGAGGCGCAGCAGCGGCTCTGCGATTGCCCGCCGCTGGCCGTCCGTCATCCACGGTCGGATCAAGGTCGGGAGTCTGATGCCGAGCGTGGCGTCAGTGGTGGTCTCCCGCTGGAGCCGTCGCATGCGGTCGGCCTCCTCCCGGCCGGCCGGTGTAATGCGATAGTCGTGATACCGCTGGACCTCTCGGTCGCCCCACATGGGTCCGGGAACCGCCGGCCAGCGATCCCCAAGGGACGCAGGCCCGTGGTTCAAGTAGCCAAGGTGCACGAGTTCGCCTGTCCACGTCGCCGGTCGTCGATTGGCCCACTCGACCAGCCCAGCGTTGTGCGCGATGTCGTACATGTCGGAGCCTCGGCTTACGCAGCCCGACGGACTGCGTCGCGTGTAGTCGTCGAGCACGAGCAGGAGATCGAGGTGGTTCGGCACGACTGAAGTGTGGCGCGTCGAAGCGCCGATTGGGCACCATCGGGCACTGGAGCGCAAAACAGCGGTCTCGCGGAACTCCTGACGGCTGGTCTGCAGAACTCCAAAACCGCCTGACAGCAGGCATTTCACCCCTCATGCCCCCGCCAGGAGTCGAACCTGGATCTACCGCTTAGGAGGCGGTCGTCTTATCCATTGGACTACGAGGGCTCGGGCCGCGCCACGCGCGGCGCACACTCGCGATCCTACATCCGCTGAGACCGCGCCCGAACCGCAGAGGTCGTCCCCACCGCGATCTAACCTAACCGGACTCGTGCTCAACGGAGTGTCTACCCTGCTGCGCCTGGGCTCTCGGATCGCATGCCTGATCGTGGCGGTGTCGTTTGTGCTGTTCGTGGTCAACGAAGCCGGCAGCGCCAGCACGCACCAGCAGAACGAGCTCAAGGAAGTCGCCCCAGTGTCGGCCTCTCGGACCCCTACACCAACCGTGCCGAAGCACAGTGGGAACGGCGTGCGGGAAGCGATCGACGAAGCCTCCTCGACGCTCACCTCGCCCTTCAAGGGAGCCACGGCTGGGTCGCACAGCCAGTGGGCGATCCGCGGTGTGAGCTTCGTGCTGGCGCTGCTCGTCTACGGCTTCGGCCTGGGCTTTCTCGCGCGCACGTTGCGCGTGCGCGTGTAGCGCTCGCGGCAGCGCAGCGCGCAGAGAGCGTCGGCGCGCAAAGCGCTGTCTATGACCCGGCGGCCGGCTACGGCCCGGCGTTGCCGGAGACGCGGCGGCTCCCGGCGCCGCTCTCGAAGTAGACGTCCACGGGCGTTCCCAGCTGCACCCAGGCGTAGATCGCGGCGGCGTCGGGGATCGGCACGCGTAGGCAGCCGTGCGAGGCCGCGTAGACCGGAACTTCGGCGTACCCGTGGATTGCGTAGCCGCGGATGAAGTAGTTGGCATCGACCATGCCCTTGGCGTTCGTGCCGGGAGTCTTCGAATAGACGCGGAAGCGACCGATGACGGTCGGCGTAGAGGGCTTGCCGGAACTCATCGTGTAGATGCGGCGCACGCGCCCGCCGGGTTCGATCTCGGCGAGCACCTGCCGGCTCAGGTCGGCCTCGACGTGACGGCCGTCGTGGGGGTAGCGCACGTGGAAGCTTCCAGCGCCGGCCTGCAGCAGATGGAAGACCTTGGCATCGGCCTGTGGCACGCGCGCCAGCCCCGTCAGCTTGCGGTAGGCCACGACGGCGCGCGCAGTGGCTTCGTCGAAGAGGCCACCGACGGGCACCTCGTAATGCATTAGCGCCAGGCCGTCCTGGAGAGCCCGCACGGCGGGTCCTCGCGCCCCGAGGCCGAGGTCAGCCGCTTCGAAGCGCACGCGCGCCGGCGGCGCCGCGAAAGCGATCATCTGTGCAGTCGCCGCGTGCACGGCGGCGACGCCCACGGTGCCGGGGAGCACCGAGGAGTAGGAGATGCGAAAGCGCCCGGCTCCTCCAGGACGCCCGGCGAGTACTGCGACACGCCGGACGAGGACGCGGCGGCCGGAGCGATAGAAGGTGACGGTCACGCGCTGGCCGGCGACGAACGGCGTGACGCTGCCGAGCACGACGACGCTCTCGCCGGCCACCGCGAACGAGGGGCGGCCGCGGTGGGTACGCTCGATCGCCAGCCGCATGCTCGCCCGCAGCGGCGCCGTCACGGGCGCCGGAGGCGGGGCGGCAGCGACCATCTTTCGATCCTATGACGCTGCCGCGACGGCGCCGGTCACGACGTTGCAGGGATAACGCCGGTTAGTTCGCGCAGGGACGGCTAGTGGAATGTCAGGCAACGTTTGCCGTGTTGATGAGTCTGCGTAGGTGTGGGTTGTTGGTGTTGTGGTTGCGCCAGTGGATGTATCGGCGGATGAGGCGGGCTTGGGTTGCGTGGTCGGGGTGGTCGGTGCCGGCGAGCGTGAAGTACCGGAGTGCTCGGAATTGCGCCTCGATGCGGTTCAGCCAGGAGGCGTAGTGCGGGGTGTAGGCCAGCTCGATGTTGTTCAGGGTGGCCCAGGCGCGCATCTTCTTGCCGTGGTGGGGGCTGAAGTTGTCCAGGACGAAGTGCAGCCTGGTTTTGGGCGGGTAGAGGGAGCGGATGTAGCGGCAGAACTCCAGGAAATGCACGCGGTCCTTGCGCTTCTTGATGTGCCCGTAGAGCCGGTCACGCCCGACGTCATACGCGGCGATCATGTGCCTGACACCGTGCGGTCGCTTGTAGGTCGCACGAATCCGCTTCGGCTTCGCCCTGGGTGCCCAGCCCTTGCCGCCGGGCTGGGGTTGCAGGTTCAGCGGCCCGAACTCATCGAGGCAGATCACGACCGCCTCCCCGGCCTCGGCCAGCTCATACAGCTCGACGATCCGGTCGCGTTTGACCTTGAAGTCGGGGTCGGTCGAGCGTTTCCACGTCCTCACGGCTTGAAACCGGACGCTCTCCTCACGAAGGAGCTGACGCAAGCCCTCGTGGGAGATGTCCGTGACCACCCCCTCGGCGACCAGATAGTCAGCGAGCTTGGAGAGACTCCAAGTCGCAAACGGCTGATCGAGGTCCATGGGGTCGCTCAGCGCGATCCGCTTGATCTCCTGGCGCTTGGGCAGCGTGAAGGTCTGCGGCCGCCCGCCACGGTAGCGCGGATAGAGCGCATCGAACCCGTCCCCGTTGAAGTTATGGATGACCTCCCGAACCGTGTCCGGGTCGGTGAACACCACCTCGCTGATCGCAGGCGGAGACATGCCCTGTGCGGAGAGCAGCACGATCTGCGCGCGACGCCACGTCACGACCGACCCCGACGATCGCCGCACGATCCGCAACAGCCGGTTGCCCTCCTCGCTGGTGATCTCCCGCAACTGCACCCTGGCGGCCATAGCTCCTCCCCGGTCGAGTATCGATCTCGACCAAAGACTTCGCCGCCAGCACCATCACCCCTCGTTATGGAAACCGGCAAACGTTGCCGGGGAACCCACTAGTTCGCGACAAAAGGACGGCGCCGGTCAAGCCAACGCCTGGACCGCCACGGCGGGAGGATCGGAGATCACGCCCGCGCGCCGCAGCACGAGCGCGAGCAGCGCGATCGTGCCGAGCGCGGCGACCATGAGCGCCGCCGTCTGCCCTCCGCCCCAGCCCTCGAGCGAGCCAAAGGCGAAAGAGTTGTTCAGGGCATGCGCCGCGATGCAGGGGTAGAGCGAGCCAGTCCAGCGGTAAAGCAGGCACAGCCCAAACCCGAGCGCCCCCAGCGGCACGAGGTCGATGGCGGGCGCCGAGCCGGCGTGGACTCCACCGAAGACGAGCCCCGTGAGGATCGCCGCCGGAAGCCACCCATGCCAGTTGCTGAGCGCCGGAAAGAAGTAGCCGCGGAAAAGCAGCTCCTCGCAGATGGGAGCCATCACGCAGGTCAGCGCGGCGCTGGCGATGAGCAGCACGGTGCTCTGGTTGGCTCCGAGCTGGTTGAGCAGTTCCTCCTTGGTGCTCGTTTCCAGAAGCGTCGCCCAGAGGGCCGTGAAGAAGAGGAAGCCGAGCAGCGTCAGCACGACGGCGCCGACGGCCGGCCACAGGCGCGTGGGGCGCAGGCCGAGCTGCCAGGCGCGCAGCGTTTGACCGCCCAGCTGAGCGAAGATCACGACGGCCGCGACGAAGGCCACGTCCTGCACGGCCGTATCGGCGATCTCGAGACCCCCGGGGAGCTGCGCGGAGGAGTTGAGCTTGATCCCGAAGAGCACCGCCGCGGGGATATCGACGATCAGGCCGCCCACGGCCGCCAGCACGACGCCGGCGGCGAGCGCCGCCGGGGCGGTCCAGGGACGCCATGTGGACGACCCACTCTGCGGCGGCGAGCCGTCGGCTGCCTGTTCACCGTCGCTCGGTGCCTGCACATCGGTGTCAGGTATCTGCTCACCGGTGCCGGCTATCTGCTCGCCGCCGTGCGCCGGCGCGAGTCCAGGCGGCAGTGGCTCCATGAAGGGTGGTTCCATCCCCGACATCATCGCCCTATCCGGCGCCGTTGGGCGGCAGCGGGCTCACAGCAGCCCGGGCAGCTCTGCCAGCGAGGAGATCGTTGTGACGCCTGCCGGCGCCTGCGCGGTCGGCTCACGACACAGCAGCACCGGGACGACACCGACCGCCCGGGCGCCCGCGACGTCATCGCGCAGCGAATCGCCGACGTGCAGGACCTGGCGCGGCGAGCAGCCCGCGAGCGCAAGCGCCGCGCGGAAGATCTCAGGCGCCGGCTTGGGATGACCGACGTCGGCCGACGTCAGCACGCCGTCGAGCAATTCGCCCAGACCGAGGTCGTGCAGCACCGAGACAAGCGAGACATCCCAGTTGCTGACGACGACGAGCACGAGGCCGCGCGCGCGCAGCAGCGGCAGCGTAGCGATGGCATCGGGATGGGCCGTGAAGCGCAGTGCGCCGAGCATCGCCCTGGTGAGCTGCGCCAGCGAGAGCGAGCGTGCGACCGAGGGGGGCAGCGAGGCGTGCAGGACCTCGGCGCAGCGGCGGCGCAGATCGGCGAGGGTGGCGCGATCGCGGCCTTCGTGGTGATGAGCGCGGTAGTAGGCGATCTCCGAGGCGAACGCCCATTCGGCCTCGGCCGAGGTCAGCTCGATGCCGTGGTCGCGGCGCAACCCCTCGGCGAAGGCGCGCCAGGGCGGTGCGAGCGCCACGAGCGTGCCAAGCCCGTCGAGCAGCACTGCGCGCACGTCCCCCGGGAGGCCGGCGCGGGTGATCTGCTTTTTTTCATGGTAATGCAATAGTAATTAACCTATCCTTTCCCGCACTCAGGCGACCCAGTGCCACGTCGAGAACTCCCCGGCGAAGAAGACCATCGCAAGCGCGGACACCGCGAGCACCACGAAGGCGAGGCGGGGCCTCGAGGCAAGCCAAAGGGCGAGCCAGATGAACAGCGGGAAGAGCACCAGCAGAAAGCGCGGCAGCGACATCAGCGGCTGCGAGGCCACGGGGTAGGAGAGCGGCAGCGCGATCGCCGCCAGCACGTACAGGCCATAGGCGATCGGCAGCCGCCGCAGGACCCCCACGAGCGCCGGCAGCGCGCCCAGCAGAAAGACGAAGAGCAGCAGGTTGTGCGAGGCCGCGACCACGGGGCTGCCGGGAGCCGCGGGGAAGTAGACATGGCGGCTCTGGAAGGAGAGCAGCTGGCGCAGCCCGGCGAAGGCAGCACGGGCGCCGTCCCAGACGCCCAGGTAGGGCCCGGCGAAGTGTCGGTTCCAGACGTCCTGTGCGTGGAAGGGCAGCAGCGGATCGCCGCCGCGCAGGCCAAGGTAGGCCATGTAGAGCAGCGCCCCCATAGGTATCAGCAGGAGCCACAGCAGATCTCGGCGCGGGCGGTAGCGGGGGCGCCACCGCCGCGCGATGGGTCGGAAGTAGGGCCGGCGATCCTCGCGCGCCTCGCGGGAAGAGTCGGGCGGGCGATCCTCGCGCGGCACGCCGGAGAAGTCGGGCAGGCGATCCTCGCGCGGCCCGTACAGGTAGAGCACGAGCGCCGGCAGCAGCAGCACGATCCCGGCGCTGCGCGTGGCCCCGGCCAGCGCGCCGAGCACACCGACCCATGCCCAGCGCCCCTGGCGCGCGCACCAGAAGAGCCCGACCGAGAGCGCCAGATAAAGCGACTCCGAGTAGACCGCCGATAGGAAGAAGGCCATCGGCGCGAAGGCCATCAGGAGCACGGCCAGGCGCGCGACCTCGCGCGAGCCCAACTCGAGTATGGCCAGGCGATGAATGCCGTAGAGAGCCGCCGCCAGCGCGACCAGCGAAAGGAGCACTCCCGCGAGCACAGGCGCCAGCCCGAGATCGGAGAGCCCCCGCAGGCCGAGCGGGTAGAGCGGGAAGAAGGCAGTGCGCGGAGCCGTGAAGGAGCCGAGGTCGGGACGGTAGCCGTAGTGGGCGATGACCAGATACCAGGAGGCGTCCCAGCGCGCAGCGGGGGCCGCGAGCAGGTCGCCGAGCGGCCCAAAGCCACGCGTCACGCCGGGTGGGTTGAAAGCGCCGCGCGCGGGACCGAAGCCAAAGACCAGTATTGCGCCCGCGCCGCCGACCCAGACGAGCAGCCGCGAGAGCCACAGCGCGCGCCAGGTGTCTCGCAAGGCGACGTCGGCAGACATGCGGCTATGCAGGGAATCGAGGCGCCCCGCGGTAATCTCAAAATCGGTAGCGATGTCGAGACAGGCTAGACAGCGCCGCAGGCGCCATAACCGCGCGGGTCCGGGTCGGATGCTGCTCGTGACCTTCGCGACGATCGCGAGCGTGCTCGTCGTCGGCGCGATCGGCGCCGTGGGCTACGTGCTGTCGGTCGCGCAATCCGCGCCAAGACTCGCGGCGCTGACGCCGATCGTGAGCGGCGCGACCTCGCAGGTGTTCGCGGCGAATGGCGAACGCCTGGGGTACATCCAGTCAGACGATCTGCGCAGCCCGATCTCGTGGGCGCAGATGCCGGCGGATCTGCGCAACGCCACCGTGGCGATCGAGGACCAGCGCTTCTACCAGAACAACGGCATCGACCTGACTGGCATCTTCCGCAGCGCCGTGAAGGACGCGCTGCACGGGCAGGCGCTGCAGGGAGCGTCAACGATCACGATGCAGCTCGTGCGCAACCTGTATCTGGGCAACGATCTGCGGACGTTCAAACAGAAGATCACCGAGGCCAAGCTGGCGATCGAATACAACAAGCGCCACTCCAAGCGCGCGATCCTCGCGGGGTACCTGAACAGCGTGGCGTACGGAACCGTGGGCGGACAGACGGCGATCGGAGTGCAGGCGGCGTCGCGGATCTTCTTCGACAAGCCCGCCGATCAGCTCAACCTGGAGCAGTCGGCGCTGCTGGCGGGCCTGCCGCAGGCGCCGTCGGAGTACAACCCCTTCCTCTACCCGCAGCTGGCCAGGGAACGCCGCAACGAGGTCCTGGCGAAGATGGCCGAACTGCACTACATCACGCTGGCGCAGGCCGCTGCGGCGGAGCGGGCGCCGCTGGAGGTGAAGCACGGCGACTACTACTCGCAGCGCCGCGAGGACTTCTTCTTCGAATACGTGCGCGAGCTGCTGATCCACCGCTACGGAAGGGCAACGGTGGAGCAGGGCGGCTTGAAGGTCTATACGACGATCAACCTGAACATGCAGCGCCTGGCGAGGAAGGCGATCGCAGAAGTGCTCGACGAGCCCGGAGACCCGGCGAGCGCGGTGGTCACGATCGACCCGCACAACGGCGACATCGAAGCGATGGCCGAGTCCAAGAGCTACGAGCAGTCGCAGTACAACCTCGCCGCCGACGGCCATCGCCAGCCGGGCTCGACGTTCAAGGCGATCGACCTGGCGGACGCGCTCTCGCGGGGGATCGACCCCAACAGCACGTACTACCTCTCGCACACGCTCACGCCGGGGTGGCTGCCGGGCTATCCGACGTACGAAGTGAAGACGTTCGAGGGGACCTCGCTGAACCAGTCGATGAACCTGGTGACGGCCACGTTGCACTCGGATAACACCGTCTACGCGCAGCTCGCGGCCGATCTGGGCGAGAGCACGATCACGCAGATGGCCTACAAGCTGGGTGTGAGGACCCACCTGAGCAGCTTCCCCGCAGAGGCTCTGGGCGGGTTGACGCTGGGCGTCACGCCGCTGGAAATGGCTGACGTCTACGCGACGCTCGCGGACGGCGGACTGCGCAACTCGCCGATCGCGATCACCAAGGTGGTGTTCCCAGACGGTCACACCAACAGCAACTGGGGCAAGCCCCATCGTGTGCGCGCGATCTCAAAGGCCGTGGCGGCGGAGGAGACGAACATCCTCGAGCAGAACGTGCAGAGCGGCACCGCGACGCGCAGCGCAATCGACTGCCCGACGGCGGCCAAGACGGGCACGACGAGCGAACTCGTCGATGCCTGGCTGGACGGCTACACCCCCAGATACTCGACGGTCGTGTGGATGGGCTACCCGAACAAGCGCGTCTCGATGACCGACGTCCACGGCGAGCCCCAGCAGGGCGGCTACCTGCCGGCGGAAATCTGGCACGCCTACATGGGCGCAGTGGTGGGCAGCAACTGCGTGCCGTTCCCGAGCCCCGACGAAGCGATCTCCTATCAGCCGTTCTTCGGCAAGTACGCGAGCACCGGACGGGCGCTGGAACCGAGCCAGTCAAGCGAAAGCGGCCTATCGCCGAACAAGCCCGAAAAGCCCAAGCCAAAGGCCGACGCGCACCCCGAAGCGGGCGCCGGCCCGGGGGGCGGGCCTGGCGGCGAACCGGGTGCTAACGGGCCGAGCGGCGGTGGGCCGAGCGGCGCGGGCGAACCGACCGGCGCAGGGCCCCCGACAGGCGCAGGCGACGGTCCGCGGGTGGGCGCGCAGACGCCGCAGGTGGGCGCCGGCGGCGGCACGACGGCCCCGCACGGCTGACGCTCGCAGGTGGGCGCCGCGGAGGCACAACGGGCCCACACGGCTGGCGCTCGCAGGTGGGCACCGCGGAGGCACGACGGCCTCGCACGGCTGACGCTGGTAGTTTGGACTGCGGAAACTCGACAGAGATCGGACGTAGACAAGGTGGCGAAGGAAGACAAGGTTGAATTCGAGGGCGAGGTGATCGAGGCGCTGCCGAACGCGATGTTTCGCGTGAAGCTAGACAACGACCACGTGGTCCTCGGACACGTGGCCGGCAAGATGCGCCGCTTTCGCATCCGCATCCTTCCGGGCGATCGGGTCCGTTGCGAGCTGTCGCCCTACGACCTGGATCGCGCCCGGATCGTCTACCGGCACCGTTAGGGCATCGCCGAGCGCTCCCTGATCGAGGCCATCGCGGCCGAGCTGCAAGCCACGCGGAGCCCCAGGACGGTGCGCGGCGTGGGTGATGACGCGGCCGTCGTGAGAGCGGGAGGTGCCGTGAGCGTGACGTCGGTGGACGCCCTGATCGACGGCGTGCACTTCCGCCTGGCCTGCGCGCGGGAGCGCGCCCGGCACGGCGGCGTGCAGGATTTGGAGCACTCGGCCGGCGAACGCAAGGATGGCTGGGCGACGCCGGAGCAGGTTGGCTGGCGGGCGTTGGCGGGCGCGCTGTCGGACCTCGCCGCGATGGGCGCGGCCCCGGGCGAGGCCTATCTGGTGCTCGGCCTACCAGCGGGACTGAGCGAGGAGGAGGCGCTGGAGGTGGTGCGCGGCGCGCGCACACTGGCGGAACGCACCGGCACGACGATCCTGGGGGGAGATGTCGTCGTCGCGCCGGTGCTGATGGTGTCGGTGACGGTCGTCGGCTGGGCGATGACCGAGGACGAACTGGTGGGCCGCGACGGGGCGAGGCCGGGGGACGTGGTAGGCGTCACCGGCAGGCTGGGCGGCGCGGGCGCGGGACTGGCGGTCCTAGAAGGGCGCGCAGCCCCGGGACCCCATGCACAGACGGCGATCGAACGAGCGCTGCGTCCTACGCCGCGCCTTGCGGAGGGTCGCGCGCTGGCAGCGGCGGGGGCGCACGCCATGATCGACCTCTCCGATGGTTTGGCGCGCGATGCCGGGCACATCGGAAGCATGAGCGCAGCGAGGCTGGAGATCGACCTGGAGGCGCTGCCGCTGGACGAAGGCGTGGCGGAGGTGGCCACCGCACTCGGCGAGCCCCCCTGGCAGCCCGCGGCAGGGGCGGGCGAAGACTACGAGCTGTGCGTGTGCGTGGCCGCCGCGGACCGCGAGCGAGCGGCGCACGCGCTGGTGCAGGCAGGCGGTGTAGGCATCACGTGGGTTGGGCGGGTGCTCGCGGCGACCCCGGAGGACCCGCCGGGCGTGACACTGCTCCAGGACGGCCGGCGGCGTGCGGTGCAGGGGTTCGAGCACCGCTGGTGAGCCAGCGCGCGGCGCCGACGGGCACCGTGCTGAGGAGGCGTGCGTATACGAGCAGACGCTGAGCCGCACTGAAAAGCGGCGTGCAGGCAGAGAGCACGAGGCGGCTATAGCCAACTGAGTCGATCGCGGCGCCGACATCGCTGGGGTCGACGACGCGGTGGCCGGTGACTACGTAGGTGAAGTGCGCATAGGGCATGTCAAGCAGGATGCGATCGCCGGGGCGCAGCGCGTCGATGTGGCGAAAGGGCGCGAGGTAGGTGGTGCGGTGGCCGGCGATCGCGGTCGTGCCGGGGATGCCCGGAAAGTGGGTTTCCGGGTAGACGCCGGGGCCCTTCTCCAGTTCGGAGGTGCCCGTGCCGTTGACGACCACAAAGCTGGCTTGGATGCGCGGAATGTGGATGCTGCCGACCGGGCTGCCGCTGGCGGCATGGCGCTGCAGCTCGTGCGCCAGGAAGGCGATGCGCTGGCGCTCGACCGGCAGCGCAGCGAGGCGCTGGCGCTCGACCGATGTCGGAGGGGCGCGTTCGATCGTGTGCAGCGCACCGTTCAGCCGGTCCTGCTGCAGCCGCGCGTAGAGCGCTGAAAAGGGCTCCTGCCAGACAAGCGTGATCCCGGCGTCGAGGAGCGCGAGGACGCCGACGAGGATCAGCACCCAGGAGAGCGCACGCCAGGTGCGACGCCTACGGTGGCCCCCCGCAGGAGGCAGTCCGGAGCCGGACCTGGCACGGCGGGACCGGCCGGGGGCGGGGCGGCTCAGATCGGCATGGTCGGAGGTGGGGCGGCTCAGATCGGCATGGCCGACGACAGACCGCTCCGAAGAGGAGGACCGGCCATCGTCTGGGCGGGATAGGGACAAGCTGTCGGACATGACCGTTGCGGGTCTCGCGCCGGCTGCATCAGCGACGCAAGGCGGACTCCGTGCCGCCGAGCGACCCAGGACCAGCGTAGGACATCGGCCCGCGCACGGCGATCGGGACGCCATCGTGCATGTCGATCTGCGCGCCCACCAGGAGCGGCGTGGGCGAGCTGCTGAGCGCCACGAGCGTTGCCGCGGAGAGACAGCCGAAGGCGACAGACCACAGCAGCATCGCCCCGATCCCGAGGTAGCCGCCGGCGAGTAGAAGCACGGCGGCTTGCGCCACTGCACCCGCGTCATAGCCAAGCTGGCGAGCGTAGAGAACGACGAGCAGCGCCAGCGGGAGCAGCCCGAGCGCGACCAGCGCGAGCGCGCGGACGCGGTGCAGATGCGAACCAGCGAGGCGCCAGTCGGGGTTGACTACCGGCAGCCAGAGGTGCAGCGCGGGCACGAGCAGCAGCGCCGCATAGGGGTTGAAGAGCCAGACGACGACAGTGACGCCCAGGAGGAGGAGCAGCAGCGCGATGCCAGCGGCAGCGGGTGCCCCATCGCCCTTCCCAGCGGCGGCGTGCGCGCCATCGCCGTTGTGACCCAGCGGGCGTGGCGGTCCGGCGTACGCTCCCGCTCCATCCATCTGGCGATCGGCCCGCGACGCTCGCAGACCGAAGGCAGGCAGCCCCAGGCGGCGCATCAGCACCGGCCAGGCCAGCCAGGCGAGCACGAGCACGAGCAGCGGCGCGAGCACCGCCTCGGCGGCGACGCCACCCGTGGGCAGCGCGCCGGGAAGCACGAGACCGGCGGGGGCCGCGAGGACACCAACGAGGCCGAGCAGACGCGTGAAGAGGGCCGCGGTGAGAAACGGCAGCGCGCAGGCGAGCGCCCACAGCAGCGAGCGTGCGGGACGCGCGGCGGGATCGCCGAGGCGGCGACGGCGCAGGCGCGCGAGGCCGTTGACGAGCACGAACAGCGGCGGCAACAGCAGCGTCGCGAGCAGCAGCCGCACGGCCCACTCGGGGAGCGTCATGCGCTGGATGGGCAGGCCGGTTTCGACGGCGGATGGCAGGTCTGGTCCGCCATCGAGCGCGTAGACGGCGCTGAGCGCGGCGCGGCCGAAGTTCTGCAGGCGCGTGGCGCTGACCGGATCGCCGGCGGCGGGACCGCGTTCGCCGCTGACCTGCAGCGTGACGGCGGGAAGGCCCTGCGCGAGCAGCGGCCCCTGTTCGCCGGCCGTCAGCGGGAAGGCGAAGTGGGCGAGCTGGCTGAAGGTGTCGGTGACGCCGGGGTCGACACCCACCTCCTGGGAGATCGCCCCGGAGAGCGTACGCCGCAGCAGCGCCGGCGCAAGGCCGAGGCCATCGGAGTAGGACATCACGAAGGGCTTGCGCGCGGTGGCCCCGGCGAGGTCGCCGAGGACGATGGCGGCGTCGAGGGGACCGCCGGGGTTGGCGGCGAAGTCGCCGGCGCCCGCATCGCCGCCGCTGCCGCCGCTGGTCGAGACGACGATCACGCTGCGCTGCGTCTCACTCGTCGCGAGCACCCGCGCCAACTCCAGCAGCACGGCCGTGCCCGACAGTTCGGCAACCGCGCCGCGCCCGGCGCCATCGCGGTGGGCGAGCAGCACGATCGGGCTGGCGCCGGTTAGACCGGGACGGCGGGCGATGACGGTCGTGAGCGTGCGCTGACCGTCGATCGTCGCGGCAGCGACGTGGCGCGTAGTGACCGAGAAGCCGCCGGCGGCCGTCGTGCCGAGCCCTTCGAGGGTCTGCGCAAGGTAGCCGGCAAGTGCCTCGTCGCCCTGACTGCCGGGGCGCCGCTCGGGAAAGCGCGCGGCGAGCTTCTGCAGTTCGGCAAACGCGAGCGGCCCGTCGAAGGCGTCGGGCGCAAGCGTGGAGCTGAGCGATCCAGCGGGCGCGGACAGCGAGAACCCCGCAACCACCAGGGCCACGAGCAGCGGAACGAAGGAGGCGCGGTAGATGCGTCCGTTGAGCACGCTCGGAAGAGCCTATTGATTGGCATGGCGGACGACGCCGCCTATCGCGCAGAGACCGGCATCCTTTTTGCGCAGCGGCCGCCGATCCCCTTTTCCGCCCCGTGGCCACACGCCTTCCCACCCTCGGCGAGCCGCCTGGACCGCCCTTATGGATATTGTCCGCGCGTGCTCCAGCCCGTAGCCGTAGGAAACAAGACGCTCGCCGACTACACGCACATCTGCGGGCGCGGGCTGATCGACGAGATCCGCGAGCTGGCCGAGCCGCTGAAGGGCCGCCGCGTGGTGCACGTCTCGGCGACGGCCTTCGGCGGTGGGGTCTCAGAGATCCTGTACACGCTGGTGCCGCTCATGCGCGACGTGGGCCTGGAGTGCGAGTGGCAGGTGATCTACGGGCGCGAGGAGTTCTTCAACGCGACCAAGCTCATGCACAACGCGCTGCAGGGCGCACCCCAGGATCTCGACGAGGAGCAGTGGGCCACGTGGATGAGCTACAACGAGATGAATGCGCGCGAGTTGTCGGGCGGCTGGGACGTCTGTCTCATCCACGACCCTCAGCCGGCGGCGCTGCACCAGCTGGTGCCCGAGAAGGCCGTCGGTTGGGTATGGCGCTGCCACATCGACCTCTCGACGCCCAATCCGGAGACGATCGCGCGGCTGCTGCCCTACATCGAGGACTACCCCCAGTCGCTGTTCCACATGGCGTCCTACGTGCCACAGGGGATGGGTGGGAAGGTCAACATCGTGCCGCCCGCGATCGACCCGCTGGCACCGAAGAACATGGCGCTCTCGCCCGAGGACGCCTCGTATGTGTGCCAACAGTTCGGCATCGACGTGGACCGGCCGCTGATGTGCCAGGTATCGCGGTTCGATCCCTGGAAGGATCCGCTGGGCGTAATCGACGCCTATCGCGTCGTCAAGGAGCGCCAGCCACAGGTGCAGTTGGCGCTCGTGGGCTCGATGGCCAGCGACGACCCCGAGGGCTGGGATTTCTTCAACGCGACGATCGCCCACGCCGACGGCGACCCGGACGTGCACATCCTCAACAACTTCAACAACGTCGGCGCGATCGAGGTCAACGCCTTCCAGAGCCACGCCGACGTGCTGATCCAGAAGTCCACGCGCGAGGGCTTCGGGCTGACGGTCTCAGAGGCGATCTGGAAGGCAAGGCCGTTCATCGGCGGCAACGTGGGCGGGATCCCGTTGCAGGTGCAGGATGAGGTCACGGGGTTCCTCGTAGACAGCGTCGAGCAGTGCGCCGCCAGGTCGCTCGAGATCCTGGAAGACCCGGCGCTGGGCAAGACGCTCGGCAGGCGCGGCAAGGAGCACGTGCGCACGCACTTCCTGATGCCGCGCTATCTGCGCGACTACCTGAAGATCTTCACGGAGCTCGGTCAGTCATGAAGCGCCGGACGCCCTCACCGAGCAGACCACCGGGCGCAACGCGGATCGCCACGGAGGCGATCGGATCGTGACCCCGGCGCCGGCACAGCGAGCCCCGCTGGTGCTGGTGTCCAACCGCGGTCCCGTGACCTTTCAGGCGGGCGGCGAGGTGCAGCGCGGCTCGGGTGGCCTGGTGACGGCGCTGTCGGGGCTGGCCTCGCACCGCGACGCCGTGTGGATCGCCTCGGCGATGAGCGAGTGGGACGCCGAGAAGTCCCAGGAATACGGCGGCGCGGCCTTCCCGGTGCGCTCGCCCGCGGGCGGCGAGTACCAGGTGCGCCTGGTCGTGAGCGACCCCGAGGCGTATGACCGCTTCTACAACGTCTTCGCCAACCCGATGCTGTGGTTCATCCAGCATTACCTGTGGGACCTGTCCAACGCGCCGGACATCCGCCGCGAAGAGATCGAGGCGTTCGAGTTCGGCTACAACGTCGTCAACGAGGACCTGGCCAAAGCCGTCGTGGAGGAGCTTCAGGACAGCCCCGAGCCCGTGGTGATGGTGCACGACTACCACCTCTACACGCTCCCCGATCTGGTCCGCCGCGCACGGCCGGACGTCTTCCTGCACCACTTCATCCACATCCCCTGGACCCAATCGGACGCCTGGCGGGTGCTGCCGTCGCGCATCCGCGAGGAGATATTCACGGGCCTCTTGGCAAACGACATCATCGGCTTTCACACGCGCAGCTACCGGCGCAACTTCCTGCAGTGCTGCCGCGATCTGATGGATCTGGAGGTGGACTTCGAGCGCGGCCTCGTCAAGGTCGGCGAGCGCGAGGTGTGGGTGCGGGCCTATCCGCTGCCGATCGACCACGAGGCCACGCGCCAGGTCGCAAGGGGACCGCGCGTGCGCGAGTTCGAGCAGGAGCTGATGCGCCGGCGGCGCGACTTCCTGATCCTGCGCGTCGACAGGGCGGACCTGAGCAAGAACGTGCTGCGCGGCTTCGCCGCCTTCGACCTGTTCCTCGAGCAGCACCCCGAGTTCTCAGAGCGCGTGACCTTCATGGCGCAGCTGATGCCCTCGCGCACCGACGTGCCGCAGTACGCCGAGTACCTGGAGCGGATCGAGGCGTCGGTGGCGGTCGTCAACCATCGCCACGGCACCCCCGACTGGATGCCGATCCAGCTGAAGCTGCGCGACGACCTGGAGGAGGCGATGGCGGCCTACAGGCACTACGACGTGCTGCTCGTCAATGCCATGTTCGACGGCATGAACCTCGTAGCCAAAGAGGGTCCGATAGTCAACGAGCGCGAGGGCGTCTCGATCCTCTCGGAGAACACCGGCGCGCACGAGGAGCTGGGCGAGTACGCGCTGTCGGTCAACCCCTTCGACATCCAGGAGCTGGCCGACTCGATCTACGCCGCGCTGGCGATGGAGCCCGCGGAGCGCAGCCGCCGCGCGCGGGGCCTCGTGGAGATCGTCACGTCGCGGGACCCCGGCGACTGGATCGACGAGCAGCTGGCCGACATCCGCGCGAAGGGGCGCGAAAGGTGACGCTGTTATCATCCCGCGCCGCGCCATGACCCTGCCGGCACCCACATACGACCTGATCCTCATGCTCGACACGAAGGCCGACGCGCCGACGCGCTCGAAGATCATCACCGAGGCGCGCACCGCGATCGAGGCACAGGGCGAGCTGCTGCGCCACGACGAGTGGGGCGAGCGTGCGCTGGCCTACCCGATCGACCACAAGAGCGAGGCTGAGTACCACCTGCTGCAGTTCCACGCGAGCACGCCAGAGCTGCTGAACGGGCTCGAGCGGTCTCTGCGAATCACCGACGGCGTCATCCGCTTTCGCATCGTCAAGCTCAAGCCGGGCACGCCCGAGGCCCCGGATATGCGCCCCGGCAAGCGCCCCGAGGTCGAGCTGGGCGCCGCCCCTCATCCCGAGGCCGAATCCGAGTTCACCGTCGGCGAGCCCGTCTAGGGTCTGCGGACCTCCGTGGCCTGAGGGCCTGACCCCGTGGCTTGCAGGCCTGACCCCATGGCCCGAGAGGCTTGACCCCGTGGTCTGATGGCCTGACCTCCGTGGCTTGAGTGGCGTAATACACTCGGAGGCGTGGCTGGAGTGGACGTCGGCGATCAACCGCTGAGCAGAACCGATGTGCTGCGCGACTCGCCGCGTATGTTCGAGTCGCGCCTGCTGGATGCGCTCTCGCGCGTGCACCCCGCCGTACCAGTGGCGATCTTCGCGCCGACCGTCCTGCTCATGGCGGCATGGGGGCTGGAAAAAGTGAGCGTCCTGGGCATGCTCGGCCTGGCGGCCGGCGGTTACGCGATGTGGACGCTCTTCGAGTACTGGCTGCACCGAGTGGTCTTCCATTTCGAGCCACAGGCTGGCGTGGGCGCAAGGCTGCACTGGATCATCCACGGCATCCACCACGAGCACCCCAACGACCCCATGCGCCTCGTGATGCCTCCATCGGTGAGCCTCCCGCTGGGCGCCGTCGTCTTCGCGGCGATCTACCTCCTCTTCGGCGCGCGCTACGCGCCGGGGCTCGGCGCGGGCTTCTTCGCGGGCTACCTCGCCTACGACATGATCCACTACTACGTGCACCACTTCCGTCCGCGCGGGCGTCTCGGCAGGATGCTGCGCGAGCGCCACATGCGCCACCACTTCCAGGACGAGACACGCGGCTTCGGGATCAGCGCGCCGTATTGGGACGAGATCTTCCGCACGTCCTCCCGCAGACGCTGAGCGCCACGTAGCCGCGCCTGGGGACGCGCCGCGCAGCGGTGCCCTCCACCACAACGCCCGTCTCGCCGCCACGCCAACCCCCTCCCCCTCCATCCCACCGGCTAATCCCGCAACGAGCGGATTCCCAGCGGAGTTGACGCCCGCAGGCGGGTCTAGACTCGAAGGTCAACCAGAAGAGGGCGCAGTCGGCCGGGAAGCCGACAAGCTGAGCCCTCTTCGCATCCAGACAATCAGACACAGCTCGAAAGGACTTTCACGTGGCCGCCACAAACATCAACCGGGTAGTGATGACCGGCAATCTGACCGCCGATCCGGAGCTGCGCTCGCTGCCGAGCGGCATGTCGGTGTGCAGCCTGCGCATCGCCTGCAACACCCGCCGCAAGGACCAGGCGTCGGGGGAATGGGTCGATAAGCCCAACTACTTCAACGTCACCGTCTGGGGCGCGCAGGGCGAGAATGCCGCGCGCTTCCTCTCCAAGGGACGGCCCGTCGCGATCGACGGACGCCTGGAGTGGCGCGAGTGGGAGGCACAGGACGGCGCAAAGCGCCAGGCAGTCGATATAATCGCCGACTCGGTGCAGTTCCTGGGCTCTCGGGACGACGCTGCAGGTGGCGGTGGATTCGCGAGCAACGGAGCCTCACAGGGCAGCGACGTCCCGGTCGACAACCAGGATTTCCAGCCCGCACCGGCCGGAGTCGGCGCAGCCGGCGAGGACGATATTCCGTTTTAGAGCGTGGCGCAGCCAGCCGCAGGCCGGCGAGCCGAGCCCTGATTTCCCAGTCAACGAGCACAGAGGCAGGTCCAACCAGTGGCAAAATCGCGCGGCCGCGGCAAGCCAGTCCGCCGGCGGGATAAGAAGGGCGGGCCCGGCAGCGGCCGGCGCAAGCCATGCCAGCACTGCCGCGACAAGATCGAGCAGGTCAACTACAAGGACGTCGTCTCGCTGCGCAAGTTCGTCTCCGAGAAGGGCAAGATTCGCTCGCGGCGGATCACCGGCGCCTGTCGGCGCCATCAGGGCCAGATCGCACGCGCCGTCAAGCGCGCCCGCGAGCTGGCGCTGCTGCCCTACGTCAACGAGGGCGGCCGCGACGACGCCCCGCGCCGCGATCGCGGCGATCGCGACCGGGAACGCTAGGCGCAGGCGATGCCTGAGGCGATACTCCTCAAGGACGTCAACGCGCTCGGCGAGCAGGGCAAAGTGGTGGAAGTCTCCAAGGGCTACCTGCGCAACTACCTGATCCCCCGCAAGCTCGCCCAGCCGGCCACTCGCGGCGCGCTGGCGGCCGAGCTGCGGCGCGTCGAGGCCGCGCAGCGCGCCGAGCAGGAGTTCGCGGCGCGCGCCGTCGACAACGCCGCGCTGCTCAACAAGACCGTGCTTACGATCAACCAGCAGGCCAGCCCCGACGGGCGCCTGTTCGGCTCGGTCAGCGCCCAGGACATCGCCGACGCGATCCGCGACGCGCGCGGGCTGCGGCTGGACAAACAGAACGTGCACCTCCCCGAGCCGATCAAGAACGTCGGCACCTACATGGTCGTGGTCGATGTCGTCGAGGGTGTCACCGCGACCGTCAAAACGATGGTCGTGGCGCAAAAATAAGTCCTGACGGTCTGCGAACATCAGTTCGTGGGGACAATTTCCGTCCGTCATAGCGGGTTGCCATCTCAGGGTGGCAGCGTGCCCTATCTACACTCGCGCCAGCGATGAGCACGGTTTCGAGCACAAACGGCACGAGCACCCCGGCGGGTGCGATCGCGCCGCCCCACAACCTCGACGCCGAGCAGTCGGTCCTGGGCGCGATCCTGCTCTCCGACCGCTCGCTCTACGCGCTCGTCATCGAGGAGGGACTGCGCGCGGACGACTTCTACCGCGAACGCCACGGCCTCATCTACCAGGCGATGCTGGCGCTCTACAACGAGAGCGAGCCCGTCAACGTGCTCACCGTCACCGACCGCCTGCGCCAGATGGGCAAGCTCGACGCCGCCGGCGGCATGGCCGCCGTGGACGAGCTGACCGGCGTGGTGCCCGCCGCCGGGCACGCCCGCCGCTACGCACAGATCGTGCGCGAGAACGCGCTGCTGCGGCGCCTGCTCGCCAGCACCTATGAGATCCAAGCCAGCGTGCTCGGCCACCAGGCGCCGCCGCGCGAGCTCGTCGAGCAGGCCGAGAAGGCGATGCTCGAGGTCGCGCGCGACGACCGCCAGCAGGACTTCCGCGCGATCGAGGAGGTGCTGCACGAGGAGCTTGACAAGCTGCACCGGCTCTCGCTTGAGGGCACCGCCCTGACAGGCACGCCCTCGGGCTTCAAGGACCTCGACCAGATCACCGGCGGCTTCCAGCCCGGCAACCTGATCATCGTTGCGGCGCGCCCCGCGATGGGCAAGAGCGCACTGGTCTGCAACATCGCCGAGAACGCCGCCGTCGAGCACGGCAAGGCCGTGGCGCTCTTCTCGCTGGAGATGGCCGAGGCCGAGCTGGCCCAGCGCTTCGTGGCCTCGCAGGCGAGGATCAAGGGCGAGGAGCTGCGCATGGGACGCGTCTCCGAGCAGCGCTGGCCAAAGATCCTCAATGCCAGCCAGCGGCTCGCTCAGGCGCCGCTGTGGGTCAACGACTCCAGCGACGTCGGCATGCTCGAGATCAGAGCCAAGGCCAGGCGCCTGCACAGCCAGTGCGACGGCGGCCTGGGGCTGATCATCATCGACTACCTTCAGCTCATGCGCACCGACAGCCGCTACGACAGCCGCGTCACCGCCGTCGGCGAGCTGAGCCGCGGTCTGAAGATCCTCGCCCGCGAGCTGGGCGTGCCGGTGATCGCCCTCTCGCAGCTCAGCCGCGCCGTCGAGCAGCGCTCGCCCAAGAAGCCGCAGCTGTCAGACCTACGCGAGAGTGGCAACCTCGAGCAAGATGCCGATCTCGTGATGTTCATCTATCGCGACGAGTACTACGAGCCAGAGTCCGAGCGCCCCGGCGAGGCCGACCTGATCATCGCCAAGCACCGCAACGGCGCGACCGGCGAAGTGACGCTGACCTTCCAGAAGGAGTACCCCAAGTTCATGAACTACGCCGGCGAGCGCTACGGGCAATGAGCGCCGCCGCGCCGCACACCGACAGCGCCTGTCCCCTCGGGATCTGCGACGGCGGCGGCTTCGTCATCGACGAGACCACCAACACCGCCTCAGACTGCGCCTGCCGCGTCGCGCTCATCGCCGGCGCGCGCACGCGGGGCCTGGAGGGGCGTATTCCCCGCCGCTATCGCGGCGTCTCCTTCGATCGCCCTCCCGTGATCGACATCTCCAGGACCGCCCCCTCGCAGGTCCAGTCCGTGCGCCGCTATGTGCAGCGCATCGGCGAGAACATCGACGCCGGCAGAGGGCTCTGGTTGCAGGGCGACGTCGGCACCGGCAAGACCACGCTCGCGATGCTCGTCTCCAAGTCGGCCCTCGATGCCGGGCGCTCCGTCGCGATCTACTCGCTCCCGCGCCTGCTCAACCTGCTGCGCGAAGCGATCGACTCCGAGGAGGGCAAGCTCGACCTGCTCGACCGCCTCACGGCTGTTGACCTCCTGCACATCGACGACCTCGGCGCCGAGGCCCGCACGGACTGGGTGCTCGAGCAGCTCTATTCGATCGTCAACGCCCGCTATGAGGCCGAACGCGCGATCGTCGCCACAACCAACCTGATGCCCGACGAGCTCTCCGAGAGGCTCGGCGCGCGTACCGTCTCGCGGCTGGTCGAGGTCTGCGGCGATCTGATTCCCCTGTATGGCGAGGACAAGCGCCGCGAGTTCCGCGCGCCGGCACCGGCACCGGCGCCGGCGGCCTGAGCACACAGCTCCCCGACAGGCGAGCCGACGCACCTGGCTCCCCGACAGACAGACCCACGCACCCTGGCTCTCGACAGACGAGCCGACGCGCGCTCCCCCTACACTCACTGGTCGAGATGCCGGGAATAGTCATCGTAGGCGCCCAGTGGGGCGACGAGGGAAAGGGCAAGATCACCGATCTGCTCGCCGAGAGCGGCGATGCCGTGGTGCGCTTCCAGGGCGGCAACAACGCCGGTCACACGATCGTGCGCGACGGCGTCGAGTGGAAGCTGCACCTGATCCCCTCGGGCATTCTCTACCAGGGCAAGCGCTGCGTGATCGGCAACGGCGTCGTGATCGACCCGCGCGTCCTGATCGAGGAGCTGGACGCCCTGCGCGCGCGCCGCGTGGATGTCAGCGGCCTGCGCATATCCTCGAACGCGCACCTGATCATGCCCTACCACCTGCTGCTCGACTCCGCCGGCGAGGCCAAGCTGGGGAGCCTGCAGATCGGCACCACGCGCCGCGGCATCGGACCGTGCTACGCCGACAAGGCCGCGCGGCTGGGCATCCGCGTGCAGGACCTGCTCGACGAGAAGATCCTCAAGAAGAAGATCGTCGCCGCGATGGAGCCCAAGCGCCTGTCGCTGAGGCCCTACGAGAAGGATCCCAAGCTGGACCTGCATGCGATGACCGAGGAATACCTGACCTACGGCCATCGCCTGGAGCAGCACATCGCCGACACCTCAAGGCTCATGTGGGAGATGCTCGACCGCGGCGAGAAGGTCATCTTCGAGGGCGCCCAGGGAGCGATGCTCGACATCGACCACGGCACCTATCCGTTCGTCACCTCCTCCAATCCGCTCGCCGGCGCGGCCTGCGTGGGAACGGGCGTCGGACCGAAGAACATCGACGAAATCTGGGGCGTCTCCAAGGCCTACACGACGCGCGTCGGCGCCGGGCCGTTCCCGAGCGAGCTGCACGAAGAGATGGGCGAGCTGATCCGCAAGCGCGGCGGCGAGTTCGGCACCACCACGGGCCGCCCGCGCCGCACAGGCTGGCTCGATCTCGTGGCGCTGCGCTACGCCGCGCGCCTGAACACGATGACGGCGCTCGTCATCACCAAGCTGGACGTCCTCTCGGGCCTCGATCGCATCCAGGTGTGCACCAGCTACCGCGGCGCCGAGGGAGCCGAGTTCGACGACTTCCCCTACCACCAGACCGTGCTCCACCACACCACCGCCAAGCTGACCGAGTTAGGCGGCTGGAAGGAGGACCTGGGCGAGTGCCGCACGCTCGCCGACCTACCCGAGGCGGCACGCGAGTACCTGCTGTTCATCGCCGAGCAGATCGGCGCGCCCGTGACGCTCATCGGCGTGGGCCCCGGCCGCGAGCAGGTCATCTGGACGGACGCCGGGCAGCAGACGCTCCTAGCGCGCAACGGTGCGTCGCCCGGGTAGCGCCGGTCGGTGCGTCGCCCGGGTAGCGCCGGGTAGTCGCACGAGGCGGCGGCCCTCCGCCCGCTCATCGGCCCTGACGGCCGACTTCGGGCTCGCCAGACCTCAGGCTCGCTGCGGCGTCCAGTCGCGCACGGCCTTGGACGGCACGACGCCGGGAGCCAGGCGTGCGTCTGGCTGTGGCGAGCCGGCGGTGAGCCGCATCGGGATCACGCCCGCCCAGACGTCCAGCGAATAGTCCTCCTCGTCGTCAACCGGCGGGCCGCTGCGAACCTTGGCCGAGGCCTCCTCGAGCGGCAGCGCGAGCACCAGGATCGCCTTCAGCTCCTTGTCGGTCGGCGGGCGCGTCTCATCCCAGCGGCCAGGAACGAGGCGCTCGGTGAAGGCGCGCATCGCCGCCGAGCGCTCCGGCAGCTCCGTGACCGGCCGAGCCGCGCCGAAGACCACGGCCGAGCGGTAGTTGACCGAGTGGTGCACCACCGAGCGCGAGAGCACCAGCCCGTCGATCAGCGTCACCGTCAGGCAGACCGGCGCCCCGGCGCTGAGCGCCCGGATCGTGCGGCTGGCGGCGGAGCCGTGGAAGTACACGATGTCGCCCACACGCGCATGCAGCGTGGGGATCACATAGGGCTGGCCGTCATGCGCGAAGCCAAGGTGCGCGACCAGCGCCTCGTCGAGGATCGCCTCGATCGCCTCGCGGTCATAGGCAGCGCGCGCCGGCATGCGGCGGACCCTCGTGCGCGTGGACGGAGCGCCTGACATGCCCAGCAGATTACGCTCTTCGGGCCCGCTCGCCGCCGCTGGCGCCCGGCGCGGGAGGCCGGGGCTCGCGCTGGTCGGGAGCGGCGATGCCCTGCTCCAAAGGCCGGCACTCGCAGTAGATCACGAGCGCATCGGCGCTCGCCCTGTCGCGCTTCTGCCACCGATGGAAGGGCCGCATCGTCGTCTCGTTGACGAGCAGCCCGACCCACCCCGGGAAGTCGGTCTTCCAGCTGACGTTGCGGTCTCCCGAGTGTTCCGTGCGCTCCTGCAGCGTCAGTGCCAGCTTCTCGCCCTCGGCGCGGCGGACACGAACGTTGGAGAGCCCCAGCAGCATGTTCGACAGCGGGTGTGTCAGACCGGCGATATGCAGCGTGCGCCAGCCATGCCTGCGCACCGTCGCGACGAGGCTTTCGGCGGTATAGCGTCGAAAGTGGCCGGCAATCTCGTCCTCGATGCCCCAGTGGCGCGGGGAGCCCGGCACGAGCAGCACCCCGCGCCCGCCGGGCCGCAGCACGGAGGCGGCACGCTGGAAGTAGCGGCGCACCTGCTCGTCATCGAGATGCTCGATCACCATCGAGGAGATCACCAGATCGACCGATTCCCGCCTGAGGCTCGACAGCCAGTCCTCGTTGCGCAGCGCAAAATGGCCGGATGCGACAAAGGCGGCGTTCATCCGCGCGGCTCGCGTCAGCGCTGAGGCGCTGAGGTCATAGCCAACGCCCGACCACCCGCGCGCGAGCAGCAGTCCCGAGAGGTGCCCACTGCCGACGCCCACCTCCACGAAGTTGCCCGGCGCGATATCGGCGAAACGCTCCCTCAGGTACAGGTGCTGCAGGATCATCCCCGGTGGACGGACGGCGCGCGCGCTGCGCTCGGCGGCATTAGACGTGGCCATGCAGGCTCGCTCTCTCTTTAGGCTGCGACACCCACGCTAATATCCCGTTTAATAGAATGCAACCAATGTTTCTGAGTTCAGATGCCGGTCTCGGCCGCGAGCCTTCCGCTCGCCACGGCCTCTCGCAGCGCCTGGTAGTCGAGTTCGTTCTGGTCGGCATAGGCGACCGAGAAGTCTGCGATGGCGCGATCGAAGGCGTCTGCCTTCCCCAGATAGGAGGCGATCGCGATGCGGTCGCCCGAGCGGGCGTGGCCACGCGCAAGCGTCCAGCCGCACATCCGGCCCCACAGCTGCATGCCCGCCGGGGTCATCCCCGCGATATCGGCAGACCCCTTCCAGTCGCGCAGCTGGCGGATGTAGTAGTCGCGTTCGTCGCCATCCCAGTCAAAGCACTCCCAGCCGAGGAAGATGTCGCTGGCCGCCTGCATCAGCCGCTGGCCGGCGACGACCCGCTCGCCGTTGTTGGAGAACTGGCTCTCGGACGTGGAGCGCTCGAGCACGGACCTATCGGCCTCCTTGACCTGCAGCAGCAGCGGCGCGCCGTGGTCGTCGAGCAGCAGCAGAATCCAAGCCTCGGTGCCAACGCTTCCGACGCCGACGACCTTACGGGCGAGATGCACGAGCCGGTACTGCTCAAGCAGATGCCCTCGATCGGACTCCAGCGTGCGTCGATAGGAGCGAACGATCTTGTGCATCCCGTCGCGCACGACATCCGGGTCGATCCCCTCCAGCAGATGTTCGACCGGCATGATCAGCGGAGGATCGCTGATGATTCGCGGCTCGCCGTCGAGGAAGTGACAGAGCTTCTCGAAAGCCTGATGACTGTCGTGCGCCCGCGCCTTTGCGACCGCGCGCCAGACGCTTGGCGTCTTCTTGGGGTTCAGCAGCGAGCGAAACCGCGGCAGCAGTTCATCCATGTCGAGGTGCGCGTACCACACGCCGAGCGTCGGCGTGCTCGCAAACTCAGTCATGGTCTCGCGGTAGGAGCGCACCGCACGACGCACGATGCCCCGCCGCTGCTTCTTCGTGAAGGCGTTCTCGCGCCCAGCCACCTCGAGGCTGGCCGCAAGGCGCTTGACGTCCCACTCCCACGGTCCGCGCGCGGTCTCGTCGAAGTCGTTTACGTCGAAGAAGAGATGGCGCTCGGGCGAGCCGAAGATGCCGAAGTTGGACAGATGCGCATCCCCACAGAGCTGCACCTGCAGCCCCGAATCGCGCGTCGCGGCGAGATCTGCGGCCATCGGCAGCGCCGCGCCGCGATAGTAGGTGAATGGCGAGACCAGCATGCGCCCGTGCCGGATCGGCACCAGCTCGGGCACGCGAGCCTTGGCCTGCTCCTGCAGCAGCGCGATCGGGTCGCAGCGGTCCGTCGAGCGCTCCCAGACGGCATGGCTCGAGCGAGGAACTTCGGCGCGCGCATCCTTGCCACGCGCCACGCGCGCATCCACAGACAGGTCCTGTCTGCTGCCGTACATCCTAAGTGGCTCACCTCAGGGTTCGACTAGGGATGTTACCCCTATGAAGATAGGCCGGCCTGGGTGGTCACCTGGGTGGTCACGGCCTGCGGGCGGGAGCCGAGCGCGTCTCGCCGTGAAGCGCGAGACGTATGAGCGACTCGATCGCGACGCGGCCGCTGACGGGCGCGCTCCTCACCGTGCCATCCGACGCGACAAGGACAGCGGAGGGAGTTGCCGTAACTCCGTATGCGCGACTGACGGTCAACTGCTCGTCGATGAGCACGTTGGTCCGCGCGTGCTCACGCGCGGACTTCTCGGCTCCCATGACTTCCACGGCGGTTACTAAGGTCAGGGCTACGCGTTCGTTTATCGTGTCGTGCCAACGTGCAAGTTCGGGCAGCAGCGGCTGGCAGGGTCCACACCCCGGGTGCACGAACGTAAGTACGCAGGCCCGGTCATCGGCCAAGAGGTCCTGAAGGCTCACGACACGCCCCGCGGCGGAGGGCAACGAGAAGTGCGGCGCCAGCGCCCCGATCTGCCGGGGCGCCGCCGCCGCCCGATCGTCCGTCGAGCGCAGCCGGCGGTTCTCGCGCCATAAAAGAACGGCCGTCGTTGTTGCAAGAATCGCCAGTGAGCCGGTCGCGATCAGCCAGAGGTCACGCGCGTCGGTGCCGGCCACCTATGAGGCAAGCGAAGGACCGGGGCCCGCGAGCGCCACGTATGCGGCCGGTAGTGCCAGCGCGAGATTGCGGGCTACCGTCATCCAGCTCGCCGGCTTGGAGTGCACCTGGCCGAAGCAATGGCAATCCGGGGCCTCGCCGCGCCGCAATACTCGTGTGAGCCCCACGACGAACAACGCGAGGAGCACCAGGCTGCCTGCCGCCCCCCAGCGCGCCGTTGTCGGAAACACCAGCGCCGTCGCCGCCGCGAGCTCGGCAGCGGGCAGGAGCAGCAGCAGCGGACCGGCAAGGCGGTGCGGCACGTCGAAATCGGCCAGTGCCTGCCGCGTGCCCGATCGATCGGCGAGCTTCGCGACCCCTGCGATGAAGAACACAGCGGCGAGACAGAGCCGAGCCACCACCAGCGCACCATTCATCGTCCAAATATACATAACCAGCGAATGGTCGCAACTGCTACTTTCCCGCGTGTGGTAGGTGAAAGCGCAGTAGAGTCGGTGGCAGTCGAAGCGTTCGGGGTGACTGTGGCGGTCACCGCCGATTCTCAGCATTGGGCGGCCGTTCGCGATTTCCTGCCTCCGGGTGCCCGTCCAGCGAGGCACCCGCCCGAGCGTGGCCGCTTCGCGCTCGTCAAGGACACAGACGGCGCGCTTCTGCGTGTCATCTGCGACGAACAGCCAATCGCAGGTCCGGTTGATCTGCGACTGGCGCTTGGCATTCTCGATGCCCAGCTGCGTATGCATATCGCGCTGAATGCTCCTGAGCATGTTTTCGTCCATGCTGGAGTTGTTGGGGTAGGGGGGCAGGCGATCGTCCTTCCGGGGAGGAGCTTCGCGGGGAAGACCACGCTCGTGGCCGCGCTCGTGCAGGCGGGCGCGGAATACTGGTCTGACGAGTACGCCGTGCTCGATGCCGACGGCCTCGTTCACCCCTACCCCAAGCCCTTGTCGGTTCGCATCGACGCGACCCGCGCGACGGACGAGCGGCCGGTCGAGAGCTTCGGTGGGCGAGCCGGCGATCGACCTCTACCCGTAGCGGTGATCGCGTTCACGAGCTACCGCCCCGGAGTTGCCTGGGCACTGCGTCCCTGCACCGCCGGAGAAGGCGCCGTCAAGCTGCTGGAGCACTCCGTTGCCGCACGCTCACGCCCGGCACAGGTACTCGCAGCGGTGCGGCGCGCCGCGAGCGACGCCGTGATCCTCGAGGGAGACCGGGGAGACGCCGACGAAGCCGTACGCACGCTGCTGTCACGGCAGGCGCCCACGCGGGACGTTTCCGGCTAGCGCCACTACCCGGCGTCGCCGCAACTCGTTCACGACCGTAGTTCTACGCCCTGCCCTTCGCTCCCCGGAGGCGCCACAGTGTGTGGATCGCGTTGGGCGCCTGGCCACTCACCCAGATCGCGCGCCAGACGTACGCGCCAGCCAGCCCGAGCTTGCCGCGCCGCGCCAGCGGTGACCACCACCGCATGTAGTCGGGTCGTGGAAAGACATCGCTCGCGGCGATCGCCAGCTTCCGCCTGATCCCCGCGTCGGCGCAGAGCAGTGCGTAGAACTCCTCAGCGATCACGTTGTCCTCGCGCCGAATCTCGTGCTGGAGCGATCGCACCTCACCGAGATTGAGCCTGCGCGCCAGATCCCCACCCTCGGGCAGGAGCCGCAGGCCGGCCGCGAACGCCGGAACGCCCCGGTACGCGCGCGCGAGCTCCAGCGCGCTGGACCACTTCGTCTCCTCGACGCGGGCGAGCGCTCGCCGCAGATCCTCGAGCGGCTTGCTATCCACCAGGTTCGCGTGATGCGCGGCGTGCAGGACCACGTGCAGCAGCACTGTGTCGCGATCGGGCACGCTCAACTCGACTCCAGCGATGACCTGCCGCTCGGCGTTCGCGGCCAGGCGACCCCAGATCGCATCCGGGTCGCCGTCGAGCCCTGGCAGCTGACAGTGAAGGTCCACCATGCCGCCGCGGCGGCGGTTAAACGCCGTGCCCCCTGCATCCAGGGATAGCGGCGTTGGCATCCACGGCAGATACTCCACGAAGCCCAGCCGCTCGAGCACGCCGACCGCGCGTGCCCGGTTCTCGGGCGCCACCATCAGATCACAGTCAACGTAGGGACGCACCTCACCCGGATAGAGCCACTTGGCGAGCACCGGGCCCTTCAGCACGAGCGTCTCGACCCCCTCACGGCCAAACGCACCCGCGACCTCGGCTGTCAGCGCATCGACCGCAAAGTTGCGCGCCAGTTGGGAATAACGGTCAACACATTCCGTGCTCACTGCAGACCCACCCAGACCACCCACAACATCGAATCACGCCAATGAAAAGTCTGCGGCGCGAGAGGCACAACGCAATGGAGTGTTAAGGGCGAGTCCAGGCGGCTGGCCCTAACATTCGTGATTTGCTTCCCACTTCCTGAACCCTCCGTTTACTGCGCATCCTTCTTTGCATTCTTTTTCGTTTAAGTTTCCTTCGAGACACACGACCACGCATAGGCAGCAATTCACGCCGGTCTTGGCTTTACCACAACTAGCTGTTTCCCCCGAGCTGGCCATCGCTGGCGTCGCGGCGGTCGCAGAGACGATCAGCGGCGCGGCTGCGGCTGCGGCGCCGATACGCGCGACCCGGCCGATCGCTTCCCGGCGAGAGATACGGGGGGCGGTGCTCTGCATGAGTGTGGGCTCGGTGGCGAGCAGATCCTTCTCGCGCAGTTCCTGGAGCGCGTCGGCGACCAGGTTCTCGCTTGCCCCGGTGAGTTCGGCAAGTTCAGTCACGTCGCACTCGCCGTCGCAATGCCGCCAGACGCCGGCTGCGATCGGGCTCAAGCAATGAGCGGTGTGGCTGTCTCGATCGTAGAGGAGAAGCTCCTCGCCGACCGTCTCTTCGAGGAGACCGTCTTCACGTGCTCGTGGTAGCGATCCGTGTTCGTGCATCGATCAACCCTCCGTCCTATCTCCCTTACAGGCCATAGCTCTATATATGGGTCCTTTCGCTCATCTAATCTTCGACGGCCGGCGCACTGCGTCAAGTCGTCCACATACTTCGTCCTCGACACGGAGGCAAGAAGGCCTATTCAAGCGAGATCGCTATCTCGTGGCGGCTGCCGAGGTGGCGCCTTTTGTTTCTTATCCGCGTCTATCGCTATGGGCCGTGTTGGAATCGAACCAACAACCTTGGGCTTAAGAGGACACTGGCCCCCCTGGGCATTCGGCCTGCAAACACGGGCATCCAGGCCCGCCGGCCTGGGGCCGTCCCCGCAGGGACGCAGTGTTTGGCTGATTTGCCCGTCCTATCATCGATAGGGCCGGAGATGCTGTGTATGGAGTTCAGATGCTCGCGTGGATGTCGTTCGTGCTCCGTGCCCAGTGGTGGTGGAGCGGCCGGTGGCTAGGCCGTGGCAGAAGAGATCGGCCTGGCCGTACGTCGCCAAGAGCGGCCGGCGCTCCTACTCGGTCGGCTTCTACGACCACGAGAAGGTCGAGCGCACACGCGCCTTCCCCTCGGTGCGACACGCCCGTGCTTGGATGGACGACTACATCACGGCCGAGCGGCGGGGGCCGGACAGCCTGCGGCGGTTCCTGCTGGACCTCGACGCGAAGGAGGCCAACCAGGCCGAGTCGCGGAGCATCGGGGAGGTGCTCGAGCTCTACCTCGAGGTCAACGCCCACCCTCGCAACCAGGGCGGCCTCGCGCCGTCCACCTACGAGCGGTACGTCTCGACCGCCAATCGCCATCTCCTCGGCAAGCCACGCCACAGATCACGCGGCGGGCCGCTCCCACCGACCCGCCACGCGCTGGCCGTCGCCTCCGTGCCCGCGGTGCGCTTCAACGAGCCGATGGCACCACGGGCATGGCGCGAACAGATGATGCGCGACGGCGTCTCCAAACAGACGCGGGAGCACGCGTGGCGTATGCTCTCCGCCGCCCTGAGCTGGGCAGCCGGTTCGCAGACGGTGCCCGAGATTCAGACCAACGGGTGCATCCTCGCCAACGAGAGCGTCGTCAACAGACGCCGCTCGGCCCGCGCGGGCGGCACCGGCTACGCGCCAATTGGCCGCCGGCGCGGAGCGCGTGTCCCCAGCTGGGCGCTCTCCCCACAGGCCGTGGAGGCAATCCGCGAGCAGCTACTGCAAAGAGTCGGGCGTCGAGACCCGCTCCTCGCGCACCGCGACGCCATGATCGTCAGCATGCAATACGGGCTCGGCGCACGCAACCGGGAGGTCTGGGGGATGCGCTGGATGTCCCTGGACGACGGCTTCGCATGGGTCATCGAGGTCCTCTCCCACGGACAGCTCGACGAGTGGGGCAAAACCGAGTACAGCACCCAGCGACGAGCAGCCATGCCAGACATCCTCCGCGAGGACCTATCCGAGTGGCGGGACGCTCTCGGGCGCCGCGGCCGTCCGGCCCGCGATATCGACTTCATCATCGCCGGGAACCTCGCCGGCCCCCAACACGGAGTCCGCGACCCCCGGACAGGCGCCTGCCACGTCACCAAAAACCAAGCAGACACCTGGGGTCGGAAATTCTTCACCCCCGCCGTCACGAAGGTCGCCGAGCAACCCGAGTTCTTCCACATCCTCGGCGCGACACCCTACGCGCTACGGCGCGGCGGCATCTCCCTTCGTCTGCGCGCCGAGGACCCGCAGACCGTGGCGAGCGAGTGCGGCACGAGCCTGCAGATGCTCAGCGCCCACTACGCATTCGCCATCGAGGATCTGCGTCAAACACGGGCCACGCCCGGTCGATGTCGAGTGGCGCGCCGCGCGAGCAACACGAGCGGACAGCAAATCCCACGAAGAAGACCAGAGCGCCGATGTCAAGGGAGGACGCGACCGTGGAGGTCGTGGACGCGAGTCCTTTCTTGCCTGGTTCTCCGCCCGCCGAGGAGGCCGGCGCGAGTAGTCAGCCGTCTGGCCCCGTGGCAAGTAGCCGGTAGGCAAGCTGGGCGCGCTGAACCCGGGGTCGTGGAAATGCGGCCATGAGAACTGTGTCGTCGAGACCGAGCAGTGCTTCACAGTCGCGCAGCCAGTTGCGCTCCTTCCCCTTGAGCTCAGCCGCCGTTTGGCTGGGGTCATCCACGAGCGAGAGGAGCAGTACGAGATCCGCGCGCTGGGCGTCCGGGTCGGCGTGCTCCATGATTGCCCGCGCCTTGATCAGCACCGCTCCCAGCAGCGTGGGGCGGGAGAGTTTCACCAGCGTGTCCCCGATCTCGACGTCGATGGTCTCCGTTCGCTCGAGCGCTTGAGTCCCGCCAGGGATCTGGACGGTGCTGAGCCCACCGGCGACCGGCGGGTTTTCGCGCAGTCCATCGGGCGCGAGCAGGTCTACCACCAGCTCGCCGCGCCGCCAGCGGTGGCTGACGCGGTCGATCGGCGACGGAGGGTCGAGCTTGAACCCGTCCTCAATCAGAGCGCGTGCGATCCCTTCGAAATCGGTACGCACTCGAGCATCGCCCAGGGATATCGATGTCGGTCGTAGCACGCACGCCCGAGTCGCCGGCCTCGAAGGCGTGCAACTGAACCATCAGCCCGCCGACCAGCGTCCACCCCCTGGGCAGCACCCGCGAAGCGAGACGCCCGAGTTCGCTCCACAGATGCTTCGCCTCGGCATCGGCCGGTGCGACCCTGACCGGTTTGCCGGTGTTAGCCATTCGCCCGAGCGCCGTCCAGTCGCACGGCCCTCTCGTGTCCCACGCGCCGGGCTCGCGGGTCGGCGTGCTCGGCCAGGTCGACGAGAACGGCGGCTACCGGAGCGACTGGACGTCGCAGAACGGGCCACATGTCCTCGGGAATTGCTCGGAGCATCACGTTGGCCTCGCTGCCTCGGGCGAGACCATGCCGCTGTGCAACATGCTCGATCGCGTCTGCCGCGACGTAGGCTTCGACCTCGTTGCCGCCCTGGAGGCCAAGCCGGTGAGTGGCCGCCACGCTGACTCCACTCAGCATCAAATCCTCGCAGCCTGCGAGGCGGGACAGCTCAGCGGGATGCGCCTGGAAGGCATGGCGCACAGCGCGATTACCCAGCTTTCCGAACGACTCCGCCAAACCCTTCTCCTTCAGTGCGACTGACGCGCGCCAACGGACCCTAGGCGAGACCCAGGCCACTGGCTCGCCTGACGCGATCAGCAGCAGTGACCAGGCACTCTCCGGACTGAACGGGCGCCCCGCGGACCGACTCATGGCGACTGCCCGGGCAAGGGATTCAGCCGAGATCCACCACGCTCCAGCGATCTTCTGAGCGTCGACTGCGCCAGCGGCGATCATTGCGCGGACGCGCTGATCGCTGACACCGAGACGATGGGCGGCGTCGCTGACCGGGAGGGAGGGAACCGATATTCCTGACATGGCCGCAACTATAGTGCAGACACAATAATTATAGACTCTGCAAAGCGCAGAGTTGTGATTGTCGGCCAGATCATCGCTCCGCGCGCCTGGTGGAGATCGTCGTGGTCCTTGAGAAGCTCTCAGGCGTTCTGCGGCCTAAACCGGGCCCACGACTGGCGTCTTCGTCTAACCGCGCGTGATCGACCAGCAACTCCTCGCTCGAAACGACGCGATCGAGCCGGCCCCTTTTGCCGGTCGCGCATTCCGACCTCGCTCATGTATGAGCCGTAGGGCGCGAAGGCGTATGCTGCGCCCATGTTCGCTGCCCGATGCGTAGAGAGGGTCGCAGAGTTCACCCAGGCTGGCCGACACCTATGCATCGGGCTGGACACCGATCTCCGGCGTATACCGGCGTTGGTGGCGAGCAACGGGTCGCGGGCCGATCGCGTCGTGGCGTTCAACGCAGCGATTATCGATGCGACGCACGACATCGTGTCCGCCTACAAGCCCAACATCGCGTTTTACGAGGCCTTGGGAGCTGAAGGGTTCCATGCGCTGGCCAGGACCATTCGAGAAGCCCGGTCGCTCGCTCCTGGAATTCCAGTGATCGTGGACGCCAAGCGCGGCGACATTGGGTCGTCTAACGCTGGGTACGTGACGGCGATCTTCGACGAGCTCGGAGCGGATGCCGTGACTGTGCATCCGTACCTCGGAGGCGAGGCGTTGCGACCGTTTCTAGAGCGCAGCGAGGCATTGATCTTCGTACTGGCGCGGACATCGAATCCAGGTGCACGAGAGTTTCAGGACCTCGAAAGTGGCGGTCTTCCTCTCTATCGGCACGTGGCCCGGACGGTCGCAAACGAATGGAACGTCGAACGGAATTGCGGCCTAGTCGTCGGCGCGACCTATCCCGCCGAGCTCGCGGAGATCCGCGCGGACGTATCGACCACGCTGCCGATTCTCGTGCCTGGCGTGGGGGCTCAGGGAGGCGACCTGGAGGCCGTCGTCGTATCTGAGGTCGCTGCCGGGAAGCTAAGCTTCTTGATCAACGTGGCCCGCTCGGTGCTGTATGCCTCGGACAACGCCGGCTTCGCCGAGGCTGCTCGCGAGGAGGCACTTCGACTGCACCGAACGATTAGCTCACTAGTCGAGCGGGTGGAGATAAGTTCTTCGGGTGATGCGGCGACGTAGCGCCGCAGGTCAGTTTATGGTCAGGGTATGACCGTCAGTCAAGACGGATACGTGAGCTTTCGTGGCGCCTTGCGCCGCGACTTCGGCACGATTGAGCGGGCCTCCCCACTCGTATTCGCGGACGTCGATGGCGATGAACCTGCTGTGTTGCGGCGGATGCCAGCAACGTTCGCTAACCAGTACGACGGCCTGCTGCTCGTTCGCGGACGACAGATGAGCGGGCCTGATACTGAGTTCATGGAGAAGTTGCGGATACTCCGAAAGAGAATGGGGTTCGGACTGCGTATCGCCGTGCTTCGCCAGCCGATAGGGGAACCAGCACGAATCGAGCCGCTCGACGGAGAGCCCGTCGAGGACGAGTCTGACTATCTCGCGCGCGCCAGGGCTATCGAGCTTGAGGCGCTGTTGGATTTCGGGCACGCGATTTGGCGACCAGCGAACTACCACTACCGGCTGATCACGGGCGAGCATGCCGGGGCGTACATCAAGCTAGGGGACGCAATCCGTGAACCTCGGGATGCCGATTTGATTGCGAGCTGGTTGCATGCCCGCATGGGTCCTAAAACCGGACTTGTCCTGGACACCGGGACGCTGACGCCGATCGCACAAGCCTTGCGACTCGCGATCGCGGAGGCCGGCCGGGAGCCCATGGGGCCGGTCGCCGTACTCGACCACTACCCGCGGACGGGTGGCGATATAGATGCAGCGCTAGATACCGCGAGCGGACCCCATGGTCGCGTCGTGGTAGTCGTGTCTATTTCGAGTTCGGGGTCGCTACTCGAACGCATCAAGGGAGCACTCCAGCGGAAGGGACCCAGCATGGACGCGCATGTTGAGGTCTTGGTAGACAAGCTGCAACACCCAAGTACGGATAACGCGGTTGACATTTGGACCCCGCTGCCGGGACAAAAACCGCTGGTCGATGTTGGTGCGCGAGACGATATTGGGTGCTTGCTGTGCAGGGACCAGTCTAAGGCGGTGGTCATCCCGATAAACCCGTTCTCTTTTGACGCAATGCTGCCTACCCAGCTGAAGCGGCTCGTGCCAGACACGCAGGACCCCCTCGCCAACCGGGAGTTTTGGGAAGCAGCCAAGCGAACCAAGGCGGTGGCAGTCGAGCGCTCAGCGCATGCGGCCATCCGACGGCACCGGTCCGACCGGGTCCCCATGGGCATCAAGCTGAGTATGGACCAGGTGATCACCGATCCTGAATTTCGGGCCGCCCTAATCCGCCGCGTCGAGGAGCTCCGGGCGACCGAGAACCTACCATCGGACGCCGACCTAGTGCTAGTGGCTGAGCACGAGTACAAAGACAACCGTTTTGCCGGCTTTTGGCAAGCGGTACACCCCGTCATCGCCCCTCACGTTTCGGAGACCGTTCCCTTCCCGCCAACGGGCGATTTCAGCGCAGGATTGTGCGAGCGAGTGCAGGGTGCGAAGAGTATTCTTGTTTTCGCGCTTGGTGCAGTGACGGGCGGCTCGCTGCAGAGGGCGTTGGTCGGTGTCCAAGACGCACGCAAGGGCAAACCGGGGTTCGCACTGCATGGACTCGTAGTCCACGCGCGGCCCGCAACTTCCCGCGAATGGCGTACGGTGGAAAACTCGTACCGTCAGACGGGGGACAAGCCGCATCTCCACTTTGCATGGAAAAGCCTGCTGCCTGATCGCTCGCCCCTACGTGAGGAGGGCGCGCTCATCAAGCTCGACCTCTCGGAGTCCTCAGATCTCACAGCAGAGGAAAGGGCGTTTGTTGAAGAGCGTCTAGAGTTGTGCCAGCGCGAAATCCGACAAGACGCTGACGAGACTCTCGCCCCCGAGGACAGTCCGACAAGAGTTCTCTGGGGAACGGTCCCAGAGGAGGACCGCCTCACTCCGAACTCACTTTATGGCCAAGAGCTGGACGCCATAACGACCTACGTCGCAGTCGGCTCGGCGATGGCGGCCGTAGTGGCACGCCCTGAATCGTCGGTGCCAGAGCTGCGAGTGTTCGATATCGCAGCGATGACGCGGTCCTACTACGACCCGATCATCATCAGCTGCTTCTTGCGGTGGCTGCGGCCGCACGAGGCGTTCTGGGGATGGACCGAGGCGGAAGCAGAAACCACGGCGATGCACATCATTGACCGAGCCGAGGGGAAGCATCGCAAACTACTCGTGCCCGAGATGCTTCTGGCGGCTGCGCATGGCAAGCTGCCTTACGACGCCAGGAAGGTTGTGACCGGCGTCGCTGAGCAGCTCAAGGGTGACGATGAGTTCCTCTCGGAGCGCGCAGCGCTTGGCGTTGGACTCCGACTCGCCGCAAGGGTCGAGGAAAAGGCGGAGGAAGAGACCGCTTCTTAGGGTTCCGGCGCCGGGAGGTCCAGATCAATCAAGGTGCCTCGAAGCCGGAAGGGGGCCTCCGTCGCCCGAGCCTGCTCGTCGGGATCAGCGAGCACCCGATTGCGGTCCGTCGCGATAACCAACCGCCCGCGGGCCTCTCGGGTGAGCTGCCTAACTCGCGTTAGCCCGACCCCGCGGCCCGCGCCCCAACCAGGCAGCTGACCTTCAATCAGGCTAACGAGAATGTTTGCGGGCTGTTGGCGCACCTTGGGAGCGAGCGAATCGACGATCCCTCGACCATTATCTATAACGCTGCAGCGGACTCTGTTCGCCGGGGTGATGGACACGCGAACGAGACAGTCGATGCGTGGGGAGCACTCGGCAGTCGCGTGCTCCTGAACGTTGCCAATGAGCTCATCCAAGCAAGTCCCCACGGTTGCGACTAGCGTGTCAACCGAGGGGTCCGGGAGAGCTTCGCCTAGCCGACGGGTGAGCCACCGTAGGACGAGGAAGACGACATCGGGGTGGCCTTCCCCGCCACTCGAAAGGTGGGGATTTACGAACGTGGCATACCGTCGTCCGAACGGGCCAGGGGGCATTGGGTCATGTGCTCCAAACATGGCCTCGGTGGTAGCACGCGAGCCTGAGGTCCAGATGGCGCCGAGGTGAGGGCGATCCAATCCGCTTGCTGCAGGTTCGAAGGTCGTCCGGCCGCTGGCGCGACGCGATAGCGCTGTGGCGAGCCCGACCCGGAGCAGACTCTCGATGGCATCCGGGTCGTTGACATTGATAGTCACCTGCCGATCGCGAAGGGAACCAATAAGGGCCGCGGCGAGCAGCGCAACTTCATGGCCGTCCTCTGGCCAATGGTTGCCGAAATTGAGCTTGAGGTCGTCGTTGACGGCCGAGAGCCCGGCCAAGGCCTCGTCTATGCGCCCGACAGTGTCCCCATCGAGGGTGATCTCAAGCACCGCGGGTCCTCCGTGCTGATAGGACGACATCAGCGGGGCTGACTTGGGCGCGAGAGAACGACGCGCGCGCCATGGGAGAAAGAGGCGCACATTGCCCGCACACTACTGCGATGGAGTCGCAGCGTGTAGCCCAGTGGATATCTCCGGTCATCAAAGGGTCTTTCGACGTTTATGCGGCTGGATGCAGAAATGTGCGCCTCTGTAGTGTACCCGCAGCGACGGACGGAACAATAGGCCCATGTCCCCGGCCTACAGCTTACGGCTACTTTTTGCGCCTGGCAGAATTATGTCTGGGAGGATGGCAACATGGGCGGATGCCACTCGGCAGGCCTCCCGCAGGAACAACGTCCGCAGAAAGGAGCCGAACAGCGGTTGTCGGCGCGATAGCAGCACGTGCGTCGAACCGCCCCGACCGAGCGGCGTTCTTCGAGGAGCTACGCCTAGATGCCCATGCGAGGTCGGTCACAGCGGCGCTCAGCGCGCGATCGCGTGGATCCGAGAAGGCGTTTGGGGAGGACCCGGCCGAGCGCGACTGGCTCTGGGACGCATACGAGTTCGATCCGGCGAAGCTAGGGGTCCAGATGATCGTCGCGTGGCTTCCGAGGCCAGACGGGCCGGAGTTTAGGGCGACGCAGTCGGAGCTACTTTCCGCCTTGCGCGCAACGCGCGGCGTCATCGGGCTGCTCGACTGCATGGACGACACGATCATCGTGACGGCCCTCACGGCGACTGTCATCGAGAAGCAGCAGCTTCAAGCCCGGCTCCGCGAGCTTTGCCCGTCGGCGCTTTGGGCCGAGGTTCGTTCCTCAGACGCCCGCCAGCCGGGGCGCGGATGGTCATTTATCGCGCAGGCAATCGCCGCACAGGAGGGTCGCCTTAAGGGCCCGGCAGAGGACCTCGCATCGCCAAGCGGGGGCACCGAAGAGTAGCCCTCGACTAAGCACTCGCGCGTGACTCTACGGCACCCCCATCTGCTTCAGGACGCCGGAGAATGTCTCCCACACAGCTCATCATCTTGCATGCCGAGCCGCGCGACGAGCGCAGGCGTCAAGCACTCGTCGATCGAGGCCTTCACGCGCCCCGCGCGGCGGGAAGCTTGGGCACGAGACGGCTCGCAGCCGTGTCCCAAGGGCGTACGGGACGGCCACGACGAGGGTTGGCATGCGCCCACAGCACCGCTACGGGGTACGCCTCATCTGGGACCTGCGGATAGTCCTCGCGTAGTACCTCGGTGTCTCTCGCCCATTTCAATCAGGCTCGCGATCGTTCGTACGGGCACGCTGGTTCCCGTGATGACTGGCACGCCTCACATCACGGTCCGATTGCGCTGCACGTAGCGGTCGCGCAGACGGGCGTAGGACTCCGCGTGCCCGATCGTCTGCGCGACATCCTCGGCGGCAAAGCGGAAGCCCGGTCCGGCGTGGTCGGTGAGGATGGGGCCGACACGCACGCCTGGGGAGTTCTGGAGTCTGTGGCCCGTCTGGGCAAACCGACTCTTGTTCTCTAACGAATTCGCCACTACGCGCCGATAGACACCTACGTGGGACTCGTATACATCTGGATCGTCACGTCGCCGTTTGTGGTCGTCGGCTGCTTGAAGGGACGCTATGCCCTGAGCATCGTCGGGCTCTTCGTGCTCTTTGGGATTCCGGCCATCCTTGCCGGCACGCGCCTGGCGCGGCGCGATTCATGGTGGGCCAAGCGCTTCTACGACGAGGACAGACTGGCGCGAGCTGCCCAACGCTATCCGGGGCACAGCCAGATCAGCGACGCGCTGACTCTCTGAGCCGTAGCCGCAAGCGACGATGTCCAGCGAGCGGATAACGGTGTCGGTCTGCCGCTGCGGGCACGCCGATTTCCCCACCGCAACGTCACCGCAGATCGCTATCCTTCTCGCCCGAACTTGCCCGTGCTTGTCCCCACGCCAAACCACGAAACGCCCACCAGCACTGGATTTTTCAATGGGCCGTGTTGGAATCGAACCAACAACCTTGGGCTTAAGAGGCCCCTGCTCTGCCAATTGAGCTAACGGCCCGCGCAAACACCAGCGCAGCGGCCGGTTCGGGATGCCACCAGGGATTCTATCCCAGCGCCTCAGAACACGACGGTCCGCGCGCCGTCAACGATCACGCGATCGTCGAGGTGCAGCGCGACGGCGCGCGCGAGCACGACGCGCTCGATATCGCGCCCGACGCGCTCCAGCTCGAGGGCGCTCTGGCGGTGATCGACGCGCTCCACTCCCTGCTCGATGATCGGCCCGGCGTCAAGCGCCTCGGTGACGTAGTGCGCGGTGGCGCCGATCAGCTTGACGCCGCGATCGCGCGCGCGGCGATACGGCTCGGCGCCGGCGAAGGCGGGCAGAAACGAATGATGGATGTTGATCACTGGCACGCCCAGGCGCGCGAGGAAGTCTGCCGAGAGGATCTGCATGTAGCGCGCGAGCACCACGACGTCAACGGCGCCGGCCAGAAGCTCGAGCATGCGTGCCTCGGCGTGCGCCTTGCCGCCGTCGTGGCGCTCGACGGGCACATGGTGGTAGGCAACCCCGGCCGCCTCGGCCTCGCCGCGTAAATCGGGGTGGTTGGAGATCACGGCGACCACCTCGGCGTCAAGCTCGCCGCGGCGGTGGCGCCAGAGCAGGTCGAACCAGGCAGTGGTCGTGGCGCGACACGAGGATGCCCACGCGCCGGCGATCGCCCCAGAAGCGGATCGTCCAGTCCATCTGAAAGCGCTCGGCGACCTCGGCGTGGAAGCGCTCGCGCAGCGCCTCGTGCGAGCCGCCGCCGTCCTGCAGGAAGAACTCGACGCGCAGAAAGAAACGGCCGCCGGAGGGGTCGGAGGAGTACTGGTGTGAGGAGACGATGTTGGCGCCCCACGCGAACAGGAAGCCGGAGACGGCGGCGACGATGCCCGGACGATCGGCGCAGTCAACCAGGAGCCGCGCGGTATAGCGCGGAGCCTCTGCCTCCGCCAAGACCTACTTCTTCTTGCCCGGAGCCGGCGTGCCCGCTGGGGCCGTGGTGCTTGCCGGTGCAGTGGTCGTACTGACCCCCTTCAGCGCCGACGCCGGGATCGTCACCGTCTGGGCCTTGGTGGCGCCCTTGCCGAGCTTGGAGGCCGGGATGGTCACGGTCTGCGCACCGCTCGCGGCGGTGCTGGTGCCGCCGGCGGTGGGCGTGGGCGTGGTCCCGGGCTTGCCGGCCCTGGCGTTGGCGAGATAGCTCTGGAGGGTCTTGCGGTCGCCGGCGGGGGCGAGCGCGAGCGCCTTTTTCGCGGCGCGGTCGCCTTCCTTCTTGTCGTTCGCCTGATAGGCGAGCACGGCGAGGTCATAGTAGAGCGTCGCGCTGGGTGCGCGGCCGGTGATCTCGATCTTCAGGGCCTGCATGGCTCCAGTCGGGTTGCTGATGCCGCCGGGGTCGGTGTAGATGGGCAGCACGGCGGCCGCCAGCGAGGTGCTGGGGTGGTGGGGAGTCAGCGCCAGGTAGTGCTGCCATGCTTCCTGGACCTGCTGCAAGAGCGGCCGTGCGCTGGAGTTGAAGGCGACTTCGGAGCTGCTGAAGTTTTCGCCGGTGCCGGCCTGCAGCAGCGTCGCATGGATCAAGGCGCTCCAGGCGGCGGCGTTCCGCGGCTGCTGCACGGTGAGCTTCTTGGCTGCCTTGACCTGCCCTTCGTAGTTGGGACCGCTGGTGTTTTCTTTGCCGCCAAAGACGGCTTCGAAGATCCCGCCGCCGCCTCCGCCGATGCTTCCCACGCCGAAGCCGACGAAGCCGAGGAGGAAGAGCAGCGCAAGGCCCGAGTAGACGACCCTGACTGTGCGGCGCCGTCCGCGGCCTGTGAGGTCGAACAGCATCAGTCAGACAGCTCGGGGTCGGTGTGATCGATGATCGTCTGCACGCTCTGCTCGCTTCCCTCGGCTTGAGGCTCGCTGTTGTCCTCGCGGGGGTGTCCTGCCCCCGCCCCCGCCGCCGCGGCGGCAGCTTCCCCGCGCTCGCGCTTCGCGGCGCGGCGCGTCGTTAGTGACGCTAAAAGAATACTGGTCTCGTAGAGCACGTATAGCGGAATCGTCTCCAGGATCAGCGTCGTCACATCGCCCGGGAGAAAGGCCGCAACGGCGGCACAGGCGAGAATCGCGTAGCGCCGGCCCCGGCGCAGCTGGCGGGGCGTGACGATCCCTGCGCGCACGGCGGCGAGAATCGCGACGGGCACCTGGAAGACGAGGCCCATCGCGAGCAGCGTGGTGGCCACGAACTTGTAGTACTGCGATGCCTGCACGAGGACGTTGAACTGGCTGCTGTTGAAGTTCTGGAAGAAGCGCACGGCGGCTGGCAGCACGACGAAGTAGCCGAAGACGACGCCGAGCGCGAACAGGAAGGGGATCGCGGCGACGAGTGGCATGACGACGCGTCTCTCACGCGGGCTGAAGGCCGGCAGCAGGAAGCCATACAGCTCGAAGAGGACCACCGGCAGCGAGAGCACGACCGCGAAGTAGAGGCTCACTGTGAGCGTCGCCGTGAAGGGTTCGCCGAAGCCGGTCGTGATCGGCAGGTCGCCCTGCGGGACCTTCGGGATCTTCGCTGTAGACGCCTTGATCTGAGGGATCTCGGCGGCGAGTGCGGCGCGCACGGCCGCCGGCAGGTGGCTGCTCGGAGCGCTCAGGGTGCGCGCGAGCGCTTCGGTGTTCGCGGCCACCCCGAGCAGCGCCTTCTGCGTAAGCGCGGTCTGGCCGAGCGGCCCATGGCCCTCTGCGACCTGCTTGCGAGTCTCGTGGACAAGCGGCTTGTTGACGACTTCCAAGAGCAGGTTGTTCTGCCATAGGCAGATGCCGAAGGTCAGCGCCAGCGCGATGCCGCAGACCAACAGGCGAGTGCGCAACTCGTCGAGATGATCGACGAGGCTGAGGCGGTCGTCGTGGCCGATCGTACGTATGGCTGTGGCCATGTTTGATCGGATTGTAGAGGGGCCCGGCTCGCCGGCCTGCGGCCAGCTGCGCCACCCTCTGGGCTGAAACTACCACTGCGCAGGGGCGCAGCTACGTACTGAACCTGCACAAACCTACGCGATGGTGGCCAGTCGCTAAAGGCAGCCCTAAAGGGAGTCGATGACCTTGGCGAACGCCCTATGTACTCCCAGAACGACAACCATGTCGGCCCAGAGGTGCAACTCGAGCAGTGGCTGCACGTCTGCATGAGCTGCGGCGGGGAGCTGGTGTACCCGGTCGAACTGGACCGAGGAGCGCCCAGGCTTCTGGCAGATCGTGTTGCGCTGTCCGGAGTGCGAGGAGGTGCGCGAGGGCGTGTTTGGCCAGGCCGCGGTGGAGCGCCTGGACGACGAGCTGGACCGCGCGACGGCCGCGCTGCTCAGCGACTTCCGGCGCATGACCCACGCCAACATGGCCCAGGAGATCGAGTTCTTCGTGCGCGCGCTGGAAGCCGACGTGATCGTCCCGAGCGACTTCTAGCGGCTCGTGCGCGTCGTGCGTGCGCGTCGTGCGCGCGGCGAAAGCCGGCGTGATGGTCCGCAGCGACTTCTAGCGGTAGCGCTCGACAACCGCGTCGGCAACCAGGTCGAGCAGCGCCGCACGCCCGTCGGGCAGGCTCGCGGGCAGCAGCGCCTTGGCCTCGGAGACCAGCGCGAGGGCGCGCTCCCGAGCCTCCTCCAGGGCGCCGGTGGCGGCGATGCGCTCGCACAGCAGTTCGGCCTGCTCGGGACCGTCGAGGGCCGTCAGATCGACGACTGCCAGCGCGGGGTCGCGCTGGCGCGCCAGGATCAGCGGCAGCGTGACGGTGCCATCCAGGAGATCGGTGCCGCGCGACTTGCCGGTGCGCTCGACGGGCCCTGAGACGTCGAGCACGTCGTCGAGCAGCTGGAAGGCAAGGCCGATGCGGCGCGCGAAGGCGCCGAGCGCGGCGGCCAGCGCGCGTGAGCCCTCGACGGCGACGAGCGCGCCGAGGCGGCAGGCGGCCTCGAAGAGCGCGGCGGTCTTCAGCTCGCAGCGTCGCAGGTAGCGCTCGACGGCGACGTCAACGGCGTAGGCGTCCTCGCGCTGCAACAGCTCGCCGGCGGCGAGCGCCGAGCTGGCGTCGGAGAGAGCGCGCAACTGGGCAAGGCTGCCGTTGCGCGCCAGCTCGGCGAAGGCGCGTGAGAAGAGCAGGTCGCCGGTGGCGACGGCAGCGTCGCGCCCGGCGCGCGCCACAACGGTGGGGCGTCCGCGACGCAGCAGGGCGCCATCGACAATGTCGTCGTGGACGAGCGTCGCGGAGTGCACCAGCTCGACGGCAGCAGCAGCGCGCACAAGGCTGTCCTCGCCGTCATCGTGCTCGCGCGGCCCGCCAGCGGACTCGGCGGCGAGGATGACGAGCAGCGGACGCAGGCGCTTGCCGCCGGCGGCGACGGTGGCCGTAGCGTGCTCGGCCAAGGGCAGCCCGGCCTGCGCGGCGACCGCCTGCAGGTGCTCCTCGGTGCGGGCCATGCGCGCGCGCAGAGCGTCGCCGCCGCTGCGCATGATCGCCTCGACGGCGTCCACGTCGCGCATCGTGTTCACCTCGAAGTCACGCTCTCGCGGGCGGCACGGAGCCGGCGTGGATCGCGATGATGCCGCCGGCGAGCAGCAGATAGCCGATGTCCTCGAGCCCGGCGCGCGCCAGCTCGGCTGCAAGCGCCTCGGGCGGCGGCCAGCGCTTGACGGAGTTGGGCAGGTAGGTGTAGGCCTCCGAACCGCCGCCCAGGCGCCCGAGCAGGGGCACGAGACGATCGAACCAGAGGCGATAGAAGAGCGATAGCGGCGGGCGCATCGGCGTGGTGATCTCCAGCACGACGACGCGCCCGCCGGGCCGTACGACGCGCGCCAGCTCGGCGAGGCCGCGCGGGAGATCGGAGAAGTTGCGCGCGCCGAAGCCGACGGTGGCGGCGTCGAAGGAGTCCTCGGCGTAGGGCAGCGCGAGCGCGTCGCCCCACTCGAAGCGCACGGCGGCGCCGGCGCTCCCCGCAGCGGGGGTTCCTGCAGCGGGGCTCTTCGCAGCGGTGGTCCCTGCAGCGGGGCTCCCCGCAGCAGCGGTGCTCCCGGCACCGCTCCTCTGCGCCTTAGCGCGTGCACGCGCGAGCATGCCCTCGGAGAAGTCGCTGCCGATGACCTCCCCCCCGGGCGAGACGCGGCGCGCGAGCGCCAGCGTGAGGTCGCCGGTGCCGGCGGCGACGTCGAGCACGCGCATGCCGGGGCCGACGCGCGCCATATCCACGGCGCGCTCGCGCCAGCGGTGGTGCAGGCCGGCGGTCATGGCGGTGTTGAGCGGGTCGTAGACGCCGGCGATGCGATCGAACATCGCGCGCACCTCACCTGCCTCGAGCGTGCCCGCGTCAGGCATCGCGCCAGACTACTTGAGCTGCGATAGGAATTCGACCGCCGCTTTGAACTTCTGCGGCGGAAGATTCTTGAACGAGGGCATCGGCGAGGTGGGGTTGACGAGCGTGCGCGCGATGCCCTGGCGCGGCAGGCGCGAGCCGATGTGCGTGAGCTGCGGACCGGGGCCGTCGTTGCCGTTGTCGCCGATCTTGTGGCAGGCCAGGCAGCCGGACTGCGCGACGACGAGCTTGCCGGCTTCGTAGTTGGCGAGCGTGGTGCCGCCGGCCTGCACGACGGCGGCGGGAGTGGCCATTTCGATGACAGTCGGGGAGCCGGCGTTGGCGCCGGAGTAGGTGAGGAAGGCCATCGCGCCGATGACGGCGATGCCGGTGATGGTGGCGATCGGGCGGCGCTCGGGTCGGCGCTCGGGACCGCGGTCATAGAAGGGCAGCAGGAACAGCAGGATCATGCCCATCGTGGGCACGCCGATCGTGGCCAGCGGCACCAGCGAGGGCGGCTTGATGACGCGCAGGACCTCGAAGAGGAAGAAGAAGTACCACTCCGGACGCGGCACGTAGGTGGTGGTGGTGGGGTTGGCCTTGGACCCGAGCTCGGCGCCGAGGACGAGTGACAGGGTGATGATGCAGGCCATGACGACACAGGCCATGGCGGCGTCCTTGGCGACGGCGTAGGGGAAGAAGGGCTTGCCCTGGCTCTTGAGGACGGCGTATTCGCGGAGGTACTCCTCCTTCTCGCGCTGGTTCACGGCGTGGCTCCGCTATCGCCCGCACGGGCGCCGCGCGGCGCCATGAGGCAGTGGTGGCGTGCGCGTGCGGTCATGCCTCGGCCTTGCGCAGATCGGGGTCGCGCTCGACCTTCTGCCACGGCGGTGCGGTCGTGCCGAGCTTGGCCACGAGGTAGAGGTGGGCGCCGATGAGCGCCACGAGGAGGCCGGGCACGAGCAGCATGTGGATGGCGTAGAAGCGCGACAGCGTGGTTGCCCCGAATTCGGGTCCGCCGCGTAGGAAGTCGCTCAGATAGGGGCCGAGCAGAGGCCCGGTGCCGTTGATGTTGACGCCGACGACCGTGGCCCAGTAGGAGCGCTGATCGAAGGGCAGCAGGTAGCCGGTGAAGGACATCAACATCGTCAGGATCAGCAGCACGACGCCGATCACCCAGTTCAGCTCGCGGGGGTACTTGTAGGCGCCGAAAAAGAACGTGCGGCCCATGTGCAGGAAGACGAGGATGACCATGACGCTGGAGCCCCACTTGTGCATGCCGCGCACGAACTGACCGAGGAAGACTTCGTTGGTGACGTAGCGGACCGATTCGTAGGCGCCGCCGGAGGGGTCGGGGCGGTAGTACATGGCGAGGAAGACGCCGGTGACGGCCTGCGAGAGGAAGGCGAACATCGTGGCGGAGCCGAGCGTGTAGAACCAGTTGGTGCCCTTGGGGACCTTGCGGAACATGAGCCAGCGCGCGGCGCCGCTGAGAGAGGTGCGCTCATCGACCCAGTCCACGACGGTGACGCCGGCCTCCTGTGCGTGATCGAGGGGCGTGGCCTTACCATCGCCGTTGCCCTCGCCAGGCCGCGGAGGCGGGGGCTTCAGGGGCGCCGGGACGGGCGGGGCGGGGAGCTTGGGTAGGCGGGGCACGAGCGACCTGATTACTTCTGGGCGGAGGGCCGCGATGGATACATGTACTGGCCGATGCCGTCGATCGGCTCGCCGGGGTCGCGGGGGGAGAAGCGCTGCAGCTCGCTGTTGACGCTGAAGCGCGCGCCGATCTGCACGTAGCCGCGGACGACGCGCGTGTAGAAGCGGTCGAGCGGCCGCACGGGCGGGCCGCCGACGCGGCGCCCGAGGAGGTCGTAGACGCCGCCGTGACAGGGGCAGATGAAGCGCTCGGCGGCATCGACCCAGCGCACGGGGCAGCCGAGGTGGGCGCAGCGCGTGGAGATGGCGATGAAGGAGGTGTGGAGGTCGGAGGGGTCGGTGTCGAGCGCGGGGTTGCGCTTGCGCACGTAGACGCTGGCCTTGCCGGCCTCGCCGATGCCGGGGGTGAGCGTAATGACGACGGGGATGTAGTTGTTGTCGGGGAACATGTCGGTGGGCCCGACGGTCTCCCAGGGATGGGGCGTGCTCTTGAAGATCGGGCCGATGGCGAAGCCGAGCGCGGGCAGCAGGAAGGACGCGGCGGCAACGCCGCCGGCGGCCTGGCCGCCGATGGTCATGAAACGCCGCCGAGTCACCGTCTCGCCCTCGAAGGCGCCCGGGATCATGCGGTCGGCTGTGTACTTCGACTTGTGCTGGTCGTGCTTGCTGGACAAGACATCAAAGAATATCGGTTGGTGCTCGGCGCGTCAGCTCACGGCGGCGGGCGAGATGGGGAGCAGCGCACGCATGGCCTCAAGCGCCTCGGGCGCGCCCTCGCGCGCGAGGGCTTTGGCGCGGGCGTGTGGCTCGCTGGGGCCCCAGCCGACGGCGAGGGCACCGGCATCCCAGACGGCGGCGGCCAGCTCGGGTTCGCCGGCGCCGTGGGCGAGCGCGGTGAGGGTGATTACGTCGGCCAGCTCGGCCACGGCGGGCAGATCGCCGAGGGCGACGAGGCGCGCGAGACCGAGCGCGTAGAGGCGGTCGCCGGCGAGCAGCGCGAGGTCGGCGTCGGGCGGGCGCAGCAGCCGGGGAAGGCGGTAGTGCAGCAGGTAGCCCTCGTAGATCAGCTCGACGAGCAGTTCGTAGTCGGGCGCGGCGGCGCGCGCGCGCGGCCCGCGCGCCACGAGCTGGGCGGGGCAGGAGCCGTTGCCGGCGAGGTCGGCGAGGTCGGCAGCGTCGCGGTCGTCGGCGACGTCGTAGTCGTCGGTGAGCAGGCTGGCGATCAGCCCGCCCTGCTCGCGCAGCAGCTCGCGGAGGCGCTGCAGAGAAGCGGGCGAGAGTGGTTGGGGGGGGCTCCGCCTATCGGCTCCGCCGTGGTTGCCGCGTGGTGCGTGGCCGCCCGCCGAGGCGGTGCCGTCGGTGGCGCTCATCCTCGACGCAGCTCTCTGAAGGCGGCGGCGGCGGCTTCGACGGTGCGCTCGATGTGCTCGGGGGTGTGTGCGAGCGAGGGGAACCAGGCCTCGAACTGCGAGGGCGGCGGGTAGACGCCGCGCGCCAGCAGCGCGCGGCACCAGGCGCCGTAGGCCTCCAGATCGCATGCCTGGGCATCGGCGAGGTTGGCGGGCGGCTGCTCGGCGAAGAAGACGGTGAGCAGGCCCGGGAGGCTGACGACCTGGATGGCGCGCGCGGCGTCGGCGGCGGCGCGGCGCAGTCCCTGAGCCAGATGGTCGGTGATGGCGGCAAGGCGCAGGTAGGCGGACTCGTCGAGCATCCGCAGGGTGGCCAGGCCGGCGGCGACGGCGAGAGGGTTGCCGGAGAGGGTGCCGGCCTGATAGACGCCGCCAGCGGGTGCGAGCAGCTGCAGCAGCTCGGCGCGTCCGGCGACGGCGCCGGCGGGGAGGCCGCCGCCGAGGATCTTGCCCAGGATCACGAGATCGGCGGAGACGCCGGTCAGTTCCTGCGCGCCGCCGCGGGAGACGCGGAAGCCTGAGATGACCTCGTCGAGCACGAGCAGCGCGCCGGTTGCGGTAGCGCGCTCGCGCAGCAGCCTGAGGAAGCCTTCAGAGGCGGGCACGAGGCCCATGTTGGCCGGAAGGGGCTCGGCGATGATCGCGGCGAGGTCGTGCTCGTCGGTGGCGCGCACGAGCGCGTCGGGGTCGTTCCAGGGCACGACGACGGTCGCGGCGGTGAGCGATGCGGGCACGCCGAGACTCGCGGGCAGCGCCTGGGTGGCAAGGCCGGAGCCGGCCTGCGCGAGCAGGCTGTCGAGGTGTCCGTGGTAGGCGCCGGCGAACTTGAGGATCTTCTCGCGCCCGGTGGCGGCGCGCGCGAGGCGGACGGCGGTCATGGTGGCCTCGGTGCCGGAGGAGGTGGTGCGCAGCATCTCAACGGAGTCGATGCGCGAGGCGACCTCCTCGGCCAGCTCGACCTCGCCGGGGGTTGGGGCGCCGAAGGTGGTGCCGAGCGCGGTGGCCTCCTGGATGGCCGCCACGATGTCGGGATGGGCGTGGCCGTGAATCAGGGGGCCCCAGGAGCAGACGTAGTCGATGTAGCGGTTGCCGTCGACATCGAAAAGCTCGGCGCCGGCGGCGCGTTCGACGAAGATGGGGTCGCGGCCGATGGCGCGCATGGCGCGCACGGGCGAGTTGACGCCGCCGGGAATGACGCGCGAGGCGCGCCGGTGAAGTTCGGCGGAGCGTGTGTCGGTGAGAGCCGTCATCGGGTGAGAGCCGTCATCGGCTCAGACGCCGGCCTGCTCGCGCTCCCAGGCCTTGAATTCGTCGGTGAAGTAGAGCAAACGGATCTTCTTGAACTCGGTGGAGGAGTAGAGCGTTGCGCGCTCGTGGATGCCGGTCTGCTCGGCGATGGCGTCGAGCACGGCGTCGCACTCATCCTTGGAGCGGCCGTGGGCCATGGTGAAGACGGAGTAGGGCCAGTCGTCGTAGGTGGGGCGCTCGTAGCAGTGGCTGATGCCGCGGAAGGAGGCCATGCGCGGCCCCAGCTCGGCGATGCGCTCGTGGGGGACCTGCCAGACGCCCATGCCGTTGGCGGAGAAGCCGGCGCGGCGGTGGTAGAGGATGGCGGCGACGCGCCGCAGGAGGCCGCGCTGGCGCATCCCATCCATGTGCTCAAGCAGCTCGGCGACGCTCATCTGGAGCTGCGCGGCCGGCGCGAGGTAGGGCTCGGAGACGACAGCCATGTCGCCCTGAGTTGCGCGGATGACGGCGATGTCGCGCTCGTCGTAGGGGGCGGCGCTCAGCTCGACGGGCTGCTGCGCGACGCCCTCTGAGGTGAGGGCGCGGGTGTCGCCCTCCATCTCCAGGTCCATGCGGATCTTGAAGAGCTGGAGCGTGGGCAGCTGGCGAATCGACTCGGCGCCGGTGAGCTGCCTGAGCACGTCGAGCGTGCCCTCCAGTCCGAGCTTGGAGTCGGGCTCGGTGGCGAGCGTGAACCACATGTTGAAGTCGTGGTTGCGCAGGTAGTTGTGGGAGACGCCGGGGTGGGAGTTGACGATCGTGGCGGCGCGCCAGGGATGCTCGGGATCGACCTTGGCGGCGACGAGCATCGAGGAGTAGCCGAGCGCACGAGTGTCGTAGATGGGAGTGACCTGGCGGACGATGCGCTCGTCGAGGAGGCGCTGCACGCGACTCAGGACCTCCTCCTCGGAGACCTCGGCGGCACGCGCGACGGAGGCGTAGGGGCGGGGCTCCAAGGGGAAGCTGCCCTGCATCAGGTTCAGGAGGCGCCGGTCGAGGTCGTCGAGCGGCACGGCGGCGCCGCCGGAGCGGCTGCGGGTCTTGGGCGTGGCGGCGCTGGCGCGCGCTGTCATTCGGCTAGCCATAGGGCGGCGTCCTTTGCGTGGTAGGAGATGATGACGTCGGCGCCGGCACGGCGCAGGGAGATCAGGATCTCCATGACGGTGGCGCGCTCGTCGAGGTAGCCGGCGGCGGCGGCGGCCTTGACCATGGCGTACTCGCCGCTGACGTTGTAGACGGCGATGGGCAGGCGCGTGGCGCGGCGGACGGCGCGGATCAGGTCGCCGTAGGCGAGCGCGGGCTTGACCATAACCATGTCGGCGCCCTCGGCGGCGTCGAGTAGCGCCTCGCGCACGGCCTCGCGCGAGTTGGCGGGGTCCATCTGATAGCTGCGCCGGTCGCCGAAGGACGGCGTGGAGCCGGCGGCGTCGCGGAAGGGCCCGTAGAAGGCGGAGGCGAACTTGGCGGAGTAGGCGAGGATGGGCGTCTGCGAGAAGCCCTCGTCGTCGAGCGCGGCTCTGATCGCGCCGACGCGCCCGTCCATCATGTCGGAGGGCGCCACGACGTCGGCGCCGGCGCGGACATGCGAGACGGCGATTCGCGCGAGGAGTTCGAGCGTTGCGTCGTTGTCGACGCGGGGCGAGTGTTCGTTGTCGACGCAGGGCGCGTGCTCGTTGTCGACGTGGGGTGAGTGCTCGTTCCCGAGGCCATTGCCGACGCGAAGCGGGTGCCCATTACCGAGGCCCTTGCCGACGTGGGGCGAATGCTCATTGTCGGCGCGCACCGGGGAGGTCTCGGTCTCCAACACGCCGCAGTGCCCGTGCTCGGTGTACTCGCAGAGGCAGACATCGGTGATTACCAGCAGCTCGGGGTGGGCCTGCTTGATCGCTCGCGTGCAGACCTGCACGACCCCCTCGTCGTCCCATGCGGCGGAGCCATAGGCGTCCTTCTCGGCGGGGATGCCGAAGAGCAGCACGGCCGCGAGGCCGAGGCGCGCGGCCTCGTCGGCCTCGTGCACGGCAGCGGCGATCGACAGGCGCTCGACGCCTGGCATCGCCGCGATCGGCTCACGCCCTGAGCTGGCGGGGTCGTCATTGGTGGACTCGGAGACGAACAGCGGCAGCACCAACTGCCCGACGCGCAGCTCGGTCTCGCGCACCAGCCCGCGCAATGTCGGCGAGGAGCGCATGCGGCGCATGCGCGTCTGTGGAAAGGCCATGACGCCTCCGAGGATAGCCCCAGGCGGTGGTGTGACACAGGCTTCAACGGACTGTGCCAGGAGAGTCACAAGAAGAGAAGGGAGGCTCGAAGGATGTTTGTCTTTTTTTCTTTGTCATGCAATGGTCTCTACTACGTATAGACGATTGTTACCAAAATAGAAAAAAAGACACTAGTCCCCACCGCTTCGACCTCCCGATCTGCGAACCCGCCGCGCTTGCGAACGGCCTGCTCTCTATGCGCCATAGAAACGGCCTGCTCAACGCGCCGCAGAACGGCCTGCTACGCGCGCCTCAGACCCAGCCGCGCGAGGGCGCCGAACAGCACGGTGAGCGCCAGCAGGTGCAGCAGCGAGCCGACGATCGCCGGTTCGGCGCCGTTGACGGCGGTGTCCAAGGCCTGCAGGGCGGCCTTGAAAGGGAACACCACGGAGACGGCCCGGATCACGTCGTAGATCGCCGGCGCGACGGCGCCGGCCGGCACGAGTGCGAGGAAGGCCAACGGCAGGGACAGCAGGAAGGCCAGCAGGGAAGCCGCGCGCACCTCGCGCGCCAGCGCGCCGATCGCCACCCCCAGCGCACCGAAGGCCAGCGCGGCGAAGGCAAGCGCCAGCAGCCACAGTCCGATGCGGCTCCAGTCGAGTGCCACGAAGGCGCCGATGCCGGCGAGCATTAGGAAGGCGAGCATCAGCGCGCAGCCGCCGGCCAGGAGCAGCTTCTCCACGACCAGCCCCTCGCGGGAGATCAGGGAGCCGCCCAAGGACCCGCCTTTCTTCCCGGCCGCCGCCCTCTCACCTGCCGCCTTCCCGCCTGCCTTGGCTGGGGCGGGCGAGTTCCGGGTCAAGCGCGCGAGGGTGTTGTCTTCGCGCTCCAGCGCGAGCCCGCCCGCGGCCAGGAGTACGCAGACGAACATCAGCGAAATGCTGACGGCGACGACCACGGCGAAGGTGTTCAGCGGCGTGCGCCGGCCGTGCACGAGCGCGCTGTGCACCGTGACGGGCTGCCCAACGGTGGCGAGCACGTTCTTACTCAGGTTCAAGTTGCTCGCGGCGAAGTCGGCGAGTTCGCGCACCCGTTCCAGCTCCTGACGATCTGGCCCTCGAGACTGGCGGGAGATCACGCCGCGCAGCACCTTCGGCAGCGCTTCCAGCCCCAGCAGCGGCTTCTGGTTGAGCCCGAGCTGGCTCAGGTCGCCGCCCTGCAAGAGCAGATTGATTCCCTGCGAGGCGAGCTTGCGGATCTGCTGTGAGAGTTCGAGGTTGGCTTGCGCGACGGCCGCTTCGATCTTCGACTGCGCAAGGCTCTGCTCGAGGGCATCGCCGTTGTAGATGACTTCGAGCTGTCCCTGGCTCAGCACCGAGGACAGCTTCGAGGCGATGTTGGCGGGGATCACGACGGCGGCAAGCGCCTCGCCCGAGCGCACCTTGGCCACCGCCTGCGCCCTGGTGGCGACCCGCACGGGCTGCACTTCGCTGAAGAGCTGCGAGTAGTAGCGCCCCACTTCGACCTTGCTGCCGCCCAGTTCCACGGTGGCGCCCGGCGGCGCGAGGTTGACGATCGCGACCTTGGGCTTGCCGGGTGAGCGCGAGAGCGCGAGACCGATCAGGAGCGCGATGACGATCGGATAGATCACCAGCACCGCCACGAGCACGCGCGAGCGGCGCAGGATCAGCAGGTCCTTGCCCAGCAGCCACCTCATGCCGCCGACCGGCCCTTCCCGGCGCCTCGCTCCCCCTCCGCGCCCTGCCCCTCCAGCCCGCCGCCCTCTCCCATCGGGCCCCGCTCTCCCACCGCGCCACGCTCCCCCAGCCCGCCGCCCTCTCCCATCGCGCCGCCCTCCCCCACCGCGCCACGCGCCTGTGCACGGGCCTGCAAGAACGCGACGAAGGCCTCCTCGAAGTCAATCCCATCCCCCACCGCGCTCCTGCCAGTGGCCATCTGCATGAGCGTCTGGGGCGAGCCGTCGAACAGCAGCTGGCCTTCGTCGAGCACGAGGATGCGCCCGGCATAGCGCTCGGCCTCGGCGACGTTGTGCGTGGAGAAGATCACGCAGGTGCCGCTCTGAGCGAGACCGTGGACGAACTCCCAGAGGCGCCCCCGCTGGATCGGATCCAGCGCGGCGGAGGGCTCGTCGAGCAGCAGGGCGCCCGGCGCGGAGAGCATCCCGACGGCGATGTTGACGCGCTGGCGATTGCCGCCGGACAATCGCCCGACCTGCTCGTCGGCGCGCTCGGCGAGATCGGTCTGCACGAGCATCCTCGCCACCGCATCGTGCGGATCGGCGACGCGCTCGAGACGGGCAAACAGCTCAAGGTTCTCGGCGACGGTGAGCTTGGTGTAGACGGCCGGCTGCTGCGGCACCCAGCCGACGGCGGCGGCTTCGCCGTTGACGCTGCCTGCGCTGGGACTCTGCACGCCGGCGAGCACCGACAACAGGGTGGTCTTGCCGGCGCCGTTGGGCCCGATCAGCGCCACCAGCTCCCCGGCCTCCACCTCGAAGGAGACGTCGTGCAGCGCAAGGCGCTCGCCGTAGCGCTTGGCGAGCGCCTGCGCGCTGAGGACCGGCCTGCCGCTCACAGCGACCCGCCCGGCGAGCGGACCGGCCCGTCGCTCACAGCGACCCGCCCGGCGAGCGCTCCCACGGCTCGAGGGTCAGGTGGCGGCTCAGATAGAGGGCGGTCTCACGTAGGACGGAGAGGATCGGCAGCGCCACGAGGGCGCCGATGACGCCGTAGAGCTGCAGGCCGAGCAGCAGCGCGAAGATCACGAGCAGCGGGTTGATACGCAGGGTGTGAGCGAAGATCTGCGGGGCAACGACGTGGCCCTCCAACTGCTGTAGGCCGACGAACAGGATCCCCACCCAGAGGGCCGAGATGGGATCGGTGAAGAGCGCCACGAGCACCGGCGGCACCGCGCCGAGGATCGGGCCGACGTAGGGGATCAGCTCCATCACGCCGTAGAACATGGCGAAGGCGACGGCGTAGTGGCGACCGTCGGGGAAGATCCCGAGCACGCCGAAGATGTAGAGGGCGACGCCGGTGGAGGTCCCCATGATGACGCTGAAGAGGAGCTGCCCGCCGACGTAGCGGGAGACGGCGTGCTGGGCCAGCGTGGGGTAGTCATCAGCGGGCGTGCCATTGCCGTTGGGCATCGCGCGGCGCACGAGCGTGCCGATGCGCTGGCCGTAGAGGAGCATGTAGACGGAGAGCACGAAGACGAGCACGAGGTCGAAGGCCGTGGAGGCGACTTCGGTGACGAGGCCGCCTCCGAAGGAGGCGATCGAGGAGGAGCTTTTGGAGATGCTGTCCTGGAGCGTCTGCAGGAAGGTTTTGCCCTGCTTGACGAGGTGCACGTGGATGCCGTGCTGGTTGAGATATTCCTGGACTTCGGCGAGCGTGCGGTTGGCTTCGGCGGTGAGCTGCGGAAGATTGTGGGTGAACAGGCGGACCTGGTTGGTAATAGGGTTGGCGAGCAGGAAGCCGATGCCGGCCAATGTGAGGAAGAATGCGAGGTATACAGCCAGCACGGCCAGGCCGCGGGGGAGGCGCGCGCGCTGGAGCAGGGCGACTGCTGGGTTGAGGATCAGCGCGATGACCCCCGCAATGACGAACAGCAGCAGCACCTTGCCGGAGGCGCGGGCGAGCGCCCACAGCGCGAGCAGGCCGATGGGCAACATCACGAGCTGCACCCAGCGAGGTACGACCACGCGCGGCGGCTCTGGCGGCGTGGGCGACTCAGGAGTGTCCGTCAGCTCCCGCTCTTCTTTTCTGGGCGGCTCGGCCGGGGTCACAGCTGTCGTCTCCTCGACGCTCATAGCCCTCCCATCATGGGCAGAGTATGGCTGAGGCAAAGGCGACCATCCTGTTCGTGGGCGACCTGGTGGGGAGCGTGGGCAGGCGCACGCTGCTCCAGTGCCTGCCGGAGCTGCGCGAGCGCTACGCGCCTACGTTCGTGGTGGTCAACGGCGAGAACGTGGCGGGAGGCCTCGGGATCACACCGAAGGCCGCACGGGAGTTGCTGGGCGCGGGGGTAGACGCGATAACGCTGGGTAACCACGCGTATCACCGCCGGGAGATCTACCCATATCTGGACGAAGAGAAAAGGATCATGCGGCCTTACAACTATCTGAAGGGCCAGCCCGGAAGGGGTTCGTGCGTGGTCGAGAACGACGGCATGCGCCTGGGCGTGATCAACCTGAGCGGCAACCTGTACGTGCGCGCGGGGCGCAGCGCGTTCACGGAGGTGGAGGTGGCGCTGAGGGAGTTGGGCGACGTGGAGCACGTGCTGGTGGACATGCATGCAGAGGCGAGCAGCGAGAAGGTCGCGATGGGGTGGCTGCTGGACGGGCGAGTGACGGCGGTGGTGGGCACGCACACGCACGTGCCGACGGCCGACGCGCGCGTGCTGCCGGGCGGCACGGCGTACATCACCGACGTGGGCATGACGGGCGCAAGAGGGGGCGTGATCGGGGTCAAGCGCGAGCAGGCCGTGGAGGCGCTGGTGACGCAGATGCCGGTGCGCTTTGAGACCTCCGAGGAGGATCCATGGCTGATGGGGGTCGTGGTCAGCTGCTCGACGCCGCGGCGGGCCGACTCAATAGAGCAAGTTCTGATGCCGCGACCGGATGGGGCGCAGCGGACTCCATAGACCCTTCACCGAGGCCGGTCCCTGCGTCTCTGCCAATTCCAACGGGGTCGCTGAGACGCCCGAAGAGCGCGAGCATCACCAGCGGGAAGAACCAGGGCAGGTAGAGGTAGAACCAGTGTTCGATGCCAAGCTGCGTGGCGATCAGCACGGCGGCGCAGGCAGCCGCAAGGCCGACGAGGTCGGCGCGACGGGGCAGGAAGGCGAGCGCCAGGGCGAGCGCGACGGCGGCGGCCTGCACGCCGGTCTGTAGGCCGGAGAGCCCGCCGTAGAGCCCCCAGACGGAGAAGGGCGAGCCGCGGTTGGCCTGGTAGACGATGGTGCGCTCGTAGAAGGTGTGCAGCGAGTCGTGGGTGAAGATCGGGATCGAGACGACGGCGGCGGTGACGGCGAAGGCGAGCAGAAACCAGGCGAGCGCACGCAGGCGACGGCCGCGCGTGGGCAGCTCGCGCAGCCCGTGCGTGGCAAAGAGCGGGAACAGCGCGAGCGGCGCGAACTTGGTGAGCGCGGCGAGCGCCGAGAAGACGCCCCGCAGGGGCGGCGAGGTGGCGAAGTAGATGGCGGCGAGCACGAGCACGCAGACGAGCACGTCGTTGCTGTTGCTCTCGAGGGCGAAGAGCGTGAAGGGATAGGAGACCCAGGCGTAGGCCAGCGCGAGACCAAGGGTGGGCCCGCGCAGACGACGACCCAGCAGGAAGAGCAGGCCAACGGCAAGCAGATCGAAGAGGATCGCGGCGGCGTGCGCGGCGGGGAGGTCGTCCCAGAGGCCGCTCCAGCCGAAGATCTGCTCGAAGGGAACGTAGGCCTCGTAGTTGACCGGGCCGTAGGTGTCGCCGTGTTCGTTGTCGGCGGGATAGCCGCCGTAGAGAGGTCGTCCGTCGGTCAGGCGCTCGGCCCCGATGACGCCGGCGTAGCCGACGTCGATGACGTTGGAGTCGGTGACGTTGAGGCCGATGCGAAAGCCGAGCAGAAAGACGAGGCCGACCACGAGCAGAGGCAGGGGCACGCGCACGATCGGGCCATGGCGACCGCGAGAATCGCCCTCAGAACGGTCCCCGAGATCGCCCCCGGAAACGCCCAGTCCCGGCCTGCGCTCCCGCCGCTCTGGCCGGCGCAGCAGCGCGAGCATCCGCGCAAGCAGGTAGAGCAGCGGCGGGTAGACGAGCGGCACGGAGGCGTAGATGCGCGCGTGGTTGAAGAAGGCGAGCGAGACGGAGAAGGAGAGCAGCACGAGCAAGTCGAGGTGCAGGAGCGAGAAGGGCCGGCGCCAGTCGATGAAGGGCAACAGGAAGAGCAGGCAGAGGGGCAGCCAGATGTAGAGCGCGTTGACGTGGCGCCCGAAGGCGCCGGGGTAGCCGCGCGCCATCGTCCAGGCGATCTGAAAGCCGGTCCACTGCTCGAGCACACGCCCGGAGGAGTCGGCGATGTAGACCTGCACGATCTCACGGGCGTCGTGCGGCGAGAAGAAGCTGACCTGCCAGCGCAGAGGACCCTTCAGGTAGGCGCCGCCGTAGGCACCGGGATTGGCGGCGCGCACACGCCGCACAAGCGGCAGCGCTTCGGCGATGCGCAGCACCTCCTCAGAGGAGAGGCGCCGGCCGGGGTAGGGGATGTCGGAGGGCGCCACGGGAACGGGCGCTTCGGGATTCGTGGGCGTATAGGAGGAAGAGGAAGAAGAAGCGTGGTTGACGGTTGCTGCAGTGTGGGTGGCGATTGCCGCAGAGTGGTTGACGGTCGATGCGGCCATTGCGCTCGAGTCGGCGAGGGAGAATGGCGCCAGCAGCGCGAAGCAGAGGGAGACCGAAGCCAGCAGCGCGAGGCGAAAGAGCGCCAGGCGGAAGCGGAAGAGCAGCAGGACCAGGACCGGGCGCCGAGGCATCGTTGCAGCGAGGTTAGCGGCGTGCGCGAGGGTCAATCGCCAGTGCAGACGCCGCTTGTTGCCGGGCGCGGTGGTCAATCGCCGCTCGTTGCCGGGCGCGGTAGTCAATCGCCGGTGCAGACGCCGGCTCGTTGCCGGGCGGGAGCGCGGCGCACGGCTTGGCGACCCGAGCACGCCGGGCCTCGACGGGCGCGGGCCGGCATGAGCGCCGCTTCGACGGCAAGGCAGACGCGCTCGACGTCGGCCTGCGCGAGTCCGTTGTAGAGCGGCAGGCGCACGAGCGTGTCGCTGATGCGATCGGTGACGGGCAGCTCGCCGAAGGCGCGGCCATAGCGCCGGCCGGCGCTGGAGGAGTGCAGCGGGATGTAATGGAAGAGGGCGAAGATGTTGACCGCGGCGAGCGCGTCGATCAGCTCGTCGCGACGCGCGCGATCGGGCAGCAGCAGGTAGTACATGTGCGCGTTGTGGGCGCAGTCGGCGGGCACGACTGGCCGGCGCAGCAGACCGGAGTGCTCAAGCGCGGCAAGGCGTTCGTGGTAGGTGTTCCAGATCTCCAGACGCCGGAGGCGAATCTCCTCGGCGTGCTGGATCTGAGCCCAGAGGAAGGCGGCATTGACCTCGGAGGTCAGGAAGGATGAGCCGAGGTCCACCCAGGTGTACTTGTCGACCTGCCCACGCAGGAACTGGGAGCGGTTGGTGCCCTTCTCCTGCAGGATCTCGGCGCGCTCGATCCAGTCGGGGCGATTGACGATCAAGGCGCCGCCCTCGCCGCAGGTGAGGTTCTTGGTCTCGTGGAAGCTGAGCGTGCCGAGGTCGCCGAGCGTGCCGAGCGGGCGGGAGCGGTAGGTGGCGGAGATGCCCTGCGCGGCGTCCTCGATGACGACGAGGTCGTGGCGAAGAGCGACGTCGAGCAGCGCGTCCATGGCACAGGCGACGCCGGCGTAGTGGACGGGGAGGATGGCGCGCGTGCGCGGCGTGATGGCGGCCTCGATCAGCCGCTCGTCGAGGTTGAGCGTGTCGGGGCGGATGTCGAGGAAGACCGGCACAGCCCCCCGCAAGGCGACGGCGGAGGCTGAGGTGGGAAACGTGAAGGAGGGCAGCAGCACCTCGTCGCCGACCTGCAGATCGGCGAGCAGCATCGCCATCTCGAGCGCCGAGGTGCAGGAGAAGGTGAGCAGCGCGCGTGGGCAGCCGAGGCTCGCCTGAAGCCAGTCGGAGCAGCGGCCGGTGAAGGGGCCGTTGCCGGAGAGGTGGAGGTTGTCGATGGCCTGCTGGATGAAGCCGAACTCGTCGCCAGTGGTGAAGGGACGGTTGAATGGGATCTTGGCCGGCAGCTGTCGCTCGGCAGTCGGTGGGAGTCCGCCGATGTCCGGCAGGGCTCTGTCGGCGAGCGGCGGCGACGGATCAGGAGTTTCCATTTATTAAATGGTCCCAGCTATCCGCCGACGGTTCAAGGCGCCAGTCGGAGACAAGCGGGCCGAGCCGCGGGGCGCAGCGGCAGCGCGGCGCCATTGTCTGCTAGGCCGACGCACAGGCCGCAGGTAGCGTCGTGGCGATGCGTTTCGACAGCCCGAATGGCCCAGCGGGGCGGGAGCCGGCGGCGGAGCCCGAACTCAGCGTGGTGGTACCGGTGTATGGCTGCGGGAGCTGCGTCGAGCATCTGCACGAACGCCTGACGGAGACGCTGCGGGCCATGGGGATCGGCTATGAGATCGTGCTGGTGGACGATCGCGCCGAAGACGGCTCGTGGCCGGCGATCGAGGGGCTGGTCGAGCGAGACAGAGCCGTGAAGGGCGTGCTGCTGAGCCGCAACTACGGCCAGCACGCGGCGATCACGGCGGGCCTGCGGCAGGCACGGGGCGCGTGGGTGGCGGTGATGGACTGCGACTTGCAGGACCCGCCAGAGGACCTTCCGCGTCTTTACGCGAAGGCGCGGGAGGGGCATGACATCGTGTTTGGCCGGCGTGTCAGTAAGCCGACGGGCATAGTGCGGCGTCAGCTGGGAAAGCTGTATTTCAGTGGCATACGCGTCTTTGCGGGCAGTCAGATCGACGGGCAGTACGGCACATTCAGCGTGATCTCGCGCAAGGTGGTCGATGCGTTCCTGCAGTTCCGCGATCAGGACCGCCACTACATGATGATCCTGACGTGGCTCAGGTTCGACACGGTGGCGGTGGACTATGAGCCGGCCGAACGCTACCGGGGCCGCAGCTCCTACAGCCTCTCAAAGCTGTTGGAGCATGCGCTCGACGGGGTGTTCTTCCAGACGACAGCGCTGCTGCGCTGGATCGTCTATGCGGGCTTCTGCCTGGCTGGAGTGGGCACGCTGCTGGCGTTCTTCCTGATCTACGTGCGCGTGGTGGGCACGGTGTACCCCGGCTGGACGAGCATCGTGGCGGGCGGGCTGCTGCTCGGCGGCTTCATCATCACGACGATCGGCATCACGGGGTTGTATGTGGGCAAGGTCTTCGATCAGGTTCGCGAACGGCCGGTGTTCGTCGTGGACCGGATCGTGGGAGGCCGGGAGGTGGGAGGCGCGAAGGGCGCACGAGGAGGGATCGGGGTGGGGAGCGACGTCCCGACCGCCTCCCACACCCCGCTTCAGCCTCGTGAGCTTCCGCAGAGCCGCGTGGAGGCGGTGTAGTGCGGAGCCCGAGTGGCGCCTCGGCGCAGGAGAGCCCCGCCGGGGAAGGCAAGCCCACGGCACAGCAGAGCCCCGCCGGGGAAGGCAAGCCCAGGGCGCAGCAGAGCCACGCCGGCGACGGCAGGACCGCGGTGCAGCAGAGCCCCGCTGGAGACGGCAGGACCACGAGCTGGACGCGGCGGGGGCTGCTGATCGCGGCGCCGACGGCGACGGGGCAGTCGTGGGCTCGTTCTCACGCCGCGCTGCCGACCGTCGCACGGACCGCCGAGGAGGGGTCCGGGAAGGGGTCCGAGGAGGGTCTGTACGTCTACTACTCCCCGCGCGATGCGCGCGGACGGGCGCACATCGCGAGGGCGCGCCTGAAGATGGCGGCGGACGGCGCGCTGAGCGTGGTCGAGCACGATGCCGAGCCGGTGCTGCGCCCGGGCGAGCTGGGGGCGTTCGACGACGCGGGCGTAACGGTGTCGTGCGTGGTGGAGGGAGCGGGAGAGGAGGGCACGCTGCTGTATTACACGGGCTGGGCGCTGGGCGTGAGCGTGCCGTTTTACTTCTATGCCGGCCTGGCGCGACGCAGGCCCGGCGAGCGAACGTTCGAGCGGGTGTCGAAGGCGCCGATCCTGGAGCGCAACGAGGTGGATCCCTACCTGACGGCCTCGCCGTGGGTGTTGCGCGAGGATGGGACGTGGCGCATGTGGTACGTGTCGTGCTCGCGCTGGGAGCTGCGGGAAGGCACGCCGCGCCACTACTACCACGTGCGCTACGCCGAGAGCGGCGACGGCGTGAGGTGGCACCGCGAGGGGGAGGTGGCGATCGACTTCAAGGACGAGCAGGAGTACGCGATGGGTCGCCCGTGCGTCGTGCGCGACGGCGAGCGCTACCGAATGTGGTTCTCGGCGCGAGGCGACGCCTACGGCCTGGCCTATGCGGAGTCGGCAGATGGAAGGCGGTGGGAGCGCAACGACGAAGGCACCGCGCTCAGGGGCACCGCGGACGAGTGGGACTCTGAGATGCAGGCCTACCCGGCGGTGTTCGATCGCGGCGGCCGGCGCTACCTCCTGTACAACGGCAATGGCTACGGCCGCAGTGGCGTCGGCTACGCGATCCGCGACGGGGAGGGCTCGGGGAGAGCTGAGTGATGGCCTGGGTGTGCGTGGCGATATCGGTGCTGGTGACTGCCTACGGGCAGCTGATAGTCAAGTGGCGCGTGAGCAAGCGCGGCCACCTGCCCGCGACGCTTCAGGGCAAGTGGCATTTCTTCCTGAGCCTGTTGACGGATCCGTGGGTGCTGAGCGCGATGGCGACGACGCTCGTGGCCGCGCTGTGCTGGATGGCGGCGCTGTCGAAGCTGGAACTGAGCAAGGCCTATCCGTTCTCGGCGGTGTCGTTCATGACGGTATTGATCTTCAGCGGACTCTTCCTCGACGAGTCGATCACGCTTGGCAAGGCCGCGGGCCTGGCGATCGTGATCGCGGGCCTCATCATCGGTGTGAGGTCGTGAGGGGGTGTCCGGCGGCAAGACGGTGGCGATCGTGCAGTCGAACTATGTCCCCTGGAAGGGCTATTTCGATCTGATGGCGCGCGTGGACGAGTTCGTGCTCTACGACGACGTTCAGTACACGCGGCGCGACTGGCGCAACCGCAACCGCTTGAAGTCACCCGAGGGAGTGCGCTGGCTGACAATCCCGGTGCAGGTGAAAGGCCGCTACCTGCAGCGCATCGACGAGACCATGGTGAGCGACCCACGCTGGGGTGAGCGCCACTGGGCCACTCTGGCGGGGTGGTACGGACGAGCGCCGTTCTTTCAGACCTACAGGGAGGCGCTGGAAGATCTGTACAGGGATACGCGCGAGCGCGAGCTGTCCGCGATCAACAGGCGCTTCCTGGAGATGCTGCGCGACGCGCTGGGAATCGCGACGCCGCTGACGTCCTCGACAGACTATCCGAGCGGCGGACAGAAGACCGAGCGCCTGCTCGGCATCTGCCAGGCGGCGGGAGCCCGCTGCTACGTCTCGGGGCCGGCAGCGAGGGAGTATCTGGACGAGGAGCGCTTCCGGGCGGCGGGGATCGAGGTGGAGTGGATGAGCTACGAGGGCTATCCGGAGTATCCGCAGCTCCACCCGCCTTTCGAGCACGCCGTGAGCGTGTTGGACCTGCTGTTGAACGTGGGCGCGGAGGCCCCGCGGTACATGCTGGGCGTGGGGCACAGGCCGGGCGCAGGGCACATACTGGGCGCGGAGCACAGGCCGAGCGCGGAGCACAGGCCGGACGTGGGGTACAAGCCGGATGCGGAGACACAGGCCGGGCGCGGGAGTCTGTCATGAGCGACAAGCCCGTCGTGATCTTTGGCGTGGGCGCGTTTGCGGAGGTCGCGGAGGCGTACCTGCGCAGGGACGGCGGGCGCGAGGTCGTGGCGTACACAGTCGACGGTGAGTATGTGAGAGAGAAGGACTTCGCGGGGCTGCCGGTGGTGGCTTTCGAGGAGCTGCTGGAGAGTCATCCACCGGACCGGGTCGAGCTGCTGGTGGCGACCGGCTTCAAAGGGGTGAACCGGGTGAGGCGCAGCATCTACGAGCGGTGCAAGCGCGAGGGCTACGGGTTTGTCACGTATGTGTGCTCGAAGGCAATGCTCATGACAGAAGAGCCGCTGGGCGAGAACACGTTCGTGTTCGAGGCCAACGTGATCCAGCCATTCGTGCGGATCGGCAACGACGTGGTGCTGTGGAGCGGCAATCACATCGGCCATCACAGCCGCATCGGAGACCACTGCTTCATCGCCTCGCATGCCGTCGTATCGGGACACGTGGAGATCGGCGAAGAGTCGTTCGTCGGCGTCAACGCCACGTTCCGCGACGGCATCGCGATCGGCCCGCGGTGTGTGATCGGAGCGGGCGCCGTGGTGCTGGCAGACCAGGCGGAGGGCACCGTGCTGAAGGCCACACCGGCGCCCGAGCACCCGCGCAAGAGCTGGGAGCTGCGTAATTTCTGACTCCGCGCATGTCGGCGACGCCGCGCGCGCAACCGATGTGGTTGCGCCGGTGGCGATGTATTACGCCGAGAAGCTGACCGCGCACGGCAATACGCCCCGGGGGGTCGACTGGAACTCTGATGAGTCCCAGCAGCTGCGCTTCAGCCAGCTGCTGCGCGTGGTGGAGAACGACGGGCTGGCGCACACGATCCTAGACTACGGCTGCGGCTATGGCGCTCTCGCCGAGCGCCTGATCGCCGCGGGCGGGGCGTTTCGCTACGTGGGCTTCGATGTGTGCACACCGATGGTCGAGGCGGCGCGTGCGGCCTACGCGGACCCCCGCTGCGCCTTCACCGACCGTGAGAGTGAGCTGCGGCAGGCCGACTATACGGTGGCGAGCGGCATCTTCAACGTCAGGCTGGAGGCCTCCGAGGAACATTGGCACGAACACGTTCAGAGGACTCTTTCCAGACTCGCCGCATGCAGCCGTCGAGGTTTTTCGTTCAACATGCTCACGCGCTATGCCGACAGTGAGAGACTGCGCGACTACCTCTACTATGCTGACCCCGGCAGATACTTCGGACTGTGCAAGGAACAGTGGTCACGCAACGTCGCGCTGCTGCATGACTATGACCTGTATGAGTTCACCATCGTCGTGAAGCTCGACAGCCAGCCCAAGCCGCTGGCGGCGTGATTCACCCCTGCGCCGGCGGCGTGATTCACTTCTGGCGCACTGGCTGCCTGATTCACCCCTGCGCTGGTGGCTTGATTCACCCCTGGTGAGCGCGGTAAAGGCGCTCCTCGGTGGGACGGTAGTACTCGTCGCTGGAGGTGACCACGCGGGTGTACCAGCCGAGCAGCTGCTGCGTGCGCGGCGGCTGGCTGAGCACGAAGTCATCGCCGAGCGCGCGCACGTAGTCGATCTGCTGCTTGAAGAAGGAGCGCGTGAACATGTGGTTGATCGCGAGGCGATCGCTGCCGGTCATATTGCGCCCGGCAGCGTGCCAGAGGGTGGAGTCGAAGACGAACATGGAACCCGCCGGGCATTCGACGGCGACGGAGGCTTCCTCCATGTACCGCTGTCCGGGCCTTCCCGGGCGCCGGTGCGTGCCGGGCACGATGTGCGTGCCGCCGTTGGCGGCCGTGAAGTCGTCGATCGCGAGCATCGTGTTGACCGACGCCATGTAGCCGTCCATGTAGCGGGGAAAGTCCATGTGAAAGGTGTACTGGAGAATGTCGCCCATGCCACCGTCGTAGGGCGGCAGGATGAGCCCGTTCTGCAGGTGCATGACGGCGGTCTCCGAGACCGTGCCATCGACGATCGCCAGCAGCTCGGGCAGCTCCAGTAACTCGGCGAAGACCGGGTCATAGGCGAGCATCGAGCGCATGACGCCGACCTCGCGGGCGCGATCGAGGCGTTCCTGGCCGACCTCTTCGAGGGTGCGCGCCTGTGCTTCGTACATGGCGGCGCGGATGCGCTGGAGCAGATCGGACGCGAGCACGTCGGTGACGATGCCGGCGCCGGAATACTTCACGGCGTCGAGAGTGGTCGCCAACCAGTCGCTTTCGGTGCTCGAACAAATGGGCAGCATCGGCTGAATCGTATCAACTGAGCTGCTGCTAAATCAGACACATTTTCACTGAACTGAGCTGTGCGCGCTCGGCAAGGCGACTGATGCAGGTGAGTAACCGCGACGCGAAAACGACGGGTAGGCAAACGCTGGGCTGGGCGTGATATCTACGATGATTCGAGTATGTCGGCCATACGCACATCCAGCGGGGTTCTGCCACAGGTCGGCGGCGTACAGCGGCGGGTAATGCGGGTGCGCACGGCCGTGGCGCTGCTCGGCGCCGCCGTGCTCCTCACCTGGCTGGGCTCCGGCGTGGCGGTCTCCGAGGTCTTGCGCTTCGCGGTCTTCGAGCTGATCTACGTGCTGCTGCCGGGCTGCCTGCTGTACGTGCTGCTCAGCCCCGATCCCGGCGGACGGCTGCGCACGCTCGCGATCGGCTGGCCGCTGGGCTACGCCTTGGAGGTGGGAGCCTTCGCGCTGAGCGCCGCGCTGGGAGTGCGCTGGGCGTTCACGCTGCTGCCAGTCGCGGCGCTTGCGATCTTCGGCGGCGCGCTGTTTCTGACAGTCTCGGGCAGGGCCCGTCTGGCAACTCTGCTGCGCCCGCGGCCAGCTGGCCAGTCGCGGGCGATGCCCTACTTCGGGCTCGTCGCCGTGGCCGCGACGGCGGCGGTGGTGCTGCTGTCGTTCACCTTCTTCGCGGCGTCGCCGCTGCCGCGCAATGCCCGCAGCGTGTCCTATAGCGAGGACAACGTCTATGACATCACGATCGCCGGCGAGGCGCGCCATCACTGGCCGATCGAGGTGTCGTGGGTGGCCGGACAGGAGCTGCGCTACTACACGGGCGTCTTCATCCACGCCGCGGCGGTCAACCAGGTAATGGGCGTGTCGCTGTCAACGCTCTTCCTGCGGCTGCTCCCCAGCATGATGTTTCTGATAGCCGCCTTGCAGCTATGGGCGCTGGGTGGGAGCGTGGGGCGCTCGCGCTGGATCGGCCCGCTGGCGGCCGTGCTTCTGCTGGTGACCCAGGATGTGAACCTGTAACCCGACGAAGTCACAGGTCTTCTATATCGACCCCTTCACCCAGTTCTCGTTGAGTCCGAGCTTTGCCTTCGGCATTCCCTTCCTTCTCGGCGGACTGCTGCTTATTCAGACGCGCATCGTGAATGATTGGAATGGAACCACTTCGCGCGCAGCCGCAGTCTCGCGGGGGGGTACAACCGACCTCGGTCCCGCAGGCGACGCGACACAGCGCGCGGGCACCGCGGGGATGCTGCTGATGCTGGCGCTTCTTGTCGCCGGCATGACCGCCGCGAAGGCCTTCGCGGGGTTTGACTTCGTGGGCGGCCTGGGCGTGTACTGGCTGTGGCGTCTCTTGCGCGGGGAAGACGGCGATCGCCGGAGCATCCGCGATCCCTTGCGCGAGGAGAACGGTGATCGCCAGAGCATCCACGATCCCTTGCGCGAGGAGGGCGGCGGTCGCCGGGGCATCCGCGGTCTCTGGCGGATCCGCGATCTCTGGGGGCTCGCAAACCCGCGGAACGTTGCGTTGCGGCGCCTCACCTGCTGCGTAGCAGTGGCAGCAGTGGCGGCGCTGGCGATCTACTTCCTGATGATCGCCGGCGGCGGCTCGGGCACGCTGGGCCTGCGCCCCTTCAACTTCATCCGCGAAGGCGACACGCTTGCGCGCGCGACGAAATTGGCAAAAGACATCGTCGGGCCGTCGCTGTATTGGTTGGCGCTCGCCGGCGGCGGCGCCGTGCTGGCTGTGTGTCTGCTGGCGCCGCTGCTGGGCGCGGGATGGTTGATCTACAAAGACCGCGGCGCGACCGACTCGACGGCCTTTCTGCTGACGGTCTTCGTGGTGGGCGTGGCGGCATACGTGCTGCTCGGCGCACCCGCCGGAGTCGAGGGGGTGTTTCTGATCTACGGCTACGTCGCGCTCGTGCCGGTGGCGGCCAAGGGACTGGTGCGACTGTGGAGCGAAACGCCCCCGCCGCTGCGACGGCGGCTGCTGCGGGCGTGCGGCGCGCTGCTCGTGCTCGGACTGGCCATCGCGACGCTCACCCCATCGCTGAATCTGAGTGGAGACGCGCGCTATGCGTGGCTGGCTGTGACCTACGGCTCGGTGATCGGCGGGATCGTGCTGGTCGTGTGGAAGCTCCAGCAGGGCTACCGCACGGCAATACCCGCGCGCCTCGCGCGGATCGCCGCCTGCTCCATATTCCTGCTGAGCAGCCTGGCGCTCGTGAAGCCCGTAGGGCTCGCGGGCTCGGGGGCCTGGAAGACGCTCGTCGGCAAGCCGACCTCGCTGGCCGACACGCCGACGGAATACGGCATGACGGCGCCGCTCTACCGGGGCCTGCTGTGGGTGCGAGGGCACACCACGCCCTGCGACGTGCTCGCGGTGAGCAACCACTACGAGAGCGCCGCGCACAACGAGTCGGTCTATTTCTATTACTCGGCCTTCACCGAACGGCGCGTCTTCCTCGAGAGCTGGCACTACACGCCTGACGGGCAGTTCGGCGCGCAGCCCTACCCGGGGCGCTTCGCGCTGAACCAGCGCGCGACCGCGCAGGGCGATCCGGAAGCGCTGCGGGAACTTGCGCGGCGAGGCGTCGGTTACGTGCTGATCGACAAGACCCACGGCGGCGGCGCGGCAGAGCCGCCGAGCGTCAGCCGGCTCGTCTTCAGCAACAGCGCGCTCGACGTCTACCGCCTGCTGCCCGTCGGACCGCCGCACGCCTGCGGCGCCGTCACCTGACCGAGGCCGCATCGGCGGCAAGCCGAGGCCACCGGGCGATCAACCGAGGCCGCGGGCCGTACGAGGCTGCAGCGGGCGGCCTAACCGAGGTTCTGTGGGCCGAGGCCGAAGTGAGCGGTGATCAACTGGGCGACGTCGCGGATGGCCCACTGACGCGGCTCGCCCGCCGACCCCAGCTCGACGCCGTACATGACCAGCGCGCCGAGCGAGTCCGAGGCGTGCAGCGAGCCGTGCGAGCCGCCGCCGACGTGTGCCTGACGGCCCCAGTCCAGGAACTCGAAGCCGGGCGCCGCCGAGAGCAGCACGTCGCCGGCCGTCAGGCAGCTCAGCGCCGACCACACGCGCGCGAGCGCATCGGGGTAGGCCGGCGCCTGCAGGCAGCCGTCATGCAGCTTCGCCTGGAGCACCCCGAGGGCGCCCTCGACGCTCCACCGCATGCCGCGCGCGTCGCGGTGCCCGCCGCCGGGGCGGAAGCGCAGCTCGCCGACCGACGGCCTCGCGATGACTCCCTCCAGCGGCGCGCCGCGCGAGTCTAGTTCCAGCCACATCACGAGGTCCACGCCGTCGATCTGAAGGCAGCGGCGGATGACGCTGGAGCGCAGCGTCGAGCGGCGGCGCTCGCCGATCACGTAGACCATCGCCGCGCGCTGAGAGGGACACACGGCGATGCGCGCCGGACTGCCGTCGCTCTGGGCGCTGTCCGAGGACCGCGAGGGCGCGATGATCTCCAGGTCGGCGAGCTGGCCTTGCAGGTCGATCGTCGCCTCGACCGGCGCCTGCGAGTGGTCGGCCATGACGATCACTGCGTGCTCCTCCAGAAACGAATCGAGGCCGCCGGCGGCCTCGGCGACGCGTAACAGCTGCTCGTCGGCGCGCGCCAGCGACTGCGCCTGCCCGTCGGGGCCGTGCTTGTGCGAGTACCAGTCGTTGTCGGGCAACGACAGCAGCATGAAGTCGAACAGGTCCTGCTCCACCAGATACGCGCCTACGCAGCCCGAGTGGCGGTCGCGCACGCCCGGCATCCCCAGCCCCGAACGGCAGCCTGTGCGGCGCGAGGCGAAGATGTCGGCATAGAAAAGCTCGCGCGGGCCGAGCACCGAGTGACGCATCAGCGTCGCCGCCAGGCGCGTCAACGCGCTGTCGCGCTGCGGCTCGTGGCGGTGGCGGCCGCGGTACATCAGGTAGGTCGTGCCGGCCGTACGCACGTCGGCGTCGTCCAGCGTCTCGAAGACCGTCGGCGTCTGCGCCGAGAGGTGTGCGCCGTTCATGTTGTAAACCGTGTCCGTCAGCTGCCGCGTGATCCCAAAGCGCTGGGAGGCGCGGAAGCTCGAGCCGTACTCGACGTAGCGCTGCTCCTCGCGGTGATACCAGTTCATGGCCGGTATGTGATGGCGGTCCTGGCCGACGCCCGTGACGATCGAGGCGGCGCAGACAGGCGTCACCGACGGGAAGGCCGCTACGCAGTCGGGGACGTAGCGCCCACGGCGCATCAGCTCGGCCAGCACCGGCGCATGGCCCTCGGCGACGGCCAGCTCGAGCATCGCCGGCGCCATCGCGTCGATCACGCAGAGGATCAGCTTGCGGGGCACAGCGCCGCAGGATACGTAGAGATCAGCTCGCGCGGGGCACTAGCGCCGAGGGTACGTAAAGATCAGCTCGCGGCGGGCGCTAGCGCGGCAGAATACGTAGAGATCAGCTTGCGGCGGGCACTAGCGCCGCAGGAAACGTGGAGATCAGCTCGCGGCGGGCACTAGCGCCGCAGAATACGTAGACCCGCGTACTTCTCCCCGGCGCGCCGGCGCGTGGAGGCGGCGAGCCAGGCGAACGGCACCACCGCGACGTAGCCGAGCGGATGCAGCAGACAGGTGAGCGCCGCGAGCACGATCGCCGTCGCGTCGGCGTAGACCGTCAGCGCCTCGCGTGCGCTGCGATCGCCCCCGCCACCCGCGCCGCCGCCGGTCTTGCCGCCGGCCCCGCCGCCAACGGTCCTGCCGCCGGCCCCGCCGCCACCCGTCCCTGACAGCCGCGCACGCGCGCGGGCGAGCAGCGGCCGCACAGCCGTCTGGGCGAGCCACGCCGCCAGTGCCCCGCCGACGAGGCCCGGCCAGGCAGCATCACCGTGCTGTGCGAGCGTGCCGCCGAACAACACCGCGCCCACTCCCACGCCCAAACCGGCAACCACGGCCCCGAAGGGGCCTCCCTCAAAGCTTTCCACGCCCAGGCGCAGCTGCAACAGGTAGGCCGCGACCAGCGCGACAGTCACGGCGAGCAGCCACCAGTCTTCCTGCAGAAAGGCGAAGTTGCCGTGGGAGAAGCCCACGCCGAGCGCGCCCGCCGAGCCCAGCGCGCCCGCCAGCAGCGCCGGCAGGAAGGGGCGCACTCCGGCTGCCAGCGCCAGGCCGAGGCCGAGGCCGATGTAGAAGACGAGGTTGTTCATGGCTGCACGGAGCCTATCTCGCGCGCGCACACGCTCTGCACCCGGCTACTCTCTTGCGTCATGGCATCCGAGTTCTTGCGTCATGGCATCTGAGGACAAACCGCGCCCCGCGCGCCGCGCGGCGCGCCCGGCCGCGCAGGAGCTGGCGCGCTACGAGCGGCTGTTCGCCGCACGCACAAGCGGCATGCGCTCCTCGGCGATGCGCGAGATGATGGCCCTCACCGAACGCCCCGACGTGATCTCGCTCGCGGGGGGGCTGCCCGACACCTCGACGTTTCCACCCGAGGTCTACGCGCAGCTGATGGCCCACGTCGCCGCGCACTCGACGGCGCGCGCGCTGCAGTACGGCCCCACCGAGGGGATGCGCGTGACGATGGACTGCATCGTCGAGGTCATGTCCGCCGAGGGCACCATCGTGGAGCCCGAGGACATGATCGTCACCACCGGCGGCCAGCAGGTGATCGACCTGGTCTGCAAGACGCTCATCGACCCCGGCGACGTGATCGTGGCGGAGGCCCCCACCTACCCCGGTGCGGTGCCCACCTTCAGCGCCTACCAGGCCGACGTCGTGCAGATCGAGATGGACGGCGAAGGCCTGCCGATCGAGCAGCTCGAGGATGTGCTCGACCGCCTGGGCGCCGAAGGCCGCCGGCCGAAGTTCATCTACACGATCCCCAACTTCCACAACCCCGGCGGCGTCACGATGTCGCTTGCGCGCCGCCGCCGCCTCGTGCAGGTGGCGCGCGAGCGCGAACTGCTCGTGCTCGAGGACAACCCCTACGGCCTGCTGCGCTACGAGGGCGAGCCGCTGCCGACGCTCTATTCGCTCGACGCCGCCAGCGCCGGGCGGGGCGGCGCGGCGGACTTCGTCATCTATCTGGGCACCTTCTCGAAGATCCTGTCCCCCGGCCTGCGTCTCGGCTGGGCCGTCGCGCCGCGCCCGGTGCTCGAAAAGCTCAACCTCGGTAAGCAGGGCGCCGATCTGTGCTCCTCGCCGGTCACGCAGCTGTTCGTCGCCGCCTACTTCGAGGAGCGCGACTGGCGCGTCTATCTGGAGCAGCTCAAGGATCTCTATCGCAGCCGCCGCGACACCATGCTCGCGGCGCTCGCCGAGCACTTCGGCGAGCAGGCTCACTGGACCACGCCGCAGGGCGGTCTCTTCATCTGGGCAACGCTCCACGGCGACGTAGACACCACCGACCTGCTCGCGCGCAGCGAGGGCGTGGCGTTCGTGCCCGGACGCGCCGCCTACATGGACGGCCAGCGCGGCGCCTCCTCTATGCGCCTCAACTTCGCCGGCGTGCCCGGGGCGAACATCCGCGAGGGCATCCGCCGCATCGGCGAGGTCGTGGGCGAGCGCGTGAAGCTCTATGGGACGCTCACCGGCTCCCCCGCCGCCGCGCCCTCCCCCGCCTCAGCGCCCGCGCGCCGCCCGGCAGCAGCGGTTCCCAAGCCGGCGAGAACGCCGCTGGCCGCGCCCAAGCCGGCGCCGCTGGCCGACGTCGTAGAGCTTCCGCGCCGCCGCGCCAAGGGACGATGAAGATCGCCGTCCTGAAGGGCGGGCGCTCGCTCGAGCGGGCCGTCTCGCTGCGCTCGGGCGCGCAGGTGCAGGATGCGCTGCGACGGCTCGGACACGAGGCGCTGGCCATCGACGTCGATTCGGAGTTGGTCGCGCGGCTGCTGCAAGCCGAACCGGACGCCGTGTTCGTCGCGCTGCACGGCCGCGACGGCGAGAACGGCACCGTGCAGGAGCTGCTGGAGGCGATCGGCGTCCCCTACACCGGCTCCGGCCCGGCGGCCTGCCGGCGTTGCACCGACAAGGCGCTCGCCAAGCACCTGATGGGCGAGGCAGGCATTCCCACGCCCGACTTCCACGCGCTCCAGGAGCGCGCCATCAAGGAGCTGGGCGCCACCGCCGCGCTGCCGCGCATCGGGCGCCAGCTCGGGTTCCCGATGGTCGTCAAGCCCGCCAGCCAGGGCTCCGCGCTGGGCGTCAAGTTCGCCCAATCCAACGCCGATCTTCCGGGCGCCATCGTCGGAGCGCTCTCCTACGACAAGAAGGTCCTGCTGGAGCGCTACGTCAAGGGGCGCGACCTCGCCGTGTCGGTGCTCGACGCCGGGGCGCCCGGCGGCGGCGCGCGCTCCGAGCCGGTGGCGCTGCCGGTGGTCGAGGCGATCCCGCGCGAGGAGGACTTCTACGACTACCAGTCGCGCTATGAGATCGGCATGACCACCTTCGTCTGCCCCGCCGAGCTGCCCGCCGCTGTGACCGCTAGCGCACAGGCGCTCGCGCTGGCCGTCTACCGGCTGCTCGGATGCCACGGCGTCGCGCGCGTCAACCTGATGCTCGACGAGCACAGCGGCGAGCTGACGGTGCTCGAGACCAACGTCATCCCCGGCCTCACCGAGACAAGCCTGCTGCCGCAGGCCGCCGACGCAGCGGGGATCGACTTCGACACGCTGGTCGCCACGATCCTCGCCAGCTCGACTACGCGCTGAGGCGTTTACTGCCGAGCACCACCGGCGTCGCCCGCGGTGGTGGGTCCCTCTGGAATCCGGTGGTGCTGTGGGTCCCTCAGGAGTCGCCCGCGGCGAAGTCCTCCGGTGAGACCTCGTCAAGGAACTCCTTGAACTTCTCCACGACGTCCTCGGACTCCTCGATGTTGTGCTCGAACTCGATCGCCGACTCGTTGATGACCTCCTCGGCGGCGTAGATCGGCGCGCCGCAGCGCACGGCCAGCGCGATCGCGTCGCTGGGCCGGGAGTCGATCTCAAGCTCGCGTCCATTCATGCTGAGCGTGATCGAGGCAAAGAACGTGTTCTCGCGCAGCTCCGTGACCGACACCTGCGTGCACTTGGCCTCCAGCTCGCCGAGCATGTCGTAGAGGAGGTCGTGCGTCATCGGCCGGGGCGTCGAGGCGCCCTGGAGCTTCATCAAGATCGACGCCGCCTCGGGGTGCCCGATCCAGATCGGCAGGAAACGGTTGCCGTCGACCGTCTTCAGAAGCACGATCGGCTGCTTGCCGACCATGTCGAAGCTGACACCGTAAATGACCATCTCCTGCACTCGCATCCTCCGGGAGGGTGGGGCCCAAAGTATAGGTGCCTACACTGCCTCGACCGCGGGCTCAGCGGCTATGCCGTCGAGGTCCCACCCGGCACTCCCCAGCGGGCGGTCTTGCGCTCAACGCCTGCGTGCCGCCTCGCGGAAGCTCCAGAGCTTGTTGCCGATGAAGTTCAGCGGCATCGAGGCCGCCACGGCCAGCGCCTGCGCTGGCACCTTGCCGATGCCGCCGACCTCCACGAGCAGCACGAGCAGCACGAAGCTGAAGCCGAAGGCCACGAGGCTGACGAGGAAGAAGCGCGCGCCCTGCGAACGTGCCTGCCCGTCGGCGGCGTCGAAGGTCCAGTGGCGATTGAGGAAAAAGTTGTTGAGCACCGCCACCAGCCACGCGAGCACCGCCGAGGCGTGGTAGTCGATTCCGAGCGCGCGCACGCAGAGCGCGTAGACGGCGAGGTTGACGACGAAGCCCGTGCCACCGACGAGCCCAAAGCGCACGAGTTGCAGCCAGTTCGCGGGCCGGCGCATGCCGTGCAGCAGCCGCGTGTGCGCGCGCAGCTGCACCGACGGCGGTGGGCTCGGCCGGTGCAAGTCCACGGCGGTGGCCTCGTCGCTCATGCGCCTAGCGTAGCGAGACGGCCCCACGGAGGCCGCGCTGCAGGTGATCGGCCAGGCGCACCGCAAAGGCCACGATCGTGAACGTCGAGTTCGCCTGGCTGGAGGTCGGGAAGGCCGAACTGCTCGCCACGAACAGGTCCTCGAATCCGTGTACCGCGAGATCGCGGTCGAGCACGCCGTCCTCGGGCCGCGCCGACATGCGCGTGGTGCCGGACTGATGGCAGCCGCAGAAGAGGCGACCGCGGATGGCCGCGTCGACGTCCTCGAAGTCCTCGACGATGTACTCCAGATGCCCCAGCGCGTGGCGGCGCAGGTATTCGTCGAAGTGCCTGTGCGCGCGGAGCACCGCGTCGATGTCGGCCCGGTCGATGTGCATGCGCGTGCGCAGCCTCGGCACCCCGAGCGCGTCGCGCTCGGGGGCCAGCGCGACGTGGCTTGCGCGGTTGGGCAAGTGCTCGCTCTGGTAGAGCAGCGGATACACGTTGGCGGCGCTGCGCACGAAGAAGCCCGGCACCTTGCGGCCGCGCTGCAGGAAACGTCCGTAGCCGAGCGCTAGCGCGAACCTGGCGGTCGAGCCGACGTTGCGCGCGACATTTGCCGCGTGCGCGCGCTTTTTGCGCCTCGCGGCGCCGAGCTGGTGTTTGCGGATGCCCTCGGAGACGACATAGCGCCCGAGCGGCGAGACCAGCATCAGGTAGACCAGCGACAGCGCGCCGCTGCCATGCGCCGGGTCGCCGATCTCGGGGTTTTCCAGCCACATCGCGGCGTTGGGCAGCTCGTGTTCGAGCTGGAACTCCGGCGCGAACGTGAAACGCCGTCGCACATACACGCCGTCGCCGTCGCGCTCGTAGCCATAGATCGTCTCGCTCGCCGGCGTCGCGAAGTGCACGCGCGCGATGCGCGCCTCGATGTGGGCCATGTACCAGCGGCCGAGGTGCCCGCTGTGGTTGCCGATCCCATCGGCGTGCCTGCGATTGGACGCGAACAGCAGCCGCGTCGCTTCGAGACCGCCGGCGGCGAGTACGTAGCGCTTGGCGCGAACCGTCACGCAGTTGCCCGACAGCGTTTGCCCGGTCAGACGGCTGACTTTGGCGCCGTCCGCGCGCAGCACGATCTCGGTGCAGGTGAGCCCCGTGGCGAGCCTGACCAGCGGCGAGGCCTCCAGCGCCGCCAGGTACCGGCCGCGGAAGTTGGTCGGCAGCGACCAGCGCTCCAGCGTCGTCGCGCGCACCTCGCCCGCCGGCTGCGGCCAGCCGGGGATCAGCGAACGCCGCGCAAGGCCCGGCAGCTCGCGCGCGTCGAAGGCAGCCGTGCCGCACACGCACCACTCGCAGGCGCGCGCGTAGTAGCGCTCGATCTCCTCGTAGCTCAGCGGCCAGCGCGCCTGCGCCGCGATCTCACGGGGCTCGAAGTCGATCGGATCGAACGGCACGCAGCGACCGCCCCAGATGTTCGACGCGCCACCGATCTGCCGACGGGTGGCTTCGGACATCGGCGCATGCGCCGGATCGTCGCCGATGGCGTCCCCCAGCCGCTGCGCGTCGGCGTCGAACGAAGCTCCGCCGCTCTCCATCACGACCACGCCGTGCCCGGCGGCGGCAAGCTCCAGCGCCAGCACGATCCCAGCCGGACCCGCACCGACGACGGCGACGTCTGCGGTCAGTTCGGCGTCGGCTGCAAGGCGTGTTCCGTCGATCAGCAAGGCGCCCAGTGGTTAGCACAGGTCGATCAGTTCGCCAAACCGAGCCGCCGCTTGAGCGCAACCGTCGCGAAGCCGCCCCCGATCCGACTACCCTGTGCGGCTGTGAGTCCTCGGGGAGACACGACGACGGCGACAGGCTCACAGCGCAGTCTGTCGCAGTACGCGCTGGCCGGCGGCGCAGCCGGCGGTGTCTGCGCGCTCGTGCTGATCGCGATCCTCGTCTTTGGCGGCGGCTCCGGCTCACACCACGCGGCCGCCCACGCGCAGGCATCCAGCCACCACGCCCTCGCCGTCACCGCGACGCCGCGCGGTACGACGCCCGGCGGCACGACGGCAAAGCGGGCACCCGCCAAGGGCAGCCCTGGCGGGGCAAAGACCGGCGGCGGGGCAACGGCGACGCATCCCACCCCGACCAAGGCCGTCACAGGCACGACCCCCAGCGGCGCCGCCACCGCCGGACAGCCCGCGGGCGCAGCAGCGGGGAGCACGGCGACGCGCCGGGATATCGCGGCGACCGAGGTCCCCGACCCCGAAGCCTCCAGGAGTTTCCCGGCGCCGCCCTCGACGCGCCATAAAGCGGCTGCCACGCCGAACGTCGCGGCCGAAGCCGCCGTGGCGCCAGGCGCGCCCTCGGACGCGGAAGTGCGCAAGGAGCTTGACCAGATGCAGGCCGTGGAACGCGCGGCGCGCAAGCAGACATTCACGCCGGTCGCCGGCGGGGAGTCGATCGGCGGCAACGGCACGATCGCGCCGCCGCCCGGGATCCCGGCGGTGGTGGCCCGTGTGATCGCCGGCGCCAACGCGATCGCCGACTTCCCCTATGTCTTCGGCGGCGGGCACGCGTCGTTCGTCGATAACGCGTATGACTGCTCGGGCTCGGTCAGCTACGCGCTGGCCGCCGGCGGCCTGCTGTCGGCCCCGGAGACCTCGGGCACGCTCGAGAGTTGGGGCGCGCCGGGGCCGGGCAAGTGGATCACGGTGTACGCCAACGCCGGGCACACCTACATGTATGTCGACGGCATGCTCTACGACACCGCCGGGCGCAGCGGCGTCTACGCCTCGCGCTGGCAGGTGGGCGGCACCGACAACAGCGGCTACGTCGTGCGCCACTGGCCGGGGCTATAGACCCCCTCTGGCGCTCTATAGCCCCCGCGCGCGCCCTAGCTGCGTACTACGCTCTAGCCGCGTCTGCGCCCTAGACCCTATGGCGTGGTCGCCCGGGTGGGTTGACTGTCGGAGGTGATGGCCGGACACTCCTCGCGGGGGTTTGTCTGGCCGGAGAGAAGGCTCCGGCTGACCCCATGAGATGAGGAGGTCCGGCCATGCCGGGAACGATGACGTGGGTTGGGCTTGATGTCCATGCCCGTTCGACGCATGCTGCGGCTATCGACACGATGACGGGCGAGCTGACGCGGATGCGATTCGGTCCGGGGTACGAGGCTGCGGTGGCGTGGCTGCTGGAGTTGCCTGGCCCGGTCAGGGCGTGTTATGAGGCGGGCCCGACGGGCTTCGGGCTGTATCGCGCGGCGACGGCGGCGGGGGTCGGAATGCAGGTGATCGCGCCGGGCAAGACACCGCGTGGTCCGTCAGATCGGGTCAAGACTGATCGCAAAGACGCCGAGTTGCTCGCGCGGTTGTTGCTGGCTGGGTCGTTGACGCGGGTCGTCGTTCCCCCGCTCGCAGTCGAGGCCGCACGAGAGATGACGCGCGCTCATGACGCTTGCCGACGGGATCTGATGAATGCTCGCCATCGTGTGTCGAAGATGCTGCTGCGTCATGGGATGGTCTACCCGAAGCCAAAGACCTGGACGGCGGAGCACCGCAGGTGGATGTCTGCCCAGCAGTTCGATGAGCCGGCAAGCAGCATGGTGTTCGCTGATCTGATTGCTGCCGTTGACGGGCTCACCTCTCGCAAAGCGGCGATCGCGCTGCGGCTCTCTGAGCTGGCGAGCGATGAGCGGTGGTGGCCGACTGTCGCGCGGCTGCGGAGTTTCAGGGGCATCGACACGTTGACCGCGTTCTCGTTGCATCTTGAGCTCGGCGCGGACTGGGAGCGCTTTGCGAGGGCGCCTGCGCTCTCGGCATGGCTGGGACTGACACCATCGCTAAACCAGTCCGGCGAATCCTCACACCAAGGCGCGATCACCAAGACCGGGTCGGCGCTCGCCCGCCGCCTCCTGGTCGAGTCTGCCTGGCACTACAGTCGCCTGCCCCGCCTCGGTGCGACGCTGGCCAATCGCCAAGCCGGGCAGCCCGAGCACATCCTCGCGATCTCAAACCGCGCGCAGCAGCGCCTCTACCGCGTCAACCGCACGATGCGGGCCCGCGGCAAGCCACACAACGTCACCGTCGTGGCGTGCGCCCGTGAGCTCGTCTGCTTCCTCTGGGCCGCCGCCACCGCCGACTAACCCCTGGCGACATCCTCCGGCCGGTGGGCCGGGGCGCCGGGCCATCAGCGGCCGGCACGCGCGAATCAGCTATGAGCACCACCCACGGGCGGCACGCTCGCTCCTAGACAGCGCAAGCCGGCAGCACGAAACCGGGCCCTGGGGTAACCAACCCCCGCATCATCAGACTGGCAACGCCGACACCGAGCCCGGCGTCCCGGCCCACCGACCACAACCCCCTCCGACGGCCCCCAAGCCGACGCGATCAACCACACCCACTTGACAAACACGACGCCATATCAGCTGTGCTCTAGCGGTGCAGCAGCACGGTGCTCAGCACCGTCGTGCTCTGCGGGTTCTGCGCTGCGGCGTTGCGCACGACGAGGCGCAGCATCAGTTTCACCTTGCGCACACGCCGCAGTCGCGCGGCGGCGCGCTTGGAGAGCTTGATGCGCACAGCGGAGTGCCCGCCCTTGGTGGTGACGAGCAGCGCGCGTCCGACGATCAGCGACGCGGGAGAGCCAGCGGGCAGCCCGACCGCCGCGTTGCCCGTAATGCCGAGGCGATGGGCCGTGCTGGTTTCGAGCAGGACTTCGAAGCTGCCGGCCACCTGCTCGTTGACCGAGTAGTTGACGAGCAGACCGTGATGCAGCGCCTGGCTGAGCGAGCGGCTGCCAGCCACGGCCTCGGCGACCGGGCCGGGAATCGCGGAGGAGCCATGTGCACCGCCACCGGAGCCGGACTGGTTAGAGGCGCCTGCGGAGCCGCCTGCGGAGCCGCTTGATGCGGGGGCCGGCGGCGCCGGCGGCGCAGGCGGAGCGGGCGGGGACTGGCCGACGACGGTGATGTCGTGTGTGACACTGGCCGTGTTACCAGCAACATCGGTGACCGTCAACGTGACTTCGTACGTGCCACCGTACTGGTAGGAGTGGAAGGTGCTCGCGGCACATGGTTCAAACCATGGTGAGGTGCAGGTGAAAGGGGAAGGTGAGTTCAGGCTGGGACCTCCCGGCGCGTAGCCCGTGACCGTGGGAGTGCCGTCGCCGAAGTTCCAAGTATAAAGTGAATAATTAGGCCCTTCGACACCGCTCGAGGAGAACTTGGTGCCACCATCAAGACTTATGTCGGACTCCATGCCATCAAAACCCACCAAGTCACCCGTATTTACTGGGTCGGGGGCCGTGAACTGTGGGATCAAGCGAATGCCATGGAGGCAAGGCACTCCGGGATAGGGCAGCTTCAGTGCGGCGAGATTGAAGGTGTTGTTGAGGTAATAAGTTCCGTTGCCAAACTGCTGATTGAACAGATTGCCTGCGTCGGTCTTTTCATTGGCTGTGGAGCTGCCCCCGATAACTGGACCAAAGAAGTTGCGGCACTCGTCCGTGTCCTCGTTGTGCTTGGAGTCCTGCCACCCGTCCAACAACGGGTCGGTGACCGTGTTCAGCTCCTCAACGGCTATCTGATTGATGATCAGATCGGCCAGGCCCCTGTCATATGTGCCATCCGCGCCAAGGTTGGTGGGCTGGTTGGGCTCCTGCTGATGAGGGCCTTCACGGCTTTCGGCTTCTTCGGCTGCCTTCTGTTCCGCGGGTGACTTCTTTTTGAGTTCTTCCTTTTCTGCTTCACTCTTTGGGTGCTTGTGCTCCTGTTCCTCGGCTTCGGGGTGGCTTGTCGGATCGAAGCCCCCGTCGTCGCAATCGTATGCAGTTGTACGATTGGCCTGGGCAAGGTGCAGGTCGGCCAGCCCACCCGCGATCCAGGGAACCACCCCGTACAGAATTGTATTTGCATCGCCCGTAACGGGGTTGGTGGGGCTGATGTCGGAGTGGTAACTGCAAAAGCTGTGGTTGTAGCTCACGGAGGGGGCCGGCAGACTGTCCGAGCAGTGTCCGCCTGGGCCACCGGCATCCAGACAGACCGTAACGCCGGGAGGGGTGAGGATGTAGAAAATCGTGCTCATCCCCTTTTCGAGGGAGTGAGTAGTGATGAAGTGCTCGAGCTGCGCTTGTATCTGGGCATCGGTCAGACAGGTGATCGCATCGCCTTCCACAAGTGGGCTTGGATCGCTGCAATCACCGAGCGCGGGGTAAGGTTCCGTGTCGGTAAAGGCGCCGCGGAAGGTCATGGCATGGCCAGCTCCTTCGTTGGCTTTGTCGGTGTATTGCTCGGCGACCGTCAGTACGTTGCCAAAAGCGCCGCTTTCTATCCCAAAGTTATATAGGAATTCGTCGATCAGGTTCTGCCAATCGCCGTGATACTCGTCGTCCGGGTCCCAGTAGACCGCGTAGACATTGCTGGTATGTACGACAGGATTGCCTTCTTCGTTGGAGAAAGTCGCCGGCGTCTCATCTTCGGTATAGAGCGTCGTGCCGTTACGCGGCTGCAGACCGACGATGGCAGTGCCGGTTTCGGTGGGGACCGAGGTCACGATGGCCTGCGCGGATGCGCTCGACAGCAGCGCGACGACGGCCGCGACGGCGAGAGCGGCGATCCAGCTGCGACGTGAGCCGCGCGCGGCGGACAGGCGGGAGAGATATGCCACGACCCCTTCATCGGCAGTTCCCCCGTCCGGCCTTAGCCCAGATGGACGCTGCTCACCGTACGGCCGCTCCAGACTGGACGCCGCTCAGCGTACGTCTGCTCCAGGCCGGACGCCGCTCACTGGCACGTCCGCCCCAGATCTCACCCCGACACCGCCGCGCAGGCGCGACAGGGCCGAGGGCCACCAGACGCGGCGATCCAGCTCGATCACGACGGCCGGGACGAGGGCGGTGCGTACGAGGAATGTGTCGAGCAGCACGCCGAAGGCGATCGTGAAGCCGATCTCGGTGAAGCTGACGAGCGGTAGCGAGGCCAGCGCGCCGAAGGTGCCGGCGAGCACGATCCCGGCTGACGTGATGACGGCGCCGGTGACCGCCAGGCCGCGCACGACGCCTTCGCGCGTGCCGACTTGGATCGTCTCCTCGCGTACGCGCGCCATCAGGAAGATCGTGTAGTCGACGCCGAGCGCCACGAGGAAGATGAAGGCGAAGAGCATCAGCGACGGCGACTCGCCGGGATAGCCGAAGACCTCCTTGAACATGAACGAGCCGAAGCCCAGCGCGGCGGCGAAGGAGAAGACGACGCTCACGATCAGCAGCGCCGGCGCGAGCAGCGCGCGCAGCAGCAGCGCGAGGATCACGAAGACGACGAAGAGCACCAGCGGCACGATCACCTTGTTGTCGCGGCTGCTGTCGCTGCGCAGATCGACTTCCTGCGCGGTCGTGCCGCCGACGAGCACCTTCGGTCCGCCGGCAGCCTTGCCCGCGGCGCGGATGCCCGGAATCAGCGAGTAGGCGCGCTGGCTGGAGGGGTTCGCTTCGAGTACAGCCGTGAACTGCGAGAGCTGCCCGCGGCTCTGCGTAGGACCGAGCGCCTGCGGGCCGCGCACGACGCCGGGCGCCGCGGCGACAGCCGCGCGCACCGCGGCAACGCGGTTGAGTTCGGGCACGATCACCTGCACGGGCGCGCTCGCCCCGGCGGGGTAGTGCTCGGCGAGCAGCGTCTGGCCCTGCTGAGACTCGACCTCGCCGCGGAATTCGTTGCCATTGGTGAGGTTCGTGTCGAAGTCGAACAGCCCCAGGCAGAGCACGACCAGCCCCGTAACCGCCACCGGCGCGATCAGACGGTGACGGCGATCGACGTAGTCGGCCACGCGCCGCCAGAGACCGTGTTCGGCATCCGAGCCCACGCTGCCGTAGCGCGGGATGAAGGGCCAGAAGGCGCGCCGGCCGGCGATCACGAGCAGCGCCGGCAGCAGCGTGAGCGCGCTGATCATCGCCAGCGCCACGCCCATCGCCCCGATCGGACCGAGGCCGTGCGTGCCGTTGACCTCGGCAACGAGCAGACACAGCAGCGCCATGATGACCGTGCAGGAACTCGCGAAGATCACCGGGCCGGCGCGCTGCAGCGCTTCGCGCATGGCCACGTGGCGATCCTCGTGGCGGCGCAGTTCCTCGCGGTAGCGCGAGACGAGCAGCAGCGCATAGTCGGTGCCGGCGCCGAAGACGAGCACCGTGAGCACGCCCGCGGACTGGCCGTTGACCGTTACGCCGGCCTGCGTGAGGGCGTAGCCCAGACCCTCGGAGACCGTCTCCGCGAAGCCTACCGCAAGCAGCGGAATGATCCAGAATATCGGACTGCGATAGATCAGTATGAGCAGCACGAAGACGAGCCCGACAGTCGTGAGCAGCAGCGTGCCATTGATGCTCGCGAAGACCTTCCCGCCGTCGTAGGAGATGCCGCCCGGCCCCGTCACCTTCGCCTCCAGACCCGGCGGCCCGGAATGCGCGATACGCCGCACCAACCCAACCTGGTCGTTGAGCGCCTTCGTGTCGCCGTGCAGACGCAGGCCGAAGTCCAGCAGCGCCGCGCTGCCGTCGCGCGAGCGCAGCGGCGGCTGGGAGGGCACGGTGCTCGCGGGAAGCCGAGCATTCAGTTCTCGGCGGTCCGCTTCGATCGCGGCGAGGTCGCCTGCGTGCAGGCCACCACCGCGGTGGTAGACGACGATCGTTTCCGTGATCTCGTCTCCGCCGGAGATCTTCTTGGACTGCGCCAGCGCCTTCGAGGACTCCGCGCTGCCCGGCAGGTAGGAGGAGGGGTCATTGCGCTGCGCACTCTGAAACTTGCCGGCGAAGGAGCCGGCGATCAGCGCCAGCAGCAGCCAGACCGCGGCGACGGCCCACTTAGCGCGAGGAGAGGCAGGGAGGGTCAGGACACTCCGCACGTTGCTATACCAAAGCAGATCGGGCGCGCCGAGCCGGGGTTTGGGTGAGCGATCCGCGTCAGTGTGCGTAGACTCTCAGGCGGTGTGTATCGAGCGTTTCGTCTGGACCGATCACGCCTTGCTTCGGCTTGACGAACGACATCTGACGCGATCTGATGTCGAGCAGGCGATCCGCGACGGACACCGCAGCCGGCAGGCCAACGACGGACATGCCGACTGGCTCATCGAGGGCATCATCGCCCATGGGGTCCCTTTTGAAGCCGTATACGACCATCCCGCCAGAGACCAAGAGGCAACAGCACGCATCGTGTCAGCGTGGCGGGTGAGCTAGCCCCTAAAACAGGGTAACTTCTCGAATGACGGTAACATTCCCTTGTATAACTATGTACGCCTACTACGATCCTGAGGCGGACATCGCCTGGCTCCCGACCGGCGAGTCGGATGATGTCGTCAGCGAGCGCGTCCTTGGCGGTCTACGCGACTACGACCGTACGACCCGTACGCTTGTCGCCATCGAGATCTGGGAAGCCAGCACGCGCCTACCTCGAACCTTGCTCGAAGCCTTGCCGACACCTGCTGCTCCTCGTAGAGCCGCTGCGTAGAGAGCGGAGGGGACAAGTGCGATCGAGACGAGGAGGCGGTGAATTCATCCGGTCGGCGCAACACGATCGTTTTTTCGTGTTGCGTGATCGGAGGAGAAGATGGCCAAGAGAAGGGGAAGGCGTGGGCGTTATCGGTTGTTGACGCCGACGGAGCGCGCGGCGATTGAGGCGCGGTTTCGTGCTGGTGTGCGGGTCCGGGACGTGATGGCAGAGTTCGGGGTGCCGCACACGTCCGCGTGTCGCATTCAGAACTGAGTGGTGCTCATGCGTCGGCGGGTGGTTTGTTCGCCGCATCGGTTGTCCTTTGAGGAGCGGGAGCGAATTTTTGTTGGGGTCTGTCGGGGAGAGAGCGACAGCGAGATCGCGAGGGCGCTCGGGCGGCATCGTTCAACGGTGGGCCGCGAGATCCGTAGGTGCGGAGAGCGCCGGCATTATCGGCCGCTGCAGGCCGATCGCGCGGCGCGGCGGCTCGCGCGACGGCCAAAGCCGACGAAGCTCGCGGGCTGCCCGCGCTTGGTGGCGGCGGTCCAGGAGGGGCTAGAGCGATGCTGGTCGCCGCAGCAGATCTCGTTCAGACTGAAGCTCGATCATCCTGAGGATGAGGGGATGCGGATCAGTCACGAGACGATTTACCGTTCGCTGTATGTCCAGTCGCGCGGCGAGCTGCGCCGGCAGCTGACCGCGAACCTGAGGACGGGTCGCTCGACGCGCCGCTCCCGCGGCCGGACCGGCGCGTCCGGTGGCATCCGGGAGATGGTCTCGATCGCTGAACGCCCGGCCGAGGCCGATGAGCGGCGCGTGCCTGGCCACTGGGAGGGAGACCTGTTGATCGGTGCCGAAAACAAGTCGGCGATCGCGACGCTCGTTGAGCGACAGACCCGCTATCTGCTCCTCGCCCGCCTCGGCCACGATCGCACGACCGCACACGTCGTCGAGGCGCTCAAAGCACGCATCGCAGGTCACAGCGGAATGCTAAGCCAGGGTCAGCCGACATTGCCTTTGTGTACCGTCGAGAGCCACCAAGCAGAAACGCGCACAAGGGCGTAAACCGCATAGCAAGCCAGATTCAAGCGATGGGCGATCCTGGATTCGAACCAGGGACCTCTTCCTTATCAGAGAAGCGCTCTAACCAACTGAGCTAATCGCCCTTTGCCCTGCAAATCCGCTCTTTTTGCCAGGCATGACCAAACCGAGTCCCCTGCGGGGCACGTTTAGGGCACACCTAGGATTGAAGCGTCTGCATCGCAGCCAGCATGTTATCGCTCGCCACCCGCAGATATTGACGCGCCGCGACCGGACCTGGCTGTCGCGGCGCGCCGTGGGAAGCGCCCGGCGGGCTCGACATCTGCTGACCCAACTATCAGGGTGATCATCTGCTAATGTCCCGCAGCCACCCCGACTATGAGGGTGGTATTTGCTCTCGGCATTGGGGGGTCCATCGTGCAGTTCTCGTTGCGCACGCTTGTCTGCCGGTTGAGCGCCGTGGTTGTCGCGCTCGCGCTGTTGCTGCTGCTATCGCCAACTCTGGCTGACGCCAATTCAATCTCGCAGCTCCGCAGTGCCTTTGGGAAAACGTTTTCCTCGCTAAGGTCGGCGCGCAGGCCGGCTACCTGTTCTCTGGCAACCGCTCAGGGGCGAATCTCTCTCATAGAGATGACGCGCGGTCAGGACCATTACCTTCCGTCCACAACCTGTGAAGAAGCCTTTTCGGAGGCTCAAAAGGAAAATCTTATCGAGGGCTCACCCAAATGTGGCACTGCCACAGAACTCAAGACATTTATTAAGAGCGCCATCGTCCGCGTCAAGGGCAAGCACGCGACAATTCAACTTGCAGAAGATATTTATTGCTATACGATCGAAAAGGCTGTTCGGGGCGCAACTGCGGTTCAACTGGACTCAATGGGGATATCTCACTGGATCAAGCGCCGGGGACACTGGTTCTTTAACGATGAACCTACGGGCACCTACAGTCCCGCCGGAAGAAAATCGGCGGCTTTGCTGCGCTCCGCCCTGAGTGGGAGCGTAATCGTAATCCCCCAATCAGTGCCTTCGCTGCCCGGCAGCGCGGCGTCGTTCTGTGCGAACGGCAGCAGTCATTTCAACTGGTTTGGTAACTATCTTCCCGAAGGCGGGCCTTGGTACGTTGCAGGCGGTTATTCCTTGACGACAAACAAACCCGAAGCGCCGACTGACGCGCAAGGAAATCCACAGGGAGCGGTCTTTGTATACCAGCCCGTCGTGGCAGAATGGGACGTAAAGCTAGTTGGCGGCACGATCGTTGCATCTTCTCCGATGAGCCCAGAGCAGCCTGTCTTCCAGGCGGGCGCTGCCGGGTGTTGATGCGCTCGCTCAGCCCAAGACACCGCGCCGTCGGCGATGCCGTACGCGCACTGCGCAATGAGCGGGGCCTTACGCAGGAAGCCCTCGCTGACCTCTGCGGCCTGACGACTAACTACGTCGGCGACACGGAGCGAGGGGAGCGCAACATCAGCCTACGCGCGCTCTGGCAGCTCGCGGACGGAATCGGCATAAAGGCGTCGGAGCTTCTGCGCGAGGCCGAGCGGCGCGAGGCCGAGTGAGCGTCGGCCGCTGGCGGCCGACGCTAGCGCCCGCCCCCCTGCCCGCGCACACGTCGAGCCAGCTCAAGCGCCTCCTCGCGCGAGCCAAACAGCAACTCAGCCCGATAGCCCCCGCCGGGCGCCGGGTGCACCCCGATCTCTGCCCCCAACGCGCGCGACAGCGCCTCGGCGATCTCCGTAGCCGCGGCCTCCTGATCGGGGTGTATCGCGCCGCTGCTACGGCGCCCTCCAGACCCCGCGCGCGCGCCGGCGTCTCCCCCGTCTCCCCCGGACCCTCGACGCCCCCCGGACGCCTCCTCCCCGTTCGCGCGCCGCGCGCGCTCTTCCACGACGCGCACCGACCACCCCTCCCCCGCGGCCGTGCGCGCCAGCACGCGGCGGACCCCGTGGTCCTTGGCTAAGAGCAGAGCCCGCCCGTGCCCCTCGCTGAGCCGCCCGCTCTCGATCAGCTCAAGCGCCTCGTCGGGCAGATCGAGCAGGCGCAGCAAGTTGGAGACCGCCACGCGGCTGCGCCCCACTCGCAGCCCCACCTGCTCACGCGTGAGCCCCAGCTCCTCCACGAGCGCCGTGACCGCCTTGGCCTCCTCGACCGGATTCAGGTCCTCGCGCGCCATGTTCTCGATCAACGCCAGCTCCAGCGCCAGCGCGTCGTCGCGCGGGCGCACGAGCGCCGGGATCGTCTCCAGGCCCGCGAGCTGCGCGGCGCGCCAACGGCGCTCGCCGGCAATCAGCTCGTAGGTGCCCCCCGGCTTTGGCCGCAGCAGCACCGGCTGCAACACGCCCCGCTCCCCCAGCGACCCCGCGAGCGCGTTGAGCGCGTCCTCGTCAAAGCGCCGCCGCGGCTGTCGGGGATTGGGGGAGATCAGCTCGACCGGGACCTCGCGCAGCTCCTCGCTCGCGCGCGCCTGGCCCTCGCTCGACACGGACAGGATCGCCTCCAGGCCCCGTCCCATCCCCCGTTTTGCCGCGCTCACCGCGCCACCATCTCCTTGGCCAGCTCGAAGTACGCCTCAGCTCCGGCGCTGTGGGGGTCGTGATGGGTCACCGGCAAGCCGTAGCTGGGCGCCTCGCCGACGCGCACGTTGCGGGGGATCACGGTGTCGAACACCAGCTCCGGGAAGTGCTCGCGCACCTCGCGCTCGACGTCGCGTCCCAGCCGTGTGCGACCGTCGTGCATCGTCAGCAGCATCCCTGCCACCGTCAGTCGCGGGTTCAGCTCGCGCCGCACCATCTCCAGCGTCTCCAGCAGGCCGGCAAGGCCCTCCAGCGCGAAGTACTCGGTCTGCACCGGCACGATCACCCGGTCGGCAGCCACCAGCGCGCTCACCGTCAGCGGCCCCAGCGAAGGGGGGCAGTCCAGTAGGATGTACTCGAAGCGCTCGCGGATCGGCGCGAGGCTTTCGCGCAGATGGCGCTCGAAGCCCTCCAGGCGCGGCAGCTCCACGTTGGCCCCCGCCAACCCAGCGCCCGCGGGCAGCATCAGCAGATCCGCAACCGTCGTCTGCGCCAGCGCCTCCTCGGCCGTGCTCTCCCCCGTCAGCACCTCGTACAGACCCGGCGAGCGTGTGCGCTCGATCCCCAATCCCACGGTCGCGTTGGCTTGCGGATCGACATCGACCAGGAGCGTCGTGTAGCCGGCCTCGGCGATGCAGGCCGCCAAGTTGACGGCCGTCGTCGTCTTGCCGACACCGCCCTTCTGGTTGACTACCGCGTAGACCGTGCCCACCGACGGCAAGCTAGCGCCGATCGCGGTCGGCGCGCGGCGCGGTCAAGCCCCGAGCGGGCGTTTGCGGGCGATTCCCGCCCGACGAGGAAACCTCGAGGGCGTCGGAAGCTGCTTGACGTAGACGTGCAGATGGTGGTCGCGCACCCGCTCGTAGGGCTCGACCCGGCGGATCTCGACCAGACGCAGCCCCAGCTCCTCGGCCGCGATCGCCGCGGCGGCCTCCTCGGTCGCGTCGCGTCGCCCGCGCCAATCCACGAGCGTCCCGCCCATCCGCAGCAGCGGCGCCGCGTACTCCAGCACGACCGGCTGCGCCGCCAGAGCGCGCGCCACAACAACGTCGTTGGCCCCCACCCTCTCATGCCACTCCTCCGCACGGGCGCACTCCACGCGGGCGTTCCCCACACCAACCGAGGCGACCAGGCGCTCCATGAACGCGCACTTGCGCCCCTGACTCTCCACCAGAACGACGTCGCTCTGCGGCAGTGCCACCGCCAACGCCAATCCGGGAAAGCCGGCGCCGGCGCCCAGGTCCGCGATCGTTCCCGCCAAGAGAACCGCCTCCAGCTCAAGCGCAACCAGCGAATCGGCCAGATGGACCTCGATGGCCACCTCCGGATCTCGTACGGCGGTCGGCGCCAGCTCATTGCCCGCCAGCTCCTCGAGGATCGCCGCAAATTGGGCCTGCTGACGCGTCGTCAGCCCATACCTATCCGCCAGCGCAGCCATCGCGCTTTGTTTCACGTGAAACACCCGCACGTCCGCATCCACCGGTGCGCGCAGCCAGACCCCCTGTGTTTCACGTGAAACACAGGCCCCGCCCGCACTCAGCGGTGCACACAGCCTGCCCCTCGCGTTTCACGTGAAACACACGACGCGCGGCTCAGGCGTCGAGCGGCGACACGACCAGGTACCGCTCGGGCTCGTCGCCCTCGCTGTGCGTGCCCACATCCCCGCGATCGCGCAGATGCTCGTGCACCACGCGCCGCTCGGAGGCCGGCATCGGGTCCAGCTCCACCGGACCGCCGTCGCGCAGCGCTTCCTCGGCGGCTCCGTCGGCCTCCTCGCGCAACTGCCTTGCGCGGCGCTCGCGATAGCCATCGGCGTCGATTACAACACGCGCGGAGGGCGGGGCGCCGCGGAACACGATCCTCTGCGCGAGGTGCTGCACGGCATCAATCGTCTGGCCGCGCCGGCCGATGAGCAGACCAACATCGTCGCCCTCCACAGACCCGGTCAGCCCTCCCTCGGATTCCTCGACGTTCACGTCGGCGTCGAGACCCAGGCAGTCGACGATCTCCTCGAGCAGCTCACCCAGCAGCTCCAACGGATCGTTCTCGGCTGAGAAGTCCTCTCCAAGCACATCGTTCATGCCCGGCCCCCGCTCATCGTCGACGGCCCGAACGCTTCTTCTTCTTGCGCGGCGGTGGCGGCGGCGCGCTGCCCACGCCAGCGGCGGCGCCCACCAGCGCAGGTTCTCCCTTGGGAGCACGTGGCTTCCCATTAGCCGAGACCTCGGTATCTGGCGGACCGGCGCCCTTGCCCGGTGCAGGCGGGGGCGGTCCGATGCTGCGCCGTACGAAGTAACCCTGGACAATCGTCCATGTGTTGGTGGTGATCCAGTAGATGAGCAGACCAGCCGGGTATCTGTAGAGGATGACCACGAAGAGCAGCGGCAGCACGAGCACCATCAGGCGCTGGCTGGGCTCGGCGCTGGAACTCATCAGCAGCGTCGAGACGATCTGAGACGACAGGTTGAGCACGATCAGCACCACCAGCACGATGCCGGTGGCCTTCGCTGTGACGTCGGGCACGAACAGGAACTTGCCGGACCCGGCCGAGACCGTCTGGCAGGCGGTCGTTTCGACGAACTTCGCCGGCAGACGGGCCACGCTGGCCACGTGGAGCACGTGGGGGTCATAGAGAATGCGCTGGTGGAGCGGAAGCGCGTTGTAGTGGGAGACCATCTCAGGACCGCAGATGTGCTTCTTGAGGTCCGTCCGCAGCATGTAGAAGAGCGAGATGAACACCGGGAACTGCAGCGCCAACGGCAGGCAGGAGGCGAGTGGGTTGACGCCCATCTCGCGCATGTACTTCATCGTCTCCTCCTGCTGGCGCTGCTTGTCGTCCTTGTACTTTTCCTTGATCGCCTTCATCTGCGGGGCGTGCAACTGCATGTTGCGCATCGAGCGGAACTGGCTGAAGGTCGCCGGCAGCATCACGGCGCGCACGACAATCGTCAGGCCGACGATCGCCAGGCCCCAGCTTGAGCCCACGATGTGGTCGTGGATGAAGACCAGGACCGCTTCGAAAACCGATATCAGGGGCGAGAAGGCTTCCTGGATGATGTTGGCGAAGACGGGCATCGGGCGGGTCTCGATCCTACGGTTGGCTGGCTCGTCTCAGCGGCGGGCGCGCGCTGGACTGTCGGTTGGCAAATCAGATGGCTGCCGCGGACGGGTCCTGAATACTCCCTGGGCCTCCACCGGATCGTACCCGCCGCGGCTCCACGGGTTGCACCTGAGTAGGCGCCAGGCTGCGAGCACCAGGCCCTTCAGTATGCCGTACTCCCCGATCGCCCGCACCGCATAGCGCGAGCAGGTCGGCTCGTACTTGCACCGGCGTGGAAGGCCCGGCGAGATCGCCCGCTGATAGAAGACGATCGGGGCGCTGGCCGCCGCGCGGATTCCCCGCCTCAGGCGCGCGGACCCCGAGCGGAAGGTCTCAGAATGGGAGGCCTCAGAGTGGGCGGCCCCAAAGAGAGTGCCGGTGCCGGGCCGTCCCATCAGCCGTCCTCCGCCGGCGAGGCGGGCCGCAGCGGCAGATAGCCCGCCTTGCCATCGGCGCCGGTGGCGCTCGTGCGCAGACCGGCCTTCTCAAGAAGCTCCGCCAGCGCGGCGTCGACGCCCGCCAGTCCCTCGCGCTCGGCCAGCTCGCGCACCTCAGGCCGCGCCACGACGACCAGATCGTGGCCGCCCTGCAGACCCTCTTCGGCCTGTCCGAATGCTTCGCGCAAAAGGCGTTTGACGCGGTTGCGATCGACCGCACCGCCCACCTTGCGTGAGACAGACAGCCCCAGGCGCGGCCTCTCTACGGCCGGGTTGGGGAAGGCATAGAGCACAAGGTGGCGGTTGGCCGAAGAGCGTCCCTGCCGGTAGACGCGCTCGAACTCGGCGCTACGCGAAAGACGGCCGCGTCGAGGTGCTCGCGGCTTCATCGTGCCGCCGTCAAACGGACAGGCGCTTGCGGCCTTTGTCGCGGCGGCGCTTCAGTGTGAGCCGCCCCGCACGCGTCTGCATACGGGCACGAAACCCGTGCGTGCGGGCGCGCTTGCGCTTCTTGGGCTGGTAGGTGCGCTTCATAGTTTCGGACCCCAAGTATACCCGCGTCGAGCAACAGGGATTTTTCCCGCCAAATGCGGGCACCCGCAGCACGGATGCGAATCGGCTTTGGGTATATTCGCTGCGCCGGACCCCGCGGGTGGCGGGGGGAATCATCCTCAGTCAATAGTCGTATCTACTTTCTCCTGGGAGGAGCGAGTCAACGCTGCCGTGAGCGCCGAGCTGGAGCACATATGGTCCCGCGTGCAAGCCGAGCTTGCCAGCGCGGTTGAACGAGCCCACATACCGCATCTGGCTTGAGCCGCTGCGCGCGCGCGAGCTGGCTGAGGACCGTCTGCTGCTCGAGGCGCCGGCAGATGCCTGCGGGTGGGTGCGCGAACGCTTCGGCAGGCTCCTGCAGGCCTGCGCGGCCGCCGTTCTGGGTCCCGACGTCATCGTCGACGTGGCGCAGGCCGGCAGTCAGGGCGCCGGTCGTTCCGGCGGCAGGATCTCCGGCGCCACGCCCGGAGGGCACAGGGCACAGGGCGAGCGAGTTCCAGCGCAATCCCGGCGGCAGGCAGCCGGCGGCGCACCGGCGCTCAGCGCCGAGCCGGAGCTGATGGGCAATCCGAAGCTCACCTTCGAGCAGTTCGTCATCGGCGACTGCAACCGGCTGGCCCATGCCGCGGCGCTGACCGTCGCCGAGATGCCAGCGCAGGCCTACAACCCGCTGTTCATCTGCGGCCCGCCAGGCGTCGGCAAAACGCACCTGCTGCGCTCGATCGCCGCGCTGCTGGCCAGCCACAGCCCCGAGTTGGTTCTGCGCTTCAGCACGGGCGAGTCCTTCACAAACGAGTTCCTGCTGGCGCTGAGCGGTGGGGGCCTCGACGACTTCAAGGCGCGCTACCGGCACGTTGACGTGCTGCTGATCGACGACGTGCAGTTCTTGGAGCGCAAGGCCAAGACCGAGGAAGAGTTCTTTCATACCTTCAACTGGCTGCACGAAGTCGGCAGTCAGGTGGTGCTCACATCCGACCGACCGCCGCAGGACCTGCAAGCCCTCGAGGACCGCCTGCGCGAGCGCTTCGAGGCCGGGCTCGTCGCCGACGTGAAGCCGCCGGACCTCAACACGCGCCTTGCGATCCTGCGCAAGCGCGCTCAGCACGACAGCATCGAGCTAGCTGACCATCGTGCCCTCGATGTCATCGCCGAACGCGTGACCGTCAACGTGCGCGCGCTCGAAGGCGCGCTGATCCGCATCGTCGCCTTCAGCTCGCTGACGGGAAGAGCGCTTACGCGTGAGCTGGCGTGCGAGGTGCTTGACGGGCTCTATCCCCTCGCGGCACGCCCGGCGCGCTCGCTGGCCGACATCCAACTGGCGGCGTGCGAGCAGTTCGGCATCTCCGCCGAGGAGCTTCTGTCTAGCAGTCGCGCCGCGCGCGTCGCCTGGCCTCGCCAGGTGGCTATGTACCTCGCGCGGGAGCTGACATCGGAGTCGCTGCCGGCAATTGGACGGCACTTCGGAGGCCGTGACCATACGACGGTGATGCACGCCTGTCGGCGTACCGACGAACGCATCTCCTCAGATGACGCCAGTCGTACGGCTGTGAATAAGCTGCTTGACGCACTCGGTGACCGACGGTCCTGACCGAGGCACCTGAAACACTTTTCCGGTTCGGCGCACAGCCAATCCACAGGCACGCACCGCCAGCGCCAGTTCCCAGCGAGCAATCCACATCTCCACAACCCCTACAGCTATTACCCAAGAACCAATCGTCAAGGTGTCTCCGTGAAGATCTCCCTTTCCTCAGCCGAGCTGTTGGCTCAATTGCAGACGGTCACGCGTGTCGCCTCGACGCGCAGCGCCGTACAGGCTCTATCCGGCGTCAAGATCCTCGTCGCCGAGGCTGGCTCGGAACTACTGGCAACAGATATGGATATGGGCCTGCGCGTGCCGCTGAGCGCCGAGGTTGAGCGCCCCGGCGAAGTCGTGCTGCCGGCACGGTTGCTGCTCGACGTGGCGCGTGCCCTGCCGGCAGATCGAGCGAGCCTTGAGCTGCGGGCCTCCGAGCAGGATGTCGAGCTGATCTCAGGGCCTGCGACCTTCCATCTGCGCACGCTTCGCGCCGAGGACTTCCCGGCCCTGCCGACGCCGGCCGCGGACACGCGCGTTGTGCTGCCGGCGGAGGCGTTCGTGCAGACGATCTCACGCGTAGCGCGCTCTGCCTCGAAGGACGAGACGAGGCCGATCCTCACCGGCATCCTGATGTCGGCGGCCGAGAAGGAGCTGCGCATGGTGGCGACCGACTCCTACCGGCTGAGCGTCAAGCAGACCAACCTGGAGTCGCCGTTGCAGGGTACGTTGGAGGCCAACGTACCGGCACGCGCGCTGCAGGAGCTGGTGCGCATCGCGCAGCAGACCGAGAACACGGAGGTCGCCGTCAGCGTCGGGCAGAACCAGGCGGTCTTCGAGCTGGACGGCGTTACGCTCTCCTCGCGCCTGCTCGACGGACAGTTCCCCAACTATCGCCAGCTGTTGCCGGAGTCCGTCGAGCACGAGCTGCGCCTCGCGACGCCGGAGCTGACGGAGGTCGTGCGGCGGATCAGCCTGCTCGCGCAGAAGAACGCGCCGCTGCGTCTGAGCTTCAGTGAGGGCGAGCTGACGGTGTCGGCGCAGACCCCCGACGTGGGCGAGGCCAAGGAGACGATCCCGGCGCCCTTCCACGGGGAGCCGTTCGACATCGGCTTCAACCCGGAGTTCCTGCGCGATGGCCTGGAGAGCGTCGAATCGCCGGAGCTCGTGATGAAGCTGATCAGCCCGCTGCGCCCCGGTCTGATCGAGTCGCCCGATAACGCCGACTTCGTGTATTTGATTATGCCAATTCGTTTGAACGTGTAAGACGTGGGCGTGGTTGGTTCCTGAGGAATGAGGGTCCTGACCGTCCAGCTCCGCGACTTTCGCAGTTTTGCGCGGGCGGAGGCGAGCCTGGGCGAGGGTTTGACGGTCGTTCACGGGCCAAACGGCGCCGGGAAGTCAAACCTGCTCGAGGCGCTGTACTTCGGTTGCACGGGCCATGCGCTGAGGGCGCGCAACGACCGCGAGCTGGTGCGCTTCGGTGAGGACTCGACGCGCGTCGTCGTGCAGGCCGCGGACGAGCGCGGGGAACAGCACGAGCTGAGCGTCGGCTATGGGCAGTCTGGCGAGGACGGGCGCCCCGTGAAGCACATGCGCGCCGACGGCGCCGTCGTCGAGCGACTGCTCGACGTGCAGGCGCGGCCGCTGGTGAGCGTCTTCGTGCCCGATCGCCTGGAGCTGGTCAAAGGCGCACCGGCGCTGCGCAGGGCGCACCTGGACATGCTGGTGGCGGGGTTGTGGCCGCTGCGCGCGGCCACCCGCCGCGCCTATTCGCGCGCGCTGGCACAGCGCAACGCGCTGCTTGCGTCGATCCGCGCGGGGCGTGCCTCGCGCGAGACGCTGCCGAGCTGGGATCGGGAGTTGGCGGTGCACGCGATCGCGCTGCGCGACGACCGCGCAGCCGCGGTGGCGCATATCGCGGAGCCCTTCGCGCTGCGCGCCGCGCAGCTCGGCCTCGAGGGCGCCGCGGCGGTCGAGTATCGCCCCCGTTCGCGCGCCGGCGACGCGGAGGAGTTCATTGCGGAGCTGCACGAGCGCCTTGCCGGGGAGCTGCAGCGCGGCTTTGGAACGCATGGCCCGCACCGCGACGAGCTGGTCTTCCTGCGCGAGCAGCGCGAGCTGCGCAGCTACGGCTCGCAGGGCGAGCAGCGTCTGGCCTTACTCGCACTGCTCCTGGCCGAGCGCGCGGTGCTCGCGCAGGAGCGTCGCCGAACGCCGCTGATGCTGCTCGACGACGTGATGAGCGAGCTGGATGGGACCCGCCGCGAGCTGCTGTCCGACGAACTGTCGAGCGGCGGGCAGAGCGTGATCGCCACCACAGACCTCGCTCATGTCCCTGCGGCAGGCGACGCGCGCACGGTGCGGCTGCGGGTCTCCCCGGGTACGGTCTTGCGCGAGGCGCTGGCGGCATGAGCCGAGTGGCCGCATGAGCCGAACGGCGCCTCGCCCTTTCTCCTTCGCGCTGGAGGGCCTGACCGCCGCGATCGCCCCCGCAACGCCGCTGGGGCGCGTTCAGAGAGTGTGGGAGCAGGCGGTCGGTCCAGCCGTGGCGGAGGCCGCGCGGCCGACCGCCGAGCGCGGTGGCATCCTGACCGTGAGCTGCGCGGCGGCGGTGTGGGCGCAGGAGCTGACGATGATGGGCGACGAGCTGCTGGCACGCCTCAACGCGGCACTCGGCGAGGAGCTTTTGCGCGAGCTTCGCTGCCGCACCGGATGACCGAGAAATGAGGCCCGTTTTTGGCTTGTTTGCAGGCGATTGCGCCCCTTGTGGGGGTCGGGTCCAACCCCTGTCTGTGCTATTGTTTTGGATCCAAACGCACCCGCCCCGGACCGCGGTATTCGCACCCGGATCCGGGGCGTTCTCACGTCATCGGAGGATCATTGGCCACAGACGACCAAAGCCCTGACGGCCGCCCCAGCGGCGATCCAGTGGACCCCGATCTCGTGGACCCCACGGGTCCGGGCGATTCGGTGGAGCCGGTCCTATCCACGGCGTCCGAGCGCTCCGGTGTAGCCAATACCTCGGCGGGTGTCGAGGATGGCTACGACGCGCAGGACATCACCGTTCTGGAGGGCCTGGAGGCGGTGCGCAAGCGACCCGGGATGTACATCGGCTCCACGGGGGTAATGGGCCTGCATCACCTGGTCTACGAGGTCGTGGACAACTCCGTCAACGAGGCCCTGGCGGGCTACTGCAGCGAGGTGGCGGTGACGATCCACCCCGACAACACGGTGACCGTCACCGACGACGGACGCGGGATTCCGGTGGCGATGATGGAGAAGGAGGGCCGGCCGGCGGTGGAGGTGGTGCTCACGGTGCTGCACTCGGGCGGCAAGTTCGGCGACGGCGGCGGCTATAAGGTCTCCGGCGGCCTGCACGGCGTGGGCGTGTCGGTCGTGAACGCGCTCTCGGAGCAGCTGCACGTGGAGATTCGCCGCGATGGCCATGTCTTCGACCAGGAGTACTCTCGCGGCGCGCCCCAGGGCGAGTTGCGCAAGGGCGGGAAGCTTCCGGCAGGCGCGGCGACGGGCACGACCATCACGTTTCTGCCCGACGCGGACATCTTCGAGAGCCTTGACTTCGACTTCCACACGCTGGAGGAGCGTCTGCGCGAGACGGCCTTCCTGACGCGCGGCCTGAAGATCTCGATCGTGGACGAGCGCGCGGAGGGCCACGCGGCGGAGTTCCAGTACGAGGGCGGCATCGAGGACTTCGTGGCTTACCTGAATGAGAACAAGGACACGGTGCACCGCAAGGTGGTGTTCTTCGCCGGCGAGAGCGAGGAGGGCGCGGCGGAGGTGGCGATGCAGTGGAACTCGTCCTATCAGGAGTCGATCCATTCGTTCGCCAACAACATCAATACGCGCGAGGGCGGCAGCCACATGTCGGGCTTCCGCTCGGCGCTGACGCGCACGTTGAACAAGTACGCGCGCGACCACAGCCTGCTGAAGGAGAAGGAGGACAACCTCACGGGCGAGGACGTGCGCGAGGGACTGACGGCGGTGATCTCGGTGAAGCTACGCGACCCGCAGTTCGAGGGCCAGACCAAGACGAAGCTCGGCAACCCGGGGATGGCGGGCTTCGTGGAGTCGATCGTGAACGCGGGTCTGTCGGAGTTCCTGGAGGAGAACCCGAGCGAGGCGCGCGCGGTGATCATGAAGTCGGTGCAGGCGCAGCGCGCGCGCGAGGCGGCGCGCAAGGCACGCGACCTGACGCGGCGCAAGTCGGCGCTGGAGAACTCGACGCTGCCGGGCAAGCTGGCGGACTGCTCCGTGAAGGACCCGTCATTGGCGGAGCTGTTCGTCGTCGAGGGCGACTCGGCCGGCGGTTCGGCGAAGCAGGGCCGCGATCGCAACACCCAGGCGGTGCTGCCGCTGCGCGGGAAGATCCTGAATGTCGAGAAGTCGCGCATCGACAAGGTCTTGCAGAACACGGAGATCCAGGCGCTGATCACGGCGATCGGCACTGGCGTCAGAGATGAGTTCAATATCGAGAACGCGCGCTACCACAAGGTCGTGCTGATGACGGACGCCGATGTGGACGGTGCGCACATCCGCACGCTCGTGCTGACGCTGCTGTTCCGCGAGATGGAAGAGTTGATTAAGGCCGGCTACGTCTATATCGCCAAGCCGCCCCTATACAAGCTCAAGCAGGGCTCGCGCGAGCGCTACATCGAGAAGGACTCGGAGCTGGAGGAGATACTGCTGTCGGACAAGTGGGAGAAACTGACGGTCTTCGATCGCCACGGCGCTCAGTTCAAGCTGACGGACACGCGCTGGCAGCGGTTCACGCGGCTGCTGAAGCAGTACGAAGGGTGGGCCTCGTCGCTGCGCGCGGCGCATGGGCACGAGATGGTGCAGTTCCTGGAGGAGTCCTCGCTGCTGGGCGAGCAGGTGATGAGCACGGAGAAGGCCGTCGAGCTGCTGGAGCGCGCGGGCGTGGAGGGCGAGACGCACGCCACGGAACTGGTCGGTCAGGACCCGCTGGAGCTGCGCGTGAAGGCCACGGAGGCGCGCACGGGCTTTGCGCGCACACACCGCATCAAGCACAGCCTGTTCGACTCCCAGGAGTACCGCCAGCTGGCGTTGGTGCACAGGCAGCTGATCGAGTTGGCGGGCACGCCGGCCTTCGAGGTGCGCCTCGGCGACGCCCGCGAAAGCGCGCCCTCCTTCGAGGCGCTGCGCGAGGCGGTGTTGAGCGTGGCGCAGAAGGGCGTCAAGCTGCAGCGCTTCAAGGGCCTCGGCGAGATGAACGCGGAGCAGCTGGGCGAAACGACGATGGCGCCGGAGACGCGCACGCTGGCGCAGGTTACGCTCGAGGACGCCGCCGCCGCCGATCGCATCTTCTCGATGCTGATGGGCGATCAGGTGGAGCCGCGGCGGGCCTTCATCGAGGACAACGCGAGAGCGGTGGTCAATCTCGATGTGTGACGTCATGGCCTGCGCATCTCGGCGTCCTCAGTCGCTCGCGTGCCCAGCACGCCACGCTCCCTGCGTCCTTGATCTGCTTGACCCTGACGCCCCACATGATCGGGGGGTGAGGCATGGCATCTGCTGATGTGATCGGTGGCGGCAACATCGAACCGCGCGCGCTCGAGGAGGAGATGCGCACGGCGTACCTGGACTACGCGATGTCGGTGATCGTGGGACGCGCGCTGCCGGACGTGCGCGACGGTCTGAAGCCGGTGCACAGGCGCGTGCTGTACGCGATGAACGAGCTGGGCCTCGGGCCGACGCGGTCCTATGCCAAGTGCGCCAAGATCGTGGGTGAGGTGATGGGCAACTATCACCCGCACGGCGACTCGGCGATCTACGACACGCTGGTGCGCATGGCGCAGGAGTTCTCGATGCGCAACGAGCTGGTCGACGGGCAGGGCAACTTCGGCTCGGTGGACGACGATCCGGCAGCCGCGATGCGGTACACCGAGGCCCGCCTTGCGCGCATCGCGACGGAGATGCTGCGCGATCTGGACATGGACACGGTGGACTTCGCGCCGAACTACGACGGCAGCCGCCGCGAACCGCTGGTGCTGCCGGCGCGCTTCCCGAACCTGCTGGTGAACGGCTCCTCAGGCATCGCGGTGGGCATGGCGACGAACATCCCGCCGCACAACCTGCGCGAGGTGATCGACGCGACAACGGCGTACATCGACGACCCGGACATCGAGGTGGAGGGCCTGATGGCACACATCAAGGGCCCGGACTTCCCGACCGGCGGGATCATCCTCGGCAGGGCCGGGATCAGAGATGCGTATGAGACGGGCAGAGGCAAGGTGCGCGTGCAGGCGCGGGCGCACGTGGAGCCGCTGAAGCAGGGCAAGGAGGCGATCGTCGTCACGGAGCTGCCGTTCATGGTCAAGAAGGGCGGCCCCGGCAATCTGATCGAGAAGATCGCGGATCTGGTCCGCGACAAGCGCATCCCGGAGATCTCCGACCTGCGCGACGAGTCGGACAAGCGCGGGATGCGGCTGGTGATCGAGCTCAAGCGCGATGCGATCCCGAAGGTGGTGTTGAACAAGCTGTACAAGCACACGCCGATGCAGAGCACGTTCGGCGTGAACATGGTGGCGCTGGTGGACAACGTGCCGCGCACGTTGAACCTGCGCTCGGTGATCCACAACTACGTGGCGCACCAGCGCGAAGTGATCGTGCGGCGCACGAAGCACGAGCTGTCGGAGAAGGAGGCCAGGGCGCACATCCTCGAGGGCCTGCTGACGGCGTTGGAGCACCTGGACGCGATCATCGAACTGATCAGGGCCTCACGCGACCGGGACGCGGCGCGCGAGCAGCTGGTAGAGCGCTTCGAGCTGAGCCACGTCCAGGCGACGGCGATCCTCGACCTGCGGCTGTCGCAGTTGACGGCGCTGGAGGCGGATGGGATCAAGCAGGAGCACGCGGACGTGACCGAGCGGATCGCGGAGCTGCGGGCGATCCTGGGCGACGAAGGCCGCGTGCTGGCGGTGATCAAGGAGGAGCTGGCGGAGATCCGCGAGCGCTTCGGCAGCGAGCGGCGCAGCGAGATCACGCACAGCGAGGACGAGATCGACATCGAGGACCTGATCGCGGATCAGCAGATGGTGATCACGATCACGCATACGGGCTACATCAAGTCGCTGCCGCTGGCGACCTACCGCCAGCAGCACCGCGGCGGGCGGGGGATCACGGGTATGGACATGAAGGACGGGGACTTCATCGAGCACCTGTTCATCTGCTCGACGCACGACTACCTGCTGTTCATCACCAACCGCGGCAAGATCTACCGCTCGAAGGTCTACGAGCTGCCGGAGGCGCAGCGCACGGCGAAGGGGCGGGCGCTGGTGAACATCCTGCCGCTGCGCGAGGGCGAGCGCGTGCAGTCGGTGCTCTCGACGCGGGACTTCAGCGAGGGCAAGTACCTGATCTTCGCGACGCGCAAGGGGATGGTCAAGAAGACGGAGTTCCTGGCCTACAACACGCCGATCAAGGCGGACGGGATCATCGCGATCAAGATCAACGACGACGACGAGCTGGTGGCGGCGCGCAGGACGAGTGGGGACGACGACATCCTGATCGTCTCGCGCGATGGCAATGCGGTGCGCTTCCACGAGTCGGACGCGCGCGCGATGGGCCGGGACACGGCGGGCGTGCGCGGCATGAACGTGGCGCAGCCCGACAATGCGGTGCTGGCGATGGACGTGGCGCGCGACGATCAGGACCTGCTGGTGATCACGGAGAACGGCTATGGCAAGCGCACGAACGTGGGCGAGTATCGCAAGACCAAGCGCGGCGCGAAGGGCGTGAAGACGATCGCGCTGACCGACCGCAAGGGCGCGCTGGCTGGTGCGCTGGTGGTGCGCGAGCACGAGGAGCTGGTGTTCATCTCAAGCGGCGGCATGGTGCAGCGCACGGGCGTGCGCGGCATCAACCGCTACGGCCGCGCGTCGCAGGGCGTGCGCGTGATGAACCTCAAGGACGAGGACGTGGTGAGCGCAGTGGCGTTGGTCGTGGAGGGCGATGAGGAGACGGCGGCGCCGGTGGCCGAGGACGGGACAGAGGGAGACATCGTGCGGGACAGCGCTGCGGCCGGGGAAGCCGTCGATGGGGCCGCTGAGGACGCCGCCGAAGAGCCGCCCGAGGATTGACAGAGAACCGTTGGCCAACGTCAGCCGCGTCCGCTACTCTGGCGAGACCAGAGAAAGGAGGTGGTCCAAACGTTAGGTGACAGTTTTTGCGGGACCCTGGAGGTGACCGGCCGCTAGGTCGGGAGGCTGGACCGCTTGGCGGAATCCAACCCGGGACACCCCGAGACGATCGCCGGAAGTGGTCCCTCCGGCAGCCGTAAGAGAGTCTCGGTCTTTCCAGTCAGAGCAGTGATGCGAGGGGCACCGTGCGTCGAGCGGTGCCCCTCGTGCTTGTTTGGAGGGGGCTCCGCCTTCGGCTCCGCCGTGGTTGCTGCGCTGTCGGTGAGGGCGCGCAGCGCAGAGACCGCCGCCGGTAGGCCGCGCTGTCGATGAGCACGCGCGCGGGGAGGTCGCCGCCGGTAGGCCGCGCTGTCGATGAGCACGCGCGCGGGGAGGTCGCCGCCGGTAGGCCGCGCTGTCGATGAGCACGCGCGCGGGGAGGTCGCCGCCGGTAGGCCGCGCTGTCGATGAGCACGCGCGCGGGGAGGTCGCCGCCGGTAGGCCGCGCTGTCGATGAGCACGCGCGCGGGGAGGTCGCCGCCGGTAGGCCGCGCTGTCGCGGTAGAGCGCGCGGCGCGGAACCGCCGCCGGTCAGGCCGCGGCAGGCAGATACTGCCGCCAGGCCGCCGGAATGGTGGGCGAGGCAACGTGGATGAAGATCTCCGCGCGCGGCGTGCGCGGAGCGTGGCGCGGGTGCATGCCGGCCTGGCGTGGCAGGCGATCGCCCTTGCGACGGTTGCAGGGGGCGCAGGAGGCGACGATGTTCTCCCAGCTGGAGGAGCCGCCCTTGGAGCGGGGGATTACATGGTCAACGGTGAGGTTCGAGCGCGAGCCGCAGTACTGGCAGGTCCAGCCGTCGCGCGCGAAGACGGCGCGGCGGGTGATCTTGCGCCGGTGGGCGTCGCGGGGAATGTGGACGTAGCTGACGAGGCGGATGACGACGGGTCGTGACATGCTGGAGCGCTCGGAGTGCAGCTCCCAGCCGCCGCGCTCGACCAGCTCGGCCTTCTCCTTGAGCACGAGCACGACGGCGCGGCGCAGCGAGCAGACGTTGATCGGCTCGAAGGTGGCGTTGAGGACGAGCACCCGACCGCTGTCACGCCCGCGCCGCCGGTGCTCGGAAGGCGACGCGGACCCCACTGAAGCTGGTGGAACGGTGGCATCCATCGCAGGCGCAGTGTAGCGGGGCGAGCGCGCCCCATTTTGGGAGGAGCACGCCCCATTTCCCGGCGCGGGTGGCGCTGGGTCGCGAGCCAGGCCCCTACTCATTCCCGATCGAGGCCGCGAGCCGGCCTCTCGTTATTCCGATCAGGCGGCTGGGTAAGAGCCGTCAGGCGGCCGGGTAGGAGCCGTCAGGCGGCCGGGTAGGAGCCGAGCACGCGCACCTCCTGGCAGAGCGCGCGCAGGCCGGCAACGGCGTCGGCCACCTTGGGATCGTCGAGGCTGCCGCTGAGATCGGTGAAGAACATGTAGTGCCCAAGCCGCGCGCGCTCGGGGCGCGACTCGATCTTCGTGAGGTTGATGGCGCGCCGGGCAAACTCGTCGAGGCAGCGCACGAGCCAACCGGGGCGCTCGGCGCCGGCGCCCCAGAAGACGAGCGATGTCTTCCACCCACGGTCGGTGGCGCCCTGGATGGGAGCTGTGGAGGTCTCACGGTCCCGCGCGAGCCAGACGAAGCGCGTTACGTTGTCGTGGCGATCCTGTACGTCGTCGCGCAGCACCGTTGCGCCGTAGATCTCGGCGGCGAGGCGCGTGCCGAGCGCTGCCCACTGACGGTGCCCGGCGCTGGCCACGATGCGCACGGCCTCGGCGGTGGAGCTGGCGGGCTGGACCTGTGCGCGGGAGAGCTGGCTGCGCAGGAAGCGCGTGCACTGGCCCGGCACCTGCGGATGGGAGAGCACGGTGTCGATCTCCGCCAGCTCGACCGGTGGGCCCTCAGGCGGGGCGGCGACGATCAGGGAGTGCCTGACGTCGAGCAGCGCCTCGCCCACGATCTCCAGGCCTCCCTGCGCGTCGGCGAGCAGGTCGAGTGTGACGGTGACGGAGCCGTCGAGCGAGTTCTCGATCGGCGCGAGCGCGAGGTTGACGCGGCGCTCGCGCAGGGCGGTGACGGTGTCGTAGATCGTGGGCAGGGCCACGGGCTCGACGGAGTTGGGCAGCGCGCTGGAGAGCAGCGCCTGCTCGCTGAAGGTGCCGGCCGGCCCGAGGTAGCCGACCTGAGGGATCGAGGCGCTGCCCACCTCCCCAGCTGGGTTGCCGTCAGGGAGAGAGCTTGGGGGCATTGTTGGCTGTGGGTGGCGCCAGCGCAAGGCGGATCGCCTCGGCCTCCTCGGGCGAAAGCTCAAGCTCGCTGCTGCCGTCGTGGATCTGTTTGGCGTAGACGCGCGCCTGGTCGCGGTGGTGGATGCAGGAGAGCACGATCCCCGAGCGGGCGCCGTCGAGCAGCGCGATCGACATCGACTGCTGCCCGGAAAGCTCGTTGTAGGCGTCGTAGCGCACGAGCGAGCGGTGGGCGATGCTGCTCTGCAGCGCCTGTTCGACGCCGAGCAGCCGTTCCTCAAGCCGCTCGCCAGCGTCGCCTACGTAGTCGCGCAGCTCGGTGAAGGCCTGCTGCAGGTCGGCGCTGTGGGCCACGAGGTCGCGCGCGTGATCGTTCCCCAGCACGACACGCTGCGCGGCGCGCAGGCGGCGCAGACCGATCAGCGCGAGGGCGCAGCCGATCAGCGCGAGGACGGCGGCGGCAGCGGCGGCGAGCGCGACGATCCCCTGGGTGTCGGTCAGCGAGGCGGCGGCCATCGGCACAACCTAGAGCCTACCTGCCGGTCCCGCGCCTACCGTACGAAGGCCGCCGCTACCACCCCAGGATCCACCGCTACCACCGCAAGACCCACCGCTACCACCCCAGGATCCACCGCCACCGCCGCAAGACCAACTGCTACCGCTGCGGGGCCCATCGCCACCGCGTCTGACGGCCGTCGATGGCCTATTCGAATACGACGTCGTAGGTCTGCTTGTTGTTTTCGGTGTTGCTCTCGCCGGGCACGGGCTGGACGTAGGCGACGACGCGCGAGGCGACGTTGCGGGCGACGCCTTCGACGGGGATGTCGACTGGCACGGTGCTGCCGGGTTCGGTCTTGTTGACGACGTGGAAGCCCTTGTGCGGCGTGCCGCCGTTGGTGACGGTGACTTCGACCTTGACGTTGGTCTCGGCGTTGGTGCCGCTGTTTTCGACCATCACGGTGAAGGTCGGGTTGGCGCCGGCGCTGACGTGGTTGACGGCGGGTGCGGGCTGCAGCGTGGTCGGGCCGACGCTGACGCCGGTGAGGGCGTGGCCGTGGGTGCCGGGCGCGATCGGGCCATTGCTGGCGGCGGCGCCCTGCCCTGTCATCCGCGCCTGCACGGTCGCGGGGACGAGCCAGCCGAGGTTGGGCAGGAAGTTGCTGGTGGCGGCGGTCTGTTCGTCGATGCCGCCGGCGCTGAGCGTCTGCTGGATGAGCGGCGCGACGCGCTGGGAGTACACGACGTCGGAGCTGAGGAAGTTCTCCATGTTGCCGGCGATCTGGGTGAAGGCCTGCTTGTTCTGCCCGCCCAGCGCGGTGCGCGCGAGGTTGGCGATCTTGCTGACCCCTTCGGAGCGCAGGTCGAGCGCCAGCAGCAGATAGCGCTGCGCGCTGCTCATTTCGCCGGGCACGTTCAGGCCCTTCGCGCGCGCGGTCTGTTCGTTGGCACGGTCGAGCAGTTCGCTGAGCTGCGAGCTGACCTGCAGCGGCGTCTTCCCGGAGGCGCCGGCGAGCGCGGCGAAAAACGGAGAGGAGACCTGCTGGTCGGATTCGCCCATGAGCTGACCGACGCTGTGGGAATAGTCCTTGAGCGACTGTTCCTTGCCGCTCTTCAGGCAGCCGTTGACGATCAGGGCGATGACGATCAGCAGCACGACGCCGACGCCGGCGGCGATGCGCCGGCGCACGAGCAGCGTGTGATGGTCGAGCGCATGCGCTCCACCCCCGGAATGCCCTCCTCCACCTACTCCTCCCCCGCCGCCGCCGCGCTGGGGGCGGCGCGGGCTGGGGCGCAGCGGCACGCCGGCGCGCGCAGGCGTGCCGCTGCGCGCGCGTGTACGCGGTGGCGGTTGGCTGGGCGACGGACCGGGGGCCTCGTCCTCGTCATCTTCGAAGAACGACAAAAAGCCGGCTCCTTGCAGGGATTGAGGAGAACAGGCACCAGTATGACTGCCGGTCTCCTCCGTGGAGGTCCGCCGAGACGACGAACCGGACCATTCTGCAAGTTCTCGCTCGCTGCGGCTTTTCCTGCTGGCTCGGGCAGGGAGGGGATGCGCGCACGCCGAAGTCAAAAGGCCGGTGGACTCGCTCGACACCCTCGTAGACGCGCGCGCCGACACGTTGGTGCTTGGCCGCTACCGCCTGCGCGAGCGCCTGGGGGCGGGCGGGTTCGGGGTGGTGTGGAGCGCGTACGACGAGCAGCTGCAGCGCGAGGTGGCCGTCAAGCGGGTGTGGCTGCACCCCGACGGCGCTTCCTCGGACACGCTGGCCGAGCGAGCGGAGCGCGAGGCGCAGGCGGCGGCGCGGCTGGCGCACCCGGCGATCGTGGCGCTGTACGAAGCGCGCGCGGAGGGGGAGGCGTTCTACCTGATATCGGAGCTGGTGCAGGGCGACACGCTGGCGGCGCTGCTGGCCGCGGGGGAGCTGTACGACGAGGAGGTGCTGGCGATCGGGGCGGCGCTGGCGGGAGCGCTCGAGCACGCCCATGCGCGCGGCGTCGTGCATCGCGATGTCAAGCCGCAGAACATCCTCGTGCCGGACGATCCGGTCGAGCGGGGCGTGGCGGTGGCCAAGCTGACGGACTTCGGCGGCGCGCGGCTGGCCGGCGAGGAGGCGCTGACGCGTACGGGCGATGTGCTCGGCACGCTCGCCTACATGGCGCCCGAGCAGTGTGAGGGCCGCGAGGCGGGTCCGCAGACGGACCTGTACTCGCTGGCGCTCGTCCTCTACGAGGCGCTGAGTGGCGTCAACCCGGTGCGCGGCGCCAACCCGGCCGACACGGCGCGGCGGATCGGTGGCGTGCTGCCGCCGCTCGAGCGCTACCGCCGCGATCTTCCGCGCGAGCTGACGCGTGCGCTCGACGGGGCGCTGGCGTCGGCGCCGAACCGGCGCGGCTCGCTCCCGGAGCTGCGCGAGACGCTGGCGTACACGCCGGTAGAGGCGCTGGCGGGCAAGCCGGCACATAGGCGCCTGCCGAGTCGTGCTCCCGTCGTCGTGTCTGCTGCCAGGGTCGCGGAGGAGCTTTTCCCCGAGGAGCGCTTTTCATCACCTCGCCATGTGCGCTCTCCAGAGGAGCGCCCGTCACCACCTCGCGATGCGCATTCTCCAGAGGAGCGCCCGTCACCACCTCGCGATGCGCATTCTCCAGAGGAGCGCCCGTCACCTCGCCATGTGCGTATACCGCGCGCCGTGTGGATGGCGGCGACCGCCGCGACGGTCGTCTGGCAGGCGGTGCTCGGCCACCCCGGCGTGGCGCTGCTGGCGTTCGCCGCGGCGGCGCCGCTGCTGATCCCGCGGCGCACGTCGCCGCTGGCGCTGACGGCGGTGTTGGCGCCGGCGCTCGGCGCAGTCGGTCTGGCGGGGATGTTCCCGGCGGTGGCGGGCCAGGCGGCGGCTTGGCGTGTCCGCGTGGGCCTCGGCGCGCTCGGGTACTGGTGGCTGTGCCTGACCGAGGCGCTGCTGGGCCGGCGCCTGTGGCTCGGCGCGCCGAGCGGATGGGTCTCGTCGCATGGCGGCCGCGCGGCCTGGGAGGGCTCGTTGACGGGTACCGCGGAGCACGTGCTCGGGCCGCTGCTGAGCAGCGGTGTGCTGCTGGGCGCGGTGCTGTGGGCGGTGGCGGCGCTGCTGCTGCCGTGGTTGGTGCGCGGTCGCAGCGCCGCCCTGGATGTGGTCGCGGCGACGGCGTGGACGGCCGCGCTGCTGACGGCAGAGCCGCTGCTGGACCACGGTCTGCCGCTGGCGGCCGGGCAGGGCGCGCCGCGCGGAGCGCTGCTCGCGGCGATACTTGCAGGCGCGCTGGCGGTGGGCGCCCGCGCACTGCGCGGCCCGGTCTGACTAGCATGACTCGCGGGGGGCGGCACTCGTCCGCCTCGCGCGCTTCGATGAATCCTCTGAAGAACCTAGAGACTATGCTCGCCAACCTCGTAGAGGGTACGTTCGGGCGCCTGTTCCGCTCGGAGGTGCGGCCGATGGAGTTGGCGCGCCGCTTGGCGCGGGAGATGGACGAGCACCGCACGCAGTCGGTCTCGCGCGTGTATGCGCCGAGCGAGTACACGGTGTGGCTCTCGCCGGAGGACCGGGACCTGTACGAGCGGGTCGAGGAGGAGCTGATCGGCGAGCTGTGCGGCTATCTGCTGGAGCACGCGCGCCGTGAGAACCTGATGCTGGCGGAGCCGCCGCGGATCGTCTTCCAAACCGACGAGCGCCTGGCGCTGGGGGTATTCGGCATCGAGGTGGCGGCCGGTGCGCCGCAGGAGCGCTCGGAGGGGCAGGCGCAGGAGCGCTCGGAGGAGCCGCCGCGGGAACGCCAGGAGCCCGAGGCGCAGCGGCCCGCGCGCCAGGCGGAGCCCGAGGCGCAGCATTCGGAGTGGCAGGCGGAGCCCGAGGTGCAGCGGCCGGGGCGGGAGGAGGAGCACGGCGAGACGATGATCTACAGCAGCTCGCAGCGCGTCGGCGCGCCGGTGGCCCAAGCGCGCGCGAGGCGCGCCGAGCGCGCGGTGCTGGTGGTGGCGGGCAGGCGTGTACTTGTGCCGCCGCCGGGCGCCGTGCTGGGCCGCAGCCGCGAGTGCGACGTCGTGCTCGACGACACGGGCGTCTCGCGCCGCCACGCGGAGGTCCGTCCGAGCGCGGAGGGCTGGACGGTGAGGGACCTGGGATCGACCAACGGCGTGCGGCTCAACGATCGCACGCTGCGCGGTACGCAGGCGCTGCGGCTGGGGGATCGCATCGAGCTGGGCTCCACCGAGATCGTGTTCGAGGTTCGATGACCACCCTGCAGCCGGTGTCGGTGGCGCTCAAGTTTGGTTTCCTGGCGGTGCTGTATCTGTTCCTGCTGTGGGTGTCGCGCAGCGCGCTGCGCGATCTGCGCGGACGCGGCGAAGCGCGCGGCTTCGGGTCCGGCCGTGCGGGCGGGCGCGCGGGCGGTGGCCTTGGGTCTAACGCCGCGGCGAGCGCGCCCGACGCGACCGGCCTGCATTCGGCCTCGACGCTGGGTCCGGTGGATCTCACGCAGCGCGCGCCGCGCCTGGTGGTGGAGCGTGCGCCGGGGCACGACCCGGGGATGATCTACGACCTCGATGGTGAGATCGTGCTGGGTCGCGGCGAGCGCGCGGAGATCCGCCTGGAGGACCCCTTCGCGTCGTCGCAGCACGCGCGCATCTTCGAGCAGGGGGGTACGATCGTGATCGAGGACATGGGGTTGACCAATGGCACTTACCTCAACGAGGAGCTGCTGGAGACCCCCAGGCCGCTGCACCCCGAGGACCGGGTGCGCATCGGCGACAGCGAATTTGCCTTCGAGGTGGATTGACGGTGCTGCGGGTTGCCGAGCAGTATGCGGTCAGCGATACGGGCCGTCAGCGGCGGATCAACGAGGACTCGCTGCTGGCGCGGCCACCGCTGTTCGTGGTCGCCGACGGTATGGGCGGCGCGCAGGCCGGCGAGGTGGCGTCGCGGATCGCGGTGGAGTGCTTCGAGGAGGGCAGGATCGAGGAGAGCATCGCCACGGGGTCCTTCGGTTCCGCAGGGGCCGGGGCCGGGGCTGGAGACGGGGCTGGGGCTGGAGACGGGGCCGGAGCTGAAGCTGGAGCCGGAACGCCGGGGAGCGCCGGGGAGATCCGCGCGGGGGGCCCGGAGGAGGGCCTGGCCGCGAGGGCGCTTGCGGCCAACGCGCGCATCTACGAGCTGTCGCAGAGCGACGCGGATCACGCCGGCATGGGCACGACGCTGACGGCCGTCTATGTGGGTGAGCTGGAGGTGGCGATCGCGCATGTGGGTGACAGCCGCGCGTACTGCTGGCGCGCGGAGGAGCTGTTGCGGTTGACCGACGACCACTCGCTCGTGGACGAGCTGATCCGTCAGGGCCGGCTGACGCCCGAGGAAGCAGCCGACCATCCACAGCGCTCGATCATCACGCGCGCGCTGGGCCCGGAGGAGGAGGTGGAGGTGGACACGCGCTCCTTCCGCGCGCGCGCCGGCGACGTCTATCTGCTGTGCAGCGACGGCCTCACGACGATGGTGAACGAGGCCAGGCTGGCGGAGGTGCTGCGCGAGCACCCGCGCCTGCGCGACGCCGGCGAGGCGCTGATAGCCGAGGCGAACGCGGCTGGGGGAAGAGACAACATCACGGTGATTCTGCTGCGCGTGGAGGAGGTGAGCGCAGCCGGCGAGGGGCTGAACGAGACGGACCGGCACGCGACGCTGACGGGCGCGGCCGGCGAAGAGCCGCGCGAGACCGACGGGCACACGACGTTGACGGCGCCCGGCGAGGGGCTGAGCGAGACCGACCGGCGCACGACGCTGACAGACGCGGCCGGCGACGAGCCGGATGAGACGGACTGGCGCACGACGCTGACCCCACGCGTCCCTCGCCGCCCCGAGCCGTCCTCGCAACAGCCGCGTGCCACCGGCAGGCGCTGGCGGCGCGCGGGGGCGACGCTGGTGCTCCTGGCGGTGCTGGCGGTGGTGTTGGCGGGCGGGTATATGGCGGAGCAGTCGGTGTATTTCCTTGCCACGAACAGCCGCGGGCTGGTGACGCTGTACGAGGGCGTGCCCTACGAACTGCCGGGCGGGGTGAAGCTGTACAACAGCCAGTTCGTCTCGGGCGTGAGCGCGGCGACGTTGAGCCCGGCGCGCAGGCGCACGCTGCTGGATCACTCGCTGCGCTCGCAGAGCGATGCGGAAGGGCTGCTGCGAAGCCTCGAACTGGGAGAGCTGAGCGAAGGATGAACCGCCCGATCGTCCGTCTGTACGGGCTGGTGGTGCTGCTGTTCGCGCTGCTGGTGGGATTCACCTCGCGTTGGACGATCTTCCAGGCGGCGTTGCTGCGCGACAATGGCTTGAACAAGCGGGGGCTGCTCGAGCAGGAACGCATCGACCGCGGCCCGATCGTGGCGGCGGACGGCACGGTGCTGGCGCGCAGCGTGCGCGGCGCGGAAGGCACGTATCGGCGCACGTATCCGGCGGGCGAAGAGTGGGCGCAGGCGATCGGCTACGCGTACACCGAATTTGGGAAGGCGGGGCTCGAGCGCTTCCGCAACGGCCCGCTGAGCGGTGAAACGAACAGCGAACTGCAGACGATCCTCGATCAGCTGCAGGGCAAGCGCAGGCAGGGCGACGAAGTCGTGACTACGCTCGACCCGCAGGCTCAGAAGGTGGCGATCACGGCGCTTGGCGGGCACAACGGCGCGGTGGTGGCGCTGGACCCGCGCACGGGTGCGGTCAGGGTGATGGCCTCGACGCCGAGCTATGACCTCAATGCGCTGCGTTCGAAGGCGAGCTATGCGCGGCTGCGGCGCGAAACGGAAGCTGAACCGCCGCGGAAGTCGTTGCTCAATCGCGTGACCCAGTACGGCTACGCGCCGGGGTCGACGTTCAAGGTGGTGACGGCGACGGCGGCGATCGACACGGGCCGCTACACGCCCAACTCGACCGTGAGCGGCCGTGACGGCGTGCTGATCTCGGGCGTGCCGCTGCAGAACGACAACGGCGAGAACCTGGGCCAGATAACGCTGACCGAGGCGCTGGCCAAGTCGGTGAACACGGTCTGGGCGCAGGTGGCTGAGAGCCTGGGCAAGCAGACGATGGCGCGCTACATGGCGCGCTTCGGCTTCGACAGAAAGCCGCGGCTCGATTATCCCGCGGAACAGATGTCGGCCAGCGGCGAGTACTACAGAGGACACCTGCTCGCGCCGACGAGCCCAAGAGTGGACGTGGGAAGAATGGGCATCGGACAGGACAAGCTGCAGGTGGTGCCGCTGCAGATGGCGGAGGTCGCGGCGGCGGTGGCCAATCGCGGGCGGCTGATGGTGCCGCATATGACGGCGCGGATCGTGGACCCGGACGGCAGGACCGTGGAAAGCATCGCCCCGCGGGTGCAGTCGGTCGTGATGAAGCCCGCGACGGCGAGCGCCGTGACGTCGATGATGGAGGCGGTGGTCGACGAAGGCACGGGCACGCAGGCGCAGATCCCGGGCGTGCAGGTGGCGGGCAAGACGGGCACGGCTGAGACGCAGGTGGGCACGGCGATCAACAACGTCTGGTTCATCGCCTTCGCGCCGGCCACACACCCGCGGGTGGCGATCGCGGTGACCTTGGAAAAGGTGCCCGGCCAGGGTGCGGCGTTCGCGGCGCCGGTGGCGAGGCAGGTTATGGAAGCGCTGCTCTATGGGTGAACGCCGATGATCGAGCCGGGCACGGTGATCGACAACCGCTACGAGGTCCTTTCGCGGATCGGCTCGGGGGGGATGGCGGACGTGTATCTGGCGCGCGACCGGCTACTGGGCAGGCGGGTGGCGGTGAAGTTGCTGCAGCACCGCTTCGCGGAGGACCAGGAGTTCGTTGAGCGCTTCCGCCGCGAGGCCTCCAGCGCAGCGGGGCTGTCGCACCCGAATGTGGTGGCGGTGTTCGACAGGGGCGAGTGGGACGGCACGTATTACATCGCGATGGAGTACCTGCCGGGGAAGTCGCTGAAGGCGGTGGTGCGCGAGCAGGGCCAGTTGGCGCCCGAAGAAGCGATCGAGATCGTCGTGCAGATCCTGCGCGCGGCGCGATTCGCGCACAAGCGCGGGATCATCCACCGCGACTTGAAGCCGCACAACGTGATCCTCGACGAGGAGGGCCGGGCGAAGGTGACGGACTTCGGGATCGCGCGCGCGGGCGCCTCGGACATGACGCTAACGGGCTCGATCATGGGCACGGCGCAGTACCTCTCGCCGGAGCAGGCGCAGGGTCATACGGTGAGCGAGACCTCGGATTTGTATGCGGTGGGGATCGTGCTGTACGAGCTGCTGACGGGCAGGGTGCCGTTCGACGGCGAGACGGCGGTGACGATCGCGCTCAAGCAGGTCTCGGCGGAGCCGCCGCGACCGAGCCTGCTGAACCCCGCGGTGAATGCGGCGCTGGATGCGGTGGTGGCGCGCGCATTGGCGAAGAGCCCTGACGCGCGCTTCGTGGACGCGGCGGAATTCATCGTCGCGCTGGAAGCGTCGCGCAGCGGTGTGAGTTCCGTGAGCCCGCGGCCGCCGCTGCCGCTGGCGGTCGGGGCGGGTGCAGGCGCGCTCGCGGCGGGCGCGCTGGCTGGCGCGGCGGCTCGTGCGCCGGGGAGCGACCCGCCGAGCGGCCCGCTGCTGCTGCCGGTTGCGGGCGAGGCGGACGGCGAGCCGGACCCGGAGGCCGCCGCCAGACGCCGGCGCTGGTGGTGGGTGGCGGGCGGCGTTGCGCTGGCGCTCGTGGCGGCGGGTATCGCCGCGGTGCTGCTGCTGGGCGGCGGCGGCGTGACGGTGCCGAACGTGACCGGCCAGAGCCAGGCGGTGGCGGTGGCGCGACTGCAGCGGGTCGGCCTGACGGCGGCGGTCGATCAGTCGACCAGCGCGGCGGTGGCGGCGGGCACCGTGCTCGGCCAGACGCCGCGCGCCGGCAGCAGCGTGAAGAAGGGCAGCCGCGTGAGCATCGCGGTGTCGAGCGGTCCGGAAAGCCTGGGGATGCCGAAGGTCGTGGGGCTGATGAGCGCGCAGGCGGTGGCGAAGCTCCAGGCCGTCGGTCTGCAGCCCACGACACAGAGCCAACCGAGCGCGGAGGTGGCGGCCGGGACCGTGATCTCGACGGTCCCGTCGGCAGGCACGGACCTGCAGAAGGGCAGCGGCGTGGTGGTGGTGGTCTCGAGCGGCCCGCAGCAGGTGGACGTTCCGGAAGTGACCGGAGAGACGCAAGCGGAAGCGAAGGCGGCGTTGACGGCGGCGGGCTTGAAGCCGGGCACGGTCACACAGCAGGCGGCGCCGGCCGGCCAGGCGGCGGGCACGGTCGTGTCGCAGTCGCCGGTGGCGGGCACGTCGCTGAAGGCCGGCCAGACGGTGAACCTGGTGGTGGCGCAGGCGCCGAGGGAAGTGGCGGTGCCGGAAGTCGTGGGGCAGAGCGAGACGCAGGCCGCGGCCACGCTGGGCCGCGCGGGCTTCAACCCGAAATCGGTGTCGCGCGGTGTGAGCGAAGCGGCGAAGGTGGGGGTCGTGCTGAAGCAGAGCCCGGCGGGCGGGCGGTTGGCCGCCAAGGGCGCGACGGTGACGATCGCCGTGGGTGTGCTGGAACAGTCGACGACGGGCACGACGACGACTAGCACGCAGCCGGCGGCGGGCACGACGACGACGAGCACAACGACGTCGACCGCCGCCAATGCGGCTGTGCCGGTGCCATGAGGGTGGCGGTGCTGGCCGGGGGCCGCAGCTCCGAGCACGACGTCTCGCTGGCCTCGGCCGAGGCGGTGCGCGCGGGTCTCCAGGACGGTGGCCATGAGGTCGTGTGGGTGGAGATAGATCGCGCGGGCGTGTGGCGCAGCGAGGGCGAGCGGCTGAGCGTCGCGCCGGGCGAGGGGCTGTTGGATGCGGACGTGGTGTTCCCGGTGCTGCACGGCCCCTTCGGCGAGGACGGCGCGGTGCAGGGCGTCCTGGAGGCGCTGGACGCGGCGTACGTGGGCGCGGGCGTGGCGGCTTCGGCGGTGTGCATGGACAAGGTGTTGTTCAAGGAGCTGATGAGGGCGGCGGGGGTGCCGCAGGTGGACTATCGAGGCGTGCGCGCGGAGCGCTGGCGCGCGGAGCCGGCGGAGGTGCTGCGCGACCTCGAGGCGCTGGGCCTGCCGGTGTTCGTCAAGCCGGCGCACCTGGGCAGCTCGGTGGGCATCGTGAAGGTGACCGAGGGCGCGCAACTGGACGAGGCGCTGACGCAGGCGCTGGCCTACGACGAGCTGGCGATCGTGGAGGCGATGGCCGCGGGGCTGGAGGTCGAGTGCGGAGTGCTGGGCGGCAGTGGCGGCGACGCGCTCGTGGCCCCGGCGCTGGCCTCGGAGCCCGGGGAGATCGTGCTGCCGGGCGGGCGCGAGTGGTACGACTACGAGGCGAAGTACACGCAGGGCGGGATGGAGCTGGTGATCCCCGCGCGCATCTCCGCGAGCGCGCGGCGCCGCGTACGGGAGCTGGCGGTGGAGACATTTGAGCGCACCGGCTGCGAAGGCTTGGCGAGGGTGGACTTCTTCGTGAACGGCGAGCGGGTGGTGGTGAACGAGTTGAACACGATGCCGGGCTTCACGCCGACGAGCGTGTACGCAAAGCTGATGGACGCCTCGGGCGTCCCGTACGCTGAGTTGGTCGAGCGTCTGTGCCAACTGGGCATCGAGCGCCACGAGGCCCGCCGAGCCTATCTGTATTAACTCTCAAAAATCCCCAGTATCACTATTGCTAAACAACTTTTAAAATAGAACATATCCCCCCGCCCCTCACTTCCATCCGGCCCCCGCCTCTCGTCTCATCCGGTCTCCGGTCTCCGGCCTCTCACCTCATCCGGCCTCACCCCATCCGGCCTCCGGGCCCTCACCCGCATCCCGGCGACGCGAGGGGCAGTTCCCTCCCAATCAAAAGAGTCATCCCCACCCATCCCAGCGACGTGAGAGGCGGTTCCCCGCTCTCTCAAAGAGTCATCGGAACAACGAGATCTCCGAGATCGAGGCGGTTTCCTGGCCGGGAGGCAGGGTGGTTAGCCACACGAGGTAGTAGCGAAAGCGCCCGGGAGGCAGATCGAGCGGGATGTGATCGTGGTTGTGAATCGAGGCGTCTTCGCCGACGGGCCCTAGCCAGCCGCGCGCGGAGAGCGGCGTGGAATCTCCGTAGGGCAGGCCGAGCTGGATGTGATTGGCGACGTAGATCTGCACGGCGAAGCCGGGCGTCTGCGTCTGCAGCTCGATTTGCCGCGCCGCGACGCCTGGCGCGGCGTCCAGATACAGCCCGACGCCGGTGCCGCCGGCCTTCTTGAGGGTGGCCGAGTAGTAGTGCTCGGTGGACCACGCCGTGTTGGGGTCGGAGTCGACGGCGAAGGCGTCGAGGTTGGGGTTTTCGGGGCCCGTGCCGAAGGGGTTGTAGTCGTGCGCGGCGTTCTGCGCGAGGGAGACGGGTATCAGCCCGGCGTGCGCCACGGCGCCGGGGGCGAGGCCGGTGCCGCTGTGTGTCTGGCGCGCGGCGAGCACGAGCACGAGCGGCACCGCGAGCACCACGACGGCGAACAGCAGCAGCCAGCGCACCGGGTGGCGCATCCGCCACGGCAGGCGCCGGCGGGCGGAGCGCGGAAGGGTGCGCAGCACCGAGGTGACCTCCCCGGTGGCCTGCCCGGAGCGCGAGGCCTCGATCGCCAGCGCCTCCTCGAGGTCGGCGAGCATGGCGGGGATGTCGCGGTAGCGGCGCGAGAGGTCCTGCGCGCAGGCGCGGTCGACGACGGCGGCGGTGGCGGCGGAGACGTCGGGCCGCAGGCGCTGCACGTCGGGCACGGTCTCGCGTACGTGGCGCATGGCGACGGCGACGGGCGTGTCGGCGGTGAAGGGCACGCGCCCGACAAGCATCTCGTAGAGGAGGATGCCGAGCGAGTAGATGTCGGACTGCCCGGTCACGGACTGCCCGAGGGCCTGCTCGGGAGATACGTAGTCGGTGGTGCCGAGCACGCGCCCGTCGAGCGTAAGGCCCTCCTCGGTGAGCGTGCGCGCGATGCCGAAGTCCGTGATCTTGGCCGAGCCGTCGGCTGTCAGGAGCACGTTCTGCGGCTTCACGTCGCGGTGCACGATGTGGCGCTCGTGCGCGGCGCCGAGCGCGCGCGCCAGCTCGACGGCGTAGGCGAGCGCCTGCGTGACCTCGAGCGGACCCTCGCGGCGGATGAGCGACTTCAGGGTCTCGCCGGCGACGTGCTCGAAGACGATGTAGGGAGTCCCGCGCGCCGCGCGCGCGCCGTTCTCCTCGCTGGGCTCCTCGCCGGCGTCGATGACGGTGACGATGTGCGGGTGGCTGAGCTGCGCGACGGCGCGCGCCTCGCGGCGGAAGCGCTCGAGCTGATCGTCGTCGGAGGCGCGGTCGCGGTGCATGAGCTTGATCGCGACCTCGCGTTCGAGGACGGTGTCGAAGGCGCGGTAGACCGTGGACATGCCGCCTTGGCCGATGCGGGCGTCGAGACGGTAGCGCCCGCCGAGAAGGGTGCCGAGGAGCGTTTCGTTCACGTGCCACTCAGCTTAGAAGCGGGGGTGGAGCACCTTTTTTTCGAAGGGGATGGGCCGCGTGCCGCGGTGAGCGCGCTGGGCACCGATCACGCGGTTCTGCGAGGCGCCGGGCACCCGATCGCGCAGTCCTGTGAGGACGCCGGCACCCGATCACGCGGTCCCGCGAGCGCGGCGTGCGCCAAGCACGAGCGCGGCGAGGGCGGCGCGGTAGAGCGCGAAGGGCAGCAGCGCGCGACCGCGGCGGCTGGGCGCGATCAGCGGCGCGCAGGCGAGCGTCGAGAGCAGCGAGGCGCCGGCGCCGACCGCGAATGGCGCGGCTAGACCGGCGGGCAGCGGCTGCCCCGCCGGGCGTCGTCCCTTCAGCAGCACGGCGCCGAAGATCACCGGCAGCGCGACCTGCCAGGAGAGCGCCTGGGCGTCTTCGCGCGCGAAGCCGAGCGAGCGCGCGGCGGTGAGCGCGGCGCCGTTGCGCGAGACGCCCGGGAAGAGCGCGAGCGCCTGCGCGAGGCCGAGCAGCAGGCCGTCGCGCGGCGTGGCGTCGGGCGCGAGGCGCGTGCGCGGCGCGAAGCGGTCGGCGAGCGCCATCGCCGCGCCGCCGCCGAGCAGACCGCAGGCGATCGTGCGCGAGCCGGCGAGCCGCCGTTTCAGGCCGTAGCCGACGAGCGCCGGCGGCGCGCCGGAGAGCGCGAGCAGCGTGAGTCGGCGGCGGTCGAGGTGGCGCAGCGTGTCGGCGAGGTCGTGGCGCAGCGCGTAGGCCAGGCCGAGCGCCGCGCCGCCGTGCAACGCGACCTCGAAGGTCGTGCCCAGCTCGCCGTCGAGGTCCGCCGAGGGCCAGCCGAGCAGGCGCGGCAGCAGCGCGGTGTGGGCGGAGGAGGAGACGGGCAGCAGCTCGGTCGGGCCGTGCAGCAGGCCGAGGATCAGGGCATGGCGCAGGGGAAGGTGCAACGGGCGGCGCAGGGGAAGGTGCAAGGGGCGATGCAGGGGAAGGCGCAAGGGGCGATGCAGGGGAAGGCGCAACGGGCGCGAGGCCCTAGCCGACGTCGGCTGTCGCGCGCCGCGAGGCGCGGCGGCGCACGACGAGGTAGCCGATGCCCGCTACGAGCGCCACGACGATCGCGTAGTCGACGTACTCGAAGCCCTTGCGCACGTTCGTCCATTCGCCGCCCAGCGCATGGCCGGCGAGCGCGAGCGCGAGCACCCAGGGGATCGAGCCGATCGTGCTCAGAACCGTGAAGCGCCCCAGCGGCATGCGCGCGATGCCGGCGGGCAGCGAGACGAAGGCGCGCACGAGCGGCACGAGGCGCCCAAAGAGCACGACGGGCTGGCCGTAGCGCTGGAACCAGCGGTCGGCGCGCTCGATCTGCGTGGGGCCCATGTGGACGAGGTGGCCATGGCGTTCCAGCAGCTCCAGGCGCCCGCCGCGCCCGACGGCGTAGGCGACCCACGAGCCGACGAGCGTGCCGAGCAGGCCGGCGAGTACCACGCCGGTCATCGTGAGGTGGTGGTGCGCGCCGCTGGAGCCCGGATCGGCGACGGCGAAGCCGGCGAACAGCATGACCACCTCGGAGGGGATCGGGATACAGGCGGAGCCGAGCGCCATCAGCACGAAGATCGCCGGCAGCCCGCCGTCGCGCACGAAGTCGCGCGTGGCGTTGACGAGCGATTCGGAGATGGAGGCGAAGATCAGAAGGTGCACGGGGTCGGGCGACATTTCGGGGATGGACGCGAGGATCAGGAGGTGCACGGGGTCGGGCAACGATACCGTCCCCCGGATGCGCGTCTGGATCGACCTGACCAACAGCCCGCACGTGCTTGTGATGCGGCCTGTGATCGAGCTGCTGGAAGGCGACGGTCACGACGTCACCGTGACGGCGCGCGACTTCGCTCAGACGCTTGGCCTGCTGCGGCGCTTCGAGATCGCGCACACGGCCATCGGCAGGCACCGCGGCGAGCGCCTGGCGGCCAAGGCCGTAGGCCTGGCCGAGCGCTCGACGGCGCTGACACGCTGGGCGCGGCGTGCGGGACCCTTCGACATAGCGCTGGGCCACGGCTCCAACGACATCAGCGTGGCCGCCGCGCTGCTGCGGATTCCGAGCGCGACGATGTTCGACTACGAGTGGGCGAAGGTCCAGCACCACGTCAACTGCCGTCTCGCGCGCGCCGTCGTCGTGCCCGAGGCGATCCCCGCCGAGCGCCTGCATGGCTACGGCGGGAAGCGCAAGCTGCGCCCGTATGAGGGGCTGAAGGAGGAGTACTACCTGGCGGACTTCGAGCCCGACGGTACGGTCCTGGAGGAACTGTCGCTGGAGCGCTCCCGCCCGATCGCCGTCGTGAGGACGCCGCCCGAGGTGTCTCTGTATCACCGCTTCGAGAACGATCTCTTCGCCGGCGTGCTCGCGAACCTGCGCGAGCACGCCGCGGCTCCGCGGGGGGTGCAGCCGGTGGTGCTGCCGCGCACCGAGGCTCAGCGCGCGCAGCTCAGGGACGTTCCGGGCTTCGTCGTGCCAGAGCGCGCGATCGACGCGCAGTCGCTGATCGCCTTCGCCGACCTCGTCGTGTCGGCCGGTGGCACGATGAACCGCGAGGCGGTGGCGTTGGGCACGCCGGTCTACACGACCTTCGAGGGGCGCCCGGGCGCCGTGGACGAGCGCCTGATCGCCGAAGGCCGCCTGCGCCGTCTGCGCGACCCCGCGGAACTCGACCTGTCCAAGCGCGCCGCCGCGCAGGGCAGCCCGCGCGTCAGGCGCGACCCGCGCGTGCTGCTCGAGCTGCTGCTGTCGGCGCTGCGTGGCTGACCGGGCGGGCGCCGCGCGTTGCTGTCGGCGTTGTGCGGCTGACCGGGCGGGCGCCGCGCGTTGCTGTCGGCGTTGTGCGGCCGACCTGCCGAGCGCCGCTGCTCGTTGCTGCTCGCGCTGCCTGTGCTGCGTGGCTGAGCGGGCGCGCGGCGTCGTTCGCAACCACGCGGCAACCACCTGGCCGGCCCTGCCGGCCCTCCTCCCCTTACAATCCCATTGATGCGCCGAAGGATCCGTTCGGTGGCTTTCCCCCTGCACCGCCACTCGCTTCCGCAGATGGCCGTGGATGGGGTGCTGCTCGCGTTCGCCTACTGGCTCGCGTTCCAGCTGCGCTTCGACAACGGTCCGCAGGGTCCGTACCTGCATCTGCGCGAACGCACGATCTGGTGGGTGCTGGCGGGTGGCGTGCTCGTGCTGGGGCTCGCGCGCGTCTACCAGCGCAGCTGGAGCTATTCGACGCAGCGCGACTATGAGGCGATTCTGCGCGGCGTCGCGGCGATCACGCTGCTCGTGGTCGCCGCCGTCGTGGTCGTGCACCCGGTGCAGATCCCGCACCGCTACGGCACCGTCTCGCCGCGGCTGCCCAACGGCGTGGTGGCATTGTTCTTCCTGCTGTCGCTCGTCCTGCTCGTGGGTGTGCGCGTGCTGGCCCGCACGCTGCACGAGCGCCGTCCGCTGTCGGTGTTCGGCGGCGTGCGCGAGGGGCAGCGCGGCGTGCTGATCGTCGGCGCCGGCGACGGCGGGCGGCTCGTGCTGCGCGAGATTGCGCGCAACCGCGAGCTCGGTCTCGCGCCCGTGGGCTTCCTCGACGACGACCCGCGCAAGCGCGGGCTGCGCATCGACGGCGTGAAAGTGCGTGGCAATACGCAGCGCGACCTGCCGCGCATCCTCGACGAGGCCGAGCCCGACGAGGTGATCATCGCGATCCCCTCCGCGCCGGGCTCCACACGCGCGCGCGTCGTCAAGGAGTGCCGCGCGCGCGGCATCCCCGTGCGCACGCTGCCGACCGTCTTCGAGCTGCTGCGCGATTCGGACTCCGCGCATTCCGAGGGCCAGCGCGTGGGAGCCAATCTGGCCAGGCAGGTGCGCGAGGTGCGGGTCGAGGACGTGCTCGGGCGCGAGCCCGTATTGATGGAGCTGGATCGCGTCGGCGCCTACCTGCGCGGCGAGACCGTGCTCGTGACGGGTGCCGGCGGCTCGATCGGCAGCGAGCTCTGCCGCCAGATCGCGCGCGTCGCGCCCGCGCGCATGGTGCTGCTGGACCACGCCGAGGACAACCTCTTCGAAATCCAGCGCGAGCTGCTGGACGACCGCCACGTGCAGCCCGCTGTCGTCGTCGCCGTGCTGGCCGACTGCAAGGAGGGCGAGCGCATGCGCGAGGTGTTCGCGCAGTACGCGCCGACGCTCGTCTTCCATGCCGCGGCCTACAAGCACGTGGGCCTGATGGAGGCCAACCCCGTGGAGGCCGTGCGCAACAACGCGATCGCCACGCGCGTCGTCGCGCACGTCGCCGGCGAGCACCGCGTCGGACGCTTCGTGCTCGTCTCGACCGACAAGGCCGTCGCCCCGGCGACCGTCATGGGCGCCTCCAAGGCGCTCGCCGAGTTCGCGCTGGAGGCCGCCACGGCGCGCTTCCCGCAGACGGCCTACACCGCCGTACGCTTCGGCAACGTGCTCGGCTCCTCGGGCAGCGTCGTGCCGATCTTCCGCCGCCAGATCGCGCGCGGCGGGCCCGTGACGGTGACCGACGAGCGCATGACGCGCTACTTCATGACGATCCCCGAGGCCGTCCAGTTGATCATCCGCGCGGGCTCGCTCGACGCGGGACTCGCTGCCACCGCCCGCGTGCCGTCTGCCAGCGCGTCTGGATCCATCGCTCGGAGCCGGCCGGCGACGGCCGCTAGCGTGTTCGTGCTCGACATGGGCGAACCCGTGCGCATCGTCGAGCTGGCGCGCGCGATGATCGAGCTGTCGGGCCTCGACCCCGAGCGCGACATCGACATCGAGATCGTCGGCGCGCGCGCGGGCGAGAAGCTGCACGAGGAACTGTTCAACGACTACGAGCGCCGCCGCGAGACCTCGGCGGAGAAGATCCTGCTGGCCGAGCGCGAGCCGCTTGAGCCCGAGGCGGTCGAGGCGATGTTCGAGGAGATCAACCTGCTGGTGCTCGAAGGCGACGCCGCGGGCCTCGCCGCGAAGGTCGCGGAGCTGTCGGCCGTGCGCGTGCCGCTGAGCACGCCGCCAGCCGTGCCACCCGGTCGCGTACCGCTGAGCACACCGCCGGTCGCGCCGCCCGAGCAGCTCCCGCCCGAACAGCTCCCGCCCGCGCCGCCCGCCGCGCCCTTGCCGCCGGCCCCGTCCCAGGGTCTTGGCGACCCGGCGCCTGGTGGCGCCGAGGCGCCTGTGCCCCTCATACACTCCCCAGGTTCATGACCGCTGCGCTGCCGGCACTCTCGCTGTCTAGCTCTTTCACCCAGATCGGTGCCGTCGCCGCCTTCGCGGCGCTCGTCGGGATCGCCGTGATGTCGCTGCTCTTCTTCGCGCAGGCGCGCGAGCTGAAGCGCCTGCGCGAATGGGCCGACGACGCGCCCGCGCGCGCCGCCGAGCTGGAGCACCGTCTGAGCACGGCCACGGCGCTGCGCATCCAGCGCGCGACCGCGCAGCTGGCAAGGCCCGCTCCGGCACGTCCGCTCAGCGCGGCCGCAGGCGCCGCGGGCCTCGCCACGCAGGTCGCGCACGGCGTGCCCGTGCAGGAGACGCCCGTAACGTCCGCCGCCGTGCCCGCCAGCGCCTTCTTGCCGGCGGCGCCGATCGTCATCGCCGGGCGCGCCACCGTCGCGGAGACCTCGCCGGTCGCGGAGGCCCCGATGGCGCCGGGGGCGCAGACGGGCACGCCTGCCTCAGAGTCTTTGCCGGGCGCGATTGCGCCGGGGGCGATCGCGCGCGCCGCCGCCGAGCGTGAGGCGGCGGAGGCGGCCCTCGCGGAGCGCGCGGCGGACTCCCAGCTCGAACCCGCCGCTGAGGTCCCGGCTCTGGTGGGCGTCGCCGCGGCCGAGGCTTCCGTTGGGGTTGGCGCCGGCGCTGCCGCTGGGCTTGGCGCTGCTGCCGCCTCCGCAGCGCCGTCGCGCACCGTGGCGGCTGCCAATACCGCGTCCCCGCCGCGCGCTCCTGCCCCCCCGGCGCCGGCGCCCCCGCAGCAGCGTTCCCCGTCCCCGCGCGGAGGCGCCGAGGGATCGCCGCGATCGACGGCCGGACGCTCCCAGCGCACGCCCGCCGGAGCACCCGCGCGACGTGGCGCGCCCCCGCTCTCCGGCGGGCGCTCGCAGCCGCCGCGGCGCGCGGCCAGGCGCCCCCGCTCGGGGCCTCCGCCGGGACCGCCGTTCCTGCGCGAGGAACGCTCCTCCTCGCCAGCGCGGCGGCTGTTGATGGCCGGCGGCGCGCTAGCCGTCGTGGTGGTTGCCGTGGTCGTGCTCACCTCCGGCGGCGGCTCCTCCGGCGGCCCCTCGCCGGCGACGCCGCCCTCGCCTTCCACGGCGCACCGCACGGCGGCGAAGACAGGTGCGCAGGGCGGCGGCGAAGTCGCGACGAGCCCGGCGGAAACGCACGTGGTGGTGCTGAACGACACCGAAACGAGCGGCCTGGCGCACCGCGTGTCGGCGAATCTGCGACAGAGCGGCTACACGCAGGCGGCGCCGCTGGGCGGGAAGCCGACGACCAGCCGCACCAGCACCGTCGTGGAGTACGCCGCCGGGCACCGCCTGGATGCGCGACACGTCGCGCAGACCCTGGGCGTGTCGAACGTGGCGCCGCTGGAAGCGTCCGCGGCCGGGCTCGTGGGGTCAGCGACGGTGGTCGTCATCGCAGGCCCCAACCTGGCCAGCTCGGCGTCGTCGTCCACCGGCGAAGCGTCTGCGCCCGCATCGTCGGCCACGGGCGAAGCGTCAGCTCCGGCGTCGTCGGCCACCGGCGAAGGCGCGTCCGCGGGTGAAGGCTCGGCGGGCGAAGGCGCGGCGGGCAGCCCAGGCTCCTCGGAAGCCGCCGGCGGCGGCGCCGGCTAGACATTCCCAGCTTCCTCGACATACCCCAGCGCTCCTCCAAGCCGCGCGAGCGGGGGCTGACACACGTGATCGACCGCGGCCTCTCGCTGGCCGGCGTTGACGGCCTGATGGAAACGGCCGGCGACAGCGTGGATATCGTCAAACTCGGCTGGGGCACGGCGGTGGTCACGGCGAACCTAAAGCCCAAGCTCGAGCGCTATGCGGCGCACGGCGTGCCCGTGGTGCTCGGTGGCACCCTCACCGAGGTGGCGATCCGCCAGGGCCGCGTCAACGGCCTGGTGCGCTGGATGCAGGAGCTTGGGTTGCGCCACGTGGAGGTGTCCGACGGCACGATCGAGCTGGAGCAGGAGGTCAAGTGCGAGCTGATCGCGCGCCTGGCGCAGGAGTTCACGGTGCTCTCGGAGGTGGGCAGCAAGGACGCACAGGCGATCATGGCCCCGTACGTGTGGATCGAACGCATCCAGGCCGACCTGCAGGCGGGCGCGTGGAAGGTGATCGCGGAGGCGCGCGAGTCGGGCACGGCGGGCATCTTCCGCGCCGACGGCGAGGTGCGCAGCGGCCTGATCGACGAGATCGCGCACGCGATCGACTCGCAGCTATTGATCTTCGAGGCGCCGCGCAAGGACCAGCAGGTGTGGCTGCTGGAGTTCTTTGGCCACGAGTGCAACCTCGGCAACATCCACCCCGAGGAGGTGCTTTCGCTGGAGACGCTGCGGCTTGGCCTGCGCTCGGACACGGTCGGGCGCTTCGCCGTGGAGGACTCTCGATCGGTCGGCCAGGATTGAGCGGCGCGGCGGGCCTCGCGGGCGCAGCGGGCGGCGGCGGCACAGCGGGCGGCGGCGGCGGGTCCCCGTCCCGCGCCGGGTCCTCGTCCCGCGCCGGGTCCCCGTCCGCTGCCGGGTCCTCGTCCCGCGCCGGGTCCCCGTCCGCTGCCGGGTCCTCGTCCACGTCCAGAGCCGACCCGCTCGCCGGAATCGTCTTCGCGCTGCTCGTCCTGGCGTGCTTCGCGGCGTTCGCGATCACGCAGCACCTCAAGCACACGCCGACGGCCGTGCAGCGCTTCCAGATGACCCCCTACCTGCTGCCCACCGCGAGCGGTAGGCGCAAGGTGGAGCACCTGTCGTTCCGCATCGCGCAGGCCGGCGAGGTGACGGTCGCGATCGTCGACTCCAGCGGCAGGCAGGTCGCGACGCTGCTGCGCGATCGTCCGCTGGCGCGCTACCACCAGCTGTCGTTCGAGTGGGACGGACACCGTGGCCCCACGACGCCACCGGCGCCGGCCGCCGGAACGCCGCACGACCCGCTGCTGCCGATCGACCACGGCGCGCTAGCGCCCGCGGGCGAATACCGCGTGAGCGTGAGCCTGCGCAACGAGCACCGCCCGGCGGTGCTCTCGCCCCGGAGCTTCACGCTGCGATGACCGCCGCAAAGCTCGCAATCGCGACGGTCGCGGCGCTATGACTGCGGCAGAGTTGGCACTCGCGGCGGTCGCGGCGCTAGCCATCGTGGTGGCGCTGGCGCTGTTCATGCGCCGTCGCCCGCAGTCATTTCCGGTGCTGGCGATCATGGCGCTGCCCTTCCGCCTGCCGATCGCGGCCGACGGCCGCACCGTGAACCTGCTGATCCCGCTCTACCTGGTCGTGGGCGCCGGGACCATCGCCCATCTGGCACCGCGCCTGCTCGCCGCCCGGCGCGGCGCCTCGCTCGCGTCGGCGGCCGCGCCCGCGCCGGACGCGCCGGCGGACGCGACTGCGACTGCCGCTTCCTCGCAGACCTCGGCAACGCTGCTGCGCAACGCGCCGATCCTGCTCGACTGGCTGCTGCTGGCGGCGGTGGCGCTGTATGCGGTGCAGTCGCTCTACTCCGCCGACATCGCCAAGGCGCTCGAGAACCTGGCCTTCTTCTATGTGCCGTTCGGACTCCTCTACGTGCTGCTGCGCGAGGTGCGCTGGACGCGCGAGCTGCTGCTGCTGTGCCTCGGCGTGGCGGTCGCCGAGGCGGTCGTGTTCGCGGGCGTTGGCTTCGTCGAGTATGGACGCAAGGAACTGCTGCTGAACCCCAAGGTCGTGCAGGCCAACGACTACGACAACTACTTTCGCGTGAACTCATTGTTCTTCGATCCGAGCATCTACGGGCGCTTCCTGGCGCTCGTCATGATCGGCGTGAGCACCGTCGTGCTGTGGACGCGCAGCCGCCGCGACGTGCTCCTCGGCGGCGCGCTGCTGCTGTGGCTGCTGCTGGGTCTGATCACGAGCTTTTCGCAGTCGAGCATCGCGGCGCTGCTGCTCGGCCTGGCCGTGCTCGCGGCGTGGCGCTGGGACGTGCGCTCCACCGTCTACGTCTCGCTGGCCGCCGTGGCGATCGCGCTGGTGGTCGCGCTGGCGGCGCCGGCGAGCCTGCATCTCGGTCTGAAGGGCAGCGGCGGCTCGGCCAACAACGCCACGAGCGGCCGCGCAAAGCTGATCTCCGGCGGTCTGTCGCTGTTCGCGGAAAGGCCGCTCGAGGGCTACGGCTCGGGCTCGTTCGAAACCGAGTACCGCCGCCACGGCGGCCGCTCGGCCTCGGCGCAGAACGCGACGTCGGCGTCGCACACGATTCCGATCACGGTCGCCGCCGAGCAGGGCATCGTGGGGCTGGCGCTGTATGTGGCGCTGCTCGTGGCGTCCTTCACGGTGCTCTTCGGCGGCGCCGGACGCTCGCCCCCGCGGATCGCCCTGGCGGCGTGCTTCGCCGCGCTGGTGCTGCACACGTGGACCTACGCCGACTTTCTGGAGGACCCGCTGACGTGGACGCTGCTGGGCGTCGGCGTTGCGCTGGCGCTCGCCGCGCGCGAGCGCCGCGACGAGGAGGGCCTGCGCGGGCCGGCAGGCGGCCGCTCTCCCGCGGAGGCCGTGGCGGCCCCCGCCTGAGCCGTGCTGGACTACCTCAAGCGGCTGCTGCGCACCGGCGCGGCCTACCAGGCGGCGGACATCGCGGCCAAGGCCCTCGCGGTGATCACGCTGCCGCTGTACACGCACCACGTCTCGAGCGCCGAATACGGCGCCTACAACACGCTGCTGACGAGCGTCGTCCTGTCGAGCATCTTCCTGCGCGTCGGCTTGAGCGAGGCGTTCGTGCGCTTCTACTTCGAGGACGAGGACCGGGTGCGCCGGGATCGCATCGCGCGCACCGCCACCGCAACGGTGGCGTGGACGACGACGCTCGCGGCGCTGCTCGCGGTCGTGTTCGCCGGTCCGCTCTCGCAGCTGCTGCTGGGCCAGCGCAACGTGACGCTGCTCGACTGCGCCGTGATTGGCCTGTGGGCGTTCACCAACCTGGAAATGGCCTATGCGCAGCTGCGCGTGGACGAACGCGTGAAGGTCTATGTGCGCGCGGCGGGCGCCAACGTCGCGATGACGGTGACGTTCACGATCGCGCTCGTGGTCTTCGCGGGCGAGGGCGCGCGCGGCTTGCTGCTCGGCAACTTCGGCGCCTCGGCCGTCGTCGTGCTCGGCCTGTGGTGGGTCCTGCGCCGCCGCTTCTCGCTGCGTGCGCAGCCAAAGGACCTGCACGCGATGCTGCGCTTCGGCCTGCCGACGGTGCCGGCCGACGCGAGCGTCTATGCGCTGCAGGTGGTCGACCGCATCTACATCTACCGCGGCTACTCCCACAAGGCGGCCGGGCAGTACTCGATCGCGCTGCAGCTGGCGACGGTCGTGTTCGTGTTCGTGCGCGGCTTCCAGTACGCCTGGCCGCCGCTGGCGTACTCCGTGAAGAGCGACCGCGTCGCCGCGCGCCTGTATTCGCTGGTCACGACCTTCTTCGTGCTGGCCACCGGCACGGTCGTCTGCGCGGTCGCGCTGCTCGGCCGCTGGCTCGTGCGCCTGCTGTCGGCGCCCGAATACTTCCCCGCCCACACCGCGCTGCCGTGGCTCGCGCTGGGCTGGACGCTGTATGGCCTCTACCAGGTGCTGATCGTGATCACGGGTCGCGCGCGCGCGACCCGCCTGAACCTCCCCGCGGCGCTCGCCGGGCTCGTGGTGAACATCGCGCTGCTGCTCGCGCTGGTCCCCAACTCCGGCGCCGGCCTGGGCATCGCCGGCGCCGGCATCGCGCTGTGCGGCGCGTACGTAGCGATGCTCGCGGTCCTGCGCCTGCTCACGCGGCGCCTGTTCCCGATCGCCTTCGATTGGCGCCGCCTGAGCATGTTGACGGCGATCCTCGGCGGCACGGCGGTCTCCGGCGAGCTGCTGCTGCCCAGCGCCGGCTTCGCCGGGCTGACGCTGCGCGTGCTGTGGCTGGCGTGGATACCGGCGCTGCTGCTGGTGACGCGCTTCTTCATCCCCTCCGAGCTGACCCAGGCGCGCCTGCTGCTCGCCGGCGGCAGGCGCCTGATGGAGTCGCTGCGCGCGCGCGGGGCCTGACGGAGGTCCTAGCGAGGGAGGTCCTAGCGGGCGCGAGCCTGGTGGAGTCGCTGCGCGCGCAGGAGCCCGAGACCTTGTTCCAGGCGTACATAATATGGCTACGCTATCTCGATGGTCAAGACGGTCGATGAGTACGAGGCGCTTGAGGAGACGGCTGAGATCCTTTCCGACGGCGACGCGCTCGCGGCGATCGAGGCCGGCTTGGCCGAACTCTCCCGGGGGGAGACCATCGCGCTCGAGGAGCTGCGCCGGGAACTCGCCGAGCGCCGCGCCGATCTCTGATCGATGGCTCGCTGAGCCGGCTATCCCAGCCAAACCGGCCCCGTAGCCGAGGCTGGCTGCTGCGCCTGCTCCTGAGCGCTCTTGCGGAGCCGGTCGATGCGCAGCTCCGTCGGTGGATGGGTGTGGTCGGTCAGGCCCACCAGGGGGATCGGATGGTCGTACGTCAGCGTGTGGCTCTCCAGGAACTCCGCCAGCGCCTCGCCCTGGCCGATGCTCGCGGCCCAGCTGTCCGCCGCGTACTCCTGTTCGCGCCACACCGCTCCCCACATCGGTGCCGTCAGGCGCAGGCCGATACCGCCACGCAGCACCGCGATTGCTTTGCGCGTCGCCCATCTCGTCAGGCCCACCGCGGCGATCGTGTTCTGCGCTCTTGGGTTGACTATTGTGAACTCGCCGGTGCGGGCGGGGATCTGCCGTGGCGTCTCCTCGGTGCTTGACGTGTGCCGCTTCAGCGCTTTGAAGACGAGGCGGTTCACCGCGACCGTCAGTCTCGCGTCCATACCCCGCAGATGGCCCAGCTCGTGCGCCACTATCGCGGCCGTGTGGTCGCTTTCCAGCTCCAGCGCGCCCTTGCTCAGCATCAGCGTGTTCCCGTGGACCGCCGCATCACAGCTCGGCTCGTCCACCACGAACCAGCCCTCCGGGTTTGGCAGCGGGGTCTGCGTCCGCTCCCGCAGCTGCTCGAGCGCGCCTCGGTACACCTCGCGCTCGCGCTCCGACGGTTCTCTGCCGCCCAGCCGCTGCCGCCACCACCAGCCACCGCCCCTGGGGCTCACGAGCGCCAGCGCCGACCATACGATCGGGCCGACTGCCGCCAGCTTCGCCCACTCCCGCGCCGCGCCGGCGCCGCCGTGGCCGCTCGCGTTTCAGCACGACCGTCGCCACGACCAAACCCGTCACGTACCTCGCCATCATCACTGGCGCTTCCAGCACGACCGTCAGCGCATACAGCGCCAGCCACCTGCGCTCGCGTTCCCTGCCTTCCCGCATCTGCCTCACCTCGCTTGGTTGTCGTTCACCACGGCAGGCCCTGTTTTTCGGCCTCTGCTCTCTTTTCCGACGGCGCGCCGCTCGGCGGGACACCTGCCTGTGCGTCGCCGGGGCCCTTGTCACCGCTTCCTTCGTTGCCGTCCTCCCGGCCAACCGCGCCCCGCGGCTCGGGCAGGCTGCCTTTGAACTGCGGCGCGCGCAGGATCCGCGTGCGCATCGCCCTGCCCCGGCTGATCACAAACGCCTCGCCCGCCGGCAGATCGCGGACCTTGTTCGGATCCACCCGGCAGCGGTCGCGCTGTTGGATCGAGCCCTCGCCGGTCGCTCCCTGGCGGGTAAACCTCGTACTGAACTGCGGCGCCGGTCTCGTGCCGGCGAGGGCGATTATCTCCTCGGGAGTGTTCACGCGGTGGCACACCACCGTTTCCACGCTCCCGAGGATGCGCTCCACCTCAGTCCGCCCGCCCATCCCGGCCACCACCTGGGGGGCCAGCACCAGCGCCGTCTGGAAGCCGCGCGCCTGCTCCACGCACCTCGCCATGCTCGCCGCGTCCGCCAGCGCCGAGAACTCGTCGACCACCAGCAGCGCCCACTCCCCGCGCGGCTTGCGGATCGTGAAGTAGTGCGAAAAGTCCTCCAGCAGGAACCTCGCCAGGCACGCCGTCTCCTCGTGCAGCGTCAGACTGTCGAGCAGCAGGTACGCGGCCTGCGTCTCCTCCCATGCCCAGCCGCTCTCTCCGTCCAGTGCGCCGCGCGTCTGCCCAAAGAACGCCTCGTAGCGCAGCGCCACCTGTTTAACCTGCTGGCTGCTGAGCGCCTTCAGCGCAGGGGTCTCGTCGTGCGCATGTTGCAGTTGCAGGGTCTCCAGATCCAGCCGTGCCAGCAGCTCTCTCGAACATCGCGGCGGCCCCTGCGGGTGCTCGCACGCCAGGCGCAGCACCACCCTCGCCAGATCCCGGTACCACGCCGCGGGTCCCTCCTTCGCGTAGTCCACGATCTCCATCAACCTGCCCAGCAGCTCGTACGGCTCCCCGCGCCAGCCGTCCAGCGGCTCGTTCGGGAACACACGCGTCTCCCTGCCCGCATCCGCCATCAATCCGACGAAGCGCTCCGCCGTCTCGCGGTCGCCCTTGCCGTCGAGATAGAACACCGGGGCGCGCGTGCCCTTCGCCACCGCCCACGCCAGGCGCAGCACCGTCTCGGTCTTGCCGCTGCCCGTCGCGCCGCACACCAGCACGTGCCTGCACAGGCGCTCCTTGGACAGCACCACGAAGCCGCGCACCGTCGGCAGGGCGCCTTCGCCTGCTATGCGAGTACCCAGCACCGCGCCTGGAGGCTCCATTTTCGTCCCACCTTCCTTGGTTGCTTGCTGGCCACGGCCTCAGTTGGGCCGTGTGCTCAACCGGTATGTCGCGCGAAGGGCGGGGCAGACCCCCCCTCAATCGTCCGGATCAGCTCCTCGAGGCGCCGGCAGCGGTGGTCGTCGAGACCGACGGCGCGCTGGAGCCACGACCGCGCTTCCTCCAGGTCGAGGTCTTCGGCGCAGATGAGGATCTGCTCGATGTCGAGCCAGTCCTTGGGGCGGTCGAAGAGGGCCTTGCAGATGAGCAGATGCTCGGCGGCGAGGATCGGCAGGCGGTCCTCGCCGAAGGGGACGGTGCGCGTCTGGCGGCGCATGGCCTCGTGGAGGTCGTCGTATGCGAAGAAGAGGTCGATCGGGGTGCGTCCCCAGCGGCTGCGGCACTGGCCGTCGCGCTGCACGGTGTGGGCCTGGATCGGCTCGGCGCCGAGGGGCGCGAGCGCGTCGTTGACGGCGGCGTACTGTGCGGGTGCGACGAACACGTTGACGTCTACGTCGATCGTCGTGCGCGGCTCGGCGTAGTAGGCCAGCGCCAGCGCGCCGCCGAAGGCGTGCGCGATCTTGGCGGCGGCGAAGCTGCGGTGAAGTGCGAGGATCTTCTCGGGTAGGGAAGGCTCGCTCATGCTCTAGGGGGAGCGCCGCTTCAGGCCGGTGCGGTGCGGATGCGCGGAAAGCGCGGCCGTGAGGCGGCGCGGCGGGCGGGCAGGCGGTCGGAGAGCAGCAGCAGATCGCGCAGCGCCTCGCCGCGCTGCGCCGGTGTCGCCGCGATCCAGGCGCCGGCGGCGCGTGCGTTATCCGACGGCCCGCCCTCGCCGGCGCCCCCCCCGCGCTTGTTGCTCCCCCCGCGCTCGCCGTTCCCGCCGCTGCGTTCGCTCTGCAAGGCGGCGAGCAGCAGCTCCCGCAGCGCTCCGCGCGGTTGGCGTCCGCGCGCGAGTTCGGCAAGCAGCTCGCCGCAGGCGCGGTCGGTCGGTCGCGGCTCGATCGGCACGCCAGCTCGGGCCGCGGCTCGGCGCAGATCCTCGGTACGCAGAGGCTTGGCGGCGCGCTGCACGATCCGCTCAAGGACCTCGGGCGTGAGCACGCGGAAGGTCGCGAGCGTGTGGCTGCGCGGCCCCCTGGGGGTTGCGCGCGATTCGCGCGCTTCCCACATCCCGCCATTGCGAGCAACCAGGTAGGCCATAGTGGGCATTATAACCACTATTTGTGGGCTGCCACAAACAGCGTCGTGGTCAGTTATCCCGTCGAGGTCACCTATCCCTGAAGGTCTCCTGCTCCGCACTGCGGAGGCCGGCCCCGCCGAGGTTGTACGCCGCCGCGGCCTCGCGCAGGCCCTCTCCCCGCGAAGGCCTGAGCGTCGCGGTCACGTGGCGCCAGTAGCGCCTAGGTGAGTGGCCGGGCAGCACGAGCGCGGCGAGCGCGCGCAGCGCGTAGGTCCAGGCGGTCAACAGGCGCACCGCGAGGGCCGCCGGGCGCGAGTGATGCTTGCGAATGTAGAGGTCGCGGTTGCGCGCCATCTCCACGATCCGCCGCTCGGGCACGGCGTCGGTTGACAGCTGCTCGTGGTGGACGGCGAGCGCCCCTGGCACCCACAGGCTGCGCCAGCCGGCGTTGCGCAGGCGCCGCGCGAAGTCAACCTCGTCGGAGTAGACGAAGAAGTCGGGGTCGAGGTAGCCGACCTGTGCGGCGGCCTCGCGCCTGACGAGCAGCGCGGCGGACTGGCACCAGTCCACCTCGCGCGTGCGCTCTCCGCGGCTCTGCACCGTGACGAGGCGGTGCAGGAAGAGCGCGCCGGCGAGCGCCGTGAGCGGTGTCGGGAAGCGCCAGGCCGAGGCCTGCTCGACGGCGACGGTCTGCGCGCGGCTTGTGGTTTGTGTGTCGCCCGCGACCTGCTCGGAGGTCGATGTGTGCCCGGCGTCGCCGGGTCGTAGCAGCCTGGCGCCCGCGCAGGCCGCTCGGGGTTGCGCCTCCAGCGCCTCGTACAGCGCGATCGTCGCGCCGGCTTGCAGCTCGGAGTCCTCGTTGAGCAGCAGCGCATAGCGCCCGCGCGCGCGGCGCAGCAACTCGGAGTCGTTCAGTGCCTTGCCGCGCCGTTCGGGCAGCGCGATGGTCTCCTCGACCGTCGCGTGCTCGCGCGCGGCCTGCGCGGATCCGTCGCGCGAGCCGTTGTCGAGCACGAGCACCTCTGTCGCGAACGGCAGCTCCGCGCGCTCGCGCGCGATGGCGTCGAGCCCGCGCAGCAGAAGCTCGCGCTGAGAGGTGTTGACGACGCAGAAGGAGATCTCGACGCCCCGCATCCACAGGACCCTATTGTCTGCCCGTGCGCGTACACGTCGTCGATCCCTCGGCCTACACGCCGCCGTACGACCACGCACTGTGCGGCGCCCTGGCGGCGGCGGGCGTCGAGGTGGAGCTGATCACGAGCCACTTCGACTACGGGCCGGTGGCGCCGCCCCAGGGGTACGGGCGCCGCGAGCTGTTCTACGGCCTCGCGCACCGTGGCGGCGGCGCCCCGCGCGGTCCGCGCTCGAAGGCGCGGATGGCGCTGAAGCTCGCCGAGCACGTGCCCGACATGCTGCGCTACCGGCGCCTCGCGCGCGCCGCCGACGTGGCGCACTTCCAGTGGTTGACGGTGCAGCCGCTCGACGTCCACCTGCTGCCCCGCCCGGCACGCAGCGGGGAGCGGGGCGGTCGCCCCAAGCTGCTCCTCACAGCCCACGACGTGCTCCCGCGCGAGCCGCGCCCCGGACAGCTCTCGGCGCAGCGGCGGCTGTATGAGCGCTTCGATGCCATCGTGGTGCACTCCGAGCACGGCCGCCGGCGCCTGATCGAGGAGTTGGGCGCGGACCCCGCGAGGGTGCACGCGATCCCGCACGGCGCGTTCGCGCACCTGGCGCAGGCCCCGCCTGCGCCGGCGCCGCACGAGACCGACAAGCCGGTGGTGCTCTGCTTCGGCCTGATGCGCCCCTACAAGGGCCTGGACATCCTGATCGAGGCATGGCGCGGGATCGAGGGCGCGGAGCTGTGGATCGCGGGGATGCCGCGCATGGACATCTCGGCGCTGCGCGCCGCCGCGCCCGCGAGCGTGCGCTTCGATTCACGCTTCATCGGCGACACGGAGCTGCCGGCCTACTTCCAGCGCGCGGACCTCGTCGTGCTGCCCTACCGCGAGATCGACCAGTCGGGCGTGCTGTTCACGGCGCTGGCCTTCGGCAAGCCGCTGTTGCTGTCCGACGTGGGCGGCTTTCCCGAGATCGCCGCGACGGGCGCCGCGCGCACGGTTCCCGCCGGCGACAGCGCCGCGCTGCACGCCGCGCTGGGTGACCTGCTCGCCGATCCGTCCGCGCGCGCCGCGCTGGCCGAGCGCGCTCGCGCCGCCGCCGCCGGCCGCTACTCGTGGGAACAGATCGCGCGCGCGCACGTGCAGCTGTACGAGCGGTTGCTGGAGAGGTGAGACTGACCAACGCTATGATGTAGCCATCATGATGGTACGCACTCAGATAGCCCTCGATGCGGACGCTCATCGCCGTGCCAAGCGTCGCGCCGCGGAGCGCGGGGTGTCCCTGGCTGAGTATGTGCGCCAGGTGGTGGATCGCGATCTCGGCGAGCAGCCCAAGGGGGATATCTCGGCCATCTTCGGCCTGTTCAACTCGGGTGGTTCAGACATCGCCAATCACAAGGACGAGTACATCGGCGAAGCGCTGTGGCAGAGCTATCTGCGCAGGACGGGCCAGTCTCCTCGTTGAGCCTGTTCGTCGATACGTCGGCCTTCTACGCTGCCACCGACGCAGGCGATCAGGCTAACGCTCGCGCGATCGAGTTGCTGGCTTTAGAGGAGGAGTTCGTGACGACCGATCACGTGCTCGCCGAGTCGTGGTCGCTGATCAGCGTTCGGGGCAGCCATGCCGCAGCCGAGCGTTTCTGGGCGTCGATCCGCAGCAGTCCGATCGAAGTCGAGCCCGTTCTCCCGGGCGACCTGGATACCGCCTGGCGGATCGGCGAGGTCTTTGCCGATCAAGACTTCTCGATCGTCGATCGGACGAGCTTCGCCGTCATGGAGCGGTTGGGCATAAGCAGCGTCATCAGCTTCGATGACCACTTCGCGATCTATCGCTATGGCGCAAGGCGCGAGCGCGCCTTCGCCGTGCGCCGCTGAGGCCTCGCCGTGCGCCAAGCCGACCTGATTGCCACAGCCCGTCTGCAAGGGCCATATAGGAAATGGTGTGCGGCACACGTGATAATGTGCATCGCATGTCCTCGATGATCCAGGTTCGCAATGTCCCCGACGAGGTGCACCGCACCCTGAAGGCGCGCGCGGCGGCGGCTGGGATGTCGCTCTCGGACTACATCAAGCGCGATCTGATGGCGGCCGCGGCCGGTCCGAGCCTGGAGGAGATCGACGCGCGCGTGCACGCCCGGGGGCCCTCGCGCGTGCGCGCGCAGACCATCGTTGCGACGCTGCGCGAGGTCCGCGACGACTGATGCTCGTAGTCGATGCCTCGGCGCTGGTCGCCTACCTGACCGGGGGCGAGCACGCCGAGCAGGTGCGCGCTCATCTCCTGCAGCCGCAGGAGATCCTGTGGGCCCCGCATCTGGTGGACGCCGAGGTGGGCCACGTGCTGCGGCGGGAGACGCTGGCCGGCGAGCTGAGTGTGGGCGGCGCGCGCGCAGCGCTCGAAGATCTGGCCGACCTGCCCCTGCGCCGCGCGTCCCATCACGCGCTGCTCGAGCGCGCGTGGGCGCTGCGCGAGAACCTGAGCTTCTACGACGCGCTCTATGTCGCCCTCGCCGAGCGCCTGCGCGCAACGCTGCTGACGTTGGACGGACGTATGGCCGGTGCGCCCGGCGTCAAGGCGCGCGTCGTGCACGTCGGGTGAGCGCAACCGCCGCCGCGCGGACGGTACAGACACAAGCCCGAGCCCTCGGGGAGAATGGTGCCTGTGCGTGCCGTGCTCGAAATCCTCCTGTGGCTCTCGCTGGCCCTGATCGTGTGGACCCAGCTCGGCTATGCGCTGGTGCTGGCGGTCCTCGCGCGGCTGCTGCGCGGCGCGCAGGCGACGGGGGAGCGCCGGCCTGCGCTGCCGGGCGTGTCGCTGATCGTCGCGGCGCACGACGAGCAGAAGGTGATCGCGGCGAAGGTCGCGAATGCGCTCGCGCAGGACTATCCGCGCGCGCTGCTGGAGGTGGTGGTGGCCTGCGACGGCTGCACCGACGCGACCGCCCGTCGCGCGCGCGAGGCGGGTGCCGACGTGGTGCTGGAGCTGCCGCGGGGCGGCAAGATCCGCGCGCAGGACGCCGCGGTGGCGGGGGCCCGCGAGGGCAGTGGCATCGTGGCGTTCTCCGACGCGAACTCCACCTGGGAGCGCCGCGCGCTGCGCGAACTCCTGACCGCGTTCGAGGACCCCGCCGTGGGCTATGCGTGCGGGCAGGTGGCCTTCGTGCAGGCCGGCGAGGGGGGCGAGGCGACCAACCAGGAGGGCATCTACTGGCGCTACGAGATGGCCCAGCGTCTGGCCGAGTCGCGGCTGGCCTCGATCACGGCGGGCAACGGCGCGATCTATGCGACCCGCCGCGAGAGCTACCTCGTGGTTGACCCGATCATGGGCCACGATCTGTCGTTCCCCTTCAACATGGTCAAGCGAGGATGGCGCGCCGTGTATGTGCCCACGGCGCGCGCCGTCGAGAAGATGGTGCCCTCGATCGAGGGCGAGCGCGCACGCAAGCGGCGCATGATGAGTCACACCTGGCCGATCGTCGTGCGCGGGGGCATGCTGTCCCCCCGCGGCTACTCGCCGAGCTACGCGCTGATGATCCTTTCGCATCGGCTGCTGCGCTATGCCACGCCGTTCCTGCACCTGCTCGCGCTGGCCGCCAACGTCGCGCTGGTGGCGCTCGGCGCCGGCTGGGTGTACGTGGCGACGCTCGCGCTGCAGCTCGCGCTGCTCGCCGCGGCGTGGCTGGGCGGGCGCGTGCGCCTGCGTGCGCTGCTGCTGGCGCGCTACTACGTGCTGACGACCGCCTCGCTCGCGCTCGGATTGTGGGACTGGCTGGCGCACGGCACCTCGGCGGCCTGGGACGTGGCGGAGGGGACTCGGTGATGCGTCGCGCGATCGACATAACACTCTCGTTGCTCGCTCTCGCGGTGACGGCGCCGCTGGTGGCGCTGGCGATGCTGGCGATCCGCCTGGAGTCGAAAGGCAGCGCCATCTACCGCCAGCGGCGCGTCGGCCGGGACGGTCGCGAGTTCGACGTGCTGAAGCTGCGCACGATGGTGGACGGCGCCGAAAGCCACGGCGCGGGCCTGGCGATCAACGAGAACGACCCGCGCGTGACGCGCGTGGGCAGGATCCTGCGGCGCACGTCGCTGGACGAGCTGCCGAACCTCGTCAACGTCGCGCGCGGCGAGATGTCGCTGATCGGGCCGCGCCCGACGCTGCCGAGCCAGGTCGCGCAGTACACCGAGCGCCAGCGCGGAAGGCTCGGGATCCGCCCAGGGATCACGGGCTGGGCGCAGGTCAACGGCCGCGCGGCGCTGCCGTGGAGCGAGCGCATCGAGCTGGACCTGTGGTACATCGAACACCGCTCCTGGCGCGTGGACCTGGAGATCGTGCGGCGCACGCCCGGCATGGTGCTGGGCGGCAGCGGTCTGTACAAAGGCCAGACCGGCGGCTGGCAGGCGTGAAACCCGCGATCCTCCTGACGGGCGCCGGCAAGCGCTATGACATCGTTGCGTCGTTCGCCAGCCTGACGAAGACCGTCACCGCCGACCCCAACCCGCTGGCGCCGGCGCAGTATGCGGCGCACGTGCGCGCGCGGGTGCCGCTGATCGAGGACCACGAATACGTGCCGGCGCTGGAAGAGCTGTGCGAGGAGCACGGCGTCGGTGCGGTCATACCGTTGACCGACCTCGACATCGAGGTGCTGGCAAGAGCCCGTGAGCAGGGCAGGCTGCCGGCGCTCGTGCCGAGCGCGGAGGTGGCCAGGCGCACCTACGACAAGTACGAGACGCATCGGCTGCTCGGCGAGCTGGGGCTGCCCTCGCCCCCGACGGTGCTGCCCGGAGAGGAGCCCGAGAGCTACCCCGTGATGGTCAAGCCCAGGCAGGGCTCGGGCGCGCGCTCGATCCATCTCGCGCGCGACGCCGCCGAGATGGAGTTCTTCGTCGGCTACGTGCGCGAGCCCGTGATGGTGCAGCGCGCGATGGGGGGCCCGGAGCTGTCGATCGACTGTCTGGGAGATCTCGAAGGGCGTTGTCTGAACGCGATCCCGCGCACGATGGAAGAGTCGCGCGGGGGCGAGTCGATCAAGGGCAGGGTCATACGGGACGAGGAGTTGATCGACCTCGGCAGGCGCGCGATGGAGGCGCTGCAGGTGCGTGGCGCGGCGACGATCCAGGTGTTCCGCGACCCCGAGGTGGGCCTGGGGATCACCGACGTGAACACGCGCTTCGGCGGCGCGTTCCCGGCGCCGATGTACGCGGCGCTGCCCGGAATGACCTACCCCGAGTTGATCGTGAAGCTGGCGGCCGGCGCCCGCGTGGAGCCGCACGTGGGGGAGTTCAAGGAGGGGCTGAGCTTCACGCGCTACTACTGGCAGCTCGAGTTGGACGGCGAGCTGCGGCCCACGGGCCGCGAGATCGTACCCGGCGGCGCCCCGACGCCCCGGCGTTAGAATCGGTGGGAGTGAACTCGCTGAAGCTGCCGCCTGAGCCACGACAGAACTGCCAGAGCTGCGGCGCGGCGTTGGCGGAGGGCCAGGAGTGGTGCCTGCAGTGCGGCGCCGGCGCACCCGGGAGCATCGTCAAGGAGAAGGACTGGCGCCCGCTGGCGGTGTTGGCGACGGCCGGGGCGATCCTGCTGGCCGGGGCCGGGACGGCGGCCTATGCGGCGCTCAACCAGCAGCCGCCAAAGCCTCCGACGCACCTCGTGATTGCCCAAGTGGCGCCACCCGCTGCGACGCCGACGACCCCCTCGACAGGTTCGACGCCTGGCACGACCCCCGCGACGCCGACGCCGACGACGCCGGGCGCGACGAACGGCGGTGCCCTCGGCACGCAGGGCTCAACGACGGGCCTGCCGGCGAGCACGGTCAAGCCGCCGAAGCTGCCGGCGGTGGTGCCGACGCCGCACACATCGCTGCCGACGCCGAGCACGCCGAATACGTCGGGCACCAATACGGGCTCGACGCCCACGACGACGACGAACAGCTCGACGACCTCGCAGCCCCAGACGCCGAACCCGATCCTGCTGGACACCGATGCCGCGAGCACCTACAACCCGTCGGGCTACCCAGCCTCCTACTTCGGCGACCCGAGCCTGGCGATCGACGACGAAACGAGCACGGCATGGACGGCGCAGGTGGAACCCAACGCCGCGCCGCGCATGGCTGCGGGCCTGGCCTTGGACCTGAAGACCCCGACGCGGCTTGGCAGCATCGAAGTCGTGACTACGACGCCGGGTGCGACGGTCGAAATCTATGGTGCCAACGGCAGCGCGCTGCCCGCGACGATCACCGACCCGGCATGGACCAAGCTGAAGGCGGCGCACGTCATGACGAAGAAGACGGCCATGATCAAGCTGGGCACCGGCGGCAAGGCCTTCCGCTTCGTCGTCCTGTGGCTGGTCAAGGCCCCGGCCGCATCGGTCGGCACCGCCACCGCCCCGGGCCACGTCAGCTTCGGCGAAGTGGTGCTGTACCCGCCGGCGAAGTAGCGGCCGCTCCGGCCCTCGCCTGCGTGGTACGGGTCGCGGGCCGTGCGGTGCTGGGCGCCAGCCGTGTGGTGCTGGCCGCGACGCGCGGCGCGACACGCCGCTTGGCGGCCCGTCGCTGCGGCGCGGGGCGTCGCTGCGGCGCCCACACCTCGTCCAGGAAGGTGGCGATCTCTTCGGTCAGGCGCTCCGGCTTGAGCCGCAGCTCGACCAGCGAGTCGGCCTGCAGGAGCCGCCCGTTGGGCAGCTCCTCGGCGAGTTGGCCGGCGTCGGAGAAGGGGTGCACGGGGTCGCGCCGGTGCCCGATCACGAGCGCGGGTGTCTGGAAGGTGCGCCGCTCCGTGCGGTGCGGGGCGATGCGCCCGAAGAAGAGCCCCTGCAGGAGCGCGCCGCCCGGGCCGGGCTCCTGACGCACGAGGTCGAGCACGACGTTGGCGTAGTGCGGCAGCACCTTCCGCGGCACCGCTCGCGCGCCCTGTGCAAGCAGCTTCATCACGGGCTCGCCGAAGGTGAGCGCGAGCAGGACGGGCGTGAACGCCATTGCGGCCGCGGGCAGCGCGTTGTCGAGGACGGGCATCTCGAGCACCATCCCGCGCAGGCGCTCGGGCGCGACCGAGGCGACCTCCAGCGCCGCGTTGGCGCCCAGCGAGGTGCCCATCACGACGGCCTGCTCCAGCTCCAGGTGGTCCATAAGCGCCAGCAGCTGCTCGGCGAAGATGCTCATCGAGTAGCGCCACATGTCGCGCGGACGATCGGAATCGCCGTGGCCGAGCAGGTCGACGGTGATCACGCGGTTGCCCAGCGCCGCCAGGTCTTCGGCCAGCGGCCGGTCCATCTCCTGGGAGAGCAACAGCCCGTGCACGAGGATCACGGGCCGTCGCGCCGCCGCCGTGGCGCGTGCGGTTCGCCCGCGTTTACCCGAGGGCGTCACCGCCGCGGGGCCGCCGCCGTATTCGGTGTAGGCGATTTGCTGATCCTGGAAATGGAAATAGGCCATCGAGGCACACTATCGTCCCTTTCGATCGTTTTGATTGAGATCTGAACTGCTTCTCGCGTGGCCTTGGGAGCGGGCGGTGTGGTGTGAGGGAGAGGCGTTTGGTGTGGGGAGACCCAGCACTCAGGCCCGGGCGACGCCGTGGATCGCCCGGGCCGGTGCCCTCTCCGGCGGCCTCTGCACGTCCTGAGCAGATGACCCGTCTATAAGAACTCACCAGGTGCACGGAAGGTGCGCTAGTTTTGGCGGACCAGCCAGTCGACCTTTGGTGACCTCCTTCTGCCGTTGCGCAGGGCGGGCACTCAACCTAGGAGGGCCAGATGGCCAAGCAGCCCCGCATCCTCGCCGGACAGACAGCCGCCGTCACCGGTGCCGCACGCGGCATCGGTCGTGCCACCGCCCAGGCCATGATGCGCCAGGGGATGCGCGTGGCCATCGGCGATGTGGATCTGGCGGCTGCGCAGGCAACGGCGGCCGAGCTGGGGCCGGCTGCGGTGGCGTTGGCGCTGGACGTCACCGATCGCGAGTCGTTTACGAAGTTCCTCGACGACACCGAAGCGCAGCTGGGACCAATCGACGTGGTGGTCAACAACGCCGGGATCATGCCCGTGGGGCGCTTCATCGACGAGGACGACCTCACGGCGAGGCGCATGGTGGACATCAATCTGCACGGGGTCATTCTGGGGACGAAGCTGGCGCTGGACCGCATGATCGCGCGCGATCGCGGCCACATAGTCAACATCTCCTCGCAGGCCGGCAAGTTCGGCGCGCCCGGGGGCGCCACCTACTCGGCGACCAAGCACGCCGTCGTCGGGCTCACCGAGGCCGTGCGCGGCGAGCTGCGCCTGATGAGCGCTCACGTCGACATCAGCTATGTGATGCCCTTCGTGGTCAACACCGAGCTGGGTTCCGGTCTCGGCGAGGCGCGCGGCCTGAACGTGCTCCAGCCCACGGACGTAGCCGACGCGATCGTCGAGGCGTTGCAGTATGGGACCGTCGAAGTGTGGGTGCCGAAGGAGGCCAAGCGCAATTTCGTGCTCGGCACACTGCTGCCGCGTCGCCTCTCGGAGGGCATGGCGCGCGCGATTAAGGCCGACCGCGTGCTCGCGGGCGCCGACGCGGGCGTGCGCCGCGACTATGAACTGCGCGCCGCGCGCTCGGAGCCGGCGCTGGCGCCGCCGTCAGAGACCGCGCAGCTCGGTCGGGGTCCGGGAGAGTGATCGCCGTCCCCCGTCCACGCGTATCGTGGCGGCCGTGGAGAGCCGAGAGCGGAGCGTTATCGACCCTCACGACCGACGGGTCGTGTTCGACGCCGGCTCGCATCTGCACCTCGCCGAAGGCCGCCGCTCGTGGCTGCTCGACCATGTCGAAGCGATCCTCACGACGGTTGCACGACCCGATCACCATGATGAAGATCCACGACCGGGACGCGAGCGCTTCTATCGCCAGAACGCACTCGAGCCAGGGCGATGGCTGCGGGTTGTCGTAGACTTCAACGACGAGCCTGGTTGGGTCGTAACCGTACTGGTCCAAGACGACGACCCTCGGCCGTAGACCTCATGAGCGTCACGATCGCCGGCACTACCTTCGAGCATCACCACTATGACCAGCGCGGAGATGTGCTCTACCTCAGCGTGGCGCACCACGAAGGCCCCCCCGCCTGTGCTCTGTCGACACCTGAGGGTCACAACATCGAGTACGACGCGGCTGGCCGCGTCGTCGGCATGACCCTCACCAACGTGCGCTGGCTGCTCGAACGGGACGGACAGGTCACCATCAACCTGCCCGCCGGCCACGCCAGCCCCGACGACCTGGCGCAGGCCTTGCAGCCAGCCGCATAGCTGGCAGGGACATTTCGCCCCGCCGGCGCTGGCGCCGCCGTCGGAGACGGCGCAGCTCGGTCGGGGTCCGGGGGAGTAATCAAAAATCCACAACTTGGTTGCAATAGTATATCGGTAGATACTATTGCAACCAAAGTAGAAAAAGGGAATAACACTCCCCGCCGCTCAGCGCTCCGTAGGCGCCTCGCCGCTCAAACGCCCCGCCGCCGCCCCCGCCCGCCGCCCCCGCCGGTCTTACGCCCCGCCGGTCAGCCAATCGGCGATCAGGCCTCCGATCAGCGGACCCTGATCCTCCTGCAGGAAGTGCGAGGCATCCTCGATGACAGTCGGCGCCTCGCGCGCGATCGCGGAGGCGAAGCGCTCGCCGGTGGACAGCGGCAGCACGGGGTCGGAGTCGGCCCACAGCATCAGCGTGGGGCGGCGGTCCTCGCGCAGCGCGTCGAGCACGCGCTGGCCGGCGCCGCCGCCGGGCGCGTCGGGGGTGAGCGGGATCATCAACGGGAAGGCGCGCGCGCCGGCCTTGGATGCGGCGTTGGGGTAGGGCGCGTCGTAGGCCGCCACGACATCCTCGCCGGGGTCGTTCTTGCAGCCGCCCTTCACGAGGAAGCCGACGGGCAGGTCCTCGGTGCGCTGCACGAAGTCGCGGAAGAGGGTCCAGGCCTCGGACATGTGCTGGTGGCCGGTGAAGAGGCCGGTGTCGAGGATCACCAGGCGCTCGATGCGCTCCGCGTGCTCGACGGCCAGGCGCAGCCCGATCGGCCCGCCCCAGTCGTGCACGACGATGGTGGCGCCGCGCAGGTCGAGGTCGTCGAGCAGCGTGGCGGTCAGCTCGACGTGACGGTCATAGGAGTACCAGCCGATGTCGGTCGGCTTCTCGGAGCGCCCGAAGCCGGCCAGGTCGGGCGCGATGCAGCGAAAGCCGGCGTCGCGCACGGGCGGGATCACCCGGCGCCACAGAAACGACCAGGTGGGCTCGCCGTGTACGAAGACGACCGGGGCGCCATCGCCCTCGTCGAGGTGTGCGAGGCGCAGCCCCTGCACGTCGCGGTAGCGCGACTGGAAGGGGAAGTCCGGCAGCCCTTCGAGCGCGTCGTCGGGAGTTCGCACGACGGGGTTTCCTACGGCGTCGGGCATCGCGTTGGAGCATAACCGCCAGTCGATCGGTTAGGCTCGCGCGCAATGCACGGCGCGATTCATCTGATCCCCCTGCTGGGCGCGGCGAAGAGCAAGGTGCCCTTCTACATCGCGGGCGGCCTGTTGGTGGGGTGGGCGCTGCTGGTGTCGCTGGGGATCGGGCTGCGACGGCCCAGCTTTCCGAGCGACGTGTCGGGCGAGCGTCTGGTCATCGTCGTCACGGTGGTGCTCGTCGTGGCGGCTACAGCCATGGCGGTGGCCACCTCGGGCGGCGGCGCGTAGGGCTCCGGCACGCCCTCGCTCGGCCTGGCCGGCACGCCCTCGCTCAGCCTGGCGATCGTCGGCGTCCGCATACGTTCCTCGGCGAGCATGTGGTCGAAGTGATCGTCGGCTCGCGCGGCCACGATCCCGAGCGCGATCGCAAACCCGGTGGCCAGGCCCATTACCCCGAGTATCGGGGCCAGAATTGTTATCAACGAACCCACTGTCGCTTTGACACGCTTGCGGTCGCTCTATCGGTCTCTCGATCTCTACGCCGACGATCCGTCATGGACCCGCCGACGATCCCTCGCGCCCTAGGCTCGCAGCGTTGGGCGCCCGATTCCAGTCCTGCACGCGGTCTTGCCGCTATCTCCGTTTTTTATTTCGAGGCTGAGCAACGACATCTTCGGATAACAGGTTGACCCACGCACCGGTCGCATCATCGGGCGCCCGCCACTGGCTCCAGTCTTGCCAGCTCCGCCAGCTCCTGCTGCGCGTACTGTGCGATCGCATGGGGGTCGGGCACCAGGCCGGCGTTGACGAGCAGCCCGATCGTCACGGAGTCGTGGTAGCTGAAGATGCTGACGGTCATGCCGACGCTGCCCGACACGGGCGCCCAGACCAGCACGGCGCGCAGCCGCGTGCCGGCCATGTAGACGACCTCGCGCGGGCCGGGCACGTTGGTAGTCATGGCGCTGGCCTTGGCGGTGAAGATGTCGATGATGCGCCGCTCGACCCGCCGCGGGGTCATGCCGATCCCTTGCAGGATCGCGTAGGAGACGGGCCCCTCGCGCGAGCGCTTGATGGCGATCATCCGGCGTCTCAGCTCCTGCAGACGCTCGCGCTGCCCGGCGACGTTGACGGGCAGCGTCAGGAAGACCAGCCCGAAGCGGTTGCCCAGCTCGCGCGGGATGGGCTCCTCCAGGGGGCGCAGGTTGAAGGGCACGAGCGTGCGCACGGCGCGCGGGGACTCGCCGCTGTCCTGTAGATGGCGGCGCAGGGCGCCGCTCACGGCGGCCAACAGCACGTCGTTGACGCTCGCGGCTTGCGCACGCGCGGTCGCCTTTACGAGCGCCAGGTCCAGCCGCTCGGTCCACGCGACTCGCTTGGGCACGCCAAGCTTGCCGCGCAGGGCGGTGCTGGCGTCGGGGGGCGTGAGGAGCAGCTTCGCCAATGCGCGCGTGTTCGCGGCGGCGCCGGCGGCCGTCCCGCGCACGCGCTCGCCGCGGCGGTAGGCGCGTACGTGGGATGAGCGCGCGGCCACCAGGCTGTCCTGCGCGGCCGGCGCATCGGCGCTCGTGTCGGGCGTGGCGTCGGTCAGCGAGAGCATGACCTGCGCCAGGGCGATCCCGTTGACGATGCAGTGGTGTATGCGCACGACGAGCGCGCAGCCGCCGGTGGCGCGGTCGAGCAGGTACATGTCCCACAGCGGCTTGGAGCGCTCCAGCGGCCGGGTGATCAGCTCGCCGACCAGCTCCTGCAGCGCCGTGTCATCGCCGGGCGCGGGCAGCTCGTGGCGGTGTACGTGGCGGTTGAGGTCGAAGTGGGTGTGCTCTATGAAGGCGGGGCCGCGGCGCGGCCCCTGGCCCTCCACGACGAGCTGGTGAAAACGCGGGTAGCGCTCGACCAGGCGCGCGCGGATCACGGCGCGCAGCCGCTCCTCGTGCAGCGGCTCGTCGAAGAGCATCACGAAGTTGATGACCATCAGGTTCGTGGGCCTGTCCATGTGCAGGAACGCCACGTCGGCGCTCGGCAGACGGCGATGGCCAGTCTCAATCCCCATGAACCCCTCCTGCTCCCTGGTGCGGCTACTTCGCTTCCCCTATCAGGAGGCTACCATCGTTGGCAATGGCTGTCTTCGACAGCTCCGCTGCTCAGGGAGGCTCGCTGGCCGCCACTGAAATCGCTGGGGCGGATGCCGCCACGGAGGCCGATGTGCCGTCGCGCACGTGGGAGCGCTACAGCGCGGGCTACAGCGCACGGCGCGGCGAGTCCCAGCGGCTGTGGCAGCAGGCCTGCGGCGTGCTCCCCGGCGGGGTGAGCGGCGCGGCGAAGTCCTATGCGCCGTTCCCGGTGTTCATCGCGTCGGCCAGCGGCGCGCACGCGAGGGACGTGGACGGCAACGAGTACGTGGACCTGCTGATGGGCGCCGGGCCGATGCTGCTGGGCCACGGCCATCCGCACGTGCTGGAGGCTGTGCGCAGGCAGCTCGAGCTGACGACGAACCCGATGCTCCCGACGCCGCTGTCGCTGGAGCTGGCGGAGCGCATCCGCGGACACATGCCCTATCTGGAGCGCATGCGCTTCGTCAACACCGGCTCGGAGGCGACGCGCAGCGCGGTGCGCGTGGCGCGCGCGGTCACGGGCCGCCCGCTGATAGCCAAGTGCGAGGGCGCCTTCCACGGATCGGACGAGCAGTTCCTCGTGTCGGCTCACACGCGCGCGCCGGCCGGCGGCGCGCAGCGTCCACAGGGGGTCGTCGACTACGCGGGCATGCAGCCGCGCATCGAGGAGTCGGTCGTGGTGCTCCCCTACAACGACGCGCAGGCCGCGGCGGCGCTGATCGCCGAGCGCGCGCACGAGCTGGCGGCGGTGATCGTCGAGCCGCTGGCCTTCTCCAGCGGCGGTGGCGTGCCGGCGACGCGCGAGTTCGCGCAGGCGCTGCGCGAGGTCACGCGCCGCCATGGCGTGGTGTTGATCTTCGACGAGGTCTTCTGCGCCTACCGCCTGGGTCTGGCGGGCGCGCCGGCCTATCTGGGCGTGACGCCGGACCTGTCGGCGATCGGCAAGGCGCTGGGCGGCGGGATGCCGTTGGCGGCCTTCGGCGGGCGCGCCGATCTGATGGAGGCCGCGCTTGGACCGGAGGCCGGCGAGGGAGCGATCTTCCAGTCGGGGACCTTCACGGAGAACCCGGTCTCGATCGCGGCTGCCCTGGCGGTGCTGGACGTGCTCGAGCGCGAGCCCGTGCTGGAGCGGGCAGACCGTGCGGGCGAGCGCCTGCGCGAGGGCCTGAGGCGGGAGTTCGCCGCCCACGGCGTCATCGCGGCGGTCACCGGCGCGGCCTCGATCGCGCAGGTGCATTTGGGCGTGGAGCGGGTCGCGAATCGACGCGACGTACTGCGCGCGAACGACGCGGCCACGAAGGCCTTCCTGTTGGGGATGGTTGCGGGCGGCGTACTGTGGCCGCCGGGTCACCCAGCCGTCACATCGGGGGCGCACAGCGACGAGGACCTGGATCGGGTGGTCACAACTGTTGGAACAGTCCTATCCGGATAGTTTTTGCGGGCAGTCGTCCGGGGGTAGCCGTTAGAGTGGCGCGGGGAGTCGTGAATCCGAATGTTCGCTCCAAGGGAAGAAGGTGGAAGATGCGCTACATCGCAGCGGGTTTGACAGTTCTCGGCAGGGTCCGCGCAGGCGGTGCAGCCGGTGAGCGTCCGGGGACGCGCCACCCCAGTCCGGCCCCTGCAGGCAGTGCGGCCGGCGAGCGCCTGGGGACGCGCCGCCTTGCTCCGGTCCTCGCGTTCGCAGCGACCGCTGCGCTGATGGCGGGCTGCGGCGGGAGCACGAGCACGAGCACCAGCTCATCAACCTCCGCGACGAGCGCGACCGAAGCCGCCTTCCACCCGCCTGGCGTGCAGGTCACGACGACGACGCCCGCGCCGAGCAAGTCGGTGGCGCAGGTGACGTGGGATGAGCCCTACGGCGAACCCCCGTCGCTCGATCCGCTGAAGTCCTACGGGATACCGGAAAACACGGTGCTCTCGAACGTCTGCGATGCGCTGCTGCGCACGGGGCCGGATCTGAAGCTGCAGCCGGGGCTGGCGAGCAGCTGGACGCACACGACGCCGACTACGTGGGTCTTCAAGATCCGCCAGGGCGTGCACTTCTGGGACGGCAGCCCGCTGACGACCGCCGATGTCGTCTACAGCCTCAACCGCCAGCTGAACCCGGCGCTCGGCACCTTCTATACGGCGTGGGTCGCGGACATCAAGAGCGTGACGCAGACGGGCCCCGAAGAAGTGACGCTGACGACGAAGATCCCCGATGTGATCGTGGCGCAGATGATGGCCTCGGGTCTGGGCACGGTGATCGAGAAGCGCTACGCGGAAGCGAAGGGCTCGGCCTACGGCACGCCCGCGGGGGGAATCATGTGCACGGGCCCGTTCGAGCTGAAGTCGTGGCAGGCGGGCCAGCAGATCACGCTGACGCGCAACCCGAGCTACTGGGATGCCTCGCTCGAGCCCAAGGTGCAGACGCTCGTCTTCAAGTTCATCACCGACCCGACGACGTTGACCGATGCGTTGGAGTCGGGCGAGATCGACGGCAGCTACGAAGTGCCCGTCAAGGCGGTGGCGCAGCTGAAGAGCGCGGGCAACATGTACTACGGCCTGTCGACCAATCAGGGGATCCTGCAGCCGATCCAGGCTACGGGCATGGACACGAACGTGAAGATCCGCGAAGCGCTGTCGCTGGCGATCGACCGCGCGGGCATTGCGCGGACGATCTTCGAAGGCCTGGCGGTGCCCTCGCGCGCGGCGGTGCCGCCGGACTCGTTCTCCTACGCGACGGACCTCTATCGCGCGTGGTATCTGAGCCTGCCGACGCCGACCTCGGCGAACCTGCAGGCGGCGCGGGCGCTGGTGCGGGAAGCGGGTCACATCTCCGAAGCGATGACGATCGGCATCCAGCAGGGCGACTCCCAGTCGCTGGCGGTCGCGGAAGCGATCCAGTCGGCGGCGCAGCAGATCGGCCTGGACATGAAGATCAAGACGCTGCCGACGGCGCAGTACGTCGAACTGGTCTTCTCGGCGAAGGCGCGCGCGGGGATCGATTGGACGACGGGCAACAACAACTACATCGACCAGGCCGAACCGCTGCAGGTCCTCTATTACTGGGGCCGCAGCAACTCCCCCTACAACCTCGACGGCTTCGCCAACCACGAAGTCGACAGTCTGTTCACGCAGGCGCGCGCGCAGACGAATCCCGAAAGACGCGCGACGCTGGCGATCCGCGCGCTGCGGCTGTGGACCGACCCGGTGAACAACATCCCGCTCTACATCTCGCCGCAGCGGCTGTTCATGAACAAGCGCATCACGGGCGCGCCGCCGTCGTTCTCGACGTTCCTCTATTACCCCTGGGCCGCTGGGCTCGGCGGCACCTGACGACGCAATGGCGGCGGTGGCGCGGCGGCTGGTGCGTACCGTCGCGACGCTGCTGCTGTCGAGCTTTCTGATCTTCGCGGCGCTGTATCTGGCGCCGGGCAGCCCGCTGGCGTTCCTGACGGGCGGGCACAGCCTGCCGCCGCAGGCGATCCACTCGATCGAAGCGCAGTACCACCTCAACCGCCCCTTCCTGGAACGCTATTGGCTGTGGCTGGGAGAACTGCTCCACGGCAACCTCGGCCGCTCGACGGTGACGCGCGAACCCGTCACAACGCTGCTGGCGCCGCGGCTCGGCGTGACGTTCACGCTCGTGGCGATGTCGGCGCTGCTGATCGTCGCGGGCGGGATCGCGCTGGGCATAGCGGCCGGCGTGCGCGGCCGGCGCACGGACGGCGCGATCGTGACGGCCACGACGGTCGGCCTGGCGGTGCCGTCGTTCGTGAGCGCGACGATCTTCGTCAACTACTTCGCGCTGAAGCTGGGATGGTTTCCGGTGTTCGGCGCCGGCAGCGGCTTCGCCGATCGCATCTGGCACCTGACGCTCCCGGCGATCTCGCTGGCGCTGGGACTGGTGGCCTATGTGGCGTTGATAACGCGCGCGGCGGTGCGCGTGGAGATGGACAGCGAGCACAGCGACACGGCGCGGGCGCGCGGCCTGCGTGAGGGGCTGGTGATCCGCCGCCATGTCGTGCGCAACGCGCTGATCCCTGTCGCCACCGTCGCGGGCATCGCCGTGGCGAGCCTCGTGGCGGGGGTGGCGGTGGTGGAGAAGGCCTACGAACTTCCGGGCATCGGCGCCTATCTGGTGGATTCGGTAGCCGACAACGACTTCGCGGTGGTGCAGGCGATCTGTCTGATCCTGGTGGTGGTCTACGTGGTGGTCAATGCCGTGGTGGACGTGGCCTATCTGCTGCTCGACCCGCGCCTGCGCGGACCGAGGCGGGCACGATGATTCGCCGCGACCCGCTGGCGGCGGTGTGCGCGGCGTTCCTGGCGCTGGTCGTGGCGGTTGCCGTGCTGGCTCCGCTGGTGGCGCCGGACTCGCCGAGCGAGGTGAACCTCTCGGCGGCCTACCTGAGCCCGTCGCTGGAACACCCGCTCGGGACGGACTCCGCCGGGCGGGACATCTTCTCGCGAGTGGTCTACGGCGCACGCTCCAGCCTGCTGGGTCCGCTCGGCACGATCGCGCTGGCGCTGACGTTCGGGGTATCTCTGGGACTGGCGGCGGCGTGGTGGGGCGGCTGGATCGACACGGGGTTGTCGGCGACGATCGACGTGCTGTTCTCCTTCCCGGGCCTGCTGTTGGCGATCGTCGCGGTGGCGGTCTTCGGCGCGGGCCTGCTGGCGCCGATCCTGGCGCTGGGGATCGCCTATACGCCGATCATGGCGCGCGTGGTGCGCGGCGGCGCGCTGCGCGAACGGGAGCTGCCGTTCGTGGCGGCCGCCACGGTGCTGGGCCTGCCGGCGCGGCGGATCGTGGTGCGCCACGTGCTGCCCAACATATGGCCGCTGATCGTCGCGCAGACGACGCTGATGTTCGGCTACGCGACGATCGACCTGGCGGCGATCTCATTCCTGGGCCTCGGCGTGCAGCCGCCCAGCTCGGACTGGGGCCTGATGGTCGCCCAAGGCCGCTCGGCGATCCTCGCGGGGCACTCGGCGGAGGCGATCTATCCGGGGATCGCGCTGGTGGCGGTGGTCCTCTGCGTGATGGTGCTGGGCCGTCGGCTGAGCGAGCGCAACGACCGGGAGCCGGCTCGCCCGTGAGCGTCGGCGCGGACAGAGCGCTCGCTGGGCACGATCGCCCAGCCGGAGCGCTCGAGCGGTGCGAGGGCAGAGGATCGTGAGCGCGCTGCTGGAGATCGAGCATCTGCGCGTGACGCTGCCCGTGCGCGGCAGGCGGGGCGGGGGCAGGGGCGCAGACGAGCAGGCGGTCACGGTCGTGCAGGACGTGTCGCTGGCGATCGGCGAGGGCGAGGCGCTGGGTCTCGTCGGCGCGTCGGGCTCGGGCAAGACGATGACGGCGCGCGCGACGATCGGGCTGCTGCCGCCGGGAGCGAAGCTGGGCGGCGCGATCCGTTTTCGCTCGCGTTCGGTGAGCGACTTCGGGCGCGAGCAGCTGCTGCGCTACCGCGCGAGCGACGTGGCGATGATCTTCCAGGACCCGCGCGCGCACATCAATCCGGTGCGCAGGATCGGCGACTTCCTGAGCGAGGCGCTGGTGTTCGAGCGGGGCGTCGCGCGGGAGGAGGCGACGGCGAGGGTCACGCGCCTGCTGGGCGAGACTGGCATCGAGGACCCTGAGCGCCGGCTGCGTCAGTATCCGCACGAGCTGTCCGGCGGGCAGCTCCAGCGCGTGATGATCGCCGCGGCGCTGGCCTGCGAGCCGAAGCTGCTGATCGCGGACGAGCCGACGACGGCGCTGGACGTGACTACGCAGTCGGAGGTGATGGCGCTGCTGGACGAGCTGCGCCGTGCGCGCGGGCTGGCGCTGCTGTTCATCACCCACGACCTCGATCTGGCGGCGGCGGTGTGCGAGCGCACGGCGGTGATGGACGGCGGCAGGATCGTGCGGGTGGGCGCCTCCTCGGAGCTGCACAAGCCACAGCCGCGGCGGCGCGAGCAGCCGATCTCGATCTCACAGAGGCGCTCGCCGCAGGAGCCGGTGCTGGAGGTGGAGGACCTGAGCAAGGTCTTTTCCGCGCGCGGCGAGCGCCGGTGGGGGAAGAGAGCGGGGCGGGGAGGGGGGCGCGCGGGTGGTGGGCTCAACGCGGGCGATGTGGGCGCCGGTGATGTGCGCGCGGTGGACGAGGTCTCCTTCGCCCTCGCGGCTGGGCGCTCGCTGGCGATCGTGGGCGAGTCGGGCTCGGGCAAGACGACGATCGCGCGCATGATCGTGGGTCTTGAGAGGCCGACGGCCGGGACGATCAGGGTCGTGGGCTATGCGCGCGAGCGGCCGGCGCGGGGCGCGCGCGAGCGCAGGGTGCGTGGCCGCGAGGCGCAGATGGTCTTCCAGGACAACTACACCTCGCTGGACCCCCGCCAGCGCGTGGCCGACGCGCTGGGCGAGGCGGTTGACCTGCACTTCGCGCCAAGCGCGCAGGAGCGCCGCCGGCGGGTGAGCGGGCTGCTGGCGAGCGTGGGCCTAGGGCAACAGCACGGGCGCGCGCTGCCGCGAGCGCTGTCGGGCGGCGAGCGCCAGCGCGTGGCGATCGCACGGGCGCTGGCGGTGGAGCCGCGGCTGTTGGTGCTCGACGAGGCGGTCTCATCGCTGGACGTCCTCACGCAGGCGCAGATCCTGGAGCTGCTGGCGGAGATCCGCGCGCAGACGGGCACGTCGTATCTGTTCATCTCACACGACCTGGCCGTCGTGCGACAGGTGAGCGACGAGGTCGTGGTGATGCGCCACGGGCGGATCGTGGAGCGGGGGGCGACGCAGGCGATCCTCGATGCGCCCAGCCACCCCTACACGAAGCTGCTGCTGGAATCTGTGCCGAGGCCGGGCTGGAAGCCGCGCAAGATCACCACCACTGCTTCGGCGCCCCCGTAAGCAGCTCGAAGCCGCTGTCGGTGACGATCAGATCCTGCTCGAAGTAGCTGGAGCCGAGGCCGGCGCGCGTGGGCATGGCCTCGACGGCAAGGCACATGCCGGGTTGCAGCGGACGCTCCTCGGTGGGCAGCAGCCAGGGCCACTCCCAGCCGAGGCCGTAGCCGTGGCCGTGCGGCGGGAAGCCGATGGCGAGTGCGGAGGCGGTCTGCATATCGGCCTCGCCCTCGACGGCGAGGCCGGCGCCGAGCAGGTGCCGGTGCACGGCGTCGAAGACCGCGGACGCCGGGACGCCGGGGCGCACGACGGCGATGCCGGCCTCAACGGCGTCGATGGCGCCCTGCGCGAGCGCGGCCTGCTCGTCGCTGGCACGGCCCCCGACGATGCAGGTGCGTCCGAAGTCGAACAGGTAGCCCTCGACGGCGCCGTAGCAGTCGGCGTGAAAGATGTCGCCGTCGGCGAGCACGCGCTGCGACCACGAGGGCAGGTGGTTGTAGGTGAAGTAGTTGCTGTAGGGGCCCGAGGCGATGGAGGTGTCGAAGAAGTGGACGCCGGCGGCGATCCCGACGGCGTAGCCGGCGGCGGCGGCCTGCGCCTCGGTGAGAGCGCCACCGCCGCCTTGCGCGCGGACTCCGGCTGCCTTGCCGACGCGCGCGCCACCCGTGCTCCCGTCGCCTTGACCGCCGCCTTGCCGGCCGGCAAGCGCGCGCTCCATGATCGCGCAGACCACCGCGTCGCCGACCTCGGCGGCGGCGCGTATCAGCTGCAGCTCGAAGGGGCTCTTGAGGACGCGCAGCGCTTCGATGAGGTAGTCGGCGTCCAGCAGCTCGAGTGCGGGCAGGCGCTCGCGGAGCAGGCGATAGACGCGGGCGCTCATGACGTTCAAGCCGCAGACGCCCACGCGCGAGCGCTCCAGCCCGAAGTCGCGCAGAGCGCTCTGGACGGCGCCGGGGAAGTCCAGCGCGAAGCGCACGTCGTCGATCGCGACGAGGTCGCGGCGGTAGTCGGGGCCGTCGACGATCAGCAGCGGCTCGCGGCCGGGGGCGAGCAGGACGGCGGAATGGGAGCGCCCGCTCCAGTAGTCCTGGAAGTCGGGCGTGAAGCCGATGTTGCCGTAGTGTCCGGAGAGGTAGAAGACGTCGGCGTAGGAATCGACGCTGGAGGCTCCGCGCGAGACGACGAGCAGCCCGTCGAGTCCGCGTGCGGCGCACTGCGCGAGCGCCCGCTGCCAGCGCCCCTGGAACTCACCGTCGGGCGTTCTCATCCGCGTTACCCTACCCAGACATGGGCGATACGCGGGCAGGGGTAGTCAAATGATCCGTATCGGGGTCGATGTTGGAGGTACGTTCACTGACGTCGTGACGCTGGACGAGGCGAACGGCAGGACGAGGTGGCTGAAGGTGTTGACCAACGAGGGGCACCCGGCGGACGGCGTGCTGGAGGCGATCGCGGCGAGCGGCGTGCCGCTGGCGGAGGTCTCGCGCGTGCGACTCGGCACGACGCTGGGGGTCAACGCGGTGCTGACGCGCACGGGGGCGTTGACGGGACTGATCACGACAGAGGGCTTTCGCGACGTGCTGGAGATCCGGCGCACGCACAGGGTGAGGCTGTTCGACCTGGAAGAGCGCCCGCCGGACCCGCTGGTGAGGCGCGACCTGCGCGTGGAGGTGGCGGAGCGCATGGATGCGGACGGCACGGTGGTGAGGCCGCTGGACGAGGAGGGCGTGCGCACGGCGTGGCGCGCGCTGCGCGCCCAGGGCGTGCGGGCGCTGGCGATCGTTTTCCTGTTCGCCTTCGAGAACCCCGAGCACGAGCGCCGCGCGAAGGAGATCGTGCTGGAGGAGGGCGGCGCCGAGACGGTGTTCACCTCCTCGGAGGTCCTGCCGGTGCATCGCGAGTACGAGCGCACGAGCACGACGGCGCTGGCGGCGTACGTGGCGCCGGCGATCGAGAGCCACGTGGCGGAACTATCAGAACGCCTGCGCCAAGGCGGCCTGGCGAGCGGGCGCCTGTCGATCATGACGAGTTCCGGCGGCGTGCACGGCGCTGAGGCGCTGCGCGAGAACCCGATCCCCAGCCTGCTGTCGGGCCCGGCCGGAGGGGTGGCGGGCGCGCGCAGGCTGGCGGCGGAGGCGGGCCTCAAGGATGTGCTGACGCTGGACATGGGCGGCACGAGCTGCGACGTGTCGGGGATCGTGGGAGGCGTGCCGGACGAGCGCCTGGACGCGGAGATCGACGGGCTGGCGGTGAGCTATCCGACGTTTGACATCAAGACGATCGGCGCGGGCGGCGGCAGCGTGGCGTGGATCGACGCGGGTGGCGCGCTGCGCGTGGGGCCGCGCTCGGCGGGCAGCGAGCCGGGGCCGGCATGCTACGGCAGGGGCGGTGACGAGCCGACGGTGACCGACGCGAACCTCGTGCTGGGACGCTATGACCCGGAGATCCCGCTCGGCGGCAGGATCGAGCTGGATCCCGAACGCGCACGCGAGGCGATCGCCAGGTACGTAGCGGAGCCGCTGGGCATGAGCGTGGAGCGCGCGGCGGCGGGCGTCGTGAGGATCGTCAACGCGCTGATGGCGGGCGCGCTCAGCACGATCTCGCTGGAGCGCGGCAGGGACGTGCGCGACTTCACGCTGGTTGCCTTCGGCGGCGCCGGCCCGGTACACGCCTGCGCGGTGGGCGCCGAGCTGGGCGTAGGCGGCATCCTCGTGCCGGCCTGCCCCGGCTGCACCTCGGCGCTGGGCGGGGTGACTGCGGACTCCAGGCACGACCAGTTGTGCACGATCGCAAGGCGCGTGTGGGAAGTCTCCGAGGAGGTGCTTTCCGCGGTGGCGGAGGACCTGGCGGATGAGGCAAGAGAGGCGCTTGCGCGCGAAGGGTTCGCGAAGGGCGAGATGGACTTCGAGCTGTGGCTGGGGATGCGCTACGAGGGGCAGGTGCACGAGCTGGGGATCCTCCGGCCGCTGAACGGCGGGCCGGTGCTGACAGGGGTGGTGGAGGAGTTTGGGGCGCTGCACGAGCGGCTGTACGGTCACTCCTTCGAGGATGTGACGGTGGAAGTGGTGAACCTGAGAGTGACCGGGTATGGCCGCGTGAAGAGCCCGGAGATGCACTGGCAGTGGGAGGCGACGGAGGTTTTGCGCGACCCGGCAGCTTCGCGCGAGCCGGCGTCTTTGCGCGACCCGGCATCGCACGGCGAGACGGCATCGCACGGCTTTGCGTTACGCCGCCGCGGGTCCGGCGCACACGGGCAGGCGCACCGGCAGGTGTACTTCGAGGAGACGGGCGACTTCCTGGAGACGGCGGTGGTGCGCCGCGAGGACGTCGCGGTGGGCGCCACGGTGCAGGGCCCGGCGGTCGTGCACCAGCTGGATGCGACGGTGCTGGTGCCGCCGGGGTTGACGGCGACGGCGCATCCGAGCGGCAGCCTGCTGCTGCGGCCCGATCCGAACAGCGTGCATGCACGCTGGTCGCGCGCCGTGCTGGGGGCGGGCCGGTGAACCCGCTGGGCGAACGCGGCGAGCAGGCGATCACGGTGGAGGTGATCCGCCATGCGCTGACGGCGGCGGCACGCGAGATGGGGGTGACGCTGCGCAGGACGTCGTGCTCGCCGATCTTCAACGAGGGCAACGACTACTCCTGCGCGATCTTCAGCGCCGAGGGCGAGCTGGTGACGCACGGCGAGTTCCTGCCGATCCATCTGGGCTCGCTGTCGTTCTCGGTGGCGGCCGTACGCGAAGAGTTTTCCGAGGAGGGCCTGCGGGAGGGCGACACGGTGGTGATGAACGATCCCTACCTGGGCGGCTCGCATCTGCCGGATGTGACGATGGTCTCGCCGATCTTCTTCGAGGGCGCGCTCGTGGGGTGGGCGGCCAACCGCGCGCACCACCTCGACGTGGGCGGGGCGGTCCCCGGCAGCTTCTATGCGAGCGCCAGAGAGCACTACCAGGAGGGCCTGCGGATCAGCCCGATCAAGCTGTTCGCGGCGGGCGAGCGCGACGTGCGCCTGTTGAGGCTGATCACGGCCAACTCGCGGCTGCCGGCGCAGATGCGCGTGGACCTGGAGAGCCAGGTGTCGGCCAACCGCAGGGCGATCGAGCGGGTGCGGGGACTGGTGGCGCGCTACGGCGCGGAGGTCGTGGCGGAGGCGATGCACGAGATACTTGAACACTCCGAGCGGCGCATGAGGCATGTGATCAGAGGCTGGCCCGACGGGGAGTACGCGGCGAGCGACTACCTCGACAACGACGGCGTGACCGACGAGCCGCGCGAGGTGCGCGTGACGCTGCGGGTGAAGGGCGATTGCCTGGAGGTGGACTTCGCGGGCAGCGCGGCGCAGACCGAGGGGCCCCTGAACAGCGTGCTGGGCTATACGTACTCGGGGGTGTATATGGCGCTGCAGGCGGCGAGCGACCCCGACATCCCGCCGAACGCGGGCTGCTACCGGCCGATCGCGATCGAGGCGCCGGCGGGGAGCATCGTCAACCCGCGCTTCCCGGCGCCGTGCACGGGGGGCAACGAGACGGTGTTCATCATCTCGGGCGCGATCTTCCGCGCGCTGGCGCAGATCGAGGGCGCGAAGACGATGGCGTGCGACCAGGGCAGCTCGAACAACATGCTGATCTCGGGAAGGGACCCGCGCGACGGGGAGCGGTACGTGCTGTACGAGTACCCCGAGGGTGGCTGGGGGGCGAACGCGCACAGGGACGGGCCGAGCGCGGTGTTCTCGATCGCGGGCAACACGTGGAACGTACCCGTAGAGGTGGTCGAGCGGAGGTTTCCGGTGCGCGTGGAGCGCTATGAGCTGCGCGAGGATAGCGGCGGCGTGGGCAGGTACAGGGGAGGTCTGGGCATCCGCAGGGAGCACCGCATCCTGGAGCACGACGCGGAGGTCTCGATCGTGGGCAACCGCGTGCGGGTGCCGCCGTGGGGTCTGGAGGGCGGCGGCAGCGGCGCGCCGGCCGGCTATCGGCTGCTGCGCGGTGCGGAGAAGCCGCGGCCGCTGGCTCCCGAGTTCGGCTCGAAGGCGAGCGGCGTGGAGCTGCGCAGCGGCGACGTGGTCGTGCAGCTGACAGCCGGCGGCGGCGGCTGGGGCGACCCGCGCGAGCGCCCGCGCGAGCAGGTGGCGCGCGACGTGGAACTGGGCTACGTGAGCAGGGAAGCGGCGCGGCGCGACTACGGGATGAATGAGTGAAGACGGATCGGTCGGCGAGCGCGGCGACGCCGATGAGCGTGAAGACTGGATTGGTCGATGAGCACCGCCGGTGAAAGTGAAAACGGGATCGCTCGATGAGCGCCGCCGCTGAGCGTGAAGACGGGATCGGTGTGAGCGCCGCCGGTGAGCTGCGGACGGCCGAGGAGCTGTATGCGCGCATGACGCTGATCCGCCACTTCGAGCAGGCGGCGTACAGGGCCTACGAGCGCAACGAGCTGGAGGGCACGATCCACGCGTCGATCGGCCAGGAGGCCGTGGCGGTGGGCGTGGCGGCGGGGTTGGAGAGGGGCGATGGGATGCTGAGCCACCACCGCGGCCACGGTCATGCGCTGGCCAAGGGCGTCGATCCCAAGCGCCTGATGGCCGAGCTGATGGGCCGCGCGACGGGCGTATGCGGCGGCAAGGGCGGTTCGATGCACGTGACCGACACGGGCAGCGGCTTCCTGGGCTCGCTGGCGGTCGTGGGCAGCTCGATCCCGCTGGCGGTGGGCGTGGCGCTGGCGGCGAAGCGCCGGGGCGAGGACACGATTTGCGTGGTCTTCTTCGGCGATGGCGGTGTCAACCAGGGGGTGCTGTACGAGAGCATGAACCTCGCGGCCGTCTGGCGGCTGGGCGTGGTGTTCGTATGCGAGAACAACTCCTACGCGATAACGACGCCGGCGGAGAGCGTGACGGCGGGCGCCGGCATCGTGGCGCGCGCGCAGGCGTTCGGCCTCGGTGCGGAGGGCGTCGACGGCCAGGACGTCGAGGCGGTGAGGGACGCCACGCGGCGCCTGGCGACCGCGGCCCGGGAGGGCAGGCCGGCGGTGCTGGAGTGCAGGACGTATCGCTTCCTCGGCCACAGCCGCTCGGACCCGCCGCACGGCCGCTATCGCACGAAGGAGGAGGTGGAGCGCTGGCAGCGGCGCGACCCGCTGGAGGCGCTGGCGCAGAGGGCGGGCCTGGAGGAGGCGACGCGCACGCGCCTGGACGCGCGGGCGCACGCGGAGATCGAGGAGGCCGTGCGGTTCGCGCGCGCGTCACCCCGTCCGAGCCGCGCGGAATTGGTGAGGGACGTGTGGGGAGATGCGTGAGAGAGCTAGATGTTTTGGGGGGAGGGGTCGCGTTGAGCGGTGAGGGCGCGCGGGCTGCGGCGGGCGCGCGAGGCGAGCCGGCTGTGAGGGTTGCGCAGAGCGCTACGGAGGGGTGTTTGGAGGTGACGTTTGCGGAGGCGATTCGCTGCGCGCTGGAGGACGGAATGCGCGAGGACGATTCGACGGTGGTGCTGGGGCAGGACGTCGCCGCGGGCTTCCCGTTCGGCGCTACGCGTGCACTGGCGGAGCTGTTCGGCGAGGAGCGCGTGCGCGATACGCCGATCTCGGAGGCCGCGACGATGGGCTGCGCGATCGGCGCGGCGATGATGGGCGTGCGCACGGTCGTCGAGGTGGACTTCGCGGGCTTTCTGCTGCTGGGCCTCGACCAGTTGGTGAACAATGCGGCGAAGCTGCGCTATATGAGCGGCGGGCAGCTGCGGGTTCCGCTGACGGTGCGCCTGGGGCAGGGCCCGCTGGGGGCGTTCGCGGCGCAGCACTCGCAGTCCCAGCAGGCGTGGCTGGCGTCGGTGCCGGGTCTGGCGGTGTGCGCGCCGAGCGACGTGCAGGACGCCTACGAGCTGACGCGCTGGGCGCTGCGCGCGCGGGATCCGGTGGTGGTGGCGGAGGACATGCGGTTGTATCGGACGAAGGGGCCGCTGCGGCGCGAGGCCGCGCCCGAGAGGCGCGATTTGTCGCACTTGCCCTCTACGTACCCGACAGCGTCTGCCTCGGCGACCGATCCTCCGTTTGCCTCCGCCACCTATGTCCCACCCGCGCGCGTCGTGCGGGAGGGAGGCGACGCGACGGTCGTGGCCTTCGGCTTTGGCACGACGCTGGCGCTGGCGGCCGCCGAGGAGTTGGCGCGCGCGGGCGTAGCGCTGGGGGTGGTGGATCTGCGCGTGCTGGCGCCGCTGGACGAGCGGACGCTGGGCGAGGCGGCGGGAGGCAGCGGTCGCGTGCTGTGCCTCGGCGACGATCCGCTGCTCGGGGGGATCACAGCGACGCTGGCCGCGGCGGTGCACGAGTCGGCGCACGGCGCGCTGAAGGCGCCGGTGGCGCGACTCGGCGCGAGGCACCTGCCGACGCCGTTCGGTTCGGCGGAGGCCTTCGTGTACCCGTCGGCGCAGAGCGTCGTGGCGGCGGTGCGCAGGCTGCTGGCCTGGCCCAAGGAGACGGCGGGCGCGGAGATCGCGGACGGTGCCTTCGCGCTGGGCGGCCGGCCCGCGATCGGTTAGGCTGCGGGTGTGAAGCTTTACGTCTGCTACGGCACGTTCTCGACACCGCGCCCCGGCGGCCATCCCTGCGCGAACGCCGCGCACGCGCTGAGCGAGGCGGGCTATCACCCCGAGGTGATCCGCTCCTACGGTCTGGGGGCGCTGCCGGGGATCTTCAACCGCACGCGCGGCCGACGCGAGGTCGAGCAGCTGACGGGCAATCGCATGGTGCCGACGCTCGTGCTCGACGACGGCACGGCGATCGACGGCTCGCAGGCGATCGTCGCCTGGGCGCAGGCCAACCACGCGTAGCCGTCGCCTCGTGAGCAGCGTCGAGCCGGATCGCGTGGCGGACATGGGGGCGGCGCCGGCGCCATGACGATCCTCGAGCCCGACTATATGCAGGGCACGCGCGGCGCCATGGCGGTGGACTGGGAGTCGCGCATCGACATGGCGCGTATGCGCGAGCAACGCAAGGCGCGCGCGTTGGCGGCCGTGGTGGCGGCGGGCTATGACGCGGTGGTGCTGCTGTCGGACCCCAACATCCGCTACGTGACGGCCGTGGCGACGACTGCCGTGTCGGGCGCCGGCGGCTTTCACTACTCGCTGCTCTCGGGCGGCGGACGGATCACGCACTGGGACAGCGCCGATCACGCGATCCACGAGCGGCTGACGTGCCCGTGGCTCGACGACATCCGCTATGCGGCTCCCGGCATCGGCATCGTGCCGGCCGCGCTCGGGCCGGGCCGCGCGGCGGACGCGCTGGGCGAGCAGATGGCGCAGGAGATCGCGCGCGCGCTCGCCGACCACGGGATCGCCGCCGGGCGGATCGGCCTCGACACGGTCCAGCCGGGCTTGGCGGCGAGGCTTGAGCGGCGCGGCTACACCGTCGATGCGGGCGCCGGCGCGGCGCTGGCGCGAGCGCGGGCGATCAAGACCGACGACGAGGTGGAGTGCCTGCGCCTCAGCGCCTCGGTCTGCGAGGCCGGCTTTCAGGCGATGCGCGAGGCGATCAAGCCGGGCGCGCGCGAGAGCGAGGTGTTCGCGCGGGGCGTCGCGCGGATCATCGAACTGGGCGGCGAGCACGGCGGCGGCAACATCTCCAGCGGCCCCAACACGTGGCCGAAGAGCCAGGCCGACACGACCGACCGCGTGATCCGGCCCGGCGATGTCGTGTATTCGGACCTCTACAACATCGGCTTCCACGGCTACCGCTCGTGCTACTACCGCACGTTCAGCTGCGGCGAGCCGCGGCAGGCCACGCGCGAGGCGCACGGGCGCGCGGTCGAAAACCTGTATGCCGTGCTCGACGCGATCGAGCCCGGCGTGAGCACCGCGCAGGCCGCGGCGCGCTTTCCGGACGCGCGGGGCGAGTACTGGGAGTACTACGGCGCGACGGAGGCCTGGCAGATGACTACCAACCATTGGGGCCACGGCATCGGGCTGTCGCTGTACGAGATCCCGCTGACCTGGCGCGGCGCGCCGGCGGAGGACGCGACGGTGTACGAGGCAGGCATGACGATGGCCGTGGAGACCCAGGACCGCGACGGCGCGGGGCAGGGGGTGAGGGTCGAGGAGATGGTCGTCGTGCGCGAGCGCGGCGTCGAACTGCTGACGCGCTGGCCGATCGACGAGATAACTGTCTGCGCATGACAGTCGTCGTGCCACGCGCGAACAACACCCCTCCCAACAATCTCCCTTTGCAGGGCCGCGTCGCTGTGGTCACGGGCGCGAGCCGCGGGATCGGACGCGGTATCGCCGAACGGCTGCTGGCGGCGGGCGCGCAGGTCGTCGGTGTGAGCCGCACGCGCGCCGCGCGGGTCGGCTGGGCGCAGGTGCGGTGCGACATCACCGCCGCCGAGGCCCCCGAGGTGGTGCTCGCCGCCGCACTCGACGCCTGCGGGCGTGTCGACGTGCTCGTGAACAACGCAGGCGTGCTGATCGAGGGGAACTGCTGGGAGCTGCGCGACGAGGCGGTCGATGCGATGCTTGAGCTGAACCTGACGGCGCCCATGCGGCTGTCGCAGGCGCTTGCCCGTCATTGGCTGCAGCGGCGCGAGCGCGGCGTCGTCGTCAATGTCTGCTCGGTCGAGTCGCAGGTCGGCTGGAAGGATCCGCCGCACGCCGCCTACGCGACCACGAAGGGCGGTCTGCTCGGGCTCACGCGCGCGCTCGCGCTGGAGCTTGCGCCGCAGGGTATTCGCGTGGTCGCCGTCGGGCCCGGGGCCGTGGCCACCGCGATGACCCCCGAGGACGCGCGCGTGGACGACGCGATCGCGCTCGGGCGTCTCGGCACGCCGGCGGAGATCGGCGACGCCGTGGCCTTCCTGGCATCCGACGCGGCGCGCTATGTGACCGGCGAGATCCTGTATGTCGACGGGGGGTATCTGCTGCGATGAGCGGCCGGCCTGAGCGTGTGGCTTTCCGGCTGCCTCTCGTGTCTGCGCGCTTTGCCGGGGGGCGAGGGTCGCGATGATGGCTTTTCAGCAGCCGTCCCAAACGCTGCGCTTTGCCGGCAGGCGCGCCGTCGTGACCGGCGCCGCGTCGGGGATCGGGCGGGCCGTGGCGCGCAGGCTGGCCGCCGAGGGAGCGGCGGTCGTCGGCTTCGACCTCGACGAGGACGGTCTGCGGGAGACATTCGAGGCCGTCCCCGCCGCGCGCGCGCTGGTCCTCGACGTCGCCGCGCCCGACGCCGTTGCGGCGCTCGCGCAGCTCGGGCACGTTAACGTGTTGGTGAACGCCGCCGGCGTTCTCGCGCGCCACGCCGTCCTCGAGCACCCGCTCGATGACTGGCGCCGCACGCTCGACGTCAACCTGAAGGCGCCGCTGCGCCTCTCGCGCGAGCTGGCGCGCGCGCACATCGCGCGCGGCTCGCGCGCGGCGATCGTCAATGTCGGCTCGATCGAGTCCTTCACGGCGATCGCCGGCCACGCCGCCTACACCGCCTCCAAGAGCGCGCTGCTGATGCTGACGCGCGCCTTCGCGCTGGAGCTGGCGCCGCATGGGATCCGCGTCAACTGCATCGCGCCGGGCGTCACCGAGACGGGCATGAACGCCGCCGTGCGCGCCGACCCCGCGCGCGCAGCGGCGCTGCTGGAGGCGATTCCGCTGGGGCGCTTCGCCACGCCCGAGGAGCAGGCCGCGGGAGTCTGCTTTCTGGCCTCCGATGACGCGTCGTACATCAGCGGCGCCGTGCTGCCGATCGACGGCGGCTGGCTCACGCGCTGAGGTGCCGGCTGGCTGACGCGCTGAGCCGCCGGCGGCTTCTGCCGTTGAGCCGCGCTCGACCCTGTGTTACCTTTGGCCAGCCAGCCAGCCAGCCAGCCAGCCAGCCAGCCAGCCAGAGCCATGTCCACAATTGACACTACCTCCATCCCGGCTGTTCCGATGAGCGTCGTCGAGTGCGTCGCGGCGCTTGCCGCGGGCGAGGTCAGCTCGGGCGAGCTGGTCGAGCGCACGCTGGCCGGCATCGAGGCTACGCAGCCGACGCTCAACGCTTTCCGCATCGTCTGCGCGGACTCCGCGCGCCTTGAGGCCGCCGCGGCCGATCGGCGTCTCGCGGCCGGCGAGCGCCTGCCGCTGCTGGGTGTGCCGGTGGCGATCAAGGACGACGTGGACCTCGCGGGCCACCCGACGGCCTTCGGCTGTCCCGGGGACTTCCCGCCGAAGGCGCACGACAGCGAGCTGGTGCGCCGCCTGCGCGAGGCCGGCGCGGTGATCGTCGGCAAGACCAACTCGCCCGAGGTCGGCCTCTACCCCTTCACCGAGGGCGCGGCCTTCGGCGCGACGCGCAATCCCTGGAGCCTCGACCATACCCCCGGGGGCTCCAGCGGCGGCAGCGCCGCGGCGGTGGCCGCCGGGATCGTGCCCGTCGCCACCGGCTCCGACGGCGCCGGCTCGGTGCGCATACCGGCCGCCTGGTGCAACCTCGTGGGCGTCAAGCCGCAGCGCGGGCGCATCTCGACGTGGCCCGACGCCGAGTCCTTCAAGGGCCTCAGCTGCCTGGGCCCGCTCGCGCGTACCGTCGCCGACGCGGCGCTGATGCTGGATGTCCTGAGCGGCAGCCACCCCGGCGATCTGCACACGCCGTCGCTGCCGCCCGAGCCCTACGTGCAGGCCGCCGCGCGCGAGCCCGGCCGGCTGCGCATCGCGCTCTCGCTGCGCCCTCCCTTCAGCGCCGCGCCGGTGCGCCTCGACTACGAGATCCGCGCCGCCGTCCAGCGCCTCGGCGGGGTGCTGCGCGAGCTGGGCCATACCGTGATCGAAGACGAGCCGCGCTACGGGCTGATGGGGCTCACGCTTGTGCCTCGCGGCGAGGTCAGCGTGTATGAGTGGGTCTCGCAGGTACCCGATCCGTCGCTGCTGCACCCGATCACACGCTCGACGGCGCTCGTCGGGCGCTGGCTGGGCCGGCCGGCGCTGGCGACGGCGCGTCGCCTGGAGTCCTTCTTCCAGCGCCGCGTCGGCGCCATCTTTGAGCGCGCCGACGTCGTGCTGGCGCCCACCACCGCCAGCGTGCCGCTGCCGATCGGCGCCGCCGAAGGTCTCGGCGGTTTCGCCACCGACCAGCTGATCGCCGGAGCCTGCCCCTATGCGTGGCCGTGGAACGTGCTCGGCTGGCCCGGCGTGAGCGTGCCGGCCGGCCTGAGCCGCGAGGGCCTGCCGTTGGGCGTGCAGCTTCTCGGGCCGGCCAACACCGAGGGCCGGCTGCTCTCGCTGGCGGCGCAGCTCGAGCGCGTGGAGCGCTGGCACGAGCGCGTCGCGCCGTTCGCGCTCGGCGGCGCCTGAGGTTTAGACTGCGGCGCATGACGAACGCCGGTGCAGCGGGCGAGGACGCCTATCGCAGCGCCGGCGTTGACTACGACGTGCTCGACGCCGGCAAACGCCTGGCGATCGCCGCCGCCCTGGCGACCTCGCCGCTGCTGGCCCGCCGTGGCGGCCGCGCGCGCGACGACTCGCGCGGCGAGCCCGCCTTCGCGTTCGAGTTCGCCGGGCAGACCCTCGCGCTGGTGCTCGAGGGGCTGGGCACCAAGTCGGTCATCGCCCGCCTGGTCGCCGAGGAGCAGGGCGTCAATCGCTTCCGCGACGTCGCCTACGACACCGTCGCGGCGATCCTCAACGACCTCTGCTGCGTCGGCGCGCGACCGCTGGTGGTCAACGCCTACTTCGCCACCGGCACCCCCGCGTGGTTTGCCCACGGCGAGTGGCACCGCGAGCTGATCGAGGGCTGGCGCGCGGCCTGTGAGGACGCTCTCTGCACGTGGGGCGGCGGCGAGTCGCCCTCGCTGCCCGGGCTCGTGGCGCCGGAGGACGTCGAGCTGGCGGGCAGCGCCGTCGGTGCGCTCCCGGCGGGTACCGAGCCGATCGTCGGCCAGAACCTCGCGGCGGGCGACGAGATCGTGCTGGTGGCCAGCAACGGCCTGCACGCCAACGGCTCCTCGCTGGCGCGCATGGTGGCCAGGGGGCTGCCGGAGGGGTTCGCCACGCCGCTGCCGGATGCCTCGATACAGCCAGGGGCCTCGACACAGCCGGGTGGGGCGGCCATGTCACACGGCCAGCGCGTGCCTGACGGCCAGAGCGTGCCAGGCGGCCAGACGCTGGGCGAGGCGCTGCTGGAGCCCTCCTTCATCTACTCGCCTTTGGTGGAGGCCGTGCTCGACGCCGGCGTGCCGGTCAGCTATCTGAGTCACATCACCGGCCATGGCTTCCTCAAGCTGATGCGCCCCGCGCGGGACTTCACCTACCGGATCGCAAAGCTGCTGCCGGTTCCCGCGGTGCTGAGCCTGCTCGTCGAGCGCGCCGAGATGAGCGAGCGCGCGGCCTACTCCACGCTCAACATGGGCTGCGGCTTCGCCTTCTACTGCGCGGCCGGCAGCGGCGCGCGGGTCGTCGAGCTGGCACGGAGTCACGGGCTTGAGGCGGTCCTCGGAGGAAGCGTCGAGGAAGGTCCGCGCCGCGTCGTGATCGAGCCGCTTGGGATCGAGTTCGGCGGAGAGGAGCTGCAGCTCGGGCCCGAGCGCTGAGCGCTTCGCGCGGCGAGGCCCGCCTGCGCGGGGAGGGCCGCTACCGCAGTTAGGGCCGCTCGCGTGGGCGCAGCTCGGGCCATGAGTCAGACTATGAACGATGGACTCGCTGTTCGATCCCGCGGAGGCAGCGGAGCGCTCCGTCCACGGCTCGCCCGACGCGCCGCTTGCCGCGCGGCTGCGACCGTCGACGCTCGAGGACTTCGTCGGGCAGGAGCACCTGTTGGCTCCCGGCCACGCACTGCGCACGGCGATCGAGCAGGGCAGGCCTCATTCGATGATCCTGCACGGCCCGCCGGGCAGCGGCAAGACGACGCTCGCGCGGATCGTCGCGGCGAGCGCGAGCGCCGCGTTTGAGGAGTTGAGCGCCGTGGATGCCGGCCGCGCCGAGGTCCGCGAGGTCATCGCGCGGGCGCGCGAGCGTCGTCGCGCAGGCCGCGGCACGATCTTCTTTCTCGACGAGATCCACCGCTTCAACAAGGGCCAGCAGGACGCTCTGCTGCCGGCCGTCGAGGAGGGGCTCGTGACGCTGATCGGAGCGACGACGGAGAACCCGTCGTTCGAGGTCAACCGCGCGCTGCTCTCGCGCACACGGCTCTACGAGCTGTCGGATCTCACGGAGGAGCAGGTGCTGGTGCTGCTGCGCCGCGCGCTTGAGCGCGGCGAGTGCGGCGACGTGCAGGTGGACGAGGAGGCTGTGGAGATGCTTGCGGCGCGCGCCGGCGGCGACGCTCGCACGGCGCTCGGCGCGCTCGAGCTGGCGTGCGAGACGGCCTCCGGCAGCGTCGGGCTGGAGCACGCCGAAGATGCGCTGCAGCGCCGGATCGTCTACTACGACAAGGCCGCCGACAGCCACTACGACACGATCTCGGCCTGGATCAAGGCGACGCGTGGCTCGGACCCCGATGCGTCGCTCTACTACCTCGCCGTGATGCTCGAGGGCGGCGAGGACGTGCGCTTCATCGCGCGACGCATGGTGATCCTGGCGAGCGAGGACATCGGCAACGCCGACCCCGGCGCGCTCGGCGTCGCCGTCGCGGCCGCGGCCGCCGTCGAGCACGCGGGCCTGCCGGAGTGCCAGTACGCGCTCGCACAGGCCGCCATCTACCTGTCGCTCGCGCCGAAGTCCGATGCCGCCAAGCGCGCAATCGGCGCCGCGCGCGAGTTCGTGCGCAGTCACGGCGCCGCGCCGCCACCGCTGCAGTTGCGCTCCGGCGGCCGCGGCCAGGGCTATGACAACCCGCACGCCCACCCCGGTCACCTCGCCTCGCAGGAGCTGGCGCCGGAGGAGGCCGTCGAAGCGCGCTTCTACACCCCCGACGACGCCGAGCCGGGACCCGCGGCGCGCCTGGCTGAGATCCGCCGCGCGCGCGGGCGCGGCGACTGAAGCGGTTGGCCGAGACCCGCTGCGGGCACGACGCGTCGATTGAGCGCTTGGCCCGTTGTCTACCGGGCTCCGTCGCCGCTAGCCTGCAGTCGGTGCGCGCACTCGCAGGTCACTTCGCCAGTCTCGGTCGCTTCGCCGTCCAGCACAAACAGCGGGCGCTCGCCGACACGACCGCGCTGGCCGATCTCTCGGCGCAGGCCGCCGCCACGCTGGATCTCCCGCATGGCCTGGAACTCGAATGGCTCGGCGTGGCGGGCTACCGTCTGACCTACGAGGGTCGCACGGTCTATGTGGACCCCTACCTCTCGCGCGTGACGCTCGGGGCGCTGCTGCGCGGACGTGCCGCGCTCGCGGACCCGGCGCTGCACGAGCGCTGGCTGGCGCCTGCCGGCGATGTCCTCGGAGTGCTGGTGGGACATACGCACTTCGACCACGCCATCGACGTGCCGGCCATCTGTGCGCGCCACGGCTGCTCGGCGTATGGATCGGCGTCGCTGGTTCAGCTGATGCGCGTGCACGGGCAGCACGAGCAGGCCGTGCGGGTCACACCGCACGAGCCACTGGAGCTTGGGCCTTTCACGGTGACGTTCGTCCCCAGCCTGCACTCGAAGTTGCTGCTCGGCTACAGGGTGCCCTCCGACGGCGAGCTGACCTGCGAGCATCTGGACGCCCTCTCGCCGACGGCCTACAAGTGCGGGCAGGTGTGGGGCATCCACATTGAGGTCGCCGGGATGACGTTCTACCACCAGGGCAGCGCCAATCTGCTTGACGAGGAGATGCGCCACCGCGGCGTGGACGTCTTCTTGGCCGGCATCGCCGGGCGCCGCTTCACCGACGATTACTGGCAGCGCATCCTAGGAGCCCTGGAGCCGCGTGTGGTGGTGGCCAGCCATTTCGACGACTTCTTCCGTCCGCTGCACAGCCCGGCGGGCTTCTCGCTCAACGTCAACCTTGCCGCCTTCCCCGAGGAGATCGGGGTGGTCAGCCAGGACTTTGCGGTTGCCGCGCTGCGACCGTTCGTGCCCTACGGGCCAAGCTGAAGAGCAGAATGGGCGAGCCGACCCTATGGGCGGTGGCTGACCACGGTGGCGGATCCCTGAGGCGGCTCCGATTTAACGCTGCGGCGCCGGCAGGCAGCACAACTGCGCGCTGCCGGTGGCGAGCAACTGGCCCTCGGTGTTCCAGACTCGGCCGCTGACACCCAGCAGCCCGCGGTGGCCGATGGCGCACTCGTGGTCGATCAACAGCCACTCCGAGCGCGGGCTGAAGCGATGGAACCATATGCTCGTATCGAGGTTCGGCGCGATCGTGGATTTATCGCGATACATGCGATAGACCGCCGGCCACCCATATGTGTCGAGCAGGATGAGCGGTCGCGCGGCGTCGACGAATGGGTCGTCGAAGTATGGCTCAGGGCGGAATCGCGTCCACTCGCGCACTATCGCCGGCCGGCGCTCGCTCGTTGTGACCGGCTGGCGTTCGGTCGTTGCCCTCCGGTCAACCGGACGCCGCTCGATGTTGTTCCAGAATGGGAACGGCGGACGTTCGTGCTCCGCCAGGAGTTCGTCGGTGTTCTGCAACGCCTCGGGCGGCGAGACGTCGGGCGCGGGCGTCTGCTGATGTTCGTAGCCGGCCGCGTCGGCGGCCGTGCGCACGAGTGCCTGCAGGACCGGCGTGTCGCGCTGGGTCATCCGCACGGCAAGCGCCTCCGAGCGACGGCCCTGCTTGAGGAAGCTGACGTCGAGATCGACGCGCTCGAAGTCCGGTGAGCGTAGGAAATGGCAGTAGAAGCTCGCGGGCTGCTTGATCTCGGCGAGCATGCCCGCGGCGCGCAGCGCGAGCGCCGCGAGATAGCCGCCGTTGGGCCCCCAGATCTCCCACGCCCGTGAGAGGCATGTGGAGTAGCTTCCACCGTCGCCCTCGAGGCTCGTCGCCCGATCGAGAGCTACCCCCTGGACGTCGTTTGACGGCATTCCCAGACCTTACCGGTGGGCGGCGGCGCTGCCGACATCCGTCTCCCGCGCAGCGCCAAGGGATGGCCCGTACGGGCTGCTCGACCGTCTGATATCTAGGACCTCTGATGTTCTTCCAGAACGGTTGCGCGCTTGCTCCGTACGAGAGAGAGACTCTCTCTCTCTCTCTCTCTCTCTTTCTTTCTTTCTCTTTCTCTTTCTTCGGGGTCGGCTAGACCGCTCTCGAAGTCGCCGGGCGTTTCGGCGCCGTCGGCGCTCCCGTCTATCGGCGGGATGGGGCCTAGCGGGCGCCGTGGTCTGAGCAGCAGGCGAGCCGCGGGCGCGGGGTCTGCGCCGTTGTGGCTGGAAGGCCCGGTCTACTTCACCGGCCCCTACCACGGCTCGCCCTTCGGGCTGGCCGTGGTGGTGGCGGCGAAAGCCGGCCCCTTCAACCTCGGCAACGAAGTCGTGCGCGCTGGGATCAGCATCGACCCGCACACCGCGCAGGTGCTGACCAGCACCGAACCGTTGCGCCTGATGCGCGACGGCATCCCGTTCCGGTTGAAGGCAGTCGATGTAACGTTCGACCGCCCCGAATTCATCGTCAACCCGACGAACTGCGGGCAAGAGCAGGTGACCGGGAGCGTTTCCGGGGACCTACCCGACGGCGCGGCGGGCTCGACCGCCTCGGTGTCGACACCGTTCGCGGTCGCCGGCTGCAAGAACCTGTCGTTCGACCCGTCGTTCAAGGTGTCGACGAAGGGCTCCACGAGCAAGGCGAACGGTGCGTCGCTGAAGGTGAAGATCGCCTTCCCCAAGGGCGGGGGAGCAAACTTCGCGAAGACCGACGTGCAGTTGCCGGAGCAGCTGCCGGCGAGGCTCACGACGCTGCAGAGAGCGTGCACCGAAGGACAGTTCGACGCTAACCCCGCCGGGTGTCCCGCGGAATCGGTAGTCGGAAGCGCCATAGTGCACACACCGGTACTGAACGTACCGCTACAGGGCCCGGCGTACCTAGTCTCCCACGGGGGCAAGGCATTCCCCGAACTGGTGTTCATGCTGCAAGGAGAAGGCGTCACGATCGAGCTGGCCGGCGAAACGCTGGTCAGAAGCTGATCATGCCGACGACCCTCGTGGGGCAGAACGGAGCGCAGATCACCCAGAACACGAAGATAGAAGTGGAAGGCTGCGCAAGCACCCTCGCGATCTCCTCGCACAAGATCAAGAACCGCACGCTGACTCTCACCGTGATACTCCCCTCGGCGGGGAAGCTGACCGGGAGCGGCAAGGGCCTGAAGAGCGCCTCGCGGTCCTCCGCCGGGCGGGAAACGCTGACGCTGAAGCTAACGCAGCGCAAGGCAGGCAAGCTCCACACGAAGATAACGTTGCACTTCACGCCGAGCAAGGGCAGCAAGCTCTCGAAGAGCCTGTCAGTTACGTTCAAGCACTGAGCACGATCGAGCACCAAGGACGAGACCCCCGCCCGCCCACCTGACCGATCCGAGACGCCCAGGTGGGTGGGCATCGGGGTTGCAGGTGGGTGGGCGCGAGGATGGGGATGGGTTAGTCTCGCGGGCGGAGTCATAAGCCTGTCGGATCAATCTCTACCGCGAGGAGGCTCTTGGTGCCGCCGAAGATCCCGCTTCCCACCGATGATGACCTCGAGCCCGAGGTTCTCAAGCTGCTCGCGAACCTGCCGCCGCTGAACGTCTTTCGCATGGTGGCGGGTGCGCCCCGCGCCGTGCGGCCGTTCCTGCAGCTTGGAGGTGCGGTTCTGTCTGGCGCGCTGGACGCGCGGCGGCGGGAGATGGCTGTGCTGAGGGTCGCGCACGCGACCGCGGCTCCCTACGAGTGGGCGCAGCACGAGCAGCTGGCGAGGAACGTCGGCGTGAGCGATGCCGAGATCCACGCGATCGGCCATGAGGAGCCTGTGGCGAGCCTCGACGAGGAGTGCAACCTGATCTGCCGCGTGGCCGACGAGGTGAGCCGGGACGTGCGGCTCTCCGATGAGGCGCTGGCGCAGATCGTCAACCGTTATGGGCCGCGCGAGGCGGCCGAGCTGATACTGCTGGTGAGCTACTACAACATGGTCAGCCGCTTTCTGGAGTCCACGAGGGTGCAGGTCGAGCCGGAGCCGCTGCTCGGCGGACGTACACCCAGTTCGATCCTTCGCCGGCCTGGCGAGGAGGGCGGGAAGTAAGATCCCATCATGCGGAAGCATTGCTGTAGGGGGAGCTGCGCGTGCACAGTCGATTAGGTCATTCCCGAGGCCCTGGTCGCGGCATCACCGACACCGTGCGGGCTTTGGTGCTCCTCACCGTCTGGCTGGCGCTCGGATCCTCGCCTGCCGAGGCCGACGTCAACGCGGGCGGCCTGCGCCTCGAACGCCCGACCGGAAAGGTGGCGATCGACTTTGCTCCGTCTGTTCAAGGCACCAGAGAAGGCACCTTCACGCTGCTGCTGCGCAACATGGCCTCGATCGCGCTTCGGCCTCGTCTGACACTGGATCCAGCCGGCAACGAAGCAGTGCTGTACCTGCACCTTCTCAAGTCGTCTTCGGGCGGCTCAAGTTGGTTGCGCAGCATCGGCAAAGTGCCGAGGATCCCGCCACGCGGCGTCGGGCGCATTGCGCTGGTCGTCGGCCTTCCAGCGACGAGCAACCCGAACGTCGTCAACGGGACGCTGGTCATGCGCGCCGTGAACTCGTCGCTGGTCCCGCACGGCAAGGCGGCGCTGATCCCGATCACGGCGGCGGGGCTCGACCTCCCCGGCGTGCAAGCCGTCCCCGACGCGGTGACGCTCCACACGACGGCCTGGCTGCCGGGAGGCCATGCCGCCAGCGGGACCGAAGCGGAGCTTGAACTGCGCGGCCTCGACGCGAGCACGCTGATCGAAGCGGGTCACCTCGACGGGCGGGGGCTGCTTCGCTCCGCAGAAGGAAAGACGATCGCCGTGCGCATCGAAGCCAAGCGCGAGGACGGCGAAATGCGGCCGATGATTCAGGTCGCCGAACACGCGGCGGCGGGGACCTACACGGGAACCATTCCGTTAAGCCGCAGCTCGCAGGCGCCGATGCTCTCTGTCAGCGTGACGGCGCGGGACGCGATCGTTTGGGCGCTCGCGGCGGTTGCTCTCGGCGCTTTTCTTGGAGGGCTGCTTCCGCTGCTGGGAAAGCGAGCACGTATGCGCAACGTGCTGCGTGCCCGCCTACAGGGGGCATTGCTCAAATACTTTTCCGCCAAGAGTGCCGACTCGACCATGAAATGGCTTAGCCTGGACGATGCGATCGGGACTGACCGGGTCCCGTGGACCTCGACGGAATGGCAGGCCGTGCCGTCATTGAGCGGAGCCGCTGGCCTCTTTTCAGAACTGCACTGGGCGCAGAGCGAAGACGAACTGAACAAGCTCGGGAAGCAGATCGAAGACCTGATGGAACGGATCACACTGTGGCTGACGCTGCAGCCGAAGGTCGTGGCGCTGACGGATGCCGAGCGCAAACCCGTCGAGGCGATCGACGGCCACGCATGGCCGCGAACGACCACGGCGGTCAACAGCAGGCGTCTGGGAATCGAAGTCGCGGGCGGCGAGCCCGACGTGGCCAAAGCAGCGGCCACGTCGTTTGCACTGGAGACCCAAAGGGAATGGCATAGCGAGGTGGCCAAGGTGTGGCTCCGACTCCTGGGAGCATGGGACGACCTCAAGGACCCAGGACGCGGCGAACTGCTGGACCGGCTCGAAAAGATCACCGCGCCACCAGTGCCGACGCCCGGCGCGCGCGGCGTCGACGACTGGACGGCCTTGAGTCTCAAGCTGGACGATCTCCTTACCGAGTTCAACGACGCGTGGATCGAACAGGCATCCGGAGTGGCTTCAGGCGCTCAGAACATCGAACATCCAAGCGAGACCCCGTTGGACGGATCCACCACTACGCCAGCCGAGTTCGGACACACCCTGGCGACGTGGATGAGGAATCTGCTGCCGAGAATCAGGACGCGCCTCGTTCGCCTAGTCGTGCGCGGTCAACCGGCGAGGCTGATGGCAGCCGCACGGCGCCAAGACCTGATGCTCTCGATTATCGCCGCGCTTGGCGCGATGCTCGTTTATGTGCTGCAGATCTACACCGCGACATGGGGATCGCTCACCGACTATTTGAGCGCCGTGGCCGCCGGCTTCGGAGCACAGGTAGTCGTGCGCTGGGCGGCCCTGCCGATCTTCGAATCGTGGCGCTGGCGCCAGTAGCAGCGGCGCTCGGCTACGCCGAAAGAGTCAGAAGCAGGATCCGCGTATTTGAGGCTCGTCTGATCTCGCAGCCGGCCGAGGCTGCGGCGTGGCGGTAGGCTATGCCCGATGATGCAGACAAGAACATTCGCGCCCCGGTCATTCTCGGATGGGAAGCTGTGGATCAGGCGGTGGCTGCTGGGCCCGGGTGCACCGGTGCCTCTGCGACAGGGCTTCGGTGCCTGGCTGCTGATGGCGCTGCCCTTCGTACTGGGGATGATCCTCGGCTGGCCATTCTTTGTAACCTTAGCCGTGATACTGCCTGGCATTGTCGTATACGCACATCTCAGGCGTAAGGCTGCGCTGGCGTTTGGGGTAACCTCGAGGTGCCAGAAGCCGCCTGAGGCGATTGTGACCAGCGGCCTCTCTGGGGTGATATCTCTTCTTATCATCTGGTTGGTGCCTGAGCACTACCTGGGGCTCGCGTACATCGTGGCGCTACTCCCCATAGAAGCTTTTGATCGTGTTGTGTGGCAAGGGTTTTCGCTTTCCTCGCCGCACCAGTCCATAGTCCGATCATCGGACTGATTTAGTCTTTGATATAAAGGGGACGTGGTACACGATCGTTCCACCGGGTCTCTGCCCCGGCGAGCCTTCGGGCTCGTGCTGGTCTCGTGCGCCATTTTTGCCGCCGGGCTCGCGCTGCCTGCGACGCGGGCGCGAGCGGCCGAAGGGGAACGGCCGACGATCGATAGCGAGACCTCGAATAATCAGACCGAAGTCAGCGCGACGGTGGAAGCGCAGATCAATCCGCGAGGCACCGAAACGACGTATGAAATCAGCTTGACATGCCAGGAACCCTATCCTGGCCCCGTTGACTGCGAAAAGCTCCAGGTTGGCGCACAGCCGCACACGGGCCATATCGCCGCCGGCATCGGCGATCAAGCGGTAACCGCCGAATTCACGGGCCTGCACGGGAGCCGTGTTTACCAGTATGTGGTCGTCGCGACCAACTCGGTGGGCACCACTGAAATGCACGGGCTTTTCCAGACGCTACCGGTCGGCGCCTGTCCAACCGGCTGCTACATAGCGCCCTATGAATCGACTGTTACACAGAGTACATTGGAAGCGTTGGAAGCGGGTAGCAAGGAAGGTTTGGCCAGGGCACGCGAAAGGGCAGTCAAGGCACAGGCCGAACGCGAAGCGGCGGCGAAGGCCAGCCAGCCGAGTGCTCCGACCCCGAGCACCCCGTCGATCACGGCACCCAGCAGTGTCTCGCTCGCCAGCACGGGCATCACTGTGCAAGGCGGGCGCGTGTCGCTGGTCCAGCTCGAATGTCTCGGGGCGGCAAGCTGTAATGGGAAGCTCACTCTCTCGGCAAAGATCGCAGCCAAGGCCAAGGGCGCGAAGAAGCGCTCGCATATGGTCGCGATCGGCACCGCGGACTTCTCGATCTCTGGCGATGAAACCACGACTGTGAAGCTCGACATCAGCGCCACCGGGCGCGCGCTGCTCGGCGCGGACCATGGGCGTCTGCGCGCGAGCCTTGCGATCCTCGAACTCGCGCCCAGCCCAGATAGCACCCTGACGAAGACCGTGCAGCTGATCCAGCAGCAGAGCCGCGTCAAGAGGAGTAAGTAGCCGCCCCCAGCCCCCCAGCCAAAACATCGAAGTAAGCCAGCCCTCCCCAAGTCTCCCGGTTACCCACGACATACAGCCGCCGCCGCGCCCGGCTGACCGCAACATTGAGCAGGTTCGGGCGCTGCGCGGCCCAAGTCTTGTCCCCCGTGCGCATCGGGTCTCCACCAAGCACAAGAATCACTACGTCGGCCTCCTTCCCTTGCGTAGTGTGGATCGTTCCAGCCGTGATCCCTGGATACGCCTGCCGGTAGCGCCCGAGCCGCGTCGCGACATCACGGAAGGGCGCGATCAGGAAGACCTCCGCGAAGTCCGCGCCACAGCCGGCGAGTTCGGCGAGGAGTTGTTCGAGGCGCTGGCCCTCCTCGGGGATCCAGTGTCCCTCCGAGTTCTTACCGGCGACGTGCAACCACGCGGAGTCCGGCAGCGCCAGATTCTCGCGCGCAGGGGTATGACTGATCATCTGCTCGTCATAAGCGATCTGGTTGACGATCGAGAACATTGGTTCCTCGCAGCGGCGGTGGACGTTCAGCGGCGAGCCGACCCACAGATCCCCCTCAGCGCGATAGGTACCGACGGGAGTCACCCCGTCGGCGAGCGATTGCACGGAGCAGTGGCTGGGAAGCAGGGTCTCAGGCACCCCGTGCGCGACCTGCAGGTCGCGCTGCGCGCTCAGCGGCAGCGTGACTACGGGCTCCAGCTGGAGGGGGTCGCCGACGACGACGGCGTAGCGCGAGCGCCAGATCGCCCCGGCGGCGTTCTGCGGGGTGCTCTGCCCGGCCTCGTCGATGAAGAGAAAGCCCAGGGCCTCCCGCCCGAGGTGGCGAAAGAGCCGGGGGACGGACGCGAAGGTGGTGCTGATGACGGGCACGAGCATGAACAGGCATTGCCAGGCGGCGAGCGCGGCGTCCGCCGGGATGTCCGAGGGCGAGCCGTCGCGCATCACGTCGATCGCGACGCTGAGGCTGCGCTGCATCTTGGGAGCGGCGGCGAGGACGAATGCCCGGTGCAGGCGCAGCGCGGCGAGGAAGGCCTCGGTGCGCGCGGCGTCCCACGCCTCCTCGATCCACGGCGCGCGCAGCTCGCGGCGGGCGCGCTCTGAATCCTGCGCCCAGCGCTCGTCAGGGAAGACAGAGCCCTGGAACAGGTCCTCCCACTGCTCGGTGAACTCCTCGATCCGCGCCTTGAACTCCTCGATCCGCGCACGCGCCGCGCGCTCTCCTGACTCGTGGCGGCGGACCTGTTCGGTAGCGCCCGCAACACTGCGCTCGCCGGCTGCGCGGCGCTGCTCGACCCCGGCAAGAGCCCGCTCGGTGGCGGAGAGCTGCTCGGCCAGCTCGTAATCGCGGGCGCGCCACTCCCGCGCGATGCGCCCCAGGCTGAGCATCACTTCCAACGCGCGCGGGCGCTCCGCACGGTGGCGCTCAAGCGCTTGCAGGCTGAGCGCGTGCTCGCCCTCGCGGCGCAAGGGGGGTTGCTGCGCCAACCCGTCGAGTTCGTCGCGAGCGCGCTGAAGACTGGCGTGAGCGCCACGCAGCTGCGCGGCGTGCTCCTCGGCGTCGCGCCGGGAGGCTTCCAGGTCGGCGAACAGCTGTGCGGCCGCGTCGCGCTGCTCGTCGGCGGCCGTGGCGGCGTTCAGTGCGGTGTGAAACTCGGCGACTGCGTCCTCCCAGTCTCCCGGCGCGGGCTCGTGGTCCTTGAGAATGCGCAGCAGCCCGAGCGATGTGTCCTCGCTCGCGTCGCCGTTCGTGGAGGCCTCGGGGCGCCGGCCGAACCAGAACGCGGAGGCGAAGGCATTGCACCTGGTAACGGAGCCAAGGCAGGCGGCGATCAGCGCCCACGCCTCGCGAGGCGCGTTCTCTGCGGCGCCGTTCCTGCCGGCCAGCACATCGGTGGCGGTATCGGTGAAGTAGTCGATGTGCCCGCGCCATTCGGGGGCGATCGCCTCAGCGAGGGGAATCTCAGCACTGACGTTCTCCGCGGCGGCGTTGGTCGCGCAGGCGAGCACGATCTCGGCACCCGTGAACTCCTCCTTGAGCACGTGAACCGTCCGCTGCTGCGAGCCCGCGCGGAAGTGGACGGGCTCCTCCTCGAATGCTTCAGGCGGGTCAGCCAGCTCGGCGAGCCGCTGCGCTCGCCCGGCGATGAGCGCCGCGATCAGGTCGCGCAGCATTGTGGTCTTGCCTGTCCCGGGTGGCCCGTTGACAGAGAGGAGCCCACCGGGCGCCTCCCCGAAGTAGGGGCCGTGGATGATCGTGTTGACCGCGAGTTGCTGGCCGAGGTCCGCCGGCTGGGCGACCGCGCGCGGCCAGCGCCCCAACGGCACACGATCGGGCGCGAGGAGGTCGCGCACCACATCCAGGTCGCACTCGACGTCGATGCGCCCAAGATCCTGCTCGGGCGCAACTCCGGCGGCGCTCGACAGATAGCGCTCAAGCGCAGGCCCGCACTCGCCCCGACCAACGGCGTTGGCGACACTGTCCAGGTCTCGCGCGATGAAGCTGTTCAGGAAGTCTCGTTCGACGGTGCGGTAGCGGTTGGCGCGGCCAACCGGGCGGCTCTGGATCCGGATCTCGAGCGCGGAGCGAATCGCACCGCCGCCTCTGTCTGCGTCCCCGCCACTCTCATCGACACCACCTCCGTCGGCGTCCCCGGCATCCCCGGAGTCCTTCTCGCCGAGCACATTTCCCACCAGCGCACGAATGTCGCCGAGCAGTTCGAGGTCCAGCACGGCGCCCACGGGGTGCCCCTCCTTCTCGGCCGCCGCGCCCTCCTCATCATCGTCGGCCTGCGCGAGGCTGTCAGCGAACTCGTCGGCGAACTCCCGTGCCGCCCGCTCAAACCCGTCGAGCCAGCCCGGCGAGGGCGAGTCGCCGGCGAGCGCGCGGCTGAGTGCCCAGGCACAGCTGGAAAGCGTCTGGGACCCCAACAGCACCCGACCATCCTCCGCGACCGTGAAGGCCGCGAGGGCGGAGTGGCCCGCGCGCGGCAGATCGCCGTCCTCCTCTTCGCCACCCAGCGCCCGGCGCAGCTCGGCGTAGGCGGCGTCCAGCGAGTAGACACCAAGAAAGATGGAGTGCTGCCAGACGTTGGACTTCCGCAGCCACGCCTCCCCCAACGCATGCCCCGGCTCCCATGGCAGCGGCGAGCCCTCTTCCACCCGAAAAACCCGCTCCCGCGCACCCAACTTGGGGACTGACTGTGGGCTGAAAAGCTCAACGGCGCGCCAGAATGCGAGCACACGACCCTGCCCGTCGGATCCCCCGCTCTTTCCCATGCCTACAGAGATCGCACTCTAGGCGGCTCTGTGCCAGCAGAGCCCAAAGGACGGTTGATTTTGGGTCGATTCGGAAGGGATTGGGCCAACCATTGAGCCGACGGAAGGCACCGCTACCTCTCGTCGTGGAGCGAGAGAGCGAACCATATCTCGGTGTCCTGCGGCGAGGCGGCGGCGTCCCGGCGAGAGGTGCATCCGGGGCACCCTAGCCTAGGGCGCTCGTGCAGTCTGGGCGCCCGGCTCGTACGCTCCCCGGGTATCGCTACAGCCACCAGCTCACACCACTGACGCGTTCCAGGGTGGATACTTGTCTGATGGTCGGGAGGTCTAAAGCAGCAGTCGCCGGGTTCGTCGTCATGGCAGCTGCTCTTGGGTCTGCGGGCTGCGGAGACTCTCGGGCGATCCATACCCAGGCAGAAGTTCGCGCGATGTTCGCAACCGTAGCCGCAGACGGGCGGGCACACAATTTCGGGCAGATCTGTAAACGTGAGATGGATGCCGAGCTGCGGCAGCTCGCCTACCTGGTAGGCGCAGATTGCGTGGAGGCGATCACGGCCGAGTGGGCCGAAGGTGTGCAGCTTTCGAGGATCGGGGCAGAGACCCGGATCGTCGTGTCGGGCAACACGGCGACGGTCTTTGACGGAGCTGCGCCAGACCGAGCGCTCTATGCGGACGGCCGGTGGGAGATAGCCGAACCCCTACGCAACAGGCGATTCGACAAGCCCAACGAAGCCCAAGAAGCGGCAGCAAAGGTCAACCGGCTTCTGCGGGAACATCATCAGCCGGAATTGGGCTCAGAAACCAGCCCGCGGTGAGCGCGTGGCTTGACCCGAGCCTCGACGCCTTGGCGCTCTGCGAGCCACTGCCCGCCAGCCGCCTGAGCGCACGGCCGGCCGCGATCCTCACTGGCGATCCTCACTGGATCTCCGATCAGATCGGCCACACCTCGGCCGCGTTTACCCTGCAGGTGTATCAGCAGACGCGCAACCGCCGCCTGTGATCCAAAACACAAAACACCCGCGATTTGCAAGGATTTCATGCCTATGGAGCTAGGGGGACTCGAACCCCCGACCTCCTGGGTGCGATCCAGGCGCTCTCCCAACTGAGCTATAGCCCCGCATCCACGCCATGGGGCAGGCGATGGTCTGGCGAAGTGTAGTCGCATGCTTGCAGCATCGCTAGGCCGGCCGACAGCGCCGTGTCCGGCGAAGACGTTCGGCGCGCGAGGTATGGTTTGGGAGCACGATGGGATTGCTCGATGACGCCATCCGCGAGCACCTGGAGTTCAAACGCCTCCACGGTGCGGACCCCGGAGAAGTAGCTCGTGAGGAGCACGAGGCCTTGGGGCCGGTGTACCGCGGCGAAGAGCCGATGCCGGCGGACTCCGCCGGCATCGCCGAAAGCCTGGATCGAGCGCAGGAAGGGCCCGCATCGTCTGCTGGGGGCTCTCGTTCCTCTGCACAGGAGTTGCCCCACGGCGGCCAGGAGACCGCGGAGCTGGACATGCGGACAGTCCTGAAGACAGAGCAGCCCGGTCGGGCGGAGCACCCTGCCGAGGGCGCCGGGACCCCACTCGGTTCAGGCTCCACCCGTCCATCCCTGGGCGGCGATCGTCCGGCGAGCGGTTTGCCCCAGCAGGAGGTCTCGGCAGAGGACTCGCTGGAATGGGAGGTTCCGCGCGGCTCGCCAGCGGGGACTTCGAAGCATGCCGAGGACAGCAAACCCGGTGACCGGCCGGCGGAGGAGGCGGGAGAGCCGGTTGAGGATGTTCTCGAGGAGACTCCGGACTTCCTGCGCGAGACGCCCGATCAGGAGCGTCTGTGGTTCGAGCAGCAGCCCCCTCGCGACTTCGATTTCGACAAGTAGCATGGGCGTTCCTGCTCTGCCCAATCCGATGCCGTGGCGGCTAGGAGCGCGAGGCTGCGCCCGTTCGCTGCGGTTTAGATGGGGAGTGTTGCTTTGCGGCTTATCGAATCGCCCCGACTCGCTCGAGGTGTAGCGGCTCGTCTAGCCAGCCGAACGAACGTGCGTGGTAGAGAGCACGGGCGCCCTGCTCGCAATGATCACCCGCTCCCTCGCTGCTGTGAACTGAACATAGGTCTTCTCGCAGGTCAGCGCGTCGATGAACTCTGGTGCGGACGCGCTGATGTCATCGCCCTCTGCGTTGCAAACCCAGGTCGGACAGGTGATTTGCTCGGCCCTGCCGTCGAGCGTGAACTCGCGCATCGCATCGATCAGCTGGAGTGGCTCATCAACGCCATGGACGAGCAACCCGCGACGGAGAGCCCAGCTGTGGGCGCCGGCTGAAGACTAGGCCACCTGCGCCGTTCGAAATCTAGGCCATTTGGCGTGGCGGCTGGGGTGTCCGGCTGGGTCGTGACGCTCGTTCGTTCTGGTTGGAGCGGACGGGAGGAAGCGGTGGTCAGCGTGGAGCAGTGGGCTGAGGTTCGGCGGTTGGTGCTGGTCGAGGGGTTCTCCCAGCGGGCGGTTGCTCGGAGGTTGGGGTTGGCGCGAGACACGGTGTTGCGGGCGGTGATGTTTGAGACGCCGCCTCGTTATTCGACGCGGCCATCGGTCGCATCGAAGCTAGATCCGTTTAAGGCGTGGATCTGTGAGCAGCTGGCTGCGGATCCCAGGTTGCCATCCCAGCGGTTGCGGGAGATGGCGACGGAGATGGGCTATGAAGGCGGCCGGTCGAACTTCGACGCTTATGTTCGGGAGGTTCGTCCGCGGTTTGCGCCCAAGCGGACGTTCCAGCGAACCGTTTATCGGCAGGCGGAGCTGATCCAGTGTGATCTTTGGGAGCCACGCCAGCAGATCCCTGTTGGCTATGGCCAGACCCGCCGGGGCTGGGTCGTGACGGTCGAGTCGTGTTGGTCTCGCGCGTTGGCGGGCACTTTGGTGTTCAGTAAGGAAGCACCGGACATCTTGGCCGGTCTGGCAGCGTCGTTGGGGAAGCTGGGGTTCTGCCGGAGAAGCTGGTCTGGGATCGCGAGTCGGCGATCGGGGCGGGCGGTAAACCGACCGAGTCGTTCCTGTCGTTTTGTGGCCAGCTCGGGGTTGGCTGGATCATCTTGGAGGCCCGAGATCCACAGGCCAAGGGAGTGCTTGAGCGCTCGCACCGGTTCATGCGCTCGAACTTCGAGCCGGGCCGAGTGTTCGCGAACCACTTGGACTTCCAGGACCGCCTCGATTTCTGGGCGCAGAAGGTGAACAGCCGGACCCACAGGACTGTCAGGGCGATTCCAGCTGAGCGGCTCGCCCAGGAGCGCCAGCGGCGGCCGCTCGGACAGGTGAGACTCGACACAGACCGCCGGTTCGTGGTCCGGGTTGCGCAGCAGCCTCTGGTCAGGGTGGATCGCAACGACTACTCAATCGACCCGCGCTTTGCCGGGCGGCGCGTCGAGGTTCGGGTATCCCAGCGGGAGATCACAGCAACCGTGCTGGATACTGGTGAGCTGGCCGCCAGGCACCGGCGAGTATTCGCCGGCGGGCTCACGCTGATCGACCCGGCCCACCAGAACCGGCTCCAACTCCAGCGTCGCAGGCGCCGCCAACCCCACGAGATCGAGGTCGAGCAACGCTCGCTGGCTGTCTATGACGCGCTGATCGACGGAGCAGCAGCATGAGCAGCCAGGCAGAGCTCAGCCACCTGTTCCGTGCTCTGAAGGCTCCCGCCGCAGCCCGCGCGTTCCCTGGGCTCGCGGATCGGGCCCGGGAGGAGTCCTGGAGCTATGAGAAGTTCCTCGAAGCGCTGCTCAACACCGAGGTCTCAGCGAGAGACAGCCACGGCGGCGAGAACCGGATCAAGGCCGCCCGATTCCCGGCCCGCAAGACGCTCGAGGAGTTTGACTTCACCTTTCAACGATCGGTGAAAAAGACCGTGGTGGAGCACTTGGGGCAACTCGACTTCCTCCACGCACGCCAGAACGTGATCCTGCTCGGCCCGCCCGGGACTGGCAAGACCCATCTCGCGAGTGCTTTGGGAGTTCGGGCATGCTTGGCCGGTCAGCGCGTCCAGTTCGCCACAGCCACCGAGTGGGTAGCGCGCCTCGGAGAGGCCAAGCGGCAGGGCAGCCTGGAGGCAGAGCTCAAGCGCTTGGCGCTGATCCCTCTGATCGTGGTCGACGAGGTCGGCTACATCCCTTTCGACCCCGAGGCCGCGAACCTCATGTTTGCCCTGGTCTCCAACCGCTACGAGCGCGCGTCAATGATCGTCACCAGCAACAAGCCCTTCAGCGCCTGGGGCGAGATCTTTGGCGACGACGCCGTCGCGACCGCCATGATCGACCGGCTCATCCACCACGCCGACATCCTCGCGCTGAAGGGCGACAGCTATCGCCTCAGAGGCAAGGATCTCAGCCCACGGCCAGCCCCGCCAGCAGACCCCGCCTAAACCGGCGCGCCGCCGGCAGTTTCCTGCCCTCGCCTACGCCCTCGCTCCAGAAACCGCCGGCACCACAACCCCCCGAGTGGCCTACTTTTCAACCGGCGAAACCGGCCTACTTTTCAACCGGCCTTGACACCAGCCGGCCGCGGGCTTCCTCATCAGAAGCTTCATCAAGGCGCCCGCCATGCTTCTTGGACGACGGCGCCCTGCCGCGACGCCAGCAGCCAGAGGGCGCGGCAGCCGTGCAAGGAACGCAGCGAAGAGATCGTAGGCGCTGCAGTCGCAAACGCACGCGGCCAGCCGATGCTCCTCGCTGGCTGCCCGGGGGGCGAGATAGGCACCTAGGCTAAGCCCGATCAGAGCCACCCGGTCGCCGTCGACATCGGCCCTGCTCAACACGAAGTCCAGAACCGGGGTGATCACGCTCTCCCAATCGGCGCGCATTGTCAATCCTCGCTGAATCAGGGATGTGCCCTGCCCCGGACCGTCGAAGGCGAGCACGTTATAGCCACGGGCCAACGCAGCAGCACCGTTGGCGAAATAAAGCTCCTCGGCAGTCCCGTCATCCACCAGTGAGGAGGACCGTGGCGCGGGGACGATCGTCTGCTGCCGCACGGAAGAAGTATCCGGGGAGGCTTGAGCCCTCGAACGTGATCTCCACGATCTCCGCTGCCGGCTGCATTAGCGCTGCCGCCGCCCGAAACGTCTCCGTCTGGCGCAGGTTCGACGCGACGAGCCGCGGATCAAGCGGGATACCCATGAGTATCACTCCCGCCGTCCGGTAGTAGCTGGACGCCCGCAGGTACGCTAGACGAGCTGTCTCCAAGTGCCCGGCTGCCTCCTCCTGCTCCGCGAGCGCCGCAGTCGCGGCGGCGACCTTCTGCCACTCGCTGAACCAGCTGTCGAGATCGCTCTCCTTTGATCCGACCGGCGGTCGCCAAACACTCACCGATATCTGCGGCCCCGTACAACGAGGCACCCGCCACGCGCAACAGCTGCGCATCCAACAGCTCGTCGTCCATGGCCAAACGAGTCACGAGGGTCAACCCTAACGATCGGCCGGCTCGGTGTGTTGGCGCTATTGATCGTCGTTGATGCATTGGCTCGGGCAGGTGAAGGAAGACGACCGCGCGGGCGCCGGGGCGACCGTTTGGGACAAGGGACGCCGAGAACGCCCGGCGCGGTTCTCGTACTCCGTCGCCACGGTTCGTTTGGGTAGCAACGGCGGTGGGATTAATCCGGCCGGAGCAACACGATGAGAGGGCCCGGAAGTCCAGTAAACTCGAGGCTCTGGGGCCATAGCTCAGCTGGGAGAGCGCCTGCTTTGCAATCGTTGGGGCGGGTTGGCCGCGGGGGATAGTTTTCCTTTGTTCATGCGGGTTTCGGGCGTTCCGGCGGTGCCTCGGATGCGGCTGGATTCGGTGCGATCCGGCGGGTTTGGGCAGCAGAGCGGGGCTGCTGCCTTAACGATCCCTGGCTCTTAGCGAAGCTCGACGCCGTGGCGGCGTAGCCAGACTTGGGTGCTCTCGATCAACCCTGGGAGCGCTTCGCGTAGACGTTCGACGGCGCTACGAACCTCCTCGGCATCGACATCCGGGGAGGCGTGCTCCAGGCGTCCCTCAAGGATGTAGACCTCGTTCAGGAGGGCCGCTTGATCTTGGCTCAGGCCGCCGTCGGCGACAAGCGCCTCGAAAACTTGCTCGGCGTGAGGGCGCCGGTACGGGAGCAGGCCGATAAGACGCGACCCAGCGCTGGCCTTGAGGATCTCGACATAGGCGTTGAGCACAGCAGAGTGATCGCCGGTGACGACCATCGTTCGGTTGGCGTCGTGGGGCTCGACGGACTGAAAGGCGCTCCTCCATTCGGCCGGGTTGAGCTGCCCGCGGAAGTTCTCCTCGATCGCCAGGTCGAGCGCCTTGCGATGCTTGCTCATGGCCTGAAAGAAGCGAGCCAGCCGGGCCTGCTCGGCCGCGAGCGCGTTGCCGCCAAGCTTCGCGGGCGGGTCTTCGCTCATCCAGTCAATTCCTTGATCGCCAGGGCCGCGCCGGCCATCTGGCGGCCATGGTCACGGCGAGCGCGGACGCGGATGGCGGAGCGGCGCTCGCATAGCTGCCCCCATTGCCCGTCGCGGTCGATCAGGACACGCCCCTCATCGAGCACCCGATCCAGCAGCAGCGGTGCCTGTGTCTCCACACGCGCCAGGTGCGCTATGTCCACCCTGCGGCCGCTGACACACTTCAGGCGGCCGGCAAGCTCAAACCCTGCCGAGAGACGGTCGTCGGCGAGCGAGACCAATAGGTCGAGGTCCGAGCCCGCGTCCTCATCACCCCGCGCCAGCGAGCCGTAAAGCACAGCCAAACGAACGTCGTGCTCGGGCAGCAACGCCTCGCGGAGTTCGGAGAGAAGCGGCCAGTGGGCGCGCAGGTACTCGCGCTCACCGGGCGTCAACTGCGCATCGCACGGTTTGTTTCGACTGGCGCGGAGAGTACCCAGGGAGGCAGCCCGGCGCAGTGGCCCCTCCTCGATGGCCAAATCGGCCGCCAGCTCCTGGATTGCGCCCATAGCGGAGAGGCTACTACGGTGTGCTGACCCGCCTACCATTGCTGTGATGCGCAGCACTCCCCTACTCCTTGAGGCCCAGCCGCTTGACGGATACGCCGTGCATGTCCGCTTCGAGGACGGCACCACGGCCGACGTTGATCTCTCCTACCTGCTCAACTACGGCGGCGTGTTCGAGCCGCTGCGCGATCCGGCCTACTTCGCGCAGCTGCGCGCCGACGCCGAGGCGGGCACGATCGTCTGGCCCAACGATGCCGACATCGCGCCCGAGACGCTGTTTGCACGAGCGCAGCAGCACGCTGCATAGGCGCCGTCGTTTCAGCGCGACCTGCCGCGGCAACTAATGTGTTGGCATTGCTCCCCGCCGTCCGGTTTCGGCCGCACTGGCGGGAACCTTCTGGGCGAGCGGCGAGTTCATCGTGACCAGGCCAAAATGGCGTATGCATCGGATGACGAAGGGGTCAGGGTGTTCATGTAGGTATTCATCTATGAGATGAACACCCAGTTGAACACCCTGCTGCCCGCTCGCTCCCAGAATTTGGCTCTGCGGCGGGCTTCGAGGAAGGGGGTCCCCGCCTATCCGCTGCGCTCCAACCCGGGGACCCCCTTCCTCGACCAAGACAAAACACATTTTGTCGAGGAACGCCAGGCGCAGAGTTGGGCGGGAGCGAGCGGGCAGCAGGGCAGTGGCAGGACGAGAACGACAACAAGGCAGACGGAAGGGAGGGGAGGCAAGACCGAACAGGTGACGGGATAGGAGACGGCGGCAGTGGCGGCTGCTGATATTGCCGGACAGCGAGCGGCAGGAAAGAGGAAGCAACGGGGTGGAGGATCGCGGGCGGCAAACAGCGGAGAGCGAGTAGAGAACGCGAACGAGCTGACGCTACGTGGTGGGTCGAGATCGCAGGTGCAAGCACGGGGCCGAGAGCGAAGGAGTGGCCCCCAAGTGATGAGCAGCACGAGGCGCCTACAGCAGCACTCAGGGGCGAGTATGGCTGCGTCCACTTCGCCGCTGTTGGGTCGCTCGGTTAGGCAAAGCACTCCATGGAGGGGGCGTCGCTCCCGCTGGGCGCACACGACGGATCGCAACCGCTCCTGGCGGCATCCGACGGCCCGCATCAGCTCGGCACCTGATCGAACCCAGCCACGGGCGCCAGCCCTCGCCGCCGAGGTCGGGCTCGCGTTCCCCGGCCTCCCCAGCGCGCCGCTTCTCCGGCGGACAGAGGCGCAGCATCAGCCCGAGGAAGGAGAACTTTTTTGCGTGGAAGAGGTCTAGCGCGGCTTACAAAGTAGAGCCGATGCGACCCACCGGGAGCCCAACACCACCGCAGGACGCCATCCAAAGCGAGCCGCACAAAGCGAGCTCGGCCACCGTCGCGCTGACGCTGACCCAGCGGGAGCGCCTGCTCGCTGCCGCCATCGCCGAGCACCTTGCCGACTTGCCGCACCGCCGGCCGAGCGTGCGCTTGGTGGACGCCGCGACGCTCGCCACCACGCTCGGCGTCTCGCGTGACTTCGTATACGCACACGCCAGCGAGCTGGGCGGTGAGCGGATTGGCAGCGGGCCTCGGGGGCGCCTCAGATTCGACCTCGACCGAGCCCTCACCGCTTGCGCCCCAAGCTCCGATAGCAAGAAGCCACCTGAACCGCCCGTGCCCTCCAAGCGCCGTCGCAAGCCCACAGGCGGAACCATCCGGCTGCTGCCCATACGGGGAGCAGCACCTAACCTACGCGCTGGCCAAGGGCGCGTGTGACCGCCGGTCACCGCTTCAATGGCGGGTCTTGCCGTTCCGCTTTGACTATTGCGTCACCGAGGTCGGCGAGCGTGGCGTCGAGCGCCCGAAGAAGCCTCATAACGGTGTGCCAGCGGGCGCCACGGTGGCCATTTTCGATCTGCGACAGGTACGTGGCGCCAATACCGACGCGGCCGGCGAGCTGCTTTTGTGTCAACGCGGCTTGCTGGCGTAGCTCGCGAAGCGCTCGCCCGAAGGCTCGATGGTCTTTGGCGTCGTCGGACGCTGAGCCCACACCGGCCCTGCGTGAGATTCCCACCTTTCACGTCTTCGCCTCGGAGTGGTTCGAGCGTCAGAAGGTCGAGGGAGGTCGTGGCGGCAAGGGCTTGGCCCCCAAGGGATGCGAAGACCTCCAATGGCGCCTGTCCAACCACCTGCTGCCTGTGTTCGCGTCCCGGCGCCTGAACCAGATAACCGTCGAGGAGGTGGACCACATCTCGGCGTTGCTCGATGCCGCGGGCAAGATCGACGCCCAGGCGAGGGTTTGCCGCGGCCAGCGCCGCGCCCTGCTTGCCACCCTCACCTTCGCCGGCCTGCGGATCGGCGAGGCGCTATCTCTTTGCTGGCGCGATGTGGACCTGGCGCGCGGCACTATCACGGTCCGCGCCGCCAAGACCGACGCCGGTGTGCGAACAGTGAACCTCCTGCCGGTCCTGCGCGACGAGCTGGACGCCTTCCGTGCGCGGCTCGACGCGCTGCCTGATGCGTTTGTATTCGGGACCTCCATCGGCAGTCAGCAGACCACCACGAACGTCCGGCGCCGGACGTTCGCCAAGGCCGTCGAGAAGGCCAACAGGCAGCTCGTCAAGGATGAGGTCGAGTCTTTGCCCGAGGGCTTGACGCCGCACTCACTCAGGCGCACATTCCGTCGCTTCTGTTCGCAATCGGCGAGACACCACCCTACGTCATGGCGCAGATGGGCCACACCACACCGAACCTCACGCTGGCGATCTACGCGCGCTGCATGGACCGACGAGACGGCGAGCCTGAGCGTTTGAAAGGGCTTGTTGAAGGCCAGTGGACTCCCCGGGTAGAGGTCAACCCACAGCTCTTGTCCCAACAGGCTTGAGCATAGAACTTATTGGTATTGCCTGGTCAACAACCGTACAAATGACACAAGCAACGGTAAAGCCAATACCAGGGTTCAGTAGTCAGGTTCCTGCTATGTCACGGTCCATGTGGTCACCGGCCGTGCCGCCGTCGTAGTATCTCATATCTTCCAAGCAGACTATGCTGATCATTAACACTTCTGTTAAATTGGTCATACTGTAAGAGTTCCACATCGACCGGCCCAGTGGTGCCCATCTCCGCGACGAGTCGCCGATTGGCTTCGCGTTCCGTCTCGAACTTATCGATAAACTTGCGAAGATCATCAGTCGCACCTATATCTCTCACAAGCCAGTAGTACACAGGTACTTGGCCCTGCGTTGAAAGCAGCGAGTCGCGCGAGTGAAATACATCTGCCATTTCGTCAAACACACGCTTAGCGCGCTCAGCCGCATGTTTGAGACCGCTTGGAGATCCAGAAGCACGATCAGCTTCCCTGGCGATATCTTTGACGAAGGCGTCTAGTGGTCTCCGCTTTACATCGACGAAGCTACCCGCGAACTCAAGCAACAGTATCTTGGCGACCGTATTGAGATCACCACCACGCTTGACTGAAAACCGTATCCGATCCGTGAAGAAGCGGTGTCCAGCCAGCTCACGAATGATCCCGGGAGCTTCACCTTCCATTGCATTTCGTGTCTCGGCGCCAGTCAGCGGTTGACTCTGGTTGAGCCTAATAAAGAGCTGATCTATAAGATCCTGATCATCGGTGATCACGTTCATGACTGCCAATGGAAATGTTTCAACACGAGCTGCCAGTTCGGGATGGTCGGCTCTAAGCGCTTCGCTGTTTAATCCAGCCGCGGGAAGAAGGGGGTCCTCAAGATAGGCAAAATCCTCGTTGAGGTTCAGATCTCCGCTGAACCACTCAAAGATTGCCTCAAGTCGCTGCTTGCCGTCGATGACGGAGTGGGTCTTCTCTCCATTGAGCAGATTACGAGGCAAAAGAGAAAGGTCCGCCACATAGAACTTTGGCACATCGAATCGGTTTATCATCGAGTCAATTAAAAAGGCCTTGGTGTGCTTGTTCCACAAGCCTCCTCTGCGTTGATACGGCGGATCCAGTTCGATATCACCGCGTCGCCGGTACCAATCGTAGGCTACTCCGAGTTGCGCTGGTTCTATGCGTATCACGACAGTCCCTGATCAGAACGGATCTCGATTGCGAGTCCGCTTAGGTCGGGGTAGATCATGGACTCGCGGAAGCCGAGCAGCCGCACCTCACTATACAGTTGTTCAAGAGATGCCTGGGGAAAACGAAGCCGCGCAAGCACGCCGTCGTCGAAGCTGCTTCGATCGAAGATTTCCTCCATAGGATGCTTCTCGCGTCCAAAAACCGTAAAGACACCGCGCTGCGCAGTAATCCTGGGATTGTTGTATTGAGCGTGCATGGCCGCCGCGCTGGTGGCCATCTGATCGAGATCCCTTTCTGGCTCGAAGTTGCGCAGCGCTGGGTCGTTTGCGTGGAGCGCAGCGCCAGGCGAGGACATCCCCGGAAAGGTCGAAGCATTCCAGGCACAAGCATCAAGTACCCATACCGCGGCGTCGGTCGGAAAGCCTTTAGACTCGGCGACCGAAAGGGCAAAATACAGGCCCACAAAGGCGTTCTCTGACCAGTCGAGCAAACGGGTGGGGACCCCGTAGTGTTGCATCAGGAAGACATATCCCCAAGGGGCTTGGATCTCGTGCTCGAGATAGGGCCGGCTACGAGCATGGAACTGGGCCAGCATCTCGTGTTCGATGTCTACAAGCTCACGAGCTGGGCGGCTGTCGCGATAGAGGCGCGGCAGAAGCTCGTGAGTTGAGTCGCTTGCGCCGCGATACCAGAGCGTGCCTGTACTTGACGCTGAACCGATGGCCTTCGTCACGCTGAGAAAATCAGTTAGACTGCCGACGACATGCTCAGTAGGCGCGGCCATCGCCCGTAGAACCTACAAGGTCCGCCCTGCTGCCGGGCATTACAATGGCTTCTGCCGAGTGCTCAGCAGGCCAGCCAGCCCATAGCTGGTGGCTGTCCAAGTCGATCTGAATAGGCAGCGAATGGACAGCAGCAGCGGCTCAAGCATCTCCGAGGGGACCACCCCGGCTGGCATCAAGGACTGGGAATCCGCTCTGCACCGCGTATATTGAGGGCTCCAGGGGCCATAGCTCAGCTGGGAGAGCGCCTGCTTTGCAAGCAGGAGGTCGCCGGTTCGATTCCGGCTGGCTCCACTCGCAGAATCCCTGCAAGCAAGCGGGATTCGGTACAGCGGGCAACGCGCCAGCCCCCGTGGCGGGTGCCGGATGGAAGCGTTTTGGAAGCCTTCCGATCTGCACGTACCGATCCGCCTCACGCGGGACGCCTCGTGTGTCGTCAGCAGACCGGGGGGCTGCTCATGGGCGGCGACGGTGGTGGTGCCGCTCGTCTGATCCCTCGCCGAACGCAGAAGCGGCGGCGAGGCGCGAGCCGAAACCCTACGTCTCGCCGCCACCGAAGTCAGTCCTAGCGCGGATGACTTCGCCATCGTACCCGCTGAGCGGGCGACGGGGCCAACGGCCAGGCCCAGGGCAAGTGAGCCAAAGCGCGCGGGCAGCGTGCGCGGTGGGTTTCGGCGCTCCTCGATTTTGACCCGTCCGTGTCGCCGCAAGGCGAGGCCAGCGGGGACGAAGCGGCAGCGAAAGCGCCGCGCCTGATAACGCACGACCGAGGCAGGTCTTAGTCCCCGATGTCGAACGCGAACCGCTCCCGTCCAGACGGCAGCAGCTCCCCTCGACGACTGCGCTCCCCGCTCAGGGGGCCAGTCTGTCCCCACCCCCGGCACCCAAGCCATCCGGCAGCAGGGAACGGGACAGCCGCCGCCGAGTGTCGCGCGATTCGTCGGCGTGCTACGGCCCAGCGAGTACGTCAAACCGCCGCGGCTACTGCGGACAGTCTCGCTCCGCAGCGGGCGGCCACGACGCGCCGTGGTGCTCTGCTAGAGCCTCGGCTTTAGCAAGCAGATCGGACGGTCGAACGCCGAGTGTGACAGCCAGCGTCGCCACGGTGGCCAGGGTTGGGCGGCGCTCGGCGCGCTCAATCCCGCCGATGTAGTTGCGGTGAACGCCGCTGTCGAGGCCAAGGCGCTCCTGTGAGATGTCCTTCTCGTCGCGTAGGTCTCGGATGGCCTCGCCGAGGCCAGTGAGGAGTGGATCGCGTGATGGCACGACCCGGCACGTTGCAGCCTAACCGTGTTAGGTTCTACAGCCCAACCGTGTTGCTCGATCCACCCAAAGCGAGCGGCATAGTCGCCGCGTTGCGCCAATTTACGAACGTCGCACGAGGACTGGCGCTCGCTGCGATTGCTGCTATTGCCCTTACCGGCTGCGCCGACTCGGACCCGCAGGGGCGGCCTGCTCAGAACCAAGCCGAAGCCGAAGAACACGAGCCGCCAGCCGAGCAGGCAAAGCATGAGGCAGAAGCGCACAAAGAACAGGCAGCACGCGAAGAAGCGGAAGCCAACCGCGTCACTCGGAAGGTTCTACGCGAAGAAAAGGCCGAAGAAGAGGGGCGGGCTCCGTGATCGCCGGTTCCTTCAGATCACGACTGGCCGTGGCTGCCCTGACGGGTGTGCTGATGATGGTCGTACCGGCGTCCTCGCAGGCCGACACCACCGAAGAAGCGGTCCAGGTCTCGCGGTCATCGGCAGGGCAGCCGACAGTTGGCGGCTCGGAAACGATCACGGTGTCTGGCACGGCCGACGTTCTTACTCGACGCCTGCGCGTTTACATGCTCACCGGCGATGAAGTCTGCCCCGACCTCCCCTCGCCTGCGGGGAGCGTCGAAGCCGTCCTCGGACCTCCGAATGTCGCCAACACGACGGTCGCGCCTGGCAGCTTCTCGCAGCCCTTCAACATCACGTTCGCCAAGGCCGGACTCACCGACATCTGCGCCTATCTCGGCAGCGCAACGGACGAAAAGCCGCCATCCAACGACGCGAACGGAGGGATCGTCCTCGAAGTTCAGACGCCGCCACCGCCGACGCCCCACCTGACGGCGCTGACGGTCGTGGTGCGCTCTCACGCAGGCCACACGGCCAGCAAGCCGGGGCGCACCGAACTACTCGTCGGAGCGACTGGCGGCGGCGAACTGAGCATGACGCTAAGGCATCACGATCACACGCGCGTCGAGAACCTGGGCTACAAGTCGGCGGGCAAGTTCATCGTGCCGTGGAGTTGCAGCTCACCAAGCGGCGTCTACAGCTACGCGATCACGGCCATTGACGAATACGGCAAGACGCTCACGCACAGCGGGAGCTTCCGTCCGGTGAGCGCTGCGCGATGCCGAGTGTTGAGGATCGCTGACACACGCCGTCGGGCTCAGGAAGAACACGAGCATCGGGAAGAACAAGCCAGCCGCGAACGGGAACGCCCACGGATCGAAAAGGTCAAGGGCAACCAGCGCGAAGCCTGTGAACAGCTCGGCGGCTACGTGGAGGACACCAACGAAGCCGAACACGCGAGCGAATATGAAACCGAGTGCGGAGTTGGTGACAGCAACGTCTTCTTGGCGGGCGACCCGCCGAGAATCGTCAACACGACCCCGAAGCTGAGCGCGTAGTCAACGACGCCGGATTGTGCCCCATAGCAAGCTCATCCCCGTGGTCGCCGTGATCGCGCTCGCCGCGCTCGCTGGCAGCGGCGGCTACGTTGCGGGGCACGCTGGCGGCGGCGACCCCTCCTCGGCAGTTCGCGCCGGTAGGCACAGCGGCCAGAGTGCAGGGCAGGCGGCGGGCGCTCGTCGAGGCTACCCGGCCGGGCTCCACGCTGGCGAGCGTGCGGGCTACAGGCGCACCTATCAGCGCTCCTTCCGGCGGGCCTATGCCGATGCGGTGAAGGGATGAGCGGAGGCGCCACCACGCGCGTCGCACTCGCAGCCGTCCTCGGCACGCTGGCCGTCGTCGGGCTTGGCGTTGGTGGATTCGCGCTCGCGCGGTCCCACCGGACATCCAAGGCCACCGCGCGGGCAGACGAACGGGCCGCCAGGGCTCATGCGTTCACGGCCGCCGATGCGGCTGCCTACCGGGCGAGCTGGAGCCGCGGCTACGCCGCCGGGCTGAAGAGAGGCGAACACCACGGGCGCCAGGCAGGCACCATCGCCGGACGCCGCAAGGGCAGGACAGTCGCGGGTCAGCGTGCGACCGCGGCGCGCTCAGGTTGCCCTTCCGGGTTGGTCCCTGAAGGCACAGAGGCGTGCGTCGAGCCAGGCGGGCAGAGCGCCGGTTGTGGAGGGGACCCGTATTCGACTCCCACACGGAGCGGCGGCTGTATCGGTCCAGCGCATCCGCCAACATCCGCCGCCACCCCAGCGTCTTGTCCCTCGGGACAGGTGCCCGTCGGCGAAACGGGCGCGTGCGCTCCCGCCGAAGGCACAGGCGAAGCGAGCACGCCATCGGTGAACAGCCCCGAAGGCGAACGCGCCCTCGAAAGCCCGGAATGCCAGGGCGAGCCCGCCCCGCCCCCCGGATACGAAGGCCCAGTGCAGTGCTGAGCATCGTCGTCGCGCCACTTGCCAGCATTGGCGGCGCGTTCCTGCTCGGCGCTGGCGCAGTCGTCGTGCTGCTCGTCGGTGCGTTCGTCGTCGGGGTCGTCAAGGGCACGGCCGAGCTGCCCGGCAAGCGACGCGCTGAGCGAGCGGGCGTCCGTCGTGCTGAGTTCGTACAGGGCTTCGACCTTCAGCGGCTCATGGCGATGCCGCGTCGTGTCAAGCTCGCCTCAGACCTCCAGCCCGGCGACGTGCTGCACTATCTCGGCGGCGTCCACGTCATCGAGCGCATCGAGCAGCTACCCGGCGGGTTCGTCGGCGTCCATGCCTTCGACGGGCCGGTGAGTGGCATACCGCCAGGCAAGCAGGTCGAGGTCGCGCGAGAGCCCATCGAAATCCCCGACTTCACGGCGTAGCCAAGACGAGAAGCATCTCACCGTGCGGGAAAACCGCACGAAGGGGGGAGACCGAACCGGACACAAAATGTCCCGAATCGCTTAGGGGGGCGCGAGACCGAGAATACGAAATGCAGCGTCGGACACCCCCCCCCAGGGCGACACGGAGATGTCGGACTACCCGCACACCCACGACATCTCACAACCTTGCCTACCGTCACGTACGGCGCAGCGGCGAGCGTCAGCTCGCCGTGTCCGCCTCGTTCGCCTCTGTGATCGCATCGTCGTGGCGTGCGGGTCGGCGGACGCCGGGGGAGCGCAGCGTCGGATGCCCGAGCATCGCCGCCGCTCGTCCCAGTCGCAGAGCGGCGTCATCGGGGCTGCGCGGATGCGAAGTCCCGCGCAAGATCAACGGCGCCTCCAACCCGCGCTCGAACATGTCCAGCAGGGCCAGTCGGCCAGCGGCGATCCGTGTGCGTTCTCGCTGCGATGCGAACGAGTCCGACCGTAGGCCGTGCAGGTGCCAGAGGTCGAGGGCTGCCCGGAATCGAGACGAGTTCCACCACCCATCCTCTACACAGCCATTTGAGAACAGACACCACGGGAGCACGCGCTCCCGGCTGAGCCGGAGCCGCCCAGCCTCGACGTAGCGTTGGGCACTCCGCGTTGCGGCCCGTTCATCGCCTCGGTTGCTTCCCGGCGCAAGAAGCTCCCGGTAGATGTGCGGGAACGAGTACGCACGCAGGTCACGCAGCCACGCAGCGGCTCTCACGTCGGTCGGTGCAGTCTCTATGACGCCAGGGTTGCCAGGGCGGCGACGCTCATACTCAGGGCGCTTGACGACACTGGCGAGCGCTGGCATCGCGCCCGCTGATAGGCCGTTGGCGCCAGCGGGCCACGGCTTCCGCCAGCGTCTCGTCAGCGGCTCCGAGCCAGCCGGGGGCACCAACGGCAACCATTCGCACAGGTGCGTGAAACGCACGCTGACGATCCAGTGGGGCGCCCCCAGCTCATCCAGCGACCATTCCGACGGCTCTGCGTCAAGGGCCTTCATTGCCGTGTATGGCCGGAGTTGTAGGCCCTGTCCGAGCGACGTGGCGAGTGCTGAAGTGCTGTCCATGCACGGTCAGCATGACGCATCGACGCCCAAGAGCGACCAAGCGCTACTCACGATCCCAGACGTTGCGCGGAGGCTCGGATTGTCTCCCTCCACCGTTCGGCGCCTCGTTCGTCGCGGCGAGCTACCGCGCATCCGCGTCGGTCGCTCAGTCCGCTTCCGCGAGGCTGATCTGACCGAGCTGATCGACAGCGGGAGGTCATCCCAAGAAGCGCGCGACCCGGCTGGCGGGCCCGGCCGAGCAGCGGCCGATGCTGGCGGCCGACATGGACAAGGATAGTCAGCGGTCGCACCTGTCGGGGGCGGTGGACGGTCTGATTGACCTGCTCTCCGACCGGATCGCCGATCGAGTAGCCGCCCGCCTGGAACCGAAGCCAGAGCACGACTTCTGGCTCGACCTCTCAGATGCGGCCAAGTATCTCGGCCTGCACCGCGACACGTTGCGCAAGCGCGCGAAGGCAGGACTCGTCCCGTTCAGGCAGGACGCGCCGGGCTGCCGGTTGTTCTTCAACCGCGCTGACCTGGACGCATGGCGTCACGCGGGCGGGGCACCCGCGCGTATAGCCGACGTCGCCGACCTCGCATCTAGGCGACGAACGGGCCGCGGATGAGGCTTCCACGCGGCTTCCACGGACACGACAAACCGCATGAACGCTGACGATTCTCGATCACCCCTTGCTCCAACAGCAGGCGGTCAATCGGGCGTCATTCTCGATCCGAGAGGCGTAGGATGTGGCTACATACAAATAAGTGCCCCCGCGCGGCTGGAACCGCCGGGGGCGTGGCCCAAGGAGAGGTAACTCCATGAGCAAGACCAACGCTACAGCTCGGCGCGTTCGCGTTGAGCGCAACATCTACTGCCGACCGACAGGTGTGTTCGAGGTTGGCTTCAAGGACGGGGCGGGCGTACAACGCTGGCGCACCGTCGAGGGTGGGATCACCGCAGCGCGGGCGCTACGTGACGAGCTGTTGGCCCAGCGTGGCCGCGGCGAGCGCGTAGCGCCCAACCCCCGCCTTCGATTCGGCGACGCAGCCGAGAAGTGGCTCGCCGGTCCCGTCGTTGACCTCAGAGAGACGACACGCGATCTCTACCGAAACGCCGTCGAGAACCACCTGCGGCCACGGTACGCGACACGCCGCCTGGACACGATCACGCCCGACGACCTGGCGGCGCTCATTCGTGAGCTACGGGAGCAGGGACTCGCCGAGGCGTCGATCGTCATTGTGCTCGGCGTCGCCAAGCGCATCTACGACTACGCTGCTAGACGGCTCGGCTGGGCGGGAGCAAACCCGACCATGCTGTTGCTCTCATCGGAGCGTCCGAAGCCCTCGCAGGCGGCTCGAAAGCGTCTCTTCGAGGGCGTGGAGTTGGAGCAGGTGATCGCCGCCGCTCGCGGGCAATGGCGTGTCCTTTTCATCCTCGCTGCGCTGACTGGTGCTCGGCTGTCTGAACTGTGCGGCCTGACCTGGGCCGATGTGCGTCTCGATGACCTCGATGACGCAGAGGTCGAGTTCGGCTGGCAGGTGGACCGGAAGGGCAACCGCCGCCCGACAAAGACCGACGGCTCAGCCCGCACCGTCCCGATCCCGCGCGAGCTGGCGGTGATCCTGGCCAAGCACAAGCTCGCCAGTCGCAACAGCCAACCCGACGCCTACGTGTTCGCAACCGCCACAGGCCGCCCGCTCTCGCAACGCAACGTCGGGCGGGCGCTACGCGCCACACAGCGCCGTGCCGTTGACAATGACGGAGCGCCAACCTTCCCGATCCTCCACGAGCAGGACGGTAGGGGGCGGCCTGTGCCGATCCCGCGTGGTGCGCTTCCCTCGATGCACTCCTACCGTCACACGGTCGCCAGTCGGGCGCTGCTCGCTGGCGAGAGCGTCGATGAGATCGCGTTCCTGCTCGGGCACAGCAACGCCAACGTCACGCGCACGGTGTATCTGCGCGAGATCAGCGATGGCCGACGGAGGGCGCGGCGACGCTCGCAGATGGTGGGCGGATATGGAAGCGCTCTGGAAGCCGCAGACGCCCCGACAGCGCCCGCAGCGACCCGCACGCCCGGCGCCGAAGTACGGCCATTGCGGAGGGCGTCGTGATCCGACCCGCAGACACCCGCCCTCGCGCGCTATTTGCAAGCAGGAGGTCGCCGGTTCGAGACCGGCTGGCTCCACTTCAGAAATGCCTGCTAATTGGCCTGTTTTGGGACTGGCGGCAGCGACGGGCCACGGCAGAGATCAAGCAAAGATCAGCAAGGGACTGGAGCTGTACGAGATCATCTGCTAGCTACACCGCCACGGCCTCACATTCTCCCGACACGGAGGGCACATTCAGACCGAGCGCGAGCGGGAAATCTTCCGCCTGCGCGCGGTCACGGGCCTTAGAAGCTGTCTCAATACCTCTTGGGGGAGGGTTTGGGTGTTGGGGCCCGAATCTTTCTGGGTGACATAACCCCGGGTGAGGGAGGTGTTCTGTGGCGGGCTCGGTTTGGCGGGTGCGGGACGAGCTGTGGGGGGCGGTCGAGCCGTTGCTCCCGGAGTGTCCGCCGGATCCGCGTGGCGGGCGTCCGCGTGTGGATGATCGTGTGTGCTTCAACGCGATCGTGTTCGTGCTGTTCACGGGGATCGCGTGGCGGCATCTGCCAGCGGAGATGGGCTGCTCGCCGGCGACCGCGCACCGCCGGCTGGCCGCCTGGCAGGCCGCGGGGGTGTGGGAGCGGCTGCACCAGGAGCTGCTGCGACGGCTGAATGCGGCTGGGCGGATCGACTGGTCCACATCGGTTGTTGACGGCAGCCATATTCGTGCGCTTTTGGGGGGCTCCACACCGGGCCCTCGCCGGTTGACCGTGCCCGTGCTGGCTCCAAGCATCATCTGATCACCGACTCTGGCGGGATCCCGCTCGCGATCACCCTGACCGGCGGTAACCGCAACGATGTGACCCAGCTACTGGCGCTCATTGACAGCGTTGGTCCGGTGGCCGGCAAGCCCGGGCGTCCCCGCCGGCGTGCCGAGCGGGTGCTCGCCGACCGTGGGTATGACCACGACAAGTACCGCCGCGAGCTCTGGAAACGCGGCGTGAAGCCCGTGATCGCCAAGCGCAATACCGAGCACGGCTCCGGGCTCGGCAAAGAACGCTGGGTCGTGGAGCGCACCTTCGCGTGGCTTCATAACCTGCGCCGGCTGAGGATCCGCTACGAGCGTGATCCCGGCCTGCACATGGCGTTCATGCTGCTCGGCTGCGCCGTGGTCTGCCAGCGCAAGCTCACCGACGCCTGAGTCAAGCCTCGTCTTCTCCGTCGTCGTCGAAGCTGCGCCGCCCGTACTGGTCCGGGATCGACCCCCAGCCCCAGATCGCCACCGGCGCCTCGGGCACGATCCCGTACTCCTCCAAGGGATCGCCCTTCTCCGGCTCGACGGTGCAGTGATGCTGCCAGTTATCGCCGAGATCGAAGACGTACTCGAACTCCTCACCAAACTTGACCTCTTTGGCGACCTTCAGCTTGGCATGGTCGAGCCACACCATTTCGGGCGCGAACGAGTCATCCGGGTAGCCGATCAGCCGGCCATCCGCCAGCTCAAAGTTATGCAGATGCGAGAGATCCCACCGCGCGAACGCCGCATCGATCGCCTCCGCGAACTGCTCAAACGAATGCGACGGGCCCACCAAGAAGACCCGCCCCGGCGCCGGGTCGCACGCAACCCCACCACCGCCGAGCAAGTCCACCCTGATCCGAAGCCACGTCCGCGCCACCGCCCCAACAGCCTACGGAGGTTATGAGACAACCTCTAAGCAGGATCGGCGTTTGGCCGCGGCGCTGCTGGCGGCGGCGTTGGCGCATACGCCCGAGGCCGAAGAGGCGCTGCGGGGTGCGCGTACGCGCATGGCGCGTAAGCCGCCGGCGTTGGCGCGCGAGTTGATGCGGAACTTCCCTTAGAGCGCCTAACAGAAAGAGGTTTTGGGATGCTGTTGTCGTAGACGGTGTCTATGGCGAAACCACTGGTCAGTGATGGGTTGTGGGCTCGGATCGAGCCGTTGTTGCCGTGCGTGGAGCGGCGGTACCGGTATCCGGGTCGCAAGCGGGTGCCCGACCGGCAGGCTTTGACGGGCGTCCTGTTCGTGCTCAAGACGGGCATCCCGTGGGAGGATCTGCCCCAAGAGATGGGTTGTGGGTCGGGGATGACGTGCTGGAGGCGGCTGCGGGACTGGAACGAAGCGGGGGTCTGGGAACGCTTGCACCAGGTGCTCTTGGATGAGTTGCAGGACGCGGGCCAGTTGGACTGGTCCCGTGCGGTGGTGGACAGCTCGCATGTGCGGGCCAAAGGGGGGGCGAGAAAACCGGTCCCTCGCCCGTCGATCGGCGCCGGCCGGGCTCCAAGCACCACGTGATCTGCGACGGCCGGGGAACCCCTCTGGCCGCGACTCTCACCGCCGCGAACCGCAACGACATCACCGAGCTCCTGGCGCTCGTTCGACCGCGTTCCCCCGACCGGCGCTCACGGCAAGTTCAAGCCGAAAGCTCTGCTCGCCGACCGGGCGTATGACAGCCGCAAGCACCGCAAGGCGCTCCGCGAGCGCGGCATCACGCCGCGTATCGCCAAGCGCAAAACCAGCCACGGCTCAGGGCTCGGCAAAGAACGATGGGTGATCGAGCGCACGATCTCCTGGCTGCACCAGCACCGCCGCCTGGAGCGCCGCTACGACCGACGCGCCGACATCCACGAAGCCTTCCTCACCATCGGCTGCGCCCTCATCTGCCACCAACAACTCCAACACTCATTCTGTTAGGCGCTCTAAGCGCCGCGCGAGGAACAAGCGCCGGCGCGGTCAGGGAGCACGCGAGGCCCCGGCGGGGTAGTCGGTCGGAAACACGATTCGGAGTGCCCGAACTATAGGGTTCCATCGGGGGTTCAGCCCGTTAGGATGGCTTGGATGCTGGGGTTTTGGGGGTTGGAGCGTTGGTGCGCCATCTGGGTGGCCGGTGTGCTGGCGTGTGGTGTTTTGTCTGGCCCGGTGGTGCGGGCATGATGGGGGCATGTCTTCCATTGGTTGGGGATCAGCGCGTGGCGGTATGGGTCGCCGGGGAGGCGTGTGTCGGTCGTTGAGGGTCTTGCACCCGGCGTTGAGGCGGGCTTTTGGCGGTCATCAATGATTGCCCTGGGTTTCCGGGGCGGAAGGAGTATCACGTGTCAGGTATCAAACTGAGGGCTGGTCTGCTTGGCTTGTTGGCCATGCTGCTGCTCGGCTCGTATGCGGCGTCACCGGCGTTCGCCAAGGGGGGGCCGTTTTGTCATCACAGGAACAGCTCCGCCGAAGGCACCGGAGAACTGATCAAAGCACAAACCCCCGAAGTGGTAGGAGGCAAAGGGGGACTGCAGGTTCTCACGGGGAAGGTCCTGGGTATGGTAGTCAAAAATGAAGCACAGAAAGTGGAAGTCACAGGTAATCTCTATAACAACGCTTCTCAATGCCAATCAAAAGTTGAACTCGTATATAATGAACGGTCAGTGGCGGCCCCCTTTAATGGGTGTACCTTTAAAGTCAATAGAAATAATCTAGTTAAACTGTACGGGCATCGTGCCTGGAAATACAACGGACTCGAAGGAGAATTATCAGAAGAACCAAAGGTAAGGCAAAGGCCTGACTGGATCTTCCTGCCGGTTGAACTGCAAGAAGGAGCAACACAGCTACCAAAAGCAACCTATGCCACTATCATATATCAGACTATCCCGGGTCAGAAATGTGCTCTAAACGGAAACGAAATAGCGGTACAGGGTAGTGTTACAGCGCAAACCAATCCGTCAACATTGGAAACATGGTCTAAGAAAGAAGAACAGGTTATTCCAAAAAGTGAAGGTCGCCAAGACTTCTACAACGGATCGGCGTTCATTGAAGCAAAAACAAGCCTAATATTTGGTGAAGGTGCGGAATATAAAGGCTCGTTTGAAATAGAAACTAAGGGCCGTCAAGGGGGTACAGCGCAAGAAGTCGCTTATTTCGAAAGCTAGTTAGAAAAAGTATTAAACAGTAGAAGATACGGCGTCGTGATAGTACGGCGCCGTATCTTTTTTAGTCAACTAATGATCAATGAGAAACAAGCCAGTCATAAGGGCGGCCTCCTCGGATAAAGTCGAGATCAAATGGCATGGAAGATAAAGAGGCACATAATATCGGGCCGCGTACGCTGGAGCTTAAGCTTTGTTATGTGGATATTTTTGCTATCTGCATGCGGGGCGACTCGGGCAAGCGCTGCTGAAGCATGTCCTAATGAAGCTATGCGGGTGGCGTCCAATTCTATAAGGCTGCCTGACTGCCGGGCGTATGAGCTAGTCAGCCCTGCTGCTAAGAATGGTTGGCCTGTTAGTGTGATCAGTGCTAACAGTTCACATGTGATTGCAAATAGTTTTGGCGCGTTTGCGGGCAGTGGTCAGAGGATCCTTCTGAATTTCTACGACAGCACCCGTGGGGAAAATGGTTGGGTTACCTCTCCTTTTATGGAACCAACTGAAGTCAGTCCCATAAATGAATTTGGGAATCCCGTAGCCGAGAGTAGTGATTTAAGTGAAGGGCTGTTTGAATATGAATCATCTTTGACATCGGCTGAAGGGGAGCATTATCTAGATAAGGGCGCTTCTCCTGACGGCGGTTCTATTGAAATTGGGCCTCTCTTTCCTCGTGCGGCGCTTGAATTGCATCATGCCGAAACCTTTGGGCTTATCTCACTACCGAGCGCATCAGATGATCTTGGAAGTATTCTATTTGCTATCAGGGGTCCGAATCCTATCAATGAAGGTGGGGCCAGCTATCTCTGGCCTAATGACGGCACGGTAGACAATACTGGATCACGTACTGGAGAGGTGGGATTTTTCTCATTATATGAGTATAATGGAACAGGTAATTCAACGCCTGCGCTAGTCGGTGTGCGCAATAGTGGCGAACAGATCAGCCAGTGCGGCACAAATTTAGGCTTTCCGACTAATGGTAATTTTTCTACCACGGGCCTAGGGGAAACTTACAATGTGATTTCGAACGACGGCTCGCGGGTGTTCTTTACGGCAGCGGCTGCCATTGAAGGTCCGGAAGGGAATGCGTGTACTAAGCTAGGCAATGGTCGAGGGCCGCGTGCGGATGAACTTTATGCACGGACCAATGGATCCGTGACTACCGCGATCTCCGAGCCGTCAAGTTCAGATTGTTCGACGTGTGACACGAGCGAACCACAGGAAGCAGTGTACCAGGGGGCTTCGGACGATGGTTCGAAGGTGTTCTTCTTGTCTGAACAGCATTTGCTGATGGGCTCTGAAGGTGAGAATCTCTACGAGTATGATTTCAATGCTGCGGCCGGTGAACACCTAGTGTTGGTGGCCTCCAATATGCAGGAGGTGGTCGAACCCGCACCGGGTAGGAAAATGCTACAGGGTGTCGCACGCGTCTCCGAGGACGGCTCGCATGTGTATTTTGTGGCCAAGGAAAAGGAGACCAATGCATTGAACCCTATGGGTGACGAAGCAGAAACAGGAGCCGATAACCTCTATGTGTACGATACAGAAACTAAGCAGACAGCGTTCATAGGCATACTTGGTGAAGGTGCCTCGGAAGACTGGCGACAGCAGGACCTGCGGCCAGCCGATGCGACACCCGATGGACGTTTCTTAGTCTTTACCAGCAATGCCGATCTGACACGGGAAGGTGCTGGCGGCGCTACCCAGGTCTACGAGTATGACGCTGAAGCGAAAACTCTCGTACGTATATCGGTCGGAGAGAATGGGTTTGATGACGATGGGAGGATCGGATCTGCTGCGAGTATTGCTTATCCTCATTATACTGAAAGTTTTAACCCCGCCCCTCAGCTGACCTCCGTATCCGACGATGGATCTTTTGTTGTCTTTCAGAGCGCTGACGCTCTTACTCAGTACGCGGCGATAGGGTGCAACAATGTGTATGAGTATCATAATGGTCAGGTGAGCCTGATCTCAGATGGGGAGGATTGTACGTCGGCGTTTCGTGGTCTCCCCAGTACATTTTTGGCGGGAATAGATAGCTCAGGAGCCGATATCTTCTTTGAAACTGCCGATCCACTCGTATCGCAGGACGGCGATACACAGGTGGATCTCTATGATGCGCGGGCCTATGGTGGTTTCCCTGCTGTGGTGACTTCCCCAGGATGTGAAGGGGATGGATGTCGGGGTGCGCTTACATCCGCGCCTTTGTTCTCGACAGTGGGCAGTGTGGCCCAGCTCGCTGGGGAACAGGTTGTCGAACCTCTCATTCCGAGCACGGTAAAGGCCAAGCCTAAGGCCAAGCCTAAGGCCAAGCCTAAGAAGACCAGGTCCAAATCTCGGAGGGCGAAGTCTAAGAAGGCGAGGGTCAGGAGTGCGCGTCATAAGACAAAAGGCGTGTCGTCACGGCGGGAAGTTGGTTCTCGATGAGTGTCCGGGTTGCGTTTCGTAGCCTGCTCTGGGTGCTGGTCGGCGCGATCGCTGCAGTCGTGATTCAGGGCGCGGCGGTGGCTTCGGCAGATGGCGTCGCTTGGAAGATCTCACTTGTTGCGCAGCCGACCAATCTGATGTTGACCGGTGGCAGTTCGATCGAACCACTGGACCAGTATGTCCTGGTACTCACAAATACAGGTAGTGTGGCGTCTAGCTCCAGCGAACCGATTATGCTCACCGATAAGTTGCCAGCCGGTGTCGCGTTGGGGGAATCCGCCGAAGGCCCGGGTTGGGAATGTCCGGCGTCCAGAGGCAGTACCGTCATAAATTGTACGTTTCATGGTGTGGTGTCTCCGTTGAACCAGTCGCGGGTGCTCATTATCCCGGTTGTCGTCGCCCACGCGGGACCTCTGATCGATAGTGTGGTGGTTTCTGGCGGCGGTGCGCCGGTGGCGACTGCGGAAGTCTCAACAGTGGCCGGTGCGGACCTTCCAGCGTTTGGTTTTCTCGAATTCTCGTTGCAGGCGAGCCGTGCTTCGGGCGCCCCGGATACCCAGGCGGGTGATCATCCATATGGACTTACAACGACTTTGGGTTTTCCGCAGGGAGAAATCGAAGCCATTGGGGCGGCTCCACATCTGGTTCAGGCTCCGCGGGATTTGGAGGTTGAACTCCCAGCGGGGCTGGTCGGCGACCCACAGGCCGCGCCGCAGTGCACAATCGTTGCCGTGTTTGCCGAGACCTGCCATCCGAGCAGTCGTGTCGGAACGCTCTTCGTGGATTTTGCCCAGGCGCCTCTCTACAGCGAAGAGACTTCCAGCGGATATCCGATTTATAATGTAGTGCCCGAACGTGGTTATCCGGCGGAGTTCGGAGTCTTCATCGAAGGAATCAACAGGCCAGCGTTACTGTACGGGAGTGTCGGACCTGCGCCCGAATATCGCTTGCGTGTCTCCTCCCCCGACATCCCAGTGTCGGGGGCCATCACGAGTGCGATCGTGACTTTCTTTGGTGACCCGCAGGGTATGGACGGTGGAGCGAACTCTTCGATCCCATTCCTCACGAACTCGAGCCACTGCTCGGGTGCTCCGCTGGTGACAAATGTCCAGACTCATACATGGGAGGAACAGACGGCTCTGGTTGAACCGTCCTTCCCCGTCGAGTCGGCGCCGGTTTCCGGCTGCGATCTGCTGCGATTCGAACCTTCTATCTCGCTCGCGCCGGAAACGAAGGTCGCAGACGAACCTTCGGGGTATACCGTGGAAGCGCGGTTTCCTCAGGGCCCTCAGGGTTTGGGGAGTTTGGCGACCCCCCCTGTGAAGAACACGACGGTGACGTTCCCACTGGGTCTGACGCTCAACCCGTCGGCTGCGGATGGTCTTGCCGCCTGTCCTGCGGAAGGCCCGGAAGGGATCAATATCACCGGTCCGCTGTCCGAAGAAAGAGGCCCCGACGGCGGGCTGCAGCCCGCCGCTGGGCATTGTCCGTTGGCGTCGCAGGTGGGGACGGTTGAAGCGGTCACGCCACTGCTGAGCGAACCGCTGCAGGGGCATGTGTACGTAGCGGCGCCGGGGTGCGGTGGCGCAGGCCAGGGACCGTGTACTGAAGTGGATGCGGCCGATGGGAACCTGTTCGGGGTGTATTTGCAGTTGGAAGGTTCCGGTGTCGTGATCAAGCTGCACGGCACGGTTTCGGCTAATCCAGCGACCGGCCAGTTGACGGCGAGTTTCAGGGAAACGCCGCAGCAGCCGGTCAGCGACTTGAAGATCGTCCTCGAGGGTGGTCCACGGGCGCCGCTGGCGAACCCCCGGTCCTGTGGGGAGGCTGTGACGCGAGCGGACATGACGCCGTGGAGCAGTCCCGAAACGCCGGATGCACACCCCACTTCTGAATTCTTTGTCTCAGGTTGTGAAGGATCGTTGTTCGCGCCGTCGTTCTTGGCTGGCACGACCGATACCGAAGCGGGGGCATACACGAACTTCAGTGTGACCTTCGGCCGGAGTGCTCGGATGCAGGATCTCGGTGCAATCCAGGTGCAGACGCCGCCTGGCCTGCTGGGAGTCCTTTCGAGCGTGGCGCTCTGCGGGGAACCGCAGGCAGCGCAGGGTACGTGCTCGTCCGCTTCGGAAATCGGAACGGCCACCGCGGGGGTGGGCTCCGGGTCGCATCCATTCTGGGTTTCCGGGAAGGTCTACCTCACGGGCCCATACAACGGTGCGCCGTTCGGGCTGTCGATAGTGCTCCCAGCGGTCGCGGGTCCGTTCAACCTGGGGACTGTCGTGGAACGCGCGGCGGTGAGTGTCGATCCGACCACGGCGGCGTTGACCGTCACGAGCGGACCGATCCGGCAGATCCTCGACGGCATACCGCTGCGTGTGCAGACGGTGAACGTGTCGATCAATAAGCAGCAGTTCATGTTCAATCCCACTAATTGCAATGCGCAGCAGATCACCGCGACGGTTGCCTCGGCCCAGGGCTCGACGGCCCAGGTCGCCTCGCCGTTCGCGGTTGGTGGGTGCAAGAACTTGCCGTTTGACCCGGGGCTTGGATTCTCGACGCGTGTGCCTGCCTCCAAGTCGGACGGTGCGGAGCTGGTCGTTAAGTTCACGGCCAAGCAGGGCGAAGCGCATACCCACAGTATCTCGGTTTCGTTCCCGAAGCAGCTGCCCGCGAAGCTCAAGACGATTCAGAAGGCTTGTTTGGATACGACGTTCGACACCAATCCGGCGGCGTGTCCACCGCAGTCGCTGATCGGGGTTGCGAAGGCCGTCACCCCGGCCCTGCCTGCCGCGTTGGTGGGTCCTGTCTACCTTGTCTCGCACGGTGGTGCGGCGTTCCCCGATGTCTACTTCGTTCTGCAGGGGGAGGGTGTGCGCATCAACTTCGTGGGGTCGATCAACATCAGTAAACAGGGGATCACCAGTGCGACGTTCAAGAATGCCCCGGATGCACCGATTTCGAGCTTCGAAGCGCGGTTCCCCGAAGGGCAGTACTCAGCTCTGGCGGATGTCGGCAATCTGTGCGCCAAGACCCTCACGATGCCGACCACGCTCGTTGGGCAGAACGGGCGCCAGCTCGTTCGCTCGACCAAGCTCACGGTAGCTGGCTGTCCCAAGGTGAAGAAGGAGAAAAAGCCGGCCACGAAGAAGAGACATGCCAAAGCTCACGGGGCCGGTGCGGCTGGGCTTGCTCGTGCCACCAAAGGAAGCAGGTAGAGCCGGATGACGTTTACTGCTCGTAAATCCTTGCGCCGCGGATCTGCTTCGTTTGCTCTTTTCTGCAGCCTTGGAGTTCTTATCTCGGCTTGGGCGGGGGCACATACGGGGTACGGTTATCGCACGGGCGTGTTCGGTGGGAGTGGAAGTGGGGACGGCCAGTTTTCGTTGAACCCTGGAATCGGTGCACCGGGCGCAGGTATCGCGGTTGACGAAGTGGCAGCACCACACGAAATCTATGTCGTTGACACGCTGAACAATAGAGTGGAGAAGTTCAGCGAAACGGGGGCGTTCGTCGCCGCCTGGGGATGGGGAGTCAGCAATGGTGAAGAAAGGTTTGAGGTTTGCACAAGCGGCTGTGAGAAGGGGCTGCCAGGACCAGAAGAAGGACAGTTCAGTCAGCCGGTGAGCGTCGCTGTCGATAACTCGACCGATGCCTCCAGCGGCGATGTCTATGTAGCGGATAGTGGCGTGGCGGAAAGTGGTAACCCGCAGCCTCGCATCGAGAAGTTCTCTCCTTCTGGCACACTGTTGGGGCATTTTGGTGCCGCCGCAGATTCCGGTAGTGCGGATGATCCACTTCACGGTTTGGGCGGACTGGAAGGCGGCAACAGCATCTTTGTAGATGCGCACGGTGACGTCTGGGTCGCGGACGCTTCGAATAAGCGTGTCGTGGAGTACTCTTCGTCGGGAGAATACCTTGCCGAGATCAACAATTCATTGATAAGCGAAAGTGCATTCGGATTGACGGTCAACGTGGGTGGCGATGTTTACGTTGTCAATGGGGCTGCTAATGTTCGTGAGTTTGGACCAGCGCCATCATTTCCTTTTATTCGTACTTTAGATGGCTCGCATAGCTTGGGGGCTAAGGGCCGTCCGCAGGCAGTCGTGACAAACTCCGCGAATGAAGGCAGTGAAGCGTTTGTAGGCAACGGTACGCCGCCCGAATTTTCAATTCCATATCAGATCTTTCAGTTCGCTTCCAGCAACAACGAAGCTCTTCCGACAGATAGTTTTGGTGCGAGTTTTGAATCGCTTGGTGGGTCTGCGGGGATTGGTGAGTCTACGGGTATAGCGCTCGACCTCACTAACGGCAAGATCTATGTCGCCGATGAGCACAACAATGATGTTGATGTTTTCGGACTTGTCGAATTGCCTGACGTGACCACAGGGGTATCCTCAAATGTAAAGGGCACGACGGGAACGGTCGCCGGGACAGCCGATGCTGTAGGACTTGCAGGAACTCATTATTTCTTCGAATATGGCACTAGCATCTCATATGGGTTAAAGAGCAATGAAGAAGCTATCTCGGGATCAACGTCCCAGCCGGTCACCACAGAACTTGCAGGCCTCGAACCGCTAACTACCTACCACTATCGACTGGTGGCTGTCAATGCAAATGGGACTAGCCGAGGACCTGATGCCGAATTCACGACAGGTCCCCTGATTGCTGGGGTAGTTACAGGAGAACCGGCGGACGTGTCGATTAATACAGCGACGTTAAACGCCAGTCTTGACCCCGAAGGTATCGAAACTCACTATTTCTTCGAATATAGTAAGACCCCACTAAACGGCGAATTTTTTAGTAACGAAAATCTCGTCGATTTTGGTGAAGGTAGCAGTGCCATGGAGGAACAGGTAGAATTTCCTATCGAATCCTTGCAGGAAGGTACGACGTATCATTATCGGATCGTGACTTACCATGAATTGTCCTTCCCGGTCAACCCACTTACCTTTACTGCGGGGAAGGAAGTCTCATTCACGACATTACCGGCACTCCCGGTCGTTGATAATAAGTCTCCATCTTTTGCCACCGAAGTGTCGCTTCACGAAGCGACACTCCACGGAACGGTTAATCCTGGCCGCGGTATTACTACTTACCATTTTAAATATGGCCCATGTAATGGGAACGAAGCCAGCCGCTGCCCGGAAAGTCTCTATCCCTCTAAGACTTTAGAGGCGTACACACAGCTAAACGACTCCGATGACACCGTCGAACAGCTCATAACCGGACTGAACGCAGGCACGAACTATCACTACGCGCTCGTCGCGACCAACGCCTCTGGGTCCATAACAGGCGAGGAAGGGATCTTTAGCGCATCCACAAGTAGCACGCCGCTAGAAGAAGTCGTTGGAGAACACGAAGCGCCCGTCACTATTGGGCCGATCATCCAGCCCAGCACCCTAGCGTTGCTACCCACACCCAACTTCAATGTGATCGAGCCTATCAAATACCCACCGGTCACCATCAAGTGTAAGAGGGATTTTGTCAAAAAGCACGACAAGTGCGTTAGAAAGAAGCCAGCGAAAAAGAAGACCAAGAAACACCAGAAGTAAACTCTACATACCCCTAAATCTCGGAGGCCAGATTAGTGGTGCCCTGTAGGGTATTGTGGATGTGGAAGGGATGATGCCTTTAGAAAGTGCCGTTAATTCCACGACACTTTCTCTATGCGGAGGTAGATTCTAGCTCGGCATCTAACAGTGCTTTGGTAGGTGTTGGTAGGGTTCGTTGCGGCGTCGGCGAATTGTTCTCGTGTCTGGTTGTCAACGCGGGGAGCGATGATGGCGAGGGTGACGGTGGGTTGTGGGCTTGGGGTGCGGGAGCGGTTGGAGGCGTTCGCTGATGAGGTGCTGGCGGAGGCGGTGAACCGCCCGGTGCAGCTGCTCAATGGTGGGCTGTATCTGCGCGGGTTGATCGAGCATGGTCCTCGTAAGTCGCTTGAGCCGATGGCCGGGCGGCTGGGTGGCGAGGCTGACTATGAGAGCTTGCAGAATTTCTTGGCGGTGAGCCCGTGGGATCCGGGGCTCCTGGTGCGAGCGGTCTCAGAGCGCGTGGCCGGGGAGATCGCTGTGCAGGCGTGGGTGTTGGACGACACCGGGTTTCCCAAGGACGGCAAGCGCTCGCCGGGCGTTAAGCGTCAGTACTCGGGGACGCTGGGGAAGATCGGTAACTGCCAGATCGGGGTGTCGGTGCACGCGGTTGGCGGGAAGGGCACGGTTCCGTTGGGCTGGGCTCTGTATCTGCCGGAGGAGTGGTGCGAGGACACGGAGCGTCGAGCGAAGGCGAAGGTCCCCGAGCATGTGACGTTCAAGACTAAGCCTGAGCTGGGTGTCGAGCTGATCGAGCAAGCGGCCGGGTGGGATGTGCCCAAGGCGCCGGTGCTAGGCGACTCGGCTTATGGGGATAACACCGAGCTGCGCGAGCGCTTGGACGGAGGCGCATGCCCCTACGTGTTCGCCGTTGGTGGCGCCACGACTGTGTTTTCACCGGAGACGAGCTTTGTGGTCAGGGAGCGCGCGGGTGAGACGGGCCGTCCGCGGAGCCGCCGGCGCCCGGATCGAAAGCCGGAGTCGATCACGGCGCTGATCAAGCGCCTCGGCCGCGAGTACCTGCAGACAGTCACCTTCCGCGACGGGCCCGACGGTGAGCCCATGAGTTCTCAGTTTGCGTTCCTGCGCGTGCGCGCCGCGAACCGCTTCAACACGCGTATCCCATGGCCACCCAGAGAGGAGTGGCTGATCATCGAGTGGCCCGATGAGGCCGAGGAGCCCCTCGATTTCTGGCTATCGAACCTGCCCGAAGACACCCCACCCGAGCAGCTCGCGCGGCTGGCACGACTGCGCTGGAAAATCGAGCTGGACTACAAACAACTCAAGGGCGAGCTCGGCCTGGACCACTACGAGGGCCGCTCCTGGCTCGGCTGGTACCACCACACCGCGCTAGTCACCGCCGCGCACGGATTCCTCACACTGGAGCGCCTTCACCCAAAAGCCCAGCGGCCGGCCTGACCCTGCCAAGGATTGTCCTCCTGCTCCAGCCAATATTCAAATGCTGGACCGGCCGCTGCCAAACCTGCCAACAAACCATCGACCTCAATCAACTACCCCTCCACACACGACAGCACGAATAACACCTACCAAAGTACTGCTAAGATGATTTCCTGTCCGCCACGCAGACCTCGCGCTTTGACCTCGAGCAGGCCGCTGCGTCCGCATTCCGCCCGGGCGTGCGTCTGCGCGCGCTGACGGAGATCACGACGTTGCGCGACGCCGACGCGCTCGACACCGCGATCGACATCATCGGTGCGTGGCCGCGTGAGGAGCGGCGTGAGGCTGACGGGATCCCCGTAAAGTGGTCCAGGCTGGATGCGTGGTCGTGTTTCCCGTGATGGGATGGAAGGATGGACACGATCACAGGCATACGCCGGAGCAGGCCGTCAGGAAGATCAGGGAGGGCGAGCGGTTATTGAACGTGGGCCGCGAGTTCGTGGAGGTACTGCGTCAGGTGGAGGTCAGCGAGGCGACGTGGAACCGTTGGCGCGCAGTACGGTGGGATGAAGGCCGATGAAGCGAAGCGGCTCCTGGCGGACGCCGTAATGTTCCTCGTAGCGCTGCTGCTCGGGGTCTGGAAGTACAACCAGATCGCAACCTCCGAGGACCACACCTCGCACATCTATGTCGATATCGCGCACCGAGCGGCGCTGCTCTACAGCTTCGCGCTGTTGCTGATCGCGACGTTCGTGCAGCTGAGCGGCTTCAGCGAGCTAGTGAATCTGCTGGCTGCCGGCGCGCTGACGTTCTATTTCTTTGCGGCGGTCGTCGGCTATGCAATTCACGGTTGGCGCCGTGACACGGACAACCAGTTCCGTGATCCAGTCCCTGGGACCAATGCTCTGATGATCAGTCTGATCATCGCCGAGATTGGCGGATGGCTGGTCCTGACAGCAGGATTCCTCGACAAGCAGATCTTCTGAACGCCGGCGCATGTCCCCGCGTGACGCGAGCCGTCGCGCGGCGTACAGCCGGTTTTGTTTGACCGCAATGTGCGCTGCGCATATCGTCGTAGTGCGATGCTGGTCGCGTACTGCTCGACCTCGTGGACGCGATACTTGCCTGACGATCTCAGTTGACGGCCTCTCGTGCCCAGGCTTGTTCGGCATCGCGCATCATCGGCGGGTAGACGATCAGGTGCCGGAAGGGCCTGATGGCTGCCATGTAGGCGTGTCCGAACAGGCCGTTGGGCTTCACGAGGACCGCCATGCGCGCACTAAAGCCGCCGGACTCGTGCGGTACGCGCCCGATGTGCATGACCCCGTGCATCGTGCCGTTGGCGATCTCGGCGGCCCACTCGTCCTCCAGCAGGTACAGCGACGTGAAGGGCAGCGCGTCGAAGGTCGGGCCGACGGGCGCGTCGCGCAGATCGGGCGGCAGGCGATCGCGCAGCGTCGGCGCGCGCGCGCCGAGCCCCGCGTCCGGCCGATCCCAGCCGAACAGGTCGCCGAGCTTCCAGCGCAACGCCCACAGGGCGCGGGCGGCGCGGGAGGAGCCCTGCGCCGGGTCCAACGACGCGGCCAGCGCCACTAACCGGGGAAAGTCGTCGGCGCCGCCGACGCCGGGTAACTGCCAGACGTCCTCGAGCCGAAAGTCGGGGGTGATCTCGTGGATTCGCCAGGGACGCGAGGTGTGCGCGCTGTTCGGGAGTCTCGCTTGTTCCTTCATACATGTGATGCTGGGTCTTGATCACTGTGCTCGATCGCGCTGCGTACCAGGATAAGCGCCACTCGGCGATGGATGAGTGATACCGGCGGCCAGACGAACGCCGCGAGCCGTCGGTCGTAGCGGATGAACGACGCCAAGGACACCTGGCCTCTATCGACGTGCATGACTACGTGGCCGGTCAAGAACCACGAGGCAGCCTCAATCCTTATCCAGTGCTCGCCGCGATCGGCGATCTTCCACCCGAGCAGATGATCCGGTGAAGGTCGCAGCTTCAGGCGAAGGCCGAGGAACACACGCTGGACGAATGGGATCAAGACGAGCAGCCCGCGCGGCAGGCCGTTCAACGTCGCGTGGATCACCTGCTCGGGTTCTGCCGGCGTCACGTCAATCGTCGCAGTGACGATGTCGGCGTAATCGGCGTCTGCAAGCGCACCGAGAGGGCGCATCGCCTCGGGAACCTCGCGTCGCCACCGAACGGTCGAGGTGGCTGCTCGTCTGTCACGGCGCGGAGAGAGAGGGTCGGAGTGCTGGGACGAGGTTGTGGACATTGGTCTACTCACCAAAGATGCTAGCATACACACATGCATGTATGTGCTGATACCGGACGAATACCGCAAGACCGATGAGTTCCCCGAGTTCCCCGAGTTCCCCGAGAGCGCCGAGAGCGCCGAGAGCGCCGAGTGCGTCGACACTGTCAGCGCACGAGCGTCTGACCCAGGCCGAGCGTCGCGCCCGCTCGCGCGGCGCGTTACTCGAATCCGCCGCGCGCGGTCTCTCGCGCTACGGCTACAGCAACCTCGTGCTCGAGGACGTGGCACGCGAGGCCGGTTATACGCGGGGCGCTCTTTACCACCAGTTCAAGGACAAGGACGACCTGGCGTTGGCCGTGATCGAGTGGGTCAACGAAAACTGGATGCGCGAGGTCGGCGAGCCGGCCGCGCAACAGCCCGACCCGGTCGCCGAGCTGCTGGCGCTGGCGCGTGGACACGCCGTCTTCTGCCGACGCGACATCGCGCGCGTCGTGATGGCGCTGCGCTTGGAGTTCGACGGCCAGGACCACCCGGTGGGGCACGAGACCGAGCGGATCTGGGAGGCCGGCGTCAAGCGCTGCGTCAGGCTCGTCAACGCCGGACGCAAAGCCGGCTCGATTCCACCGGGGCCACCCGCCCGGGCGATGGCAGTGGCATTGCTGGGCGCGCTCGAGGGAGCCGTGATCGCACTCGTCGGACATACGCCTCACGACGAACTCCTGGCCGCACGCGCCGTTGCGGGCGTGCTGGGGATCGACAGCTTGATCGCCAGCGGCGCCGTCGGTTAGCATCGTGTCGTGTCCTCCCGCTTATCTGCCGTCAGCGTTGAGCGCCACTCGCGGCGCGGCTTGCTGAGCGAGCCGGCGCTGCGCGTCTGCCGTGCATTGCTGGCGCTGGCGGCGCTCACGGCGATCGGCTACGACGTGGCGGCAGGGCCCGGAGTCAGCGACGCCGATTACTTCAGCTATTTCACCGTCCTGAGCAACCTGTTCGCGGTGGCGATGCTCCTGTACGGAGCGCTCCGCCCCATACGCGAGCGCTCTCGCACGCTCGAGCTGTTCAGAGGCGCAGCGGTCGTCTACATCCTGACGACCGGTATCGTGTACCTGTTGCTGCTCTCCGGGCGCGCCCCGGCGTACCCGTGGGTGAACGCGATCCTGCACTATCTGATGCCGGTGGCGGTGACGCTCGACTGGCTGTTCGACCCGCCGCGCGTGCGACTCGATCCCGCGCGGACGGCCGTGCTGTGGATGGCCTTCCCACTGCTGTATATCGTCTACACGCTGCTGCGCGGCGCGATCGTGGACTGGTACCCGTACTTCTTCGTGAACCCGCACCGCGGCGGCGGCTACCTGCTCGTGGCCGGCGACTCCCTGGCGGTCGGGATCGGCATCCTCGCGCTGATCGCCGCGACAACGTGGGCGGGCAACCGTCGCGGCAGCGCCCTCGCCCACCCGTAAAACATCGGTAGCCGATATATTTTGGGGCGTGCCCGCCGAGAGCGACCGCCACTCCCCCGAGAGCGACGACCGCCACTTCCCGGCCGATGCGATCGTCGAGCCCGATACACGAGCAACGGAGTCCCCTGAGAGGGAGCTGGCGGACTTCACGACCACGCCCGCCGTGCTCAGGCTCGGGCTGGTCGCGGTGCCGATCGGTATCGCCGTGGCGTTCCTGGCGCTGGGCCTGCTCGATTTGATCGGTCTGATCACGCATCTTGCCTACACGGGGACGATCGCGACGAGCATCGTGCAACCTGACGTTTCCGTGCTCGGGCCGTGGAGCGTTTTCGTTCCGGTCGCAGGCGGATTGATCGTCGGGGTGATGGCGCGTTTTGGCTCTGAGCGGATACGCGGCCACGGCATCCCGGAGGCGATGGAAACGATTCTCCTGCGCGGCAGTCGCATGGAGCCGAGGCTGGCCGTGCTCAAGCCGATCTCGAGCGCCGTGAGTATCGGCACAGGTGGGCCCTTCGGGGCGGAGGGACCGATCATCGTCACCGGTGGCGCACTCGGAAGCATCGTCGGTCAACTCCTGCATCTCACGGCCGCCGAGCGGCGCTGTCTGCTCGTCGCCGGCGCGGCGGCGGGCATGACAGCTGTGTTCTCCACGCCAGTCGCGGCCGTGCTGCTGGCGGTCGAGCTGCTGCTGTTCGAGTGGCGTCCCCGCTCGATGATCCCCGTGGCGCTTGCCGCCTGCTCGGCAGAGGCGCTGCGAGAAGCGCTCGTGAGCAACGGTCTACTGCATGGCGCTCCGCTCTTCCCGATGGTCTCTCATGCGATGGGATTCTCGGTCACCGCCGGCGCGGTGCTTGTCGGAGTCGCCTGCGGCGGTCTTGCCTGGGTCATGACTCGTTGCGTGTATGGAGCCGAGGACCTGTTTGGGCGCCTGCGCCTGCACTGGTCCTGGTGGCCGGCGCTCGGGGGCCTCGTGGTCGGTGTCGGTGGGCTGATCGACCCGCGAGTGCTTGGCGTCGGCTACGCGACGATCGGCGCCGAGCTTGCCGGGCAGTTGGCGCTCGGTACGCTCGCGGCACTCCTCGTCGTCAAGCTTGCCGTGTGGTCGATCGCGCTGGGATCGACCACGAGCGGCGGCATACTCGCGCCACTGTTGATGTTGGGCGCTGCCCTCGGCGGCCTGCTCGGAGCGGTCCTCCCCGGTGCCGACGCGGGCACGTGGGCGCTGCTCGGGATGGCGGCTGCTCTCGCCGGTGTCATGCGCTCGCCGTTTACCAGCATCGTGTTCGCGCTTGAGCTCACGCATAACGTGAACGCGCTCCTGCCGTTGCTGGTTGCGTGCACGATCGCGCATCTCATGAGCGTCCTGACGTTGAAGCGCTCGATCCTCACCGAGAAGGTGGCTCGCCGCGGCTACCACGTCAACCGCGAGTACGAGATCGACCCCCTGCATGCGCTGCTCGTCCGCGACGTGATGGCGACCGATGTGCTCACCGCCGAGCCCTCGTTGCCCGTGCGCGCGCTGTATGAGAGCCTGCCCGAGGGTTCCGAGCAACGCCGCCAGCGCCTCTATCCGGTGGTTGGTGGCGCTGGAGAACTTATCGGCGTGCTCGCGTGGTCTGACGTGCTCGCAGCCTGCCAAGCGCGTGACCAGCTTCCCGTGAGCGCCCTGGCCCGTAAGCCGATGGCGGCACGCGCGGATGAGACCTTGCGCGCTGTCGCGGATCGCATGATCTCAAGCGGTCACGGCGTGTTGCCGGTCATCGATCACAGCCAACCACACCGGCTTGTCGGGCTGGTCAGTCAGTTCGACCTGCTGCGAGCACACGAGCGCGTACTCGTCGAGGAGCGCCACCGCGAGCGTCCGCTCGCGCCTCGCCGCGTGGCGGGCGGGCTGAGCGCCTTACTGCCTACACGTGAGCCGGCATGACGGATTGAGCGCTGCCAGTTCGGAGACTGCATGACAGGGATTACGAGCGTCTGCTCACGTTCCGCACCGAGCTGCGCGACTTCCTGCGCTGGAGCGAGCAGACAGCGCACGATGCCGGCCTCACTCCCTCGCTACATCAGTTGCTGCTCGTCGTGCGTGGCCATCCTTCGCCGGCGGGACCCACGATCAGAGACGCCGCCGAGCTGCTTCACATCCGCCACCACAGCGTCGTCGAGCTGACTCAAAGAGCCGAAACGGCTGGTCTGCTGGAGCGTATGCGCGACGAGCGCGACCATCGGCGTGTACACCTCAAATTGACAAACCACGGACACGTCCAACTGGAGTCGCTCACACGCGAGCACCTAACCCGCATCGAGACGCTCGCGGGCGTCCTTGACGCCGTTGTGCACCCCAGCATCGAAGCTGTAACGTCTGCGGCGCGACGCCACCCGAGCGTAGAATGAGGGCCTACCGTGATGCAACACACCATCAGACGCCTCGTCGCCGCTGTTGCCCTTGTCGGGACGGCCGCGGCAGGGGCGCTTGGAGCGAGCGCCTTTGCGAGCGCCGCTGTCTCCCCAAGCGCGTCGATCTCTCCTCGGGCGGTCCCCTCCCGCGCCGCGCGGTCCAGCGATGCCTTCTCCAGCGCCCAGCCCAACGCCAGCCGCGCCGTGCGCATCACGACGCGCACGGTTATCCCCAGGATTCAGCGGACGGTCCGTTTCAAGGGCTACGCGACGTACGTCTTCTCCGCCCCCAGGGGCCGGCTGATCGTAAGCGCCACGGCGCGGATCGCCGGCGCTCAGGCGCATGCCGTGGCAATCCGCCGCAGGACCATCTCGCGCAACCGCACGCGCTATACAGTCAACCTTGTCTTCCCGGGCGAGCAGGGGAGCCCGGGCAGGCTGATCGTCCGCCTCGGCACGGTCGCCTGACAAGGGTCCCTGACAAATGACAAGGGTCCCTGACGAAGGTCGCCTGACGAGGTCCCTGACAAGGGGTCCCTGACGAAGGTCCACTGACGAGGGTCCCGGACAAGAGCACCGATAGGAGACGACGTTGGAGCTGCTGAGCGAGTGGATCGACTATGACAGTCCCGCCGGGGCGGTCGCGGCGTACCTGGCGCGGCCTCGCGCGGTCAGCGCGCCGGCGCCTGGGGTCGTGGTGATTCAGGAGATCTGGGGGGTCGATGGACACATTTCGGACGTCGCCGATCGCTTTGCGAACGCCGGCTATGTCGCGCTGGCGCCCGACCTGTATTCGGCTGGCGGGTTCAGGCCGCCGGCTCTCACGGCCGAGCGTGTCGCCGCCGCCAAGGCGTTCCTCAACACGATTCCTACGGCGCAGTGGATGGCGGTGCTCGGCGACGAGCAGCGGCGTGCGCAGGCGCTTGCCGAGCTTCCCGCCGATGAGGCGGCGGAGGTGGAGGAGACGATCCGAGCGCTCTTCGGCGGGGTCGGTGGCGGCGGGGCGCGCCATCTGGGTGTGCTGCGCGCGGCGGTCGCCTTCCTGCATGCCCATGCGGCGTGCGCGGGGCGCGCGGTCGGCTCGGTGGGCTTCTGCATGGGCGGCGGCCTGTCCGCGCTGCTGGCCTGCGAGGAGCCCGCGGTCGGCGCGGCGGTGATCTTTTACGGCGCCTCGCCGAGCGCCGAGCAGGCGCGCTCGATCAATTGCCCGCTGCGTGGCTTCTACGGACACGACGATCCCCGCATCGTCACCGGCCTGCCTGCGTTCGCAGCGGCGCTCGCCGCGGCGGGCGTGGATCACGAGCTGCGGATCTACCCCGACACGCCGCACGCATTCTTCAACGACACCCGCCCGAGCTATCGCCCCGAGGCGGCCCGCGACGCCTGGGGTCGCATACTGGCGTTCTTCGCCGAAGCGCTCGGGCCGGTGCCCACCGTGCCGGTATCCACCGTGTCGGCCCAGGAGGCAGCTCGTTGAGGTGTGTGTACCGGCCAGGTGCAGCTCGTTGAGATGTGTGCCGGCGCAGGAGGCAGCTTGTTGAGGTAGTGCAACTTCTCGCGGCCACGCCGTGCGGCGCATAGAACATATGCCGAGAAGCGAAGAGCCAGGTGATGCACGCGCAGCCCGGCTCCGTTGCAGGGAGTGAGGCGGAGTCATGCCAAGGATGGGTGTATGACGCCGCCGTTAACCAGATCGGACTCTGCCTCCAAATCCCGTTGAGGTGCAGCGGCGGCGAAAGGACACGTCACGGTGTCGCATAGCGGTCTCATGACTGACGCAGGCGCTCCTCGCGATCCCCGGAGACGCCTCCAGTGGGCATTCGTGCGGTGGGCCGTCGCGGCGCCGGCAGCCGTCAGTGCGATGGTTGCGGTGCTGAGCGCGCTGCTCGGGATCGAACAAGGCCCCGCGGCGGGCGCGATCACGATTGCGCTTCTGATCTCGGCGGGAGCGGTGGTCGCAAAACTGCTTCACCCGCCGAACCTGCGACTGGCTGTTGCCTATGTCACCATCTGGTCGTCGATCGCCACAGTCGTCTGGCTCGTGACAAGTAGAATCCTTGTTATATAGGTGAGCGAAGTGGGTGGCATTTAGGTGGGTGGCATCGAGGTGAGCGGCGTCGCCAAAGAGGGCTAGGCACTGAGATAGTGCTTGGCCTTTCTGCCCATCATCTCCATTTCTTCATCATTGGTGTCAGCCGTGCGCAGGACAAGTCTGAAGGCAGGCTCGACGACCGAGAACATCTCGATCTGCGCTGGATCCAGCCGTTCTCTGACGAGAATGCCCAGGACATATACATCGCCGCCGGCTGTTCGGGCATCTGCCGCCAGGCTGTACGGTGCGAGACGTTCAAGCACATCTCCGAATGGACGACTGGCTGGGCAGCGCTTGCCGACATCAATACGTCCTTGCCTGTCCCCCACTGCGCCACGGACCTGCTCGACGGTGTAGTAGCCATCTTTTTGTCGCGCGACAATCACGCCGCCCTTGCTGTCCACTCTGGTCACGAACGAGAACAGCAATGTGCTGAACTCGTCCAGGGAGCTTGCCAGATCCTGGTCGTCATGCCGGCCAAGGTTCACTATCAGGTTACGCAGCAGCTCGTTGCTGTGTTGCACATGACTCAGTTCCCTCCAGGCCCGGCGCTTGGACTGCCATTGCAGGATGAGCTGATCGCGAAGAATGGCTCGCCCGAGAATCAACAGAAAGACAACGAACAGTCCAGCTACGAAGACTCCGGCGATTCCACCGAGCCAGTTGAGCGCCGTGTGTCGCAAGACCACCGCTATCGCGCCAAGCGTGGTAGCAGCCAAGATCGTTGCGGTGGCGGACACGAGAGGGTCGGCCAGGTCCGCTGAGTGACGCTGCTCCTTGTGGGGCGCGGCGCGATTGATTGAGTGTATTTGTGTAACTCGACCCCACGAATCATCAAGGTCCGATGCATCGTTGCTCTGGTCAATCATTTTCATTCTCCTCTCTATGTTCGGGATGTGCACCGGGGTCCTGCTGTGCAACATATGCATCTTCGAGCAGCCGAGTTACAGCCAGCGCAAGCTGAACCGTAGCGTGAGGCGAGGGTGTGCTCTCGCTCGCGCAAACAATGGCCCACTCCTGCGTGCCCGTGCGGAAGTGCACCGACTCCGGATAGAGCTTGAGGTCTCGAACGATCGACCAGTACGCCACGGGACCGCTGTAGACGCGCTCCTTCGGCCAATTGATCCCTTCACCAAGGTCCGGCACAATCTCGCCTGTCGCCAGTACAACCTGTATCTCCAGGTGATTCTGGATCGTCAGGATGATGCTCGACGCGCAGCCCTCGCGTCGAAGATACTTCACCACGTCCTCCAGTGCTCTGCGCGTACCGAGCAGGCTCGGGAGATCGGTGTTCGTGGCGAGCCGACGACCGAGTTTCGCATGGAGACGTGTCTCCTCGCTGAATTGTGCATTGCAGTCATCCGCCTCGTGAGTGGTCTGCAAGGCTCGTTTTTGGTGTCGGCGCGACTCGCGCCCGAGTATTTTCACGGCCGGCTGGCTGAGCGGGGCCACAAGCAGGACGCCCAGTGCAACTTTTGTCGGATGTGCGACGGCGAGGCTTTTCAGGCTCATTCCGGTTAAAATCTCATATGTACCAGTGCCGCCACACACGACAAGTAGACCACGCAAGGTGGCCAATCCGACGAGCTGGCGCATTCGACGTCCAAGGCTCGCGGTTTGCCCAGCCCAAACTTGCAGTTCATAGAGTAACTGATGCAGGGCGTCCCAGATCGGGTTTGGCTTTTTTCCGTTTGGCGGGGAACCCCCATTTCCGTTTGGCGGGGTACCGCCAGGGTCATGCCATTGGTCAAGATCGGGATCGTCGGTCATTAGCCCTCCTCCCAGCAGACGCCTGGATGATCGTCTGCCGCGGCTAAGCCTAGCCCTTGGAACTTAGCCGTCAAGCCTATGCGGCGATGGTCACACCATATTCACATCTCTCCAAGGCCTTACCGCTCCTCGCCGGCGATCAGCTCCATGAGCAGCCCGTCGCGCCACCCGGCGCCGCCGGGCGCGCGCTCGTAGCGGCGCAGGATCCCGACGGGCTTGAAGCCGATCCTTTCGTAGCTGCGGATCGCCGCGGAGTTCCCAACCGAGGGGTCGATCGTGATGCGATGGTGGCCGCGCTCGTCGATCAGCTGGCGCACGAGGAGTCTCAACGCTTCGGCCCCAAGGCCGCGGCCGTGCAGGGCGGGATCGAGGAACAGGTCGATCGTCGCGTGGCGGTACTTGGGCTCGGACTCCTCCCAGTACTGGATCAGCCCCGCGATCCTTCCGTCGATCTCGATCGTGAGGCGAGTCAACTGCGGCTCGTCCCAGGGGAAGCCCGCGGCGGGGACATCCCACCACAGCAGCACCTCCGGCGTCCTGTGAATGCGCAGAAGCTCTCCCTCGTCGCCCGCGGCGAGCGGACGCAGGACTAGAACGGGCCGCGATGCGGCGCCCTCCGCCTCGTCGAATCCACCGGCCACCGACATGAGGTTAGGAGAATCAGCAATTATGAGGCCGCAATGACCGACCAGATCCCGAACGGCGCGCTGGTGGCACTGGCCCGCTGGGTCCTCACGCATCGCCGGCGCGTGGTCGTCGTGTGGGCGCTGCTGTTCCTCGCCGGCGCTCTCGGCGCCAGCCATGTCTCCAAGCGACTGACTTTCGACTTCTCGCTGCCCGGCCAGCCGGGCTATGAAACGGCCAGGAAGATCGACCGGCTGTATGGCAACGGCGGTGAGAATCCCTCGGCGGTCCTCGTCGTCACGGTGGCACCGGGTCAGACGGTTCTCGGCGAGCAGGCGCAGATCGCGCGGGCCTTCGAACGCGCGCGAGCGGCCACGCCGCTGACGCGGATCGTCGATCTCGGTACGACGCACGACGCGCGCTTCATAACCAACGACGGCCGCTCGACATGGGCCATCCTGTTCGCGCCGTTGGAGAAGACGCTGGGTGCGCCGAAGGTGCCGATCGAGGTGGCGCGGTCGGTGGCGGCCGCGGTGCCGCCCGGAACGCACGTCGGGTTGACGGGTCTGACGCAGCTCTACAACGGCGCGACCAGTAAAGGGCCGGGCGTGTTCGCGGAGACGCTGATCGGCGGCTTTGGCGCGCTGGCGGTGCTGGCGTTCGTGTTCGCCTCGCTGCTGGCCTTCCTGCCGCTGCTGATCGCGGCCGTGTCGATCCTCACGACGCTGCTCGTGATCCTCGCGCTGACGTATGTGGCCGAGGTGTCGTTCATCGTGCAGTTCCTCGTCTCGCTCGTGGGCCTCGGCGTGGCGATCGACTATTCGCTGCTGATCGTCACGCGCTGGCGCGAGGAGCGCGCGCACGGGCGCGAGAACCACGAGGCCGTGGTCGCCGCGATGGCGACGGCGGGCCGCGCCGTGCTGCTCTCCGGGCTGACGGTCGCGATCGGCTTGATCTCGCTGGTCGTCCTGCCGGTGCCCGGCCTGCGCAGCATCGGCTACGGCGGGATGCTCATCCCGCTTGTCTCGACCGCCGTGGCGTTGACGCTGCTGCCGGCGCTGCTCGGTGGGATCGGCCCGCGCGTGGATTGGCCGCGGGTGCGCCACGAGTCCCAGGCCAGCCGCGGCTGGACGGCGTGGACGCGCGGCGTGGTCCGCCATCGAGGCCTGGCGGCGGGCGTCGCCGTGGTGGTGCTCGCCGTGCTGATCGTCCCGCTGTTCAGCCTCACGACCGGCGAAACAAGCGCCAATGCGCTCGCCAAGACGGGCCCCGCGCACGACGCCTACGCGCGTCTGCTCGCCGGCGGCGCGCCGAGTGGTGTGCTGACCCCGATCGAAGTCCTCGTGCGCCCCGGCACCGCCGCGAGCGTGCGGGCACGTCTGGCGGCGGTGCCCGGAATCGCCGTCGCGGTGCGCTCCAGCGGCTCTGACAGCACGCGCGGCGGCACGACGATCCTGCTCGGCATTCCGCGCACGGAGACGGTCAACGCGAACTCGCTGCAGGCCGTGCGCGCAGCGCGTTCGGCCCTGCGCGATACGCCGGGCGTGATCGGCATCGCCGGCGAGGGCGCCACCGAGCTGGACTATCAGCATGCCGTGTTCGGCAGCTTCCCGCTGATGTTCGCCGTCATCGCCTTCCTCACGATCGCGCTCTTGACGCGCGCGTTTCGCTCGCTCGTGCTGGCCGTCAAGGCGGTGCTGCTCAACCTGATCTCGATGAGCGCGGCCTTCGGCGTGATGACTTGGTTCTGGCAGGAGGGCCACGGCTCCAACGCGCTGTTCGGGCTGCCGGCGACGGGGGCCATCACCTTCTGGATCCCGCTGCTCGTGTTCGCGTTCTTGTTCGGCCTCTCGATGGACTACGAGGTCTTCATCCTGGCGCGCGTGCGCGAGGAGTACGACCGCAGCGGCTCGACCGACGCGGCGGTCATCGAAGGGCTGGGACGCACCGGGCGGCTCGTGACGAGCGCCGGACTGATTCTGTTCCTGGCGTTCGCCACGCTCGCGTCGGCGCCAAACACCGACATCAAGGTCCTCGCGACAGGCCTCGGCATCGGCATTCTGCTCGACGCGACGGTCGTGCGCGCGCTGCTGCTGCCGGCGGTTGTGTCGCTGCTGGGGCGCTGGAACTGGTGGCTGCCGCGGCCGCTCGCGCGCGTCATGCGCGTCGCCCCATCCAACCCGCTCCGTCCGCCGGCAGCCGCCGAGGCCGGCGTGACGCCCTGACCCATCCGCCCGCAGGCTGCGGGCGGAGGTTGGCGTGACCCACATCGCCCGCGGCGGCGGAGGCCGGCGTGACGCCCTAACCCATATCCGCGCTATATCCGCGTGGCGGCGACGGCAAGCTGACCGTCAAAGATGCGATCAGCAAGAGCATGCTTGTCAGCATATACTAATAGTATGCTATAGAAATGTCTGACGCAGACCAGAAGCCTGATCTCCTGGCACTCCACCGCCTCGCCTACTCCCAGGATGGTCTTTTCACGACACGACAGGCCCAAGAACGAGGCGTCAGCGCACAGCTTCTCGCCCACCACGCCCGCTCAGGCCGCTTCCAGCGGATGCGACAGGGGCTCTACCGCCTCAGCGACTACCCAGTAGGCGAATACGATGAGATGCGCGCCTCATGGCTCACCGTCGGGATGGAGAGGGCGGTCGTCTCGCACGAGAGCGCGCTTGTGCTGCACGGGCTCTCCGATGTCCTGCCAAACAGAGTGCATCTTCTCGTCTCCCGCGAGCACCGGGGAGTCCGGGCGCCCAGCGGCGTGACCCTGCACACCGCTTCCGCATCCATACCGGACAGCGACATCACGACCCGCTACGGCATCCGCGTCACAACCCCGGCGAGGACGATCATCGACGCGGCACGCTCAGGCACCGCACCAGAGCAGATCCAGATGGCCGTCCGTCAAGCCCTCCAGGAAGGACGTACCACCCCCGACCAGCTCGCCGAGCACGCCGAGCAAAACGGCGGACGCGTCGCCGCACTCGTAAAGCAAACGACCGAGGAAGCGACCGCCGCGTGAAGTACGATACCGCCGAGGCGTTCCGCGCTGCCCTTGACCAGCGCATCCGCAACGAAGCGACCACGACCAAGCTGCCAGTGATGCGACTGCGCAAGCGCGTCGCCTTCGAGCGCTTCCTCGCCAGACTCGGCGGCGCGGAGCCGGGAAACTGGGTGCTCAAGGGCGCATTCGCGCTTGAGTTGCGACTAGGCGTGCGAACACGAGCAACCAAGGACATCGACCTCGCGGGAGCCGACGACGAGCAGACCGCGACCGCACGACTCATAGTCGCGCAGGCAATCGACCTCCACGACCACTTCAGCTTCGATGTAGCGCGCACCGCCGCACTTGACCAAGCTGAAGCATTCCGAGCCGTCCGCTACAGCGTGACCGCCGAAGTCGCCGGACGACGCTTCGAGCAGTTCCCCGTCAACGTAGCGCTCAACGAGCTGCCAACCGCCCCATCCGAACGACTGCCAATCCCGAGCCTCCTGGACTTCGCCGACATCCAGCCCATCGAGATGTCCGTAATCGCCCTGGAGCAGCACATCGCCGAGAAGGTCCACGCATACACCGCGACCTACGGCCCACAAGAACAGCAGAGCACCCGGATCAAGGATCTCATCGACATCCTCCTGATCGCCGACCTCGCCGCCCCACGCGCCGACCACCTACGAGCGAGCCTCAACACGACATTCAGCCGCCGTGAGCGCCAGCCCCTCCCCACCGTGCTCCCACCGCCGCCCATCTCGTGGGGCAGTCCCTACGCACGCGCTGCCGGAGACGTCGGGCTACCAGCCGACCTCGGCACAGCGCACGCAGAGGCCGCCACCTTCCTCGACCCCATCCTTGCCAATGCCACGACCGGCCGCTGGAACCCCACGCAGAAGCGCTGGACCACCACCTGAACCACGACCATCCGTAATACAGCCGCAACTCGCGCGTTGCAGTAGGGATGATATGCGGATGCCGGCGGGACAGCCACGAGGGACGCTGCAGGACAGCGAGTTGTTGCGGCTCGCCGGCGCGGGCGACGGCTGGGCCTTCGCGGAGCTGTACGACCGCCACGAGCGGCGCGTCTACGGCTTCTGCATGCGCCTGCTCGGAACGCCGCACGACGCCGCCGACGCCACGCAGGAGACGTTCGTGCGCATGCTGGCGCGGCTGCCGGCGCTCGAGGGGCGCGAGGTCAACTTCATGGCCTACGCCCTCGCCACGTCACGCAACGCCTGTTACGACATGATCGAGGGCAGGCGCAGAGCCGAGCCGGTCGCCGAGCAGCCGGAGCGCTCGCAGACCGGCCAGGGCGGTGCCGCCGGCGGCGGCTGGAACGAGGGTGGGGACAGCGACGTGGCGCTCGACCCCGAGCGCACTGCGCTGCTGGCGTCGGCGCGCGCCGACGTGCGGGCGGCCAACGCCGCGCTGCCGCCGCGCCAGCGCGAGGTGTTGGCGCTGCGCGAGGTCGAGCTGCTCTCCTACGACGAGATCGGCGAGATCATGGGTCTGAAGCGCAACGCCGTCGCGCAGCTCGTCTCGCGCGCGCGGATCAACCTGCGCGACCTGCTGCGCGGCTCCGCGCTGGCCTCCATGGGCGCCTCCTCGGCGGACTGCACGCGCGCGCTGCCGCTGCTCGCGCAGCTGCAGGACGGTGAGGCCGCCGCGGGTGGCGACGGGACTGGCGAGTTCGACTGGCTGCGCGCGCACCTCGAGGGCTGCGACACCTGTCGCCTCGGTCGTGAGGCGATGGAAGAGGCCGGCGCTTCCTACCGTGCCCTCGCGCCGATCGTGCCGCTCGCGTGGCTGCGCCACGCGACGATCGCGCGCGCCGCCGAATACCTCGGCGTCGACTGGAGCGAGATGGCTGGGACGGCACCGGCCGGGTCACCCCGCGAAGGCCCGAGGGCGCGCCGCGAAGGCTCGAGGGCGGGGCGCAGGCTCGGGCGTGGCGAGGCCCCGAGGGCGCGGGGCGGGCTCGGACGCGGCGAGGCCCCGAGGGCGCGGCGCAGGCTCGGGCGCGGCGTGCTCGTCGGCGCAACCGTCGGTGCGCTATGCGTGCTGCTCGCGGCGATCGTCGGTATCGCGCGTGACGGCCACGTACAGCGGCTGCCGCTGCGGCAGTCGATCGCCACAACGACAACCACCACCCCAACCGCGATCCTCACTCCAGCGCAACGCGGCGATATCGCCAAGGCGAGGGTCGTGGGGCACGCGAAGATCCCCGATGTCCTGCACGCGCCGGCCGATGGCACGGGCATCGCGCTCGCGACGCCACAGGCGCGCACGCCACAGGCGGACACGCTGCACGGCAAGCGCCTGCGCGTGCGAGCGCACCATCGCCGGACCAAGCCGGCGCGGCGAACGGCGCCGAAGGCCAAGTCGCCGCAGCCGCCGCCGAGCACGACGCCTGCGCCTGCCGCGCCTGCGCCCGCGACGAGCACGGTGTCCACGACGTCAACCTCGACATCCACACAGACGACCACGACCGTCGCCACGCGCACCGTCGAAACGACCTCCAGCAGCTCCAGCTCCACAACTGGCCCTGGCGGCGGCCTGATCCCCTAGCGCCCCCGGAAAAGCTCTCCCAAAACTTTTCCGGCCGCCGCGTAATTCGCGGCGCGCTGCTCGGTTTCGTCTCGCACAAACGCCAACGAAGCCCGCGCAGGCGGGCTCGCATAGGAGGTCTCGCGACGATGAAGCTCAACCGGATTATCAAGCGCCGACCAGGCGGGATTATCAAGCGCCGACTGGGCGGCACTATCAAGCGCACACCAGCGCTTGCCGCTGCCGCTGCTGCTCTGGCGATGGCGGCGCCGGCGACGGCCGCAGCGACCCCGCAGTGGCTCACCCCGCAGATGGTCTCCCAGCCCGGCAGCGACGCCAGCCAGCAGCAGGTCGCGTTCGACCAGGGCGGCGATGCCGTCGTCGTATGGCAGTCCTCGGGCGGCGCCAACCCGGTGATCGAGGCCGCTGAGCGCCCCGCGGGCGGCGTGTTCGACGCGCCGCAGACGCTCTCCGACGGGAGCGCCTACGCGATGCTCCCGGACGTGGCGAGCGACGCGCAGGGCGATGCGCTCGCCGTGTGGCTGCACTACGACGGCGCCAACGCGCGTGTGCAGGCCGCCTACCGCCCCGCCGGTGGCGCGTTCGGTGCGACGCAGACGCTCTCGGCCACGGGCTATGAAGCGAGAGATCCGCGCGTGGCGATGAACGCCGACGGGCAGGCCGTGATCGTGTGGAGCCTCGGATCGGGTCTCGTGGAAAAGGTCCAGGCGATCTCCGCCGCGCCCGGCGGCGTCTTCGGCGAAGTCGCCGATCTGACGGCCTTCGGCGAGGTCGCCAGCGTCCCGCAGGTCGCGCTCGACGCGAGCGGCGATGCGCTCGCCGTATGGGACGACTGGGACGGCGCCAACATCCGCATCGAGGACGCCGTGCGCCCGGCCGGCGGCTCGTTCGGCGCGCCGCGGTTCCTCTCGCCTGCGGCCAACAACGCGGACACGCCGCAGGTGGCCTTCGACGCTCAGGGCAATGCGCTGGCGGTCTGGCGCTTCGACGGGTCGCCCGCGAGCACCGTGCAGGCCGCCTACCGCCAGGCTGGCGGCGAATTCGGCGTGCCCCAGACGGTCTCCACGCCGAGTTCCATGCCGGCACAGGCGCCGCAGGTTGCCTTCGACGGTCAGAGCGACGGCGTCGTGGCGTGGCAGCAGTCCGACGGGACCTACCTGCGCGTGGACGCCAACGTGCGTCAGCCGGGCAGCGCCGGCGCGTGGGCGACGCCGAGCACGCTCGACCCCGGCGGCCAGGAAGCGTATGAACCGCAGATCGCCGGCGATGGCCTCAGCGGGACCGTGGTGAGCTGGAAGACGTTCAACGGCATCGCCAACACTGCCCAGGCCGCCTACCGGCCGGCCGGCGGCAGCTTTGCGCCGGCAACGACCGTCTCGGCCGCCAGCCCGCAGGAAGGCCGGCCAGAGGTCGGGATCGACGCACAGGGCAACGCGATCGCCGTCTGGTCGCGCTCGAACGGCCCCAACTACCTGCTCGAAGCCGCCGGCTATGATGCCGCCGGGCCGCTCCTGCGCGGGCTGACGCTGCCCACGCAGGGTACGGTCGGTGAGCCGGTGCAGTTCTTCCAGGCACCGCTCGACGTGTGGAATCCGGTCCTCTCCGAGGGCTTCTCCTTCGGCGATGGCTCCACTGCTGCGGGCGTCGCGGCAACGCATAGCTACGCGGCCCCCGGCAGCTACCAGGTGACGGCGATGGCGACCGACGTGCTCGGCAATGCGACGACCGTCACGCGCACGCTCGTGATCTCCCCGCCGCCACCAGCCGCGCACGCGGCCGCCAGCGCCGTGCGCTGCACGCTCACGGCGTCACGCAATCAGGCGCGACTGGGCAAGGGCAGGATCGCGGTGAGAGCCATGTGCGACGCGGCTCTCGATGCGAGGCTCGGCGGCCGGCTGACGGTGAGCATTCCGCGCGCGCACCGTCGTGGGCACGGAGGGCACGGCGCCGGTGCGGCGATCCACAGCCACGGCTCGCCGATCCACAGCTACGCCCTCGGCGGCGTCGCCGCGCAGCTGACGGCCGGGCGTGGCACGGAAGTCCACCTGACCCTCTCGCCTAGAACGCGGCGGGCGATCGTCGTGGCGCTCGAGAGCCACGACCGCGTGGGCCTCTACGTGACCCTCGCCGGCTCCGCCGCGCGGGCGCAGGTGCACGTCGCGAGCGTGCGGCGCTAGGCGGCGCCGGGACGCTAGGCGACGCTAGGACGCGAGGCGACGCCGGGACGCTAGGCGGCGGTAGGACACGCTAGGCGACGCTAGGACGCGAGGCGACGCCGGGACGCTAGGCGGCGGTAGGACACGCTAGGCGATGCCGGACGCTAAGCGACGCCGGGACGCTAGGCGACTGTAAGGCGGCGCTGGCCCACGGGGGCTGGCGCCGCCGCGTCTGCGCGAGCCCTCACGTCGGCCAGTCCGAGATCCAGCTCGAGCACCGGCCAGGGCGCGGCGGGGCGCCCCAGGTAGAAGCCCTGCGCGAGCGGCACGCCCAACTCCACGAGCGCGCGCAACTCGGAGGCGTTCTCGATGCCCTCCGCGACGAGCAGGCTGCCGACGTGCTCCGCGTAGCCGACCAACGCGCTGACCAGCGCCGCGCGGTCGTCGTCGCCGTCGATGCCGCTCACCAGCGAGCGGTCGAGCTTCAGATAACTCGGCTGCACGGTCGTGATCTGGCGCAGACCTGAGTAGCCGGCGCCCATGTCGTCAACGGCCAGCCGCGCGCCGCGCGCGCGCAGCGGCGCGATCGCCGTGTGCAATTGTGCTTCGCTCTGCACAAGCGCCTCCTCGGTGACCTCGATGATCAATCCCGAGAGGTCGCGCGGCTGCTCGAGCATGCGCAGCGTGCGCTCGTCGAGCAGCACCGGCGCGGAGAGGTTGACCGACATGCGCGTGCCCGCCGGGCGCGTGGAGAGCAGGCGCAGCGCCACGCCGAGGCAGGCGCGCTCGAGTTGGTCGCGCTCGCCGAACTCCTCGGCGAGCGAGAACCAGTGCAGCGGGCTGTCGGTGCCGCCGTGGCCGAAGCGCGCAAGCGCCTCGTAGGCGTGGATCGTGCCATGGCGCAGGTCGACGATCGGCTGTACCGCCATCGACAGGCCGTCCCCGCCGATCAGCTTCGTGAGGGCGCCGCGCGCGCTGTGCGCGCCGTGCCCCGAGAGCGGGCCGCCGGCGTAGAAGGAGACCTGGCCGCCGACGCCGCTGCGCTTGGCGACGCGCAGCGCGATGTCGCTGGCGCGCAGCAGCGCCTCCGTGTCGCAGCCGTCGCGCGGGCTCTGCGCCACGCCGACGCAGGCCGAGACGCTGCGCGTCTCGTCGCCGCACTCCGCCAACGCCCGCAGCAGCGACTGCGCGAGGTTGCCGTTGTCCTCGCCGCGCGAGACGACCGCGAACTCGTCGCCGCCGAGGCGCCCGACGGCGCGTGTCGGGCCGGCGGTGGTGCGCAGGCGCTCGCCGACCGACGCAAGCAGCGCGTCGCCGGCCGCGTGACCGAGGGCCTTGTTGACGACGCCGAAGCCATCGAGGTCGAACAGCAGCAGCGAGACGGGCGCCGCGTCGCCAGCGCCCTCGGTGGCGGCTTCGAGGACACCGCGAAAGGCCGCGCGCGACAGCGCGCCCGTGAGATCGTCGTGATCGGCGTCGTAGCGCGCCTGCGCGAGCAGCCGGCCAAGCTCGCGCGTGAGCCGCCCGCAGCTCAGCAGCAGGCCGATGGCGGCCAGGCACAGCCCGGCGTGCGCCGAGGCCAGGCGCCCTTCGAGCGCAACCGGCAGCACGAGCGCCGACAGCACGATCGTGCGTCCGATCCAGTGCACGCGCCCGCCGCGCGCGACGACGCCGCTGGCGATCGCGGCGAGCCACAGCGCGCTCAGCACCGTCACACGCTGCTCGCCGACGCCCACGATCAGGATCGCGGCGATGCCGGCAAGCGACTCCTCGATCCGCAGCCATTGCCTGCGCGGGGAGGAGAGCTGCACGAGAGCACTGACGGCGATCGTCGTGAAGCCGGCAATTGTTAGGAGGGGATGGGCCGGTAGGCGTGGATTGCCGGCGATCAGCAGGATCCCGGCGGCGCCCAGGACGGCGCGCGAGGTTGCCGCCGTACGCCGCGCGCGCAGCAGATGCAAGTCGTATTCGGTGGATGCGACCACGTTCCGGCTTTCGGCAAAGCGGGCGCTGTGCTTGACAGTTGCCGGGCCCCCACGGACCTGTGGCAGACGGGTTTTGATATGGGGAACTCGCGGCCCGCCGCGCGGCCGGAAAGGGAAACTAACGGCGCCGCGCGGCTCGAAAGGGAACTGACGGCGCCGTGCGGCCGGAACGCGGGAACTAACGGCGCCGCGCGGCGGGGAAGGCGGCGGCGGCCGCCTTGCCGGCGCCGATGAAGGGCGTGAGCGCGATATACGTCGCGTGGTCGGCCAGCTCGGGCAGGCGCTCCGTGAGGCCGCGCGCCACGTAGTCGTACATAAGCTCGAAGATGCCGCCTACGATCGCCTCGCTGACGATCGCCGGCGGCGCCCCCGGGCGCCGGCCACGGCGATAGGAGCCGATCCCAAAGTCGAGCAGCTCGGCATAGGAGGAGTTGGTCCGCTGCATCCGTTCGGTCAGCCGCGGGAAGGCCAGAACGATGTCGACGCAGGCCAAGTGTGCGTAGGAGGGCTCTGCCGCCAGGAACTCGAGCAGCGCCGTCACGCCGGCACGCACGCCCGCGATCCAGTCCGACTCGGCCGCGAACGCCTCGGCGCAGACCGTCTGCGCGCGCGCATGACCGACCTCGTAGGTCGCGATGAAGGCCTCCTCCTTGTTCTCGAAGTGCCCGTAGAAGGTCTGCAGCGACACCGCCGCCGTGGCGGCGATGTCCTCGAGACCCACGGCCGGGTACCCATTCGCCGCCGTCAGATTGGCGATCGCATCGAAGATGCGCTCGCGCTGGTTGTGCTCCACGAAGCCGCGCGGCAGGCTGTGCTCGCCCGTCGGCAGTCCCCGCGGCAGGCCCGGCAGCCCGCCCGGCGACTGCGTTACGAGCGTCCCCGGCGCGCGCCCTCGCGCTCGCGCGCCGGCCTTCTTCCGCCGCGGCTTCGCGGGCACCCCCGACGGCGACGGGTAGTAGGCGGCGATCCACGCCACCACGTCGGGCAGCGCCCGCTCCAGTTCGCCCCGCAGCGCCCGCGGCGAAGGGCCCACGAGCGCGCGCGCATAGAGGATCTTGCGCAGCGCGCCGACGACGGCCTTGGCGACGGGTTCGGGCAGCGTTCCCTCGCCGGGCGCCCGCGCGAAGACGGTGCTCAGCGCCAGCTCGAAGCGCGCCGCGCCTTTGGCCCAGCGCGCCACACCGTCGACGCCGACGGCGCTGATGTCGACGCACACCAGCCTCGCCGCCGCCGGGCGCTCGGCGGTCGCGCTGAAGAGCGCCCCGACGATCGCCTCGATCTGCCCCTGCGTGTCGACCTTCGGGTCATAGGCCTCGATCATGCGCCGCTCCAGGCGCTCGGCGCTCGCGTCGAACGCCGCCAGCAGGCACTCCTCCTTGTTGTGGAAGTGCTCGTAGAAGCTCCGCCGCGAGATGCCCGCACGGGCGACCAGCTCAGAGATGCGCACGCCGGCGAAGCCACGCTCGTTCAGCAGCTCGATCATCGCGTCGAACAACCTCCGGCGCTGGTCCGCGACGACCTCCTCGCGCGGCAGCGCCTGTGGTCCGCGCGGGAGGCCACGGTGCTCGTTGCCGTCTGCCCGCTTGCCGGCCACACGGCCACCTTAGATGACCCTCGGCGGCCTGACAACAGGTCTGCCTCTGAGTCACAGTTGACAGAAGATTACGGGTGGGTCTTGACAGGCTGCGTAAAACCTGATTTATATGTACCTACGGACTGCGCCCGTGGGGACTTTTCCGACATAGTAGGACAGGAGTCAGATGGGTCGAAATGCAATGCAGGAGACGGCTTTTGGTCTCAAGTCACGTACGACGACGGACCGGAGAGGAGGCTCTAGAGCACTCGCCGCAACTCAACGCGCTCGCGTTTGTTCTGTAGGCAACGTGCTATTAGCTATATCCGTACGGCGCAACTTTTGGGTGTCCGTTGGCCGACTCGGCCTACGGTCGCCGCGACGCCAAACGGTTCGGATGGGATGTATCCGGGAGGTCGGATTGCCATGAGAAGGCATTACTGTCAGGAGCAGCGAATGGGGCGCGGGCTGCACGCCCGCTGGCCCTATCGCCGCTCGCACTGCCGTCACAACATGCACTGGCTCGTGCGCGTACGCCCTGCGCGGTGCTGGTGCGCACGGGGACGCTCGCACTCGATGGCGGCGCTGCCGCCGTATCACCGCCGGCCGGCCGCCAGTTGAAGCGGTCGGTCAGCCGGAGCGGCCGGCCGGAGCGGTCGGTCAGCCGGAGCGGCCGGCCAGCCGGAGCGTTCGGTCAGCTGGAGCGGCCGGTCAGCTGAAGACGCCGGCCACCTGAAGCGGCCGGCGTCACAGCTATCGCGTTGGTATTGCACGGCGCGAACAACCACGGCCGCCTCCTGGCGGCCCCCTCAAAAGCAACAGCCACCGCCGGCGCTAGGATCAGCATGGTGCCGGCCCAGCGCGAGATTACAAAGCTCTCGATCGACACCATCCGTGGCCTGGCGATGGATGCCGTGCAGCAGGCCAACGCCGGGCATCCCGGTACGGCGATGGCGCTCGCGCCGCTCGCCTACACGCTCTTCACGCGCCTGCTCCACGCCAATCCGGCCGATCCCGCGTGGCCCGATCGCGACCGCTTCGTGCTCTCCGCCGGGCATGCCTGCGTCCTCCAGTACTCGCTGCTGCACCTCACCGGCTATGACCTCGGCCTGGAGGACCTGCGCCAGTTCCGCCAGTGGCAGTCGCGCACGCCCGGGCACCCCGAGCGCGGGCACACGCCCGGCGTCGAGGTCACCACGGGCCCGCTCGGGCAGGGCTTCGCCAACGCCGTCGGCATGGCGATGGCCGAGCGCTTCCTCGGCGAGCGCTACAACCGGCCCGGCCTCGCCGTCGTGGACCACCACACCTATGCGATCTGCTCCGACGGCGACCTCATGGAGGGCATCTCCCAGGAAGCGGCCTCGATCGCCGGGCACTTCGCGCTCGGCAAGCTGATCGTCTGCTACGACGACAACCGCATCACGATCGACGGCAGCACCTCGATCTCCTTCGACGGCGAGAACCACGTCGCGCGCCTCGCCGCCGACGGCTGGCACGTGCAGCGCGTCGGCGACTCCGAGGACGTCGAGGCGCTGGAGGTCGCGCTACGCAATGCCCGCGCCGAAAGCGAGCGGCCGTCGTTCATCGCGATCCGCTCGCACATCGCCTACCCCGCGCCCAATGCCGTCGACACCGCCAAGGCGCACGGCGCGCCGCTCGGCGAGGAGGAGGTCAGGGCCACCAAGGAAGTGATGGGCTTCGATCCCGACGAGCACTTCCAGGTAGACGCGCGCGTCTACGAGGACATGGATCTGCGCGCCCCCGGCGCCGCCGCGCAGCAGGACTGGCAGAAGCGCTTCGAGGGCTGGCGCGCCGCGCTGCCCGACATGGCCGATGACTGGGACCGCGCATGGGCCGGTCGCCTGCGCGACGGCTGGCGCGACGCGCTGCCGAGCTTTGCCGGCGGCGACTCGCTGGCCACGCGCGCCGCCGGCAGCAAGGTCATGGCCGCCTTCGGCGCCTTCGCTCCGACGATGCTCGGCGGCGCCGCCGACCTCGTGGAGTCCACCCGCACCGTCTTCGAGGGCGCCGGCCAGTTCTCGCGCGTACACGCCGGCCGCAACGTGCCCTTCGGCATCCGCGAGCACGCCATGGGCGCCATCGTCAACGGCCTGTCCGCCCACGGCGGCGTCGTCAAGCCGTACGGCTCGACCTTCCTCGTCTTCTCCGACTACATGCGCGCCCCCGTGCGCCTCTCGGCGCTGATGCGCCTGCCCGTGCTCTGGGTCTGGACGCACGACAGCGTGGGTCTCGGCGAGGACGGTCCGACGCACCAGCCCGTCGAGCACTACGCCGCGCTGCGCGCCATCCCGCATCTGTGGGTGATCCGCCCGGCTGACGCCAACGAGACCGTCGCGGCGTGGCGCGTTGCTCTCGAACGCGCCGACGGGCCCGTGGCGCTGCTGCTCTCGCGTCAGAACATTCCCGTGCTCGATCGCGCCGGCGAGGGGCTGGCGGCGGCCGATGAGCTGGAGCGCGGCGGCTATGTCTTGTGGGAGTCCGCCGGCGGCGGGGCCGGTGGGGGTGCGGCGGCTGGTGGGGGTGCGGCGGCTGGTGGGGGTGCGGCCGGCGGGGGTCCGGCGGGCGGGCCTGCGGCGGCTGGCGAGGGTGCGGCCGGCGGGCCTGCGGCGGCCGGTGGGGGTGCGGCGGCTGGCGGGATCGACGTCATCCTGATCGCCACCGGCGCCGAGGTGGACCCGACGCTTCAGGCCGCGCGTGTCCTTGCCGCCGAGGGCACCGCTGTGCGCGTCGTCTCGATGCCGTGCATGGAGCTCTTTGAAGACCAGCCGGCGGCGTACCGCGACAGCGTGCTTCCCCCGACAGTCACCGCGCGCCTGGCGGTCGAGCCGGGCGTGAGCATGAGCTGGTGGAAGTGGGTGGGCTCCCACGGCGACGTGCTCGGCATCGACCGCTTCGGCGCCTCGGCGCCCGGCGCGAAGGTCCTCCAGGAGCTGGGCTTCACGGTCGATAACATCGCAAGCAAGGCCAGGGCGCTGCGCCAGGCAGCGTAAAGAAGTCAAGGGCGCTAGCCAGGCCGGGTAAAGAGGTCAAGGATGCCGAGCCGGGCCGAGTAAAGAGGTCGTCGAGGACGTCTCTTTATAAAGAGGTCGGAGAGTAAAGAGGTCGGAGGGGGACATCCTCTTTTTTTCTCGGTATAACGATTGTAAAACAAGAAAAAAAATACAAACACACTCCGCAGGAGGCCCGATGTCCTCGCCCACCCCCGCATCCGCCACCCTCTCCCCGCTGCACCGCCTCTCGGCCCTCGGTCAGAGCGTGTGGATCGACTTCCTCTCGCGCGCCTCGATCCACGGCGGGCACCTGCAGGAGCTGATCGACCGCGATGCTGTCGTCGGCGCGACGTCCAACCCGTCGATCTTCCAGAAGGCCATGAGCGAAGGCGACGCCTACGACGAGCAGATCCACGCGCTCGCCGCTGCGGGCGTCGAGGGCAAGGACGTCTTCTGGCGCCTCGCCGAGCAGGACATCCGCGACGCCTGCGACCTCTTCCGCCCGGTCTGGGACGCCGGCGTCGGGCGCGACGGCTACGTCTCGCTGGAGGTCGATCCCGGCCTGGCCTATGACGGGCCGGCGACCTATGCCGAAGCGATGCGCCTGCACGAGGCCATCGAGCGGCCCAACCTGATGGTCAAGATCCCCGCGACCAAGCCCAGCCTGGCGGCGATCGAGGACGTGATCGCCAAGGGCCGCTCGATCAACGTGACGCTGATCTTCTCGCTGCAGCGCTACGCCGAGGTCGCCGAGTCCTATCTGCGCGGCCTCGAGCGCCTGGTCGCTGCCGGCGGCGATCCGCGGAAGGTGGCCTCGGTCGCGAGCTTCTTCGTCTCGCGCATCGACACCGAGGGCGATCGCCGCCTGGACGAAATCGGCGGTCACGACGACCTCAAGGGACGCCTCGCCGTCGCCAACGCCAAGCTGGCCTATCAGCAGTACACCTCGATCTTCCGCGGCCCCCGCTGGACGTTCCTGGCCGGCAAGGGCGCAACGCCTCAGCGCGTGCTCTGGGCCTCGACGTCGACCAAGAACCCGTCCTACCCCGACACGATCTACGTCGAGGAGCTGATCGGCCCCGACACGGTCAACACGATGCCCGAGGAGACCGTCCGCGCTTATCAGGACCACGGTCGCCCGCAGGTGCGCCTGGAGGAAGGTCTCGACGAGGCGCAGCGGCTGCTGCGCGAGCTTGCCGATGCCGGCCTGGACTACAACGACCTCACCGACACGCTCGAGCGCGAGGGCGTCGATAAGTTCTCCGATGCCTTCGCCGCGCTGCTGCAGGCGCTGGGCGAGAAGAGCGCCTCTCTCGCGGTAGCCTGAGCGCGTGCCCACGGCCCTAATTTCCGGCGCGTCGAGCGGCATCGGCAGGGCCACCGCACTGCGCCTGGCCCAAAACGGCTGGAGCGTCTTCGCCGGCGTGCGCGACCTTGCCGCCGGCGAGGCCCTGGCGCGGGAGGCCCAGGCGGGCGGTGCCTCAGCGCGGGAGGCCTCGGCGGGCGGTGCCTCAGCGGGCGGGGCCCCGGCGGGGGCGCAGGGGCGCGTGATCCCGCTACGGCTCGACATCACCGACGCCGAGCAGATCGCGCAGGCGGCGGCGCTCGTGGGAGAAAACGGGGCGGCTGGACTGGATGCGCTCGTCAACAACGCCGGCTCGGCCGTCGGCGGGCCCGTGGAGCTGCTTTCCCTTCAGGATCTGCGGGGGCAGTTCGAGGTCAACTTCTTCGGCCACGTCGCCGTCACCCAGGCGCTGCTGCCGGCGTTGCGCCGCGCGCGCGGGCGCATCGTGCTGATCTCCTCGATCGGCGGCCTGCTGACGACCCCCTACCTATCGCCCTATCACGCCTCGAAGTACGCGCTCGAGGCCGTCGGAAACGCGCTGCGCCTGGAGCTGTATCGCTCGCACATCCAGGTGGCCCTGATCGAGCCGGGCTCGATCGCAACGCCCATCTGGGAGAAGAACCGCACGCAGGTCGACGACTTCGAGGTTCCGCCGGAGCTGCGCGAGCAGTACGGTCACGTCCCGGCCGCGATGGCCAAGGCGCTCCATGACACCGCGCGGCGCGGCATTCCGCCGGAGCGCGTGGCGCAGACGATCGAACGTGCGCTCACGGCGCGGCGGATGCGCGCACGCTATCTCGTCGGGCGTGACGCGCACGCGATGGCCTGGGCCAGTCGCCTGCTGCCCGACCTGCTCTTCGATCGGCTGCTGCGCCGGGCGGTCGGAGTCTGAGGCAGGCTGGCGATAGGGATCCTTAAGGTCCGATCGCCATCATCGAAATCAGCCATCGACACTATGCCCGAGACACAGACATCCGCGGCGCGCGCACCCGGCGCGCAGATTCCGCCCCAGCCTTCGGAACGGACGGCATGGGCGATCGCCGCCGCGTTGGTCGTCCTCGGCGCCGGCGTGCTCGTGGCGGTGCTCAGCGGAGTCGTCGGTCAAACGCGGCAGACCTCCGTGGCGCAGCCGCCGGCGGTCGTGACGGTCGCCACCACGCCCCTAGCCGCTCCGGCCTCCTCTGCCGCGGCCGCCACGACGGCCCGCCGCGCGCTCGCGCCGGCTCCGATCGTCGCGCGCGCCGGCAGCCCCACGCAGCGACGCGAGCTGGCGAGCTACTACGTCAGCCAGACGAGCACGCAGACGCACATCAACGCCGACTGGATGGCCGGCTTCTACCCGATCTACGCCGAAGCGCAGCGCACCTTCGGCGTCAACTGGCTGCTGCTGGCCTCGATCCACCGCCAGGAGTCGGCCTTCTCGACGGCCGCCGGCATCTACCACGGCCTGAACTTCGCCGGCTGCTGCGGCGGGCCGATGCAGTTCAACGTCACCAACGGCGGCGCCGGCACCCCATCCACGTGGGCGCTCGTCAGCGACAGCTATCGCTACGGCCACCGGCCGGCGTCCTATGACCACGAGACCGCCCGCCACCCCTCGATCTACGACGACTTCGACGCGATCATGGCCGCCGGGCGGCTGCTCTCGGCCGACGGCGCCACGCTGGCGCTCGACGAAGGCGCATGGGACGCCGCCTACGACTACTACGGGCACGACGCCGCCGGCGTGACCTACGCCGATCAGGTGCTCGCGCGCGCGATCGGCTGGAGTCAGCACGGTTGGTGCATCAACTGCGGCATCGCGCCAGAACTGCTCGCGGCCGTGCATGGCGCCTACGGCGCGCCGGTGCTCGCGGCGCTGGAAGCGAGCGAAGCGGCCGCGGCGGCGCAGGCCAAGAAGCAGCGGCGCACGCACGCCAAGCGCCGGGGGTAGGACGTCAGGCCGAGGCGAGGGTAGCCGCCAGGCGCCGGGGTAGGACGCCAGGCGCCGGGGCGGCTGACGCGCCGAGCCGCCCCGCGCCAAGCCGCCCGGCCCGCGCTGGCCGTTGCTAGGCGGCCTGCGCGGCCTGCGTCAACAGCTCGCCCGCCACGCGATCCGTCGCTGCGGCGGTGCCGCCGAGCAGGCGGCGGGAGAGCTGCGCGCGGCGGAAGTACAGCGGCGCGTCGTGCTCCCAGGTGGCGCCGATGCCGCCGTGCACCGAGACCATCGTGCGCGCGGCCGTGTCGAGCGCGTGCCCCGCGACCGAGCGTGCGGCGGCGGCCGCGAGCGCGAACTCCGCGGGCGCGCCGCGCCGCGACCAGCCGGCGTAGTAGAGCAGCGAGCGGCCGTTCTCCATCTGGCGCAGAACCTCCGTGAGCGAGTGCTTGACGGCCTGGTAGGAGCCGATCGCGCGGCCGAACGTGTGGCGCTCCTTGGCGTAGGCGACCGATACGTCGAGCGCCGTCTCGACCGCTCCGACGGACTCGGCGGCGAGCAGTGCCTGTGCCAGGTGCCAGGCCGCCGCCAATGCCTCCACGGGCGCGTCGAGCACCGTCGCGGGCGCGTCGCTGAGCGTGACGTGCCCGAGCGAGCGCGTCGCGTCATAGCGGCTGATGGCCTCGACGGCTACGCCGGCGGCCGATGCCTCGATCGCCACGCCGACGGGCCGGCCGTCGAGCAGCGCGACGCCTACCAGCACGTCGGCGCCGGGTGCGTCGGGGACGAAGGAGATCGTGCCGCTGACCTTCACCTGTCCGGAGCCGCCCGCAGCGGGGCCGCCCACCGCCGCCGGAAGCGGCGCGCGCTCAAGGCCGGACGCCGGATCGACGCTCCAGGCGTCCGACAGATCGTCGGGCGGGCGCGCCGGCAGGTAGGCGGCGCGGCGCTCGCCCGAGGCCAGCGCTGGCAGCAGCTCGGACGCGGCGGGCGAGTCCGCCAGGATGGCCGTGGCGGGCAGGTGCCCGAGCAGCGGCACGCCGGCGAGCACGCGCCCGCACTCGCCGAGCACGAGCATCGCGTCGAACGCATCGAGGTCGGCGCCGCCGTGGGCGTCGTCGATCAGCAGCCCCGGCCAGCCGGCCTCGCGGGCCGTCGGCCACAGGTCGGGCAGCTCGCCCTTGCCATCGAGCGCGTCGCGCGCCGCCTCGAGCGTCTTGAAGCGGGAGAGCGCGCCGCGCGCGGCCTCGCGTAGGAAGACCTGCTCGTCTGAAAGTGCGAGATTCATGCCTTTGCAGCCTCCTTGGCGCGCAGCTCCGAGAATGGGATGCCCTTGTCCAGACGCGGCTCGGGCGGCAACCCGAGGACGCGCTCGCCGATCGTGTTGCGCAGGATCTCTTCCGTGCCGCCGGCGGACTTCAGGCCGGGCAGGAAGGAGATCATGTAGGCCCACTCCGAGTCCTCCGCGAGCGCATCGGGCCCCTGCACGTCGGCGATCAGATCGCCGGCGTGGATCGCGCCGTTGACGATCGTGACCTTCGCGAGGCCGGCCTCCGGCCCGGGGATCTGCCCGCGCTGAAGCGCCGTCAGCGTGCGGTAGCCGGTGAAGCGCACGGCCAGCAGGTCTGCCACGATCTCGCCGAGCTGGCGGCGTACCTCGGGGTCGCGTCGCGCGTGCTCGTCGCGCGCGATCGCCTGCGCGAAGCGGTTGGAGTTGAAGCCCAGCCCCTCGCCGCCGAGGCCGATCGTGACGCGCTCGAACATCAGCGTCGTCAGCGCCGTGCCCCAGCCGTTGCCGACGCCACCGACCACGGCGTCAGCGTCGAGCGCCACGTCGTCGAAGAAGACCTCGTTGAACTCGGCCTCGCCGGAGATCTGGCGCAGCCCGCGCACCGTCACGCCGGGCGCGTCCATCGGCACGATGAACATCGTCAGTCCCTTGTGCTTGTGCGCGTCGATGTCCGTGCGCGCCAGCAGCAGACCATAGGCCGAGAACTGCGCGTTCGTGGTCCACACCTTCTGGCCCGTCAGGCGCCAGGAGCCGTCCTCCTGCAGGCGCGCGCGCGCCTGCACCGCCGCCAGGTCCGACCCCGCGGCGGGCTCCGAGAAGAGCTGGCACCAGACCTCGTCGCCGTGCAGCATCGGCCCGAGGTGGCGCGCCTTCTGCTCGTCGCTGCCGTGCGCGATCAGCGTCGGCCCGAGCATGCCCACGCCGATCGCGTCGAGGATCCCGGGAGCCTTCGCGCGGGCGATCTCCTGGTTGCAGATGACCTGCTCGATCGGGCCCAGGCCCTGTCCGCCATACTCCTTCGGCCAGGTCACCCCAGCAAGGCCGGCCTCGGCGAGCTTGCCCTGCCAGGCGCGCCGCGCCGCAATGATCGCGTCCTCGTCCTGAATCGCGTCGGGGCCGCTGAGGACGGGTGCTTCGGACTTGTGCTCCTGGAGCCAAGTGCGTACGCGCGTGCGCTGCGCTGCCTGCTCGGGTGTGTCGTCGAGATCCACGGAAGACTCCTTGGTTGACTGACCAGTCAGTCTACAGCAGGAGGGGGGTTGGCAGGGGCGGAACTGTCGCCCGGCGCGACGTCGCCCGGCAGCGCGGTGCTCGCGCGCGGCTCGACAGGCGGCGCCTTGGATCCGACGGGCGGCGCCTCGATTCCGACGGGCAGCGCCATGAATCCTTCGGCGGTGGCGGCCGCCGCGAGATCGCGGTCGAAGCTGGCGAAGGCGTTGCAGCGCTCCTCTTCCTCGCGCGCCGCGAGCGCCGAGGCGAGTTGGATGGCGTCGTAGGCGCGCAGGCCGTGCGCGCCGGTCAGCTCGGCGGCGCGCTCGACAACCCGATCGTTGGGCGCTACGGCGATGAACCGCGCCGCCTGGTCCCGCGTCCCGGCGTAGTCGGCCGCGAACGCTCGCAGCAGCAGCAGCGAATCGTCGAAATCGAGTTCGCCGCTGCGATGCTTGCGCCAGATCGCCCCCGAGACCTCTACGCGCGCGAGCACCGACACGACGAGCGGGGCCCGCAGCTGTCGGATCGACTCGTGGCCGTCCTCCGGCACGTAGAGCTTCACGAGCGCCGAGGAGTCGGCGAAGACGCTCAGCCGCGTTCCTCGACGATCAGCGAGGCAAGCGAGCGTCCACGCGCCGCGCGCCTGCCCGCGCGCGCCACGGCTGCCGGATCGGGGGCTGGGTGGGAGAGGGGCGTGGGGACCGCGAGCAGTCCCGCCCTACCCAGGCGCTCGCGCAGCTGTGCGGCCTCGTCTCCGGCAAACTCGGGATCGACGGCTGCCGTGAGCACCGTCTGAGCATAGGCGTTCACGCTCTCGTTGCGCGCGGCGGCGGCCTGCTTGAGGAAGCTCGCCAGACGCTCGTCGATGCGCAGAGTGACCTGCTTCATGCTGTCATGGTAGCAGGCATGCTGCTGGATGCCCCGTTTTTCATAGCATTAGCATCATGACAGCAATGACCTTGCTGCTAAGATGCGATCACTGTGAGAACGACGGTTACGCTCGATCAGGACGTGGCGGCAAAGCTCCGAGAGGTTGCGCGCGAGCGCGGAGTGTCGTTCAAGACGGCTCTCAACGAGTCGCTGCGAGCAGGGCTCGGCGGGAATGCCCGCGCGGCTCGCCGCTACCGGATGCCGGCACGCGACATGGGCGTGCGCAGGGGCGTCGATCTCGACCGCGCGCTGCGCCTCGCCGGCGAGCTGGAGGACGCGGAGATCGTGCGCAAGCTGCAGCTGCGCAAGTGAAGCTGCCTGACGTCAATCTGTTCCTGTATGCCGCAGATCAGTCCTCGCCGCGCCATCCGGCGGCGCGTGCCTGGGTGGAGGCGGCGCTCTCGGGCGCCGAGACCGTCGCGCTCGCCTGGATGGTCCTGCTCGGCTTCGTCAGGCTGAGCACGCACCCGTCGGTCTTCGACCGGCCCTTGGAGATGGAGGAGGCATTCGACCTCCTCGACAGCTGGTTGGATCAGCCTTGCGTCACCGTCGTCCATCCCAGCGACCGCCACGCGGGCGTGCTGCGCGAGCTGCTTGGGCCGCTGGGCACGGCGGGCAACCTGACGAGCGACGCGCACCTCGCCGCGCTCGCGATCGAGCACGGCGCGCTGCTGTGCTCCTGCGACTCGGACTTCTCGCGTTTCCCCGGTCTGCGCTGGGTCGATCCGCTGCGAGCCTAGGCGGGTGTTTGTGGGCGGTCGCTGGGGTGGGGCGGGTCGCGACCATCACGCGGCGCAAGCCGCACCCTCCTCCTACATCCCTAACGGCACCGGCGGCGCCGGTAGCACGGGCAAGTGGTAGACGTCGTGAAAGCCGGCGTCGAGCAGCGCCTCGGCCTGGCGGCCGAGTTCGGGGGAGTCGAGCAGCACGACGCCCAGGCGTACGCCGTCGTGCACGGCGGCGCCCACGAGGCAGCGCCCGGCGGCTTCGGTCTCGCCGGTCTTCAGGCCGATCGCGCCGGGGTAGGCGAAGCGCAGCAGCGGATTGTTGTTGTAGAGCCACACCTTGCCGCCCTTGATCGGCAGCGGCTCCACAGCGGAGGGCGAGGAGGCGACGTGCTCGATGCGCGGCTGCGCGAGGTCCAGCCGCGCGAGCGTGGCGAGGTCGAGCGCGCAGGAGCGATTGGCGTTCTCCAGGCCGTCGGGCGACACGTAGCGCGTGCAGCCCAGGTGCAGGCGCCGCGCTTCGGCGTTCATCCGCGCCACGAACGCCGGCACCGAGCCGGCGATGTGTTCGGCGAGCGCCACCGCCGCGTCGTTGCCGGAGGGCAGCATCAGCCCGTAGAGCAGCGTCTCCAGGCGCACGTGTCGCCCGACCGGCAGCACCCCGACCTTCGACCCGGCGGCGTCGAAGGCGCGGTGTGAGATCAGCACGGGCGCGTCGGCCGGCGCGCCGCGCACGACGAGCAGCGCCGTCATCATCTTCGTGAGCGACGCGATTGGCACGACGACGCTCGGGTTGAACGCCCACAGGATGCGCCCGCTGCCGAGGTCGAAGAGCAGGCCGGCGCGCGGCGGGTGATGGAACTGAAATGAGGGGAGCGGGGTCGCGCTGTCCAGACCGAGCGCGCTCGCGGCGACCTGGGAGTGTCCGTCCCTGACGCGCGGGCCGCCGGCGGCGTAAGTGGGGGAGTGCCCGCTCCGCCGCCCGCTTCGCGGGCTGGAGCGCGGGCTGGAGCGCAGCACATTGGTAGCGAGCAGCACGGCGGCCAGCGCCAGCGCGAGCACCACGCCGAAGCCCAGGCGCCTGCGCAGGCGCCGTCGCCGCGCGGCGTGCCGTCGCGGCGAGCGGTGGCGCGGCGAGGGCAGGAAGGGAGAGGGCGTGGTCATGGAGAGGGCGTGGGCGGCGTGCTCACGTGTGAGCAGTACAGCGCGTTATGCGGCGGAGCGCGCCGGCTGGCGCGCGCTTCGGCTCTCCTCGCGCGGAGTCAGATCAATAGGCAGGCTGGCGCGGCGGCACGCTGCGCCGGTGCCGCGCGAAGACCCAGATCAGGGCTGCGCCGAAGGCGAAGGCAGACCATTCGCCGACGGGCGCCGCGAGGCTCGAGGTGGCGAAGTTGACCTGCTCTAGGAGCCACAGTCCGAGCAGCAGCAGCGCCGGGATCTCGACGAGGGTGGCGAGGAAGACGACGAAGAACATCGTGAGCACACGCGCGCGCGGGTAGAGCGCGAGGTAGCCGCCGAGCACGGCCGCGCCGGCGCCGGCGCAGGCGAGCGCGAATGACTTCGCGTCGAGCTGCGCGGCGGCTCCCGCGAGGAGCGCAAGCGCGCTGCCGAGCAGGCAGAAGGCGAGGTAGCGCGGCGGCCCCAGCGCGTCCTCGATGCTGGGGCCGAAGATCGCCAGAGCGAGCGTGCAGGCGAGGACGTGCAGGATGCCCGTGAAGCTGTCGCCGCCGGGCAGCGAGAGCAGGTAGGCGCCCGCGTTGAGCGCGATCAGCGCGAGCGTCACAAACGGGAAGCGCTCGCGGGGGATGTTGTCCTTGAGGGGGAAGATCGAGTGAGACTATCCGGCCGCCAGGGGCCGGTCGCCAGCCGCTGTCGCCGGAAACGGCTGCCGCTCGCGCGGCCGGCGTCAGCGGCTCAGGCGCGAGCGGCGAGCGGCCCGACGGGCGGCTCAGGCGCGAGCGGCGAGCGGCCCTACGCCGGGCCGCTCCTGGGGCACGTGCTGATCGGCGTGATAGCTGGAGCGCACGAGCGGCCCGGCTGCGACGTGCTCGAAGCCCAGCTCGTACGCGGCGCGCTCCAGCGCGGCGAACTCGTCGGGGTGCCAGTAGCGCACGACCGGCAGATGGCGCTCTGAGGGGCGCAGGTACTGCCCGACGGTCAGCACCTGTACGCCGTGGCGGCGCAGCTCGCCGAAGGTCTCGACCAGCTCCTCGTGCGTCTCACCGAGTCCCGCCATCAGGCCCGACTTGGTGACCACCTCGGCGCCGCCCATCTCCTTGGCGAGCGCCAGCACGCGGCAGGAGCGCTTGAAGGTGGAGCCGCGGCGGGCGACGGAGTAGAGCCGCGGGACGACCTCGACGTTGTGGTTGAACACGTCGGGCCGCTCGGCGATGACCTTCGCAAGCGGCATCTCCTGTCCCTGGAAGTCCGGCGTCAGCACCTCGACCTTGCAGTCGGGCGCCTGCAGGCGCACCTGGCGGATCACGCCGACGAACGCCGCCGCGCCCTTGTCGGGCAGGTCGTCGCGGTCGACGGACGTGATCACGGCGTGGCGCAGTCCCATGCGCGCGATCGAGCGCGCCACGCGCGCCGGCTCCAGCGGGTCGTTCCACGTGGGGCGGCCCGTCTTGACGTTGCAGAAGCCGCAGCGCCGCGTGCAGGTGTCGCCGAGAATCATGAACGTCGCCGTGCCGCGCTCCCAGCACTCGCCGACGTTCGGGCAGGCGGCCTCCTGGCAGACGGTGTGCAGGTTCTCCGAGCGGATCAGCTCGGTCAGCTCGCGATAGCGCGCACCGCCCGGCGGCGGCACCTTGAACCAGGGCGGCTTGCGCTCGCGCAGCGGGCGTACCTCCGAGCCGAGCACCTTGAGCACGTCCATGCCGCCCGGGTTCGCGCGCGAGCGCGTCGAGTGCTCGCGCGCGGCCGCGGCCGTAGCTGACTTGGTTGTGTTCATGCCGGCACCGCCACCCGCGCCACGGGTGCGACGGGTGCGACGGGTGCGTCAACTCCCAGGCGCCGCAGCGAGACGAGACGCTGGCGCCGTCCGTGTGCCTGGCAGAACTGATAGGCGACGCGCTTGCGAAAGCAGTGCAGTCCGCTGGTGCGCTCAGGCGCGCGCTCGCGCGCGAGCGAGGTCATCTCGACGTCAGGCAGCCCGCAGGCCACGACCCACGAGAAGGGCGCGAGGTCGTTCTCGACATTGATGGCAAAGCCGTGCGTGCTGATGCCGCGCGAGACGTGCACCCCCAGCGAGGCGATCTTGCGCTCGGCGACCCACACGCCGGTGTAGTCCGCGCCGTCGTCCACGCGCGAGCGCGCCGCGACCCCCTCCTGCGCGAGCGCGCCGACCAGCGCCTGCTCGATCGTGCGCAGATGCGCCAGCACATCGGCGACGGCCATGATCGGGTAACCCACGAGCTGTCCGGGACCGTGGTAGGTGACGCGCCCGCCGCGGTCGCTCGGGATGACTTCGATGCCGCGCGCCGCATAGAAGTCCTCGCCCAGCGCCAGCTCCCCATCGCGCGAGCGTCGTCCGCGCGTGTAGACGGGCGGATGCTCCAGCAGCAGCAGCGTGTCGGGCAGTTCGTCGGCCTGTCGCTGCGCTCTGATCTGCTCCTGCATCCGCAGCGCCTCGCGGTAGGGCACCGTGCCCAGGTGGCACACCCACAGCTCCTCGGAAGATCGTGCGGCGCTCATCATCTGCTCCTTGCAGCCTAGCGGCGCTCCAAACCCGGCCTCAGGCGAGCGGGTTGATCCAGCGCAGGTCGGCGAAGCGCGCGAAGTCGGTATCTGTCGAGCAGAGCGTGAGACCGTGTTCGATGGCCAGCGCCGCGAGCTGGGCGTCGGTGACCAGATTGCCACGGACCTCGTTGGCGATAACCAGCTCCCCCAGGGTCCGGGCGTATGCGGGTCCTGGCTGGGGTATCCATGCGACGGGCGAGGAGAGCCAGTCGGTGACCCGCTCCCAGGCGGTGGCGGGAGCGAGCGGGCGCTCGAAGGCGCGGGGATGGGTGGAGATGCGCATGAACGCTCCAAGGCTCTGCCACGGCAGGCCGACTCGCCGGGAGCCATTTAGCTGCTCGGTCAGCCACTCGGCGGTGGCTTCGTGCTGGGGGACGCCTGCGTGGACCGCGTAGAGCAGCAGGTTGGCGTCGAGGAGCATCAGCGGGCGGCAGGCCCGTCAAGCGTCTCGATCGCGTCAGCCACATTCGAGAAGTCGATCCCGGGGCCAAGGTCATGTGCCTGCTGGCGAAACGGCGAGGAGCCGCCTGGCACGGTGAGTCCGGCTCGAACGAGATCGTTGACCGCCTCGCTGAGACCGATGGATCGCTCTCGGCGCAGCTTCTCGACTGCCACAGCCACATCATCGGAGAGGGTTACGGTCGTGCGCATAATCCGATCTTAGCGCATCAAGATGCGAGCGTAGCCACATCAAGACGCAAGCATAGGCGCAGCGAGATGCACTTCACAACGTCAGCGCCGCCGGCTGTTCCAGCAGCTCGCGCACGCGGCCGAGGAACTGCGCGGCGTCGGCGCCGTAGAGGATGCGGTGGTCGCAGGCGAGCGTCACCGCCATCGTGTGACGCGCGACGATCTCAGCAGCCTCGCCCTCCGCGCGCGGCGCTCCGTCGGGGGCGTCGGCGAGCACCACGGCGCGCGCTGCCAGCGCACCGACCGACAGGATCGCGGCCTGCGGTGGATTGATGATCGCGGCGAAGCTGCGAATGCCGTACATGCCGAGGTTGGAGACCGTGAAGGTCCCGCCACCCAGCTCGGGCGGCGTGATCGAGGCGTCGCGCACGCGTTCGGCCAGCGCGCGCGTCTCGCGGGCGATCTCGCCGAGGGACTTGACGTCGGCGTCGAAGACCGTGGGCACGACGAGGGCGTCCTCGGTGGCGACGGCCACGCCGACGTTGACACGCGCGTGCAGCTCGAAGTGGCCGTCGCGATAGCTGCCGTTGGCGCGCGGGTACTCGCGCAATGCCAGCGCGCAGGCCTTGACCACCATGTCGTTGTACGTCGGCGCCGGCTGCGTCGGGATGGGGTGGGTGGGTGTCTCGATCCTCGCCAGCCGCTTGAGTTCGGTGCGCAGCGCGACGCACTCCTCCATGTCGATCTCCATGTGCAGCGTGAAGTCGGGAATCGTCGCCTTGGACTCGGCCATGCGCCTGGCGATGGCGCGCTGCGTGCGCGACAGCTCCTGGATCGTCGTCTCGCCCTTGGCGCCGGCAACGCCTTCGATGGAGGACGGCGGCGGGGGAGCGGCGCCGGGCGCGACGGTCGAGGTCTCCTCGGTCTGCGGCTGGGCTGCCGGCACGCTGGGCACAGCGACAGGTGCTGCCTCGCCGGCGGCTTCGACGTCGGCCTTGACAATGCGTCCGCCAGGTCCTGAGCCGGAGAGCGCGCGTAGATCCACGCCGCTCCCCTGCGCTACGCGCCTGGCCACGGGCGAGGCCTTGACGCGCTCGCCGTCGGAGGCAGCGGGCGCCGGGCCCGTGTCGGAGCCAGCGGGCGCGGGGGCGCCAGAGGCGACCGCGGCCGACTCCTGCGCGACGGCCCGCGCGGGCATCTCGGCACTGGCTGGCTGCTCGCCGTTGACGGGCGCCTCGCCACTGGCTGGCGCCCCGCCATCGACGGGCACCTCGCCGATGTGCGCAATCGTCGCGCCCACAGGCAGCGTGTCGCCCTCCTGCGCGACGATCCGAAGCAGGCCCTCCTGGTCGGATTCGTAGGTCATGTTGGCCTTGTCGGTCTCGATCTCGACCAGCTCTTCGCCGCGGCTCACCCGATCGCCGTCGCGCTTGAGCCAGCGCAGGATCGTGCCCTCCTCCATCGTGTCCGACAGGCGCGGCATCACCATCTCGGTCACGGGCGCGCCACCACCTCGGTCACGGGCACATCACTCGTCTCGGTCACGGGCGCACCTCGGGGCTTTCGGCCGCGGCGCGGGCATCCTCCGCGGACTCGGCCTGCACGGCGGCGGCGGGGCGGCCGTTGACGGCGGCGCCCGCCGGCGCCTGGCCGAGCACTTCCAGCGCCGCCTGCACGATCTGCGGCGCGTGCGGGTAGGCGATGTCCTCCAGCGGCTTGGAGTAGGGCATCGGCACGTCGGCGCCCGAGACGCGCTTCACCGGCGCGTCGAGGTCATCGAAGGCCTGTTCGGATATGAGCGCCGACAGGTTGGCGCCGACGCCCCCGTGGGGCCAGCCCTCCTCGACGACGACGCAGCGGTTGGTCTTGGCGACCGACGCGAGGATCGTGTCGAGATCGAGCGGGCGCAGCGTGCGCGGGTCGATCACCTCGGCCTGTACGCCGTGCTCGGATGCCAACTGCTCCGCGGCGCGCTGCGCCGTCACGGCCATGCGCGAGACGCCCACGATCGTCACGTCGCCGCCCGCGCGCCGCACGACGGCGCGGCCGAAGTCGACGAGATGGTCATTGCCATCGGAGAGCCCCGCGCCAGCGGCGGGCCCCGCGCCATCGGATGGATCTGCGCCGTCGGAGGGCCCCGCGGCGGGCGCCCGCGCGTCGGGGACCTCGCCGCGCACCCCATAAAGCGACTCGTGCTCGATGAAGATCACCGGGTTCTCGTCGCGGATCGCGGTCTTCAGGAGGCCCTTGGCGTCGGCGGGGGTCGAGGGGGTGGCGACGAGCAGGCCGGGCACGTGCAGGAACATGGCCTCGAGGCAGTGCGAGTGCGTGGGGCCGAGCTGATGGCCGGCGCCCTGGGGCATGCGCACGACCAGCGGCACGCGCGCCTGGCCGCCGAACATGTAGTGGATGTGCGCCGCGTGGTTGACGATCTGGTCGAAGGCGAGCAGCGAGAAGTTGATCGTCATCAGCTCGACGACCGGACGCAGGCCGGTCATCGCGGCGCCGATGCCCATGCCGACGATCGTGTTCTCGGAGATCGGCGTATCGCGCACGCGCCGCTCGCCGAACTCCTCGAGCAGGCCGGCGGTGACCTTGAAGGCGCCGCCGAAGACGCCGATGTCCTCACCCATCAGCACGACGCGCTCGTCGCGGCGCAGCTCCTCGCGCAGGGCCTCGTTCAAAGCCTCGCGGTAGCGCAGTTCGGCCATCGCTCAGGACCCCCCGGCCATCGGTAGGCACCGCTCGGTCGCCGGCAGGCGCCGTCCGGCCATCACCAGTACCTGCCCTGCGCCTGCCGGTCGAGCACGTACACGTCGTCGTAGAGCGACTGCGGCGCCGGGAAGGGTGAGGCGTCGGCGAACTCCACCGCCTTATCCACCCTCGCGATCGCCTCCTCGTCGATGCCGGCGCGCTCGGCGGCGCCGACGACGCCCTGCTGCTCAAGCAGCGCGTCGAAGGCAGGGATCGGGTCGCGCAGGCGCCACTGCGAGACCTCCTCCTTCGTGCGGTAGTCCTCGGGGTCGGCCATCGAGTGCCCGCGGAAGCGATAGGTGATCGCCTCGACGAGCATCGGCCGGCGCTCCTCGCGCACTCGCGCGACGGCCTCGCTCACCACGGCGTGCGTGTCCAGGACGTCCATGCCGTCGCAGCGCACGCCCGGCACGCCCAGGCTCTCGCCCTTGCGCTGAAGGTCGGTCACGGCGGAGTGGCGCTGCAGCGACGTGCCCATGCCGAACTGGTTGTTGGTCACCATGAACACCACCGGCAGCCGCCACAGCGCCGCGAGGTTCAGCGTCTCGCCGAAGGTGCCCTGGTTGGAGGCGCCGTCGCCGAAGACGCACAGCGTGACCTCGTCGGTCTCGCGATAGTCGCTCGACAGCGCGATGCCCGCGGCGATCGGCAGGTTGCCGCCGACGATCCCGTAACCGCCCATGAAGCGGCGCTCGAAGTCGAACATGTGCATCGAGCCGCCGCGACCCTTGCAGCAGCCGTTGACGCGACCGAACAGCTCGGCCATCACCCGCTCCGGCGGCGTGCCGCGCGCGAGCGCGTGGCCGTGCGAGCGGTAGGTGCAGATCAAATAGTCCTCGGCCCGCAGCGCCCTGACGGCTCCCACGATCGCGGCCTCCTCGCCGATCGACAGGTGCAGGAAGCCGCCGACCTTCGCGCGCGCGTACATCTCCCCCGCGCGCTCCTCGAAGCGGCGGATCAGCGTCATCCGCGCAAGCCACTCGCGCGCGGTCTCAGGGTCGGGCAGGGTCCGCTCCATCAATCACCCACGGTACTCCAGCGCGCCAGGAACTCCGTGTCCTGCAATTGCGCAAGGTCCGCCCGCAGCGCCCTTGCCTGGCGCGCGGCCTGCTGCGGCGGGCAGTCCCAGAACAGCACCACCTCGCCGCCGTCGATCTCGACGACCTCGATGTGGTCGACCCGGTTGTGGTCGGCCAGCAGCGCCGGCACCCAGCCGCCGCGGCGGACGATCAGGCGGTAGGCGCGGTTGGCTTTCATCGGGTCTGTGCGGTGTGGGTGCTGTCGGCTGTCATCGGGCTGTGTGGGGTGCCGTTGGCTTTCATCGGGCCTGTGCGGGCGGCATGTCCGAGATGTACTTCGCGGCATCCTCGACGGCGCGTTCGCCGACGAACACGCGCTCCGCGATGCGCACGGCCGGCACGTCGCTCACGCCCGCGCGCGCGGCCGCGGCGGTGGCGGCGCCCAGACGCTCCCCGACCGAGGCCAGCTCGGCCCCCTTGAGGACGGCCGCGGGGTGCATCTCACAGGCGGCGGCGGCGATCAGCACGCGGTCCATCTCCGCGAGGCCATGACCGCCGGCGAAGGCCTGGCGGAAGGCGGCCTGGGCGAAGGGCACCACGCGTCCGATCGACTTGGCGTAGGTGGCGACGCGCATCGCGGCGGCGCTGTCGAAGGGGAAGTCCGCGGGCCAGAGCACCGGCTGCAGGCCCAGCGCGTGCGCGCGGCGCTCGACCTCCTCACAGAAGATCTGCTCCTCGGTCTCGCAGCGGAACGCCTCGAATGTCTCCCCGCCGGGCAGCTCGCGAGCCAGCACGGGCTGCCACTCCGCTGGCCGGGGCAATACGTGCAGGATGCGCTCGGCCGCGAGGTAGGCGAGCGGGCTCGCCAGATCGAAGTAGAAGGCGGCGTCGGGCTCGGAGGCGGGCTGGGTGTCAGACTCGAAGGCGGGCTGGGTGTCGGGCTCGGACATCGCCGCTGCGATCCAGGCTCAGCCGTGGATCAGCCAGCCGTCGGCGGCACGCCCGGCCTCCATCACGGCCTCCGACAGCGTCGGGTGGCCGTGCACGATGCGCCCCACCTCGGCGAAGCCGCCCTCGAGCATGCGCACGTTGACCAGCTCCTGGATCAGCTCGGTGGCGCGGCTGCCGACGATGTGGGCGCCGAGCAGTTCGCCGTACTTGGTCTCGCCGACGACCTTGACGAGGCCGGTGCGGTCGCCGTAGACGGTGCCGCCGCCGACGGCGCCGTAGGGGACTTTCCCGACAACTACGTCGAAGCCCTGCGCGCGCGCCTGCTCCTCGGTCAACCCGAAGGAGCCGACGTTGGGCGTGCAGAAGGTGGCGCGCGGGATGTCGACATGGACGAGCGGGTGCGTGGGCAGGCCGGCGGAGTCCTCGACGGCGATGATGCCCTCGTCGGAGGCCTTGTGCGCGAGCGCCGGCCCGGCTACGAGGTCGCCGATCGCATAGACGCCGGGGGCGGTCGTGCGCAGGGCGCCGTCCACCTGGATCAGTCCGCGCTCTTCCAGCTCGACACCCGCGGCCTCCAGGCCCAGGCCCTCGACGTCGGCGCCGCGGCCGGCAGCGATGATGAGGTAGTCGACCTCGGCGGACTCGCCGCCGTGGGTGAAGGCGACGGAGGTGTCGCCGCCGCTGACGTTCTCGACGGGTGTCTCGGTGAAGATCTGGATGCCCTGGCGCTTGAGACCGCGTTCCACGAGGCGCGAGATGTCGGCGTCCTCGGTCGGCAGCACGCGGTCGAGCATCTCGAACAGCAGCACCTCGCTGCCCAGGCGTGCGAAGCCGGAGGCGATCTCCGCACCGGAGGCGCCGGCGCCGACGACGGCCATGCGCGCGGGCAGTTCGCTCAGCGCCCAGGCCTCTTCGGTGCCGATGACGCGCCCGCCGAAGGCGACGCCCGGGATCGGCCTGCGCACGGAGCCGGTCGCGAGGACGATGGTCTCGGCGGCGATCTCCCGCTCGCCGTCCGGCCCAGCCACTCTGACTTTTCCGCCGCCCGCCAAGGTCGCCGTGCCCTCGATCGAGTCGATGGCGTTCTTCTTGAACAGGCCTGCCACGCCGCCGACGAGCGTGCCGACGACCTTCTCGCGGCGCGCCTGCACCGCCGGATAGTCGACCTCGATGCCGGCTACCTTCAGCCCGAACTCGCCGGCATCGCGCAGCTCGCTGAGCAGATCGGCCGAGCGAAGCACGGCCTTGGCGGGGATGCAGGCGTAGTTGAGACAGCGCCCGCCGAGCTTGTCGCGCTCGATGACGACCGTCCTTTTGCCGAGCTGCGCGGCACGGATCGCCGCGACATAGCCGCCGGGACCGGCTCCGACCACGATGCAGTCATAGGACATCTCGGCCATCGCGCCTGAGCCTATCGAAGCATCCCGTCTGCCCCGCGTCTGCCTGCCTCGATGCGCGCCATGACGCGCACCAACTTCCAGAACAGCCAGCCGCCGAGCCCGATGCTGAGCAGGCACAGGCCCGCGGCCGGCAGCGTCGAGGCGACGACGAGCGCGAGCGATGTGACGATGATCTGGAAGGCCAGCAGCGCCTCGAAGGCGAGCACGGCGCCGTAGCGCTTGCGATACATCCCCAGCGCGAGCGCCAGCAGCAGCGCTGTGAGGAAGACCGCTCCGTACACCGACCCGCCGTGGCTGCGCAGTTCGTGGACGCTCGCCGTGCTCACGGCCACCGCCAGCGCGAGCGCCAGCGCGACGGCGATCGCCACGACGAGCGGCCGCGGCCACTCGCCCTCGGCCAGAGGCTCAAGCGCGGCGCGGGTCTGCTCGTCGCGGGTCGGCGCGTCGGGGGTCCGTGCGTCGCGGGCCCGCGCGTCGCGCGGCTCTTCGCGACCGGAGGGCGGCGCGAGCCGGGCCGCTGGATCTTCCCGATCAGGCTGCGGCAACTTCGGCCTCCAGCGCCAGGCGCAGTGTGCGTGCGGCCGTTTCGGGGTCCTGTGCCTCGGCGATCGCCCTGACGACGGCGATGCGCGTGGCGCCGGCGTCGCGCACGGCGCCGAGGTTGCCGGCGTCGATGCCGCCGATCGCGAAGAACGGCTGACGGGCGTGGGCGGCGGCGTAGCGCACCAACTCCAACCCAACCGCCGGCCGGCCCGGCTTGGTGGGCGTTGCGTGTACGGGGCCCACGCCGAGGTAGTCGGCCGACGCGGCGTCTGGCGCCACGTCCTCGCCCGGCAAGGCGCCCGCCACATGGTCGCCCGGCAAGGCCGACGCGGCGTCGATCTCCGCGGGTCGATGCGTGGAGAGGCCGATCAGCATGGCGGGACCGACCAGCTCGCGCACCGCGGCGAGCGCCATGTCGTCCTGGCCCACGTGCACGCCGTCGGCGCCGGCCGCCAGCGCGACGGCGGGCCGGTCGTTGACGATCAGGAGGGCTCCCAGCTCCGCGCACAGCTCGCGCGCGGCGCGTGCGACAACGGTCAGGGCGTCGTCGTCGAGGCGCTTGTCGCGGAGCTGCACGACATCGACGCCGCCGGCGATGGCCGCGCGCAGGACGCTTCTCAGCTCGCGTCCGCCGGGCGCGGAGTCGCACACGAGATACAGGCGCGCCTCCAGCAGGCGGGCGCGGAGCGCGGCGATGGGCATGGCGCAAGTCTGGCACGGACTAGCATCACTGCTATGTCAAGGACAGTCGATGTGGCGGTCGTGGGCGGCGGGATCATCGGGCTGGCGAGCGCCTGGCGCGCGCGGGCACGCGGCCTCTCGGTGACGCTGCTGGAGCGCGCTGGCACCGGCGAAGCGACGTCGCGCGTGGCCGCCGGCATGCTGGCGCCGGTGGCCGAGGTGGAGTTCGGCGAGGCCGGTCGGCGGGTGCTCGAGCTGGGGCTGCGCTCGGCCGCGCTCTGGCCCGACTTCGCGGCCGAACTCGAGGCGGCGGCGGGGATCGACGTGGGCCTGCGCCGCAGCGGCACGTTGGTCGTTGCGCGCGACGACGACGAGGCACGCGAGCTGGAGCGCCAGCTGGCCTTCCGCGACTCGCTCGGCGTACGCGCGCGGCGCCTGCTGCCCAGCGAGGCGCGCGAGCGCGAGCCGGCGCTGGCGCCGACGGTGCGCCTGGCGCTGGAGGCGCCCGACGATCACAGCGTCGATCCGCGGCTGGTGCTCGCGGCGCTGCGCCGCGCGTGCGAGGACGCGGGCGTGGAGCTGCGTGAGGGCGCTGCCGTCGCGCGCGTCGAGCTGAGCGGCGCGGAGGGTGCTACGCGGCGCGTCACCGGAGTCGTGCTTGACGACGGCGAGCGCCTGCGGGCCGGCCAGGTGGTGCTGGCCGCCGGCGCCTGGACGACGGAGCTGCTGAAGGGGCTGCCCGCGCACGCGACGGTCCCGGTTAGGCCAGTCAAGGGCCAGATCCTGCGCCTGCGCGACCCGGCCGGCGCGGGTCTGTTGAACGGGGTCGTGCGCTTCGCCGGCGGCTACCTCGTGCCGCGCGGCGACGGCCGCTATGTGCTCGGCGCGACGATGGAGGAGCGCGGCCACGACCTCAGTCCGACGGCAGGCGGCGTATACGAGCTGCTGCGCGACGCCCACGAGCTGGTCCCGGGGATCGCCGAGCTGGAGATCGAGGAGCTGAACGTGGGCTTGCGCCCGAGCACCCCAGACAACGCTCCCGCGATCGGTCGCGGCGCGCTGGAGGGTCTGGTGTGGGCGACGGGCCACCACCGCAATGGCATTCTGCTGGCGCCGTTGACGGCGGAGCTGGTGGTGGAGGCGCTGGAGGCAGCCGCCGGCGCAGGGGTGGGCGCAGCCGCCGGCGCAGGGGTGGGCGCAGCCGCCGGCGCAGGGGTGGGCGCAGCCGCCGGCGCGAGCGTGACCGCGATGGGAGCACCGGCGTGATCGTGGTCAATGGCCAGGGCTCCGAGGTCAGCGCCGGGGCGACCGTGGCCGAGGTACTGGCAGGGCTCGGCCTCGCGGAGGACGCGCGCGGCGTGGCGGTGGCGGTGGACGGTGCGGTGGTCCCGCGCGGCGACTGGGCGACGGTCGCGCTGCGCGACGAGGCGCGCGTCGAGGTGCTGACGGCGATGCAGGGGGGATAACGAGCATGAGCGCGAAGGAGTCCATGCCGCAGAGCGCCGCGACGGTGCCCGACGAGCCGCTGACGATCGCCGGGCGCACGCTTGGCTCGCGACTGCTGCTGGGCACGGGCGGCTTTCCGTCGCTGCAGCTGCTGGGCGAAGCGATAGCGGCGAGCGCGAGCGAGCTGGTGACGGTCGCGCTGCGCCGGATCGACCCTGCGGCGCGCGGCTCGCTGATCGACGTGCTGGAGGAGGCCGGCGTGGGCTTGCTGCCGAATACGGCCGGCTGCTACACGGCGCGCGATGCCGTGCTGACGGCGCAGCTGGCGCGCGAGGCGTTCGAGACGGACTGGATCAAGTTGGAGGTGGTCGGCGACGAGGACACGCTGCTGCCGGACGCGCCGGAGCTGCTGCGGGCGGCGGAGCAGTTGGTGGACGAGGGCTTCGTGGTGCTGCCATACACAACCGATGACCCAGTGCTGGCGAGGCGCCTGCAGGACGTGGGCTGCGCCGCAGTGATGCCGCTGGGCGCGCCGATCGGCAGCGGCATGGGCATCCGCAACCCCTACAACCTGACGCTGCTGCGCGAAGCGGTGAGCGTGCCGGTGGTGCTCGACGCGGGCGTGGGCACGGCCTCGGATGCGGCGCAGGCGATGGAGCTGGGCTGCGACGCGGTGATGGCGGCGAGCGCGATAGCGCGCGCGCAGGAGCCGGTCGCGATGGCTCATGCGATGCGTCTGGCCGTCGCGGCCGGCCGCCTGGCCGCCTGCGCCGGGCGCATTCCGCGGCGCACCTACGCCACGGCCTCCACGCCCACTGCGGGGCTGGCGGACTTCAGTTGACGACTTCGATCGTCCCGTTCATCGTGACGGGGTGGATCGTGCACTCGTAGTGGATCACGCCGGCCTTTGTGACCTTGAATGTGAAGGAATGGCCTTCGGAAAAGTTCTTGGAGGCGAACGACGACGGGCCGCCCTTGCTCGTGACGTTGTGTTCGACGGGGTCGTAGTTGGTCCACGTCAGCGTCGTGCCGACCTTGACCTTGACGGTGTCGGGATTGATGGCGATGTTGCGGTAGGCGATCTGCACGGTTCCGTTCTGCACGGGCGCGCCGGCCGGCGGCGCGGCGTACTTGGGCGTGGTGTCTGGCTGCACGCCGCCACCCTTGGCGACGGCGGAGGTCGTGGACTGCGCGTTCTTGGCGGCGCCGGCGACAGATGTGGTGCTCGTCGTGGTCGAGCCGGACGAACTCGATCCACAGCCGGCGGCCACTGCCACCAGGGCCAGCGCGCAGGCGCAGGCGATAACAAACGGCAACCCTCGCAACCCTCTCTTCATCACAGATCCTTTCGCGGCTTCTCCAGCGTGCGGTGCAGAGGCAGACCCTTTCACACCAAGTGGTCGTCCTAAGCCTAGACTGACGCGTCCGATGGCACGCAACTTCCTCACAGGGGCCGAGCTGAGCGCGGCGGAGCTGGATGGCCTGCTGGCGCGCTCGGGCGAGCTGAAGCGGGCGCCGCTGTCCTCGCGAGCGCTCGCGGGAAGGAGCGTCGCGCTGCTCTTCCAGCGGCCCTCGACGCGCACGCGGGTGTCCTTCGAGGTTGGCATCGCCGAGCTGGGCGGCAGCGCGCTGGTGCTGATGGCCGAGGACCTGCAGTTGACGCGCGGCGAGTCGCCGCGCGATACGGCGCTCGTGCTCACGCGGCACGTGGCGGCGATGGGAATGCGCACGGGGCCGCAGGCGACGCTCGAGGAGCTGGCGGCGCATGCGACGGTGCCGACGGTCAACATGCTCACCGAAGAGCACCACCCCTGCCAGGCGTTGGCCGATCTGCTGACGATCAAGGAGGCGTTCGGAACGCTGGAGGGCCTGAAGCTGGCGTATGTCGGCGACGGCAACAACGTGGCGCGCTCGCTGGCCGTGGTGGGCGCGCAGGCGGGCTTGGAGGTGGCGGTGGCGAGCCCCCCCGAGTATGCGCTGGCGCGCGAGACGATCCCCGTGCCGCCGGGCGCGCGCGGGCGTGTGACGCTTCACGAGGACCCGTACAAGGCGGTCGCGGGCGCGAGCGTTGTGTATACGGATGTGTGGGTGAGCATGGGCGACGAGCAGAGCACGATGGGCGACGAGGAGCGCACGGGCGAGGAGGAACGAGCGGGCTGCGAGGAGCGCGCGCAGGAGCGCCGCAGCAGGCTCGAGCCCTACCGCATCGACGAGTCGCTGCTCGCGCGCGCCGAGGCGCAGGCGATCGTGCTGCACTGCCTGCCGGCGCACCCCGGAGAGGAGATCGCGGAAGAGCTGCTGTATGGGCCAAGGCAGCGCATCTGGGATCAGGCCGAGAATCGCCGGCACGCACAGAAGGCTCTGCTAGAGCTTCTGTTGACATGAATCGTCCCGTGCGCGGCCAGGAGCTGGAGCTGAAGATCGACTCGCTGGCCTACGGCGGCGAGGGCATCGCCCGCTGGGGGGCGAGCGGCTACGTGGTGTTCGTCGCCGGCGGCATACCGGGCGACAGAGTGCGCGCGGTGGTGTACAAGCCCAAACGCACCTACGCGCACGCGCGCACGCTGGAGGTGCTGGAGCCGAGCGCCGAGCGCATCGAGCCGCGAGCGGCGCATCCGGGGGTGCCCTGGCAGGTGCTGAGCTACGAGCGCCAGCTTGAGATCAAGCAGCAGCAGGTCGGCGATGCGCTGCGGCGGATCGGGCATCTGGAGGACTTTTCGCTGGAGCCGATCGTCCCGGCGCTGGCGCAGTGGCGCTATCGCAACAAACTGGAGTACTCGTTCGGCGCGGCGGTCGAGAATGAGGAGGCGCTTCTCTGCGGTTTTCACGCACCGGCGGGCTGGAACAAGGTGATCGCGATCGACGACTGCCTGCTGGCGTCCGAGGCGGGGAACCTCGCGCGGGAGACGGTGGCGAGCTGGGCGCGCGCGCAGGGCCTGGAGGCTTGGTCGCGTGGCGGCGAGCCGGGTGGGGGCAGGCGCAACGGCAGGCCCGACCCCGCGGATGCCGAGCGCACGGGCCCGGCATCCGACGGACGGGCGCGGCTGCGCAACCTCGTGGTGCGCGAGGGCAGGCACACGGGCAAGCTGCAGGTGCGCCTCGTGAGCACGCCGGGCGAGCTAGATGTGGAGTCGCTCGAGCAGGCGCTGCGCGCGGCGCTCGGCGAGCGTCTGTCGGGCCTCCTGTGGACGCGCTCGAGCCAGCTCGCGGAGACGACGCTCGGGGGCGAGACGGAGATCGTGGCCGGCGAAGCGGAGCTGCCGGAGCGCCTGGGCGAGCTGGATCTGCGGATCTCGCACGGCGCGTTCTTCCAGACGAACACCGAGATGACCGAGGTGCTGTACGGGATCGCCACCGAATACGCCGCGCTGGAGGGCTGGGAGCGCGTGTATGACCTGTACTGCGGCATCGGCACGATCGCCCTGACGCTCGCTCCGCGGGCAGGCGAGCTGTGGGGGATCGAGCTGGTGGAGGAGGCCGTGGCCAACGCGATCGAAGGCGCCAAGCGCAATGAGATTCACAACGTAAAGTTCTTCGCCGGCGACACGCGCCTGGCGCTTCCCGAGCTGGTGGCCAAAGTCGGCAGGCCCGACGTGGTGATCGTGGACCCGCCGCGCGCCGGCATCTCCGCGAAGGTCATCCGCCGCATCATCGACGCGGGGCCGAAGCGAATCGTGTATGTCTCGTGCAACCCGACCACGCTGGCCCCCAATGCCGCGCAGCTCGCCGAGGCCGGCTGGGCGCTGCGCAAGGTGCGCCCCGTGGACATGTTCCCGCAGACGCACCACGTCGAGTGCGTAGCGCTGTTCGAGCGGGTCTAGGCGCCGCCCACCCGACAGGCCGCGAGTGGAGGGCGGCGCTCGCGGCGAGGTCGCCCGCCGTCGCACCGGGTTATCCGGGGGCGTGCACGGCGTCAACCGACGCGCTTGGGATCCACTCGGGAACGAGACTCTTGATAAAGGCAAGAATCCTGATAAGGTTAGTGAACAATTGCCGGGGGGATGCCTTCCCCGCCACGTCACTGCCAAGAAAAGGAGCTTCGGATGCCAAGAGTCATCGTCACCACCGATCCATCCCCGTTGTCCGCCGACGCCTCTGTCTGGCTCGATGAGCGCGTCGAGTCGGTGCACCTGAGCACCGACCATGCGGCAGCCCAGTTCGTAGAGCGCCTGGCGTGGGCGATCAGCGACGCCGAGGGCGCCGGCGGTGCGCAGCCGGTTCGCCGAGCCAGGTCGAACCCCACGGCCCCGAGGTGACAGACCTGCCGCCCGCACCCAGCTCCGCGCCCGTGTGTTGCGTCGCACCGAGGAGTTCTGAGATCCCATGATCCCACTGCTGATCGGCGCCTCCTGGTTGCTCGTCGTCTCGCTGGTCCTCGTGCTGTGCGCCGCCGCCCGCGACGGGGACCTTCGGCCCGCCCGCGACGGAGACCTTCGGCGGGACCCGTCGAGGTCTGCCGCCGTGAGAGGGCCCGTGCGCCCGGGCCGCGGCGCCACGATCACGCGGGTGGTGCACGTCGAAGATGCGACGCCAGAGGATGCCCAAATCGGAACGGCAGCCACGGCCGGTCGCTTCACAGCGATCTCTTGATCGGGGACCGGGCGATGATCAAGATCGACATACACCAGCACCTTTGGACCGAGCCGCTCGTGCAGGCGCTGGCAGAACGCCGCGAGCTGCCCTTCGTTCGCCGCGAACACGGGCTGACGGTGCTGTTTCTCGCCGGCGAGCGGCCCTACGTGATCGACTTCGCCACCGAGGCCCCGGCTCGTCGCGCGGCCCTCGTCGAACTCGACGGCCTCGACCGCGCGCTGCTGTGCATCTCCAGCCCTCTGGGGATCGAGTCGCTTCCGCGCGAGCAGTCGCTTCCCCTGATCGACGCCTACCACGACGGGGTGCTCTCGCTTGGCGGTCCCTTCGGCGTGTGGGGCGCGATCGCGCTCGACCGACCGGATCCCGACGACGTCGACCGTGTCATCGGCCGCGGCTGCGTCGGACTTTCGCTTCCCGCGGGTGCGCTCTCGTCCGTGGACGCCCTTTCCCGCATGCGCTCGGTGCTTGCGCGTTTGGAGCTGCTCGGAGCCCCGCTGCTCGTCCACCCCGGACCCGGAGCCGATGAGCCCCAGGCCCTGGGGGAAGCGTCGCTTGGCGATCCCTTGTGGTGGCCGGCGCTCACCTGCTACGTCGCCGACATGCAGGCCGCCTGGCTGGCCTTCCTCGCAGCCGGGCGTCTGCAGCATCCGGACCTGCGCGTGGTCTTCTCGATGCTCGCCGGCCTCGCTCCGCTTCACGCCGAGCGTCTTGCCTCGCGCGGCGGACCTGCGCCTTGTGTCCCCGATCCGCTGGTGTTCTACGACACCTCCTCCTATGGACCTTCGGCCGTTCGCACGATTGCGGAACTCGTCGGGGCGCGGCAGCTCCTCTACGGCTCCGATCGTCCCATCGTCGAGCCCGGTGAGTTCAGCATGCCCGACCGACTCGACTGGGATCCAATCGCCGACGCCACACACCGCGCGCTCGGCGCAACCCTGGGGGCTGGCGCGCGATGAGCCCAGCATCGCTGTCCACAGCCCAGCGTCCGATCGAGCGGACGCCCCCCTTCTCTGTCCCACGACCGCGTGGGCGCGACCTCTCGGGTCCGGAGCTTCCAAGACTTCGTCGCCGAGCTTGCCGACCGGCCCGAGCTGTGGATCCACTTCGTCAGGCACGACTCGACCCAGCGGCTCTATGAGGAGCTGATTAGTGACGATCACGTCACCGCATGGCTGATCTGCTGGATGGACGATCACGACACCGGATTTCACGACCATGGCCGCTCGGCGGGCGCGGTGGCAGTGGTCAGCGGAACGGTGCGCGAGGAGCGCCTTGCGATAGACGGCCCGCCGCGCGAGCGGACGTGCGGCGTGGGCGACACATTTCACTTCTCGTCGGGCGACATCCACCGCGTACGCCACGCCGGCTCCGATCCTGCGGTCACCCTCCACGTCTACTCCCCGCCGCTCGAGCGTATGGGCGCCTACGCCGTGGACGACGATGGTGTCCTCGTCCGCCACCCCGTGTCCTCCGCCGAAGAGCTGCGCCCGCTCGAGCGGACGTAGCGCTGTTCGAGGGGGTCTAGACGGCTACGGCGACGCCCGCCGGCACGTAGTGCTCGACCGCCAGATCGTCGCGGTCGAGCGCGAAGCGAACGCCATCTTCGGCGAGTCTGTGCGCCTCGGGGTACGTGTCGGCCACTACGGTCCAGCGTGGCACCTCGGGTGACGTGGCAACCCACGTCTCTTCATCCTGGCGGTAGAGAATGCGCACAGTCATAACCTCCTCAGAGTAGCGCGCGGGCCTGCTCTTCAGAAAGCCCGACCTGGTTGCAGAGAATGTCCTTGACGGTTGACGGCCGGATCGTCTGGCTGTTGTGAAAGGAAAAGACGACCGGCGGGTGGCCAGGCGCCTCCAGCTTGCGGTGCGAGCCTTTCTGGCGCACGATCCGATAACCCAGTGGCTCGGCTTGCAGGACAGCCAGGAGCCTCTTCGCTTTCAGGGATGGCAATCGAGTCACGTATGGCACGCTACGCACCGCCGGGGATGCAACGCTCAAAGCGCGCTAGGCTCCCGCGCGATGCGCGCCGTCACAATCCGCGAGCAGGAGATAGGGATCGAGGAGCACCCCGATCCCGTGCCGGGGGCTGGCGAGGTGCTGGTGCGCGTGCGCGCAGCCGGGCTCAATGGGGCGGACATGATGCAGCGGCGGGGGCTCTATCCGGCGCCGGCGGGCTCGCCGCCGGACATACCCGGACTAGAGCTGGCGGGGGAGGTGGCGGCGCTCGGCACCGGCGCCGAGCGCTTCGCGATTGGCGATCGCGTGATGGCGATCGTGGGCGGCGGCGGACAGGCGCAGCTGGCGGTGGTGCACGAGCGGCAGTTGATGCCCGTTCCAGCGGCGCTCGACTGGCCGGCGGCTGGGGGGTTGCCGGAGGTCTTTACGACGGCGCACGACGCGCTGTTCACGCAAGCTGAGCTGCGCCCGGGCGAGCGCCTGTTGGTGCACGGCGGCGCCGGCGGCGTCGGCACGGCCGCGATCCAGCTTGCCCGCGCCGTCGGCGCGCGCGCGGTCGCGACGGTGCGCCGCGAGGAGCTGCGCGAGCAGGTTGCCGCGCTTGGCGCCGAGGCGATCGCGCCGGAGGGCTTTGCCGAGCACGGCCCGTTCGACGTGATCCTGGAGCTGGTGGGCGCGCCCAATCTCGCCGAGAACATGAATGCCCTTGCGACGCGCGGGCGCGTGTGCGTGATCGGCGTGAGCGCCGGCGTCACGGGCGAATTGAACCTGTTGGCGCTGATGGGCAAGCGCGCGCGCATCCACGGCTCGACCCTGCGCGCGCGGCCGCTCGAGGAGAAGGCGCTTGCGGCGCGCGCGCTGGAACGCGAAGTGCTGCCGCTGTTCGAGCGCGGCGCGATTGGCGTGCCGATCGCCGAGACCTTTGCCCTCGAGGACGCCGCCGCGGCCTACGAGCGCTTCGCCGCGGGCGGCAAGCTGGGCAAGGTCGTCCTGGCGATTCAGTAGGGCGGCTGCGCCGCGTACCACTCCCCGAGCGCGCGGAACGCCGCCCAGAAGTCCCGTTTGGAGTCCTGCTCGTCGAGCGATTCGTCGATGTTGGGCACGTACAGGGCGTCGATCGAAGGGGTCAGGGGCTGAATGACGCCCAGGCGCTCCTGCAGCGGGCGCGCCAGCGGCACGTCGAGGTCGTTGAGCGTCGCGAGCGCGTCGGCGCCCATCGCGACGACGATCCGCGGCTGCACGATCGCGATCTCCTCGGTCACGCGCGCCACGCAGCCCGGGTCCGCCAGCGCCGCGTCGCTGAGCGGGCACTTGACACAGAGCGTGCCGTAGACAGCGAGCGGATCTATCGACAGGCGCTTGAGCGACTTCATCAACGCGCCGCCGGAGCGGCCGTAGAAGGCGACGCCCTCCTCGATCTCCGAGGGCAGCGGCGCGTACTTGAGCAGCATCACGTCGGCCTGCGGGTGGCCCGAGCCGAGCACCGGCATGAGGTTGCCGCGAGGGCAGTGCGGACACGCCTGGAGGTCGCGCGTGAACGAGTTCAGCTCGCGGATCGCGCGCTCCAAATACTTCTCCTTGATCTCGTCGTCGGTCACTGGCATGAGGCCCCCGTGGGTTTTGACGACTCGCCGGCTTGTCCTTGGCTGTGCATCAACAGTTGCGTCCTGGTCGATGGCTTGCGCGGTTCAACCCTCAGTGTTTGCCACGTCCGTCGGTCGCGCGCTTGACACGGCGGGCCTTGCGCGCGCGCCGCGCCGGCGCGGGCGTTGCGCGGGTTTCGAGGAACTTCAAGGCCTGCACATACAGCAGGCTAGAAGGCCGCGTCACGATGTCGGCGTCGCGCAGCGACTGCAGGAACTCCTGCGGGCCGTCGAAATTGCGCATTCTTATGCGCACCGAGCCCAGACCCTGCGCGACGTGGGAGTCCGAGCCGGCGCCCGCCACGATGCGGTACTTGGCCGCGAAGCGCACCGCCTCGGCATTGAACGCGCCGATCGCCACACGCGGGTTGAAGACCTCGATCGCGTCCACGTCGTCGAGGATTCTCAGCAGGTGCTGGTAGTCGGGGACCGCGTGCATGCGATCGAACGGATGCGGCACGTACACCAGCCCGCCCTGGCGTTTGATCTCGGCGACCGTCTCTTCCAAGGTCAGCCCGCGCGGGATCTTCTCCTCGATGAACAGCCCGATCACCTCGCCCTGCTCGGCCGTCTTGACCTCCTCGGCGACGATCACCTTCACGGGCGGCTGGCTCCCCGATCCTTCCGCCTGCGCGCGCGCCTCCAGCGCGCCCGAGATCTCGTTGTGGTCGGTCACCGCGATCGCCCCGAGACCCTGTTCGCGCGCCGTCGCCAGCAGCACCTCCACGGGCGTCGCGCAGTCGTCGGAGTGGTCGGTGTGCATGTGCAGATCCACGTCGATCAGCTGTCGCCGCGCCAGGCGCCTGCGGAGCACAGCGTCGCCCACCGGGTCGTGGCGCCGCGCGGCGACCGCGCGGTAGATCGCCTCCAGCTCCTCGCTCGCCTCGGCGCAGTGCCCGACGAGCGCATAGTCGCCGGGGAAGTGGCGCTCCATCAGCTTCGCCGTCGCCCGCTGGCTGACCGTGCGCGCGTCGAGGCGCCCGAAGAACGTCGCGACGAAGCGCTTGGCCAGCACCGTCGACAGCAGCCGCTCGGTCGGCGCATGAAAGCTGCCCACGTTCAGCGCGCGCGAGTAGCGCAGCGCGACGCTCGCCGCGCTGGGCGGAAAGGGCTCGTGCACGTGCACGAAGTCCAGCTCCACCGCGCCCAGCAGCTCCTGCAGCGTGCGCGCCACGTCGATCGGCAGCGAGCCGGTCCCGGCGCCCGTGCGGCGCGTGCTCAGCCGGCGCCCGCTCTCCTCGCTGGCCTGGCCCCCGCTCTCCTTACCGGCCTGGCCCCTACCCTCCTTATTGGCCTGGCGCCCGCCCCGCGAGGAACCCGGCATGTCCAGCACCTCGCCCACCGCGATCACCCGCGGCGTGCCGCCGTCGGTTCCCTCCAGCAGGCTCTCCGGCCGCTCGCGCGCCGCGCGCAGCGCCTTGCGGTCCTTGCGTACCCGCTCCGGCGAGCGCGACGGCGCGAGGATCAGTACGCGATGGCCGCGCCGCGACAGCTCGCCGGCGACGCGCTCGATATGGGCATTGACCTCGTGCTCGGCCTCCCACGGATAGGGGCTGACGTGAGCGATGGAGAACAGCGGCGCGACCATCGGCCCCGCCATTATCCCGCCTTCCCGCCCACCGACAGCCGGTCGCCGGCAGGCCCCCGGTCCGCGCCAAGCCGGTCCACGGGCTTAGGGCTTCGACCGTGTTCCGGCCGTCTTCGTCGTGGCCCGCACCGCCGTACGCCCCTTCGGCTGCGTCGCCGCCGGCCGCCGGCTGTACTTGGCGATGAACTTCTCCGTGTCCTCGCGCGCCTGATCGTCGGGGCGCTGGTTGTGCGGCGACTTCATCAGGTACGACGACGGGCCGTCGAGCTGACCGGCGACGCCGCTGTTCAAGGCCAGCTTGCAGCAACGCACGGCGTCGATCACGATGCCCGCCGAGTTCGGCGAGTCCCACACCTCCAGCTTCAGCTCCACGTTCAGCGGCACATCGCCGAAGGCCTGGCCCTCCATGCGGATGTGCGCCCACTTGCGGTCCGTCAGCCACGGCACGTAGTCCGACGGGCCCACGTGGACGTCCTCGGCGGGCAGCGCGTCCTCCATGATCGACGTCACCGCATTGGTCTTGGAGATCTTCTTCGACTCCAGCCGCTCGCGCTCGAGCATGTTGTAGAAGTCCATGTTGCCGCCCACATTGAGCTGCGACGTGTGGATCGTCTTCACGCCGCGGTCGCCGAACAGGCGCGCCAGCGAGCGGTGCACGATCGTCGCGCCGACCTGCGACTTGATGTCGTCGCCCACGATCGGCAGGCCGGCCTGCTTGAAGCGCCGGTCCCAGTAGTCCTCGCGCGCGATGAACACCGGTATGCAGTTGACGAACGCGCAGCCCGCCTCCAGGACCTGCTCGACGTACCACTTCGTCGCCTGCTCGCTGCCCACCGGCAGATAGGACACGACCACGTCGGTATGCGTCTCCTTCAGGATCCTCACGATGTCGGCCGTCTCGCCCGGCGCCTTCGTGATCTTCTGCGAGAGGTACTTGCCGAGGCCGTCGTGCGTCATGCCGCGGTAGACCGGCACGCCAAGCTTGCTGGGAACCGCCCGCCCACCCTTGGCGAACTTGATCGTGTTGTTCTGGCCCGCCCAGATCGCCTGCCCGAGATCCTTGCCGACCTTTGTCTTGTCGATGTCGAAGGCCGCCGTGAACTCGATGTCGCGCACGTGATAACCGCCGAGATCGACGTGCATCAGGCCCGGCACGCGCTGGCTGGCGTCGGCGTCGGCGTAGTAGTGCACGCCCTGCACGAACGCGCTCGCGCAGTTGCCCACGCCGACGATCGCCACGCGGACCTTCTCGGACTGGTAGCGCGCCCTGCCATTCGACGACGAGGCGCGGCCGTTGTTATGGGAAGTTGGTGTCACAGGTTCATGTCCTTTGTCTTTTCGTTCGGACTAGCTACCCCGGTGCGGCAGCGTGGTCACACGGTGCCCGACAGCTCGTTGCGCACGTGCAGTATGCGCTGCGCCACCGTCAACACGCTCAGCGCCGCCAGCACATAGACGGCCGGCGCCAGCAGTTCGAAGCTCCCCAGCGACGCCCCCTTGGCGAGGACCAGGCCGACCGACAGGATCACCACGCGCACCGGCCTCGTGGCGATGCCTACCTTGCACTCCACACCCAGCGCCTCCGCCCGCGCGCGCGTATAGGAGACCATCAGCGACGCCAGCACCGCCACGACTACCGCGGCCGCCGCCACCTCTTCCCCGCGGCTCGCGAAATAGGCCGCCACGGCTGTCAGCACGATGCCCTCCTCGATGCGGTCGAGCGTCGAGTCCAGGAACGCCCCGAAGGGGCTCCCCTTGCCCGACATGCGCGAGTAGCGCCCGTCGAGCGTGTCGCACACCGAGCCCACAATGAAGGCCACGCCGCCGAGGAAGAACAGCCGTTCCCACACGAGCACCGCCGCCAGCACGTTCAACGTCAGGCCCGTCAACGAGATCGCGTTCGGCGTAAGCCGCGACTCGATCAGGCGGTTGCGCACCTCCGCGCGCCGCTGCCCCGAGCCGATCGGACCGCGCGCCGCGCCGCGCCGCGCGCGATAGGCGCCGCGTCGTCCCGCTCCCCGCGCGGGGGCATGTCGGGGAGCCATCGCCGCCTGCTCCCTCTACCTGCCCGCCGGCTCCGGCGTGTGCGCGTGCACAGGCACGCCCGAGAAGCGCCACGCCGCCGGTCGCGCGCGCGCCAGCCACCTCGCGCCGTAGGCCGACAGCCCCGCCGTCACCGCACCCAGCATCGCGTCCACGATGAAGTGGTTCGCCGTCGCCACGATCACGAAGGCCATCAGGAACGGATACAGGAACCACACCACGCTCACCGCCCGCCGCCGCGCGAGCCGCGCCAGCGGCCAGCCGATCATCAGCGCGAACGCCACATGCATCGATGGCACCGCCGCGTAGGGGTTCAGCAGCGCGCTCATCGACGCGCTCGCGTGCGAGACATGCACGCCCGTGAAGTCCGACACCGAGTCGATGAAGCCCCACTCCGGCATGAACCGCGGCGGCGCCGTCGGGAACACCGTGTAGGACACCAGCGCGATGACCATCGAGATCATGAACATGTTGCGCACGAAATAGAACGAGCGGTTGTGCCGCAGATACAGATACACAAGCGCCGCCACCGTCACCGACGTCTGCGCGTTCACGTACAGCCAACTCGACATGTCCATCAGCACATGGCTGCCCGACGCCCACGCCTGCACCGACGGCTCCACGAAGAAGTGCAGCGTGCGCTCGAACTGGATCAGGTCGCGCGCGTGCTGGAAGGCCGCGCTCGCGCGACCCTCCACCATTCCGCGCACCACGCGGTAGGCAAGGTAGGCAAGACCGAACAGTGACACCTGACGCAGCACGTCCAGCCAGCCTTGTGGCAGGACCCGCGCCTGGTGCAAGCGGAGGCGGGCGACCATCGCGTTGAAGCCTAGCGCGCGCCTGGGCGCGCAGGTACTTAGGCGCCTGGGCGGCCAGGTACTTCAAACAGGCGCCAGTGCGCCGAGCGCCACACTTCGCGCAGGTAGGGCAGTCCGCCCGCGACCAATTCGCTCTCTGCCTGCCCCGCGTAGTCCGGCTGCGCATCCGGCAGCGCCACGTATGCCACGCGGCTTTCGCGCAACCATGCCGCGTACGTCGCCGACGTCAACTGGCCGTCGTAGAACAACGCTCCGTAGCGCGTGTCGAGCTGGCGCTCCCAGCCGCGTGCCAGCTCGATGCCTTCGTGGCCCGCCAGGTCGGCCGCCTCCCAGTGCGTTTTCGTCAGCGGCACCTCCACGATCGTCGTTCGCCCGCCGGTGAGCCTGTGCAGCTCCGCGCGCAGCGGCGCGTAATACGAAGCCTTCAGCGATGCCTCGCCGGCAATTTCCCGCAGGTCGTTGATCGGCGTCTCGAGCTGCCAGTACAGCAGCAGCGGCGCCAGCGCCAGCAGCACAAGGGGGTGGCGCAGCCGGCCTGAGGGTCGGTCGGGCCCGTCGTTTTTGCCTCGGCGCGTCCACAGCACGCCTGCCAGCAGCGGCGCGGCCATCAGCGCGCCCAGCCGCGCCGCGTTGCCTCCCACCGGCGTGTGCAAGACAAACGCGCCCGTCAGCGCCACCGCGTACAGCGCCGCTCCGACGCGCAGCGTGCGATGGGCGCGCAAGCTGAGGGGTCCCTGTGGCAGCAACACCGCGATCAGCAGCACCCCCGCCATCGCCGGCCAGTATGAGGAGGGCGCAAACGGCTCCCAACCGCCTTCCGGGAAGACGAGCGCCAGCGCCACGATCGGCAGCAGCGCCGCGCCCCCCAGCGCGGCGGCGGCCCCGCCACGCGCGAACAACAGCTCCTCCTCCTCTCTACTCCAGCTCACTCCGCCCAGCGCCACGGCCACGCCCGCCAGCGCCAGGAACGCACCCGCGACGGGGCTCGCCAAGCTCGTCACGACGGCCAGGCCGATCGCCAGCTTCGTGCGCCCGTCGATGAACGCCAGCAGCGCGCCCAAGCCGATCGCGAAGCCGAGGTCGTACGGCATGCGCCCCGACAGCAGCCCCACGCAGAAGCCCACCGCGAACACCACTGCCGCCACGCGCGCCGCCGCCGCGTCCGCCCCGCCAAAGGCGCGTTCGGCGATCAGGCCGAACAGCGCGCTCGCCGCCACCGCCGACAGCGCCAGCACCGCATACACGCCCAGCGCCGCCCCCAGCGCCGGCGCCAGCAGCGAGTAGCCCGGCATGAAGTGCCCGTGCGCCGCATACCAGCCGTTGTCTCGCAGCGTGAAGCCCACGCGCGCGAACAGTTCGCTGCGATACGTCGCCGCCGACAGGTCCGCCGCCGGCGGCCTCACCAGCAGGTAGGCGAGTGACAGCGGCAGCGCGATCGCCGTTGCCAAGGCCCACGGCGCGCGCAGCCGCTCGCCCGCCCGCGCGCCGAAGCGGCGCGACAGACGCGGTGCCGTGCTCGTCAACGTCTGTGCCGACATCGCCCGGCTGCGCGCTATGCCGCGGTTAGGAAGTTCGCCACCAGATCCATTCTGTCGGGTCGGTCCAACCACCACCAGTGTCCAGCGTCGGGCAGCGTCTCGAGTTCCGCGTGCAGCGCCTGCGCGTACTCGCGCGCGAAGCGCTCCGGGATGTATGGGTCCCGCTCGCCCCACACCACCAGCGCCGGCATTCTCAGCGCGCCGAGGCCTTCGCCGGCCGCCGCCAGCACGCTCGGCGGCGAGCTGCGATACAGGCGCAGTATCGCCCGCTGCGTGCCCTGGTCGAAGTGGTTCATGACCGACTCGATCCACTCCTCCGGCAGCGGCCCCGGCGTCACGTTCGCCTCCGGTGTCGTGCGCCGCAGTAGCCATCGCGTCGTCACGCCCATCGCCAGCTCGCCCAGCCCCGGCGTGCGCCACAGCCGCGCCGTGCGATGCCAGCGGTAGCCCGGCAGCAACGGCACTGCGTTCATCACCACCAGGCGCTCCACGCGCTCCGGGTGGCGCTGCGCGAACGCCAGGCCCACCGCGCCCCAGTCGTGCACGACCATCCGCACGCTCTCCAGTTCGAGTTTGTCGAGGAAGTGCTCGATGAAGCCGGAGTACTCCTCGATCGTGTACTTCAGATAGCCCGGCTTGTCCGAGCGGCCGAAGCCCGGCAGGTCCGGCGCCACCCCGCCCGTCCGCTCCAGGAACGGCAGCCAGTCGTCGGAGTTCGTCGGCACTCCGTGCAGATACAGCGCCGGCGCCACGCCATCCGGCGACGGCGCGCTGCGCCAGAAGATCTGCAGCCCGTCAACCTCGCCGGTGTGGTCGCTCGCCCGGGGCACCCCCGCGAGGATATAGCGTGGGCTTCGTGCCCCGCCCCGCCTCAGCTTCCCTCTCACGTCCGCAAGCGCGCCGCCCCGCATGGAAGCCACCGACGCGCGCACGCGTCCTGCGCATCCGCGACCGGCTGCGCGAGGTCTATGGCATACCGCGCGCCGCACCGCACCGCGACCCGATCGCCGAGCTGCTGCTGACCGTGCTCTCGCAGAGCACCAACGACCGCAACCGCGACGTCGCCTTTCTGCGTCTGCGCGAGCGCTTTGAGGCGGCGGGTGCGCGCGCGGGAATCGATTATCAGGCCGTGCGCGACGCCCCGCTCGCGGAGGTCGAGGAGGCGATCCGCCCCGGCGGCATCTCGAAAGTCAAGTCGGCGCGCATCCAGGCGATCCTGCGGGCGATCTCCGAACAGACGTCGCCCGAGCTCTCGCTCGACTGGCTTGCGCAGGCTCCCCTAGCGGAGGCTCGCGACTACCTCTGCGCGTTGCCCGGCGTCGGACGCAAGACCGCCGCCTGCGTGCTGCTCTTCTCCTACGGGCTGCACGACATCCCCGTCGACACCCACGTCTCGCGCGTCGCCACCCGCCTGGGACTGTTCCGCCCGGGGGCGTCCTTCGAGGAGCAGCACGACGCCATGCTCGCGCTCACACCTCCCGGCGAGGAGCTTGAGTTTCACGTCAACCTGCTGCGCCACGGGCGCCGCACCTGCTCGGCGCGCTCGCCCGCTTGTGCTGAGTGCGCGTTGGCGCGCATGTGCCCCAGTCGGGGGCTCTTCGAGCGGCCGCCCGCGAGCACCGCCAGGCCGCCCGCGTCTGCCGCCAAGTCGCCCGGCACGGCTCAGCCGCGCGGCGGTACCCCTCAGCCGCGCGGCAGCACCAGGAAGGCAATCACCGCGTAGTGAAGTCCCGCCGCCGCGATCACGAGCGCGTGGAAGACCTCGTGGTAGCCGAAGACCTTCGGGTTCGGGTTCGGGCGGCCGGTCGCGTAGACGACCGCGCCGAGCGTATAGAGCAGGCCACCTGCCGCCAGGCCCGCCAGTCCCAGCCAGCCGATCGCGGCTGGCAGCTCGCCGAAGACCGCCACCGAAACCCAGCCGAGCGCCACGTACACGGCGGCGAACAGCCATTTACCGATCCGAGATCGGCCAGCGTCGATCCATACGAGCTTGAAGACCACTCCGGCCGCCGCTCCCGCCCACACCGCGATCAGAATTGCCTTCGCCAGCGACCCCGACAGGGCGAGCAGCGCCACGGGGGTGTAGGTGCCCGCGATCAACACGAAGATCATCGAGTGGTCCAGGCGGCGCATCCAGCGCCGCGCGCTCGGCCGCCACGTCACGCGGTGATAGAGCGCGCTCGTGCCCAGCAGCGCCGACACGGCCACCGCGTAGATCGCCGCCGCGATGCGCGCGCGCCCGTCCGACGCCGCCAGGATCAGGCCGACGCCGCAGGCCAGCGAGACGAAGAACGCATACTGATGAGAGACCCCGCGCAGGCGAGGCTTGATCGCTGCACCCATTCCCCCTGGGTTCATACCTTGGACGGTAGCGCGATTTGGGGGTGGTGTCTCGGTTACACGCCGGAGGTCTCGCCGACCGGCGTGCCAGCCGGCGTGGCGGTCAACCGTGCCCGTTCGCGCTCCGGCGTGACTCGAACGACATCCCAGGCGAGCCCAACCTTCGCCAATCCCAGGATTAGCCAGCCCGAGGGGTCAAGCTCGTACCAGCGCAGGCCGTGGAAGGCCGAGCGGGGGAAGGCGTGGTGGTTGTGATGCCAAGCCTCGCCGAGCGACGGCAGGGCCAGCCAGAAGACGTTGGTCGATTTGTCCTGCGTCGGGAAGCGGCGGCTGCCGAAGAAGTGACAGATCGAGTTGATCGACCACGTCACGTGGTGCACGAGGAAGATGCGCACCAGGCCCGCCCAGATGTAGGCCGTCAGTGCCGCCAGCCACGAGCCGCCGCTGAGCACGAACCCGAGGGCCGCTGGCAGTGCCAGGCTCGCCAGCGCGATCCACGGGAACGAGCGGTTGATGCGTCGCATCTTCGGGTCCTGCACCAGATCGCGCGCGAAGCGGCGCGAGGAGGCCTGGCCGTGCACCGTGAACAGCCAGCCCACGTGCGCGTGCCATAAGCCGCGCAGCATCCCCGAGATGCCGGAGCCGTGCTCGGTGTGCGGGCTGTGCGGGTCGCCCTCCTCGTCGGTGAACGTATGGTGCTTGCGATGGTCCGCGACCCAATCGATCACCGAGCCCTGCAGCGCCGCCGAGCCGAGCACCGCCAGCGTGTAGCGCAGCCAGGCGTGCGTCTCGAACGCGCGGTGTGTCAGCAGGCGGTGAAAGCCGACCGTGATACCGACGGCCGTGAGCAGGTACATGACGGCGAAGATCGCCAGATCGCGTGGGCCCAGCAGGCTCCTCCACAGCAGCACCGCGGCAGCGATCAAGCCCACGAACGGCAGCACCACCGCTGCGATGTTGGCGTTGCGCTCCAGGCGGCTCAAGGACTAAAGCTTATCGGCCGTCGAACACCGCAAGCCCCTCCCGCCGCGCCGACTCGGCCAGGCGAACGTCTAGCACGACGATCTGAAGCGAGCTGGGGTCTCCCTCGGAAGCGGCGATCGCCGCGGCCAGCTGGAGGGAGTCGGCCGCACGCAGCCGGTGCGTGCGCAGGAGGCGCCGCGCGGTCGTGCGTACGCCCTCGACCGGCTGCACCTCGTGCCACTGCGCCGCGAGCAGGTCGAGCCGCGCGCGCGCCTGCAGCGCCGCCGCTTCGGAAAGATCCCCGTCGCGCTCCAGCCGGGAGATCGCCGACTCGCACTCCACCTCGGTCGCCCACCACACGAGCATCGTCGGATCGCTGTCGACAGCCGCTGTCAGCGCCTGGGCCGTCGTCTCCCGCACCAACAGCGGCACGATCGCCGAGCTGTCCCAGAACCTCAGCGGCCCTCACGCCTTTCCTGCAGCAGAGTCTGGACGATGCTCGTGCCCGCGCGTGAGCGCGGAGGGTCGCCCGCGAGGGGGTTGCCGCTCGCGGCGGTCTTCGCCAGGCTGACGATCCCGGCGCGCTGGAGACGCGCAAGCCTGCCGGCGGACTCCACGTTGCCGCTGCTCGTCGACTCCAGCCGCGCGACCGGTACGCCACGATCCACGATCACTACCGACTCGCCTCCTCGCACGAGGTCGATGAGCGCACTGAGCTGGTTCTTCGCTTCCGTGATCGACGCAACCATAGGGCCAGAATAGCTCGATCGGGCAGGCTAGTCAACCTCTGAGCTGCTAGTCAGCCTCTGAGCTGACATACGCGCGCTTGGCCGGTCCTGCCGGGGCGTGCCCGGTGCCCGTCGCTGTGCCTTGGTGTCCCTGCCAGGGCGCTTGGCCGGGTCGGCGCCGATACAAAACGGCGTACCCGGGTAACCCCCTCTGCGAGCCGGCAGATGGCCATGCCTTGACAGCTTCAGAAAATCTGCCATACTGCCGCTTAGATTTTTAGAGCGTCAATCTAGAGGGTGGCGCGGTCGGCTGCAGGCCGACGAGCCGGGCCCCTCTTTCCTCGGTTACAAGGAGCAAGTAGATATGGGCAAGACGATAGGCATCGACCTCGGTACCACCAACTCGTGCATGGCCGTGCTGGAGGGCGGCGAGCCGACCGTCATCGAGAACGCCGAGGGCGCGCGCACGACCCCGTCGGTCGTCGCCTTCGCGGCGAGCGGCGAGCGGCTGGTGGGCACCGTCGCCAAGCGCCAGGCCGTGACCAACCCGCAGAACACGGTCTTCTCGATCAAGCGCTTCATGGGGCGCAAGGAGGGCGAGGTGCGCGAGGAGGAGTCGATCGTGCCCTACAAGGTCGTCTCCGGGCCCAATGGCGATGCGCGCGTGGAAGCCAACGGCGAGCAGTTCTCGCCGCCGGAGATCAGCGCGATGATCCTGCAGAAGCTGAAGACCGACGCCGAAGCGTATTTGGGCGAAACCGTCGATGGCGCCGTGATCACCGTGCCTGCCTACTTCAACGACGATCAGCGCCAGGCCACGAAGGACGCCGGCAAGATCGCTGGCCTTGACGTGCGGCGCATCATCAACGAGCCGACCGCCGCCTCGCTGGCCTACGGGCTCGATAAGGAGAGCGACCAGACGATCCTCGTGTTCGATCTCGGCGGCGGCACCTTCGACGTGTCCGTGCTCGAGATCGGCGACGGCGTGTTCGAGGTCAAGTCGACCGCCGGCGACAACCACCTCGGCGGCGACAACTTCGACAAGGCGATCGTCGATTGGCTCGTGAGCGAGTTCAAGAAGAGCCAGGGCATCGACCTGTCGGCCGATCCGATGGCGCTGCAGCGTCTGTATGAGGCCTCGGAGAAGGCCAAGATCGAGCTGTCGACCACGCAGGAGACGCAGATCAACCTGCCCTTCATCACCGCCGACGCCTCCGGGCCCAAGCACCTCGACACGCGCCTCACGCGCGCCAAGCTCAGCGAGCTGACCTCCGCGCTCCTGGATCGCGTCGTGGCACCTGTCCGCCAGGCGCTCAACGACGCCAAGGACAAGGGCGCCGCGGAGATCGATCACGTGGTGCTCGTCGGCGGCATGACGCGCATGCCCGCGGTGCAGGAGAAGGTCAAAGAGCTGACCGGCAAGGAGCCCCACCGCGGCGTCAACCCCGATGAGGTGGTCGCCGTCGGCGCAGCCATCCAGGCAGGCGTGCTCGCGGGCGACGTGAAGGACGTGCTGCTGCTCGACGTGACACCGCTGACGCTCGGCATCGAGACCAAGGGCGGCGTCATGACCAGGCTGATCGAGCGCAACACGACGATCCCGACGCGCAAGGGCGAGGTCTTCTCGACGGCTGAGGACAACCAGCCCTCCGTGGAGATCCACGTGCTGCAGGGCGAGCGCGAGATGGCGGGCTACAACAAGTCGCTCGGCAAGTTCCAGCTCACGGGCATCCCGCCGGCGCCGCGCGGCATCCCCCAGATCGAGGTGGCCTTCGATATCGACGCCAACGGCATCCTCAACGTTTCGGCGAAGGACCTCGGTACCGGCAAGGAGCAGAAGATCGAGATCAAGGCCGGCAGCGGACTCTCCGAGGAGGAGATCAAGAACATGGTCTCCGACGCCGAGACCCACGCCGAGGAGGACCGCAAGGCGCGGGAGCTGGCGGAGGCGCGCAACAACGGCGAGAACGCCGCCTACCAGGCCGAGCGCCAGCTCGTCGATCTCGGCGAGCAGGTCGATGCGGACTCGAAGGGCCACATCGAGGAGGCCATCAAGGAGGTGCGCGAGTCGCTGGAGTCCGAGGACCCGGCAGCGATCAACGCCAAGACCGAGGCGCTGCAGAGCGCCTTCCACGCGATCTCCGAGGCGATGTATCAGCGCGCCCAGGAGGCCTCCGCGGCGGCGGGCGGCCCGCAGGAGAACGGCGCGGGCGCCGACGACGGCTCCTCGGGTTCCGAGGAGGACGTCGTGGACGCCGAGGTCGTCGACGAGCCGCAGGGCTGATCGTCGATGACCGACATCGAGGAGCAGGCCATGGAGGAGGCGGTTCAGGAGGCCGTCGCGGAGCCGGCGGCTGGCGGGGAGTCGCCGGCTGGCGGGGAGTCGCCGGCTGGCGGGGAGTCGAGGCCCGGGGGGGAGCCGGGCGCCGGCGGGGGGACGGCCGAGGAGTCGGCGGGCGACGAGTTCGGCGAGGTTGCCGGAGACCTCGCCGAATTGGTGCAGACGGCGGCGCAGCGCGACGAGTATCTGGCTCTCGCGCAGCGCACGCAGGCGGACTTCGAGAATTACCGCAAGCGCGTGGCGCGCGACGCGGCGCAGGCGCAGGAGCGCGGCGTGGTGAAGCTCGCCAAGGAGCTGCTGCCGGCGCTCGACAGCCTCGACCGGGCGCTGGATGGCGCGGCGCAGGACGACCCGCTGCTGGAGGGCGTCAGGCTGGTGCGCAACGAGCTGGGTGGGGCGCTGGCGCGCGTAGGCATCGAGTCCTTCGCGCCGCTCGGCGAGACGTTCGATCCGGTCGAGCACGAGGCCGTCGCGCAGGCGCCCGTCGAGGGCTTCGAGAGCGGGACCGTTGCCGAGGTCTACCAGACCGGGTACCGCACGACGGCGGGTGGCACGAGGGGTGGCGCGGGGGCGGGTAGCACGGGGGCGGGTGGCGCCACGGCGGGTGGGACGGCGGCTGGCGGTACGCCCGCCGGCAACGTGATCCGGCCCGCGCGCGTGCTGGTGGCGGCGTAGAGGGGGAGGAGGGCAGATCCAATGGCAAGTCGTCCCGACTACTACACCACCCTGGGGGTCGGCAAGAAGGCCACGCAGGAGGAGATCAAGAAGGCCTACCGCAAGCTGGCGCGGCAGTACCACCCCGATCGCAACCCCGACGACAAGAAGGCCGAGGAGCGCTTCAAGGAGGTCTCGCAGGCCAACGACGTGCTGGGCGACCCGGAGAAGCGCAAGCAGTACGACAACGGCACCGGCCAGTTCGCCAGCGGCGCCGCCGGCGGCTTCGGCGGCTTCGGCAACTTCGACTTCGACAGCTCCTCGATGGGCGACATCCTGTCGAACCTCTTCAGCGGCTCGGCGAGCGGCCGGCGCGTGCGCACCAAGCCGCGCGCCGAGCGCGGCGCCAACATGGAAGCGCAGGTCGGGATCTCCTTCGATCAGGCGATCGCCGGCGCGCAGGTGCCGCTGTCGGTGTCGACGAGCGCGACGTGTCCGACGTGCCACGGCACCGGTGCCAAGCCCGGGACGGCGCCGCGCGTGTGCCCGCGCTGCGAGGGGCGCGGCATCGAGACGCAGGGCCAGGGGATGTTCTCGATCTCTCAGCCCTGCTCGCTCTGCGGCGGGCGCGGCACGGTGATCGAGGATCCCTGCCCGACGTGCAAGGGGGGCGGCGCCGTGCGCAAGCTGCAGCGCTACCGCGTCAACATTCCCGCGGGCGTGAAGGACGGCTCGCGCATCCGTCTGCCCGGGAAGGGCGAGCCGGGCCGCAACGGCGGGCCGCCGGGCGACCTCTATGCGGTTGTGCACGTTGCGCCCTCGCCCGTGTTCATGCGCAAGGGCGACAACCTCGAGGTGGAGGTGCCGTTGACGATCCCCGAGGCCCTGCAGGGCGCCGAGGTGGAGGTGCCGACGCTCGCCGGGCGCAAGACGCTGCGAGTCAGGCCGGGGACGCGGCACGGCACGGTGCAGCGCCTGCGCGGCGAGGGGCCGCCGAAGACCGGGAGCGCGGGGAACGCCGGCGCTAAGGGCGGGACGCCCAGCCGCGGCGACATCCACTACCGCTTCACGATCGAGGTGCCCGAGGAGTTGAGCAAAGAGCAGCAGAAGGCCGTCGATGGGCTGGCCAAGGCTATGAACACGAACGGCGATCCGCGCGCCGGGTTGTTCGAGACGGCTGCCGCCGGGGATGCGGGGGGCGAGTCGTGATGGGCGGCGGGCGAGTTGCGATGGCCCAGCGAGTTGCGGTGGCCCGGGAGTGGGTTGTGATGGCTGGGGGCGAGTCGTGATGGCCCGCCGTGCGGTGGCGCGCGTCGAAGTGGCTGGCGACCGCGGGGTGTTCATGATCTCGGTGGCGGCCGAGCTGGCGGAGATGCATCCGCAGACGCTGCGCGTCTATGAGGCTCGCGGCTTGATCGAGCCCAAGCGCTCGGCGAAGGGCACGCGGCTGTACTCGCAGGAGGATGTCGAGCATCTGCGGCACATTCAGGAGATGACGGCCGAGCTGGGGCTGAATCTGGCGGGGGTCGAGCGGGTGCTCGACTTGGAGGCGCAGATCGATGCGTTGCAGGAGCACATAACGGAGCTGCAGAGAGCGGCGGGCCGCGCGGAGGTGGAGCTGGCCGAAAAGCTGGAGGAGGTGCGGCGGGGCTTCCGCGCGGAGCTGGTGCCCTACGGGGGCGGTCGCGGCGCGGAGCTTGTGCGCGCCGTGGATGCGCGCTCGCCGTTCCCCAAGTTATAAAAAGCGGCTGCTGAGTATAACTATGGTAAACACGTTTTCAACGAAGACACCAACCTCCGGCTCACGACCTCCGGGGTCTCATACACTAAAAAAAACTGCGTATAACCATGGCAATCATGTTTTCAAACGCACAGACACCAACCCCCACCCACCCGCACTAACCCTGGCCTCACCACTCCCGGCCCACACACACTAAAAAAAACTGCGTATAACCATGGCAACCATGTTTTCAAAACGAACACTGTCACCGCCGACCTTCGCCCGCACACGCCGCACACGCACAACAACCGAATGACCCCCAACGGAACACCGGCCGGGACCGCCGAGCAGCAGCAGGCCGAGCAGGAGCAGAGCCCGCTGGAGCGCTTCGGGCGCGATCTGACGGAGTTGGCCGAGCAGGGCCACCTCGACCCGGTGATCGGCCGCGACGAGGAGATTCGCCGCGTGATCCAGGTGCTCTCGCGGCGCACGAAGAACAACCCCGTGCTGATCGGCGAGCCGGGCGTGGGCAAGACGGCGATCGTGGAGGGCCTGGCGCAGCGCGTCGTGTCGGGCGACATCCCGGACTCGCTGCGCGAGCGCAGAGTGATCGCGCTGGACATGGGCGCGCTGGTGGCAGGCGCGATGTACCGCGGCGAGTTCGAGGACCGCCTGAAGGGCGTCCTGAAGGAGGTTTCCGAGGCCAAGGGCCAGGTAATCCTGTTCCTCGACGAGTTGCACACGATCGTCGGCGCGGGCGCGGCGCCGGGGGCGATGGACGCGGCGAACCTGTTCAAGCCGATGCTCGCGCGCGGGGAACTGCGCGCGGTGGGCGCGACGACGCTGGACGAGTACCGCAAGTACATCGAGAAGGACGCCGCGCTGGAGCGGCGCTTTCAGCCGGTGTTTGTGGGCGAGCCGAGCGTGGCCGACACGATCGCGATCCTGCGCGGACTGAAGGAGCGCTACGAGGTGCACCACGGCGTGCGCATCCAGGACAGCGCGCTGATCGCGGCGGCGACGCTGAGCCAGCGCTACATCGCGGACCGCTTCCTGCCGGACAAGGCGATCGACCTGATCGACGAGGCGGCGAGCAAGCTGCGCATCGAGATCGACTCGCTGCCGACGGAGATCGACGAGGTGGACCGCCGCGTGATGCAGCTGGAGATCGAGTTGACGAGCCTGCGCAAGGAGAAGGACGATCCCTCGGCGCAGCGGCGCGAGGCGATCGAGCGCGAGCTGGAGGAGCTGAAGGGCCGCTCGGCCGAGATGAAGCGGCAGTGGCAGAAGGAGAAGCAGGCGATCCAGGGCGTGCGTGACTTGAAGGTGCGCCTGGAGGAGGCGCGCGTGGAGGCCGAGAAGGCCGAGCGCGCCGCGGACTTGCAGCGCGCGGCGGAGCTGCGCTACGGGGAGATCCCGCAGCTGGAGAAGGAGTTGGCCGCCTTGGAGGGCGGCCCCGGTGGTTCGCGCGACGCAGAGGACGGCGCGCCACCTGTGTTCCTCAAGGAGGAGGTGGACGCGGACGACGTGGCCGAGGTGGTGGCGCGCTGGACGGGCATACCCGTAAGCCGTCTGCTGGAGGGTGAGGTGGAGAAGCTGATCCAGATGGAGGCGCGGCTGCACGAACGGGTCGTCGGGCAGGACGAGGCCGTGGAGGCGGTGGCCACGGCGCTGCGGCGCTCGCGCGCGGGACTGGGCGACCCGGGCAGGCCGATCGGCACGTTCCTGTTCCTCGGACCCACCGGCGTGGGCAAGACGGAGCTGGCGCGGGCGCTGGCGGAGTTCATGTTCGACAGCCAGGACGCGATGGTCAGGATCGACATGAGCGAGTACATGGAGAAGCACACGGTCTCGCGGCTGCTCGGCGCGCCGCCGGGCTATGTGGGCTACGAGGAGGGCGGTCAGCTGACGGAGGCCGTGCGGCGCCGGCCCTACAGCGTGGTGCTGCTGGACGAGATCGAGAAGGCGCACGCGGACGTCTTCAACACGCTCCTGCAGGTGATGGACGACGGTCGCCTGACCGACGGCCAGGGCAGGACGGTGGACTTCAAGAACACAGTGCTGATCATGACGTCGAATATCCCGGTGAGCGAAAGCGCCACGGAGACCGAGCTGCGCGCGGAACTGCTGGCGTCGTTCAAGCCGGAGTTCATCAACCGCCTCGACGAGATCGTGCGCTTCCATGCTCTCACGCGCGAACAGATCGCCGAGATCGTGGACATCCAGGTCGCGCAGGTGATCGCGCGCGTCAAGGAGCGCGGCGTGGAGGTGACGCTGAGCGACGACGCGCGCACGCTGTTGGGCAACCTCGGCTACGACCCGGCCTACGGCGCGCGGCCGCTGCGGCGGGTGATCCAGAAGCAGTTGACCGATCGGCTGGCGCTGGCGCTGCTGCAGGGGGAGCTGCGCGAAGGAGACAGCGTGGCGGTCGACGCCGAGGGGGGCGAGCTGGCGCTGCGGGGTATCACGCGTGATACAGTGTAGGCATGGCGCAGGTGAGCATCCGGGAACTGCGTAACCACGGTGGCGATGTCGTCGATCGCGCCGCGCGCGGCGAGGAGATCACGATCACGCGCTCCGGGAGGGCCGTCGCGCAGCTGCGAGCGGTGTCTCATCCGCCCATCTCGGCGGCCGCGCTGCTGGAGCGCTGGCGCCTGCTGCCAGCCGTCGACCCGCTTGCGCTGCGGGCCGACATCGACGAGATCCTGGATGCGAGCCTGTGAGTAGGGGCATCCTCGACACCTCCACGGTCATCCTGCTGCAACGTCTCACGGACGCCTCGGCGCTCCCTGCCGAGCCGCTGATCACGGCGGTGACGCTCGCGGAGCTGTCGGTCGGCCCACTCGTGAGCGCCGATCGGCAGGAGCGCGCGGCGCGGCAGGCTCACCTGCAGCAGGCCGAGGCCGACTTCGTGCCGCTGCCCTTCGACGCCGATGCCGCCCGTGCGTTCGGTCGCGTCGCCGCGTCGCTGCGCGAGGCCGGGCGCAAGGTGACGGCGCGAACTTACGACGCGATGATCGCGGCGACCGCGGTGGCGAACGATCTTCCTCTCTACACGTGTAACCCGGCGGACTTCAGCGGCATCGACGATCTCCGGGTGATTGCCGTGCCGGCGCCCGCGGCGGTGCAGGGGCCGTGAGGTCGTTCGGCGTTCGTGAAAAAGTTCGTGCGACCGGACTGTGCGGACTCAGCCGATCGGGTAAAACGGACGGTAGGCGCGCGGCGCGCGCAGGAACCTAACCGAGGGAGGGCCTCATGCCGACTTACATAATGCTTGCCAATCTCACCCCCGACGGCGTGCAGACTGTGAAGAACAATCCGCAGCGCATCCGCGAGGTGAACAAGGAGGTGGAACAGCTCGGCGCGACCGTCAAGGCGCAGTGGGCGACGCTGGGACGCTTCGACTTCGTGAACATCGTGGAGGCGCCGGACGAGCAGACGATGGCACGCGTCTCGCTGGAGCTGGGATCGCGGGGGACCGTAAGCTACGAGACGCTGGCGGCGATCCCGGTGGATGATTTCATCGCGTCGCTATGACAGCCGACCGATGAAGATCCTCGTCGTGGGGGGCGGCGGGCGTGAGCACGCGATCGTGCGTGCGTTGCGTACGCCGAAGGAGCCTCATGAGTTCTTCTGCGCGCCGGGCAATGCCGGCATCGCGCGGGATGTGCGTCTGCTCGACATCGCGGCCGACGACGTTGCCGGGATCGTGGCGGCGGTGGAGCGCGAGGGCATCCACTTCACGGTCGTCGGGCCGGAGGCGCCGCTCGTGGCGGGGCTCGTTGACGCGCTCGATGCGCGCGGTCACATCGCCTTCGGTCCGTGCGCCGCCGCGGCGCGTCTGGAGGGCTCGAAGGCATACGCCAAGCAGGCGATGGAGGAGGCCGGGGTGCCGACGGCGCGCTGGCGGCACGTAGGCTCGCTGGCGGAGGGCATCGAGGCCGTGCGCGAGCTGGCCGACCCGGGGGTGGTGGTCAAGGCCGACGGCCTGGCGGCGGGCAAGGGGGTGACGGTGGCCGACTCGTTCGAGCAGGCGGAGAGCGCCCTGCGGGAAATCTTTTCGGCGAGCGCCGGCTCGCTCGCATCCCCGAGCGCGCTGGTCGAGGAGCGCCTGAGCGGCAGGGAGCTGTCGCTGATGGCGCTCTGCGACGGCACGCACGCGTACCCGCTGGCACCTACGCGCGATTACAAGCGCATCCTGGATGGCGACCTCGGTCCGAACACGGGCGGCATGGGCGCCTACTCGCCCGTGTGCGAGCTGGAAGAGGAAGGGGAGTGGGACATCTCCGAGCTGGTGCACCAACCAATAGTCCGTCTGATGCGCAAACGAGGCATCCCCTACCACGGAGTCCTCTACGCCGGCGTGATGCTCACCGAGGATGGGCCGCGCGTGCTGGAGTACAACGTTCGCTTCGGCGACCCCGAGACGCAGGCGCTGCTGCCCCGCCTGAATGCCGACTTTCTGGACCTGCTGCTGCGTGCCTCGCGCGCGGGCGGCCTGGCATCGCGCGATGCGGATGAGAGCAACCTGCGTTGGCACTCACGCGCCGCGGTGACGGTCGTGCTCGCCAGCGCCGGCTACCCGGCCTCCTTCTCCAGCGGCGATCCGATCGAGGGCTTGGCGGATGTGCCGGAGGGTGTCGCAGTGACCCACGCCGGCACCGCCGATGTAAACGGGGAGATCGTCACGGCGGGCGGTCGCGTACTGAACGTCACGGCGACGGGCGCCGACATAGGCTCCGCCCGCGAGGCCGCGTATGCTGCCGCACGGATGATCTCCTTCGAGGGCATACAGATGCGAGGCGACATCGCCGCCGACGCCGACGGAAAGATCCTTTGGCGCGACCCCTGCCGGGACGAGATCGAGGCGTCACATGGGTGACGTCTCCTCGATATCGACACCGCTGACAGAGGTCGAGACGCCGCTCGTGGAGATCGACGTGAACGCGCCGCTGGTGGGCATCGTGATGGGCTCCAAGAGCGACATGGAGGCGATGGAGAAGGCCGCGGCGGAGTTGGAACAGCGCGAGATCCTGCACGAGCTGCGCGTGATGTCGGCGCACCGCGAACCCGACGTCGTGGCCGAATACGCCAAGAACGCGCGCATGCGCGGCCTGCGCGTGATCATCGCCGGGGCCGGCATCTCCGCGGCGCTGCCCGGCGCGGTGGCCGCCCACACCGAGCTGCCGGTGATCGGCGTTCCGCTCTCCGGTCGCCTGACGGCGGCGGGCGGCCTGGACGCGATTCTCTCGATCGTGCAGATGCCGCCGGGCGTGCCGGTGGCGTGCGTGGGCCTCGACAACGCTCGCAACGCCGCGATCCTCGCGGCGCAGATCCTGCAGGCGTAGGGCCGCGTGAGCAGGCGTAGGGCTGCGTGAGCGCCACGTCTCGGCGTCCCAGCGCGGACGGCGGGATAATCGTGGAGTGATCGACCGCTACACCCAACCGGAGCTGGGCCGTCTGTGGACCGACGAGGCGCGGATGGAGAGCTGGCGCCAGGTGGAGGTGGCAGCCTGCGAGGAGCTGCCGGCGCTGCTCGGCGCGGGCAAGGGCCCCACGGAGGCCGACTTGCAGGCAATCCGCGCGGCGACGTTCACGGTGCGGGCCGTCGAGGAGCGCGAGCGCACGACCGACCACGACGTGGCGGCGTTCGTGGACGTGCTGGCGCAGTCGGCGGGCGAGGCGGGCCGGTGGATTCACTTCGGGTTGACCTCGAGCGATGTCTTGGACACGGCGCTGGCGTTGCAGCTGAAGGCGGCGGGCGACGTGGTCGTGGCGGGTGCGCAAGCGCTCGTCGGCGCGCTGGCGGCGCGCGCGCGCGAGCACGTGGCGACGCTGTGCGTGGGCCGCACCCACGGCGTGCACGCCGAGCCGACGACCTTCGGAGTGAAGCTCGCGGGGTTCGCCTACGAGGCCGAGCGCAACGCGCGGCGCCTGCAGCGCGCCTTTGCGCAGGCCTCGGTGGGTGCCATCTCGGGGGCCGTCGGCACCTACGCGGCGACCTCGCCGGAGTTCGAGGCGCGCGTGCTGGGCAGACTGGGGTTGGCGAGGGAGTCGGTCTCGACGCAGGTAGTCGCGCGCGACCGCCACGCCGAGCTGTTGCAGGCGATCGCGCTGGCCGGCGCTGGCATGGAGCGCCTGGCGACGGAGGTGCGCCATCTGCAACGCACCGAGGTGCGCGAGCTGCAGGAGCCCTTCCGCGCCGGGCAGAAGGGCTCGAGCGCGATGCCGCACAAGCGCAATCCGATCAAGAGCGAGCAGATCTCGGGACTGGCGCGCGTGCTGCGCGGCAATGCGCAGGCGGCCGTGGAGAACGTGGCGCTGTGGCACGAGCGCGACATCTCGCACTCCTCCGTCGAGCGCGTCGTGCTGCCGGACTCGACGATCCTGATCGACTATCTGCAGCACCGCGCGACGGCGCTGGTCGCGGGGATGACGGTGGACGCGCAGCGGATGCGCGAAAACCTGGAGCTGACCTACGGCGCGCTCTTCTCGCAGCGCGTGCTGCTGGCGCTGGTCGAGACGGGCGTGACGCGCGACGAGGCCTACTACCAGGTGCAGCGCGCGGCGCAGCAGGCATGGGACAGCAGGACCCACCTGCGCGATCTGCTCGCGGAGGACCCCGCCATGGCGGGGCTCGATCTGGAGGCGATCTTCGACTACGGGCACTACGTGCGCTATGCGGAGGAGATCGTCCGGCGTCTCGACGGGATATCGTCCGGCTCATGAGCACGCTCGCCGACCTGCCTCTCATCGCCAGCGGCAAGGTCCGCGAGATGTACAGCCTGGGCGATTCCCAGTCGGGGGGGCGCCTGGACGATTCCCGACCGGAGGGACGCCTGGACGGCCCCCAAGCGGGGGGACGCCTGCTGATGGTCGCCAGCGACCGGATCTCCACCTATGACGCCGTGCACCCGACGCCGATCCCCGACAAGGGCAAGGTGCTGACGGGCCTATCGGTGTTCTGGTTCCAGAAGACAGCGCACATCGTCGCCAACCATTTGATATCCGCAACGGAGGGTGTTCCCGAGGAGGTGCGCGGCCGGGCGCTCGCCGTGCGCCGCCTCGAGATGTTGCCGGTGGAGTGCGTCGTGCGCGGCTACATCACGGGCTCGGGCTGGAAGGACTATTCCGCGACCGGCTCCGTCTCCGGGATCGCGCTGCCGGCGGGGCTGCGCGAGTCCGAGCGGCTGCCCGAGCCGATCTTCACGCCGAGCACGAAGGCCGACGTGGGCCACGACGAGGCGATCGACTTCGAGCGCGCCGCCGAGCTCGTGGGCGAGCAGGAGCTGATGCGGCGCGTGCGCGAGGTGTCGCTCGAGCTGTATGCGTTCGCCGCCGAGCACGCGCGCGCCAACGGCGTGATCCTGGCGGACACGAAGTTCGAGTTCGGCTTGGACGAGCAGGGCGAACTGGTGGTGGGCGACGAGGTGCTGACGCCCGACTCCTCGCGCTACTGGCCGGCCGAGGGCTATGAGCCGGGACGCGGCCAGCCGAGCTTCGACAAGCAGTACGTGCGCGACTGGGCGTCGCGCAGCGGCTGGGACAAGAAGCCCCCGGCGCCGCCGATCCCCGACGACGTCGTGGGCGGCACGCGCGCGAGATACGTGGAGGCGTACGAGCTGATCGTGGGCGAGCCTTTTCAGGCCTGGCTCGATCGGACCGCCGCCTGATGCGGGCGCGCGTGTTGATTCGCCCCAAGGCCGGCATCCTCGACCCCCAGGGCGAGGCAGTCGAGCGGGCGCTGCCGGCGCTGGGCTTCGCGGACGTGGCGCGCGTGCACGTGGGGCGCCTGATCGAGCTTGACGTGGAGGACCCGGGCGAGCTGGAGGCGATGTGCGAGAAGCTGCTCGCCAACCCGCTCGTCGAGGACTATGAGATCCAGCTCTTGGCGGACGAGGCCGCCGGTCAGACGCGGGAGGGTTCCGGCGTCCGGCACCGGGACTATCGGTGAGATTCGGCGTCCTTCAGTTCCCGGGGTCGTGCGACGAGGTCGATGCGCTGCACGCCGCGCGACGCGTGGCCGAGGGAGAGCTTCTGTGGCACGGCGAGCGCGACCTGAAGGGGGTCGATGCGATCGTCGTGCCCGGCGGGTTCTCCTACGGCGACTATCTGCGCGCCGGCGCGATCGCGCGCTTCGCGCCGGCGATGGAGTCGGTGATCGAGTTCGCCGCCGAAGGCGGTCTGGTGTTGGGGATCTGCAACGGCTTTCAGGTGCTCTGCGAGGCGCGCCTGCTGCCGGGAGCGCTGCTGCCGAACGCCAACCGGCGCTTCACCTTCCGCCAGGTGGAGCTGGAGGTGGTGCAGGGAGAAACGGAGTTCACGCGTGCTTGTCCGGCGTCGCTGAGCATCCCGGCCAAGCACTCCTGGGGGCGCTACTACGCCGACGAGGCCACGCTCGCCGAACTCGAAGACAACGGGCAGGTCGTGCTGCGTTATGCACCGGGAGAGAACTTCAACGGCTCGCTGCGCGATATCGCAGGCGTGAGCAACGCCGCGGGCAACGTCTTCGGCTTGATGCCTCATCCCGAGCACGCCGTAGACGAGCTGACGGGCTCGACGGACGGTCTGTGCATATTCGAGTCGATGCGCCTGGCGGTGGAGGGCGCGCGTGTCTGAGACCGCCGACCGGGCCAAGGCCGACCAGGCCAAGGTTGACCGGGCCAAGGTTGACCGGGCCAAGGTTGACCGGGCCAAGGTTGACCGGGCCAAGGTTGACCGGGCCAAGGTTGACCGGGCCAAGGTTGACCGGGCCAAGGTTGACCGGGCCAAGGCTGACCCGGCCAAGGTTGACCGGGCCAAGGGCGATCGGACGGAGGGCGGTCAGCCGACCGTCGAGGACGCGCTCGCGCTGGGGCTGACGCACGCCGAGTACGACCTCGTCTGCGAGAAGCAGGGCCGCCCGCCCAATCAGGTCGAGCTGGCGATGTACTCGCTGCTGTGGAGCGAGCACTGCGCATACAAGCACTCCAAGAAGCTTTTGCGCACGCTGCCGACGGAGGGTCGGCACGTGGTGATGGGTCCTGGCGAGAACGCCGGGGCGGTCGACGTCGGCGACGGTCTGGTGTGCGCCTTCAAGGTCGAGTCGCACAACCACCCGAGCGCCGTGGAGCCCTTTCAGGGCGCAGCGACGGGCGTCGGGGGCATCCTGCGCGACATCTTCGCGATCGGCGCGCGCCCGATCGCGGTGCTCGACTCGCTGCGCTTCGGCGAGCCCTCAGGCGAGCGCACGCGCTACCTGCTCGACGGCGCCGTCCGCGGCATCGGTCACTACGGCAACTCGATCGGCGTGCCGACGATCGGCGGCGAGGTCTACTTCGAGGGACCCTATGAGCAGAACTGTCTCGTCAACGCGATGGCGCTCGGCCTGGCCCCGCGCGAGCGACTTGTGCGCAGCGCGGCAGCCGGCGTCGGCAATGTGCTCGTGCTGTTCGGCGCCGCGACCGGGCGCGACGGGATCGGTGGCGCCTCGGTGCTGGCCTCGGCGGAGCTAGGCACAGAGGGTGGCGCAGCCGCCGGAGGCGGCGAGCCGGGCCCCTCTGCTTTCCCCTCATACGAGGACAAGCGCCCTACCGTGCAGGTGGGCGATCCGTTCGAGGAGAAGAAGCTGCTGGAGTGCTCGCTGGAGCTGTTGGAGCGAGGGCTGCTGGTGGCGTTGCAGGATCTGGGCGCCGCGGGCTTGACGTCCTCGGCCGCCGAGATGGCCGCCAAGGGCGAGGTGGGGCTCGATATCGACATCGCTCGCGTGCCCCTGCGCGAGGCGGGGATGGAGCCCTTCGAGATCATGGTCTCGGAGTCCCAGGAGCGGATGCTCTGCGTCGTTGCGCCGGCCGATGTCGAGGCGGTGCTGGCGCTCTGCGAGAAGTGGGAGGTCGGCGGTACCGCCATCGGCACCGTCACGGACGGCGCGCGGCTGCGCGTGTTCGAGGGCGAGGAGCTGGTGGGCGACATGCCGGTGCGCGCGCTCGTCGATGACTGCCCGCTGTACGACCTGGCGCCAGTCAAGCCGAGTGCGCCGATCTACGCGGCGCCGACGGCCACGCTCGCCGCGGCGGCCTCTGCGCGCGAGGCGCTGCTGGCGCTGCTGGCCTCGCCGAACATCGCTTCGCGCCGGCCCCTCTTCGAGCAGTACGACGCGATCGTGCAGTCGCGGACGGTCAGGCGCCCCGCGCAGGCGGACGCGGCGGTGCTTCAGCTCGACGCGACGCCGCGGCCATCGGCGGTGCGCCAGGGCGAGGGCGCCCACGAGCCTGTCGCACCGCGGCCCGCGCTGGCGGTCTCGATCGACTGCAACGGGCGGCGTGTCGCGGCCGATCCCTACACGGGCACGGTCGAGGCGGTGCTGGAGTGCGCCGCAAATCTCGCCTGCGTCGGCGCGGAGCCGCTGGGGACGACGAACAACCTCAACTTCGGCAACCCCGAGAAGCCGCACATCGCCTGGCAGCTGTGCGAGGCGGTGCGCGGACTCGGCGACGCCTGCCGCACGCTGGAGGCGCCGATCGTGGGCGGCAACGTGTCGCTCTACAACGAGGGCGCCTCAGCCGGGCCGATCTACCCGACGCCGGTCATCGGCATGGTCGGGCGCCTGCCCGACGCCGCCCGCGCGGGGCGCCAGGGCTTTGCGCGAGAGGGAGACACGGTGGCGCTCGTCGGGCCCTTCGTGCCGTCGCTGGCCGCGAGCGAGCTGGCGAAGCTGCGCGGCGAGCCGCTGCCCGATGGGCTGCCGGCGGTCGATCTCGCGGCGGTGCGCTCCGCGCAGTTCGCGATTCGCGGGGCCGTGCGCGTAGGCGGTCTCGCAAGCGCACACGACATCGCGGAGGGCGGCCTGGCGGTGGCGCTGGCGGAGTGCTGCATGGCCGCGGCGCCGGCCGAGTCCGGCATGGCTGGGGCGCCGGCGGAGTCCCGCATGGCCGCGGCGCCGGCCGGTGGGCTGGGTGCCGAGATCGAGCTGCCAGTCGAGGAGATGGGCGGCGATTCGTGGACAGCCCTGTTCGGCGAGGCTCCCGGTGGCTTTCTCGTGAGCGGCACGCCCAGCGGTGTGCATGCGCTGGGCAGGCGCACATATGTCAAGGTCATCGGCACCGTCGGCGGCTCGGCGCTGCGGATCTTCGCGGGCGGCGAGCGCATCGAGCTGACGCTCGAGCAGCTGACCGCCGCGCATGGAGCGCTGAGCGACTTGTTCCCATGATCGCGGCTGCTAGCTTGTGGGGGTGAGGCCTGTGCCTGGGCGTGCAGAGGATCGCGACGGGCCGCGCGACGAGTGCGGCGTCTTTGGCATATACGCACCCGGTCACGACGTCGCGCGCCTCTCCTACTTCGCGCTCTACGCGCTCCAGCACCGCGGGCAGGAGTCGGCGGGAATCGCGGCGGCCGACCGCGGTGGACACATCCTCACGCGCCGCGAGCTGGGCCTGGTCAACCAGGTCTTCACCGAGAACGATTTGCGCACGCTCGCCGGCGATCTGGCGATCGGTCATGTGCGCTATTCCACGACGGGCTCCAACGCCTGGGAGAACTCCCAGCCGGTGCAGCGCTCGGCGGGTCGCAACGGCTCCTCGCGCGAGCTGGCGCTGGCGCACAATGGCAACCTGATCAACGCCGTGGAGCTGCACGACGAGCTGTCCGAGCGCGGCGTCACCTTCAGCTCGACCTCCGACTCGGAGATCGTCGCGGCGCTGATCGCGACGCACCCGGCGGAGCGCGTCGAGGATGCCATCGCCGAGGTGCTGCCGCGCCTGCGCGGCGCCTTCTCGATCGTGGTCATGACCAAGGACCGCGTGGTCGCCTTCCGCGATCCGCACGGTCTGCGGCCGCTCGCGCTGGGGACGCTCCCGGCGGGCGACGGCGCCGGGCTGAGCGAGGGCATGGGCGCCAGCGGGGACTCCGGCAGCGGGGGCGCCGGCAGCGGGGGCGCCGGCAGCGGGGGCGCCGGCAGCGGGGGCGCCGGCGGACGGGCTGGCGGCAGCGGGGACGGCGGCGGCGGGGACGGCCAGGTGCGCTACTGCGTGGCGAGCGAGTCGTGTGCCTTTGACATCATCGGCGCGAAGCTCCTGCGCGACGTGGAGCCAGGCGAGGTGGTGACGCTCGACGAGGACGGCGTGCACAGCCGCATGGTGACGCCGGGCGGGCGCAAGGCGTTCTGCGTGTTCGAGTACATCTACTTCGCGCGCCCCGACTCGCGCATGAACGGCCAGGCGCTGCAGGTGGCGCGCGGGCGCATGGGGGAGATCCTGTGGCGCGAGGCGCCCGTCGAGGCCGACCTGGTGATCGCGGTGCCCGACTCGGGCAACCCTGCCGCACGGGGGCTGGCGCGCGCGGCCGGACTGCCCCAGGACGACGGCTTCGTCAAGAACCGCTATGTCGCGCGCACCTTCATCCAGCCCGGCCAGGAGCTGCGCAAGCACGGATTGCGCCTGAAGTTCAACCCCCTCCCCGAGGTCATCGCCGGCAAGCGGCTGATCGTCGTCAACGATTCGATCGTGCGCGGCAACACGACCCGTCAGATCGTGCAGATGCTGCGCGACGCGGGCGCGCGCGAGGTGCACATGCGCATCTCGGCGCCGCCGATCAAGCATCCCTGCCACTACGGCATCGACATGTCCACGCGCGAGGAGATGATCGCGCACGGGCGCACCGTCGAGGAGGTCGCCGCGGAGCTTGACTGCGACTCGCTGCACTATCTGTCGCTGGAGGGCGTCTATGAGGCCGTCGGGCGCGGCGCCACGCGCGCGACGCACTGCGACGCCTGCTTCTCGGGCGAGTATCCGCTCGATCGCACGGGCGAGGCGACGGGTAAGTATGCGCTGGAGGAGGGCCAGGCCCTCCCGCTCGTGCGCGCTTGAAGCTGGGCACTCCCGCCTGCCGCTCGTGCGCGCTTGAAGCTGGCGCTCCCGCCGAGAATGCAGACGTATAGGGTCTCGGCGTGACCGATCCCCTGCCGATCGCGGTGCTCGCCTCGGGCGGCGGCACGAACCTGCAGGCGCTGCTCGACACGGTTCACGGGCGCGAGGCGGAGATCGTGGGGGTGGCCTCCAACGTCGGCGATGCCCCGGCGCTGGCGCGCGCGCGGGAGCGAGGGGTGGCCACGGCTGTCTTCGCGCGCGCCGAGCACCCCGATCGGCCTGCGCGCGACGAGGCGATGGCGGCGTGGCTGCTCGAGCGAGGAGCGCGGCTCGTCGTGCTCGCGGGTTACATGGAGCTTTTGAGCCCGGCCTTCCTCGAGCGTTTCCCGGCGGCGATCGTCAACGTGCACCCTTCGCTGCTGCCGGCCTTTCCGGGGCTGCATGCGATCGAGCAGGCGCTTGCCTATGGCGTGAAGGTGTTCGGCGTCACCGTTCACTTCGTCAACGCCGGACTCGACAGCGGGCCGGTGATCCTGCAGGAGGCGGTCGAGTTGCGCGACGCGCGCGATGCCGAGCAGGTGCTGGCGGCGCTGCGGCCCTTGGAGCACTCGCTGCTGCCCGAGGCCGTCAGGCTGTTCGCGCGCGGCGCGATCGGGCTCGACCGCGAGAACCCGCGGCGAGTCCTGATCGACGGTAGGCTCTGAGGCCATGGACTCGAAGGGTCAGATCACGCTCGCCGACGGCCTGCTGGAGCGCTCAGAGCCTGGGGCTGTACGGATCCGGCGCGCGCTGCTATCGGTCTCGGATAAGGCCGGCATCGTGGACTTCGCGCGCGGTCTGCGCGAGCTGGGGGTCGAGATCGTCTCCACGGGCGGTACCGCGCGCGAGCTGGCGGCGGCGGGCCTGGAGGTGCGCTCGATCGAGGACTTCACGGGGTTTCCCGAGATCATGGACGGGCGCGTGAAGACGCTGCATCCGCGCCTCTACGCCGGGCTGCTGGCGCGGCGCGACGACATCGAGCACCTGCGCGCCGCCGCCGAGCAGGGGATCGAGGCGGTCGATCTGGTCTGCGTCAACCTCTATCCCTTCGAGCAGACCCTCGCGCGCGGCGATGCCTCGGCGGAGGAGATCGTCGAGAACATCGACATCGGCGGGCCCACGATGATCCGCGCGGCCGCCAAGAACCACACCTTCGCGGCCGTCGTCGTGGACCCCGCGGACTACGAGCGCGTGCTCGGCGAGCTGCGCGAGTCACAGGGTCATCTGTCGCCCTCCACGCGCGAGCACCTTGCCGCGAGCGCCTTCGCGACGACGGCGCGCTATGACGCGGCGATCTCGACGTGGTTCTCGCTGCGCACGCACGAGGGCTTCCCGCCGCATTGGCGCGATGCATACGAGAAGGTCAGCGACCTGCGCTACGGCGAGAACCCGCACCAAGGCGCTGCCTTCTATGCGCGCGTGGGCTCGCCTACGCACCTGCTGAAGGGCGTCGAGCAGCTGCACGGCAAGGAGCTGTCCTTCAACAACCTGCTCGACCTCTCCTCGGCGCGGGAGCTGGTCGAGGACTTCACGCGGCCGGCGTGCGCGATCGTCAAGCACAACAACCCGTGCGGCTGCGCCGTGGGCGGGACGATCCTGGAGGCATACGAGCGCGCTTTCGCCTGCGACCCCATGAGCGCCTATGGCGGCGTCATCGCACTCAACCGCCGCGTCAACGAGGCCTGCGCGCAGGCTCTCTCGGGGCAGTTCATCGAGGTTCTGCTCGCGCCTGGCTTCGACGACGATGCGCTTGCGGTGCTGCGGGCGAAGAAGAACGTGCGCCTGCTGGAGCTGGCGGAGTGGCCGTCGCCCGGCCACGAGGTCGAAGGCAAGCCGGTCATCGGCGGGCAGCTCGTGCAGACGCGCGACGTGGTGAGCGAGACGCGCGAGCAGATGCGGGTACTCAGCACGGTGGCGCCGGGCGAGGAACAGTGGGAGGACCTGCTGTTCGCGTGGCGCGTCTGCCGCCACGTGCGCTCCAACGCGATCGTCATCGCCAGCGGCGGCGCCACGATCGGCATCGGCGCCGGGCAGATGAGCCGGGTGGACGCGGTGAGGATTGCGATCGAGAAGGCACAGGCGGCGCAGCCCGAGCTGGTGCCGGGCTCGGTGCTGGCCTCCGACGCCTACTTCCCCTTTGCGGACGGTCCGCAGCTGGCGATCGACGCCGGCGTCACCGCGATCGTGCAGCCCGCCGGGTCGGTGCGCGACGAGGAGGTGATCGCGGCCTGCGATGGCGCCGGCATAGCGATGGTGGCGACGGGCGTACGCCACTTCCGCCACTGAGCGTCAGCGAAGGACCTGCGCCGATCCGAGCAGCGGGTCTTCCTTGGCGAGCCGGCCGTCGAGCGTCAGCGAAGGACCTTCGCCGATACTCCGAGCAGCGGGTCTTCCTCGGCGAGCTGCCCGCTGGCGGGGTCAGCGAGGCGCATGCTCTCGGCGAGACCATCCGGGTTGGCGAGCATCTGCCGTTCTGTCAGCGGCTGCACGAGACCGCGCAGCGCCAGCAGCGGCCCGATCCAGCGCGGCGCCCAGACGCGCGGCGAGCGCCGTTCGATCCCGCGCTCGATCGCATCGACGGCCTTGGAGACGGGCGCGGGATTGCGTATGAACGCCGGCAGATTTCCCATCATCGACTGGGCGGTCGGCTCGGCGAAGGAGGCGCGCACGAGGTCGGTGTCGATGAAGCCGAAGTAGGCGCAGCCCACGCTTGCGCCGCTGGGGGCGGTCTCCATGCGCAGCGCATCGCTCAGTGCCTCCACGCCGGACTTCGCCGCCGTGTAGGGGCCCATCAGGGGGGCGTGCGTGAGGGCGGAGAGCGAGCTGATGTTCAGCAGGTAGCCCTTGCGCTCCGTGATGTGGCCGATGACGGCCCGGTCGGTGCGCCAGACGCCGAGGAAGTTGACGGCGAGCGTGCGCTCAACCTGCTCGATCGGAGAGGTCGCGAGCGCGCCGGTGAAGGCGATGCCGGCGTTGGCGACGGCCACGTCGAGGCTCCCGAAGCGCTGCACGGTTGCGCTGACGGCGCGCTCGAGCGCGGCGTAGTCGGTGACGTCGGCGGCGAAGGCCTCCGCGCGGTCGCCCAGGCGCGCGGCCAGCGCCTCCAGACGTTCGGGCTCGAGGCCCACGAGCGCGACGTTGGCGCCCTTGGCGTGCAGGCGCTCGGCTGTCGCCGCGCCGATGCCGCGCGCGGCGCCGGTGATGAAGGCGGTGCGGCCCGCGACGTCGAGGGGTTGTGAGGGGCTGTTGCGCTTGCTCATGGGATTGCCACCGCCTCGCGTTCGGTCATGGGATTGCCACTGCCTTCGAGCCCGGTCATGCGATTGCCACTGCCTCGCGCTCAGGCTCCGGCGTGGTCTTGCGGGCACGCAGAGTGTAGTCCGAGGGCACGAAGCGGCGCGTGCGGCGGTGGTAGGGCCAGGTGAAGCCCGGCCAGATGGTGGTGTTGCGGCCGTGCTCGTCGAGGTACCAGCTCTGGCAGCCGCCCGAGGTCCACACGCTGCCCTCGAGTCGGCGCTGCACGTCGTTGTTGAAGGCGCGCGCGACGTTCTCGCGCACCTCGAAGATCCCCATCGCATGGCTCTCGGTGACGCGCAGGCAGTCCATCAGGTAGTTGAGCTGCGCCTCGATCATGAAGACGAGCGAGTTGTGCCCGAGGCCCATGTTGGGGCCTACGAGCAGGAACATGTTGGGGAAGCCCGCCACGGTGCTGCCCAGGTAGGCCTGCGGACTGCCCTGCCATACCTCGGCGAGCGTCCTGCCGTCGCGGCCGCGGATCCATTCGGCGACGGGCATGTCGGTGACGTGAAAGCCGGTGCCGAGCACGATCGTGTCCACCTCGCGTTCCACGCCGTCGGTGGTTAGGACCGTCGTGGGTCCGAGCGCGGCGATGCCCTCGGTGACGATCTCCACGTTGGGCTGCTGGAGCGCCGGGTAGTAGTCGTTTGAGATCAGCACGCGCTTGCAGCCGATGCGGTAGTTGGGCTTCAGCTTGGCGCGCAGCGCCGGGTCCTCGACCTGCGCGTGCAGATGGCGCTGCGCTACGCGCTCCGGGAGGGAGCCCGCGCGCGGGTGCATAAGGCGCAGCACGAACAGCTCGCGCGTGAGGTAGACCCAGGCGCGCACCAGTCGCTGCACGGCTGGGATGCGGCGATACAGCCAGCGCTCGGCGCGTGAGGTGGGTCGGTCGCTGTGCGGGACCACCCAGGCGGGCGTGCGCTGGAAGACGTGCAGCTTCTCGACCTGCGGCTGGATGTGGGGGATGAACTGGATCGAGCTGGCGCCGGTGCCGACGACCGCGACGCGCTCGCCCTCGAGGGCGTGCTCGTGGTTCCACTGCGCCGAGTGAAAGATCTCCCCCTGGAAGCTCTCGATGCCGGGGATGTCGGGGAGCTTGGGCTCGCTCAGCGGGCCCGCTCCGGCGACAAGCATCTCGGCGGTGATTTCGCCGGTCGTCTCGCGGCCTGTCGTCTCGTCGCCGGTCGCCTCGCCGCTGGTCGTCTGGATGCGCCACAGTTCGGCGCTGTCGTCCCAGGCCGCCGAGGTCACGGCGCAGCGCAGGCGCACGTGCGGATCGACGCCGTGCTCGCGCGAGCAACTACGCAAATACTCCTTGATCTCAGGCTGCTTCGAGAACGTGCGGCTCCAGTTGGGGTTGAGGGCGAACGAGAACGAGTAGAGGTGCGACGGGATGTCGCACTGGCAGCCCGGATAGGTGTTGAAGCTCCACGTGCCGCCGATGTCCTGGCCGCGCTCGAGGACCACGAAGTCCTCGATGCCGGCCTGCTTCATGCGGATCGCGGCGCCCAGGCCGGCGAAGCCCGAGCCGACGATCACGATGCGGTGGTGCTCGCTCGGCGCGCCGTCGGGGGCAGCGGCGCCGTTGTTCGAAGAGACGCCGTCGGCGCTCGAGTGGAGGCTCATGCGTGCGCCTCCCTGACGACGCGCGCGCCGCGCGCCGGCACGAGCGTGATGTGGTGGCAGCGCACCGGTTCGTCGCGAGGATCGGCGGCGCGCAGGGCGACGTCGCGCAGGATGGTGCGCAGCGCGACGCGCATCTCGAAGCTGGCGAAGGCCGCGCCGAGGCAGCGCCGCCGGCCGCCGCCGAAGGGAATCCAGGTGTAGGTCGAGCCCTCGTCGTCCTCGAGGAAGCGCTCGGGACGGAAGCGCTTGGGCTCGGGGAAGAAGCGCGGGTCTTCGTGCATGAGCGTGATCGCCGGCATCACGGTGACGCCCGCCGGCAGCATCCAGCGGCCGAGCTTGACGGGCTGCGTGAGCTGACGCAGCACGGCGGGAATAACAGGGCGCACGCGTAGCGTCTCCTTCACCACGGCATCAAGATAGCTGTCATTGCCCTCGCGGGCGCGGGCGAGCGCGTCGGGGTGACGCAGCAGGCGCTCCAGCGCCCAGGCGAGCCCGGTCGTCGTCGTCTCGTGTCCGGCGAGCAGCAGCGTGACGATCTGGTCGCGTAGCTCTCCGTCGTCGGTCTCCCCGGCGCGTACGAGCTGCGAGAGCACGTCGTCGCGCTCGTGCAGTCGCGGGTCGCCTCGGCGCGCGGCGATCTCCTCGAGCAGCAGCCGGTGGGCGCGCGCGACGGTGTGGCGGTAGCGCTGCCAGCGGCCCACGTAGCGCAGGCCGGGAATCGCCCACATGGCCATGATCGTGGGGTCGATCTCGACCACCTGCGGCAGCGTCTCGCGCAGCGCGGCCATGCGCGCGGGGTCGCTGACGCCGATGACCGCCTCGAGGATCACCTCGAGCGTGATCGCGCGCATGCGCGGGTGCAGCGCGAAGGGCTCGCCGAGCGGCCAGCGCGCGGCCTCGGTGGCGACGATGCGCTCGATCGTCTCGCCGTAGCGCCGCACGGAATCGCCGTGGAAGGGCGGCAGAAGACGCTTGCGCGCCTGCAGGTGCTCGTCCTCGTCGAGCACCAGCACCGAGCGCTCGCCGAGCACGGGCGCGAGCATCGAGTTGCCGTCGCCGGCGTGAAAGACGGCGGGGTCGCCGGTGAAGATCTCCTTGACGAGGTCGGCGTCGTTGACGACGACCGCCGTTCCCCAGGGCATCGCGCGGATCGTGAAGATCGGGCCGTAGCGACGGCGGTTGGAGGCGAGGAAGGGGAGCGTGCGCTGCCAGAGCAGCCGCGTCTGCACGAGCCGCGGCAGCCGCGGGCCCGGGGGCAGGCCGGCGCGGGGTATGCGGGTCGGGGGCGTGGAGGGGAGAGCGGCGCTGTGGGTGAGTGTCGTGGGTGTCATGCGAGCAGTTACGTCGACCATGGATCAAGGTTACACTATTTCATGTCACATTGTTTGATGGCCCATATCTCGATGGTATGCTCGCGCGGTGACGACGCTCACGATCGAGCAGCTTGCGGGCGAGAGCGGCATGACGGTGCGCAACATACGGGCGCACCGCGCGCGCGGCCTGCTGCCGCCGCCGGAGGTGCGCGAGCGCGTGGGCTACTACGGGCCGGAGCACGTGGCGCGGCTGAAGCTGATCCAGCAGATGCAGTCAGACGGCTTCAATCTACGCGCGATTCAGCGGCTGCTGGAGGAGACGCAGAGCCGGCCTGAGCAGCTGTTGAGCCTGCGCGAGGCCGTGAGCGTGCCCTTCGAGACGGAGCAGCCGCGGGTCTACACGCTGCAGGAGCTGCGCGAGCGCTTTGGCGAGCAGGCCGATCCGCAGACGTTGGCGCGCGCCGAGCGCATCGGTCTGCTGACGCCGCTCGACGCGGATCGCTTCGAGGCGCCGATGCCCTCGCTGCTGGACGCCGCCGAGGAGGTCGTCGGGCGGGGCGTGCCGTTGGCGCATGCGCTGACGGTCGTCTCCAAGTTGCAGGATCAGTGCCGCGCGGTGGCGCGCGAGTTCGTCAAGCTGTTCCTGGAGGACCTGTGGAAGCCATTTGCCGCCGCCGGCTATCCGGAGGAGCGCTGGGCGGAGGTTACGGAGTCGATCGAGCGGCTGCGGCCGCTGTCCTCGCAGGCGCTGCTTGCCTCCTACCAGTTGACGATGACGCGCGAGGTGGAGGCGGCGTTCGGACGGGAGCTGGCGCGGATGACGGGGCGGCGGCGGTAAGGGCTGAGGGGGTTAGGGCGAGGTGGAGGCGGTTAGGGGCTGAGGCGGTTTCATCGAGCGGTCACTAGCACGGTCCACTGACTCGGTCACTACCCCGGTTCGGGTGACGGTTCGGGGCTCGTCGGTTCTGGGTTCGTTGGTTCGGGGTTCGTTGGTTCGGGGTTCGTCGGGGCCGGGTTGCGCGAGGAATAGATCTTCTCGTCCTCGATTTCCTCGACGCGGAAGTAGTCGTTCATGCCTGCGCGCTGGGCCTGGCGCAGATAAGCCGGCAGCGGCGCGCGCAGCTCGCCGGGAAGCGCCTGTTCTTGGAGCGTCCCGCGGAGCGCTTCCTCCAGGCCGCTCGACCCGACGTCGTTGGCCAACTCGGCGCGCCCTTCGCCGGTGCTGTAGTCGTACAGCTCCATTTCCTGGCCGGCCGGGTCGATGTCGATGCTTTCGGCGAGCCAGTTGGAGTAGAGGCCCAGCTTGCCCTGCGGCGTGCGCAGAGCGATCACGTGCCGTGGGGCTTCGGCGGCGTACGGATCGGTGGCGAACTCCGTGACGTCCTCGTCGGTCGCGTGCAGCACCCAGGGCCGGCCGGGAGCATCGGGCTGGGCGCAGATCGCGGCGATGTCGTGGCGCGCGGCGAGGTGCGACAGGGAGCTGTCGCGCCGCCAAGCGGTGGAACCGCCGGCGAGGGTCAGCAGCAGCGCGATGAAATCGACGCTCGAGGTGAGCTGATAGCGGGGAGCGGATGTCGCGGCGGTGGCGATGCCGCGGGGATCGTGCACGTAGTGGGGGACGCGAATGGCCTCCTCGTAGGCCGAGGCTCCCTTGCCGCGCATGCCGTGCGAGCCGCCGTACTCGCCGTGGTCGGAGGTGAACAGGATCACCGTGTTCTCGCGCACCCTCGGGTGCGCGGCGAGCGTGGCGAGAATCCGTCCGACCTGTTGGTCAACGTAGCTCTGCAGCAGCAGGTATGTGTTCATCAGGCCGGTCCATGCAGCTGTGACTTGTGGGCCTGAGAACGGCACGGGGCCGAACGAGCGGGCGGCGGTCTCCTGCAGCGAGCGGTGCAGGAGCGGCTTGCCACGGGCGAGCAGTTCTTCGGGACTCTCGAAGTTGGGCGGTATCTGGGTGGCCCACGTCGGGGGGCTGTTCTCCTGGGGGATTTCGTTCGTGAAGCGGTACCACCAGGCGACGTCGTGCGGGTTGACGAGCGAGACCGTGCTGCACCACGGTTCCCGGTGGGCCTCTTCGTCGAACCATTCCGCGAACTGGTCGACGATCGCGGGGTCTCCTTCGGTGCCCTGGCCGGGAGCGCCGTTGGGCGACGGGTAGGTGCCGCCCGCGAAGCCGTATGGACTGAGCGAGGCATTGGCGTGCGGGTTCAGGTGCCACTTTCCCCACCACGTGGTCTCATAGCCCATTGTGCGCAGCAGCGTGCCCCACGTGGGGAAGCCGGGGTGGAGCTTGCTGCGACCCGTGATCATGCAGCCGGTCTGGTGCGAGTAGAGGCCCGTGAGGAGCGCGCCGCGCGAGGGAGAGCAGTCGTTGGATGCGGTGTAGTGGCGTTCGAAGCTGACCGACTTGCGGCGCAGCGCAGCGAGGTTGGGCAGGAGGGCGTCGAGCTGCACCGCTGCCGGCAGCCAGGCCGGCGCACGCAGTTGATCGACGAGGATCACGAGCAGGTTGGGCGCGCGGCTCGCAGGCGTGCGCCGCGCCCGCTTGGCGTGTGCCGGCTTGGCCTGCGCTCGCTTGGCCTGTGCGCCCTCCGGCAGGCGCGTGCCGGCCACCGCCAGCGATCCTCCGGCGAGCAGCGCTCGTTTGAGGAATGTGCGGCGGTCGCTCTTGCTGTCCATGCGTGGCTCGGGTACCGACTCTCTCGGAAGGTTTTGGCGTGCTCGGCGTCAGTGTAAGCAAGGTCTGCGGTAGCAGGCGCAGGCAGGCCTGAGGGCTGGCGCCGGCTGCCGGCGCGGGCAGGCAAGGTCTGCGGTGCAGGCGCAGCGACAGCGCGGGACGCATGGAGACGAGGCACACCATGAAGGAAGGCACACCGATGAAGGAGGACTCGATGGAGGGCAGACAGGAGAAGCAGACGGTGCGATCGCCGCGACATCGACGCACGTCGGGTCTCGCGGTGGGGGTGGCGGCGGTGACGCTGGCATTTGCGGCGGCGCTCGCGGCGCTGGCGCTCGCTTCTGGCGGTGCCGCCACGGTCATGTCGGCTGCGAACGCAAAGCTCGGCAAGGAGGTTGCGGTCGATGCGCAGGGCCGCACGCTGTATGCCCTGAGCCCCGAGACCACACGTCATCTTCTGTGCGGGAGCAGCGAATGTCTGAAGTTCTGGCCGCCGCTGACGGTGAGCTCGAGCAAGACCAAGCTCAAGGCCGGAGCGGGTGTGCATGGGCGCCTCACGATCCTGCGCCGCAGCAACGGGATGTTGCAGGTGGCGCTCGGTGGGCTGCCGCTGTACCGCTACTCGGGCGACCACGCCAAGGGCCAGGCGAATGGACAGAGCATTCACAGTTTCGGCGGGACCTGGCATGTCGTGTCTACTGCGAGCGGCAGCGCGAGCCCAACGGCACCGATGACGCCCACGACACCGAGCACGCCGGCGGCGCCTGGCTACGGCTACTGAGCCGAGCCGAGCCGAGCCGAGCCGAGCTGAGCCCGACCCGAGCAGTGCGCTGTGCGCTCGCCGCGGTGTGAGACAGCGCGGCGTGGCGCTGCTGGTTGCTGCCTCCCTGTGTGTGGTGGCGCTGTGCGGATGCGCGAGCCACACGGAGTCGGCGGCCGGGCGGCAGCGTATGCAGCGGGCGGCGATTGAGCGTTATCTGGGTGAGGTAGAGCCGATCAGGCTGGCTGTCAATGCGCTGCTCGAAGGCGCCGATCCAATCCTCGAGGCATTTCACGAGCGGCGCATACGGCCGGAGGAGGCGGCGCGAAGGATGGGCCGGCTGGAGCAGCGGTTTGCGGCTTATACGGTAGACGTCGCGGCGATCGATGCGCCGAGTAGCCAACTGCGCGCTCTGAATGCAGGCTACGCCAATACGTATGTGCTTGAGGATGCCTACCTGAGTGCGCTCGTCGTCGGTCTCGCGGAGGGCGAGTTCGCGGATTTGCCGAACACGCAGGCGGAGCAGCGTGCGGCGATCATCCGCTGGCGCACAGGCCTGACGGTGCTCGCGCGCGAGGCCGGGGCGCCGCTGCCCGCCGATCTCCAGCAGGCGGGGCGCGGCGAGATCGCGCCTTCTCCGGGCGGCAGCTGAGTCGCTGCTCCTGCTGCTCGCCGAAGGGAGCGCGGCGCCGCTGGCCGTCACCTCGACATCGTAGGTTTACGAACATATGTACGGCGTGAGTCTGTTCACGGGTGCGGGAGGTCTCGACATCGGCTGCGAGGCAGCCGGCTTCATGACGTGCTCGGCGGTGGAGCTGAGCGAGCGTGCGCAGGACACGCTCAGGGCGAACCGGGAGCTTTTCTTCCCGCGGCTGGCTGAGGATTGCGTCTTCTCGGACATCGTGACGCTCGACTATGAGCAGCTGCTCGGCGCGGCGGGACTGGAGGTCGGAGAGGCGGACCTGCTGCACGGCAGCCCCCCGTGCACGCCCTTCTCGAAGAGCGGCTACTGGCTGGCATACAAGCGGGCTGGAGAAGATCCGAAGGCATCATTGCTCGACAACTACGTCGAAGCGCTTCGGGCGATTCGACCGAAGGCCTTTCTCATGGAGAACGTCTTCGCACTGGGCTATCGCAACCAGAATCGCCCTGTACTGGAGCGGTTTATCGGTGGCGTCGAAGCAGCTGGGTATTCGTTCGACATGGACGTGCTGTTAGCCGCGGACTATGGCATTCCGCAGCTTCGGCAGCGTTTGCTTTGCGTTGGACTGCGCGAGGATGTGCTTGATGTTTCACCGGCCTCCTACAGGTTTCCCTGGCCAGCGCCGACCCACTCCGGACCCCATGAGACGCGCACAAGCTACAACGGCATGCTGTCGCCACATGTAGCTGCGGGACAGGCGTTTGAGGGACTCAACGACGCGAACAACCCGCCGGAGCCCGAGGAGGTTGTGCGCGGCACGTTCGAGGAGGAGCTGTGCGCGGTACCGCCGGGTGAGAATTATCTGTTCTGGACTGCACATCGAGGTCACCCCGAGCCACGTTTCGAGTGGAGGAAGCGGTACTGGACGTTCCTGTTGAAGCTGCATCCCGATCGTCCGGCGTCGACGATTCAGGGTCAGCCTGGCCCGTGGGTAGGTCCATTTCACTGGGATAACCGGCGACTGCGAGTTGCCGAGTTGAAGCGACTGATGAGCTTCCCGGACGAGTTCGTGGTGTGCGGGGGGCGCCGCGATCAACAGCTGCAGCTCGGCAACGCCGTGCCTCCGAAGCTCGCGCAGATCGTGGCCTCGCGCATGGCTCAGGAGTTGACACGGCTTGGTGCTTGTGGGCTGCTTCTCACAGCTGTTGACTCGCCTCCCTAAATATGTCGTTGAGGCGCTCGTGGAGATTCGTCTCGGGCAAGCCATCACGCTCCAGTGTCTCCGGGCTCGGACTGTGTGCATCTACAATCGCGAGAAATCTAAATAGAGCATCCTGGGAGGGATGCTCTATTTCGGCCAATGCAATGAGAATGATCGTCGCCTGAGCTGCGGCCGACGCACACAGCCAGAGCAATATATGCTCGTTACTCGAAGCCTGCGGTCCAAACGAAACAGCGTTGACCGCCTGAGCCTCATCCAGCCCATCCCACGGCTGACGAAACACTTCGAGCAGTCCGCGGACATCAGCGTGGGCATCACGTGACAGCCGATGATAAAAGTGGTTTAGGCTGGTTAGATCGACTCCCTCGTGACTTTGACGGAGAACCTCGCCGATTCCGGTGCGAGGCTTGCCTTCCATCCATCGGCGGCCGCTATCGGGCGGCGACGGGTCGAGAAAGACCTCGATCAACCGTGCTTGCGCCTCAATTGCGAGCCGCACCATTGCCCGCCCCTCGACTTCGTATCCCGACCCAAACACTGCCAGCGCTCCACGAATAGCGTGCAGAAGTCGGATCGCTAGGAGCCCGATCGCCCTATCGTGGTAGTCGTCATTTGCTGGCCAACAATTCTCGGTGGCGAGCCGTAGGGCGATGTGCAGATTGAAACTAGCCTACTCTGCCATGCCTGCGCCAGGCCCTCGGATGAAATCACGTCGAAGTTCGTCTTCGTGAGCCCTCATCTGGAGTCGCGCTGGAATGGCATCCGGCGGCGGACCTTGAGTCATAGCCCCAGATCATAAGGCGTATAGCGCAGACAATCCGCTACGGTCCCGATCTTGTGGACGTTGTGCTACGCTGCATACATGTCGGTCAACGTGTCGGTACGTCTTGACGATGCTCTGGCTGAGCGTCTTCGCCTACGAGCGCGCGCCGCCGGTGAGACACTTTCGGATCGGCTGCGTCGCTATGCCGAGGAAGGCGCTCGTCGTGAGGAGCATCCTCTGATCGTGTTCCGCGACGGCCCGACCGGGCGCCGGGCGGGATTGCTCGGCGGTCCCGATGTCTGGGAGGTCGCGATGTGGGTCGAGGATCTCGCCGAGGAGCCCGATCCCCTGGCGGCGCTCATCGAGGATTCGGCGCTCACGCGCTCCCAGCTGGACGCGGCACTGCGCTACCGCGCCACATACCCCGATGAGATCGCCGCCCGCATCGAGCTTCACCGGCGCGAAACCTTGGCCGTCGAGCAGCATTGAAGCTACTGCTCGACGAGATGTACTCGGCCCTCCACGCCGATGCACTGCAAGGGGCTGGCATACAGGCGGCGACTGTCATCGGGCTCGGATTGGCGGGCAGCTCCGATCCGGAGGTCTTCGCGGCGGCGATCGCCGAGGGGTCTGCGCTGCTCACAGAGAACGTCGCTGACTTCACGCGCATATCCGCCGAGCACCTGCTCGCTGGCCAACACCACCACGGCATCCTGATCGCGCTCTCCTCTCGGTTCTCCCGCCGACCGGCCGGCATACCGGCGCTCGTGACAGCCATCGCCGACATCACTGAGAAGTCAGCCACGGACTGCGTCATCTACCTCCAGGCACCGAGCAAGGGCTGCTGATCCGCAACTACTCGTGGGGACTCCTGTTCACGAGAGTGAGCAAATTCGAGAGGGGGACGCGGAAATGCGGTGCGGTGTGTCGTTCGATGAGTGTCCATTGGGTGCCGGCGTCGTGAGATCCAAGTACGTTCACCGTCAAGGCATAGACAAGCAAGCCGCCAGGCGGGTGGCTGCTCTCTGGCTGATGGCGCTTGTGGCGGCGTGTGGAGGCTTGGAGGCGGCGCCCGAAATGGCTTCGGCCGGTTGGGAGCAGACCGTCGCAGTTCACGGTCCGACCGTTCAGCACGTGGTGTTTGACTCCCACGATACGCCGTGGGTAGCGGTCGGAGGTGAGGCGTCCTTCCCCTTCGTCGCCCCTTTCATTGCGCGTCTGACACGCGACTATCGATTCGCGGACGTTCAGGCACTGCCACGTATTCCCGGCCAGCAGGTCACTGGGGTCGATGAAATGGCCGTCAACGCGAGCGGTATGGGAGACCTGTTGCTCGACTACCGTCCACCCCCTGATCCGGAAGACAAGGTTCCCCCGAACGGTGCTGCGATTGCTGGCTGGCGGCCGGGTCATCCCATTGGGCGGGCGATCGAATTGGCAGGTGACACGCATGGGGGGCCGAGTATGGCGATTGGCTCCTCCGGGACTGCTGTCGTGCTTTGGGCCAGCTCGGACGGGGTAGTAGACGTCGCGCGCACCCGGTCCGGACACCTGCTGGGAACGCAGGAAATCCAGATCGCAGATGGTCATGTACCCAACGGCATGGAGGTGCTGCCCAGCCCGACCGCGGGGTTCTTGGCCTCGTGGTCGCTGAGTGCCGGCGGCACAGGACAGGGCGCATCGGAGTTCGAACTCGTCGCCGTTGACAGTGATGTGACGTCGCGGACGGGAGTCTTTGGTGAGCCTGTATTGACCCCCTGGCCCGCTCACATGACAAGCGCTCTTGGGGTGTCCGAAGCGAACATTGTCTCTGACGCTCGCGGCGACCAGGTTGCGCTGTGGAGCGTGACCAATGCAGGTATGACGGGTCTTGGGGAAGACATCTACGTAGCCTCGCGTCGGGCCGGAAAGCCGTTCAGTGCCTCGCAGTTCATAGGCGAAGGAGAATTCCCATTGACCAGTTCCCGGCTCGTTATCGGGCCGACCGGGCGCATCACCGTCGTGTGGCAGCGAGATCGTCTCGGGGAGATCCTGGTCGCAGGGGGGTATGCCGGTCATCCGCTCAGTACCTCCCATCCCATTTGGGACGGCGGATATGGGGAGACGGAATCTGAACCGCTCGCCGTGATGACGACGCGTGGTCAGGTGATCGCCTCCTGGGCTGTCGAGCAAGGCTCGCCCAACGCCATGATCATGGCGGCGACAAGCGACGACGGGCTGCATTTCTCGAAGGCTCAGCGCATCTCGATCGGCGGTCGCTACATCCATGGGTGTGGTCATCCCGCTCTGCTGGTGCCGGACCGCACTGGAGGAGTCCTTGCCGCATGGTCTTGTACCTATCATCGGCACCAGACCATCAACGAGTACGCGCGCTACCGGCCATAGCTGAGGCGGGAGTCGGCTGCAACCGAGTTCGCGTCCTGGTGCGGCAAGTGGGGTCCCAAAGAAACCATCAAGAACAGGTCGAGGCTCTGGTGCGGCTGCTGCTAGAGCCTGTGGGACGGAGGCAGCGGCAGAAGGTGCTCGCACTACTGGATGCATGAAGGTATGCCGTGCGACAGCAAACGACCCATTTCTGCTTTTCGCGTTGGTGGACGGCGATTGGCTCGTGGTGAGATGCAGAGCAGCGACTCAGCAGCAGCTGGTCTGAAGGTGGTTGGGCAGGGGCTCGGGGCGGCCGCTAGCGGCCGCGTGTGACGCCGAGCGCGAGGCGGCCCGCGGTGTCCGCGACGAGGCAGGCGCGCGGCGAGGGACACGCCACCGACGAAAGCGAGCCGTCCCGCTCGAGCAGCTCCGACTTCCAGGCGGAGGCGCCGCCCAGCGGCGACGTGCTCCACACGACTTCGTTGGAGCTGTCGATTCCCACGCACAGACCGGCCGACGGGCAGTCAAGATCGGTGAGTGGCGCCGCCGCCGCGCGGGCTTTCCTCCATGCGCCCCGGCGCGGGTGCTTAGACCACAGCACGTTGCCTTTGTCGTCGAACGCAAAGCACAGTTGGGTGCTCGGACAGCTGATCCCGCCGAGCGGCCGCGAGCCGACACGCCGTGCCTTCCAGCGCCCCGACGCGGGCGCTGTGCTGATCTGGACCAGCCCAGTCTTCCCCGCGGCGCGCTCTTCGCCGTCGATCGCGACCGACAAGCACAGCCGGACGGCCGGGCACGCCGTGTCGCCGTAGAGCGGGATGAACTGCTGCGGCCGATGGCGGCGGCGCGAGCCGGTTTCGACTACGACGACTCCGGGCGGCAGGCCTCGGTAGCTGTGGAAGATGAGGCAGATGCCACGCCACGGGCACGATGTCGCTTCGCTTTCCAGCAGGCCGCCGAAGAAGGCTCCCCCGTCGATCGGCCGCCACGATGAGCCGCCTCCGTCGGGATGGACCGACGCGACCATCTGCTGAGTCTGTGCGTGGCAGCACTTGTATGAGCGATCCCAGGCGACGCACAGCGGACGGCCCGAACAGGCAAGACCCCACGGGGCGTAGCTGTCGGCGAGGCTCGGGATAGCCGCCGCTCCCCAGCTCGAAGAGCCCGATCCCGGCGTCCGCGAGCTGATAACACGCGAAGCGTCGTCGATCGCCGCGCACAGGTGCGCCCTGGGGCACGCGATCGCTTCGATTCCGTTTTGCGGGGCGAGCGCCGTCGCGCGGCGCCAGCCTGCGGGCTGCGCGATCGGCGGTGCGCCGATCAGCTCGTTGCCGTAGGTGTCGAGGGCCACGCATCGTTCAGCGCCTGGGCACGCGACTGTCAGCGATTGTCCGCTGTTGCTGGCTTCGAGGCCTTCGGAGAGCACCAGCCCTCCGCCGGGAAGCACGCTGCCGGCCTCAGGATCGACGGCGAGGGGCGCTGACCACGTCGGCGTGGTGGCATCCGCCGGGTCGCTCGAGCTGATGACGTTGCCGCCGCTGTCGACGGCGAGGCAGAACGATTCCGACGCGCAGGACACGCTGGTGAGTCGTAGCGGGTCAACCTTCGTCTGCGTGAAGCTGAAGGTCCCCGACGATTCGGAGTAACGCCAGGCCGTCGCGTTCCCCTCGCTGTCGACTGCGAGACAGAACGACGCGGTCGGGCATGACCAGCCCGTCAGAGACGCTTCGGCACCCCCCGGCCACCCGGAGCCCGGGCTCCACGTCCCGTGGCCCGCGCTGTCGACCGAGAGGATCATCGTGGTGCTCCCGTCGGTGGCTATACAGCGCTGCTCGGTAGGACACTGGATCTTGCTCGGGTAGAAGACCGGGTCCGAGATGGGCGCTGCCACCCAGTGAGGCGTGGCGCTGAACGGGTCGACCGAGACCAGCGCCTGTGCTGTGCGTGCCGAGCCCGAGTATGAGATCGCGGTGATCGCACATGCGGACCGAGGCACAAGACACGTCGCTGAGCGTGGGCTGGTCGGCGCCCTGGGCGAGCGACGTCGAGCGCCAGGAGGCCATGGCCTCGCTTGTCGTCCAGATCATGGCGGAGGGCCCCACCACGATGCACGCCCCGGCCCCGGGGCAGGACACCGTTTCCAGGCCGTATCCAAACAAGCGCGCGGCCGACCAGATCGGCATGCCCGCGGCCGGATCGCTCGACACGGCAACTTCGCCGCGGTAGCCGACACCAGCGCAGAAGGACACCGACGGACAGGCCACGTCCGTGAAGCGCGGCGCATGCCCGAACGGCGCGGTGGCGTCAACCAGGCGCGGTGGCACCCATTCGACCGTCGCGGTCGCACCTGCACCCCCCCGCGAGCAGCGCGACAAGGCTCGCAAGCATCGACAGCCCGGCGACAACAGTCCTCACACCCGCATCCATCGGCGACCCCCAGCTTCGCACAGCAGATTCCGCCAGCTCAAACCCATGCCGAGCTCCAAAGTCGCGCAAAGGTGCTGGTGCTGCGATCTCGTCATGGCTGATGCCGGTGCTGCTGAGGATGCCGACGGGTTAGTGGCGTGGGCGATACCGGTAGCGGTCGTGTCGGGTGACGGCGCTGGTGCCTCCAGGGGTCGTCACTGTCACGTAAACCGCTCTGGCGGTCCCGGCCGGGGAGACCGCGGTGATCGAGGTGGCTGAGTTCACCTTGAAGCTGGTGGCGGCGGTCGAGCCGAAGTCGACCGCCGTGGCTCCGGTGAGATTGGTGCCCTCGATTCTCACTGACGTCCCGCCAGCGCTCGGACCGTGATCTGGGGTCACCCTGGTGACCGTCGGAGGCGGTGTGGTCGACGTGCCCACGGTAGCCAGGCTGAAGTACTGCCCGCCCGCGATCGCCGTGGCCCCGGTCAGGCCGCTGACCGCAACCGGCACGTCGCTGCTGGTTTCGGTGCCGCTGCCCAGCTGCCCACTGCCGCCGGCGCCCCAGGCCATGACCGTGCCGTTGCTCAGCAGGGCAAGACGGTGTTCGAAACCGCCCGCGATGGCTATGGTCCCAGTCAGACCGCTTACCGTGACCGGCACGTCGCTGCTTTCACCTTCGGTGCCGTTGCCCAGACGCCCATTGGAGCCGAGGCCCCAATCCACGACCGTGCTGTTGCTCAGCAGCGCCATGCTCTCCCCGCCATTTGGCAAGGCCACGACTCCGCTCAGTCCGCTGACAGCGACCGGCACGTCGCTGCTGGTTTCGGTGCCGCTGCCCAGCTGCCCCTGTCCGCCGTAGCCCCAGTCCATGACCGTCCCATTTCTCAACAGGGCCATGCCATCGCCGCCCAGCCCGGCCGCGATGGCCGTGACTTCGCTCAGCCCGCTCACCGGTGCAGGCGTCGGATTCGCGCTTTCAATGGTCGTGCCGTTGCCCAGACTCCCAGATTCATTGAGTCCCCAGGCCATGACAGTGCCGTTGCGCAGCAGGGCAAAGCTGGAGTTGTAGCTGGCCGCGACGGCCGTGACTTCGCTCAGGCCGCTTACGGCGACCGGCACGTCGCTGCTGGTGGTGGTGCTGTTGCCCAACTGCCCAAAGGCGTTATAGCCCCAGGCCATGACCGTGCCGTTGCTCAGCAGGGCCAGGCTATGGTTGCCGCCTGCCGCGATGGCCGTGACTTCGCTCAGGCCGCTTACGGCGACCGGCACGTCGCTGCTGGTGGTGGTGCTGTTGCCCAACTGCCCGAATCCGTTTTCGCCCCAGGCCATGACCGTGCCGTTGCTCAGCAGGGCCACGCTGAAGTCGGCGCCGCCCGAGACGGTCTTGGCCCCAGTCAGTCCGACTACCGTCACCGGCACGTAGCTCTGGGTGGTGGTCCCATTGCCCAGCTGCCCCTGAACGTTGTCGCCCCAAGCGAAGACGTCAGACGGTGCGGCCGAGGTGGGCTGAGCCGTCGCCATGCTCGTAGCGCCGAGCAGCATCGCTAGGACCGGCGCCAGCCGTGCGGCTCGCAGCGAAACGGAACTCCTTAACCACCTCATCGCAACCCTCCTAGTCGTATCTCAATTACACGCCGAAGGCCACATACGGGTTATATCCCCCGCGACCACCGATTGTCCGACAGGCAAGACTAGCCTAACCAACGGCATCATGGCTCTGGCCCGGGGCTGCGGGAGCTCGACGACGGGCGAGATCGTGGGCTGGGGTTCTGGCAGGTGAGCCAGCGGGCTGCTGGCGGAGTTCCTGCGGATGGCCGCGCCTGGTGCTGTCGTGGAGGGGTCGGTGGTCGTCGGTAGCTTGCGGCGTCGTGCCCACAGATCCGGTCTTCGTGAGCTGGACGCTCCACGCGCTCGACAAGGCGCGACAACTCGGGTTCGCTCGCAGCGATGTTGAGGCCGCGGTGCTCAGCGGGCACCGTCAACGGCGGCGCAACGCCGGGAAGGCTGGCTGGCTAGTCATGGGCGGGCGCCTTGTGGTCGTCTACGAGCACCCCGATGGCGATGATCCGTTGACCGCTCGGGTGGTTACGGTCTGGCGGCGCTAGCCTATGGGTATGCGGATCGAAGGGCACTACGACGCCGAGGCGGACATCGCCTGGGTTCGCTTCGAGGGCTATGACCCGAGCACCGCTGTGGGTGAGGAGACGGATTCGGGGCTGCGGGAACTCGACCCGCTGACAGGCGAGGTCGTTGGTCTTGAGTTCTGGCAGGCGAGCCAGCGGCTGCCGGCGGAGTTCCTGCGGATGCTCCCTCCGCCGCAGGTCGAGATCGCGGCCTGACCGCGTGGGTTTGGCTCTAGACGACCGCCCCGAGCTGCGGGCTTGGTTTCAGTAAGGCGCGATCGGCCCCCGAAAATGCGGCAGGTGGGGTCTCAAAGAAACCCTTGGGACCAGGTTGACGGTTTAGTCAGAGCGCTGTTGGAGCCGGTGGGCCGCAGGCGGCGGCGAGACGTGCTGGGTTTGCTAGGAAGCTAGATGTGGGCACCAAAGTCGGTTGATTAGGCGCTCTCGCTGAGGTAGCCAGTCGGGATTGTCCAACTGAAGGGCACCAACCAGCTCTCCACCCGCTGGTCGGCGATCCCAAGTTCTTGGTTGAGCGGATCGTGATTAGCCATGGCGGCATCGCCAGGCTCGGGGGTCTCGATCAGGTGCGATTACCCCTGAAAATGCGGCGACTGGGACGCCAAAAGAAACCGTCAAGGGCAGGTCGAGGCTTTGATGAGGGTGCTGCTGGAGCCGATGGGGCGCCGTCAGCGGCAGAAGGTGCTGAGTCTGCTGAGTGACGCCAGGCGCGAGTAGGTCAATCAATCGCCCCAGGTCTTGCAACCCAAACACTCTCGATCCCCAGTACCCGGCAGAGGGGGTCGAAGTGGTGGTCGTAGTGCAGCACCGCCGCACCGCGGCCGGCGGCTGCGGTGGCGATCAGGTAGTCGGCCGCGGGTATGCGCCGCTCGCCCCGCAGATCGCGTGAGGCGCCGATGGCGGCGTCTCCGGCGCTGCGTGTCACAGGGGCCTGCGTGAGCGCCTGGAGGGCGCGATCAAGGTCGCGGAACGCCTCCTCGTCGCGTGCGGAGGCCAAGAGCTCCAGTGCCACCACCGGGCACACGGCCAGCAGACCGGCGTCGCGGGTAGCCGCCCACCTGGGCAGGATCGTGGGATCGGTGCGACGATTCCACGCAGACGTGTCAAATACCAGCGGCGAGCCAGAGCCGTATGGCTCAGCGGCGCGCGGCATGGAGCTGCTCAGACACCGAGAAGTCGAAGCGGTCATCCTCGCCCAAGTCGAGCCGGCGCAAGAATTCGAGCGCTTCCTGGTGCCGGTGCTGTTCTGCGCGGATTGCCTGTGCTCCGCGCAGGGCGAGATCGTGCACGGCGCGTGACCGGGGCTTGGTCCCACCCAGCTCCGATACGGCAGCCTCCAGCTCGGGGTCGAGAGTAACCTGGATGCGGGGCTTCGTCGGTGGCATCCTGCGAAGTGTACCGCATAGCTGGTACACGGGGAGTCCCCGAGGCAGGATGCCACGACTGCGCTCGCCGTGAGATCTTGAGCGTCTTTCAGTGCCGAGCGCCTGCCGACTGGCCTGGATCATGCAAGCGGCTTTTGGAGGCCCTCGGATAAGGAACGAGCGTGGTCCGCGAGTCGGGTCAATTCGGCTAGCGCTTGAGCACGGCCGCCGAGTGCGCCGTCCTGGACCTCGCGCAATGCTGCGAGGGTGTCGCCGAGCGCTAGTGCGGTCTGTTCGATCACCCAATCATGGTGCTCGTCTCCGATATAGACGAGCACCTCGTGAACGGATATTCGCCGTCCGTATTCCTCGACGTGACCAGGAGATGAGCGTCGCCACGGGTGGTTGGCGTCAGCGCCACGAGAATCACGTGCGCGTTTTCGCCGGCATTGCCCATTAGGAGAGCTGGACGCCCGTCCTCTTCGGTTCTCTCGTAAACGATTGGCTCGTCGCTTCGCAGCTCGTAGATGACGATTTCACCGTACTGGCCGTCAAAACGCTCCTGCCATCGACGGCTGTGAGCTTCAGCCTGCTCGCACTCAGAGCTAAGCCGCAGACCATGGTTGTGCAAGTGTGTCGCCTTCTCGGAATCTTCGGCCCACTCGTCCGCCGACAGCAGCGAGTCCGCGATCTCTTGTGTTGCGCGTAGCACCCAGCGCTCCAGGCTCCCAGGCACCACGTCGATCACTTGCGCTGTTCGCACCTCACCAACGGTACGCATGCGGTTGGGCTGTTTGGCGTCCAGGCGCTGTTCAGCGAGTCGCCAGGCCGGCTTGTCGTCTGTCGGGGCGATGAAGTGCACGATTGTGTTGAAGAATCGCGCCGAGATGTTCGGTGCGCACTCATCTGGTTCGGCGCCTTCCCCCAGTCGGATGGCAAAGTCCCCAATAGTCGGCGTCTGCGGCCAGGTTGAGCAAATCCTCTGTGTCGGTCATGGCCCAACGATAGTCATCGGTGCGACCGGCGGGACTGCCAGGCCTAACGGCGAGCCCAGAGATTGACGACCCCAGTCGCGTGCCGGCGGCAGATCTGGCGCCGGCGCTCGTCGGCTGATCCTTGCCTCAGTTTGCGTCGCCGGAGTTAGGCGACAGAACTCGCGCCCGGTTGAAGCGTGTTCCGCGGGTTCCGACGACACCCAAATGGCTCCCGAGATGCCACGACTGGGACGCCAAAGAAACCCTCAGGCGCCGGTTGAGGGTCTGGTGCGGGTCCTACTGGAGCCAATGGGGCGCAGGCAGCGGCGGGAGCTACTGAGGCAACTCGGAAAGGACCGTTGATTGTCCTACGGCTACTCGGCGGCCTCGCCGTCGCGCGCGATCGACGGTGACGCGTCGCCTGTTGGCGCGTCCCGCGTCGGTTCCTCGGGCGCGATCACGCTGACCCGGAGAGGCTTGAGGGCATCCTGCATGCGCTTGTCGTATGTCACCACGCCTGCAAGGTGCCTTCCGAGACTGAGCGCGCTGGCAATGTGGATGGCGTCAAGCGCGCCGACATGTACCGGCTTCACCTTGCGCGCTGCAGCGACGACAGCCTCGTTGAGCGGGATGATCGCGGCCGCAGAGAGCACACCTTGCAGCACCACGCTGCCATCGATCACCGCGTCAGGCCGCTCCTCACGGGCGCGCGCCACAGCGCGCGGCAACTCGACCTCCGCGACGATGCTGGTCGCGAGTTCCCTCCACGTCAGAAGCTCGCGCTCGATAGCAGCCGACTCTGCCTCGCGCACGAGCAGTTTGAGCAGCGCGGAGGTGTCGACGTAAAGGATGGCCGGGGGCGGTGCGGGCGGTTCAGTAGCTGCCATGCCCGCCATCGTGCCGCTCGCCGCGCACTGCGAGAAGCGCCTGTGTGCCGGCGTCAGTTACGGGTCCGGTCAGAGGACCTCGTTCGGCGAGTACGTCACGTAGGCTCCGCGTGGCAGGCCGAAGCGTCCCCGCACGGTCGGTGACAGCCTGGGTTCGCGCGACCTTCTTGAGCGAGGTATCTGAGCCGATCTGAGTGTGCCGTGGCTTGGCCATGCTCAATAGGCTAGCGCTTGTCGGAGATGCTTCGTTGCGGTTACTGAGCCCGCTCCTGCGTGGCGCGGAACTCGTGAAGAGGTTGTCCCGTAGCTCGTAGAAGTTTGTAGGTGGCGGTCCTTCCGCCTCGTCCGGTCCCGTTGGGACTGTGGCGAGTGCGAAGTCATCCACCGAGACGAAGGGACCGCCATGAAGACCGTAGAGCAGGAGCAGGTCGGGAGCGCTTTGCTGGGGCTTCCAGCGAATGTGCAGGATGCGTTGGGGGAGCTGGCCGGTGCGGCGAAGGAGGGGCTGTTGGCGCTCAGCGTGGGTGTCGGCCTCGGGGTGCTGGGCGAGATGATGGAGGCCGAGCTCGATGAGGTCGTCGGTACGAAGCACGCCCGGATCTCAGAGCGCACCGCGGTCCGTCATGGCCACGAGGACGGCGAGGTCACCCTTGGTGGGCGGCGGGTCGCGGTGAAGCGTCCGCGTGCCAGGAGCGCCGATGGCGAGCAGGAGGTGCCGCTGGCGACGTATGAGTATTTCGCTGACCGTGACCCCTTGACGCGGGTGGTGTTGGAGCAGATGCTCGCAGGGGTCAGCACCCGGCGCTTCTCACGAACTCGTGAGCCGGTAGGTGAGAAAGTGACCGTGAGTGAGCGCTCGGCGTCGAAGTCAGCGGTCAGCCGCGAGTTCATCGGCCGCACCCGTGAGCACCTGGACGCCCTGATGAGCCGAGACCTCGCAGACGTGCGCCTCGCGGCGTTGATGGTCGACGGGATCGAGATGAAGGGGCGCTGCTGCATTGTCGCGCTCGGCGTCAGCACCGACGGCGTGAAGCTTCCGCTTGGTTTGTGGGATGGCTCCACGGAGAACAAGACCGTCACAGCGCATCTCCTCGCCGACCTCGTCGCCCGGGGCCTTGACGTCGAGCAGGGCATCCTCGTCGTCTTGGACGGGTCAAAGGCGCTCCGGTCAGCCGTCGATGAGGTCTTCGGCCCAGTCCCGGTGCAACGCTGTATCCGTCACAAGGAAAGAAATGTGCTGGAGCACCTCCCCGAGCGTGACCGCCCCGCAGTAAAGGCGCGCCTGCGGCGCGCATGGGCGAGCGATAACCACACGCTCGCGCTGGAAGGTCTGCAGGCCCTCGCCGGCGAGCTGGAGCGTTCACATCCCGGAGCGGCCGCGTCCCTGAACGAGGGCCTGGAGGAGACCCTGACGCTCACACGCCTGGGAATCCGCGGACGGCTGAAGACGACCCTGGCCTCGACGAACCCGATCGAGTCGATGATCGAGATCATCCGCCGCACCTCCCGCAACGTCAAGCGCTGGCAGTCCGGCGATATGTGTCTGCGCTGGACCGCCGCCGGGATGCTCGAGGCCGAGACCCAGTTCCGCAAGGTCGTCGGCTACACAGACCTCGCGAAGCTCGCCGTCGCCGTCGAACGCGACCTCGCCACCCGCCGCGCGCCCATTCACACCACCACCCACGAAGAGGCCCTCACACCCGCCACCGTGTAACCATCACACCAGCCGCCACCAGAAACTTCTACGGCGAACGGGACAACCTCCTCGTGAAGGAGCGCGTCGCGACGGTCGCGCCTGCGCTCTGCCTTCTTTAGCGATGGCAGCTTCTGTGGCTTGCAGAGTAGGCAGCCGGCGCGGCGTTGCTTGGGGCGACCTCGCTTATGGTGGGCCACAGCCTGCAAGCTATCAGGCAGACGCGTGTCTGCAGGCAGCGCGGCTGGGCGCTGCGAATACAGGCTCTCTGAGGCTCCATCAAGCCGACGACGTGCCTCGCGTGGCAGAAGCTCCGTGGGTACGCGCCCTACGGTTCCAACAACGACCAAACACTCCCCGAAAATGCGCCGCCAGGGACTCGAACCCTGCCCGCCGGATTAAAAGTCCGGTGCTCTACCCGATGAGCTAGCGGCGCGCGCGGGGAGAAGTCTGGCACATGTAGAGGCCCAGAGGGCCGAATGTGTCTGGCGCATGTGAGCCCTGGTGGGCCGGGATCGTTGGCGATCCCGGCCCCCGGGGCTTTGTCGGGCGGCCGGTCTAAGCGAAGGTGACCGTGGCCGTGGCCGACGAACTCGACCCAGCGGTGGGCTTGAAGGCGGCTTTCAGGACTACGCGCAGGTGATGACGGGTGCGCCGCAGCGAAGCGATGCGGGCCTGGGAGAGCGAGGCCGTCAGCGTTACGCGCCCGCCGCTGCGGAGCTTCGCGGTGGTGGTTCTGACTCCGGGCCCGCTCAGCACGAGCGTGCCGGCGGAGGGTGCCTGGAGGACGATCGTGGCGACGCGGCCGCGCACGCGATGGCTGAGGACCTTGATCTGGGTGGTCTTCGGGGCGGCGGCGCTGGCGGTGGCACCGGCGGACGCCGGCGTGGGCGTCGGGGGTAGCGTGATCGTGACGGTCAGGCCACTCCCGGGAAGACCGCTGCCGCCGGAGCCACCGTTGCCACCGGAACCGGAACCGGAACCGCCCGCACCGGAGCCGCCGGGCGCGGAGCCGGAGCCCGAGCCGTTGCCCGCTGAGCCTTCGCCTTCGCCCGCGCCAGAGCCACCTTCGCCCGTGCCGGAGCCTTCGCCGGCGCCGCCGTGCGCTTCTTCGCCGCCTTCGCCTTCGCCCTGCGCTTCTTCGGGCGCGAGCAGGCCGAGCGCGAGCCCGCGCGTGCGGTCGACGAGGCCTACGACCTGACCGGTGGAGCCGAGTTCGCTGGTGACTACGGGTAGGCCGGAGAAGCCGCTCGCGCCGGCTTCGCCGAGGACGGAGGCGAGCGTCGCGACGGGCACGCCGAGGCCTTCGGCGAGCGATTCGGTTGTGCCGGTGCCCCAGGTGAGCCCACCCAGGAGCTGGCTGACGACGGGGGTGAGTTCGGTGGGCGAGGCCGTGGCGAAGAGCCCGTCGAGGACCGTCGCGAGCTGTGCGGGGTCGAGTGCGGCCAGTTCGCCGGCGCTGAGTCCGGTAGGCAGCGAGGCGAGGTCGGTGCGCAGCTGGGCGAGCTGTTCGCTTGAGAGGCCCTGGGTGAGAGCGCCGACGATGGCGCTCAGCGCGGTGGCTTCTTCGCCGCTGAGATTGTCACCGGCGAGGCTCGCGAGGAGCTTTTGGATCTGGGTTGGCGTGACGGTTTCGGTGAGGTGGCCGAGGAAGGCGGACAACTCATCGGGGGAGAACTCGGAGAGGACTTCTTCGGGCGTGAGGCCGAGAAGGCCGCCGAGCGGCAGCGTGGAGAGCAGGCCCGAGGTGGAGAGGCTGGTGACGGGCAGTTGGACGACTGCCGCTTGGACCTGCGGCGTGGCGAGGTGAGGCGCGGCGGTGCCCTGGCTTGGGCGTGTCGAGACAGGCGCGGCGGTGGCGGTGGCGGTGGCAGTGACGAGGGCGAGGGCGAGCAGCGCGAACAGTCCCGACAGCGTTGCCGTTGCGTGGCGGCGCTGTCGGGGATGCGCGGCATCGCACCAATGAAGGTATGAGCGCATGGTTCTCCCCATTTGACTGTATATATGGCACGTGTTTACGACACGTACCATCCGTAACGGCCAATCTAGTGCAGCATTTCATCTATGTCGAATCTAATCGACATATGTCTGATTTGAGCTAAGAGAATCCTTCGCTTAAGACGGAACCGCAGGGGTCTCTTCGGCGGCGACGGCGAGCATCTCGTCGATCGTGGTGAGCTTGACGCGCGGACGATCGAGGGCCTCGCCGAGGAGGCGCTCGTGGCGGTCGATGGAGAGCCAGCCCTCGTAGCTGACGAGCTGGGGCTGGCGCTCGTGCAGCAGACGCTCGAGGTCGGCGGCGTCGGGGTGGGGCGGGTCGGGGAGCTGGCTGTCGCGGAGGTCGGCGAGGATGGCGTTGACGGTCTCCTGGGCGTCCTTCTTGTTGGTGCCGATGACGCCGGTGGGGCCGCGCTTGATCCAGCCGACGGCGTACTCGCCGCGGCGCGGCTGGCCATCGTCGTCGAGGACGCGGCCGGCGGCGTTGCGGATGACGGCAAGGCGCTCGTCGAAGGGCACGCCCGGGAGGGGGCGGCCGCGGTAGCCGATCGCGCGCAGCACGAGACCGGCGGCAAGCGTCTCGTGCTCGCTGGAGGCGCGCGCGCGCAGCGCACCGTCGCCGGCGGGATCGGCGAAGAGTTCGTTGCGCACGAGGCGCACGCCGGCGACGCGGCCGTGGCCGTCGTTGAGAAGCTCGACGGGCGAGAGCAGAAAGCGCAGCACGATCCGCCGCGGGCGGCCCGCGGGGGGGCGCTCTGCGAGGGCGCGCAGCTCGGCGACGTTGCGCTCGGCGGTGGGGTCGGCGTGGGGATCGTCGAGCGCGAGCGCGCGCTCGAGCTCGTCGGCGTGGACGATCACGTTGAACGTCCTGCAGATCGCGCAGCTCGCGCAGCTCGGGGTTGGTGAAGGCGGCCTGGGCGGGTCCGCGGCGGCCGACGACGACGACCTCCTCGATCTGGCTGTGCTCGAGCACGTCGAGCGCGTGGTCGGCGGTGTCGGTGAGCGAGAGCTCGGCGTGCGAGAGCGTGAGCATGCGGGCGACGTCGAGCGCGACGTTGCCGTTGCCGATGACAAGCGCGCGCGGCACCGAGAGGTCGAACTCGAGCTGGCGATGGTCGGGGTGGCCGTTGTACCAGCCGACGAAGTCGGTCGCGGCCCAACTGCCGGCGAGCGCTTCACCGGGGATGCCGAGCGGCCGGTCGGCGGGCGCGCCGGTGGCGTAGACGACGGCGTGGTAGCGCTGAAGCAACTCCTCACACGCGATGTGTGTCCCGAGTTCGATGTTTCCGAAGAAGCGGAAGCGAGGGTGCAGCGCGGTCTTCTCGTAGACGCGCACGACGGACTTGATCTTGGGATGGTCGGGCGCGACGCCGGAGCGCACGAGGCCGTGCGGCGTGGGCAGGCGCTCGAACATGTCGACGTCGAGGTCGCCTTCCTTGAGCAGATGGCCGGCGGCGTAGAAGCCGGCGGGACCGGAGCCGACGACGGCGATGCGCACGGGAGGGGAGTGGTGAAGAGTCATTGGTGGTTTGTTGGGAGGGGATGGTTGTCGGTGAGTGGCGAGCGGGGGGCGGGTGACGCGCAGGGAGCGATACGGACAGCGACGCCGCCTGTGCGGCGTCGTGCGATGGGCACGGCCCGGTAAATTTGGCTCTACTAAAGGGTTTTGAGGGTTCTCGCAAACGTTTTGCAAACGTCGCGCACGCCAAATGCACACTGTTGGGCCACTCTATGCACAGTCGCTGCACATCTTAGAGCGCCGGGCTGCCGGATCCGGGCCGCGAGCGTAGCCGAGGCCGATGCCAGACCGTCACGCAGGCCGGTCACGGCACAATCGAAGCGCAAATTCCGCAAAGCACGTAGAGGATGGCGATGCTGACCAGCGTGAGCGATGGGCTTCGAGCCGGTTGGCGTCTACCGGCGGATCGGCTGGAAGTTCGGCGCATGGCACGACGTCGCGTGGACGCAGCGGGCGCTCGGCGTCGAGCAGGACCCTCCCCGAGCCGCGCTGAGGCGACCGGGCGGTTACTCCGAGCGTGTGGAAGTGGATCGCCGTTGACCCCGAGTGACGCGACGAGCGCAGTCGGCCTGGACCACTCAAAAGTCGCCGTAACTGCGCGCGCACGCGCCCCGGGGGGGCGGGATGCGTAAAGCTGCCGGCCATGCCACCTCAGAGGAAGTCCACACCACGCCGCGCGGTGCGCCAGCACCTGAACCTCGTGGCCGCGCTCAACGAGCTGGCGTGTCAGCGCGAGCTGCGGCAGCGCGTTGCCGCTGAACGTCAGCAAAGTCTGAAAGACACGCACAGCAACCCATTCTGACCAGAGCACCGGCCCAGACGCCTCCCCTCTTCCCCAAGGGGAGCGCGATGGCGCGAGGGTGCCGGCACCACGATGGGACAGCGCGGTCATGATCTGCCACCCAGATCAAGATCAGCGGCGTTTCGTCGCGGACGGGTCGCAGGCGCGCGCCGATCTCGCTAGGAGCGTCGTAGCAGCCGCTGCCAGTCCCGCCTGGGCGGCGGGTTCTCCTTGAAGAAAGTGTCGATCGCGTCTAGTTCGGCACGGCCCGCGTCGCGGGTCACGGCGATGAGTCCTTGGACGGTCTTGCGGATCGCGTCCGTGTTCCCCAGGTCCGCAGCGGGCTGTTCGAGCGCGAGTTCGAGCACGTCGAGGGTCTTGATGAGTCGTCGGCGCCGGCGGTTCCGTGAGACGTAGGTGAATATCAGCCGCCACTTTTGCCCCCAGCCTCGATAGCCAGGCGCGACGTCGAACACCACAGCGACGACGGCGACGGCAAGATGCTTGTGACAAGGATCGATGCGACCGGTACGACGGCGAGAGTGAGTGAGTTTGTAGTCATGCACGGATGTCGTTGCGGGACGGCCGTTTCCCCCTGCCCCAATTTGCCGACCCTACGAGCAGACCGAAAGCCGCCGGTCGAGGAGCTACGAGTATCTTCGGCGGCGATGCACTCGGCTCCCTCCCGTCGCGCCAGGCGCATCGCGCTCGTTCTCGTCGTCCTCGCGGCCGTGTCGGCAACGCCCGGCGCGGCGGGTGCCCGGATCGGCCAGTTCGACCCGGCGACACTTCATCTTCAGGCGGTGCGGCCGACGACCGCGCGGCTCCCCGTGCTCAGCGCACCCGAAGCGATCGCCGCGCTCAACCGGCAGCGAACTGAAAACGGTATCCCCGGCGACCTCGTTGAAGAACCGCGGCTGAGCACCGGCTGCCTGAGCTGGGCGACGGCCTACCACGACGCGGCAGGCCAGTACCCCCACGAAGAGATACCCGGCCAGCCCGGCTACACGCCGGAAGGAAGCGAAGCCGCAGGCGAGTCGGATCTCGCGGGCGAACCATCCGGGCACGGGACGATCGGCACGACTTGGGGTCCGCAGTTCAACCCGTGGTCGGGCGCCGCGTTGCACGAGGCAGCCCTGATGGACCCGTTCGCCACGAGTGCTTGGTACGGAGCGAGCCAGCCTGCAGCGTGTATGGGCCCCACCGGGTCGCGGGCGTTCTCCGCCCCGGCGTTCTACTCGTTCCCCGGTCCGGGCGCCAAGGGCGTGCCGCTCGCCGTCAAGACGGGCGAACTCCCGTTCTCACCGCAGCAGGCGACTGGTCTGGGCAGCGAAGCGTACCTCGCGCCAGCGATCACCCTTTGGGACGCTGGGAGCGACGCGACGCTGCAGACCGCGACGCTGACTGCCAGCCGCGGCGGCACGGTCCCGACGTCGATCGTCACACCCGGCACGCCGACACCTACGACGAAGCGAGTCGCCTCACCGAACTCGTGCGGGGCACCCAGAAGGTCAAGCTCGGCTACGACACCGCGAACCGGCCGACCAGCACGAAGCTCGTCGACGGGATCGAAGCGACCTATGGCTATGACGAAGCAAGCAATATGACGTCGACCGTCACCAAGAAGGGCACCGAAACTCTCGGCGAACTCGATTACGCCTACAACCCCAACGGCCAAACCGAAGCCATCTGGGGCAGCTACGCCCGCACCGGACTCCCAGAAGCCGTCAGCACCCTCGTCTACAACGCGGATAACGAGCTGACCGAACGCGGCACCAAGCACCTCGGCTACGACAACGACGGGAACCTCACCTCAGACGGCACCAACGAATACACATGGGATGACCGCGGACAGCTCGAAAGCATCAGCGGCGGAAGCACGGCGTCCTTCGGCTATGACCCGTTCGGACGACGCTCCTCAAAGACCCTCGGCGGGACGACCACCAAGCTAGTCTACGACGGCCCGAACGTCGTCCAAGAAACTGTCGGCGGTACCGCGACCGGGAACCTCATCACCGGCCTCTCACCCGACACGATCTACTCCCGCACCACCAGCACCGGCACAGACAGCTACCTCAGCAACCTGCAGAAGAGTACCGTCGCGCTCGCCAACAGCGAAGGGGTCGTCAAGACGAGCTACACCTACGACCCCTTCGGGAGCACCACGAGCGAAGGGACAGCCAGCACAAACCCCTACCAGTACACAGGCCGCGAAAACGACGGCACCAGCCTGCAATACAACCGCGCCCGCTACTACAGCCCCACCAACGGCAGGTTCATAAGCCAAGACCCCAAAGGCTTCGCCGGCAGCGGCGCCAACCTCTACCAGTACACCCTCGGCGACCCAATCGACTTCACCGACCCAACCGGACGAGACATCCTCGGCGACATCGAAGAAGCCGGAGAATGGGCCTGGGAACACAAGACCCAAATCGCAGAGGTCACAGGCGCGACAGCATGCGTATTCGTAACCGCCGGAACATGTGCTGGCCTTGCTGCTGGAGTATTCGTAGTCGCGACCGTGCAGAACGCCGAAAATGCTGCGCAGTGTCACGGATCGTTCGGATCATTTGTGGGTAGTGAGCTACTGTCGGCAGGTGAGGCAACAGTAGGGGGGCGCCTGGGTTTCTGCTCGGAGGAACTGTACTCAGGTTCGGCGAGGAGTTACTTCCGGCAACCAATATAGGTAGATGGTTACTGAACACTCCTCCTGCGATGACTGCGGTCGGGATGACAAACATTGAGCCAGGAATCAACTCAAGTGTCGGAGCGGGCGGCTCACGGTTGGCGGCCTCCGACGCGTTGAATCAGCACACGCTGCATACCTCGAGCGCGCGATCTTCGCGTGTCCGCCAGGCATTCGGCCCGGGGGTTCGTCGGCGAAGGGCTCTTCGCCTGAGATGTAGGGTCTTGACTGCGGCTTAAGTGGGCGGACGACCGATCCGATACCTAAGACGTGGAAGATGGCCGAGACTCGGGACGCTCTGCGTGGTGGGCGAGCGAGCCGATCCGTCTCGGGCTGCTGCTGTGCGTCCTTGCGGGCCTCGTGGCGTATCTGCTGGTCTCACCTGGCAGTGCCGTTCGTTCTGCTCGCAGCGCTCCCGTTGTGGAGTGTCCTCCTGATGGCGTGCCCCAGGTGATCCAGGTGTCCGCTCGGTCTCTCGCTGGCCTGCGTGCGAGTGTCGCAGGGGTGGTTCCCTTGCGGATCGGGCGGCTCTATGAAGAAGGGACGATCAAGGCCGGTAACGCATGGACGGACGACTTCCCGGGTCGCGCGACGCTGTCGCCTGCCGCGCTGCGTTCGGGTGGGTATGAGATGCGGTGGTGGGCTCCCAACAACGATGACATCGTCGCCGACGTGTTCGCGTTTGCGACCGCCGCTCAGGCGCAACAGTTCCTGAGCCTGGCCGACAGGCCGCGCTGCCACGACGACGCCCGGGAGAAAGCCGCGCCGTGGCCCGCGCAGGCGCACAATCTCAGATGGATCAACCCCGACGGGTTTGCCCAGGCCGACGTCTTCCTCGCCCGCGACACGCGCGTGTTCCGGGTTGTCGATGTCCCGTCGGGCATACGAGGCGCAAACCAGCTCCGGATCAATCTGCGCCGGGCGTTCCGGATCGTCGACAGCCTCGCCTGCCTGCTCCCCGACGCCGGCTGCTCAGAGCGCCAAAGCGTCCCCGCCTAGGCCGATGACCCTGCCGAGGAATATGACCAACCCAATAAGAGACGAGGAAAGGGCGTCGCGCGCGCCGGCGAGGTCCCCTGAGAATGCGCGCCGTGCGTCGCTCCTGGCCTGCATGCTTATCACGATCGCCGGCCTGGCCAGCGGCTGCGGGAGCGCTACCGGCGCCGCGACGGCTCCCCCACCGGCGAGAACCGGCGACACTCGGGCGAACGCGGCACAGATTATGCGTACGCTCTTTGGCGGAACGATGACGCGTGTGCAGGCCATCGCTTTCGGACACGACGTAAACCTGACCGTCGCCGACGTCCCCGGGACAGTCGCATCCCCTCGGAAGCGTCACGCCAAGAAGCGCCAAGATCGCGAATTCGCCCAGTGCGCAGGCGTGCAGCCGGTACACGAAATCGCCGAAGTCAAGTCGTCGTATCTCACGCGCGGCCAGGGCGTGACAGCGGAAACCTTCTCCTCTAGCGTCACGGTCTCCTCAAACGCCTCGCCGGCATTCAAAGCATTCGCGGCAGCCCGCGGCGCGAAGGTCAGGGCCTGCATGACCCGCATCGCACGCAGAAGCCTCCTCGGAGAGACCTTTGGCGGTCTGCGCTATGCCAACGTTTCCTTTGGCGTACTCCCGATCAGAGTCCCCGCTGCGCGAGAGAGCCTCGGCCTTCGCTTCACGACGACCGTCCTCGCTCGAACCGGCCGGTCGATCCCGGTCTACACCGACGAGATCGGGTTCGTGCTAGGGCCGGCCGAGATCGGCCTCGAAGATACGAGCATCCTGCAGCCCGTCGCGACCACGACCGAGGAACAACTCCTATCCCTGCTTGTGGAACGAGTCAAGGCCCGGCTAGCGTAAGCGCGAGCCCGTGGTTGTGCCGATACCAGGGCTGCTGAGCGTAGCGGCGCCGAGCTTTAGTTGTCATGGTCGCCGGGCCAGTCGCGGTTGGTGGGGTCCGGTTGCGGATGCTCGCAGTCGGTGGTGCGGCGTATGTCTGTGAGCTAGGACATGTTCACGTGAACATTTAGTCCGGCGTGCTTTCGATGGGTGACCGTCCCACCGGCTGTCCAGCCAGCGACGGACGGCTTGGTCTGGGCGTAGGTGGTGAGTGTCGCAGCAGTTACAGCGACGCGCCTGTGTCCTTGGCGGTGGCGCTGCGGCTGCTCGGAGAGCGGCACGCTGCCCTATGCTCCTCTTCTGAGGGGTGACGGGCCGCGTACTCGCTCATGGCGCGGCGGGCGCGGTCGAGCGCTCTGCGCTGACTAAGCTTGGTGTAGACATTCTCGCCTGAGCGACCCGGTTGCCACCATGCGAATTGCCACGCCCCATGCGCCAACGCGTCCTCCTCCACCTGCATCCGTCTGGTGCCGCTCACGGCACAGAGGACCCACCGAGACGCATAGAGGCTGCATGCCACGCGAGCGCCGCTGCAAACGATTCGCAAACGTTTTGCGGCTCGCTGCAAACGAATTGCAGCCCCCAAGCACGCGAAGCGGCGCGAACAGAGGCGAAACGGCTTGCGCGAAGTCCAGCGCGTTCGCGGCATTTCGCCTCTGTACGCTGGACTTCGCAGGTCCTTCTCTTATGGGCGCGGCCCGACTCGAACGGGCGACCCCCTCGGTGTAAACGAGGTGCTCTGGCCAACTGAGCTACGCGCCCGGGACGAGGGAGTTTAAGCGTAGCGGGCCGGACTTGCCGCGCGCGAACGGCGCGTGCGCGATCGGAGTCGCCACGCGCGGGCGCTGCACGTGCGATGCTTGTGCTGTGCAGCGGGTCAGGCGTTGGGGGCTTCGGCGGGTGGCGTTATGGGGTGGGGTCGTCGTGGTGGTCGCGGCGGTGGCCTCGCAGTTCCTGCTGCCGCTCGCGGCGGAGCGCGTGGTGCGCGAACGGGCGTCGCGCTATGGCAAGGTGCTGGGCGTACACGTGTCGGCGTTGCCGGCGGTGGAGCTGTTGTGGGAACACGCGCAGTCGGCGACGCTGCATTTGGGCAGCGCGAGCATGAGCCAGCAGCAGGCTGCCGCGGAACTGTGGCACGCGCGGGGGGTCGAACGTCTGGATGTGACGGCGGCGAGTCTGCGGGTGGGCGCGGTGCGGCTGGAAGACGTGGCGATGCGCAAGCGGGGCAAGTCGGTCGAAGTCGTGGGCACGATCGACGAAGAAGCGGTGCGCGCGGCGCTGCCGGCGGGGATGCAGTTGCAGGGACTGAGCACGGCGGGCGGGCGCATCGAAGTGCGCGCGGCGGCGGAAGTCTTCGGTGCGCGGATCTCTGTGACGGCGCTCGTGCTGGTGTCAGAAGGCGCGGTGGTGGTCGAACCGCAGGGGCTGCCGCTCGGGGGGCTCGCGCGTGTGACGGTCTTCTCGGAGCCGCATCTGCGCGTGGAAGAGTTTTCGCTGGTGCCGCTCGCCGGCGCCGGCAGTAGCGCTGGCAGCGGCAGCGGCGGCGCTGGTGAAGGCGGCAGCGGCGGTGGAGGCGGTGGAGGAGGGGGCGGCGCCGGTGGAGGCAGCGGCGGCGCTAGCTGGCGGGCGAGCTTGCGAGCGACGCTCGTGGGGGGCTGATCGCCGCTGCGGCGGGCGCGGACTGGCGGGCCTGCACGACCATGGGCAGACCGGCGCGCGGGCTGATGGTGGGCATCTGGCGGATCTTCAGCTGGAAGTCCTCGTCGGCGAGGCGCAGCGTGAAGCGGCTGAGGATGAGCGTGGCGATCGTGCGCACCTCGAGCTGGCCGAAGCGCATGCCTATACACGTGCGCGAGCCGCCGCCGAAGGGGATGTAGGCGCCTTTGGGCAGCGCGGCCTTGGCCTCGGGGGCGAAGCGTTCGGGGCGGAAGTCGAAGGGCTCGGGAAAGACATCCGGCAGGTGGTGGCTGACCCAGGAGGTGTAGTTGACGAAGGCGTCGCCTGGGACGGTGTGGCCCTGGAACTCGAAGTCCTGCAGCGAGCGCCGCGGGCCGATCCAGGCTGGGGGGTACATGCGGAGGGTCTCGTCGAGGACCATCTCGAGCTGGGCGAGTTCGCCGCTCATGAGCTGCTGCGCGGTGGGCGGCCGGCCGGCGAGCACGCGGTCCTGCTCGGCGTGCAGGCGCGCGGCTATCTGCGGCTGGCGGGCTAGCTCGTAGAACATGAAGGCGACGGTCGACGTCGTGGTGTCGTGGCCGGCGAAGAGCAGCGTCATCATCTCGTCGCGCACCTGCGCGTCGCTGAGCACCTGGCCATCGTCGTCGTGGGCGTCGAGCAGCAGGCTGAGGACGTCCTCGCCGCGCTCGCCGGTCCTGCGGCGGCGGGCGATCTCGGCGTAGAGGATGCGGTTGAGCGCTTTCGTGGCCTGCTGCTGGCGGTGCCAGGGCGAGCCGGGGCCGCGCAGCAGGCGCAGCGGGATGTCGGTCATGAAGAACGCGAGGACCCGCTCGAAGAGCGCGGCGGCGTTGACGTCGCGCGCGTGTTCGCCGTCGGGGTCGAGGCCGAAGAGCGCGCGCATGGCGATGCGCAGCGCGAGGCGCCGTGTCCAGACATAGAGGTTGACGGGCGCGCCGGGCGTGAAGCTCTGCAGGGCTCTTTCGGTCTCCTCGGTCATGGCATCGACGGACGCGGCGATGCGCTCGCGATGGAAGGCCGGCAGCATGATCTTGCGCGAGCGGCCGTGGTAGTCGCCGTCGGTCGTGAGCAGGCCGTCGCCGAGAAAGCCGATGAGGTCGCGAAAGTGGCTCTCGCGCCACTGGAAGTTGGAGGCGTGCGAGACGGTGATGTAGTGGTTGGCCTCGGGCCCGAGCATGAAGACGACGCGGCCGTGAAAGAGCCGCAGCGTGAAGATCGGCCCGAAGCGCTCGTAGGCCTCGAGCAGCAGCGGCAGCGGCTCATTGGTGAAGCGCCGCGTGCGGGCCATGCTGAAGTTGGTTTCGCCCGGCGGAAATGCAACCGTGGCAAGTCGCTCGGCCTTGATGTCCTTGAGGACCATCAGCCAGGGGTTCATGGTGCGCAGCGGTGGCGGCTGAGCGATGGGCATGCGCTAAGCCTACACCTCCGGCTGGCTGGCTGGCCAGCTTCAATGAGGGCGGGCGGGGCGAGGGCGCGGTGGGCCAGGGCGGCTGGTGGCCCAGAGCTGTGGCGGGACCATGGCGGCAGTGCGGGGCGCCGGTGCAGGCGCCGTCTTGCCATACTGCTGCGGGCAGGGCGGCGAGAGCAGCTAGGCTAGGCTTTCCTGCCGCCCTTTCATTCACGCGGGGGCGTAGCTCAGCTGGTTAGAGCGCCGGCCTGTCACGCCGGAGGTCGCGGGTTCGAGTCCCGTCGCTCCCGTTTCCTCGCGATCCAAGCTTGTGCTTTTTACCTGCAAATGGTGGTCTTTTGGGCAAGCCCTCCGTGACTTACATGTAGCTGCCGGACATGAGCCACAAATAGTCCGGTCGCGATTTTCCCTGCAAATCAGGCACTTTTTGGAGGTCGCGGGTTTGAGGGGTCGAACCCGCGACCTCAAGGCACGGGTGCGTTCTGCAGGGTTGGTGTTCGCCACTTCTGGACGGGGGCTGTGCGTTAGGTCTTGTCGCTGTCGTTGGTTGCTGAGTAGCGCCCGCGGCGCAGCCACCAGTCCGCGAACCAGCTCACGAAAGTGTCGAGTTCGCCATTGATGTTGGCTGGGGGATGTGCGGTGTCTGGCCAATCTCGTTCGTCCACGTGCTGTTCGAGGCGAGCCTCGGCAGCGGAAGGCCGTGATTCATCTGCTGCTGGTCGCTGCCCTGGAGGGGTCATGCTTGAATTCTAGTTCGTAGAATCTGGCAGGTAGGGAAGGCCGGTCAACCATTACGCGGCTTCTGCTCGCTCTCGATCGGTCCCTCATCGAACTGATGGCTGAGGTCGAATGGCAGGAGCAAGGAAGAGGCTGACAGCCGCTGCCCCGAGGGATATGCCTACGAGGTTGGGCGTGGCGGCGGCTGACCGTGCATACGTAGGTGCGCCAGTTGATAGACGGTCGGGCGTCGTGAGCTTCGGGGATGATGGCGTACGCCGAACGCTAGGAATGCCAGGACGGGGCGCCCGTTGGGCTCGAACTTGAGCATGAACACCATGCCGAAGCGTCCAGCGGGCGGAGGGAGATAGACCTTTGCGCAGTCCGGCAGGTTCGTGTGATCTTGGCCGTGTTTGGCCACGCGGCGCAGCTGGTCGATCGGGACGCCCTTCTGTTCGTAGTCTCGGCGCGTTGCCTCTGCGGCTTCGCGGCCTGCCGCCGTGACACGTGCGAGGTCTTCCTCCCAGGCTTCGGGGTCGAAGTGCGCCCTGGCACGGCGCTCGCTGTTCGCCCCGGATCTACGGCTCGTCATCGGGGGGGAGCATGTGTGGTTCGTGCTCATCCCAGAACGCTGCGGACTGCTCAGGTGTCGGGTCGAGCAGTCCAGCGCGATCGCGGATCGCCTCCGCGGAGGTGTCGGGCACGAGCGTCAGCTCCCCCGTGGGCCGCCGGTCGGTGATGACGTAGCGCCCGCTGACTGCTCCGCTCAACACTACATGCGCTTGCTCGCTCATGGCTTCCATGATGGCAGGTGATCGATGCTAACGGGGCCTCAGATCAGCAAGTTCGTCAAACTATCACAACGAGTCTAAAGTGTTTGCTTGGCGGTGCTGTCAAGCTTCGATATTCTGGCTGCCTGTGAGGCGACGGTGCCTTTCATCGGCTTCGCCGAGGCATACGTCCTCGCGGCATTCCGTCGCGCTGGGGTGCCGATGCAGCGCATCCGGCCAGCCGTCGAGGCGTTGTCCGACGGCATCGGGGTCGAGCACGCGTTGGCGTCCAAACGCCTCTACACCGACGGCGCGGAGGTGCTTTATGACTACGCGACGAGCGAGCATGACGCGGAGCTGCGCGGGCTGACGGTGGTGCGTACGGGCCAGCGCCAGTTCGCGGAGATCGTGCGCGACTACCTGAAGCGCATTACCTACGGCGGCGATGGCTGGGCCTCACAGGTGCGCCTGCCGGCGTATCGGCAGGCGCAGGTCATCGTCGATCCCCGTCGGGCGTTCGGGTTGCCGCTTCTAGTCCACGGTGGGGCGCGTGTGGAGGATCTGGTCGATCGTTTCGTTGCGGGTGACACGCTCGCGGATATCGCCGATGACTTCGGTGTGCCCGAGCCGGAGGTCGAGGACGTGGTCCGTGTCGCCACCCGCGCGGCGGCCTGAGAGGTCGCCCAGCGCAGCGCCCGGCAGCGAGCCCACGGCGGCCGGGCCGCCTGAGTTCTTCATCGACCGAAGCCTCGGCCGCAGGCATCTTGCCCAGGCGCTCGGAAGTCTCGGGTTCACGGTCCACACGATGGCGTCGGTCTACGGCGAGAGCGTCGCCCAGGAGCTTGAGGACGAGCGTTGGCTCGCCGCTGCCGGCGTCGCTCCCGTACTTTACCCCCGCCTTTTTTGTGTGTCTGTGCGCGGTGTTGCTCCTCGAAGAAGGGCAGGAACGCGGGTTTGGGTTGGGACGGCGGTCTGGGTGCCGTGATTGAGGGGCAGGAGGAGTTGACGGCTCTCGGGCGAGGCCCGCAGGCACAGCGACTCGGACTTCTTGGTGATCGAGCCGGAGGTGGCGAATGCCGCCAACGAGTCTGTACGGCTGCGTAGGACTCTGCGCGGTCTGCTGCTTGCGGCCGACGTGATCGTCGGTGAGCGAGCAGAAAGTCCGCGAGTGTCGAGAACGTGCAGCCGATGGGTTGCCTTCTGATGCGGCCCGCGTTTGGTCTTGTGGTGTGGGGGTTGACGTCATGTCTGTTTTGTGGTTACAATGGACGAGTCATGGCATCTCGGTCTCTCCTTGAGGGCTGGGTGTCGCTTGAGATATGGCTTGGGTTTGGGTCTGTCCGTTGGACCGGCTTGTGCGCAACGAGGGATTTTGGGAGAGGGCTGGGTCAGAGTGATGAAGGAGTTGTTTTCGCGTGAGTCCTAGTGAGGCAGACGTGTTGGGAGTCGTTGCGACCCGTTCTGGGGCCGTGACTAGATGCTTCAGCATCGCTGAGGCATCTCTCTATCTCTCTCTCTCTCTTGGCCCGGTTCTCTAGCCGGTAGCTCTTTCCGTTCGGCCTTTGCTGCCCGGCTGCTTTCCCTCTGGGGGATGTTGGGTGGTCGTTGGGCGTTTTTGCGTCCTTCCCCTCTGGTTGCTTTTGTAGGGGGGTTGGTCTAGTTGGCTGCCGTGGCGCAGGCGCGGTCCTCGGCGAGTGGGCGTGTTGCTCGCTCGAAGCCCGTCGCGGCCGCGGTGAGGCCGCGGGTGGGTGCTGCGCAGGTGACGGAAGTGCAGCGTGCGCGGATGCTTGCTGCGGCGGTGCAGGTGGTTGGGGAGTTGGGTTACGACAAGATGTCTGTGGCGCGTGTCACGGCGCGTGCGGGGGTGTCGCGGCGCACGTTCTATGACTTGTTTGACGATCGCGAAGAGTGTTTTCTCGCGGCGTTTGTGGAGGCGGTGGCGCGTGCGCGTGTGCTTGCGTGTGAGGCGGCGGTGGGTGAGCGGGAGTGGCGGGGTCGTGTCAGGGCTGGTTTGGGTGCGTTGTTGGCGTTCTTTGAGAGTGAGCCGTTGACGGGGCGCGTGGTTGTGGTCGATGCGTTGAAGGCGGGTCCCGCGGTGTTGGAGGGCCGTACACGCTTGGTGGAGGAGTTGATCGGGGTTGTGGAGGGTGGTAGCGCGCGGGTGCGTGGTGGGCGTGAGGTCGCGCCGCTGACGGCTGAGGGCGTCGTCGGCGCGGTGCTGGCGGTCGTCCATGCCCGGCTGTCGGGGCGTGACGAGGGTTCGCTGAGGGGCCGTGGCGAGGGTTCGCTGAGGGGCCGTGGCGGGGATTCGCTGAGCGAGTTGACGAACCCGTTGATGGCGATGATCGTGCTGCCGTATCTGGGGGTGGCGGCTGCTGAGAGGGAGCTTGTGCGTCCGCTGCCCGCGAGGTCGGGTGTGCGCAAGAAGCCCGTGGGGGATCCGCTTGGTGGTCTGGATATGCGTCTGACGTATCGCACGCTGCGTGTTTTGGCGGCGGTTGCGGCCGCACCGGGTGCGAGTAATCGTGCGATCGCGGGGTGGGCGGAGGTGTCTGACCAGGGGCAGATTTCGAAGCTCTTGGCGCGTCTTGAGAATCTTGGGCTGATTCACAACTCGGGTGATGGGCATCTGAAGGGGGAGCCGAATGCGTGGGAGTTGACGGCTAAGGGCTTGGAGGTGGAGCAGGTGCTCCATGCGGGGTCGGGTGGGGAGCGGTGAGGTCGAGTGCTGATTTGTTTCCGAGGAGGGAGAGTTCGATGATGCGACGTGTCGTGCTGTTGCTGGGTCTGCTGGTGGGTGTTGTGCTGGCTGTTGTGTCCACGGGTGCGACCGTCGCGTTTGCGGCTGGTGATGCCAACAGCGCATCCTGCAGCGCGGAAACTGAAGCTTCGCCGGGGTTCCGCTCCTACATGCCTGATTGTCGCGCGTATGAGATGGTCACACCACCGTACACGGAGGGTGGGATCGTGCTCGATGAACCGGGTGCCGTTTCCGCGGATGGTTCGCGTGTGATCGTGGGCGCTGGGGGTGCCTTCTCGGGTGCCGGTAACTACTCGTTTTCTCCGGAACGTAATCACGATGCCTCCGTCTATGAGTTTGTGCGTGGTGCTGGTGGCTGGTTGTCTTCGCCGTTGACGCCGCCGGCTGGTGAATATTCTCACAGTGTTTTGATGGCTGTGAGCGCGGAAAACTTCGAAACTATGTTGTGGGGTGCTGAAAAGCCGGTTTCGCCTGGTGAACAACCGGCTTTTCGTTTTCACGAAGATATTTATCTTCGTAGTGGTCCGGCTGCGTCGGATTTCAAGTTGGTGGGGCCGGGAACGCCTATAGATAAAAATGAAGAAATCGGTGTCGCGACCCATGAGCTCAGTCTTGTTGGTGCCTCTCGTGATCTCAGCCATTCTCTTTTCCAGGTCAATGCAGCTATTGTGCCGAGTGGGCATAGTGACCTGTGGGACGGCGACACCACCAATCAGAACAGTCCGTCTCTTTATGAGTATGTTTACACAGGTGCCGAGAACAGCGAACCGGTTCTTGTGGGGGTCAAGAATGAAGGGCTTCTCAAGGGCGCTGATCACATCAACGAAGGCGCTGAATTGATAAGCAACTGCGGCACAGTGTTGGGATCAAGCTCACTCGAACCTAGCCATCAGACGAGAGGGTCGTTGTACAATGCGGTTTCCGCAAGCGGGGAAATGGTTTTCTTCACCTCGTTTGCGTGTGCGGGGGGTCCAGAAGTCAATGAACTCTACGCACGGGTCAACGGTGAACGCACTGTGGCGGTCTCTGAGCCGGTGCTGCCCGGGGGTGCCATGGGAGAATGCGCGGGCTCTGAACCGTGTCATGGTGCCAAGGAGCAGCCGGGTGTGTTCGAGGGCGCTTCTGAAGATGGCCGGAGTGTCTTCTTTTTGAGTGAACAGCCGCTCGTCAATGGCGCTTCGGCGGAAGGTATGAAGCTTTATGAGGAGCGCTTGGAAGGCGCCAGCGTTGTGCAGATCGTCGATGTTTCAAACCTGGGTATCGCCGGGGTCAACCCGGAAGTCCAGGGTGTCGTCCGCTCATCTGAGGACGGTGAACGGGTCTATTTCGTCGCGAAGGGCAAGCTGACCGGCAGCGACCGTATCGCGGGTCGCGAACACGAAACCGAAGAACCGGTGCAGGGAGCGGACAACCTCTACGTGTATGAGCCGGACCCCGGTCACCCAGGTGCTTATCGCACCGTGTTCGTGGCTACGCTGCTGACGCCCGGCGAAGAAGCGACGTTGACGACCGCGGAAACTGAAGAACAGGCGGGAATCAATGCGCGAGGCGAAAAGCAATTAACGTTCGAACTTGAACCCGCCGAACACGAACACGAACGCGCCGAAGCTGAAATCCTCCAGAGGTTCGAAAAGGGTGAAATCACAATCGAACGGGCTCTTGAACTCCTGGAGGAAGCCGAAAAGACTCTCACAGAAGCCAAAGAAGCAGCGACGAAAAAGGAAATGGCGTTCATCGAAGATACGGTGGGTACGCTTGGGCCGTCCGGGACACTGCCTGAAGACCAGCGTGTATGGCAGGAGGAAGACGCTCGGCCTGTGCAGGCGACTCCCAGTGGGAGCGTTCTGGTGTTTACCAGTTCGGCTAGGCTCACGCCGGGGGATACGAGCAGCGTCCCGCAGCTCTTTGCGTTTGACGCCGGCGCTGAATCGTTGACGCGGGTCTCGGTCGGCCAGGCGGGGTTCGCCAGCGGCAATGTCGATACATTCCAGGACGCCCCACATATTCCCGGCTCGCATTTCGTCGTGGTGGATCTGCCGACCGCTGCCGACACCGGGCTCGTCCTCTCCGGGGACGGTTCGCGGATATTTTTCACCAGTGCCGCGGATCTCGCTCCCGGGGCGGAAAACAAGGCGACGAACGTGTATGAGTACAGCGGTGGGAGGGTGTATCTGGTCAGCGGTGGCGGTGACGCGTCCAAGGTCAGCCTTTCGCCGGCTGTGACGCTGTTGGGTACGGATGCGTCTGGCCAGGACGCTTTTTTCCTTAGTCAGGCGAAGTTGGTGCCGCAGTATGCTGATACGCAGGTCGCGCTCTATGATGCGCGGGAAGAGGGTGGGTTTCCTGCTCCGGTGCTTGAACCTGGGTGTGTGGGGGAAACGTGTCGTGGGGCGTCGGGTGTTGCTCCTGTGAGTTCGTTTCCGGGGAGCGCGGGTCAGGCCGGTGGTGGCAACGTTTCCTCTGCGCCGGTGGCGCGTGCGCCTGTGGTGGTTGGGCGGAAGGCCGTGCGTGCTCAGCTGCTTGCTAGGGCGCTGCGGTTGTGTAGGGCGAAGCACGTGCGGAAACAACGAGCTGTGTGCGAAGTACGGGCAAAGAGGAAGTATGGAAAGGGGTCTGCTGCGAGCAAGGCCCGGAAGAGCGTTCATGCGACAAAGGCGAAGAGGGGGGTTGGGCGATGAGGGTTCGATCGATATTCGCCGTGTCGGTGTCGGTTCTCGCGGTGCTGTGCATGGGTCTTGCCGCAACGGCCTTAGGGGCTTCGGGGGCGTCTGAAACACCGGGTGTCGCTTGGTCGATTCACTCGGTGGGGGAACCGACGAGCCTCAACGCGGCCGACGTGCAGGATCAAACTTGGGAACTGACGGTGGCTGCGACAGAAGGGCATTACAAGCTGCACCCCAGCGAACTGGGAAATGCGGAAGTGACGGCGCCGATAGAATGGGACGCCCCGGCGAGTAAGGGCGAAGAAGTCCTTGGGGGCCCTGTGAGCGTCGAAAAGGCCCTCGAAGCGCTCCCGGGAATAGGTGCGGGCAACGTCGAGGTGAGCGGTGGTCCCGGCGACGCAAGCAAACCGTATAAGATCACGTGGGTCGGAGCGTTGACCGGCAGCAGCCGTGGTTTTTTGAACGTCGAAGAAGCGGAACTGAAAGACGGTGCGGGCGGTGGCTCCGCGACGAGCAACCTGATCGCGCAACCGAGTACGCTGGATCGGGTCGCGGTGTCGGTCGTGAACATCGGTAGCCGTCCGTCGGAAGGCCCGATCGCTATCAATGATGTTCTACCGCCGGGGCTCGTGATGGTCGGAAAACCAGAAGTGGAAGAACCACAGGCGCCGCCTATTGATGGTAAGTGTGTTCCGGCGGAACCGAAGTGCACGTATTCCAAGGTGGTCTTGCCTGGCCGTGAACTGGTGATGCGCTTCGGGGTGGCGGTGACTTCGCCGGCGCTCCGGGGTGTGTTGGTCAACGGTGCGAGCGTCTCGGGCGGTGGTGGCGGGGAAGCGTCGTCGAGCGCGTCGATCCCGGTGAACGTGAACTCCACGCCGTTTGGTGTGAGTGGGTTCACGTTCGAGGCGGATGGTGTCGGTGGAGTGTCGGATTTGCAGGCTGGCGATCATCCGTATGGCATGTCTACCACGTTTTATCTGAATAGCACGCTCGAACGGGCGGGGAAGCCTCAGGTTGTGCAGGATGTCAAGGATGTCGCGGTCGATCTTCCGGTGGGTTTCGCGGGTGATCCGCTGGCGGCGCCGCAGTGCCCGGAGGTTGACCTGACTGACACTGAAGGTGGCCATGATACGCCTGGTTTCCATACGGCGTGTCCCGCGGCGAGTAGAGTGGGAACGATCAGCCTCGTGTTCGGGGGCGGGCTGTTCCACAACGAACACACGGTGCCTTACCCGTTGTATAACGTGGTGCCGGAGCACGGTTATCCGGCGGAGCTCGGGACCAACGTCGGCGCGGGCCAGCCGACCTTCATCTATGCGAGCGTTGTGCATGACGGGTCCGGGTACCGTTTGCGGATCGTAACGCCCGGTGCCCTGCGCGCGTACGCCCAGGAACCTGTGGCGATCCGGGTGGATATCTTCGGCGATCCCGGCGCGGTGGATGGTACGGGCAGCAACGCGGCGTTCGTTACGAACCCAGCGAGCTGCGCGACCAAACCGTTGGGTATCAACGCGTATGTGACGGGGTGGGAAGGCGGCGAAGCGGCCGTCGAAGCGACCGCGTACCCCGAACTGGCGGGTTGCGGTCTGTTGCAGGGTTCCGCGGCGTTCGACCCGAGCTTCGCTGTGGAACCGGAAACGACACAGGCCGATACCCCGTCGGGGTATGTGGTCGATTTGAAGTTGCCGCAGGCGCCGAGCGCGTTCGGTGCGTTGGCGACGCCTGATCTGAAGGACGCGACGATCACGTTTCCCGCGGGCATGTCGATCTCGCCCTCAGCGGCGAGCGGCCCCAGCTCACTGGCTGGCTGCGCGGCGACCGGTGGGGAAGGGATCAACCTCGGCAGCGGCGAAGTGCTGGCGAGTGGTGAGGATGTGGGTGATCCGGAGGCGACTGAATTCGGTGGGGGTCACCCGGGTGGGGATGGGAGCCCTTACGATGACGGTCTTTACCATCTCGCGCCTGGGCATTGTCCTGGGAGTTCGCGTATTGGCGAAGTGGAAGCCAGGACGCCTGTGCTTGCCGAAGCGCTTCATGGTCATCTGTATCTTGCGCAGCCGGTGTGTGGGCAGGCGGGGCAGGCGCCGTGCAGCGAAGTGGAAGCCGAAGAAGGCAGGGTGTTTGGGGTTTATCTCGAAGTCTCTGGTGCGGGGGTGATCGTCAAGCAGCCCGGCGTGATCGAAGTCGGTGGGTATGGTCCGCATAGTTCTGCGAGTGGGTTGGCGCCGGGGCAGCTCCGCGTCCGGTTTACTGAAGCGCCGCAGTTCCCGTTGGAAGAGTTGAGGGTGACGTTCCCGGGTGGGCCGCGTGCTGCGCTGGCGAACCCGCAGTCGTGCGGGACCGCCACCACGACGAGCGATTTCCAGCCGTGGAGTGCTCCGGAATCGGGGCCTGATGCGACGCCGTCGTCGTCTTTCGCGGTCGGTGGTTGCCCGGGCGAGATGCCGTTCAGCCCGGGTTTCCTGGCGGGTACTGTGACGCCGAGTGCTGGTGCGTTCAGCCCGTTCACGCTCGCGGTGTCCCGCCAGGACGGCGAACAGGACCTCGCTGGGGTGTCCGTGACGTTACCCCCCGGTGTCGCGGGGATCCTCGCAAAGGTCCCGCTGTGTGGGGAACCGCAGGCGCAGAGCGGCGCGTGCCCGGCTGGGTCGCGTGTCGGTACGGTCACGGCGGCGGCTGGCTCGGGTAGCGAGCCGTTGTGGCTGTCCGGTGCGGTGTATTTGACGGGCCCGTATAAGGGCGCACCGTTCGGCCTGGCGGTCGTGGTACCAGCGAAAGCAGGGCCGTTCAACCTCGGTGATGTCGTTGTCCGTGCCGCGATCCGTGTGGATCCCCATACCGCACAGGTCACGGTCCTCAGCGATGCGTTGCCGCAGAGCGTCGATGGTATCCCGGTTAGGTTGAAGGCGGTGAACGTGTCTGTGGATCGTGAAGGGTTCGCGTTTAACCCGACGAACTGCAGCCAGTTGCGTGTGTCGGGCACGATCGCGGGTGATATGCCGGATGGGTCTGCGGGTGCGAGCGTCGCGGTGTCCAGCCCGTTCGCTGTGGCTGGTTGTGCTGGTTTGCCGTTCAAACCGTCCTTCAAGGTCTCCACGCAAGCCAAGACGAGCAAGGCCAAGGGGGCGAGCCTGGACGTGAAGTACACGTCGGGTGCTGGGCAGGCGAACACCGCAAAGGTCTCGGTGAGTCTGCCGAAGGCGTTGCCGGCGCGGTTGACGACGATCCAGCAGGCCTGCACCGAAGCCGTGTTCGATGCGAACCCCGCGTCGTGTCCCACAGGGTCGGTCATCGGGACGGCGACCGCTACGACCCCGGTGTTGGCGAACGCGGTGGTGGGCCCGGTGTATCTGGTGTCTCATGGTGGTGCTGCGTTCCCGAATGTCGTGGCGATCTTGCAGGGCGAAAACGTCACGATCGTGTTGACGGGCAGCATCGACATCAAGCACGGTGTGACGAGCGCCGCGTTTGACAGTGTGCCCGACGCGCCGATCAGCGTGTTCCAGATGGTGCTCCCGGAGGGCCCGCACTCCGGGCTCGCGGCGAACCTGCCGGGTAAGGCGAAGGGCAGCATGTGCGGGCAGAACCTGACGATGCCCACCGTGATCACGGGGCAGAACGGTGCGGTGATCAAGCAGACCACGAAGATCGCGGTCACGGGGTGCCCGAAGGCCAAGAAGAAGACGAAGACCAAGAAGCACAAGGCAGCGAAGCGCAAGAAGGGCAAGAAGTAGACGCAACGGACACGGCGCGGCAGGCCGAGAGTCCGCCGCGTCCGGGCGTCAAGTGTGCTCAGGGCAGCAACTCGAAGGCATCACGATGTCCACGCTCTCACGACGTCACACAAAACTTACAGCGCGCTCACGGGCTAGAGCACTCAAGGGCGAACGTGATCGAGGCGGTGGCGGCGTACTCGTGCGCTACTCTTTACTCATGGCAGCAAATGTAAAGAAAGCAAGGAGCGCGCCTGGCCGCTCGCGGGTCTCAAGCAAGCATCAGATCACAATCCCGATCGGGGCCTTTAGCGAGGCTGGGCTACGTGAGGGAGATGTCGTACAGGTCAAGGCGCAAGGTCCGGGGCGCGTCGTGATCGCTCGCATGGATGATCTCGTCGAGGAGTTTGCGGGCTCTCTAAGTACCAGTGGCGAGCTGGGCCGTGCTGTTCGCAGATTGCGCCAGGAGTGGGATTGATCCTGCTTGACTCGACCATCATCGTCGGCTTTCTCGACGCCGACGACGCTTTGCACGAGGTCGCAGCCACCAGACTCAGGCAAATTATCGGCAGCCATCCGCTGGCGGCATCTGTCATCACCTACGCCGAGCTGATGACAGGCGTTTCCCTGGGGCACCACTCCCAAGAGCACGTAGATCGTTTCTTCGAAGCCTTGATCAAGGATCTTTTGCCTGTCGACAGAAAGATCGCGGCCCGCGCGGCAACGCTACGTGGCAAACGCATCTCTCTACGAATGCCTGACGCGCTGATCCTGGCAACGGCGGATCTCCACGAGGACATCGACACGATCATCTGTGCCGACGATGATTGGCCGAAGGTCAAGGGCCTGAGCTGCAAGGTCGAACTCCTGAAGCCTGTGCCGAAGTCAAGAGCAAAGACCTTCAAGCGCACCGGCTGACCAAGACACGGGACCCGTCGGCTACCGGTTGTTTGCGGCGGGGCACCAGACAGTGATCATTGCTTGACCCAGTATACGACTGCCGTGGGCTCAGGCCCGGATTCCGATGCGGTGTACAGACAGGGTGCGATCCCCGTCGCTCCCGCTCTGTACACCGCTAAATCCCGACTGGTTTTTAGGGTTTTCGGTCAGGGCTTGGAAGTAGGGCGCGAACGCGGGTAGTGGCTTCACGAACACGATCTGCCCCGCGTCCTGCCATACGTGCTCAAAGAGCCGATGCCGGTACGTGGGGGCTGCTGATGGGGTTGCCTTTTGGTGCGGCCTGAGTTTGGTCTTGTGGGTTGGGGGTTGACGTCATGTCTGTTTTGTGGTTACAATGCTCGTGTCATGGCATCTCGGGCCCTTTTCGAGGGCTGGGTGCCGTTTGAGATATGGCTTGGGTTTGGGTCTGTCCGTTGGACTGGCTTGTGCGCAACGAGGGATTTTGGGAGAGGGCTGGGTCAGAGTGATGAAGGAGTTGTTTTCGCGTGAGTCCTAGAGAGGCAGACGTGCCGGGAGTCGTTACGACCCGTTCTGGGGTCGTAACTAGATGCTTCAGCATCGCTGAGGCATCTCTCTCTCTCTCTCTCTCTCTTGGCCCGGTTCTCTAGCCGGTAGCTCTTTCCGTTCGGCCTTTGCCGGCCGGCTGCTTTCCCTCTGGGGGGAGTTGGTAGGCCGTTGGGCGTTTTTCGGCCGGCGGTTTCCTTCCTTGGGGATGTTGGGTGGCCGTTGGGCGTTTTTGCGCCCTCCCCCTTCGTTCGCTTTTGTGGGGGGGCTGGTTTAGTTGGCGGCTGTGGCGCAGGCGCGGGCCTCGGCGAGTGGGCGTGTTGCCCGCTCGAAGCCCGTCGCGGCTGTGGTGAAGCCGCGGGTGGGTGCTGCGCAGGTGACCGAAGTGCAGCGTGCACGGATGCTCGCTGCGGCGGTGCAGGTGGTTGGGGAGTTGGGCTACGAGAAGATGTCTGTGGCGCGTGTCACGGCGCGTGCGGGGGTGTCGCGGCGCACGTTTTATGACTTGTTTGACGATCGCGAAGAGTGCTTCCTCGCGGCGTTTGCGGAGACGGTGGCGCGCGCGCGTGTCCTTGCGTGCGAGGCGGCGGTGGGCGAGCGCGAGTGGCGGGGCCGTGTCAGGGCTGGTTTGGCTGCGCTGTTGACGTTCTTCGAGAGTGAGCCGTTGACGGGGCGCGTGATCGTGGTCGATGCGCTGAAGGCGGGTCCCGCGGTGCTGGAGAGGCGCACGCGCATGGTGGAAGAACTGATCGGGGTCGTGGAGGGCGGTCGCGCGCAGGTTCGTGGCACGCGCGAGGTCGCGCCGCTCACGGCTGAGGGCGTCGTCGGCGCGGTGCTGGCGGTCGTCCATGCCCGGCTGTCGGGGCGTAGCGAGGGTTCGCTGAGGGGCCGCGGCGAGGTTTCGTTGAGGGGCCGCGGGGGGTCGCTGAGCGAGTTGACGAACCCGTTGATGGCGATGATCGTGCTGCCGTATCTGGGGGTGGCGGCTGCTGAGAGGGAGCTTGTGCGTCCGCTGCCCGCGAGGTCGGGTGTGCGCAAGAAGCCCGTGGGGGATCCGCTTGGTGGTCTGGATATGCGTTTGACGTATCGCACGCTGCGTGTTTTGGCGGCGGTTGCGGCGTCACCGGGTGCGAGTAATCGTGCGGTCGCGGGGTGGGCGGAGGTGTCTGACCAGGGGCAGATTTCGAAGCTCTTGGCGCGTCTTGAGAATCTTGGGCTGATTCACAACTCGGGTGATGGGCATCTGAAGGGGGAGCCGAATGCGTGGGAGTTGACGGCTAAGGGCTTGGAGGTGGAGCAGGTGCTCCATGCGGGGTCGGGTGGGGAGCGGTGAGGTTGAGTGCTGATTTGTTTCCGAGGAGGGAGAGTTCGATGATGCGACGTGTCGTGCTGTTGCTGGGTCTGCTGGTGGGTGTTGTGCTGGCTGTTGTGTCCACGGGTGCGACCGTCGCGTTTGCGGCTGGTGATGCCAACAGCGCATCCTGCAGCGCGGAAACTGAAGCTTCGCCGGGGTTTCGCTCCTACATGCCTGATTGTCGCGCGTATGAGATGGTCACGCCGCCGTACACGGAGGGTGGGGTCGTGCTCGATGAACCGGGTGCCGTTTCCGCGGATGGTTCGCGTGTGATCGTGGGCGCTGGGGGTGCCTTCTCGGGTGCCGGTAACTACTCGTTTTCTCCGGAACGTAATCGCGATGCCTCCGTCTATGAGTTTGTGCGTGGTGCTGGTGGTTGGTTGTCTTCGCCGTTGACGCCGCCGGCTGGTGAATATTCTCACAGTGTTTTGATGGCTGTGAGCGCGGAAAACTTCGAAACTATGTTGTGGGGTGCTGAAAAGCCGGTTTCGCCTGGTGAACCACCGGCTTTTCGTTTTCACGAAGATATTTATCTTCGTAGTGGTCCGGCTGCGTCGGATTTCAAGTTGGTGGGGCCGGGAACGCCTATAGATAAAAATGAAGAAATCGGTGTCGCGACCCATGAGCTCAGTCTTGTTGGTGCCTCTCGTGATCTCAGCCATTCTCTTTTCCAGGTCAATGCAGCTATTGTGCCGAGTGGGCATAGTGACTTGTGGGACGGCGACACCACCAATCAGAACAGTCCGTCTCTTTATGAGTATGTTTACACAGGTGCCGAGAACAGCGAACCGGTTCTTGTGGGGGTCAAGAATGAAGGGCTTCTCAAGGGCGCTGATCACATCAACGAAGGCGCTGAATTGATAAGCAACTGCGGCACAGTGTTGGGATCAAGCTCACTCGAACCTAGCCATCAGACGAGAGGGTCGTTGTACAATGCGGTTTCCGCAAGCGGGGAAATGGTTTTCTTCACCTCGTTTGCGTGTGCGGGGGGTCCAGAAGTCAATGAACTCTACGCACGGGTCAACGGTGAACGCACTGTGGCGGTCTCTGAGCCGGTGCTGCCCGGGGGTGCCATGGGAGAATGCGCGGGCTCTGAACCGTGTCATGGTGCCAAGGAGCAGCCGGGTGTGTTCGAGGGTGCTTCTGAAGATGGCCGGCGTGTCTTCTTTTTGAGTGAACAGCCGCTCGTCAATGGCGCTTCGGCGGAAGGTATGAAGCTTTATGAGGAGCGCTTGGAAGGCGCCAGCGTTGTGCAGATCGTCGATGTTTCAAACCTGGGTATCGCCGGGGTCAACCCGGAAGTCCAGGGTGTCGTCCGCTCATCTGAGGACGGTGAACGGGTCTATTTCGTCGCGAAGGGCAAGCTGGCCGGCAGCGACCGTATCGCGGGTCGCGAACACGAAACCGAAGAACCGGTGCAGGGAGCGGACAACCTGTACGTGTATGAGCCGGACCCCGGTCACCCAGGTGCTTATCGCACCGTGTTCGTGGCTACGCTGCTGACGCCCGGCGAAGAAGCGACGTTGACGACCGAGGAAACTGAAGAACGTGCGGGAATCAATGCGCGAGGCGAAAAGCTGTTCACGTTCGAACTCGAACCCGCCGAACACGAACACGAACGCACCGAAGCTGAAATCCTCCAGAGGTTCGAAAAGGGTGAAATCACAATCGAACGGGCTTTTGAACTTCTGAAGGAAGCCGAAAAGACTCTCACAGAAGCCGAGGAGGCAGCTACGGAAAAGGAAAGGGCGTTCATCGAAGATACGGTGGGTACGCTTGGGCCGTCCGGGACACTGCCTGAGGACCAGCGTGTATGGCAGGAGGAAGACGCTCGGCCTGTGCAGGCGACTCCCAGTGGGAGCGTTCTGGTGTTTCTCAGTTCGGCTAGGCTCACGCCGGGGGATACGAGCAGCGTTCCGCAGCTCTTTGCGTTTGACGCTGGCGCTGAATCGTTGACGCGGGTCTCGGTCGGCCAGGCGGGGTCCGCCAGCGGCAATGCCGGTACGTTCCAGGACGCCCCACATATTCCCGGCTCGCATTTCGTCGTGGTGGATCTGCCGACTGCGGCCGACACCGGTCTTGTCCTTTCCGGGGACGGTTCGCGGATATTTTTCACTAGTGCCGCGGATCTCGCTCCCGGGGCGGAAAACAAGGCGACGAACGTGTATGAGTACAGCGGTGGGAGGGTGTATCTGGTCAGCGGTGGCGGTGACGCGTCCAAGGTCAGCCTTTCGCCGGCTGTGACGCTGTTGGGTACGGATGCGTCTGGCCAGGACGCTTTTTTCCTTAGTCAGGCGAAGTTGGTGCCGCAGTATGCTGATACGCAGGTCGCGCTCTATGATGCGCGGGAAGAGGGTGGGTTTCCTGCTCCGGTGCTTGAACCTGGGTGTGTGGGGGAAACGTGTCGTGGGGCGTCGGGTGTTGCTCCTGTGAGTTCGTTGCCGGGGAGCGTGGGTCAGGCTGGTGGTGGCAACGTTTCCTCTGAGCCGGTGGCGGCAGCGCCTGTGGTGGTTGGGCGGAAGGCCGTGCGTGCTCAGCTGCTTGCTAGGGCGCTGCGGTTGTGTAGGGCGAAGCACGTGCGGAAACAACGAGCTGTGTGCGAAGTACGGGCAAAGAGGAAGTATGGAAAGGGGTCTGCTGCGAGCAAGGCCCGGAAGAGCGTTCATGCGACAAAGGCGAAGAGGGGGGTTGGGCGATGAGGGTTCGATCGATATTCGCCGTGTCGGTGTCGGTTCTCGCGGTGCTGTGCATGGGTCTTGCCGCAACGGCCTTAGGGGCTTCGGGGGCGTCTGAAACACCGGGTGTCGCTTGGTCGATTCACTCGGTGGGGGAACCGACGAGCCTCAACGCGGCCGACGTGCAGGATCAAACTTGGGAACTGACGGTGGCTGCGACAGAAGGGCATTACAAGCTGCACCCCAGCGAACTGGGAAATGCGGAAGTGACGGCGCCGATAGAATGGGACGCCCCGGCGAGTAAGGGCGAAGAAGTCCTTGGGGGCCCTGTGAGCGTCGAAAAGGCCCTCGAAGCGCTCCCGGGAATAGGTGCGGGCAACGTCGAGGTGAGCGGTGGTCCCGGCGACGCAAGCAAACCGTATAAGATCACGTGGGTCGGAGCGTTGACCGGCAGCAGCCGTGGTTTTTTGAACGTCGAAGAAGCGGAACTGAAAGACGGTGCGGGCGGTGGCTCCGCGACGAGCAACCTGATCGCGCAACCGAGTACGCTGGATCGGGTCGCGGTGTCGGTCGTGAACATCGGTAGCCGTCCGTCGGAAGGCCCGATCGCTATCAATGATGTTCTACCGCCGGGGCTCGTGATGGTCGGAGAACCAGAAGTGGAAGAACCACAGGCGCCGCCTATTGATGGTAAGTGTGTTCCGGCGGAACCGAAGTGCACGTATTCCAGGGTGGTCTTGCCTGGCCGTGAACTGGTGATGCGTTTCGGGGTGGCGGTGGCTTCGCCGGCGCTCCGGGGTGTGTTGGTCAACGGTGCGAGCGTCTCGGGTGGTGGTGGCGGGGAAGCGTCGTCGAGCGCGTCGATCCCGGTGAATCTGAGTACGACGCCGTTTGGTGTGAGTGGGTTCACGTTCGAAGCTGATGGTGTGGGTGGAGTGTCGGATTTGCAGGCTGGTGATCATCCGTATGGCATGTCTACCACGTTTTATCTGAATAGCACGCTCGAACGGGCGGGGAAGCCTCAGGTTGTGCAGGATGTGAAGGATGTCGCGGTCGATCTTCCGGTGGGTTTCGCGGGTGATCCGCTGGCGGCGCCGCAGTGCCCGGAGGTCAACCTGACTGACTCTGAAGGTAACATCGATACGCCTGGTTTCCATACGGCGTGTCCCGCGGCGAGTAGGGTGGGAACGATCAGCCTCGTGTATGGAGGTGGGTTGAACCACAACGGATACTCGGTGCCTTACCCGTTGTATAACGTGGTGCCGGAGCATGGTTATCCGGCGGAGCTCGGGACTAACGTCGGCGCTGGTCAGCCGATCTTTATCTATGCGAGCGTTGTGCGTGACGGGTCGGGGTACCGTTTGCGGATCGTAACGCCTGGTGCCCTGCGCGTGTACAGCCAGGAACCTCAAGAGATCCGGGTGGATGTATTTGGTGATCCTGGTGCGGTGGATGGTACGGGCAGCAACGCGGCGTTCGTTACGAACCCAGCGAGCTGCGCGACCAAACCGTTGGGTGTCAACGCTTATGTGACGGGGTGGGAAGGCGGCGAAGCGGCTGTCGAAGCGACTGCGTACCCCGAACTGGCGGGTTGCGGTCTGTTGCAGGGTTCCGCGGCGTTCGATCCGAGCTTCGCTGTGGAACCGGAAACGACGCAGGCCGATACCCCGTCGGGGTATGTGGTCGATTTGAAGTTGCCGCAGGCGCCGAGCGCGTTCGGTGCGTTGGCGACGCCCGACCTGAAGGACGCGACGATCACGTTTCCCGCGGGCATGTCGATCTCCCCCTCAGCGGCGAGCGGCCCCAGCTCACTGGCTGGCTGCGCGGCGACCGGTGGGGAAGGGATCAACCTCGGCAGCGGCGAAGTGCTGCCGAGTGGTGAGGATGTGGGTGATCCGGAGGCGACTGAATTCGGTGCGGGTCACCCGGGTGGGGATGGGAGCCCTTACGACGACGGTCTTTACCATCTCGCCCCCGGGCATTGCCCTGGGAGTTCGCGTATTGGCGAAGTGGAAGCCAGGACGCCTGTGCTCGCCGAAGCGCTTCATGGTCATCTGTATCTCGCGCAGCCGGCGTGTGGGCAGGCGGGGCAGGCGCCGTGCAGCGAAGTGGAAGCCGAAGAAGGCAGAGTGTTTGGGGTTTATCTCGAAGTCTCTGGTGCGGGGGTGATCGTCAAGCAGCCCGGCAGCATCGAAGTCGGTGGGTATGGTCCGCATAGTCTCGCCAGTGGGTTGGCGCCGGGACAGCTCCGCGTCCGGTTTACTGAAGCGCCGCAGTTTCCGTTGGAAGAGTTGAGGGTGACGTTCCCGGGTGGGCCGCGTGCTGCGCTGGCGAACCCGCAGTCGTGCGGGACCGCCACCACGATGAGCGATTTCCAACCGTGGAGTGCTCCGGAATCGGGGCCTGATGCGACGCCGTCGTCGTCTTTCGCGGTCGGTGGTTGCCCGGGCGAGATGCCGTTCAGCCCGGGTTTCCTGGCGGGTACTGTGACGCCGAGTGCTGGTGCGTTCAGCCCGTTCACGCTCGCGGTGTCCCGCCAGGACGGCGAACAGGACCTCGCTGGGGTGTCCGTAACGTTGCCCCCCGGTGTCGCGGGGATCCTCGCAAAGGTCCCGCTGTGTGGGGAACCGCAGGCGCAGAGCGGCGCGTGCCCCGCCGGGTCGCGTGTCGGTACGGTCACGGCCGCGGCTGGCTCGGGTAGCGAGCCGTTGTGGCTGTCCGGTGCGGTGTATTTGACGGGCCCGTATAAGGGCGCACCGTTCGGCCTGGCGGTCGTGGTGCCAGCGAAGGCCGGGCCGTTCAACCTGGGTGATGTCGTTGTCCGTGCCGCGATCCGTGTGGATCCCCATACCGCACAGGTCACGGTCCTCAGCGATGCGTTGCCGCAGAGCGTTGATGGTATCCCGGTTAGGTTGAAGGCGGTGAACGTGTCTGTGGATCGTGAAGGGTTCGCGTTTAACCCGACGAACTGCTCGCAGTTGCGTGTGTCGGGCACGATCGCGGGGGATATGCCGGATGGGTCTGCGGGTGCGAGCGTCGCGGTGTCCAGCCCGTTCGCTGTCGCTGGTTGTGCTGGTTTGCCGTTCAAACCGTCCTTCAAGGTCTCCACGCAGGCCAAGACGAGCAAGAAGGCGGGTGCGAGCCTCGTCGTGAAGTACACGTCGGGTGCTGGGCAGGCGAACACCGCAAAGGTCTCGGTGAGCTTGCCGAAGGCGTTGCCGGCGCGGTTGACGACGATCCAGCAGGCTTGTACCGAAGCCGTGTTCGATGCGAACCCGGCGTCTTGTCCCACAGGGTCGGTTATCGGGACGGCGACCGCTAGGACCCCGGTGTTGGCGGGTCCGGTGGTGGGCCCTGTGTATTTGGTGTCTCATGGTGGTGCTGCGTTCCCGAACGTTGTGGCGATCCTCCAGGGGGAAAACGTCACGATCGTGTTGACGGGCAGCATCGACATCAAGCATGGTGTGACTAGCGCGGCGTTTGACAGTGTGCCCGATGCGCCGATCAGCGTGTTCCAGATGGTGTTGCCGGAGGGCTCGCATTCTGGGCTCGCGGCGAACCTGCCGGGTAAGGCGAAGGGCAGCATGTGTGGGCAGAACCTGACGATGCCTACGGTGATCACGGGGCAGAACGGTGCGGTGATCAAGCAGACCACGAAGGTCACGGTCACGGGCTGCCCGAAGCCCAAGAAGCAGACGAAGACCAGGAAGCACAAGGCGACGAAGCGCAAGAAGGGCAAGAAGTAGACGCAACGGACAACGGGGGACGCGGCGGGCCGAGAGTCCGCCGCGTCCGGGCGTCAAGCGTGCTCAGGGCAACGGAGGAAGAGGCGTGCGCCAAAGCCTCCGCCCAGCCCAGCCCAGCTTTGTTTATGCGGCGTGGTTGTAGGTGATGGTCTCGTGGATGTGGGTGCCGAGGGCGTCGGCGATGTTCTGGAGTCGGTCGAGGTTGACGCCGGTGTAGCTGTTGGCCTCCCAGCGCTGGATCTGCTGCTCGGCTACGCCGATGCGTTCTGCGAGCTGGCGGTGGGTGAGGTGCGCGGTGATGCGGGCTTCGATCAGTGCGGTGGGTAGGTCGCGCAGGGAGGTGATCTCGCGGCCGGTGATCTTGCCGTCGCGTAGCTGCTCGTAGTGGTGTAGTTGGATGCGTAGCTCGTCGGCTTCGCTTGCGATCGCGTCGCGCATCGCCTGGTGGATGCGTGGGTCTATCTCGGGGCTCGGGTCGCGTGTGTCGTGTGCGGTGAGGTTCCCTTCGAAGCGCCCGAGCTGGGTCTTGGTGATGCGGTACTGGCGCTCGTTTGCGATCACGGTAGGTCTCCGAGGCTGATGGCGACGATGCCCTTGGGTGCGCCAGTTTCGCGGTCGCTTTGGAAGTAGTCCAGGAAGGCGGTGCCCGAGGGTTCGGCGGCGGTCTCAGCGGGGAACAGCTCGCCGCCGTAGCGCGCCTTTTGTGCGGCGCGGTGGTTGCCGTCGAGGAGCCCCTGTCGGTGGGTGCTGGTGGCGTAGCGCGACACGATCTCGATCCAGGTCGCGTGGTGGACTCCCGGTGGGACATTCCCACGCTCATCGAACTCTGGGATCATAACACAACGATATCATTGTGTTCAGAGAGTATGGGGGCCTTCTGACATCCGAATCCCGATGCGGTGTACAGACAGGGTTCGAGTCCCGTCGCTCCCGTAGCGCGTCGGTATCAGGGCTCTTTGCGATCTTTGGCCACTCCCGGTTGACCCAGTCGTCCGGCCTTATTTTCATTCCGGGAGCACATCTGGGATTCTAGCTGTACGAACTAATGGCGGGGTCTGTCGCGCTAGGGCCGGACGGTTCTGAGGAGCGGCGGCCTTGGCCCAACCGGGCAGTGTGGACTGGTATTGCGAGTTGAGGGTCGAGAGCACGAGGATCCAGGCGACGCCACCCACAACCAGTGTCAGGCCCGCCAGCTCGCTGACCTGGACGTATGCGAGGGCGAGGGTCACGGCGGCGAATACGAGTGAGCCCTGCTGGTGAGCATAGGTGCGCCCAGGCTAGAGCGCACCGCGTGCGTCCGTGAGGTCAATCGCGCCAGTCAACCTCAAAGTGCCCGATTGGCTCGTCGAAGCCCTTCGCGGCGAGGGGCCCCGCATCGGAGAACCGGATTCCCTTTCCGCGGCAGAGGTCGTGCACCCCGGATGAGACGACAATGCAATCTGGCTGAGCGCATGCGCACAGCCGCGCGGCCTGCTGCACAGCCGCTCCGAAGAGATCCTCTCGCTCAGTTACGGGCTCTCCCGCGGCCACCCCGATGCGCACCCGCAGTCCCGACTGCCCACCGGCATTGAACTCTCCAAGCGCCCGCTGGATTTGCACCGCCGCGCCGACCGCTTGGGACGCCGCGTCGAACGCCGCCATGATCCCATCCCCAGTGTGCTTGACTTCGCCGCCGCCAAACTGCGCCAAGCTAGAGCGCACTATCGAGTCGTGTTGGCGAACTAGCTGCATGGCCTCGCGATCGCCCAATTGTTGGGTGAGACGAGTGGAGTCGACCATGTCGGTGAAGAGGATCGCTCGGAAGGCGCTTTCTACGTAGGGCTCGCCCGGGGGGTGAGTATTGAGCCGTCCAAAGAACCCTCGAATGCTCGCCTCGTCGACCTCGACCACGTTCAGCGGAAGCATCCCGTGCGAGGCCCTGTGGGCTGCCTCGACGGACTCCTTGTCGGGACCCTCGATGAGGCAAAATCCGCTGCCGGCCTCTTCTTCGAACCAGTAGGTGACGAAGCGTACGCCGAACCTCTCTTGCACCTCGAGATCGCGCAGATGAGCGGCTGCGATATCGGCAGCCGTCGCACCCGGAAGGTCGTGGCGATCCATGTAAAGCGGCATCGGGATCAACTGTACTCCGCCACGGCGCACGGATAGCGCGGCATCCTCATCGAGCTGTCGAACGCGCAACGCGCCACCAGGACGCCTTCGACCGAGTAAGCGCAGCTGGGGTCCTCGCACGCATCGCACGCCGCGACCCAGGAACTGCACCTGGGTGTTTGGTTACAGCTTGTGCCGAGGCGCAGTAGTACGATCGGCGTATCTACGTATGGAGGAGGTTGTCTTGTCCACTGTGTCGGATTCTGAGCTGAAGGCGCGTCATCGCGCGATGTGGGCCTCGGGTGATTACCCGGATATGGTCGATACGTTCCTGCTGCCGTTGGGGCCGAGGCTCGTGGAGGCTTGCGGCATCGGTCCCGGCAACGTGGTCTTGGATGTGGCTGCCGGGACCGGTAACGCCGCGATACCCGCGGCGAAGGCTGGTGCGCAGGTGACCGCCAGCGACCTGACGCCGGAGCTGCTCGAGGCTGGACGCGTCCGTGCTGAGAGTGAAGGGCTGGCTCTCGAGTGGGTGCAGGCCGACGCCGAGCATCTGCCCTTCGAGGATGCTTCGTTCGACGTCGTCATGTCGTCGATCGGCGCGATGTTCGCACCTCACCATCAAGAGGTCGCGGATGAGTTGGTTCGCGTCTGCCGGCCGGGCGGCACGATCGGGATGTTGAACTGGACGCCCGAGGGCATGATCGGCGCGCTGTTCCGCACGATGGGACCGTTTGCGCCGCCGCCCCCGCCCGGGGCACAATCTCCTCCCCTGTGGGGTGGCGAGGACCACGTCAAGGAGCTGTTCGGCTCACGCGTCGACTTCGGCACGCTGCGGCGCGAAGACCTGTCGATCACGGCCTTCGAGCATCCGCATGATTACGGCGAGCACTTCAAGGCGAAGTACGGCCCGACGATCACCGCCCAGGCGAATGCACGCAAGAACGGCCAGGAGGCCGAGTTCGTCGAAGCGCTGAACTCCTTCTGCGACGAGTGGAACCGCGGCACGCCCGAGCAGGCGCGCTTCGAGCAGGAGTACCTGGTCGTGGCCGGCACGCGGGCGTGATATGCGGTTGCGCGGCTACGGGGCTGGCGGTCCACCGATGGGACCGGTAGTGGCTGCTGCTCTTCCCGCAATGCGCTGGGAGATGATATGGCGGTGAAGATGCCGGTGACAGAGCTACACGCTGGTTTCAGCAGCGAGGGGGCGACCCCGACAGGTTGGGCGGAGGGTCGCCGGCACATCGATGAGGCGGAGGTGTTCTGGATCTCGACGGTGCGTCCCGATGGACGCCCGCACGTCACGCCGCTGTTGGCCGTGTGGCACGACGACGCGATGTACTTTTGCACGGGTCCGGAGGAGCGCAAGGCAAAGAACCTCCGGCAGAACCCATCCTGCATTCTCACCACCGGCCAGAACGGACTCGATGGTCTCGATGTCGTGGTCGAAGGACACGCCGTCGAGGTTGGTGACGGAGCGGAACTCGGACTTATCGCCAATGCTTACGAGTCGAAGTACGGGGTGCGCTTCACAGCACCCGAGGGCACGTGGTTCGGTCTCAGCGACGCGATCCGGCGCGGTGAGGCGCTCGTCTATCGAGTCGCGCCCACGACGATTCTCGGCTTCGGCAAGGGTGAGCAGTTCAGCCAGACGCGATGGCGCTTTGCTTGAGCAGTAGAGCGCGGGGTGCGCGGGGGCGGTTGGAGGTGTTATATGTGGATCAGCGTCGCGCGAGCGAAGTCATCGGGGCCGGTGCCGGCGCGGGCGATCGCAGATCCGGCGGGGCTCCAGAGCGACGAGACGCCAGCGGTATGAGCAAAGCCACCGCCCGTCGCGCCGGCAAAGCTGGCAAAGCCGACGTAGGAGTTACAGGCCTGGGCGATCCGTCGTGCTCGCTGTTCTTGGATCTCCAGCTCGGTTGGGAGGTGGACCAGGCCGGCGAGATAGACGTTGACATTGAGGGCGGCAGTCTCGCTGATGTGCTGCTCGACGCCTGTGTCCTTGCAGATCCCCAATCCGACACGCCAGCCGTTGACCTCGATCACGACAGGCCCGTCGCCCGGCAAGAAGTGGGCCGGCTCCTCGCCACCGAGAAAGCACTTGCGGTAAGCGACGGTGACGCCCGTCGCGCTGACATGCAGCAAACCGATGTAAGCCCCGGATCCCAAGCTGCGGATCGGCGCTCCCACAAGCGCGACGCTCTGCGTTTCCTCACAGGCCCGGACGACGATGTCCAGAACACAATTGTCGAGCGCGATCGGATCTGCATCAAGCTCATAGCCAGTCAGCGATAGCTCAGGGAAGATTACAACCCGCGCTCGCGCCCTGCGGATCAGCTCGGCATGTGCCCGCGCGTTGCTGTGCATGTCCTTCGCTGCACACCGTGGCTGCGCGACGGCGACCAAAAGAGGCGCTTGCATGACACGAGCCGGCCCCGGCGTCACCACGGGATGATCCTCGTAACCCTGCAGGATCCTCGTCCCGGCGAGACGCTTCCAGCGGGAGGCGGAGTCACGCTCACACTCGGTGCGAAGCGGGCTTCGCACCGATAGGACGACGAGGGAGCGTCCGCGTCTGCAATTCGCTGACTTCCGCTCCTGGAGGGAGCAGGGGCACGAGGGGCACTCAGGGCGATGTGCGAGAGCGTCGGCGTATGGCTGTGCTTGGTGGGCTCAGAAAGCGGTGGTGATACTGTGCCACTGCTCGTGGGATGGTCGCTGCCGCAGTTGACGCTCGATGCGCGCGACGATCTCGGCGAACTGGCTGTGGTCGAGCGTCCAGATGAGGATGATGCCGGTGTGTGAGCGTCCGGCCTCGGCCCACTGGCGTGCGAGTGGCGCGAAGTCTCGACTGTTGCGTGTGATGAGTATGCGCTGCTCTGATGCGGCAAGCTCCAGCACCTGCGGGTCCGCGAGCCCCTCGTAGGTGGCGTCTTCGGCGAGCGCGAGCACGTCATGGCCGGCTGCGCGCAGCTTCGCGGTGACCCCGCGAGGGGAGAGGTTCGCGTCGAGCAGCAGACGCAAGGGTTCCTATGCCGCAGGCGAGAACTCGATGAATGGGTAGAGTTCGCGCCACTGCTCAGTGCTCCGGCTGTTCTCCGCTATAGCCTGCGCGATCTCATCGGGATAGCTGTCGCGGTAGGCGAGGGCGAGGTGCACGTGGCGCTCATTCAACTGCGTCTGCTCCACCAGGCTCTCGATCGAGCCGAAGTCCTCGAGCATCTGAGCGATCTCCCAGACATCGAGGCTCGAGCCGATCACCCACGGGCGCCGGGCGGCGTCCTCGCCGCGAAAGCCGATCCCGGCGAAGCGGCGGGTGCGCGCCGCCTCCTCGGTCAATGCCTCGACTATCGCGCTCTTGGAGCGACGGGTCCTCCTGGCCTCATCCTCGACGAGGTGGTCGGTCGGCAGGCTGAAGCGGACGCTGAAAGGCTCGCCCTTGCGGGCTCTCTTGCTCACTGTGGATGACACGCATCATACGCTAGCACACAAAACTTACAGCGTATGTCGTGCTGAGGTCTCTTCGAAGCGCCCGAGCTGGGTCTTGGTAATGCGGTACTGGCGCTCGTTTGCGATCACGGTAGGTCTCCGAGGCTGATGGCGACGATGCCCTTGGGTGCGCCAGTTTCGCGGTCGCTTTGGAAGTAGTCCAGGAAGGCGGTGCCCGAGGGTTCGGCGGCGGTCTCAGCGGGGAACAGCTCGCCGCCGTAGCGCGCCTTTTGTGCGGCGCGGTGGTTGCCGTCGAGGAGCCCCTGTCGGTGGGTGCTGGTGGCGTAGCGCGACACGATCTCGAGCGGTCTGGGTGCCGTGATTGGGGGGCGGGAGCTGGCGGCCTGATGGCTACCGACCGTGACCTGGCGAATCAGCTGCTGCGCTGCGCCCGTGAGGATCTGGTCGCGGTCGAAGAGATGGTCCCGCGGGGCGCGAGGTGTGAGGGGCGTCGTGGTGGAGGGCACCATGGCGCCACGCCAAGATGGCGCCATCCCAAGCCGATGCCGGTACGTGGGAGCTGATGGGTTGCCTTCTGATGCGGCCCGCGTTTGGTCTTGTGGTGTGGGGGTTGACGTCATGTCTGTTTTGTGGTTACAATGGACGAGTCATGGCATCTCGGTCTCTCCTTGAGGGCTGAGTGCCGCTTGGAGATATGGCTTGGGTTTGGGTCTGTCCGTTGGACCGGCTTGTGCGCAACGAGGGATTTTGGGAGAGGGCTGGGTCAGAGTGATGAAGGAGTTGTTTTCGCGTGAGTCCTAGTGAGGCAGACGTGTTGGGAGTCGTTGCAACCCGTTCTGGGGTCGTAACTAGATGCTTCAGCATCGCTGAGGCATCTCTCTCTCTCTCTCTCTCTCTTGGCCCGGTTCTCTAGCCGGTAGCTCTTTCCGTTCGGCCTTTGCTGGCCGGCTGCTTTCCCTCTGGGGGATGTTGGGTGGTCGTTGGGCGTTTTTGCGTCCTTCCCCTCTGGTTGCTTTTGTAGGGGGGCTGGTCTAGTTGGCTGCCGTGGCGCAGGCACGGGCGTCGGCGGGTGGGCGTGTTGCTCGCTCGAAGCCCGTTGCGGGCGTGGTGAAGCCGCGGGTGGGTGCTGCGCAGGTGACGGAAGTGCAGCGTGCGCGGATGCTTGCTGCGGCGGTGCAGGTGGTTGGGGAGTTGGGTTACGACAAGATGTCTGTGGCGCGTGTCACGGCGCGTGCGGGGGTGTCGCGGCGCACGTTCTATGACTTGTTTGACGATCGCGAAGAGTGTTTTCTCGCGGCGTTTGTGGAGGCGGTGGCGCGTGCGCGTGTGCTTGCGTGCGAGGCGGCGGTGGGTGAGCGGGAGTGGCGGGGTCGTGTCAGGGCTGGTTTGGGTGCGTTGTTGGCGTTCTTTGAGAGTGAGCCGTTGACGGGGCGCGTGGTCGTGGTCGATGCGTTGAAGGCGGGTCCCGCGGTGCTGGAGGGCCGCACGCGCTTGGTGGAGGAGTTGATCGGGGTCGTGGAGGGTGGTAGCGCGCAGGTTCGTGGCGGGCGTGAGGTCGCGCCGCTGACGGCTGAGGGCGTCGTCGGGGCGGTGCTGGCGGTGGTCCATGCCCGGCTGTCGGGGCGTGGCGAGGGTTCGCTGAAAGGGCGTGGCGAGGGTTCGCAGAGGGGGCCTGGCGGGGGGTCGCTGAGTGAGTTGACGAACCCGTTGATGGCGATGATCGTGCTGCCGTATCTGGGGGTGGCGGCTGCTGAGAGGGAGCTTGTGCGTCCGCTGCCCGCGAGGTCGGGTGTGCGCAAGAAGCCCGTGGGGGATCCGCTTGGTGGTCTTGATATGCGTCTGACGTATCGCACGCTGCGTGTTTTGGCGGCGGTTGCGGCCGCACCGGGTGCGAGTAATCGTGCGATCGCGGGGTGGGCGGAGGTGTCTGACCAGGGGCAGATCTCCAAGCTCTTGGCGCGCCTTGAGAATCTTGGGCTGATTCACAACTCGGGTGATGGGCATCTGAAGGGGGAGCCCAACGCGTGGGAGTTGACGGCTAAGGGCTTGGAGGTGGAGCAGGTGCTCCATGCGGGGTCGGGTGGGGAGCGGTGAGGTCGAGTGCTGATTTGTTTCCGAGGAGGGAGAGTTCGATGACGCGACGTGTCGTGCTGTTGCTGGGTCTGCTGGTGGGCGTTGTGCTGGCTGTTGTGTCCACGGGTGCGACCGTCGCGTTTGCGGCTGGTGATGCCAACAGCGCATCCTGCAGCGCGGAAACTGAAGCTTCGCCGGGGTTCCGCTCCTACATGCCTGATTGTCGCGCGTATGAGATGGTCACACCACCGTACACGGAGGGCGGGATCGTGCTCGACGAACCGGGTGCGGTCTCCGCGGATGGTTCGCGTGTGATCGTGGGCGCTGGGGGTGCCTTCTCGGGTGCCGGTAACTACTCGTTTTCTCCGGAACGTAATCCCGATGCCTCCGTCTATGAGTTTGTGCGCGGCGCTGGTGGCTGGTTGTCTTCGCCGTTGACGCCGCCGGCTGGTGAATATTCTCACAGTGTTTTGATGGCTGTGAGCGCGGAAAACTTCGAAACTATGTTGTGGGGTGCTGAAAAGCCGGTTTCGCCTGGTGAACAACCGGCTTTTCGTTTTCACGAAGATATTTATCTTCGTAGTGGTCCGGCTGCGTCGGATTTCAAGTTGGTGGGGCCGGGAACGCCTATAGATAAAAATGAAGAAATCGGTGTCGCGACCCATGAGCTCAGTCTTGTTGGTGCCTCTCGTGATCTCAGCCATTCTCTTTTCCAGGTCAATGCAGCTATTGTGCCGAGTGGGCATAGTGACCTGTGGGACGGCGACACCACCAATGTGGACGGCAATGGGGTTTCTCTTTACGAGTATATTTACACTGGGGCCGAGGACAGCGAACCGGTTCTTGTGGGGGTCAAGAATGAAGGGCTTCTCAAGGGCGGCGGTCACATCAATGAAGGCGCTGAATTGATAAGCGACTGCGGCACGGTGCTGGGATCAAGCTTCCTCGAACCTAGCCATCAGAAGTTTGGGTCGGTGTACAATGCGGTTTCCGCAAGTGGGGAAATGGTTTTCTTCACCTCGTTTGCGTGCGCGGGGGGTCCAGAAGTCAATGAACTCTACGCACGGGTCAACGGTGAACGCACTGTGGCGGTCTCCGAGCCGGTGCTGCCCGGAGGTGCCATGGGAGAATGCGCGAACTCTGAACCGTGTCATGGTGCCAAGGAGCAGCCGGGTGTGTTCGAGGGCGCTTCTGAAGACGGCCGGCGTGTCTTCTTTTTGAGCGAACAGCCGCTCGTCAACGGTGCTCCGGCGGAAGGCATGAAGCTTTATGAGGAGCGCTTGGAAGGCGCCAGCGTTGTGCAGATCGTCGATGTTTCAAACCTGGGTATCGCCGCCGGGGTCAACCCGGAAGTCCAGGGTGTCGTCCGCTCATCTGAGGACGGTGAACGGGTCTATTTCGTCGCGAAGGGCAAACTGACCGGCAGCGACCGTATCGCGGGCCGCGAACACGAAACCGAAGAACCGGTGCAGGGAGCGGACAACCTCTACGTGTACGAGCCGGACCCCGCTCACCCAGGTGCCTATCGCACCGTGTTCGTGGCCACGCTGCTCACGGCCAGCGAAGAAGCGACGCTGACTACCGCGGAAACAGAAGAACAGGCGGGAATCAATGCGCGAGGCGAAAAGCAATTAACGTTCGAACTCGAACCCGCCGAACACGAACACGAACGCACCGAAGCTGAAATCCTCCAGAGGTTCGAAAAAGGTGAAATCACAATCGAACGGGCTCTTGAACTCCTGAAGGAAGCCGAAAAGACTCTCACAGAAGCCAAAGAAGCAGCGACGAAAAAGGAAAGGGCGTTCATCGAAGATACGGTGGGTACGCTTGGGCCGTCCGGGACACTGCCTGAAGACCAGCGTGTATGGCAGGAGGAAGACGCTCGGCCTGTGCAGGCGACTCCCAGTGGGAGCGTTCTGGTGTTTCCCAGTTCGGCTAGGCTCACGCCGGGGGATACGAGCAGCGTTCCGCAGCTCTTTGCGTTTGACGCCGGCGCTGAATCGTTGACCCGGGTCTCGGTCGGCCAGGCGGGGTCCGCCAGCGGCAATGCCGGTACGTTCCAGGACGCCCCACATATTCCCGGCTCGCATTTCGTCGGGGCGGATCTGCCGACCGCTGCCGACACCGGGCTCGTCCTCTCCGGGGACAGTTCGCGGATATTTTTCACTAGTGCCGCGGATCTCGCTCCCGGGGCGGAAAACAAGGCGACGAACGTGTATGAGTACAGCGGTGGGAGGGTGTATCTGGTCAGCGGTGGCGGTGACGCGTCTAAGGTCAGCGGTTCGCCGGCTGTGACGCTGTTGGGTACGGATGCGTCTGGCCAGGACGCTTTTTTCCTTAGTCAGGCGAAGTTGGTGCCGCAGTATGCCGATACGCAGGTCGCGCTCTATGATGCGCGGGAAGAGGGTGGGTTTCCTGCTCCGGTGCTTGAACCTGGGTGTGTGGGGGAAACGTGTCGTGGGGCGTCGGGTGTTGCTCCTGTGAGTTCGTTGCCGGGGAGTGCGGGTCAGGCTGGTGGTGGCAACGTTTCCTCTGCGCCGGTGGCGGCAGCGCCTGTGGTGGTTGGGCGGAAGGCCGTGCGTGCTCAGCTGCTTGCTAGGGCGCTGCGGTTGTGTAGGGCGAAGCACGTGCGGAAACAACGAGCCGTGTGCGAAGTACGGGCAAAGAGGAAGTATGGAAAGGGGTCTGCTGCGAGCAAGGCCCAAAAGAGCGTTCATGCGACAAAGGCGAAGAGGGGGGTTGGGCGATGAGGGTTCGATCGATATTCGCCGTGTCGGTGTCGGTTCTCGCGGTGCTGTGCATGGGTCTCGCCGCAACGGCCTCAGGGGCTTCGGGTGCGTCTGAAACGCCGGGTGTCGCTTGGTCGATTCACTCGGTGGGGGAACCGACGAGCCTCAATGCGGCCGACGTGCAGGATCAAACTTGGGAACTGACGGTGGCTGCGACCGAAGGGCATTACAAGCTGCACCCCAGCGAACTGGGAAATGCGGAAGTGACGGCGCCGATAGAATGGGACGCCCCGGCGAGTAAGGGCGAAGAAGTCCTTGGGGGCCCTGTGAGCGTCGAAAAGGCCCTCGAAGCGCTCCCGGGAATAGGTGCGGGCAATGTCGAGGTGAGCGGTGGTCCCGGCGACGCGAGCGCAAGCAAACCGTATAAGATCACCTTGGTCGAGGCGTTGACCGGCAGCTATCTTGGTTTTTTGAACGTCGAAGAAGCGGAACTGAAAGACGGTGCGGGCGGTGGCTCCGCGACGAGCAACCTGATGGCGGAAGCGAGTACGCTGGATCGGGTCGTGGTGTCGGTTGTGAACATTGGTAGTCGTCCGTCGGAAGGCCCGATCGAGATCAGCGATGTTCTACCATCGGGGCTCGTGATGGTCGGAGAACCAGAAGTGGAAGAACCACAGGCGCCGCCTATTGATGGTAAGTGTGTTCCGGCGGAACCGAAGTGCACGTATTCCAAGGTGGTCTTGCCTGGCCGTGAACTGGTGATGCGTTTCGGGGTGGCGGTGGCTTCGCCGGCGCTCCGGGGTGTGTTGGTCAACGGTGCGAGCGTCTCGGGTGGTGGTGGCGGGGAAGCGTCGTCGAGCGCGTCGATCCCGGTGAATCTGAGTACGACGCCGTTTGGTGTGAGTGGGTTCACGTTCGAAGCTGATGGTGTGGGTGGAGTATCGGATTTGCAGGCTGGCGATCATCCGTATGGCATGTCTACCACGTTTTATCTGAATAGCACGCTCGAACGGGCGGGGAAGCCTCAGGTTGTGCAGGATGTCAAGGATGTCGCGGTCGATCTTCCGGTGGGTTTCGCGGGTGATCCGCTGGCGGCGCCGCAGTGCCCGGAGGTCGACCTGACTGACACTGAAGGTAGCCACGATACGCCTGGTTTCCATACGGCGTGTCCCGCGGCGAGCAGGGTGGGAACGATCAGCCTCGTGTTCGGGGGCGGGCTGTTTCACAACGAACACACGGTGCCTTACCCGTTGTATAACGTGGTGCCGGAGCATGGTTATCCGGCGGAGCTCGGGACCAACGTCGGCGCTGGTCAGCCGACCTTCATCTATGCGAGCGTTGTGCGTGACGGGTCGGGGTACCGTTTGCGGATCGTAACGCCCGGTGCCCTGCGCGTGTACAGCCAGGAACCTCAAGAGATCCGGGTGGATGTATTTGGTGATCCCGGTGCGGTGGATGGTACGGGCAGCAACGCGGCGTTCGTTACGAACCCAGCGAGCTGCGCGACCAAACCGTTGGGTGTCAACGCTTATGTGACGGGGTGGGAAGGCGGCGAAGCGGCCGTCGAAGCGACTGCGTACCCCGAACTGGCGGGTTGCGGTCTGTTGCAGGGTTCCGCGGCGTTCGACCCGAGCTTCGCTGTGGAACCGGAAACGACGCAGGCCGATACCCCGTCGGGGTATGTGGTCGATTTGAAGTTGCCGCAGGCGCCGAGCGCGTTCGGGGCGTTGGCGACGCCTGATCTGAAGGACGCGACGATCACGTTTCCCGCGGGCATGTCGATCTCCCCCTCAGCGGCGAGCGGCCCCAGCTCACTGGCTGGCTGCGCGGCGACCGGGGGAGATGGGATCAACCTCGGCAGCGGCGAAGTGGCGCCGAGTGGTGAGGATGTGGGTGATCCGGAGGCGACTGAATTCGGTGCGGGTCATCCGGGTGGGGATGGGAGTCCTTACGATGACGGTCTTTACCATCTTGCGCCTGGGCATTGTCCTGGGAGTTCGCGGATTGGCGAAGTGGAAGCCAGGACGCCTGTGCTCTCGGAAGCGCTTCATGGTCATTTGTATCTTGCGCGGCCGGCGTGTGGGCAGGCGGGGCAGGCGCCGTGCAGCGAAGTGGAAGCCGAAGAAGGCAGGGTGTTTGGGGTTTATCTCGAAGTCTCTGGTGCGGGGGTGATCGTCAAGCAGCCCGGCGTGATCGAATTGGGTGGGTATGGTCCGCATAGTCTCGCCAGTGGGTTGGCGCCGGGACAGCTCCGCGTCCGGTTTACTGAAGCGCCGCAGTTTCCGTTGGAAGAGTTGAGGGTGACGTTCCCGGGTGGGCCGCGTGCTGCGCTGGCGAACCCGCAGTCGTGCGGGACCGCGACGACGACGAGCGATTTCCAGCCGTGGAGTGCTCCGGAATCGGGGCCTGACGCGACGCCTTCCTCGCAGTTTGCGATCGTTGGGTGCGCCGGCTCGATGCCGTTCGCCCCGGGGTTCTCCGCGGGGACGGTGAACACCCTCGCTGGTGGTTTCTCGCCGTTTGTGTTGAACGTGACGCGCAGCGACGGCGAACAGGACCTCGCCGGGGTGTCTGTGACGTTGCCCCCGGGTGTTGCGGGGATCCTCGCGAAGGTCCCGCTGTGTGGGGAACCGCAGGCGCAGAGCGGTGCGTGCCCCGCCGGGTCGCGGGTCGGTACGGTGACGGCCGCGGCTGGCTCGGGTAGTGAGCCGTTGTGGCTGTCCGGTGCGGTGTATTTGACGGGCCCGTATAAGGGCGCACCGTTCGGCCTGGCGGTCGTGGTGCCCGCGAAAGCAGGACCATTCAACCTCGGCGATGTGGTAGTCCGCGCGGCGATCCGTGTGGATCCCCATACCGCACAGGTCACGGTCCTCAGTGATCCGTTGCCGCAGAGCGTCGATGGTATCCCGGTGAGGTTGAAGGCGGTGAACGTGTCGGTGGATCGTGAAGGGTTCGCGTTCAACCCGACGAACTGCTCGCAGTTGCGTGTGTCGGGCACGATCAGCGGGGATATGCCGGATGGGTCGCCGGGTGCGAGCGTCCCGGTATCGACACCGTTCGCTGTCGCTGGTTGTGCTGGTCTTGCGTTCAAACCGTCCTTCAAGGTCTCCACGCAGGCCAAGACGAGCAAGAAGAGCGGGGCGAGCTTGGACGTGAGGTACGTGTCGGGTGCTGGTCAGGCGAATACGGCGAAGGTCGCGGTGAGTTTGCCGAAGGCGTTGCCGGCGCGATTGACGACGATCCAGCAGGCCTGCACCGAAGCCGTGTTCGATGCGAACCCCGCGTCGTGTCCCACGGCCTCGGTTATCGGGACGGCGACCGCTGCGACCCCGGTGTTGGCGGGCCCGGTGGTCGGCCCGGTGTATCTGGTGTCTCATGGTGGTGCGGCGTTCCCGAACGTCGTGGCGATCCTGCAAGGGGAAAACGTCACGATCGACCTTGTTGGCAGCATCGATATCAAGCACGGTGTGACGAGCGCCGCGTTTGACAGCGTGCCCGACGCGCCGATCAGCGTGTTCCAGATGGTGCTCCCGGAGGGCCCGCACTCCGGGCTCGCGGCGAACCTGCCGGGTAAGGCAAAGGGCAGCATGTGCGGGCAGAACCTGACGATGCCCACCGTGATCACGGGGCAGAACGGTGCGGTGATCAAGCAGACCACAAAGATCGCGGTCACGGGGTGCCCGAAGGCCAAGAAGAAGACGAAGACCAAGAAGCACAAGGCAGCGAAGCGCAAGGGAGGCAAGAAGTAGACGTTCGAGGCGCGCAAGCCCAAGGGTCTCGCGCAGCGGCCGTCGTCAATGAGGGCGCGGTCCGGCGATGCGAGTTGCCCATGAATGGGCGCCTGCGTCCCTGTCGCCGGGCTTCCCCTCGCCGTCGAGCGTACGCGCTGCGATGCTGTGGCTTGGGCGACGGACCCCGCCACAGAGTCCAGAGAAGCTGCTCGTGCCGCGCGCGTGAAGCCCGATGAGGACACAAGGATCGCTTGCCTCGCACCCATGACCGCCAGGGTCTCAAGTAGCTGGCGAACCGCCCCCACCGACACGAGGTTCTGCCTGCTATGGCGCTTAACCTCGACGGGTATTCCCGAGCCGAGCAGCAGATCAACGCCCATTTCAAGGGCCCACCTTGGGACACTCACAGCGTAGCCAAGCTGGCGGAACCGGTGCGCAACGAGCTGCTCGAAGTCCGCGGGCGAGAGGCGTTCAAGGACCGCGGGATCGGGCGGGACCACAGGATCGCGCGCTGCCTCCGCCAGCCACGAGAGCCGCTCGGTACCGGGCGCAGGCCTGGCGCAGGCAGCCGAGCGCGGGCAGCCGGGCTCAGAGCAGGAGCTATGACGCGCAGGTAAGATCGGCGAGGGCAGGCAGATTGGGCGAGTGGATCCCAGGCGCACGGATCCGATCCAAGAGGAGGCTACGCCGGTGTTCAAGCGAATCGCGATCCCTGCGGCCCTGGCAGGTACGCTCGTCCTGGTCGCTGCACTTGCCGGCGCACTGGCAGGGCTGAGCGTGGCTCCATCACAAGCACGGGCCGACGCCGCGTCCGATTACCGCACCGCCGTCCTGGACGCTGGAGACTTGGTTCAAGGTATCCGCCAGCGAAGCACAGCAGTGTGCTGGCAATTTCGGTCCGATTTGCGATTTGTACCGCTATCACGCGTTTGGATTTGACCTCTATGTGGTCGACAACGGCACGATTGGCGCAGGCGTCGATCCTGACGGTAATACCAGTGACAGCGTCAGCGCGCTTGCGCGCTATCTGCTCGCACCCCAACAGCTCGAAGGCTACCGCATAATGCAGGCCCAAGATCAGCTCTGGCGCCAGCTCACGGGCGGCGCCACGACGCCACAGGCGCGCGCACGGTTTCTCGCCTGGATCGTCGGCCAGGCACAGCATCTCAAGGTACGCGTACGCGGTGTACACGGCTTCTCGCTCGCGGCGGCACTCCGGCTCGTGCAGGACGGCCGATGAGCGCGCGCGTGCTCGTGCTCGGGGCGGGATTTGGCGGGCTCGAGCTCAGCACGATGCTCTCGGAGGCCGGCGGCGGCGACATCGAGGTGACGCTGATCGACAGGAACGATTCCTTCATGTTCGGGTTCTCAAAGCTCGACGTCATGTTCGGTCGCACCACGCCGGACGCCGTGCGCTTGGCCTACAGCGATATCGCCAAGCCCGGCGTGCGCGTTATGCGTGAGACGATCACGGCGATCGACCCCGAGGCGCGACGCGTGACGACGGACGCCGGCGTGCACTCGGCTGACGTCCTCGTCCTGGCGCTCGGCGCTGATTACGACATGGACGCAACCCCCGGCCTTGCCGAGGCCGGGGAGGAGTTCTACTCCTTCGCCGGCGCCGAGCGGCTGGCCACGATCATCCCGACGTTCTCGCGCGGACACGCCGTCATCGGCGTGTGCGGCGCACCGTTCAAGTGTCCGCCGGCGCCGAGCGAGTGCGCATTGCTCCTCGACGACGCGCTGACCGCGCGCGGCGTGCGCGATGCCTGCCAGATCTCGTTCGTGATCCCGCTAAGCACGCCCGTGCCGCCCTCGCCGGAGACGTCGGCTGCGTTGACGAGCGAGTTCGCCGCGCGCGATATCACGCTGATCGCCGGCCGCCGTGTCAGCGCGCTCGACGCAGCCCGCAGCGTCGCGATACTCGACGACGGCGCCGAGCTGCCGTTCGACCTGTTCCTCGGCGTGCCCAAGCACCGTGCCCCCGAGGTCGTTATCGCCAGCGGCATGACCGAGGACGGCTATGTGCCCGTGGACTCGGCCACGCTCCAGACGCGCTTCCCGGGCGTCTACGCCGTCGGTGACGTCGCCACCGCGGGTGTGCCGAAGGCCGGCGTCTTCGCCGAGGGCGCCGCGCGCATCGTCGCGCAGACGCTGATCGCCAGCCTGCTGGGCGGCGAGCCGCCGGGCCCACACCTCGGGCGCGGCACGTGCTACATCGAGTTCGGCGCCGGGCGCGTCGGCAGCGTCAACATCGACTTCCTCTCAGGCCCCACGCGAACCGGGACCTTCAACGCACCGTCCGCCGCGCTGGTCGCCGAGAAGGAGCGTTTCGGCTCCAGCCGGCGCAGCCGCTGGTTCGGTGCCTGAACCAAGCACGCGACTCCTCAGCGGTCGCAGACAGTGGTAGTCGGTGCGCAGCGCGAGACAGACTAGGTCCCAGGTGTGGGCCGTCAGGCTGGTGAACCAAAGCTGACGAACTTGGCGCTGGGCAACCAAGCCAGCGAACAGAAGATCTGGCTGGCGAACTGCAGCCGGCGAACATAGGAGACCACCGACGCGGCGGATCTACGCCAGACTGTCGGCGCGTGACCGACGACCTCAAGCGTTCCGACCTCGATGAGCTCGACTGGTCCTCGCCCCAGCGATCCGCGGCGCTCTCGACCGTGTTTGCGCACGCCGTCGGCTTGGCGAGCAACGCGGAGGCCTGGTACGCGAGAAAGCGCCCAGCGAAGAGATACTGGGGGCGCGCCCTGCGCGTCGGCGCGCTGCTCCTGGGTACGGCGGCGGCCGTGCTGCCGATTCTCGCGGAGATCTCCACTACGAATGGCAAACCCGCGATCCCGCCCGGCTGGTCTGCCGTCGCGCTCGCCCTCGCGGCGGCTCTCATCGCGCTCGATCGCTACTTCGGCTTCTCGAATGGATGGATGCGCTTCATGGAGGCCGAGCTGCGCGTCACGCGCCTGCGACACGATTTCGAGTACGAGTGGAACGCCCAACGCAGCCTCGCGGATCCGCCCGGCAGCGCCGAGATCGCCGCGCTGCTCGAGCTTGCGCGTGAGCTGGTGCTCGCCGTCAACGACATCGTTGCCGAGGAGACCAGCGGCTGGATCACGGAGTTCCGAGGAAGCCTCGAGCGCGCCGAGAAGGGTCTGTCGCCTCAGTCCTGAGCAGCAGTGAAAGCCGAGATGACGCCTGGGGGGTCTCAATCCTGGGCAGCAGTGAAAGCCGCGATGAGTGCTTGGGCATGCTCTGCTCGGATGAGCACTCCCGGGTTGAGCTTGACATCGGCGCCATCGCTCTCGCGCTGGCCGATCACGCGATTAACCATCTTCGACATCATGTACGACGTCCAGAGCAGCTCGATCGGAACTTTCCATCCGTCGGCCACCGCCTCGACGACTGCGCCGTCCATCGAACGCCTGACCAACTCACCGTCGGTGACGGACGGCCAGGTCGACAGCGACGGCTGACCCGTGCCGTTTGACGACAGGAGCTGGCTGATCGTCATACCCACCACCACAACCTCCTCGCGAAGCTGGATCGGGCCGCTGGCGCGTTTCTCGATGGACAGCTCGGCGTCGTGGAGCAGCAGGATCTCATCGAGCCCCGCGGCCCACTCGGGCAGCTCGCTCGATGTCAGCGGTCCGCTGCGCGTGAAAGCGATCGGAAGAGGCCCCGGGTCGCCCCTGCACGCCCGCACCAGTTCGGCTGCGTCGCGCAGCAGATCGTCGGTCAGCTTGCCGGCGAGGAGCGTCGCCTGCTCGGTCGCCCACTCGGCCAGCACCTCAACCGGCAGAAGCGGCATGCTCACCTGGCGCGACGCCGTGGTTGGGCGGCCGAGCAGGATGCCGGTCGTATTGTTGAGCTCCGTCGAGCGGAAGCCACCCGCCGTCACCACGCCTCCAGAGATGTCGAGCGGGTTGAGTAGTGCTCGGCCAACGACGGTCCCGTCGCTGAGGGTCAGCTCACGCGCGTTGTCCTTCAGTACGCTCGGCACCGTCGCGGGCGACAACCTCGCGCTCGGCAACCCGATCATCGCTGCGATCTCCGCAGCTTCCTCGCCGGGCTTCTCCTCGGCGTTCTCCTCGCCCTCGCCGTCCTCCTGCTCGGCGTTCCCATTGCCCTTGCCCTCGCCGTCTTCCTGCTCGGCGTTTCCTTTGCCCTCGCCGGGCTTCTCCTCGGCGTTCCCTTTGCCCTCGCCGTCCTCCCTCTCCTGCCTCTCCTCCTCCTCCTCTCCATCAGGCTCCTCCTCGACGTCCCCCTCGGCGGCCTCCTCCTCCGGCCCTGGCCACGCGCCGAGGCGGATGGGCGTGCTGCGCAGACGGGTCCCCAGGTCCTCGATCGGAATCTGCAGCCAGTCGTTTGCCGAGATCGCCAGCTGGTGCTCGCCGTCTGCCTCGACGTGCAGATTCACGTCCAGCGCCGGCGCGAGCCACTGGCAGAGCGTGGCGAGCGCCGTTGCATCCGGCGTCTTCTGATCTATGCCCAGGCGCCAGAGCAGTTCTTCGTCAAGATGCACGCGAATGCGGGTCCCCGGGTCGCGCAGGCACTCCGCGGGCGTGGCCACGCGTAGGAGCGGCCGACGCGACACTCCGGTTGTGAACTCGAGCACGTGCGTATCCGCCCGCCCGGCATCGTGCTTACGCGACGTGACGGTCACAGTGTCGCTCCACATGAAGATCGAGAAGAAGCCGATGCCGAACTGCCCGGTGGGTTCGAAGGCAGCGGCGAGCAGCCCCGGCAACTCCTCGCGCACGCTCTCGGACTCCCAGAAGGACGTCGCGAAGTCCAGCAGGTGGCCTGTCAGCACCGCCTGCGACATGCCCACGCCGGTGTCCTCGACCTCGAGCCAGCGGCGGCCGTCGCTCTCGGCGGGACCCAGGCGGACGATGATGTCCCCCCAGTCCGTCGCGCGCCCATCGACCGCCCGCCGCGCTCGCACGGCGTCTGAGGCATTCTGGACAAGCTCACGCAGCGGTACGTGTGGCGTCGCGCCATAGAGTTCGCGGCCGCCCAGGCGCTCGACCAAGCGGACCACGTTCGACACGCGCACGCGCGCATCGAGAGGCGTCCACCCGTCGGTGGGCACGTGAGCGGCGAGGCGATCGAGGTCATCGCCACCCGCGACGCCGCGCACCGCGAACCGCTCCATCCCGTTGTCGGCAAGCAGCGCGTCCACCGCGCGGAACTCCCGATCGACCATCCGCAGCGTGTCGGCGCACAGCCACCATGCCTCGGCCTGCTCGATCGTGAAGGACGATCCGCTGAAGACAAAGCGGTCGCCCTCCGCATACGGCTGGGAGAGGTGTTCCTGGAACTCCCAGTGGGGCACCGAGGCCGCCGCCGGTCGGCGCACGGCCCGCAGGAAGCGCGGTGAGCGAGAGGCGTCGAGGTGACTCGCGTCGGCGAGGCGCAGCAGCGAGGCGATGAGCAACGGACGCACCGTCCACGTTGCCGGTGCTCCCGCCGGCGCGCCGAGCGCGTGGGTGAAGCGTTTGCCCAGCTCACCGGCGGGCCACCAGTGAGAATGGGCGATCTGCCCGATGATCGGCCCGTAGGTCGCGCGCAGCAAAGAGTCCTCGATTAGATGCTGGCGCTCACCTGGCTTTCCCTCCCACGAGATCGTCGCCAGACGCTCCGCGTGCTCCGCATGCAGCTCCCGCAGGACGCGTTCCTGCGCGGCTCTGATGACGCCGGGCCCCGGTGCCGCGATCTCCTCGAGCGTGGGCAGCCGGTCGAGTTCGCCCCGCAGCACAAGCGCCACGGCGTCCGACCAGCCTGGCTCGCGCCGCAGCGACGCCAGACCGTCGACGTACGCGGCGGACGCCATCCCGAGATCGTGGATCAGACACGCGCCGCCGAACACATAGGCCTCCGTGGGCGTCAGCGCCAGGCTCGGCCCGCCGATGCGATCCGCGAGCGTCCACAGCGCGTCGGCGTGCGACGCGTCGTGGACGGTGAAGTCGGGTAGATCTCGGCCTATCTCAGCGGCGAGCAGCGCGGCGCGCTCGTGGAAGCTCTCGATGGAGGAGACCAGGCGCCGGCAAAACTGCTCGGCCTCGGTCCCAGAGGGCTCCTGGCCGAGCGATCGCTTCCATAGCTCTGTGTCAGCCGCGGGGAAGATCGCGCAAACTCTAGGGATTTGCCGGACTGATTGACATCTATGCCGGCACGTAGCTGAGGATGGCTACGCCCTCGCCGACCATCTTTGAGTCTGTCAGCCGCAAACGCTTCTTGTCGCTCGTCTCGCCGAACAGGCGCCTGCCGCTGCCGAGGACGACCGGGAAGAGCATCAGCCGCAGTTCGTCCACGAGGTCGTGCTCGATCAGCGTCTGCGCGAGGCGAGCACTGCCGTTGACAACGATCTCGCCATCCAAGCGCTCCCTCAGCTTGGAGACCTCCTCGACGACATCGCCCTTGAGCACCGTCGAGTTGTTCCACGTCGGCTCCGCGAGCGTCGAGGAGACGACGTACTTCGGCATGCCATTGAACTTGTCCGCGAACTCGCCCTCCATCGACGGCCACGCAGCGGCGAAGCCTTCATATGTCACTCGCCCCAGCAGCAGGGCCTCGGCCTTGAGGGCCTCGTCGAGCTTGAACCTGTCGCCCTCCGCGCCGCGATTCACCTCGAAGGTCCAGCCTGCGTGCTCGAAGCCCTCGCCTCCGCCCGGCGCCTCCATCACACCGTCCAGCGAGACGAACTCGGTTAGAACGATTCTTCCCATCTCGGGCTTTCCTTTCGTTGTCGTTTACTGCTCAGGCCGGGAGTCCCCGCCGGCGTTCCGCACCGGCCGGCCGCGCTGCGCTGGCCGTGCGTTCTGCGCTGGCCGGCCGCGCTGCAGCAGCTCTGTGAAGAAGCCCTTGCCCAGCACGCTCAGGAGCAGCAGCGATCCGAACATCGCCACGGCGTCGATGCTCTCGCGACCCTGCTTGCTCCAGTAGTCGTCTTCGAGGTTCAGCCACAGCGCGAACTCGTCGAGCGTTAGCGCCGCGCCGCTGCCGAAGACCGCGGCCGTTATGCGCGAGGCCCCGCGTTCCTCGTTGACGCCGATCTCCAGCATCCACAGGTAGCCGACCGTCAGCAGGCCGGCGATCCCGAAGGTCATGTGGTGGATGTGCCTTCCGCCGGGCGTGATGTTCCGAAAGGGGCCCCGTTCGGCACGAATCGCGTGCGTGATGCCGCGCACCGTCGCGAACGTCAGGAAGAAGGCGCCGGTAGAGAAGAGCTGGCGCTCCTTGCGGCGATTGGAGAAGTGCTTGTAGTAAAGCTCGCGCACCTCGCTCACACCCTAACCACTCATCGCCTGACCACTCATCGTGGCATCGCCTACCACTCATCGTGGCATCGCCTACCACTCATCGTGGCATCGCCTACCACTCATCTTGGCGAGCAGCGCTGGCGTCAGGCGTCGGCGTCAGGCGTCGGCGGCGACCTCGCGCAGCATGCCCGTATCGGGATTGAAGACGAAGCCGCGGATCTGCTCGCGTGCCGGCAGCTCAGCGCTCGCGCGCAGACGGGCGAGGCTGTGGCGCAGCGTCTCCTCGACATCGCCGAATGCGCCCAGGCGCCACGTCGGCAGCACGCCGTCGGCGGCGAGCGCCCGCGCGAAGTCGTCCTCCGAGGCGCCCTGCAGACCGCACTTGTCGTGCATCACTACGACGATCTCCTCGGTGCCGAGCAGTCGCTGCGAGGCGCTGAGGGAGCGCAGCGCGTCGTCGGTGACCAGGCCGCCGGCGTTGCGGATGATGTGCGCGTCGCCGCGCTCCAGCCCGAGCATCGTGAAGAGGTCGATCCGCGCATCCATGCACGACAGCACCGCCACGCGTCGGCGCGGTCGCGCGCTGAGCCCCGGCACGGCCAGCTCGGCGGCGCGGCTCTTGGCCACCTTCAGCATTTCGTCGGCGTTGGACATCTGCTCCGGGATCGTATTCGCCGCGGGCCCGCTCCGTAGATCGCCGAGCCCCCGATCGCGCTCCGGACCGAGCGCCCGCGCGGCGCGGCGGGTCGCGGTTCAGGCCGATGTGGGCGTAGGCTGCAATTGATGAGCGACAACGACAACGCGGCGGCGAGCGAGGCCCCGGCGCGTCGGCCCGTGATCCTCGCCGTCGACGACGAGCCCGCCGTGCTCGCCGCCGTGGCGCGCGACCTGCGGCGCGGCTTCGGCGAGCGCTACCGGATCATGCGCTCGCCCTCGGGCGCCGAGGCGCTTGAGCTGCTTGGACAGATACGCGCGCGCGGCGAGTCCGTGGCGCTGCTCATCGCCGACCAGCGCATGCCCGGCATGGCCGGCACCGACTACCTCGTAGAGGCCCGCCGGATCGTGCCCGATGCCCGGCGCGTGCTTCTTACTGCCTACGCCGACACACAGGCGGCGATAGCCGCGATTAACGACGTCGCACTCGATTACTACCTGCTCAAGCCCTGGGACCCGCCCGAGGAGCAGCTGTTTCCGGTCGTCGAGGACCTGCTTACCGCCTGGGAGGCCGGCGCGGTGCTCGAGTCCGGCGGGCTGCGCCTCGTCGGGCATCGCTTCTCCAAGGCCTCGCACGATCTGCGCGACTTCCTCGCGCGCAATCGCGTGCCCGCGCGCTGGTTCGACGTCGAACGCGACGGCGAGGCGCGCGAGCTGCTGAAGGTCGCCGGCGTCGACGCCGAGGGCCTGCCCGTGGCGCTGCTCGAGGACGGCTCCGTGCTCGAGCGCCCGACCGTGCTGGAGCTGGCGGAGCGGCTGGGGATCTCGGCGCGGCCGCTCTCCGACCACTACGACCTCGTGATCGTCGGCGGTGGACCCGCCGGGCTGGCGGCCGCCGTCTACGGCGCCTCCGAGGGCCTGCGCACCGTAATGGTCGAGCGCGAGGCTCCCGGCGGGCAGGCCGGTCAGTCGAGCCGCATCGAGAACTATTTGGGCTTCCCCGCCGGTATCTCCGGCTCGGACCTCGCGCGGCGCGCCACCGACCAGGCGCGGCGCCTCGGCGCAGAGCTGCTTTCCGTGCAGGAGGCCTCGGCGCTGCGCGTCGAGGGCGCCGGGCGCATCGTCGAGCTTTCCGGCCTCGGCCTCGGCCGTGGCAGTGGCGCCGGCGGCGGCGATGGTGAAGGTGGAGGTGGGAGCGGCGGCGGCGGGAGTGGAGGCGTGAGCGGCAGCGAGGGCGGCGGCGGTGCGCTCAGCGCCAACTGCGTGCTCGTCGCATCGGGCGTCTCATACAGCCAGTTGGACGCGCCGGGCTTTGCCGAGCACACCGGCAGAGGCATCTACTACGGCGCGGCGCTCTCCGAGGCGCGCGCCTGCACCGACCAGCACGTCGTCGTCATCGGCGGCGCCAACTCCGCCGGGCAGGCGGCTGTCTATTTCGCCGGCTTCGCCGCGCGCGTCACGATGCTCGTGCGCGCCGACTCGCTCGCCAAGTCGATGTCGCATTACCTGATAGATCAGATCGCCGCGCTGCCCAACATCGACGTGCGCCTCGGCGCGCAGGCCGTCGGCGCGGAGGGCTCCGAAGGGCGCCTGCGCGCGCTGCGCATCCGCGCGGCCGACGGCCGTAAGACGGTCGAGGACGTCGACGCCTGCTTCGTCTTCATCGGCGCGCTGCCGCGCACCGACTGGCTCGACGGCGTCGTCGCGCGCGACGAGCGCGGCTTCATTCTGGCTGGCCTGGACGTGCGCGAGCACGGCTGGCCGCTGCGGCGCGATCCCTACCCGCTGGAGACCAGCGTGCCCGGCGTCTTCGTCGCCGGCGACGTGCGCGCGCGCTCGATCAAGCGCGTCGCGAGCGCCGTCGGCGAGGGTTCGATGGCGGTCTCGCTGATCCACGACTACCTCGCCGGCGCATGAGCCGCCGCGGCCGGATCGCTCTGCGCAGGATGGCGCGCGCATGAGCGGCGGCCGCGTGCAAGACGAGCCGCTGCGTGGCGAGCCTGTGCCTGGCGAGCGCCTGTCGCGCCCGACCGTCGAGCAGCTGCGCCCGATCGACCTCTTCGCGGACCTCGACGACGCCGAGCTGGCGCGCTGGGCGCAGGCGTGCGAGCTGCACGTGCTCGCGCCCGGCGTCGTGCTCGCCGAGCAGGGCCTGCCCGCGACGGCCTTCTATCTGGTCCTTGCCGGCACGCTCGAGGCGATCGCCATCGACGCTGAGGGGCGCGCCGAGCCCGCTGGCGCGCACGTCGCGCCGACGTGGATCGGCGCCATCTCGGTGATCACCGGCGGTCTCTCGGGGGTGCGCATGCAGACCTCCACCGAGGTCACGCTCGCCGCCGTCGAGTCCGAGCGCTTCATCACGCTCGTGCTCTCTCAGCGGCAGGTCTTCGATCGCGTCATGCGTCAGGTGCGGCCCGTCGTGGGGCGCATCGCGGCGATGGAGCAGAACCGCGAGCGGCTGGCCTCACTCGGCACGATGGCCGCCGGGCTGGCGCACGAGCTGAACAACCCCGCCGCCGCCGCGCGCCGCGCGGCAGCGGACCTCGCGGAGGCGCTTGACGTGCTCGGCTCGACGATCGGCCACTTCGTGGAGTCCGGCGTCGAGCGCGCCGAGGCGCAGCAGCTCGTCGATCTGCAGCGCCAGGCGCTTGCCCATCGCGCCGCTCGCGGTCCGCTCGATGCACTCGCGGCCGCCGACGCCGAGGACGAGCTGCTGGCGGCGCTCGAGCAGCTTGGCGTGCCCGAGCCCTGGCGGCTCGTCGAGCCGCTTGTCCTGGCCGGCGTCGATGCCGCGTGGCTCGAGCGCGTCGGCGTGCTCGCCGGGCCGGCGAGCACCGCGGCCGTGCAGTGGGTCGCGGCGTCGCTCACCGCCGGCAACCTCGCGAACGAACTAGCCGAGTCCACGCAGCGCATGAGCGATCTCGTCGGGGCCGTGAAGTCCTACGCCTACATGGACCGCGGCGAGCTGGTCGAGACCGACGTTCACGAGGGCCTTGACACGACACTCACCGTGCTCGGTCACAAGCTCCGCCACACTGAGATCGAGGTCGTTCGTGCGTATGACCGCTCGCTGCCGCAGCTGACCGTGCGCGGTGGCGAACTGAATCAGGTCTGGACGAACCTGCTCGACAACGCCATCCAGGCCGTCGGCGAGCGCGGCACGATCACGGTCTCGACGTGCCTCGACGGCCCGTGCGTGCGCGTGGACATCGCCGATGACGGCCCCGGCATCGAGCCGGACGTGCGCGAGCGCATCTTCGACCCCTTCTTCACCACCAAGGACGTAGGCCAGGGAACTGGCCTGGGGCTAGACACCGCGCGGCGGATCGTCGTCGAGCGCCATCGCGGCAGCATCGCCGTCGACAGCGAGCCGGGCCACACCGTCTTCCACGTCTGGCTGCCGCTGGATGGGACCGCGCGGTGAGGACGCCTAGCGCGGAGGGTCCGCCCGGCGGATGCAGCAGGCGCGCGGCGCGCCTAGCACGGACTGTCGACGCCCGGCGGATGCAGCAGGCGCGCGGCGAGCGTCTGCATCACTCGTCCGACGGCCTCCTCGACGGTTTCGAGGCCGCTGCGCAGTACGAGATCGGGCTGCGCCGGAGGCTCGTAGGGCGCGTCGACGCCCGTCAGGCCGTGCAGCTCTCCGGCGCGCTGGCGCGCGTAGAGGCCTTTCGGGTCGCGCTCCTGGCATAGCGCCAGCGGTGTGTTGACGAAGACCTCGATGAAGGGGAGGTCTTGCGCGGCATGCAGCGTCGCGGCCTCCTCGCGGTCGCAGGCATAGGGGCTGACGAGGCTGACGAGCGCCACGGTGCCCGCGTCGGCCATCAGGCGGGCGACGTGCGCCGTGCGCCTGACGTTCTCGCAGCGCGCCTCCTCGTCGAAGCCGAGGTCGCCGTTGAGGCCATGACGGAGGTTGTCGCCGTCGAGCAGATAGGCCGGGCGACCCGAACTCACGAGATGGTCCTCGACGGCGCCCGCGATCGTCGACTTGCCGGCCGCCGGCAGGCCCGTGAACCAGATCGTCGCGCCCGGGTGGCCGAGCGACTGCCAGCGGCGCTGGCGCGTCAGCGTCGAGCGCTGCCATTTGACGTTCGGGCTCTGCGCCGTGCGCGTCTGCTGCGTGGCCGTGCTCTCCTCGACCTCCGTCTCCGTATCGAGCACCACGCCGGCCGCGGCCGTCTCGTTGGTGGCCTCGTCGACGACGATCAGGCTGCCCGTGATGCGGTTGCGCCGGTAGGAGTCGAAGACCAGCGGCGAGCCCAGCTCCAGGCGGACGCGCCCGAGGTCGTTGAGTTCGAGCGTCGTCGCCTCGCTGTCGCGGTGCAGCGTGTTGACGTCGATGCGATAGCGCACGTCCACGGCGCCCACGGCGGCCGTGCGCGTGGTGTGCTTGACCAGATAGCGCCGCTTCGGGTCGAGCGGCTGCTCGGACATCCAGCACAGCAGGCACTCGAAGCTCGAGGCCACCGTCGGCTGGTTGTGCGTGCGCACGATCGTCGAGCCGCGGCCGACGTCGATGTCGTCGGCGAGCCTGATCGCCACCGACATCGGCGGGAAGGCCTCCTGCAGAGGCCCCTCGAAGCTGTCGATGCCCGCGATCGTGCTGCGCTGCCCGCCCGGCAGCACGACGACGTCGTCGCCCGTGCGGATCACACCGCCGGCGAGCTGCCCGGCGTAGGCGCGGTAGTCCTCGCTGCTCGCGCCGCCCGGCCGCGAGCGCGGGCGGATGACCCACTGCACCGGGAAGCGCACGTCGATCAGGTTGCGGTCGGAGGCGATGTGAACGTGCTCGAGGTGATACAGCAGCGGCGGCCCCTGATACCAGGGCATCGAACTCGAGCGCTCGACGACGTTATCGCCGAGCAGCGCCGAGACCGGGATGAACGTGACGTCGGGCATCTCCAGCCGCGCCGCGAAGGCGCCGAAGTCGTTGACGATCGCGTCGAAGACGCCCTGGTCGAAGTCGACGAGGTCCATCTTGTTGACGCACACGACGACGTGCGGGATGTGCAGCAGCGAGCTGATGAAGGCATGGCGGCGCGACTGCGCGACGACGCCATGGCGCGCGTCGATCAGCACGATCGCCAGGTCGGCCGTGGAGGCGCCGGTGACCATGTTGCGCGTGTACTGCTCGTGGCCGGGCGTATCGGCGATGATAAAACGGCGCTGCGCCGTCGCGAAGTAGCGGTAGGCGACGTCGATCGTGATGCCCTGCTCGCGCTCCGCGCGCAGGCCGTCGGTCAGCAGCGAGAGGTCGAGGAAGTCGTTGCCCATGCGCCGGCTCGTCTGCTCGACGTGCTCGAGCTGGTCGGAGAGGACCTGCTTGCTGTCGTACAGCAGCCGCCCGATCAGCGTGCTCTTGCCGTCATCGACGGAGCCGGCCGTCGCGAAGCGCAGCAGCTCGACCGGGCGCTCGGAGAGCTGCTTGAAAACGTCGTCGGCCGTCGCCGTCACGTCGGTGGTGGCCATTAGAAGTAGCCTCGGCGCTTGCGGTCCTCCATGGCGGCCTCCGACGCGCGATCGTCGCCGCGCGTCTGGCCGCGCTCGGTGATCTGCGTGGCGGCGATCTCAAGCACCACGTCCTGCAGCGTGGCCGCCTGGGACTCGACCGCCCCCGTACACGTCATGTCTCCCACCGTGCGATAGCGCACCGACGCCGAGAAGGGCTGCTCGCCGTCGAGCAGCGGCAGGTGTGGGCTGACGGCGTAGAGCATGCCGTCGCGCGCAAACACCTGGCGCTCGTGGGCGAAGTAGATCGATGGCACATCCAGGGCCTCCTCAGCAATGTACTGCCATACGTCCAGCTCCGTCCAGTTTGAGATCGGAAAGACGCGCGCGTGCTCGCCGCGGCGCAGGCGCGCGTTGTAGAGGCTCCAGACCTCCGGGCGCTGGCGCTGGGGCTCCCACTGGCCGAACTCGTCGCGGAAGGACAGGATGCGCTCCTTGGCCCGCGCGCGCTCCTCGTCGCGGCGCGCGCCGCCGAAGGCCGCGTCGAAGCCGTGCTCGGCGATGGCGTCCAGCAGCGTGACCGTCTGTAGCGCGTTACGCGACGCCCGCGGGCCGCTCTCCTCGACGGCGCGGCCGTCGCGGATGGAGTCCTCGACGCTGGCGACGATCAGCCGCTCGCCCAGCTCGGCGGCGCGGCGGTCGCGGAACTCGACGGCCTCGGGGAAGTTGTGGCCGGTGTCCACGTGCATCATCGGGAACGGGAAGGGCCCCGGCCGGAAGGCCTTCTCGGCGAGGCGCAGCAGCACGATCGAGTCCTTGCCGCCGCTGAAGAGCAGCACCGGCCGCTCGAACTCGGCGGCGACCTCCCGCATCACATGGATGGCCTCGGCCTCCAGCGTGTGCAGGTGCGATAGGTGATAGGTGGTCGACATCCGTGAGCTGCTGAGCATCCGTGCTGGGAGCGAGTCTGCAAGGGACCGGCCGCCCCAACCCTCGTTTTTGCGGGCACGACAGCTTACCCCTCCGGGGGCTTATACGAATGGGGGTCGGGATTTCCGACCGAGTCTGGGTGGGTTTCGCCGGAGGTGTGCCGCTCGAGGATCCGCTGCACGCCGGCGCTGATCCGCTCCGGCTCCGGCAGCTCGTCGTGCAGCTCCTCCGGAACCTGCTCGGCGAGCGTCGGCGTGGCGCTGTAGCGCGCGACGCCCACCGGGCGGTCGATGCCGTTCAGGGCATAGCGCGCGACGGTCTCGTTGCGGTCGGCGCAGAGCACCAGCCCGATCGTGGGCTCGTGATGGTCGCGGCGCAGCTGCTCGTCGAGGACGTTCACATAGAAGTTGATCTGCCCGGCGTAGTGCGGACGGAACTTGCCGAGCTTCAGGTCGATCACCACGTAGCGGTTCGGCGGGATGTGGAAGAAGAGCAGGTCAACGAAGAACTCTTCCCCGTCCACGTCCAGCGGCACCTGGCGTCCGACGAACGCGAAGCCCGCGCCCAGCTCGATCATGAAGCGCTCGATGTCGGCGATCAGGGAACGCTCAAGGCGACTCTCGCGGACCTTGCCGGCGAGGCCGAGGAACTCGAAGGAGTAGTCCTCGTGGACGATCTGCTGCACCAGCTCGCTCTCTGCGGCGGGCAGCGTGTGCGCGAAGTTCGTCAGCGCGCGGCCCTCACGCTCGTAGCGCCCGGTGGCGACGTGGTGTTCGAGCAGCTTGCGTGACCAACCCTGCTCGACGGCCTGCTGGGCATACCAGACGCGAGGAGGGGCGTCATCGAGCTTGTCCAGGAGGCAGCGGACGTGGCCCCACGGCAAAGTTGCCACAGGCCGTGGCAGGATTGTGCGGGCCGGCCAGGCGCGCGCGAAATCGCGCATGTAGTACAGGTTGCGTTCCGACAAGCCCTTCATCTGCGGAAACTCGCGGCGCAGATCGACGGCGAGCCGGCGGATGGTCTGCGCTCCCCAGCCCTCCCGCTCCTGGCGCGCAAGGATCTCCTTGCCGAGCCGCCAGTAGAGCCCGATCAGCTCCTCGTTGACGGCGAGGGCAGCGCGGGTTCGCGCGCCGCCGATCTCGCGCTTGAGCTGCTCCAGCAGCTCGGGGTAGTCGTCGGGAAGGGCCGGCGTGCGAGTCATCTGCGTCGTCGGTGGCCGTCTCACTCGGCCCCCGGCAGCGGACGCACCCCCAGACCGGGCCAGCGGCCGGTCTGCTCGAGCTGCGTGAGGTGGCGGTAAGCCAGGCGGCTGCAGTAGTAGAGCGTCGTGTCGTAGCGCCGCGTGAGCTCGTCGAGGATCGCTCCCGTGGCGCGGCGGCCCTTGTAGTGCAGCTCCACCTCGATCGCCACTGCGCGCTGTTCGTAGATCGCGACGCCGTCGGGCAGATGGTTAGCGTATTTCCCCTTCTTGTGGCGTTCGTCGTGGTGTTCACTGCGCAGCTGGCGCTCCGCGATCCACTCCGCCTCAGGCGTGCGCCCCTGAATGTGCAGTCGCACACTGTTGACTGCCGCCAGGTGGGCGAGGCTGAGCGCCGACGGGATCCACGGTTGCCCCCCTCTGTCGCTTATCCGCAGCCCGCTCCCGGTGGGCAGCACCCACATAGGTTCGCCGATCAGATAGCGCCGTGTCCTCGCGAGTCCCGCGTCGCGCAGCCGCGCCACGATTCGGTTTGCGACCTGGCGACTGCACCCCGCCACAGCTTCCACGTGGTCCAGGCGCGCGGCGCACTGCTCGCACGTCCACTTCAGCACCTCCAGATCGCGGGGGCGCGGCCACAGGAGTTCCGTGCGTCTTACGTGGGGGCGCCGTTCGACGGCGTCTCCAGGCTGCTGTTCACGTTGCCCATGGGTCTTCATCTCGCAGCGCCTCTCTCTGCCCGCGGCGATGCCGGTGGCAGCACCTCGGCCCACTCGGCGCCCGGCAGCGGGCGCACCCGCAGGTTGGGCCAGCGGCCGGACTGCGCGAGCCGGAGGAGCTGGCAATAGGTCCGGCGCTCGCAGAACCACACCGTCACGTCGTAGCGCCGCGTGAGCTCGTCGAGGATCGCCGCCGTGGGCGCGCGGCCCTTGAAGTGCAGCGCCACCTTGATCGCCGCCGCTTCCCCGCCGCGGATTGCGACGCCGTCGGGCAGGTGCTTGGCATATCCCGCCCGCACCATCGGCGCCTTCGCGTGTTCGTTGCGCAGCTGGCGGTTGGCGATCCATTCCGTCCCGGGTCTGCGCGCTTGGACATGCAGTCGCACGTCGTTGATCGCCGCCAGCGCTGTGAGGCGGGAGACCGCCGGGTCCCACGGGGAGCCGTGCAGGCCGGCCACGGTCATGCCCCTCCAGGTGGGTAGCAGCCACGTCGGGTCGCCCAAGACGAAGCGCCGCGTCGTGACGAAGCCGGCGTCGCGCAAGCGCGCAACCACCAGCTGCGCCGTCGTTCGGCTGCATCCGGTCAGCGCAATCACGTGGTCCAGGTGCGCGGCATACTGCTCGCACGTCCACTTCAGCACCTCCAGATCGCGGGGGTGTGGCCACTTGCGGTCGGCGGTCTTCCCGGGCTGCTTCTCAGGTCGTCCATCGGCTTGCATCTCAAATCACCTGCCTTGGTAGGTTTTTGGGCTCCTACCTTTCTTCTCCGACGTGCGCGGCGAGACGGGACAGCGGCCTGGCGCGGAGTTTGGGCGCAGGCCGGGGTGAGCGCAGCCCGCGCGCGGGGGGTTGAGCGCGTTGCTGTCCGCCGGCGCGCCGTGCGGAGGGGCAGATGTCGGTCGGCGGAGGGGAGGAAGCGGGGCGCGGGTGAGGCCTCGTCAGCGGACGAGGACGGGCGCGCTGTAGGCCGAGACGTGGGCGCCGTCGGTGGTCTGGACGAGCGCGCGATAGAGCCCGCGGTGGCGCAGGCGGATGGTGCGGCTGAAGCGGCCCGCGGTGGCGGTGTCGCTCCTGACGATCGTGCCGCCGACGTTGACGGTGTGTTCGCCGACCGTGACGAGCTGGAAGCCCACGAGCGCGCCGGCCTCGGCCGGTGCGACGGTGCCGTAGAGCTTGACGTAGGTGTGGTGGTGGCGGCGCAGGCGGCGGACGTGGAAGGCGACGCGGATGGCGACGTTCTCGGTGACGATCGTGCTGGTGACGAGCGGCGCACCGACGGTCTGTACGCGCAGCTGCGCGTTTTCGAGGAGGCCGACGACCGGGAAGGAGAAGGCGCCGGTGGGGCTCGTCAGCTCGGGGTTGCCGAAGTTCTTGAAGCCGGCGGTGTAGGGGAAGGGGTTGAGCTGCAGGACGACTGCGTGGCTCGTGGCGCCGGTGCCGGTGAGGTTGCCCTCCAGGGTGAAGGGGCTGCCGAAGGGGACCGGGTCGGGGACGCCGGCGATCTGGAGGGAGAGGGGGAGCTTGGGGGTGGTGAAGGTGTGGTCGTGGCCGGTCACGGTTCCGAATGCGCTGGTGGCAACAATGCGGTAGTGGTAGGTCATGGCAGGCTGTAGCCCATTGACCTGCTGGCTGACAATGATCCCGGTCGGCGCGCGGCCGCCTGGGGCGAGCGGAGTCTGCGCGCCGTAGCCGCTGGTGAGACCGTACTGAAAATAATAATTAGTCGGCTGTCCGAGGGCGTCGAGGCGATCGTTAAGAACGACCGAAGAGTAGGTCAGGTTCGTGATGTAAGGGGCCTCGATAGCGGGTGGTGTTGGGTTGGCTGCCGTAGCAAGCCCTGGGCCGGCCAAGGCGGCCACGGCGATGGCGAGTGCTACGAGCATGTGTGTTGCGGGGCGCGCGTGATGCAGTCCCTTGGGCCGATTGGCAGTCCTCATGCCTGCCTCAACTCATTGGCTAGTCGAAAGTCGCGGTGCGTGTCCAACCGTCAGGGAATACCGCACGCCGCTCATAGGTCCTCAGGTCCTGGCTGCCGGGACGTCGGACGATGGTCCGCCGTTGGCCGAAGGGGAGGGAGGGGATGAGGAGGGGGGTCGCGTGGGGCTTGAGGAGGCGTAGTCGTATGCGTATGCGTAGGAGCCCGGGCCACTGGCCTTGTAGCCGTTGGCGATGACTCCCAGTAGCGGAGCACCGGCACCGGTGACTGTCTCATGCAGTCGTTCGGCGATGTCGCTGCGGTTGCGGCCCACGCGGCCGACGATGATGACGCCATCAACCTTACGTAGGAGGGGGAATGCATCTGAGACGGCAGTAAGCGGGGGGGTGTCGATGACGATGAGGTCGTACCTTGAGTGAGCCTGCTGAAGCAGATCCTCCATGGCATGGCTCTCGATCAGCTCACCGGGGTTGGGCGGAAGCACGGCGCCGGCGACGAGTACATCTAAGGTACGTCCCTGCGCACCGTCTACGGAGGACGCGTCGAGGTCGATCGATTGGATGGCCTCGCTCATCGAGATCGCGCCGATGAGTACGTCAGCGATGCCGGGGCCGGCCGGAATGTCGAGTTGCTGGGCGATCGTGGGACGACGGAGATCGACCTCGAGAAGCAGTACGCGAGAGCCCATTCGGGCCGCCGCGGTGGCAAGGTTACGTGCGATCGTCGTTTTGCCGTCACCGGGGGCGGCAGAGGCGATGAGCAGCGTACGCAGGTCGCGGTCGACGTTGAAGTAGCGCAGATGGGCGCGGATCAGATGGAAGGTCTCTTCCTCGCCAGGGGGAAGTATTTTTGCATCGCCTTTGTGGCGAGCCGGGCGGGAGAGAGCGCTGCTCTCCGGGACCACGCCAAGGAGAGGGAGGCCATAGATGATCTCAAGGTCTTTCGGCTCTCGTATTCGGCGGTCCAAGCGCTCTATCAGGAAGGCTACACCGAGACCAAGCAGGAGTCCTAGGACAGCGCCAAGGCCCGTGTTCCTCGCGACCTTTGGCGAAGAGGGCGACGTTGGAATGATCGCGACCTGTGCGACCTGGACGTTGCCGGAGCGCAGTTCGGCGAGTACGCCGAGAGACTGAGCTCGGCTCGCCAGGGCAATCCCAGCAGGGCTGATGCGCGCCCTGGTGGAAAGCGTCGCAAGTTGTCTGTTGACGAGGGCCAACGCCGAGGCGTAGTAGGCGTGGTTGGCGTTCTGCTGCTCGGTTACGAAGATACTGGAGTAGGTGTTGGCGATCTTAGCTGCCAAGCTGGGAGAACTTGCAGTCGCGGAGACATCCACGATGTTCGATTCGCCCTGAGCGCTGACACCCAGGGCTTCGCGGATCTTTTCTTCAGTCAGTCCGTGGTCAAGCTTCTTGGCGGTCTTGGCTGACATGTCGCCGAGCTGGACCAACTTGACGTTCGTGTTCTGCTGGGCTGCCTGATTGTTGACGCTAACGGCCTGCAGTCCGGCCGCCTGCTGGTTGGTCTGGTTGTTATTGAAGACAAGCGAGGCCGTAGCGGTGTACTTCTTGGCCTGGTGCTTTGACAATCCATAGGCGGCGCCCGTGGCGAGCACGAAGCACAGCAGAATCAATGGCGCCCGACGGCGGAGGACGCCTAGCGCCCTCTCAAGATTGGGTCCCTCGGAATCTTGCTGCATATAGCTAGTATCCTCTCAAGCGCTTTGCTTCCTTGCGTCCCGCAGGCAATACGGCATGCTTTCGCGCGGCGCGCCATTGTAGACTATCCGAACTCGTGCGTGCTGCGAGTGTCCGTCGAACTTTCTCGGCACGGTCTTGCCAGGCATCGACGCCCGGGCTCGGCACGCTGACCGGATCGACAGACCCATCTACGCCGCTGCGGTGTAGATGGGTCAGCACCATCGGCTCCCAACTCGCCGTAGGCCGAGGGACGTCTATTAGGTCAGTCAATGCCCGCAAGGTCCTTTGACTGGATAGGTTCGCTGTCGGACGGCATGGAATCGTTAGTCGCAATCATCGCCGGTCCAAAGATCATCGCGACGGTGGTGGTCGCCAACCAGTCGAACAGCGTAGCTTCCCCAAGGGAGTCGATAAGGAGGACTGCCATCATGCACAGCGCGGATAGCGATACCCACTTCATTGCAGGTGGTGCCACGCGAAGTCGCCGGATAATGGCAAAGAGAACAAAGATTATGCCAAATAAATAGATAGCACAGCCACCATATCCTGTCTCCCCTATCACGCTAGGCCAAGTCGTATCATCGAGAAAATTAGGAAAGGCCTGCGATAGTCCGTAAAACGAACTCAATTCATACTGAAAATAGACTGGACTGTAATATATCCGTGATGGGTAGCTTCCAAACCGTCCAAACCCAACCCCTAGCGGAAAGTTATCGAATGCTATTTGCTCTCCAGCCTTATAAAGCCTTGTTCGGGGGGCCGTTTCCGAAGAGGTGTAGGTAGAAATCTGCTGGGCAATTACGTTTCCCTCGATACTATATGCAGCTATAAACAGGAGACTGCCAACCAGTGCAATAGTGATTGTACCACGATTACTCGCCATTTCCTGAACGAGTGCAACAATTATCACTACAACCGCAAGCGCTAAAAAGCCCTTGAGACGCAACGAGAGGACAACTGAGCCGGCAAACAGCAACGCTAGTGCGAGATCAGCTTTGTTGCGCTTTGTGGCAAACCGGGTAAATGTAAGCGCAAAGAGCAAGCTCATAAACAAGCTAAACTCACCGGGATGAGGAAAAATTGAGTGAACAGCTTCACCACGAAAGGTTTCTTCTCCAAAACGATAAATTGACGTATGGAGTGCACGCGATATAGCAGCATGCGTCACATAGTCCGCTAACCCCAGCACCGCAACAAACACGCCAACCCTGGTAAAAACTGTGTAGATACGCTTCAAGTCGTCGGACTTCCACGGGAGTAACAGTGTAACTCCAATCACGATCCACAGCTTGAGCCCCAGCCAAGCGCCCAGGATAGTCACTATAAATGGCACGTTGTGTACAAGCGCACCCAAGATGCCGAAAAAAGCAACGCCCATCCCGGGAAGAATGAACCTCATGGGGGGTATGCGAGTACCGACACGCATCGTCCGGACAGCAGTCAGCCCAACGAATAGAAGCACCAAGACCTCATCGGCTTGACGGATCGCGGTGCCAGTGGATGAAAAATACCCAAACGCGGCTGATATAGGCGAATTAAAGACCTCAAAAAGCCAAAGCCAAATCAGCGCAAGAATAGGATCTCGCATGTAGACAATAGTCGCAGTCCCGCAGAAAGTCAAGCCGACCAGAGCGCTAGCAACCAGGACACCTTGATCAGTCGCTGCAGCAGCGCCGAGCGCCACCGCGAGCAGGCATCCAAGTACTCCAATCACGACGAGCCTGTCGTTCGTCCGGCCGGGCGTCGTGAAGGTGGCTGTAGGCGTTCGCATGTTGCGAGTCGTCGGTTAGTATCGGCTGCTCGTGCCGCGCTGGGTCGAAGTGTAGCGTCAGCGCGCGCCTGAGGTCTAGTCGGCCTCCGGCATCAACCGCGTCCTAAAGTGACTTAGAGGTTGTCTCATAACCTCCGTAGGCTGTTGGGGCGGTGGCGCGGACGTGGCTTCGGATCAGGGTGGACTTGCTCGGCGGTGGTGGGGTTGCGTGCGACCCGGCGCCGGGGCGGGTCTTCTTGGTGGGCCCGTCGCATTCGTTTGAGCAGTTCGCGGAGGCGATCGATGCGGCGTTCGCGCGGTGGGATCTCTCGCATCTGCATAACTTTGAGCTGGCGGATGGCCGGCTGATCGGCTACCCGGATGACTCGTTCGCGCCCGAAATGGTGTGGCTCGACCATGCCAAGCTGAAGGTCGCCAAAGAGGTCAAGTTTGGTGAGGAGTTCGAGTACGTCTTCGATCTCGGCGATAACTGGCAGCATCACTGCACCGTCGAGCCGGAGAAGGGCGATCCCTTGGAGGAGTACGGGATCGTGCCCGAGGCGCCGGTGGCGATCTGGGGCTGGGGGTCGATCCCGGACCAGTACGGGCGGCGCAGCTTCGACGACGACGGAGAAGACGAGGCTTGACTCAGGCGTCGGTGAGCTTGCGCTGGCAGACCACGGCGCAGCCGAGCAGCATGAACGCCATGTGCAGGCCGGGATCACGCTCGTAGCGGATCCTCAGCCGGCGCAGGTTATGAAGCCACGCGAAGGTGCGCTCCACGACCCAGCGTTCTTTGCCGAGCCCGGAGCCGTGCTCGGTATTGCGCTTGGCGATCACGGGCTTCACGCCGCGTTTCCAGAGCTCGCGGCGGTACTTGTCGTGGTCATACCCACGGTCGGCGAGCACCCGCTCGGCACGCCGGCGGGGACGCCCGGGCTTGCCGGCCACCGGACCAACGCTGTCAATGAGCGCCAGTAGCTGGGTCACATCGTTGCGGTTACCGCCGGTCAGGGTGATCGCGAGCGGGATCCCGCCAGAGTCGGTGATCAGATGATGCTTGGAGCCAGCACGGGCACGGTCAACCGGCGAGGGCCCGGTGTGGAGCCCCCCAAAAGCGCACGAATATGGCTGCCGTCAACAACCGATGTGGACCAGTCGATCCGCCCAGCCGCATTCAGCCGTCGCAGCAGCTCCTGGTGCAGCCGCTCCCACACCCCCGCGGCCTGCCAGGCGGCCAGCCGGCGGTGCGCGGTCGCCGGCGAGCAGCCCATCTCCGCTGGCAGATGCCGCCACGCGATCCCCGTGAACAGCACGAACACGATCGCGTTGAAGCACACACGATCATCCACACGCGGACGCCCGCCACGCGGATCCGGCGGACACTCCGGGAGCAACGGCTCGACCGCCCCCCACAGCTCGTCCCGCACCCGCCAAACCGAGCCCGCCACAGAACACCTCCCTCACCCGGGGTTATGTCACCCAGAAAGATTCGGGCCCCAACACCCAAACCCTCCCCCAAGAGGTATTGAGACAGCTTCTTAGCCAGGCGGCTGTCCTAATCTCCCCACTCGTGACAGCAGTTCTGGTAGCTCGAGGTTGGTCGCAGATGCGAGCATAGTAGAGCCATAGACGGCTCCGGTGCCGGCTTCTAGCCTCGTACAAGGACGACGCTAGAGCATGATCAACAGCCTGTGGGACGACCTGAAAGGTCGCTTTATGTGTATGCTTCCCGGTCGATCCGATGTGCATCCAAGTCGCCAGCTCGGCACAGTCAGCCATGCTAAGGAAAGCCTCGCCATGCTAAGGAAAGCTTCTAAGAGTTCATGCCATCATTGCGATCATCGTCTTCCATGGCTTGTGGACCACTAAGCTAGGGTCCTGACCCCCATCTAGCAATGGCTCGACCAACCTTCCTGATAATCGGTGCGATGAAATGCGGCACCACAAGCCTCCACCACTACTTGAGGCTTCATCCCGAAATCCAGATCCCGGCGATGAAGGAGCTTAACTTCTTCTCTGGTCCACCGGGCGACTTTCCTTATCCGGCTGGGTCGAGGCGGGTCGACCGGGTTGATAAATACGAACAGTTATTTGACCACACGATCAAGGCTCGCGGGGAGGCTTCTCCTAACTATGCTGTATACCCTCAGCGCACCGGAGTTCCCGAGAGGATTAAGGCTCTCATTCCTGATGCAAAGCTCATCTATCTTGTGCGCGATCCCGTTGCTCGTACGGTGTCGCAATATCAGCTCCACGTTTCAACCGTAAACGAGCGCCGTTCACTACGGGATGCGCTCGGTGATCTTTCGGACCCTTTTTCTTCTTATACTTGTCCGAGCTTCTACGCATTACAGCTCGATCTTTATCTGCGCCACTTTCGGCAAGAGAATATCTTGGTGATCGATCAGACCGATCTGCTGACCGATCGACAAGCAACGCTGCGTGAAATGTTTGCCTTTCTATCAGTCGATGATTCTTTTATCTCTCCACAGTTCGACGAGGAGATGAACACAAGCAGAGAGCACCGTTCTTACTCAAGCTTTGTAGCGGTGGCTGCCTGGGCACGCACCACACCACTGCTACATTTACCGCGTGGTTTGCGTATATTTATGCGCCAATCGGTTGAACGGGTCGTGTCGCGCCCTCTCAAAGCGCCGACTCTGGATGATGACCTCCGGTCTCGCCTACAGGAGCTATACGCAGATGATGCTGGACGTCTTCGTGAACTTACAGGTAAGAAGTTCTCTACCTGGAGCGTATAGTGAAGTTCGGTCGGTGTCCTCCTATCCAAATTTGTAGGGCCATTTTAGCCCAATGGCTTCTGGTTGGCGCCACCGAAAAGGATATTGACACCTTGTGAGTGTGACCGAGTTTTCTGATTCTGATAAGGAGATAGCACCGGTCAGTTCCTCTGTCACCGACGCTTCCGGCAGCTCAACGTCGGTCTGGCGAAGCGTTCGACGTGACGTCGCTTTGCTTGGGGCCGGGAATATAGGCATCGTTATCGCCCAGCTCCTTTTTCGGAGTATCCTCATAACCGCATTAGTACCTGCCGATTACGGGCGCCTTTCACTTGTTCTGAGTATCTACAACACTCTTTGGATCATCGGCGCTAGCGGTCTCCCAAACAGCGCCGCACGGTATATAGCTGTTATTGCTCCCGCGGATGATTCCGCCATCATACGCTCCGCAGTTTGGGCTGGTGTTTGGCCGACGGTTGTAGCTGCGATCGTCATCGCTATAATCTCCGGCCTTCTCCTCGACTCGTCGCTCGCCTATTTGATCGCTGCGGTAGGTCTTGCCAGTTTGGTGTATTCGCTGCTTACAACCGGCATTTTGCGAGGCCGAGGCCGGATAGGGTTGGCAGCTTCGATCATGCCTATTGCCGCCGTCGGTGAAGTTACCTTACTCGCTGTCTTATGGCTATCCGGAATTGGCGTAACCATACTATCCGCTTTTATAGTCTTTTGTTTAGGTAACGTCATTGGTTTGATAGCAGGCATTTTATGTACCCTTCACAGCTCTCCCCGTCGGACATCCGGCGTTGGTTTACATACAGAGAAAGCTCCCAATGTTGTGCCCAGCTCCCGCCAACTCTTGGGATTCTCAATGTGGCTTGGGGCGGCAACGGTGGGCATTACTATCCTGCCACTCGTATTACGTTTGGCTGCAACGATCGACTCTTACACTGTAGTGGCAATGGTAGATGTTGCCCTTGTGCTCCTCTCTATCCCACAGCGAGTCGGGACAGTTATGGTGTCTGCGGTGATCCCTCATGCCTCTCGAGCACTTAAAGAGGGTGGCGTGAACTTGACTATCTCGCGCAAAGAGCATTTTTTTATGATAGTTCCGTTTGTATTCGCAGCCCTTATTGTTGCCTTTACACCGCTTATCCCGTGGATATTTGACTCTCTAGGGCGACCAGAGTACGCCAAAAGCTCTGAATATCTTGCTCTGGCACTGCTTGCCGGTCCAGCTCGTATCCTATATGGACTTGTGGAGGGTGTTCTAATAGCACACGGTGAAGGCCGGTTTTTGGCGCTTAACGCTTTGTTGATCACAGTCACAGCGGCAGTGCTGATCGTTGTAGCCATCGTATTAGGCAGCACGGTGGCAGCGTTTGCTGTCTTCACAGCTTCTTTCTGGGGAATATATCTCAGAGGATTTGCACGGGTTGGCGGCTTGTCTCCAGGCGGCGTCTCAGCGCCAACTCAAGCTCATCTCAGTCACACTTGAGCAGCGGCCGTATAAAGCTCCATCAGTCGGGCGCCTACGACCTCTACGCTTCGCGTTGCCTGACAAAATTGCCGACCCCGCTCGCCTATGGTCCGTGCTAGCGCTGGATCTGCAAGCAACTCGGTTAGACGTTGCGCAAGCTCGTTCTCATCTCCTACTGCAACAAGTATGCCTCCCTCTCGGGCCAGCTCTGGGATTCCGCCCACTGGGGTACTTACGAACGGTCGTCCCCCGCTCATAGCCTCGGTAAGAATCATCGGCATCCCCTCCGCACGTGACGGCAACGCGACCACACGGGCTGACCGCAACAGATCTCTCATTCCCTCTGAGTTCACCGGTCCCAGAACTTCTAAACGCTCGGCTTTTGGCGCTACGAAGTCATTGACGGGACCTACCATGATACAGCGAGCCTGGGGGCGACACTCGGCCACCAATTGCCACGCTCGATGTAGCACATCTGCACCTTTCCTAAGACCGATCTCACCAGCGAAAACCACGATCTCGTCCGTCTTGTCAGCTGTGGGAGAGTTGTCATCCATTAGTACGGGATTGGGCAAGACCTCAATCATCGCGCGAGGTGCAGCTCGACGCACCCAGTCAAATACGTCTTGGTCTAAGCATGTAATGAGCTTGGCGCGTCTGAGTACAGCCGATACCAGCCACGAATGGCGACTTGCAAAAGAAAGAAAGGATGCTCCATGAATAGTGACAACTGTGACCAGATTTCGCCGCCCAGCTAAAGCTACGAGTGCTCCCTCACGAATAAATGAGCCCTTTTCCGACAGATGAATATGGATCACTTGATCGCGTGGCATTCGCAGTATCATCAACGCCGCCGCTAAAGTTAGGCGAAGGGTGTCGATCATTGCTTCCGGCCTCCAAGTGGAGTGCAACTCAACGACATCACCACCAACCCGATGTTCTGTGAGCACCCTGATCACACTGCCCATACCCCCCACGTGTGCCGGGTCAGGCCCAAAATGGTGAATGGTACTCATCTTTGCCTACTTCGCAGAGGTAACGAAGGAAGGGGCCTGCGCAAGTGTGGTCACTCTACTCTGAGCGGCCGCGAGCAGATCATCGTAGCCGAGATTGTCTGCATCGATCGAGACCGCAAGGCCACGGTTGCTGAGTTCGCCGGCCACCTGCGTTTGATGATCATCAACGTGCTCACGTAGTGACAGCCGACGTGGCACAAGCAACGGACATTTGCCGACTTCAAGCACAGCAAGTGCCGTTCCGACTCCGGCGTGTGAGACGACGACATCGGACTCGCGCATCGCTTGTGTCAGATCCCGCTCGGGGATTGCGTAATGCCCGGCTATACCTAGGCTGCTTGTATCGGTATCGCCTGTTTGCCACAGTACGTCCACCTCTGATGGAAGGATTTCGAGGAGGCGCTTTATAAGCCGCGGGAATCCGTATCCCCGATAGGTGCCTAGTGTCACGACAACTCTCTTTAGATGAGTTAAGGGCTCGCGTGCGGGAGCTGCGCGTTCGAACGCATCAAATACTGATCCGCAATAGATCCATCGTCCGTGGGCCCATCCTGGATATTGAGTATAAAGATGGACCCCGGGGATTCTACTGATTAGGCGGCCGGTCATTGAAGGTCCATCACTTCGCGCCGCGCTCTCAATGTAATGACAACGAAGTCGATGGAGACGGGCCAATGCGAAGTATGGTAGTGCGACTGCAGATCCCGTGCTTACAACCGTGTCCACTTCGTAAGTACGCAAGACACGACGGGCGTCCGTCAGATTGCGCAGCACATTGACAGGATCACGCCCCCCCACAAACCGTGCGAAGTCAACTGGGTCGTCTTCGAGTAACGACCTGCTTTGCGGCGTGTCGAAAGTGACCCAGCGGAAGGGGCCATCGACACCCGAGAGTCGCCTATGCAGATGGTGCAGCTCCTTGAGGTGCCCGCCGGTTGAGGCAACGAGCAGGGTCGTCAAGCTTGGAGCCCTCTGCCGCAAGGCGCCCATCGAGATACCCTCGTCAGCGAGCTGCGCGCTAAACGTGGCCAAGCCATTTTAATTCGAACTGTAGGAAAACCATTTTCTCGACAGCGCCACGGCACCTACCGGGGGGGACGAGTCACGCACGAACGAGACCTTCTCACTGGGTCTCGTCACGTAAGAATGGAGTCTCTTTGAGAGGTTTGTCACGAACGATACATATAGTGCCGGAACAGTGCCAGCGGGCGTCCCTTATGATAGACTATATGATCGGTTGTAGCCGTCAGGGCGGCGGACCTTCGAAAGACTGGGACTGGGATAGGGTGGTACTGGCACTGTCTGGCCGGGGGATCGGCGTTCTACGCATTATGACGCAATGACCCGAACTCTCGGCATGGAACGCTCCGCAACGCCGTCAACGTCCCGCACCGGTATTGTGCACATCGTGTTGGTCCAAGCCAAATCTTGCCTGGAGTTGCAATCGTGATCAAGGTTGCCATCGTCGGGCTTGGCAAGATGGGCCTTTCGCACCATGCGATGATCAACACGCACCCAGACGTAGAAGTGGTGGGGATCTGCGACTCCTCCAGTTACGTACTTGGGGTGCTGAGGAAATATACTGGGGTGGCGACGTACGCTGATTTCGATGCCATGTTGGACAAGGTCGACCTCGACGCAGTGGTGATCGCTACGCCCTCAAGCTCTCACGCACGTATGGTTCGCACCGCCCTTGAGCGAGACCTGCATGTCTTCTGCGAGAAGCCATTCACGCTCAGCGTGCGCGATACCGAGGAGCTTACTGCGCTCGGTCGCGAGAGGGGTCTCGTAACGCAGGTTGGCTACCACAATCGGTTCGTAGGTGCCTTCCGCGAGGTGAAGACCCTGCTCGCTGCCGGGGCCATAGGAGAGGTGACGCATGTCCTCGGTGAGGCATACGGACCTGTTGTGCTCAGACCCAAGGGTGGGACCTGGCGAAGCCAGCGGACTGAGGGAGGGGGATGCCTGTACGACTACGCTGCACACGTCATCGATCTAGTGAATTGGTACCTCGGTGAGCCACTGGGTGTGGGCGGGACAGTCTTGGGACAAATATTCTCACGGGAGATCGACGACGAGGTCTTTAGCACGTTGTACTTCCCAGAGGGAAAGACTGCCCAGATATCAGTAAACTGGTCGGACGAGTCTTACCGGAAGATGACCACACGTATCATGATCTGGGGTACGACAGGGCGTATCTTTGCGGATCGGCAGGAATGTCAGGTCTATCTTAGAGACACCGCAGATATTCCTGCAGGATACGGAGAGGGTTGGAACGTACGTTATACCACCGATTTGACGGAGCCAGTATGGTTCTACCTCCGAGGGGAGGAGTACAGCGCGCAAATTGACTCGTTTATTCAACGCATAAAAGAGCGACGTACAGATGGGATGAACAGCTTTGAGAGCGCAGGGGTTACCGACAAGGTCATCGCCATGATGGTTACAGATGCAGATAAGGGCGCGTCAACCCTCGCCGACGGTATCGCCTTTGAACCCCCACGCACGACGCGCCCGAGACGACTTAGCTTTTGGCGACGCTGACGTGCCCAGATTACCATCATCGCAGGCTGGCGCCGTATGCTCCTTACGGGTCGTCACTACGGCACTTTATGCCTCGCGGCGGGTCAAGGCGTGGAGAAGTCCATGATGGATCGACTACTGTTTGGTGATAATCAGTTCTTTGGCGTTAATCATATGTCCGAGGAGAAGGCACGAGCACAGGCACTGCGTTTCCAGGACATCGATGCCGTTATCGACATTCTTGATGCAGCCTACGCCGAAGGCGTACGAACCTTCATGTGCACCACCCATGAACGAATTGCCGTAGTTTGCGCTCATGTGCGAGCGCATCCCGAGCGATACTCTGACTTTACGTTCTACCCAGGCATGCCTTACGCTCACAAGTATGCTAACGCTGTAACGGAGAACGGTATGCTCGGGGCAGTGAAGCGGTTCCTTCCCGATGAGGGGCTACTGGATGCTGCGATACGTGGTGGGACGTCCATGGCCAAGAAGGACATTGAGGGTATCACCACACTGTTGATCGATGCGGAGATGAAAATTTTTCAAGGACTCCGCACGCCCGTTATCTTCCTTCAAAACGTAGTTGTCAACCTCTTACTGGGTCTCGGATTCAAAGATGCCTTCCGTATCTTTGCCGATCACGTAAAGAGCCGGTACGACGCAGAGCCGGGATTCATCACCATGAATATGCCTGCCCTGCTCAAAGTGCTAGAAGAGCTGCAGATCGACAACCCTATCATCTGCTCCAACATTAACAAGATTGGATTCCGCATGTGCGGAGGCCTACCGGCCTACGAAACCGCGTTGCGCGAGCGGCGGTTCCGTGCAGTGGCCATGTCCGTCTACGCTTCGGGAGCTATACCTGCCAGAGAGGCCATCGAATGGATCTGTGGACAACCTAACATCGAGTCGATTGTGTTCGGTGCCTCAAGTAGGGCAAACATACGTAGCACCCGGGAGCTGGTTTCGGAGCACTGGTCTGACTGACTGTCGGATAAGTGGGGATGGTTCTCGCCTGCTAAGTTGCCTCGCACAGGCTCCCAGAACCTTGCTAAAGCCTCTTAGTGAGCGCGCCGACTGTGTCGACGTGCTCGATGCAGGGTGAGGATGACCGCGCTGGCTGGCTGCACCACTATGCTATGAGAATGCCCCGAATCTAACTGTGTCGCGGCCCCTGGATGCCACTGTCCTGCGTCACCTACGGGGGCGGCGCCAAGTGTTATACCGCTTCCCGCCTGAACAGCTGGGCCGATCAGTCTCTCCTGGATGCCGAAGACATAGCCAGGGCAGGAGATGCGCACTGGCTGCGCCGGTCCAGTGGTGGCTAGGTTATCGATCGCAATCCTGAGCGTGCCATCACGCGCGAGCGTTGCCCAAGCTGTGAGGTTCAATAGTCGATCGGGAGCCATCAGACGAGTAGGAACGAAGCGCCCACCCTCCAACTGGCGGGCGGCAAGAAGGCCGTAGTACTCTGGCTGCGCCTCGACGTCGCCAGCACGGGCCGCTTCTACGCTGGCAGCACAGATAGGGCTCTCGCTGTTGGAGCCACAGGGACCCAGCTGGCCATGGAAGTTCAGTCCCGCCACGCCGCTGCTCGCTGCTCGCAAGGACCAGTCCAGTGCCCATAGCGCGCTGGCAAACACAGGGCTTGCGGTGGGGCTTCCGCTGCACGCAACGTCATTGGTCTCACCGATCAGTGTCGGACGACCCGCAGCAGCTCCGACCTTTGCAAGCTCTTCGAGGGTTTCATTCTCACTCTGACGGGCAGCGGGAGAAAGGAGCCCACTCGCGGTGGGCCCCGGTATCGTAGTGGAGGGGAGCGGCGAATTGGCGCAGTCGGCGGTCGGGTAGTAGTGTTGGGTGAGTCCGGTATACATGGTTGCGGCAGCTCCTAGCTGGCTCAGCCACTTGGTTCCGCTGAAAGCTGGTCCATATATGGCCACGTCGGGCGCCGTGGCGCTAAGTGCGAGTCGATAGGCTTCTGCTTCGTGGAGATAGTCGCCGAGACTATAGGTTGGAGGGCGCAGATTGCGCATTGGGTCACCGTAGAAGTTGGGCTCATTGCCGATCTCTATGCCCAAGAGACTGGTGCCGAGTATTTCCCAAGCGTAACGAGCCTCTTCGGCCGCACGGGCCGGTTCGAAATGGCCTAGATCGACCCCGAGTAAGACCCGCCAACCGGTGGCACGTAAAACCATCCGTAAGGCATATAGATCGGCGGGTGTGACGGTGCTGGTGGCCCAAGGAGGCGGCGGTTCGCCACGACTTGTCCACCATGAGGAATCCAGGCTGTTGCCGCCGATACGCAGCAGGGAGGGTCCCAGCAACCGCATGAGCCGCACAAGACGGTAATGGCTGACGTTGAAATGTTCGGTGCGTAGTTCTCCAGCCTCCAGCGACAACCCTATGGCACCTGGCTTGAATTCATTCCCGAGCCGACTTGTGTCCACTGTGAAAACTGCTCTTGGGGCAAGCGCCACGGTGGCAGCGGGTTGAGCCCACACCCAGGCACAAGCAATCGCTGATATAGCGGCGAAGGTTGCCGGCACGCGATAGCGATATAGAAATTTTGTCCAAGCCATCTTGGGCAATATAAACACGTGCTCTCCCGTTAAGGTCAAAATTACAGGATAGCCCCAGTGCTATACCTGCGCGATAGCCTATGCGATCCGTCAGACCCCCCCGGCGTCTGCCGTGATTGGAGCGATGGCCATCCTTCGTAGCATCTGTTGCACCGCAGCTAGGCCGCCCTGCGAGAGCGCCAGGATGATGCACATCTATCTTGCTCTCCTCTCCGCCTATGGTGCTGACCGTGATACTGGCATCTCCCTTCTCAACACGCCTCTGCCCGCCGGGTTGCGGTGCATGATGGTCCGCCACGGGACTTTCGAAACCGGGAGGATTTGGCGAACTCCTGATCCTTCTTAGCTTCTCGGTCAGTCGCGTCAGGCGAGCGCCTACATCATGGCCTACGCCGCGATTTGCCTCGTGGATGTAGGTTGCCAGCATCAGGTCGTCAACCTTTCCCCTCTGCGGGCGCGGTGGACGATATGTCCGCGCGCTCTAGGGGTTCGCAGCACGCGGCAGGCTGCTGGGATTCCAAGTCATGGAGCTGCTTCTGCCTCCATCACCGATACCGTTGCGACAATCGACATCCATCTAGCCACGCTGGCCGTCTTTGCAAGTCAGCGCGGTCTACAAGCTTTAAAGGGACGACGTGAGCGAAGTTACCAGCGTGAATGGCCAGAAGATCCCGGTGCTGTGATCTCGTCTGCTGCTTAGCGTGAAAAGCGGCGGCTTTACGGGGGAAACCTAACTGGCGCTTACGGCCTATGGATGTATGCATTCGACTCCCAGGTAGAGAAGTCGTTGGGGCGGCCACATCGAAGAAGCACCAGCCGAACTGTCATCGGCGGCCTGGAGGCCTGAAATCATGTGTGCGAAAGTGGTGCCAGGTAGCGCGCAAAAGCGGCATTGAGAGGTGTGCAATAGCGGTATCGTTGAGCGCGGGTCCTCGTGCCATCGGCAAGATGACCACTGCGCGCCGCCATGCGCGCACAGTCGTGCGTCTCGACGGTGAGGCCGAGGCGGGGCGCTTTTCAGGCCGCCCTCATGGGCTGATCAGCATGAGCCCTGGCAGCAGGCTTTCGTAGCGGCGGGGATCGCGTGTCAGCAGTGCCCGTCCCGTGACGGCTGCGTGCGCGCCGATGTAAAAGTCGGGTAGCGGCGAGCGGCGTTCCCCGCCGCGCCGGCGATACTCGCGAAAGCACTTGCCGGCGAGGAACGCGGCCGGCCAGGGGAGATCCTCGCGCTGGATCTCCTCCGGTAGGGCTTCCTCCAGATCCTCGATGCGCTCGAACCGGATTGAGATCTCTGCATAGACGATCGGATTGACGATCACCGGGCCGGCGTCGATGGCCTCGGCGAGGGCCGCCTCCGACCAGGACATCCAGGTGGGATCCTCGGTGAAGAGGTCGAGAAGGACGTTGGCGTCGAGGAGCGTGCCGCCGGCCGGCACCTTAGTCATCGCTGCGAGTCAGCGCCATGATCTCGTCGGTGCTCAGCGGGACCGTTCCGTGCCCGCGCATCTCTCGTGCGATCTCTCGGCCGCGGTTCGTCGGCCGGCGCACGATGTGTGCCCCCCGCTCGTCCATCTCGAAGTCGATCTCGCTGCCGGGCTTGATACCCAGTCGCTCACGTACCTTCAGAGGAATCGTCACCTGACCCTTGCTAGTCACGCGCATACCGTCAGTATACCAGCTGGTAATACCATGAGATCTTACTGAGGATCACGTGCTTGCCTGCTCTGGGCCGAGCAGTCCCGACGGGGCACGCAAGGCCCGTAAGAATGGCAGCCAGTCTATTCCGCATAAAAAAAGTCAACTTGCTATAGAATGATCGCTGCTGATGCTTATGGCCCTCACAATCGCAGCCATCTGGACCTGCCTGACGGTGCTTGCCGTCGCGCTTTGCCTCGCCGCGCGCCTCGGCGAGGTGCGCCAGCGCGCCGTCATCGGCGAGGCTCGCAGGGAGTCGCTTGGCCTCGCCGCGTCTTCCTGCACAGCGCGCCGCATCGCACCGCGCGACCATCACGGGCCGGCTCCAGCCGGCCCCCTTCCCAATCCAGCCCTGGCCGGCGCTCGCGGAACCCCTGTCGGCTCGCACTAGCGTCCCCGAGTCCCGGACCCGCCGATAGACGATCCGCCGCCTTCCCGCGGAGGGCGGTCACAGGTTCAGCGGCCCGAACTCATCGAAGTAGATCACGACTGCCTCGCGGGCCTCGGCAACAGGCACCGTCACCCTCGTTATAGAAACCGGCAACGCTACCCCGAGGTCCACTAGCCGTGGCTGCTTCCGCCTCTGCCACCCGTATCGTTGTGGCATCAATATCCGCTTATTCGTGCTGTATCTCTATCTTGTCTACATATATAGGGGGCCGACGTGACCGAAGTTACCAGCGTGAATGGCCAGACTGGGGCCGTGGTTCTTACGGCGACAGACGTGGAAGCGGTCCCGGAGTCAGTCGTCGGACAGCCAAGTGGCGTCGCCTCGCTCAATGGCAGCGGCGTGCTTCCCGAAGCGCAGCTGCCGAGTTCGGTGGTAAGCAGCAGCACCGAAGTCGAACTGGGTGGCTCGCTGAAGGGGAAGGTCGTCAAGCCAGAACTCGCGATCTTCACGAATATCAAGGACAAGGGTGCTTTGGGCAACGGCGAACCCAACCATGATCTTGCCATCTTCAACGGTCTCCTCGAAGGCGCAAGCAAGCTGGAGTTGTTCATCCCTGAAGGTATTTACAACCTCGACATGCCGGTCACAGTCGGGGTGCTGTCGCTAACGGAAGGCTCCGCGACGGCGACTATCAGTAGCACTAGCGCCGGCCAGTTCCGCAAAGGGCAGACGATTTTCTCCGTAGGTGGGTCTGAGATTCCAGGTCACACCATCGTCAAATCTGTGAGTGGGTCCACGCTAACACTCAGCAGGCCAGCAATTGCGACGGCTGCAGCAAGGACTGTACACGCCAATGGCACACTCTTTCTGCCGCCCAACGCTGAACGCATCAACATCTATGGTGCCGGTCTAGGCTTGTCTGTATTGCGCGCCAGCCCAAGGGTGTTCCGCGCCTGGGATATGTTGCGCTTTGAGGATTACGATGCTTACCAGCATATTGAAATCAATGGGGTCACCTTTGACGCGAACTGGGTGGTACCGGAAAATGCCTGCCATGCTTTCATCGGAAGTATCCCCGGTGGTCCAGAAAATAGGCAGAACTTCAAAGATATCGTCTGCCGCAATATCGATACGATCAACGTTCCGACTCCCCCTACCGTCTCTGCATCGGGCTCGAACTCGGGCGGCGAACTCGCAACGGGCACCTATTGGGCTCGTGTTGCGGCGATCTTTTCCAATGGGACTGCGATCCAAGGATTTCAGGTAGAGGCATCGGCGGCGGTGACTGGTCCGAACGGGTCCGTGACAGTGAGATGGCCACTGGTCCCTGGCGCTCTTCAATATCAGGTATGGATAGGAACCTCCTCGCTGGGCGAGAATAAGTCCTTCACCGTAGGGTCCGAAATATCCAGTTTTACCTATACCGGGCAGACGGGGACTGCCGGCACAATGCCTGCCCCAACTGGCTACTACCAGTCTGTGGGCATCATTCAGAAGCATGTGGCTCCTGGTGAGACGCAGACCGAAGCGGTGGACATACTGATCGAGGATGCTGACTTCGTAGGGCCGATAGGCGTCAATATATCGGGTGAACAAACTGGCAGCTCCGAAGTTACGGCGCACATCAACGCGGCTGCTGCCGCCGGGGTTAACGAAGTCAAGGTTGAATCATCTGCTGGCTTGATTGCAGGAGCTGCTGTCTGGATCTATAACCCTACGGCGCTACAGGGTGTGATCGAGCAGAAGCTCATCGAATCCATCCCAGATTCTGAACACGTCAAGTTCACCATGCCACTGCAATATGCAGTGGTTAACGGACAGAGCCTCATCTTGCAGCCCAGTCAATGCAACGCTTGGCATGATCGCATCCTTCTTCGCCGTGTGTTCCATAACCCTGGGTTTGTGCCTACTTGCTACTACCCAGCCAACAACTACCAATTTGGCCAGGCCGGATACGGAGACACCATATCGTGTGAGGACTGTTATGGCCTCAATGCTGGTGACACGAATCTAGAGGCCGATGGAATCCAGGACTTTACATGGACCGGTGGGCAGTTGGTGGATGGTTACGCTAACAAGGCACTGTTCCGTAACTTCCGGCCGACACTTAACATTGGCGGTCAGATCAATAGACTGGTCGGTGCCAGGCTGCGCACCGTTAACCTTGAACGGGAATCCATCACCAGTGTCGCCACCGAAGGGCCCAAGTCTCATGACCTAAACGTGTGCAATGAAGCTGGTTCGGCATTTGCGTTTGGCGAGGCCGCGCTCTTCGACTGTACGACAGAAACGCTCACCCCGTGGGCAACTGCCAAGGGCGTCCCGGTAATCTTTGCCGAAGGCTGTTGGCGCAAGCTCAGGGTGCGCAATCTGACGATCGCGATGCCCAACCTCGAACTCGCTCCAGCTGTCAACGCCAGTCCGATCTTTGTGCTCGCCAATTCCAAGATGGGTGGTGCTGTTAGCGATATTGACGGCATATATTACAAGCTATCGGGTTCACGGTCGGGCTCGCACAGCATCATCGCACGTCTCATACGTACTGCTGGCGTGCAGCTCGGAGCTGGCCAGACCGACTACATCAAGAACCTTACTTTGGACCTGTCAGGGCTCGTAGGGCTTACCTCAACCCTTGACGAGTTCGTCTGGGTCGGCTACGGCGAGGGCTTCACGAGCACCAAGGCGGGTACTATCGACGGTCTGGCTGCCATAGCTGCACACGGGGGAACGGCCGCCCATTACCCTGTTTGGGTCGGTGCTGGCACCTACAGTGGCCTGTTGCGGATCAAGCGCCTGGATTCCGGCAAGCTCTCGGCAGTCTCGACTGGCACCGATATCACCACGTCGGGGACCAACTATTCCGGAAAGGTCATCGTGGGAGAGACGATCTCGGGCCGCACGATCCCCGTCGAACGCGCAACCGTTACTGTCTCAAACGCCCCCACCGGCGTCGTCGCGTCGCTGGCATCAGGGGGAAGCCTTACGTCTGGGCAGCAAAAGTTCTATAAACTGGTGCCCGTAGACAGGTTCGGCGGCCTTGGTCCAGTGAGTGCGGAGGTCAACGCGACGCCAAGCGGAAGCACGCTCTCCGTCAAGGTAGAATGGACTGCTGCTGCCAATGCTGCGGGCGGCTATCGGCTCTATCGTGGCACGGCCACGAACTCCGAGGCTGGCTATCTCGTTGTTGCCGCAGGAGCTACGAGTTACATAGACACGGGTGGCACCGCCTTGACTGGGAGCAGCAACGTGCCAGAAAAGCCCACGCAGATCATCCAGAATCTTGACTATGTGCAAGAGAGATATCTGGTAAAGCCGGGTGGTACGTTGATCGAGTGGAGCGAAGTCAAGGCATCCGAACCAGAAGTCGTGTCTAACTTCAACAGTCTTGGCGTGGCGAGTGGTGAGGCATCTGTCGGTCCCGGCCAGTGGTTACGCTTCACGGGCACTAGCGGGGGTGCCATGCCCGAAGGACTGATCAAGATCCCGGTGCTGTGATCTCGTCTGCCGCTTTGCGTGAAATCAGGCAGCGAGCGAGCGTCGCTGACCGCGGCGCTGGGTCACTGAGCGTCCTCTCGCGAGCGCTATCGTGAGCAATCGAGATGCAGGAAATCCTCCCCGGCGTCTACCACTGGACGGCGCGTCACCCGCACATACACAGCGAGGTCTCCTCCTACTGGCTTGAGGGCTCCGGCGTCGTCTTCGATCCCCTGGAGCCGCCCGACGTAGGGCTCGATTGGTTTGCCGCGCGGACCGTGGCGCCGATGGCCGTCGTGCTGTCGAATCGCCATCATCTGCGCCATGCCGCGCGCTTCTCCGAGCGCTTCGGCTGTCCGGTCCTGTGCAACCGCGCCGGTCTGCACGAGTTCGGCGACGAGCAGACGCTCGTGGCGGGCTTCGACGTCGGCCAGCGTCTGCCCGGCGGCGTGAGCCCCCATGAGATGGGCGCCATCTGTCCCGACGACACCGCCCTGTATCTGCCCGACGCGCGTGCGTTGCTGCTCGCCGACGGAGTCGTGCGCGGCGGCCCCTATGGCGGCTCGGGGCCGCTCGGCTGGGTGCCGGACTCGCTGATGGACGACCCACCGCAGACCAAGGCCGGCCTGCTGGCCTCCTGCCGGCGGCTGCTGGCCGAGCCAGGGCTCGACTTCGATCATCTCCTGCTCGCGCACGGCGGGCCCGTCGTGGGTGACGGCCGCGCGCTGCTGCAGGACCTGGCCGACAGCGGCGGGCGCACGGCCTTTGAGATGTAGCGCGCGCGTGGCGGGCCCGCACCAACGCGGACCCGCCACCGCATTCACCAGGACAGTTTGGCGATCGACGGCCCCTCCTGCCCTTGCGCGCCCACGCGAACGTGGTCGTGGCCGAGTTCGACTCTGGTCGCGTTCAGCAGACCCCCGGGGGCGAGTTTCTTCTCGCCCGTGATCGCCGAGTAGTTCCTACCGTCGAAGTAGTCGACGAAGATACTCGTGTGCGTGTTACTGAGATTGACGACCGTCAATACGCCGTTGCCGATGCCCAGGTCGATATTCACCGTGTCGCAGTCGCGCAGATCGTGAGTAGGCATGGCGTCAGACCTGCGATGGGCTCTGCGACTTGACGAAGGACCCGACGGGCATGACGTTCGCACCGAAGACCATCGGGTTGCCGGCGGGGTTGGCGCTCTTGACGATCATTTTGCCGTCGGACGTGAATTCGGCGGCAGTCGAGAAGCCGCCGGCCACGTGCGCCGAGAAGAACGGCCAGAAGCCGGCCGACGCATGGGCTTCGATTTCCTTCTGCTGCGCGCTGCTGAAGGTGGCTGACGATTCCATCGTCATGTCGATGCCGTTGACGATGATCAGCGACGTCGTGAAGCGCAGCATGTTGCCTTTCGGCCCGAAGGTATCTTCCCAATCCGGCGAGCCGGCCCGCCACGTGTAGTTGTCGGATTTGGAGTAGGCGACGTTGAGGGCCGCCGAGGAGTACCACGGGCCGGGATCCGCGCGCAGCGTCATCACGTGCTGGAACCTCGCTTTGAGGATCGTCTGCGATGTCGCCGCCTTGGCGCTGGCTTCGGAGAAGCTGCCGGAGCCGCCTGCATTGAAGAAGTCGACGATCCCCGAAACTCTGCCCTTTGCCCACGTATTGCTGGCATCGGCCACAGCCGTGTGGCTGTCGAACAGGATCGGGCGCGATTCGGCTTTCTGAATGGCGTCTTTCAGCGCTTCGATCGTCACGCTGAAGGTCGGCACGTGGTTGATGAACCCTTTCTGATCAGCCACCGCGAGCTGTGCAAGGTAGATCGCGTTGTTTGCGAGCGACGCCAGCGCGCTGGCGCCCTTTGCGGCAATACCCGCGTGGCCATGCACCGTGGCCCATTTGATGAAGATTTCAGGGAGTGCTTTCGGGTCCGGTTCAGGGGTGATTTTTTCGAGATACGAATACCACGCTTCTTCGGCGTCGCCGAGGATATTGTTGAATGCCGCGAGCCCCGGCGCTTCGAGCTGGGCGATAACGCCCCGGTAGTCGTCGTAAAAGCGGTTTCCGCCAGCATTGGCAAAGTTATTAGTCAGCGACAGCGGCGGGATATTGTTGAAGTAGCCCCAGAGACTGTCAGACTTATTTCCGAGCGGCGAGGTTGGGCGCAGCAGCTGAAAGGTGCTTGCCTCGAGCCCCAGGCCCGCGACGACCGTATTATACCATTGCCGGTCCAGCAGTTCCATCGCCGTCTGTCCGCCGTCTGGCGTTGCCATGTGAATCTCCTTTGATTGTTTTGACCTGCCCTTGGCGGGCAATCTAGGTGCGTGGCGAGGCCCGCGCCAGTCACACATTCGCATCGCCACAGACATGCTTCGCACGTTTGCGTGACACCTGTCCGTTAGCTGCGCAGGCGAGTAGCCGACTACTCCGTTGTTTGGATGTTGTGAGCTGCTCGGGATTTAGGCCCGCGGCCAGCACTGGATCCCCAATGGGCCGTCGCGGAGACCCAAGGAGACACGGAATGGACCACGACGAGAACTCCACCGCTGCCAGCAGCGCGCGCTCGCGAGCGACTTCGGAGCTGCCGCCCGCCGTGCGTGAGTTGCTGGGCCGTCTGACGAGCGAGCTGGCTGGGAACCGTTCCTGGAGAGACGGCGGCGCACACGTCTACCGCGACCACGCCGCCGGCGTCTGCGTGGTCGTAAAGCCCCTGCGCGACGCCCGCGAGCCGCCGGTGCGCTGGCGGCTGAGCGCGCGTGAGCTGCAGATCGCGACGATGATCGCCGAAGGCCACAGCAACAAGACGATCGGCTACGAGCTTGGGATCTCGATCTGGACGGTCTCCACGCATCTGCGGCGGATCTTCACCAAGCTCGGAGTCCGCTCCCGCGCCGCGATGGTCGGGCGCCTCGCCGAACAGCAGATGTCGGGCCCCGCGTCCTGGCGGGGGCGTCGTCGCTGAGCCGCGGTGGCGCGCTGCTGGAGCCAGGCGGGATGCCGACGGGACCGTCTCAGGTGTCGTCTGCCACAGTCTTGATCAGCAGCGCATCGACGGCCGCCAAAAAGGTGCGAGCGAGTTCGATGGCGTGTTGCGCCTCGTCGGCCGGAGCCAGCCAGGCGTCGTAGTCGGCCTGCTCACGCTCGGGCTGGATTCTCTGCACATCCGACACTAGGCCGGCGTCGATATCGCCGCTCTCCACGAATGCGCTGCGGAACTGGTTCCAGGCCCCCCGATGGGTCTTGGCGTACATCCCGCGCTCGCTGAGCGCTGCCCGCGCGCTGTACAGCATTGCGTAGTAGGCAGCGCTCAATGCCGTCGAGGAATCCTCCGCCACCACCGCTTCGGCGGCGCCCAACCGCCGCCGGGCGGCATCCAGGTACTCACTTGAACGCGGGCTCACGTCAGATCACTTCACGTCACTTGTCACCGCAGCCCGCTCACGACAATCTTGTCGCGGTCAACCTCGGCGATGAAGAACGACTCGATCTCTCTGCGCTGTGCGAGCCACGCGGGCGTATGGACATGAATCGAGAATTGCCAGCCGACCTTCTCCATGCTCAGTTCGTGCGCCACCTCTTCGAGCATCGCGCGCACCCCCATCCTTGCGTCCCACGAGGCGTCGTCGACCAGCACGAGCACGTCCACGTCGGACTCGGCTCCCGGCTGCTCACCGCGCGCACGCGAGCCGAACAGCCATACGGCGCGCGCCTCATCGCCAAGGCGCGCCTCAAGCTCCTGTGCAAAGCGCTCCAGCACGACGCGCTCTTCCGCGCTCAGCGATGCTTCGATCAGCGATGACGGCATAGGCTCAATGTAGAAGTTTGGCAGGCGCCGGGCCGTCCGCCGATCGCAACCTGATCACACCCCGACTCCGCCACCCTCTAGGCTCTGCAACCGATGACTACGGTCGGCGTCGTGGGGTTGGGCTACGTGGGGCTGCCATTGGCGGTGGCGTTCGCGCGGGAGGGCCTTGAGGTGGTGGCCGTCAACGTCGATGCGCGCAAGATCCAGGCGATCGAGGCCGGCGAGTCCTACATCGAGGATGTTCCGAGCGAGCTGCTGCGGGAGGTCGCGGGGCGCATGCACGCATCGACGCGCTATGCGCGCCTGGCGAAGGCCGATGCGGTGCTCATCTGCGTGCCGACGCCGCTGACGGCCAACCGCGAGCCCGACCTGCGACCGCTCGTCAACGCTACGCGCGCGCTCGCCGACGTGCTGCAGGCGGGGCAGCTCGTGGTGCTGGAGTCGACTACCTACCCGGGCACCACGCGCGAGCGCGTGCTGCCGCTGCTGGAAGCCTCGGGGCTCACCGGCGGCAGCGATTTCCACCTGGCGTTCTCGCCCGAGCGCGTCGATCCGGGGCGCACCGACTACACGCTGCGCAACACGCCGAAGGTCGTTGGCGGGCTCACGGAGGCGTGTGCCGAGCGCGCGCGCGAGCTTTACGCGACGATCTGCGACGAGCTCGTGCCGGTCTCGACACCGGAGGCCGCCGAGCTGTGCAAGCTGCTCGAGAACATCTTCCGCTCCGTCAACATCGCGCTTGTCAACGAGCTGGCGATGCTGACCGATCGCATGGGCATCGACATCTGGGAGGTCGTCGAGGCCGCCGCGACCAAGCCCTACGGCTTCATGCGCTTCGAGCCCGGCCCCGGCATGGGGGGGCACTGCCTGCCGGTCGATCCCTTCTATCTGTCGTGGCGCGCGCGCGAGTTCGACATGAGCACCGAGTTCATCGAGCTTGCCGGCAAGGTCAACCAGCAGATGCCGCGTCACTGCGCCGCCAAGGTGCAGCGGGCGCTGAACGACGCCGGCCTGGCCGTCAAGGGCGCGCGCGTCGCGGTGCTCGGCGTCAGCTACAAGCCCGGCGTCGGCGACATCCGCGAGAGCCCCGCGCTGAAGATCATCTCGCTGCTGCTCGCGCAGGGCGCCGACGTGGGCTATCACGATCCGCACGTGCCCTCCCTCACGGAACTCGAGCTGAAGAGCACCCCGCTCGCACCTCTCGTGGAGCAGGCCGATGTCGTCGTGATCGTCACGGCGCACCCGGGCGTGGACTACGCGGCGGTCGCCGAGCAGGCACGACTCGTGGTGGATCTGCGCGGAGTGACCCGCGGCGACGCGCCGGCCGAGAACGTCGTGCGGCTGTAGTCGAGAACGTCGCTTCCCCGCGTCACCGCAAACCCAAGCCGTTCGCCGGCGTGCCAAGCAGGCGAAGAAGCGCCGCCGTTGAGATAGCCTGCCCCGGCGATGCTCCCCCTGATGCGCCGGCTGCGGCTCCGAGCCGCACGCCTGCTGGCTCTGAGCCGAAGCCTGCTGGACGATCCGCTGGCGCCGATCGTAGTGCTGTCGCTGATCCTCGTCTTCTCGCTCTATGCGCGCGTGCTCGACCTCGGCCAGCCGTGCACGAAGCCCTGCAGGGACAGCTCCAATCACACGCTGATCTTCGACGAGAGCTACTACGTGAACGCGGCGCGCGTGATCGACGGCATCGAACCGCCGGTCGGCGCGCCCTACCACGGCGCCCCCAAGGGCGATGACCCTAACGCCGAGCACCCGCAGCTCGCCAAGCTCGTGATCGCCGGCGGAATCGAGCTGTTTGGCGACAACGCACGCGGCTGGCGCATCGGCAGCGTGCTTTTTGGATTGATAGCGATGGTCGCGCTGTTCGCTCTAGTGCAGGCTGCCGGCGGCGGAGCGTGGTTGGCGGTCGGGGCCGTGGGGGTGATGGCGCTCGACAGCCTCCTGCTGGTGCACGGTCGGATCGCCACCCTCGACATCTATGCCGTCGCGATGATGCTCGTCGCGGCGACGCTCTATCTGCGCCGCCATCCGCTGCTTGCCGGGCTCGCGCTGGCGGTGGCGGCGTGCATGAAGGAAGTCGCGCTCGGCCTCATCTTCGTGTTGGCGCTGCTCGAGGTGCTGCGCTTCGTGCACCGGCGCTGGGGCCCGCGGACGACGGAGGCGTCGGCGGCCGACGCCGAGGACGAGACCGTCGCCACGCGCGCGCCGCCCGCGCCTCTCGCCGGGCGCTCCGCGCCCGTGCCTGGCCAGGCGTCCGAGCGGATCGGCGCGGGCTTGAAGCCGTTCCTCATCTTCCTGCTCACCGCCGCCGTCAGCTTCCTCGGCCTGCTGTGGCTGCTCGACGTGCTCGTCCCGGCGTACGACCCCGTGAACCACGTCACCTACGCAGGCAACCCCTTCAGCCACGTCGCGCACATGTGGCACTACGCGCAGCTGCTCAAGAGCAGGCCGGGCGAACTCGGCATCTCCTCGACGCCGTGGCAGTGGCTGCTGAACGAGCGCACCATCGACTACGCCAAAGTGGCCGTCAACTCGCTCACCAACGGCAAGATCGTCGCCAGCCGCGCGACCGTCTACTTCCAGGGCGCAATCAACCCCTTCATCATCTTCATGGCGATCCCGGCGCTGTTCGCGGCCGTGGCCGGCGCCTGGCGCAAGGGCGATGGCGTGGCCGCGCTCGGTGCCTGCTGGTGCCTGGGCACGTTCCTGCCGTTCGCCATCGAGAGCCAGATCTCGGGGCGCATCACTTACCTGTACTACATGGTCGTCGTGATGCCCGGCGTCTACCTCGTCGTGACGCGCCTCTTCAGCCCGCCGCGCATGCCCACGGCGGCGACGATCGGCTGGGTGCTCGCGCTGGTCTATGGCTTTCTCAACCTCTATCCGCTGCGTACGCTGCTCTGAGGCCGCTGGGGCCAGCGTTGCGTATGTGCCCTGTGTGCCCTGAGGCCACTGGGGTAGCGTTGCGTACGCTGCTCTAAGGCCACTGGGGTAGGCTCCAGCGACTGTGTCCACGCAAGCGCTCGGGAGGAGCAGCTCGGCGCCGGCCCCAGCATCCGCCGCGATGGCGCGGCGGCGCGAGCCATGGGAGCGGCTTGGGCTGGGTGCGATCGTGCTGCTGGCGCCGGCAGCGGTCGTCTATCTGGCGTTCAAGGCCGGCGGCTACTTTCCCAGCGCGCCGGCCTTCGTCGCGATCGTGATGGCGCAGGCGCTCGTGCTGCGCACGACGCTCGCCGAACGCCCCTTCGAGGGCTTCAGCCGCGCGCTGTCGGTGCCGTTGACGGCGCTGACGCTGTACGCCGCCTGGCAACTCAGCTCGGCGCTGTGGTCGCACGCGACCGCGCGCACGCTGGACGCCTACGACCGCACGCTGCTCTACGTGCTGGCGTTCGTACTCTTCGGTTCGCTCCGATACACGCGCGCGCGAGCGAGCTGGCTGGTCAGGGCGCTGACGGCCGGCCTGGTGGCGATCTGCCTGGTCGGTCTGATCTCGCGGCTGCTCCCGCACCTGTGGCCCACCACGGGCGGCTTCTTCGTGGACCGGCTCAATTATCCCCTGACCTACTGGAACGCCGAGGGGATGGTGGCGGCGATGGCGCTGATCCTCGGCTTTCACCTGACGGCCGACCCCAAAGAGCATCCGAGCGTGCGCATACTCGCCGCCGCGGCGCTGCCGGCGGTGGGCGCGACGCTGCTGCTGACCTTCTCGCGCGGCTCGCTCGGCGTGGCGGCGATCGGACTGGTGGCCTACTGCCTGCTCACGCGCCTCTCGACGCTGCCGGCCGCGCTGCTCGCGACGGTGCCGGCGACCGCCGTCGCGGCGCGCTCGGCCTGGGACGCGACGGCGCTGGCATCGAAGAACCCGACCGGCGCGCAGGCGATCTCCCAGGGCCACCACGTCGCGCTCGTTGTCGTCCTCTGCATGGCCGCGGCGGCGCTCGCGCGCGCGGCGCTGCTGCTGCTCGATCGCCGCCTGGCGGCCTCGCGCGTGGTGCGCAACCCGCCGCCGCGGAGGGTGCGCGTGGGTATCGGCCTGGGGGCGGCCGCCGCGGTGCTGCTGCTCGCGCTGGCGCTCGGCGCGGGCGGGCTGGCGTCGCGCGAGTACGACAAGTTCGTCGACGGCACCAAAGAGCCCAAGGTGGCGCAGACGCGCGAACGGCTGACCGATCCCGCGAACAACGGGCGGCTGCCGCTGTGGCGGGTGGCGCTCGACATCTATCGCACGCAGCGGCTGCGCGGCACCGGTGCGGGCACCTACCAGCAGTTCTACCCGCGCTTCCGCAGCGAAGCGACCTACGTGACCGACGCGCATTCGCTCTACCTGCAGAGCCTCGCGGAGCTGGGAATCGTGGGCTTCGTGCTGATGCTGCTCGTCGTCGGCGGCATCCTCGTGGGGCTTGCCATACGCATCCGCGGCCCCGACCGGGGCCTGTATGCGGCGCTGTTCGCCGTCGTGCTCGCCTGGTCGCTGCACCAAGCCATCGACTGGGATTGGCAGATGCCGGCTGTCACGCTCGTCATCTTCATCCTCGCGGGCCTCGCCCTGGCGCGCCCGCGCGACGGCGGCGCGGGCTTGCGCGGGCTGCCGGCGAGCCGCACCGTGGTGGCGCTGGGCTGGCTCGTGCTGGCCGTCGCGCCGCTGCTGATCGGCACCTCCTACGCCCGCCTGGAGAACGCCGGCAGGGCGCTCGCGCAGGGGCAGTGCACGGTCGCCAAGCGCGACGCGCTGTCCTCGCTGTCGCTCGCGGCCGAGCGCCCCCAGGCCTATGCCCTCGTGGGCGTCTGCGACCTGCAGCAGGGCTTCGCGCCGGCCGCGGCCGCGGCGATGGCCGAGGCCACGCGGTATGAGCCGCAGAGCTGGGAAAACTGGTACTGGCTGGCCGTCGCGCATGCGGCCGCCGGGCAGGACCCCCATACGGCGGTGCGCCGCGCGCTTGCGCTGAACCCGCTGGAGGTGCTTCTGCAGCACGCCGCGCTGCGTCTGCACGGCGGCGGGCCGCGCCAGTGGGAAGCCGCGGCGCCGCAGCTGCGCCGCCAGGCGCTCGTGTCCGGAAAGTTTTCGATCACGAGCCTGTAGGAAAAGCGCTCGCCCGTTCGTATGGGCTGATGACAGGCTTTTTCTGCCAATCCGACGAGGAGACGAAATGCGGCGTAAGAACGACAAGCACGAGCCGGAGCTGGAGGGCATCGCGCAGCGCCTGCGCAGCGAGCGCCCCGAGGCGAGCGCGCTCGAGCTGGACCAGATCAAGACGACAGCGATGTCGCGTGCCCAGGCCGCTGGCGGGCGCGCCAATCCGCGCCGCCTCGTCGTAGCAGCACTGACCGTCGGCCTGATGGCCGCCGGCACCGGCGGCGTCCTCGCCGCGGGTGGCAGCGGTTCTCCGGCGGGCAACGCCGCGAACGCCCAGTACAGCTCGACCAACAGCTGCGGTAGCGGCAATGGCAACGGCAACGGCAGCCACAACGGCGGCACTGGCGAACTCAACGGGACCGAAAACGGGAACGAAAGCGGCAACGGCAACGGCAACTTCAACTGCAACAACAACAGCTTCAACAACAACGGCAACGGCAGCAACAACACGACGACGAACAACAACATCACCAACACCTACAACTCCTCGACGGTGACGATCAGCGGCACGCAGAGCGCAAGCGGCGGTGTCGCCGGCACGTCGATCTCCAAGAAGGTCACGACGAGCAAGCGCCGCATCAAGATCCACGTGAACGCCAAGGGCAGGCTGCGTAGGGTCTCGGTGAGCGTCAACGGCAAGCACCTCAAGACGATCACCGGCAAGAAGGCCTCCGCGAACATCGTGCTCGCCGACCTGCCCTGCGGCAGCGGCGCGACGACGGTGACGATCACGGTGACGCTGGCCAACGGCAAGACCGTCAAGGAGAGCCACACGTACCACCTCTGCACCTAGTCGCGACTAGCACGCAGAAGTAGGACTGCAAGGACGTCCCGATCGACCGGATCGGTCGGGGAAGGGGCTCCGGGAATTGAATCCCGGAGCCCTGTCGCTTTCGAAAGGAACAATGCCGATGGCTCACGAAATGTCCCGTCCCTCCGTGGCTCGCCCGAAGAGTGCAGGAACCGGCAGAATGTCGCGAGGCATGCGCTCGGACACCTTCGAGCGGCTGTTCGAGGAACACGGCAGCCGCCTCTTCTCCTTCCTGGCCTATCGCACCGGCAACAGGGCCCTGGCCGAAGATCTGCTCTCGGAGACCTTCGAGCGGGTGCTGCGCTCGCGTCAGCGCTTCGATCCCCGTCGCGGCAGCGAGCGCCGCTGGCTGTACACGATCGCGCTGAACCTCCTACGCGACCATGCCCGGCGCGAGAGCCACGAAGATCGCATCCTCCAGCACGTCGGCGCCGGCGCGCCGATGGAGTCCCCCGACCCGGCGCTCGCGGCGGTGGAGCACCGCGACGAGCTGTATCGCGCGCTCGCGCTGCTCAGCGACGAGGAGCGCGAGGCGCTATCGCTGCGCTTCGGCGCGGACCTCAAACTGCACGAAGTGGCGCGCGTGCTCGGCGAGGGCGAGAGCGCCGTCGAGGGACGCATCTACCGCGCCCTGCGCAAGCTGCGCGCGGAGATGGACTGACCCCCGGCGAGGAGTTCGACTCAGGGCCTCTCTGAGAGGTGCAGGGGGCTCTCTGAGACGAACCGGCTCAGAGGGGGCTCGGGGGGGCCTCAGGGACTCTGCGCGACGCAGCAGCCCCTGACGATCAGTGCGCCCCTGACCGGCTGGCCTTCGGGCTGGCCGGAGCCCTCGATCGAGCGGTCGGAGTGGACGATCACGCGGTAGCGCACATGCGGCAGCGTCGGGTAGCGCACGACGCAGCTCCAGGGGTTGCCCAGGGCGCTGCCGGCCGAGGCCGAGGCGCTTGTGCAGCGCGCGCCGCGCGCACGGCCGGCCAGACGCGGGCGCGGGTCGCTCGTGGTGAGCAGCAGCCGGTCCAGCGCCGCCGCGGCGACCGGCGTGAGGCTCTGCTGCTGCGAGACGAACTGAGGGTTGCCTTCGCGCGCGCGAAGCGCCGCATAGGTGCCCACGATGCCCACCGCCAGGACCAGCGTAACGAGCATCCAGGGACGCCTCATCGGCATCCGGCCTGGCGCATCGCTGCATAGCTCTCACGCACGCCCCGCAGCATAAAGGCGCCGGCGCGCGCCGCGCAGCACGCTTCCTGTCCAAATCGACTCGCGCGACCTTAAGCGGATGCGTGGGTGCGCCCGATAGCAAACGCGTGAGCATCCACCGCACGCAGGCGTTCCTCGCAGTCCTCCTCGCAGCGGCCCTCTCGATCGTGACCCATGCCGTGCCCGCCGAAGCGCACGCGGCTCGCCTGCACGCTCACGTCGGTGCCCGCCACGGCCACGCACACGCCAGGCGCTCCCGTGCGGTCGCCAGGCGCTCCCGGGCGCATGCCAGGCGCGCACAGGCGCTCGCCAGGCGCGGCCACGGCCACGCCGCCCACCCCAATGCCAGGCGCTCCCAGGCGCTCGCCAGGCGCGCGCAGGCCGGCGCGCGCAGGCGCAGGCATCGCAGGACCTCCAGGCCGGCATCACCGGCGACTCCGAAGCAGAGCAGCACCGCCGCGCTGCTCGCCAGCGTTCTGCAGACGCCGTGCGCGAACACCGAACTGCGGCCCACGCCGCAGGACATCGCGGCGGTAGAGGCCGCCGCGCTGTGCCTGGTCGATCAGGAGCGCGCGCGCAATGGCGAGCTGCCGCTACAGGTCAACGCGCGGCTCGCGCAGGCCGCGACGGCGCACAGCGAAGAAATGGTGAACCTCGACTACTTCGCGCACGTCGCGCCCGACGGGCTGACGCCGCTCGGCAGGGACGAAGCCGCCGGCTACATACCGAACCACGAAGTCGGCTACACCGTCGGCGAGAACATCGCCTGGGGCACCCTTCAGCTCTCCACGCCCAGCGCGATCGTGGCCGCCTGGATCGCCTCGCCGGAGCACCTGGCGAACATCCTCGACGCGAGCTACCGCGAAACGGGCATGGGCGTCGCCGCCGCCGTGCCCTCCTCGCTCGCGCAGGGCCAGCCGGGAGCGATCTATGCGCAGGAGTTCGGCGTGATCGTCGATGGCTGAGCGTGGCTGAGCGCAACCACGGAGGCGGCCGCGGGTTTGGACGTTTGACGGGTCCTGCACAGGGGCAGTCAAGGATCGTTCACATGCGTCCGATGGGAGGGGTAGACGTGTATGCCTCGAATAACAAGCAGGGGGACGTATGGTGCTCTTGGTCTTGATCCCAGTCGCATGGGCGACGATCGCCGTGCTGGTCGTCGCGATCTGCCGGATGGCCGCGCGCGGTGACGCGATGCCGGCGCGCAGCGTCGATGCGCGCCTTCCGGGCGCCTCCGCCGTCTCAGGCCTCGCCGTCTCCGGCCTTTCCGCTGTCTACAGCCCGCGTCGGCCGACGACGTGCGGCACGGTGCGCAGCAGGATCTTGACGTCGGTCCACAACGACCAGTTGGCCACGTAGAGGTAGTCGATCGCGACCATCTCGCGCAGCGGCACGCGCGCTGGCCCGAGGATCTGCCAGTGGCCGGTCATGCCCGGCATCAGCTCCAAACGCCGGCGGTGCCAGCCCTCGATGCGCTGGTCCTCCTCGACGACCAGCGGGCGCGGCCCCACGAGCGACATCTCGCCGCGCACGATGTTCAGCAGTTGCGGCAGCTCGTCGAGTGCCGTGCGGCGCAGGAAGCTGCCCACGCGCGTGACGCGCGGGTCGTCGGCGATCTTGAAGAAGCCCTCCTGGGCTTCGTTGCGGTCGCGCAATGAGTCCTTCATCGCCTCGGCCTCAGGCACCATCGTGCGGAACTTGAGCATGTGAAAGCGTCGGCCGTGCTGGCCGACGCGCAGTTGGCGGAAGAAGATCGGCCCGCGGCTGTCTAGCTTGACGGCCACCGCCACGGCGATCATCAGCGGCGCTACCGCGAGCAGCCCGACGGACGCGCCGATCAGATCGAACGCGCGCTTCACCAGCGCCGAGCTGCGCGTCAGGTCGAAGCGGCGGACGCCCATCACCGTGATGCCGTGCAGGTCGTCGAACTCCACCGAGGAGCCCACGACCTCGAGCAGCCGCGGCAGCACGCTGACGCGCACCCCGACGGCCTTCAGCGTGCGCACGAGATCGAGCATCTCGCCGGCGTCGGCGCTGCGCGGCGCGACGATCGCGCGGTGCACGTCGAGCGTGCGCGCCAGGTTGCGGATCTCCGACAGGCGCGGCCCCGAGAAGCTGTCCGTGGACCACGGCCCGGCCTTGTCGAGGTCGATCTGCGCGACCATCTCGGCCTTGATGCCGCATTGACCGCCCGGTCCGCCGAGCTTGCCGCGGATCGCGCTCGCCGACAGCTCGTCGCCGATGAACAGACATCGCTCCGTCGGCGCCATACGCAGCGCCAGCGTGCGCGCCACCGCGCGGCAGAGCATCAGCAGCGCCACGAGCGCCAGCCACAGGAACAGCGCCTCGTGGCGATCGAGCGTGCCGCTCACCAGCAGCCCGCCCGCGAGCCACGCCACGAGCGCGCACAGCGTCGCCACCTCGAACAGCTTGGGCGCCTCGTCGAGCGTCGTCTTGCGCAGCAGCGTCTCGTCGCGGTCGTAGAGGCCGAGCAGCTTCGCGCAGACGAGCAGGATCGGCAGCGCCGCGATGCTCGCCCAGGTCAGTTGCAGCGAGCGCGACGACAGCCCGACGGTGAGCGCGAACGCCCCGACGATCGCCGTGATGTCGGCGAGCACGAGCGTGCGGCGGAAGAGCGCATCGCGGCGCAGACTGGCGGCGGGTCCGCGCGCCTCCATGATCTGCGTCGCCGAGCTAGCCGCCAGACGCCGGCGCGTCCCCAGCGGCCCGCGCGCGACTCGCGCGCCCCCCTGTGCCGCGTCCCTTGCCCCCGCGCCCCTCGTCCCCAGGCCCCCCAGGCCCAGACTCAGCGCCCTGATACCACGTGCATCGCTCCGCGTGTCGCTGTCGCTCCACGGTAGGTCCGGCGTTCGGACCTCGCTGCCACTCCCGGTCTCGCCGCTCATCTTCTGCCCGCCTCCTTGCTCGCCGCTTCCCCGCCTATTGCTCCAGGGCCCCAGCGAGGACTGCTGGGGGCCCGCTTGATCTATGTCGGTCTCTCAAGATCCTCGCACCCCTCTTGTGCTCAGTATCTCAAGCACGGAAAGGTTGCAGGTTTTCGTGCAAGATGCAAGCTCCTCGACCACCCCTCGACTGGCGACAGTCTCCAAGGCCCGCGAAAGCCTCTAGATTCGGCTGGTTAGTGACCGCGTTCGACTATCTCCGCAGTAGGAGACAGTTTCCATAGGGTTGAATCAGTGAGCGAGCACGAACCATCCGTGGGCCACCGCGCCGCGCGGGCCATCGCGGCACGTCACCGATGTGGTGGCGGGACGCTGCCACTGCGTACGGGGAGGCGCTCCAGTGCGTCGGCCATGACGGTGGCGCCGTCGCTGCGGGCGAGGGCGGCGGCCATCGCGCGGGCACCCTGTTTGATCGACCGGTCTTCCAGGGCGCTGGCGATCACGCTGCGCAGCTTGCTGGGGGAACTCTTCTTGCTGACCTTCACGCCGGCGTTCACGAACAGAACGCGCGCGGCGTTGTCGGGCTGGTCGCGCGCGTCGGGGATGCATACGAGCGGAACGCCATCGGCGAGCGCCGCGTTGACCGTCTGCCAGCCCGCGTGGGTGACCATCAGCGACGCGTGCGGGAGCACGGTTCGATGTGGCACGAAAGCCACGGTGCGCGCGTTGGCGGGGATGTGGAGGTGGCTGGCGTCGAGCGCGGGGCCCGCTGTCAGCAACGCCCGGACCGGCAGCCCTGCGACGGCGTCGAGCGCTCGCTGGGCGAGCGCGCCCTGGTCCATGTAGCTGGTGCTGAAGCTGAGCAGCACGAGCGGATCGGTGTTCTCCTCGGGCCACGGCGACGACCAGTCCTTCTGGAACGGCTCGAACGCTGGGCCCACGTAGTGGACGTTCGCGGGGAGCTGCGCTCTGCTCGAGAAGTCGAGCTCTGGCGCCGTCATCACGTAGACGGCCTGCGCACCGAGGACCTGGTCGCCCCAGTCCTTCAGCGGCGCGAGCCCATATTCGGCACGGACACCGTTCAGCACGGGCAGTCCGGGCGCCCAGAAGCGGCGGGTCATGCGATCGAACAGGCGATCGCGCACGGCGCCCAACGGACCTGCCATCGGCGACAGGCCACTGAACAGCGGGGGCGCGCCGCGAGCCGGCAGTGGATAGGGGCAGTGAACGAGCGCGGCGGCCGGCACACCCGCGCGCTCGGCGGCGATCGCGGCAGCCGGTATGAGCCAGTCGAACACGACCACGTCGGCGCTCCAGCCCTCGAGCATTTCGATCACATCGCGTGCCCCATCGGGCATCGGCGCGATCACGCCGTCGCGCAGCCGCTTCGCGGCGCCAAGCTGCGTGCGCGCCTCCCAATCACGTACCGAGTCGGTCTCCGGGCGCGTGATGTCGAGGTCGGGTATCGCCCGCCGGTACTCGACGAACTCCGCCCCAGTGCTCTCGATCCGCTCGCGCGCCGCGCGGTGGGCGAGGACCCGCACCACGTGACCGCGGGCCACGAGCTCACGTGTCAGCGCGAGCTGCGGTGGGGCGTTGCCGCTGAACGCGATAAGCGTCTGGAAGACTCGCATATATTTCATCTTAGTATGACCAAGATGAACAAGTCAAACGCCCCGCGCAATGAACCGAGCGAGCAACCGCGCAAGGAACGCGCCTATCGGATGACCGCCCGCGCCGATGCCGCCGCCGCGACCGGCGAGCGGCTGCTCGCCGCGGCGTGGAAGCACTTCGGCACGCGACCGTACGAGCAGGTTCGCCTGCGCGAGATCGCCGCCGACGCGCTCGTCACCGAACAGACGCTCCTCGCGCGCTTCCACTCCAAGGACCAGTTGCTCACCGCCGCGTACAGATGGTGGGCGATGAGCGAGAAATCACGCCGCGACGCAGCTCCCGTGGGCCGCTTCCCCGAGGCCGTCGCCAACGTGTTCGACCACTACGAGGCGCACGGAACGGCGATTCTGCGCATGCTCTCCCAGGAGGACCGCATCCCCGCGGTCCGCCGCCTCACCGACCTGGGCAGGGACTACCACCGCGATTGGGCGCGCCGGGTCTTCCAGCCGCTGCTCGCCGGGTTGCGGCGCGCACCCAGAGAGCGCCGGCTCACGGCCGTCGTCATCGCCACCGACGTACTCGTCTGGAAGCTCCTGCGACTCGACATGCAACTCAGCCGCCCCCAGGCCGAAGAGACCGTGGTCGAGATGATCGAGGCCTACTCGACGCGATCGAGTTGAGAGAGTCCGCCGAGGCGGTTCAGGCGGGTTCGCGCAGGAAAGACCGCTGCCGCCTGCCGCCAGACGTTTGGAGCGTGCGATCTGCGGCCGCGGCTAGGGCTCGATGCGGGCGATGGTCTTCACGCGGTCGATCGTGCGGTCGAAGGACACCACCGCATCGACTCCGGTGGCCTCCGCGCTGGCGATGAGGTACGCCTCGGCAAAGTCCAGCCGGTCGGTCTCGTACAGCTCCAGCGAGCGCAGCAGCAGCCGGACGTCGATGACCGAGATCGACGGCAGCGCGATCGCGGCGCGCATCAACTCGGCGACCTGGAGGCGGCCGACTTCGTAGAAGGACTCGAGTACGTAGACACACTCAGCGAGCACGAGGTCTGCGAGCAGCAGCGGCCCTTCGCCGGCGAGCGTTGCCGTCGCACGCTTGGCCATCTCGGGCGGGTCGCCGGTGAGATGGCGCACGAGCACATTGGTGTCGAGGAACGCTCTCAGCGGCGCTTCTCCGCGCGCGAGCGGCGTGTCTGCCGCAAGACCTCATCCCAGGATGTGCCGCGCTTGGCCTCGGGCACCGCGACAGTGCCGGCCATGCCGATGAAGTCGGGGGTCTTCGCGACGATCGCCCTGGTGCGCTCGACGCGGAAGACGATCTCATCGCCCTCGTGCAGTTGCAGGGCATCGCGGACGACCTTGGGGATCGTGACCTGCCCCTTAGACGTCAAACGCGCTGAGGAATTCATAGAACCATCCTCCTTACTTGTGAGTAGAGGTAAGGATATCAAAGCGCAAGAGACCGTGGCTGAGAGTCGGAGACATTCATGGCTTGTGCCGTCGGCGTACGGTGTGCCGACCATCCCGCAGGGCGGCTTCGCTTCATCGCGGGTGGCTTTGGAGATCGTCGGCGATCTCTCGGCTGCTTGTCTCGTGCGCCGATGGTTGAGACGATGCCTGCTGACGGTGGCTCGGGCTCTCCGTCCCGGGCTGGTGAATCTTTTGATAGGAGATACATATGCGTGGCGTACTAAATATACGTATAATTCTAAATACTATTGTAGTGCTTGCTGTGACTGTCGGCTTTACTGCCTTCGCGACGCCTGCGTTGGCCGCCCCGGCTTGGCAGCATTGTTCTAAAATTGAAGGGGGAGGAAGTTTTGAAGACAGCCTGTGCACCAAAGAAAGCGAAACAGGTGAATATGTGTGGCAAGAATCAAAGGTACCTATAGCCGTTGTCGGTACTGGATCGCTGGAACTAGAAGACTCAGAATCGAGTTCTGGCGTGCTGCGAGTAAAATGCAGTGCAGAACTGCTGGGAACGGTCGGTCCTGAAAGTCAAGGTAAAATCAAAGCACTGAAAGTGACTGGATGTTCGGTCATTAAAGGCAAATGTGAAAGCACGGCTGCGAGCATTCCACATCTGCCTTGGCAGACTAAACTAGGTGCAAGTCAGACTAAAATCAGCGATATCATCAGCTCCGACGGGTCCGGAGCGCCTGGCTATACGATCGTCTGCGGCGGAGTGGAAGACAAGTGTGAATACGAAACCACCAGTGCGGGTGTGACAAACAGTCCCAAAGAAGGAGCCGTAGAGCTGGCATTTGGCAGTATCTCCGGGAAGGCGAAATGCAATCACGGAGGCAAAGTCAAAGAATCCGTGTCAGGGGCGATCGAAGGGACTATAAAAATCAAAGCTGAAAATGGTGAAGCGATTCAGGGTGCCGTGTATAGAGTAACCGCTCTGCGCCTGGCGACCATCGAACCTAACTGCCATTTTTAATGCTACAGTACGGCTATGCACAATTGAAGTCATGAATCAGAGCAATGTGCCAGTCAAAGTACTCAAACTCAGGGTCCAGGGCCCGAACGCCGCAACTCGATATACGATCAAACCGGCGGGCTGCGCCGTCGCAACGGAATTGGAACCTCGTGGTTTTATAGGTAATAAATGTAACACCGAAGTGGAAGCTAACGAAATAGCAGGAGCCGGAGAAATGTTTGTCAACAACTGGTACATCAAGGTAGAAGCCGTCAATGGTGGAGGAGTCGTCGTAGCGCAGGCGAATATCACTCTTTTATCTCCTTAGCTGAGCTCCCCGTTCAGTAGACACTGCGATCTGCCCGGGGTAAACTCCAAGCCAATACTGTGCGATAAGTCTGCGCCCCCGCTGCGGGGGCGCAGACCCGCCTAGGAGGCGCCGCGGGGCATGAAGGGCTCTTCGACGCCGACCGTATCGGGGCCGGACAGCTCGAAGGCGGCGTGCAGCGCCTGCACCGCGCGCTCCACGCCCTCGCGCGGGATCACGCACGAGATCTTGATCGGCGACGTCGAGATCATGTCGATGTTGATTCCCTCCTCGGCCAACACCGCGAAGACGCGCGCCGCCACGCCCGGGTGCGAGCGCATGCCGGCGCCCACGATCGAGACCTTGCCCATCTCCTCGTGCGCCGCGACCTCCGCGAACGCATCGCCCGCCAGCGGCTCCAGCGCCTGACGCGCCGTGCGCAGGTCTTCGCGGGGGACCGTGAAGGAGATCTCGGCGAGACCGCCCGCCGAGACCGGCTCGTTCTGGACGATCATGTCGACGTTGACGTTCGCCGCCGCCAGCGCCGCGAAGATGCGCGCCGCCGCGCCCGGTTCGTCGGGGACTCCCGCGAGCGTCAGGCGCGCCTCGGAGGTCGAGTGCGTGACGGCTGTGATCAGTGGCTGCTCCATGGTGTCGCGCTCGTCAACCACTACCGTACCGGTGCGCGCCTCGAATGACGAGCGACAGTGGATGCGCACGCCGTGGTTGCGCGCGTACTCGACGCTCCGCAGCTGCAGCACCCCGGCGCCTGAGGCCGCCATCTCAAGCATCTCCTCGAAAGAGACCTGCGGCAGCAGCCGCGCGTCGGGCACCAGCCGCGGGTCGGCGCTGTAGACGCCCGCCACGTCCGTGTAGATCTCGCATTCGCGCGCACCCAGCGCCGCCGCCACCGCGACCGCGGTCGTGTCGCTGCCGCCGCGCCCCAGCGTCGTCACGTCGTCGGCCGTCGAGACCCCCTGGAAGCCCGCCACCAGCACGATGTGATCCTCCGCCAGCGCCTGCCGGATCCGCTCGGCGCGCACGTCCAGGATGCGCGCCCGCGTGTGCGACTCATCGGTCACGATCCCCGCCTGCGAGCCCGTCAACGAGATCGCCCGGTGCCCCAGGTCGTTGATCGCCATCGCGCAGAGCGCGCACGAGATGCGCTCTCCGGTCGACAGCAGCATGTCCATCTCGCGCGCCGCCGGCGCCGCCGAGACTTCCTCCGCTAGCGCAATCAGCTCGTCGGTCGTGCTCCCGCGCGCGCTCAGCACCGCCACGACCGAGTGCCCCGCCTCGCGCTTCTCGACGATCCGCCGCGCCGCGCGCTTGATCCGCTCGGCGTCCGCCACCGACGTGCCGCCGAACTTCATCACGACGAGTTCGCTCACGCCCAGAACCTACAGCGCCCGGCGACCCGCGAGGGCCTTGCCGAGCGTGACCTCGTCGGCGTACTCCAGGTCGGCCCCCACCGGCAGCCCCGAGGCCAGGCGCGTGACGCTCAGCTGCGGCCGGCGCTCGTGCAGGCCCTGCGCGATATGCAGCGCCGTCGCCTCGCCCGTCGTCGTCGGATTCGTCGCGATCACCACCTCGCGCAGCTCCTCGCCGGCCCGCGCGAACAGCTGAGATATCTTCAGGTCCTCGGGGTCGATCCCGTCGATCGGCGACAGCGCGCCGCCGAGCACGTGATAGACGCCGTGGTACTCGTGCGTGCGCTCCATCGGGATCACGTCGCCGGCCTCCTCGACGACGCAGATGACCGTATGGTCGCGCCGCGGGTCCTGGCAGATGCGGCAGCGCGGTTCGTCGGCGAGGTTGAAGCAGACGTCGCAGAGGCCGATCTTCTCCTTGACCTCGCGGATCGCCTCCGCCAGCGCCAGCGCCTCCTCGGGGGTCGCGCGCAGGATGTGGAAGGCCAGGCGCTGCGCCGTGCGCTGACCGATGCCCGGCAGCCGCGCAAGCTCGCCCACGAGCTTCTGCACCGGCGGCGCGAACGAAGTGCTCACGAGGCCACGCGCCCGCCGCCTACATCCCCGGCAGCCCGAGGCCGCCGAGGCCGCCCAGGTCGAGGCCGCCCGTGAGCCCGCCCATCTTCTGCTCCGCCAGCTCCTGCGCCGCGCGCAGCGCCTCGTTGACGGCCGCCAGCACCATGTCGCCCAGCATCTCCGCGTCGTCCGGATCGACCGCGGCCGGGTCGATCGCGATCGACTTCACGTTCAGGTCGCCCGAGACGACAACCGTCACCATGCCGCCGCCCGCGGAGGCCGTCACGGTCTCCCGCTTCAGCTCCTCCTGCGCCGCCTGCATGTCGTTCTGCATCTTCTGCACCTGCTGAAGCATCTGCTGCATATTCGGCTTCTTCTGAGGTCTATTGGGATTGGGCATCGCCGCTACTCGCTTTCTCACTCGATTGCACGACCCGCTCGCCGGCAAGCTCCTCGGCGTCGAACTCGTCGATGAAGCGTGCCACCCATTCCTCCTCCGTGTGGCGCTGCCCGCCGTTGGACGCCGCCGTCAGCTGCTCGCGCAGCTCGTACGCCACGCGCAGCTTGCGCCCCGTCAGCTCCCGCAGCGCGCCATCGACGACCGCGCGACTGTTCGGGTCCTCGGCCTTCTTCTTCATGAACGGCGCCGTCGCATCGAAGGCCACGCGCAGTTCCGTGCCCTCGAGGCCCACCGGCACGGCGTCCGCAATCGCCGCCGCGAGCATCGCATTGGGCGCCTTCACGGCCTCGACGACGGCCGGCCAGAGCTCGCAGAGGGCCTGTAGCGAGTCGGCCTGCGCGGGGTCGCCTGGGAGGGGAGGGGGAGGGGGATGGTCGGGATTGGCCGCCGGCGGCGTCTGCGCCTCGGACTGCGCCTGCGTTGGCGCCGGGCGGTCGGCTGGGGTTTGGTGGGGTGCTGCGGCAGCGGGCTCGGCCGGCGGCGGCGTCTGCGCCTCGACGCGCGACGTCGGTTGCACGGCCGGCTGGGCTTCGTCCACCACGGCGGCACCCACCGCGCGGCCATCGCCGGCCGCCCCTGGCGGCCCCCCCTCCAAACCAAATCCCGCCTTTCCCTCCAGACGCTCGATGCGCAGCTTCAGCGCCTTCACCGATCCGTCTAGCTGCGGCCGCGCCGCCTTCACCAGCGCCAGCTCGAGCTGCGTGCGCGGGTCCGCGCCCGCGCGCACCGCCTCCAGCGCGCCGCCGAGCAGCTCCAGCACGCGCACCACCGTCGCCTCGCCGATGCGCCGCGACTGCTCCAGCAGCTCCGCGTCGTGCTCCGGCGTCAGCGACAGCTCGCGCGGCACCTCGCCCAGCGTCTGCACGATCAGCAGTTCGCGCGCCCGCATCTCCACGTCGCTCGCCACCGCGCCCGCGTCGCGCCCGCTCTCCGCGCAGCGCGCCACCGCGTGCAGCGCCTGCGCCGCGTCGCCCTCCTGTACGGCGTCCAGCAGCGCTTCGATCTGCGCCACGTCCGTCACACCAAGCACTGCGAGCACGTCCTCCAGCGCGATGCTGCTGCCGCTGTAGGCAACCAACTGCTCGAGCGTCCCCAGCGCATCGCGGAAGCTGCCCGTCGCCGCGCGCGCCACCGCCGCCACCGCCGCCGGCGGGATCTCGATCGACTCGGCCTCCGCCGTGCGCCGCACCACGCTCGCCAACTGCTCCACCGTCGGGCGCATGAAGTCGAAGCGATGCGTCCGATCGACCACCGTCGCCGGCACCTTCCCGGCCTCCGTCGTCGCCAGCACGAACACCGTGCGCGGCGGCGGCTCCTCGAGCGTCTTCAGGAAGGCATTCCACGCCGCCGTCGACAGCATGTGAGCCTCGTCCAGGATGTATACCTTCGTGCCGCCCCCCGTCGGCGCATACGCGACGCTCTCCCGCAGCTCGCGTATGTCCTCCACGGAGTTGTTCGACGCCGCGTCCATCTCGATCACGTCCATCGAGTTCGCCTGCGCGATCGAGCGGCACGACCCGCACTCGCCGCACGGCTCGACCGTCGGCCCGCGCTCGCAGTTCAGGCACGCCGCCAGGATCTTCGCCATCGAGGTCTTGCCCGTCCCGCGCGAGCCCACGAACAGGTAGGCATGATGGACCCGCTCGCGCTCGACCGCATTGCGCAGCGTGCGCACCACCGGCTCCTGCCCGACGACCTCCGCGAACGTCCTCGGGCGGTAGCGACGGTAGAGCGAGGGCTGTTGCGGGGCTGCTTCTGACACCGTGGGCTCTGCTTCTGACACCGTGGGCTGAGTCTACTCACGGCCATCGCCGCCGCCCGAGCCACCGCCGAGCGGATAGCGTCCGCCCCCTGTCCGTCTCCGTGCCCGCCTCGTCCGTCTCCGTGCCCGCTCCGCTCAGGCGCCTCGGCACTCCCCTGACCGTCCTCGCCGGCGCGTTCCTGCTGCGCCTGCTCGCCGGTGTGGGCTTCGCCAACTACGACACCCTCTATGCGCTCGTCTGGGGTCAGCAGCTCGCGCGCGGCGAAACGCCCCAGTACGGGCTGCCCGTCGCGCCCACGCCGCATCCGCTCGTCGAGGCGCTCGGCTTCGCGCTCTCCCCGCTCGGGCCGCGCCTCACCGAGGACATCGTCGTCGCGCTCGGCTTTCTCGCGCTCTCCGGCTGCGGCTGGGTCGTCTATCGCCTGGGCGCGCTCTGGTTCGGACGCGCCGCCGGCGCGCTCGCGGCGCTGCTGCTGCTCACGCGCGTGCCGCTGCTCTCCTACGGCGTGCGCGCCTACGTCGATCTGCCCTACCTGCTGCTCGTGCTCGCGGCGCTGCTCGTCTTCTGTCAAGACCTCCAGCACTCCGCTCGCTCCGACGACGGGCGCGCCGCGGCCTCCGCCTCTCCCGGAGGTCCCGCTGCTGCTGCCGCTCGCCGCGATCGCACGCCCATAACGGTGCTCACGCTGCTCGCGCTCGCCGGCCTGCTGCGCCCCGAGGCCTGGCTCTTCTCGGCGCTCTACTGGCTCTATCTTGCCATCGCCCCGCGGCTCGTCCCCCGCCGGCTCGCCCCCCGCCCGGCTCCTCCCCGCCGGCTCGCCGCGCTGGCCGCGCTGGCCGCCGCCGCGCCCCTCCTCTGGCTGCTCAGCGATCTGCTCGTCACCGGCCAGCCGCTCTGGTCGCTCACCAATACGCGCGCCACCGCCCGCGAGCTCGCGCGCGAGACCGGCATCGCCAAGGTCCCCGAGTACATACCGCGCCGCCTCGGCGAAATCCTGCGCGTGCCCGTCCTCCTCGGCGCCGCTCTCGGCGGCGTGCTCTCGCTGCTCTGGCTCCCCCGCCGCCGTGCGCTTCCCCCGGCCGTCGCCGGCGTCGTGGCCGTCGCCGTCTTCGCCCTCTTCGCCAGCTTCGGCCTGCCGATCAACACGCGCTACGCCTTCCCCGCCGCCGCCCTGCTCTGCATCTTCTGCGGCGCCGGCGTCTTCGGCTGGACGCTCCTACCCGCCGGCGACCCGCGCCGGCGCTGGTGGTCGGCCGGCGCCGCGCTCGTCGTCCTCGCGCTCCTCGCCTACCTGCCCGCGCAGTATCGCGGCGTGCAGCACGAACTCTCGGCCTTGGCGCGCCAGCAGACGATCGAAGGCGACCTGCTCTCGCTCGTCGCCGCGCACACCATCTCGCTGCGCTGCGCTCCGATCGGCGTTCCCAACCACCGTCCCATCCCCCTGCTCGCGCTGCGCCTGCAGACGAGTCCCGCGAACATCCTCAGCGCCGAGGTCCGCCCTATCTCGCACGGCCTCTACCTCGACCCGGCCAGCCGCGCGGTCGAAGAAGACTTCATCCTCGACCGGCTCGATCCGGTCGAACCGCGCGCGCGCGTCCCCGCCGGCTTCACGCGCGTCGGCGGCAATCGCTCGTGGCGCATCTTTCAGCGCTGTCGCGCATAGCGCGCCGACCGCGCCCCGATAGCGATCGCGCACTCCTCGTCGTCAATAGCGGACCGTGCACCCCTCGTTGTGGCTCTAGCGTCCGATCGCCTGATCGCCGCTCACGACTCCGGCTCGGGAACGCCCGCTGCGCCTGCCGGGGATCGCTTAAGGCTGCTTCCTTCCGGACCTGACCTGATTCACAAGCCGACACCGCGCGGGACCCGAACCATCGACGCCCCGAGCGACGGAGCGACCAGGGCAGAACCCCTCGGAGGGGAATTAAGCCCCGCTAGAGCGGATTGCGGGTTATAGGGCACCGCTACCTCCCCGCCTAGCACGGTCCACGCCTGAGCCTATCAGCGTCGAGCGAAGCACCCACGTCGAGCGGCGCACCCACGAGCGAAGCGCCCACATGCCTCGTCGCTTCGGCTAGTCTGCACTCCTCCGTTCGGCTAGTCTGCGGCTCATCATGAACTTCACCAAAGACGCTTCCAACCACCCCCTGCGCTCGTCCGCCGTCCTCGGCCTGAGCGCGCTTGCCATCGCCGTCCCGCTCGCCGGCTGCGGCTCCAGCGCCAGCAACGGCTCGATCGCCGTCGGCCAGGAGAACCCCAACGCCGCCTCCGAAATCGCCAAGCACGAAAGCGCCAGCGCCACCACCTCCTCGACCACATCCAGCGCCGCGCAGCCCCCCGCCGCCGCCGTCAAGACGCCGACCAGCGGCCCGCTCTCCAAGGAGCCCAAGGTCACGCCGCCGTCGGCTCCCGCGCCCACCAAGCTCGTCACCAAGGACCTCATCGTCGGCACCGGCCCCGAAGCCAAGTCCGGCCAGACCGTCACCGTCAATTACGTCGGCGTCCTCTATCACGGTGGCAAGATCTTCGATGCCTCCTGGAAGCGCAATGAAACCTTCAGCTTTCCGCTCGGCCAGGGCCAGGTCATACCGGGCTGGGACCAGGGCGTCGTCGGGATGCACGTGGGAGGCCGTCGCGAGCTGATCATCCCCTCGGCGCTGGCCTACGGCGCGCAGGGCTCGCCGCCCACGATCCCGCCCAATGCGCCGCTCATCTTCGTCGTCGATCTGCTCGGTACCTAGCGCTGCCGCCGGCGCGCCGCCGCGGCGGAGGGGCGCCCCTCCGGCGGCGCTCGCCGCGCTGCTCGCGCTCGTCGCCCTGCTCGCCCTCGCCGGCTGCGGCGGCGGCAGCGCGACCGTGCGCACCCCCAAGGGGACCCTCTCGGGCTCCAGTCCCGCCGAGCTGAAGCTCGAGCGCACCGACCTGGCCACCGTCGGCCGCGGTCTGCTCCAGGTCAGGCCGTCGATACTGCCCGAGATCGACGCCTCCCGCGCTGCCTGGCCGGCTGTCGCCCACGGCCTGCCCGTGCGCGTCTCGCCCGCCACGCGCCTGGCGATCGCCACCGCGATCCGCCGCACCCGCCAGATCGCCACCCCGCGCTTCATCTCCTACGCCGGGCAGCTCACCGGCACGGCCGCCGCCATCGCGGGCCTGGAGCTTTCCTATGAAGAACTATCCTTGCGCGGCTGGACCCTCATCCGCGTCGCCGCCGACTACGGCGCGCGTGCCGCCGCCGGCGCGCCCGCCTCGCCCGCCGCCGCCGGCTTCCTGCGCGTCAACGCGATCCTCTACATCGGCTCTGTCTATGACGCGCACCACAATCTCAGCATGATCGGAAAAGACCTCAAGCTCGCCTACGCGCAGCTCGGTGGCGCGCGCGCCTTCGGCGCCGCGCTGCGCCCCGCCCAGGTCGCCGCCGTCGCCCGCTTCTACTCGCCCGCCGCCGCCCGTCTGGAACCGGCCCCGCCCACCACGTCGATCGGCAACTGAGATCGCACAGTCCCAGGCGCTAACGTCGAGCCCGTGAGCCGCAGGATCAAGGCCCTCGACGCCTACCAGCGCCGGCACCGCTGGCTCGGTTTCCCGATCGCCGTCATCTACAAGTACGCCGACGACCAGGGCGGCTACCTCGCCGCGCTCGTCACCTACTACGGCTTCCTCTCGCTCTTCCCGCTGCTGCTCCTCCTCGTCACCGTCCTCGGCTTCGTCCTGCACGGCGACCCGCATCTTCAGGCTAGCCTGCTCGACTCGACACTGGCCAAGTTCCCCATCGTCGGCGCTCAGCTGCGCGCCAACGTTCACGCGTCCACCGGCAGCGGCGTGGGCCTTGCCGTGGGTGTACTCGTCGCCCTCTACGGCAGCCTCGGCGCCGCGCAGGCCACCCAGAACGTCTTCAACCGCGCCTGGGCCGTGCCGCGCAACCGGCGGCCCAACCCGCTCGGCTCGCGCCTGCGCGCGCTGCTCCTGCTGCTCGTGCTCGGCGCCGGCGTGCTGCTGACCACGGCGCTCTCCACGCTCGGCACCAGCTCCGGCGCGCTCGGCACGACGATCAGCGGCGGGCTGCGCGCGCTCTTATTCGTGCTGGCCTTCCTCGTCAACATCGCCGTCGTCATGCTCGCCTTCCGCGTGCTCACCGCGCCGGAAGTCACTACGCGCTCGCTGCGTCTTGGTGCTGTCCTGGCGGGGGTTTCCCTGCAGATTCTGCAGGTCCTTGGCGCTTATTTCCTTGCGCACTACCTTAAGGGGGCCTCCGAGAGTTACGGCGCCTTTGGGTTGGTGCTCGGGATGCTTGCCTGGGTCTACCTTCTCGCGCTCGTCACCGTGCTGTCTGTTGAGATTGCGGTGGTTGCTGAGCGGGAGCTGTGGCCGCGCGCGCTTCTCACGCCCTTCAGCGACGACGTCGATCTCACGGCTGCTGATCGGCGCGCGTATGCCGGGTATGCGCAGAGCGAACGCCACAAGGGGTTCGAGACTGTTGATGTGGGGTTTGGTGGGGGTAGGGAGGGTGGCGGCGTGGGGGGTGCCGTAGAGGAGGGCGATGTGAGGGAGGGGGGCGTGGAGGAGGGTGCGTTGGCCACCCGGCCGCCACAAGTCCCGCCGTTCGGGTGCCAGTAGTACTCACGCGTCCTCGACTACCGACTCGCGCATCCTGAGTGCTGCCTTTCTGGTGCCGCCTAACGTACTGGGATTATCCGGTCATGCCCAAGGATCGGATTCGGCGCTACCGCCTTGCCCCAGATGTGCGCGTCGTGATCCAGCGCTCAAGCACTCATCCGGTCGAGTACGCGATCATGCTGCTCGTCGAGCGCGACGGGGAGTGGCACACGGTGCGCACCTTCGACAACGCCCACGATCCGACCGAGCACCACGAGCACCGCTACATCGGCTCCAAGAAGCAGCAGCCGATCGCCACGCATGGGTCCGTAAACGACGCGATGCACGCCGCCGAAGTCAAGATCAGGGGAGGCTGGTCCGATATCGTGCGTAGCTGGGAGAACACCTGATGAGCGCCGTCTATGACAAGACCTGGGACCTCTTTATGGCTGCGTCGCTCAGCGACGACGACCTCGGCTACCCCGATGAGGTCGAGTTCATTCCCGGGGATCAGGAGTGGGCCGACGAAGTACTCTGGCGCAACCTCACCGAAGGCCATCCGACCGTCCTCGTCAGCGAGGATGCCGAGCTGCTGCTGCTACCGCGGCCTCGCAGCCTGGTAGACCGGCTGCGGGGGCACGTCGTCGTCAACGTCGCTCATCGCACCCACGGACACGCCTCGCCTTACGCGATTGCGGGCCGGCTGGGTCGCCATCCTGTGCGCCAGATGCGCGAGCTGGCACACACCTAGTCACAGCTCGCTGCCGGCGCCGAGTCGGCCAGCAACCCAGTAGACCCAATAGAATCAGGCGTTCAGGGCCCGTAGCTCAGCGGGAGAGCGCTCGCTTCACACGCGAGAGGTCGCTGGTTCGAAACCAGCCGGGCCCATTGAAGTTGACCGCTCCCAGCGTGCAATCTGGAAGCGCTATGGAAGCAGCACGAGGTCCGCGCGTCGATTGACCCGTCGGCAGCTCGCACCGCGTCCGCCAGCGCGGTCATCAGAGCGATGCCAAAGGCAGATGCGGCAGTCGGCTCGCTCTTGAGCGGAGGGAACCGGCCAGCAGAGGGGGTACTTTGGTCCTCGCCCAGGCAGCCGGTCGCTTTAGAGCTGCCGTCAACGATCGATGTCGAGGGAGCGAGCGCGTGCTGGCCGTCGCACGACCTCGCCGGCATTCATCTGACGCCTCCTTACGTTGACGACCGCTTGCAGACCCCCGAGGGTCTTTTTGTTGGGCGCCGCTACGCCGATGAAGGCTTCGCGGGTCGGCACGCGCTTGGAGAACTGCTGTTGGCACTTGCCTACAACCAGCTCAGCCTGAGCTGCGAGGACATGGCGAGGGCGTCTCGCCTTCTACTGCGGCTCGCTCCTGCACGACCACGGCATCGCCCAGCCAACCCCCGGCCGTGACTTCACGCTCGCAAGTGCCGAGCGCACGCCCGCCTGTGCGACGACACCCGATGTGTTGAGTCCGCCGCGCTGTGGCCGACAATGGGGCGGTGCCTAGTCTGGCTACGTTCTATGGAATCATCATCTGGATGTACCGTCCCGATCATCCTCCGCCTCACTTCCACGCGCAGTACGGCGATGAAGTCGCTCAGATCGAACTCGTCACCCTGCGGATTCTCAATGGGTCGCTTCCACCGCGTGCGTTGCGGCTCGTCCGGTCGTGGGCACGCCTTCATACCGAGGAACTCGCTGATAACTGGGTGCGCGCCCAGGCACTGGAGCCCCTGGCGGCGATCGAGCCTCTGCCCTAGCATGTAGCAATGCTCCGAGTCACCAGTGTCCAGCCGCTAGACGGTTATCGCCTGCGGGTTGCGTTCAACGACGGTGTTGAGCGCGATGTCGACTGTGCCTTCCTGCTTCGCGGGTCGCTTGGGGAGTCCTTGCGCGATCCCGCGTACTTCCGGCAGGTTCGGGTCGATGACGAGGCACGAACGGTGGTGTGGCCCAACGGCCTTGATCCCGCGCCCGAACTTTTGCATGGCGACTGGGAGGCGGCAATGTCCGATGGCACGCACTCCAAAGCATCTACAGTCAGCCGAGCCGCCTGACTCCCCGGGGCCACGGCAGCAGGCGCTACGCCCCATGCGAGGCGGCCTCCGTCGACGCTATCAATGTGTTCTAGCTATGAGCGCAGAACGCGAATTCGATCTCGTGGTCTTGACCGAGCCAGAGGGCGGCTACAGCGTGCTCGTCCCTGAACTCCTCAGCGTCGCCACGCAGGGCGAGACGATCGAGGAGGCCCGTGCCAACGCCCGCGAGGCGATCGAAGGGTACCTGGAGGTCATGCACGAAGACGGCCTCCCGATCCCCATGGTGCACCGCGACCGCATAGCTGTCCAGGCAGCGTGAGCCAGACTCTAGCCGTCAGCTCATCAAGTTCCTTGGCTCTCAGGGCTGGTATGTGAAGAGTGCTCTGGCAATGGCTCCTCGGTGCGGGCTGCGCGTTCTTGTTGGCGCTCGTGACGACGCCGGCCGGCGTCTCGGGCGCCGTGCTGCTGCTGCCGGTTCAAGTGAGCGTGCTCGGTGTGCCGATTCCGGCGGTCACGCCGACGAACCTGCTCTACAACATCTTCTCCACGCCGGGCGCGCTTATGCGCTTCGCTCGCGAGGGACGCCTGCGCGCGCCGCTCGCGGGCCTGCTCGTCGCCGGCACGCTCCCTGGCGTAGTCGCGGGCGCGATCGTGCGCGTCGAGTGGCTATCGAACTCGCGGGACTTTACGGTCGTTGTGGCTGGCGTCCTGTTGCCGCTCGGCCTCTGGCTATTGCTCGGCAGTCAGCCAATCCCGAGGGAGCAACCGGCGGTGTCACGGCGCTTGCGCGGCGCGGTGTGGGCGCTCGCGCTCGTGGTCGGAGTCGTCGGCGGTATCTACGGCATCGGTGGCGGCTCGTTGCTCGCGCCCATCCTGATTGCGCTCGGGTTCAGCGTGTACGAGGTCGCCCCGGCCACACTTGCGGCTACGTTCCTTACCTCGATCGTTGGCATTGCCACCTACCAAGTCCTTCAACTCAGTCACGGTGGGGCGATTGCGCCCGAATGGACCCTCGGCGCCTTCATGGGTGCCGGCGGCTTCGCCGGGAGCTACTGCGGAGCACGGCTGCAAAGTCGCCTGCCCGAGCGCGCCCTGCGACGCTTGCTCGGCTGCGTTGCCTGCCTGGTGGCAGTGCGCTACTTCCAGACCGCCGCGACCGAACGGCCGGCGCCCAGGGCCGTCCCGCACCACACGCACGCCTGACCGGATGTCCGTCGTCGGATAGGTTTGTCCGCATACCTTCGTTGGGCAATGGCATACGCTGTGGGTGATGCCTAGTTCGAGCCCGGAGCGTGAGCGCTTCCTGCAGGGGGAGTCCGCGAGTGGGGACAGCGCGTCGCTCGTTGGCCCAATCACCCCCGAAACGGACCGAAATCGACCGGTTTTTGCGAGCTGGCCTTCAAGCTGTTTTTGGCTATTTGCAGGGAAAACGGACTGCATCGCGGGGCGCAGTGCTGCTACACACGCGAGGGGTCGCTGGTTCGAAACCAGCCGGGCCCATTTGATCTCAACCGTCTTCCCCGTTCGCTAGCGTGGTCCTCATGGATGCCGACATCGAGCGTGCCGCGCACACGCTGGCCGAGACCGCAGGATCGCCGGTGCGCGTGATCCTGTTTGGCTCGCACGCTCGCGGAGAAGCGCGCTCCCGGAGTGACATCGACTTCCTCGTAATCGAGCCCGAGGTGCCTGACCGCCACGCCGAGATGGTGCGTTTGCGCAGCGCTCTGCACGGCATGCGCCGACCGATCGACGTGCTCGTTTACAGCGATGCGCAGGTCGAGGAGTGGGGCGAGGCACGGGGTACGGTGCTTCACGCCGCGCTTTCCGAGGGCCGGGTGCTTGTCGAAGCGTGACGAGCGGGACGTAGCCGACGCGCTGCTCGCAAAGGCATGTGGCGATGAGGCCGGACTGCGTGTGCTCGCGGATAAGCCCGACGTCCCCGACCACGTCGCCGGTTTCCTTGCGCAGCAAGCGATCGAGAAGGCGCTCAAGGCGGTCCTCACAGCGCGCGACGTGCCGTTTGAGCGCAGTCACGACATCGACTATCTGTGCGACCTGATCGAGGGCGCCGGGTTGGACCTGACCCCAGAGCTGAAGGTCGCTGTTGCGCTGACCCCTTGGGCAGTCGAGTTCCGCTACGCCGACCCATACGACGTGGCCCCACTCGATCGGACCGAGGCACTGATGACCGTCATCGCCGTGCGAGAATGGGCCACCGAGGTCATCGGCGCGAAGGAGCCAACAGGATCACAGCTCACCTCCTCATCGGAGGACGACACTCCGACTGCTGGCCAGTGACTCCGCTCGCAGTACCAACATTCGCGGTCAGCATCTATGCCATCTGTGTCTGTCGGCTGAGCCACGTATCGATCTTCTCTGCGTCGCTGAGGTCGTCGTTTGATGGAGCATACGCCGGGCCTGCCGAACATCCAGAGGACCGGCGGAAAGCGAGCTGGGCTGGGTGGCGAAGGACGATAGATGTTGTTTATCAGATAGAACCGACAAGCTAGTTGACGGCATCCAAGACCCACAGCGGTGCAGTGGCGCGAGGCTCCCGTAGCGGGGCGTATTGGCTGGACTCAACTGGTCCTCGCAACACTTTGATCGTGGAGGTGTGTATGGGCAGGCCGGCTGGGTGGATGAAGGAGTTGACGTCCTCGGAGAACCATGTCGCGACCTCATAGAGTTCGCTCATACGCTCAAGCAGAGACAGGCAGCGGGATCTCGATATGTCGATGACATTGTGCGCGAACTCGTTTCGCACGAACTTGAAGGATGTACGCAAGTCAGAGCGCAAGACCTTCAGCCAGGCTTGTGGCATGACATGCTCGCAAGAGCCGCCGGGCCTCGGGCGGGGGAGCGGCCGAGCGTAGCGAGGACGTGACGAGGCTCGGCGGCGGTGGGGTGCAGGTGCGCGCGGCGTGAGCGTCGGGCTACGGAACAACGAGCAACTGCGGTCCCTCGCTCTCTGGGTCGGGCTTGTTCAGCGCGGGGTTCGCCGGCCGTGCGCTCAGGCGGCTGGCGGGCAGTGGCTCGCAGAGCGCCAAGGCGTCCTCGGCGTCGAGGCTCGGGTCAAGCCACGCCCGGCGCGCCTCCTCGTCCGCAAGGATCACCGGCATGCGGTCATGCACCGCGGCCGCGACGCCGTTCGATGCGGCCGGGCAGGTCAGCATGCTCACGCTGTGCACCCACTCCCCGGCGATCTTCGCCGGTGTCCACAACGCGGCAAACGCGAACAGCGCGCCGCCGTCAACCTTGAAGTAGAACGGCTGACGCGGTTCGCCGCGGCGCTGGTGCTCTGGCGCCAGCCACTCGAAGTACCCATCCGCGACCTGCAGCGCTCGGCGCTCTGCCCTGGGGATCAGCTCACGAAACGGCGCCTTCGTCGCGACGCTCTCCACTCGCGCGTTGATGAGCCTCGCGCCGCCCTTCAGGTCCTTCGCCCACGGCGGGACCAAACCCCAGCGCAGGACGCGTGCCTGCGGTTCACCGTGCGTCGCGACGACCGCGAGGACGTTCTCGGTCGGCGCGATGTTGAAGCGGCGTGTGCCCTCGCGCGAGGGGATCGGCAGCCGCAGGCCTTCGCTGAGTTCCGCGATCCCGGCGGTGTTCGTATAGCGGCCACACACACCGCTGAGGATAAGCGTGGCAGGCGCACGGCAGATCAGGCCAGGTCGGATGCCGCTGCGCCGGGCAGCGGCATATCCAGCAGCGGGTTCGGTGTCCGTGGTGGCGTGGCATCCGCTTGCTGGTTGTTGGTCGTGGCCTCGCGCAGGTCGAGGTAGAGGACTGCGGCGAGGAGCGGCGCAATGGGCAGGACGAGAATCAAGACGATCACGCTGGCCGCTAAACCTGGTCCGCGCCCGAGCGCATCGGCAACCCCCTCGATTCCGCGACTGGCAACGTTCAGGGAGACCGTGAAGACCGCGATCACCGCGAATACCTGCCACCCGTTGCCCCGCACCAATTCCCTGCTTCGCCTGAGAGCACGCAGGCGACGCGGGCGCTCCAGCACGACAACTGGTGCAGCCACCGACCAGGCCGTGAGCAGGAAGAGACTCGGTATGACGAACACCATCACACCTGCCATGAGGCCGAAGATGATGCCTAGCAAGTTGACCTTGCCTCCGAGGACGGATCCGACTGAGAGCGCGACGAGGAGGATAGGCAAGGCCGCGAACAGGACGAAGATGATGGCGCCGGCCACAATCCCTACCAGGATGAGCCGGCCCAGCACCGCTGGACTGACGCTCCGCAGGCGCGCTCTGATGCTCAGTTCCCTCTTGTCGTTTTGGACGTCGGAGATCAGTTCGATCACTACGCTCGCGAACAGCACGATTGCGAGGAGCAGGATCACTGCTGCGCCAACAGTAACCAGCACAAGCGCGCCCGCCCCATGCACGCTGCCGACCAAGACCCTGAGGACGACCGCGACAACCACCGCAGGCAGCAGCACAGAGAAAACCGCGACAGGCAGCACCACAGGCGCCTGGTCAACGTGGAGCCTCAGGGTCCTGCGGATTACAGAGCCGATCTTGATGTGGGCCGCCTCTCCCTCTTGGCTTTGGCGTCCTCGCCTGAGCGAACTTGTGCCCCCTCAGAGCAGGGCGTATATCGCTCGTAGTCCACTCATTGAGATTATGTCCGCCGCGCCAGCGGCCGCAACTCCTGTCTCTGGCTCACCAACGAGTTATCGCGCGGCCGTTGATCGTGGTCTGGGGCCGCCCAGCTCGTCGGCGACTCGCCACGCCTCTCGCGCCAGCCCGTCCGGCTTCGCAGCGGCTGCGACCGCGACGCTGGCGTCGATGACGAGCTTCCACGTCCGAGCCGCGAGAGTGCCACGGCCGCGACCCAGCTGCCTACCTCCTACGCTCGTCGCAGAAGTGAAAGGAAGCGCACGAGGTCGCGCATCTTGTTGGCCGGCCTGAACGACGACGATTCGACCCCGCCGCTCCCGCTCCCCCCGAGAAGGCATCCCTACCACGGGAGCAGTCGTGCCCGCTCAACAGCCTTCTGGAACCCAAAGGATTCCGGATGGAGAGCTAGAAGCCGAGTGTCTCGGGTACGAGAATAACGCTGATGCGACCGGCGGGTTCGTAGTGCATGATCAGCGTCTTCGCGAGCAGGCTTCCCGGGTAACCTGCGTCCTGCATGCGGAGGTACTCTCGCGGCAGGCTGTACTCGCGAACGCGCCGGAGTCCTTCGTCGAGGTCTCGAACGAGCTTCTGGTGGCCGACCACGAGGATCACGTTGCCGCCGGCGTAAGCGTACGCGCCGAGTTGGCTGCCGGAGCCTGAGCCGACGATGATCTCGCCCTCATCTGTAATCGCGTGTGCGCTACCCACAATGTAGTCAGGTGCAGCTCCGAGCTTCCGCATCTCGCGGCCCTGTGTCTCGCGGTCGAGTGCGCTGAGCCGAGACCGGACCGAGTCGTAGCGGCCCGACTCGTCGATCTCGCTGGTTATGCCTAGCGCGCGCATCGTCTCCGACAGCGCAATGTGAACCTCTGAGCCTTGCGGTATCGCCTCGAGCACGAGCTGCCTGGCTTGCTCTACTCCGTTCACCATCTGCGCCTTGAAACCGCGGGCGGCAAGCGCGGCGGCGGTTCGCTCCAGGTAGGCACGATCGGCCGGGCGCTCAAACTCGAGATTGGGTGGGCCCGGATCGGGGAGGTTCATCGTCGCTATTGGGGCTCCTTGGGGTCGGGACCGGATTGCGCCACTTAGCAGAGTACCTGCGAAACCCATGCCCGTGACCGCCGCTTGCGATGCCGCGCGCGCGGATACTCGCGGTCGCGGGCACTGCGACCCCAGGACCCACTACCCGGTTTCTGAGTCCAATTCCGGCTGATGATGTTCCCGCAGGACCCGGTTGATCGTTACCGCCGCTTCTTGGGCTTCGTTGGGTTTGTCGAAGCGCCTGTTGCGTGGGGTTTCGGCCATCTCCCACCGGCCTTCTGTGTAGAGCGCTCGGTCCGGCGCCGCTCCGTCAAAGACTGTCGCCGTATTGCCCGACACGACGATCCGGGTCTCTGCCCCGATCCTCGAAAGCTGCACGCCTTCGGCCCACTCGGCCGCGATCGCCTTCACGCAATCCGCGCCCACGAGGTAGGCGAGCTGCCGCAGCTCGGCATCCATCTCGTTTTTACAGATCTGCCCGAAATCGTGTGCCCGCCCATCCGCGGCGACGCTTGCGAACATCGCGCGAACTTCGGCTTGCGTATGGGTCGCCTGGAATCTCCGCAACCCGCAGGCACGAGCACAGTTGCCATGGCCGCGAGCCCGGCGACTGCTGCTTTGTACCTCCCGACCATCAGGCAAGTATCCCACGCCGGAACGCCTCAGTGGCGCGAGCTGGCGGCTATATCGAGAACGTCCTCGCGGAGATCGAGAAGCTGCCGATCACCGACACCATCGAGGCGCGGCCCTATCGTCAGCCGATGATCTGCCTTGGCCGCTCGGCGTTGCCAAAGACGTCCACGCTGTAGTAGCCGATCTTCTGCCGGCGTCGAACATCGAGCACGATGCGTCCGTGATGAACAACCTGCCGCTTGTTGGCCAGGATCACGTAGGTGGCAGATACTCCGGCTCGGTCGCGGACGGTGAACCTGAGGGTGACGCGGTGCCCCCGCACCGTCGCCCGCACCCGCGTGACCGGAGGCGTCCGCACTGGGTGACGTGGCTTGACCACCCGACGGCCCGCCGCGACCCGGACCCCGCCGGAAGTGCCGATGATCGTCAGGCTGCCGGAGAGAGGCCCAGCTCCCCCAGCACCTCGAAGGCACAGTCGATGTCACGCTCAACATCATCGTTGAACGCGACCCGCAGGAGACGCGTTCAACGGCCTCGGGGACGAGGCCGCCCCGTAGTCTGCGATCCTGGCGCCCGGGACGGGGCGGGGAGCCGTATTGCTGGCCGCTAGTGGTCCAGCTTCTCGGACAACCGCCGTAGTCGCTCCTGGATCTCGGGGCTCGAATAGCATCCAAGCAGCTCCGTCGGTGGATCGTCAGAGTTGAGCGAGTGCGAGCGCGCGCCCGAGACCGGCATCGACCTGGGCCATCAGCCAGTCCGGCAATGCGCTGATGCGCTCCTCAAGGGCGCCCCGGTCGATAGTGGCGATCTGTGTGACGTTGACAACCGAATCGGCTTCGATGCCTGCGACATCGGCCGGCACCGCAACGTTACCTGGAAGCGCCGCGAGCTGGGCATTGCTCGTAAGCACAGCCACGGTGATGGTGCGTAGATTAGAACGGTTGTACTGGTCGGCGCTGATGACCACTACTGGGCGTCTCAGCGCAGGAGCAGAACCCCGTGGCAGGCCGAGATCGGCCCACCACAGCTCACCCCGCACCATCAGCTCTGATCGCCAGCGGCCAAGGCCGCGGCAGCGGCGTCGGTGAACCCATGATCGGCTGGGAGGCCGGCGATCGCACGGTTGATCGCTTCGGTGGTGCCATCGTCCTCAAGGGCACCCAGCCAACTCTCTGCCGCCCGCGTGAAGAACTCGCTGCGCGACACCCCCAACCGCTTAGCAGCGCGGTCTACGCGACGAAAGGTGTCATCCGGAAGCGAGATCGCCGTCTTCATCTCCTACAGTATAACCCGGTCATACCCGCTCAGATCGACCTCGCCACGCCCTAGCTTCCTGCTTCGCGGATCGCTCTGGGAGCCCTTGCGCACACGCCCGGCAAATTAGCGGCCGGGATTTCGTCGTCAGCGATGTTGCTCGATGAGCATCGATGCCATCGACTTGCCTCGCCGTGCGGCTTGCGTGTCGCCCTCGCTGGCGGCAACGATCGAGCCCTTCATGAGGATGTGGAAGGAGTGCGCGAAGGACTCCGTGTCGCGCAGCCGGGCTCCCTCGGCGAGGCGACGCACGATCGAGCGGATCTGTTCGAGATGCCAGACGCTGGCGCCGCCTGAGGGGTGTTCGGGGCCCATCTCAAGCAGGACATTGATAAACGAGCACGCCTCGAAGTCGTCGCGGTGGAACCATTCGTCGAAGACATCGAAGATGGCGAGCAGTCGCTGTTCAGGGTCTGAGCTGCGACTGATGGCGCCGGCTTCGACGAGGTCCTTGGTCCAACGCTGTTCGCGGAGCTGCAGGAACCCGAGCACGAGCTCGTCCTTGGAGGGGAAGTGCCGGTAGAGCGTTGCGGTCGCGACGTCGGCGCGCGCGATTACCTCGTTGACCCCCACCGCGCGGATTCCGCGCTGCGAGAACAGCTCGTAGGAGGCATCCAGAATCCGCTGGCGAGCGCTGGCCCCCGTCGCGGCCACTTTGCGGTCGGTCTCAAGCATGCTCGGAGCCTAACACTAGACAGAACGCTCTCTCTGTGGTAGAAAGAGTGTTCTCTCTATCGACGCCGCGTGCCGTCGCGCTGGCATCGCAGCCGTCGTCTCCAACTCAAACCAGTGAGGCTCTATGACCGACAAGAACATCGATCAAGCGAAGGGACGCGTCAAGGAGGCTGCCGGTGCCTTGACCGGAGATCAAGGCCTGAAGAACGAGGGACACGTCAACCAGGCGAAGGGGTCCCTAAAGAAAGCCGTAGACAAGGTCGCCGAGACGGTGAAGGGACACAAACGAAGCAACGAGCGCGCCCAGCCATGAAAGCGATCGCCGCCGGTCTCACGCGCGACGTGCCCGCCTACGCGAACGTCGCGCGCCCTGGCGGCTGACGGTGTCTCCCATCAGCCAGAGCATCGGCGGCCACAGTCCGACGAACAGCGCACGTCGCTCGGCGTTCCCTCGTTCGTCCTCCCCGATCGTCTTCGCACGAATCCACAGCGCAATGCAAAGGGCAACCGAACCCAGCGATGTGCCATACAGCAGAAGGCAAACCGTCTCCGGATTGCCCTTAGCGAGTCGAACGACGCCGGTCATCATGAGAAGCCAAGCACCGAAAACCTGATTGCCCGGCACCCCGCGGTGGTAAACGTAGGCAATGCGGCGTAGACAGAGCTTTAGCAAGCGCTGGTCAACCGCGAGCCGATGGCCGCTCGGGGTCGCATTGACCGCTTGGCGCTACATGTGGCGGACCACCGCCGTGCACCGTTGGGAGATGGCCGGCTCGATGCCCTCCGACGCCGCCCCCGAGCTGCCCCAAGGCGTCGCGAGGCACGACATCCAAACGCTCGAGGATGGCGAGGGACCGTTCGTGCGCAGGCTATACCGGACACGGATCGTAGGCTCCTCGCTGATGCCCGAAGAGCTGATGGCCCAGATCACAGAAGATCTCGACCGCGTCGCGCCCTCCGAGTTCGCGACGTTCCAGAAGATGGATGGCGACGGGCGCCTCGCCGTGGGGGACGAGTACCTCGTGCGGATGCCCGGCCCCTGGGACGGCCCCGTGCGCGTCGTCGCCGCCACCCCGACGTCGTTTCGACTGGCAACGCTTACCGGGCATCTGGAGGCCGGGCAGATCGAGTTCCGGGCTGGCTCGGACCACCGCTCGCTGGGGTTTGAGATCGAGTCGTGGGCACGAAGCGGAGACCGCTTCGCGGACGCGCTGTACTCGCATCTGCGCCTCGCCAAGGAGATCCAGCTGCACATGTGGACGTCGGTGCTCGAAAAGATCAGCCGCCTCGCGGGCGGCCGAAGAGAAGGCGGCGTCGAGATCACGACCCGCCGCATCGACGTCAACCGTCTTGCATCCACACCTCTCGATCCGCCCGATGCGCGCCCCCCGCGGAAGCTAACAGCGCTCGCCGAGCGGCAGGTCAACTTCGACACCTCAAAGGTCGGCGAATACACGCCCAGCCAAGGATGGCACCTGGACGACATGGTCGAGAGCCTCCCACACGAAGGCCCAGGGCCACCCGCGGCCGGCGGAAGCTGGCACGTCGCCCGCCACCTGATGGTCAACTACCAGCTGGCAGATCCCCGCGCCGTTCGCGCCGTCTACCGCCAGGACGCGCCTCTCGCAGGGCGAGACATCCTTTTGAAGATCCGCTTCGCGGGCATACGCTTCAACGTCGGCGTACGCGTCGGCGAGGTCTACGACGAAACGCGCCAGCTCGACGGCCGCGACGCGCAGGTCTTCGGCTGGTATTACCAAACCCTGGAAGGCCATTTCGAGGAAGGGCGAATGCACTACGAGCTGTGGAGGTGGCTCGACACCGGCGACGTCGAGTTTCGCCTCCACGCCTTCTCCCGGGCTGCCCAGACTGGTCCGTTCGTGCTGCGAACGGGGTTCCGCCTCTTCGGCAGGACCCACCAGCTGCGCTTTTACCGGCAGATATGCAGGCGCGCGAGACGCCTCACTGAGGCCGAGTTGCAGACCGAGGCGAGTGCGAGGTTTGGAGTGCCCCCCGGTTTGAGGGATACCTTGATCGGCTGACTCTCAGACTCAATCGCCGGCGAGATCACCCTGCGCGCGCAGCGTCTCGGCGAGGTTGTTAATCGATGTCTGCGTGCTGGGGTGCTCAGGCCCAAGAATTCGCCGGCGAGCGTCCAGCACCTGCTCCTGAAGGGTCCGCGCGCCGGCGAGATCACCTTGCGCGCGCAGCGTCTCGGCGAGGTTTCCCATCGAGATCAGCGTGTCGGGGTGCTCGGGCCCAAGAATCCGCCGGCAGACGTCCAGATCTTGCACGTGGAGGCTCTGCGCGCCCGCGAGATCACCCTGCGCGCCCAGCATGATGGCGAGATTTCCCAGCGAGCCTAGTGTGTCGGGGTGCTCAAGCCCAAGAATGCGCCGGCGAACGTCCAGCACCTGCTCCTGGAGGGGCCGCGCGCCCGCGAGATCACCCTGTTCAAACAGCGTTGCGGCGAGGTTGTTCATCGAGGTCAGCGTGCGGGGGTGCTCAGGCCCTAGAATCCGCCGACTGACGTCCAGCACCTGCTCCTGGAGGGTCCGTGTACCCGCGAGATCGCCTTGCGCGCGCAGCGTCTCGGCAAGGTTTCCCAGCGAGTCCAGCGTGGAGTGGTGTTCAGGCCCAAGGACTCGCCGGCAGACGTCCAGCTCTTGCTCGTGGAGGGTCCGTGCGCCAGCGAGATCACCCTGCTCGCGCAGCGTCTCGGCGAGGTTGTTCATCGAGATCAGCGTGTCGGGGTGTTCAGGCCCTAGGACCCGCCGACTGACGTCCAGCACCTGCTCCTGGAGGGTCCGCGCGCCGGCGAGATCACCCTGCTCGCTCAGTGTCATCGCGAGGTTGTTCGTCGAGATCAGCGTGTCGGGGTGTTCAGGCCCTAGGACCCGCCGACTGACGTCCAGCACCTGCTCGTGGAGGGTCCGTGCGCCCACGAGATCACCCTGAGCAAGCAGCGTCATGGCGAGGTTGTTCATCGAGGTCAGCGTGCTGGGGTGTTCAGCCCCAAGAATCCGTTGGCGAGCGTCCAGCACCTGCTCATGGAGGGTCCGTGCGCCGGCGAGATAACCCTGTGCAAGCAGCGTCTCGGCGAGGTTTCCCATCGAGCTCAGCGTGTCGGGGTGCTCGGGCCCCAGGACCCGCCGGCAGACGTCCAGCACCTGCTCGTGGAGGGTCCGTGCGCCCATGAGATCACCCTGCGCGCGCAGCGTCTCGGCGAGGTTGTTCATCGAGTTCAGCGTGTCGGGGTGCTCAGGCCCAACGACCCGCCGGCGAACGTCCAACGTCAGTTCCTGCGCGCTGCGGGCAGCGGCGAAATCGGCACGCAAGAAGTAGTGCGTCGCAACGGTCTGCAGAAGGCCGGCGTGGTGCTCGTCGCGTGGTACGCCGGCGAGTCCTCGGGCGTGCGCCAACGTCGCGCCGTCCGCCGAAACCTTTCCGGCCTGCAAAGCCACCAGCTGACTTTCGAGCACCGTCGTTGCGGCCTGCGCGATCGCAGCAGCGCGCGCCGGCGTGCCGTCCAGGCACCGGGTGGTGAGGGAGACGAGCGTGTGGACCTGCCGAGCGCCATCGTCCGTCGTCTCGGCAAGGGACGCGAGGGCGACTTCGTGCATCCCCGTGACAGCGCGGCGACGTGCTGCAGTCTCCTCAAGACGGTCCACGCGGGCGAACACTTCGACCACCAGATCGGCCGGTATCGGATCGACGGCGAGCTGCGACGCGAGACGCAAGAAGTCAACGCCTGGGTCCTCGAGGCGGAGGATGCTGCGCGCGAGCGTGATCGCGATACTCGCCTCGTGCCCGCCCGGCAGTTCAACCGCGAAGCCGGCGGCGAACTCAAGCTCGTCCTCGTCGGGGTCAGCCAGCGCTGCACGGTAGTCGGTGTAGGAGCGCACGCCTTGTTCTGCGCTCAGTCCCGCGCCAGCGACGTCGATCGCAAGCGCGTGGCGACCGAGATCCTCAGCGAGCCCGCGAGCCTGCTCCTCCTCGTCGAGCCCTTCGGGCATGCGGTGCTTGGCGAGTAGCTCAAAACCCTCCTCGAGCGTCAAAACACCGAGGTCGATCTGTGCGCCGATGGCCTTATAGGCACGGCTGCGCGTGGTAAGCAGCGAGCGACCATAGCGTCCCGGGGCCAGCCAGCGATGGAGCGTCTCCGCGTCGTCAGCGAGGCCGCCCGGGAGATCATCGACGACCCACAAGAACGGCTTGGCTTGCTCGTCAAGGAACCGCGCAAGCACACCAGATATCTCCTCAGGCGAGAGCCCGGCAACCTCGATACCCAGCTGCCGTGCGAAATCCAGTAGCTGTGCGTCACGATCGGCCTTACGCTCGGCGCGTCCCGCGTCGGCGGTGAGCGTTTCGCCGGTGTCGTCGTGGCCGTGCGCGCGCAGCCAGAACACGCCGCCCGGATACGCCCCGCCAAAACGGAGCGCGTACTCGTGCGCGAGCAGTGACTTGCCGATTCCGCCCATTCCCACGACCTTCACCGCCGGATCACCACGCGCGCCCGTAATAAGACTGACGTCGCCTGCAACCAGCGCCGAATGCACCGCCCACATGTCGCGCACACGCCCGACGAACCGCGCCGCGCCGACAGGCCGCTGCCCCCACCACGACGGGCCAGCCGACACGCCAAGATCCCCCAAAACACCGTCCAGGCCACGCACGTGCTTCGCGACTTGCTCCGCAAGCGCACGATGGTCGGCGGCGTCCCCCGTGGATGCTGCGGCCGCGTACAACGCGTCGCGCAGCTCAACGGGCTGCACATGATCGGCACCGCGCTCCGGGTTGACGACCAACACGCGCTGGCGCGGATTGACTCCCGCTCGCTGCGCGGCAAGGAACGCCGCGGTCAGCTCCCACTGACACGCGCGACGAGCCTGGTACTCCTGTGAATAAAACGCCAGCAGCGCCCGACTGTGCGCAAGCCCACGCTCGATCGCCTGGCTGATCGACTCGAACGTTTCGATCTCGCTCTCATCCAGCCACACCTCAAGACCCTGTGCCTTCAGTGCGTCACGCAACACGAGCACCCGCTCCCGGTCAACGTGCGCATAGCTCAAGAACACATCAAGAGGCCCCACACCAGAAGTATCCATGACCCTAATCCCAAATGTCAGTCGAGCCGGTTGCGGCGGCCAGTCTCTGAAGTCCAGCAAGCGCCGTTCAGCGCGAGTCGCTTGGGGAGCCCTTGCGCCCTGATCTCGCCGCTATGGCAGAGGGAATCGCTGGAGATACTCGCGGTCCTTGGCGGGCGAGCCCTCGCGATCCAAAAGCTCGCGAAGTTGGCGAGTAGGTTCTCGGCCTTGTGAGTTGCGGTTGGCCGAGGTGCCAGGCTGAGGGCGGCGCTCGGCCCCTGCGAGCCACGAAGCGCACGAAGAGGAAGTGCCCTGTTCGCCATTTACACGCTGGCGCTTAGCTCTCGTGTTCGCGCCAAGGCAGCGGGAACAGCTCGCGGTAAGGGCGGGCCTCCTCGATCACGCGAGCGACCGACGATCGCGTCAGTGCCCGGTCAAAGTAGGCGGCCAGCGCGGGGTGTGCGTCGCGATCCAGCGGATGCACGACGTCGGCGTAATACAGGGCGGGCGCCGCGGCGCAGTCGGCCAGCGTGAAATCGTCGCCGGCCAACCAGGCGTCGTGCTCGCCTCCGTTGAGCTGGCGGTTCAGCATGGCGTAAGCGAGGTCGAGGGTTGCGTGGGCTTCGGCGACGCCATGCGAGTCCTTGGCGTCGGGGGGTCGCAGTGCGTCGCCGACGATCTTTTGCACCGGCGTGGTGACGTACCCGTCGGCCACGCGATCCCACAGTCGCGCCTGCAGCGCCTCGTCGGGGTCGGTGGGAATCAGCGGCGGCGCGTAGCCGTGGCGGTCGAGGCGCTCGACGATAATCGACGACTCGGCGACTACGATGCCGTCGTCGACGAGGACTGGGATCGAGGCCGGTGGCCACAGAGCCGCGAGCGCGGACCGATCGGCCTCGACGAGATCGGCCGTGAACAGCACATTGCGCTCGTAGAGGGCGATGAGCGCCTTCCAGCAGTACACCGCGAAGGGGTGCTCATACAGGATGAGGCTCACGCCGGCACCTCGTCGGCGAGGAAGGCCTCGAGCCCGTCGAGCAGCAGGCCCGTACCGTGCTCGCGCTCGGCCGGGTCCTCGATGGCGTCGAGGAACGCGCCGTGCTCGGTGAAGATCAGGTGCGTACCGCCGTCGTCGCCATCGGGACGCAGCTCGACGGTCGTCAGCGACACGGAGGTCAGCCGGCCGTCGAGGAGCATGTCATAGGCGAAGACGATGCGCTCGCCGTCAACGATGTCATGGAAGCGGCTTCGGAAGAGGTGGTGGGTGCCGCGGTGGTCGCGCCCCGCGTTGAGTTCGCCGCCGCCGACGCGGAAGTCCAGCGACCACTCGGGTCGGTCCATCTGTCGGGGACCCGGAACCAGCGCTGCCGGAGGTCGGGGTCGGCGAACGCCTTAAACGTCTGCTCCGGACTGTGGCGGAAACGCCGTTCGATGGTGAAGTCGTGCTGACGGATGCTCATTGCTGCGATGACCCTTCGTGGTCGGGGAAGGCATCGTCGAGGACGTCGCCCAAGAGGTCGAGCCGACGTTCCCAGATAGCGCGGTGCTGGACGATCCAGTGCTCGACCACGCGCATCGGGCCGGGTTCGAGCCGGCAGGTGCGGACCCGGCCGACCTTCTCGGAACGCACGAGCCCGCTGCGCTGGAGCACGTCGAGGTGCTGCAGCACGGTCGGTAGCGACACGTCCAGCGGCGCCGCGAGCTCGCTCACCGATGCAGCGCCATGGGTGAGTCGCGCGACGATCGCGCGGCGGTTGCTGTCAGCCAGAGCGTGGAACGGCTTATCGAGTTGTTGGGGCTCAGCGATCGGCACGGCGGGGACCGTAGCACATCACTTAGGTATACGCCTAACCATTGGGTCTGACCGGAACCAGCACCCGGTCTCCACAAGCTGGCAGGAAGAACCAGACTACTAAGAGCGCCTAACAGAATGAGTGTTGGAGTTGTTGGTGGCAGATGAGGGCGCAGCCGATGGTGAGGAAGGCTTCGTGGATGTCGGCGCGTCGGTCGTAGCGGCGCTCCAGGCGGCGGTGCTGGTGCAGCCAGGAGATCGTGCGCTCGATCACCCATCGTTCTTTGCCGAGCCCTGAGCCGTGGCTGGTTTTGCGCTTGGCGATACGCGGCGTGATGCCGCGCTCGCGGAGCGCCTTGCGGTGCTTGCGGCTGTCATACGCCCGGTCGGCGAGCAGAGCTTTCGGCTTGAACTTGCCGTGAGCGCCGGTCGGGGGAACGCGGTTGAACGAGCGCCAGGAGCTCGGTGATGTCGTTGCGGTTCGCGGCGGTGAGAGTCGCGGCCAGAGGGGTTCCCCGGCCGTCGCAGATCACGTGGTGCTTGGAGCCCGGCCGGCGCCGATCGACGGGCGAGGGACCGGTTTTCTCGCCCCCCCTTTGGCCCGCACATGCGAGCTGTCCACCACCGCACGGGACCAGTCCAACTGGCCCGCGTCCTGCAACTCATCCAAGAGCACCTGGTGCAAGCGTTCCCAGACCCCCGCTTCGTTCCAGTCCCGCAGCCGCCTCCAGCACGTCATCCCCGACCCACAACCCATCTCTTGGGGCAGATCCTCCCACGGGATGCCCGTCTTGAGCACGAACAGGACGCCCGTCAAAGCCTGCCGGTCGGGCACCCGCTTGCGACCCGGATACCGGTACCGCCGCTCCACGCACGGCAACAACGGCTCGATCCGAGCCCACAACCCATCACTGACCAGTGGTTTCGCCATAGACACCGTCTACGACAACAGCATCCCAAAACCTCTTTCTGTTAGGCGCTCTAAGGACCCGGTTGCTCGTGGGCGGCCTTCCCAATCTGTACGCAGGGGAGACACCTGGCAAAGCGACCGTTGGCCCAATGGTTGGCCCAATCACCCCGAAACGGGCCGAAATCGGCCGGTTTTGCGAGCTGGCCTTCAAGCTGCTTTTGGCCTATTTGCAGGGAAACGGCTGCATCGCGGGCGACGCAGTGCTGCTTCACACGCGAGAGGTCGCTGGTTGAAACCAGCCGGGCCCATTTTCGGAGACCTGAACCTCGCTCAGGCCCCTTTCGTTCACCGCGCTGCGGAGAGGGCGCGCAGAGCGCGTCGGAACGCGTTCGTGAAGAACGTCCTCGCGGAGATCGAGAAGCTGCCGATCACCGACACCATCGAGGCGCGGCCCTATCGTCAGCCGATGATCTGCCTTGGCCGCTCGGCGTTGCCAAAGACGTCCACGCTGTAGTAGCCGATCTTCTGCCGGCGTCGAACATAGAGCACGATGCGTCCGTGATGAACAACCTGCCGCTTGTTGGCCAGGATCACGTAAGTGGCAGATACTCCGGCTCGGTCGCGGACGGTGAACCTGAGGGTGACGCGGTGCCCCCGCACCGTCGCCCGTACGCGCGTGACCGGAGGTGCCCGCACTGGGTGGCGTGGCTTGACCACTCGACGGCCCGCTGCGACCCGGACCCCGCCGGAAGTGCCGATGATCGTCAGGCTGCCGGAGAGAGGCCCATAGTATGACGGTGCCTCGGCCCGGCCCGGCTCGAGCACCCCAGTAGCAAAAGCCACATGCCTCCCCGATACCTCCACGGCCATTTGCGGCTGCAGTGGCGTTATCAGCATCGGCTCGCCGGCTTTGTCTACGCCGACGATGGCCAGGTGTCTGGCAACCGCAGTTGCGACAGACATCGGGGCGCCGGGCTTCCCGGTCTGTTCGTCAACCGGCGCAATCGAGACCGCCTCTTGCGAGGAGGGGTGGGAGCGGTGGGAGCGCGAACTCGTGGCCTTGGCTATGAGCGCTTGGTTGGCTGGGGGTAGAGGGTCTGTCACCACGTAGCCAGCATCACAAATCTTGCTGGCCGTGGCTTGTGGATCGCCAGCAGCCACGCCAAACGGCGGGACGGTCAGGGTGTCGTTCGCGGTCTCGAAGAGGCCCGTTAGAAGAGTCGCGGCGCCTTGAAGTCCAAGAACATCTGTGTTCGACAGACACGATGCGTCGCTGTAAACGTCATTCGCGCGGACCAGCGTGTCGCGCGTCACCTTCACCCCTTGGCTTGGAAAGAGCGTGTGTTGAAAATGCAGTGCTAGAGTCCCATCCGCCGCTATCGAGCCATTGACAGTAACGTGGATCGGAGGGGAACCGAGACCAAGCGGATGTACGAGCGGGATTCCGACGCTATATTCGGCACTGAAGTTGTCGCCGCTCGCGCCGGTGTTCTGCGTGCCGACATCATCGGCGGCAGTCATTTCTTCCACGCAATGATGTTCGCCGTCCGGCGAATACTGAGTGATGAGCTGGTGCGTTGTGCCGATATGGCCTTTATTCACGGTCGGCACCGAAGGAACACTGCCGACGTCAAAGTGGGTGATGGCTCGCCCATCCCATTCGATTTCGAGCGGCATGTCAACCTTGAAAGTCCCGTCAAACCCCGCATGGGAGTTACCATTGAAGCGCGATGTAATGGACGTGCCTAAAAGGTAAGCGCCCTTCAGGAAAAAGACATTGGGGAACGTGCAGACATGGGTTTGCGGTGAATACACCGCTGGAAACTGGTCAAATGGGACCTCCGGATCGACAACTTCCGGCTGCGGAATCCAGGACTTCACCTCTACGACGAAGTGCGTCGGAACGGCGACCACAAGCAGTGTGCGCGTAAGAAGGGGCTGCCCGCCCTTGGTAATCGTAATCGTTACGGCATAGTTATCGCTCTTGAGATAGGTGTGCACGCCCGACACGAAGAACGTTGACGCACTGCCGCCCGTCTCGGGAGAGCCGCCTTGCACCACCGTGCCCACAGAAGGCGAGCTGCCATCGCCCCAGTCGATCGTAGCCGCGTATTCATCTTGATTGCCAGGCGGGTTGTCCGTAAAGGACGTCAATTGCAGCAGGCCGCCCGTATCGACCGTGGTAGACAGGGGCGGCGCGGCGGCGCCGGGGCAACCGGTGGCCGCCGTGACGTGGCTCGTCGCACCGTCTTCAAAGCGCACGTCGCTGGCCCATGCGAAGCCCGATGCGCACTGCGAGGGGATGACCACATTGTGGACTGTCGAGCCACCGCTTTGTGCCGCGGCGCCGACGGCGAGGTCGAGCGAGGTAAACGAGATGTTGGGCTGGCCCGGTACGGTGGGCAACGTCGGAATGCTGACCACCAGCGCGTGACCGTAAGGGGGGGCGTCTGGGACTTCGTGGGCCGGGAGCATGAATTCAACCTCCACCGGGGTGCGTCCTTCTACATAGAAGACAAGCCCGCTGTCGGTATAGATGGCTTGGCTCGTCACGACCTCCGTAATGAGAGTGGAATCGACGTCGGCCTCTATGCCGCCTGAGGTGACTGGTCCGGCCAGCGATCCCGGCGGGCAACCCAGCGGACCGTTCATCTGCAGCGTGGCCATCGTACAGACCGCAAATCCCGAGCTGTCTCCGCCGATGCCCGCCGGCAAGTGGACGGTCACTTCAGTGATCGGATCGACCGCACCAAAATATTCAGTTCCGCTGAAGGTGAGTGGGGCAGTAAAGCTTCCCCCTTCGCCCAGGAGGTTGTTTGAGAACGCCGGAGCGAAGGAGACGCTCGCAGCGCTCGCCGTACCGGCGCTGAGCGCGAGAACCAAGCCGATGAGAACCAGTGCCCCGATCGCTGCCCGGGCGCGGCACGCCGACTTCTCACCGAACGGCAACGTCTGGCCTCCAAGGGCGACGTGGACATCGCGGGCCAGGGAAGCCATGCGGGGCTACATGTCTGGATCCCTCTCGCATGGCCAGGCACTATACGCTGTAGGCCTATACGGAAGGCCCCTCGGCAGAGCCAGCTCGGGCGCGCGTGGCTCTGGCCGGGACAGGTGCAGTCATTTCGTCGCTGCCTGGTTAACCTTCGGATCGAGCGGCAATCCAAAGTCGAAGTGCAGCGTCTGAAAGTCCCGGGTCTCCGCGCCGTCAAGCGGTGGAACGACAAAGTCACCGATGACCGACAACGGAGGCAGGCCGCGCTCGAGCCGACACGTCTCAACCAGCGCACCTGCGAGGTCGAATGCCGCATCGCTCGTGCGCAAAGGTCCGTCGATCCGCACGAACCCGTAGGAGTTCAGGTCTGCCGCTGCGTCATGCACCGTCGTATTCTTGCGTGTCTCGCCCGGTTCTGGTCGAGTAGCACCCAGCAGCGGAGCCAGATGACGACAACGACGTCAGCGTCTTTCACCGCCCGATTGAAGGCCTCTTGCTAGACTCGCCGCATGCTGGACTATCTCAGGCGTCATCATATGGGTGTTATCGCGCTGTTCGTGGCGCTGGGTGGCACTTCATATGCCGCAACTCAGCTACCACGCAACAGCGTCGGGACCCAGCAGATCCGCGCCGGCTCGGTGACTGCTGCGAAGATCCACAACGGCGCGGTCACCTCCGAAAAGCTTTCGCCAGAGTTCAGGGCGCTGTTGCGAGGTAGAAAGCCGGCGGCAGCGGTCACCTGGAGAGATCCGGCGATGTTGGCCGCAATCGGCTCTGCCGGCCAAAAGATAGTCAGTCAGGCGACCATAACCGTTGAGGTCACCGCTCCGTGGGTTAACACCGGCTTGTCGATTGCGCCCGGACAGCACCTATGGATCGACACACGCTCAGATGGGAAATGGAGCGGCAATCCTCAATTCTTTCCGTACTCTGACGCGAATGGCCTAGGTCCATCCGTCTATCAAAACTGCTGGCAGATTGATAATCAGGCTCCTGTGGAGTCGCTGATCGGGTTTATCGGCAGCTCACCGCTTAACGTCCCAGAAGGATGTCGGGGCGGGACAACTAATCCAGGATTTGTCAAGGTGGGGAATACGCTGACGAATTATCTACCCACAACCACAGGTACTATTTGGCTTAGAACAAACGATAATACCAACCATATTTCAAACGTCGGAGAGCAGATCGCCAGGGTGATTGTTGCTAGCTCCTGACGTCCCTGGCGCCCAAACCGCGTGAGACAATCAGTCGCAGGGCGCCGTCGTACTCGGCAAGGCTGCGCAGGTGGCTGTGGCGAGCCTCCCAGGCGCTGCTCGTGAGATCGCCCGAGAGGGCCGCGATTGCGCGCTGCTCCACCCCCGGCGGTAGACGTGGCCACACCGACTGCGCCGCGCGCACCGCCTCGTCGAGATAGGCCTCGGGGCGTGCATAGTAGGCCTCGAAGAAGCCGTCCGTGCAGTCCGCCGGGATCGGGATCGATTCGACGTGTGCGCCCCCGAGAGCCTCGGTGACCTGGGCGATCGTGGGGAAACGCCCGCGATCGTCCGCGAGCGCCTCCGGTAGATAGTCGCTCAGCATCCAGAAGTCCGCGAGCGCGTCGATATCGAACGTCAGCACGACCACCGCGCCGCGTGCGACCCGGCGCAGCTCGCGCAGACCGGCGAGCGGCTCGCTCCAGTGGTGGATCGTTACCATCGCCATCGCCGCCTCCACCGAGTCGTCGTCGAGCGGCAGCGCTTCGGCGCGCGCGTCGATCGCCGGCGCGAGTCGCCGAGGGCGCTGTGCACGCATTCCGGCGGAGGGCTCCACCGCGAGTACCCAGCGATCCTCGGGCTCATAGGAGCCGCTGCCGGCGCCCACGTTCAGGACAGTCCGAGCGCTGCCCAGCGCCGCATGCACCCGCTCGGCAATCCGCGCGTCTGCGCGCCGCTGGCTCGGGTAGCTGGGGGCGTGGCGGTCGTAGTCGATGCTCGCGTCGCGCATGTGGCCGGTCACATGCCTCAGGTGACTAGATGGAGCCAGGTGGCCGCCCAAGGACCTCATATGCACGGAGTCCCGGTGCGCCGTTCGGCGTCGCCTGCACCATAAAACGACCGCCTAGCCGATCGACAAGCCGCCGGTCTATGGCGATCACGTTTCCGCCGCGCGACGCCGTCTCGCACAGGTTCGCGGCCTCGTTGACGGCCTCGCCTATCACCGTGATCTGCTGGACCTGAGGGTGGCCGATCGTTGCCTCGTAGACGGGTCCGCACGACAGGCCGATACGGCTGTAGACATTGGCGACCGGGAGGCCCGCATTGACCCAACTCTCCTTCAGCCGTTCGTAGGCCTTGCGCATCTCAAGCGCCGCTTCGACCGCATGGACCGCGTGGTCGCCGTCAACGATTGCAAAGGGCGCGTTGAAGCGAAGCATCACGCCGTCGCCCGTGTACTTGTCGATCGTGGCTCCGTGGCGCATCGCGACATCACACTGCTGCTCGAGGTACTCGTTGATGCAGTCAACGGCACTCGGAATGTTCATCTGCGCGAGCAGCGAGGAGGATGAGGTCAGGTCGCAGAAGGCAATAGTCGCTTCTTTGTCATCGCTTCGCCAGGCAAGGCCGAGCAACTCGAAATGCTCCGGGTCGCTCGCGAACGCCGCGACTTTGGCGGCGAGTGGACGAGCGAGTTCCTCGGCCTTGATCTCGTCATGCCGCGTGAAGCCGCCGGCCTTGTTCAGGAACTGAATAACGCCGACCACCCTGCCGTCGTGGCTGAGCGGCATCGTCAGGAGAGCCCTGGTTTCGTGCTCGCCTCGTTTGTCGATGCCGCTGAAAAAGTTCGGGTCGTGGTAGGCGTTGGCGGTGTTATGGAAAGTCCCAGTAGCGAACACTCGGCCGACGATGCCCTGATCAATCGCGAGCTTCGCCTTGCGCAGCTTGGCGGCAGCCGGACCGTAGATCGAGAGGAACACAAAGCTCGATGAGTTCGGATGCGGTCCGGGCAGGAGAATCGAACTGACCTTGACGTCCAGCGCCTCCATCGCGTGCAAGAGGTCGGTGTCGATCTCGTGCTTGAGCAGCACGTCGGTCTTGCTCAGCTTCAGATACGTGAAGTCCTGCTGGAGACCTGTATACCTGGCGTCAAGATCCGCGAGGCGGTCGCGCTCATGCTCGAGCGTGCGTTCCAGATCGGCCAGCCTCGCCTGGGCCTGCGTCTTTTCACTGTCGAGCTTCGCGATCTGCACGACCAGCGGGGCCTGGATCACGAACTTCGCATAGCCCAAGACGGCCGCGGCGATAGCAAGGATCCCGGCGACGATCCCGATCCACGCAGCGGTATTCATCTGCGCGCGGACGTCGGAGTGTCGTGGCTGCTCATTCTATTCTGGTCTGTTCTACGGTTCCAACATAAGCGACATCGAGCGCCTGTCTGCTTGAGCTAAGCAGATCATACGATTACGCGCAGCGGAATGTGGGCTCCGCGCAGTGGAATGTGGGTTCCGCGCGCAGCGGAATGTGGGCTCGTTTCCTGCCAAGCAGGTGCGGTTCGGACGTCCCCGTCCCTAAGATGCCTGGCTGTGAGCGACTCTCTGCATGCGGCCGGACTTGCCTATCGTGCGGCCGGGGACCCGGACGGTTGCGTTGCCGTGCTCGTGCACGGCTATCCCGAGTCCTCCTACATGTGGCGCCACGCGCTGCCCGCCCTCGCCGACGCGGGCTGGCGCGCGCTCGCCCCCGATCTGCCTGGCTACGGTGACTCCGAACCGGACCCGCCCGGCAGCTGGGAGCGACACGTGGAGGCGCTGGAGCGTTTTGTTCGTGAGCTTGAGCTTGGGCCAGTCGCGCTCGTTATGCACGACTGGGGCGTGATGATCGGCCTGCGTTGGGCTTGCGATCACCCAGACTCGCTGCGCGCGCTCGTCATCTCCGACGGGGGCTTCTTCGCCGACAGGCGCTGGCATGACCTGGCCAACGTGATGCGCACGCCGGGCGACGGCGAGCGCCTGATCCGGTCGTATACGCGTGAGGGTTTCGAGGAGGCGCTTCGGCAGGTGTCGAGCGGGATGACCGAGCAGGCGCTCGGCGAGTACTGGAAGGGGTTCGCCGACGACGAGCGTCGCCTCGGGCACCTCGAGCTGTATCGCTCGGGTGACTTCGAGAAGCTCGCGCCGTACGAGGGCCGCGTCGCCAGGCTCGGCGTGCCGGCGCTGATCCTGTGGGGGCAGCAGGACCGCTTCGCGAGCGTGCAGATGGCGCACCGCTTTCACAGCGAGCTTCCCGGCTCGGATCTGACGATCCTCAGCGAGGCTGGACACTTCGTGTGGGAGGACGAGCCCGAGCGATCCACACACGCACTCGTCGAGTTCCTCGAACGGCGGATCGGCTGAACCATCTCGTTACGCCGCCGCGCGCCCTCGTTCTCCGGCCCGCAGCCGGTTCGCCGGATCGCGCAGCAGCAGGAAGGCGATCGCTATGAGCGGCGCACCCACGAGCGCGACGAGCGCCGTGGCCACCTGCCAGCTCTGCCCGTGAGCCAACGCGTGCCGCAGCGGCGCCTGCGCCCAGCCGATCAGGCAGCCAGCGGCGAGAAAGGCCAGCACCGATGACGCCGCACCGGCCCAGGCCTGCTGGAAAAGTTGTGTCAGCTGAGACCCGATCAAGGGCACCGGGACGAGCACGATGCCGAGCACGATGAGTACGGTGGGGGCCAGGAGGATCGTCGGCACGGCCGTGGCCCCGGGCTGCACGATCAGTTGGCCGACGTTCAGTGGGCCGGTCATGGCAAGGACGATTGTGGCGAGGACGCCGATCCCCAGCAGCAGCGCCACCCACACGCCCTGGATGGCCCAGTCTGTCTTATCGCCGCGCACGAGCCGATATGCCGGCACGGCGGTCGTTCCCAGCACCACGAGCAGTGCGATCGCGCTGACCAGCAGCTCCGGTGTGGAGAGGTGCGCCAGGTCGGCGGGCCTGTTCATCGTCGTGACCGTCCGCGCGGCAAGGAACCAGGCCGAGGCCACGAAGGCGAGCACGACACCCACGCGGTTGTACCAATGCTGAGCCACGACCCCCGCCATCGGCAGCAGAAATGCTCTGAGGATCTGCAGTGGAAGCGTGAGAGGCACGCCGTCGCGCAGCACACCGAGAGACACCAGGCTGGCGCGCGCGCCCGTGCGGACCGCCAGCGTGCTCGTGGCCTCCGCGCGTGTGTCCAGCCCGAGCCGCCTCGGTAGAGGATCGCCCTCGCGAAGTGACTCGATGGCGGCTTTCATCTCTCCTGAGTCCGCCGGTACCGTCAGGTCGAGCGCGTTGGGCGAGCTTCCCTTCGCTTCGTCCTGTGCGGCCTGTGCGATCAACTGCGGCAGCTCCTCGCGCAGGATCTCCAGTTGGGCCGCGCGGATGCAGATCGTGCGCGTCAACGCCGAGTCGCCGTTCATGAGGTCGTGCTCCACGGCCGCGCGCAGGCGTGCCCCGAGATCTTCCTCGGGCGGGCAAGCAGCGTCGTCGAGCACCTCTTCGATCAACCAGCGCCGGTCCTCATCCGCTCCGTCAAGCAGCGAGTCGGCGATCGCCAGCCAGGGCTGGCTCCCGTCACGTTCGTGCAGCTCAGTCGCGCGGCTCGCCTCCAGCAGCATGTTCACTATCCGCGAGGCGCCGTCGAGGCGGCCCCACATGAAGTCGTTGGCTCGCCACGAGCCGCGGTAGAAGGCGCCGAAGTGACCGAACGTCACGCCCGTGAGTTTCTCCTTTGGCGTGAGCCGCGCCGGCGCGCTCATGGGTGAGGAGGAGAGAATCGGTGTCGGCGCAAATGGTGTGAGCTGGGCAAATGCCAGGTCCTGCGCGTCTTCTACGACCTCGCTCGCCGTGAACGCTCGACGGGTCACCTCGATCGCGAGCGCGCGCCGCAGGAAGCAGTCGACCATGTTTGCCGACAGCTGCGTCGAATCCAGCCAGCTCTCCCCGAAGAGAGCTTCACCGATGGGCACTCCATCCTGAACGCCGAGTTGCACCGATACGTCATAGACCGTGCTCACCGTTCCGTACACGCTGTCGTAGAGCGCGCCATCGCGCGGAGCCGTGAAGCCGGCGAGCGATGCAAGCTCAAGCGATACATCTGCCTGCGGATCGCTCGCGATGGCCTGGAGCGTGCCGAGCACGCACGGACTCGCCTTGAACTCCGTCCGCCGGCGGTCGAGATCGGCCAGGCGTGAGTCGATGTCGATGCGCGCCTGCAGCAGCGCCTGCCTGCCTTCGTTCTTGCCTTCGGGCAAGGCGAAGCGGATGAGATCGAGTGCCAGGTGGTGGACGCGCCGCGCCACCTCTATGCCCCAGCCCCAGGTGCCCTTGGCTGGCACATCGAGGGAGACCGGGATCCACGGCAGCTCCTCGCCGACCCTGTCCATCCGCTCGAAGGCCACCTTCGCGTCCTGCGGCTGGCCGAGGACGTCCAGCAGCGAGCGCAGCCGCCGCCGGCGGCGATAGACAGGCAACAGGCCCGTGGCGGTCTTCTCCAGTGCGTCGAGTTCGATGTCCAGCAGCGGAACCTCGCCCGAGCGGTTGATCGACGAGCGACGCGACGCGCTTTCGATGGCCGTCAGCTCGTCCGCGAACGGCGCCTTGCGCGGCAGCGTGACGATTGCACCCAGCACCCCCTCGAGGTCGGGCTCGGGCGGCACGCCGTCCTGCTCGGGCTCGCGTTCGGGAGGGTCGCCGTTGACATAGCAGACGAACCTCCTCACCTGCCGGCTTGCCGGTCGATTGGGAATCGCTTCGAGCGCCAGCCGAATCGGCGCGTTGTCCAGCAGACCTCCGTCGAGCACCCAGCGCGACATCGGGAACCTCGCCAGGCGACGCGCGTCGTCTTCGGACACCTTCCATGGCTCGAAGGCAAGCGGAAAAGAGGCGGACGCACGCGCGGCGCTCGCCAGGTTCATGGCCGTGTAGTCGCCGACTTCGCGGAAGCGGAAACGGGCGCGGTACTCGCGCGCGACAAGCGTCTCACCCCAGTCGTCGCGAAACAGCCGTTCCTCGCCTACGAGATTCGTGGTCGTCACGTCGAGCACCGGATGAAACGCCGCCGGCCGCTCGTCCGGCGGCAAAGCCGAGGCCGCATTGCTCGCGCTGTCCTCAGAGGTGCCGAGTACCGCCTTGAAGGTCTCGAGAAGCTTCGTGTGAAACAGATCGCCGCTCATCAGCGATCGCGGTTCACGGCTGGACAGAGGCTGCAGCAGGCTGGAGAAGTCGCCAAGCTGGATCCAACGATCGCGCACGAAATCCGGATTGAGCCGTCGGCCCTGGCTGATCGCGGCTGCCAGCAGCGCTCCATTGATGCCGCCGGCGCTCGCGCCGCTCATGATGTCGATCACGAGTTCGCGATCGAGCGCCGAGCACAGCATCTGGTAGACGTTGCCGCGCGATGCGCCCGCTGTGTTGCCGCGCGATGCGCTCTCAGACCCCGGCGCAGGCGCAGGCGCCGCCTGCGCGAGGTGGGCTCGGCGAGCGCAATCCAGCTCGACGGCGCAGCCGCCCATCCACACAGCGAGGCTGACGCCCCCGTTGAGCGCCATCGCCACCCGCACCTCCTCGGTCGAAGCGTCGGGCGTGACGTCTGGGCTCTGCTGTGGCGAATGCATTCGTCCCTTTTTCTTCGCCGCGCGAATCCTTCCGCGCGAATCGAGGCGTCAAATCGACGGGCATCATAGTCTGCGGGCCCCTACGCTGCATTCAGCATGCTGACTGGATTCTGAAGTTTTTCCAGCGCAGCGTGCCGGGGCGTTCGCGGAATCCTTTTCGCGACGGCAGACCACTTATCTGCGTGCTGATACTCAATCGACCAGAGGGGTACGCTGATCATGATCATCGTCGTCTATCTCATCGCGGCCGCCGTCGTCATCTGCGGCTGCCTCTTCTTCATCAAGAGAGTCCGCTCGCGTGACTAGCCGCGCCGCCTGGTCCTGGCCCACTGAGCAGGTAGTCAGTGCTGCCCAACAGGGCGATCCCCGCGCGATCACCATGCTGGTCTCCGGCTCGCATGCCCACGTGCAGCGCTTTGCGCACACGCTCTGCTCGACGCCCGAGGATGCAGAGGACGCGGCGCAGGAGGCGCTGATCGTCCTCTACCGCAAGATCGGGACGCTGCGCGTTGCCGCGGCGCTCGGATCGTGGATGTTCCAGATCGTGCGCAACGAGTGCATCCGCAGAATGCGGCTCGCACTGCGCAGACCCATCGCAACCGCCACGGTCGAGCCCTCCGCCGAAGACGCGGCTCTCGCGCGCCTGGAAATCGAGCGGATCGTTGAGTCCGTCGCGGCGCTTCCCCCTGAGCAGCGAGCCGTTCTTGTGCTGCGCGACATCCAGGGTCTCTCGGGAGCGGCGACGGCTCAGACGCTAGGGCTCAGCCGTGCCGCGATGAAGTCGCGTCTGCACCGCGGACGCAAGACGCTTCGCTCGCGGCTCAGTACACCGAACGACACCACCGACGGAGGTTTCGATGATGCCTGACCACGATCGCAGCACTCTCGCCAGCAAATCCATTCCCCGCCACCTCACGCGCGGAGCGATCGGCTTCGGGCTGCTCGGCTCGGCGGTTGCCCTGACTCCGAGCGTCGGCCCGGCGGCGCTGCTGCTCGCACCGGCCGGCATGGTCGCACTCCGCGGCTGCCCGACGTGCTGGATCGCCGGGCTGATCGAGACCATCTCCGCCGGTCAACTCCAGCGCACCTGCACCGACACCAGTTGCACGTTGAATCGAGCGGAGGGCTAGACGGCCAGGGATTCAACGCTTGTTCGAAAACGGCCGCAGAGCGTCGGATCCTTGCCATAGCTGCCGATGCAGATCATGGCGACCCCGATGCAGCGGCAGATACAGCTACTTCGACAGCTCCTCCTCGACTCGCAATACCAAGTCGATCCAGCGGCCGTGGCCGATGCGATCGTCGCGCGAGCGACGGCACGCCGCGTGGTGTTCGGGACCGCATTCCGCAACGACATCCGCGGCCCTCAGGTGCGCTCCTTCCGCCCCACTCGCCAGGCGCGGTCCTTCCGGCCGTGCACTGCAAATGGACTTCTACCAGGGGCTCAGGACGACCAGCGGAATCGGTTGCGCCGCTGACGTTGCGAGGAAGTCCTCGCGCCGCTGACCTCGCGAGGACTTCCTCGCGAGCAGCCCGAGCCCGAGCGCGACCTTGGCGCCGAGCGCGAGCCTGCGGCCGGCCGCAGGCCGCTGCGAGCCGACGACGAGCGACGCGAGCTTGTGCCCGTGTCCGGTATGAGTTTTCGTGACCTTGCCCAGCGCGCACCGATCGAGCGCGAGCAGCTTGCGCGCCTGGGCGAGCGTCCTGCCGGCGAGCTTCGGCACGACGCACTGCTTGACCGGCGAGTTGCCGCTGCCATTGCCGTTGCCAGCACCACCACTGCCGCTGCTGCCGCCGCTACCAGCGCCACTGCCACCACTTCCGCCGGTGCCGCCCGTGCCGGCGCCGCACTGGGCGGCGCTCCCATCGCAGACGGTCGTGCTGCCCGCGCTCGCGCTGTGTACGGGGTCGCCGCCATAGGCCGCGTCAATCGGGATCGTTCCGGCGTTCAGCGGCTCGGCTCCAGCGACACACGATGCGCCGCCAGCCGGAAGGGCGGTCAGCGTGCACGAGGATGAGCCCGAGAAGAACGTCGAGCCGTTGCCGCTGAAGACGACGGTCCCGGTGGGCGTCGCGGAGGAGGCTGAGTCGCTGACCGTCGCCGTGCAACTCGTGGGGTCGCCGCTCAGAACCGACGACGGCGTGCACGAAACGCTGGTCTCGGTGGGATCGACGAGCGCGTTGATCGCCACCCCCCAGGGCCCGCCGGGGTCGCTCGCGAAGCTCGGCTGCACGTTGGTCGCGCCGCTGCTGCCGAGCAGCGCTCGCCCGATCAGGCCCGGCGTGTGATCCACCCAGTAGATCTCCGTGCCGTCGGTCGCCACGCCGGTCGGGTATTGGAGGTTCGGGATGAAGCTCTCTTCGAGGTCGCCGCCGCCGATCAGTGCGCGGCCGATGCTGCCCGAGGGCGATGGGTCGTCGAGATTGAGGGCACTCCAGTAGAGATAGCCGCCGGCTGCCGCCAGCGCTGTCGGCGCCGATTGAGCCGGCAGAGTCACGAGCGGCGTAGGCGTACCACCGGTGGCCGCCACCGAGAGGATCTGGGAGAACTCGGTGAAGTAGATGGTCCCGTCGACGACGGCGATCCCGAAGGGGTAGGAGTTCGTGCCGGCGTCGATGAAGTGCGGTTCGACGTCCTCACCGTCGATCTTCGCGCGGCCGATATAGCGCGCGCCGTCAGTCCAGTAGATGTATGTCCCGTCCAGCGCCACGTCAACCGGGCTCGAGGCGGATCCGCCGGTGGCGTTCGCAACGAAGGTGTCATCAGCGCCGCTGCCATCGAGGTGGGCGCGGCCGATCGATGCCTGCTGTGTATCGGCCCAGTAGACATGTTCGCCATCGAGAGCGATCCCGCCCGGCGCGCCGGCGCCGGTGAGGAGACTGTGCGTGACGGCACTGCCGTCGTTGTTCGCGCGACCCAGTGTGCTCCCGTTCGAGGCAATGCCCGGGCCGTTGTCGCTCCAATAGACATACCCCTGCGCGTCGGCCGCGCCACATCCGACGCCGGCGAGGACGCTCGCCAGCACGAGGCGCAGCAGCAGGCGCTCGCGCCGACGGCCTGCAGGCTGTCGATCGGGCAGCATCAGAAGTCTTATCGGCTACGCGGCTGGGCTCTTGAGCCGTCGCGGCGCGGCGCTTGGTCATCGCGGCGCGGCTCCTGAGCCGTCGCGGCTCGGCTCTTGAGCCATGCGACTATGTGACGGTGAGTCCACGGCCGCACCGCGCTGCCCTGTCGTCCGGTATCGGGAAGCTCGTGCACGCCATCCAGGACGGCGACGAGGTGGCGGTCGAGAAGGTTCTGAGCCTGAGCCGCTCACGGCGCGCGTTCGCGCCGCTCGCATTCACGGTCGGCGCCTTCGCGATGCTCTTCGATGGGCTCAGGCTGCTCCTGGGCAACTGGCGGCTGACGCTCGTTCAGGTCCTTCCGGCCGTGTGGATCTGGCTGGCGATGTTCGACCTCAGGCTCCATGTGCTGCACGGCCGGTCCTTTCACATGCTGCGCGGCCCGATCCTCATCCCGATCGGCCTGCTTATCACGGCGATCACCGTCGCCGGCTTCTTCCTGAACGCCGTCTTCGCGTTTGCGGTTGCGGGGCCGCGTCCGCCGACGATCCGGCCGGCCGTCGCATCGGCGCGCCGGCACATGACCCCGATATTCGTCTCGGGCGCGACCGTCGGTGTCCTGCTTGCCCTCGCGACGACCGTCACACCGCGCTGGGTATCGCCGTGGTTCACGTTGTCGTTGAGCATCGTCATCGGCGTGATGATGGTCTGTTATGTCGCCGTCCCCGCGCGACTCATCGGGATGACGAGGCCTCGCTCCAGGCGCGACAAGCTGACGGCGTCGCTGCTCGGCACCGCGCTGAGCGCGACCGTCTGCACGCCCCCATATCTCCTCGGGCGGCTGGGGCTCGTGATGCTCGGGTCGCGCATTCTGCTGATCCCGGGGATCTTCCTGCTCGTCTTCGGTTTCACGCTGCAGGCAGGCGCCACGGGAGCGGTCAGGGCGATCAAGCTGAGCGCCGCTCTCACGCCCGGCGGATCCGAAGTGGACCCGCGTCAGCCGCTCATTCAGACTGAACTCAGCGAGAGCCGGCGGGCTGGTCGTTGAGCTGTTCGGCGACCTTCACGAGGTCGCTCTGCTGGTAGAAGTCCATCGCGACGATCTCTCCTCGACGGCTGCGCTCGCTCGCGCAGCGCGTGATGCGGCGGCGTAGCGCCAGGGCTCGGCCGATCGGTGCGTTCAGCAGCGGCTGCGGCGGGAACGTGTCGATCCAGTTGTTCACGAGCAGAATCGGGCTGTCCGCCTCGCCGCGAAAGCGAGCGCAGCTCAGCTGGTTCGGGAGTCGCGCACCGAGCGGCGTGTCCTGGATGAATGAGAACGCGGGCATGTACCAGGATGGCGATCCACCGTCGTCCTCGGCGAAGACGACGAGACGCTGCCCGCGCGAAATGAGCGTGCCGAGGGTCGGCAGCGGCGCGTGACGATCGAGCGTGGCGACGTACCGCAGCAGCCCCGTTCGCTCGAAGGCCTGCTCGATCGTGCTCGGCGGGACGTAGCCCTCGACGATCACCATGAGGACCTGGTTGGGATGCTGACTCAAGAACTGCTCGATCACCTTCAGCTCCTGATCCAGCGGCTCGGCTCCCAGCTCGCACAGCGTGTGGCACAGGTAGGGCTCGGGTGTGCCATGCAGCGCTCCGATGCCCACGCGACCGGCAAGCCGATCGGCGACGCGAAGCGCGCTCGCGGGGATCTGCTTGGCCACCTTGTTGCGATCGGAGCCCTCGGCACGCAGGTCGGTTCGCACGAGCCCCCGCGCCGGGTCATACACGCCGAAGTGCACGTCGATCAGCAACGCGCGGATGCCGTCGTCGAGCTGTCGCGCGATGCCATAGCGCTGGTTGGCAAAGTGCCAGCCCGGTTCGTCGGCGGCGGCGAACGAGTTGTGTGTACCCGGAAAGATGACTTCGTCCAGGCGCCGCTCGCACAGATTGGCGGCGCCGTTGCAGCTCAGCGCCGCCGCCGTCGCGACGTGCTCCGACTGCCGCGGGTTGACAAAGACGAGCACCACCAACCCGAGGACCACGAGGACCACGAGCACGGCCGCCGCACGACGCGCACTGCTGCGCGAGGACTTGGATTTCTCACCGGTGGACGCCATCTGCAGGTACGGAGACTACGCATGAGACGACCTCAGACGCCAGGCTCGGCCCCAACTTCGCCTGCGGCCACTGCTTCGAGCAGTCGCCGATAGTCGCGCTCGTTCTGGTCGGCGTACGCCGTCGAGAAGCGAGCGATCGCCTGGTCGAACGCCGGGCCGGCGCCCATGTAGGCGGCGATCGCGAGCCGGTCGCCGGAGCGGGCGTGCGCGCGGGCGAGCGACCATCCGCAGGCGCGCGTATAGGCGTGCAGACCCGACTTGCTCATCGTCGAGAGGTCGGCGGAGGCCTTCCAGTCCCAGAGCTGGCGGACGTAGAAGTCGTGCTCCTTGCCGTCGAGGCCTTCGCTGCGCTGCCAGCTGAGAAAGATGTCGGTGGCCGCGTGCGAGATGCGCTGGCCCCGGACGACGCGCTCGCCGTGGTTCTCGAACTCGCTCGCGCCGAGGTAGGGCTCGAGCACCGAGGGCTGCGCCTCCTTGGACTGCAGCACGAGCGGGTCCTTGCCATCGCGACCGACGAGCAGGAACACCCAGGCGCGCGTGCCGACGCTCCCGACGCCGACGACCTTGCGGGCCATGTCGACGAAGCGATATGTCCGCAAGAGATAGCGTCGGTTGACGTCGAGGCTGGCGGCATACTCTTCCAGCAGCTCCCGAATGTAGATGGTTTCGTCGCGCGAGTCGCTCGGCGGAAACAGCTCGCGGAAGGGGACCAGCAGCGGCGGGACGTTGCGAAAGCGCAGCTTGCCGTTGACGCGCTCGGTGAGCTTCTTGAGCGCGCGCAGGCTCGTCTTGCGACGCGCCTTGGCGAACGGCTTTGCGAACACGATGCGACCCTTCGCGCCGAGCTTGCCGCCGAAGCGATCGACGAGTTCGCTCGCCGTGAGGCGGTCATACCAGACATCGAGATGGCTCTCGTTGGCGAAGCCGCGCATCCCCTCGCGGTACTCGCGCACGCAGGCCTTCACGATCCACTCTCGGCGATCTGCCGGCAGTCCGATGTCGCGGCCGGCGATCTCGGCGCTGGCGGCCATGCGCTTGAGGTCCCACTCCCAGGGACCGGGCAGCGTCTCGTCGAAGTCGTTCGGTCCGAACACGAGTCTGCGGTCTGGCGCCGCGAAGCCGCCGAAGTTCGAGATGTGAGCATCGCCGCAGGCCTGCACGGCGATGCCCGAATCGGGCGTCGCCGCGAGATCGGCTGCCATGACGGCGGCGGCGCCGCGGTAGAAGGTGAACGGCGAGACGAGCATGCGCCCGTATCTGATCGGGACCAGCTCCTGCACGCGCGAGGCCGTCTGAGCCTTGAGCACCGCGACAGGATCGGGTCGCGCCGACGCCGCCGTCCAGTCGCCGTGAGCCGCACGCGGAGTGCGTCCGCGCGCCGCTCGGCCACGCTCGGCGGACTCGCCGGACTGCAGTGTCGCGTTAGCCAAGGCGCTCACGCCGCAAACGGTAACGTGTGCGCATGGAGCAGCGAACGCTCGGACGCACAGGCGTCCACGTCAGCCCACTGTGCCTCGGCGCGATGATGTTTGGGGCATGGGGGGAGCCCGATCATGACGCGGGGATCCGCATCATCCACCGGGCGCTCGATGCGGGGATCAACTTCATCGATACCGCCGACGTGTATTCGCGCGGCGAGTCCGAGCAGATCGTCGGCAAGGCGCTCAGCGGCGGGCGGCGCGAGAACGTCGTGCTGGCGACGAAGTTCCATGGCACGATGGGCGACGATCCCAATCAGGCTGGCAACTCGCGGCGCTGGATCATGCGCGAGGTGGAGGCGTCGCTCAAGCGATTGCAGACCGATTGGATAGACCTCTATCAGGTGCATCGCTGGGACCCGTGGACCGACCACGAGGAGACGCTTGGCGCGCTCTCCGACCTGGTGGCGCAGGGCAAGGTGCGCTATATCGGCTCCTCGACCTACCCGGCGGTGCAGATCGTCAGGGCTCAGTGGGTCGCCCGTGAGGGTGGCCATCGGCGCTTCGTCTGCGAGCAGCCCCCCTACTCGATCCTGGCACGCGGGATCGAGGCCGATGTGCTGCCGACCTGTCGGGAATACGATATGGGGGTCATCCCCTGGAGCCCCTTGGCGGGCGGCTGGCTGTCGGGGCGCTGGCGCAAGGGGGCCGACGATCTGACGTCACGGCGCGCGGCGATGATCCCACAGCGCTATGACCTCTCGCTTGCGGCCAATCAGGCCAAGCTCGAGGCCGCAGACGCGCTCGCGCGCGTGGCGGAGGAGTCGGGCATCTCGCTGATACACATGGCGCTTGCGTTCGTCATCCGTCACCCGGCGGTGACGGCGGCGATCATCGGTCCGCGCACGATGGAGCAGCTCGAGTCCCAGCTCGGCGCCGCAGACGTGCAGCTCGACACGGCGCTGCTCGATCGCATTGACGAGATCGTGGCACCCGGCAGGACGATCAACCCGACCGACGCCGGCTGGGCAATCTCGCGCTCGACGCAGCGGCGCGCCGCAGGTAGCGCGCTCCTCGCGGCGTTCTGTCAGGCGCCCTCGTCAAAGGCCGGCTCGAGCGTGCGCCGCTCACGGTCGATCGCGATGTGGGGCAGCCGTGTATCCAGCCAGCTGGGGAGCGCCCATGTGCGCCGCCCGAGGAGTTGCAGCACGGATGGCAGCAGCAGGCTGCGGACGACGAACGCGTCGAGGAACACGGCGCTCGCGAGGCTTATGCCGAAAAGCTCGAGAACTCGTTCGCCGCTGACGACGAAGGAGAGAAAGACGCAGATCATGATCGTGGCCGCGGCGGTGATCACGCGTCCGGTCGAGGCGAGGCCATGGCGGACGGCCTGCTGTGGGTCGCGTCTGTTTGTCCACTCCTCGTGGATGCGCGAGATGAGGAACACCTCGTAGTCCATCGAGAGGCCGAAGACGATCGCAAAGAGCATCACCGGGATGAACGCCTGGATTGGGGCGCCCTTCACGTTGAAGATGCTGCCGAGCCAGCCCCACTGGAAGATCGCGACGACCACGCCGAGCGAGGCGCCGATCGAGAGGAGGTTCATGAATGCCGCCTGCAGCGGTATGACCAGAGATCGGAAGACCACGAGCAGGAGCAGCGCCGAGAGGAGCACGACGACGCCGACAAACAGCGGCAGCTTGTTGGAGAGCACATTGGTGAAGTCGATCGTGGTGGCGTTCGTGCCGCCGACAAGCAGCGTCGTGGTGGTGCTGGCGGCGAGCGGCGGAAGCACGTGTTCGCGCAGCGTGCTCACGAGTTCGGTGGTCGCCAGCGCCTGCGGCGCCGAGTGCGGATAGACGTTGAACACGGCCGTCGTGCCCTGTGGGCTGAGGCGAGGCGCCGATACCGAGGCGACGCCGCTGGTTGCGCGCAGCGTGCTGGCGATGCTCGTGAGCACGGCCGTGTCGTTCGGTTGGGGCAGGCTTGCGACCACCTGGAGCGGACCGTTGAACCCGGGGCCAAAGCCCTTGGCGAGCAGATCGTAGGCCTGTCGGGTGGTCTGGCCGGGGGGGTTATTGCCGGCGTCGCTGTTGCCCAGACGCAGCGCGAGCGCGGGAGCGCAGAGGGTGAGCATGATCGCCATGCCCGCGATTGCGCCCTGCCAAGGGTGACGCTCGATGAGCGCCGACCAGCGCTGCCAGAAACCGGTTTGCGTATCGCTCGCCGTCGGCGCATCGCCAGCGGCGGTTGCGGCCATTGCGGCAGGCGGGGCAGTCGCGGAAGTCGCAGTACTTGCGGCGGTCGCGACAGTCGCGGCACTGGCAGCATGCGCAGCGCTCGCCCGCCGGCCACGCCGTCGCGCGCCGGGACGCTGTCCGATGCGCTCGCCGAACCGCGCGAGGAACGCCGGCAGGACGGTGAGGGCGGCGAGCATCGTCATGAGCACGGCGAGCGCGGAGGTAACCGCCAGGCCGTAGAGGAACTCGACGCCCAGCGTGAACTGGCCCAGGAGGGCGATGATCACGGTTGTGCCGGCGAACAGCACGGCACGCCCTGCGGTATCCATCGCCATGGCGATCGCGCCCTGGAGATCGCCGTCGAGGAGATAGCTCTCGCGAAAGCGCGTGACGACGAACAGCGCGTAGTCGATGCCAACCCCCAGGCCGATCATGGCCGCGAGCTCGGTGGCGAAGCTGGGCACGTCGATGAAGTTCGAGGCGAGTCCGGCCAGGCCGATGCCGGTCCCGAGGCCAAGCAGCGCGGTGACGATCGGCAGACCCATGCCGATCAGCGAGCCGAAGGTGATGAACAGCACGATCATGGCCGCGAGCAGACCGATGGCCGTCGCGGCGCCGAATGAGGGCTTCTGCACCTGTTCGATCGCCTGACCGCCCAGCGCCACCTGCAGCTGCGGCGAGCCGGCGCTGTCGGCGAGCTTGATGACCCGTTCGGTGGCCGCCGGCGGAAGCACGTTTGCGCGCTCGTCGAAGGTGACCGTGGCGAACGCGACCTTGCCGTCGGGGGAGATCGCGCGGGCACCCTTGGCCGTGTATGGGCTGACGACGCCGGTGACGTGCGGAAGCGCTGCCACGGCGGCGAGCATCGGCGCTACGCGCGCGCGTAGCGCGGCGTCGGTCACGGTGCCCTGACGCGCGGCTAGAACGATCTGGTCGGAATCGCCGGCCTGCGCGGGGAACTCACGCGTGAGCAGGTCGGCAGCGCGCTGGGATTCGGTCCCGGGGAGCGAGAAGTTGTTGGCGAACCTGGTGCCCAGCGCAGAGGAGAGTCCGAGCGCACCGATCAGCATCACAAGCCAGCCGATCACCACCGTACGACGATGTCCAGCTGACCATAGGGCTACGCGTGCGACCATGCCTGGCTCCTCTGTTCTGTTCGTGAAGGTCCGGCGCGTCCCGCAGAGGAAGTCGCCGGCACTGGGCCTGCCGCCGCGGTGGCGTGCTCCGCGGGCGGGGTGCTTAGAAAGTCACCGTTTAGCTCATGGTACTGAGCGGGTCCACGCGACCCGTGGGCGCGCGAGGATGTGTGGCCTGTGAGCGCGTGAGGATGCGACTCGTGGGCGCGCCCGCGACGCCCGTGAGGAACTACGCTGTGCTTAGACGCGCGCGAGTATCCAGACCGTGAGCGGTTCGTTGCCGGTGGGTTCATTGCCCCAGGCGATCTCGGAGAAGGATCTCACCAGGTAGCGGTTGCCGGCGATCGTGAGCTGCCCGGAGCTGGGCAGGCGAACGTGGGCGGCGGCGCCGAGCGTCGTGCGCACGCGGCCGCTCGCGCCGCGAGCAACGACCTCGGCGCCCGTATTCCTGTGCGTGAGCTTCACGAAGCCGGTGACGTCCTGGATCGACACCAGCAGCGTGCCCAACGTGCGGCGGTGCAGGCGCAGGAGGTGCGTTGCGGGGGCGACTACGAATACGCCGTCGCTGTTGATCGTGGCGTTGAGCAGCACGCGCGATCCGCGGACGACGCTGATGCGCGTGAGGTGAGCGAAGTGGTTGAGGGGGAATTGCAGCTGGGCCTCGGCCGCGGCCAGGGCGCCGGCGACGTCGCCCTTGCTGAGGGCGTCCAGCAGGATGCCGTTGCGGGCGATGCGCCGCAGCTCCAGGTGGAGCTTCGGTCCGTTGGTCTCGGAGTGGTAGATCTCCTTCGCGGCTCTGACGATCTCGTCGATGCGACTGCGGTGAGGATGCCGCGCTCGTGCTGGCGCTCGTGCTGGCGCCTGTCGCACCGTGACGGCCGCCGATGCTGCCGATGAATGGGCCGGCAGCTGCGCCAGCGATGTCGAGCGGCCACATGCGCCGAGCAGCATCGCGAGGGCGGCAGACGCCAGCAGCGCCAAGCAGACAACGGCCGCGTGGCCCGCGGCCTTCATCGACACCAGCATGGAGACGGTTTACCGCGGTGTACAAAGCTCCAAACAAGCGGCAGGCAAACCGCAAGAGCAACCTGCTCGAAGAGCGCGGCTCGATGGCTGCGACGAGCGGGGCGGACGGCTGCGAAGAGCGCGGCTCGACGGGCGAGCTGGTATTTCCTGGAGAATGGAGGCGATGAGCAGCGATTCGAATACGGCGGTCATACGCACGGTCGAGCTGAGCAAGGTCTATCCGGGCGCGGACTTCTCGGCTGTCGACGGCTTGACGCTCAGCGTTTGCGCGGGAGAGATATTCGGGCTGTTGGGGCCCAATGGGGCCGGCAAGACGACGACGGCGGGGATGCTTACGACGCGCGTGGTTCCGACTGGCGGGAGCGCCCATGTGGGCTCGGTCAACGTCGTCGCGCAGCCGGCACTGGCCAAGCAGCTGATCGGGGTGGTCTCGCAGCAGAACACGCTCGATCGCCAGCTGACGGTGTGGGAGAACCTTTACTTCCATGGCCGCCTCTTTGGGATCGGCGCGGCGGAGTCGCGCCAGACGGCGGACCGACTGCTCGGGCAGTTCCACCTGACGAAGTGGGCGAAGGCGTCGGTCTTTGCGCTCTCAGGCGGGATGGCGCAGCGGCTGATGGTCGCGCGGGCGATCTTCCACCGGCCGGCCGTGCTGTTCCTCGACGAGCCCACGGCAGGTCTCGATCCGCAGAGCCGGCTGGCGCTGTGGGAGATCCTTGGCGAGCTGCATGCCGCCGGGCAGACGATCATGCTGCTGACGCACTACATGGAGGAGGCCGACCAGCTCTGCAATCGCGTGGCGATCATGGATCACGGCAAGATCCTGGCGCTCGACACGCCCGCCGAGCTGAAGCGCTCGGTGGGGGCCGACACGATCGTGACGGTGAAGGCCAGCGGTGAGGGCGGCGCGCTGGCGGCGGCGCTCGAGCGCGATGTAGTCGGCGTGACGCGCACGCGCGTCATTGAGGGTGGCGTCGAGCTGCACGTGGAGGGCGCCGAACGGATCGTGCCGCGCGTGGTGGCCGCCGCGGAGCAGGGCGGCTTCGAGCTGGTAGACCTGTCGGTTACAGAGCCGACGCTCGAGACCGTCTTCATCAACTTGACCGGGAAGGAGCTGCGCGAATGACCACCGCTGCCGGCACAGCCGCCACCACCGCCAGCGAGGCCGCGGCCGCGGCTTCGCGGCCGATTGCCGTCGAGCCGACGCGCACGGCGACGTCGGCGAGCATTGCGGCGCTGCGGGCGCTGATCCTGCGCGATCTGGTGGTGCTGAAGAAGAACTTCGGCGAATTCGTGGCGCGCACGCTGATCCAGCCGTTCCTGCTGGTGTTCGTCTTCCTCTATGTCTTCCCGACGATCGGGCAGGGGGTCGGCGGGGGCCATGGGATCGCGGCGGAGTCGGCCTTTGCGACGGTGCTGGTGCCGGGCGTGGTGGCGATCTCGATCATGTTCCAGGGAATCCAGGCGGTGGCGCTGCCGATGTCGACGGAGTTCGGCTACACGCGCGAGATCGAGGACCGCGTGCAGGCGCCGTGCCCGATCTGGCTGGTCGCGCTCGCCAAGGTGCTCTCGGGCGCCGTGCAGGGATTGCTGGCGGCCGTGCTCGTCTTCCCGATCGCCGCGGTCATCCATGCGCACGGCATTCACGCGCACCTGACGGTCAACTGGGCGATCGTGCTGACGCTGATACCGCTGGCGTGCGTCGCGATGACCTCGCTCGGGCTGCTGCTCGGCTCGACCTTCGAGCCGCGCAACATCGGGCTGATGTTCGGCTTCGTGGTGCTGCCGCTGACGTTCCTCGGCGGGACCTACTACCAGTGGACGAAGCTCGCGCCGGTGAAGGTCGGCGGGATTCACTGGCTGCAGATCGTGGTGCTCGTGAACCCGCTGATCTACGTCGCCGAGGGCATGCGCGCGGGGCTCACGCAGGCCTCGCACATGCACCTCTACATCGTCTATCCGGTGCTGCTTGGCTTCTGCGCGGTCTTCCTGACGTTTGGGCTGCGCAGCTTTCGCCGGCGCGTGCTCGTCTGAGTCGCTGCTGCGACGCTGCGCGCGATCAGTTGGCTCGTGCGGGCGCGGCGACTCGCTCCAACGCGCCGAGCACGACCTCGGCGAAGGCGTCCCAGGAGAACTCATCGGCGCGCTCGCGCGCGCGCCGCGAAAGCTCGGCGCGGCGGGCGTCGTCGCGCAGCAGCGACTGCAGTTGTGCTGCGATCTCCTCGACCCGCAGGGGGTCGGCGTAGGCGACGGCCTCGCCGCCGACCTCGGGCAGTGAGGAGACGTTGGATGTCAGCACCGTGGCGCCCGCCGCCATGGCCTCGAGCACGGGCAGTCCGAAGCCCTCGCCGAGCGACGGATAGCAGAAGACGTCGCAGCGACGATACAGCTCGGCAAGTGTCTCGTCGGAGACGTAGCCGAGCATCTGGCAGCGCTCGCCGAGCGACTGCAGCGCCTGCAGCGTGCCCGTGGTGTCCCAGCCGAGCGCGCCGACGACGACGAGCGGGTGGCGGGCCTGAAGCTCGCGGTCCATCGCCGTGTAGGCCGCCACGAGGCGGGGGAGGTTTTTGCGGGGCTCGAGCGTGCCGACGGCGAGCACGAAGCCGGCAGGCGGTAGGCGAGCGTCCTCGATTTGGTTGAGGGGAGGGTTGGCCGCGCCGTTCAATCCCGGCGCCACGCCCAGGGGCGCGACGATCGTGCGCGACGACGCGCCGGGGAAGCGGCCGATCAGGGCCTCGGCCGTTGCCTGTGAGATCGCGAGCAGCGCAGCCGAACGGCGCACCGCGGGGCCGAGCGTCAGGCGCTCGATGACGCGCGAGCGGCGGTTGGGGCGCATGCCGGGCTCGAAGGTGGCGAGGTCATAGACGATCGGAACCGAGGGGATGCGCAGGAAGCGGGTCGTGAGGTAGGAGTTGCTGGAGAGGAAGACATCGCACGCGCGGTTGGCGGCGCGCGCCGCGCGCAGGTGCCACCAGGGGTCGCGGGCATCGAGGAGACGCCACTGGAAGCGCTCGTCGAGCGCCACATCGGTCCACGCCTCGCGGGCATAGAGCAGGTAGCGGTTCTCGTCGGCGCGCTCGGCGAGCGTGCGCAGCAGCTCGCGCACCACGCGGCCGCGACCGGCCGGCACCTCGACGGCAGCGCGCGCGTCGATGCCGATGCAGATCGGCTGGCGGCGCTCGCTCGGGGCGGCGGGCTGCACTGGAGCGAGCGGCGCGGAGGCGATCGGAGTGGAAGCGTTCATAGGTGTCGCCTAGGCAAGGCTAGCGTTCGGAGTGAGAGCGCTCGCACGGGAGGTTGCCTGGAGGGTTGGGAGGGTGGGTTGCCGGAGGGTTGGGAGAGGTGAGGGGTTGCCGGGTGGGTTGGGAGGGGGGTGTTGCCGGGAGTATTTGGGGAGATTGTCGGGATGGCTGGGAGGTGGTTGTGCGGAGTGTTGCGAGAGTGCTTGCATCGGCCGGGCCGGCGATGATTGTCTATTTTTCTACTATGGTTGCAAATGTATATACTGCATAGATACTATCGCACACTTAATAAAAAATAGAGTATCTTCCCCCGCCCTCTCCGATCAGACAGAACATCCGCCACCCGGCCCTCCTCGATCCGATCGAACATCCCAGTTCCTCTCCCGTTGGCCTCTCGCCCTTTACATTCCAGCCCGGTGCACGTCGGCCTCAACCTGATCTACCTCGTGCCCGGCGAGACCGGCGGGATGGAGGTCGTCGCGCGCGAGCTCCTGCCAGAGCTGGTCAGGGTCGCGCCGGGCATCAGGTTCACGGCGTTCATCAACCGCGAGGCCGCCGCCGCTGGCGGGGGGCCTTGGGGGAAGGCGGCCGCTGGCGGGGGATCTTGGGGGGAGGCGGGTTCGGGTGGAGAGATCATGCAGGGTGGGTCGGCCGGTCCAGGTGGGAAGGTCGTGCAGGGTGGGGCGGTCGTGCCCGCGGTCACCGTCCCGGTCAATGCGACGAGCCGCCCGCAGTGGGTCGTCGGCGACCAGGCGCTGCTCCCGCCGATGGCCGCCCGCCGGCGCGTCGACCTGCTGCACAGCCTCGCCTCGATCGCGCCCGCCTGGGGGCCCTTCAAGCGCGTGGTCACCGTCCACGACCTGATCTACGCACGCTTTCCCGAGACGCACGCCGGGCTGCGCGACCTGGGGATGCGCGTGCTCGTGCCGCTCTCCGTGCGGCGCGCTCATCGCGTGACCGTCGACGCCGAGAGCACCCGGCAGGATCTCATCGAGCGGCTGGGTACCCCGCCGGAGCGGATCGACGTCGTGCCGCTGGGCCTCGGCACGCCGCGCCGCCACGCGCCGGCGCCGGCCGCGCAGGTGCGCGAACGGCTGGGGCTCGGCGAGCATCACGTCCTGCTCAGCCTGTCGGCCAAGCGCCCGCACAAGAACCTCGCGGCGCTCATCCGCGCCCTGGCCATGCTGCCCGCGGAGCGCCGGCCGGTGCTCGTGCTGCCGGGCTACCCCACGCAGCACGAGCGCGAGCTGCGCGAGCTTGCCGCCGCGCGCGGCGTCGCCGGGAACGTGCGCTTCCAGGCATGGCTCTCGCCCGAGGAGCTTGAGGGGCTATGGGCGCTCGCCGACGCCTTCGTCTTCCCCTCGCTCTACGAGGGCTTCGGGCTGCCCGTGCTGGAGGCGATGGCGCGCGGCGTGCCCGTCGCCTGCAGCAATGCCTCCTCGCTGCCCGAGGTCGCCGGCGATGCCGCGCTGCTGTTCGACCCCAACAACGACCACGCCATCGCGCAGGCCCTCGTACGGCTGCTCGACGACGGCGCGCTGCGCGAGCGCCTGATCGCGCGCGGCCGCGCGCGCGCACGCGAGTTCACGTGGGAGCGCACCGCGCGCGGCATGCTCGCGACCTACGCGCGCGCGCTGGGCTGCGCTGAGGTGCCCTCTGTCTGGACCGCCCTGCCGGCGCGCTAGACGCAGTAGCTCTCCAGCACCGCCCGCAGCGAGGACTCCAGCGACAGCGCCTCGGCGTTCTCCGCGAACCACCGCGCCGTGCTCTCGCGCAGCGCCAGCCCCCGCTGCCAGACCTCCACGATCGCATCCGCGATGGCCTCCGCGCTGTCGTGCGCCGCGACCACGCCGTTGACGCCCTGCGCGACCAGCTCCACGGCGGCATTGTCCGGACCGTCAACCAGCACGCTCGGCGTCGCCCGCGCCGCCGCCTCGACCACGACCAGGCCATAGCCCTCGCGCTGCGACGGCAGCAGCATGCAGAGCGCGCGGCGCATATCGCGCTCCAGCACATCGCCCGCCGCGAACCCCGGGGCCTCGACAATCGCCCTCGTGCCCTCCACGCTGGCCTGCGTACCGCCCACGCCTGCCCTCGTGCCATCCACACCTGCCTGCGTACCGTCCACGCCCGCGCGCGAGCGGTTCGTGCTCGTCTCCGAACTCTCCACACCCGTCGCACCGTCGCCGCCCACCGGGCCCACGCCATGCCGCCGGATTGCCTCCCGCAGCGCCTCCAGCTCGGGGCCCTCGCCGTAGAAGACCGCCCGCAGGCCCTCTATGCGCTGGGCCGCCAAGGCCACCGCCGCCACGCCCAGCGGCGCGCGCTTCTCGGGGATCAGACGCCCGGCGAAGACCACCAGCGGATCGGCCGTCCTCGGGATCGCAGGCTCGGTTGACCCTGCATAAAGCCCACGGAGGATCGTGCGCGGACCACCCAACCCCTCCCCCTCCAAACGTCTCGCATGAAGCTCCGAGAAACAGAAGGCGCGCTGGGGCACCGATGCACACGCGCGCTGCACCGCCGCGCCCACGCGTCCCGCGACGCCGCCAAGGTAGTCGTGCCAGTACTCGCGCGACCACACCTCGAACCAGTCCACCACCAGGCCATAGCCGCGCAGCGGCCGCACCGCCGCCGCCGCCAGCAGCGGGAAGTACGGGAAAGAGCACGTGTGCACGACGTCATAGCGCCGTCCGTGGCGCAGCAGATGCCACAGCACGCCCGCGCCGAACGTCAGCGGCGGCAGGATGCGCCGGCGGCCGCTCTCCGTATACAGGCCCATGCGCGGCCCGCCCGTCACGACGCGCACGCGCGCGTCGATCTGCGCGCGCTCGCCGCGCGGCCACTGGCGCAGCGTCAGATACGTCACCTCGTGCCCCTCCTGCACCAGCCGCTCGGCCAGGTCGCGATACCAGCGCTCCGCGCCGCCCACCGTGTGCGGGAAAAGGCAGTCGTAGACCAGACAGATCTTCACGCACGCGAGCGTATTGCAAGAGACGCGCGCCGCTCGGCCGGGCCGACCCGGCGAACCTCAATCCGCCGCGTCGGCGGGCATCGGTCGGCCGACTCCGGCGGACCCAACGATCGACTCGTGCCGCTCGCGCGGCTACTGCATCCCGCGTGGCCAGGCTCCTGCATCCCGCCTGGCCAGTTTCCGGGGGGCCTTGCGCTACGATCGGGCCTTCGAATTGCGCCACTTTTCCCTGTGTGGCGGGTTACATCGGTTGCCGCGCCGCGCCCTCCACCGCGAGGCCGGCGCCTACGGCACGGAGATATGAGCACAGTCCAGCAGACACTCCCCACGGTCGGCGACGACGGCCAGCGTCCCCCCGCCTCCGCCTCGGCGCCGCTCGTGTCGGTCGTCATTCCCTGTCTCAACGAGGCCGCCAACATCGAGCAGTGCGTCACCGCCGCGCTCCACGCCATCGCTGCGATGGGCGTCCTCGGCGAGGTCGTCGTCGCCGACAACGGCTCGCTCGACGACTCCGCCGCGCTCGCCCGCGCCGCCGGCGCAAAGGTCGTGGAGGAGCCGCGCCGCGGCTACGGCAGCGCCTACCTCGCCGGCTTCGCCGCCTCGCGCGGCCAGTACATCGTCATGGCCGACGCCGATTTGACGTACGACTTCAACGAGATCCCGCGCTTCGTCGCCGCGCTGCAAGCGGGCGCCGAGATGGCGATCGGCGACCGCATGGACAACATCCAGCCCGGCGCCATGCCCTGGCTGCACCGCTACGTCGGCAACCCCCTGCTCACGGGTCTCCTGAACCTCTTCTTCCGCACCGGCGTCAACGACGCGCACTGCGGCATGCGCGCCGTGCGCCGCGACGTCCTCGAGCGCCTTGACCTGCGCACCACCGGCATGGAGTTCGCCTCGGAGATGGTCATCCGCGCGAGCAAAGAGAAGCTGCGCATCGCCGAGTTCCCGATCGAGTACCACCCGCGCGGCGGCGAGAGCAAGCTCTCCAGCTTCCGCGACGGCTGGCGCCATCTGCGTTTCCTGCTCGTCCACTCGCCCACGCACCTCTTCATCGTGCCCGGCGCGCTACTCGCCTCGCTGGGCGCCCTCATCCTCGCGCTCGTCGGCGGCGGCCTCGAAGTGGCCGGGCGTTCGTGGGGCATCCACGCGCTCATCGGCGGCTCGCTCCTGATGATCGTCGGCACGCAAGTCGTCGCGCTCGGCCTCTGCGCGCACGCCTACGGCACCTACTTCATGGGCGACCGCGATCCCTGGTTCGACCGCATGCGCGCGCGCCTGCGCCTCGAGCACGGACTGCTGCTCGGTGGCCTCTTCATGCTCGCTGGCGTTGCCATGGGCGCCACGATCGTCGCCACCTGGATCGCCCACGGCCTCGGCTCGCTCGCCGACGAACGCCTCGCCGTCATCTCCGCCTCGCTCCTGATCGTCGGCATTCAGATCTTCTTCTCCTCCTTCCTGCTCTCGATCCTCGGGCTGCGGCGCGACTCCCAGGCCTAGGGCCTGCCGTGTCCTACTACCTCATGGGCACCCTCGGGGTGGCCGCGACGATGTGGCTCGTCTGCCTCGGCTGCGGCCTCGCGCTCGAGCGCCTTTTGCGCCTGCGCCTCGCCAACGGACTGCTCCTGCCGCTCGGTCTCTGCGTCTCGCTCGTCGTCATCCTCCCCGGCTACGCCGCCGGCGTAGGCGACTGGCTCGCGATCACGCTGCTCGCCGTGCTCGTCCTTGGCGGCCTCCTCTTCGCGCGCGGCGGCCTGCGCGCGCGCCTGAATCCCGGCTGGCCCGGCGCCGCCGGGCTCGCCGCCTACGTGCTCTACCTGTTCCCCGTCATCGCCCACGGTCACTGGACCTGGTCGGGCTATGACTTCGTCGGCGACTCCGCCTTCGAGATGATCCTCGCCAACCACATCAAGGGCTTCGGCACGCTCCTCGGCAACATCCCCCAGTCCAGCGAACACGAATTCCTGCAAGCCTACATCGCCACCGGCTACCCGCTCGGCACGCAGGCGCTCCTCGGGACCCTCAGCGGCATCACCCAGACCTCCGTAGCCGTGCTCTACCAGGGCTTCATCTCGGGCCTCGCCGCGCTCGCCGCCGTCGCGCTCGCCGTGCTGCTCGACGGTCTCCTCAGCGCCCGCCGCGCTGCGCTCGTCGCCTTCGTCGCCGTCGCCGCCAGCCTCACCTATCAGTACGCGCTGCAGGGCGGCATCAAGGAGATCGGGCTGCTCGCCACCATCTGTGCCGCCGCCGCCCTCGTCCGCGCCGCCGTGCAGCTCGCGCGCCCCTACGCCGGCGCCGTCCTCCTCGCCGTCGCCGCTGCCGCGTCGCTGGCCGTCTACAACGCCGTCGCCATCCCCTATCTGGGGGCGCTCGTACTGTTCGCCGGCCTTGGCGTCATCGTCGTCTACCGGCGCGCGCCCTCGCTGCGCTGGGCCGGTCCGCTGGCGCTGTGCGGGGGACTGACGGCCCTGCTCGCGATCCCCTCGCTGTTGACGCTCCGCACCTTCTTCCACGTCGCCTCCGCCGGGCAGGGCTCCACCGGCGTCGGCGCCATCCAGTTCGGCCAGCTCCTGCGCGCGCTCCCGCTCAGCCAGGTCAGCGGCGTCTGGCTGTCCGGCGAATACCGCCTGCCCGTCGTCCACCCGCACGCCGCCACGCTCACCGCCCTCGCGACGGCCGCGATCGTCGTGCTGCTCGCGCCCACCCTCCTCTGGGCGCTGCGCCGCCGCGAGCTCGGCCCGCTTCTGATGCTCGGCACGATGGCGCTCGTGCTGGCGATCGTCATGCCGCGCGTCAGCCCCTACGCGCAGGGCAAGCTGCTCGCGATCGCCAGCCCCGCCGTCGTGCTCGTCGCGCTCGTCGGCCTCGCCGCCATGGCCGGCGTGCGCCGCCGCGCCGGCGTGCGCGGGCGCCTCGCGCCACCGCTCGCCCTGCTCCTCGGCGCCGGCCTGAGCCTCTGCGTGCTCGCCTCCGACGTGCTCGCCTACAGCCACGACCGCGTCGCGCCCACCGCGCGCATGGAAGCGATCCGCCAGGTCGGCCATCACTTCGCCGGGCAGGGCCTCGTGCTCTGGAACGAGTTCGACGAGTACGCCAAGCTGCTCGCCGACGAAGCGCTCATCAGCGCTCCCTTCGAGGCCCTCACCCCGGCGCAGGTCGAGCTGCGCTCGCCGACCTACTTCTACGGCCACTACTTCGACCTCGACCAGGAGCTTCTGGGATTCGTCGAGCGCTGGCCGATCATCGTCACGCGGCGCTCCCCCGCCGCCAGCCGTCCGCCCGCGAACTATCGGCTGGTCTACGAAAACGCCTACTACCTAGGCTGGCGCCGCGAAGCGCGCCCGCAGGTGCTCGAACATCTGCCGCTCCAGCAGATCTATTCGCCCTCCGAAACCATCGCCTGCCCGCTGCTCGCGCCGATCGTCGCCAAGGCGCCGCGCGGCAGCGAGCTGCTCGTGGCGCACGCGCCGGAAGTCTCCTGGTTCAACCCCACCTCCGACCCGACGCTCTCGGCCGGCTGGGTCGTCAACCCGGTGCAGGCCGGCCTCGTCAGCACCACCACGCCCGGCCACGCCGAGGGGACCGTCGATGTCCGCGGCCGCGCCGTCAGCGGCGCTCCAGTGCCGCGCGGCGGCGGCTCGTCGAGCGGCGGCGGCCGTCCGAGCGGCGGTGGCCGTGCCCTTTACAAGGTGTGGGTGCAGGGCGACTTCCCCCGGCCGCTGCAGGTCTTCGTAGACGGCCGCTCGGTGGGCTGGGTCAGCGGCAGCAACTCCCCCGGCGAGTGGCTGCAGGCCGCGACCGTATCGCTGGCGCCCGGCAAGCACACGCTGCGCGTCTACAAGCACCCCGGCCGCCGGCACTTCGGGCCGGGCGAATTCGGCGTCGGCACCTTCGGCGCCGTGGCATTGCAGCGCGACGAACCCGAGCGTCTGACGACGCTGCCGCTGAGCCGCTGGCGGACGCTCTGCGGGCACGAAGCCGACTGGGTGGAGCTGGTCAGGCCGTGAGCGCGCCGCGCGGCTTCGGCGCCGATGCCGCGGCGACCACCGCCGCCACGGCGACCGCCGCTGCCATGGCCGCCACCACCGTCAGCGTGGCGATCCCCGTGCGCGACGGCGGCTCGCTGCTGGAGCGCACGCTCGCGGCGCTCGCGCGCCAGACGACCGCGCACGAGCTGCTGGTCTGCGACTCCGGCTCGCGCGACCAGTCGGTCGCGCTCGCGCGCGACTACGGCGCGCGCGTCCTGCAGATCGCCCCGCGCGAGTTCAGCCACGGCGGCACGCGCAACCTGCTGATGAGCGAGGCGCGCGGCGCCCACGTGGCGCTCCTCAGCCAGGACGCCGAGCCCGCCGGCGAGCGCTGGCTGGAGGAGCTGCTTGGCGGCTTCGCGCTCGCCGAGGACGTCGGTCTCGTCTTCGGGCCCTACGCTCCCCGCCCGGGTGCCTCGCCGGCGGTCGCGCGGGAGCTGCAGGGATGGTTTGCATCGCTCGCCCCCGACGGGCGCCCGCGCGTGGAGCGCCTTGACGAGCGCGAGCGCTCGCTCGGCGCCGGCGAACTCGTGCGCCAGAACGACTGGGAGCTGGTGGGCAGGCGCGGCTTCTTCACCGACGCCAACGCCTGCATCGCGCGCAGCGCCTGGCAGCGCGCGCCGTTTCGCCAGGTGCCCTACGCCGAGGATCGCCTGCTCGCGCTCGACCTGCTGCGCAAGGGCTACGCCAAGGCCTACGTGCCTGCGGCCGCCGTTCTGCACTCGCACGACTACACCCCCGCGCAGCAGCTGCGCCGCGCCTTTGACGAGTGGCGCGGCCTGCGCGAGGTCTACGGCTGGCGCCAGCCCGCCGGCCCGCGACGCCTGGCCAGAGAGCTGCGCGGCGCGCCCAGCAGGCACAATGTGCTGCGTCTCGCCGGCGCCCTGCTCGGCTCGCGCGCCGACCGGCTCCCGCCGGGCCTGCGGCGGCGGCTGTCGCTGGAGGGTCGCTCTGGCTTCGCGCCGCTCGACCTCGACCTCGACCAGTGCCTCGACCTCGACCAACGCCTCAACCTCGACCAGTGAACTCCCACGTGAACGACCATCTCAAGCCGCTTACGCTGCGCCGGCGCATCTACCTGACCTACCAGTACCACGGCTGGCGCGCGCTGCTCTTCCGCGCGCTCACCTGGCCGCTGCGCTTCACGCCGCTGCGCCACCGCCTGCACGTGAAGGGGCGCGGCAGCGAGGATTCCTACCGCCGCTCGCTCGCCTGGTACCGCGAGCACGGCCGGCCCGTCGACATAGTGATCCCGAGCTTTCAGGACTCCGAGCGCGTCGCAACGCTCGTCGCGAGCATCCGCAAGACCGTGCCCGCCGGCATGGCGCGCGTGTTCGTCGCCGACGACGCCAGCGGCCCCGAGCACGTGGCCGCGCTGCGCGCCATCGCCGGCATCGAGGTCCTCGCGGGCACCGACAACCGCGGCTTCGCCGCCAACGTCAACCGCGGCCTGCGCGCCACCGACCGCACGCGCGACGTCGTCGTGCTCAACTCCGACATGCAGGCCCGCGACGGCTGGCTGGCGTGCCTGCAGTTCGCGAGCCAGCAGGGCGATGACATCGGCATCGTAGGCGCCCGCCTGCTGTATCCCGACGGGCGCATACAGTTCGCCGGCACCGCGCGCAACCTCGGTGCGCCCGAGTGGTTCGACCACCGCTACCGCTTCAAGCCCGCCGACTGGGGTCCCGCGGCGATGGCCGGTCCGGTGCTTGCCGTGACCGGCGCCTGCATGTACGTGCGCCGCGCGACCATCGAGCGGATCGGTCTGCTCGACGAGGCCTACCCGATGGCCTACGAGGACGTCAACTGGTGCCTGCGCGCCTGGCAGGCCGGCCTGCGCGTCATGTACTTCCCGGCGGCCTCGCTCTACCACCACGAGTCCGTCACGCGCGGCACCGACGTCGGCGAGCGCGAGCGCGAGTCACAGCGCGTCTTCTGGGAGCGCTGGCGCGACTTCTTCGACGCTCGCCGCGTGCACACCGACGAGGGCAAGCTGCGCGTCATCTACGTCACCGAGGGCACCGGCGTGGGCGGCGGGCACCGTGACATCTTCGAGCACCTGAACGGGCTGCTCGAGCGTGGCCACGACGTGGCGCTCTACACGCTCGGCGAGCCGCCCGACTGGTTTGCGCTGCGCGCGCCCGTGCACAGCTTCGAGGACTACGACGAACTCGTGCAGGCGCTCGCCGGGCAGGACGCGATCAAGGTCGCGACCTGGTGGAACACCGCCGCGCCGGTATGGCTCGCGAGCGTGCTGCACGGCATACCCGTGTATTTCGTGCAGGACATCGAGACCTCCTACTACCCCGACGACGAAGTCGTGCGCCACGCCGTCATCGACAGCTATCGCCCGGAGTTCCGCTACATGACGATCTCCGGCTGGAACAACGAGCGCCTGGGGGAGCTCGGATTGTCGGCCGAGTTGATCCCGCCCGGGATCGACCTGGAGAACTTTTCCCCGCGCCCGGACGTGCAGCGCCGCGAGGACATGGTGCTGGCGCTGGGGCGCAGCAACCCGCTGAAGAACCTCCCGCTGACGATCGCCGCCTGGCGCGCGCTGCCGCAGCCGCGCCCGGAGCTGTGCCTGTTCGGCATCGAGCCCGAGCTGGTCGGCGGCGAGGACGGCATGCCCGACGAGGGCCTGCGCTACGTGGAGTCACCCAGCGACGAGCAGGTGGCCGAGCTGCTGGCGCAGGCGACCGTGCTCGTGCAGACCTCCACGCACGAGGGCTTCTGCCTGCCGCCGCTCGAGTCGATGGCCACGGGCGGCGCCGTCGTCTGCACCGACGCGCACGGCAACCGCGACTTCTGCCGCGACGGCGAGAACTGCCTGATGCCGGCGGCTGACGTGGGGGCCGTGAGTGCGGCGCTCGCGCGCGTGCTCGGGGACGCGCAGCTGCGCGCGCGCCTTGGCCAGGCGGGAGTCGAGACGGCGCGCGACTACGCGTGGGAGCGGCGCATCGACGCGCTGGAGGGGTTTTTGGAGGGGGTGGGGCGGCCCAGCAGATCGAGTCTTGCATCCTAAGCGGGTCTTACAGTCGCGGCGATGGCTTCGCAGACCATCCGGCCGGCACGGCCCATTCGTGGACGGCCGAGGCGCCGCGTCTGATGCCGCCGATCATCGCTATCGACCAGCAGGTCGCGGCAGGATGAGCCAGCGCTACAGGGACGTGCTGGACTACGAGATCGGCGCGCGGATCTTCGTGGAGTTCACGACGCGCCACCGGGAGATCGTGGACTACGCGGTGATTCTTACCGTCGATAGCGAGGATGGCAAGGTGACCGTGCGCGTGTACGACGGAGCGCACGGCGTCAACGACATGCATCGCTATAGCGCCAGCCACGGGAAAGCGCCGGCAGAGACCTTCCATGCCGGTACCCTTGGAGAAGGGATGCGAGCTGCGATCACCGCAATCCGCACCGGCCACAAGGAGATGATCGACGCATGGCGAGCAACATGAACTCCGCCGAGTCGCCCACCGCGAAGGCGATGGACCGCGCAATCGACCTGGCCATCGATGGCAACTCCCCCTACCCCGAGCACGCAGCTTTCGTAGATGCCGACTCCTCTCACGCCGGCCACGAGATCACCCGAGCGCTCGATGAGGGCTACGCCGTGGTGCTCGTCTCAGCCGACGGACGCGAGCGAGTCATCACCGCCAAGACACTCGCCGCGTAGTCACTGACGGACCCTGAGACAGACCGCCAGAAGCGCAACGCGACCTGGACGAGCTGCCGGTAATAAATGATAGATATATTCCATCATGCCCTGGGATAGAATGATAGAATATTTTTATCATGACCACCGTGTATCGGACCCCCAGACTGCAGTCGATCGAGATCGAGGTGCTTGGGGCGATCGATGATCTCCGTGATCAGCTGCAGAACTACGTCAATCCCGAGCCACGCCGCTGGTACGGCACGCTGCGCCGCATGTCTTTCGCGCGCGCCGTCCAGGGCTCCAACAGCATCGAGGGCTATGACGCCAGCCTGGACGATGTGATCGCCGCGGTCGATGGCGAGCCCACGCTATCCGCCGATGAGGAGACGCGCTTGGCGCTCGCTGGCTACCGAGATGCCATGACCTATGTGCTTCAGCTTGCCCAGGACTCAGCTGCCATGGTGGACGCCGGACTGCTCAAGTCGCTGCATTTCATGATGCTCAAGCACCGACTGGATAAAGACCCCGGACGTTGGCGCCCAGGCGAGATCTACGTTGTGCGGGAGTCCACGGGCGAACAGACGTACGAAGGACCCCCCTTCGAGCGGGTGCCTGACCTGATTGCCGCGATGATCGCTGAGCTGGAAGACAGCGATGCACACGTCCTCGCCCGCGCGGCAATGGCGCACATAAACCTTGTCATGGTGCATCCGTTCAGGGATGGCAATGGCCGCATGGCACGTGCCCTACAGACGCTGGTGCTCGCTCGCGAGGAGATCCGGGCACCAGTCTTCTCAAGCATCGAGGAGTATCTCGGCCGCAACACCGAGAGCTACTACCAGGTGCTGGGAGAGGTCAGTCAAGGCAAATGGCACCCGGAGGCCGACGCGCGCCCGTGGCTCAGATACTGCCTGAGGGCGCATTACCATCAGGCGAGAACGCAGCTGCGACGCGTCCAAGAGACAGAGCGACTTTACGCAGCCTGCACAGATATCGCCCAACAGCGTGGCCTTCCGGAGCGCACCACCGGCGCCTTGGCTGAGGTCGCGTATGGCTTGCGCCTGACCCACGGCACCTACAAGACGATCATGGAGATAACCGCAGGCGAAACGATTTCCGGCCAGACCGCGAGCCGCGACCTGCGCGCGTTGGTAGACGCCAAGTTACTCAGGCCGATCGGCCAGACACGTGCCCGCCATTATGTCGCTGAGCCGGTTTTGCTGGCCGAGCGTAAACGCATCCAAGCCGACCGCGCGCCGCGGGAGACTAGCGACCCATTCGAGCTGGCGGCAGGTCGGCTCGCCTAGCCCTCAGTTGGTGCCGGCGACGGCCCGTTCGCGCCTTGCGTCTCAAGCGCGGCGTACATTCGCACCAATGCCTCGTACTCCAGGACTTCCCGACGACTACCCCGAGCTGCTGGAGCGGCTCAAGCGCGAGATCGGGGGCGCCCGGACCCGCGCTGCCCTAGCCGTCAACGAGGAGCTGATCGGGCTCTACTGGCGGCTCGGCAAAGAGATCCTCGCGCGCCAAGGACAGGATGGTTGGGGAGCGAAGACCATAGGCCGGCTCGCCATGGATCTTCGCCGCGAGTTCCCGGAGATGAGAGGCCTGGCGGAGCGCAACCTGCGCTACATGCGTGATTTTGCACGCGCCTGGCCCGACGAGTCAATTTGGCCACAGCCTGTGGCCAAATTGCCGTGGGGTCACGTCCGCTGCCTTTTGGACAAGCTCGACGACGCCGCTCCTCGCGTCTGGTACGCCCGGCAGGCCGTCGAGCAGGGTTGGTCGCGCAAGCTGCTCGAACACCACGTCGCTACCGGGCGCTACGAGCGTGAGGGCCGCGCGCTGACGAACTTCGCGCACACGCTGCCCATCGCAGAGAGCGAGCTGGTGCAGCAGATCGTCCATGAGGACTACTCCTTCGAGTTCCTCGGCCTCGCCGGCAAGGTCCGCGAGAGTCGCCTTGAGCGTTCGCTGATCGCCGACATCGAGCGCTTCATGCTGGAGCTGGGCGCCGGCTTCGCGTTCGTCGGGCGCCAGGTGCCGCTGGACGTGGACGGGGAAGAGTTCTTCATCGATCTGCTCTTCTTCCATATCCCGCTGAACCGCTATGTCGTGATCGACCTGAAGCTCGGCAAGTTCCGCCCGCACTACTCCGGGCAGATCAACTTCTACGTCAACGTCCTCGACGACCAGCTGCGCCGCGATCACCATGAGCCCACGATCGGGTTGGTGCTCTGCGCGGACCGCAACGAGACCGTCGCGCGCTATGCCCTGAACGGCATCGATCGCCCCGTGGGCGTTGCGCGCTACAGCGCCACGCCGACCCTAGCCGAGCAGGTTCCCGAGGGGCTGCACGACGAGCTGCCGGAGCTGGAGCGGATCAGCGCCGGCGTGCAGCTGATCATTGACCGGCATGCCGATGTGGTTGGCGCCGGCGAGGGTGGAGGGAAAGTCGATGATGGATAGAGCTTCCGGCACAAGCTCTCCCTGGAGGCTGGCCTGTGCTGGCTCGCTCATACTTGGCAGCTGCAAATGAGAGCGATCTGCTGAGCGACTGGATGTGCCTGTGCCGATAACTGTGACCTTCGATCTGGAGGACAACCGCAGCTCGCCTGAGCAGGAGGAGCGTTTCGTGCCGATGAGCCATCGCTTCCTGGATCGGGGCTGCCGCCAACCTTCAAAGGTTCGCCAGGCAAATCGACACCGAGAGGTGCGGCAGCGCGGTGGCGCTCGGCGTGATCGTCGGGACAGGCTACGGCTACCTTCGCGAGGACGGGATCATGGTCATCCCCATCGGAGCGCTTGGACCGTGACCACTGAGATCCTGGCCGCGTCAGCCAACCGCGCAACTTTGAGGCCGCAGGCGTGCTTAGATCGGCGAAGTTCGGAAGGCGCAAACTGATCGAGGGAGGGGAGAGCGCATGGGAGCAGCACTACGCGGGGCTCTGTTGGCAGCGGTTCTGTTCGTGTGTGCGCCCGGCTCGGCGGTGGCGCTCACGTTCGTCGAAGCTCCCGGATCGCCCTACTCCACGACGGACAAGCACTTCGTCCCCACCGGCGGTGGGTTGCTCGGCGGAGCGGTCGCGGGCGATTTCAACGGGGACGGCGTCACTGATTTGGCGGTCGTCAACGAGACGGGCGTTCCGGCGTTCAGTTCCGGCGAGAGCGTCACCGTGCTGCTCGGTCACCCTGACGGTGGGCTCACCATAGCGCCAGGCTCGCCAGTGGAACTCTATTCCGGGGGCGAGTTCGCCTCGGGCGGGCCCATCGCGACCGGCGATTTCAACAACGACGGCAACCTCGATCTTGCCGTGGTGGACAACCATCACGACACCATCTCGATACTCCTCGGGGACGGCACGGGTCACTTCCGGCTGAGCGGCGCTCCGATCCCTTGCCCCGGCGGGGAACCCAATCCGATCGCGGTTGGTGACTTCACCGGGGAGGGTGTGGAGGACCTTGCGTTTGCCTGCGGCGACAGTGTCAACGTGATGCTTGGAAACGGATCGGGCGGCTTCATCCCCGCACCTGGGTCGCCGTTCGCGCTTGCCGGGAATGCCAGCTCGATGGCAGTTGGGGACTTTAATTCGGATGGCCGTGCCGATCTCGCTGTCACGACATATACAGACCAGGTTGCGGTTTACCTCGCCACGGGCGAAGGGCGCTTCCGTGAGGCGCCGGGATCGCCGTTGGCGACCGGCGAAGGCCCCGCTTCCATCGCGGCGACCGACCTCAATCGCGATGGGAAGACCGATCTGGCGATCGCGAACGAACGCAGCGGCACCGTGACCGTGCTGCTCGGGGATGGCTCTGGCGGGTTCGTCCCTGCAAAGGGCTCGCCATTTGCGGTGCCCGCGGGCGCCGGTGCTCCGGAACTGTTGGGCATACCCCAGTCAATCGCAGCCGGCGATTTCAACGGCGACGGCGACATGGACCTCGCTGTCGCGAACTTCAACGGCAGCAGCGACAATGTCGCAATCCTGCAGGGAGATGGGCATGGTGGCTTCACCAATGCGGTTGGCTCGCCGTTCCACGCCAATGGCAACCCGCGTCCGCTCGTTGTCGGGGACTTCAACGGCGACGGACGCCCCGATCTGGCGGTTGTGAACTCGTTTCAAGGGGTAGTGACGGTCCTTCAGAATACAACCGATGAAACTCCAGAAGCGCCGCTGCCTTTACCGGGCCCGGCGAACGCCGCTCCCACCATGACTCCCACAACGTCTCCTACCAAGCTCTCTCCGACCCGGGCCCAAATCCTTGCGCTGATCGCTCGGCAGCTGGGACTTGCAGATGATTGGGGGAGGCTCCGCCTGTCGGCCAGGGGCGCGAGCTTCGCGTTCAGGTTCAAGGCGCTTGAGGCCGGCACTGCCATCGTTGATTGGTACGCGGCGCCAAGCGGTCGCCAACAGGCTCGGGGCGCTCACGCCAAGCCAGTGATCATCGCGTCAGGGAGGCTGACGTTCTCGGCTGCGGCTACCAAGATGATGAGGGTCAGCTTCACCAATGCCGGCAGGCTCTTGTGGGGGAAACGAGTCAAGCAGCTACGGCTGATTGCTACGGGGACCTTCACGCCAGTCGGCATGACGCCTATCACTGTCACGCGGACGGTCGCTTTCAAGAAATAGCCCGCAGGCAGTGGTGTGAGCGCTGCCGTACCCTTAAGCGAGGATTCTCGCCGTGGCCCCCGAGGCATAGATCGATAAATAGCCTGGTTAGCCTGCGTGGGTATTATTCGGTGTGCTGGCTGGTCGCAGATTCGGCAGAGGAGCCAAACGGCCTTTGGGCAACAACAGCTCAATCATTACGATTGCGCGCACGACATACCACAAGCCCGCGATCGAGCTGGCGCTTGCGCTGCCACTTGCTTCTGGTGTCATCACGATCGGCTGCTCGACGATCTTGGCTCCCACACGGCCCGCTTCGATCAGTGCCGCCACAGTGTGGTACTCCGTAGGATATTCCTCGGCGAACCTGTCGAGCAAGGGGCGACGTATCGCGCGGAACTCGGAACTGGGGTCGAGTACCCGAACGCCTGTCACCCTTCTAATGCGCGCCGAGAGAATCCTCATGGCGAAGTGCCGGATGCCGACCAGGCCAAGACGGGAACTGTCGTTAACGCACGAACCGATGACCATATCGGCTCTTGTGTCGTCTAGGACATCCAGAAGCGCCTTGACCTGCCAGGGGTCATGCTGGCCATCGGCGTTGACCTGGACGACTGTGTCGTATTCGTGATCGAGTGCCCAGCGAAAGCCACAGCGCAGGGCCGCTCCGACGCCGAGGTTTACAGGCAGTCGCAGCACATGTGCACCAGCGTCCGTGACGCTATCGGCCATGCGATCGGCCGAGCGGTTGTCTATGACACAAACGTCGTACTTCAGGCCGCGGGCGGTCTGCATCACCGCCTCGATGCCGCACACCTCGTTGAAGGCAGGGATGACCAACAGCACGCGACCGCGTGGCTGGCGACGGCGCGAAATCGCTGTCGCGACCGAGGGACGCTGCGTCCTGAGGCCAAGGCGGGGTAGCTGGCTGAGCCCGGGATAGCGCTGGCTTGGCATAGGGTCCAAAACTCTACCGGGAACTTGTTCCCTAGTCACGGCGGGTCTCGCCGCCGAGGGTGCAGGCATGCGGATCAGCCAAACCCCCCAGATCGCCCTCGGTCGAGCGATCCGTCTACGCCGCGAAGAGATCGGACTGACCCAAGAGGCCCTCGCCGATGCCGCAGACCTCGACGCCACCTCGATTCGGGGCCTTGAGCGCGGAGTAGCCAACCCCACCTGGGACGTCGCCGACCGCGTCTCACGGGCTCTCGGGCTCGCTCTGCACGAACTCGCCCGTAGCGCCGACGAGTTGGAGACCAAGGACCGACGGCCAACTAACCAGCCGCTGCGGGAGCCTATGGGCTAGTCGTCGCGCGCGGGACTCGCGCATACTTGGCTGCGAAATGAGCGATCTGCTGAGCGGCCAGCTTGATCTATGCCGGTAACCGTCACCTTCGATCTGGAGGACAACCGCAGCTCGCCTGAGCAGGAGGAGCGTTTCGTGCCGATGAGCCATCGCTTCCTGGACTTCCTCGCGGACCGCGGCATCGCCGCGACGGTGTTCGTCGTGGGGGAGATCGCACGGAGCCACCCGGGCTTGGTGCGGCGCATCGTGGACGGGGGCCACGAGATTGGGTTGCATGGTCTGCGCCACGTCGCCCTGGGAGACGTCGGTCCTGGGCGTCTTCGGGTCGAGCTGCGCGAAGGCCGCGAGCTGCTCGAGGATGTCGGGCAGGCTTCCGTGTCTGGTTTTCGCGCTCCGATCTTCTCGCTCACGCCGGCCACGCAGTGGGCTGTGGAGCAGATAGCGGAGGCCGGCTTCGCCTACTCCTCGAGCGTTCTGCCGGCGGCGAATCCCCTGCATGGCTGGCCCGGGGCGCCGCGCCAGCCGTGTCGATGGGAGAACGGCCTGCTCGAGCTGCCCTGTCCGGTCGGAGGATTCGGCCACGCACTGATCCCCTTCCTGGGGGGCATCTATCTGCGCTACGTGCCGCTGGCGTTTGCGCGGCGCTTCCTCCGCCGTCTCGGCGAGCCTGCCGTGGCATGGAGCTATTCCCATCCTTACGACATCGACCCCGAGGAGCCGTTCTTCGTGCTGCCGCATGCCGGATGGCTCACCAGCCGGATTCTGCACACGCGTCGCGCCACGACGCTTACTCGCCTCGAGATCCTGCTCGCGGCTGGTGGAGGAGCCGGCCGGCCGCTCGGCGAGATCGCCCGCGAGCTGGCCCTGCGGGACCTACCGACGATACGCTCAAGCTGATGGCCACGGAAGCTCAACGCAGTTCGCTCCTCGGCAGAGCAAGACAGATGGCGGAGTCCCTGCCCGTGCGCATCGCGGTCACGTTGGCTCTGCTTGGAATCGTCGCGTCGCAGATCGACTGGCGGCAGATGCGAGAGCAGGTGAGCCACGGCCATCCGCTGGACTTCGTGGCTGCCGTGGCTCTGGTGTTGGTCGCTCTTACGATCGGCGCCTACCGCTGGTGGCGGTTGCTGTGCCGGGCGCAGGTACGCTTGGAGGTGCCCCAAATCGCTCGCGTGTATTCGGTGTCGATGTTCTCGAGCACATTCCTCCCGACATCACTCGGTGGCGACGTCACGCGGGCGTTGCTCGTGGTGCGCCGCGGTCCACTGCTGACGCGGGTGGTGGTGACGATCGTGCTCGACAGGGTGGGTGGTCTTGTGGGCCTGCTGGGAATGGCGTGGATCGCGTTTGCGTTCCAGTCAACCAAGGTACCCGACGGAGCACAGGTCTTCCTGATTTGGGTGACCGTGGCCGTTGTCATCGGTGCGCTGCTGGTCGCGGTGGCCGTGTTGCGAGGATCGCGCCTGGCACAGGCTCTGGTGCCGAAGCGACTCGTCTCGGTGGCTCGGGAGTCGCGGTCGCTGCTGCAAAGCTACGCTCGCGATCCGACCACGCTGATCGTGGTGGTGTTGCTGAGCCTCGTGTATCAGGCGCTGGTCTCGCTGCAACTCGTGATGCTCGCACGTGCGATCGACGTGCACCTGGCGTTCGCCACGGCCGCGGTCACGCTGGCGCTGGTGACCGTTGTCACGCTGATCCCCATCTCGATCGGGGGCTTCGGTGTTCGCGAGGGCTCCTACGTGGTGCTGCTCAGCGGAGCGATGATCGACGCGACCGACGCCACGCTCATCTCGGTGCTCTCGGTCGCAACCTTGTTCCTCGCGAGTCTGCCCGGCGCCTTTATGCTCGCGCGGGGCGGAGTGAAGCCGGCCCTGGAGGCGGTTCCCCAATGAACTGGGAGGGGGCGATCATGATGGCGGGGGCGGCCGCCCTGATGATCTCGACGGTCGTTCTCGTGCGCCGGCGGATGCTGTCGATTCGCTATGGCTTCGGATGGCTGACTGTTTCGATCCTCGGTTTCGTCGGGACCCCGCTCCTAGGTGTCGCGGCGGCGCACGTGCAGCACCTGGGCGTCACCCCGACGGGGTTCTCGCTGGGGGTGCTCATCGTCTTTCTCGGCCTGATCTGCCTGCAGCTGTCGATCTCCCTGTCGGGACTGCACCGGGCAGTACAAGATCTCTCCGAGCACGCCGCGCTGATCGAGCAGCGCGTGCGTGAGTTGGAGGGGGAGCCGGCGCTGGAGCGGGAGTCTGCGCAGGGGCCAGAGCCCGCGCACGCGCGGGCTGAAACCTCGGTCACCGAGGTGGGTTGGCGGGCATGAGCATCGTGCCTGGCAATGTGCTGCTCGTTATGCCTGCCCTCAACGAGGAGCGCAGCGTCGGCGGGGTTGTAAGGGCCAGTCGCCGTCTGGACTATGACGTCTGCGTCGTGGACGACGGCTCGATCGACGGCACAGCCGAGCGTGCCGCGGACGCCGGCGCCCACGTGCTGCGCCTGCCCGTCAACCTCGGCGTCGGCGGGGCGCTGCGCTGCGGCTTTCGCTGGGCGCTGCATCACGGCTACGACACGGTGGTTCAGGTGGACGCCGACGGCCAACACGACCCTGGGCAGGTGGAGGTGCTGCTGGAAGCGCTGCACGACTCGGGCGCCGACATGGTTATCGGCTCGCGCTTCGCCGACGGCGCAGGGCCCTATCAGGTCCACGGCGCACGGCGTCTGGCCATGAGGATCCTCTCGGCGCGGGTCAGGAGGGTAGCCGGGGTAGAGGTCTCGGACACGAGTTCCGGATTCCGCGCGATCCGCCGTCCGCTGCTCGATCGCTTCGCCGCCGACTACCCCGTGGAGTACCTGGGTGACACGGTCGAGGCGCTGATCGAGGCCGGCCGCGCTGGCGCGAGGATCATCGAGCATCCGATAGCGATGACGCCGCGTGCAAATGGCAGCGGCAGCGCCGGCTCGATCGCAAGCCTCTGGTACGTGCTGCGGGTCATAATCGCGATCGAGCTACTGCATAACCGCCGCCCGGCTCGCTCGCAAAACCCGCTCGACGTCGGCTATCGGGCCTGATTGCTCATGCTGCGCTGGACCGCCGAGACCGCACGTACCTACCGGCACTGGCGCTGAGCATGCCGACGGCAACGATTGCCGCCACGGCAGCGCTGCTCGCTGAGGTCTTCCCTGGCGCGCGCGTCTCGCGGCCGGACTATCTTGTGTGGCTCTACGAGGAGTCGCCATTCGGTCAGGCGATCGAGACGAACCTCGATGACGAACTGGGCCGCGCGGGGCACTATGCCGTGGTCCCGATCGCCATGACCAGGGACGGCGTGCCCTTCGCGGGGGCGCTATCGCTGAACACGGCGGTGCACGAGCGCGCCCGCGGGGGCGGGACGTTCGTGCGCTTGGCCGACGAGACCTACGTTAAGGCCAGTCGCCAGGGGATATGTGGGGTGGTGGGCGTCGGCAACGCCAACTCCACACATGGCTTCGTCAAGCGCTTGGGGTTCGAGCTTGTGATGGCCCTACCGGCCACAGTCCTAATCCCGACGCCTGGCCCGCGCGCTGGAGTTCGCAGTGAGTGGGTGAGCCAGGCGGCATTTGCGGGAGATGGTGTGGCTGCTGATCTCACGCCGCTGCTGGCCCCGCCTAAGCACGGCCTCTCTCGTCTCTGGACGCCCGACACCTTGCGTTGGCGATTGAGCAATCCCACGGCACAGTACGCCTTGCATCGCACGCCGGACGCGCTGTCCGTGAGTTGCCGAGACCAACGCCACGGCGTTGACGTTGCGATCCTGTTGAAGATCTTTGCGGCGGCAGAGCTACCTGGCCAGACCCGCCGCGCACTTGTCCGCGCCGCCTGTCGCTTTCATCGGACGCCGATTGCCCTGCACGTTGGCTTCAGTGACCTCGTCAGATTCCAGGGCGTCTCGCTGCCTACGCGTCTGCGAGAGCAGCCATTGAACCTCATCTATCGAGTTCTCGACGAGTCTGACTGGTCGCCTATCACCCGCTTCGAGTTTTTGGATTTCGATGCGTACTGACTAGATATATATTCAGCTAGTGGCGCGCTAGGTTGCGCTTTCACGAGGAGCATCGATGAACAGATTCTATGGACGTATACACAGTAGGGCTAGAGCTGAAGCTGCTCGATCGTGCTTGGCTTGACGACGCCGCATGCGGGCGCTGGCGCCACTAATGCGCAGCTTAGGCTCTTAGGAATCAGCGCGTAAGGAACGCAAGAAGACGGAGAACCAGCCACCAATAGGCCAGCTGAGGTGTACTCAAAAGGGGACCGCGTGCAGCTGCCAGATGAGGACTGTCGAGCGCGCCGGTGAGGTGCGATGCGAACTCTGCCGCGCCAATACGTCGCATGCGCTGTACTGCGCGCCGACGCGCAAACGTTCGGGGAAGGTCACCGATCACAGCAGCTTGAGCTCTCAGCTTCGGCGCAAGCCAACCCTGTTTTGCTGCCACGGCAAGCAGGCCCAGCTCGGCAACAAAGAGGGCGGGCATGAGTAGGATGAGCAACGGCATTGGATAGACGGAAAGCACAGTGCACCACCGATTACGCTCTAGCCAGAACCACTTGAAGGATCCCTTGTCGAACTCGTGATCGTGGTTGATTCGTGCGCCTGGAACGATTCCCACTCGATGTCCTGCGAGCCATAGGCGCAGGCCAAGATCCAAATCCTCTCCATACATGAAATACCTGCGATCCAAACCACCCACCTCCTCCCAGGCACTGCGCCGCACAACCATCGCGGCTCCCGAAGGGAAGGTGATTTCGCGATCTTGATTCAGCAAGGCATCGAGTGGACGGCCGCTATCTCCTGCGTAGCCGATACCAAGATAATGGACGATGCCGCCACTTCCACTGATCTTCTCGTCGGGCGTCAGCACTGCAGCCTGCCACGCTCCCCAGTCGAAATGGGTGGCAGCGGCCGCTCTTAGCTGATCGAGACATCCAGCATGCGGTTGAGAGTCGGGATTGAGGAACAACAACAGTGGCGCCTGTGTCGTATCGACGCCCACCTGACAGCCGCCAGAGAAGCCAAGGTTTGCGCCCGTGTCCACCACCATCACGCGCTCGTGCAGTGCGCGTGCAATCGCTGGCGTATCGTCGGTTGAGGCGTTGTCAACGATCACGATCTCATCGTTCTCGCGGAGCTGTGGAAGTAGCGCTCGGGCCAGGCTGTCGAGATGCTCGGCGGACTGATGAGTGACCACCACAATGGCCATCGCATCGAACTCGGGCGCGTTGTTCGGCGCCGCGGTAGGCCAGGCGGCGTAGTCGGTAGCTTGCATGGATTTAGTTTGGAGATGTCATGGTGGGCCTTGGTCGGTTATCTTCGATGTCTCAACGATGCGAAAGCCGATAGTCTAGGGGATGCAGCTGGCACCACGGCAAAGGAGCAGGGGACTCCAGCCTATCTGCCAACAGCTTGCTATCTCCATGCGCAATTGAGCCGTATCGCTTAGAGTGGAAGAGATGACCTCTCCGGTTTGCATCGTCTGCCAGTCGCCCTTGTCAGGGTCTGCAAGGCTTGTCGGTCGCGACAGACTCTATGGCTGCTCAGAAGATGTGTATGAGGTGGCCATATGTAGAAACTGTGGAGCTGGCACCACCCTTCCCGTTCTGCCCGAGAGCCAGCTTTTCGCTCTTTATCCGTCTCATTACAGTGCCTATCAGGCCGGTACTTCGTTGTTGTCTCGTCTGGTGGCAATCTTCACGGGCATTCGCTCTAAGAGGGCCCTCGCCAAACCTCCGTTTGCCAGTTTGGGTCTTCCTGCTAACGCCTTGGACGTAGGGTGTGGGAGAGGGGATCTCGGCACCTCCCTCGTTAAAGCCGGCTGGTCAGTCGATGGAGTTGAGCCGTCGTTGAGTGCGTGCGTCGTCGCGCGCTCGCGCGGGGTAAACGCTCTCCAAGGAACCCTCTCGACAGTTGACCTTGAGAATAAATACTATTCGGCTGTTATCTTCTCTCACTCCCTTGAGCACGTCGCGGACCCGCGAGAGACACTGCGTAGGGGTGCAAATCTATTGCAGCCAGGAGGGCTGGCAATTATATCGGTGCCAAATTTTGCGAGTTGGCAACTGCGCCACTTTGGTTCGACATGGTTTGGGCTCGACCTACCTCGACATCGAGCACACTTCACGCCTAACGCACTAAGTCGGTTAGCTTTGGATGTCGGCCTAGAAGTCGTCCAGACAACTACCACCACGTCAGCGGTCGGTCTGCCGGCGAGCCTTCAGTATCGGGTGTTTGGACGCTGTATGTTTCGTGATGGCCCACTCTTCTATCTCGCCAATGCAGTCGCAGTAGCACTGCAGCCGATCTCTGCCCTTATCGATAAAGCTCTTGGCAGCAGAGATTATATGCACGTCGTCGCGCGGCGTCCCGTGGGCTAGGGACGTCGCTCGTCACGCTGGATAGCGTGGGATCTGCTCGCGCATATGTATAGCCGCCTGTAGGCGCAGGGCTAGACGACAGACGCTCAGACTATGCTGCCGCATCGTGCCAGAGATCCTCCTTAGCCTCGCCCTCACTTGTCTGGGCTCGCTCGTTCTTGGTCAGGGCGTGATGGCTCTGTGCGGCGCGCGGAAATGGAATTGGCTGGCGGCCTCGGTGGGGCTGGCGACCATGATCCTGCTGGCTGTGCCCGCGATCCACGTTCCGGGCCGGGCGATGACTACCGCCGTACTTACAGCCGTGCTTGTCGCTGCGGGCATGGTTCTCCTAGTTCTCCGACCAGCCCAACGGCCTGCGCTCGCCGACCTCGTCGCGGGCCTGCCGGTCGCGCTGCTCGTCTTGGTCCCCTTCATTGCCTCAGGCCGTGCCGGCACGCTCGGTGTGTCTTTCGACAATGACATGGCCGGACACCTAGCTCTAGCCGAAGCATATCGGTCAGAAACCGTAGCCCACATCTTGCCTCTGCTGCCTGAATATCCACTTGGTCCGCACGCGCTCGCAGCCACGCTCTCGGAGGGCTTAAGTATCCGTACAGATCTGGGCTTTGCAGGGCTAACTGCCGCTGGACCGATCTTGCTCGCGTGGACGGTGCTCGCGAGCTTGCGCGAAGTACGGTGGATTGGGCGCGTCGTGGTGGCCACGGTTGCGGGTATTCCCTTCCTGATCGCGGGATTCTACGGTGAGGGGGCCTTTAGGAGCTCTTCGAGGCCATGTTTGTGCTCGCTGTTGCGTTGATCCTCGGAGGCTTTCAGCCTGTCCTTGGTCGGCGGCGCTGGATCCCGCTGGCATTGGTGCTCGCGGGGGCAGCGTCGGTCTACTCTCTGCAGGGCTTGCTTTGGCCGGTCCTCTTGATTGTGCTGTGGCTTGCAGGCCGCTTGGGAGCGCACATGTGGAGAGGTGGACTACGCGACGCTTGGTCTGAGCTGCGCTCTGAGTTGCTACCCGGATCATTGGGATTGGCGGTGCTCGTCTTCGTCCTCCTGCCGCAGATTCCGCGCCTGGAGAAGTTTGCCTCCAAGACATCTACCAACGGCATTCCCAAGGCGGCCCTGGGCAATCTAGTCAGTCCGCTGTCCGGCTGGGAGGCCTTTGGAGTGTGGAACAGCCCCGACTTCCGATTCCCGCCGATATCGGCCTTTTCTGCCGGCATGTGGACAGCATTTGTGTTGGCACTGGTGATCTTGGGTGTGTTTTGGTCGGTGCATCGCCGACAGTGGATGCTTCCTGCGGCGGCTATATCTGCGATGCTCGTGTGGGTCTACACAGTCCATACTCAGTCGCCATATGTGGCTGCCAAGGCGCTTGTGATCGCGTCGCCATTGTTGTTGCTGCTCGCGGCGCTGCCGTTGGTGCATCGGGATCTAAGGACTCCTGCATGGTGGCGTGTGACTGCTTCGGTGCTCGCAGCTATCTTGCTCATCCGGGTAGTCGATTCAAGCTGGGAAGCGCTTCGCAACAGCCAAGTCGGACCCACTGATCATCTTGTGGAGCTACGATCGTTACGACCGCTACTCGGCACTCAGCGGACGCTTTTCCTTGGCAACGATGATTACATATACTGGGAGTTAGCGGGGTCTCGGGTGACTCCAACATTTTATGCTGGGGCACCTCAGGTACCGCTCAGACCGCAGAAGGCTTTCGTTGATGGGCAGCCCTTCGACTTCGACTCTGTCAATGCTGAAACGCTCAATGAATTTGACTGGATAATAACCACGCGCGACGCTGCGGGAAGCGCTCCGCCACCACAGATTCACCTCGTGCGCCTGACGCGGGACTATGCGCTCTGGCATCGAATCGGGAAAGTTGCACCTCGGGGCATTTTGAACGAGAGCTTTGGGGCCGCGTCCAAGCTCGACTGCGCTACCGCAGCAGGTCGTGCGCTCGTACGTGCCGGAGGTATTGCGGCTACGAGGGAGCCACCGATCGAAGTGGTAGTACCCGCTGTCCCGCCTGGGGCAAGTGTATCGGTGAGCTTACCCTTAACCCACGGGAGCTGGGAACTCGAGACGCCTTATCGGTCGCCACTTCCGCTTCAGGTAACAGCTCTTGGTCTGCGGACGACTCTGCCTGCCAACCTCGACCATCCTGGACCACGCTGGCCTATAGGGCGTATTGAGGTTGCACGCGCGGGCCCTGTGTCAGTGACTTTCCGTGTGGTCAAATATTGGCTTACCCCTGAATCGGACAACGCGATTCCAGCTTCATTGATAGCAACTCACGTCGCACCGGAGCAGATCGTCCCGATACGATCTGCCTGCGGTCAGTGGGTGGATTGGTACCAGAGTTCCTCTTAGCATCGAGCAGATTGATGAGATAATCGTATGTCAGGTGCACCCGCTCGCCGATAAAGTGCATCTTCAAGCTCTGCTCTACTGAAGGCACCTGCGCTCATTTGCGCCTGACCCAAAATGCGCCACCATCCTGACCTTCGCCAGCAAGACCCACTGCGGCGGCGGCTTTGGGCCGATCCCGGCATAGCGCGTGGACCGCGCAGACGACCTCAAAGTTTGGATTCATGGACAGGAAAGCTTGTAAGAGATACTGCTCTGTCCAGTACAGCGCATAGTCCTCAAAGAGGTAGCGAGGATACTCATAGGGTAGAGAAATGTCATGAAAATGTACCAGCACTCCGGGTGCAAGTAGCGGAAGCACGCGCAATACAATTCTGTTCACCTCGCTACCGAGCTTAACCGTATGAGTGGTGTCTACGAACAGTATGTCGCCGCTGGTGAGCTGGGTAAAGACCTCCTCGGGGACGGTTTGGGCGTCTATGCCCGCTAAGTCGGTCAGTCCAGGTAATCCCGCGTCGATTGCTGTAGGGAACGGATCATAGGCACGGTAAGTTGATTTGTGTCCGTCGGCGGCATTCATACGACAAGCTTGTGCTATTACGCGGCTCGTCTGGCCTGAGCCTAGCTCCACAATCAACTGTGGCCGCAATCGACGTACTAAAGCGAACAGCACGCGGGCGTCCGGAAGGGGGTACGAAGCGTTGCTAACGTCGTAGCAGTAGCGGGCATCCACTGCCTCGTCGGGGGCGAACTCCTTCAGCGACTCGGAGAGTTCTGTCTCCAGGAAGGCTGCTTGCGCATCTAGATCAAACGCAATGCCTTTCATCGGGTCGGCTTCGTTCCAGATCTCAGCTGGGAGGGCGCGCAGGTCGGGAATCGGGCTGTAGTAGGTCTTTAGCATCAGCTGTAGCCCAAGTCGATCGGCCATCGCTCGTGCCAACGAGTAGCCTCGCACTGCCACTCGACTTTCCCAGAGCCGCCGCCGCCGAATCGCTGTTCCAGTATCCCACACAAGTTTTAAGTCTACAATATGAGTCCGATGACGCCACATGGCTGGGCCCCTTGTGGGGGAGGAAGGGGACGTATGGTTCTACATCCGTGAATCCGTATCGTTGTAGGGGAGCGTTGCGCGGGCCGTTGCTAACCGCAGACAGTGCGCTAGTCTTCGGCCCCCGCGAGTCTGCCGACTCATCGCCAAATAGCTATGTGGCTCCGCTCAGTCTCGGCCCCATGCGACCATGCTTTGGAAGCTACAGGACGAGGTCGGTTAGAAGCTGGGTCATGAGATGACTGTCTCAGGTACTCGCAGTCGGCGATGACGGCTCAGCAGGATCCAACCGAGCGCGATTAGCAATCCTAGGGCGCTCGCCAAGCTTAGGATGGCGCCCGCAAATACAGATTTGGGGCTATACTTAAAGGCCACGATGTGCCGTCCCGGGCTCAGCTCGACCGCACGAAAGTTCTCATTGGCGGCCACGATAGGTACAGGGTTTCCGTCAACAGTGGCCTGCCAGCCGGGATAATAGGTATCGTCGAGGACGAGATATCCTGCCTTTTTAGCATCAGCGTCGAGGACCACGCGCTCGTTATTATCTTCCACGAACCGAACCGCACTGGGCCGGATATCGGCTGTCTGCGCGGGGGACGGCGAAACCTTCTCTAGTACGGGCTCAGTCTCAAGTTGTGGCGTGCTGGAGGCGACTGTGGTGGACAGGGCAGCACTCTGACTTGGCGCCGAGCGCCAGTTGTAGGCCACCCACGCTCGGGGCAATGCGGTGGAGTTTTCCAGCACCTGATCGTCGCCTTGGGTGAACACTGGTTTTAGCCAGCTTGGTCCTCGTTGACCCGGACCGGAGATCACGTAGCGAACAGCGAAAGCGTCGAGGGCAGAGTGTGCGCCTGGCGCCTGTGGCCCCCAGGTGTTCAAGTTTTCCGCCGGCTCGCCATATGCACCCCATAGGTGCCCAGTACGCGCTACCACAGGCAGGTCGTAAGATTGAGGATCTGACAGCCCATAGCGCTCGGCGAGATTTGGGAGCATCGACCCGGATGGAGGGGACGTTTGATACATACCCGCCATGCGCTGATGACCGACGTGGTTTTGCACGTAGCCGATTGCTGGCGGAGCGGGTGGGTTTGCTTCTGTCTGGCGGATAGACGGGACGTAGCCGTTATCGAGTGTGATTAGGTCTCCAGCTACTAACAGAACTGCAAGTCCTATGACCACATGCCTAGGTATACGTCCGGCGAGTGACAGAACTGCGATCCCCAGTCCTGCGATGAGCAGCCATCGCCAGGCAACAGCCTCCTTGAACAGGTACTTGCGCGTCTCGGTTCCGCCGATGGCAGGTAGCTGGGCCAGGACACCACCGAAATGTGCAAAGGGATCTGTGTGTCGCAGCAGGAAGGCGGCAGGCAAAACGGCAAAGACGCTCATTGCTATCAGCATGCGCTTGCGTACGCGCGGATCTCCGCGCAGCCACTCCTGTAGACCAAATCCTCCAAGCAGGGCTAAGGTCAGGCTTACCACGAAAAGAGTGCGCTGCAAATTGACCGTATCCGACCCAGGTAGATCGTCGATCAGCGTGCGCAATGGCGTATCCATGGCGATCCCAAATGCGCTAATTGCAAGTACGATCCAGAACAGATGCGCTCCCCGTGGTCGTCGCGCGAACAAGCCACCGACGGCCAGCAGCAATGGAAGTACGCCTAGATAAGCCGTACGCTCGGAGTAGTTGATCGGGCCGAAGTCCAGAGCCTTGTCGGGTCGGCCCCAGAGTTCAGGGAAGAAAAACGAGTAGATGATCGAACGAGGTGGAGGAGGCCCACCTCCGCGGGTGGCGCTACTGGCCACTCCCAGGAACTCAGCCAGCGGTACAAGCATGATCGCGGCAAGCGCGAAGCCGAGGATGCTTCCTCCAGCCAGCATCGAGAAGCGCCGCATCCTACTTGGCTGTAGCTCCGGCGTCAGAAGCTGCTTACGGAACAGCTCAAACAGTGCATAGGGTGTGGTGGCTACCAGTCCGATTGCAGCGGTCTCTGGATGGCCCCCAACCATCAAGAGTCCAACTGCAAGGCTCAGGCCAAGCATATCCAGCGGTTGCCCGCGACGGCCGACGCGACCGGCCATCAGCATCACCCAAGGCGTCATAGCGATGCTGGTAGACAGGGGGTATTGCAGCCAGGAGATGGTGTATGCGTTAAAGGCAAAAGCTGCACCTGCCAGCATGGATGGTCCACGCGCCAAGCCGAGCCAGCGCCCGAGCGCATAGAGCCCGAGCGCGGCCAGCAGTAGCTTCAGTGCCGCAGTCCATGCCAACGAACGCCAGAACGACATCGTTAACCCCAGCCAATTCAAAGGAAAGACCGGCGCTGCCTGCTGGGAGGCAAGCAATGGACGCCCACCCGCCTCGTAGGGGTCCCACAGCGGAGCATGGCTGCTTTCCAGTGCGCGGCGCGCCACAATCAGGTCTGCCTGCATGATCAACACTGGATCTGCCATCAGCGGGTTGGCCGGGCGCGCAAGCGTTGCGGGGCGCTCGCTGTCAAAGGGCGAGTAGAAGTAGATGAAGTTGTCGCTGTCGAGGACATAGCCGCCGATCAGCGACCGCCAAAGCAGCGCCAAGACCATGGTTGCGAACACGGCGACTACGACCAGTCCGCGATGTCTACCCAGGTAGCCGATCGTTCGCGTAACGTGGCTGGGGGTGTCCGTGGTGGTGCTGCTGACGATATGCATGGACGCCATCATACGGCGGTGTCGGACAGACGGGTTCCACAGTGATCAAGCGAGACCCACCATAAGGGGGCGCGCTAGAGTCAACACGAAAGCCAGGGGAGATCAGATTGTCCTCAGGTATCAGTGATTCTCAAGCAGGCGTACGGCGTGGACGTTGTAACAGAACACGACTCTCTTCAGTGTTGCGAATGAGCTCTCGAGGTCGGGGATTTGGCTGTAATAGATCTTCAGCATCAACTGCAGCCGAGCCGGTCGGCCATCGCTCGGGCTAGTGAATAGCCAAGCACGGCCACTTGATTCTCCCAGAGCTGACGCCGCCGGATCGTTGTTCCCGTGTCCACATGGACTGAGACCTACGTAGTAAATTTCATCGACGTCACGGGTTCTGACCAGAATGACTCGTATAGGCGCAAAGTCAAAACGCCGTATCTGAGGGCTTAGTTACGGTCGGTCGGTCGCTCGAATCCAGATCAAACTAAACCATTTCCGATACCAAGATTGGCAAATGCCCATCCTTGACTACCCTGAAACCAGGCCGATATCTCGCTACCGTCAGGGAAGTAGACGTCTTGGTAGCCGTTGTTTTCTAAGACCGCGGTTGGATCCCCGGTGGCGACTTGGGCCCCGAGGCTTTTCCTTTCGACTTTGAGAGCGTAAATATCGATCTGCCAGATTGTCGAATCAGCCCCTCGATAGTAAACATCGACGCCGCCGTTGGACTTTAGGACCCCACTTGGCTCGCCCGCTGCTTTTTCTCCGCCGAGATTACTAAATGTCCATTTCCCGTTTGCTGGGTTCCAATATCCTTCCCAGATCATACCGTTCGTGCCGCGGTACCATACATTCTGGCCCCCGTTGGGCTCCTCAGTAGCAGACAAAGTACCTACCGCTGCTTCACCACCAGCCACCACGTTTTCCATCTGGCCACTACCAAACGGAGCGGTGCCGTTGACGGCCCACATATTCCAAAGAACCCCACCTGTACCGACGAAGAAGACGCCTACGGTGTTATTCGCTCGATAATCAACTGCCGTTGGATCACCCGCGGCCTGGCCACCCAGATCAACCAGCGTCCACGGTCCGCTGCCCGAGCTTGCCCAGAACACATAGATTTCTTTATTCGTCGCTCGGAAGAAGACCTCGATGGCACCTTCGTTCAACAGGAGTGCCGATGGGTTACCAGCCGCACGTATAGGGCCACCCAAATCGGCGATAGTCCACACGCCCCCAATCAACCGCTCCTCGTATATCTGACCGTTGGTGCCTGTGAAAAATACGTCCTCCACACCAGATTTGTCTATCAGTGTAGAGGCACTGCCCTGCGCTGGCGCTGAGCTGCGCAGATTCCCCATTTCGCTTAAGCTCCATGAACCCGTAGGCGCCGCATAGTTAAGATCGCCGACACTCCCACTAGTACCCGTAAAGAACACATCCTGGCTATCATTACTGTGCAACAATGCCGTCGGTGCATTGGTCGTCGCTGTAATTGATGGCATCGGCAAGCCGATTGCCCATCCTTCTTTGCCTTGGAACCATGCGTTGATCTCACCGTGTGCTTCTGGAAAGTAAACGTCTTGGTAGCCGTTTGCTTCTAGGAGGGCTGTTGGATCACCGGTGGCAGTTGCGCCTGCTAGACGATTTGTTGTTACGGTTCCAGCGTACACGACGATTTGCCAGATTGCGGAGTCTGTACCGCGGAAGTAGATGTCTGCACCGCCGCTCGGTAGTAGTACACCGCTTGGGGCTCCTGCTGCGGACCCTCCGAGTTGGCTGGGAGTCCATTGGCCGTTTTGTGGGTTCCAGTACTCTTCCCAGATTGCTCCGTTGGTGCCTCGGAACCATATGTTTTGGCCACCGTTGGGCTCCGTGAGCGCAGACAAGGCCCCGACGGCTGGCTGGCCGCCGACCTGTCCAAGGCTAAATGGTGCGGTGCCGTTGCTTGCCCACATGTCCCAGATTGCTCCGTTGGTACCGACGAAATACACGTTCACGTAGTTGTTTCCGGAGTAGTAGATCGCCGATGGGTCGCCAGCTGCTTCACCGCCCAGTGGGACAAGAGTCCAAGGGCCGGCACCTGAGCTTGCCCACCATGTGTAGATCTCTCCGTTGGTGCCCCTGAAGAAAACCTCGACGGCGCCGGAAGACAGCATGACTGCTGAGGGACTACCGGCTGCCACCACTGAACTCCCGAGATCGGTGAGATTCCATACACCGCTAATGAGGCGATCCTCGTATATCTGACCGTTGGTGCCTGTGAAAAATACATCCTCCACACCCGATTTATCTATCAGCGTAGAGGCACTGCCCTGCGCTGGCGCTGAGCCGCGCAGATTCCCCATTTCGCTCAAGCTCCATAAACCCGTGGACCCCGCATAGTTAAGATCGCCGACACTCCCACTAGTACCCGTAAAGAACACATCCTGGCTACCATTACTGTGCAACAACGCCGCCGGCCTATAGGCGGGAGCTGCTACAAATACTTCTTCGTTACCGCCGGCGCCTCCGGCGCTGCTTTCTGCCACGATGCGGTAACGGTAAGTTATGCCTGGTTCCAGGCCGGTAGCAGTGGCGCTCTCGTGCACCGGGCCGGTACCCGAGCCAGCGTCGCCTACAGCTGTCGAAGAACTATACGGCTTCCCGTATTCGCCGTATTCGAAATGATACTTTGTGTCAAGTCCCTCGGGATTCACGCTCCCATTCAACGTAGCCTGAGTTTGCTGTATTTCCGACGCCGGACTCGTGGTCGCTTCAGGTGGCGGCTGTGTCACAAATGGCTGTGGGTTGCCGTAACTGGTTCCAGTTGCACTGGTAGCAACTATGCGAGAGTAGTAGGTCGTGCCGGGCGCCAGGCCGGTGATAGGAGCGCTCTCCTGCAAGGTACTCGTTCCAGCTCCGACTTCGACGTGGGGTGTCGAGAGTTCGTAGTTCGTGGTCTTGCCGTACTGGAAGTAAAACGTTGTGGGGACTCCCTCTGGGTCGACGCTACCGTTGAGCGTCGCGTTTGGGGTCAGTATGCCGGATGCTGGAGTGGTGCTTACCACCGGCGGAGGAGGGTTCCGTTCAGCTTCTGATTCAGGCAGATTCGCTGGCAGACACGAGCGGGGAACGAATACCCAGTTGCCTTCACCTCCGTTGTAGCGGTCGTCACGCACCATTACATAGCGGCCCGACCCATCGGTGCTGCTGTACTTGGTTATATAGCGCCACTTGATGGCTGGATAATTTGAGCCTGCGCCGCTGGCGGCGTATGCTGGGGCCGTTCGGACCAGTTCCTGCTCTATGTTATTTGAACTCCACGGTCTGTAGTTAGCGTACTCAGGACACGCTCGCGTAATGACCACTGGCCATCCGTCTCCCACGGCGCTGTTGTGCCTTTCCATGAAAGAGGACGTGGATACTTCAAATTCTCCGGTCGAGCCTTCGCCGCACTTGCTGTTGCCATTGCTATTACGTTTTTCCAGCGCAAAGCGGCTTTCGATCCATCCACACCCTGAAAAGGCTCCGGTGACGAACCCGCCATATGAATGGATTCCTTCCCCATTAGGTCCGGAGTATGAGACGACTTCTATTTCCCATGGAGATTTGCAGTTCCCTATTACGAAAGCCCCTGCTGCGTTCTGCACGTCAGAGTAGGCGAGTGTAGAGGAGCATTTGTAGTCGCCGCTTGCTGATGTGTCTAGCGGCTCTACTTCGTGAGGCGAAGTTTTCAGCGTGGAGGCGGCCTTTTCAAGGCCACCTGCCGTATCCACATCTGCGCTGGCGACGCCGGCTGCGCATGCGGCTACAAGAGCGAGACTCAAGCACAATGCCGTCAGGCAAGCAGCCACAAGACGACGAACGATATTGCCAGAGATAGATACGGTTGCCGTTCCGGCTGAGGATTCATGGCAGTCACTCCCGGCTCTCCGGCACGCCTCGACTCTGCGCCCAACGTCCCATCCCGCCATGTCTGCCTCCATTGCTTGCCAAATCACCACAACAGGCGCAGACCGTGACACAAAGAGATCGTCGAGGTCAAGTCTTTATACATAAATACAGAGCGGCTTTATGGGTAATTCACTCAGTAGACAAGATGTCCGAAGATATGAATATGAAGTGACGGGAGGCCTGCTTATAGCGACCTTTCCTGGAGCGCTTGCGCGCACCGCTCGCCCTCGGGAGTAAGCCGCCAGGCGTTGGGCTGGCGGCCCGGCTCCCCGGTGCGTTTGGCGAGCAGGCCCTGCTCCAGCAGGCGCGCCAGCAGTCTCGATACCTGACCCAGGTGGGGGACGCCGATGCCATTTGCCACTTCGGCGTTGCTCGCGCCTGGATTGGCTGCCAGATAGGCGACGCACGTTTCCATCCTGAACGCTCGCTCGTTGAACGGCGATGCGGCGGCCGGCCGCGCCGGGACTCGCGGGGGCGACGGCGGCCTGGCGGAGTGCTCCTTCATGATTGCCTCGGCACGCCGCTTGGCCTTTTGGCGCTGCTCACGTGGCGCCTCATACTGCACGAGCACCACTTCGACCAGTTCGGCCAGCAGTGGCGTGTAAGGCGAGGGTTGCTTCTCGGTGGCTCTCCCCCGCACTACTTCCGCCACTGCCCCGATTGCCGCCTCGGCTCGCAGCGGATGGACGTGGTTGTCCTCCGTGGTCTGCGGCGGCCCCGCATCGTCCAGCAGATCCCTCAGCATCCGCAGCGCCTCGCGCCGCTGTTCCAGGGCCGCCTCGCCCATCGCCAGGGCCTCCACCAGCAGCACCCGCGCCAGCTCCGGCTCGGCGTCCAGGAAAGCCACGAGCGCCGCCAGGCCGGCCACGACCCCCTCGTGCCACGCGTGCTCGGCGGCAAACGCCGCGGAGATCGACTCTGTCAAACGTTCGATCGCCTGCCGGTGTGCGGCCAGCAGGCACTGCGTGGAACTCTCGAAGCTCTCGTAGAAGGTGCTGCGCGAGACGCCCGCCCGCGCGCTGAGCGCGGTGACCGTTGCGCCGGCGACGCCTGAGCTGGCCACGACCGCCACGGCCGCCTCCAGGAGCCGCGCGCGCCGAGCCTCAAGGGCTTGCTCGGGCGACCGCGGACCTCGGCTTGCACCGTCCCTGCCGCTCCCCGCCGGTCCGCCCGCAAGCGACCCCAACTCTCCCTCCACAAAAGACCCCCGTGCCTATATCCGAGCTGTTCTGATCCCCCGGAGGGGAGCGCTTCCGGCACCCACCCACCCGATAGGACGCCAAGAGTGGCAGAAAATCGAACCCTTGAACTTATAGGCACCAGGCGTTCTTTATTTGGTCGCTCCGAGGTCGGGCACATCAGCTGGCGCAACCCTTGCCGATCCTCTGCGCCTGGAGGACTGCGCCGCCGAGGTCGCGCTCGACCTTACGGGCTTGTCGCACGTGTGTGCTACGGTCTTGCACATGGCTCGAGAGGTTTCGGTACGAGATCTGCGTAACAGCACCGCGGCTGTCGTCGCGGCGGTACGTGGGGGTGAGCGGGTGACGCTCACTGTCAACCACGATCCGGTCGCGGATATTGTGCCGCACATCGAGCAGCGCAGCCCGTGGGTGCCCTCGATGGTGCTCCGGGAGATCAGACGCGAGGCGCCGAGCGATGAGGGTCTGCTGGAGGATCTTGCTGAGGTGCGCGGCGCGCTGCTGGACGACGTGTGAGTCGAGCGATCGCGGACACCTCGGTCTTTGTGGCACAGGAGGCTGGCCGCGAACTCGACGAGTTGCCGGACGAGATCGCGATATCGGCGATCACGGCCGCGGAGCTTGAGTTGGGTGTGCTTCGCGCCAAGGATGCCCAAACGCGGGCATTGCGCCTGGCGACGCTCTCGCGGGTGCGCTCGACCTATCCCCTTCTGCCTGTCGATGCCGCGGTCGCCTCCTGCTTCGCGCGCATCGCCGCCACCGAGCTGGATGCCGGGCGGCGACTGCGTCGCCACGACGTCTGGATCGCCGCGACTGCCCTCAAGCATGGAGTGGCAGTAGTGACGCAGGACGCCGATTTCTCGGCCTTTTCGTCGGTCACCGTCATCCAAGCCTGAGGTCGCGCGGCGACCTTCCTGGAGCGCTTTGCGCGTACTGCTCAGAGTCCAAACGGCCGGCCGAGCAGTGTAGGCCGAGCACTGTAAAATCACCATCTATGGCGTCCAAGGAACCCGCCAAGGGCACGTCGGAGTGGTTTGAGCCTCGACAAACGCCGCAACGATGCGGCAGCTCGCGCGAGGCTGCGGCGGGACGCCACCAAGTCTGTTGGCGAGAACCTTAAGGAAGGCGCCGCACTCTCCGTGTTCGCGCAGCGCTTCGCTGCTGCGTTCACGAAGCTTCGCCAGTCATGACGTCTGGGTTCGACGCGGCGGCGCTGTTTGCTCGACTACACCAAGCCGGCGTGCGCTATATCGTCATCGGAGGGTTCGCCGTAATCGCGTACGGGGCTCAGCGACTTACCAAGGATCTCGACATCTGCCCAGCACCTGATCGGGAGAATCTGATCCGCCTCGCTCAACTGACTAGGCGCATCACGCGTGCCTGAGAGCCCTCACAACTCCACAGGCAACGTCCGCACGCGGCTGCGCGGCAGCGGCAGTCGCTCCAGCGCACGCACGGCCGAGTGATAGGCGACGTGCCGGCGCAGGTAGGGCCGCGCACGCGCGTGCGCCTCGTCAAGGGTCATGCTCCGACCGGACCCCCGCTCCATCAGACGATTGGCATCGGCCTGGAAGCTGCTCAAGGCGGTCTGCGACTTCTGCTGCTCCTGAACGCGGAAGGCGCCGAGGAAGCGCGGCACGCGCACGATGCGCGCGCCGCTGTCGCGCAGGCGCAGCAGCAGATCCCAGTCCAGGGCGAAGCCGAAGCTCGTGTCCATTTCGCCGCCGGCGGCCTCCCAGGCGCTGCGCCTCCAGAACAGAGTCTCCTGCGGCACGAAGTCGAACAGGCCGAGCGTGGCGTCGTCGTGGGGTGGCACGATGTGCGCGCCGATACGCCCGTCGTACTCGTCAATCAGCACACGGTGGCTGTAGAGCGCATCGACTTTCGGGTGCCGCGCGAAGTAGCGCGCGACGTAGGCAAGCGCTCCGGGCAGCAGCAGGTCGTCGGAGTTCAGGAACGCCATGATCTCCCCGCTGGTGCCGGCGAAGCCGCGGTTTACGGCGTCGGCGTGACCGCCGTCGGGCGTCGACTCGACACGGGTGAGCGAGGGCGCATAGCGCTCGAGCACATCGGCGGTGCCGTCGGTCGAGCCGCCGTCCTGGACGACGTACTCGAGGTTGGGGTAGTGCTGACTGAGCACGCTGTAGATCGTGCGCTCCAGGAACTCGCCCTGGTTGTAGGAGGGCGTGACGATCGAGATCGACGGCGCCGGTTGCGGCGGCTGCGTGCGCAGGTAGTGCGCCGGCACAGTCAGCGGCTCGGCCGGATGGTGGCGCAGCGAGGTCAGGCGCGGCTTGAGCAATTGACCGGCTCGCAGCCGCGCGCTGCGCGGCGTGCGGCGCTCCAGGTCGGAGCGCAGCGTGATCTCGACGTCGAGCAGCCGCAATGCGATTTCCCCCAGCGGGCCGCTCCTTTGGATCGCCGTCGGCGGACCGTCGGCCGGGATCGCACCCGGCGGCCCGCCTGTCTCGTTCTCGCGCAGTTCGTCGACGATCTGCTCGAGCCAGCGCCGGGCATCGCCCAGCACCCCGGCGGCGTCCTCCTGCGCAGCGGGCTTCATGAGGCTCGATGCTAGTGAACAGCGAGGATATGACTATCGATCGTCTGTTTTGAAAAGTGCAGTACCTCAGTGCTACACTCCTTTTTATGCCCACACAGCACCCCCGTCATTCGATCACCGAGACGCCTCCCGTCCGCGAGGCGCTCGATGAGCTGCGCCGCTGCGGCGAGCGCATCCGGCTCGGCGATCTCGTAATCCGCGGCGCCCGCCAGCGGCTGGGGGAGCTTCGGGCCGAACGCGACGAGGAGGCCCATAAGCGCGAGCTGCGCCTGCAGCTCGTCGAGCAGTTGCGCACCGGCGAGGGGCTCGACGCAGCCGCGGCCTACGAGGTTCGCGAGCACGGCTGGACGCATTGACGGGCTATCGGAAGGCGCTGCTGCTCGACAGCTCGGTGTGGGCCAGGCTGCTCGACGGGCGCCTCACCGGCTCTCCCCGTAAGACCTTCGAGGCCGCACTTGCCGCCGGGCAGCTATGGACCTGTCCCCCGGCCCTGCTGGAGATGCGCTACAGCGCTCGCGACGAGCAGGGATTCGCACTCACCGCCGGACGGCTCAACGCGCTGCCGCATGCGCTCCTCACCGGCGCGTCCGGTGCTCTGGCGGTCACCGCCCAAGCCGAACTCGCCGCTGCCCCCGGCGTCTCGCACCGCGTCAAGCCTGTCGATCTGCTGATCGCCGCCGTCGCCGCCACTGAGAGCCTGGGCGTGCTGCACTACGACCACGACTACGACACGATCGCTCAACACACCTCGCTGTCGTTTTCCAGTGTCTGGGTCGCGCCGCGCGGCAGTCTGGGCTGACGCGGGAGGTCCTATGGCCTTGCGCTGGCCCAGCGCGAGGCGACCTCGGCGCACCAGCTGTGCAGCTCGGCGATGTTCCGCACGCGGTCGAAGCGCTCGCGCGCAGTGCGTGCCGCTGCGGCTCCCATGCGCTCGCGTGCGGCGCCGTCGGCCAGCAGACCGCCGACGGCCTCGGCCAGCTCGCGTGGGCGACTCGGCGGCACGTGCAGGCCGGTGCGCCCGTGCTCGACGACCTCGCGGATGCCACCCGCGCAGGCCGCTACCACGGGCGTCCCGCAGGCCAGCGCCTCGGCGGCTGTATTGCAGAAGGTCTCCTCGGGGGCGGCGTGGACATAGAGGTCGGCCGCGCGGTAGAGCCTCGCCAGCTCCGCCGGCTGCTCGCAGGCGGGCAGGTGACGGATGCGAGTGTCGTGGCTGAGCAGCTCGAGCGGGCCCGCGTGGCCGACGACAAGCAGTTCCAGCCGGTTTCCGCCAGCACCTCGATCGTGAGCCAGCTGCGCGACGGCGGCGCGCAGCGTGGGGTAGTCCTTCATCGTGTTTGCGCGGCCCTGATGCGCGACGAACAGCAGGATGTCGGCGCTGGGATCGAGACCGAGTTGCAGCCGTTCCTCGTGGCGCGACCTCGGGGCGAAGACGTCGAGGTCGACGCCGTTGGGCACGACCTTCGCGTCGACGATCGCCGGCCTGAGGATCGACCGTTGGGCACGATCCATCAGCCAGTGCGAGGGCGTCATGACGGCCAGCCGCGACGCCGCCAGGATGCGCCGTTTGCGCAGCCAGTTCAGATGCGTGGCGTCGCGCGCGACGGCCGGCGGGATGGCGAGGTCGGGGCACGCTCCGCAGCCCGTCTCCCAACGTGGGCAGCCTGGAGGAGCGGCGCAGTGCCCGGTGAAGAGCCACGAATCGCGCAGGCTCACCACGACGGGCACGCGGCGCGAGAGCCACGGCAGCGCGCGCAGGTCGAAGTAGTCGCCGTGGAGGTTGACGAGCAGCACCAGGTCGGGCGCGCCGCCGGCGAGTTCGAGCAGCCGCCAGGTGTCGGGGTGCTCGAAGTCCTCAAGTCCCAGCTCGCGTTGCAGGCGCCGACGGGCATTTGTGAGGAGGTCCCGCTTGCGCGGGCTGTTGTCGCGCTGAGCGTTTACGTGGGGGAGCGCCGCGAACGGGACGACGCGGGGATCGTCGCCGCGCTTGATGCCGACGGCCAGCTGCGTTTCGCTGCCGAGTGCCTGAAAGCCGTCGAGGATGCTGCGCGAGCTGACCTCGGCGCCGCCGGCGTGGTCGAGCGTGTTGACGATCAGCACGCGGCGCAGCACGGACGGACGTGGATCGGAAGGACTCAGGGCAGCGGGCCCAGGTCGATTGCGAACACGGGCATTCCCAGCCGCCGCAGGTCCAGGGATCCTTCGCGGCGGGGTTCGTAGGGACGGCAGAGCACGACGATGCCCTCGGCTGTAGGAGCGATGTGAGCGGGCAGCTCGACCAACAGCCGCTCGCCATCGTCGCTGAGCGCCCGCCGGGGTAGAGGCCGTCCGGCGATGTGGACGCCGAGTACATAGTCGAGCGGCGCGCCACGCATCCCATGCGTGTCGATGCTCAGCACGTGGGGACCGTCGCGTGGCGGCAGCAGGCGCACGGCGGCCGTCGGCTCGGTCCAGCGAAAGCAGCCGTCGTGGCGATGCTCGGGCGCGTGGGCGCCGACGAACGTCGCGCCATCCAGCTCCTCGACGGTCCAGCTGCCGAGCGCGGGCGCCGGCGGTTGCAGGGCGCAGACGTGCCGGTGGATCCAGCTCAGGCGGGCGGCGGCAACGATGCGGTCCTGGGCGTGCAGATAGCCGCGCCAGCGCAGGCCGGCGGGGAGCGGCAGCCGCTCGGTCGCCCACTCGGCGGCGAGGAAGTTCAGACGCTGCCAGGCCGCCGAGCCGCGCGCGCCGGCCACAGCGGGGGGCAGCCAGGCGGCGAACTCGCGCGCGAGCCAGCGGCGGTCGGCCTTGTCGGCTTGACGCGCCTGTGCGATCAGGGCACGTACGATCTCGCGCGCGAGCGGCGGGCGGTGGCGCAGCCGCTGCGACCACACATCGAGGCGCCCGAAGTAGCGATCGCAGAACTCCTCGTCGAGATCCAAGCGCACCTCGCATTCGCCGCGCGCGCTGTCGGCGGAGTGCAGGTGGTGCTCGCGCAGGGTGTCGTGGTAGATGTGATCGACGACGGCGTCGGCCACTTCCCCGACGAGCGCGCCGCGCTGGTGCAGACGGGCGGAGAGCAGATGGGCGCAGAAGAGTCCGTAGCGCGGCTGGAAGGCGTCGATCTCCTCGAAGACATCGCGTCTGACGGCAGCGCCGACGAGGTTGAGGTGCGCCCACTCCGACAGCGCCCACTCCGCGTAGCAGTACCTGAACCAGCGCGCCGTCAGCTCGGCGGGCGTCGCCGAGGTGACATGACCATGAGTGAACATCGCCGCCTGCAGCGCGGGCTCGTCGGCGATCGCGGCGGCCGTCGCGCGCAGACACTCGGGATCGGCCCGGCAGTGAGCCTCGGTGAGGATCAGCCAGGGGGCGCTGGCCTGCGCGACGGCAGCCCGCCAGAGCCCGACGACGTGGCTGTTCTCGGTCCGGACGAGCCGGTCGTGAGGTTCGAGCAGCGCCGCCACGGAGCGCTCGGCGGCGGCGTCGCTGCCGTCGCAGGCGACCACCACCTGGTAGGCGTCGCGCGGAAAACTCTGCTGCGTCCAGCTGCGCAGATGCTCGCAGGGGTCGCCGCGTGTGTCCTCGAGCGGGACGACGACTGAGAACTGAAGCTCGGGCACTCGCTCAGGTCTTCTCGTGCGCGGCCATGCCGCATTTCTCAGAGGTTCTCGGCGATCTGCCGCGCGAGGCGGTTGAAGACGACGAAGCCGACGACGAAGATCGCCACGACGATCGCCATCGGCTCCAGCAGCGCCACCCAACTGCCCATCGCCTCGCCGGCGCTGGGCGTGCCGTGGTAGATCATCGCGTGGCGAAACTGCTGGAAGATCGCCACGAGGGGGTTGAGGAAGTAGATGTGCTGCAGGAATTGGTGCTTGTACAGAAATTCGTGATGCTTGGGTTCGTTGAAGTCGCTGAGCACCGTCGCGACCGAGAGAATCACCGGCGAGGCATAAAACAGGATCTGCGAGGCGACTTCCCAGATCGGCTGTATGTCGCGAAAATGCACGAACAGCGCCGACAGCAGCATCGCCATGCCCGTTGCCACGACGACGAGCATCGCGAGGATCAGGGGCAGCTCGAGCCAGCTGAGCATTGGCCGCACGCCCGAGAGCAGCGAGAAGATGAGAACCACGATGAGGTTCATCACGAGGTTGAACAGCCCCAACAGGACCACCGCCGTGGGAATCACCAGACGCGGGAACTGGATCTTGCGCACAAGATTCTCGCGGTCGACCACGCTGCGCACGGCCCCCTGGGTGGCTTCGGCGAAGAACGTGAAGAGCACCACGGAGCCCAGCAGCTGTGCGCCATAGAACTTGTCGCCCTTGCCGACGACGTTCGGGTTGGAGACCTTGGTGAAGAAGATGTAGAGCACGCCGAAGAGCAGCAGCGGGCGCATCACCTGCCACACGTAGCCGAGCACCGAGCCGAAGAACTTCAGCTTGAACTCATTGCGCGCGATCGTGAAGGCCAGTGCCCAGAAGCGCCGCCAGTCGCCGGCGAGCGCCGAGGGTCCCTTCATCTCATAGCCGGCCGAGCGGATGTCCCCGGCGGAGTCCGAGGCGACGGCGACGGCTGCGGTGGTGTCGGGCGCAGCGCTCATCGTGCGCTCACCTGCTCCTCGGCGGGTTTCTCGGGTGTGCGCTGCACGCGCTCGAAGGAGGTGTGGAAGGGGACGTCGACGAGACCGCCGGTGGCGCGCGAGCCGGTGACCACGAACGAGTATTCGCGCGCGAATCTGTCGATCAGGTCCAGGCCCGAACCGCGGTGGGCGATTGTGATCGTGGCGTAGTAGCGATTGGGAGCAAGGACGTTGTGAAACCAGAAGGCGAAGACGGCCTCCTCGCCGGACTGGTAGAGGCCCGTGCGCTCGTGCTCGCTCATCGTGGTGACCACGACGACGGCGCGGTGCTCCTCGTCCTCGATCGTGAGCGTCACGGCGGGGTCCTCGACTTCGCTGTTGAAACGCACGAGGCACTTCAGCGCCAGCTCGCGCCCCTGCGGCACGGAGTTGTGGGGCTTGCCCTGCTCGTCCTCCAGCCACGCCGAGTCCACGCGCGCGCAGCCGTCGCCGGTGCGCTCCGAGCGGCGCTGCTCGGCGAGCTGCTGGGCGATCACCGAAGGCGGTTCGGTGCCGCTCTCGCGCTCGAAGTTGAGTTCCAGGTAGCGGTCGGCCACATGCTGGGGCGGCCCCAGCTCGACGATGTCGCCGCGCTCGAGCAGCAGCGCGCGGTGGCAGAAGCGGTTGACGGCGCCCATGTCGTGAGTTACGAACACGATCGTGCGGCCGGCGTCGCGCATCTGGTTGAAGACGTCGAAGCACTTCTGCTGGAAGGAGGCGTCGCCGACGGCAAGGACCTCGTCGATCAGGAGAATGTCGGCGTCGACCTGGATCGCCACAGAAAAAGCGAGCCGCACGTGCATGCCGCTTGAATAGTTCTTCAGCTTGAGATCCTGGAACTCACGTAGCTCCGCAAAGTCAATGACTTTATCGTAACGGGCGCGGGCTTCGCGGGGTGTCAAGCCGAGCATGATCCCGTTGAGTACGACGTTGTCGCGGGCGGCAAGATCCGGATTAAATCCGACCCCGAGCTCGATGAAGGTAGAGAGGCGTCCGTTCAGCCAGATGCTCCCCGTGTCGCAGCCGTAGATGCCGGCCATGCACTTCAGCAGCGTGCTCTTGCCGCTGCCGTTGCGACCCACGATGCCGAAGAATTCGCCCGACTGCACCTCGAAGCCGATGTCGCGCAGCGCCGGGAACGTGTGATGGCTCGTGCGGCGCAGCGGGTGCAGCGCGCGCTCCTTGAGCGTGTGAGATACCTCGTCGGGTACGCGGAAGCTCTTGCTGACGCCCTCGACGACGACCGCCGGGCCGCGCCCGGCTGGTGCTTTCTGGGCCATCGGCGAAGGGTATCGGCGTGCAGGTATCCTTGCCCCGATCGTGACCGTGCGCCTCCTGGCAGTCGGCGAGACCGTCGCCACCTCGCGCCAGCAGCCGACGGTCCTCGTCGTGTGGCCGCGGCGGCCGGGGCGCGCCGAGGCGGCCCTCCCCGACGCGGCCCTCGTAAGGGACACGCTCGCGAGCATCCTGCGCTGCACCCCGCGCGAGGTGCCGATTCTGCTCGCCGGCGCGCCGGCGGGGGAGATCGAGAGGCTGGCCAGCGAAATGGCGGGCGGCGAGGGCGAGACTGGCGCGCGCGAGAGGCTGGCCGGCGAAGGCGAAGGTGAAGGTGAAGGCGAGGGCGAAGGCGAGGGCGAGGGCGAGATCGGCGGGCGCGAGATCGCGGCGTTGGCGAGCGTCCTGCGGGAGGGCTTTGCGGCGACGGTCCTCGCGGCAGGCCAGCTCGTGCGAGGCGATCTGGTGCTGGTGGCGCCGGGCGTCGAGGTCGGGCCCCAGTGGCTGCAGCGGCTTGCGGCGGCGGCGCACTGCGACAGCACGGTGGCCAGCGCGACGGCCATCGGCGAGGAGGCGGGCCTGCTGAGCGTCGATCGAGCATCCACGACGGCGCCCGGCATGCGGCCGAGCCAGCCGCGGGCGGCGCTCGCGGTGATCTCGCGCTCGCCGTGCGTCCGTCCGCGCATCGAGGCGGCAGGAGCGCACTGCGTCTATCTGCGGCGCGCGCTGCTCGATCGCGTCGCGTTCGACACCGACGCGGCCGAGCCCGCACAGGCCGTGGCGGAGCTGTCGCGGCGGGCCGCGGCGCTCGGCATGGTCCACGTCGCCGCCGACGACGTCTACGTGCTGTGTCCGCCGGCGGGCGAGGCCGAGGTCGCGCGGGTAGCCCAGGACATTCGAGGCCAGGACATTCGAGAGCCAGGCGATGCACAGCGCCGGCGCGACATGCCGGAGCGCCAGGCCGAAGACCGGCGGCAGGAGCGAACGGTGCTGCACCGCGCGCTCGCCTGCGCGCGGGTGGCGCTCGATGGGATGTCGGTGACGATCGACGCCCGCGCGCTGGGTCCGGGGGTGGGGGGGACGCAGCAATACACCGTGCAGCTCGTTACGGCGCTGGCGGGCAGCGAGGGACTGCGGGTGCGCGTGGTGGTGCCGCCCGATCTCTCGCCGGCGGCGGCACGACGGTTCGAGGAGACGCCGGGCCTGGAGGTGTTGACCTATGCGCAGGCCGTCGCCGGCGTGGAGCCGACCGACGTCGTGCACCGCCCCCAGCAGGTCTTCACGGCCGACGATCTGCGGCTGCTGCAGCTGCTCGGCGAGCGCGTCGTGATCGGACAGCAGGATCTGATCGCCTACCGCAACCCGGCCTACCACGAGACGCCGGAGAGCTGGCGGCGCTATCGCCGCGTCACGCGTCTGGCGCTGACGGTGGCCGACAGGGTCGTCTTCTTCTCCGAGCACGCGCGCGGCGACGTGGCTGCCGAGGATCTGATCGGGCGCGAGCGCTGCGACGTCGTCGGCATCGGCGCCGATTCGCTCGGCGCCCCGTCGGATATCGGCGCCGACGTACTCGGTGCTCCGCCGCCGGGCGCAGCATCGGCGCCGCTCGCCGGCGCTCTGCACGGCTCGAGCGCGCCGCCGGCCACTGTCGCGGGTGTACCCGCGGAGCGCGACCTGCTGGTGTGCATCGGCGCCGACTACGCCCACAAGAACAGGCCCTTCGCGATCGCGCTGCTCGATGCGCTGCGCCGGCGGCACGGCTGGGAGGGCGCGCTGGTGCTGGCCGGCGCGCACGTCGCCTATGGATCCTCGCGCGCGGAGGAGTCGGCGCTGCTGGCCGAGCAGCCGCGGCTCGCGGAGTCGGTGATCGACGTGGGGCCGATCGACGAGGCGCAGAAGGCGTGGCTCTACGCGCGCGCACGCGCAGTCGTCTATCCGACACTCTACGAGGGCTTCGGACTGGTCCCCTTCGAGGCGGCGCAGGCCGGCGCGCCCTGTCTGTTCGCGCCGCAGGCCTCGCTGGTGGAGCTGGCGGGGGCGCAGGCGGCCACGCTCGTCCCCTGGGACGCCGATCTCAGCAGCGACGCCGCGATCGGGCTCTTGGTGGACGGTCGCGAGCGCGAGCGTCACGTGCAGCTGCTGCGCGACGCGGCGGCCGCCTCGCGCTGGAGCGAGGTCGTGGAAGCTCTGCGCGAGACCTACGTGCGGGCCGTCGCCTCGCCATGGCGCGCCGCGGCGCCGCGCGCCTGGCAGGAGGTGGAGCGCGAGGCGATCATCGTCGACATGCAGAAGCTCGCCGATGACTACCAGCGCGCCTTTCACGAGCTGCGCGCCACCGTGGGCATCGGCCTGTCGCTTGTCGCCGACGGCGGGCTGCTGAGCCGCGACGAGCAGCGTGGCCTGATGCGTCTTGCCTCGCGCCGCGCCCTGCATGGCCTGCTGCTGGGTCCGATCGGTCTGCTCGGTCGGCTCGGCAGGAGAGCGACTGCGCCGCCGGGCGATGACGCCGGAGCGCGTTGGTAGCTTGCGGGTATGGACGTCTGCACGATCATCGCCAAGAACTACGTCGCCCAGGCGCGCGTGCTGGCGCGCTCGCTGAGCGCGCACGATCCGGATGGCCGCTGCTTCGTGCTGGTCATCGATGACTTCGAAGGCCACCTCGAGCGCGAGGCCGAGCCGTTCACGATCCTCACCCCCGCGCAGATCGGCTGCGATGAGTTCGCGGAGATGGCGCTGCGCTACGACGTGCTGGAGCTGTCGACGGCGGTCAAGCCCTGGCTGTTGCGCCATCTACTGCGCGAGGGCTCGCCGGCGATCACCTATCTGGACCCCGACATCCGCGTCTACTCCTCGCTGCAGCCCCTCGACGAGCTGGCGCGTGGCCACGGCGTGGTGCTGACGCCGCACAACACCGAGCCGCTTCCCGACGACGGCCATCGGCCCAATCAGATCGACATTCTGCTGGCGGGCGTCTACAACCTCGGTTACGTATCGCTGGGGGCGGGAGCGGAAACCGACAGGCTGCTGGGCTGGTGGGAGCAGCGTCTGCTCAACGACTGCCGCGTGGATCCGCTGAACGGCTACTTCGTCGACCAGCGTTGGTTCGACCTCGCGCCGGGCCTCGTCGGCGATCACGCGATTGTGCGCGAGCCGCAGTACAACACGGCCTACTGGAACCTGCACAGCCGCCGCCTGGAGCACGACGGCGAGCGCTACACCGTGGACGGAAAGCCGCTGGGGTTCTTCCACTTCAGCGGCTTTGACCCGCTCAAGCCGGACGTGCTCAGCCGCCATCAGTCGCGCGTGCTGGTGGATGAGAACCCGGCCTTGACGAGGATCTGCCGCGAGTACGCGCAGGAGACGATCGCGGAGGGCTACCGCGAGGCGAGGAGCTGGCCCTACACCTATCACCGGCTTCCCGTCGGAGTCGAGTTCGGCAGGCGCCTGCGCCGGCTCTATGAGCTTGCGTGCGAGCGCCGCGAGGTCGAGGGCTCGCCGTTCACGCAGGCTGGCTGCGAGTCGTTCATGGCGTGGCTGGCAGAACCCGCGCCGGCGGCGCCGGCCGGAGTGAATCGGCTGCTGGCCGAGATGTATGGGACGCGAGAGGATCTGCAGGCGGAGTTCCCCGACGTGGGCGGCGTCGATCACGAGCGGTTCCTGCGCTGGGCGGTGAAGCGGGGGTATGGCGAGGAACCCGCGCTCGCCCTGCTCCCACCGCTCCCGACGCGCGCCGCGCCGAGCGTCGAGGCGGTGGCGCATGGAGAGGCGTCGGCGGCGCCCCCCAGTCAGATCGGCGAGCCATCCGTTGAGCCGGTGGCGCGGATGCGGCCGTGGGGCGTCAACGTCGTCGGCTACTTCCGCTCGGAGCTGGGCGTCGGAGAGGCCGCGCGCCAGGTCGTGAGCGCGCTCGACGCGCACGGCGTGCCGCTGCTGCCGGTGCACGGACGCACGATCCCGCCCAATCGGCAGGGTCATGCCTTCACGCATCTCGATCACAGCGACGCGCGCTTGCCGGTCAACCTGATCTGCATGAACGCCGACGTGCTCGGCGAGTTCGCCGCGCAGGCCGGAGATGACTTCTTCAGCGGGCGCTACTCGATCGGCATGTGGTTCTGGGAGGTCGAGCGCTTCCCCGAGAGCTACGCGTCGGCGTTCGAGCACGTCGATGAGCTGTGGCTGCCTACCGAACACGTGGTGCGTGCGGTGGCGCCCAGCTCGCCGGTGCCGATCACGAAGATCGTGCTGCCCGTGCAGATGGCTCCCGTCAGGCCGCTTTCGCGCGCGGAACTTGGCCTGCCTGAGGGCTTTCTGTTCCTCTACTCCTTCGACCACCACAGCGTCTTCGAGCGCAAGAACCCGATCGCCGTCATCGAGGCCTACAAGCAGGCATTCGCGCCCGGCGACGGCGCGAAGCTGATCGTCAAGTCCATCAACGCGGCCGCCGCGCCAGACGACCACGACCGGCTGCTGGCGGCCGCTGGGAGCCGCGCCGACATCGAGGTGATCGACGGCTACCTGTCTGCTGTGCGCAAGGACGCGATGGTGGCGCAGTGCGACTGCTACGTCTCGCTGCACCGCGCGGAGGGCTTCGGGCTGACGATGGCCGAGGCGATGTACCTCGGCAAGCCGGTGATCGCGACGGGCTACTCGGGCAACCTCGATTTCATGACCGACGAGAACAGCTACCTGGTGGACCACCGCCTCGTGCCGATCGGCTCCGATGCTTCGCCCTACCCGGCGGAGGGGAAGTGGGCGCAGCCGGACGTCGAGCACGCCTCGCGGCTAATGCGCGAGGTGTTCGACGATCCCCAGGCGGCTGCGCGGCGGGGTGCGCGCGCGGCGCGCGACATCCGCAGGACGCACTCGCCGGAGGCCGCGGGTGAGATCATGGGCGCGCGCCTTGAGCAGCTGCGCGCGCTGCACGGCGAGCGCCTGCTGGCGCGGCGCCCGGCGCGCTCAGACGCGACGACGACGGAGCTGTCGAAGCGCATCGGCACGGGCCCCTCGCACAGCGCGCCCGCGCGGCTCGGTGTATTCGGGAGGCTGGCTCGCCGTACGCTGCTGCGACTGCTGCGGCCATACACCTCCTACCAGCGGGCCGTCGACGCCGAGATCGCACGTTCGCTCGAGGCATTTCAGGTACGCATCGATGACCTCGAAACCACGGCAGCGGCTCGGCACGCGACGCTGCTGGCGGAGTTGCGCGACGACAGATCAAGCCGCGAGCTGTGGGAGCAGATCGGCGGTTTGACACATTCGGCAACGGCGCTCGAGTCGGCAGCCGGCGAGTTGCAGCGGGCCGTCGGCGAGCTGCCCGACGTGCCGCGGCGGCTGGAGCAGCTGGAACGCTCGATCAAGCACATCGAATGGGAGGGCCGGGCGATCCCTCACATGGAGGGCACGCCATTCGTGAGCGCCCGCCATCCGCTCGCCGGTGTGGTGGAGGGTTACGGCGACGGCGACGTCGATATTGCCGTAGAGGGTGCCGGCGCACATGCCTACCGTTCCTTCGAGGACACCTTCCGGGGCTCGGAGGAGTTCATCCGCGAGCGTCAGCGCCCCTACCTGGAGATCCTTGACGGCCGCGAGCCGGTGCTCGAGTTCGGCTGCGGCCGCGGCGAGTTCCTAGATCTGCTGCGCGAGCGCGGACTCGCCTACGTGGGCGTCGACCTCGATGAGGGTATGGTCGCGCGCTGCCACGAGAAGGGCCACGCGCAGGTGGTTCACGCCGACGGCCTCGACTACCTGGAAGGCCTCGCCGACGGAAGCCTGGGGGCGATCTTCTCGGCGCAGGTCATCGAGCACCTGTCCTACGAGCAGCTTCTGCGTCTGCTCGCGCTGGCGCGGACAAAGCTGGGTGAGGACGGGCTGCTGATAGCCGAGACTGTCAACCCGCACAGCGCCGCGGCGCTGAAGACCTTCTGGGTCGATCTGACCCACCGGCAGCCGATCTTCCCGGAGGTTGCTCTTGCGCTGTGTCGCGACGCCGGCTTCGCCTCGGCCTACGTCTTTCACCCCGGCGGCGTCGGCGACGTCGAGCGAGATCGCTTCACCGAGGGCGCCTTCGCGGTCGTGGCCAATACGACCGAGCGCATCGCCGTTACCGGCGACGTCGGCCGCCGGCGCTGCTCGCCGGTCTCACCGGATAGCGCTGGCGCTCCTCTGTGGTCATCTTACGAATCGTCAGCGAGCCGTCCTTCACCTGCCGCTGAATCTCTTCCAGCCGCAGCTTGCGACGCTCAGCGGCACGCTCCGCCTGGGTGACCATCGCAACTCATGTTAGCGCGCTAGCGCAACGCGTCAGCTATCTCCTAACTTCTAGAACAATACGCTCTCTCGGCATGGTCCTCTTGTGTTCGGCCCGCCCGAGCCGAGAGCAGAAGTGGCGAGGTGTGCAAGGCTGTAGAGGTGAGCGCCTTCCCGCCCGGCCCCTCGGAGCCGCCGATCGTCCAGACCATGTGGTGGCTCGTGCGGCCGATCTCCTTCCTGGAGTCCTGTCGCCGGCGCTACGGCGATGCCTTCAGCGTGCGCTTCTCCGGTTTTCAGTCGCCCACCGTGATGCTCTCCGACCCGGAGGTCATCCGCGCGCTCTACACCGAGCCCGCCCACACGCTGCCGCCTGGGCGCACGGTGGCGCTGCGGCCCATCATGGGCGCCTCATCGGTGCTCCTGCTGGAGGGCCGCGAGCACCTGGCGCGTCGGCGCGCGATGCTGCCGCCGTTCCACGGCGAGCGCATGCGCTCCTACGAGGGCATCGTGCGCGACGTGGCCTCGCGCGAGATCGACAGCTGGCCGCAGGGCGAGGACTTCGCTCTGCACCCGCACATGCAGGCGGTCACGCTCGAGGTCATCATGAGCGCGGTCTTCGGCGTCACCGATCCCGAGCGACGCCGGCGGCTGGGCGAGCGTCTGCCGCTGCTGCTCGGCGAAACCTCTTCCGTGGCGCTCCAGTTCCGTGTGCTGCTCTCGCGGCGCTTCACGCGCAGCGAACCGCTGCAGCGTTTGCAGGAGCTGACCGCGGAAATCGACGAGCTGCTGCTCGCGGAGATCGCTGAGCGACGCCGCGATCCAAACTTGGAGCAGCGCGAGGACATCCTCTCGCTGTTGATGGCCGCGCGCTTGGACGACGGCAGCGGCATGAGCGACCGCGATCTGCGCGACCAGCTCGTGACGCTGCTTTTGGCCGGCCACGAGACCACTGCGACGGCGCTCGCATGGACCTTCGATCTGCTCTTGCGCCATCCCGCGACCCTTGCGCGGTTGACCGCCGAGGTCGATCGCGGCGAGTCCGACGACTACATGCGCGCCGTCGTCACCGAGTCGCTGCGGCTGCGCCCCGTGGTGCCGCTCGCCGGACGGCGCCTCGCGGTGGACCTCGACATCGGCAGCACGACGCTCGCGGCGGGCACCGACGTGACACCGGCCTTCTGGCTTACCCACACCCGCCCGGACCTCTACCCCGAGCCGTACGCCTTCCGGCCCGAGCGCTTCCTGGAGAACCCGCCGACGACCTACGGCTGGGTCCCCTTCGGCGGTGGCCTGCGCCGCTGCCTCGGCGCCTCCTTCGCCGAATTCGAGATGCGCGTCGTGCTGGAGGCTGTCTTGCGTCGCCTTGCACTCGAGCCCGTCAGCCTGCGCGCCGAGCGCGTTGCGCGGCGCAACGTCACCTTCTCGCCGCGCAACGGCACGCGCGTGCGCGCGCGGGCACGTGTGAATGCGCCGGCCGCGGCGGACGCGGCTCAGCCAGTCGCGGTGTAGCGGTCGCTGGAGTCAGACGGTCGCGGGTGCGGAGGTCGCTGGGGTCAGCCGGTCGCGGTGCGGCGTCACTGACGGTGCGGCGTCGCTGAGTCAGCGAGTCGCGGCGCGCCGCTCGCCGTGAGCGCCGACTGAAAATGCTTGCCGGCAGTGCTCTGAGCAGAAGTAGAGCGTCTGGCCGTCCAGCTCCGCTCTGGCTGGTGCCTTCGTGCGATCGACCTTCATCCCGCACACCGGGTCCGTCGCGCCGCGCCGCAGCGTGAGGGCGAACAGCGTCGTGAAGACTGCCGCACCAAGGATGTTGGTGAAGAGCTTGTAGTCCACCCTGACTTCGCCGAAGACGTCCGCGCGGCTGGGCCTTGCGTGTGGGATGAGGCCGACGGCGCTGAAGACTCCGCTGACGATCAGCGCGGCGATGACGATCGTCAGGAACATCAGCGCCACGATGCGCACCGTGAAGGGCGTGCCGTAGTACTTGCGGTAGACGAGCACGATCGGCACGATGATGAGGTCGGCGAAGATGAAGGCGATGACCCCCGCGAAGCCGATCCCGCCCGACCAGAGGACGGCGGCGAGCGGCACGTTGCCGACCGAGCAGACGAAGCTCAGCACCGCTATCAGGGGGCCTACGAGCACGTTCTCCAGCAGCCGCAGCGGTGCGGGAGCGTCGGTGATGAAGAGTGCGTTGAAGAAGTCGTTGCCGAGCAGTCCGATGAAGCCGGCCAGCAGGAAGCCGGCGGCGATCTCCTTGTAGAGCATCGTCCAGTCGTTGCGGAAGTTGTGCGCCACGTCAGACCACGCCGACATCGACGTGAGGCGGCTGCGCAGCGTCATCTGCTCGCCGGCCGAGGTGTGCTGGTGGCCGCCCTCCACCGCCTGCGCGTGCTCGCGCGCGTCGTCCTCGAGGCGCTTTGAGACGAATGCGCGCAGCAGCAGCGTCATGCAGAGGATCAGCACCAGGCCGCCGACGAACTCCGCGAGCGTGAACTGCCAGCCGATCAACACCCACATGACCACGCCCAGCTCGACCACGAGGTTGGTGGAGGCGAACTGGAAAGCCAGCGCCGACGCCGCCGAGGCGCCCTTCTGGAAGAGCGACTTCGCGATCGCGATGGCCGCGTAGGAGCACGACGACGACGCTGCCCCGAGGCCCGTCGCCACGGCCACGGCGCCCGCGCCGCTGCCGCCCAGCCTCTGTTCGATCCGCTCGCGCGGCACCCATGCCTGCACGATCGCCGAGATGGCAAAGCCCAGAACGAGCGCCCACCAGACGGTCCACGCCATGAGCAGCGCGTTTGCGATTCCCTGCCAGATGGTTTCAAGGACGCTCATGAGTTCGTGCCTTCCGCCCCCTGCGCTAGCGTCCGGAGGCCGTGGTGGACACGGGCCCAACAGTCAAGCACCGATCTCCTCGACGCCTGCGTTGGGCGACTGTCGGGGCGCGCCTGCGTTGGGCGGCCGTCGGTGCATTGCTGTTACTGCTGCTCCTGGCGGTCGCGACCGCGCGGCGGATCACGACCGAGCGCATGCCGCCGCTCGTCATCCACCGGACGCTGGCTGCCTACGTGCGTCTCTCCGGGCGCTCGCCCGTGCTCGTCTGGCCGCGCACGGGCGAGGCGGCTGTGGAGGTGGAGGGGGTGGGTGGCTTCGGGACCTCGGGGACCTCTGCGCCGGTCTCGATCGCGAGCGTTGCCAAGGTGATGACTGCCTACGTCACGCTGCTCGAACACCCGCTGGCCGCCGGCGAGGCTGGATTTGCGATGACGGTCACCTCCGCTGAGGTCGAGGAAGAGGAGCAGCGCAGCGCGCTGGGAGAGTTGACCGTGCCGGTGCGTGCCGGCGAGCGGATCAGCGAGCGTGCGGCGCTGGAGGCACTGTTGCTGCCCTCGGCAAACAATGTCGCGGCGATGCTCGCCGCTCACGGCGCGGGTGGGCGGGAGGCGTTTGTTGCGCGCATGAACGCCACCGCGAGACAGCTTGGCATGAGTTCGACGACCTACACCGATCCGAGCGGCTTCGACAGCGACACGGTGTCGACGGCTGCCGATCAGCTGAGGCTCGCGCGAGTGGCCATGCGCTTGAGGGCCTTCGCGGCGATCGTCGACAAGCGTTCGGCCGAGTTGCCGGTCGCCGGTAGGGTTGCCAACTACAACGGTCTGGTCGGGCACGACGGGTACGTGGGGGTGAAGACGGGCTCGGATCTGGCGGCCGGCGGCTGCCTCGTGTTCGCCAAGCGCGTCGCCGTCGGCGGCCGGCGGCTTTTGGTGTTGGGCGTGGTGCTCGATCAGCGGGAAGGCTCGCTGATCGACGCCGCCCTCGCAAGCGCGCGGCGCCTGGGCGACTCGGTGGCCGCGGCGCTGCGCGTCGAGACGGCCCTACCGGCCGGCGCCGGCGTGCTCACAGCGACCTCGGTTCGACGCGCGGCGCACGACCGTCGTGACGAAGGGCGCCGTGCGTGAGATCGGCTGGGCCGGGCAGACGCTGCCCGTCGCGGTTGCCCTGGGTCCGGCCGTCACGCGACTGCGCGCCGGCGAGCGGTTGGCGACCGTGACTGTCGGTGGCGGTGGCGTGCTCACCACCGCTGCGGTTGCCAAGCGCTCGCTTGGGGGGCCCTCGCTCGGCTGGCGCCTGCGGCATCTGCTCTGACGGGAGTTGTCTCTGTCAGACCCTCAGGCAGCCGATCCTGGGGCTTGCTGGGCGTAGCGCAGCGAGCCGGGCGTCGTCAGCGTCTCGCCGGTCTCCAATAGCGTCTTCAAGCCGGAGAGGATCATCGGCCAGCCACCGTAGAGTTCGCTGTTGGCGTTTTCGTGCAGTTGGTCGTGGGTGACGGTCAGCCGGCATGAGTCTTCGCCGACTGGCTCGATCTCCCAGGTGACTCTCGATGTCCCTTCGCGCTCGACGTCCTCGCTCCATAGGGCAGTGAAGCTCTGGACGAGCCGGCGCGGCGGATCGACCTCCAGGTTCTCGCCCCGCAGGAGTGCGTTGGGTGCCTGGGCGTGGACGCCCTCGTAGTGGGAGCCGGGTGTCCAGTCGGTGGCTACGCCTACGCCGAAGTTGTACTTGCGCCTCATATCGCTGTCGGTGATCGCTTTCCAGAGGCGCTGCGGGGTCGTCTTGATGTAGATCTCGAATACCTTCTCCATGACGTTCTCCTCGATGTCGTGCTTCAGCTCGCTGAGCGTCGCCGCCCAGGGCTCGGCGTACTTGCTCACCCACCGGTCGTGGACGAGCCGAATCGGAACGGGGTTCAGGAAGTGGAGCTTCTCGCGTCCACGCCTGCGCGTGGTCACGAGCCCGGCCTCCTCGAGCACTCGCAGGTGCTTCATGACGCCAAAGCGCGTCATCGGCAGGCGCTGCTCCAGTGCGCTGAGGGTCTGCCCGTCCGTCTTGAACAGATCGTCGAGCAGTTCCCGGCGTGTGGGGTCGGCGAGGGCTCTGAACACCGCGTCCATGTCATTACTATACGTGACCATTAGGGGTGACTATCCCTTAGACGTAGGTAGATTGGCTATCCGATTTGGCGCCTACGCTCCGCTGCCAATCAATCGAGTTGACCCCGGCGACGCGTGAACTGCCCCGGGGTCGTGGCAAAGGAGCGTGTACTCCCATGCGCGATAAGCGTAGTCGTCCCCCGTGGGTCAATGACCCTTCGGTCGCCGAGCGGGCGATCGTGTTGCAGGTACTCAGAGACGACCATGATGCCCGGTGGTCTTTGGCGGAGCTGGAAGCGGAAGCGTTCGACGTGGTGCCCTCAGCGCTTACCGGGGCGCTGGCAGACCTGGAGCGCCACGGCGCGGTTGTGCGCTGCGATGACGGGTACGTGGCGTCCCGGTGCGCATGGCACCTACGCCTGTTCTGGCTTCGCCACAAGCCCCGTCCCTGGGCGAATCCAATCTGTGTACGGGCGTATGAGGCGGCTTACTTCCTTAGACGAAAGGTGGCTCTGCGGAGGCCACTCGACCCGTTCGGGTACTGCGGGCCAAACCTGTTGCAGTTTGTCTGGGAATCGCTTCGCACCGTCAAGGACATCGTCTGCCACGGCATCCTTGTGCCCTTCATCCCATCCCGCGACGAAAAAGACGACGCTCCGAAGGGTGAAAATGCAGTGATAGCCTCGCGGGGCCAACAGCTCGATTCCTGACGGGGTGGGCTCAGGTAGCCAATTAGCCATCGACATGGCTGCGACAGGAATCGTCCGGAAGTCGGGGCTGGCACCGATCCAAACGCGGGTCGCCTTTTGTGGGTGGCCACCCATGAGCTTGTGAAAGTGATCGGCGGTCGCGTGTGGGGGTTCTAGATCAAGGTCAGGATGCACGACCTTGAGGTCGTGCATCCATACCTGCAGCAGAAGTGCGATCTTGACGGCCCACCGCCCGAGACGCTGCTGACGCGACTTGGGAAGTTCAACACGCGCTTCGGGGCCTTCCTCGAAAGCGGTGCCCATGAACTCGACCATGCGCGAGTCAAGATTCTCCATCCACTTGTGATTGCAGCCTTCGCAGACACGATCCTCAAGCACGGTTTCGGTCTCCTGTGCAGGGGAATCCCCCAACTGTATGGCCACCGGATATTCCACGCCTAGGTGCTTGGCGACGTGCCGACCGATGATGTGCTCCCGGTTGAAGTTGGAGCGACCACACCCCCGGATGCAAGTTGGTCCCTTGGGTGGGATCACGCGGTCGATACCCTCAAGGACGAATGCCCGACGATCACGAGCAAGAGCCTACCCATCCGAATCAGCGCGACGCGCTAAGCGAAGCGAAGCGGCTCACGGCTGAGGCCGAAGCGCATGAACGCCGGGTAGCACTCCGTGAGGAGTCCGCGCGGTTCCTTGACGAGCGCGGCGAGTCCGAGGGAGCCGAGCACGAGCGCCGCGAGGCGGATCTAGAGCGCGACGCAGCCCGTACCGCGTGGGATCGCGCCCAAGCGCTTCAGGGGCCTACGCAGGTGACGGATGCGGGCCTTGAGATTCCGATCCCGACACGCGACGCGTTCCTGCGAAACCTGGAGAAGGTCGCGCCCCAGTCCGAGAACGTCCCGCGTGACGAGGACTCCAGCTAAGCTGATCCAGCAGCCCTAACTAGGACCGTGGCCTCGACAGACGGAGTGCACAAGAACCCGTCTAGTCCGATTCCTAGAATGCATCGGCCATGCTCCAAAGGGGATCCCCGCGTCTGCGCACCATCGTCTACGTTGATGGCTTCAATCTCTACTACGGGTGCCTGAAGGACTCCGCAGAGCGATGGCTCGACATCGGCGCGCTGTGCGAGCGGATGCTCAGCGGCGACAGCGACATCGTGGGCATCAAGTACTTCACCGCCCGCGTGAAGGTCAGGCCCGGAAATCCTCACGCAGGCCAGCGCCAGCAGACGTACTTTCGCGCGCTCGCGACCGTGCCCAACCTTACGATCCACTACGGGCGCTTCCTCGAACGGGCGGCCACTCGGCGGTGCGTGAAGAACGATCGTCATGGACGAGCGCGGTTCGTCGAAGTCTGGGAGACCGAGGAGAAGGGCTCGGACGTTAACCTCGCCAGCCATCTGCTGATCGACGGATGGCGTGCTCGCTACGACCTCGCCGTGGTGATCTCCAATGACAGCGACCTCAAGGAGCCGGTGCGACTCGTGCGCGAGGAGATGAAGGCTCCAGTCGGCATTCTCAACCCGCACGGCAACCGGAGCTGGGCGCTGTCGCCAAAGCAGATGCCGAGGGGCTCGTTCTACAAGCCGATCCGGCGAGCCGCGCTCCGCGCCAGCCAGTTTCCCTCGCAGGTGCCCGACGCGCGCGGGATCGTGCACAAGCCGCCTAGCTGGTAGCTGCCCTTGAAATCGCAAAGGCCGCCCCTAAGGACGGCCTCGCATCCCTGCCGCCTAGGCAAACAGGGGGGGTATACGCATGATAGCCCGCTACGAGGATGAGTCAAGAGGCGCAGCACGACTTTCACGTGCGGCCGACGACCTGCAAATGTTGATGTAGGAGATGCGGTTGTCTGCCCTATTGAGGCTCGACAGCAGCAGCTCGGCCGAGTAGTTCGGTGAACATCGCGCGGCCGCTGTGGCGGTGGTTGTAGCGCCACGTGAACTCGTTGAGATAGGACTGGAGCCACTTGACCGAAACGCCGTGGTAGTTCCCGGCGATCCCGTTCTTGACGTTGCCGAAGAACCCCTCGATCGTCTGCGTGTGGACGTGCCCGCGTGCGTACACGCGGTCTGTGTGGCGGATCGTGTGGTGCGTTGGGTGAGTGCTCCGCAGCTTGCGGTAGCCGGACCACTCGTCCGTGTAGACGGTGGCCCTCGGGTCCACGTGCAGACTCACGGTCTCTAGCGCTCCCTCGCGCGGCTGGACATAGGCACGGACGCGGCCGCCGCGCTCGACCATCGCGACGACGCCGGCTTACGGGCCTTGGAGAACGTCTGCGCCTCGGGTACCGACATGCCGCGTGTCATCGACGCCTTCGGCTTGCCGCCGTACGCCGTCTCGTCCGCCTCGACATGGCCCTTCAGGGGCCATTGGTCTTCCTGTGCCATGAGGTGGGTGCGGATCAGGTTGCACATCCGCCACGCGGTCTTGTATCCGACGCCGATCTCCCGCTCGATCGCCTTGGCGGACACTCCGCAGCGAGTACTCGTCATCACATACATCACGTAAAACCAAAGCTGCAACGACGTAGCGGACTTGTGGAAAATCGTCCCAGCCGTCGGGTGGATGTGATGCCCGCACGAATCGCACGACCACGACGGGCGCGACGCTACCTTGTGGAACTTCCTTTCCCGCTTGCACTTCGGGCAGTGCGCGTGCGCGCCGTCCTCGGAGAACCGCGAACGCCACAGGTGCTCTAGGCACGCCGCATCGTCGGGGAACTCCCGCGAGAACTCCATCAGCGAGTACTGCGACTCCGACGCCTTCGAGCGCTTCGGCGCATTGCGATCAACCTTGGACATAGGCACATTGTACCAGGGATACCTACGCTTAGGGGATAATCGCCCCATTAGGTCACCTGTCAAGCGTCGACGGCACGATCAGTGGACCAGCCCTGCTAGCGCGCTCGGCGGGCCAGGTAGACGGCGGTCGCGATCGGCGTCAACGCGAGGAGGATGAGGGCTATCGAACCGAGGATCGACGGCCCGCTGCTGGGTACGTGCGTGCAGTGCACCACGCTCGTGCCGTAGTGGGTGCAGATCATCTTGTGCGGTCGCCCGAGAGCCAGCAACAGGAGCGGCACGGTCAGCAGCAGCCCACCGGGAAGGACAAGCGTGCCGATGAGCTTGTCTCGTGTCGTCCAGGCTCGCGAACTCCAGAGCAGAATGACACCGACGATCCAGCCGACGCCGGCGGCGATAAATCCGAACAGGAGCAAGCAGACCGCCGCCCACTCTCGCGTGCCGCGGCGCTGCGCGGGACCGATCGACTCAGGGCGCTCCGCCTCGATGATCTCGCGCGGCTCACCAAAGCGACGCAGGACCTCGCGGGCGTCCTCTTCGGAGGCGTCAGCAGGGATCGCGGCCGAGAGATGCTCTTCGAGATCGACCAGGAGTTCGGCCAGGCGATCGCCTGGCAGGTCGCGCCCTTCGCGGCGCACCCGCTGAAGGTAAGCGGTGGCGACCGGGTGAAGAGTGCTCGTGCTCATTGCTGGTCTCCTATCTTCAAAATTGCATCAACGGAGCCGCGAAAGCGGCTCCACTCGTCCACAAACGCTGCGAGCGATCTCCTCCCAGCGGGGGTCAATCGGTAGTAGCGGCGTGGCGGCCCAGCCTGCGACTCCCGCCAAGTCGTCTCCACGGCACCCTCACGCCTAAGACGGCCGAGCAGCGGATACAGCGTTCCCTCCGTCGTGATCAGGGCGTCCTCGCCGGCGAGCTTCTGCACGAGTTCGAACCCATAGCGTTCTTCGTCGGCGAGCAGCGCGAGAACGCAGAACTCGATCACGCCACGGCGCAGCTGCGAGATCGCCGCATCGCGCTTCGCCGCTCCCTTTGTAGCTACCATGCTGCACAAGGTAGCTGGTACCGCCAATTACGTCAAGCCGGCCCGCACGTGTACGCGGGCGCCCGCCCCGCTTCATCGTCTGCGCTCAAGCTCAATCGGGCAGGATCTCGACGTACCCGTGCGTTCCATGCACGCGGATCCGTTGCCCATCTCGGATCAGCCGGGTGGCATTCTCTACCCCCACGACGGCCGGCAAGCCGTACTCCCGTGCGATCACCGCGCCGTGGGTCATCAGGCCCCCCACCTCCGTCACCAGGCCCTTGATCGCGACGAACAGGGGCGTCCAGCTGGGGTCGGTGTAGGCGGTGACCAGGATGTCGCCCGCTTCGAGATCGGCCTGCGCTATGTCCAGGATGACGCGGGCCGGCCCCTCGATGGTCCCGGCGGAAACCGGTAGGCCGACCAGCGCGCCGGCCGGCAAATCGTCGCGTCGGTACGTCCCGGCGATGACCTCGCCATCCGACGTGAGCACCCGGGGCGGCGTGAGCGGTTGGTAGGACCTGAACGCGTCCTTGCGCTGGTGGATGAGCTGCTCATCCACTTGATTAGTGCGGACGACGTCGTGGAGTTCCTGAAACGTAAGGTAGAAGATGTCTTCCTTCTCACGAAGCACGTGGGTCTGCACGAGGCGCTCGGCTTCTTCCAGCAAGGCCTGCTTGTAAACGAAATAGCGGCTGACCATGCCGTACTTCGGATACTCCCGGTACCCGATGTAGGTCCGGACGCGGTCGATCATCCGCTTGGCCTCTTCGGCCTTCCGCTCCCCGTCCGGCAAAGCTCGCAAGCGCTCCAGCACCTCCTGTTCCTTCGTCCAGGCCTCCTGCCGCCCTTGCTCGAAGCGCCGCTCGCCGGCGCCCGGCTCGAAGTTCTTGATGTTGCCGAGGATCATGGGCACGAGCGTGGTGGGGCGCTCGCTCCAACGCGGCCTCGTGATGTCGATCTCGCCGACGCAGCGCATGCCGTACTTGTCGAGGAAGGCCCGGATGGCGTCCCGCGCTTCCTCCCCGCCTGCGAGCGTGGCCAGCTCGTCCAGGAAGCTCTCGTCCTCGACGTGTTGCAGAAAAGCCACCACGTTCGGATGCGGGCGGATCACGTCCGCGACGTCCAGGAGCGCCAGCCCCATTTCCGACGTGACGTTGCGGGGGACGGACTGCGTGAGCGTGTCGGCCGCGTTCTTCTCGCCCAGCCACGCCTGCAGCTGCTCGTTGAGCCACCAGGTGGCCTCCATCGCCCCCATGAACACCTGATGGCTTAGCGGATCGAACAGGATCCGCTTCAGCTCCTGGATGTCCGCCAGGATGAAGTCGAGCAACGCCGATCCGGATTTCGTCCGGATGTCGCGCTTCAATGCGGCGATGGAGGCCTGGTTGCGCCCGATCAGCGCGGTGACGATGGCCGGATCGGTTTCGATCGGGTCGGGCGGGTCGCCAGCCGGCGCCCCGCCGGGACCCTCGTCCGGGAGCGACGGGATGAAGTCGCCACGTTCGAGGATGGTTTGCAGCGCGTCCCCGATCAGCGGATCGGATTTCCCCAAGGCCTCCAGGAGGCCTGCGCGGCTCGTTGGCGAAGCCAGGCCCTGGGTGACGTCGACGAATAGCCTCCCGCCGGCGTCGTACATCGGCCGCGGACTCGTCAGCTGCCACAGGGAGAGCCCCAAGGGCTTCATGGGGTCGGTCATCATCTGCTGATGACCCACGGAGACGTAGACGCGGTTCTCTCGATCGCTGGCCACGGGTATGGGGAACAGCGTGGTGATCGGCCGGCTCTGGACGATCTGGAAGCCATCGTCGACCAGGCACCACTCGATGTCCTGGGGGCGGCCGAAGTGCGCTTCGATCCGCCGGCCCAGCTGCGCAAGCCGCATGACCTGCGCATCCGTCAGCGCCGCCTGCTCCTGACGCCCTGGCTCGATCGCCTGCTGATGTGTCCCACCTGCCGGCGAGGCGTGGATGGCAAGCTGCTTGGTGGCGACCGCCTTGGCGACGACCTCGCCGTCCCGCACCTTATACACGTCCGGGTTCACGAGGCCCGAGACCAGGGCCTCGCCGAGGCCGAAGCTGGCCTCCACAGAGGCGACCTTTCGGTTGGACGTGACGGGGTCGGCCGTGAACAGGATGCCGGCCGCCTGCGGGAAGGCCATCTGCTGCACGACCACGGCCATGTGGACCTTCCGGTGGTCGAAGCCGTTCCGCAGGCGGTAAGTCACGGCCCGCTCGGTGAAGAGCGAGGCCCAGCACCGGCTGACGTGCTGGAGGATCGCACCCCGCCCCACGACGTTCAGGTACGTGTCCTGCTGGCCCGCGAAGGAGGCCGTCGGCAAGTCCTCCGCCGTCGCGCTGGATCGGACGGCGTAGGCGGCTTGCTCGCCGAGTCGGGCGAGCGGGCGCGTGATCGCCGACGCCAGATCCTCAGGGATGGCGATCCCTTCGAGGGCCCGGCGGATCTCCGCGCTGAGCGCGCGTACCGCCTCCCGGTCGTCCAGCTTCAGAGGCGCCAACCGGTCGAGCCACTCCTCGATCGACGGCGCTTCCGCCAGGATCCGCTGGAAGGCGTCCGTCGTCACGCAAAAGCCAGCCGGCACACAGATGCCTTCGATCCGCGAAAGCTCCCCCAGGTGCGCGCCCTTGCCGCCAACGACCGCAACCTGGGTCTGGTCGATCTCCTGGAAATCCAACACATAGCAGCCCATCCGCTCACCTCCCTCGATGTCGACCCCGGTCAACTCCGCTCCTGTTGGTTGATTTCCCGTGCGGCGGGCGATTATGCAGCACGAATCAGGTCCTCATGAGAGCCTCCTGTCTGGTATAAGTTGGAGGTGGAGAGGGACGGGAGGGGAGCGGCTGCTTGCCCTCGCATACACGATTGAGGGCAGTGCTGGCTACTGCTCGCCCCGCAAAGCAGCCGCCGGACTGCTCTCCTTCCGGGTCGGGCTCTTTGTGAAGCCGACGCGGGGACTCGAACCCCGGACCCCTTCATTACGAGTGAAGTGCTCTACCAGCTGAGCTACGTCGGCGCAATACCTTCGAGTCAGCCCTCAACCTTAGCTGTCGAAGCGGCTCGTTGAGCGCTCCGGCGGGGTGCGCGCGGACCGAGGCCGCCCGCCCGGATACTGCCGACAGGGCCTCACTCTCCCCGCCGTCGATCTGCGATCCTGCCGCGGTGACGCTGCTGGCGGCGAAGAAACCTTTCTCGTGATGCTGCTCGCGGCGAAGATACTCCTGTCGCCGCTCTGTGTGGTCGCCGTCTCCCTGGCCGGCCGCCGTTGGGGGGTGGCGCTCGCCGGCATGCTCGGCGGGCTGCCTGTCGTCGCCGGCCCGATCCTGCTGGTCGAGACGATCCTCCACGGCCGCGGCTTCGGCGCCGACGCCGCCGCCGGTACGCTGCTCGGGCTCGCTGCGCTGACCGCCTTCGCGGTCGTCTACGGCCGGGTCTCGACGGCGGCCGGGCCGGTCCCGAGCGTGCTTTGCGGCTGGACGGCGTTCCTGCTCGGCGTTGCCGTCCTGAGCCTGGTCGTGCCGCCGCCGGCGCTGTCGTTGATCTTCGTTGCGGCCTGCTTCGCGCTCGGCCTGAGGCTGCTGCCGCCGGCGCCCTGGCCGCCGCCGGCTGGGGCCGCGCCGCCCTGGTGGGACCTCCCAGCCCGAGCCCTCGCCGCGCTTGGGCTGGTGCTCGCGCTGACAGCCGTCTCCGGTGCTCTCGGCGCCCACCTCAGCGGCCTGCTGGCACCGTTCCCGGTCATCACGAGCGTCCTTGCCGTCTTCACGCACGCCCACGGCGGCATCGCTCAGGTCGGCGTACTGCTGCGCAACTTTCTCCTCGGCTTCTACAGCTACGCGGCCTTCTGCTTCACGCTCGCGCTCACGCTGCCAGTGCTGACGAGCGCCGCCGCCTTCGGCCTCGCGGTGGCGGTGGCGCTCGCCGTGCAGGCGACTACCTTCCTCCTGCGCTCGCGCCTGCAGCCTGCGCCCTCGACCAGCTAGCCGCGCCCTCGACGGCTGGATCGGAGAATCCTTTCCGCGACGGCGGACTCTCATCCACGCACGTGTCGAGCGTCGATCGACCCGGAGCTGTCCGAGGCGAGGCGGACTTGTCCATCAAAGGAGAGAAACGATGCGCAGAGCGTCCACTTGTCTGGCGTGCACATGTCTGGCCGTGCTCGGTCTCGCCGTCCTTGGCCTGTCGGCCACAGCATCGGCGGCGCCGACGGTCGCATTCAAGACAACCGCCGTGCCGATCCCGGGCTTCCCGGGCACCGGCGCCATCCTCGGCGCGGGCGCCGGGATCCTGGTGGAAGGCACGGTCACGGGGACCGAATACGGTGGCTTCCCGCCGCCGCTGACCGGCATCAAGTTCTATGCGCCGGCAGGCGTGAAGTTGCACCCGCAGGGCTTCGCCACGTGCGCGCCGAGCGTAATCGAACAGAGCGGGCCGGCACCGTGCCCGAAGAAGTCGATCGCCGGCCCGCAGGGCTTCGGCGTCGGCGTCGTGAGCTTCGGCGGCGAACGCGTGCAGGAGACGGCCACGGTGCAGCCGTTCTTCGCCCCCGGCGGCAACCTCGAGTTCTTCCTGAACGGCAGGACGCCGGTCTTGATCGAAATGCTTGCGACGGGCCACGTCGTCAACTCCGCCGCGCCGTTTGGCCCGGAGGTGAGCGGTGAAGTGCCGCTGATCGAATCGGTGCCCGGAGCGCTCGACGCGTCGTTCGAGAGAGGCGCCGTCGGCGTCGGCGCCGCGTATAGAAAAGGGGGGAAGACGATCTCCTACATCACGTTGCCGAAGAAGTGCCCGAAGGGCGGCTTCCCGGTGAAGGTGGAAGTGAGCTTCCTCGGGGGCGCGATCGTGGAAGCCACGTACAAGATGCCCTGCCCCAGGAGATAGTCTCAGCATGTGAAGATACGCGCCGCGGTGCTCGAGCAGTTCGGCCAGCCGCTGGTCCTCCAGGAGGTCGATCTCGCTGATCCGCGCCCCGGGGAGGTGCTGGTGCGCCTGGTGGCATGTGGCGTCTGCCATACGGATCTGTACACGGCGTCCGGCGCCGATCCGTCTGGCTATGCGCCGACGGTGCTCGGCCACGAGGGGGCTGGGGTCGTCGAGGCAGTTGGCGAGCGCGTCACGTCGGTGAAGCGCGGCGATCATGTGGTCACGCTCTTCTCGCCACAGTGCCGCGAGTGCATCCACTGCCTCAGCCCCAGGACCAACCTCTGCCTGGCGATCCGCGAGCAGCAGAACAGAGGCTATCTGCCCGATGGCAGCACGCGTCTCTCTCGCGCGGGTGAGCCGATGCGCCATTTCATGGGTACTTCGACCTTCGCCGAGTATGCCGTCGTTCCGGAGATCGCACTGGCGTCCGTGAGTCGCGACGCGCCGCTCGATCGAGCGTGTCTGTTCGCTTGCGGCTTGACGACTGGCCTGGGCGCCGCGATGTATACGGCCGCCGTGCAGCGCGGCTCGACATGTGTCGTCTTCGGCGCCGGCATGGTCGGCCTCGGGGCGGTGGCCGGATGCAGGTTGCAGGGTGCGCAGCGGATCGTCTGCGTGGATCTCTCGCCCGAGCGTCTGGAGCTGGCGCGCGGACAGGGCGCAACGGATTGCTGGCAGGCCGACGAGCACACGGTGGAGCGCGTGCTGGAGGCGACGGGAGGCTTCGGCGCCGACTACACCTTCGAGGCGACCGGCCTGGTCTCGGTGATGCGCCAGGCCGTCGAGGCAGCGCGCATGGGGTGGGGACTGTGCACCGTGGCCGGAGTCGCCGGCAAGGGCGAGACGCTGGATATCGTGCCCCGCATGTTGATCACCGGGCGGCGGGTTTGCGGATCGTCGTTCGGTGGCGTCAAGGGCCGCGATCAAGTGCCGCAGCTGGTGGATCGCTACCTGCGGGGAGACATCGACGTCGATCCGTTCATCTCCCATCGCATGGGCCTCGGAGAGGTCAATCGCGCCTTCGAGCTGATGGAGAGACAGAACGGCATTCGCTCGGTACTGCAGTTCGATTGACGAAGCGCAGCAGAGTTATGAGCGTGGCGCAGCAGACTGTGAGCGTGGCGCAGCAGACTGTGAGCGTGGCGCAGCAGACTGTGAGCGTGGCGCAGCAGACTGTGAGCCTCGTCGCCGCGTGTTGGTTTCCGTCGTCGCAAGCGTGCGTTAGGCTCAGCGGCGATCGAGGTGAGATTCTTCAGACGTTTGAGCAGTGCGCTGGCGCTCGTCGCGGTTCTCGCCGCGCCCACTGCGGCTGCGCGGGCGGGTGAAATCACGATCGAGCCCGAACCGGCGCTGCTGGCGGTGGCGCAGGCGCAGGCGGGCCTCATCTCGGCGCACTTGGGCATACCCCTCAAGCTCAAGCTCGCGGTTGGCTGGGCGACCGATGACAGCTATGTGAAGGCCTCGCTCAGCAATGTGAAGGCAAAGGTGAACGGCCCCTTCGATCGCGACGGCAAGATCTGCCAGATCGCTGTGAACGAGTCCTGGTTGCACTCACGCCCGCAGCCGACCGCCGAGCAGGAGACGCTTGCGCACGAGGTCTTTCACTGCTTCGAGCACCAGATCGAGCCGAACATAGTGACCGATGACAACGGCTTTAACGAGGGCAAGTGGATCATCGAGGGCCTCGCGCGCTGGGTCAACCTGGATTTCTACCCGAGCACCCCTATCACCGAAGCGCTGCAGGCCACCGTCCAGTACATCGAATCGAGCTTCAAGGACCTGTTCACGCGCGAATACGACGCCGTCGGCTTCTGGGGGCACGTCCAGGACGTCAGCGGTGCACTCTGGTCGCGTATCCCGGCGATCGTCAGGGACGGCGTCGGCTTCCATAACGCCGCCGCCTTCCAGGCGGCGATGGGCGGAGAAGAAAGCCAGATTCTCGACAGCTGGGGTTCGAGTGCTTTCAACCGCTCGGGCGCACCGGCGGCGTGGCGCGCCGACAGTCCCCTCACGGGAAGTCTCGGCTCGAGCTACCCCTCGGCGCTGATGCAGATCGTCGACGATACGACGAAGGTCGTGCTGCAGCCCTATACCACCGCGCAGCTGCAGGTGCAGCCCAATGCGCTGCAGCCGCTCATCCAGATCCACCTCGAACCCGGCGTGTTCGCGCGCTTTGGCGTGCACGAGAACTACACGGGCGCAGCGCTCGACGGCAAGGTCTTCTGCGCCGGCGAAGGCTGCACCTCGCCGGCGGCCTCGTGCCCGGGTGGCACTGTGAGCACGCTGCCGCCGCTCACGCCGCTGCCGAGCGAAGCGCTGCTCGGGCTCGCCACCGGCGCCTCCAAGGGCGTCGTGAAGATCAGCTACTTCGCGGCGCCGAACAGCTCCTTCTGCCCGCAACCCCCGGGCGGCACCGGAGGGGGTACGGGCGGCACGACCGCATCGAGCGGCGGCGACCCGCACAACTTTTCCTTCGGCCTGATGGCCTTCGACTTCCAGGCCGCGGGCGAGTTCACGCTGGTGAAGTCGACGAGCGCCGACGACCTCGAGATCCAGGCGCGCCAGCAGCCGACGCCGGGATCGCACACGGTCGCCTACGTAAGCGCCGTGGCGATGCGCGTGGGCCAGGCAATCGCCGAGCTGGAACTCACCGACGGGCTCAGTCTCAAGGTTTATGTCAACCACAAGGTCACGCACAAGACGAGCGTCGCGCTGGGTGGCGGCGGCTCGCTGAAGATCACCGAGGAAGCGCTGCGCGGCGGCCTTCAGATGAGCACCACGACGGTGCGCTGGCCAGATGGCTCGAGCATCGTCGCCAAGACCGTGCTCGGGCTGCGCGCCACCGGGACGTACACGCCCTGGCTGTGGCTCACGATCACGCTCGCGCGCAGCCGTCTTGGGCACATCACGGGGCTGCTCGGCAACGCCGGGCTACCGCTGGCCGAGGAGTTCCACGGGCGCAATGGCACGCGCTACAGCGCCAACGCCATCGAATACGACGAAAAGGTCCTCTACGACGAGTTCGGCGCGAGCTGGCGCATTACACAGAAGGAGTCGCTCTTCACCTACGCGCCGCACAAGAGCACCAGGTCCTACACGATCGCGGGGTTCCCGCAGCAGACATTCAACCTCGGCACGCTCCCGCCGCCCAAGGCGCAGGGCGCAACGACGACGTGCACCGGCGAAGGCATCACCAACCGGGCCGTGCTTCAGGGCTGCGAATACGACGTCGGGGCTACCGGCAACAAGCACTACGCCACCGGCGATGCGCAGGCCCAGTCGGTGACCGGGCCCGGGCCGCCGCTGCACGGCGTCCCGCTTGGCGGATTGCCGACGCCGGTCCTGACCCCACCGGCGGCGACCCCGCCGACTCCTCCGACGCCCCCGACTCCTCCCACGCCACCGGCCCCGCCGCCGCCACCGAACCCGGGGATCGACCTCGGCGCGGGTTCCAGTCAGCCGGCGATCGCGCACGACCCGGTGAGCGGCGACACCTACGTGGCGTGGACGGCCACCGGTGGGCACGCGATCGAGGTCTGCACGGTCGTGGCGGGAGGCACGGCGTGCAACGGTGGCACCGGCGCGCATGCGCTGACCGACCCCAAGGCAGGGGCGAGCGCCCAATACGAAGTCTCGCCGCGCGTGGTCGTCGAGAGCGACGGCACGGTCGTCGTCGTGGACGAGCTGTTCGGCGTCGCCGCGGCTGCCAGGCCATCGGGCTATCCCGCCGCCGGGGTGGTTGTCTGGAGTTCGCCGGCGGGCGGCGCGGCGTGGACACTCGCCAACGAAGGGATCCTCCTCGCCTCTGACCAGAACGCCGGCGATATGCCGCAGAACGGCGCCACGGCGCTCGGCGCGGGACAGGTCGGCGTGTATGGCAACGACACGGCCGGCAGCGGCTTCACGGACTTCACGTTCACGGCACCGGCAATGCCGGCGCCGAAGACCACGCCGACGGTTGACGCGAGCGGGGAATACGAGGCTTACGAGCTGACGACCGGGAGTCAGCTCGCGGCGATCCCCAATCCCGAAGGCCCGTCGGGCTCCTTCCTCGCCGTGGTCGTTGGCGCTCGCGAAACAAACAGCTGCCCCTCGGGCGACGCGACCGGCTACAGCGCCGCGACGGGGACGCCCGCGGCACTCCAGCTCCAGTCGGCGTGGCCCAAGCCGGGCCACTTCGAGCAGATCGCCTGCGAAGCCTTCGCGCCGGTGTTGAGCGGCGGCAGCGCCGGCATCGGGCTGCTCCAGGACGAAGGGCTCGGGCTCGGGGGCAGCGGCTCCGACGGCGTGTACTACCGCCCGTTCGACGCGACGACAAAGGCATTCGGTTCTCCCGTGGAGCTGTCCGACGAGACGCTGACGAGTCTGCTCGGCGCCGACGAACTCAGCGCCTCACAGGACGCCGCGGGTGGCGTCTATGCGGCCTGGAACGACGCGCGCGGTGTGGTGCTCGACTACAGCACCACCGCCGGCGCGAGCTGGCAGGCGCCGCAGATCACGGGCATTCTGGGCAGCGACGTCGTGGTTGCCGGAACGGGCGCGGGCAGCGCGGCGCTCGCGTACACCTATGTCACGGGTGAATCCCAGGAGTATCTGGACCCGTCGGCGTGACGCCGCGCGCCTAGCCGACGGCAGCCTGCGCCTATGGCCGACAACGGCTGCGCCTCTAGCCGGCGGCGGCCTGTGCCTCGACGCCGCGGCGCAGCGCGACCAGCGCCTGCAGCAGCGACTCGCCGTGCTTCTCGCAGAACGCCGGGCCGATGCCGCGTATGGCAAGCAGGCCGGCGATGTCTGTGGGGTGCTGGCGCAGCGCCTCTTCGAGCGCTGCGTTGGTGGCGACGGTGTAGGCCGGCTTGCCTTCGGCGCGGCTCATGCGCCAGGCCTTCAGGCGCTCGAACTGAAGCTCCTCGACTGGGTCCTGCTCGACGGCGGCTGCCGCCTCGTGCGCTGGCACTGCTCGCGCCTCGTGCGTCGGCAGTGCTCCCGCTGCACGCGTAGATGCCTGCATGTGCGCAGTGTCGCCGCGCGCCTGCACACGCTCGCGCGCCTGCACGCGCCTGCGCGGCACGGCTGTCGTGAGCGGGCGCTCCACGGCCTGCACGAGTTCGGCGTCGGCGCGGCACACGTCGCAGCACCTGCCGCTCGGGCGGCACTCCTCGGCGTCGCCGAAGTGGTCCAGGATCTGGCGGCGGCGGCACTGCTCGCCGTTGGAGATGAAGCGCACGATTGCGCGGTAGGACTCCCAGCCGCGGTCCTTGGCGGCCTTGATCGCCTGGTAGGCGCGGCGCGGGTCGCCGCGGCCGGTCAGCCGCACCTGCAGCGCGCCGCGTGCGCCGGGCTCGAGTTCCACGGCGCCTGCGCGCTCGGCGATCGAGAGCAGCATCCGCTCGCGCTCGCCGCCCAGCGTCGGCGCCCAGCTCGCGCCCTCGGCCTGCGTCGAGATGGGTCCGTCGACGGCGCCGCCGAGGCCGAGCGACGCCGACGGATCGACCGCGGAGGAGCCTCCCTGCCAGCTCGGTGCGAGCGTCACGACGCCCTCCTGCGCGTGGCGGCGCAGGTGGCCGACATAGCCTCGGACGTCGTTGACGGTGGTGTCGCGCTCGGTGTTGAAGCGGATGAGCCTGCCCAGGTCCATCCTCGCCGCGAGCAGCAGCGCGCGCGCCGGCTTGCCGTCGCGCCCGCCGCGGCCGGCCTCCTGGTAGTAGGCCTCGAGGCTCGTCGGCAGCGCCCAGTGGGCGACGGTGCGCACGTCTGCCTTGTCGACGCCCATGCCGAAGGCGTTGGTGGCGACGACCACTTCGGCCTCGCCAGTCATGAAGCGCTCCTGGCTGGCCCGGCGGGCATCGGGGCGCATGCCGGCGTGGTAGGCGACCGTGGCGATGCCGCGCGCGGCGATCAGCTGTGCCACCTCGTCGGTGTCCTTGCGCGTGCCGCAGTAGACGATCGCCGGCCGCGCGGACTGCTGTTCGAGCACGTGCAGCAGCGCCGCGCGCTTGCGCGCGACGGCGCCCTTGCCTTCGACGGTCACGACGTCGAAGGTCAGGTTGGGACGGTCGAAGCCGCTGCTCACGGCGACCCACTCGCGCAGCCCAAGGCGCTGCGCGATCTCCTGCGCCACGCGCGGCGTGGCCGTCGCCGTCGCGGCCATCACCGGCGGCCTGCCAACGGCCTCTATGGCTCCCTGCAGGCGCAGGTAGTCGGGCCGAAAGTCGTGTCCCCACTCGGCTACGCAGTGGGCCTCGTCGACGACGAACAGCGCCACGCGGCGCGTCTCCAGCGCCCGGCGGAAGGCCGGCGAGGCGAAGCGCTCGGGCGCAGCCAGCACGAGCTGCGTGGCGCCCCCTTCGATGTCGAGCAGCGCGCGCTGGTTATGGCCCTCTTCCATCCCCGAGGCCAGCATCGTGGCGCGCACGCCGCTGTCCTTGAGCCTGCGCCACTGGTCGGCCATGAGGGCGATCAGAGGGCTGACGACGACGACGAGCCCTCGATTGGCGAGCGCGGGGAGCTGATAACACAGCGACTTGCCGCCGCCCGTGGGCATCACGACGAGGCTGTCCTGGCCCTCCAGGGCGGCCACGACGGCCTCGCGCTGGCCCGGGCGAAAGGCCTGTAGGCCGAAGCGTCCGAGCAGCTCCTCGGGGGTCGCGGATGTCGTGGGCTGCGGCGTCGTGGGTTCGGCTGTGGCGAGCACTCACGACAAGCTAATGCGCGCTTCGGTCGCGACGCTCGCGACGGAGCCGGCGTCGGCGCCGGCGCGGAGCTTGAGACTCGGCGAGCGCGCGCGCGAGGCGCCGGTGTGCGCGCTCGACCTCCTGCGGCGAGAGCTTGGCGGGCTGGCGCGTGAGGTGTCGCACGAGCATCCGCGCCGGCAGCACTCTCACGCCGCGGCGCCTGGCCAGCGGCCGGTTGACCCAGGCGCGTGAGTAGACAAGCAGCGGCTCCACGCGCTCGCCCGTGGCCCGCTCGATCGCGCGGCGCTGGGCCTGCGCCTGGGCGAGCGTCGAGCCGTGCACGCCCGCGACGCGCACGGGCCCGGGGTGGCTCTTGGTCTCTACGGTGAAGACGCCGGCGGCGCCGATCGCGATGTGATCGACGTTGCCGTGGCCGAGCGAGGCGTCGTGCACGACGTACCAGCCCTGCGCGGTGAGGTCATCGAGCAGGCTGCCGACGCGCTCTTCGCCGGTGGCGCCGCGGTCGTGGCGGTCGACGAGCGGCAGGACGAAGCGCGAGACGACGAAGATGGCCGCAAGCAGCGCCACCTCGGAGCCGAGGAAGACGGGGTCGTGCCAGCCGAAGGCGCGGCCGAGCAGCGCAGTCGCGACGGCGAGCACGCCGAGCGATACGAGCGTGCGCATGCGCAGGCGCGCGACGATCCCCCGGGAGTGCTCGCCGGGCGCGCGCGCGGTGGGGTCATAGCCGTAGCAGAAGGACATTGCCAACTCTTCTAACGACATCGGTCGAGCGGCGGAGCTTTCTTTAGCCGACTGTTCGACTCGCGCGCCGCGAGGTGTGGATTTGCTTCCAAAATGCGCGGAGCGCGGCGCCGTCTCCTAAAGCCCCGCGGCCCTTCGGCCGAGGCCATGAACAGACCGTGTGCCTTCCCCGCAGGCGGCTCCTTGGTATGTCCAATCGCCCGCACCACACTCATCTCAGCGCGACTGCGCCCGAACTCAGCGCGACTCCGCCGGAGGTCTCGCTGCTGCTGCGGGCGCACGCCGAGCAGCATTGGCTGAGCCGCGAGGTCGTACCTGTCGCGGTGCAGCTCGAGACCCGCGAGGAGCTGCCCGAGGAGCAGGTGGGCGCGGCGCTGGCCTACCTGGAGGTCGTCTGGAGCGAGGCGTCTCGCCGCGCGGGCGACACCGACGGGGCCGCTACGCGCCTGGATCTCGCGCTGCCGGCGGTCGCCGACCGACTGCTTGCGGCGCGCGCGCGCCGTTACCGCGCGGCGGTCGTGGTGCTGCGCGAGACGGCGCTCGCGCGCGTGGGGTCGCTGCTTGAGGTGAGCTATTACAGCTGCGTCGCCGACGGGGAGTCTGCGAGCGCCGACGGGGGGTCTGCGAGCGCCGATGGGGAGTCCGCGGGCGCCGTGGGCGAGCCCAGCAGCCGCTTCAGCCGGTAGGCGAGCGTCTCCAGGGCCAGCTCCTCGGCGACGTTGAGCTGTAGGCGCAGGCGCGTCTGCGCGATCAGCTCCACTGCGCGGCGCAGTCGCTCCGGGGAGCGTTCGGCGGCGTCGAGGTGCAGCTTGTCGAGGCGGTCGACGGCGTAGACGAGCGCGGGCGCGCCCTCGGCTACGAGCCATACGTCGCGCAGCCACAGCTCGGAGAGGCGCAGGGCGATGTCGAGCGCGCCGGTGCGCTCGCGCCGCTCGGCGCGACGCTGGGCGTCGGTGGCCTCGCGCACGTGACGGCGGCGCTCCTTGACGGGCATCAGCTCCAGCTCGGCCTCGACACGCCGCTGCAGCTCCACGCCGGCGGCGGCGCCGGCGGCCTTGGCCTGCTCGACGACCTCCAGCCACTGGCGCTCGCGAGTGCGGCCCTGCAGGGCGCCGCGCACCAGCCGCTCGGCGCTCGCCCTGAGGGCGTCGCCCTGCTCGCCGGCGAGCCACAGGGCGAGCCGCGCGTCGCCCTGTGCGAGTCGCGCGCAGGCCTTCAGGCGATTGGCGTCGTCCGCTCCTGCACCTTCTCTCGTGCCCTCTCCTGCACCTTCTCCCATGCCCGCGCCGCCGGCGTGCGCGCCCCCGGCGGCGTCGGCGCGCAGGCGCTGCTCTAGGACGTCGACGGGCAGCGGATCGAAGCGCACGGGCTGGCAGCGCGAGGCGACCGTCGGCAGCACGTCGTGGAGGCGGTGTGCGAGCAGCACGACGTGCGCGAAGGCGGGCGGTTCCTCGAGGGTCTTCAGGAGCCGGTTGGCCACCTGGTCGCTCATGGTGTGGGCGGCCTCGATCACGAAGACCCGCCGGCGGCTCTCGAAGGGCGTGCGCGCGATGGAGGCGACGACGGCCTCGTCGACGTCGCCGACAAGCATCTCGAGTGCGCCGCTGGGCACGACCCAGGTGAGGTTGGGGTGCGTGCCGCGTGCGACGCGCTCGGCGACTGAGGCCGGGTCGGGGGAACCGTCGGCGAGCAGCGCGGCGGCGAGGGCGCGCGCGACGGTGCGCTTGCCGGTGCCGGAGGGGCCGTGGAAGAGGTAGGCGTGCGAGGGACGCCCGGCGGGCGGCAGCGCCGGGACGAGGATCGCGCGGGCGTGGGGGTGCGCGTCGAGGCCGGGTAGCGCGGGAGCGGTGGCCGTCATGCGGTCATCGTAGATGGGCTAGAGGGTGGCGAGGAGGCCGAGCCGGGCCCCTCGCTCATCAATCATTTACCGTGCCGGCGGTGGCGCGCGGCAGACTGATAACGATCGAGGGACTCGACGGCGCCGGCAAGACGACGCTCGCGGAGGGCCTTGCGCACGCGCTGCGCGGGCGCGGGATGGCGGTGGAGCTGCTGCGTGAGCCAGGCGGCGTGGTGCTATCGGAGCGCATACGCGAGCTGGTCAAGGACCCGGCCCTGACGACGGGCGCGCGCGCGGAGGCGCTGCTGTATGCGGCGGCGCGCGCGCAGCTCGTGGAGGAGCGCCTGGTGGGGCTGCTGGAGGGGGGGACGACGGTGGTGCTCGACCGCTTTGTGGACTCCTCGCTGGCCTATCAGGGCGCGGCGCGGGGCTTGGGGGTTGAGCAGGTGGCGGCGGTCAATTTGCTGGCGACGGGCGGCCTGACGCCCGAGCGCACGCTGCTGCTGAGGATTGCGCCGGCGACGGGCCGCGCGCGGCAGCGCGAGCGCGCGGAGGAGCCCGACAGGCTGGAGCGCGAGGGAGACGACTTCTTCGCGCGGATCGCGACGGCCTACGACGAGCTGGCGCGGCGCGAGCCGCGGCGGATCGCGACGATCGACGCGGAGCGCCCCGCCGAGGATGTGCTGCGCGCGGCGCTGGCGGCAGTCGCGGATCTCTTTTCGTAGGGATCTTTTGAGGGGGACCCCGGAGGGGTCCTGTGGTTGCCGGTGAGTGCGCGGCCGAGTGCTGGGTGTTGACACCGGGCGCGGAGCATTGACAAGTACTCGGTGAGTGCGCGGCGGAATGTTGGGTGTTGACACTGGGCGCGGACGCGGAGTATTGACAGCACTCTAGATTCGTGTTACCATCGGTAATATGAATGGGAGAGGAGGGGAGGTCAGACGATGACGCGCAGAGCGCGGATCCTCCTGGTGGCGCTGATGGCCACGGCGTGCCTGATCGCGGCGGCGGCGGCGTGGGCGGCACAGACGGCGACGATCCACGCTGGCTTCAGTCCTGACAGGCTGGGCGCGCCGAGCAATATCTCGGCGACGATGAAGTTCGCCTCGACCACGACTGGGACGCCGTCGCCGCTGGCCAACCTGACTTTCTATGCGCCCGCGGGCATGGTTGTGGACGCGCGCGGCACTGGCAGCTGCACGGTGGCGAAGCTGGAAGCGGAGGGCCCGAGCGGCTGTCCGGCCGACTCCCGTGCGGGCTTCGGCAGCGGCGTGGCCGAGGGCGAAGACGCAGGGGAACTATTCCGCGAGTCATTTACGCTCGACTTCTTCTTCGCGCCCTCCGAAGGCGGGCATCTGGCGCTGCTGGTCTACGTCGAAGGCAGGACGCCGGACTCCGTGCAGCTGGTGCTGACGGCGAAGGAAGTGCGGGCGCCACGACCCTATGGGATTGGCTTCACGGTCGTTGTGCCGCCGGTCGCGACGCTCCCCGGAGCGGCGGACGGCTCCGTTGAAAGCGTCTCGGTGACGTTTGGCGCCGCGAACGTCGCGTACTACAAGCGAGTCCACGGCAGGAGGAAGCTCACGCATGTAAGGGGCGTAGTCGTCCCCAAGACGTGTCCCCACGGCGGCTTCCCGCTTGAGGGGAAGGTCGATTTCGCGGATGGCACGGCGGTCACTGCGACGACGACGATCGCCTGTCCGCGCGGATAGTCCGATGCGGGCGCCGGCCATCGTGTCCCTTCGAATGGCCTGCGCTGTCCGTTCGGTCTGTTTCGTCCGTGCTGTTCGTGTCGTCCATTGGGTGCGCTCTATGCGTGCTGTCAGCTCCGTCCGTGCGATCGTCGTCGCGCTGAGCGTGTGCGCGGCGCTCGCGGCGCCCGCGCAGGCGGAAACTCTTGCCACGTCGGCGACGATCGCGCCGTCGCTCTCCCCCGACCGGCTCGGTGCCAGGGCCTCGCTCACTATCGCGATCCGCTATGCCGGCGGCGAAGCCGGCGTGCCCTCGCCGGTGCGCCGCTCGGTGATGCGCTTTCCGGCGGGGCTGACCCTCGACATACCGCATCTGCGCAGCTGCACCGCGGCGCGCCTGCTGGCGCGTGGGCCGAGCGGCTGTCCGGCGCAGTCGGCGCTCGGTCACGGACAGGCGCTCGCGGAGGCGCGCACGGGATCATTGCTCACGAAGGAGCACGTCACCCTGTGGGCCTTCCTCGGTCCGCCGCGCGATGGCTGGGCGACGGTGGAGATCCTTGGCGAGGGCTACACGCCGGAGCAGAAGCGGATGGTGGTGACTGGGACGATGCGCGCGGATAGCGCTCCCTACGGGGAAGCGCTCGTGATCCCGTTCCCGCCGATACCGACGCTGCCGCAGGAGCCGGACGCCTCGCTGGTCAGCTTCTCGCTGACGATCGGCACGAGCAGTGCCGGGCGCCGGCGGGGAGGCAAGGCGAACTCGGTCGTCGTGCCGTCGGGATGCCGTGTGGGCGGCTTGCCGTTCGCGGCCGAATTCAGCTACGCCGACGGTTCCACGGGCAGCGCCGTCGCGGCGGTCCCGTGCGCGCATGGCAGCGAGCGATCGAAGCTCGCGGGGATCGCCGGCCTCGTGGACATCGCCGGGCGGGGAGCGGCGTCGGCGCCGGTTCTGCGCGCGGCGGTCCCCAGGGCGCGCGCCGCGCGGACGGTCTCGTTCAACGAGACTGGCCAGTTGCAGCTGGTGGGCAAGCCGCAGGGCTTCACGCTCAACGAGCGAGGCTCGGCGACGGGTACGGCCGCGGGAGCGATCTACGTTCGTCTGACGATCGTCTCGACCGGCAGCGTGGCGGCTGAAGTGAGCATCTATCCAAGGGGGGGCTCGATCGTGGGTCGTGCGAGAGCGAGCTACCGCACGGCGAGCAAGACGGCGAGCTTCTCCGGCTCGATGTCGATCGAGCGCGGGACCGGCAGCTACGCCCATGTCCACGGATCGGGGCTGCGTTTCAGCGGCACGATTCAACGCTCCAATGACGCCATCACGGTGCGGATGAGCGGCAGTCTGTCGGGCTGATGCTCGAGCTGCGTGACCTCGTGAAGCACTACCCGGCCGTCGGCGGGGAGCCGGTGCGCGCGGTGGACGGCGTGTCGCTGCAGGTCGCGGCCGGCGAGATGGTCGCGTTGTATGGGCCGAGTGGGTCGGGCAAGACGACGCTGCTGCTGATGATCGCGACGCTGTTGGCGCCGAGCAGTGGGGCGGTGCTGATCGGCGGGCGCGACGTGTCCTCGCTGACGGAGCGCGAGGCGTCGCACTTCAGACTCTCCGAGCTGGGCTTCATCCGTCAGAACTTCGATCTGCTGCCGGGCGTCACGGCGATCGACAATGCGGTGCTGAAGCTGCTTAAGACGATGCGCTGGCGCGCGGCGCATCGCGAGATCACGCCGCTGCTGGAACGCCTGGGTCTGGGTGAGCGCCTGCAGCATCGCGCGGAGACGCTTTCGATGGGTGAGCGCCAGCGCGTGATGATCGCCAGGGCGCTCTCGACCGAGCCGCGCCTGTTGCTCGCCGACGAGCCGACGGGGAGCCTCGACACGCAGCGCGGACGCGAAGTGCTGGAGCTGTTGCGAGGGCTGTGCCGCGAGCGGGGTGTGGCGGTTGTGCTGGTGAGTCACGATCCGATGGCGGCCGAATATGCCGACCGTGTACTGGCGTTGCGCGACGGGCGGCTCTCCGACCACGGGGCCGAGCGGGGTGTCTTGGCGGAGGCCGCGGCCGCCGGCGGCGGGTAGGACGACGTGAAGCCGTCGAACGCGCCGCGTGGGGGTAGGACGTGAAGCTGTCGAACGCGCTGCGTCTCTATCGCGTGCGCCTGCGCGCGCGGCTGATGCAGGAGTGCTTCGCGGTCGTGGGGATCGCGGCCGGGGTGGCGCTGCTGTTCGCCTCGCAGGTCTCCAATTCGAGTTTGCAGAGTTCCGTGGCGCAGCTCTCGCGCGGGATCGCCGGCAGTGCGACGCTGCAGCTGCTGGCGCGCGACGCGCACGGCTTCCCCGAAGGCACGCTCGCGCGCGTGCGCGCCATCCCAGGCGTGCGCGTGGCGGCGCCGCTGCTGGAAGCCGGTGCAAACGTCGTCGGCCCCAGGGGGAGCGAGTCGGTCGAGCTCGTTGGGGCCGACGGCAGCCTTCCGGAACTCGGTGGCGCACTCGTGCGCAGCACGGCGTTCGCGCCGTTTGGGGGCATCGGCGCGGTGGTGCTGCCGGCGCCGCTGGCGAGAACGATCGGCGTGAGCAGGTTCGGGCAGGAGGTGACCTTTCAGCTCGCGGGACGCACGGCTACGGAGCCGTTCTACAGCGAGCTTCACGAACGGCAGATCGGACAGTTGATCGGCAGCCCGATCGCGATCGTGCCGCTGTCCTCGGCACAGGAAATGACCGGCCTGACCGGACGGGTGAGCCGCATTCTGGTGGCGCCCGCCGCCGGGAAGGAAGCGCGGGTGCGAGCAGCGCTGAGCACGGTCGCCGCCGGGCGCCTAGACGTCGAGGGCGTGGGCTACGACGAGACGCTGTTCGCGAAGGCCGCCACGGCGAGCAACCAGTCGACGGCGCTGTTCGCGGCGATCAGCGCGCTGGTGGGCTTCCTGTTGGCGTTCAACGCGGTGCTACTCACGATCCCGCAGCGGCGGCGACTGATCGCGGATCTGCGCCGCGACGGCTACATGCCGCGGACGGTCGTCGCGGTGCTGCTGCTCGATGGCGTTGCGCTCGGCGTGGTGGCGTGCGTGCTGGGGTTGGCGCTGGGCGAGGAGCTGTCGATCCATCTCTTCCATTCCAATCCGGCCTTCCTGTCGCTGGCCTTCACGGTGGGCTCGGGGCGCACGGTGAGTTGGCAGGACGTGGCGATCGCGGTGGGCGGCGGGATGTCGGCGGCGATCGTGGCCGTGCTGAGCCCGTTGCGCGACATCTTCTCGCGCGATCCGCTCGCCGCGGTAGCCGTGCGGGAGGGCACGGGCGCCGGTATCGACTGGAAGCCCACCCGCCGGCGAGCGCTCGCCGGACTGGCCTGCCTCGCCGGCGCCACCGCGATCCTGCTGGCGGCGCCGCAGGCGCCGATCCCGGGGATGGTGCTGCTGGTGGCGGCGCTGCTGCTGGAGCTGCCGTTGGCGCTCAGCGTGACGCTGGCGCTTGGCGGTCGGCTTGCGCGTACGATCACGAGCGTGGTGCCGCACGTGGCGGTGATGGAGTTGAGCGCGGCGCGCGCACGCGCTGTGGCGATCGCGGCGACGGGTGCCGTGGCGGTCTTCGGCAGCGTGGCGATCCAGGGCGCGCACCACGATCTGCTGGCGGGCCTGGATGAGGCGACGCAGGATATGAATGCGTCGGCTGATGTGTGGGTGGCGCCGGCGGGTGGCTACAACCTGATGCTGACGACGCCGTTTGCGCCGGTCGATCAGGCCAAGCTCGAGCGTCTGCCGGGCGTGCGCGCGGTGAGTCTCTATCGCAGCGGGCTGCTCGATTACGGCGAGCGGCGTGTGCTGGTGCTCGCGCCGCCGCGCCAGGCAAGGCAGCTGCTGCCGGTGGATCAGCTCGTGCAGGGCGGCCTGCGCGAGGCGAGCCGGCGCGTGCGCGAAGGCGGCTGGCTGGTCCTTTCGCGGGCGCTCGCCGAAGAACACCACCTGAGGATCGGCGAGGCGTTCACGTTGCCGAGCCCCGATCCGCAGACGTTCCGCGTGGCGGCGCTGTCGACGAACATCGGCTGGGCGCCGGGCGCAATCGTGATGAACGCAAGCGATTATGCGCGCGCGTGGGGAAGCGAGGACGCGAGCGCCTACGACGTCGTGCTGGCTCCGGGAGCAGCGCCGGCGCGGGTGGTGGGCGAGATCGAACATGCGCTGGGTGGCGGCGGCGGCGGGACCGGACTGGCCGTCGAAACCGCGCGGCGCCACGCAGAACGCCAGCAGGCGCTGAGCCGTGAGGCGCTAGCGCGCCTCACGCAGATCGCGACGCTGATTCCGATCGTCGCGGTGCTCGCGATGGCGGCGGCGATGGGCGCGATGATCTGGCAGCGTCGCCCGCGTCTGGCGAAGCTGAAGCTCGAGGGGATCGCACGCGCCGAGCTATGGCGGACGATTCTGCTGGAGAGTCTGCTGCTGCTGAGCGTGGGCTGCCTGACCGGCGCTGTCTTCGGCGTCTATGCGCAGCAGCTGGCCGATCGCGCGCTTGCGCAGGTGGTCAACTTCCCGGTCGTCTACTCGGTCACGGCGCTGACGGGGCTGAGCACGCTCGCGCTCGTGACGGGCGCCGCGCTGGCGATCCTCGCGCTGCCCGGCTATCTCGCTGCGCGCGTCCCTGCCTCGCTGGCGTTGCAGGATTGATGTGGACCGTCTGGATGACAGTCCCAGCTCGGAGGCCGGTCGCGGGATTGACTCGGAGGCCGGTCTCGGGATTGACGGTCCCAGCTCGGAGGCCGGTCGCGGGATTGACTCGGAGGCCGGTCTCGGGATTGACGGTCCCAGCTCGGAGGCCGGCCCCGTGAGTGATTCGGAGGTCGGTCTCGGGATTGACAGTCCCAACTCGGAGGCCGCTTCCCGCCCATACAGGCAGGTGGCGCGAGCGAAGGCGCGACAGCGCACGCGGGAAGCGCTCATCGATGCGGCGCTTGATGAGTTCTTCGAGGGCAGCTGGGAGAAGGCGTCGCTTGAGATGTTGGCCGCGAAGGCGGGAGTCACCAAGCAGACGCTGTTGCGCCACTTCGGCTCCAAGACCGGCCTGCTCATGCAGGCGGTGGCTAGTCGCAGCTCGGAAGCGCTCAATCAGCGCTGGAGCGCGCCGCGGGGCGACATCGAAGGCGCGGTCGAGAACGTGCTCGACCACTATGAAATCTGGGGCGAGCGCTCGCTGCGCATCGGCGCGTGGCTGGGCGGCGCGAACCCGGCGCTCGCCAGGCTCTCGCAGGGGGCGCGCCAGCTTCACTACGACTGGGTCGAGTATGCCTTCGGGCCGCAGCTGGAGCAGCTGGAGGGACGGGAGCGCGTGCGCTGCCGTGCGACGCTGATCGTGCTCTGCGACGTGCGGACGTGGTGGCTGCTGTCAAACGACCTCGGCTTCGAGCGCTCCGAGATCCTTGCGACGCTGACAAACGCCATCGAGCGTCTGCTGGCGGAGGTGAAGGAGTGAAGGTCCTCGCCTACACGTCGCCGGCGCGCGGACATCTGTACCCGATCGTGCCGATCCTGGCGACGCTCGTCGAGCGAGGTCACGAGGCGTGCGTCGTGACGCTGTCCGGCGAGCTGGGGCATCTGGCGCCGCTGGGCATCGAGGGCGTGGCGATGGACCCCGCGGTGGAGCGCATGCAGCTCGAGGATTGGCGCGAGCGTCTGCCGCTGCGCGCGGCGGTGTCGGTGCTGCGGACCTTCGCCGAGCGCGCCGCGGGCGAGGCCCCGGATCTGGCGCGGGCGATCGAGCGGTACGACCCGGACGTTCTGGCGATCGACGTCAACTGCTGGGGTGCGGCGGCGGTGGCGGAGGCGAGCGGGCGCCCGTGGGCGATGTACTGCCCCTATCTGCTGCCGCTGCCCTCGCGCGACGCTCCGGCGTACGGGCCGGGGCTGGCGCCGTTGGGCGGTCCGCTGGGCACGCTGCGCGACGCGCTCGTGCGGCGCATGAGCGATGGTCGCATCGACCGGGCGGTCGTCCCGACGCTCAATGCGCTGCGCGCGCGGCAGGGCCTGCCGACACTCGATCGCTTCGTCGACATATTCGCACGGCCGCCGCTGCTGCTGGCGCTGACGGCCGAGGGCTTCGAGTACCCGCGCGGCGACTGGCCGGCGAACGTGCGCCTCGTCGGCCCGTCGCACTGGAATCCCCCGCACGAGCCTCCACAGGAGGCGCCGGCATGGCTGGCTGAGATGGCGGAGCCGCTGGTGCTGGTGACGTGCTCGACCGAGCGTCAGAAGGATAAGCGCCTGGTCGGGGTCGCGCTGGAAGCGCTGCCGGCGGCAGGCATGTCGGTGATCGCCACCACGGCCGCACACGACCCCGACGCCTTCAAGGCGCCGGCCGGCAGCAGGGTCGTGAGCTTCGTCTCTCACGAAGCCGTGCTGGAGCGCGCGGCGTGCGTGGTCTGTCACGGCGGCATGGGCATCACGCAGAAGGCTCTCGCGGCCGAGGTCCCGGTCGTGGTCGTGCCCTTCGGACGCGACCAGATGGAGACGGCGCGCCGTGTGGAGTTCGCGCGCGCCGGGGTACGTCTGGCGCCCTGGCGCCTGACTCCCGACCGACTCGCCGCGGCCGTTCGCACCGCACTCGGCTGCCGCGCGGGCGCAGGGCGCGTGAGTCGCGCCTATGCGGCGGCGGGAGGCGCGGCGGCGGCGGCGGACGCGATCGAGGGGATCGGTCCGCGCTGACGCCGGCAGTAGCATTGATGAGGCGATGAGGCACGACACTGGCGGGCGCCCACGGAGACTGGCCCTTACCGGCGCCGCGTCGATGCTGGTACTGATGCTGGCCCTGGCCCTGGCCTTGGCGCTGGCGCTCGTGGCGCCCCCAGGCGCGCCGGCGCAGACGGCAGGGCAGCAGCTACTGCGACAGTTGCAGCAACAGCAGCGCCGCGCGCACGGCGTTGCGCAGCCGCGCATCAAGACCCCGGCGAGCGCGCTGCCGCACGGCGGGTTCGCGATCTCGCCGGGCGGCACTGCGCTCACACCCACGCGCACAGCGCCTACCTCTGCGACGCCGACCGGTGCTGCGCCGAGGACTGCCACCCCTGCGACGTCTACGCCCGCTGCGCCCGCGACGCCATCCACGTCCACATCCGCGGTGCCCGCGACCACCACGCCGGCTGGAGCTGCCGGCACGGCCGTGCTGCCGGCGCAGGCCCAGCGGACCTCGACCGCCGGCAGCTCGCTCTCGACGGGCGCCATCGTGGCGATCGTCCTGGCGGCGCTGCTGATCCTGCTGTGCGCGGCATGGGGCGCGGCGCGCTGGTGGGCTTACGAACCCCACTGGATGTTGTCGGCGCGCCACTCCTTCGCGGAGGCCGGGCTGCGTCTGTCGGCCACGTGGGGAGAGTTGGCCGATTGGGCCAGAATCGGCCGCTGAGCGCCTTAGGCCCTCTAAAATAGAGGGTTCCCGCCACCGTCATTTTGACGTCCGGCCTGCGCGCCACCATGGTCGGCCCAATCGAACAGAGCCCAGTGGGCGCCGCCGCCGGCGGCGCGGAAGGAGCAAGGCCGATGCAGACAACCCCGCAGCCCACCACCACCACCGAGGAGACCACGTCCGGCGTTGCGCTGTCCGTGAAGCGCTTCTTCACCTCGCCTGGAGTACACCCCTTCGAGAGCGTCGAGTGGGAGCACCGCGACGCGCGCATCGGCCACGGCGACCGCGTGGCGTTTGAGCAGCGCGACGTGGAGTTCCCCAAGAGCTGGTCGCAGAATGCGACGAACATCGTCGCTCAGAAGTACTTCCGCGGCCAGCTCGACTCGCCGGCACGCGAGCACTCCGTCAAGCAGATGATCGGCCGCGTCGCCGGCACGATCGCCGGCTGGGGCCGCGAGCGCGGCTACTTCGCGAGCGACGACGACGGCGATGCCTTCGAGGCCGAGCTGACGCACATCCTGCTGCACCAGATGGCGGCCTTCAACTCGCCGGTGTGGTTCAACGTGGGCTTCGAGGAGCAGCCGCAGTGCAGCGCGTGCTTCATCCTCAGCGTCGAAGACACGATTGAGTCGATCCTCGACTGGAACACCAAGGAGGGGATGATCTTCCGGGGGGGCTCGGGGTCGGGGATCAACCTGTCGCGCATCCGCGGCTCGATGGAGCCGTTGGCCAAAGGCGGCACGGCGAGCGGGCCGGTGTCGTTCATGCGCGGTGCCGACTCCTGGGCGGGCACGATCAAGTCCGGTGGCAAGACCCGTCGGGCGGCGAAGATGGTGGTACTCGATGTGGACCACCCCGATATCCGCGAGTTCATCTGGTGCAAGGCCAAGGAGGAGGACAAGGCGCAGGCGCTGAGGGACGCTGGCTTCGACATGTCGATCGACGGCGACGGCTTCACCTCGATCCAGTACCAGAATGCCAATAACTCGGTGAGGATCACCGACGAGTTCATGCAGGCCGTCGAGAACGACGAGGAGTGGCGCCTGTTGGCGCGCAGCGGCGGCGAGCCGGTGGGGGAGCCCATTCGCGCGCGTGAGCTGATGCACGAGATCGCGCAGGCCGCGTGGCGCTGCGCGGACCCGGGCGTGCAGTACGACACGACGATCAACCGCTGGCACACCTCGCCGAACAGCGGGCGGATCAACGCGTCGAACCCGTGCAGCGAGTACATGCACGTGGACGACTCGGCGTGCAACCTGGCGTCGATCAACCTGATGAAGTTCCGCCGCGAGGACGGGACGCTGGATGTGGGGTCCTTCGAGCACGTCGTCAACGTGATGCTGCTGGCGCAGGAGATCGTGGTGGGGCCGTCCAGCTACCCGACGGAGAAGATCGGGGTCAACGCGCGCGCCTTCCGCCAGCTCGGCCTGGGCTACGCCAACCTCGGCGCCTACCTGATGAGCGACGGGATGCCGTATGACTCGGACTCCGGCAGGGGCGTGGCGGCGGGGATCACGGCGCTGATGACCGGGCGTGCCTATCGGCGCTCAGCGGAGGTGGCGGCGGCGCTGGGGCCGTATGAGCGCTACGAGGAGAACCGCGAGGCGCACAACGGCGTGATGCGGATGCACCGCGACGCCGCGCGTGCGATCTCTGAGACTCACTGCGCCGACGCGGAGCTGCTGGCGGCGGCGCGGCGCTCGTGGGAGGAGGCGGTGGAGCTGGGCGAGCGCCACGGCTATCGCAACGCGCAGGCCACGGTGCTGGCGCCGACGGGCACGATCTCCTTCCTGATGGACTGCGACACGACGGGCGTGGAGCCGGACTTCTCGCTGGTGAAGTTCAAGGAGCTGGTGGGCGGCGGGCAGATGACGATCGTCAACCGCACCGTGCCGCTGGCGCTGCAGACGCTCGGCTACTCCGAGCAGCAGATCGAGCAGATCGAGGCTCACCTGGCCGAGCACGGCACGATCGTAGGGGCGCCGGGGCTGAGCGAGGAGCACATGCCGGTGTTCGACGTGGCCGTTGGCGAGCGCGCGATCTCGCACATGGGCCACCTGAAGATGATGGGCGCGGTGCAGCCCTTTATCAGCGGCGCCATCTCAAAGACCGTGAACCTGCCGCAGGAGGCGACGGTGGAGGACATCGCCGAGGCCTACGCGCAGGCGTGGCACCTGGGGATCAAGGCGCTGGCGATCTATCGCGATGGCTCCAAGACCGCGCAGGCGTTGCGCACCGACGCGGGAGAGAAGTCGGTCAACAACAGCCAAGCGGGCGACGAGAGCCAAGCAGATCAAGGACGCAGGGAGCGTGGCGTGCTCGGCACGCAAGCGACTGAGGACGCAGATATGCGCCGGCTATCGTCGCCCGATGTGGACGCGTTGGTGGAGCAGGCCGTGAGCAAGGCCTTGGCAGAGGCCGGCCCCCGGCGCAAGCGGATGCCGAGGGAGCGTCAGTCGATCACGCACAAGTTCTCGATCGGCGGTCACGAGGGCTACATCACCGCGGGCATGTACGAGGACGGGAGCATCGGCGAGATCTTCCTCACCGACATCGGCAAGGAGGGCTCGACGCTGCGAGGCATGATGAACTCCTTCGCGACGGCGATCTCGATCGCACTGCAGTACGGGGTGCCGCTGGAAACGCTGGTGCAGAAGTTCAGCTACATGCGCTTCGAGCCCGAGGGCATCACCTCAAACCCGGAGATCCCCTTCGCCAAGTCGATGCCCGACTACATCATGCGCTGGCTGGCCTCGCGCTTCCTGAGCACCGACGCTCAGGAGGAGCTGGGCATCCTCACGCCCGCCGTACGCGCTCGCAAGGCCGCGCAGGAGGCCGCGCAGGCGGTGGCGGTCTCGGACACCGCCGGGCCGGCAGGGGTGAGCGGGGATGGAGTAGATGGCTCGCAGGCGGCGACACCGGGCGCGAGCGCGCCTGCGGCGAGCGCCCTCACGGACTCGCCGCCGGTCGTGCCGGCCAGACTCCAGGGTCTTGACCTCGGGCCGGCGTGCAGCCAGTGCGGAGGGATGATGCAGCGCACGGGTTCGTGCTACACGTGCTCGTCGTGCGGCAACAACACCGGTTGTGGCTGACGCGCGATAGCGTCGTCTTGCTCGCCCCTATCGGCCGCTGCTGACCGCGACGATTGAATGCTGCCGTAGGTCGCTCTCTCGGAGATGCTGCTCGGTAGAGAGTCTACCTTTTGGCTACACTTCAACCATGGCGCTGAACATCAAGGACGAGGAGGCCGTGCGCTTGGCTGCTGAGGTCGCGGCGCTGGCTGGGGAGAGCAAGACTCGCGCGGTCAAGATTGCATTGCAGGAGCGTCGTGAGCGCATGGTGGCGACGACGCTCGGGACTCGCGGCGCAGGACTGCGGAGATTCCTCGAGCAGGAGGCTTGGCCGCAGATACCGGCGCAAGTGCTCGGCTGGCCCATCTCCCGCGCGGAACGTGAGGCGATCCTAGGTTACGGCGAGGACGGCGTGTGATTCTCGACAGCTCCGCGGTGATCGCGGTACTGCTGGCCGAGCCCGACTATGAGGCAATCCTGGACCATCTGGCTCGGGCGTCGCACGTAGCGATCGGCGCACCGACGCTCACCGAGTGCGGGATCGTGCTGAGCGCAAGGTTGGGCCCCTTAGGCAAGACCCTGCTCGGACGCTTCGTGCAGGAGGCCTCGCTGACGGTGATCCCCTTCGGCCCCGATCACTGGACTGCTGCCGTTGAACGCCTTTCTCCGCTTTGGCAAGGGGCGCCATCCCGCCGCACTCAACTTCGGTGACTGCATGGCCTACGCGACGGCTCAGCTTGCTGAGGCGCCACTGCTGTGCCTGGGAAAAGACTTTGTTCGCACCGACCTTCGCTTGGTCATCTGACTCCCGACTCATCTGACCCCCCGACGCAACCGCTCGGCTCAGTGCGGTTTCAGGCCACCTCCGAAGCCGCGTAGGGCCGGCCCTCGGGCGCCGTCTGGTCGAACTCGTCCTCCGACACGGCGCCGCGCCGAGCGCGGACCCCGATCAGGCGGGCGCTGGCGAGTGCGCCTACCGCGGCAACGGCGGCGGCTACGAACAGGGCATGGTGCAGACCTTCGACGTAGGCCTCCGGCGAGCCGTGGCCAACGGCCGCGGCCGCCGGGACAAGGGCCCCGAAAACGGCAACGCCGAGGGCGACGCCGGCGTTGCGAAAGGTGTCGTTGACGCCTGCCGCCAGGCCGCCGTGGCGCTCGGGGATCGAGCTGAGCGCGACGGCGCTCAGGGCCGGGTTGAAGAGGCCGGCGCCGGCGCTTGCCGTCATCTCGCCGGGCAACACGAGAGCCCATGAGGAGTGGGCGGTGACGATCGTCGTTAAGGCCATGCCCGCAGCCACGAGCACGAGGCCCGCCACGATCATCAGGCCCGGGGAGGTGCGCTGCACGAGGGGGGCGCTGGCGCCCGAGAGCACGAACAGCAGGATCGTGCCCGGTAGATAGACAAGGCCCGTATCTATCGCCGAGAGGTGCAGGATCTCCTGGAGGTAGAGCGTCAGATAGAGGTAGATCGCGAAGAACGACGCCGAGATCGCGAACGCCGCCACCTGCGCACCGGCGAAGGCCGGGCGGCGGAAGAAGCCGAGCGGGAGCATCGGCCGGTGCGAACGCGCCTCGATCGCCACGAACGCAAGCAGCAGCACCATGCCGCCGATCAGCGCGGCGAGGATCGCCGTCGAGCCCCAGCCGTCGATGTTGCCGCGCAGCAGCGCCAGCACCAGCAGGAACAGGCTGGCGCTCAGCGTCGCCTGGCCGGGCCAGTCCAGGCGCCTACCGTGTGGGTCACGCGACTCCGCGACCCACACGCGCGTGGCGAGCAGCGCGAGCACGCCGAGCGGCACGTTGATGAAGAACACCGCCCGCCAGCTGAAGCCGCTCGTCAGCAGGCCGCCCACGAGCGGGCCGATCGCGAACGCCGCGCCGATCGTCGCTCCGTAGGCGGCAAACGCCTTGGCCCTTGCCGGCGCGTCGGAGAACGTCGCCGAGATCAGCGCCAGCGAGGTGGCGAACATCAGCGCTCCGCCGATGCCCTGCACGGCGCGCGCCACGTCGAGCACGACGATCGTGCTCGACAGCGCACACACCAGCGAAGTCGCCGTGAACAGCGCCGTGCCGCAGGCAAACACCAGGCGCCTGCCGATACGGTCGGCCAGCGAGCCTGCGCTGAGCACGATCGTCGCCAGCGTGAGTGTGTAGGCGTCGATGATCCACTGCAGGCCCGTCAGGCTCGCGTGCAGGTCGGCCGCGATGTGCGAGAGCGCCGTGTTGACGACGGCGATGTCCAGCATCAGCATCGCGGTCGCCAGGCACGCCACCGCGAGCGTGCCGCGAGGCGAAGACGCCCGGGTGCCCACCGCGATCTTCCCGTTCGACTGCACAGGCTCTCACTCTACGACGGGTAGCTGGAGCCGTCGTATGAAGCTAGCTGGGGCCGTGCTCGACAGGTAGTTGGGGCCGTCGTACCAAGGCTGGTTGGGGCCGTGGGCGGCAGCTGGTTGGGGCTACGTACGACAGGTAGTTGGCTTTCGGGCGGCCAGTTGAAAACCCCGGACGTCACCGGCCCCCGGTGGGCCGGTGACCGCCAGGATGATCTGCGCGCTCTAGGAGTTCAGGCGGCTCTTGAGCGCGCTCGCCGCTGAGAACTTCGCCGCCTTGCTGGCCGCGATGCTGATCGTCTCGCCCGTTGCCGGATTGCGGCCCTGCCGGGCCGCGCGATGGCTGACGCTGAACTTGCCAAAACCGGCGAGTGCGACCTCGCCACCGGCTGCCAGCTCGTCGGAGACCGTCTCGATCGCCACCTCGAGCGCCTGCCGGGCCTGACTGGCAGGTATTCCGGTGCGCTCCGCGACCTTATCGGCCAGCTCGTTCTTGGTCATTGCACTCCCTTCTCGGGTGTCTTTTCTGCGAGCAGGCTAACGGCTGGCGAGGACAACTAGCCTCCAGATCGCCCACAAGTAGGCGCAAACGCGCGTCGTGGGGACTATTCCGGGCTCCTCTGCGCGGTTTTAGGCCCGGCTCCTCTGCGCGGTTTAGGCCCTATACGCGCGCCGTCGGAGGAGCCTGTGCGGGGGTCTTCGGGACCTGCGCGGCGGTCTTGCGAGCATGCGCAGGGGCCCTGGGCACCTGCGCATGCTCGCCGCGCTCCTGCAGGCGCCCGGCTGCGCAAGTCGCCCACAGGCAGGCCAGCCAGCAGGCGCAGGCCAACCCAACGTGCACCCACACCAACTCCGTCGGCAGGTGCGTCTCGTACTGGTCCAGACCCACGGCGCCCTGCAGAGCTATGAGCACGCACAACGCCGTCAGCGATCTCCGCAGGACGGGGTCCTCGGAGCGCCGGCGCGCCAGCCACCAGACGAGGACGGCCAGCAGACCGAAGGCCAAGCCAAGCTCGCCGTGGCGGTGGATCACGAAGTCCATCGTGCCCTTTCCGTCGAACGCCAGGCGATTGATGCGCTGGCCCGGGCTCCCCCCCGCGTGGGGGCCCGCCGCCGTCGCCGCCGTTCCGGCCACGATCGTCACCGCGCCGAGGCCCAGCAGTGCGCGCACCGACCACACCAGCCGGCCATCCTCGTTGCGCGGGCGCGCGCCGGGCTCGTGCGTCGCTCGCCAGGCGAGCGCCGCGGCTGCCGCCAGCAGCAGCATCGAGAGCGCAAAATGGCTCATCGCCCAGCCGTAGTCGAGGTCGCCCCGCACCGTGAAGCCTCCGAGCACGGCCTGGCCGACGACGCCCAGCGGCAGGAGCGCACCCAACCACACCAGGTCGCGCCGGCGTGGGCGGCGACGGAGCGCCAACAGCCACGCGGCTCCCGCCGCCAGCGACACGGGCACCGTGATCATGCGGTTGGAGAACTCGATCACGGCGTGCGTCTGCAACGGCGGGTAGGCGCGGCCGTAGCAGCTGGGCCAGTCCGGGCAGCCCAATCCGCTGCCCGTCAGGCGCACGGCGGCGCCGCTCAGCACGATCAGCGTCAGCGCCCCCAGTGCGACGTACGCCGCGACGACGTACTGCTCAGGGGTCACCGTATAGCCGTTGGTGCGCTCTCTCAGGCGCTCGAACAGGGGACGCATGGGTCCCTAAGTCTGCCAGGGTGCCGCCGATGGCGGCGAAGGGCCTCAGTGCCAGGACGTCGCCGATGGCGGCGAAGGGCCTCAGCGCTCAGGGCGCCGCCGAATGGCGGCGAAGGACCTCAGTGGTGGCGATGGTGGCGATGCCGACGGTGTTCGGGCAGGTGCACGATCGAGAGGTGCGCCGTCGAGGTGTTTTCGAGGCGGTCCTTAGCCACGATCGTCAGTTCGTGGTGACCGAGTGCGATCTTCGTTGCGCCGAGCCAGCGCATTTCGGCAACCGTGCTCTCTGGGTAGGTGTGCGTGTAGAAGTAGGGGACCCAGTTGCGCACCAGATGGCCGTCGTAGTACAGGCTCACGTGCCTGATGCCCACCGGATCGGACGCCACCACCCTGATCTTCAGCCTGCCCGAGTAGCGCTCACCTTCGGTGGGCGTCACGAGCTTGATCGTCGGACCGGCGAAGTTGCCGCACGTGCCCGTCAGCTGATCGCCGTCTTGAAGGTAGCTCTGCATCGCCGACCATGCCGGCTTGGGCGAGAGATCGGCGCGCAGCAGGCCGCTCGTGACCACGCCTTCGTCCGTCAGCGGGAACCACAGGGCCACCTGCACATATGGGTCTTCGGCGAGGCAGTGGTAGCCCTGGTCCAGGTATTCGGCCTGCTGCGCTTCGCTCACGCCGCCCGCCTTCTGGCCGGCGAAGGCGCCTTCCGAGCACGTCGCCGAAGTGGTCCTCCAGCTCATCTCAGTCATCCAGATCGGCTTGTCGTCGCCGTTGGCCAGCTCCGTGGCGTGCACTTCGCGATAGGCCAGGAACGAGTCCGGTTCCAGGCGTCCGTCGGGGTTGCGCAGGAAGGTGTACGGCGAGTTGATGTCGCAGGCCGTGTCCGTATGCACGCCCACTGCATCGAACGACCCCTTGCCGCCGGCTTGATAGACGCCCTCGAGGAAGTCATAGTCGTTGCCCGTCAGCCCGCCGAGGACCACCTCCGCGTTGGGGTCAGCCGTCTTGACCGCCGTGTAGGCCGACTGCAGTAGGCGCGTATATGCCGCGGGGTCGGGTGCGCCTGCCCACCACTGCGAGCTGTCCTCCTCGTTCCAGATCTCATACGCCGCCACTCTTCCCGCCCAGCGCGTGGCGAGGAAGTGGATGAAGGTTGCGAAGTCCGCCGGGTTGCGCGGCGGCGCGTTGGCCGTCTGCGAACCGCTCTCCCACGTCGGCGTGCCCACCACGTCGAGGATCACCTTCGTGCCCTTCGGCACGGTGTTCAGAAGCTGGTCGTACTGCCACAGCCAGTTACTTGGGTGTGTGCCCTGCGACGGTTCCAGCACGTCCCACGGCGCGAACACCCTGATCCAGTGCGCCCCTAGCGCTGAGGCCTTTTCCACACCCGTCGCGTTCAGCGCGCTGAGGTTCACGCCCGCTTCCGCTGCCGTCGCCGTGGGCGCGAACGCCGCTGCGCCCATCGTGCTGCCCGCTATCAGGGCGACCGCCACGATCAGACGCTTCGAGGCGCCGCGGAGGACTCGAGACCTCGTCATGGTTCTACTATCGGCGGATCTCCTGCCCGCCTGATCCGTAGTGTCCATAGTTGGCCACATGCCTGAGTCGCCCCGGCCCTACCGCCTGCCCCGTCCAGGGCTCGCCGAGAGCGTCGTTGATATCTGGCGCGTCGAGCTTGCCACCGCAGAGGGGGGAATCTGCGCCCGCGGCCTGCTCCGCGTGCTGCTGGGCCGCTACCTGGCGTGCGATCCGCGCGCCCTGAGCTTTGTCATCGGCCCGCACGGCAAGCCTGCGCTTCGTGGCCGCGAGCCGATCGGCTTCAATATGTCGCACTCCGGCTCGCTCGTGCTCTACGCCTTCACCGCTGGCACTCCCGTGGGTATCGACGTCGAGATGCTCGATCGCCGAGTCCGCGGGAGCGACTATGTGGCGCTTGCCTCGCGCGCCTTCGGCCCCGACTGCGCGCGCCGCCTGGCAGCACTCGACCCGGAGGCGCGCCGGCTGGAGTTCCTACGCGCCTGGGTTCGCCACGAGGCCGTGCTGAAGTGTCGCGGCAGCGGACTCCTTGCTACGCGGCGAGCCGATGTGACTGGCAGCATCGCTGCCTCCGGTCCCTCCGAGCCGTGGGTATCCGAGCTGGACCTCGGCCCGCTTGCCCTCGCCGCCGTGGCCGTCGAGGGCGGGCCCCGCGAGCTGCGCCACCGCGACTGGAGGCCGCGCTCACCTGCCGAGACGCCTCTACCTCCTCAGGCCTCGTAGCTCCTCAGGCCTCGTAGCGGAACGGCAGCTCCTCGGCCACCTCCGCCAGGCGCGGCGCCTCGCGGTCGCGCTGCGACACCCTCAGCTCCTCCTGCCTCAGCGGCCACTCGATGCCCACGTCGGGGTCATCCCATGCGATGCCCCGCTCCACCGCCGGGTCGTAGTACGCCGTCTGCTTATACAACACGTCCGCCACCTCGCTCATCACGCAGAAGCCATGCGCGAAGCCCACCGGCACATACAACTGACGCATGCCCTCGTCGTTCAGCTCATACGCCTCCCACTCCCCCCACGTCGGCGAGCCTCTGCGCAGATCCACGACCACATCCACGATCTCTCCGCGTGCGCATCTCACCAGCTTTGCCACGCCTTTCCCGATGTGGAAGTGCATCCCCCGCACCACGCCGCGCGTGGAGCGCGAATGGTTGTCCTGGACGAACTCCTCCTCCTCGGGTATCCCCATGCCCGCGTGCCACTCGCGGCGGTAGGTCTCCGCAAAGAAGCCCCGCTCGTCAGGGAACACCCGTGGTTGCAGCAGCTTCGGTCCCTGCAGGCGGCTCGGCAGTTGCTCCATGGCCCGGCAGCCTATCCACGATCCCCAGGGCCTGCACTACGCGCCAGCGCGGCGAAGCCGAGGGAGCGGCGCTACTGAGAGAGCGGCGCCAGGCGAAGCCGAGAGAGCGACGGTAAGAGGGGACGGAAAGATTACTCGGCACGGTCGGAACTTCACGTCGGCGTTCGTAATATCTATAGAAGGTCTACACGACCGCGGCTTCGGATCTTGCGGGGGAGATTCGAAGTCTCGAAGGTCGCCGTGGCCTTTTTGTCAATCGCAGGCTAGAAAAGGACGACCGCATGCGTTCCGCGGTACGACCGCGCCGCTACGTGGCGCGACACTGGCTATTTGTGCTGAGGCCTCTCCTGCGCTACAGCGCTACGCGCGACGCCTTCGTCCTGCGCTTCATTGGGCGCTCCACGGGTCCCGTGCTGCGCCCCGACCGCCGGCACCGTGGGCGGCGTAGGCCCCAGTTCGAGGGGATCGAGCGCCGCGGCGTCGGCGCGGTGTAGAGCCCCGACAAGGGCGCAGACGTAGAGCCTCGACAAGCGGCGGCCTGGAGTCGCGACGAGGGGCAGCGTAGAGCCCCGACAAGGGGCAGACGTAGAGCCTCGACAAGCGGCGGCCTGGAGTCGCGACGAGGGGCAGCGTAGAGCCCCGACAAGGGGCAGACGTAGAGCCTCGACAAGCGGCGGCCTGGAGTCGCGACGAGGGGCAGCGTAGAGCCCCGACATGGCGGCGTAGAGCCTACGAGAGGCGGCGTAGAGACTCGATAAGGGGCGTAGAGTGCCCAACATGGCGCTGCCTCCAGGTCCCTCCGCACCTGCGCTGCTCAACCTCGCGCAGTTTGCCCGTCGCCCGCTTGATGTCCTCTTGCGCTGGCACGCGCGCTACGGCGACATCTTCACGGTGCGCTTCACAGGCTTCGGCACCGGCGTCTACGTCGCCGACCCCGACATCATCCGCGGGCTCTTCAGCGGCGATCAGTCCGATCTGCGTGCCGGCGAGGCCAACTCGATCATGGAGCCCGTGCTGGGATCTCATTCGGTGCTCGTACTCGACGGACCCGAGCATCTGCGCCAGCGGCGCCTCCTGCTGCCGCCCTTCAAGGGCTCGCATATCGACGCCTTTCGCGAGATCATCCACGACGTCGCCCAGCGCGAGGTCTACAGCTGGCGGCCCGGCCAGCAGATCGTGCTGCGTGAGCGCATGCGCGCCGTCACCTTCGAGGTCATCTGCCGCGCCGTCTTCGGAGTCAGCGAGCCCGCGCGCGTCGCGCGCCTGCGCACGGCCCTGATGGCCGTCATCGACACCGGCTCCGTCTTCCTCGCGCCCGGTCCCCTGCGCGCCGATCTGGGGCGCTTCAGCCCCGGCGGGATCCTCGCTCGCCGGCGGCGTGTCGCCGACGCGCTGCTCTACGAGGAGATCGAGCGTCGCCGGCGCGCCCCCGATCTGGAGGAGCGCTCCGACGTGCTCTCGCTACTGCTGCGCGCGCGCGACGAGCAGGGACACGCGATGACAGACGTCGAGCTGCGCGACGAGCTGTTCACGATGCTCGCCGCCGGTCACGAGACCACTGCCACCGAGCTTGCCTTCGCGATGGAGCTGCTGCTGCGCAATCCACGCGTGCTCTCGCGCCTGCGCGACGAACTCGCCGGCGGTCGTGCCGGCGGCGGCCCTGGCGGCGACGCTGGCGGCGGCAGTGACAGCAACGGTCATCACAGCGGCGACAGCGCCGCCGGTGGCAACGGCGACAGCGCCGCCAGTGGCAACGGTGACAGCACCGCCGGTGGCAACGGCGACAGCTACCTGGAGGCCACCGCCAAGGAGGTCCTGCGGCTGCGTCCCGTCATCGACGCGCCTCAGCGCCGCCTCGCCGCGCCCCTTACCGTCGGCAGCTGGGAGCTGCCCGCCGGTGTCAACGTCTACCCGGCGATCGTCCTCGTCCACCATCGCCCCGACCTCTACCCGCGCCCCTTCGAGTTTCGCCCCGAGCGCTTCCTGGGGGAGGGCGTTGAGTCCTACGCCTGGTTGCCCTTCGGCGGCGGCATTCGCCGCTGCATCGGCGCCGCGCTCGCGCAGGCCGAGATCGCCGAGGTGCTGCGCGTCATCGTGCAGCGCACCGAGCTTGCGCTCGTGCGCCCCGCCCCCGATCCAGTCGTGCTGCGCGGCATCACGCTCGCGCCCAAGCACGGCGTGGCGGTGCGGGTCCTGCGCACCGACGCACCCGGTCTGTCTGCCGGCCATGAGGACCTTCACCACGCGACCACCACGGCGGAGCGAAGCGGAGCCTATCCCTCCTCCAAGGACCGCTGAAGCTGCTCCAGCACCCGTACGACGCGCAGACCGCTGCGACCGTCGCTGCGGGGTCTCGAGTGAGTGCGGATGCACTCCACGAAGTGCTCGCACTCCACCCTCAGCGGCTCCAGGTTGGGGATGCGCGGGGAAAAGCTCTCGCCGCTGCGCGCGATGTACTCGCCCCAGCTCTGCGCGTCCTCATCGAAGCCCTTGTCATAGACCGTCAGCTTGCCCTCGATCTGCATGTCGTCGAACGTCGCCATGCGCCTGGCTCCGACGACCGTCAGGCGGCGCTCCTTGTGGGGGTCCAGCCACGACAGGTGCAGGTGCGCGACCACGCCCGAGGGGAAGCGCAGGTAGCAAAACACCACGTCCTCCACGCCCGCGCGCACGTAGCTGCGACCGTGCGCGCTGCACTCCACCGGGTCTTCGTCGATCAGGTGAACCACGACCGACACATCGTGCGCGCCCAGGCTCCACAGCGCGTTCTCGTCAGCTCTCAGCTTGCCCAAATTGACGCGGTTGCCATACAGGTAGTACAGCTCCCCCAGCTCGCCCTCCTGCACCAGCTCCTTCAGTCGCGCCACCGCCGGGTGGTACTCCAGCAGGTGGCCCACCATCAGCGTCCTATCCGCCTGCTCGGCGGCCGCGACGGCCCGTTCGGCGTCGGCGACCGTCGTCGCCAAAGGTTTCTCCACGAAACAGTGCTTGCCCGCCTGCGCCACCTCGATCGCCAGCTCGGCGTGCGTCGGCACCGGCGTCGCCAGCACCACGGCGTCCAGCTCCTCGTCCGCAAGCAGCTCCCGCAAGTCCGCCGCCAGGCGCGCCCCCGGGAGGGTCTGCGCCGCGCGCCTGCGCGCCTGCTCGGATGCGTCGCACAGCCACTTCACCTCGCAGCCCTCGATCGCCGCGAAGTTGCGCGCCAGGTTCGGGCCCCAGTAGCCCAGGCCCACGACGCCCAGCCGGATCACAACGCGCCGATCGCCGCCACGCAGCGCTCCGCCGCGTGGCCGTCGCCGTACAGCTGCGGGCGCGCCTCGGGTGGCTTGCGCTCGAGCGCCCCGACGGCCGCCTCGGCGTCGAGGTCGACCAGCGTGTTCCAACCTGCCTCCACCGTCTCCACCCACTCCGTGTTGGCTCGCAGCGTTATACACGGCACCCCGGCAAGGTACGCCTCCTTCTGGACGCCTCCCGAGTCGGTCACCACCGCGCGCGCATTGTGCAGCAGCGCGCCGAACTCCACGTAGCCAAGGGGCTCGCTCAGGTATATGCCGTCTGTCGCCTTCAGCTCCTCCATGAGCCCCGCCGCGAGCAGCCGCCGGCGTGTGCGGGGATGCAGCGGGAAGACCACCGGGCGCGAGAGTTTTTGCAGTAATGCCACCAGCAGCGCCAAGCGCTCGGGGGGATCCACGTTGCCCGCCCGATGGGCGGTTGCCAGGAGATAGCCGCCGCGTTGCAGGCCGTGGCGCTTCATCACACCGTCGTCCGTCTCTGCCGACTGCGTTCGCCGCAGCGCGACGTCCACCATCACATCTCCCACGATCGCCACTCTGCCGCCCACCGCCTCGCGCGCGAGGTTCTGGGCGGCCGCCGCCGAGCTGCACAGCAGCAGCTCGCTGAGATGGTCCGTGAGCACGCGGTTAAGCTCCTCCGGCATCGCGCGCTCGAAGCTGCGCATCCCCGCCTCCACGTGCACCACCGGGATTCGCCTCTGCGCGCCAGCCAGGCCACCCGCGAGGGTCGAGTTGGTGTCGCCGTAGACCAGCACCGCATCGGGCTCCACCTCGCTCAGCAGCGGCTCCAGCGCCGCCAGCATCCTGGCCGTCTGCGACGTGTTCGAGCCGCCCCCGATCTCAAGCTCCCTGTCGGGTCGCTCAAGGCCCAGCTCTCTGAAGAAGACTCCCGAGAGAGCATCGTCGTAGTGCTGGCCCGTGTGCACCAGTATCTCTTCGTGATGCTCGCGCAACAGCCCCGAGACGGCCGCGGCCTTGATGAACTGCGGGCGGTTGCCGACGACAGTAAGGATCTTCACAACGCCTCCTGAGAGGGTATCGGGGTGGCTGACAAGGACGCAGCGAGCGTGGTGTGAATCGCAGCGAGCGTGGTGTGAATAGCACACGAGCGACCGAGGACGCCGTCAGGCGCACCGATACGCCTCAGGCCGCCGCGCCCACCACTGCCGTCGACCAGTCGATCACCGACGTCGGCCTCACGATGTGGCGGCTCAAACCCAGCTCCTTGGGCTCCAGGCCCAGCGCCAGGCCCACGAGCTGCGGCAGGTGCAGCACCGGCATGTCCAGCTCGCGGCCCACCGCGTTCGCGGCCAGCGGCTGCTGCAGGTCGAGGTTCAGGTGGCAGAGCGGGCACGGCGTGACGAGGCAGTCGGCGTCGGCGTCCTGGGCGTCGCTCAGGTGCGTGCCGGCCTGCTTCAGCGACGCCTGCTTGTTCATCGTGATGATCGGAAAGCCGCAGCACTTGCGCATGCCCGCGTACTCGATCACGGTGCCTCCCAGCGCATCGATCACCTGGTGCAGATAGTGATCGCGCGGGCGCTCCGCGTCGATCCCCAGGCGCGCGCGCGGCCTGACGATGTAGCAGCCGTAGAAGGGGCCCACCTTCAGGTTCGTCAAAGGGCGCTTGACGCGCGCGCGCAGTGCCTCGAGCCCGATCTCCTCGACCAGCAGCCACAAAAAATTCTTGTTCGTCAGGCCCTTCTCGTAGGAGAGGCCATCCGGAGCCAGCGTCGTGTTGACGTGCGCGCGGTACTCCGCGTTGGCGTCCAGGCGCTCCTGGCACTCGCTCTGCGCGCCCTGGCAGGTCGAGCAGATGTTCATCATCAGCTCCGCGCCCTCCACCTGCTGAGCAAGCGCGAAGGTACGCGCGTTGAGCGTGTCCGCCAGCTCCTGGTTGTGCTCCGCGATCACGCCCGCGCCGCAGCAGTTGGCGCGGTCCAGTTCCACCAGCTCGATGTCCAAGAGCGGCGCCACGCGCGCCATCGAGCCGTGCAGCTCAGGGGTGAAGCCGCGGCTCACGCAGCCGGGCCAGTAGGCGACCTTCATGCCACCGCCTCCTCGGTCTGCGCAACCTTCATGCGACTACCTCCTCGGTCTGCTCGTCTTTGGCGACTTCCTCGTCCTCGCCACTCACATACAGGTTCAGCTCGTAGCGCTGCGCCTTGCCGTCGATCTCATCGAAGTACCGCTTCACGGCCTTGGGCGCCTTGTGCGGGTGCAATAGGATCTTGGGCAGCGTCATCTTGCCGCGCAAGAGGCCGCGGATCGCCGTTGGCATCCCGGCGATCAACTCGGGGATCGCGCGCGGGTGCAGCTTGCCGCCGTAGGAGTCGGGCACGAGATCGGCCTCGTGCAGGAGCCCGTTCTTGCGGATGTTCTTCACAAAGGCGTGCTCGTGGCGGTAGCCGTTGTTCTGGTCGACGATGTGCTCGTCGCTGCCCGCGATGCGGCGCAGGCGCATGATCTGGCCCATCGGGTTGACGTCCTTGGGGCAGGCCTCTACGCACTTGAAGCAGTGCGTGCAGTCATAGATGCCCTGCGGGTCCTGCGCGAGGTCCACCAGGCGCTCGTGGCGCTCGGCGTCGCGCGGGTCGCCCACGAAGCGATACGCCTTCGCCAGCGCCGCCGGGCCGATGAAGCCCGGATCGACCTCCATCGCTAAGCAGTCCGACACGCAGGCGCCGCACTGGATGCAGGCCATCGTCTGCGTCACGTCGACCATCGACTCGCGCGCGACGACGTACTCGCGCTCGGGCACCGGCTGCTTGTTGATCAGCCACGGCGTGACCCTGCGGACCTTCTTCCAATGCACCGCGTCCATGTCGACGACGAGATCCTTGATCACCGGCATGTTGCCCATCGGCTCGATCTCGATCACGCCGTCCTTGGCCGCCGCGCGCGCGTGATCCAGGTGCGTGTGGCAGGCCAGGCCGGGTTCGCCGTTGATTCTCACACCGCACGAGCCGCAGATCGCGGCGCGACACGAGCAGCGGATGCCGATCGAGCCGTCGAACTTGGCCTTCGCCTGGAGGATGCCCTCCAGCACGCTGCGATGGGGCTCCAGCTCGACCGTGTGCGTGTCCCAATACGGCGCCTCGCCCGACTCCGGGTCATAGCGGCGCAGTTTGAGGGTGAACTCTTCCGGCGGACGGTGCGTTTCGGCCATCAGTACTTCCTCTCCTCGGGCTGCCACTGCGTGATCGTCACCGGCGCGCGCCCCACCTCGGGGGTTCCGTCGGCGCCGCAGCAGATCGTGATGTGCTCAAGCCACTCCGCGTCGTTGCGCTCGGGGAAGTCCGTGCGGAACTGCGCGCCGCGCGACTCCTTGCGCTCGATCGCCGCCACCACGATCGCCTGCGCGCAGTCGAGCATGTAGCCCAGCTCGAGCGCGCCGAGCACGTCCTGGTTGAAGACCGTCCCGCGGTCGTCGATGTAGGCGCTCCTGGCCTGCACCTGCAGGCGGTTCGACGACCTCCAGGGCCTGTTCCAGGCCCTGCTGATCGCGGTAGACGGCCACCAGCTCGTTCATCGTGTCGCCCAACTCGCGCTTGATCTCCGAGATCCTTCTGCCCCCACGCGGGCGCGCGATGATCGCGTCGATCATCGCCATGTCCTCGCGCAACCGTGCGTCGGAATTGCTCGGCATCGCCATCGAGCGCGCGCGCTCGGCGGCGTGTTCGCCAGAGATCCTGCCGAAGATCAGCGTGTCGAGCAGCGAGTTCGCGCCCAGGCGGTTGCCGCCGTGGACCGACACGCAGGCCACCTCGCCCGCGGCGTAGAGGCCCGGGATCGACGTCGCGCCGTTCACATCGGTCTTGACGCCACCCATGATGTAGTGCTGGCCCGGACGGATCATGATCGGCTCGCGCGTGATGTCCACGCCGGCGAAGTCCTTGCCGATGTTGACGATCTCGCGCAGCGCCTCCAGCGTGCGCTTGCGCGGCACCTTCGTGATGTCAAGCCAAATGCCCGAGCCGTCGGCGCCCACGCCGCGACCCTCCAGGATCTCGGTCTGCTCGGCGCGCGAGACGACATCGCGCGAGGCCAGCTCCATCTTGTTGGGCGCGTACTTCTCCATGAAGCGCTCGCCCTCGGAGTTCAGCAGCACCGCGCCCTCGCCGCGCGCGCCCTCGGTGATCAAGAGGCCATTCTCGACAAGCGTCGTGGGGTGGTACTGCACCATCTCCATGTCCATCAGCGGCGCGCCGATGCGATAGGCCTGCGCGATCCCGTCGCCCGTCACGATCAGCGCGTTGGTCGTCGGGTTGTACACCTGCCCCGCGCCGCCGCAGGCGAGGATCGTGTTCTTGGCATGGAAGGTCTCCATGCGGCCGCTGCGCACGTCGCGCGCCACCACGCCGCAGCAGGCGCCGGCGTCGTCCTGCAGCAGCGAGGTCACGAACCACTCCTCGTAGCGCTCCACCTGCTCGTGATGCTTCATCAGCTGCTCGTAGAGCACGTGCAGGATCGCCTGCCCGGTGATGTCGGCGACGTAGGCCGTGCGCTTCGTCGAGGCGCCGCCGAACGCCCGCAGGTCCAGCTCGCCCTTGTCGTTGCGGTGGAACGTCACGCCGATGTGCTCCAGGTGCATCGCCTCCGCGGGCGCCTGGCTGCACATGATCTCGATCGCGTCCTGGTCGCCGAGGAAGTCTGAGCCCTTGACGGTGTCATAGGCGTGCGACTTCCAGTCGTCGTCGATGGCGATCGCCGCGTTGATCCCACCGGCGGCGGCCACCGAGTGCGAGCGCACCGGATGCACCTTGCTGAGGATCGCCACGCTCGAGCCCGCCTGCGCGGCGGCGAGCGCCGCGCGCTGGCCGGCAAGACCGGCTCCGATGATCAGGACGTCGTGTGCAGGCATAGCCGGGCGGGAACTCTATATACCTGCGGCCGGCCGCAGCGCCTGGCGGATCTGCGCCACCGTGATCACGCCCCGCAGCACGCCCTCGCTGTCGACCGCCACCATCGCTCCCAGTCGCCCTAGCCCTTCGGAGCGCAGCAGCGACTCCAGGGTCTGGTGCTCGTCGATGCGCACCGAGAGGTTGTCCTCGAGCACGTCCACCACCTGCAGCGCCGGGCGTCCCGCGGCGATCTCGGCGTCCAGGCGCTCGGAGCGCACGACGCCGAGGAAGTGCCGCGCTGGGTCCACGACGGCGAACCAGGGCCAGCGGTAGTGCCCGAAGAACTGCTCCTGCGCGTCGATCAGACGCAGGTCGGCGGGGATCGTGACTGGCTCGGTGTCCATCACGTCGGCCACCGTAAGGCCCTCGATGCGCTGGCCCATCGAGCCCTGCACGACCGCCATCGAGGCGCCCTGGTAGACGAAGAAGGCGATGAAGATCAGCCAGATCCCGGCGAAGCTGCCGCCCTCGAGCCCGAGCAGCGCGAGGCCGGCGAGGCCGAGCAGCACGGCGAAGCCCTGGCCCGCGCGGCCGGTGGCGCGCGTGGCGCGATTGCGGTCGCCGGTCAGCCGCCAGATCACCGCGTGGGCGATCTGGCCGCCGTCAAGCGGGAAGGCCGGGGCGAGGTTGAAGAGGAGCACGAGCAGGTTCAGCGTGGCCACCCAGCTCAACCAGACGATCGCGGGGGTGCTGTGCACGCCGCCACTGCCAACCGCGACTTCGAAGAAGTGATGGTTGTCGCTCAGCACGCCGCCGACGGCGATGCTCGCGACGATCACGCCGAGCGTCACCAGCGGCCCCGCGACCGCCACGCGGAACTCCGGCCCAGGACCGCTCATGACGCCCATCGTGCGCGTGATGCCGCCGAACGCCCACAGTTCGATGCCCGCCACCTGCAGCCCGTTGCGCCGCGCCACGAGGGCATGGCCCAGCTCGTGCAGGATCAGCGAGACGAAGAACGACAGCACGCTCGCCACGGCAACCAGGTAGGCGGTCGTCGCGGAGCCGCCCAGCACTTCGTGGAAGTAGCCGTTGGAGATGTATATGTAGAGGAAGAGCGCCAAAAACCAGCTGATGCCGACGCTGACGCGGATGCCGAAGACGCGTGCCAGTTGGATGGAGCTGCGAAGGCGCACGACTCTCATGTTAGGAACGCCGCGACCGTCTACAGCTGCGGGCGGCCGCGCTCGATGATCGCCTGGAAGTCGCTGCCGGCCGGCAGCGTGCCGTACTCAAGGCCCGCGTCGCCGCCCAGGCGCGCCGCGCAGAAGGCGTCGGCGACGGCCGGATCGCCGTGGCGCACGAGCAGCGAGCCCTGCAGAGCGAGCGCCATGCTCTCGACGATGCGCCGCGCGCGTTCCTCCATCGTGGTGGGGTCCGAGAACTGTTCCTTGAGCGCGTCGAGGTGTGCGTCGAGGCGGCGGTCAGCGCCGCGTGCCTGCTCAAGCTCATGCATGAAGACCTCGAGCGTTCGCGGCGTGCGCACGAGCGCGCGCAGCACGTCGAGGCTCATGACGTTGCCCGAGCCCTCCCAGATCGAGGCCAGCGGCGCCTCCCGGTAAAGGCGCGGCATGCCGGACTCCTCGACATAGCCGTTGCCGCCCAGGCACTCCAGCGACTCGAAGGCGTGGTTGGGACTGCGCTTGCACACCCAGTACTTGCTGACCGCCGTAGCGATGCGCTTGAAGAGGTGCGCGTCCGAGAAGCTCGTCACTGCCGGCAAGCGACTCGCTACCGGCTTCGTCATAGGCGCGAGCGAGGCGCATCGCGAGCATTGTGGCGGCCTCCGACTCCAGGCACAGGTCGGCGAGCACGTTGCGCATCAGCGGCTGCTCGATCAGGAGCTTGCCGAAGGCCGCGCGGTGAGCGGCGTGGTGGGTGGCGGCGACGACGCCGGCGCGCATCCCCGCGGCGCAGCCGATGACGCAGTCCAGACGCGTGTGACCCACCATCTCAATGATCGTCGGCACGCCTCTTCCCGGCTCGCCCAGCATGCGCGCCCACGCGCCGTGGAACTCAACCTCGCTGGAGGCATTGGAGTGGTTGCCGAGCTTGTCCTTCAGGCGCTGGATGTGAAAGGCGTTGCGGCTGCCGTCGGGGAGGACGCGGGGCAAGAGAAAGCACGAGAGGCCGTCGTCGGTCTGCGCGAGCACGAGGAAGATGTCGGACATCGGCGCCGAGCAGAACCACTTGTGACCGTTGATCTCGTACTCCGCGCCAGCGCCCCCGCCGTTCAGCGCCCGCGCGGTGGTCGTGTTGGCGCGCACGTCCGAGCCGCCCTGCTTCTCGGTCATCGCCATACCGGCGATCGCCGAGCCCTTCTCGGCGGCCGGCACGAGGCGCGGGTCATAGGTGGTGGCAGTGACCAGCGGCTCCCACTCGGCCGCGAGCGCCGGCGTCGCGCGCAGCGCCGGGACCACCGCGAAGGTCATCGTGATCGGGCAGGCAAAGCCAGCCTCGGCCTGCATCGCCGTCATGTAGAGGCCCGCGCGAGCCACCTGCGCGGCGGGCTCCTCGCTCGTCCACGGCAACGAGTGCAACTCGTTCTCGACGCCCATCTGCATCAGCCTGTGCCACGCCGGATGAAACTCGACCTCGTCGATGCGATTGCCATAGCGATCGTGCGTGCGCAGGATCGGCTTGTTCTCATTGGCCATCCGCCCCCAGTACTGCTGGGGCTTGCCGCCCACGAAACGACCCAGCTCCGCGGCGCGCTCCTTGGCCCAGCCGCCGCCCTCTCGCTGCAGCGCCTCCACGAGCGGAAGGTTCGAAGAGAAGACATCGACGCCTTCCAGCGGCGGAGCCTGGTTGGCGACCTCATGTGTCTTCCAGAGGGAGCCCTGGCCTGGGGGGTGGACGGTGGTGGCCATCGCCCGACAGGTTACCGCCCCGCGATAGCATCGCCACCCGCACGCCTCAGCCACCTGTACGTCTCAACCCACCCATACGCCCCACGCATACCCCAGTCACCTGCACCTCAGCCCACCCCGCACGCCTCAGCCCATCCGCACGCCCTCAGCCCAAGGACCCCATATGGCCAAGATCAAAGTGAAGAACCCCATCGTCGAGCTGGATGGCGACGAGATGACACGGATCATCTGGTCGTTCATCAAGGCGCAGCTGATCCTGCCCTACCTCGATGTGGACCTGAAGTATTTCGACCTCAGCATCCAGAGCCGCGATGCGAGCGACGATCGGATAACCGTCGAAGCCGCGGAAGCTATTAAGCGCCACGGCGTAGGTGTCAAGTGCGCGACGATCACACCCGACGAGGCGCGCGTGGAGGAGTTCGGGCTGAAGGAGATGTACCGCTCGCCCAACGGCACCGTCCGCAACATCCTCGGCGGAGTCATCTTTCGCGAGCCGATCGTCATCGCCAACATTCCCCGCCTAGTGCCCTCCTGGACCAAGCCGATCGTGATCGGCCGTCATGCCTTCGGCGACCAGTACCGCGCGACCGACACGCTGATCCCCGGCGCAGGCACGCTGACGCTCGCCTTCACCCCCGCGGACGGCGGCGAGCCGATCGAGCTGAACGTCTTTGACTTCACCTCGCCCGGCATCGCGCTCGCGATGTACAACCTCGACGATTCCATCCGCGACTTCGCGCGCGCCTCGCTGCGCTACGGATTGGAGCGCGGCTACCCCGTCTACATGTCGACCAAGAACACGATCCTCAAGCGCTACGACGGGCGCTTCAAGGATCTCTTCCAGGAGATCTATTCCGAGGAGTTCTCAGCGGACTTCGAGGCCGCCGGCCTCACCTACGAACACCGCCTGATCGACGACATGGTCGCCGCGTCGCTCAAATGGGAAGGCGGCTACGTTTGGGCCTGCAAGAACTACGACGGCGACGTGCAGTCCGACACCGTCGCGCAGGGCTTCGGCTCGCTCGGGCTGATGACCAGCGTGTTGATGAGCGCCGACGGCAAGACCGTCGAGGCCGAGGCCGCGCACGGCACGGTCACACGGCACTACCGTCTGCACCAGCAGGGCAAGCCTACGTCCACCAACCCGATCGCCTCGATCTTCGCCTGGACGCGCGGCATCGCGGCGCGCGGGCGGATGGACGAGACGCCCGCCGTGACGCAGTTTGCGCAGACGCTCGAGCGCGTCTGTGTCGAGACCGTCGAAAGCGGGAAGATGACCAAGGACCTTGCCCTGCTCGTCGGCGCCGACCAGGAGTGGCAGACCACCGAGGAGTTCCTCGCTTCTATTGATGAGAACCTAAATCAGGAGATGAATCTGTGAGCAAGCCCGTACGAGTAGCCGTCACCGGCGCCGCCGGTCAGATCGGCTACGCAATCCTGTTCCGCATCGCCAGCGGCGAGATGCTGGGCGCCGACACCGAGGTGGAGCTGCGTCTCCTGGAGATCCCGCAGGCCGTCAAAGCCGCCGAGGGCACCGCGATGGAGCTTGACGACTGCGCCTTTCCGCTATTGACGGGAATTGAGATAACCGACGACCCCAACGTTGCCTTCGACGGCGTAAACGTCGCACTGCTCGTAGGCGCGCGCCCACGCACGAAGGGCATGGAGCGCGGCGACCTGCTGGAGGCCAACGGTGGCATCTTCAAGCCACAGGGCGCCGCGCTCAACGCGCACGCCGCCGCCGACGTGAAGATCCTCGTGGTCGGCAACCCGGCCAACACAAACTGTCTGATCGCTCGCAGTCACGCGCGCGACATCCCGGTCGAGCGTTTCACCGCGATGATGCGCCTCGACCACAACCGCGCCGTTGCGCAGGTCGCTCAGAAGACCTCCGCGCGTGTAGCGGATGTCAAGCAGGTGAGCGTCTGGGGCAATCACTCCGCCACGCAGTACCCCGACCTCACGCAGGCCACCGTCAACGACCGCAACGCGCTGGAGGCCATCGGCGATCAGGCATGGATCGAAGATACCTTCATCCCCACCGTGCAGAAGCGCGGCGCCGCGATCATCGAGGCGCGCGGCGCCTCCAGCGCCGCCTCCGCCGCGAACGCCGCGATCGGGCACGTCCACGACTGGGTGCTCGGTACGCCCGCCGGCGACTGGGTGTCGATGGGCGTCGCCTCCGATGGCTCCTACGGAATCGCCGAGGGCCTTGTCGTCGGCCACCCCTGCACCTGCTCGGGCGGCGACTGGTCGATCGTCGAGGGACTCGACATCGACGACTTCTCCCGCACCAGGATCGACGCCAGTGTCAAGGAGCTGCAGGAAGAGCGTACCGCCGTGCAGGAGCTGGGCCTGATCTGAGTCGTACCGCCGGGCAGGTGCTGTGCTGTGGACCTGATCTGAGTAGCGCCCGATTCGCCGGTTTAACCAGAAGGGGCGCCCCGTGCCAGAGTCACGAGGCGCCCCCTTCTGATTTCGACTACGAGTTCAGGCGGCTTTTCCGGCGTGCCAGCCGCGCCCCTGCTTCGCGACCTTGTTTTCCTGCTCCAGTCCGGGCAGGACGCGGTAGAGGTAGTTCTGCTTGATGCCCATGCGGGAGGCCAGCTCGGGGATGGTGACACCGGGCTGCTCGCGCACGATCGACAACGCCTGTGCCGCGCGTGTGCCGCTGCCTTTGCGCCGTCCTGCCTTGCGGCCGGCGGGACGCCCACGCGTTGCGGGCGCAGCGGCCTTCTCGGCGGTGGCCGTCGCAGTGGCGGGGGCCGCCGTGGCCGTCGTTCCGCTGCCTTTCGGGCGGCCGGGCTTGCGACCGCTGCCCTTGGGACGGCCAGGCTTGCGACCGCTTCCCTTTGGGCGCCCCGGTCCACGGCGGGCCGGTGCGGCAACGGCGGCTCCGCCGACGCCCTCAAGCGCCGCGGCGGCGGCCTCCAAGCGGCTGTACTCGTCTATCAACGGCTTCAGCTCGGCTAGCCGGCTTTGAATCTCCTGGCGCTTCTCATCGAGAAAGTCAGTCACGTTTGAGTCCTCTTCACTAGAACACTTGGGCGATTGCGATGTACGTCACATCGCTTTCCTAGTCTTACCCTACACGAAACACGGATCTTGCCATGTATAGGTACTGCTCTGCAAGACGATACCCATCTGAGCAGACAGTGTTAAGCGCACCTATTGACGGCTATCGAAATGAGGGGTGCAGTCGCGCTGACTCCGTGACTGCTATGCACGCTAACTCTCAAGCAGCGCCTGCAGGCGCTCAAGCGTGCGGCGGGCCTCGCGCTCGGGTATTCCACCCACCAGCGCGCGGCTTGCCAACGCTCCGACCGGGCCCAGCGGGGCGTGGAAGTCATTGGCATAGTCAAAGCGCGTGCCGTCGCCCGCGATCGGGTGCAGCGTGTACTCCGTGTGCGCCCTCGAACGAGCCGGGCCGCGACCCTGCCACACCGCGTGTCGGTTGGTCTGGCACTCCACGAGCCGCCAGTGAATGTCGAGGCTGACCCCGCGCAGGTGGATCCGCTGGTCCATCTCAAATCCCACGCGCGGCGGCCCGTCGTCGGCGTGGCGCAGGCTGCTGTGAATTGTGACCCACTCGCCCAGACGCCGCGGATCCATCACCGTCTTCCACACTTCCTCCGGGGTCGCCGCGATTCGGATGGATGACGTAACTGTGCTCATCGCGCTGTGACTCTATTCATCTGGCCCGCAATGGCTCCACTGCCTCCCATTCTCCGAGGGCGTGCTCGACGGCGGCGTCGAAGGAGTGCAGATGCACGCCCAGCAACTCGGCCGCATGGTCATCGGCAGGGAGCAGATCGCCGCCGAGGCTTTCCATCAGGGGTAGCACCAGCTCCGGATCCTCGGCGGCAATCGCCGCCGCCACGCGCCCTGTCACAGGTGTCAGGCTCACACGCAATCCGATCGCCGGGCGCCCGAGCAGCATCAGCTCGGCGATGCGTTCGATCATCTCTCCATAGCTGAGTGCATCGGGGCCGCCGATGTCCAACGAGCGGCCCGCCACCCGCGGCTCGCTCGCCGCCGCGGCCAGCATCTCCATCACATCGCGCGCGTCGATCGGCTGCGTGCGAAAGCGCCGCCACGACGGCAGCGTCAGCACCGGCAAGCGCTCCACGAGGCGTACCATGAAGCGGAACGAGCGCGACTGCGCGCCGATCACGATTGAGGCCCGCAGCGCGACCGACTGTGGGATCGCCTCCAGCAGAATGCGCTCGACCTCAAGGCGGCTCGACAGGTGAGGAGAGGCCGGGTGCGTCTGGGGCACGGGGCCTCCGAGATAAACGATGCGCGCGACGCCGGCGTGCCTCGCGGCGGCAGTGAAGTTCTCCGCCGCGCGACGCTCGCGCTCGGGGAAGTCGCCCGCGGGTGCGCTCTTCATTAGGCCTGCGGATGCCCTCTCCGTCACGCCTACGGATGCCCTCTTCGTCGCGCCTGCCGATGCGCTCTCGCTCTCCATCACACCCGCCGATGCGCTCTCCATCGAATGGATCAGGTAATACGCGACCTCCACCTCGTCCAAGGCCCGCGCCAGCCCCTCCTCGCGGAGGACATCGCCGCGCACCGTCTCGACGTTCCACGCCGCCGGGATGCGCAGGCGGCTTGGGTCGCGCGCCAGGACACGCAGCTCGTGGCCGTCCTGGCGCAGGCGAGGCAGCAGCTGCGAGCCGATGAAGCCCGAGGCTCCCGTTACGAGCACGCGCATTGTGTGAGGATGATGACGGTGTCCGCGGCAAATCTGAATCCATCCGTCTCCCTGGACGACCCGCAAGCGCGCTTCGCCGACGCTGCCGTGGCCGCTCCTTTCCCCTCTGCGCAGACCTCGCTCGGCTCATCCGAGCCTCCTGCGCGCTGTGATCTTGCGATCGTCGGCGGTGGCATCGTGGGCTTGGCCGTCGCGCGCGAGCTGACGCGCCGCCGCCCCGACCTGTCGCTGTGCGTGCTCGAGCGCGAGTCCGAGGTCGGCACGCATCAGACCGGACACAACTCCGGCGTGATCCACGCCGGCATCTACTACGTCCCGGGCTCGCTCAAGGCGCGCCTCTGCGTCGAGGGGGCGCGCGAGCTGTACGCCTACGCCGCCGAGCGCGATCTTCCCCACGAGCAGTGCGGGAAGGTCATCGTCGCGACCGACGCCTCGGAGCTCGGGCGCCTGGAGGAGTTGGAACGGCGTGGGCGCGCCAACGAGGTCGCCGGCCTGCGGCGCCTCGACGCCGAGGGGATCCGCGAGCTTGAGCCCCACGCCGTTGGGATCGCCGGCCTGCACTCGCCCGCCACCGGCATCGCGGACTTTGCGGCCGTCGCACGCGCCTACGCCGAGGACGTCCTCGCCTCCGGCGCGGCCGTAGTCACCGACTGTGAGGTGCGCGGCGTCAACGCTCGCCCGCGCGCGGTCGTGCTGGAGCACTCGCGCGGGAGCACCGAGGCCGCGCACGCACTCTTCTGCGCCGGCGCCTGGGCCGATCGCCTGGCCGTCCTGGCCGGAGCCGACCCCGATCCGCGCATCGTCCCCTTCCGTGGCGCCTACCTGCGCCTCGCTCCCGCGCGGCGCCATCTCGTGCGCTCGCTCATCTATCCCGTGCCCGATCCCTCACTGCCCTTCCTGGGTGTGCACCTGACGAAGCACATCGACGGCGACATCCTGATCGGACCCACCGCGCTGCTCGCGGCCGCGCGCGATGCCTACCGGCTACGCCGCGTGCGCCGGCAGGACGTCTTCGACACACTCGCCTGGCCCGGCTCCTGGCGGATGTTCGCGCGCTTCTGGCGCACCGGCGTCAGCGAACTGCGCCACGCCGCTCTGCGCGCCGCCTTCGTGCGCGCCGCCGCGCGCTACGTGCCCGAGTTGACGGTCGCGGACGTCGAGCCCGCATTTGCCGGCGTGCGCGCGCAGGCCCTCGCGCGCGACGGGAAGCTCGTCAACGACTTCGTCTTCTCGGCGACCGACCGTGCGCTGCACGTGCGCAACGCTCCCTCGCCCGCCGCCACCTCCTCGCTGGCGATCGCGCGGCATGTCGTGGACCGCGCGCAGGACGCCTTCGATCTATGAGGGGCTGAGGCCGCCGTCGCGCCGCACGCGACAACCGCGCGGCCGCAAGGCCGCTCCTCAAACCAAATCCCACCGTAACCCCGCAACGTGCGGGATCATCGACTGCGTTGTCACAAAAAAGTGACTGTTTGCGGGGTTCTTGCGGGTAGAAACTTTTTTCCCTGCGATTTGCGGGAAGGCGCCATCAGCGGCTTGGCCGGGGGTGCTTTGATGCCGCCATGCCCAAGTCAAAGCGCGCCGTGCCCAAGGTCACCTGCGAGGGATGCTTCTTCAAGCGCAACCTCCTCTGCGCGCTCGACCTCGACGAGCCCTGCGCGACCTTTCGGCCGGCCGAGGCGCAGCTGAAGCCGCCGCCGCAGCTGCGCTTCGTCTTTCGCCAGGAGCGCCGCTCGCGCTCGGCCTGGGCCTTTCCGTCTGCGCAGGAGCAGGCGGCCTTGCACGCCTGAGGATCGCCATCCTCAGGCGGAATGAAGTGCGAGGGACGAGGAGCGTTCATAGTCACTCCTTCCGCGCCGCATGCCGCGCGATCCAGTTGACGCCCGGGGTGTCCGATGCTCCGTGCAGCACGATCGAGCAGAAGACCACGAGCGCCGTCAGGTCGAAGATGCGCTGGCCGGCCGCGATGTGCTGGTCGAGCACGATCAGCGAGAACGTCATCGTCGCCACGCCCTTCGGGCCGAACCAACCCATGAACAGGCGCGTCGAGCGGTCCGTCGAGGTGCCCGCCAGCGCGAGCCCCACGGCCACGGGACGCGCGATCAGGAAGACGATCGCCACCAGCGCCACCGCCGCCCAACCGTCGTTGAACAGCGCATTGAGCGTCAGCAGCGAGCCGAACACGAGGAAGATCCCCAGCTTGACGATCTCCACGATCTCATCCGCGCGCTGCTCGAAGTGCCGGCGCAGATCGGGCCTGCGGATGCCCAGCACGATCGCCGCCACGAACACGGCGATGAAGCCGTTGCCGCGCGGCGCCAGCACCGCCACGCCGTACGTGCCGAACGCCACGCCCAGCGCATACAGCGACTTCTGGTGAGCCGGGATCGAGTGCTCCAGCGAGCGCCTGCTCGTGCTTGGCATCAGCAGCGACGCAACCCACCCGCACGCCAGCCCGTAGAGCAGGCCCAGGCCGATGTCCTGCACCACGAAACGCCACCACACGAAGTGCTGCGAGCCCGCGCTGAGCGCCGCGAGGAACGCGAGCACCGCCGGCAACGCAAGGCCGTCGTTGAGGCCAGACTCCAGGTTCAGCGAGTGGCGAACCGTGCGCGGCACCCTTGGGTTGGTCACGATGCCCGACGTCAGCACCGGGTCGGTCGGCGACAGCAGCGCGCCCAGCAGGAAGCTCTCGGTCCACGTCAGGCCGATCAGCTCGTGGCCGGCCAGCGCCACGATCGCCGCCGTGATCGGCATCGCCAGCACCAGCTTGCGCAGCGGCAGGTGCCACTCGCGCTGAAGCATCTCGCTCTCGACCTCCAGGCCGTCGCGGAAGAGGATCACGATCAGCGCGGCATACGCCAGGTCCTGCACGAAGCCCGACTGCGCCTTGAAGCTGATCCACTGCAGCCCACCGTCGCCCACCGCGAAGCCCGCCAGCACGAACAGCGCCGTCAGTGACAGGAACGAGCGCTGCGCGACTCCCGAGGCCAGGGCGCCGACGATCAGCAGGCCGCCGAGGACGGCCACAGTTGCCTGGAAGCTCGGCACGGCGTTAGGTTCTCAGGTTGTCCGGGGGTATATTGGGTATACCTCGACAAAAGCTCTCTAGCGGAGGCGGTGGTGTGTATGGGCAGGAAGCGCAAGCAGCACAACGACACGGAGGCAACCGCCGACGTGAATCTCAATGGCATCGAGGCCGATGCCCCACAGCCGGAGGAGGAAGAGTCCTCGGGCGGTGGCGGCGTGGGCAAGCTGCTTCTGCTGCTGCTCGTGGCCGCCGTGGCTGCGCTCCTCCTGAGCGAAGGTCTGCGCTCGAAGGTGCTCGACAAGCTCTTCGGCGCCGAGGAGGAGTTCGACTACTCCTCCACGACCATGCCCGCCACAGACGTGCCCAGCTCCGTCGGCGCGTCCGCCTCCTAGCCATCGCCGGCAGCACAGCAGCGAGATGACCGCCACCATCGAGAAGAAGTCGCTGTCCGGCGAAAAGGCCCAGCGCATCATCGAGGCGATGCGTCGCAGCGTCGCCAAGCGCGGCACCGCCGGCTCGACCTTCGATCACGTCGCGCGCGAGGCCGGCGTCTCGCGGGGCCTCCTGCACTACTACTTCGGCACCAAGGAGCAGCTGCTGCTGGAGGCCGTGCGCCGTGACTGCGCGCTGCGCATGGAGGTGCTCGAGCAGCGCCTCGCGGGAGTCCAGACAGCCGATGACTTCATCGGGCGCATGGCCCAGAATCTCCAGGAGACCGTGCGCGAGGACCCCGACTTCGTGACCCTCCTGTTCGAGCTCTTCACGCTCTCGCTGCGCAACGAGGACGTCGCCGTCGAGTACGCCAAGCTGATGCAGAGCACCCGCGACCAGGTCGCCTCGATGCTCGACGCCGCACAGCGCGAGGGCGTGCTGCGTCTGCACGCCGCGCCGGATACCGTCGCCGAGGTCCTCTTCTCGCTCGGCGACGGCTTCGCCCTGCGCATGATGGCCGAGCCCGAGCGCGACTTCAGCGAGACCGTGCGCGCCGGAATCGCCTGCGCGCGGACGCTGCTCGCGGACTGACCGGCGTTTCGGCACTGATGCTGGCGCTGGCGCTTTGCGCGCCGACGCTCTCTGCGCCGCGGCTGCCGCGAGCCGAAAGCCGGCACCGCTCGCCTGGCACTCGTATACTCAGACTGCCAATGCCCATCTACGAGTACCGACGTCCCGATGGGACGACCTTTGAGCTGATGCAGTCCTTCAGCGATCCGTCTCTCACGAAGGACCCCGAGACGGGTGTCAAGGTGGTGCGCGTGCTGCACGCACCAGCCGTGCACTTCAAGGGCAAGGGCTTCTACAACACCGACTACGGCACGCGCAAACGCCAGCGCGAGACGGCTGCGGCTGGGGAGGCATCTGGGTCCTCCGACGGCTCCTCCGGGGAGAACGGCGCGTCCAAGGACAGCGACTCGAAGGGCGGCAAGTCCGAGAGCAAGACGGCCGGTGGGGAGAAGTCCAAGGACTCCTCTTCCGCGAAGTCCAAGTCGGACTCCAAGCCAGTCGCAGCAGCGAAGTAGCCGGCTCGCTCGGGTAAAGCGCAAGTATCACATCGGGACCTCTCCGGTGGGTGCTTTGCAGTTGCACTTGACAAGAGCTACTGGTCACGCCTATATTGAGCTTGTCACGGCTTCTGTCACGCCGGGCGAACAGGGATGGGTATAGGTCCCCCCGCAAGCGCGGGTTAGATGGGATCGCTTGGGTGCCGGAGAGGGAGTCGATCGCACGATGAGGGACTATGGATGCTCCTTGGCCCCATCTCTTGGTGCCCATGTCGCTGTGCCGTCCTTTTGGCTGGCAGCCTGCTCCCTTCTTGGGAGTCAGGTGACCTCACGCATTCGCTGACGGCGTGCTGCTCTTCTGCTGTCTCGGGCTGTGTTCCCGGGATGGTCTCTTTCCGCCCGGGTCTCCCGGGCGGTCGTGTTCATGGTTGCTCTGGGAGGGGATGATTCGATGCGTATAGTCGCTGGATCGAGTGCGGTGTACACGCTCGACTCTTCCGGGGCGGGTCCTCGATGATTGCGGGGCGCACGTCCCAAAGAGCGATCGTGGCGGTGTTATGGGCGCTGGCCGGCGGCCTGGTGTTCGCGAGCGCCCCTGCCTTGGCGGTAACGAAGTACGTGGAGGTTTCGAGCTTTGGGTCGGGTGGCGCTCTGCCTGCCTCCCCGCTCGGTTTGGCCGTTGAACAGGGCAGCGGGGAAGTGCTCGTGGCCGATGGGGCGAGCGTGCAGCGGTTCGCTCCGTTGATTCGATCCATTCCGGCATCGGGGTACGTGCTGGGCGCACCGCTCTCGGGGTCTTTCGCGTTTGCCTACGGGTTGGGGGTGGACGACTCCGGTGGGCCTTCGCAAGGCGATGTATACGTAGCGGACGAAGCGGGAGATACGGTGGACAAGTTCGATGCAGCGGGGTTGCCCGTAGCAGTTGATCCACCTTCCAACACAACAGATCAAATAGGGGCTGGCGCCACGCCACTCGCGCTGTCGGAGCCGACCGATGCGGTGGTGGACCCGGCCAACGGCGATGTCTACGTTGCGGATTACGGCACCCATGAAGCAAAGGGCAGCGTGGTTGACATCTACACATCGGCCGGCGAATTCGTTAAGCAGTTCGCAGTTGGATCCTCGCCGACGGGACTTGCCTTCAACTCGGCCGGCAGCGACCTGTACGTCGTGGATGGACAGCTCGAAGAGTACGATTCCTCGGGCAAACCCGTGATCCAGGCTGCGGGACCGCACGCCGGAGAGGACAACGTCGTGGACGGCAGTGAGGAAGTCCAGGCGGTTGCGGTCGATACGTCCACGAACGATGTATATGTCGACGAACGAGGGGGCAATATCGCGGTGTACGAATCCTCCGGTGCTCCGCTCCCCCAGCTAGGTTTCAATACTGGGATCTTTTACTCGCTGGGAATCGCGGTGGACTCTACCACGCACACCGTGTTCGCCAGCGACTTCATCAATAGTGTGACGGATGTCTTCGCGCAGGTCGTGCGACCCGACGTGAGCACTGGGCAGGCCACCGCGACGGGAACGAGCGCCGTGCTCGAAGGGAGCGTCACACCAGAAGGGTCCGCGGTCACCTCGTGTGAATTCGAATACGGGATGAGCAGCTCCTATGGTCAGAGCGAACCCTGCCGGCAGACCCTTGCGGAAATCGCCACGGGCAGCCCGCCGGTGTCGGTGAACAGCCAAATCAAAGGGCTCCAGCCACATGTCGTCTACCACTACCGACTGGTCGCATCTAATTCAGAAGGCACGGAATATGGGGCAGATGAGGAATTCACGACACCAAGCCCGCCGCTCGTCGACGGCGAGTCCTTCACGGCGGTCGGCTCGACACAGGCGACGCTGCATGCACAGGTCAACGCCGCCGGCTCGGCGAGCACCTACCAGTTCGAATACAGCACGAGTGCTTCCCCCGGCTCTCCGGGTACGCGCACCTTGCCGGTGGGCTTTGGCGAAGCGCAGGGCGACGTGTCCGTGAGCGCCACGGTCACTGGCCTGCAGCCGGACACCGTGTACCACTTCCGTGTGCTGGCGAGCAACACGCACGGCGTCACGCCGGGCGTCAATGAAACGTTCATCACCTTCCCCTATGGCGCTTCCAGTCTGCCCGACGGTCGTCGCTATGAAATGGTGACACCGTTGGAAAACCAGAACGCCAGCGTCTACGTGCCAGATGGACCGGAGGTCGAAAAGAGCGCAAGCAGCACCATCTCCACTGAGCTTCCCTTCCAGGCATCATCCGATGGCGGCGCGGTTGCCTACGTGGGCGATCCGAGTTCGGGCGGGAACGGCAGTGTTGGCGGAGGGGGGGGAAATCAGTATCTCGCTTCGCGTGCCCTGACCGGTGGCTGGACGCAGCAGGATATTCAGCCCCCCGGCTACTATTCGCCTCAGTACGAGGCGTTCTCGGCCGACCTCTCGGTAGGGATACTGGACTCGAGGGAATCACTGGTAGCGGGGGCTCCGGGCGGACCGCTCGGCGAGAAGGCGGGGTATGACGTCCTTTACGCGGATGACTTCGGTGGCGGCGGATATCGCCCGCTCTTCACTACGACGCCTCCAAACCGGACGCCAGAAGAATTTGGGACCGCCATCCATCTGGGCGGTGAAATCAGAATTACTCCACCTCTGTACGCAGGCGCATCGGCGGATCTCAGTCATTTGCTGTTCGAGGCCAATGACGCGCTGCTCGAAGGCGGAGGCACGCTTGAAAAGGAGCTCAGGGAAGATGTCAAGAGGGAAGTCGAGGCAGGTGAAGACAGCAACGACCTCTATGTCTCGGTTGGCGGGCAGCTAAGCTTGGTCAATGTGTTGCCCGACGGTGCGCCGGCGCCAAACGCCTCGTTCGGCTCACTCGGGACGCCAGCATATCCATCGGATTCGGATTTTAGCCATGTCATCTCCGCCGATGGGTCGCGTATTTTCTGGACCGATCTGAACACCGGAGAGGTCTATGTACGCCAGAATGATCTCACCACCACTCCGGTTTCCGAAGGACAGGCGCAATTCTGGACCGCGACGCCCGACGGGCGCTATGCTTACTACACCGAAGGGGAAAAGCTCTGGCGGTTCGATGTCGATCAATTCGACGAAAGCAAGAAGCCCGAACCGGAAGCGCTCACCGAAGCTCGGGAAGAACTTGCGCACTCCGGCGTGCAGGGTGTGATAGGAGTAAATGAAGAAGGCGAAGACGGCGCATACGTGTATTTTGTCGCCGGCGACAACCTCTATCTGCGTCATGGAGGGGTCACGACGCTGGTCGCCGAACTCGCTCGTGCAGACAACGAATGGGCAACTGTCGCGTCTGGGGCCGCCGAACTGGGCGACTGGCAACCTGGTCTTGGATATCGCACCGCAGAGGTGACTCCCGACGGACACAGCGTCGTGTTCATGTCCAAGCAGAGCCTCACCGGCTATCCCAACGATGGCATGCGGGAGGTATATGTTTATGGGAGCGAAGACGACGAAGGCAAGGGCGGGCTATCGTGCGTGTCGTGTAACCCGAGCGGAGAACCACCCTCGGGAGTGCGCGGTGTGGTTGGCTACCTGCCCATCAGCTGGAGCAGTACTTATCTACCACGCTGGATTTCCCAGGATGGGAGCCGCGTGTTCTTCAATAGCGTGGAACCGCTTGTCCCGGAGGACATCAACGGCGAGCAGGATGTGTATGAGTGGGAGCGCGAAGGCGTCGGCAGCTGTCCGAGGGAAACGGCGGGCGGAGGCTGCATCTATCTGCTATCGGGCGGAACCGCGAGTTCGGCATCCTCTCTGCTGGACGCGAGCACCAGTGGTGACGACGTGTTCATCATCACCCGTGGACAGCTCCTACCCGAAGACCGCAATGAAAATTTCAATGTCTACGATGCACGTGTTGGCGGTGTACCGCCGGCCGTTCCGTCTGAATGCTCGGGTGCGGCGTGTCAGGGTGCGACACCAGAACCGCCGGTCTTGGGGCTTCCCTCGAGTGTTACGTTCAGTGGGATCGGTAATCTCGCTGCGCCTTCCACGGGGGCGGTGACACACAGGTCGAAGGTGTTGACCCGAGCACAGAAGCTTGCGGCGGCGCTGGGGGTGTGCCGCGGAGAGCGGCAGAAGCGCAAGCGTGCGTCGTGCGAAGCGCGCGCAAAAAAGCTCTATCGAGCGAAGGTGAGAGCGAAGAAATCGTCGAGGGCGAGGAAATCGCCGATAGGGAGGAAGTAGCGATGTTCAAGAGACACGCGTACGCGCTTCTCGCCGTGCTCACCGCGGTGGCACTGGTCCCCGCGGTCGCGGACGGCTCGATCGGTCTCGCCGCAATGTCCTCCACTCTCACGCCGAGGGGCTTCGGTTTCGCGAGTTTCGAAGCCTCGACTGGCGACACTCAGGCCGGGTCACACCCGCCCTCTGTCACGGTCACTTTCGAACTCGACAAGGAAGTGATAGACAAGGGACTCCTCACAGAAACATATACCCCTGTCGGCGGTGAAGCGAGGAACGTCGAAGTCAACCTGCCGCCGGGCATGATCGGCAACGCCAACGCAGTCCCGCAGTGCACTCGCTCGCAGTTCACGGCCGAAGAATGTCCTGGAGACACCAGGATCGGCACCAATTCTGTGGATCTCGGCGGAGCTGGAGCAACTCTCCTCGAACTACCCGACATACCACTGTATAACTTGGTCCCTCCGCCGGGAATTCCGGCTCAGTTCGGGTTTGAATTGGAGGGAATCCATACGTTCCTCGATGCCGGTCTGCGCACCGGCGGCGACAACGGCGTAACGATGCACATCGACAACACTCCCCAGAGGGGTGTCATCTTCGTGCGTGCGACCGTATTGGGCTCTGTGGACGGCAATGCGCTTCTGACGTTGCCGACATCTTGCGGCGCACCGCTCAAGTTCGACGGCAAAGCGAATACATGGGAAGAACCAAACGAGTTTGCGACGGCTCCCTCGTTTGAAGCGCCACCGATGACGGGCTGTGAACGTTTGAGTTTCCACCCGTCGATCGCGCTCGCGCCGGATACGAGCGTCGCGGACTCGCCAGCTGGGTTGTCGGCAGACGTGAGGGTGCCTCCGGAAGCCGGGCTGACCAACCCCACTGGCCTGGCTGCCTCGAATCTCAAGGAAGTAAAGGTGACACTGCCGGCGGGTCTCGCGATCAATCCGGGCCGCGCGTCGGGACTGGCGGCGTGCCAGCCCTCGCAGGATGGGTTGGAGCCGATGCCCGACGGTGAAGAAGACAACGGTCCGCCCTCTTGCCCGGCGGCTTCGAGGATCGGGTCCGTCGAAGTGCAGACGCCGCTGCTGCGCGACGCTCTGAAGGGCAACGTGTATGTGTTGCAGTCCAACCCGCCCAACATCCAGGTGCTGCTCGCGCTCAGCGGGGACGGCGTGAATCTGAAGCTGGTGGGCGATGTGCACCTGGATGAAGAAACGGGCCAGCTGACGACGACGTTCTCCAAAGCGCCGGATGTGCCCTTCACGGATCTGAAGTTGTCGCTGGAAGGCGGGTCGCGCGGCGCGCTGGTGACCCCCGCGGCTTGCGGTACATACTCGACGAGCACCGATTTCACGCCATGGGCGACCCCGTATGTGCTGGACGCCTTCTCGGAAAACACGTTCTCGGTGCAGAGCGGCCCGGAAGGCGCCTCCTGTGGAGGCGGCCAGCCGTTCGCTCCGACGATGGTCGCCGGAATGACGAGCAACCAGGCCGGCGGGTTCGGCTCGTTCAGCGTGACGCTCTCGCGCCCGGATCGTGACCAGCAGTTGGGCGGGGTTGCGGTCCAGACCCCCCCGGGCCTGCTGGGGCTGCTCAAAACCGTCGAACAGTGTGGCGAACCGCAGGCGAGCGTGGGCGAGTGCGGTCCAGGGAGTCTGATCGGGCATACGACCGTCGCATTGGGTTCCGGCCCGGACCCGTTGTGGGTGCAGGGTGGCCAGGTGTTCCTGACCGGACCCTACAAAGGCGCGCTGTTCGGGCTGTCGATCATGGTGCCGGCGGTCGCGGGACCGTTCACACTGCTCGGCAACGCGGGGCCAGGCAAGGAGGTTGTGCGCGCCGCGATCGAGATCGACCCCCACACCGCGCAGATCACTGTTGTGAGTGACCAGCTGCCAGGGATCCTCGATGGTGTGCCGTTGCAGTTCAAGGCCGTCAACGTGACGATCGACAGGCAAGGGTTCATGTTCAACCCGACGAACTGCTCGCAGTTGCATGTGTCGGGCACGATCAGTGGGGATATGCCGGATGGGTCTGCGGGTGCGAGCGTCGCGGTGTCCAGCCCGTTTGCTGCGGCTGGTTGTGCTGGTTTGCCGTTCAAACCGTCCTTCAAGATCTCCACACAGGCCAAGACGAGCAAGGCGAAGGGTGCGAGCCTGGACGTGAAGTACACGTCTGGTGCTGGTCAGGCGAACACCGCGAAGGTCGCCGTCAGCCTGCCGAAGGCGTTGCCGGCGCGGTTGACGACGATCCAGCAGTCGTGCACCGAAGCGGCGTTCGACGCGAACCCCGCGTCGTGTCCCGCGGCGTCGGTTATCGGGACGGCGACTGCCAGCACGCCGATCCTCGCGAACGCGGTGTCGGGCCCGGTGTATCTGGTGTCTCATGGTGGTGCGGCGTTCCCGAACGTCGTCGCGATCCTGCAGGGGGAAAACGTCACGATCGACCTCGTGGGCAGCATCGACATCAAGCACGGTGTGACTAGCGCCGCGTTTGACAGTGTGCCCGACGCGCCGATCAGCGTGTTCCAGATGGTGCTGCCGGAGGGCCCGCACTCCGGGCTCGCGGCGAACCTGCCCGGCAAGGCGAAGGGCAGCATGTGCGGGCAGAACCTCACGATGCCCACCGTGATCACGGGGCAGAACGGTGCGGTGATCAAGCAGACCACGAAGATCGCGGTCACGGGGTGCCCGAAGGCCAAGAAGAAGACGAAGGCCAAGAAGCACAAGAGCAAGGCTCACAAGAAGAGCGCTAAGACGAAGAAGGGCTAGTTCGATACGCACCCCGCTGCCGCACGGTTGTGTGTGGTCGAGGCGCTGGCAGCGGGCCCGCGCGCGTTGGAGCACCGCGGCCAGGTTCTCGGACGGTTGATCGCGGCGGTGGATGGGGGTCGTGGCGAAGTGCCAAAGGGCAGTCGTCAGCCGCCGCCGCTGACCGCAGACGGTGTGGTCGGCGCGGTGTTCTCGGTGGCGCCTCACCGAGAAGGGCGTACGCGTCGAGCGGGCGATACGCGGTGGGGCTTGACAAGACTCTTCGCTTGTGCTTATAGTACTCCTGTCTCGGCTTCTGTCATGGGGGTTGGGGTGTTGTAAACATAGATTGGGTTTGGGATTGGGCCTGCGCGGTCGATCTGCAAGCGCTTGTGTTGGACCTTGGGAGAGGGATCGGTCATTTCGATGAGGGAGATGGTGTTCGCGTGAGGTCGGTTTCGACATACGTGCCGGGGATGGTTGTGACCCCAGTGGGGGCCGTAACTAGATGCTTCAGCATCGCTGAGGCATCTCTCTCTCTCTCTCTCTCTCTTGGCCCGGCCGGTTAGCCGGTAGGGCTTCTCGCCGCCGTCGTTCGGCGGCCGCATCCGGCGGTAGGCGCCGGATTGGTGACTCTCGCGTGTTGGTGGGCGTGGGGTCGTTTGCTCGTTCTTTGTCATTTCGACGAGGGGCGTGCCCCTCCATGCTCAGGGAGGGGATGTATCTATGAGGATCAATGCTCGCCGCGTGCTGTCGGTGGCGCTAACGTCTGCGCTGTTATCGGTTGGGGGGGTGCTTGGTGGCGGGTCAGCCTTCGCCGCCGGGGATGCCAACCAGAACGGCTGCTCTGCGGAAACCGAAGCCTCGCCGGGGTTTCGCTCCTATCTGCCGGATTGTCGCGCGTATGAGATGGTCACGCCGCCGTATAAGGAGGGCGGGGTCGTGCTCGATGAACCGGGTGCCGTTTCCGCGGATGGCTCGCGTGTGATCGTGGGCGCCGGGGGTGCCTTCTCGGGTGCCGGTAACTACTCGTTTTCTCCGGAACGTAATCACGATGCCTCCGTCTATGAGTTCGTGCGCGGCGCTGGTGGCTGGTTGTCTTCGCCGTTGACGCCGCCGGCTGGTGAATATTCTCACAGTGTTTTGATGGCTGTGAGCGCGGAAAACTTCGAAACTACGTTGTGGGGTGCTGAAAAGCCGGTTTCGCCTGGTGAACCACCGGCTTTTCGTTTTCACGAAGATATTTATCTTCGTACTGGCCCGGCGGCGTCGGATTTCAAGTTGGTGGGGCCGGGAACGCCTATAGATAAAAATGAAAACCTCGGAGGGGCGCCCAACGAGCTCAGTCTTGTTGGTGCCTCTCGTGATCTCAGTCATTCTCTTTTCCAGATCGTATCGGCTACTATTGGAAGTCAGCCGGGGCGTAGTGACCTGTGGGACGGCGACACCACCAATATGCCTGGGCCTTCTCTTTACGAGTATGTTTACACAGGAGCCGAGGATAGTGAACCGGTTCTTGTGGGGGTCAAGAATAAAGGGCTTCTCAAGGGTGGTGGTCACGTTAACGAAGGCGCTGAATTGATCAGTGACTGCGGCACGGTGTTGGGATCAGATACCCTCCAACCAACCCGTACGACGTCAGGGTCGATGTATAATGCGGTTTCCGCAAGTGGGGAAATGGTTTTCTTCACCTCGTTTGCGTGTGCGGGGGGTCCAGAAGTCAATGAACTCTACGCACGGGTCAACGGTGAACGCACTGTGGCGGTCTCCGAGCCGGTGCTGCCCGGAGGTGCCATGGGAGAATGCGCGGGCTCTGAACCGTGTCATGGTGCCAAGGAGCAGGCGGGTGTGTTCGAGGGTGCTTCTGAAGATGGCCGGCGTGTCTTCTTTTTGAGTGAACAGCCGCTCGTCAATGGTGCTTCGGCGGAAGGCATGAAGCTTTATGAGGAGCGCTTGGAAGGCGCTGGCGTTGTGCAGATCGTCGATGTTTCAAACCTGGGTATCGCCGGGGTCAACCCGGAAGTCCAGGGTGTCGTCCGCTCATCTGAGGACGGTGAACGGGTCTACTTCGTCGCGAAGGGCAAACTGGCCGGCAGCGACCGTATCGCGGGTCGCGAACACGAAACCGAAGAACCGGTGCAGGGAGCGGACAACCTCTACGTGTATGAGCCGGACCCCGCTCACCCAGGTGCTTATCGCACCGTGTTCGTGGCTACGCTGCTCACGCCCGGCGAAGAAGCGACGTTGACGACCGAGGAAACTGAAGAACGTGCGGGAATCAATGCGCGAGGCGAAAAGCTGTTCACGTTCGAACTCGAACCCGCCGAACACGAACACGAACGCACCGAAGCTGAAATCCTCCAGAGGTTCGAAAAGGGTGAAATCACAATTGAACGGGCTTTTGAACTCCTGAAGGAAGCCGAAAAGACTCTCACAGAAGCCGAGGAGGCAGCTGTGGAAAAGGAAAGGGCGTTCATCGAAGATACGGTGGGTACGCTTGGGCCGTCCGGGACACTGCCTGAGGACCGGCGTGTATGGCAGGAGGAAGACGCTCGGCCTGTGCAGGCGACTCCCAGTGGGAGCGTTCTGGTGTTTCCCAGTTCGGCTAGGCTCACGCCGGGGGATACGAGCAGCGTTCCGCAGCTCTTTGCGTTTGACGCTGGCGCTGAATCGTTGACGCGGGTCTCGGTCGGCCAGGCGGGGTTTGCCAGCGGCAATGTCGGTACGTTCCAGGACGCCCCACATATTCCCGGCTCGCATTTTGTCGTGGTGGATCTGCCGACCGCTGCCGACACCGGGCTTGTCCTCTCCGGGGACGGTTCGCGGATATTTTTCACTAGTGCCGCGGATCTCGCTCCCGGGGCGGAAAACAAGGCGACGAACGTGTATGAGTACAGCGGTGGGAGGGTGTATCTGGTCAGCGGTGGTGGTGACGCGTCTAAGGTCAACGGTTCGCCGGCCGTAGCGCTGTTGGGTACGGATGCGTCTGGCCAGGACGCTTTTTTCCTGAGTCAGGCGAAGTTGGTGCCGCAGTATGCTGATACGCAGGTCGCGCTCTATGATGCGCGGGAAGAGGGTGGGTTTCCTGCTCCGGTGCTTGAACCTGGGTGTGTGGGGGAAACGTGTCGTGGGGCGTCGGGTGTTGCTCCTGTGAGTTCGTTGCCGGGGAGTGCGGGTCAGGCCGGTGGTGGCAACGTTTCCTCTGAGCCGGTGGCGCGTGCGCCTGTGGTGGTTGGGCGGAAGGACGTGCGTGCTCAGCTGCTCGCTAGGGCGCTGCGGTTGTGTAGGGCAAAGCACGCGCGGAAACAACGAGCGGCCTGCGAAGTACGGGCAAAGAGGAAGTATGGAAAGGGGTCTGCTGCGAGCAAGGCCCGGAAGAGCGTTCATGCGACAAAGGCGAAGAGGGGGGTTGGGCGATGAGGGTTCGATCGATATTCGCCGTGTCGGTGTCGGTTCTCGCGACGCTGTGCATGGGTCTCATCGCAACGGCCTCGAGGGCTTCGGGGGCGTCTGAAACACCGGGTGTCGCTTGGTCGATTCACTCGGTGGGGGAACCGACGAGCCTCAATGCGGCCGACGTGCGGGATACCACCTGGGAATTGGTGGTGGCTGCGACCGAAGGGCACTACAAGCTGCACCCCAACGAGCTGGAAAATGCGGAAGTGACGGCGCCGATAGAATGGGACGCCCCGGCCAGTAGGAGCGAAGAAGTCGGTGGGGGCCCTGTGAGCGTCGAAAAGGCCCTCGAAGCGCTGCCGGGAATAGGTGCGGGCAACGTCGAGGTGAGCGGTGGTCCCGGTGACGCGAGCGGGAGCAAACCGTATAAGATCACGTGGGTCGGAGCGTTGACCGGCAGCTACATTGGTTTTTTGAACGTCGAAGAAGCGGAACTGAAAGACGGTGCGGGCGGTGGCTCCGCAGCGAGCAACCTGATCGCGGAAGCGAGTACGCTGGATCGGGTCGTGGTGTCGGTCGTGAACATTGGTAGCCGTCCGTCGGAAGGCCCGATCGAGATCAGCGATGTTCTACCATCGGGGCTCGTGATGGTCGGAGAACCAGAAGTGGAAGAACCACAGGCGCACCCTATTGATGGTAAGTGTGTTCCGGCGGAACCGAAGTGCACGTATTCCAGGGTGGTCTTGCCTGGCCGTGAACTGGTGATGCGTTTCGGGGTGGCGGTGGCTTCGCCGGCGCTCCGGGGTGTGTTGGTCAACGGTGCGAGCGTTTCTGGTGGTGGCGGGGAAGCGTCGTCGAGCGCGTCGATCCCGGTGAACGTGAACTCCACGCCGTTTGGTGTGAGTGGGTTCACGTTCGAAGCTGATGGTGTCGGTGGAGTGTCGGATTTGCAGGCTGGCGATCATCCGTATGGCATGTCTACCACGTTTTATCTGAATAGCACGCTCGAACGGGCGGGGAGGCCTCAGGTTGTGCAGGATGTGAAGGATGTCGCGGTCGAGCTTCCGTTGGGTTTCGCGGGTGATCCGTTGGCGGCGCCGCAGTGCCCGGAGGTTGACCTGACTGACACTGAAGGTGGCCATGATACGCCTGGTTTCCATACGGCGTGTCCCGCGGCGAGTAGAGTGGGAACGATCAGCCTCGTGTATGGAGGTGGGTTGACCCACAACGAACACACGGTGCCTTACCCGTTGTATAACGTGGTGCCGGAGCATGGTTATCCGGCGGAGCTCGGGACCAACGTCGGCGCTGGTCAGCCGATCTTTATCTATGCGAGCGTTGTGCGTGACGGGTCGGGGTATCGTTTGCGGATCGTAACGCCTGGTGCCCTGCGCGCGTACGCCCAGGAACCTGTGGCGATCCGGGTGAGCATATTTGGTGATCCTGGTGCGGTGGATGGTACGGGCAGCAACGCGGCGTTCGTTACGAACCCAGCGAGCTGCGCGACCAAACCGTTGGGTGTCAACGCGTATGTGACGGGGTGGGAAGGCGGCGAAGCGGCCGTCGAAGCGACTGCGTACCCCGAACTGGCGGGTTGCGGTCTGTTGCAGGGTTCCGCGGCGTTCGATCCGAGCTTTGCTGTGGAACCGGAAACGACGCAGGCCGATACTCCGTCGGGGTATGTGGTCGATTTGAAGTTGCCGCAGGCGCCGAGCGCGTTCGGTGCGTTGGCGACGCCTGATCTGAAGGACGCGACGATCACGTTTCCCGCGGGCATGTCGATTTCGCCCTCAGCGGCGAGCGGCCCCAGCTCACTGGCTGGCTGTGCGGCGACCGGTGGGGAAGGGATCAACCTCGGCAGCGGCGATGTGCTGCCGAGTGGTGAGGATGTGGGTGATCCGGAGGCGACTGAATTCGGTGGGGGTCACCCGGGTGGGGATGGGAGTCCTTACGATGACGGTCTTTACCATCTTGCGCCTGGGCATTGTCCTGGGAGTTCGCGGATTGGCGAAGTGGAAGCCAGGACGCCTGTGCTCTCGGAAGCGCTTCATGGTCATCTGTATCTTGCGCAGCCGGCGTGTGGGCAGGCGGGGCAGGCGCCGTGCAGCGAAGTGGAAGCCGAAGAAGGCAGGGTGTTTGGGGTTTATCTCGAAGTCTCTGGTGCGGGGGTGATCGTCAAGCAGCCCGGCAGCATCGAAGTCGGTGGGTATGGTCCGCATAGTATCGCGGCGGGGTTGGCGCCGGGACAGCTCCGCGTACGGTTTACTGAAGCGCCGCAGTTTCCGTTGGAAGAGTTGAGGGTGACGTTCCCGGGTGGGCCGCGTGCTGCGCTGGCGAACCCGCAGTCGTGCGGGACCGCGACGACGACGAGCGATTTCCAGCCGTGGAGTGCTCCGGAATCGGGGCCTGACGCGACGCCTTCCTCGCAGTTTGCGATCGTTGGGTGCGCCGGCTCGATGCCGTTCGCCCCGGGGTTCTCCGCAGGGACGGTGAACACCCTCGCTGGTGGTTTCTCGCCGTTTGTGTTGAACGTGACCCGCAGCGACGGCGAACAGGACCTCGCCGGGGTGTCTGTGACGTTGCCCCCGGGTGTTGCGGGGATCCTCGCGAAGGTCCCGCTGTGTGGGGAACCGCAGGCGCAGAGCGGCGCGTGCCCCGCCGGGTCGCGTGTCGGTACGGTCACGGCCGCGGCTGGCTCGGGTAGTGAGCCGTTGTGGCTGTCCGGTGCGGTGTATTTGACGGGCCCGTATAAGGGCGCACCGTTCGGCCTGGCGGTCGTGGTACCAGCGAAAGCAGGACCGTTCAACCTCGGTGATGTCGTTGTCCGTGCCGCGATCCGTGTGGATCCCCATACCGCACAGGTCACGGTCGTTAGCGATGCGTTGCCGCAGAGCGTTGATGGTATCCCGGTGAGGTTGAAGGCGGTGAACGTGTCGGTGGATCGTGAAGGGTTCGCGTTTAACCCGACGAACTGCAGCCAGTTGCATGTGTCGGGCACGATCGCGGGGGATATGCCGGATGGGTCGGCGGGTGCGAGCGTCGCGGTGTCCAGCCCGTTCGCTGTGGCTGGTTGTGCTGGTCTTGCGTTCAAACCGTCCTTCAAGGTCTCGACGCAGGCCAAGACGAGCAAGGCCAAGGGTGCGAGCCTGGACGTGAGGTACACGTCGGGTGCCGGGCAGGCGAACACCGCAAAGGTCTCGGTGAGCTTGCCGAAGGCGTTGCCGGCGCGGTTGACGACGATCCAGCAGGCTTGTACCGAAGCCGTGTTCGATGCGAACCCCGCGTCGTGTCCCGCGGGGTCGGTTATCGGGACGGCGACCGCTAGGACCCCGGTGTTGGCGGATCCGGTGACTGGCCCTGTGTATTTGGTGTCTCATGGTGGTGCTGCGTTCCCGAATGTCGTGGCGATCTTGCAGGGGGAAAACGTCACGATCGTGTTGACGGGCAGCATCGATATCAAGCATGGTGTGACGAGCGCGGCGTTTGACAGTGTGCCGGATGCGCCGATCAGCGTGTTTCAGATGGTGTTGCCGGAGGGTCCGCATTCTGGGCTCGCGGCGAACCTGCCGGGTAAGGCGAAGGGCAGCATGTGTGGGCAGAACCTGACGATGCCTACGGTGATCACGGGGCAGAACGGTGCGGTGATCAAGCAGACCACGAAGGTCGCGGTCACGGGGTGCCCGAAGGCTAAGAAGAAGACGAAGGTCAAGAAGCACGAGGGCAAGGCTCACAAGAAGAGCGCTAGGACGAAGAAGGGCTAGTGACGTCGGCGCTCATGACCTCTCGTGATGCCAAGGCCGGGGCCAAGCGCCCCGGCCAGCAGCAACAGCCCGGCCCGCAGCGTCCCGGCCGTAAGGGTCCTGTGCCCCGGGCGCGTAAGGTGCGCCCGGGGTCCGGTGGGTTGCCGCGTGAGCACGTCAGTGAGATTCAGCGCCTGCGGATTCTGGGTGCGATGGGGGAGGTCGCGTCCGAGCGCGGTGCGGGAGCGGTGACCGTCGCGCACGTCGTTGCCCGTGCGGGGGTGTCTCGTAGGACGTTCTATGACTTGTTTGAGGATCGTGAGGAGTGTTTCCTCGCTGCGTTTGAGGAAGCCGTCGGCCAGGTCTCGGTGTCGGTGCTCGATGCTTATGACCGTGCGGGGTCTTGGCGGGAGCGGGTCAGGGGCGCCCTGTGGGCGATGCTCGTGTTCTTCGATACCCACCCTGCTGCGGCACGATTGTGTGTGGTCGAGGCGCTGGCTGCGGGCCCGCGCGCATTGGAGCACCGCGGCCAGGTCCTCGGACGGTTGATCGCCGCTGTTGATGGGGGCCGTGGCGAAGTGCCGAAGGGTAGTCGTCAGCCGCCGCCGTTGACCGCGGATGGTGTCGTCGGTGCTGTGCTGTCGGTGATCCATTCGCGGCTGCTTGCGCCCGATAGCGGGCCGTTGTCGGGTCTTTTGGGTGAGTTGATGGGCATGATCGTGTTGCCCTACCTGGGTCCGGCGGCGGCGCGCCGAGAACTCGATAAGCCGGTGCCGCAGCTCGATAAGGGCGATATGTCGTTGGGGGCGGATCCGCTTGAGGGTCTTGATATGCGCATCACTTATCGCACGGTCAGGGTGTTGATGGTGATCGCGGGGCATCCGGGTGCGAGCAATCGCGAGATTGCCGCGCAGGCTGGGATTTCCGATCAGGGGCAGGTCTCAAAGCTCCTCGCACGCCTGGAGCACCTGGGTCTCGCCAGCAACGATGGCATGGGCCCCGCCAGGGGGGCGCCTAACGCGTGGGGGCTCACCGAGAAGGGCGCGCGTGTTGAGCGGGCGATACGCGGTGGGGCTTGACAAGACTCTTCGCTTGTGCTTATAGTACTCCTGTCCCGGCTTCTGTCATGGGGGTCGGGTGTCGTAAACATAGATTGGGTTTGGGATTGGGCCTTCGCGGTCGATCTGCAAGCGCTTGTGTTGGACCTTGGGAGAGGGATCGGTCATTTCGATGAGGGAGATGGTGTTCGCGTGAGGTCGGTTTCGACATACGTGCCGGGGATGGTTGTGACCCCAGTGGGGCCCGTAACTAGATGCTTCAGCATCGCTGAGGCATCTCTCTCTCTCTCTCTCTCTCTCTTGGCCCGGCCGGTTAGCCGGTAGGGTCTCTCGCCGCCGTCGCTCGGCGGCCCCATCCGGCAGTAGGCGCCGGATTGATTGCTCTCGCGTGTTGGGCGCGGGGTCGTTTGCTCGTTCTTTGTCATTTCGACGAGGGGCGTGCCCCTCCATGCTCAGGGAGGGGATGTGTCTATGAGGATCGCTGCTCGCCGCGTGTTGTCGGTGGCGCTTGGGTCTGCGTTGTTGTTGGTTGGGGGCGTGCTCGGTGAGGGGTCAGCGTTGGCCGCGGGGGATGCCAATAGCTCATCCTGCAGCGCGGAAACCGAAGCCTCGCCGGGGTTTCGCTCCTATCTGCCTGATTGTCGCGCGTATGAGATGGTCACGCCGCCGTATAAGGAGGGCGGGATCGTGCTCGATGAACCGGGTGCCGTCTCCGCGGATGGTTCGCGTGTGATCGTGGGCGCCGGGGGAGCCTTCTCAGGCGCCGGTAACTACTCGTTTTCTCCGGAACGTAATCGCGATGCCTCCGTCTATGAGTTCGTGCGTGGTGCTGGTGGCTGGTTGTCTTCGCCGTTGACGCCGCCGGCTGGTGAATATTCTCACAGTGTTTTGATGGCTGTGAGCGCGGAAAACTTCGAAACTACGTTGTGGGGTGCTGAAAAGCCGGTTTCGCCTGGTGAACCACCGGCTTTTCGTTTTCACGAAGATATTTATCTTCGTACTGGTCCGGCGGCGTCGGATTTCAAGTTGGTGGGGCCGGGAACGCCTATAGATAAAAATGAAGAAATCGGTGTCGCGACCCATGAGCTCAGTCTTGTTGGTGTGTCTCGTGATCTCAGTCATTCTCTTTTCAAGGTCGAAGCAGCTATTGTGCCGAGTGGGCATAGTGACCTGTGGGACGGCGACACCACCAATCAGGACGACCAGGGCGACCCTTCTCTTTATGAGTATGTTTACACAGGAGCCGAGAACAGCGAACCGGTTCTTGTGGGGGTCAAGAATGAAGGGCCTCTCAAGGGCGCTGATCACATCAATGAAGGCGCTGAATTGATAAGCGACTGCGGCACGGTGCTGGGATCAAGCTTCCTCGAACCTAGCCATCAGAAGTTTGGGTCGGTGTACAATGCGGTTTCCGCAAGTGGGGAAATGGTTTTCTTCACCTCGTTTGCGTGCGCGGGGGGTCCAGAAGTCAATGAACTCTACGCACGGGTCAACGGTGAACGCACTGTGGCGGTCTCCGAGCCGGTGCTGCCCGGAGGTGCCATGGGAGAATGCGCGAACTCTGAACCGTGTCATGGTGCCAAGGAGCAGCCGGGTGTGTTCGAGGGCGCTTCTGAAGACGGCCGGAGTGTCTTCTTTTTGAGTGAACAACCGCTCGTCAACGGTGCTCCGGCGGAAGGCATGAAGCTTTATGAGGAGCGCTTGGAAGGCGCCAGCGTTGTGCAGATCGTCGATGTTTCAAACCTGGGTATCGCCGGGGTCAACCCGGAAGTCCAGGGTGTCGTCCGCTCATCTGAGGACGGTGAACGGGTCTATTTCGTCGCGAAGGGCAAACTGGCCGGCAGCGACCGTATCGCGGGTCGCGAACACGAAACCGAAGAACCGGTGCAGGGAGCGGACAACCTCTACGTGTACGAGCCGGACCCCGCTCACCCAGGTGCTTATCGCACCGTGTTCGTGGCTACGCTGCTCACGCCCAGCGAAGAAGCGACGTTGACGACCGAGGAAACTGAAGAACAGGCGGGAATCAATGCGCGAGGCGAAAAGCTGTTCACGTTCGAACTCGAACCCGCCGAACACGAACACGAACGCGCCGAAGCTGAAATCCTCCAGAGGTTCGAAAAAGGTGAAATCACAATCGAACGGGCTCTTGAACTCCTGAAGGAAGCCGAAAAGACTCTCACAGAAGCCAAAGAAGCAGCGACGAAAAAGGAAAGGGCGTTCATCGAAGATACGGTGGGTACGCTTGGGCCGTCCGGGACACTGCCTGAAGACCAGCGTGTATGGCAGGAGGAAGACGCTCGGCCTGTGCAGGCGACTCCCAGTGGGAGCGTTCTGGTGTTTACCAGTTCGGCTAGGCTCACGCCGGGGGATACGAGCAGCGTCCCGCAGCTCTTTGCGTTTGACGCCGGCGCTGAATCGTTGACGCGGGTCTCGGTCGGCCAGGCGGGGTCCGCCAGCGGCAATGCCGGTACGTTCCAGGACGCCCCACATATTCCCGGCTCGCATTTCGTCGGGGCGGATCTGCCGACCGCTGCCGACACCGGGCTCGTCCTCTCCGGGGACAGTTCGCGGATATTTTTCACTAGTGCCGCGGATCTCGCTCCCGGGGCGGAAAACAAGGCGACGAACGTGTATGAGTACAGCGGTGGGAGGGTGTATCTGGTCAGCGGTGGCGGTGACGCGTCTAAGGTCAGCGGTTCGCCGGCTGTGACGCTGTTGGGTACGGATGCGTCTGGCCAGGACGCTTTTTTCCTTAGTCAGGCGAAGTTGGTGCCGCAGTATGCCGATACGCAGGTCGCGCTCTATGATGCGCGGGAAGAGGGTGGGTTTCCTGCTCCGGTGCTTGAACCTGGGTGTGTGGGGGAAACGTGTCGTGGGGCGTCGGGTGTTGCTCCTGTGAGTTCGTTGCCGGGGAGTGCGGGTCAGGCTGGTGGTGGCAACGTTTCCTCTGCGCCGGTGGCGGCAGCGCCTGTGGTGGTTGGGCGGAAGGCCGTGCGTGCTCAGCTGCTTGCTAGGGCGCTGCGGTTGTGTAGGGCGAAGCACGTGCGGAAACAACGAGCCGTGTGCGAAGTACGGGCAAAGAGGAAGTATGGAAAGGGGTCTGCTGCGAGCAAGGCCCAAAAGAGCGTTCATGCGACAAAGGCGAAGAGGGGGGTTGGGCGATGAGGGTTCGATCGATATTCGCCGTGTCGGTGTCGGTTCTCGCGGTGCTGTGCATGGGTCTCGCCGCAACGGCCTCAGGGGCTTCGGGTGCGTCTGAAACGCCGGGTGTCGCTTGGTCGATTCACTCGGTGGGGGAACCGACGAGCCTCAATGCGGCCGACGTGCAGGATCAAACTTGGGAACTGACGGTGGCTGCGACCGAAGGGCATTACAAGCTGCACCCCAGCGAACTGGGAAATGCGGAAGTGACGGCGCCGATAGAATGGGACGCCCCGGCGAGTAAGGGCGAAGAAGTCCTTGGGGGCCCTGTGAGCGTCGAAAAGGCCCTCGAAGCGCTCCCGGGAATAGGTGCGGGCAATGTCGAGGTGAGCGGTGGTCCCGGCGACGCGAGCGCAAGCAAACCGTATAAGATCACGTGGGTCGGAGCGTTGACCGGCAGCTATCTTGGTTTTTTGAACGTCGAAGAAGCGGAACTGAAAGACGGTGCGGGCGGTGGCTCCGCAGCGAGCAACCTGATCGCGGAAGCGAGTACGCTGGATCGGGTCGTGGTGTCGGTCGTGAACATTGGTAGCCGTCCGTCGGAAGGCCCGATCGAGATCAGCGATGTTCTACCATCGGGGCTCGTGATGGTCGGAGAACCAGAAGTGGAAGAACCACAGGCGCACCCTATTGATGGTAAGTGTGTTCCGGCGGAACCGAAGTGCACGTATTCCAGGGTGGTCTTGCCTGGCCGTGAACTGGTGATGCGTTTCGGTGTGGCGGTGGCTTCGCCGGCGCTCCGGGGTGTGTTGGTCAACGGTGCGAGCGTTTCTGGTGGTGGTGGCGGGGAAGCGTCGTCGAGCGCGTCGATCCCGGTGAACGTGAACTCCACGCCGTTTGGTGTGAGTGGGTTCACGTTCGAAGCGGATGGTGTCGGTGGAGTGTCGGATTTGCAGGCTGGCGATCATCCGTATGGCATGTCTACCACGTTTTATCTGAATAGCACGCTCGAACGGGCGGGGAAGCCTCAGGTTGTGCAGGATGTCAAGGATGTCGCGGTCGATCTTCCGCTGGGTTTCGCGGGTGATCCGCTGGCGGCGCCGCAGTGCCCGGAGGTTGACCTGACTGACACTGAAGGTAACAACGATACGCCTGGTTTCCATACGGCGTGTCCCGCGGCGAGCAGAGTGGGAACGATCAGCCTCGTGTATGGAGGTGGGTTGAACCACAACACATACTCGGTGCCTTACCCGTTGTATAACGTGGTGCCGGAGCATGGTTATCCGGCGGAGCTCGGGACCAACGTCGGCGCGGGCCAGCCGACCTTCATCTATGCAAGCGTTGTGCATGACGGGTCGGGGTACCGTTTGCGGATCGTAACGCCTGGTGCCCTGCGCGTGTACAGCCAGGAACCTCAAGAGATCCGGGTGGATGTATTTGGTGATCCTGGTGCTGTGGATGGTACGGGAAGCAACGCGGCGTTCGTTACGAACCCAGCGAGCTGCACGACCAAACCGTTGGGTGTCAACGCTTATGTGACGGGGTGGGAAGGCGGCGAAGCGGCCGTCGAAGCGACCGCGTACCCCGAACTGGCGGGTTGCGGTCTGTTGCAGGGGTCCGCGGCGTTCGACCCGAGCTTCGCTGTGGAACCGGAAACGACGCAGGCCGATACCCCGTCGGGGTATGTGGTCGATTTGAAGCTGCCGCAGGCCCCGAGCGCGTTCGGTGCGTTGGCGACGCCCGACCTGAAGGACGCGACGATCACGTTTCCCGCGGGCATGTCGATCTCCCCCTCAGCGGCGAGCGGCCCCAGCTCACTGGCTGGCTGCGCGGCGACCGGTGGGGAAGGGATCAACCTCGGCAGCGGCGAAGTGCTGCCGAGTGGTGAGGATGTGGGTGATCCGGAGGCGACTGAATTCGGTGCGGGTCACCCGGGTGGGGATGGGAGCCCTTACGACGACGGTCTTTACCATCTCGCCCCCGGGCATTGCCCTGGGAGTTCGCGTATTGGCGAAGTGGAAGCCAGGACGCCTGTGCTCGCCGAAGCGCTTCATGGTCATCTGTATCTCGCGCAGCCGGCGTGTGGGCAGGCGGGGCAGGCGCCGTGCAGCGAAGTGGAAGCCGAAGAAGGCAGAGTGTTTGGGGTTTATCTCGAAGTCTCTGGTGCGGGGGTGATCGTCAAGCAGCCCGGCAGCATCGAAGTCGGTGGGTATGGTCCGCATAGTCTCGCCAGTGGGTTGGCGCCGGGACAGCTCCGCGTCCGGTTTACTGAAGCGCCGCAGTTTCCGTTGGAAGAGTTGAGGGTGACGTTCCCGGGTGGGCCGCGTGCTGCGCTGGCGAACCCGCAGTCGTGCGGGACCGCCACCACGATGAGCGATTTCCAACCGTGGAGTGCTCCGGAATCGGGGCCTGATGCGACGCCGTCGTCGTCTTTCGCGGTCGGTGGTTGCCCGGGCGAGATGCCGTTCAGCCCGGGTTTCCTGGCGGGTACTGTGACGCCGAGTGCTGGTGCGTTCAGCCCGTTCACGCTCGCGGTGTCCCGCCAGGACGGCGAACAGGACCTCGCTGGGGTGTCCGTAACGTTGCCCCCCGGTGTCGCGGGGATCCTCGCAAAGGTCCCGCTGTGTGGGGAACCGCAGGCGCAGAGCGGCGCGTGCCCCGCCGGGTCGCGTGTCGGTACGGTCACGGCCGCGGCTGGCTCGGGTAGCGAGCCGTTGTGGCTGTCCGGTGCGGTGTATTTGACGGGCCCGTATAAGGGCGCACCGTTCGGCCTGGCGGTCGTGGTGCCAGCGAAGGCCGGGCCGTTCAACCTGGGTGATGTCGTTGTCCGTGCCGCGATCCGTGTGGATCCCCATACCGCACAGGTCACGGTCCTCAGCGATGCGTTGCCGCAGAGCGTTGATGGTATCCCGGTTAGGTTGAAGGCGGTGAACGTGTCTGTGGATCGTGAAGGGTTCGCGTTTAACCCGACGAACTGCTCGCAGTTGCGTGTGTCGGGCACGATCGCGGGGGATATGCCGGATGGGTCTGCGGGTGCGAGCGTCGCGGTGTCCAGCCCGTTCGCTGTCGCTGGTTGTGCTGGTTTGCCGTTCAAACCGTCCTTCAAGGTCTCCACGCAGGCCAAGACGAGCAAGAAGGCGGGTGCGAGCTTGGACGTGAAGTACACGTCGGGTGCCGGGCAGGCGAACACCGCAAAGGTCTCGGTGAGTCTGCCGAAGGCGTTGCCGGCGCGGTTGACGACGATCCAGCAGGCCTGCACCGAAGCCGTGTTCAACGCGAACCCGGCGTCTTGTCCCGCGGGGTCGGTCATCGGGACGGCGACCGCTAGGACCCCGGTGTTGGCGGATCCGGTGACTGGCCCGGTGTATTTGGTGTCTCATGGTGGTGCTGCGTTCCCGAACGTTGTGGCGATCCTCCAGGGGGAAAACGTCACGATCGTGTTGACGGGCAGCATCGATATCAAGCATGGTGTGACGAGCGCGGCGTTTGACAGTGTGCCGGATGCGCCGATCAGCGTGTTTCAGATGGTGTTGCCGGAGGGCCCGCATTCTGGGCTCGCGGCGAACCTGCCGGGTAAGGCGAAGGGCAGCATGTGTGGGCAGAACCTGACGATGCCTACGGTGATCACGGGGCAGAACGGTGCGGTGATCAAGCAGACCACGAAGGTCGCGGTCACGGGGTGCCCGAAGGCTAAGAAGAAGACGAAGGTCAAGAAGCACGAGGGCAAGGCTCACAAGAAGAGCGCTAGGACGAAGAAGGGCTAGTGACGTCGGCGCTCATGACCTCTCGTGATGCCAAGGCCGGGGCCAAGCGCCCCGGCCAGCAGCAACAGCCCGGCCCGCAGCGTCCCGGCCGTAAGGGTCCTGTGCCCCGGGCGCGTAAGGTGCGCCCGGGGTCCGGTGGGTTGCCGCGTGAGCATGTCAGTGAGATTCAGCGCCTGCGGATTCTGGGTGCGATGGGGGAGGTCGCCTCAGAGCGCGGTGCGGGCGCGGTGACCGTCGCGCACGTCGTTGCTCGTGCGGGGGTGTCTCGTAGGACGTTCTATGACTTGTTTGAGGATCGTGAGGAGTGTTTCCTTGCTGCGTTTGAGGAAGCCGTCGGCCAGGTCTCGGTGTCGGTGCTCGATGCTTATGACCGTGCGGGGTCTTGGCGGGAGCGGGTGAGGGGCGCCCTGTGGGCGATGCTCGTGTTCTTCGATACCCACCCTGCTGCCGCACGGCTGTGTGTGGTCGAGGCGCTGGCTGCGGGCCCGCGCGCGTTAGAGCACCGCGGCCAGGTCCTCACACGCCTCACCGCGGCTGTTGATGGGGGCCGTGGCGAAGTGCCGAAGGGTAGTCGTCAGCCGCCGCCGTTGACCGCGGATGGTGTCGTCGGTGCTGTGCTGTCGGTGATCCATTCGCGGCTGCTTGCGCCCAACGCCAGGCCTCTGACGGGTCTTTTGGGTGAGCTGATGGGCATGATCGTGCTGCCCTACCTGGGTCCCGCGGCGGCGCGCAAGGAACTCGATAAGCCGGTGCCGCAGCTCGAAAAGGACGATATGCGGTTGGGGGCGGATCCGCTTGAGGGTCTTGATATGCGCATCACTTACCGCACTGTCAGGGTGCTGATGGTCATCGCGGCGCACCCGGGTGCGAGCAACCGCGAGATTGCCGCGCAGGCTGGGATCTCCGATCAGGGGCAGGTCTCAAAGCTCCTCGCACGCCTGGAGCACCTAGGCCTCGCCAGCAACGACGGCTTAGGCCCCGCCAGGGGGGCGCCCAACGCGTGGCGGCTCACCCAAATAGGCACCCGCGTAGAGCGGGCAATACAGGTACAGACCACACCAAGCTGAGCAGCGGGTGCTACCACACGATCGGAACGCCATACGCTGCGAAGGCGGGATCCTTCGTCACGACCGCGCAGCCCTCGAGCTTTGCCTGCACGATCAGCAGGCGGTCGAAAGGGTCGCGGTGGTGCAGCGGCAGGCCGGCGGTGGCGTGGGCGTGTCGTGCGGTGATCGACAGCATCTCGGCGCCTATTTCCTCAACGCGCTCGATCAGGTTGTCAGGTGCTTTCAATTTGCCGACCGCGCGCTTGATGGCGATCTCCCACACGTTCACTGCGCTGGCGATCAGCTCCGCGTCGGGTCGCTCCATGGTCGCCTGGGCGTTGGAGGAGAGCGGGTAGTCGGTGGAGAGCAGCGCCAGCAGCGCATGCGTGTCGAGTAGGAGCCTCACTCGTTGATCATGCCGAAGGCATGCTGCAGGTCCCCGGGCAGGTCGTCGAAGTCATCGGCGATCTCGACTTGGCCCTTCCAGATGCCCTTGAGCGCCATCAGTCCGTGCGGCTCGTCGTACGCGACGATCTTGGCGACCGGGCGCCCCGAGCGCTCGACGATCACGTCCTCGCCGTGACGGGCGCTCTCGACCAGCCGCGAGAAATTGGTCTTGGCCTCGTGCATTCCTACGCGGGTCATGCACGGAATCTTAGCACTGCTTAGCTAGGCTAGCCCTGGGGGCTCTCGCGAGGTGTCTGGGGCGGCCAGCTCCCCCTGGGGCTTGACAAGATTCATCACTTGTGCTTATAGTACTCCTATCCCGGCTTCTGTCATGGGGGTCGGGTGGGAGTAAACATAGATTGGGTTTGGGATTGGGCCTGCATGGTCGATCTGCAAGCGCTTGTGCTGGACCTTGGGAGAGGGATCGGTCATTTCGATGAGGGAGATAGGTGTTCGCGTGAGGTCGGTTTCGACATACGTGCCGGGGATGGTTGTGAGCCCAGTGGGGGCCGTAACTAGATGCTTCAGCATCGCTGAGGCATCTCTCTCTCTCTCTCTCTCTCTCTCTTGGCCCGGCGGTTTAGCCGCTAGGGCTTCTCGCCGCCGTCACTTGGCGGCCGCATCCGGCGGTAGGCGCCGGATTGGTTTCTCGCGTGAGGCCATCGGCTTCCTGTTGCTTGAAGGGGGCCTGTGTGGGTTTGCTCGCTCTTTGTCATCTCGACGAGGGGCGTGCCCCTCCGAGCTAGAGGGTGGCGCAGTCGGCCAAAGGCCGACGAGGTGGGCCCCTCTTTTTCAATCAAGGGAGGGGATGTGTCTATGAGGATCGCTGCTCGCCGCGTGCTGTCGGTGGCGCTTACGTCTGCGTCGTTGTCGTTGTTGGTTGGGGGCGTGCTCGGTGGGGGCACGGCGTTGGCCGCGGGGGACGCTAACCAGAGCGGTTGCTCTGCGGAAACCGAAGCGTCGCCGGGGTTTCGCTCTTATCTGCCGGATTGTCGCGCGTATGAGATGGTGACGCCGCCGTATAAGGAGGGCGGGGTGGTGCTTGATGAACCGGGGGCGGTTTCCGCGGATGGTTCGCGTGTGATTGTGGGTGCCGGGGGAGCCTTTTCAGGCGCCGAAAACTACTGGTTCTCTCCGGAACGTAATCATGATGCCTCCGTCTATGAGTTTGTGCGTGGTGCTGGTGGCTGGCTGTCTTCGCCGTTGACGCCGCCGGCTGGTGAATATTCCCACAGCGTTTTGATGGCTGTGAGCCCGGAAAACTTCGAAACTATGTTGTGGGGTGCTGAAAAGCCGGTTGCGTCTGGTGAACCTCCGGCTTTTCGTTTTCACGAAGATATTTATCTTCGTAGTGGTCCGGCTGCGTCGGATTTCAAGTTGGTGGGGCCGGGAACGCCTCTCGCTAAAAATGAACACCTCGGAGGGGCGCCCAACGAGCTCAGTCTTGTTGGTGCGTCTCGGGATCTCAGCCATTCTCTTTTCCAGGTCGAAGCAGCTATTGTGCCGAGTGGGCATAGTAATCTGTGGGTCGGTGATACGACCAATGTGGGAGTATATTCTCTTTACGAGTATGTTTACACTGGCGCCGAGGACAGCGAACCGGTCCTTGTGGGGGTCAAGAACAAAGGGCCTCTCAAGGGCGCCGGTCACATTAACGAAGGCGCTGAATTGATAAGCGACTGCGGCACAGTGTTGGGATCAAGCTCACTCGAACCTAGCCATCAGACGAGAGGGTCGTTGTACAATGCGGTTTCCTCAAGTGGGGAAATGGTTTTCTTTACCTCGTTTGCGTGTGCGGGGGGTCCAGAAGTCAATGAACTCTACGCACGGGTTAACGGTGAACACACTGTGGCGGTCTCTGAGCCGGTGCTGCCTGGGGGTGCCATGGGAGAATGCGCGGGCTCTGAACCGTGTCATGGTGCCAAGGAGCAGCCGGGTGTGTTCGAGGGTGCTTCTGAAGATGGCCGGCGTGTCTTTTTCCTGAGTGAACAGCCGCTCGTTAATGGTGCTTCGGCGGAAGGTATGAAGCTTTATGAGGAGCGCTTGGAAGGCGCCAGCGTTGTGCAGATCGTCGATGTTTCAAACCTGGGTATCGCCGCCGGGGTCAACCCGGAAGTCCAGGGTGTCGTCCGCGGGTCTGAGGACGGTGAACGGGTCTACTTCGTCGCGAAGGGCAAGCTGACCGGCAGCGACCGTATCGCGGGCCGCGAACACGAAACCGAAGAACCGCTGCAGGGAGCGGACAACCTCTACGTGTATGAGCCGGACCCCGGTCACCCAGGTGCTTATCGCACCGTGTTCGTGGCTACGCTGCTCACGCCCGGCGAAGAAGCGACGTTGACGACCGCGGAAACTGAAGAACAGGCGGGAATCAATGCGCGAGGCGAAAAGCTGTTCACGTTCGAACTTGAACCCGCCGAACACGAGCACGAACGCGTCGAAGCTGAAATCCTCCAGAAGTTCGAAAAGGGGGAAATCACAATCGAACGGGCTTTCGAACTGCTGGATGAAGCCAAAAGGACGCTCACAGAAGCCGAGGAGGCGGCTACGGAAAAGGAAAGGGCGTTCATCGAAGATACGGTGGGTACGCTTGGGCCGTCCGGGACTCTGCCTGACGACCGGAGTGTATGGCAGGAGGAAGACGCCCGGCCGGTGCAGGCGACTCCCAGTGGGAGCGTTCTGGTGTTTACCAGTTCGGCTAGGCTTACGCCGGGGGATACGAGCAGCGTTCCGCAGCTCTTTGCGTTCGACGCTGATGATGAATCGTTGACACGGGTTTCGGTCGGCCAGACGGGGCTCACCAGCGGCAACGCAGATACGTTCCAGGACGCACCACATATTCCCAGCTCGCGAGTCGGTTTGCCGACTGCTGCCGAGACTGGTCTTGTTCTCTCCGGGGACGGGTCGCGGATCTTTTTCACCAGTGCTGCGAGTCTTGCTCCTGGGGCGGAAAATGAGGCGACGAACGTGTACGAGTATCGTGGAGGACACGTATCTCTGATCAGTGGTGGTGGTGATGCGTCCAAGGTCAGCGGTTCGCCGGCTGTGACGCTGTTGGGTACGGATGCTTCTGGCCAGGATGCGTTTTTCCTGAGTCAGGCGAAGCTTGTGCCGCAGTATGCCGATACGCAGGTCGCGCTTTATGATGCGCGGGAAAACGGTGGGTTTCCTGCGCCGGTGCTTGAACCTGGGTGTTTGGGGGAAACGTGTCGTGGGGCGTCGGGTGTTGCGCCTGTGAGCCCGTTGCCGGGGAGTGCGGGCCAGGCCGGTGGTGGCAACCTTTCCTCTGCGGCGGTGGCGCCCGTGCCCGTGGTGGTCGGGCGGAAGGTTGCGCGTGCTCAGTTGCTCGCTAGGGCGCTGCGGTTGTGTAGGGCGAAGCACGCGCGGAAACAACGAGCTGTGTGCGAAGTACGGGCGAAGAGGATGTATGGCAAGGGGTCGGGTGCTGCGAGCAAGGCTCAAAAGAGCGTTCATGCGACAAAGGCGAAGAGGGGGGTTGGGCGATGAGGGTTCGATCGATGTTCGCCGTGTCGGCGTCGGTTCTCGTAATGCTGTGCATGGGTTTCGCCGCTGCGGTGGCGGGGGCGTCTGGAACGCCGGGTGTCGGTTGGTCGATTCACTCGGTGGCGGAACCGACGAGCGTCAACGCAGCCGACGTGCAGGATAATACGTGGGAACTGGTGGTGGTTGGGACCGAAGGGCATTACAAGCTGCACCCCAGCTCGCTGGAAAATGCGGAAGTGACGGTGCCGATAGAATGGGACGCCCCTGCGAGTAAGGGCGAAGAAGTCCTCGGGGGCCCCGAGAGCATTGAAAAGGCCCTCGAAGCGCTGCCGGGTATAGGTGCGGGCAATGTCGAGGTGAGCGGTGGTCCCGGCGACGCGAGCGCAAGCAAACCGTATAGGATCACGTGGGTCGGAGCGTTGACAGGCAGCGGCCTTGGTTTTTTGAACGTCGAAGAAGCGGAACTGAAAGATGGTGGAGCAGGTGGCTCCGCGACGAGCAACCAGATCGCGGAATCGAGTACATTGGACCGGGTCGTGGTGTCGGTTGTGAATGTGGGTAGCCGTCCGTCGGAAGGTGCGGTCGCTATCGCCGATGTTCTGCCTTCGGGGCTCGTGATGGTTGGAGAACCAGAAGTGCAAGAACCGGGTGTGAAGCATGTTCTTGGTAAGTGTGTGCCGGCGGAACCGAAGTGCACGTATTCCAAGGTGGTCCTGCCTGGTCGTGAACTGGTGATGCGTTTCGGGGTGGCGGTGACTTCGCCGGCGCTCCGGGGTGTGTTGGTGAATGGTGCGAGTGTTTCGGGTGGTGGTGGCGGGGAAGCGTCGGCGGGCGCGTCGATCCCGGTGAACGTGAGTTCCATGCCGTTTGGTGTGAGTGGGTTCACGTTCGAAGCGGATGGTGTGGGTGGGTCATCGGATTTGCAGGCCGGTGATCATCCTTATGGCATGTCCACCACGTTTTATCTGAATAGCACGCTCGAACGGGCAGGGAAGCCTGAGGTTGTGCAGGATGTGAAGGATGTCGCGGTCGAGCTTCCGTTGGGTTTCGCTGGTGATCCGCTGGCGGCGCCGCAGTGCCCGGAGGTTGACCTGACTGACTCTGAAGGTGCGAGTGATACGAATGGTTTTCATACGGCGTGTCCCGCGGCGAGCAGGGTGGGAACGATCAGCCTCGTGTTTGGCGGTGGGTTGGTTCACAACGAATACACGGTGCCTTACCCGTTGTATAATGTGGTGCCGGAGCGTGGTTATCCGGCGGAGCTTGGGACCAACGTCGGTTCGGGCCAGCCGATCTTCATCTATGCGAGCGTTGTGCGTGATGGGTCCGGGTACCGTTTGCGGGTTGCGACCCCGGGTAGCCTGCGCGTGAATGCCCAGGAACCTGTGGAGATCCGGGTGAGCGTATTTGGTGATCCTGGTGCTGTGGATGGTACGGGTAGCAATGCGGCGTTCGTTACGAACCCGACGAGCTGCACGACTAAGCCGCTGGGTGTCAATGCTTATGTGACTGGGTGGGAAGGCGGCGAAGCGGCTACGGAAGCGACGGCGTACCCCGAAATAGCGGGTTGTGGTCTGTTGCAGGGCGAGGCGGCGTTCGACCCGAGTCTCATGGTGGAACCGGAAACTACGCAGGCGGATACCCCGTCGGGTTATGCGGTTGATTTGAGGTTTCCGCAGGCACCGGATGCGTTTGGGGCGTTGGCAACGCCTGATTTGAAGGATGCGGCGATCACGTTGCCCGCGGGCCTGTCGGTCTCCCCGTCGGCGGCGAGTGGGCCCAGTGCGCTGGCTGGTTGTGCCGCGAGTGGCGGGGAAGGCATCAACCTCGGCAGCAGCGATGTCGCCCCGAGCGGTGAGGATGTGGGTGATCCTGGGGCGACCGAACTGGGTGCGGGTCATCCGGGTGGGGACGGGAGCCCCTATGACGATGGTCTGTATCACGCTGCTCCTGGCCGTTGCCCTGGGGGTTCGCGTATCGGCGAAGTCGAAGTCAAGTCCCCGGTGCTTTCGGAAGCGTTGCATGGTCATCTGTATCTGGCGCAGCCGGCGTGTGGGCAGGCGGGGCAGGCGGCGTGCAGCGAAGTGGAAGCCGAAGAAGGCAAGGTGTTCGGTGTGTATCTCGAAGTTTCGGGTTCTGGGGTGGTCGTGAAGCAGCCCGGCAGCATCGAAGTGGGCGGGTATGGTCCGCACAGTGTCGCGGCGGGGTTGGCGCCGGGACAGATCCGGGTTCGCTTCGATGAAGATCCGCAGTTTCCCGTGGAAGAGGTCAGGGTGACGTTCCCGGGTGGGCCCCGTGCTGTGTTGGCGAACCCGCAGTCGTGCGGGACCGCGACGGCAGTGTCGGTCCTGGAACCGTGGAGCGCCCCCGAATCGGGTCCGCCCGCGACGCCTTCCTCGTCTTTCGCGGTCGGTGGTTGTTCTGCTGCACCGGTGTTCAGCCCGGGTTTCCTGGCGGGTACCGTGACGCCGAGTGCTGGTGCGTTCAGCCCGTTCACGCTCGCGGTGTCCCGCCAGGACGGCGAACAGGACCTGGCGGGCGTGTCCGTGACGTTACCCCCCGGTGTTGCGGGGATCCTCGCAAACGTCCCGTTGTGCGGTGAACCACAGGCGCAGAGCGGCGCGTGCCCCGCGGGGTCACGGGTCGGTACGGTCACGGCGGCGGCGGGTGCGGGTAGCGACCCGTTGTGGCTCTCGGGCGCGGTGTATTTGACGGGCCCGTATAAGGGCGCACCGTTCGGCCTGGCGGTCGTGGTGCCAGCGAAGGCCGGACCGTTTAACCTCGGCGATGTCGTTGTCCGTGCCGCGGTCCAGGTGGATCCCCATACCGCACAGGTCACGGTCCTCAGCGATCCGTTGCCGCAGAGCGTCGATGGTATCCCGGTCAGGCTGAAGACGGTGAACGTGTCCGTTGACCGCGAAGGGTTCGCGTATAACCCGACGAACTGCAGCCAGTTGCACGTGACGGGCACGATCTCGGGTGATATGCCGGACGGGTCTGCGGGTGCGAGCGTCGCGGTGTCCAGCCCGTTCGCTGTCGCTGGTTGCGCCGGCCTGCCGTTCAAACCCTCGTTCAAGGTTTCCACACAGGCCAAGACGAGCAAGGCGAAGGGTGCGAGCCTGGACGTGACATACACCTCCGGTGCCGGGCAGGCGAACACCGCGAAGGTCGCCGTGAGCTTGCCCAAAGCACTCCCGGCGCGATTGACGACGATCCAGCAGGCCTGTACTGAAGCCGCGTTCGACGCGAACCCCGCGTCGTGTCCCACAGGGTCGGTTATCGGGACGGCGACCGCCACGACCCCCGTGTTGGCGAACCCGGTGACGGGCCCTGTCTACCTGGTGTCTCACGGTGGTGCGGCGTTCCCCAACGTCGTCGCGATCCTGCAAGGCGAAAACGTCACGGTCGTCCTGACGGGCAGCATCGATATCAAGCACGGTGTGACTAGCGCCGCGTTTGACAGTGTGCCCGACGCGCCGATCAGCGTGTTCCAGATGGTGCTCCCGGAGGGCCCGCACTCCGGGCTCGCCGCGAACCTGCCCGGCAAGGCGAAGGGCAGCATGTGCGGGCAGAACCTCACGATGCCCACAGTGATCACCGGGCAGAACGGTGCGCAGATCAAGCAGACCACCAAGATCGCGGTCACGGGCTGCCCGAAGGCCAAGAAGAAGACGAAGCCCAAGAAGCACAAGGGCAAGCAGCACAGGAAGAGCGCGGGGACGAAGAGGGGCTAGTGACGTCGGCGCTCATGAGTTCCCGTGAAGGTGCTGCTCCCCGGGCGCGTAAGGTGCGTCCGGGGGCGGATGGGTTGCCGCGCGAGCACGTCAGCGAGATCCAGCGTCTGCGGATTCTGGGTGCGATGGGGGAGGTAGCGTCAGAGCGTGGTGCGGGCGCGGTGACCGTCGCGCATGTCGTTGCTCGTGCGGGTGTGTCACGCAGGACGTTCTATGACTTGTTTGAGGATCGCGAGGAGTGTTTCCTTGCTGCGTTTGAGGAAGCTGTCGGCCAGGTTTCGGTGTCTGTCCTTGATGCGTATGGTCGTCCGGGGTCTTGGCGGGAGCGGGTGAGGGGCGCTTTGTGGGCGATGCTGGTGTTCTTCGATGCGCACCCGGCTGCGGCGCGGTTGTGTGTGGTGGAGGCGTTGGCTGCGGGGCCGCGCGCGTTGGAGCATCGCGGCCGGGTCCTCTCACAGCTCACGGCCGCTGTCGATGGTGGTCGTGGTGAAGTGCCGAAGGGCGGTCGTCCGCCACTGCCGTTGACCGCGGACGGTGTCGTCGGCGCGGTGCTGTCGGTGATCCATTCGCGGTTGCTGGCGCCCAACAACGCGAGGCCCCTGACTGATCTTTTGGGTGAGTTGATGGGCATGATCGTGCTGCCCTACCTCGGTCCGGCGGCGGCGCGCAGAGAGCTCGCGAAGGCGCCGCCGCGGCTCGAGAAGGACGATATGCCGCTCGGCGCGGATCCGCTCGAGGGTCTTGATATGCGCATCACTTACCGGACGGTCAGGGTGCTGAGGGTCATCGCCTCCAATCCGGGTGCGAGCAACCGCGAGATCGCCGCACACGCTGGGATCTCCGACCAGGGGCAGGTTTCAAAGCTGCTTACGCGCCTGGAGCACCTGGGGCTCGCCGGCAACGACGGTATGGGCCCGGCGAAGGGGGCGCCCAATGCGTGGCGGCTCACCGAGAAGGGCGCGCGCGTGGAGCGGGCGATCCAGGTGCAGACCACGCCGGGGTGAGCCGGCGGCGCTCTCAGGGCAGATGGTGGACTCGGTTGCGCAACGAGTCTTCGTCGCCGTGGTCGGTGAGCAGCTGCGTGAGTGTCTGCACCCATTGAGGGATCGCGTCCCTGTTGCGGGGCATTGTGGCGTCGAAGGTGAAGATCAATCCGCCGTGCTCCTCTCCGGCCGCCAGCAGCCGGTCGTGGATGACCTGGAAGTCCGCGACATCGTTGGTTACGATCGCGCGTCGCTCGGCGGCCATCGCGCGGACGACCTCACGGTCCTGGCGGCTGGCGAGATCGGGTCGGTCCCCTTTGACGGCCTGCACGTCGTGTCCGGCCGCTCGCAGCTCGCGGGCTATGCGTGGGGAGATCATCTCGTCCAGCAGCAGCCTCACGCCAGTGCCTGCCGGCGGCGCTGCCAGCGCTCACGCTCGCGCTGAGCGATCGCGTGGGAGCGCTCGATCCAGGCGTTGACCTCGTCCTTGTAGTCGGCGTAGTAGCGCAAGCAGGCCTCAATGTGCTCGACCGGCATCTCCAGGTACGCGGCGGCCTCCTCGACGGAGTTGCCGTTCTGCTTGATGGTGGTGAGGACGTCCGGGACGTCCAGGCGCGTGCCGAGCAGCGCGGGCCTGCGACCGGCCTCGCCCTCGCGGAAGTAGATCAGCGGGTGTTCGTCGTGGCGCAGGCCCTCCTCGATGTAACGCTCCGCGAGCGCCGTCTGGGGAGCGTGGGTTTCCTGCGCGCGCTGCTTAAGGTGCGCAACGGTGCTGCGCTCGAAGCGAAACGCGACGCTCTGCTTGGTCGGGAAGGCAGCCATGTGTCACTAAGTATATCAAGGTATTGCACTGTATTGCTATTTGTCTATCACCCCGCCAGGAAACGCGCCACCGCGGCGCGGCGCTCGCTTTCGCTGACTGTCAGCCCTTCTTCGCCATCCGGCAACGTGACGTTGCCCGAGGGCTCCAGCACGCGTGTGGGGGGCGTGCCGCTGGTGGCGAGCGCGGCGAACAGGCCGAGCAGCGTGGGGCCGCTCATGTCGGAAACGATCGCCGGCGGGGCGCTCCAGGCGATCCAGGGGAGGCGTAGGAAGCTTGAGGGAGAGAGCAGGCGCGAGCGCATGTCCTGGAAGAGCGCCTGCTGGTGTTGCTCGCGGTTGAGGTCGGTCTCGTTGGGGGCGCAGAGGTTCTCGCGCGTGCGCGCCAGCGCGAGCGCCTGCTTGCCGTCGAGGTGGTGGGTGCCGGCAGGCAGGCGCAGGGTGTAGCCGCCACGACTTGAGCCGCCATCCAGGCGCGAGACGATGCAGCCGCCGCTGTAGGTGATGCCGCCCATGGCGTCGATGAGCTGGGGGAAGTTTTCGAAGTTGACTTCGACGACGTGGTTGATCGGGACTCCGAGCCAGCGCTCGATGACCGAGATCGACAGCGCGGGGCCGCCGAAGGCGTGCGCGGCGTTGATCTTCTGCAGGCCGTGACCGGGGATTTCGACGACGGTGTCGCGCGGGATCGACAGGCGCGCGGCGTGGCCGGCGCCGGTGCGGATCAGCATGATCGTGTCCGAGCGGCCCGGGCCGGAGGTTTCGGCGCCGGGTTCCCGGCTGTCTTTGGGCCGACGGTCTGAGCCGAGCACGAGAATGTTGTTGGCCGAGGTCAGCGGGAAGCCCGCGGGGTCCAGGACGCCCTGCACGTTCGCGGGGAGCGAGGAGCGGTTGAACTGCGCGCTGAGCAGGAAGAGCGCCAGCGAGAGCACGAGCCAGCCGGCGAGCAGCGCGAGCACGCCGAGGATCGCGCGGCGACGGCTGATGCGGGGCAGGCGGCGCGTCCGGCGCGGCGGTGGCGGTGCCAGCAGCCTTCCGTCGGCGTTCTCGCCCGCGAGCGGTCGGCGCCTTGAGCGGTAGCGGGTGTATGTCGGCTCCGACACGGCCCTATATTGGCGTGATGAGCCCCGACAGCGCGCCGGCGGGCCGGCTGGTGGTGTGCCCGACGCCGATCGGGAACCTCCAGGACGTGACGCTGCGGGTGCTTCAGGTGCTCGGCGAGGCCGACGTGGTGGCGTGCGAGGACACGCGGCATACGCGCGTGCTGCTGGAGCGCCACGGGGTGGTGGCGCGCGGGCTGGTGAGCTTGCACGAGCACAACGAACGCGCGCGTGCGGGCGAGCTGGTGGAGCGGATGCGTGGCGGAGAGACGGTGGCGCTGGTGTCCGATGCGGGCACGCCGCTGGTCTCTGACCCCGGGTGGGCGCTTGTGCAGGCGGCGCTGGCGGCAGGGGAAGGGACGAGGAGTGCGGGGGCTGGGATCGCGGCGCGGGCTGGGATCGCGGTGGAGGTGCTGCCAGGTGCGAGCGCGGTGGTCACGGCTCTGGTCGCCTCGGGGCTGCCGTGCGAGCGCTGGAGCTTCGTGGGGTTCCTGCCGCGCAGGCGCGCCGAGCTGGAGCGCGTGCTGGGGCAGAGCGCGGAGACGCTGGCGGCCTTCGAGTCGCCGCGGCGGCTGGCGGCGAGCTTGGGCGTGCTGGCGGCGCTCGATCCGGAGCGCCCGGCGGCGGTCTGCCGTGAGCTGAGCAAGCTGCACGAGGAAGTGCGCCGGGGCAGCGCCGCCGAGCTGGCGGCGCACTACGGCGAGCGGGCACCGCGCGGGGAGATCGTGCTCGTCGTCGGCGCGCTCGGCGTGGGAGGCGCGCGCTCGACCGAGCACGCGGAGGCGGTGGAGGCGCTGCGTGCGCTCGTTAACGCGGGCGCCCGCGCGCGTCCGGCGGCGGGCGTCGTGGCGAAGCTCACGGGGGTGGCCGCCAACGAGCTGTACAGGGAGCTGACCGAATAGCCTGGATGGGCGATGACCGCCAAGTCCTGCTCGTCGTTCTACGTGACGACCCCGATCTACTACGTCAACGCGGCGCCGCACCTGGGGCACGCGTATACGACGATCGCGGCGGACGTGCTGGCGCGCCACCATCGGCAGCGCGGCGAGGAGGTCTTCTTCCTGACGGGCACCGACGAGCACGGCGAGCCGGTGGCCGACGCGGCGCATGCGCTGGGGATCGAGCCGCAGGAGCTGGCGGACCGCAACGCCGAACGCTTCAAGGCGCTGGCGCCGCGGCTGGGGGCGAGCAACGACTTCTTCATCCGCACGACCGACCCCGAGCACATGGCGGTCGTGCAGGAGGTTCTGGAGAAGGTCCGTGAGAATGGCTTTGTCTACGAGGGCGTCTACGAAGGCTGGTACTGCCCGCGCTGCGCGGACTTCAAGGCGGATAACGAGATCGACGCGGGCAATCGCTGCCCGATCCACCACATCGAGTTGGTGCGCGAAGCGGAGGAGAACTACTTCTTCAAGCTCTCGGCCTTCCAGGAGCCGCTGGAGCGGTGGTACGCCGAGCACGAGGGCTGGGTGGCGCCGCGCACGCGCAGCAACGAGGCGCTGTCGTTCATCCGCGGCGGCCTGCGCGACGTGCCGCTGACGCGGCGGCGCCTGACGTGGGGGGTGCCGGTGCCGTGGGACAGCGAGCACGTCTTCTACGTGTGGTTCGACGCGCTGCTGAACTACTACTCGGCGCTCTCCTACGCGCGGGCAGGGGATGCTCCGGGCGCTGGCGCTGGCGCGGTCGGAGAGGGCAGTGATCTGACGACGACCTTCTGGCCCGCGGACTGCCACGTGATCGCCAAGGACATACTGCGCTTCCACACGGTCTACTGGCCGGCGCTGCTGATGGCGGCCGAGATCGAGCTGCCGCGGAAGGTGTTCGTGCACGGATACCTGCTGATGGAGGGAGAGAAGATGAGCAAGTCGTTGGGCAACGTGCTCGACCCGTTCGCCGTGATCGAGCGCTATGGGGCCGACGCGCTGCGCTTCTATCTGCTGCGCGACGTCTCCTTCGGCCAGGACGGCTCGGTCTCGACGGCGGCCTTTGAGGGACGCTACGAGAGCGAGCTGGCGAACGAGTTGGGCAACCTGGCGAGCCGCACGACGGCGATGGTGGTGCGCTATCGCGACGGGCTGGTGCCCTCGTGCGAGGGCGCGCGGGGGATCGACCCGGCGCTGGCCCCCGACTTCGAAGGCCTCGCGGAGCGCGTGGGCGAGCTGATCGACGGCGTGGAGCTGACGGTGGCACTGGATGAGATCTGGCAGCGCGTGCGGCGCCTGAACCGCTACGTGGAGGAGCAGGCGCCGTGGCAGCTGGCCAAGGACGCGGCGCGCGCCGCGGACCTCGATCGCGTGCTGGCGACGCTGGTGGAGGGGCTGCGCGTGGTGGCGGTGCTGCTGCACCCCTACCTGCCGGCGAGCACCGAACGCCTGCTCGACGCTCTGGGCGCCCCCGAGCTGTCGCTGCAGAGCGCGCGGCTGGGCGCGGGTGCGATCGAGCGCGTAGAGGCGCTGGCGCCGCTGTTCCCGAAGAGCCAGACGTGATCGGCTCCTGTACGCATCGGGACCTGTACGAGTCATCGTGATCGACTCGCACACGCATCTGGACCTGTGCGAGGCGCCCGACGCGGAGCTGGTGCGGCGCGCGCTGGCGGCGGGCGTGGGGAAGCTGTTGAGCGTGGGCACCGACGGCGCGTCGTGCCGCGCGGCGCTGGCGGCGGCGGAGGCCTTTCCGCAGGTGTGGGCGGCGGTGGGGCGCCACCCGAATTACGCGAGCGGCTTCGACGAGGCCGACCTGGCGGAGCTGAGGGCGCTGGCGGCGCACCCGCGATGCGCGGCGATCGGCGAGACGGGTCTGGACTTCTACCGCGACTATGCGCCGCGCGCGGACCAGGAGCGGGCGTTCTCGGCGCAGATCGCGCTGGCGCGCGAGGTGGGCAAGCCGCTGGTGATACACAGTCGCGCGGCTGAGGACGCGACGCTCGACCAGCTCGCCGCGGAGGCCGCGGGCGTGAGCGTGGTGATGCACTGCTTCTCGATGCCGGCGCGCCTTGAGGAGTGCCTGGGGCGCGGCTACGCGATCAGCTTTGCGGGCAACGTGACGTACAGGAGCGCCGCCGACCTGGCGGAGGCCGCGCGGCGGGTGCCCGACGAGCGGCTGCTGGTGGAGACCGACGCCCCCTACCTGACGCCGCAGGCCGTGCGCAAGTTCAAGAACGAACCGGCCTTCGTCGCCCACACGCTCGCTTTTTTGGCTGATTTGAGGGGGGTGGCGCCTGGTGAGCTGGGCGCAGTGGTGGAGGGGACTGCTGCGCGCGTCTTTCGCTGGTAGGGGGCCCGCGGTGCGGCAGGCTTGCGCGTTGGCGGCCGGGTCGGCAGGCGGCCTTTGGATCGCCTCGCGTACCCTCGCCGCCAAGGGCCTCGGAGTCGAGCACTCGATCCGAATGGACGGGCAATAGGTCCCGCTCACTCGTCGGCGCCTTCATTCCCTTCAGTGCCCGGCCTCGGCTCGGTGAGTGCGGCTATGTCGGTGAGGTTGAACGGGTCGCCCGCTGGCGCGCTTCATCCGGATGAGGTCGTCGCGCGCGGCGATTGGGATGGTGAGGTTTCCGAGCGTGACGAGGAGCGCTCGTTGGCGCAGTTGGGGAAATGGCCGTGCGCCGGGGGCGTCGTGCAGTACGTCGATGTCACCGTGGCGCGTTGTTAGTTGCCAGAGGGTCGCGCGCGGGAGCATCTGTGCGTCGATGGGGAGATGCTCGCTGCCGGGGTTGAGGATGCGGGCCTCTAGGTCGTGCAACGCGTCTGCGAGACGTTTGAGGTTTGCCGGGGTGGGCGAGGGGATCAGGTTGACGTCGTTGGTCATGCGCACGTGACCATAGACCTGGACGGCGATGCCTCCGATCACGACGTATGCGACCTTATGTGCATCCAGGGCGGCGAAGATGCGCTCGGCGTCGGGCGGCGGCTGCTCAGCCATCGTCTCGGTCGCTTCGCGCGGCGCGTCCGGCGGCGGCGAGCCGCCCGGCCATGCGATTCCAGGAGAGCGCCAGGGCCAGGCGCTCTGCTGGCGTTCGCTCGAGGGTGCTGGCCATGTGTGCTGGATCCCAGTCGGTCGGCAGGCGCCGTGAGGAGAGCACCGGCTCCTCTCCCATCGCGATCATCAACTCGCGCAGCGTCGTGAACGTGGGCGAGACGAGGCCCCGCTCGATGCGGCTGACGGCCGCCTGCGTCGTGCCTGCGCGTAGAGCGAGGGTGCGCTGGCTGAGGCCCAGGCGTTGGCGTGTCGCGCGGATCAGCTCGGCGGGACTCATGACATCATAAATGATATCGCAGATGATGATTTGCGGCGTGCCGCACAGCTGCGCGTGCTCACCGACCAGCTGCGCGTGCTCACCGAGATCCGGTTGACAGCAGACGCTCGCGGTGCCTGCGCGAGAATGGATGTCCGATGAAGCGTGACCTCGGTCAGAACTTCCTGCGCGACCCCAACATCCTCGGGGTGATCGAGCGAGCCTCCGAGTTGTCCTCGGGGGACGACGTCGTGCTTGAGATCGGCGGGGGGCAGGGCGCGCTCTCCGTTCACCTCGCGCCGCTGGTCGCCTATCTGCACGTCGTCGAGATCGACCTGCGCTTGCGCGAGGCGCTTGAGGGGAGCCTTGCAGGGTTCGACAACGTTGCGGTGCACTGGAAGGACGCGATGCGAATCGACCTTGCGGGGATGCAGCCGGCGCCTACGAAGGTCGTCGCGAATCTGCCCTACGGGATCGCCGCCGGGGTGCTGCTGCGCACGATCGAGTGCCTGCCGGGTGTGCAGATGTGGGTGGCGATGGTGCAGCGCGAGGTCGGCCTGCGGCTGGCCTCGGCGCCGGGGGGCGGCACGTATGGGATCAGCTCCGTCCTGGCGCAGCTTGCCGGCGAGGTGCACATCGTGCGCGCGATCCCGCGAACCGTCTTCGCGCCTGTGCCCAACGTTCAACTCGGTGCTCGTGCGCATCGTGCGTCTTGGGCCCGCCGCCTCGCCGCGGCTGCGGGCGCTCGTGCGCGGCGCCTTCGCGCACCGCCGCAAGGCGCTCGCCGGATCGCTCGCGCTCGCCGGGCTGCCGTGGGGGCGGGAGGAGGTGCGCGCGGCGCTCGTCTCCTTGGGTCATCCCGCCGACGCGCGCGCCGAGCGGCTCTCGCCCGAGGACTTCCGCGCGTTGGGGGCCATACTCGGGCTATGACCACGCCGGTGCTTCCGCTGCCCCTGCGCGCCTCTGCGCCCGCGAAGATCAACCTGGGGCTGTTCGTCGGGCCTCTGCGCGGCGACGGCCGTCACGAGCTGGTGAGCGTCATGCAGTCAATCTCGCTCGCCGACGAGCTGACGCTCGAGTACCTGCCGGCTGGAGCCGCTGGTTTGCCGACGGGGGTCGCTGGCCTGCCGGGGGGAGCCGCTGGTTTGACGGGGGCCGCTGGCCTGCCACGGGGGACCGCGGGGGATGAGGTCGTGTGCCCGGGGCTTCCCGCCCCTCCTGGCGGGAACCTGGCCGCGCGCGCGCTCGCGCTGTTCCGCTCTGCCACCGGCTGGGACGCTCTGCCGCTGCTTCTGCGCATCGACAAGCGCATACCCGTAGCCGCGGGATTGGGTGGCGGCTCCGCCGATGCCGCCGCTGCGCTGCGCCTCTGTGCACACGCATCGGGGCTGGGCGACGAGGGGCTGCTGCTGGAGCTGGCCGGCGAGCTGGGGGCCGACGTGCCCGCGCAGGTCCGCCCGGGGCGTTGGCTAGCGACTGGAGTCGGCGAGCGGCTTGAGGCTCTGCCCGACCCGATCCCCGCCTTCGGGGTGCTCGTGCTGGCGCTCGAAGACGAGCTGTCCACCGCCGACGTCTACGCCGCGGCCGACCGGCTCGCGGCCGACCGGCTGGGGGCCGTGCGCGACGCGGCCTTCCTGGAGGAGCGCCGCCGGCTGCTGCACGGCGCGCTGGACCTCGGCATGGCCCTACCCACGGACGTTGCGCTGCTCGGCAACGATCTGGAGGCGTCCGCGCGCTCGCTGTGCCCGGCGATCGACGAGGCTTTGAGTCAGGCGCGCGATGCCGGCGCCGACGTGGCGCTGCTCAGCGGCTCGGGGCCCACCGTCGTGGGTCTCTTTGCGCGAGCCAACGGCCTGGCCGCGGCGACGCGCGCGGCGGCCGCTCTTGCGGGGCGCACGCCGGCGCCCCTGGTCGCGACGCCGGTGGGGGCCGAGTTCGCGCAGGTCCTCAGCCTCTCCGTAGGGCACAATTAGGACATGAGTCGCACAGAGATCTCCGACCTGGTCGCCGTCTGCGCCGGCGTGCTCGGCTTTGCGCTCTACACCGGGCTGATCCTCGCGCCCGCCTGGTCGGCCTATACGCGCGTGTGGGAACGCCTTGCGGCGACCGTGCTCTCGCTCTACGTGCTCGCCGTCTTCGTCGGCATCGGCGTCGCCGGGGCGCTCGTCGTCGTCTACTACTGGGGATAATTTCATGACCGACCTCGCGGCGCTCGATGCCGTCACCGAGGCCGTGGAGTCCGGCGCGGGGCTGCCCGAGGTCGTGCGCGCGGCCGCGAAGGCTCTGGAGGCGTCGCTGGCCGTCAGCGACGCCTGGGGCTCGACGCTCGCCGTCGCCGCGCGCTCGCCCGCCGACGAGCGCTCGCTGCTGGCCGGCGGCGAGGGCGTCACGAGCATTCCGCTGCGCGTCGCCGACGTCGTCGTCGGGGCTCTGCACATGCGTGCGCGCGCCCAGCCCAGCGCCTCGGTGCGGCGCCTTCTGGTGACGATGATCGCCTCCGAGGTCGAGCGCGTGCGCGCGCCCGACCGCGCGCTGGAGACTGCCGCCGCCGACTTCCTGCGCGCCATCGCCGACCGCCAGCTGAGCGGGCGCGAGGAGCTGCTGACGCGTGCGCGCGAGCTGTCGCTCGAGATCGGCGACGGCGCCTGCATGATCGTCGCGCGCGCCCGTCCGCAGGCGCCCACCGAGGAGGGCTGGCGCGCGCGCGTGCGTGCCGTCGCCGAGCGCGGCGCGCGTGCCGTCGCGGGGCGCTCGATCGCCGCTCTGTCGGAGCGTGAGGGGACCGGGGCCGCCGGTGGAGGGGCGGGAGCCGCGGGAGCCGAAGTGCTGCTGCTCGTGCCCAGCGCCGAGGACTCGCTGGCCGCGCGCGCCGCCGAGGGCGTGCTGCGCGAGATGGAGGCCTCGTTGGCCGGCTTCCAGTTCGCCGTCGGGCGCAGCCGCATCGCCTTAGACCCCGCCGAGCTGCCGCGCGCCGCCAGCGAGGCGCTGCTCGCCGCCAACGTCGCCGAGGGCGGCGGCGGACAGGACGGGCCGCTGGCCTTCGAGCAGACGGGCGCCTACCGGCTGCTGCTCTCCGCGATGAGCGAGAACCCGCAGGAGCTGCAGCGCTTCTACTCGGAGACCGTCGAGCCCCTGGTGGCCTACGACGAGCAGTACGAGACCGACCTTGTGGGCACGCTCGCGGCCTTCCTGGAGGCCGATGGGAACGTCGCGGGCACGGCGCAGCGGCTGTTCACGCACCGGCACACCATCTACTACCGTCTGGAGCGCATACGCGAGCTGTCGGGCCTCGACGTCGGCTCGAGCGACGGCCGCGAGAAGCTGAGCCTCGGGCTGAAGGCCATGCGCGTGCTCGGCATCGCCTCCGCCGCGGGTCCCGCCTCGGAGGCCGGCGCCGGCGGCGGGCGCGTGCCACGGGGGTCGGCCAGGCGCGCGTGAGCAGGGTCGGCCGGGCGAGTCGGCAGGGTCGGCGGGCTTGTGAGCAGGGTAGGTCGGGCGCTCGTGAGCAGGGGGTCGGCCAGACGCGCGTGACTGGCTCAAGGACGAGCCCGCTGGGGTCGAGAAGAGCATGAGGCCCTGATGCGGAGCAAGCTTGCCAAGAGAAAGGCCGCGAGAACGACGGCCGCGCTCTGCGCGCTGGCCGCGCTGGTCGCCGGTGGTGCGGCCATGAGCGGCTGCGGCGCCTCGGCGACGCTCGACCCAGTCGCGCAGGCCGCCGAAGTCACCAGCCAGCAGACCGGCGCGCGGATCTCACTGAGCGTGCAGCTCTCCTCGCCGGCTCTGCCGAGCGGGTTCGGGATCACGGCCAGCGGCTACATCTCCGAGCGCCAGCGCGCCGAGGTGCTGAACATGGATCTCTCGGGGGTGCCCGGCATGTCGGGCGCAGCGGCGGGCAGCAGCGTGCAGATGGTCTTCCAGTATCCCGTGCTCTACATGAAGACGCCCGCGCTCGCCGGTCATCTGCCGGAAGGCAAGACCTGGATGAAGGTCGATCTCAGCAAGGCCGCGCAGGCGGCCGGGATCGACACATCGCAGCTCTCCTCGGTCGATCAGTTCGATCCCAGCCAGTACCTCAGCTATCTGCGCGGCAGCTCCGGCAGCGTCGTGGCCGTCGACCGGGAGACCGTCAACGGCGTTGCGACCACGCACTATCGCGCCGACCTCGAGGTCAGCCGCATCGTGGAACACCTCTCCGGCGAACAGCAGGCCTCGGCCAAGGCCGCGCTGGAAAAGCTCGGCGCAGCCGGCTCGATTCCCGTGGACGTCTGGGTCGACGCGCAGGGCCGCGTGCGCCGCGAGCAGCTGCTGCTCGGCGCCGCCGCCGGGGCGAACGGCGGGGCGGGCAGCGGGTCGGGCAGCACGGCGAACGGCGCGGCGAGCGGTGCGGCGGCTGAAGTGAGCGGCACCATCACGATCGACTTCCTCAGCTTCGGCGCGGTGCCGCCGGTCGTGGCGCCTGCGGCGAACGAAGTGTTCGACGCGACCGCTGCGACGACAGGCGGATGAAGGCGCGGTCAGCCCGGATGAGGGCATGGGTCAGCCCGGATGAGGGCATGGGTCAGCCCGGATGAGGGCATGGGTCAGCCCGGATGAGGGCACGAGTCAGCCGCGGCGCGCGCGACGGCGCGGCGCGCTCTTGACCGCGAAGATGCGCTGGCCGAAGTCCAGCGTGTAAGTGGCGCCGGCCAGGCCCTGCGCGAGCGAGCTGGGGGCTGCCGGGGTAACGCCCACGCCGATGTCGGCGTAGCGGGGCGTGAGGATGATTTCGCGGTGCGGAGGCGACTGCATCCAGGCCTGCACCATCGCTGCGGGGGTGGCCAGCGGACCAGTCGCCCAGCCGATGTTCTGCGCGGCGCTCACGCGCGTCGCGTGGGCCGGATAAGGGGTGGCGAGGATCCGTTGCAGCGGTGTCTGGCCCGCGAGGCTGTCGTCGCCGAAGTAGTCGCCCTGCACCATGTCCCGCGCCTGGCCCGCAGCCACGCTCTGCAGCGGGCTGTTCAAACGCAACGGGCGCAGGTGGTCGGCGGTGCGCACCTGGTTGACCAGACAGAGCGTCGCCGTGTCGATCGCGCCGAGATCGGTAGAGCTCGGCTGGAGGCTCGTATTCGTGCAGGCCGCCGGCTTCTTTTTGGAAGGACGCGTGGAGCTTCGGGATTTGGCGGACGCCGCCGGGGCGCCGATCTGCGACGCGGCTAGAATGAGCGTGCCGCATAACGCGGCGCCCACGCGGCCTCGTGGGCATAGGTGCAGATGTCGCCTGATGCTCGCTCGCATATCCCCGTTGCCCCCTCCCCTGGATGAAGCGCATGGATCGTTGCAGAATCGCGCGCCGAGAGTGTTCTTGCGGTGTTACGCGCCTGCCGACGGGGCCGCGTGCGAGGATATGCCCACTCTGGGGGGTCGTCCAATGGCAGGACATCAGGTTTTGGTCCTGAGAATCGGGGTTCGAATCCCTGCCCCCCAGCCTTTTGCTCGATGTACGAACCCTGGCCCCTAGAAGGGGTCGGGGGTCGTTTTGTAGCCGTAGGGCCTTGTCCTTGGCCGCCCCTGGGCCAAGACCTCTTCGGATACGCCGCCGTTGTAGTAGAGTCGCACGAGCGTCTGCGGCTGGCCGGTCAACTCGCGCAACCGGCGGTTGTGGCGCTCTGATTCGCGGCCAGCGATCTCGGTCTTGGCCTGCACGTACTCACGCAGGGACGGCCGGCCCGGTCGATCGCGCCGCCGCGCCCCGATTCGGAGCGCGGCGGGTAGACGGAGGGTCCGCTATACAAAAAAGGCAAGCGCAGCGTGGCGGTCATTGAAATTGATTTTGAACCAGTAGTAGGCCGCCGCTTCTCTGGCTGTCGTTACCGTATTTGATGTGATTTTCATTTCACATTTTTCATTGTTGCTGTACAGCTTGCTCTGACAGATACCTAGGAATTCTCCTTCGACTTTATAGAAGTCGCTCTGCGTCCTTCGAGTCCTTCCCAGAAATTCATCTCCCTGCAGGTTTCCCAAGGGTCTGGTAGGGGTGCCGCCAGTGAATTTCACAAAAACGGTCCGCGTGGTGCCGGTCGGTACCAGCGAGCTTCCTGGTGGCCCAGTCCGGGCCAGACGAAATTCGTCAACTAGCGTTTCGGGGGCAACGTCGGCCTCTTCGGAGGTCAGTGCCAGTTCCCCCTTTTTTGTAGAGTTTATCCCGATTTTTTCACATTCTTTCCCTTTTGTCACCGTAGTAAGGCCTTCTGAGGCGAATTCAAGGATTAAGTTTTCGTCATTTTCACCGCTATGGGCTAGATCGACTTCTTTGAGTTCTTTGTTTGACGTCGGTTCAACATCCATTTCACAGGTAGTTACTCCAAGGGTTTCGAACTTAAAGGCACATGTGCTAGTGAAGGTTCCTAGTATTTTTTCTTCCGCTTTGGGCTCTTTTGTTTCTATTTCACAGCCACTGCCTTTGACCGTGCCTTCTTCTTTGAAGCCCGATGCTTCTGCAATGCACTTGGTCCAAGTGTTGAGTTTGACCAGCAGGCCCGGCCCTTTTTCGGCGTGTTCGGTCCCTTTCTCTATTATCCATGTATTGGCGCTTTCGGAACCCAGGTTGGACGAGCATTCGACGACTGCTCCCCCGGCTTTCAGTTGCAATGAGCTGAAGTAGCCTTTCCCCTGGGAGCCTTTGATCTCCGATTTGAATTCCGCTAACGCCGAGGGTACGCAGGCGAGGGCGACGCCGAATACAACGGCGAACCCGATGAATAGCTTCCTCATGTGCATCTCGACTGCCTCCTTGAGTCTGATCGTTACAGACCAATCATGAATATCCGCTGACCCACGAGCGGCCGAATACGTGCAGATGTCTCCGACTCTCTGTACGGACAGGAGGGCAACTCAAAGGACGCGTGTGTGCTCGAGGTCATGGTAGTGTTTGGAGCGATGATTGAGCAGGCCAAGCGGCAGTCTCTTGACCCGGAGGGGGAGCGAGTGCGGCGGCTGCGTCTGCGCGCGGATGGGCAGCGGCCGCTCGTTGTAAACCTCCGGGAGACGATCTCGTTGACACGCAAGCTGTTCGAGTTGCGCGACGCTGCGCGGCGTGCCCGTTGAGCGCACCGTCGTTCGACGATCTCCTTGTCCGCCTCGTTCAGGCGGATGTCCACTTCGTTGTCATTGGTGGCTTGGCGCTGGGATCATGGGGTGTTGTGCGGGGGACGAAGGATTGCGACATCGTGCCCGATCCGACGCCTGAGAACCTCGACAGGCTCGCGCGCCTTGCAGCAGAGCACGGTGGCCACGTTCAGTTGGGCGAGTCGCTGCTCGGCTCCGAGCGTTCCATCGCCGCTCTGCTTTGCGGCGGGGAACGGACGTTGATAGCCACGCAGCTCGGGGATTTGGATGTGGTTCAGGGCCTTGAGGGCGTCCTGTCGTACGCTGAGCTTCGCTCGAGGGCAATCGACGTCGAGATGGCGGGCGTGACGATTGCGATATGCGCGCTCGAGCATCTGCGGACGATGAAGCAGGCCGCCGGGCGCCCGCGCGACCTCGTCGACTTGGAAGACCTCAGTGCTGCTCAGCCAGATCGGGATTGAGCCTAGAGGCTGTCAACGATCTGCTTGCCGGAGATTTTGGCTCTGTAAGCCGAGGTAGCTCTCCACGAAGGCGACAGGGCCGGCGCGGTAACAATTAGTTCACCACCTGAGCTTCGCGAGCGTTGAATAATCCACGCATGCGACACACAAGATCGAGCGCCGTGACGATGCTCTCACGCTGCCGCCTCGCGCTGGCGGGCGCCGCGGTAGCTTGCGCACTGGTCATCGCGCCCGCCGCGGCCGGGCCGCTTGCGAGCGCCGACGCCGCCAGCGCGGCGCCGTGCGTCATCTACTGCATCCCCGCCGCCAGCGCCCCCCTTAGCTTCACCCATGTGGCCGCCTCGGCCCACTGCTCGATCACGGTCGCCTACGAGGTCAATGCCAAGACCGTCGGTCGCGTACATCTCGTTCTCAAAGGAACCAGCAGAGGCGATCGCCGCATACACAAGACCGCCGATCCGCTGGCGCCCAGCGGCAGCCACACCTACAAGTTCAAGAAGCTCCTGGCCGGTTCCTACAAGCTCAAGGGCTGGTACGAAAGCGACACCGGCGCCGCGGTCTCCGCCAGTCTTGCGCTTCACTGCCGTTGAACGGCAGGCAGGCCGCCAAGGCGTCGAACGGCAGCTGCCAAGGCGGGGATAGGGCCGCAGGCAGGGATAGGGCATTAGAGTCCAGGGCATGAGCGCCCCCACTGTCCTGGTCCTGGCAGCCGGTCAGGGCACGCGCATGCGCTCGGCCCTGCCGAAGGTGCTGCACGAGCTGTGCGGCCGGCCGATGGTGCTGTGGCCCGTGCTGGCGGCGCTGGAGGCAGGCGCCGGGAGGGTCGTCGTGGTGGACTCGCCCGCGCGCGCGCTTGCCGGAGTGTTGGAGCAGCGGGCGGGCCTGAGACAGAGACCGCAGGAGCGGGAGGGAGTGCAGGAGCAGGGAGCAGGGCAGCGGTACGGACAGGCGCAGACGGAGCAGCGAGCGGGGCAGCAGCACGGACAGGAGCAGACGCTCGGCCTGGTCGTGCAGCCGCAGTCCAACGGTACCGGCGGCGCCGTCGCGGCCGCTGCCGCCGAGATCGACCCGGCGGCGGCCGTCGTGGTGCTGAGCGGCGACGTGCCGCTCGTGAGCGCGCGCGCGATCTCAGAGCTTGTGGCTGCGCACACCGCCGGCGGCGCGCCGGCGACAATGGCCACGACCGTGCTCGCCGACCCCGGTGGCTATGGGCGGGTGGTGCGCGACGCCGAGGGGCGCGTAGCGCGTGTCGTGGAGACCAAGAAAGCGGGCGACGCTACGCCCGAGGAGCTTCAGATCCAGGAGGTCAACACCGGGATCTACGTCTTCGACGGAGCCGCGCTGCTCGCTGCGCTGCCGCGCCTGAGCGCCGAGAATGCGCAGGAAGAGTTGTATCTGCCGCAGGTGCTCGACCTGCTGCGCGACGACGGCCACGCCGTGCTGGCCCACGCCGTGAACGATCCGGCGCTCGTCTTGGGGGTCAACGATCGCGTGGGACTCGCGCAGGTGCGCGCGCTCGCGCAGCGCGCCATCAACGAGCGGCACATGCTCGCCGGCGTCGGCATCGTGGACCCGGACTCCGCCGAGATCGACGTCGAGGTGCAGATCGGCCAGGACGCGCGCATCGAGCAGGCAACGCGCCTGAAGGGCGCCACCACCGTCGGCGAGGGCGCCGTCGTGGGGCCGCACACGAGCGCGATCGACTCGCACATCGCCGCCGGCGCCGCCGTCGGTCCCCACAGCACGCTGATCGACTCCCACGTCGGCGCGCGCGCCAAGGTCAGGGTCGCGTGGCTGGAGGAAGCCACTGTGCACGACGGAGCCACCGTGGGGCCCTTCGCCTACCTGCGGCCCGGTGCGCTGCTGCGCGAGGGCGCCAAGGTCGGCACCTTCGTCGAGGTCAAGAACTCTTCCATCGGCGCCTCCGCGAAGATCCCGCACCTCTCCTACATCGGCGATGCCGACGTCGGCGAAGGCTCAAACCTCGGCGCCGGCACGATCACGGCCAACTACGACGGCCGCGCCAAGCACCGCACGACGATCGGCCGGCGCGTGAAAGGCGGCGTGGACACCGCGCTCGTGGCGCCCGTCACGGTCGGTGACGACGCCTACACCGCCGCCGGCTCGGTCATCACCGAGGACGTGCCCCCCGGCGCGCTCGGCGTGGCGCGCGCGCGACAGCAGAACATCGAGGGGTTTGCCGAGCGCCGCAAGTCCACTCCCGAGTAGGGGTATGCTCTCTTTTTTTCTGTGTATAACTTTAGTATATACCCAGTAATGCGATTGCATGACAGAGAAAAAAATGGAATATAACCCCCCGGACCCGGACCCGGACCCGACCCCGGACCCAGCTCCGGCCCGGCCCGGCCCGGCTCCCACACTTTCAACCCCCGACCTCTACACTCCCAGGTGAGATGAGCAGCGCGATGGACACGCGCACGCAGTCCATGCAGACGAGCCTGCCGATCGACTACGACAAGCGGCTGATGCTCTTCTCGGGCCGTGCCAACCCGCAGTTGGCGTCCGACATCGCCACGAAGCTCAACGTCAACCTCGGCCCCGTCACGCTGCGGACCTTCTCCAACGGCGAGGTCTACTGCCGCTACGAGGAGTCGATCCGCGGCGCCGACGTCTTCATCGTGCAGCCCACCTGCGGCAATCCGAAGACCGGCGTCACCGCGAACGACTCGCTGATGGAACTGCTCTTCCTGATCGACGCCGCCGTCGGCGCCTCGGCGCACCGCGTGATCGCCGTCACGCCCTGGTTCGGCTACTCGCGCCAGGACAAGAAGTCGGCTCCGCGCGAGCCCATCTCGGCGCGCCTCGTGGCGCGCATGCTCGAGGCCGCCGGCGCCGACCGCGTGCTCACGATGGACCTGCACGCCGGGCAGATCCAGGGCTTCTTTCAGAAGCCCGTCGATCACATGACGGCGCTCTTCATGCTCACGCAGTACTTCGCCGACCTCGACCTCTCCGATCTCGTCGTCGTCGCCCCCGACGCCGGACGCGTGAAGCTCAACAAGAAGTTCGCCTCCAAGATCGGCGCCGAGCTGGCGATCCTCGACAAGGAGCGCCCCGCCCAGCAGGTCGCCGAGATCGGCTACGTCATCGGCGACGTGCGCGGCAAGACGGCCGTGATCGTCGATGACATGATCGACACCGCCGGCACGCTCGCCGCGGCCGCGCGCACCGTCCTCGAGGAGGGCGCCACCAGCGTCTACGCCGCCGCCACCCACGGCGTCTTCTCCGGCGATGCCTTCGCCAACCTTGCCGACTCCGGCTTCAAGGAGATCGTCGTCACCGACACCATCCCGATCCCCGCCGAGCGGCCCGAGAACATCCGCGTGCTGCCCTGCGCCGAGCTGCTGACCGACTCCATCCGGCGCATCTTCACCGACGACTCCGTGAGCGAGGTCTTCGGCGGCGAGAATCAGCTCTTCTAGGGGCTCGGGCTTCTTGGCATTGGTCCGCACGCGTCCACGGCGCATCGTCCTGATAGTCCTCGCCGTGGCTCTCTTCGTTGCCATCAGCGGCCTGCTCGCCGGCTTCCTCTCGGTCGAGGGCGTCGAACGCGACGACCTCCTCGCGTTGCTGCGCGCACAGGCGCGCGGCGATGTCCAGGGCATGCTCGCCCAGCTCGACAGCAGCTGCCGAGCGAGCCCTCGCTGCGTGGCCACCGTGCGCGCCAACGCCGCCACACTGCGCCGGCCCGGGGCCGTGAAGATCCTCACACTCACCTCGCCGACCGCCTACGCCGTGACGCGTACCACCGGCAAGAGCCGCGTGGCGTGGACCGTGATCGGGCGGCTGCCGGTCGTGCAGTGCGTCAACGTCCGGCGCACCGGCAACCCCCTCTCGGGCATCTCCGTGACGCTGCTCTCCGTGAGCGCTCCGATCAACAACGAAGCGGATTGCTAAAGTCCACCACCCCCCGATGGCCGACTCCACGACAACCCAGCTCGACGCCAAAAGCCGCCAGGCCAATGGCTCGCGCGAGGCGCGACGCCTGCGTCGTGCACAGCGCGTGCCCGGCGTCCTCTACGGCGGCGACGGCGAGCCGCTCAGCTTCGACGTCGATGCGCGCGAGCTGCGCCTCGCGCTGGCCCGCTCCGGTGCCGTGCTCGATCTCAGCATCGACGGCGCCAAGGCCACGCCGGTCGTGCTCAAGGAGGCCCAGCGCCACCCCGTGAAGGGCGAGACCGTGCACGTCGATCTTCTGCGCGTGCGCCTCGACCGCGCGATCCATGCCGTCGTCGCGCTCGAACTCACCGGCGTCGACAGCGCCCCGGGCGTGCGCGAAGGCGGCGTGCTCGAGCAGATCACGCGCGAGCTGAACATCGAGGCGCTGCCCACGGCGATCCCCGAGGCGATCGTCCACGACATCGGCGAGCTGCAGATCGGCGAGACCATCATGCTCTCCGCCGTGCAGGCCCCCGCGGGCGTCACACTGCTCGACGATTCCGATGAGACCGTGCTAGCGACGCTCACAGCTCCCCGTCTGCAGACCGAAACCGACAGCGAGATCGAGGGCGAAACCGAGGTCGTCGGCGAGGGTGACGGCGCTTCCGCCGAGGACTCCTCCAGCGAGGAGTGATTCGCTCCTTCGCTCCCGGCGCGCCCATCGACTGGCTGATCGTCGGACTCGGCAATCCGGGACGCGAGTACGAGAAGACTCGCCATAACATCGGCTTTGCGGTCGCGCAGCTGCTCGCCCAACGCTGGGATCTGCCGCGCCCCAGGGAGCGCTTCCGCGGACAGCTCGCCGAGGGGCGTGTGCGCGCGGAGCCCGGCGCTCCCGCCGGTCCGCGCGTGGCGCTCCTCTGGCCGCAGACCTTCATGAACGACGCCGGTCGCTCCGTCGGACCGGCGCGCGGCAGCTACCGTCTGGCGCTCGACCGGCTCGTGGTCGTGCACGACGAGATCGACCTTCCCTTCGGCGACATCCGTAGTCGCGTAGGCGGCGGCCTCGCGGGTCACAACGGGCTGAAGTCGCTCAAGCAAGGGCTCGGCGGCGCCGACTTCTGGCGCGTCCGCGTTGGCGTCGGGCGCCCCGACTCCACCGACCCCGAGATCGTCGCCGGCTATGTGCTTGCGCGCTTCCGCGAGCCCGACGCAGAGGTGCGCGCGCTCGTGGAGCGCGCCGCGGCGGAGGTCGAGCGGTTGGTGCTCGGCAGCGAGGGCCAACGCTGATGGCGCTGCGCTCCCTCCTCGGCTTTGCCAGCGAGGACCCCACCTTCGTCACGCTCGCGCGCGACGGCGGCCACGCCTTCGTCTCCTCCTCGCTGCGCCCCTACCTGATCGCCGCGCTCTCCGACACCGAGTCCAAGCCCACGGTCGTCGTCGTCGGCGATGACCGCGCCGCGCGCGACCTCGCCGCCGATCTGCGCGCCTGGCTCGCGCCGCGGCCGGTGCGCTACTACCCCTCGCGCGGTGTTGCCTACGAGTCGCACCTCACGCCGCCGCCGCATCTCGTCGGGCTGCGCGTGGCGGCGCTCGACTCGCTGCTCGACGCCGCCGGCGCGGCAGCCGGCTCCGACGCGCAGGAGCCGCCCGTCGTCGTCGTCTCCGCCACGGCCCTCTCCGAGAAGGTCCCCGATCCCGCCCTGCGACCGCACTCCTTCACGCTGCGCGTCGGCGACCTGCTCGACCTGGAGGAGTGCGCCGCCGAGCTCGTGGCCGCCGGCTACGAACGCGTTGACCAGGTGCAGGAGCGCGGGCACTTCGCCGTGCGCGGCGGTCTCCTCGACGTCTTCCCCGCCACCGAGGAGCGCGCCGTGCGCGTCGACCTCTTCGACGTGCAGATCGAGTCGCTGCGCTGGTTCTCCACCTTCACCCAGCGCTCCCTCGGCGATGCCGAGGCCGTCGAGATCGCGCCCGCCGCCGAGCTCGCCGCCGAGCACCGCGAGCTGGCGGAGATCGCCGCGCTCGAGTACACCACCACGCGAACCCCCTCCTCCTCCAAAAAAGTCTCCCCCGAGGCGGACAACGCAACGGTGCCCTCCGAGCGGCCCGACGTCGCGGAGCTGCTGCCCGTCGAGCGCTTCGGCGCGCTGCTCGACCTCGTGCCGCTCGACGCCGAGATCGTCGTCGCCGCCGAGGAGGAGCTGGCCCCCGCCCTCGCCGACCACTGGAGCGACGTCTGCGCGGCCTTCCACGACCGCGACGCCCACCACCTCTACGTCGCCTCCGAGGACATCCAGTCGGCCCTGCAGGCGCGCGCTCGCGTCTGGCTCTCCTCGCTCTTCAGCGATCAGCCGCTAGAGCTGCGCGCGCAGGCCGCCGACACCGCCGCGCGCTCGCTCGCCGAGGCCGAGCCCGAACTGGAGAAGCTCGTGCGCTCCGGCTATCGCGCCGTCGTCGCCTTCCCTCGTCGCGGCGAGGGCGAGCGCGCCGCCTACAACCTCGGGCGCCTGCAGGCCCAGTGGCTGGGAGGCGGCGGAGGGGTTGGCGCCGCGCCGTTGGAGCCCTCGCTGCGCTTTGCCGCGGCCTCGCTGCGCGAGGGCTTTCTTGCGCCGTCCCTGAAGCTCGCCGTCTTCCCCGAGCACCGTCTCCTGCGCCGCCGCCGCGCCGGCCGCGCCGACGCCGACGGGCGCGACGGTCGGGGCCGGTCGGGGGCGGCCGGTGTGCGCCGCGGCGCGCTGCGCTCCTTCACAGAGCTGCGCACCGGCGACATCGTCGTGCACGAAGACCACGGCGTCGCGCGCTTCGCCGGCTTTCAGACGCGCACCGTCGCCTCCGTCACGCGCGACTACCTCTATCTCGAATACCAGGGCGACGACCGCGTCTTCGTGCCCACCGATCAGCTCGCCAAGATCTCGCGCTACCTCGGTGTGGGCGGCGGCGCGGGCGGCGAGCATCCGCCGCTGTCAAAGCTCGGCGGCTCGCGCTGGGACACCATGAAGGCCCGCGCGCGCCGCGCCGCGCAGGAGCTGGCCGGGGAGCTGCTCGCGCTGTATGCCGAGCGCCGCCGCCGCTCAGGGCACGCCTTCGAGCCCGACTCCGACTGGCAGCGCGACTTCGAGGAGCGCTTTCCCTTCACCGAGACCCCCGATCAGCTCGACGCCATCGAACTGGTCAAGGCCGACATGGAAGGGCCGCGGCCGATGGATCGGCTCGTCTGTGGCGACGTCGGCTACGGCAAGACCGAGGTCGCGCTGCGCGCCGCCTTCAAGGCCGCCACGCAGGGCAAGCAGGTCCTGATGCTTGTGCCCACCACGATCCTCGCGCAGCAGCACTTCGGCACCTTCTCCGAGCGTCTCTCCGACTACCCCGTCACGCTCGACCACGTATCGCGCTTTCGCTCCGCCGCCGAACAGCGCGAGGCTGTCGCCGGCTTCGCCGCCGGGCGCGTCGACATCCTGATCGGCACCCATCGCGTGCTCTCGCGCGACGTTCGCGCCAAGGACCTCGGGCTCCTGATCGTCAACGAGGAGCAGCGCTTCGGCGTCAAGCAGAAGGAGCTTCTGCGCCAGCTCAAGCTCAAGGTCGACGTCATCTCGATGTCCGCCACGCCGATCCCCCGCACCCTGCAGATGTCGCTCGCCGGCCTGCGCGACATATCCGTGATCGAGACTCCCCCCGAGGGCCGCCGGCCCGTGAAGACCTACGTCGGCGAGTACCTCGAGGATCTCGTTCGCCAGGCCATCATGCGCGAGCACGCGCGCGGCGGGCAGGCCTTCTTCCTGCACAACCGCATCGACTCCATCGAGGAGACCGCCGAACGTCTGCGCGCGCTCTGCCCCGGCGTGCGCTTCGCCGTCGCCCACGGCCAGATGGGCGAAGGCGAACTTGAGGCCGTCATGATGGACTACCTGCGCGGCGGCGCCGACGTGCTCGTCTGCACCTCCATCATCGAGTCCGGCATCGACATCCCGCAGGCCAACACCCTGATCGTCGAGCACTCTGATGCCTTCGGCCTGGCGCAGCTCTACCAGATCCGCGGGCGCGTCGGGCGCTCGCGCGAGCGCGCCTATGCCTACCTCCTGTACGACTCCGCCGCCGCCCTCACGCCCGAGGCCGCGCAACGGCTCGCGGCGCTCTCCGACTACACCGAGCTGGGCGCCGGCTTCAAGGTCGCCATGCGCGATCTCGAGATCCGCGGCGCCGGCAACCTCCTCGGCGACGAGCAGTCCGGCCACGTCGCCGCGCTCGGCTTCGAGCTGTACATGCAGATGCTCGACGACGCCGTGCGTGCCTCAGCGGATGAGGTCGAGGGCGAGGAGCTGCCCGAGCCCGTGCGCCTCGATGTCTCCGTCGATGCCTACATCCCCACCGACTACGTTCCCTACGAGCAGGCCAAGATCGAGATCCACCGCCGCATCGCCTCCGCACTTGAGGTCGCCGACGTCGAACGTCTGCGCGAGGATCTGCAGGACCGCTTCGGCGAGCCGCCCGAGCCGCTCGCGAACCTGCTCTCGCTGCAGCGCGCACGCATCAAGTTCGGCGCCGCCGGCGCCCAGGCCGTCAGCTTCCGCGGCGATCGCCTCGCCGTCACTCCCATCGACCTCGACTCCACACGCGCACGCCGCCTGCGCGCCGAGCTGCCCGAGGCCATGTACGAAGCCGCGCGCTCGCAGGTGCTCGTGCGCGTTCCGCGCGACGGACCCGAGCGCTTCCCGGCGGTCGTGCGCGCCGCCGACGTGCTCCTCGCCGTCGCCCGCGAGGCGGCTTGAGAGGGCCGAATTGTTGCTCGGCAGGCGCGAATACGCGTCTGCGCCTACACGAAGACGTGTCTGCGGCTATACGAATACGAGCCTGCGCCTATATACGAATACGCGCCTGCGCCGCGCCTGCGCCTAGTGGCTTAAGAAACTTGTTAGAAACTCCTTAAGCACAGCTTGGGTTGTTTCCGCTAGAGTGCCCGCGTCGTGTTCAAGTCATCCCGCAGCATCGCGGCGCTCGGCGCCGTTTTCTTTGCCTCGCTAGGCCTCGCGGCCTGCGGCAGCGGCGGCATCCCAGGCGACGCCGTCGTGCAGGTCGGCAGCACGCCGATCACGAAGACGACCTTCGAACACTGGCTCGACGTGGCGGCTTCCTCCACTGCTCAGACGGCAGCCGGCACGACGGCACCCAAGCCGGTCGTACCAGATCCGCCGACCTACACCGCCTGCATCGCCCACCTTCAGGCTGTCGCTCCCAAGCCCGCCAAGGGTCAGTCCGCGCCGACGGCCGCTCAGCTCAAGACGCAGTGCGAACAGGAGTACACGGCGCTCAAGCAGCAGGTGCTCGGCTTCCTCATCTCCGCCAACTGGGTTCTCGGCGAGGCCTCCGACCAGGGTCTATCGGTCTCCAACAAGGAAGTCGAAAAGAAGTTCACCGAACTCAAGCGCCAGCAGTTCCCCAAGGAAGCCACCTTCCAGAAATTCCTCTCGACCACCGGTCAGACCGTCTCCGATCTGCTGCTGCGCGTGAAGCTCAACCTGCTCTCGCAGAAGATCCAGCAGAAGATCAGCAAAAACGGCTCCAAGAGCGTGACCCAGGCGCAGATCGAAAAGTACTACAACGAAAACAAGCAGCGCTTCGGTCAGCCCGAACGGCGCGACCTGGCGATCATCCTCACCAAGACGCAGGCACAGGCCGAAGCCGCCAAGAAGGAAATCCAGTCCGGCAAGAGCTTCGCGAGCGTCGCCAAGGCCAAGTCGATCGACCCGGCCTCCAAGGCCCAGGGCGGCTCGCTCCCGGGTGTCATCAAAGGCCAGGAGCAGAAGGCCCTCGATACGGCCATCTTCGCCGCCAAGCCCAACGTCTTGAGCGGCCCCGTCAAGACGCCCTTCGGCTACTACATCTTCGAAGTCAAGACCATCCACGCTCCCAGTCAGCAGACGCTGGCGCAGGTCAAAGAATCAATCAAGCAGCAGCTCGCCGCCACCCAGCAGCAGACGGCGCTGAGTAAATTCGTCGCGGGCTTCAAAAAGAAGTGGGAAGGGCGCACCGAATGCCGCAAGGAATACATGGTGACGGACTGCAAGGGCTACAAGGCCCCCAAGGTTCCCACCACCGGCGCGCCCTCCACGGGCACGGCCACGCCGCAGACGACCACGCCCCCTGCGGGCACCACGACCTCCAAGTAGCCTCCCCGCCTGCTGTGCTCGAAGCGGTCGCCATGGTGCGATGAGCCAGATCGAGAAGCTCCACGCGCGCCAGATCCTCGACAGCCGCGGCAACCCCACGGTCGAGGTGCAGCTCACGCTGCGCTCCGGCGCTCAGGGTCGCGCCGCGGTGCCCTCAGGCGCCTCCACGGGCGAGTTCGAGGCCACCGAGCTGCGCGACGGCGGTCCAGCGTGGAACGGCAAGGGCGTCACGCGCGCCGTCGCCCACGTCAACGGCGAGATCCTCGCGGCCGTCCGCGGTCTCGAGGCCGCCGATCAGCCGGGGCTCGACCAGGCTCTGATCGCCCTCGACGGCACCCCCAACAAGTCGCGCCTCGGCGCCAACGCCATCCTCGGCGTCTCGCTGGCCTGCGCCCACGCGCAGGCCGCCGAGGAGGGCGTCGAGCTGTGGCGCTACCTCGGCGGCGCCGGCGCCCGCGTGCTGCCCGTGCCGATGATGAACGTGCTCAACGGCGGCGCCCATGCCGACAACCGCGTCAACTTCCAGGAGTTCATGGTCGTGCCGCTCGGCGCCCCCTCCTTCGCCGAGTGCCTGCGCATGGGCACCGAGGTCTTCCACGCGCTGCGCCGCACGCTGCACGAGCGCGGCCTCTCCACGGCCGGCGGCGACGAGGGCGGCTTCGCCCCCGACCTCGACTCCAACGAGCAGGCCCTGCAGATGCTCCTCGAAGCCATCCACAGCGCCGGCTATGCCCCCGGCGAGCAGGTCGCCATCGCGCTCGACCCCGCCACCAGCGAGCTGTTCGCTGACGGCGCCTACGTCCTGGAGCACGAGCACCGCACGCTCAGCGCCGCCGAACTCTCCGACTACTGGGCCGACCTCGCCGCGCGCTATCCGATCGTCTCGATCGAGGACGGCATGGACGAGGACGACTGGGCCGGCTGGAAGATGCTCACCGAGCGCATCGGCTCGTCCGTGCAGCTCGTCGGCGACGACCTCTTCGTCACCAACACCCGCCGCCTGCAGCGCGGCATCGACGAGGGCGTCGGCAACTCGATCCTCGTCAAGGTCAACCAGATCGGCACCCTCACCGAGACCCTTGCCGCGATCGACATGGCCCGCCGCGCCGGCTACACCGCCGTTATGAGCCACCGCTCGGGCGAGACCGAAGACACGACCATCGCCGACCTCGCCGTCGCCACCGGCTGCGGTCAGATCAAGACCGGCGCCCCCTCGCGCTCCGACCGCGTCGCCAAGTACAACCAGCTCCTGCGCATCGAGGAGCAGCTGGGTGACGCCGCCGAGTTTCCCGGCGCCTCCGCCTTTCGCCGTTCCTAAGAGGGTGCCGGCCGCGGCCGCCGAGCCGGGTCCCTCGCTATTTCCAGGCATGCACGCAGGAGGTCACCGTGCCGGGGCGAATGCGACGGTATGCGTTCGAAGACACGCGTGCGCTGGGATCGCCTGGGGCGCGTGGCAATGCTCGGCGTGATGTCGGCGCTGCTCTACCTCTACCTCAGCGCCGGCATCTCCGTGTGGTCCACCTGGCACGAAGCGCGGCGCAACAGCGCACTGGTCGTGCAGCTGGAGCGCCAGAACCGGGCGCTCGTGGCCCAGCACGCCTCCCTGAGGCGCCGCAGCACGCTCATGAGCGAGGCACGCCAGCTTGGCATGGAGAAGCCGGGAGAGCAGCCGTATGTGGTGCAGGGGCTGCCCAACAACTAATCCTGCCGGCAGCCGGTTAGCCGGTAGCCCGGTTGGCCGGCCGCTGGTAGCCTCGGCCGCGTGCCTGGCTTCGAGAACGCGATCTATCAGTGGCAGCAGGGCGAACGGCGTCTGAAAGGGGCCTCGCCGGAGCGCGTTCGCACGCTGGAGCGTGTCACCGCGGCGCTCGTCGCCGAACTGCGCCGTCGCCTGGGCGGGCGCTTCTCGAGCGACGAGCTTGTCGAGCTGTACGGCCGCGGCACCGCATGGTGCCTGCAGGTGGCCATGGTCACGGCTCCCGAGGACCCCTGGGCGTGGGACTCGGGCGTCGTCGTCGATGCCGCCTTCGCGCAATACCTGCGCGAGGCCTCCGACTACGCCGGCGGACGGCGGGCGCTGGCGGAATAGCTCGCCGCGCGTCGATAGTCGCCGCGCGTCAAGAGGGCCCGACGCACGTCAATAGCCGCGTCGATAGCCCGACGCGTCAATAGCTAGACGCGTCAATAACCCGCCGCGTCGATGGCCCGACGCGCGTCTAGTCGTCGCTGCCGACGCGGCGGATCACGATCTGATCCTCCTCCACGACGACCTCAACCGGGCGATGCCCCGCCCAGTGCTCGGCGTAGATCGGGTTGTCCTGCACGGCCGGATCGAGCCACAGGCCGTAGCCCTCCTCGCCGTGGTCGAACGTGCCCTCCAGTGGGCCCGCCTCGCGCGCGCTGGCGCGACGCGTGCGTCCGCCACGCCGACCGCGCCTGCGTGTCCTTGGGGCCTCCTCGTCCTCGTCGCCGTCGTCCCCGCCTTCGGCCTTGCGCGCCTCCCGCTCGGCTCGCTCGGCCTCCTCGGCCTCTTCTCTGGCCTTGGCCTCCTCTTCGGCCTTGCGCGCTGCCTCCTCCAGCTCGGCGGCGATCAGCGCGTCGTCCTCCGCGCGCAGGTCGATCTCCTCGGGGTAGTCCACGGCCGTTGCGCCTTCGACTCCGTCCTCGCCGCCTGCCAGCTCGTTCTGGCGCTTGAACTGCTCGATCTCCTGCACCGTCACCTCAAGCTGATGGGCCACCCACGCGTCGGTACGACCCTGCCTTACCCAGGCACGGATCTGGTTGAGTTGTGGGCGCAGAGACTTTCGAGCCATGAACGGTCCGGGAGACTAGCGCATCGTCCCACTGTCTCGCTCCAGCGACCCAGGTCGCGTTCGACTGCCCCGAAGACTATGCTTGGCCCTCCAGGCTGTGGGCGCGGTCGGGCCGATCTGGCCGACCGCCTATCGGTGACCAGGAGGCAGAGGAATGCTGGTTCTGACGCGCAAGTCCAACCAGAGCATCATGATCGGCGACGACATCGAGGTCTCGGTGCTCTCAGTCGCGGGCGAAAAGGTGCGCATCGGCATTCAGGCCCCCCAGGATGTCCCCGTATTTCGGACCGAGATCTATCTTGAGATCCAGCGTCAGCAGGGGCCCAGTTCCGGCGGCGAGCCCGTGCGAGACGACGCCGACGCACGCGTCGGTGTCGACGAGGCGCTGCGCGAGCTTGGCGAGCCGTCGTAGGGCGTCGTAGGGCCCGGCGAGCAGTAGGGGGCGGCGACGCGCCGGATGTGCGTCGCGGGGCGCGCGGCGCCGAGCGTCGTGCGGGACACGCGGCGTAGGACAAGCGATGTAGGACACGCCGAGCCGCCCTGGAGTCGGGCCCTGCCGAGTCAGCTCAGCAGGAGGTACAGCGTGCGGAACATCACCACCGTGACGACCGCCGCCGTGAGGACGAGCGTCATCACGAGCAGTACGAAGCGCATTGAGCCGCGCTTGTTGCGGCGCTCCGCCTCGCGCTTGCGCATCCGCCGCTCGGTCGTGCGCGTGAGCCAGTCGCGGCGGTGGCGCTCAAGCGAGATCTCCTTGGCGAAGGCCTGCTCGATATCGGTCGCGCTGCGGCGCAAGCGCAGCTCCTCAGGTTCAGGCCTTTCCACGTCAGGCCCCTCCACGGAGTCGGCTCGCTCCGGCAGCGCCATCGTCCTCAGGCGACCTGCGCCCCGTCCACGGCGCGCTCGTAGACCGCTACGAAGCGCAAATAATTCTTCGCGATCTCGTCGGCCGCCACGCTGCGTTCGGTCTTCCCTTCGACATACCTCTTGAGCGGCTCCCACCAGATCGAGCGTCCGATCGCGAACCCCACGAAGCCCTCCACCGGTGCCGCCTGCGCCAGCCAGTGGTCGACCTTGGCGTCGTTCGCGCCGCGGCCCAACACCACGCATACGACGTTCTCGCGGCCCGCGCCCGTGCGCGCCTGGGCAACCAGCATCTCGCAGTCCTCGCGGCGGTCCACGCCCTCGATCTTCCACACGTCCACCTCGATCCCCGCCTGCTGGATCTCCGCGATCGTGCGGCGCATCAGCTCCGGGCGCAACTCCGCGTCGTAGCGCTCCGCGTCGCCCGCGACCGCCTGCAGCTGCGCCTCCTCGGCCGGCACCAGCAGCTCGAACAGGAACCTCGGCCCGTCGTGCTCGCGCAGCCACTGCGACAGCCGCTTGAGCTTGACCAGCTGCTCTCGGTTTGCCTCCGCGTCGCCGTCGGGGTTGTAGCGAACAAGCACCTTCGCGAAGTCCGGCTGGAAACGTTCGATGTGCTCACCGAATGCCTCGCCGTACTGGAAGTCGAACATGTTCTGGCCGCTGCGCTCCACCGGCATCGCCAGCTTCAAACCCCTCGTCCGTGCCTCCTCCGGCACCGTCGAGCCGAACTGCTCGTCCACCAGCACGCCCGTGACCGTCGGCTGTGCGCCCGCCCCAACGGCCCGCGCCATGCCCTCGAAGATCAGGTGCTTAGCATCGGCGATCATCGCCGTTTGCTCGCCGTCCGGTTCGCCCTCGATGCCAAAGAACTTTTTCTGGAAGCTGCCCCGGTGGTCGAAGGCCAGGATGTACAGCTTCTCGTCGTAGCCGACCTGCATGCTTGATTTCCTCCTTGGGTGACACTCCAGACTCTATCTGAGGCCGCCGTGGGGCCGCTGCTGTGGGGCAGGGAGGCGGCTGCCGCACGGGTGGCGAGGTCGCTGCCGCGGGGGGGAGTGAGGCAGCTGCCGCGAGGGCGTGCCGAGCTGCCGAGATACGCGCCTAGAATGGATCGACGATGTCCTCGGGTGCCGACTTGTTCGTGGTTTGCCGTCAGTGCGGCTCCGAGGTCAGCCCCTACATCACCGAGTGCCCCTACTGCGGCCACCGCCTGCGTCGCCGTGCGCCCAAGCTGCCGCGCGCCTCGCAGGCCGGCTCCGGCGAGGGCAAGTCGCATCGCTCGCGTATCCCCACGCCCTCTCTCGGCCGCCTGCGCCGTGGCGAGATCGCGGGGATCAGGGGCGACTCCCCGCCTGTTGCCGCCCTCGCCCTGGTGGGCCTGAGCTGCGTCGTGTGGATCGCCACCACGGGCGGCTTTCTCAGTCTCGGCCGGCTCTTGATCATCGGCCCGCTGGACGGCGACTGGTGGCGCCTCTTCACCAGCCTGTTCGCCTATTCAAGTCGCTTTGCCGGCGAGGTCTACCTGTTCGCCGTGCTCCTCTCCGTGGCCGTCTTCGGCTGGCTCGTCGAGCGTCGCCACGGTCCGCTTGTCGTCCTCGCGCTCTTCCTCGGCTCCGGTGTCGCTGCCGGCCTGCTGGCCGAGTCCTTCTACACCCTGCCGATCCTCAGTGGCGGCCTCGCGGGCGCGTTGGCGCTCGTGAGCTGCTGGGCCGTTCCCGACCTCGACTCGCTGCGTCGGCGCGAGTACTACGACGGCGATCTCCTCGGCGCCGGCGCCTTCGCGGTTGTCCTGCTGGCCATGCCCCTGGCGCTGCCCGAGGCGAATTGGCTGGCGTGCGTCACCGGCGGGCTGCTCGGGCTCGGCGCCGGGTTTGGACTCGGCCGCGTGAGGACGGTCTGAATTGTCCGACGTGGCGCCCGAGGACGTCGCGCCCGCCGACGTGGCACCTGAGGACGCCTACACCGCCGCCGACGTCGATGCCGCGATAGACGCCCTCGGCGAGCCCGGGCGGCTGGCCCATGCGCAGGAGGTAGTCACCCATGCTGCGCCCGCGCTGCATCGCATCCTCGCCGAGGCCCTGAACGAGGGCGGCTGGTTCGAAGCGGCGCACGACGCCGAGATCCAGCGGGTGGCGTCCGAGCCCGATCCGCAGGAGCGTTCGCGTGCCGTGGACACCTTCGTCGCCGAGCAGACCAGACTCGGTATGTTCGTCGGCGTGGCCGTCGGCTTTCAGCTTGCCCGCGAGCTTCAGCGCCTGCGCCCGCAACGCACGGATGCAGGGACCCCGACCGATGCAGAGACCCCGACAGCGACAGAGGAGCCTTGAACATGCAGATCCGCTTTCTCGGCCACGCGGCCTTCGAACTCAGCGACGGCACTACGACGGTGCTGATCGACCCCTTCCTGACCGGCAACCCCAAGGCCGCCGTCGGCGCCGAGGAGTTGAGCGCTGACGCCATCCTGCTCACGCACGGGCACGCCGATCACATCGGCGACACCGTATCCATCGCCAAGCGCACCGGCGCCCATGTGGTGGCGATCGTGGAGATCGCCAACGAGCTTGCCGCCGCCGGCCTCGCCGACGTCCACGATCCCAACCTCGGCGGCACCGTCGAGTTCGACTGGGGCTCCGTGCGGCTTGTGCCCGCGTGGCACACCTCCACCACGCCCAACGGCACCGTCAACACCCCCGCCGGTCTCCTCGTGAGCTTCGCCGGCAAGACGATCTATCACCTGGGAGACACCGCGCTGTTCTCCGACCTCGCCCTGCCGGGCCGCCGCGACGCGATCGACGTGGCGCTGATGTGCATCGGCGGGCACTACACGATGGACCGCCACGACGCCGTCGAGGCCGCGCGGCTGGTTGGCGCGCGGCAGATCGTTCCCTGCCACTACGACACCTTCCCGCCGATCGTCACCGACGCTGCGGCCTTCAAGGCCGACGTCGAGGCCGCCGGCGCCGGTGAGGTCGTGGTGCTGGCGCCCGGCGAGAGTCACACGCCATGACGATGACCCACGCCGTCGTGCTGATCGAGGCCGAGCGCGACGCGCTCTCCACCCTCGGCGGCGCGCTGGCCGACATCGAGGGCGTCGCCGAGGCCTATTCGGTGACCGGCGAGTGGGACTTCGTGGCGATCGTGCGCGTACCCGACCACGAGCAGCTCGCCGATGTGGTCACCGGCGAGATAACCACCCTGTCGGGCGTCGCGCGCACGCAGACGATGGTCGCCTTCGCGGCCTTCTCGCGCCACGACCTGGAGGCGATGTTCTCGATTGGGGAGTAAGCGTCTCGCGCCGAGGATGGTCGCCAGTGGTCGTCCGGGGACCAGAGCTATTGCTCTGGCCGGCCGGCCAAGAATCGAGTAGGCTTGGCGCGTGAGCGACGGTGTCAGTGTCCAGCAGACGGCCTCCGCGCTGAACGAGCGCGCTGACTTCCAGGCCACCAGCGACCCCGCTCTGCAGGAGCCCGCCGCGCGCGGACAGACCGAGCTGCTCGACTACCGCCAGCTCTATTCGCTGTGGGAGCGCCAGCAGTGGGCCGTGCAGGATCTCGACTTCACCCAGGACCGCCTGGACTGGCACGAGCGGATGGGCGCGGAGGAGCGCTACGCGCGGATGTATGGCCTCAGCTCCTTCTTCATCGGCGAGCAGCGCGTCGCCGCGGAGCTTGGTCCGATGATGCGCGCCTGCCCCGACGAGGACATGCGCATCTTCCTCTGCACGCAGATCGCCGACGAGGCTCGCCACGTGGCCTTCTTCGACCGCTTCTACTCCGAGGTCGGCGTGCTGGAGGCCGACACTCTGGAAGGCCGCCTCGCGGAGACCAGCGAGCACCTCAACCCCGACTTCGGCGTCCTCTTCGATGAGATGCTGCGGCGGCGCGTCGATCGCCTGGCGCAGGAGCCCGAGGACACAGAGGCCCTAGTGGAGGCCGTGACCATCTACCACATGGTGATCGAGGGGATGCTTGCGCTGACGGGCCAGCACTTCATCATCAGTTACAACGAACGCATCGGCACGCTGCCTGCCTTCGTGGAGGGCTTCACGAACGTGGCGCGCGACGAGCACCGCCACGTCGCCTTCGGCGCGCGCTTCCTGCGCGACATGGCCGCCGCGGACGAGCGCTATAAGCAGGCCATCGGCCGCACCCTCGGTGAGGTCGGGCCGGTCGCGCAGGGAGTGCTACGGCCGAAGTGGATGGACGAGTCCGAAGAGGACGCCGAACTCTTCGGTGTGCGCGTCTCCGAGGCGCGCGAGTTCGCCGCAAAGGCGCTGGAACGGCGCCTGAAGGTCATCGGCATCGGCGCCTGACCGGACCCGGGGTCGGGTCGCGCTTCCGGGTCGCGCTTCCGCTCCCTAGACTGCGAGGCCGATGGCCGCGGTACCACTGAAGCCCGAGTACCGACCGACGCTCGCCGAGCTGCTCTCGCCCCGCTGGCGCCGCGCCTCGCGCGCCGCGCAGCTGCTCATCATGGCCGGCGTCGCGCTGCTGAGCGTGGCCTTGGTGGCCTTGGTTCTAACTCTCCTGCCTGCCCAGATCTCCTACGGAGGACCCGTGCCGTTCAGCTTCAGCTATCGCGGCCTCTACCGCACGACCCCCGACCCGGCGGGGCTCGTGAACGTCGTGCGCCGCCGGCCCGGCGGGGTGCTCGAGGACTCCTTCGCCGTGCGTCCGCTGCTGCTGCCCGTCTATCAAGGCAGCCTCAGCGGCGAGCTGCCGCTCTTTGCCTCGAGCTATATCCGCGCGCTGAGCGCCACATACACGGACTTTCAGCTCCGCGGCGAGGGCAAGGCTAAGGTCGCGACGGGGTTGGTCGCCTACAACGTCTTCTATACGGCTCTCGTGCAGGGGCGCACGATGTACGGCCGCGACGTTCTGCTGCTTCCCGAACAGCCCGCTGCGCGCCGCGGAGTGGACATCGTGATGCTCACGTCGCCGTCCTCCAGCGCGCAGGTCACCTCGCCCTTGCTCGTGGCCACGGCGGGCGTGCTCTACGAGCCGCTGCGCACCTTCCGGCTCGGCTGAGCGGAGGGCTATCGGTCGCGGGCTGAGCAGAGCGGCTAACTGGCTGCCAGCTGAGCGGAGCGGCTATCGCGGAGCGGCTAGCTCCTCGCCGGTTGAGGGAGCGGCTACCCGGCCGCGATCGGCTGCGGCGTGCTCGTGGAGATGGAGACGGAGGTTGAGGTTGAGGAGATGCTCGCCTGAGGTTCTTCGCCGGCGTCGTCGCTGCTCGGCGCCGGGGTGGAAGTGGGAGGCGAGGGGACGGTCGCGCTCGGCGGTTCGGCGGCCGATTCGGTACCGCCCGTCGACGGCGGCGATGGCGGCGGCGGTGGGGGCGTTTCCGCTGTCGTGCCGGTGTTAGCGGGAGGAGTGCTCGTCGTGGACTGGGTGACGGTCGTGGTCGTGGACGAGGGCAGCTGGGTGGTTTCGGTGGTGACCTGCGTCACGGGCGGCTTTGCCGCGGTGGTCGTGTCGGTGGTGGTGTCGGTCGTGTCGGTCGTCGGCTCGACCGGGAGGGCGGTGGCGGCGACCGGGGTCGTGCCGGGGCCGTTCGGATCGGTGGTCTTGGTCGCGTCCCCGTGCGTGAGTGGGTGCCGACGGGCGTGGCGACTGGCGATGCTCGCGGCCGCAAGCGCCGCGGCCATGCCCGTGCTGGCAGGCTGCGGCGTGGAGCGCACCACGGCGGGCCCCGCGAGCTGATGCAGAGCCGCGGAGCCGGCGCCCGCGTAGTTTGAGGCTGCGAGCGAGGAGGCGTGATGGCGATGGCTGTGCCCGCTGCTGCCGACGTGACCTGCCTCCACGGCACCCGCGGTGAAGAGAGCTGCGGCGGCGAGCGTTGCGGCGGCCTTCGTGGCCATCGCTCCGGCGCCCGCCGTGGCCAGGCCTCCCAGCCCCACGCCGCCCGTGGTGGCGCCCGCGGCGGAGGCCCCGACCGTGGCGCCCCCAGCGCCAGCCACATGCGCTCCCCCGGCCGAGGAGCCAAACTTGGTGAGCACAAGCTTCTTCAGGAGCAGCAGCGGGCCCACGGGCATGATCGCCGCGAGCGCATGGTTGTTGTCCTTGAGGTGCTTGCGGAAGGCGCGGCAGCGGTCGCAATCGCGCAGATGGCGCCTCGCCGGCGCCTCGATCTTGAGTAGCCCCTCGGCGGCTTCGCCCAACTGGCCGCGCACTTCCTCGCAGCTGAGCTGCCGCGCCTCGGCGGCCTCGGCGAGTGAGATGCGCGCGCGCACCAGCAGCGACTTGACCGACGGCACCGTCGTCTCCATGGCCTGCGCGATCTGTTCGTAGGAGAGCGCGTCGATCTCGCGCAGCAGCAGCGCGCTGCGCTGGGTCTCCGGCAGCTGCTGAACATCGCCGATGAGCTGGCGGAAGCTCTCGCGGCGCAGCACCTGCTCGCCGGTCGACATGCCGTGGTCGGCATAGTGGATGTCCATCGAGTCCACGCCGATCGCCGAAGCCTTGCGCAGGTGGTTCAGCGAACGGTTGCGCGCGATGCGATACAGCCACGGCCTGACGTTGATCTCCCGCTCGTCGGCGAGGATTGCGTTGAAGGCGGCTGCGAAAACTTCCTGCAGCACGTCCTCGGCGTCCTCCTTGGAACCCAGCATGTGCCGGCAGAAGGCCAGCAGGCGCGCGTGGTAGCGGGAGAACAGCGCCTCGAAGGCGGCCTGCTGGCCACGGCGCGTGAGCGCGATCAGGCGCTCGTCCGACTGCAGGCGCAGCAGCGGGCCCGAGCTTCTGGAGCCCGACAAGGCAGTGGGTTTTAGTGCGGAGACCTCCACGGTGGTCCAATCGCTGCGTCTTCCCCTTTATCTACACCGTAGCAACGGCGTAGTTGCGGTCTGGGCGATGGGCGCTCGCTGGCATAGACTTGGCCGGCCCGCCCGGGTGGCGGAATCGGTATACGCAATCGACTTAAAATCGATGGCCCGCAAGGGCTTGTGGGTTCAAGTCCCACCCCGGGCATTTTGTGGAGAGCGATCGCGCCTGATTCAAACCCCAGAGCTGGCCTTGCGGTCAGGCTGCGATCTCGACCTGCGGTGGAGGAAGCATCTGCAGAGCCAGCCGGTGGCTCGCCTGCCAGAACTTAAGACCACGACCTCGCACGTCATCGTATCGAGTGCCCGCAAGCCCGAATCCGACTCCTTGCCCATAGCGGGATCCCACCGGGACAGGGGCCGCGACAGCACCGCACCTGCACGCTGAGAGGCCTCGAGCGCCCCGCTGGGTGCGGCCATCTATCCGCTGAGAACGCCGTTGCGAAGCTAGATCCGCCGAGCCACGGCGGCATGGGGCCTCGGCTGAGCGAGATGCACAGTCATTGTCTGGGTGCTCTCGGGACTGGACGCGAGTTGGACAATCGCCAGGCTCGCACTGAGATGTCCGTGATCCGCAGAGAGCAGCGCCTGCCCGGCGGCGTCGAGGTCGAGCTTCACCGTCTGCACTTCATCGCCGGGTATCAAGAAGCCAGCCCTGCCGATCGTTGCCTTATGGGTCCGCTTCGTCCTGCTGCGCGCCTTGACGGCGAGCCTTGCCGAGAGGGCGAGCGTCCCGTTACAGGCCGCCGACCCGATGCACCCGAGCTTGACCAGCAAGACGCCCCTATGCACCACGATGTGTGTAGCGGCGAGCGACACGCTGTCGGCTGCGCTCACTGGCTGGCTGCTCGGAGGCGTGGAGGGCAGCTGGCTTGTTCGGTTGGCGGCAGCTTCGCGTTCGGCCTGTTCCCTGGCCATCCGTTCCCGTGCAGCTTCTCTGGCTACACCTCCTTCGGCCCACTTCTGCTCCCCTTCTATTACTCCCTGTGACACTTCTGTTCTGTACGGGGGTGTGTTGGAGCACCCTTCGGAACAGGCACCGGGCGGAACGACGGGCAAGTTAGTCTCGAACTGGATCCGAGTACGTTCTGTCCTCCCGGCAGCATTGACAGCGACAACTCCATACCAATAGAAATGGTTTGGCTCAAGGTTGACGAGGTATGCCTTCGCGGTATGGTTCACAAAATCAGCGGGTAGATGACCCCCCTGCGCCTGCGGGCCTCCCCCCATTGGTTCGCACTGTCCATTCCCAGTTGTGCTCTGGCACTGCAACCAGAATTCGTATCTGGTTTCGCTGCCATTGGGGTCTATCTGCGCTTCCAGCGTGGCGTCTTCTGGGGCGGCCGAGCTATACGAAGCCACCACGCCGTTGATCGCAGGGCGTTCGCCTTCAGCCGCTAACGCCTCTGGCCCCGAGAGCACCACCAGCCCGCTGGACAGGATGGCGCACGAGACAAGCGCGAGCCAGAGAGCATGCGAGGGCAGAGGCCTTTCCGTCCAACCCCAGATCACAAGGACCTTTATACCAGGAATGAGACTGATCTGACCATCGGACCTTTGTGAGCACCCCATACGGGACGAGCCTCGCCGCTCCCGTCTTACTTCTTCAATGACCTCGTTGAGAAGGCGAAAGCAACGACTCGCGATTGATCCACGGGTGTGCTACCTCCGCGAGTAGGCCCTTCCGCCGCTGCTCACGCCCTAGCGGCTCCAGCAGCGCCCTCACCAAAGCCTCGACCTGTGCCTGAGGTTTCTCGTGCAGCGATGTGCCGGTCGCCGTAAGCGGCCTGAGCGAAGTCATCGCCGTCGCGGCCAGCTACAACTCCAGCTTTGCCCTGCTGCTCAACGGCACGACCCCGCCTCCTCCGACGGTCACCAGGTGACCCCGCATCACGGTCCGAGCGCCGGTGGGACATTGGTGAGAATCGAAGGCACCAATCTCACAGGAGCTACGGCGGTCAACTTCGGCTCGACCGCCGCCACCAGCTTCAAGGTGAACTCAGCCACCTCGATCACCGCGGTCTCCCCGGCTGGGACCGCCAGAACGGTTTACGTGACAGTGATGACCTCCGGCGGCGCCATCGCCATTGCCCCACACGGCCGCTACAGGTATCGCTCACGCCACAGACCCGTCGCCATCATCAGCAGCACCGGCATCAGCCATGACGAGCTAGGGAAGCTGCTGTAGGCCGCGCTCAGGTCCCCACCGGATCCAGTACAGGGCACAACGTGGCCAGCTCCATGACGAGTCATCCCGCCGCCAGCCGCACCCTCACGGGAGCACCGGACACCACCGTCGGCCGAGACTCCGCTACGCCCTACGGGCTCCGCTTCATCACAGCCGACCTGCCGAACGACACTGCCCAGCAGGCACCAACGAACCTACACAGCTCCATGAGATCATCCAGAAGCGGAGCAGGGTTCGACGTTGTCCCCGACGCCGCACCTGTCTGCATCCGAACGGATAGAGTCGCGGATCATGCCGGGGGAGACGGGGAAGAGCGTGCAGGAGAGCGATAGCGAGGCCACGAGCTTTCACGGCGGGCGGCTGATCGCGCGGCGCTTGAAGGCGCATGGGGTGAGCAGGTTGTTCACGCTCTCCGGCGGGCATCTGTTCTCGATCTACGACGGCTGCCGCGAGGAGGGGATCGAGATCGTGGACGTACGCCACGAGTCCACGGCGGCCTTCGCCGCAGAGGGCTGGGCGAAGGTGACCCGCGAGCCGGGCGTCTGCGCCTTGACGGCCGGCCCGGGCGTGACCAACGGGATGAGCGCGATGGCCTCGGCGCAGGCCAACCACTCGCCGATGGTCGTGCTCGGCGGCCGTGCCCCGGCGGGGCGCTGGGGGATGGGTTCGCTGCAGGAGATCGACCACGTGCCGTTCGTGCGGCCGGTGACCAAGCTGGCCGCCACGGCCGCGAGCACCGCGGAGATTCCGGGCTTGGTGGACGAGGCCTTTGCGGCGGCGCTCGCGCCGCACGGCGGCCCTACCTTCCTGGACTTCCCGCTCGACTACGTCTTCATGGAGGCCGAGGAGCAGCAGCGTGGCTCCTCGGGACAGGACAGCGCGGGTGACGGCTCCGCTGCAGCTCTGGATGGGAGCGCCCGGGGCGCCTCTGGCGCGGCAATCGAACGCGCCGCCGAGCTTCTGCGCGGGGCCGAGCGCCCGGTCGTGATGGCTGGCACCGACCTCTACTGGGGTCACGGTGAGACGGCACTGCTGGAGCTGGTCGAGGAGTTGGGGGTGCCGGTGTACCTCAATGGGCTGGCACGCGGCTGTGTGGCTGCCGACCACGAGCTGTTCTTTTCGCGCACGCGCTCTCAGGCGCTGAAGGAGTCCGACGTGGCACTCGTGATCGGCGTGCCGATGGATTTCCGGCTGGGCTTTGGGGCGTCCTTCGGCGAGGACACCCGGGTCGTGGTCGTGGTCGTGGACGTGGCCGAGCCCGAGCGAAACCATCCGCGCGAGGTGGCGGCGGAGCTGTATGGGGACCTGTCGGCGACGCTCGCCGATCTGCGCGCCGCTGTGGGCTCCAGCAGGCTGCGCAGCGAGCGCTGGATCTCGGGGCTGCGAGAGGCCGAGACTGAGAAGCGCCAAGCCGAGTTCGTGGAGCTGGAGGACGACCGCGCGCCGCTGCACCCGATGCGGCTCTACCGGGAACTCGCGGGAGTGCTCGATCGCGATGCGATCGTCGTGGGCGACGGCGGCGACTTCGTGTCCTATGCCGGGCGCGTGATCGACAGCTACCAGCCGGGCTGCTGGCTTGATCCGGGGCCGTTCGGGTGCCTGGGCACGGGGCCGGGCTATGCCCTGGCCGCGAAGCTCGCCCGGCCCGAGCGTCAGGTGGTGTTGCTGCTGGGCGATGGCGCCTTCGGGTTCTCGGGCATGGAGTTCGACACACTGGCCCGCCACGGAGTGAGCGTGGTGGGCGTGATGGGTAATAACGGGATCTGGGCGCTGGAGAAGCATCCGATGGAGTTCCTCTACGGATACTCGGTAGCGGCCGAGCTACGGCCAGGGACGCGCTATGACCAGGTCGTCGAGGCGCTGGGAGGACACGGCGAGTTGGTGGAGCGCCCGGCGGACCTCAGGCCGGCGCTGGAGCGCGCGCTGGCGGCCGACGCGCCGGCGCTGGTGAACGTGCTGACAGACCCTGCCGTGGTGTATCCGCGCAGATCCAACCTAGCCTAGAGGCGCGTTGGGGTTGGATGCGCAACCCAACGGCTAAGTAGCCCAACCGGAAGGGGCTGGCGGAAGGGCTGGCCGGCAGACAACTGCCTGAAAACAAGGAAGCCGCCTGGGTAGGGCGGCTTCCTCTGGCCCCGAGGACAGGCAGGGGTGCGTCCTAAGGGGCCTGGGGGTAGGGTGACCCGGTACAGCGGGAGTACCGATTGCTCGGCGCCTGTCCGGGTCTATGGACCGTCTTGAGAGAGCGTGCGACGCTGCCACGCCTCCCTCGCTTGGTAGCGTATCACATGTCGGAACTGACCCGGGAAAATGCGGAAAAATGCCCGCCTCGGTCGGCCTCAGTCCGGCTGGTCCCGCGTCAGTCCAGCCCGGCCAAACGCAGGGCGCCGCCGCGCAGGATGTCGTGCTCTGAGACCTCCATCTGGTCGAGCTCGAAGGCACGCATTGCCTCGCCCAGCAGGATCATGCCCGCCACGATCGTGGGCGCGCGGTCGGGATGTAGGCCCGCGACATGGCGGCGCTGCTCGTCGGTCATGTCGGCTAGGCGCGCCAGCAGCAGCTCGACGGTGGCGAGCAGCAGCGTGTAGCCGTGTACGCGGTTGGGATCGTAAGGGTCCAGCTCCTGGTCGATCGCGGCGGCCGAGGTGGCGGTGCCGGCGACGGCGACGCCCCGCGTAACGGGTGCGCGCTCCTCGGGAGGCAGACCCTCAAGGAAGACGGTGCGCGTGTCGAGCGCCAGCCGTTGCAGCTCCTCAGGCGCGGGGGGATCGGAGTGGATGTGGCGCTCGCTCATGCGCACCACGCCGGCCTGCAGCGAGACGTGAAAGCCGGCTGTGTGGTCGTGGCCGACGACGAACTCCGTGGAGCCGCCGCCGATATCGACGACCACCGTTGGCTCAGCGGAGGGTTCGCGGTCGCTCATAGCGCCGAGGAATGTCAGCTGAGCCTCCTCGTCGCCGGAGAGCGTGCGAGCGTCGAGCCGGTAGTCGCGGCGTACATGCTCGGTGAACGCCGCTCCGTTGCGGGCGTCACGCACTGCCGACGTCAGCACCGCAAGGTTGGCCTGGCAGTCGTGCTCGTCGATCAGCCGACGGTAGTCACCGAGCACTGCGCACGTGCGCTCGATGGCTGCCTCCGAGAGGTCGCCACCCGAGTCCACCCGTTCCCCCAGGCGGGTCACGCGCGAGAGTCTGACTTGATCTGTAACCGCGCCGGAGGGCTCGACGTCGGCGATCAGCAGACGCGTCGAGTTAGTCCCGATGTCTACCACTGCGCAGCGCATTGGGCGGGGATGGTAGACGAGGGGTAGGTTGTTCGTTTGCCGGCTGCGTGCGAAGGGGCGAGCATCGTTCAGGCGTCCGCGTGGGGCCACGCGGCAGGCGTGCGGCAGGCGCGCTGCGATCCTGGATGGCTGAGGCGCGCTCGCCTTCGGCGAGGAAAGGTTTTGCTAGAGTTGAACTCGGCGACGCGGGGTGGAGCAGTCTGGTAGCTCGTCGGGCTCATAACCCGAAGGTCGCGGGTTCGAATCCCGCCCCCGCTATAGGAAAAAGCCCCGCTCAGGCGGGGTTTTTCTTTGGGCAGACCCGGCCGGAGCCCATCGCCATTGTTCCAATATCGTTCCAATTTGTTTTGGAACTTCGATCTCACGACGCCCATCAGAAAGCGTCAGCGGGCTTCTACCCACGAGTTGACCTTCCCTTTCTCGACCTTTTTGGAAGGAAAGATGATATGGTGGGCGACATGACCAAGCGGGAGCATCGAGAGTTGGTCGCCAGCTTCGTGACGCTGGACGATGTGATCACGCGTGCCAGCCACGCGCTTTCCAATGGCGACATCGCGGTGGTTGAGCGTGAGCTCGAGCAAGCGAAGCAGAGGGTCTGCACAGATGCGCCCGCTCTTACCGTGCCCGAGGTAGCGGAGGAGCTTGGCGTGAGTCGCCCGACCGTGCGCAGCTGGATCGCCAAGGGCCTGTTGGATGTCGTCGCTGAGACTTCGCCTCAGCGCGTGCGGTTCGCAAGCGTTCAGCAGCTCAAGGAGCACTTGGGCAGGTTGCGCGCCGTGGCCAAGGATGAGCGCCGTTTCTCGCAGCTGCTACGGGAGGCCGCTGACCAGCGAGCGCTGGAACAGCCGGGAGCGCGAGAGGGGCTGCGGGACGCCTTGGCCGGCGACATCGTGAACCTGTGATCGGGTCGGGCGGGCTGGTGCCAGTCAGCCCCAAAAGATGCAGGTCGGGTCTCGGTCCACCTCGTCGAGAAGCACACGTACGTTGGGTGTCGGCTCGATCAGGTCATAGCGGTGCCAGCGGCCGTTGCGGTCGCTCCAGTAGAGCGTCCAGACGCCGCTCTTGGTCCTGTAGCGAAGACGCGCGACGCCTCGGCTCGTCCACTCGGGTCCGTAGTCCTCGCGCCAGGGTGCGCGCCGTTCGACGATGGTCGCCGCGCCTCGGGTGAGCACAAGCTCGCTGCGGATTTGATGCAGGGCGTGGGGCGGAACGCGCTGCTCGCAGTAGTGACGGACGGCGGCGACATCGAGCCCGGGGAGCACGCGGACGATCGTAGCCGCGTCGAGCACCTACGAAGCTGCTTCGCGGGGATGCTGCTGGGAGGGCTACGCGACCCAGCGGGCGTTCTGCGAGCTCGTGCTTGTACTTGCCGGTGGCTAGATAGGCGTGCAGGCGTCGCCCCGCGGCGAGGGGCCGGATCTTGCCTGCCGCCTGGTTGGGTGTCCTTGCCTCGGTGGCGTAGATCTCGCAGTAGTTTGGGTCTTCCGGAGAGACTGCGGGGTCGGTCGCAAACACCAGGTATCCGCGGCGTCGTGCGCGCTCATCGTTGACCTTGGCGATTCGCTCGTTCTCCTGCTCGAGCTCGCGAGCCCATGCAAAGAGATCGATCTGGGTGTCGGTAGGTGGTGGCATGGATCAGGGCCCCTCCCTTAGAGCTTAGGAGCTATCTTCCCACCGACTTGGGACGGTACTCTCGCGCCCACGCTATAACTTGTCCTTGTCGCCTGCGGCGATAAAGCGTCGTAGGCCGTCGAAGTCTTGTCCGGTGTAGGCGTCGAAGGTCGCTTGACCGACCTTCTCGTAGGCCCATTCACGGCCCGCGAGGCGTGTCGCGTCCTCACACCAGCGCCGGGCGCGCCGGTCCTTGAGGGCAACATCGAGATCTTCTTGGCCCTTGGTCTCGATGATCAGGCAGCTATCGTCGGTCAGCCGCAATACAAAATCGGGGTAGTAGTAGCGCAGGGCGCCTGCCTTGGAGATGTACTCCAGCGCGAAGCGGCTGTTCATCGTGAGCTTCGCCCAGGCGGTAACGTCGGTCGCCCGGTCGAGGAACTGTGCGAAGCGGCCCTCCAGGGCGTTGTTGACGGGCGTGAGGTTGAAGATCGTGTGCTTGCCCTCGACCGTCTGGCGAGACCAGGGGAACGGTGGGGTTTGGGAGAGCCGGAAGGCGTTCTCGGTGATCGTTGGTTCGCGCTCGACGATCGCCAGCGCACGGATCGCCTCGCCAAATGCGTTCTCAACGAGCTTTTGGGCATCGTTCTCTGCCAGCCGGCGCAGGACAACCTTGTCGTCCAGCTCGACGGACTGCTCGAACACGCGGGTCTTGAGGTAGTCGCGGACCATCGGCGCGAGCGTGGCGAACGCACCAGACAGCCGGTTGACGCCAGCGGCCTTGGCGACGCTGCGCGTGTAGTAGGTGATCACGCCGGAAGGGTCCTCTGCGTAGGGAACGAGGAACTCGTACTCCTCGATGACGCCCTTGTCGATCAAGTGCATGCCGCGGTACTGCACGTATTCGTCTGGCTGCACGTCGGGTACCGCGAGTCGATGCTTTGGGTCGGGCACGTCGCTTGGATTTAGCTGGCTCAGGGCGCTGTCTGAGCGAGCCAGAGCACGCGTGAGCTGCGGGATGACGATGTCAAAGCGGCGCTTTGCCTCGTCGGCAAAGATCGTCAGTGCTCCGGGCTTGATCTTGTCTGCGTCCTCGCGCTCGACGACGAGGCCGCCGTCGAGCTCTGTGCTCCAGAGGTGACGGAAGGCTTCGTGCTCGATCACGACCACGCGCTCGTCGAACCCTGAGCCGGGCGGGGTCATGCGGCGCAATCCGCGCCCGAGGGCCTGCTCGGGGAGGATCTTGTTGGCGGCGGTGAGAGCCCTCAGCGTGACAATCACACACACGTTTCGGACGTCCCAACCCTCACGCAGCATGAGGACGCTGACGATGCATCGGATAGGGCTATCGGGTCCGTCCACGTCCCGTGCTGCGCGCCGCGCCAGATCGAGGTCGTCCTTGGTGATCTCACCCGAGCGGGTGGTATGGATGACGAGCAGGCGGTCGCCGGAGAAGTCTGGAAGCTGGCGCAGATAGTCGCCTGCCTCATCAGCAGCGAGCGTGTTCTCGCACATCACAAAGAGGACCGGCCGCTTACCCGATGGTGAGAGCGTCTCCTGGAACGCCCTCCATCGGCCCACAGCGACATCGAGCCACTGGCGGTTGCGCTGAAAGGAAGTATCTCCCAGCTCAACCTCTGCGCCCTTGACCTCTCCGATAATCGGTGTCTTGACGATCCCGTCGGCGACGGCCTGAGCCAGCGGATAGTCCACCACTACGTGACGGAAGACGCCGCCCTTCTCGTACTTTGGCGTGGCAGAGAAGTCGAGTTGCGAGACGATGCCTGCGCCAGAGTCGTCCGGTGCTCGTTTTCTCAACTCGGCGTGCAGCCTCTCGATCGTCTGATTCCAAGTGAGTTTCTCGTCGTGGACGTGATGAGCCTCGTCGTTGACGACCATCACTCGCTGGCGCTCTGAGATGGCATCGAAGAGCCGCTCAGCGGAGGATGCGTTGACATCGCGGTTGACACGGGGCCCGACCATCGCCTCCACTGGATTGGGAGCCGTTTTGTTCTTGCCGCGTGCCGTGGACGGCTCGTACAACCGCTGGATATTCGTGAGGTACAGCACGCCGCGTGCCGTCACCGGGGACGGATCGTCCTGCAAGAGCACAGCGAGGTCAAAGTCGTGCGACCACTCGGGCGGCACCAACGGATCGCGCCGGAAGGTCGCTCCGTCACCGAAGTCAGACTTCAAGCGCTCAAACACAATCAGGTTCGGTGCGATCACCAGGAAAGAGGTCGTCATCGGCGAGTCGGCCTCATAGAGCGCGTGGAAGTAGGACCAGACGACGCACAGGCTCATCGCCATCGTCTTGCCCGAGCCCGTCGCCATCTTCATCGCCAATCGCTGGCGCTTGGTTTCACCCGGCTGGATCGTCATCCCGTGCTCGGCGTACTCAAGGAGGTCCGCCAACGCACGAACCGGCTCGATCTCGGTCAAGTAGATGAACGTCTCAACGGCCTCGCGCTGGCAGAAATAGAAGCGAAATGGCTGACCGTCATCGGAGCGATGCTCATCAGCGAACCAGAAGCTCAGCAGTCGCCGAGAGGTGGCTGAGGCTCCCGGATACTCCTGTGCGCGCCAGGCATCGACATGCGCCCGCACTCCGTTCACTGCGTAGGTGCCTTCGCTGGGCTTGCGCCGCTCGGGGAGGGCGTACGGGTCGCTCGCCGGAGCCGTGGGCTCCTCCGGGCTCATTTGATGCGAACCTCGGCCAGCTTGGTCGTGTCGTTGCCGAAGATGTCGATGATCTTTACGACGATGGCGTAGCTGCCGGCCTTCGGATACTCGTGCCAGTCGCTCTGTGTTGCAAGCGTGGGGTCTTCGCGTGTGCGGTAGGCCTGCCACTCGTTGTGAAACACCTCGTCGCTGAAGTCGAAGTCCACCGACCAGTAGTCGATGAGATCCGACCACGACGCGATGCTCTCACGTACTTTCTGTGGAATGAGATCCTCGCTTGGGATCGCGAAGTCCTTGAGCACCACGCATGCCTCGTGCCCTTTGCGGCGCACGTCGAGGTTGACGAAGGCCAGCTCGAAGAACCGCACCGCGTCGGCTTCGGAGACCTGGCGCTCCATGACCTCGCGCGGGATCTGGCGCGGACGCAAGTCGAGGCCGCGTCTTCGTGCCCGCTCGGTGATCGTGTCGTGGAGACCCATCTCCCACTCCCAGCCGAGCAGGTCGCACGCCTCGATCCCGTTGTCGGCCATCTCATCAATGACGTCCTCGGTCTCGTCGATTGTGACCGGAGCATCAGTCGCGCCGACATGGACCATTCGCTCGGCCTTGCGGCCATGGAGGTGGATAAATCCCTCGACAGGCTCGGCATTGTAGAAAGCCAAAATCGTGTCGAGGTACGCGCGCAACGCGCCGTTTCCCGACTCGATCTGCCAGCGCTGACGCTCATAGGCGCCGAGGTTCTTAATCTCAAACGGGCGACAGTCCGGGATGTTGAGGAGTCGCTTGCGGGTTGTGTGGATCGAAAAGCGGCCGAGATCACAGGCTATCCACCGGCGACCCATCTTCTCCGCTACCGCGGGGGTCGTCCCGGATCCCGCAAAGCAGTCAAGAACGAGATCGCCCTCGTTGGAGGATGCCGCGATAATTCTTTCGAGCAGACTCTCGGGCTTTTGGGTTGGGTACCCAAGCATTTCCGGTCGCCCGAGTAGCTTCATGTCGTCCCATATTGACTGTGCCGGTACGCCCTCGGCTTCATCGAGGTACTTCTTGTACTGGGGTATGTCGTTCTTGGACAGAACGATCATCTCGGACGCGAGCGCATCGTCGATCTTCTGCTGGCTCCACCTCCAATACTTGCCTGGAGGTGGCCGAAGGACCTTGTCGCCAAAGCGCCGGGTGTTGTCATCTTTGCTGCTGTACACATGCGTCGCGTGCAGCGGTAGAAGTCGGTATCGCCGTCCGTCACCATCGTCGTGGCGATACGCCTGGTTGACATACTCTTGCCGGTAGGCACCGTAGACAGGGTTGAACGTTCCTCCGGGCCGACGGTAGTAGAGCAGCGTGTCGTGGATGCGCCCATAACCGTCTGGGTCGTTGTGAGTATTCGCACGCCGCCACACGATTTCGTTCTGAAACGCCGCAGGTCCGAGGAGTTCATCGAGTAGCAGCCTGCCGTAATGGGCTGCACGCGCATCAAGGTGGAGATAAATACTCCCGGTAGGTGAGAGGAGGTCGAGCAGGAGCGTGAGTCGCTCGAACAGCATTGTCAAGTACGAGTCATATCCAGCGCCCCATGTGTCGCGGTAGGCGTGCTCCTCGAGGATCGATGGTGCCTTGACCCAGTTGACGTCCCCGACGCTGACGTGATGGGAGAAGTCAGCGCCGGTAGCAAAAGGTGGATCGATGTAGACGAGGTCAACCTGCCCGGCGAAGTCGGCGAGCAGGCTACTCAGCACCAGCTTGTTGTCCCCCCAGATAAGTTGGTTTCGATCGGCTGCATGAGGGGTGTCGCTGCCGAACAGCGCACCTGTGTCCCGCTCGCGCGTTGCTCGAGACTCGTTGATCGTCTCGACGGTCTGGAACGGGAGGTGGAGTCGCTCGACGTGTTCGGGCTTGCCGTCCCATTCGAGGCGCACGGTCATGAGGCCGCCTCGTCAGGGGTCGCTGGGAGGCATCTGGGGGGCTGGACGCGCATGAGGGACCATCTTTGCGGGCGACTCGGTCGTAAGGCGTCCGCGGCTTGTGGGACCAAGCTGTGCGATGGCCGTAGGCTCAAGGCTGTCGGGCTACTGAGGGTCGCTGGCCGCCGGCTGCCGGCGAGGTGATCCAGGTTAAGGAGTACCGAGGAACCAGGGTCGGCGCGTTGGGAGCGAGCTGAGGCGCTGATCGGTTCCGTCTGCCCCAGGACATACGAATATGGGGCTGCCATGCGTTCGCAGCTTTCCCGCCGGGCGGGGCTTCGTCACCCTCGCCCGGCGGGGCCAGTTTTGACGTCCGGGCTCTCTGATTGTCTATGCCAAGACGGTCAGCGGTTGACCCCGCAGTGCGATGCCCGTCAACGCGAACGCAAATCAAGCAGCTACAGCACCAGGAGGTGCAACCGATGGCACGCAGCGTCTTCTACAGCTTCCACTACGCCGATGACTCACACCGCGTGCAGCTCGTCACGAAAATGGGCGCCATCTCAGGACAGCCCATCCTCAAAACACACGAGTGGGAGGAGGTAAAGAAAGGCGGCGATGAGGCGATCGAAAAATGGATCGCGGAGAAGATGTCCGGGAAGTCATGCGTCGTCGTGCTGATCGGCGCCAAGACCGCCGGACGACGCTGGGTCAAACACGAGCTGAAGAAGGGCTGGGCCGACGGTAAGGGCCTACTCGGGATCCACATCCACGGCCTCTCAGACATGGACGGCAACACCACCACCAAAGGCAAGAACCCGTTCGAGGGGTACACCGTCGGTGAGAGCAAGACACCCTTGACCAGCTACGCCCCCACCTACGATCCCGCCGGCGCCACCAGCAAAGAGCGATACAAAACGATCGAAGCGAACATCGCCGACTGGGTCGAGAGCGCAATCACCCTGCGCAAAGCCTTCAAAGGCTGACAGGGGGCCAGCATCGTGGCGCGCAGAGTCTTCTACAGCTTCGACTACGAGCGAGACGCCGTCCGTGTCCAGCAGGTCAAGAACATGGGCGTACTCGCCGGACAGCCCATACTCACATCCAACCGGTGGGAGGAGGTCACCGGCGGCACCAAACGCGGAATCAAGAAATACATCGACGAGCAGATGGAAGGCAAGTCCTGCGTCGTCGTCCTGATCGGCAAACGCACCGCCGAACGCGAATGGGTGCAGTACGAGATCGAGAAGGCCTGGACAGAAGGACGCGGGCTGATCGGCCTGTTCATCCACAACCTCGCCGACATGAACAACAGGAAATCCGCGAAAGGCACGAACCCCTTCCGGCATTTCACCGTCGGTCGCCGCAAAAGAAGGATGAACCTGCTCGTACCCGTCTATGACCCGCCCGCCAGCACCAGCTCGGGCGTCTACAAATGGGTCGAGCGCAACCTTCCGAGCATGGTCGAGGAGGGAATCAAAATTCGTAACGAGTTCACAGGGTGACGGCCTCGGCTAATTGCGCCTTCTGTGCCATCGCACGTGGTGAGGGCTCGGCCGAGATCGTGTGCGAGGGCGAGGCCTGGGTCGCGTTCTTCCCGGCCGAGCCGGCAACCCCGGGCCATACGCTCGTCATTCCCCGCGAGCACGTGAGCGATCTTTGGCAGACGAGCACCGACACGGCTGGCGAGCTGATGGAGGCGGTCATCCGCGTTGGCCGCGCCATCAAGTCGTCGCTGGAGCCCGACGGGCTCAATCTCATCACTTCTGCTGGAGCAGCCGCCGAGCAGACGGTGTCCCATCTCCACCTACATGTTGTGCCTCGCTGGGAGGACGACGGCTTCGGCCATATCTGGCCGCCTAAGACGCCGATGCGAAGAGAGCTGAAGCGCGAGGCGGCCGAGCAGATACGTGCCGCATGCCAGCCGCCAAGTACCTGAGCCTTTTCTCAGATTGCGATAGCGCCAATCACGATCAGCGCCGCGACCGTGAGTGCACCGTAGAAGCCGATCAGCGTCAAGCTAAACAGCACTTCTTTCCACGACGCCTTGGTCGGCTGCGCGAGCGCCAGATCCTTCCGGGTGGCCGCCATGAAGAAGGGCGCTATCTCGTCGCTCGTGCGGACGGCCTCGTGCAAACCACGGAAGAGTCGCTCTGCGCGAAGAAAGTAACCGTCCAGCCACCAGAAGAGCGCTACGGGCAGCAGGCCGGCAGCTGCGAGCTCCCATTCCTTGCCGGTGATGGCAAACCCCATGAAGGCTCCAGACACCGTGACGGCCCAGCCCTTCACGAGGAACGAGTTGCCTCCGAGCCGCGCGATGACACCTTGGATCATTTCGAGGTGCTTCACTCGGTTGTCATCGAAATCTTCGTAGTGCTCAGGCACGAGGCACACCGTATCCGACGGCCGACCAGCCTTGAAGATCAGACGTCCCGAGTGCCCGCGAGAGTAGGGTGGTCGCTCGGGGACGCCAGGAGCCGCCGAACAGCGCAGAGGCGATCCTGCGGAGTGTCGGCGTGGTGTTGGGTGCTGCCCGCTTTCGATCCGTGAGATCACCGAGTGGCTCGTGCCCATGCGCTTGGCGAGCTTTGCCTGGCTGAGCCCCTGAATGGGCCATCCAGAGTACGGTTGATTCGCTTATGGCTGAGGGTGTCTATCTGAGGCAGGGTGATGAGCTGATCGCGATGGCGGAGCAGCCATACGCGACGGAGGACATCCTGCAGAAGTTGCTTGAGGACTATCCCGAGCTTCTTGCTGACGATCGAGACGGCGGTGAGCCGACGCGGTGGCTGTTGATCGCACGGGAGGTCAGCCTCGCGTCAGATGCGTCCGGTACGGGGCGGTGGTCAGTTGACCATCTGTTCGTCGATCAGGATGGAGTGCCGACCCTGGTCGAGGTCAAGCGCAGTTCGGACACGCGGATTCGCCGCGAGGTTGTCGGCCAGATGCTCGACTACGCGGCGAACGCGGTGGTCTACTGGCGCCTGGATCGGTTGAGGGCGACGTTCGAGGCTGGGTGCGAGAAGCGGGGCACCAATGCAGCGAGCGTACTCGCCGATTTCTTGTCGTCAGACGAAGACGCTGATGGGTTCTGGGAGCGCATCAGAACGAACCTTGCAGCGGGCAGGCTGCGGCTCGTTTTCGTCGGAGATGAGATACCGAGTGAGCTGCGTCGGATCGTCGAGTTCCTCAACGAGCAAATGACAACAATCCAGGTCCTGGCGATCGAGATCAAGCAGTACGTTCAACGCAGACGGGAAGCATCAGACACTGGTGCCGAGGCTGATTGGGCAGACTGAGGCGGCGCGTCAAGCCAAGGGCCGCCCTGAGGGTCGTCGTTGGGATCGCGACTCGGTGCTTCACGAGCTCGAGAGCAAGAGGGGTAAGGCCGAGAGGGACGTCGCACGAGACATGTTGGAGTGGGCCGAGCGCCGCGGGGACCTTCGCTTGTGGTTCGGGTCCGGCCAGAAGGATGGGTCGTTTCAGGCTGGGCTTGACGATGCGTCGGCATACCTTTTTCCCTTTGCTCTCTACACCTATGGCAGGGTTGAGATCCAGTTTCAATGGATGCTGCGGCGCCCGCCCTTCGACGCCCCCGAGTTGAGGGTTGAGCTCCAACAGAAGCTCAACTCGATCCCTGGTGTCGAGATATCCGACGCAGGACTCGACAAGCGCCCGAGCATTCCGCTTGCCGCATTGACGGATGCCAAGGCGCTTGAGATGTTCCTGTCGGCGACGGACTGGGCATTTGAGCAGGCACGCGCTGCTGGCAGACCCGGACTGTAGGACGCGTATGAAGCGTCGCTGGCGCCTTCCCCGCCGCTCCGAACTGCGCCGTGCTGCCGTCGCCCGACTCGTCCGCGACTACCGCATGCTGGTCATCGCGGCTACTGCGACAACCCCGGGCGAGCCCGAGGACGTGGCCAGCGCGATCGAGGCCACATATGAGGCGGTCCAGCGCTCGCACCGCTGGACGGCAAGGCGGATGCGTGCCGCCGAAGTCCGGCGGCTCAGCGACGGATCGTTCGCCTTTGCAGCGGAGCTCGGGGTCAAGAGCCTCGATTTGCAGCGACCGGCTGTCCTTGAACATCGCCGCGAGCTAAACGACCTTTTCACGGTGACTCTCGGCACGCGGTGGAACGCAGCACTTGACGATCTTCGCATCCTCCACGAGGTCGCTTGGGAGGCCGGCAGGACATTCCATGATGCAGCGGCTGGAAACCCCCTGCACGAGGTTCTGGCTCGACTACATGCCCGCGGACTTGCGGTGGTAGGAGAGATCTTGTGCCTACTTGAGCACGGGTTCGCATCCGGCGCGATGGCGCGATGGCGGACTCTGCATGAGGCGACAGTCGTTGCCGCTGTCGTCGGCAGCGGAGGAGAACAGCCGGCTCGTCGCTATCTCGACCACGACGCCGTAAGCCGATGGCGACAGGTGCAGGAGTACCAACGTCGCGCCGGAGACTTGGGCTTCGATCCGATTGAGCCCGACGTGCTGGCCGGCATTCGAGAGCGCCACGACGGGATGCTCACGAGATACGGCAAAGGGTTCCGGGAGGCTTACGGTTGGGCCAACGAGGAGGGAGACAGCAGGCGTCTCACTTTCAGGGATCTGGAGGCTTTGGCCGGCCAGGATCACCTTCGCCCTTACTACCAGATGGCCAACCACCCGATCCATGCGGGCGCACAGGGACTCCTGTGGGAGATCGGCGCAGTAGACGATCGCGTGCTGGTAACTGGGCCCAGCGATCGCGGGCTGGCTGACCCGGGCCAGCTGACTGCCTTCTCCCTCGCCGGACTGACACGGACATTCGTGCTCTCGCGACACGATGTGGGTCTGCGTTGGATCATCTACGTCGATGCTCTAGACACCCTCTCGCGGCGGACGTCCGCAGCGTTCCTCCGCGTGCATGAATCCGCTGACGCCGAGCCCGGCACACTGGGCCTAGTGTCCGCCGGTGACCCCGACGCACCATCCCTGCTCGCATGGCCGAAGCTTGAGCACGATCATTACGCACAACTGCTTACCCGTACTGTGCGCCGCATGGAGCGAGGGGCGCGGCGCCGACACAGGGCTTCAGGTTCACGACAGAGACGGCAGCGCATGGCCCGCAGACCTCGGTGACGAAACGACGCGATTTCATGCCGCTTGAGGACCTTTCCACGTGAGGTCGTTGCGCCTGTGGTCGAATCGACTCGACCCAGCATCTGCGCTGGACTCCAGTGAGCAGCGACACGAGCACGGGTTCAGGAACGGGATCGTGGCCACATCGCGTCATCTCCGCCGGAGAGGGCTCCAGGACAGGCGACCCTGAGCGACCAGCTGAGAGCCTCGGCCGCCTTGCGGTCACGACGACGCCAGCCCACCACCACCCGATCCGTCGCCCACAACACGATCTGCGTCGCATCGGCGATACCGCGTCACCCCATCCTGTCAGCCGCTACCAGCCTGTCGCACAACCGTCCCCCTCCCGCGGGCTCGGCAGCCGAGTCGCTTCGCTCCAACAGCCACCACAGACCAGATGCACAAGGATGCTGTTGCTGTGCGCTTACTGTGCAAATTCGTTGGCCGCTCCGGCGTGCTGACGGTCATTAACCATGTGATGACGGCGGCGAGCATAGGTGCGTCCCGGGGCGGCGGGTACGCCCGCTACCTGGAGGGCAAGACGGTCGAGCCCGAGCGCGGGGACTACTACCTGACCCCGGATGGGGAGATGGCGCAGGCCCCAGGCCGCTGGCTCGCTGACGAGGAGACGCTCGACCGCCTGGGGATCACGGCTGGCCGTCCGGTGGATGGTGCGGACTTCATCGCTCTGATGGAGGGCCGCCACCCCGGCACGGGCCAGTGGCTGCGCCGGGAAGGCGCCGGCGGTGGCCGGGGTGGCGGGATCGATGTGACGTTCGGCGCTCCGAAGTCCGTGTCTGCCGTGTGGGCGCTGGGTGACCCGTGGCAGCGGGAGCGGATCGAGGCGGCGCACGGGCGCGCGGTCGAGCAGACGATCCTTTACATGCGTGAGCAAGTGCCGCTTGTCCGTCGCCGCTATGGCGGCGAGGTGGTCGAGGAGCCCGCGCGGGATGTGATCGCGGCGGAGTATCGCCATACGACCGCCAGAGGCGTCTCGGGCGCGCAGGCCCCGGACCCGCAGCTGCACAGCCACGTCGTGATCACCGGCGCGGTGCGCGAGGACGAGCGGTTCGTCGCGGTCGCCTCACGGCCGGTATTTCGCAGCGCGCGGGAGCTGGGCGCGTTCTACCGCTCGGCGCTCGCCGGCGAGCTGACACGCGAGGGCTATGGGATCGAGCGGGCGACGGGAAAGGACGGCCGCTACTTCGAGATCGCCGGGGTTCCGAGGGAGCTGTGCGAAGCGTTCTCCGGTCGCAGCCGGGAGGTCGCCAAGGCAGCGGAGCGGTTCCGTGCCCGACATGGCCGTGCGCCTGAGCGTGGGGAGCTGCGCGAGTTGGCGCTCGAGAATCGCCGCGCCAAGACCCTCACCACCCGGAGCGACCTGCAGCGTGTCTGGACGGAGACCGGCGGCCGCTACGGGTTCGGCCCCGATGAGCCGCTGCGGCTGCTCGCCGGCCCCGAACGCGGCCGGTCTGAGCGGTCGGTCGAGGACCGCGTGGAGGCGCGCCTGACCGAGCACCACGCCGTCTTTCAGGAGCGCGACCTGCGCAGCGTCGTGCTGGAGCAGGCCGCCGGGGAGATGGGACCGGATGAGGCGCTTGGCATCGCACGGGGAATGGTTCGTGACCGGCGGGTCCTCAGCTTGGAAGGCGGACGGATGACCACGCTCGCCGTTCGCGCCCAGGAGCAGGCGATCGAGCGGCGGATCACCATGCTTGCCCAGCCGGCCGGGCGGGATGTGGGCGACGCCGCCAGAACCCAGGCCGCACAGGAGGTCGCCGAGCGGATCGCCGGTCACCTGAGCCCTGAGCAGAAGCAAGCGCTGCGAACATTGACAGGGCCTGAGCGAGTCTCGGTTCTCGTTGGCCCTGCCGGGACCGGCAAGGGCGTCGTGATCGACACGGCCGCACGCGCAGAGCAGCTCGCCGGCCGCGACACCATCGGCGTGGCCGTATCTGGCTCAACCGCCGAGAGACTCGGCGCGGACAGCCCCGCGCTTGCTGGAAGCACGCTCACGCTGGACGCACTGGTCGCTCGCGTGAACACAGGCACCGTTCAGGTCGGCCAGGACACGACGGTGTTCCTCGACGAGGCCGGGATGGTCAACCACAAGCGTCTCGACGCCCTCACGAAGCTTATGGAGCGCTCGGGGGCGAAGCTGATCGCCGTTGGCGACGGCAAGCAGCTCCCCTCGATCGGGCCCGGCGGCATGTTCGACCGCATCGCCGAGCACGCGCCCGTCGCTGAGCTCGCCGACATCCACCGTACCCGCGACCCGCACGAGCGCCGGGCTTGGGCGGCGCTGCGCGCCGGGGAACCCGAGCGCGCGATGGCTCACTACCAGGCACGCGGCCAGCTCTACTTCATGGACACCCGTGACGAGGCCGGCGAGGCCGCCGTACAGCGCTGGGCATCGCTCACCGAACGCCACGACATCCGCCAGGTCGCGCTGATCGCCGACGCGTCCAACCAGGAGATCGGCAGGCTCAACGCCCGCGCCCAACACCTCCGCGCCGAGCGCGGCGAACTCGGCCCACGCGAGATCCCACTCCCCCACCAGCACTACGGACTTCGCGAAGGCGACCTGATCGCATTCACCGCCCAACACAGGCCATCAGGACAAGCCCGCGTCGAGAACGGCGCCCGCGGCCAGGTCACACACATCGACGAACACGGCGCCCTGACCATCACGCTCGACGGCTCCGACCGCCAGATCGGGCTCGCCGGCGCGGATCTGGAGTCCCTGCGCCTGGGCTACGCCCAGCACGTCTACCGCCAGCAGGGCGCCACCGTCGAGCGCTCCGTCGTGCTTACCGGCGGCTGGCAGACCAGCAAGGAGACCGCCTACGTCGAGGCCAGCCGCGCCCGCCATGCCACCGAGTGGTTCCTTGCCCGCGACGAGCTCGGCGCCGAAGGCCAGGACGAGCGACGCGTCATGCAGCTCGCCCACAGGATGCGCCAGAGCCGCGCGCAAACACCCTCCCTCGCGCACCCCGAGTTGCCCGATTCGCGCTGGGGGTCGGGATTCGATCTCGGACGGATGCGCCCGCCAAGCCTCGCGCGCTGGCTCACCCGTACCACGCGGAATCTCGATCGCGCACCCGAGCGGGACGCGGCTCGCGGCGGCCGTTGATCAATTCGTTGGCCGTTTGGCGCGCGTGGCGGTCATTAACCGAGACAGCACAAACAAACCACGAGCTTCCGAAGGGAACAACATGACACCCGTCACGAAGTCAACCAACGAGCCGTCCATCTCTCATCTGCAGAGTGCGCGACTGCAAGACCCACTGCTGCGACCGGAGGAGGCAGCCCGACTGCTCTCCGTGAGGACGAGCTGGATCTACGAAGCTGTGCGGGCTCGTCGCCTTCCGTGCGTACGGGTCGGCCGCCATATCCGGTTCACACAACGAATGCTGGAGGAGTGGCTGACGGACAACACCCATGCCTGACCGCACGCCCATGCGCCCCGCGCCGCATCCCCGGTGTCGCCCGGCCTCGACTCCGATGCTCGCCGGCCGCCCCGCCGCCTACAATCGGGCGGTCATGACCAAGCGCTCCTATGGCAGCGGTCGTCTCTTCGTCTACAAGGACAAGACGGGCAGGGAGAGCTGGTATGGCTCGTGGCGGGCTGGGACGAGGCGAGTCCAGCGCAAGATCGGTCCCAAGCGCTCACAGGCCAGCACGAGCGGTCTGACGCGGGTTCAGGCCGAGCGCGAGCTTCGCAAACGGATCGACCACGACCTCGTACTCGCCACCGCCGAGCGTAAGACACTTGCCGATGCCGGTGCGCTCTACATCGATCACCTGGAGCACGTGATGGATCGCAAGCGCTCGACGATCCAGGACTACCGCGGCTACCTGCGCGGACACCTCGAAGGATTCTTCGCCGAGACACCGATCGACAGGATCGACCCGGCCAGGGTCGCCTCCTATTTGGAGAGCAAGCGCGCAGACGGCCTGTCGAGCAAGACGGTCCAGAACCACCTGAACTTCCTCCACGGCGTCTTCGCCTTCTCGCTCAAGCGCGGCTGGGTTCTGACCAATCCGGTTGCGCACGTAGATCGCCCCAAGAAGGCGCACTCACCACACCGGCGCATCCGCTTCCTACAGCCCCGCGAACTCGACAAACTCATAGGCGCTGTCCCCGATGATCCGCTGGGCTCAGTAGAGCGGCCTCTCTACCTGGCCGCGGCTCTGACCGGCCTGCGCCAGGGCGAGCTGCTGGCGCTGAAGTGGATGGACGTCGATTGGCTGGCGGGCCGGATTCGGGTCGCCGACAACTTCACCCGCGGGAAGTTCGACAGCCCTAAGTCCCACGAGGGGCGCTCGGTGCCGATGGCCGACCGTCTGGCGCGAGAGCTAGAGCTTCACTCCCAGCACTCGGCCTACCGCACAGACGATGATCTCGTCTTCTGCCATCCCCATACCGGCAACGTGCTCGATCCGTCGAAGATGCGAAAGCGCTTCGGTGAGTCCATCGCCCGGGCGGCCGTGCGCGAGATCACCTTCCACGAGCTGCGCCACACGTTCGGTACGCAGATGGCGGCCGCCGGCGCTCCATTGCGCGCGATCCAGGAGTGGATGGGCCATGCCGACGCCAAGACAACCGAGATCTACCGCCACTACGCTCCCGACCCGACCAACGGAGCGCAATTGGTTGAGCGCGCGTTCAGCACATCCGAGACTGCGTTGCGGGACGAGAGCGCCGCGCAGGAGCGAGCACGATGAGCGCCACTGCTGACGGGGTGATGATTGAGCGCGCCGGACGAGCCCTGATTGAGGCGACAGCCGCTCCGGCCAAGGTCATCCTGTTTGGATCGCGCGCTCGCGGCGATGGCGACGATCGAAGTGACTTCGACTTCTTGGTGATCGAGCGGGAGGTTGACGATCGCTTTGGGGAGATGGTGCGCCTTGGCAGGATCCTCGGGCGCCTCTTGATCCCAGCCGATGTGGTGGTCGCCAGCGAGGAGCACGCGCGGAAGTGGGGGTCGGTCAAGGGCACGATGATCCACGAGGCCATGAGCGAGGGACGGGTCGTTGCCGAGTCCTGAGGCACGAGAGCTTGCGCTGCTGCTGGTGGGCAAGGCGGAGGGCGATGAATCGGTCCTCGCCAAGCTGCTCGACGATCCCGACGTACCCGATGACATACTCGGTTTTCACGCTCAGCAGGCCACCGAGAAGCGCTTGAAGGCGGTGCTTGCCTTCCACGAGGTTGACTACGAGCGAACGCACAGCATCGGCTATCTCACCTCCCTATTGGAGCATCACGGGATCGCTCCTCCCGAGGGTCGCGAGCAGATCGAGGAACTGACGCCGTGGGCGGTCGCCGCGCGGTATGAGAGCCGGTTTGAGGAAGTGCTTGATCGCGCCGCCGTGCGGGAACAAGTGTCGGTCGTACGCGACTGGTCGGAGCGCCTGCTGGGCGACGAGAGGTAGCAGGCGCGACGCGCCAGCCCCAACGCCATTGTTCCATTCGTTGTTCCAATTTGAGCGAATCTGGCCTGAGCGAACCACCCATAACCCCAATAGATCCGGGCATCCCCACCGTACCCGACCTACCCGCTGCGATCTCATAACCCGAAGGTCGCAGGTTCGAATCCTGCCCCCGCTACTTCGTTATCCCACGACCGTCCTTCGGGGTGGTCGTTTTTGTTGGCTTGATCTTGCGTTTCGGCTGATACAACGGCCGCTAGCTGTAAGACCCGAGCAGGTTGTTCGTGTGGGTGATGGGTGTCTGTCGCCCGATGGCTTGGTGTGGTCTTCGATGGTTGTAGGTCCATAGCCAGCCGTCAAGGGCTGCTGTGCGTTCTTGGCTGTTGCGGTAGATCGCGCCGTAGGCCCAGCCGGCGAGCATGGTGCGGATGAATCTCTCTGCCTTCCCATTCGTCTGGGGCCGGCGGGGTTTGGTGCGTAGGTGGCGGATGCCGAGGGCGCGGCAAGCGATCGCGTGAACTGCTGAGCGGTATGGAGACCCGTTGTCGGTCAAGAGTTCCTGGACCTTTATGCCGTGGCGCTCATAGAACGCGACTGCGCGGCGCAGGAACGCGATCGCTGTGGTCGCTTTCTCGTTGGGGAGCACCTCGGCGTAGGCCAGACGGGTCGCGTCGTCGATCGCGATATGTACGTACTCCCAGCCGGTGATCTGCCGCTCAACCCCATCGCGATCAGTTCGAGTCTGCGTTGGGTTGCGCTGAACGCCTGTGATCCGCTTCCCCGCCCCGCCGTGGATCCGTCCGAGCTTCTTCACGTCGATATGGATCAGCTCCCCCGCGACAGTCCGTTCGTAGCGCTCAGCAGGCTCCATCCCGAGGCGCCCCAAACGACCCATCCCGATCCTCTGAAGGATCCCCGACACGGTCGAGACGGGCAGCTCGAGCACCTCCGAGATCTCTGGTCCTGTGAACCGCAGCCGACGAAGGGCAGCAATCGCCTCGATGGTGCTCTCACCGCTGCGATTCGCGACCAACAGCGGCGCCGAGGAGCGGTCCAACAGCCCAGCGGCTCCTTCAACCCGGTAGCGGGCCACCCACTTCCCGGCCGTTCGGGCACTGACCTCAGCAGCGAGAGCAGCCTCCCTCACAGACCAGCCCTGATCAACAACACGACGAACCATCCGCTCGCGCTGCCTAAATGACAGTGCAGCATTAGCGTGCAGCTTCATCCGGCTCCTCCTTGGGACTGGGGCTTTGACACCACCAGCCTCCAAGGAGGACCGGATGAACAACGTGCTCAGGTTCTACAGCTGATATGGCGTCGTGTTTGTCAAGTGGGTGTGGTTGATCGCGTCGGCTTGGGGGCCGTCGGAGGGGGTTGTGGTCGGTGGGCCGGGACGCCGGGCTCGGTGTCGGCGTTGCCAGTCTGATGATGCGGGGGTTGGTTACCCCAGGGCCCGGTTTCGTGCTGCCGGCTTGCGCTGTCTAGGAGCGAGCGTGCCGCCCGTGGGTGGTGCTCATAGCTGATTCGCGCGTGCCGGCCGCTGATGGCCCGGCGCCCCGGCCCACCGGCCGGAGGATGTCGCCAGGGGTTAGTCGGCGGTGGCGGCGGCCCAGAGGAAGCAGACGAGCTCACGGGCGCACGCCACGACGGTGACGTTGTGTGGCTTGCCGCGGGCCCGCATCGTGCGGTTGACGCGGTAGAGGCGCTGCTGCGCGCGGTTTGAGATCGCGAGGATGTGCTCGGGCTGCCCGGCTTGGCGATTGGCCAGCGTCGCACCGAGGCGGGGCAGGCGACTGTAGTGCCAGGCAGACTCGACCAGGAGGCGGCGGGCGAGCGCCGACCCGGTCTTGGTGATCGCGCCTTGGTGTGAGGATTCGCCGGACTGGTTTAGCGATGGTGTCAGTCCCAGCCATGCCGAGAGCGCAGGCGCCCTCGCAAAGCGCTCCCAGTCCGCGCCGAGCTCAAGATGCAACGAGAACGCGGTCAACGTGTCGATGCCCCTGAAACTCCGCAGCCGCGCGACAGTCGGCCACCACCGCTCATCGCTCGCCAGCTCAGAGAGCCGCAGCGCGATCGCCGCTTTGCGAGAGGTGAGCCCGTCAACGGCAGCAATCAGATCAGCGAACACCATGCTGCTTGCCGGCTCATCGAACTGCTGGGCAGACATCCACCTGCGGTGCTCCGCCGTCCAGGTCTTTGGCTTCGGGTAGACCATCCCATGACGCAGCAGCATCTTCGACACACGATGGCGAGCATTCATCAGATCCCGTCGGCAAGCGTCATGAGCGCGCGTCATCTCTCGTGCGGCCTCGACTGCGAGCGGGGGAACGACGACCCGCGTCAACGACCCAGCCAGCAACAACCGCGCGAGCAACTCGGCGTCTTTGCGATCAGTCTTGACCCGATCTGACGGACCACGCGGTGTCTTGCCCGGCGCGATCACCTGCATTCCGACCCCCGCCGCCGTCGCCGCGCGATACAGCCCGAAGCCCGTCGGGCCCGCCTCATAACACGCCCTGACCGGGCCAGGCAACTCCAGCAGCCACGCCACCGCAGCCTCGTACCCCGGACCGAATCGCATCCGCGTCAGCTCGCCCGTCATCGTGTCGATAGCCGCAGCATGCGTCGAACGGGCATGGACATCAAGCCCAACCCACGTCATCGTTCCCGGCATGGCCGGACCTCCTCATCTCATGGGGTCAGCCGGAGCCTTCTCTCCGGCCAGACAAACCCCCGCGAGGAGTGTCCGGCCATCACCTCCGACAGTCAACCCACCCGGGCGACCACGCCATAGGGTCTAGCTCGGGCGTGATCGTCGCGGCGAGATTGAGGACTTGGCGGTCCTTGTCGTAGGCGATCTGTACGTCGAAGGCGCTGAAAATCTCCGCAAGTTCCTCCTCGGTGGCTGTGGCGATCGTCGGGCGCAGGTCCGGCACAGCGTCGAGCACCGCCACGATTTGGTCGGGATGATGGCCGGCGGGCCGCTTCGTCTTGAGCGCGTTGAGCGCGTCCGTGACGGCAGACTTGCGGGTGCTCAGCTCTACAATGCGCTCAGTGGCGAGCGCGACGATTGGATGGGTTGGGTCCTCGTGCTCCTCCAGTCGGAGCGTTTGGGCGCGTAGGGAGCGGTTGATCTTGCTCAGTTCGGCGTCTAGGCGCTGAACCTCTGCGGTGTGCTCCTCCCAAGGCGAAGCGGTCGCGGCGGTGAGGTCGGCCCGCAGTAGTTGGAGGCGATCCGGCGCAAAGACCCGGCGGACTAGAAAATCGAGGATGGGGCCGAGAACCTTGTCCTCCTTGATCCCGTGAACCTTGGGATGGTTTGTGACGGTGGCGGCTGCTGCGCCTCGACGGTAGACGTATGCGCAGCGATACCAGTTGGAGTTCTTTTGGTGGCTGCCTTCCATCCGGTATCCGCAGAGCCCGCAGCGCAGGCGCCTGCGCAGCGGGTAGAAGCGTCCTGGGAGCGTCTTTTGGGTCCTTGCTGTGCGTGGCATCCCGGCTTTCATCGCATTGGTGTTTTTCTGCGCTTGCTCCTCCACCATGTCAAACAGCTCTCTGGACACGATCGGCTCGTGTGTAGGCTCGGCGCTCCAGACCCATTCCGATCGGGGTCGAATAAGCGGGTGGCCGGGGCGCTTATCGTGGCGTCCCCATACGTTGAAGCCGGTGTACTTTGGATTACGCAGGATGGCGTTAATGACAGACTTGCTCCATGTGTGCGGTAGACCGTTCTCGTCCTTGCGGTTGGGGATCGGCGGCGGGTAGAGGTCCGGGTTGCGGTTGAGCTTTTCGCGGATTGAGCCTAGCCCGATTAGGCGTATGCAGTAGTCCTCGAAGATCATCGACACGACTTCGCTGCGTATGGGGTCGATGATGAGGCGGTGCTTGTGCCTGCCTTCGCGTGCCTTGCTCGGGTTGGGGTGAGGGTGCGCCTCTAGTATGTAGCCGTATGGGGGGCGTCCGCCCGTGTGCCATCCCTGCCTGACGCTCTCCTCCATACCGCGGCGGCTCTTTTCCATAAGGTCGCGCACGTACCACTCTGAGATACCCTGCTTGACGCGGCGGGTGAGGATCGCGGTGGCGTTGGTCAGCATCGGTTCGTCGGCCGCGAACAGGGCCACCCCTGCGCGCTCCAATTCCTGCTCGATTCGTGTGGAGTCCGCGGTCATTCGAGATACGCGGTCGATGCTCTCGACTATGACGGCATCAAACCGTGCGGCTGCTGCGTCGCGGATTAGCTCTTGGATTCCGCCGTCGCGGGGTACGGGAACATTGAAGCTAGCTGTTGTGCCCGGTGACGTCCCGAACGCGGTGGGTGGGTGGGCGGTTGCCGAGGGCGCTGTGGGTGCGCTGCTCGTTGTAGTGGCTGACCCAGTGTGGCAGCGATGCGCGGCGCGCGTCGCTTGAGGCGTATTGCAGGGCGTAGGCCCACTCGCGTTGCAGGGTCTGCTGGTAGCGCTCGACTTTGCCGTTGGTGCGGGGTGTGTACGGCCGGGTGCGGAGGTGACGGACTTGACGGCGGTAGAGCAGCTCGCGCAGCGTCTTGTTGTGAATGTAGGTGAACGCGTTGTCGCTCATCAGCCGCTCGGCGACGATCCCACGTTCGAGGAACCAGTCAAGTGCGCGGCGGGTGAACGCGGTCACGGTCGGCGCCTTCTCGTCGTCGTGGATCTCCGAGTACGCCAGGCGGCTGCAGTCATCAACGATCGAGTGCACGTACTCCCAGCCTGCCCTCCTGGAGCGCTGGGTTCGATCACCCGTCAGCGCATGCCCGGGCTCCTGGAACTTCCCGAGCTTCTTTACGTCCATATGCAGCAGGTTCCCAGGGCACGGCCACTCGTAGCGCACGACCGCTGGGTGCTCGGATGGCCCCCGCCGCGAGCAGCCCCCGCGTCGCAGGACCTGATGGACGGTCGAGTGAGGGCGCCCAGTCAGCATCGCGATCGTCCTGGGACTCCAGCCAGTTCGCCGGCGCAGCTCACAGATCCGCTGCTCCTCCCCGGCAGGACACCGGGAGGGAGAACGGCGAGGACGACTGGAGCGCTCCGTCAGGCACACCAAGGACTCTCGCTCTGAGGGGAGTGCCGCTCGCCAGCGGCGCACCCACTCCCAGATCGTGGACTTCGACACGTTCCCCCACGCGGCGGCCTGTGCGAAGGACATCCCGTCATCCACGACACGACGAACGACCATCTCCCGCCCACGCGGGGTCATGCGGGCTCTATGGTGCGGCATTCCGGGCCTCCCTTGAGGTGGTGAGCTTTGACACCCACAGCCTCTCGGTAGGCCCGGACCTACCTACACAGCGTTCTGAACGTCCCTGGGCACGTCAGCTGATATGGCGTCGTGTTTGTCAAGTGGGTGTGGTTGATCGCGTCGGCTTGGGGGCCGTCGGAGGGGGTTGTGGTCGGTGGGCCGGGACGCCGGGCTCGGTGTCGGCGTTGCCAGTCTGATGATGCGGGGGTTGGTTACCCCAGGGCCCGGTTTCGTGCTGCCGGCTTGCGCTGTCTAGGAGCGAGCGTGCCGCCCGTGGGTGGTGCTCATAGCTGATTCGCGCGTGCCGGCCGCTGATGGCCCGGCGCCCCGGCCCACCGGCCGGAGGATGTCGCCAGGGGTTAGTCGGCGGTGGCGGCGGCCCAGAGGAAGCAGACGAGCTCACGGGCGCACGCCACGACGGTGACGTTGTGTGGCTTGCCGCGGGCCCGCATCGTGCGGTTGACGCGGTAGAGGCGCTGCTGCGCGCGGTTTGAGATCGCGAGGATGTGCTCGGGCTGCCCGGCTTGGCGATTGGCCAGCGTCGCACCGAGGCGGGGCAGGCGACTGTAGTGCCAGGCAGACTCGACCAGGAGGCGGCGGGCGAGCGCCGACCCGGTCTTGGTGATCGCGCCTTGGTGTGAGGATTCGCCGGACTGGTTTAGCGATGGTGTCAGTCCCAGCCATGCCGAGAGCGCAGGCGCCCTCGCAAAGCGCTCCCAGTCCGCGCCGAGCTCAAGATGCAACGAGAACGCGGTCAACGTGTCGATGCCCCTGAAACTCCGCAGCCGCGCGACAGTCGGCCACCACCGCTCATCGCTCGCCAGCTCAGAGAGCCGCAGCGCGATCGCCGCTTTGCGAGAGGTGAGCCCGTCAACGGCAGCAATCAGATCAGCGAACACCATGCTGCTTGCCGGCTCATCGAACTGCTGGGCAGACATCCACCTGCGGTGCTCCGCCGTCCAGGTCTTTGGCTTCGGGTAGACCATCCCATGACGCAGCAGCATCTTCGACACACGATGGCGAGCATTCATCAGATCCCGTCGGCAAGCGTCATGAGCGCGCGTCATCTCTCGTGCGGCCTCGACTGCGAGCGGGGGAACGACGACCCGCGTCAACGACCCAGCCAGCAACAACCGCGCGAGCAACTCGGCGTCTTTGCGATCAGTCTTGACCCGATCTGACGGACCACGCGGTGTCTTGCCCGGCGCGATCACCTGCATTCCGACCCCCGCCGCCGTCGCCGCGCGATACAGCCCGAAGCCCGTCGGGCCCGCCTCATAACACGCCCTGACCGGGCCAGGCAACTCCAGCAGCCACGCCACCGCAGCCTCGTACCCCGGACCGAATCGCATCCGCGTCAGCTCGCCCGTCATCGTGTCGATAGCCGCAGCATGCGTCGAACGGGCATGGACATCAAGCCCAACCCACGTCATCGTTCCCGGCATGGCCGGACCTCCTCATCTCATGGGGTCAGCCGGAGCCTTCTCTCCGGCCAGACAAACCCCCGCGAGGAGTGTCCGGCCATCACCTCCGACAGTCAACCCACCCGGGCGACCACGCCATAGGGTCTAGACCAGTCCTTCCCCTTGGTGCCGCGAGCGTCAAGGTACTTGCGTCCACTTTCGACTTCCCAATAATGGGCAACGACGCTGTAGCCGAGCGGCGTAGTCTCCTCCTCGCACTTGCGCAACTGGCGAGGAATCGACAGCGAGGGGTCTTGTGCGTCCTCGTCTGAGGTCCGACCGAGGAACGCCAATCTCATCACCGCTTGCTCAGTGACCATTGCTCAGAACCCTTCCGATCCGGCTCCGTCCAGTTTTCGCGCGTTCCCTGCTTCGGTCGCGGCGCGTCGCAACAGCTTTACGATTACCGCTAGCTGTTGAGCACGCAGAGGATTCGAGGCGGCGTCCGGGAGCGGTACGACTGTAACCGCGAGCTTCTCGAGCACCGGAACGTTCATCGGGGCCTACGGCAAGTGGGGGAGCAGCGAAACCGAAACAGAGTTCGAGAACCCCCTCGGTGTCGCAGTCAACCAGACCACAGGCAACGTCTATATCGGAGATGCATACGACAACCGCGTAGTCGAGCTCTCCTTGTCCGGAACGCTCGTCAGGATGTTCGGGAAAGCAGGGACGGCCGGCGGACAGTTCGACGAAGCCGAAGGAGTAGCGATCGACTCCAAGGGCGACGTGTGGGTCACCGACTACGAAAACGAGCGAGTGCAGGAGTTCACCGAAAATGGAGTATTCCTCAAGACGTTCGGTTGGGGAGTGAGCAACGGTGAAGCGAAGCTGGAGGTCTGCACAACCAGTTGTCGCGCTGGTATCGCGGGATCGGGTAATGGTCAGTTTTCGGGGCCCAACTCGGTAACGGTTTCTGGGACTAACGTCCTCGTCGGCGATAACAACAACGGTCGTGTCGAGGAGTTCAACGAAAAACTGGAATTCGTGAGGAGCATCGGCAGCTTCGGGTCTGGCAAGGGCCAGCTGGAGTTCCCCGGTGGCACCAGTGTGGACTCAGCAGGCAATATCTATGTGGCCGACTATGGCGGCAACCAGATTGAGAAGTTCAGCTCGAACGGCACATTCCTCGTTGCGTTCGGCACGAGCGGATCTGGCAATGGACAGCTCCTCGAACCAACGGACGTTGACGTCCTGTCGTCAGGCAAGATCTACGTCAGCGACGCTGGCCACAACCGGATACAGCTATGGGTCTCCAACAGCGGTGGACCCCACACAACTCAGACGATCTACTACACGGCCGGCGCGAACTCGTTGTACCCCGCGTGCGGCGGCCACGCTGAATGGGCGACGCTGCCATGCCAGGAACAGCCCGCCAAGCAGCCAGAAACCAGCGGGCTGCCCAGTCTGCCCGTTTCGACTTACACCTACAACGTGTGGGGCGAGCCGCTCACGACGACCGACACCAACGGATCGAGCACCCGCACCACGACCATTACCTACGACGGTGCCGGGCGCACAAAGACCACAGCCTGGAGTGCCCCCGGTTTGACGGACTGGAGTGCCCCCGGTTTGACGGACACCTGGATCTACCCCTGCTTTTGTGGAGTGTGGGTTCTGGAGTTAGGCGGGTTTATCCGCCTGAGTTCAGGAGGGAGGCTGTCGAGCTATAGCAGTTCGGGTCAGTCGTGACTGTGATCGCACGGGAGCTTGAGATGCTGCCAGCCGCGCCAGGCTAAGAGTCGAGTCTCGCGGGCCCCCGGCCTCGCTCCAGGGATCGAGCGCTCGCGCAGGCACGTAGAGACTCCCAACCCTGTGCCGGGCATCCCCACGGCGTCGCCCCTGTTCTTCGCAGCGGCCCTGAGCCGTCGAGTGCGAGCGTGACGGTTCGGTCGCGGCCGATCCCGGTGATTTCGCCTCGGGCGCCGTTCTCGACACGTGCCTCTCCGGGTGGCCGGTGCTGGGCGATAAACGCGACGTGGTCGCCTTGGCGTAGTCCGTAGTGGACGCTCGATAGTGGGAGTTCGTGGGTGCCGAGTTCGCCGCGCTCGGCGCGGAGGTGCTGTGCGCGGGCGTTGAGACGGTCGATCTCCGTGTTGGAGGCGTCAGCGATCAGCGCGACCTCGCGGAGGGGGTGGTGCTCGGTGAGCTTTGCCCAGTCTTGGACGGCGCTCTCGGCCGCCTGGTCGCGGGTGTCCGCGAAGTGGAGTCGGCCGCGGGAGTGGTAGTGCGCCATCGCGCGCTCGGGTTCCCCAGCGCGGAGCGCCTGCCAGGCTCGTTGCTCATCGGGGTTCTTCGTGCGGTGAATGGTCTCCAGCTCGACCGTGGGCGAGTGCAGGGCAAGCCGGTCGAACATACCTCCTGGGCCAATGGAGGGGAGCTGCTTGCCATCGCCGACGGCGATCAGCTTCGCGCCCGAACGCTCGACCAGCTCAGTGAGCGCATCCAGGCGTGAGTGGTCCACCATGCCCGCCTCGTCGAGGATCACTGTCGTTGCCTGGCCAACGTGGATGCTGCCTGTGTTCGCTCGCGCGATGAGTGCGTCGAGGGTGACCGTCTGTCGTTGCAGTGCTGGGCTGTCGGCTCCAAGCCGCTCGGCGGTGGACCCGGAGACCGCGATCCCGATCGTCTGGCGTCCGGCGAGTTGCTCCGCTCGCGCGGTCGCGTCGATCACGACGCCCTTTCCGGTGCCCGCGGGGCCGACGAGCGCGGCGGCGCGCTCTGGACCCGTCAGGATGGCGAGCGTGTTCTGTTGCTCGTCGGTGAGCGGGGCGCCGATCCGCTCGGCGACCTCACGTGCGGCGTTCGCCCGTGCATGGTGGCCGACATCTCGTCCGGCGGGTTGAGCGAGGCTGGCGGTCCGTCGTTCGATCGCCTGCTCCTGCGCACGGACGGCGAGCGTCGTCATCCGGCCACCTTCAAGGGTCAGGACGCGCCGGTCACCGACCATCGCGTCCGCGACTTGGATCGCCTGATGGGGCGCCAGCTCTCCGGCGGTCTGCTCCAACGCGACCGTCCTCAAGTCGCGTGGCTCGAAAACGGCGTGGCGCTCTGTCAGCCGCTGTTCGATCCGGTCCTGAAGCGGACCGCGGGTAGGGGATGGCCGTTCACCGGCAAGCAACCGCAACGCCCCGTCGGGACCGAAGTCGTGTCGGCGGGCGGTCTCTCGCCAGGCGTTCTCGAGATCAAAGCGCGTGGTGAGCTGCTTGGCGCGACGGTTCTTGAGCGCGAGGTCGCGTAGCTCGCCGCGCTCGGGTGCTCTGCCGTACCGGGCGCGGAACTTGTCGGCGGCCCGCGCCACCTCTCTGGAGCGGCCGGAGAACGCTTCCCGCAGCTCCTGGGGTACGCCTGCGATCTCGAAATACTTGCCGCCCCTGCCAGTGCCCTGTTCGATCTGGTAGCCCTCGCGGGTGAGTCCATCTGCGAGTACGGAGCGGTAGAAAGCGCCGACCTCGCCCGCGGCGCGAAACACGGGACGGGATGCGATGGCGACGATCCGCTCGTCCTCGCGGACTGCGCTGGTGATGACGACGTGACTGTGCAGTTGTGGGTCGGGGGCGCTGGCGCCCGAGACACCACGAGCGGTTGTGTGGCGGTACTCGACCGCGATCAGATCCTTCGCGGGCTCCTCGACCACCCCCGCGCCATAGCGACGACGAACGAGCGGAACCTGCTCGCGCATGTAGGCGACGGCCTGCTCGACTGCGTTGGCGTGCGCGGTCTCGATCTGCTCGCGCTGCCACGGATCCCCGAGCGCCCAAACGACCGATACAGACTTCGGGGCGCTGAAGACGCTGTCGATCCCACCGCCGCGCCCGCCGTCTGCTCCTGCGCGTCTCAACCACCTCCCGGTCTCTGGATGACGGCCTTCCATCAGCGAGACGAACGCCTCGCCATCCGCGGGACCGTCGGGCCGCACGCCGAGATGTTCGAGGGTATGCGGGTCGGCGAGCCACCGTCCGGGGGCCTGGGTCATCTCGCCGTCCGGCGTCAGGTAGTAGTCCCCGCGCTCTGGCGCGACGGTCTTGCCCTCCAGGTAGCGGGCGTAGTCGCCGCCTCGCGCCGCCGGGATGCTCGCTGCAGTCATCACATTAAGTGATGACCGTGAGCGGCACGAAACGGCCACCGAGTTCGTCACACAGTCATCACACAGCGCTCAGACGCTTGTGCATCTGGTCTGCAACGGTGGCCTTTGGGCGGCGCGGCGCTCCGGGAACGCGACGACGGCGAAGACGACGGATGCGCGTTCTGTGGTTGGGCGCGATGTCTGATGTGTTGCCGTGGGACGCCGCGGACGGCTCCGGGACGGATGCCGCTGGACGGTCTTTCGAAAGTCGGTGGCCGTTTTCGTGTGCTCACGGTCATAGACACATAGGGGCAACACCGCCCATAGCAAATCGCGAGTCGCGAAAGGAGGGTCGTAGCGATGATCGAGCTGACCGTCCGGCTCACGGACGAGCAACTCGTCGAGATAGCCGAGCGCGCCGCTGCTCTCATCCCGACCGGCGCTCCGGCCGTCTCGCCGTGGCTGAACGTCGCCGAGGCCGCCGAGCGGCTGCGCTGTCGCAAGGACCGGATCTACGACCTCATATCCCTTGGCAAGCTCCACCCTCGCCGCGACGGCCGCCGCGTTCTACTGCACCGCGACGATCTCGACAGCTACGTCGAAGGACGGACTACATGACCTGCCCGTCGTGGGCGTCACTCGTTGGCTTGGCGTTCTCGACGACTTCGTGTTCTGCACGGCCACCGGCACGGTCCTCGACCCGGACAATCTGGCCACGAGAGTGCTCGCGCCAGCGTGCAAGGCAGCCGGCGTCGAGTGGGCAGGCTTCCATACGTTTCGCCACGCCGTCGCGTCCCGTCTGTTTGCGGAAGGCAGGAATGTCGTGCAGGTACAGCGCTGGCTCGGCCACCACTCTGCCAGCTTCACACTCGACACCTACGTCCACCTGCTCGACAACGACCTCGGCGAGCCGCTTTGGGACGGCTTCATGAGTCGGGCGAATATGGCGGCGGCATCGCGGTACGCTTCTTCTATGGCCGCTTCTCGCCAGCACGTCAATGTGGATCTCGACGCGGAGGTCGCGTCGATCTTGCGCGCCCACGCCGCTGAGGCCCACCTCAGTGAGGGCGAGATCGTCGATCGCGCGATCCGCGCCTACGATCTGCGCTCGCTGGTTGCCCGCATTCGCGCGCGCAGCGATCTCGACGAAGATGCCGCCATGGCGCTGGTACGCGAGGAGCTGCGCGCTGCTCGTGTAGAGCGCGACGCTGCTTGATGCTGCGCGTCGTCGCGGACGCGAACGTACTCGTCTCAGCCGCCATCGCCCGCTCTCCGCAGGCGCCGTCGGTGCTCACCCTCGACGCGGCGCTCGACGGTCGCGCCGAGCTGGTCACCTCGCCGCTGCTCCTGCGGGAGATCACATCTGTGCTCTCGCGACCGCGCTTGCGGAAGTACGTCTCGGCTGACGAGGCGACGCGTTTCGTGGCCGACCTGGCCGCGCAGACCACCCTGCTGGTCGATCCTCCTGGTCCCCACCCGACCGTGTGTCGCGATCCCCGCGACGACTACCTCGTTGCTCTCGCCGAGGCTAGCGGCGCCGAGGCGATCATCACTGGCGATCTCGACTTGCTGGCGATTGATCCCAACCAGCTCGCCGTTGAGGTCATCACGCCGCGACAGTTTGTCGAACGGCTGAGCTAGGAGGTCTAGCGAAACCCCGGATCGTTAGGGCCAGAGCCGAGCAAACCCCGAGACAAAGACCACATCCCCCAAAGATCGAGGTCGATCTACCTACACACCGACCTGACGATCCTCGCACAGCCTGCCTGCGCGCTCATCAGATCATGCGAAGCGATGCCGACAGCGCTTGCAGACCTGCGCGTCGGCTAGCGCCTTCTCTGCGCAGTCTGGGCAGACCTTGAATCTGCGCCACTCTTCTTTGCCGCCGTAGCCCCAACCCATGATCCAGACGCCACCGATGAGCGCCAAGAGGCCACCGACGCCCGCTCCGTAGATTCCTATGCCGGGGTCGTCTTTTATTTCGGCGAGCTTTTTCTCGGTGATCGGTCCCTTCACGACCACGATCGCGGGGCTGCCCTCAAAACGCTTGCCGGTGCCGTCATAGATGGCGAGGCCTGTAGCGATGATCGCCACGAGGAGAACGGCCGCAGCAGAGCGGTATCGCTCCGCGTTCCTATGGATTCGATATACGCTTGTGGCGATGAGCACGGCGAAGGCGATGAAGAGCCAGCCGTTGCCGGAATGGATCAGCGTGTTCTTTGCGACCCGCCCGAAAATGTGCCTGTGGACGCGCGGCAAGAACACAGCTACGGCCATGACGAGCGCTCCAGCGAGTGCCAGAGCCATCCCTAGCCTGTTCGCCTCTTCGGGGACTTCGACGGATTGCTCCGCAACATCCTCCGCTGGCACGATCCCGCAACATACCAGAACTTGACGATATGCCTGCTTTATGGCTTAACGCGCGTTGATACTCCGGGAGTGAACCGCAGGAACGCTTCGCCGCGACTACGTAGGCCCACTCAAGACATGGCTCGCCGTTCGTCCGCTGCCGGACTTCGACGGCAAGCTCGAAAGTGCAAACAAAGTGCAAACATGCCCCACGCCATTCCACGACATCGGCAAATCGCGCGAAAGCTGAATCCTCAGTAATAGAGCCAAATCGCCGGACCTGGCAACACCCTACGACACCCCCGGAATGGGCTCATAACCCGAAGGTCGCAGGTTCGAATCTGCCCCCGCTATGTCGTTAATCTGCGACCGTCCCTCGGGGCGGTCGCTTTCGTTGGGGCAGAGGACGGGCAGAAGCTCGGGCGTGATCGTCGCCGCGAGGTGCAGTCGTTGCTCGTGCTTGTCGTAGGTGATCGTCAAGTCGAAGGCTCGGAAAATCTCGACAAGCTCCTCGTCGCTGGCGGCGTTGAGCGCCGGGCGCAGGTCGGGCACGGCGTCGAGCATCGCCACAATCTCGTCGGGGTGGTGGCCTGCGGGCCGCTTGGCTCGGAGGGCGTCGAGCGCGTCGGCGACGGCCGACTGTGTGGCGTGTCTCGTCGCTGCGCGCTACTTCGAGATGGCGGCGACCGAACGGCCGGCGCCCAAGGCCGTGCCGCACTCGCGTCTTAATAGGTTCAGGGCGAAGGCGATCGCATCCAGGGCGGGCTCGTGTTCCGCGTCGGAGACGGCGACGGTCAGCCGCCCCCGATCCGGCTCCCAGGCCAGCGCGAAGAACGGGCAGCACTCCCGCTCGACCGCGATCGTCTGCGCGACTAGTGGGTTCCCCGGCAACGTTTGCCGGTTTCCATAACGAGGGGTGATGGTGCTGGCGGCGAAGTCTTTGGTCGAGATCGATACTCGACCGGGGAGGAGCTATGGCCGCCAGGGTGCAGTTGCGGGAGATCACCAGCGAGGAGGGCAACCGGCTGTTGCGGATCGTGCGGCGATCGTCGGGGTCGGTCGTGACGTGGCGTCGCGCGCAGATCGTGCTGCTCTCCGCACAGGGCATGTCTCCGCCTGCGATCAGCGAGGTGGTGTTCACCGACCCGGACACGGTTCGGGAGGTCATCCATAACTTCAACGGGGACGGGTTCGATGCGCTCTATCCGCGCTACCGTGGCGGGCGGCCGCAGACCTTCACGCTGCCCAAGCGCCAGGAGATCAAGCGGATCGCGCTGAGCGACCCCATGGACCTCGATCAGCCGTTTGCGACTTGGAGTCTCTCCAAGCTCGCTGACTATCTGGTCGCCGAGGGGGTGGTCACGGACATCTCCCACGAGGGCTTGCGTCAGCTCCTTCGTGAGGAGAGCGTCCGGTTTCAAGCCGTGAGGACGTGGAAACGCTCGACCGACCCCGACTTCAAGGTCAAACGCGACCGGATCGTCGAGCTGTATGAGCTGGCCGAGGCCGGGGAGGCGGTCGTGATCTGCCTCGATGAGTTCGGGCCGCTGAACCTGCAACCCCAGCCCGGCGGCAAGGGCTGGGCACCCAGGGCGAAGCCGAAGCGGATTCGTGCGACCTACAAGCGACCGCACGGTGTCAGGCACATGATCGCCGCGTATGACGTCGAGCGTGACCGGCTCTACGGGCATATCAAGAAGCGCAAGGACCGCGTGCATTTCCTGGAGTTCTGCCGCTACATCCGCTCCCTCTACCCGCCCGAAACCAGGCTGCACTTCGTCCTGGACAACTTCAGCCCCCACCACGGCAAGAAGATGCGCGCCTGGGCCACCCTGAACAACATCGAGCTGGCCTACACCCCGCACTACGCCTCCTGGCTGAACCGCATCGAGGCGCAATTCCGAGCACTCCGGTACTTCACGCTCGCCGGCACCGACCACCCCGACCACGCAACCCAAGCCCGCCTCATCCGCCGATACATCCACTGGCGCAACCACAACACCAACAACCCACACCTACGCAGACTCATCAACACGGCAAACGTTGCCTGACATTCCACTAGCTCGGTGTCCACATCGTCGCGGAGGTCTACGACAAGGCGGCGAGGTGTCCGCTCGATCAGCCGAGCGTTGCGGCCTGCCTCCCGGTAGCGCTCAAGCTGTAGGCGCAGCCCGGCCTCGTCAAGCGCACAACTCGGAGCCATCGGCAGGTCCACAGCATCCAGCTTACAAATCAACGGTCGTTAGGATGAAGCTATGGCCGATGACCGCTGCGACCTTCTCTGTCTCGATCTTCCCCGCGCGGAGAAGCTTCGCCAAGCTCGTCTAGGTCAGGAGGTCGCCGAGCACTCTGCGGCCGGGGCAAAGGCGTTGGCCGACCCGACGCGACTGACGCTCGCCGTCCGCTGCGCGACGGCGGCGAGCTATGCGTCTGCGATCTGAGTTGGATCGCCGAGCGCGCGGAGAACCTTGTCTCACATCACGTCCGGGCGCTACGCACCGCCGGGCTCGTGCGCTCGCGCCGTGACGGCAAGATGGTCATGTACGACCTGACCGACCGGAGCCGGGCCTTGGTCGATGTCGTGCTCGCCGATCAGGTGACGGCGTGAGCGCCAAGCCGGGCGAGCTACCGATTCTGCAAGTCGATCGAGCGAGCCCGGCGAGCAGCCCACGAGCGCAGCTCGTCCGCCGCGCGAGACTCCTCGCGTGGATCGGGCTCTGCTGGCACGGCATCGAGGCGAGCGTCGCCATCGCGGCCGGCGTCATCGCCGGCTCGGTCGCGCTCGTCGGGTTCGGCGCCGACTCGCTGATCGAGCTAGCAGCGGGTCTTGTCGTGCTCTGGCGGCTGGCGAGCGTCCGCGCGATCAGCGAGCGCCGAGCGCAGCAGATGATCGCCGTGTCCTTCTATCTGCTCAGTGCCTACGTCACCGTCGAGGCGATCCGCTCGCTCGTCGCCGGAGATCACCCCGCCGTCAGTTGGCTCGGGATCGGCCTGTCAGTCCTAACGCTGGCGACGATGCCCCCGCTCGCCAACGCAAAGGCCCGGGTCGCCGAGCAGCTTGGGTCATCCGCGACCAAGAGCGAGAGCCGACAGACGATGCTCTGCGCCTACCTGTCCGCCGGGCTGCTCCTCGGGCTCAGCCTGAACGCGCTGCTCGGGTGGTGGTGGGCCGACCCGATAACGGCGCTCGGGATCGCGGCCGTCGCCATTAAGGAGGGACGCAACGCTTGGCGCGGAGAAGCGCGCTGTACCGCACCGATCGTCGGTGCCGACAGTGAGGGCTGCGCGGACGGGTGCTGCTAGCTCAGCGCCCGAGAGGCCGGCTCGCCCGCACAGCGACCAGGGAATAGATCACGAGTCCCGCGCCGGCAAAAGGCGCGGCGCAGGTGAGCGCGTCGAGTCCGGTCGCGGCCATCAGTCCGGTCCCCGTGGCGTTGTAGACAGCCCGCGTCCCACCCAGGCAAGACACCGACACGAGGAATACGACGGCGAACAGCGCGGCGCCCGCGAGCGAGAGGATCAGGCTCTTGGCGTCGAGTGCTTCGGGCCTTGGCTCAGACCCGGTTTCAAGTTGCAGGAGGCGCGCGTTGAGCAGTTCCGGGCTTGAGAGTGCGGCGGCGCCTGCTTGCTCACTCCATACGGGACCGCGCACGACCTTGAGCAGCGCTCCGGCCAGCGGGCGGCGTCCGCAGAGCGCGACTGCGCGGCGATCGGCTGCAAGCTCCCGGCCGGCGACATAGCGAGCGCGCAGCGAGTCCAGCGCCGGCAAGAAGAACAGCGCCTCCGAGAGCACTCTCACGGTCGCGGCCTTCAACGGGTCGATGTTGCTGACGTGGTAGCGCTCGTGCTCAAGCACCGCGCGCAACTCGTCGTCCGTTGCGCGTTCGAGCAGTCCCCGGCTGACCGCTACACGAGGCGTCATCAAGCCGTAGACGAACGAGAACGAGTCCGCCGCATCCACGAGTGTCACGCGACCGACGAGGCCGGTTTGGTGCGCTGCCCGCGCAAGCGCTTCGGGGGTCGCGCTCGTCAGGGCACGCACGCGACGCGACAGCAGTCGTGAAGCGAGCGCCTGCCGCACGAACGCGCGAGCACCGAGCCCGACGCCAACCGCCATCAGCATGAAAAGCACGAGCGGCGCCAGCAGCGACCCCCGATCGCTCCACAGCTCAAGGAGCCCACCGTGGGAGATGCGCGCCAAGCTCAACGGCATGAGCACCCCGCCGATCGCGCCGCAGAGAACAGTGGCGCCGAACAGCAAGGCGACGCTCACGAACGCGAGAAAACTGCGGTTCGCTCGATCGAGCCTCATCGGTCCTCCGCGAGCAGAGACCGCAGTCGCCGCAGCACCGCAGGGTCGGCGCGCGCCTCGTCTACGAAGTGCGCCACAGCAGCATCCCCGTGCGCGCGAAGCACATCACGGACAGCGAGCCCGGCCGCATCCGCGGCGGTCGCTTCGTAGACGTAGCGGCGTCGCTCGCCGCTGCGAGCAAGCACGTTCTTCGCGGCCAGCCGGTTCATCACGGTCATCACGGTCGTATACGCCAACGCCGCGTCCCGTTGCCTGTTCAGCGTGTCGAGAACGAGCCGCACGGAGACAGGCGAGTCGGCCTGCCAGATCACGCCCATCACCTCGGACTCAAGTGGCGCGAGCCCGCTATCGGTCTTTCTCGGCCTACCTGCCATGAACAAAACGCTACTACATTTCTGTCGTGTATTGTCGATCGCATGACCAACGCAACCGAGCACGACTACGCAGCGCAAGCACGACAGGCCATCGAGATCGTCTGCTCCGGCGACGTGTCGAGGATGGAGGAGTTCTACAGCCCCGACTTCGTAGATCACGTCAACGACATGACCTTTCACGGCTACGCGGGCGGGCGCGAGTCGCTTGCCTTCTACGCGACGCTGTTCAAGACGTACCGGATGGGCGTCGAGGAGCAAGTCACCGAGGGCAACCGCGTCGCCTCACGGTGGGTCTTGAACGGCACCTACCACGGCCGCGCGGTCGTGCTCCGGGGCATCACGATCAGCCGTCTCAATGAGGACGGCAGAACAGTTGAAGATCGCGGGCACTCCGACTCGATCGCGCTACTCGGCCAAATCGGCGTGATCCGCACGGTCATCCTGGGGCTCGAAATCCTCACCCGCCGCGTCAAGCTCCCCAAGGGAGTCCTCAAGGGTCGCTGAACTTCCGGTGCGGTCAGTGGGAGTGTCCGCGCACGGTCGCCCACGACTGCCAAGTAATGCGCAAGATGACGAGCGCGATCCCCAGGCCGATCAGCGGATCAGCGACCGGGGCTCCACACGACAGCCGCTGAGGCGATCACCGCAAGGCTCACGTAGGCGTCGGCGCGGGCGTGGTGCCCGTCCGCGATCAGCGCGGGACTGTCCAGTCGCTGCCCGGCGCTCAGGCGTATGCGAGCGGCGATGAAGTTGCCGGCAAAGCCGATCGCCCCGGCGAGCCCGAGCGCCGCTAGGCGCGTAGGTGCTGAGGGGTGGACGAGTCGGTCAACGGCCTCGACGCCGGCCACACAGGCGCTTATGAAGATCGCGGCGACGACGGCCAGTCCGGCGCGTCGCTCGGCTAGCTGGGAGCGGAGAGCGAAAGCGATCCCGAGCGGCACGGCCGTCAGCGCATCGCCGAAGTTGTGGATCAGGTCGGCAAGCAGGCGATGCTGCCGCTGGCGATGAACACGACGACCTGAGCGACTGCCGTCAGACCGAGGACGGCGAGCGAGAGCGAGACGGTACGAATGCCCTCACGCGAGCGCTTGATGCTGTCGTCAACGAGCCCATGCGAATGACCGTGCTCGGCGCCGTGGCTGTGGTGCTCGTGCTCGTGCTCGTGCGTCCCGCGGATCGGCATGGATCGGCGCACGAGCTTGGGATGACGGTGAGGCCCGTTATGGGGGTGGCTGTGTAGACGCCGGCCATGCCGGTGAACGTTCGGATCGGCAACGCTAGGCATCAAGCCAAGCTAGCGCAGACCGCAGCGGCTTTCGCCGGCTGCGCAGCGCTTGCCGCGAGTGCCCGTCGTTAGCATGGACGCCTTGTCCTCTCTCTATCACTGGGCCGGAGGCGAAGCAGCGTTTGAGAGGCTTATAAATGCGTTCTATAACCGCGTCGAAGCCGACGATCTGCTCTCGGGATTGTTCCCCGGTGGCGTGACGGAGGAGCACCGACTGCACGTCATTGCTTGGTGGTCAGAGGTGTTCGGCGGACCCGCCCGATACACGGACGAGCTAGGCGGCTACGAGCGGATGCTCGCCAAGCACCACGATCTAGCGATCACGCCTGAGCAGCGGTTCCGATTCGCCTCCCTGATGAGCCTCGCCGCCGACGACGCCGGCCTGCCCGACGACCCCGAGTTTCGTTCGGCGTTCGTTGCTTACGTCGAGTGGGGGACGCGGCTCGCGCAACATAACTCGCAGCCCGGCGCCGAGGTCGTTGAGCACGCGCCGGTCCCGCGATGGGGTTGGGGCGAGGCGCCCCCGTTCAAGGCGTAGTGCCAGCCGGGTTTAGGCTTACCCGGTGCTTTTTGACGCGTTTATTTGCCACGCGAGCGAGGACAAGGACGCGTTTGTTCGGCCGCTCGCCGAACGCCTCGTTCAGCAGCACGTTGAGGTCTGGTATGACGAGTTCAGTCTCGGCGTAGGCGACAGCCTCAGACGATCAATCGACCGTGGTCTGCGGCAATCGAGATTCGGCATCGTCGTCCTGAGCCCGGCTCTCTTTAGCAAGCAATGGTCCCAGTGGGAGCTGGACGGTTTGGTGAGCCGCGAGAACAGCGGCGAGGAGACCGTGATCTTGCCCGTCTGGCACGGCGTGGGCCGCGATGACGTACTCGCGTACTCGTCTTCCCTGGCGGACCGGCTCGCCGCCTCGGGCGACGCGGGACTTGACGAGGTTGTTCGGCGCTTGGTTGCCGTGATCCATCCACAGGGCTCGACACTCGTGATCGCCCGCGATCACCTTCTCCAAGCGGGATGCAACCCTCCCGTCATCACAGACGATTGGTGGCTCGACGTGGCGGCAGCCTCCGAGTCCAACTTTCTTGAGGGCGGCTGGCAGGAGCCGATGGGGTGGGGGCGTTGGGGCTTTCCGCTGCCGCCCGCGTCAAACGACGCTGCCGAGCGGGGTTGGCGGCTGGCTCGGACGGCCTTGCAGATGATGTGGCAAGAGGAGGTTGAGGATCGGCCCATCACGCAGATCACGAAGCCGGAGCTTGTCCACGACTTCATCGCCACCCAGCCGGGCCTCCACGAGACGTGCGGGGCGAACGTCCACTATCTCGTGACCTATGCGCCGCAACTGGTTATCCGTGGCTTCGGCGGACCCTACGAGGACGACATCGAGGCGATGTACCGGCACTCCGTGGCCGAATACGAGCAGCGACGTGCGAGCAACAGCAACTTCGGATCGGGCCTGACGACAGACAGCCGAGCCCCCGGTTGCGACGACGGATTCGCCCTGCGCGATCCTGACTTCGGAATGTACGAGGCTCCGAGTCTCGCCTGTGGCTTCGTGCAAGGGAATAGCGTCTCGAACGGCCCTCCGGTGCAGTTCTACGACACCATCGACTACGCCGCGTGGCTGCTCTCGGAGGAGAGCAAGTGGCTTCCAACTCCGATCCGCGATGCGCTGACTCGCGGGACTGCGGGCTGGGGAGCTTGGCGTTGGTCTGCCGACGAGAGACGGGCCGAGGACTTTGGCTTTGAGGAGCAGAGCTTTACGGGCAAGTTCGCGGAGGCGGTTGACCGGGCTCGGACTCGTCGCACCTTTCGCCCCGGCGCCGAAGCTCGGCGCGACCTCAAGCATCGACTCGCTTTCAGCACCCGCCTTCTTCGACTGCCCGAGGACGCCGAGACGCTCGCGCCTCGATTGCTGAGCGAGGAGTTTCTCGACTACTACTACGCGCGCAAGGCCGAGAGAGCCGCCCGACGCAAACGCCGCGTCTAGGGTTGGCGCGTCCGCTTAGTCGTCGTCGGAGAGGTCGGCCCAGACGATACGGATCAGCGCTTGCTCATATTCGATCATTAGGGCCGAGTCGGTGACCGTGCAGATCGCCTCCATGTTCCGCGTCAACGTGAACGGGAACGGGTCGTAGGCACCGTCATCGAGGACGTAGAAGGCGTGGTCGTCGCTAAGGCCGGGCTCGTCGGAGGGATGCAGAACGCCCTCACTGTGGAGGAACCCGAACATGCCCGTCACGACAACGCGGACAGGCGCGCCGATGTGTAGATCAAGGGCCACCTTGCCTTCGGCCCAGGTGACCTGAGTCTCAAGCTCCTCTGCCATCGCGCCTACCGTGCCAGCTACCCGCTGGCGCTTCAAGGCGTTGGCCCGCACGTACCGAGAAAATCCCTCGAACGCCGATCCGAGTGTCCCGTAGGCCCTGACTAAAGCGCCTTTCTAGGAGGACACTTGCTCTCCGAGCAGGCACGACTCCTCGACTCTGTGGGCTAGGGCCTTTGTTCTCGGCCCATCTACGGTCGCAGGATTGGGTATCAATCCCGCCCCCGCTACTTAGAGCGCCTAACAGAATGAGTGTTGGAGTTGTTGGTGGCAGATGAGGGCGCAGCCGATGGTGAGGAAGGCTTCGTGGATGTCGGCGCGTCGGTCGTAGCGGCGCTCCAGGCGGCGGTGCTGGTGCAGCCAGGAGATCGTGCGCTCGATCACCCATCGTTCTTTGCCGAGCCCTGAGCCGTGGCTGGTTTTGCGCTTGGCGATACGCGGCGTGATGCCGCGCTCGCGGAGCGCCTTGCGGTGCTTGCGGCTGTCATACGCCCGGTCGGCGAGCAGAGCTTTCGGCTTGAACTTGCCGTGAGCGCCGGTCGGGGGAACGCGGTCGAACGAGCGCCAGGAGCTCGGTGATGTCGTTGCGGTTCGCGGCGGTGAGAGTCGCGGCCAGAGGGGTTCCCCGGCCGTCGCAGATCACGTGGTGCTTGGAGCCCGGCCGGCGCCGATCGACGGGCGAGGGACCGGTTTTCTCGCCCCCCCTTTGGCCCGCACATGCGAGCTGTCCACCACCGCACGGGACCAGTCCAACTGGCCCGCGTCCTGCAACTCATCCAAGAGCACCTGGTGCAAGCGTTCCCAGACCCCCGCTTCGTTCCAGTCCCGCAGCCGCCTCCAGCACGTCATCCCCGACCCACAACCCATCTCTTGGGGCAGATCCTCCCACGGGATGCCCGTCTTGAGCACGAACAGGACGCCCGTCAAAGCCTGCCGGTCGGGCACCCGCTTGCGACCCGGATACCGGTACCGCCGCTCCACGCACGGCAACAACGGCTCGATCCGAGCCCACAACCCATCACTGACCAGTGGTTTCGCCATAGACACCGTCTACGACAACAGCATCCCAAAACCTCTTTCTGTTAGGCGCTCTTAGGGAAGGCCCGGAAATCCGGGCTTTTCTTTTGGGTAGGCCGGGTCTATGGTGGGCCGTTGTTCAACGTCGTTCCAATTTGTTTGCGGACTGCTGCTAGGACGACATAATCGTCCCGTGACGTTTCGTCTCTTGTCGCAGCGCACCAGGGACGAATCCTCGGGCGACTCTTGATCCCCGCGGATGTGGTGGTCGTGAGCGAGCGGCACGCGCAGAAGTGGGGGGCGGTCAAGGGCTCCCTGATTCACGAGGCCATGAGCGAGGGACGGGTCGTTGCCGAATCCTGACGCGCGCGAGCTGGCGTCGCTGCTGGTGCGCAAGGCCGAGGGCGACGAGGCGATTCTCGACAGGCTGCTGGACGATTCCGACGTACCCGATGACGTACTTGGCTTTCACGCTCAGCAGGCCATCGAGAAGCGTCTGAAGGCGGTGCTCGCCTTCTGTGGGATCGACTTCGAGCGAACCCACAGCATCGGCTATCTGACCTCCCTCTTGGAGATCCGAGCAGAACTCGCGCCGGATCGCAAGACCTGCCCAGCGAGGTGCGTGCCCAACTCGGGCTGTTGACGTGGCAAGTAGTTTGAGCCTCCTACCTTCCATGAGTACCCGCCACGTGGCGACACTCGCAGGGACCTTCCACTGCTACACGCCTCAGTCAGTCAGCCGCCAGTATGGCTATTGTCGCCGGACCCAATCGGTGTCTGATCCGGGGGTGCTCACCATGGCCGATGTCGTCATTGACAATCCGATCCTCAACTCGCCGTTCGACGAGCCCACGCGGCACTTCCGCTTCGGCGAGGAGGGCATCACCAACGAGATTGTTGAGGAGCGCCGGGTCAGCTCCTACTTCATGCCGATACCGGCGGCGAAGAAGCGCTCGCAACTGCAGTTCGACACCGAGTGGACTCGCGACCGGATCGAGGAGAACCAGTTCATCAATCAGGTGCGCGAGAAGGTCGGGCTCTGGCGCCGCGGCTGGCAGGGTGTGACGCCGACCACGCGGCGCCTGCTCGAGCACTGGACCGCGAGTGACCGTGAGCGTCGGTTGTTCTTCTGCCAGGTCGAGGCGGTGGAGACAGCGATCTATCTTGCGGAGGCGGCGACCAAGTACGGCGACGCTTGGATCATTGCCGAGCTGCAGCGCTTCGCCGAGGATGCCAACCCTGGCCTCTTCCGGGTCGCGCTGAAGATGGCGACCGGGAGCGGCAAGACGGTGGTGATGGGGATGCTGATCGCTTGGCAGACGCTCAACAAGATCGCCAACCCGCAGGACGCACGCTTCTCGGACTCGTTTCTGATCGCCACGCCGGGCATCACGATCCGCGATCGTCTGCGCGTGCTGCTGCCGCAGGACCCTGAGAACTACTACCGGGTGCTCGACCTCGTTCCGGCCACGGTGCGCGAGCAGCTCGGCCAGGCGCGGATCGTGATCGCCAACTACCACGCCTTCCAGCTTCGAGAGACCACGGCGGCGTCCAAGACGACCAAGGCGCTGCTCGCGCGTGAGGGTGAGAGCCCGTTCACCGAGACTCCCGAGCAGATGGTTCGCCGCGTCTGTCGGGAGCTGGGTACGAAGAAGAACGTAGTCGTTCTCAACGACGAGGCTCACCACTGCTACCGGCGTCGCGCCGGTAGCAGAGATGGTGAGAAGTTGACGGGTGAGGATCGCCGTGAAGCCGAGCGACGCGACAGTCAGGCGCGGCAGTGGATCAGCGGGCTCGAGGCGATTCAACGCAAGCTCGGCATCCGCGCGGTATATGACCTGTCGGCGACTCCCTTCTTCCTGCATGGGTCGGGCTACCGCGAGGGCACCCTGTTTCCGTGGGTGGTGTCCGACTTCTCGCTGATCGACGCGATCGAGTCCGGGATCGTGAAGATCCCACGGGTTCCCGTGGCGGACGATGCGGTGACTGGCGAACAGCCGACCTACCGCGACCTGTGGCCGCGGATACGCGAACGGCTTCCGCGTAAGGGCCGCTCCAAGGCGACCCTCGGCGAGGAACCCAACCTGCCTCCCGCGCTTCAAGGTGCGCTGCACAGCCTGTACGGCAACTACGAGCAGGCTTTCAGCCAGTGGCAGGCGTCCGAGGCCGAGCGCCCGACGGACACCACGCCTCCGGTGTTCATCGTCGTCTGCAACAACACCAGCGTCTCGAAGCTCGTATTCGACTATGTGGCCGGTTGGGCAAAGACTCTGCGGGACGGGAGCACCGCGGTCGTACCGGGCGAGCTGGCGCTCTTCTCCAACGAGCGCGACGGGTCCTGGAGTTCGCGTCCGAACACGGTCCTTGTTGATTCGGAACAGCTCGAATCGGGCGACTCGATGAGTGCCGAGTTCAAGATGCTCGCACGTACGGAGATCGAAGAGTTCAAGGCCGAGTATCGCGTTCGGTTTCCCGGTCGTGACGCGGAGGAGCTGACCGACGAGGACTTGCTGCGGGAGGTCATGAACACTGTCGGCAAGCCCGGCAAGCTAGGCGAACAGGTGCGTTGCGTGGTGTCGGTGTCGATGCTCACTGAGGGCTGGGACGCGAACACCGTCACGCACATCCTCGGCGTGCGCGCGTTTGGAACCCAGCTCTTGTGCGAGCAGGTCGTCGGCCGCGGGCTGCGTCGTCGCAGCTACACGGTGAACGACGAGGGTCGCTTCGACCCCGAATACGCCGAGGTGTACGGCGTGCCGTTCTCGTTCATCCCGGCGGCGGGGAGCGCCTCCGCGCCGTCCCCCGGACCGCCGGTGACGCGGGTGCGAGCACTCGCCGAGCGCGCCGAGTACGAGATCTACTTCCCAAGGATCGTCGGCTACCGGCACGAGTTCACGACCGAGCGCCTGCACGTGAAGTTCGACCAGGACGCGCGGCTTGCGCTCTCCACCCAGGACATACCCAGCACCACCGAGCTGTCGCCGATCGTGGGCGTCGGCGACGTGCACACGCTCGACGACCTGCGCGCCCGTCGGGATCAGGAGGTCGTCTACTTCCTCGCGCGCCGTGTCACGCAGCGCTACTTCGCCGACCGCCCGTGGCTATTCCCGCAGGTGGTGAGGATCGTCCGCGACTGGATAGGCGAGTGCGTGACGCTCAAGGACCACACGTTCACAGGGATGCTCCTGCTTCATCAGCACGCGGACGACGCGGCCGATCGGATCTACCTGGCGATCGTCGCTGCCGACCCCGGCGAGCGGGCGTTGGTCGCGGTGTCCTCCTACGACGGGGTCGGCTCGACGCGGTACGTCAACTTCGACACCACCAAGCCGGTGATGAGCACCGACCCCGAGCGGTGCCACGTAAGCCACGTGGTGGCCAACTCGGGCTGGGAGCACAAGCTGGCCCAGACGCTGGAGGAAATGCCAGAGGTCCGGTGCTACGTGAAAAATAAGGGCCTTGGTTTCACGATCCCATACACGATCAACGGCGAGCAGCACCCCTACTTCCCCGACTTCATCGTGCGCATCGACGACGGGCACGGCGAGGACGATCTGCTTAACCTCATCGTCGAGGTGTCCGGTGCGCAGCGGCGCGACAAGGAGGCGAAGGTGGCGACCGTGCGCTCGCTCTGGGTGCCCGCCGTTAACAACCTCGGCACGCAGGGCCGGTGGGCGTTCGTCGAGTGCGAGGATCCCTGGGACGCCGAGCGCCTCATCCGCGGCAAGCTGGCCGAACTCGAGCCGGTGAGCGCGTGACGCCGCCCCGCGGGAAGACGAGGGGCCCGACCCCGGTCGATGCGCTGCGCCACGGCGACCGGCGAACCAACATCCCAACCAACGAGCTGCGCGACTTCGTCGCCGCCCAGGAGAGCGAAGCGGCCAAGATGCTCTACCCCCGCGACGCCTCGCTCGATCCACAGCTCGTGTGGAAAGGCAAGGACGAGCAGGATCGGGCCGACCTCGCGGTGCCAACGGTCCCGATTTATATTCAGGAGAAGGTCCACCCGCAGGTCATCATCGAGAACTTGCGCGACACCGCCGCGGCAGGCGAACTCGAGCCCGAGCTGACGCTGTTCGACGACTTCAATGGGATTGAGTTCGAGCAGCTCGTTGACTTCTACAAGCACACGCAGAAATGGAGCAACCGCCTGATCCTCGGCGACTCGCTGCTCGTCATGAACTCCCTCTCCGAGAAAGAGGGCCTGAAGGGCAAGGTCCAGACGATCTACTTCGATCCGCCCTACGGCATCAAGTTCGGCTCCAACTGGCAAGTCTCGACGCGCAAGCGCGAGGTCAAGGACGGAAAGGTCGAGGACGCCACCCGGCAGCCCGAGCAGGTTCGCGCGTTTCGTGACACTTGGGAGCTCGGCATCCACTCGTACCTTGCCTATCTCCGCGATCGGATGGCCGTGGCACGCGAGCTACTGACCGATTCAGGCAGCTTGTTCGTGCAGATGAGTGATACAAATATGCACCTTGTTCGGTGCCTGCTCGACGAGGTGTTCGGTGCTGAGAACCTTGTTTCGCAGATTGCCTTCCAGACTACTTCGGGGTTTGAGAGTAACACGCTTGCCACGCTCGGCGACTTTCTCCTCTGGTACGCAAAGGACGCCAAAAGCGTTAAGGTGCGCCATCTCTATGAGCGCCAGGAGACGATTCTGGGTAGAGGCAACGCACGCTGGGTGCTTTTGCCAGATGGGACATACCGGGGCTTGAATGCCGCCGAGTGCCGCGGTGAACAACCACTGCCAGACGGCGCACGGCTCTACAGCCCTGGTGATCTACAATCGCAGGGGGCCGCTAGCGACCCTCAACCATTTGAGTTCAAGGGCAAGACCTACATTCCGGGAACGAATTCCCATTGGAAGGCTAATTATCCGACCGGGATGGAGCGTCTTGCCCAGGCTGATCGTATCCATGTTGCCAAAAATAGCCTCCGTTACAGGCGCTTCGCTGAGGATTTTCCCTACCAGCAACGCGGCAACATATGGACGGACACTATTACGGGTAGCTTTACTGACGACAAGGTTTACGTTGTCCAGACGAACACGAAGGTCGTCGAACGCGCTCTACTTATGACGACTGACCCGGGCGACTTGGTCCTAGATCCCACCTGCGGCGGTGGTTCCACTGCACTGGCGAGTGAGCGACTTGGACGACGCTGGATCATGATTGACACTTCAAGGGTTGCGCTCGCGTTGACGCGCGCCCGCTTGATGGGCGTGCGCCTACCCGCGTATATCCTCAAGGACTCGCCAGAAGGACAGCGCCTGATTGCAGAGCAAACCGGCCAGTCGGATGAAGGTTCGGCGACGTCACACGACGTGCGCCAAGGATTTGTCAATCGCAGACTCCCGCATGTCACTCTTCGTTCTATTGTCAACAACCCGGATATCGAAGCGGGTATGAGCCCAGCCGAGGTCGATGCGGGGATTGCACGTCATGCTGACCTGGAGGAGCTTATCGACCAGCCGTTTGAGAACGACTGTGCTGTCCGAGTAGTTGGGCCCTTCACCGTCGAGTCCCTCTCCCCCCATCGCGTCCTCGGCTACGAGGAACAACCGCTCAGCGAGAAGACGCGCGAGGACGGCACTCCGTTTGCAACCACGGTGTTGGAGAACCTGCGCAAGGCAGGCGTCCAGAACACGGTCAAGCAGGAGCACTTGGACTTCGACTCGCTGGAGCCCTTCGCCGGAAGCTGGGTCCACGCCCGTGGGGAGTTCACCGATGCCAAGGGCATTACTCGAACCGTCGCTGCATCGATCGGTCCCGAGCACGGCACGGTGGGCGCCGAGCAGGTCAAGGAGGCGGCCAAGGAAGCGCTCAAGGGTACTGGCGTCAACCTCCTGCTTGTGTGTGCCTTTGCGTTCGACGCCCATGCCGGCGAGACCGCCAAGGAGTTCCAGCCGAACGCCACCAGTGGATGGGCGGTCGCCGCCGAGGAGAAGCACATCGGCAAGCTCCCGCTCCTGCTCGTGCGCATGAACCCCGACCTGGCGATGGGCGATGAGCTGCTGAAGAAGACCGGCACAGGCAACCTGTTCATGGTGTTCGGCGAGCCCGATATTACGATCGAGCGCGAGGACGACCAGATCGTCGTGGAAGTGCGCGGTGTGGATGTCTACGATCCGACCACCGGGCAGGTCCGCTCGAGTTCGGTCGATGACATCGCCTGCTGGATGATCGACACCAACTACAACGGCGAGAGCTTCTTCGTGCGTCACGCCTACTTTACCGGCGCCGAGACCCCGTACAAGAGTCTCAAGCGTGCCCTGAAGGCCGACATCGATGAGGAGGCATGGGCAAGCCTCTACCAGACGCGGAGTCGCCCCTTCAATCTACCGAGCACAAAGCGCATCGCCGTTAAGGTCATCAATCATTATGGCGACGAGGTGATGAATACCTACTCAATCGACTGATCAAGTACGTCACCTTGCGCTTCAAAGCGGCGCTGCTGTACGTGATTGTCTCGTGAATCTGGATGCCGAGTGCATCCGCGATGCTCTGTACCGCTACGAGAAGTACTGCAAATGCGGTGTTTTTATGGGATACCATGCGCCGAGCTTTGACTGCCGGAAGTCGAGCCGGTTCCAGTAGAGCCGCATTATGTAGACGTGGTTCTCAAGGATGCAGCGGATCGGCTTTTCCGGCACTCACACGGCTACTTGCCCTGTTCTTGCAACTCCCTGAGCAGCTTCTTGGCGAGGGGCGTGATGTCTGGGTGGCCGGAGTCGATCGCCACGCGGAGAGCGGCCTCGGCGTCCTCAAAACGCCCCTGCTCCATCTGCAGCACGCCGAGGTTGAACGTGGCCGCCGGTGCCACGGCGAGGTTTTCGGAGTCGATCGCCAGACGATACGCCGCCTCGGCCTCCTCAGGGCGCTCTCGCTCTTGCAGCAACGCGCCGAGGGCGACGGCGGCCGCCGGTGCCACGGTGAAATGTTCGGAGTCGATCGCCAGACGGAACGCCGCCTCGGCGTCCTCAAAACGCCCCTGCTCCATCTGCAGCACGCCAAGGTTGAACGTGGCCGCCGGTGTCACGGCGAGGTTTTCGGAGTCGATCGCCAGACGATACGCCGCCTCGGCCTCCTCAGGATGCTCTCGTTTCTCCAGCAGCACGCCGAGGTTGAACGCTGCCGTCGGTGCCATGGCGAAGTGTTCGGAGTCGATCGCCAGACGATACGCCGCCTCGGCCTCCTCAGGGCGCTCTCGCTCTTGCAGCAACGCGCCGAGGGCGACGGCGGCCCTTGGTGCCAGGTCGGGGTGCCCAGAGTGGGCCGCCAGACGATATGCCGGCTCGGCCTCGTCGGGGAGTTCCCGTATCCTCGCCAGGTTGCCGAGGTTGAACGCTGCTCTCGCCGCCATATCGCTGTGTTCGGAGTCGATCGCCACGCGAAACGCCGCGTTAGCCTCCTCTGGTCGCTGGTTTTCTCGCAGCAGCACGCCAAGGTCAACCGCGGCCCTCGGTGCCAGGTCGGGATGCGCCGTGTGGATCGCCACACGGTAGGCCCCCTCAGCTTCCTCGGGGCGCCCTAATGCCTTCAGCAGCATGGCGAGATTGAATGCAGCCATAGCCGCGATCTGAGAATCGTCAGAACGGCTGGCTATGGTCCAAGCGCGCTCTGCAACGGTTACTTGTCCGGCATAGCGCGCCGCCGTCGCAAGGGCGTTCAGATTGCGCACATCGGCGTGTGCAAGGACGAACTCCCAGATCGGCGTGGATAGTGACTGCTCGTGCGCTTGTGCCCAGGAGACCACGGCATCGAACGCTCGGTGGCGATCAACGCCAGTGGCGCTTCTGCGAACCAGTGCCGCGAATGCCGCGACGGGCTCCATGCTCCAGCTGAGTCCGGCGGAAAAGTCCTCATCGGTGAGTTCCCTTGTGGGGGCGATTTCACCCAGCGTGAGCTTCGTAAGTGCTTTCAGGGCTTCGCGGTCGATGGAGCCGGGGGGCATACCTGCTCGCTGCCAAGCGATTGCTGCCGCGGCAACGGCCACGCCCACCGGCTGCTCGGCCTTAGAGAGCTGGTAGCGGTCGATGAGTTGTCGTACGGCTGCGAACAGCTCCGGCAGGCGCTCGAGGTCGGTGTCCTCTGTGACTCCCGGGTAGCGCTCCTTGGCCCTTTGAAGCTCGGCTGTGTCGAGCCGTGCCTCGAGCAGCAACTCGTCGAAGGGCTGGCGCATGAGCTTGTGCAGTTCGCGGTCGAAGTCTCTGATCGCGTCAAGGCGGGCGCTGTGGATCGTGGCCGCGATGATCGCCTGTGGGTAGCGCTCCACAAGACGGCGCAGGTTGTCACGCGTGAGACCCTTGTCGAGATGATCGTGTGCGTCGTCGATCCAAAACACAAGGTCCCGGCCGTGCACTTTCGAAAGTGCACGCTCCAAGCTCAGAAGCGTGCTCAGCGGCTCAGCGGCAGGCCGGGATGCCTCGACGGCAGGGTCGGGTGCCCTCAGCGCAACCAGGCGCCTACCTTCGCATTGACGCACTGCCTCCCAGAGCGTTCGTGACTTGCCGGCCTTCGGGTCGCCGCGGAGCACGACAAGTCGTCCGCTTCGATCGAGGGTCGGCTGCTCGAAGGCCTTTTCCAGCTCGCCGTCCAGCCTCCGTTTGACGTACTCCGGTGCTCCTTTGTGTCGTGCGCTCTCTTCGGCGATCTCGGAGGGAAACACACCGATTTCAAACGGGTCAACCTTGGCGAGCGGCAGTGGCTTGCCGCCGAGGAGGATGGTGCGCAGCCGGTCTTCCTCGGCGCGTTGTCGGGTAAAAAGCCCAGTGATCGGTTCAATGACTTTGAGAGCGGCGGGCGCGAACGCCGCGAGTATCCCGAGCACAACGACGATGAGCCCTGCGACATCGAGCTTTGCGAGGATCAAGAGCGCCAGGCCAGCCAGCACGCCAACGATCGCGATCGCGGCGAACAGCTGGTCCTTGCGGCTCACCCGGGAGAGCACCCGGCGGATACTTGCACGCACGGTCCAAAGATTGCCCCTGATCAATGGAGTTGGTCTCTCCAGGATCGCGGGCTGGCGATCCAGAGACCATCATTGCCCTTTCTCGCCCCGCCGATGGCTCTGGACGATGGACCGTCCAGCCTTCTGGACTCCGGGCCACTCTACGCGGGCGCGAACGTGACCCGAATATCCGACATCCGCGCAGCTGCGCAAATAGTCGACAGCCTCACCCCGTAGCCAGCCGCGTTGACTGATCAGCGATCGACTCCTAGCGCTGATGCTCGCCTACGATTGATCCCTCGCGCCACTGACCGCTCGCATAGCGTTCGAGCCCCGCGAGCGTCTCACCCGTCTCAAGCGTGACCATCCCGTGGCGGTACTCGACGGCAAGCGCCTCCGGCAGCGCGAGTGGCCACTGCTCATAAGAGGAGATCCGGTCGCCTCGCAGCGCCGCCTGCGGCAGCGCGGCCAGGTCGTGGGCTAGGCGCAAGGCCTCAGAAAGCGCCTCGCCGTGGGGCACGATGCGGTTTGCGAGGCCCATCCGGAGTGCCTCCTCGCCTGAGACCGGCCGACCGGTGAGGATCAGGTCGAGAGCGTTGCTGTGCCCGATCAGCCGCGGCAGGCGCACCGTACCGCCGTCCATCAGCGGGATCCCCCAACGTCGGCAGTAGACACCGAAGACCGCATCCTCGGCGGCGACACGCAAGTCGCACCACAGCGCCAACTCGAATCCACCCGCGACGGCATGGTGCTCGATCGCCGCGATGACCGGCTTTGTGAGCAGCATGCGCGTCGGTCCGACCGGGCCGTCGCCGTGCGGGGCTAACCGCGTGACCCGCTCGGGTTCCCCACTCTGCATCGCCTTAAGGTCCGCACCTGCCGAGAACTTGCCGTTTGCGCCGGTCAGGACCGCGACATGAAGCGACTCGTCTGCCTCAAAACGCTTGAAGACGGAGACAAGCTCTTCCGCCGTCGGGCGGTCGATCGCGTTTGCGACCTCCGGCCGGTCGATCGTCACGATCGCAACAGCACCGTCGATCTCGTAGTGGACGCTCATTGCCTTCGGCTTTCCTCTCTTGGCCAGTGGTGTCGCATCAGCCGACCTGCGCCGTCGGTCGGACGAGGATCTCGTTCAGCGTCATTCGCCTTGGGCGGGAGACAGCGAACGCGATGACCTCCGCGATGTCCTGCGCGGTGATCGCCAGGTCGCGCACGAACGCTTGTGTCGCCTGCTTGGTCTGAGCGTCGGTGATGTGGTCGGTCAGCTCGGTCTCTACCGCCCCCGGCTCGATCACCGTCACTCGGATGTCGGGCTGAAGCTCTTGACGCAGGCCCTCGGAGAACCCGTTGATTCCCCACTTGGTAGCGGCATAGACGGCGTTGCCCGACCGTGCGGTACGTCCGGCCACCGAGGAGATATTGACTAGGTCGCCGCCGCCGTTGCGTAGCTGGTCGAGGAACACCTCGGTCGCGGTGATCGAGCCGAGCAGGTTGACTTCCAGCATCTGACGGTGCTCGGCTTGCTGCTCGGATGTGAACGGGGCGAGCAGCATCACACCCGCATTGTTGATGAGGATGTCCGCGCCACCAAGCTTGCTCTGCACCCGCTCGGCTGCCGCGACGAGTGAGCCCCGGTCGGTAACGTCGGCCTCGATCGCCAGTGCGACCTCCCCGAGTTCGGCCGCGAGCGTCTGGATGCGTTCGGTGCGACGCGCGAGCAAAGCGACACGGTGCCCGTCAGCAACTAGCACTCGAGCGGTCGCCTCGCCGATCCCGGAGGACGCGCCGGTAATGACCGCGACGCGGCCGGTGCTGTTGTCGGTGTTCATGGTGGAGCCTCCTTGTGGAGACTCCACCTTAGACTTCGCTCGACGAAGATGCAGCGGATCATGACGGACAGATTCGACCTCGGCTCGCTTCTCGGCCGCGACAGCGACGGGCTGACGATCCTGCCGCCGGTCTTGGACGCGCTCGCAGAGGCGGTCACGATCAGGGCACCGGACGACTCCTTGATCTACGCCAACAACGCCGCGCTGGCGCGCATGGGAATGAGCACGCTCACCGAGCTGCAGGCAGCCGACCCAAAGGCACTGATGGCCGACTACGAGACGACCGCGGCGGACGGCGAGCCCCTCTCGCTGCAGGACCTTCCCTCCGTTCGCCTGTTGCGCGGCGAGGAGCCTGAGCCGCTGCTCATGCGCACCATCAACCGCGCAAGCGGTGAGGAGCACTGGGTCGTGCTGAAGGCCACCGCCATCCGCGACAGTGACGGAAGCGTGCTCGCCGCGATCACGATCATCGAGGACGTCACCGAGCAGCATCGCGCCTCCCAGCGTTTGCAGCTGCTCGCACAAGCCACGGCAATCCTCGCGTCCTCCCTTGACTACCAGCAGACGCTGCGCAACGTCGCTGGCCTAGCCGTGCCGCAGCTCGCCGACTGGTGCGGCGTCGATCTGTTCGACGCCGAAGGCCGACGGGAATCCGTCGCCGTCGCCCACAAGGAACCCGGCAAGCTCAAGCTCGCCAAGCAGCTACGCGAATACGATCCCGAACAGCTCGACCACGAACGCGGGCTCGGCAAGCTGCTACACACTGGCCAGCCACAGCTCTACCCGCAGATCACCGAGGAGATGCTCGAAGCTGCCGCCATCAACGATGAGCACCTGCGGTTGCTGCGCAGTGTCGGAATGCGCTCCGTGCTGCTCGTCCCGCTGGCCGTCCACGACCGATTGATCGGCGCGCTCACACTCGTCAGTGCCGAGTCCGGCCGCGGCTTTGACCAAGGCGACCTCGAGTTCGCCAGGCAGATAGCCCAACGCGCCGCCCTCGCGGTCGAGCACGCACGCCTCTACACAGACCGCACCTACGCCGCCGAGACGCTCGAGGCAAGCCTACGCCCCGGCCCACTGCCGCAGATAGCTGGCTGGAGCCTCGCTGCCGAGTACCGGCCCGCAGCGGAGATCGGCGGCGACTTCTACGAGATCTGGCCCGTCGGCGATGCGTGGATAGCGATAATCGGTGACGTCACCGGCAAGGGCGTAGACGCCGCGGCTCTCACTGCGCTCGCGCGCCACACCGCCCGCGAGGCATCCCATGCCGACCCAAGTCCCTCATACATCCTCTCGCGCGTAGACGCCGCGCTCAAGCACCGTGACGCTCTCGCCGTCTGCACCGCGCTGGTGCTACGCCTCAACCACGGCGAAGTCACGGTCGCCGCTGGCGGACACCCATTGCCATTGCGCTTACACGACGGCACCGTCACCACCGCCGGCGAATACGGCAGCATCCTCGGCGCGCTCGTGCGCCCCAGCTGGCCCGAGTCCACCTTCACTCTCAGCTCCGGTGAGACGCTAATTGCCATCACCGACGGCGTAACTGATGCCCTCGACGGCAACCGCGCAAGATTCGGAGACGACCGACTGAAAGACCTCTTGCGGCACACATACCCAGACACGGCCGAGTCGATCTGCCACGCCGTCATCGACGCGCTTGTCGCCTACCAAGCCGTCGAACAGGCTGACGATATCGCAATCCTCACGCTGCAATACCAAGGTCACACGGCCATCGCCGCTGGCCCCGATGAGAGCGCCGCCGCCCGCGAGTGCCACCCAAGCACGGATTGATCCTGGGCAGTCTGGGTAGGAGAACCACAGCGCCTTTGACCTGAGCGGACCCTGAGGAGGCAGCCATGAGGAAAGACCAGCAGCTGAGCGGAGGTAAATAACAATGGCGCCCCGTGGTGTGAAAAAAGGCAGCAAGCGCGAGCGCCAATACGAGCACATCAAGGACAGCGAGCGTCAACAAGGCGCCTCGCTCAAACGGGCCGAGGAGATCGCGGCGCGCACCGTCAACAAGGAGCGCGCCCGCAGCGGCGAATCGAAAACCAGCTCGCGCACATCCACAAGCGATATCTCCTCGGGCCGGCGCGGCGGCCTTCGCTCCGGCAAACCAGGGCTACGCGGGCGCACCCGCGAACAGCTCTACCAGGAGGCGCGCAGCCTCGGCGTCAAAGGCCGCTCCGACATGAACAAGGCACAGCTCCAGAGAGCCGTCGAGAACAAAAAGCGCTAACCCGAGGCTCCCGCTGCAGGATATCGGGCACAACGCGCCGGGACGCGCGAGGCAGGTTACAAGGGCAAACGAGACGCCGCCGAGACCGGCCCTCGTTTGTCGCTCAAGGCTTAGGGGTAGGTACTAGGCAACGAATTGTTAGGAGGCTTATCATGGTTGCGTTCATAGTCCTGCTTCTCCTGTTGGCTGTTTTAGGCGGTTTCGGGTTCGCCGCCCACTTCCTGTGGTTCGTGTTGCTTGTCGCGGTTGCGTTGTGGCTGCTCGGCTTCCTCGTCGGGGGACTCGATGCCGGCCTGGGCCGACGGCGCTGGTATCGCTGGTAGCTAGCGCTCGGTATCGCGCCGACGAGATGCTTGAACGTCGACAGAGGGAGGTTGACGTATATGGCATCCACTGAGCTACAAGGCAAGACCGTCGCGTTCCTACCCGCGCAAGAGGGCGTCGTACGGCTGTACGGCGTCGTGGCAGCGTGTCACCTCCTGGCCGTAATCAGGCGTAGGCCAACATCGAACTCGGTGTAAGCGAGCAAGTGGCCGTAGCGGCGCTTCCACTCGCCGCTGTCGAGGTCTCGCCGCAACCGGGTGAGGGCGCGTTCGACCACGGCGGGGGGCAGATCGTGCCATGGCGACGTTGCTGCGCGCACTGCCGGATCTAGGAAGGCGTGGGGGCGTGCCCAGAACGCCGCCATGAACCCATCCTCACACTCGCGGGGAACCGGCAGCACATCGACGCGCGCATCGGGGAGCAGCTCGCGAAGCCGATCGATGGTCGGAAACCGCGCCGCGTGCTGACCAAGCAGCTCGGGTAGGTAGTCGTGCACGAACCACAACTCGGCCAGCGCGCCGACGTCCATTGTCACGAGCACGATGCGGTCGCGCACCACACGCACAAGCTCTCGCAGACCGATCTGGACGTCATCCCAGTGATGCACCGTCAGAATCGCCATGGCAGCGTTGACGGTTTGGTCAGCCAGGGGTAGCTGCTCGACTGGCGCCTGGATTACCGGGGCAGCGCCAGGGGGACGCTGAGCGATCATCACGCTAGACGGCTCGACCGCCAGGACCCATCGATCTGGCGGCTCATAGGAGCCGGTGCCAGCTCCCACGTTGAGAATAGTGCGCGCGCCGCCAAGCGCTGCCCAGATCCGGCTCGCGAGCAGCGGATCGGTGCCGCGTACCCCGTGGTAGCCAATGCCGATGCGGTCATACGTCGATGGAGCGCCCATCGCGTCTCGAGCGTCGGTCGTCATCTGGGCCAAGACTACTCACGTGACGAAAAGCCGGCGGTTCGTCGGCTATGAGGTTGCGGGTCGTGTCGCGATGATGACTGCGAGGTCGCGGTGGGCCCAAGCTAGCGAGGGTTCCAGGCCCACTTCGGCGAGCCAGTTGAGCTGCTCGGCGATGCTGCTGGGCGTGTCGTAGTCGTTGTCGATCGGTGTCACGACGTCGGATGGGTCCTCCGGGACGATGACGTCTGCGACCACCAGACGCCCACCTGGTGCTATGACGCCGGCGGCGCGTTGAAAAAGCTGTGCCTTGCCCGGGCCGTCGAAGTGGTGGATTGCGAGCGTTGAGATCACCACGTCGAATGGACCGTCCGGCAGGGAATCCTCCAGGCGCGCGACGCGCAACTCGACGCGATCGTCCGGGAGCGCCTGGCGGGCTCGGTCGAGCATCTCACGACTGGCGTCCAGTCCGATGAGACTTGCGCTCGGGTGGCGTGCGAGGACGCGTCGCGCAGTCTCGCCGGTGCCGATTCCCAACTCGAGCACTCGCATCGCGCCGGTGCCGGAGGCGGCTGCGGCCTCTTCCTGGAGATGTTCGTAATCGGGCACCTCCTCCCGCATCAGCTCGAGGTACGTGTCCGGGTCCCAGTGAAACTGCGCCACGCCGAGAAAACTAGCGATCGCGGTCAGGCATTCACGCGGTCGAGTCCGACGCTAGCGCAAAGGACGAGCAGCGCTAACTTGCTCAGTGGCCTCTGAGTTCGCCGGCTAGGCCGGCGAGGACCCAGATGAGCGCTCCCGCCCCAAGGAGCCGACGGAACCAGTTGACTCCGCTCACCGCCTCCTCCCAAGCCCACACAGCGAGGCCGAGCGTGAAGACCGCGCGACCGACCTCGTGTGCGGTGCCACCGGACACGCCCGCCAGTCCCCACCCCGCGAACGCGAGCAGCAGCGGCGGGTTCGGGAACTGCGCAATGGGGAAGCGTCGCGGCCAGCCCACCTGTCCGCGACGCCAAAGCTCGACGGTGGTCACGGCGCTCATGCTCGCAGACCGAAGGCCGGCGGGTTTGAGGCGCTCTTGAGTTGGTGGAAGAGCAGCCCTCTCGGCTGGCCCAGCCTTGCTCCCGCTGTGGAGCAGTCAGTTAACCGGAGTACGCTCGAACCGCACGGCGTTCTCGAAGTGCGGTGCCCATGGCTGCGCCGAGCGCGTCCAGATCTCGACCGTCGGTTCGATCCAAGATGGATCGTCGATCGTCCCTGCCTTCAGGAAGGCCACTCCCGGCATCGACTCGATCGTGCTGAATATCGGCGAGCCGCAGCCCGAGCAGAACCGTCGCTCGGTGGTGCTCTGGTAGCCCTCGCTGACGGTTTCTAACGACGCGAGCGTGCTGCCCTCAACCGTGAGTGCCTTGCTCGGTACGCCCACGATCACCGAGAACGCCGTAGCGGTCTGGCGCTGGCAGTTCGCGCAGTAGCAGGCCCCCTGCCAGACCGGCTCGGCGTTGACGCTGTAGGTCACTCCACCGCAGAGGCAGCGGCCGGTGATGGGTCTGGGTGCATCGGCCATGCACGCAAGACCCTACACCAGCACCATCGCGCAGCGAATCAGGGTATTCGACTACCTTGCGTCAGGCGCGGATCACGAAGCAGTGGCAACCGCGCCCTGCGCCGCAACCGCTCCCTGCTCGGCAGCCGCCCCCCGCCCCGCAGCCGCCGCGCCGTGGCGGATCAGATCGGCGGCGCGCTCGGCGATCGCGATCGTGGGCGCGTTGGTGTTGCCGCGGGGCACCGTCGGCATCACCGAGGCGTCCACCACGCGCAGCCCATCCACGCCGCGCACGCGCAGGTCGGTGTCTACCACTGCCTCGGCGTCGCTGCCCATGCGGCAGGTGCCGACGGGGTGGTAGAGCGTGAACACCTGCTGGCGGATATGCGCGCGCAGATCCTGCTCGGAGTCCGACGCGGGGGTGTAGTGGGGGCGGCTGGTGTACGGCGCGAGCGCCGGCTGGCGGGCGATCTCGATCGTTACGCGCATGCCCTGCACCAGCCTTGCCATGTCGGTCTCCTCGGCGAGGTAGTTGTGCAGGATGTAGGGCTTCGCGGTGGGGTCGGGCGAGAGCGGTAGCACGTAGCCGCGGCTGGCGGGCGTGAGCACACAGGGCGCCAGGCCGAAGCCGTGCTCGCGCACGGGCTCGTCGACGTACATCGCGGGCGCCGCATGGAACTGGATGTCGGGCGCGTCGAGCGCGGCGCTGGAGCGGATGAAGCCACCGGCCTCGGCGACGTTTGAGGTGAGCGGGCCGCGCCCCTCCCCGACGAACGCGGCGAGGTTGGCCTCGGTCAGTGGGTTGAACAGCGACACCGGCTCGTCGTGCGCCCACGTGGCCCCCGAGGCGGCGTGGTCCTGGAGGTTCTGCCCGACGCCGTGCAGATCCTGCACGACGGGGATCTGCAACATGCTCAGCAACTCGCCCGGGCCGACCCCGGAGAGCATCAGCAGATGCGGTGAGTTGTAGGTGCCGCCACAGAGGATCGTCTCGCGCGCGGCGCGCAGCTCGTGCATCTCGCCCAGCCGCGCCGCCTGCACGCCGATGGCGCGCTCGCCCTCGAACAGCACGCGGTGCACCTGCATGTAGGTCTCGACGGTGAGATTCGCGCGAGCCATCGCGGGATGCAGGTAGGCGACCGCGGCGCTGCAGCGCCGCCCGTCGCGCTGGGTGCGCTGGTAGCGGCCGAAGCCGTCCTGCGCGTCGCCGTTGAAATCCTCGTTGGCCGGCAGTCCCGCCTGCGCGCATGCCTCCAGGAACGCGTCGGTGATCGGGTTGGGCGCGCGGTCCTCGCTCACCGACAGCGGCCCGCCGGCGCCGTGCAGCGCCGAGGCGCCGCGCTCGTTGTCCTCGGCGCGGATGAAGTAGGGGAGCAGATCGTCAAAGCCCCACCCCGCGCAGCCCGCCGCGCGCCAGCCGTCGTAGTCGGCGCGGTTGCCGCGGATGTACACCATCGCGTTTGTCGATGAGGAGCCCCCCAGGGTCTTGCCCCGCGGCAGGTAGATGCGCCGGCGATCGGCATACGGCTCGGCCGCCGTCGAGTAGTCCCAGTTGACCTGCGTGCGAAACAGCGCGCTGAAGGCGACCGGCACGTGGATGTTCTCGACCGTGTCCGGCGGCCCGGCCTCGATCAGCGCCACACTCACATCGGGATCCTCGCTGAGGCGCGCCGCCAGCACGCACCCAGCCGATCCCGCGCCGACGATCACATAGTCGTATTCGCGCATTCCTGGCAGCCTCCCGTGTCACGGCGAGCGCGGATGCTCGCGCTTGTGAGCAATGCTACACCGGCGCGCCTGCCGATCCAGCCGCGTGGGCGACGGGGGTCCGCCGGGTGGAAAGGGTTTGTTCGGCCCGCACATGTGCGGGCCGCCGGTGGGCGCATGCGCCCACCGGCTGACGGGCCGCATGCGGCCCGTCACGGGTCGCGCATGCGCGACCCGCACAGCATCCATGAGCCCGCGTTCGCGCAGGCTCTGCGCTTTGATGTGCGCCATGACCGATCTGGCGGCCCTCGACTGGCCGACCGTCGCCTCGCTTGCCACCGCCGGCGGGACGCTCGTGCTCGCGATCGCCACGTTCGCCTCGGTGCGCTCCGCCAACCGCTCCGCGCGTGTCGCCGAGCTCGCGCTGCAGGAGCAGCGCCGGCCGGTGCTCGTTCAGTCGCGCCTCGACGACCCGCTGCAGAAGATCATGTTCGTCGACGGCCACTGGCTGCACGTGCCCGGCAGCGGCGCCGTCGCCGAGCGCATCGAGGGCACCGTCTACCTCGCGATGAGCCTGCGCAACGTCGGCGCCGGGATCGGCGTGCTGCAGGGGTGGGTCGCGCGCGTGGGATTGCAGACCTCGCAGGTCGATCACGCCGCCGAGGAGGATTTCCGCCGCTTGACACGCGACCTGTACATACCCGCCGGCGACGTCGGCCTGTGGCAGGGCGCACTGCGCGATCCCGCCGAGGACGCCCACACCCCGATCGCCGACGCCGCCGACCAGCATCAGACGATCACGATCGAGTTGCTCTACACCGACCAGGCCGGCGGCCAGCGCACGATCAGCCGCTTCCACCTCGCCCCCGTCGGGGAGGATGCCTGGCTCGCCAGCGTCGGCCGCCACTGGTACCTCGATCGGGAAGGGCCTCGGTGATGTCCTCGTCGAGCCGGCGCGCCTACGCCGGCTCGACCTGATGATCCTCGAGGACTGACAGCGCCGTCGGTTACTTCACGATGTGGATGATTCGCTCCATCCCAAGCCGGGTGTGGCTGCGGCCGTCCTGGGTGTCCATGAAGCACGCCTGTACGTAGACGCCGGGCTTGGCGGTGATCGTCTCCTGCTGAAACGCTTCGTGTGACAGCGGGCCGGCGAATCCGGCGGGGGGTCCGGATATGAGCTTTTCAAGGCCCTTTTCCTTGCCCGCGAGCAGCAGCTTGAGGACCCGCTTGGCGACCGTCATGTTCTTGACCGGGAACGCCACGTCCATGTGCACTAGGAACCCTTCGTTTTCGAAGCGCACGAGCTCCCCGTCGTGCAGGGTGCTCGGCCCGCGGAAACCGAACTCGATCGAGCGGATCGTCGCCTGCGGTGCCGGCAGCGCGACCGGGGACTTGGCTGTGGTCACGGTGAAGTGCGTGCGCAGCTTCGCTTCGCCTTCTCCCGCGGAGACCAGCACGATGTACTGCCCTGGCTGCAGCTCGGTCTGCGCTTCGCTGCTCTGACCGGGGTTGGCTTCGGTGTCGAACACGATCGAGCCGTACTTGCTCGCGCTGTTCGGATCCCTCGCTTTCTTTTCCGCGCTGAATTTTTCGACTTCCGCCAAGCTCACGCCCGGCTTCAGCAGGAACACAATCACGCCAGCTTCCTTGACGCCGGTGTCAGTCGAGACGACGTTGACCGCGCCCGATTCGAGCGCCCCGCTGACCGTGGCCGAGGTCGGTGTGATCGCGATCGACAGCGCCGGCAGCGTCGAGGACGCCGGTGCGGAGCCCGTGGCGATCGCGCCGCCGGCTGTGAAGAGGGCACTTGCAGTCAAGGCGATGAGCAGCGTAAGTCGCTTCATTGCATTCTCCAGGGGTCGTGTGGTGTGAGAGAGGGAAAGGGGGAGGGGTGAGAGAGGTGAAGCGAAGGGTACATGAGGGTACCGACGACGATCGACCAGGACACGCTCTCAGGCTAGAGGCCAGCCTACGGTGCCGCGAAGTTGACGATCAGCTCGGCGAGGCGGTCAGGCTGGTCGATCATCGAGAACGTCCTCGAGCGTTGGATCACCTCGAGTCGTGAGTTGGGCAGCGCGGCGGCGAGCCGGCGGCCGTCCTCCAGTGGAAAGAACTTATCGTCGGCCGACCACGCGACCAGTGCCGGTTTTGTGAACTGGCGCAGGCGCTCGCCGGCCTGAACGGTGCTCTGGCGGTTCAGCGAGGCGGTGAAGCGCCGCAGCTCCGAGCGGACCCTGTGATCATCGAGCGCGGGTCTGAGCCATTCGGCCGCGAGTAGGTCGATGTCGGCGTGCGCGAGCGGCCCGAAGGCGCGTTGGCGCCCGAGTCGCGTTCGCAGCGGCTGCAGCGCCGCGAGGAATGTCGGCCGGGCCTTGGCTGCGGCGATGAGCGGCTTGAGAATCGGCGGCGGGAAGTGCTCAAATGCGTCGCAGCTCGTCAATACCAGCGTCCCAAGCCTCTGAGGAGTGGTCGTGGCGAGGATCTGGGCGAGCGCGCCGCCGGTGTCGTTGCCGACCAGCACCACGTCCTCCAGGCCGAGCGAGTCAAGAAACTTTCCGATCATCGCAGCGATCCCCTCCATCGTCATCTCGGCGTCGTCGTTCATCGGCTCGGGCTGCGCGCCTAGCGGCCACGTCGGCGCGAAGCACGACAATCCCCGCGAGGACAGCCGCTCGCTCAACGGCCGCCAGAGCGACGAGCCCATCGCGTAGCCGTGTATGAAAACGACCGGGCGCCCCTCGGGCGGCCCTGACTTCTCATAATGGATCACTCCACTACTCAGCGTGACACTGTGCATATCAGATCCTCCATACTCGTTGACGTGCAGTCTGCACGTAAGATACCAACAGGCTGCCGGTAAATGCGTCGAACCCAGGCAGAACGATCCGCCGCCACCCAGCAAGCGCTCCTATCGGCCGCGCGACGGCTGTGGGGCGCGCGCGGCTACACGGCCGTCTCGACCCCCGAGATCGCCCAGGCCGCAGGCGTCACCCGTGGCGGCATGTACCACCAGTACGCCGACAAGACCAAGCTCTTCCTCGCCGTCCTCGAAGCGGTCGAGACCGACGTGATCGAGCGGCTGGCCGCTGCCGTCGCGGCCGCCCGGCCGAGCACCCCTGCCGACGCCCTCCGCATCGCTGCGGACGCCTGGCTTGAGATCGCAAGCGAACCCGAGGTCCGACAACTGGTGCTGCTCGACGCCCCCAGCATCCTCGGCTGGGCCGGCTTCCGCGAGATCTCCCAGCGCTACGGGCTGGGCATGACCGAGCAGATCCTGAGCGCCGCGATCGAATCCGGCGAGCTCAAGCCACAGCCCACCCGTCCCCTTGCCACCATCCTGATCGGCGCGCTCGACGAAGCCGCCATGAGCATCGCCAACGCGCCCGACCCCGTACAAGAGAAGACGGAAGTGCGGGCCGTCATCCACAACCTGCTCGACGGGCTGTTGGCGCGCGGTGGGCCAGCGGAGGTATCTACAGAGCCTCCATCACTTCCACGCCCGTGAGGGCTTCATGGGGGTGGGCGACCCGTATGCCCGGTCGATCCGGCGGCGCGTCTGGCGACGTCTGCGTCGCCGCCTCAGGACTACGCGGCGGGCGGTTGGTCGATGCGCACCAGATTGCCGGACGGGTCGCGCACGGCACAGTCCCGCGTGCCCCACGGCTGGTCGGTCGGCTCCTGCACGATCTCGGCGCTCGAGGCGCGCAGCTTCTCGAAGGTGGCGTCGAGGTCGTCGGTGTGGAAGTGCACGCCGTTCAGGGCGCCCTTGGCGAGGAGCGCGGCGAGCGCCTCGCCATCGGCGGGGCTGCCGTTCAGGTAGTTCGTGAGGACGATCGCGACGCCGGGCTGCGAGGCGGCGCCGACGGTGATCCAGCGGAAGCTCTCGCGGGCGACGTCGTTGCGCAGTTCGAGGTCGAGCGTGTCGCGGTAGAAGGCCAGTGCGAGGTCGGGGTCATGGACTAGGACGAAGCATTGAGAGAAAGTGAGATTCATGCTCACAACACTAGGGAACCAGCGCGCCGCACGCTTCTCCGATCCTGCTCGGCCTGCGGCGCGGGCGTGTGAGGTCCTTGGCGACGCAGCCCGGCACGCTCGCGAGCGCGCCGTGGTCGTGGGCCCGGTAGGCCGTCGGCGTCTCGCCCACCATCTGCGTGAAGCGTGCGCTGAACGAGCCGAGCGACGAACACCCGACTGCCATGCAGACCTCGGTGACCGACAGCTCGCCGCCGCGCAGCAACGCCTTGGCCCGCTCGATTCGCCGCGTCATCAGGTAGGCGTAGGGCGTCTCCCCGTACGCCGCGCGGAACTGCCGCGAGAAGTGTGCCGTCGACATCAATGCGGCACGCGCCAGCGCGGCGACATCGAGTGGGCGCGCGTACTCGCGGTCGATCAGATCGCGGGCGCGGCGCAGATGCGCGAGGTTGGCGAGTTCCTCCGGCGTCACGATGCGAGCGTAGCGGCGTGCTTGATGATCCGTCGAACTCGATGCTCGGCGCCACAGCGAGCTTGATGCTCGACGCTGGAAGGCGAACTCGATGCTCGGGCGCCACAGCGAGCTTGACGCTCGACGCTGGAAACACATAGTTCTGAGAACTGGAAATCGACTATCCTATCCTTGATTACTGTATGTATATCTTGACCAACCGCCTCGTGGCCCTGCACGGGGCCGCGTTGCCGCTTCCGTGGTATCACCGCGCGCCCTTGGGCTTTATGTCCAGCACCCCCGTGCACGTGGTTCTGCAGGCTCCGCGAGCACGGCCGTTCGGCGATCTGATCGTTTCCGTGATCGATCCCGTCAACTGGCCATTTGTATCCGAGATAAGCGCATCGAGAGCCGACGAGCCCGGCGTCCTCGCCGATGTGTATAAAGCGGCCCCGCCACTGAATATCGTCTTTGCCGAGGCCATCACAGTTGACTCGGGTTCGCGTCATGATGCCAGGTTGGTACTTGAGCCTTTTTACCCACGTCCCGGTGAAGATGTGCACACAAAGGTTCAAGAACAAATCGATGAACTCAAGTCTTCGCTCGAAGATATGGGTTTTAGCGACCCACTCAGCAAGCAGGTTCACCCGGATCACGGTGAGCTGACGTGGATGGATGTCGGGAGCATAAAGCTCGGCTGGGTGCACGTCGAGGGTTGGCGTAAGGCTGTGGGCCTGCAGGCGGAAAAGGCCCCGGACGCCGATAAGTACGATCTCAATACAGCCGTCGTATCGGCCGACACCGAGCGCCGAATCCTTCGGTATGTGTTCCCGCGAAAGGGTGCAGTGTCAGTCAGCGTCAAGCACTCGGATCGCCCCGGTGCGATGGGAGAGATCGCCGACGCTCTCGCCGACAACGAACTCAATATCCTCTCCTCGCTTCTGCGTCGCGGATCCGCGCCGGCCCAAAAGGCAGAGGTGGTCGTTGTCGTCGAGGCGACCGACGATTCGATCGACGCAAACGAGGTCGAGAATCGCGCCCGCGAGGCACTGGCCGATTTGCCGCATACCCTGCGTCTCGACGTAAAAGTCTCCGGACCGGTGAATCCGGAGGATGCCGTGCTCTATCCACGACGGCCGCACGAGATTGCCGTGCGGCCGTCGATAGCGTTGGAAGCGGAGATTCTTGCCGTACAGGAGGATCTGCCGCCCCGCTCCGAGAAGATCCCGATCTTTATCTCGAGACGGTTCGTCGATCTTGCCGATACGTACAGCCGCCAGGTCGTAGAAGAGCTTCAGAGCGTCCTCGACGAGCATGGCTTCGTAGCACTCGAAGCGATGCCGCGACCTGGTAACGATAGGGCTGCCTCGGACGCGGTAAAGGCGAAGATGTGGGCAAGCGACGCTGCGATTTTGCTTGTAGTGGATGTGCCCGACGAGCGCCAGTTTTCGGAGAACCTAGCTCACGAGTGTGGGTTCATGCAGGGCCAGGGTAAGCCGCTGCTGCCACTAGTTCAAGAGAATGTTTCGGACAGCGTGATCCGCCATGCAAATCTTCAGGGACTTCAGCTCAGTACCTTCAACAGGGATAGTGCCATGAATAGACACGTCCCTAACTCGATTTACGAGGCTGTGCATCGCTGGATCGCGTCCCAGTTTCCCGGCGAACTCGATAAGCGAGCCGCGGTACAGCTCGACATCTAGCAGCTCGCCGCCGGTCGGCGCGCCAGCCAAGACCGCCAAGTCGCTGCCGATCGTACGATCACACGATCGCCTCCGGCGGAATCCGCGCTTCGGCCATGACGACGCGTTGCCCGCGGATCGGCACTCCCTCCGCGAGCAGCCGCGCGCGCTGCTCGGCGCCCTTCGGCCACGTGCCGTCGGAGCGCACGACACGCCACCAGGGGATGTCCGTCGGCACTTCCGACAACACGCGCCCCGCCTGGCGGGGCGCGCCCGGCGATAGATCTCCGTAGGTAGTCACATAGCCTTCGGGGACGCGCCGCACGCGACCGAGGATCGTCTCGGCTTTCACGGCACAGGAGAGTTCCGACAGGCTCGACCATCGACAGGCTCGAACATCTCCTCGCACCATAACATCGGACTGGAGGGTCCAACCTTCGGCTCGCGCCGCCAAAGACCGCCGCGGGACGCCGCCAAGGACCGCCGCGGCACGCCGCCGAAGAGAGGCGCGGCCGGTTCAGGCCAGCTGCTCCGCGGTCTGAGCCACGGCCGTCGCGCGCACGAAGTCGCGCTCAAGCTCCTCGACCTCCTGCGCCACCGTCTCCGTCGGCGGGCGCAGCAACAGCGAGGCCGCGACGATGCCGGCCGCCACGAAGGCCGCCGCAACGACGTAGGCGAGGTGGTAGCCCCCGGTCAGCGCGCCGTCGAGCGCATGTCCACTGGCCGTCAGCGCCGTCGTGCGGTCGGTTGCGATCGTGCCCAGCACGGCGAGGCCGATCGCGCCGAAGAGCTGCACCGAGACATTGATGATGCCCGACGCCAGCCCGGCGTCGCGCTTGGGCGCATCGGCCATGCCGATCGTCAACAGCGGCAGGAACGAGGCGCCGGCTCCCAGCCCGAGGAAGAGGAAGGCGAAGAACAGTCCCGGGAAGTAGCTCGCGTGGACGCCCGCGCCGGCGAGCAGCAGAAGTCCGGCGATGATCCCGACGAGTCCGACCACGAGCGTGTTGAGAGCGCCGAAGCGCTCGCTGGATCTGGCGGACAGCCCCAGCGACATGACGGCGATCGAAGCCGTCAGCGGCAGGAACGCGAGCCCCGTGTCGATCGCGTCGTAGCCGAGCACCCGCTCGAGGTACAGCGCGCCGAGGAAGAAGGCCGAGAACATGCCCGTGACCAGCAGGCCGCGTACGAGGCTTGAGCCCATCAGCGTGCGCAGGCGCAGGATGCGCAGCGGCATGATCGGGTTCTCGATGCGCGCCTGCAGCGCGAAGAACGCGCCGAGCAGCGCCAGCGAGGCGGCGCCGATTCCGAGCGTCCGCGCTGACAGAAGACCGTATTCGGTTGACTTGACGATCGCGAACGCGCCGAACATCGTCGCCAGCGTGATCAGCGCCGACCCGGCCACGTTGACGCCGCCGGCGAGGCCGATGCCCTCGTTCTCCTCGATCAAAGCCGCGCCCATCAGCAACGCGAACACGCCAATCGGCACGTTGACGAAGAAGATCCAGTGCCAGTCCAGCGACTGCGTCAGGACTCCGCCCGCCAGCAGCCCGATCGAGCCGCCGCCGGCGGACACGAAGGCATACATGCCCATCGCCTTGGCCTGCTCCTTCGCAGCCGGGAACTCCGTGACGATGATCGCGAGGATCACGCTCGAGGCAACGGCGCCGCCGATTCCCTGCAGCAGTCGCGCGCCGATCAACAGGCCCTGACTGTCGGCGATGCCGCACAGGATCGAGGCGCTTGTGAACAGCGCGAGGCCCGTCAGGAACACGCGCTTGCGGCCGATCAGATCGCCGACGCGGCCGGCGAGCAGCAGGAAGCCACCGAAGGTGATCAGATAGCCATCTATCACCCACGTGAGGTTGCCCTGCGAGAAATGCAGGTCGCGCTGGATCGACGGCAATGCGACGTTCACGATCGTCGCGTCGAGGACCATCATCAGCTGCCCGAGGCAGAGGATCGCCAGGGCGATCCAGCGACGCCGCTCGCTGCGCTGCGACGCCGCAACGTTGGCCTGCGTGCGATCTGACTGCTCGCGCTCTGTCTGCTCGATTGTGGTGCTCATGTGGCTCCCTTCCGGTTGCGAAGGGAACACCGTAGCAGAGATCATCACTGTAAAATGGATGATCGACGAAATATTTATTATGGCTGGTAAAGTGACGACTGATGCGAAGTGATGTAAAATCAAGCGCCATGGGTGCTGAGAGGACATGCGCTCCGGGCTCGATGGCCCTGCTGACGCGTCTGGCCAAGCAGGTCTACAGGCGCAGCACCGAAGAGCTGCTTGGCATGCACATGCGCCATCTGATGGCGCTCAGCTACGTGCGCGACCACGATGGCGGCCCTCAGCAGGAGCTGGCGGAGGCGCTTTGTATGGACGCAAACAACGTCGTGCTGCTGCTCAACGAGCTGGAGGACCTTGGGTTCGTGGCTCGCCGTCGCGACACCGCCGATCGGCGACGCCACGTCGTCGCGCTGACGCCCGACGGTCGCAAGGCCCTGGAGAACGCCGAGCACGCCCAGGAGGCGATCGAGGACGAAGTGCTGCAGGCGCTCGACGCCGAGGAGCGGGCGACGCTCTGGCGACTGCTCGGCCGAGCCCTATATGCGGCCGAGCCCGTAAAGCTTGAGCCGATCAACGTTCACTAGGCGCCCGCAGCGGGCATTGCCAGCGGCGACAGGCGCTGGGCCCACGGACGCGCTGCCTCCAGCTGAGCCGCGAGCCGGAGCAGCGTTGACTCCCCCTCGGGCCGACCGACGATCTGCACCGTCAGCGGCAGATCGTCGTTGCCTTGGAAGAGCGGCACGGTCATCGCCGGCTGACCGGTGACATTCCAGATCGCCCCATAGGGCGCGAAGTGCGCGGAGGCATCGAAATCGGCCATCGGATGCTCTGAGCAGGCGTCGATCTCGCCGATCGCCACAGGACGCCGCGCGAGCGAGGGCGTCAGCAGTACATCGAAGTCCGAAAACATCGAGACGATCTCGCGGCTCACCGTCTGCAGGTGCACCGTGATCGCCATCAGCTCCAGCGCGCTCGTGCTGGCGCCCTTCTGATAGAGCGCCCAGCTCAACGGCTCGACCGCGTCCTCGGTCGGCTCCCGCCCGGCGAGCATCCCCGTGAACGCCACCGCGCCCGCGATGTGCACCGCCCAGAGAGCCATGAATACGGGCATCAGCTCGGGCATCTCCGGCAGGGATGCCTCGATGACCTCGTGTCCGAGCGCCGCCAGCAACTCAGCGGCGTCCCGCGCGCCCTGGATGCACATCGGCTCGATCTCGCTACCGATCGGAGAGCCCGTATAGAGGCCTACGCGCAGACGTCCGACCTCGCGCGCAGCGGCATCGGCGAACGGCTCTCTCGGCGCCTGCGCCCACGTCGCATCACCCGGCTCGTATCCCGCGAGGATGTCGAGCATCGCGGCGCTGTCGCCGACGCTGCGCGTGAGCACTCCTGGCGTCGCCAGATAGGAGTCCCCAAGCGCCGGCGCCATCGAGATCCGCCCGCGACTCGGCTTCAGCGAAAACAGCCCGCAGCAGGAGGCCGGCGTGCGCAGCGAGCCGCCGCCGTCGGATCCGTGGGCCAGCGGCACCATCCCCGCTGCCACGGCCGCCGCAGACCCGCCCGATGAGCCCCCGGGCGTACGATCGAGATCCCATGGGTTGCGCGTCGGACCGTTCAGCCGCGGCTCGGTCACCGGCAGGATCCCGAACTCCGGCGAGTTGGTCACCCCGACGACGACGAAGCCCGCTGCCTTGATGCGGCGCACGACGTTGTGATCGAACTTCGCCACCGCCCCGTCTGCGAGCAGCCGCGAGCAGTTGGTCTGGCGAAAACCCGCGATCGGCGTGAACAGGTCCTTGATTGCGATCGGCACGCCCGCAAACGGGCGCTCGTCGCCTTTTGCGATCGCATCCGCCGCATCCAGCGCGCGCTCGGCGTCGAGTGCGCTGAACGCGCCCACGCGCGCATCCAGCGCGTCGATGCGCGCGAGCGCCGCCTCCGTCAGCTCGCGCGCACCGATCTCCCCGGCGCGCATAAGCGCTGCCAGGTCGCTCGCGGAGCGAGTGAGCAGATTGGTGATGTCTGGTGCCATGTCGAATGAAGGTCTGGTGTGTCCCAACGAAGGCTTGGTGTGTACCGAACGAAGGCGGTGCTATGCCGAATGAAGGTCTGGTGCTAATGCCGAACGAGATCTATGTTACATTTAGCTCGTTATGTTGTCAAAGGAGACGTCGCCCACGCCGCGCCGCTCCAGGCGCGAGGAGCGCAAGGAGGAGACCCGCTCCGAGCTGATCGCGGCGGCCGCGAAGGTCTTCGCGCGGCGCGGCTTCCAGGGTGCATCCCTCCAGGAGATCGCCCGCGAAGCCGGCTACTCGACTGGCGCGATCTACTGGTACTTCTCGGGCAAGGACGACCTCTTCCTGGCCGTCTACGAGACCGAGGTCACCGCGCGGATGCGCGATGTCGACGATTTCCAGGAGCGCATCGAAGGCGGTCTCCCGCAGCGAGCGCGCGCCTACGCCGACCAGTTCATGGCGAGGCTGCGCCACGACCCGCAGTTCATGGTGCTATCGCTTGAGTTCCTTGTCCACGCATGGCGCAATCCACCCTTGCGCGAGGCCTTCGGGCATCGCGTCGCCTGGGGGCGCCTGGCAGTCGCACGCATTCTCGAGGAGGAAGCGCAGAGAACAGGCGACCGGCTGCCGATGCCCGCCGAGGACCTTGCGACTGTGCTGCGCGAGCTGGGCAACGGACTGAGCCTCGCCAAGCTGGCCGACCCCGACGCGATCCCAGATGGCCTCTTTGGCGACTTCGTAGAGCTTTTCTTCGAACTGGTCGCCCAGCGCCAAGCCGAACCGAAGGCCGACTCCTAGTCCTCTCCGATGACCGCCTCGTCAAAACCCGCCGCGTCACAGATCCGCGAGCTGCATAGCGGCGAGACGCAGCTCGCCTACCAGGCGATGCGCGAGCTGCGAGTCGCCTATGAGGATGAGTTGCGGTTCGTCGAGTACGTCGATGGCGTGCTGCGCCCCGCCGGCTACAGGCTCCTCGGCGCCTTCCATGCCGACCGCGCGCAGGCCGTGGCCGTGGCCGGCTTTCGCGCCGGAGACAGCCTTGCCTGGGGGCACTACCTCTACGTGGACGACCTCTCGACCGCGCTGGCGGCGCGCCGCGAGGGTCACGCCGGCGCGCTGCTGGACTGGCTCGTCGAGGAGGCACGGAGGCTCGATTGCGGCCAGCTGCACCTCGACTCCGGTACGGGCCCGGAGCGCTTCGATGCGCACCGGCTCTACTGCAACCACGGTCTCGCGATCTACTCGCACCACTTCGCGATGCCATGCCATCGACACTGACGTCGCCGAGCGTCGCGCGCGTCCTCGCGCGACTGCTCGCCCAGGCCGAGCAGCAGGACCCGCTGGCCAAGCAGCGAGTGAAGGCCCGCGAGGCCGAGCTTGGCAGCCGACTCGCGCAGGCGCAGCGCTATGAGCTATATGGCGATGCGCCGCTGGCCATAACTCGCGAGGTCGGCGAACTGCTGTATGTCCTTGCCGTCGGTCGTCGCGCCCGCGGGATCGTCGAGTTCGGGTCCTCGCTCGGCATATCGACGATCTTCTTGGCGGCCGCCGTGCGCGATGGCGATGGCGCCGCCGGGTCGGATGGCGATGGCGCCGCCGGGTCGGATGGCGATGGCGCCGCCGGGTCGGATGGCGATGGCGCCGCCGGGTCGGATGGCGATGGCGCCGGGTCGCTTATCACCACAGAGCTACACCCGGGCAAGGTGGCTGCCACGCGCCGGCACCTGACGGAGGCGGGCCTTGCCGATCTTGTCGAGCTGCGCGCCGGCGACGCGCTGCAGACACTCACGCAGCTCGATCGGCCGGTCGATCTGCTGTTCCTGGACGGACGCAACGACCTCTACCTGCCGGTCCTTCGCCTCGTGGAGCCGCGCCTGGCGCCCGACGCGCTCGTGGCCGCCGACCTCAACTCCGAGGACCCCGACCTGCTTCCCTATCTGGCGTACGTCCGCGATCCAAGCCACGGCTACTTCTCGATCGAGATCCCGCTCGACGCCGGCGTCGAGCTTTCGGCGCGCATCCCCAGTTAGTGTCCTGCCCACGTAGGTCGTAAACGCGGCTGGCTCCAGCGTGCCAAGTCTGGAACCGTTCAATATGCCGCAGCGCGAGCTGTCAGGCTTCTACTTGTCGGCGCATGGTTCGAGGGTTGGAAACAAACGACCAGGCCGTCGCGGAGAAGTCTGGCCTATCAGTGTCAGACACTACGCGAACGCTACAAGGCAAGTTGAGCATCAGCGTGCCTCTGTAGGCGCAATCGTGGAGCAACGCATTGTTTGGTCGTTGGGGGAAAGCGTGTTTACGTTCACCCGCCGGCGCCAGCGTTCGTGCTGGCCGTCGCCGTCGATCCCGAGGAGGCCCCATGTCCCGCATCGCCCCGCTTACCCAAGCCATCCGCCGGAAGGTTGGCTCCCAAGGGAGCGCGATGAGCCGCAAAGCCGTCTGGCTGGCCGGTCTTGTGGCGGTTGGGACGCTCGTGCTTGTGTTGAGCATCGCGGCGGTCAGTCCGGCGAAGCGTGGAGGGCCCTCGTCTGACGGTCGGCGGGTGGGTGTCGGCTCTGCCGGCGGGGACAGGCGCTCTGTGGGGAACGCTGTGTTGATGGCTCGTGCTCGGCGTGCGACGCTGGCGCGGCGGCGGTGGTTGGGGAGTACGGCCGTGCGTGAGCAGAGGGTGGCCTCGCGGATGGCGTTTCATGGTCTCTCGGCCGTGGGAGCGCGAGACGTGATGGTTCGCCAGCTTGGGTCGGCGGTTGCGGTCGCAAGTGTCAATCCGGCGGTCAGGGTCGCGCGGGCGGGAAGGGTGTCGCGTTATCTGGGTGACTATCGCGCGGTGGTTCGTAAGCCCGACGGGCATCTGGATCTTGAGGTCTCGACCGTTCCGCTCGGTGTGCCCAACGGCAAGGGAGCATGGCTGCCTGTAAATTTGGATCTGCGCCGGGTGGGCGAAGGGTTCGCTCCGGCGAGGTCGTCGCAGTCTGTATCGATCGCGGGTACCTCGAGGGGTGGTGTGGGGTTGGGTTCCAAGGTGGGCCTAGTCTTGCAGGGTACGGATGTGCGTGGCTCGCTGGTTGGCGATAAGAATGTGTTCTTTGGGAATGTTGGGCGTGACGAGGACGCTGTGGCTGCACCGACGGCTCGCGGCGTCGAGCTTTTTGGGATCTTACGGTCTGCGTTGAGCCCAGAACTGTTGCATTATCGTGTCGTGATGCCGCGGGGTGCGGAACTGCGTGCGGCGGGTGGTGGTGCGTTGGTGGTATCGGGTGGCCGCGAATTGGCGTACGTGCCGGCGCCGAGCGCGCGTGACGCGCAGGGCCAGAACGTGCCGGTGCGCATGACTATCGTCGGTGACGAATTGCTCTTAACTGTCGCCCATAGCCATCCGGGGTATGCCTATCCATTATTAATTGACCCAGAAATCTTGGAATCAAAACCGCCGGGGTGGACAGCGAGTGGTCTTGGTAATTTTCCCTATCCTGGCATTATTGAAGGTCCTGCTGCTTCGTACAAAGAAAAAATGAGTGGTTATTGGCAATGGTCGCGCCCGAACGAAGCCAGCCTGATAAGGAGCCTTTACTTCTATGATATAAGTTTGAGTTCGGCGGGAGAATTGAAGTGGAGCGCAACAGTCGGAAGTGGTCTGATAGGGGGAGTCGAAACTTGGCGGTGGGCTGGGTCGTTCAATGCGTCCGCGGCTGAAGTGGCCGTCGAAAAAATGGTTGGCGATGAAAGAGCGCCTGTACTACTCCGCCTGAGCGAGGAACCACAGGAGGAACTGGAAAACGTAGAAGGGTCAGCTAAATTCTCGGTGGGTGCGATTCTCGCAGTCATCGAACTTAATAGCGGGACTAACATCAATAATATTTTGGGTGCTTTTACTGGATACGTTGGAGATGAAGAAGGATTCGGGCTCGAAAACCCAGGCGTACCGAACCTGAACAATAAATGCTTGAGTGGCCATTACCCTGTCGATTGCGCGACCGGCAACCAGGTAGAGAGCCAGACGGATATGGCCATCGGAGGAAGTCGTTTGGGTTTGAAGGTGACGAGGACTTATAACTCACAGCTGGCTACGAAAATGACCTCGCCGGGGCGTTTTGGGTACGGGTGGACGGGGCCATACAGCGCTCGCCTGGCCCTTGGGGAAGCGTGTAATGAATTTTCTTGCGTCGAAACAGCGACGGTTCACCAGGAAAATGGGAGCACCGTACGGTTCGAATTGGCACCGAACAAAACGTATGTAGCAGGCTCGTGGGTCGAGGGGACCCTTGTTAAGGAAAAAAGCGGCAACTATCTGTATACGCTCCCGAATCACGACACATTGCAGTTCAACAGTGCCGGTGAGTTGACGAGCGAGGGCGACGTTTTTGAAAACAAAACAAAAATAGCCCGCAATAGTGAAGGATATATCTCATCGGTGACAGACCCTTCTGGTCGTTACCTCACGTTTGAATATAACTCCAACGGTGAGGTGGAAAGCATCAAAGATCCGATGGGCAACATCGTGAAATACGGATATGAAGCTGGCAATCTTGTGAGCGTGACGGAGCCTGGCGAAGCTGAACCCCGCTGGCGGTTCAAATACGACTCCGGACATCAGATGATAGGGATGACTGACGGCTTGGGCCATACCGTAACCACCGAATACGACAGTTCCCATCGGGTGACCCAGCAGAAAGATGCGCTAGGCCGTACCCGCCAGTGGAAATACGGCACGACGAAATCGGGAGCGGTAGAAACGGTTATCACCGAACCAAACGGATCAGTCACCGCCGAGCAGTTTAATAGCGCTGGCCTCCCGACAAGCGTAACACGTGCGTGGGGTACCTCGCTTGCGGCGACCACAACCTCCGAATATGACTCTTCCTATAATCTTGTTGCAGTCACGGACCCCGACAAACACACGACCACATATACGTATGACAGTTATGATAATCGTCTGAGTGAGATGGATCCGCTTCAACACAAAACGACGTGGACATACTCCGAACCGCACAAGCTTACCAGCGAAACCAAGCCCGACGGGGAGACGACTCGCTATATCAGTAGCCTTGAAGGTCGTCCGCCGGAAGAAGTTATGAGATCCCGAAGGTAACGTACGCCGATGGGGATACAATGAAGACTCTCAGGAGACCCGATCTGTAGCGCCACTTGGCAATGTCGAAGGCGCAGACGAAGAAAACTACGAAACACTCATAGAACGCGACGCCCAGGGACGCCCCAAACTTGTGACCGACCCCCTGGGTCACACGACCGAATATGCGTATGACACCAACGGAAACCTCGAAACCGAGACCGACGGCAATGGTCACAAGACAAAATACGTCTATGACGCAGACAGCGAGCCAACCAAGATCGAATACCCAGACGGAGCGATCACAGAAACAGGCTACGACAATGAAGGCCAGGTCACGAGCCAGACCGACGGCAACAAACACGCCACCAAATATGTGCGCAACCCCCTAGAGCGAGTCGTTGAAGTCGTCGATCCCGACGAACGCAAGACTACTGAGGCGTACGATGCCGCGGGAAATGTCATAAAAATGACCGACCCGCTCAAACGCACGACCACGTACACCTATAACGCTGACAACCGCCTGACCGGGATAGGCTACTCCGACGGGAAAACGCACTCCGTTGAATACGAATACAACGGCGACAACGACCTAACGGGCATGATCGATGGAACAGGCACGACAAGCTATACATATGACCAGCTCGATCGACTCACCGAAAGCAAAAACGGGCACGGCGAAAGCGTCAGATACGAATACAATCTTGACAACGAGCCGACGAACATCACCTACCCCAACAAAGACTCGGTAACCCGCACATATGACCTGGACGGGCGACTTCAGACCGTCACCGACTGGCTCGGCCACCAAACCAAATTCGCCTACAACGCCGACTCTGACCTAGCCGGTATGACGTTCCCGGCGGGCACAGGCAACCAAGACAAATACGTCTACAACGACGCCGACCAGATGACTGAAGTCAAGATGGCAAAGGGCGCCGAAACGCTCGCATCGCTCGCCTACACCCGCGACAACGACGGCCAGATCCAAACGACCCAAACCAAAGGGCTCCCCGGCGAAGAAAAAGCCGCATACAGCTACGATTCGAACAATCGTCTAATCAAAGCTGGTACCAGCGTATACGGCTATGATGCGGCGAACAACCCCACAAAACTCGGCTCAAGCACCTACGCCTACGACAATGCGGACCAGCTCAAAACCGGAACCGGCGTGAAATACGCATACAACGAAGCAGGCCAGCGCCTCAAAAGCACTCCCAGCGGCGCCGCGACGACCTACGGCTACGACGAGGCCGGAAACCTGACGTCTGTTGAACGCCCCGCCGAAGGCAAAACGCCACAGATCAAAGACGTCTACACCTACGACGGCAACGGCCTACGCGCCTCCCAGACCAAAGGCAAAACGACAGGCTACCTCGCCTGGGACACAGCTGGAAACCAGCCACAACTCCTCAGCGACGAAACCAACAGCTACATCTACGGGCCTGAAGGTCTGCCGATCGAGCAGATCAACAACAGCCAGAGCAAAGTGCTCTACCTTCATCACGACCAGCAGGGGTCTACCCGTCTGATCACCGGCTCGACCGGCAAAGCCGAAGCAACGATCACCTACGATCCCTACGGCAACGTCACCGGGACCACTGGTACCGCAACGAGCCCTCTCGGCTACGACGGCCAGTACACAAGCTCTGATACAGGGCTCGTCTACCTCCGCGCTCGGGTCTACGACCCTGCCACCACACAGTTCTTGAGCGTCGATCCAGCGGTGTCGCTGACGCGGGCGCCCTACGCCTACGCAGGCGACAACCCCGTCAACCACGGCGACCCGACTGGGCTCTCAGCCGAAGGACTCGAAGGCGTCTCGTGCTATTTCCCTTTCTGCGGCCCACCGCCGCCGGCAACCGAAGGGCTACAGCACGGCCTCGAAAAAGTTGAACACGGCATCGAAAGCGTGTGGGATTTCATCACCGAAAAGGAAGGGCCGAATGACGAAGGCGAAGCCGAGCTACGCGAAAAAGAAGCCCAGCGGGCAAAAGAGTGCGGTGAACCCAACCGTGGCAGCCTCGAAAAACTAAAGACGGGCGAGATCGAACGTATCCTCGATGAGGATGGCAGTGATGTTCACACGGATAAGGAGGAGACGGTCGGAAAGGACGCGGCCGGCTCGTATGACTATTACCGAGACAAGTCGACTGGGGAAATATATTTGATTCCAAAGAGTGGCGGCGAAGCCATACCAACGGGGCTGGGAGGATGAGCAGCTCACAAGAGGCTCCTTGGCAGCGCGCTTGGGAGGAGGTGCGGTGCTCGATATCGATAGCGAGTGACACTGTGACCGCAGCGGAGATCACAACGCTGGTGGGTGCCGAGCCTACTCGACAGCGCATCAAGGATGAACCGATATCTCCTAAACGTCCGCATATTCCTGTTGCGAGCCATCTTTGGATATGGCAGCCTGATGACTCCGTTGAGTGGTCTCTTGATGCGCAGCTCGATGCCATCTGGGCTGCACATGGATCGCGTGCCGAGATGTTTAGAACCCTACCCGCAGAGGTGAACGTGCGGTTGGCTATCTGGATTACCCACCACGGCGACGATCTGAGGCTTGGTTGGGTGCTCGATCGGCGTCATGTCACCGCCGCTGCTGCGTTCGGCGCATCGCTTGACGTCGATGAGTATGACGACACCGAGTAATGCGAGTCTCTCGCCATTTGAGGCCCACGGGGGCAGTCCTGCGGCCTGCAGGGGACAGCATCTGGAAGCACTCAACCCCACCGCGGCCGAGCCGCTCTGAGAGCGCCGCGCCGTGCCGCCCGTCTCGTCACGATCGAACGCGATCAGAGCGCGCTGCACGCCCGCTTGCGGTGAGCGCCATGTGCAACTTGTCGGGTGAACTCATCGGCGTCGAACCCCGGGCAGGGCCGCATGCGGCCGTGCCGCCCGTGCCGCATGCGGCACGGGCCCTATCGGCGTCGGGCCCCTTCGATCGCGCTTGCGTGCGATTGCGCTTGCGTGTCGGCGGGTAGAGAGCTTCTGTCCCGGCCCACGCGAACTTCGAGGAGGATCTGATGCCAACGATGAGGAGCAGCAGCGGCATCCTCGCCGACGACATGCGCGAGCAGCGCGACGCAATTGTCGCGCTGTTGTGCACGGCCTACTGGATGGAGATCGAGACCGTCATGAGCTACATCGCCAACTCGATCAATCCCGATGGCGTGCGCGCGCAGGAGATCATCGCGTCGCTGCGAGGCGACATCCAGGAGGAGCTTGGGCATGCGACGCAATACGCGACTCGCATCAAGGAGCTGTACGGCGTGGTGCCCGGGTCGATGGACTTTCAAGCCGAGCAGTCCTACCTGCAGCCGCCGCAGCGCCAGAGCGACCTCGTGCATGTCATCGAAGGCGTCATCGCCGCGGAGACAGGCGCGATCGATCACTACAACAGGATCATCCAGGCAACCGAGGAGACCGATCCGGTCACCAACGATATGGTGATCGCGATCCTCCACGACGAGGAACGCCATCGGCGGCTCTTCGAGGGTTTCCTGCGCGAGTACGACGAGGCGCCCCCCTCGCGGTCTTAGCTCCGACGAGACATTCCGCTCGCGGCCCCAGCCCCGACGAGGCGCGCCTCTCGCGGTCTCAGCCCCGGCGAGGCATCCGCCCGCGGCCCCAGTCCCGGCGAGGCTCCCGCCCGCGCCCCCAGCCCAATGCGGGCCGAACGGCCATGTCCGATTTCCGCGAGATGTCTGCCTCTTCATGTGGCATCGTGGTCATATGATCTTTGACTCCGATCGTTTCTGGCAGGCCGTCGAGGCCGAGGATCCGCGCTTTGACGGCTGGGTGTTCTGCGCCGTCAAGACGACCGGCATCTACTGCCGCCCGAGTTGTCCCGCGCGGACGCCCAAGCGCGAGAACGTTCGTTTCTTTGCCACCGCCGCGGCCGCGCAGGGAGCTGGGTTTCGTGCCTGCAAGCGCTGTCGCCCGGACGCGACGCCGGGCTCGCCCGATTGGGACCGCCGCGCGGATCTCGTCGGCCGCGCGATGCGGCTGATCGCCGATGGCGTCGTCGATCGTGAAGGCGTCGTCGGTCTTGCCTGCCGCCTTGGCTACAGCGAGCGTCACCTGCACCGCCAGCTGGTCACGGTCGTCGGCGCCGGGCCGCTGGCGCTCGCGCGCGCCCAGCGCGCCCAGACCGCGCGCATCCTGCTCGAGACCACCGACGTCCCGATCATCGAGGTCGCCTTCGCCGCGGGCTTTCAGAGCGTGCGCCAGTTCAACGCCACGATCCAGGAGATCTTCGCGACGACCCCCCGCGACGTACGTGCGCGCGCAAAAAGGCATCACGACCGCGCGCAGGACAGCAGCGCGATCGTACTGCGGCTTCCCTATCGCTCTCCGCTTGATGCCGGCGGTCTGCTCGCGTTCCTAGCGCTTCGCGCCGTCTCCGGCGTCGAGGAGGTGCTGGATGATGGCGCCTACCGGCGCAGCCTACGCCTGCCGCACGGTCACGGCGTCGTCGAGTTGCGTCCGCTCGACGGACACATTCAGGCGCGCTACTGGCTGGAAGACCTGCGCGACCTCGCCGCCGCGATGCAGCGCTCGCGGGCGCTGCTCGACCTCGACTCCGACCCGCACGCCGTCAGTCATGCGCTCGGCGCCGACCCGCTGCTCGGGCCGCTCGTGCGCGCGGCTCCCGGCCGCCGCGTGCCGGGTCACGTGGACGGTCACGAGCTTGCCCTGCGCGCCGTGCTCGGCCAGCAGGTGTCGCTGCTCGGCGCCGCGACGCTCGCGAGACGCCTCACGAGCGACTACGGGCAGCCGCTCGAGCGTCCCCTAGGGGACGTTACCCACGTCTTTCCGTCTGCCGACGCGCTCGCCGAGGCCGATCCCGAGAGGCTTGCGATGCCGCGCGCCCGCCGCCGCGCGCTGCTGGCGCTCGCCGCGGCGCTTGCCGCCGGAGACCTCGCGCTCGATGCCGGCGCCGACCGCAACGAGGCTCGCGCTCGGCTGCTCGCGTTGCCCGGGATCGGGCCGTGGACAGCGGACTACATCGCGATGCGCGCGCTGCGCGATCCCGACGCCTTCCTGCCAGGCGACCTCGGCGTTCGACATGCGCTCGAACAGCTCGGACAGGATGGCCGGCCGGCCGCCGCCGATCGGCTCGCCGAGCTCTGGCGGCCCTATCGCGCCTATGCCGTACAGCACCTATGGGCGCATCTCGCCGCATCCCAGCAGGCGAAGCGCAAGCAGACGAAGCCCAAGCAGAAGCAGACGAAGCGCAAGCAGAAGCACGAGCGCGGCGCGCCCGACCGGCCCGTCGCCGACCGACTAGCCGCCTAGAGAGGGAGTCCACGATGCTCAACACGACCAGCCCGATACTCAACACAACCAGCTCCTTGCGATATACCAGGATGGAGAGCCCCATCGGCGAGTTGCTGCTGCTCGGAGACGGGCAGACGCTGTGTGGGCTCTACATGCAGGCCGGCCGCAAGCCGATCGGGATTGCCCGCAACTGGGAATCCGCGCCAACGGCGTTCGCGGACGTGCAAGCACAATTGAGCGAATATTTCGCCGCTCAGCGCACGAGCTTTGACGTGCCGCTGGCAATGGCGGGCACGCCGTTCCAGCTCAGCGTGTGGCGTGCGCTGCAGGACATCCCCTACGGCGAGACCATCAGCTATGGCGAGCTTGCGCGGCGCATCGAACACCCGTCGGCCTCACGCGCCGTCGGTATGGCCAACGGCTGCAACCCGATCTCGCTCATCGTCCCCTGTCACCGCGTGATCGGCGCCAACGGCACACTCACCGGCTACGGCGGCGGGATCGAGCGAAAGCGGCTCCTGCTCGACCTCGAGGCAGGCGTCAGCACGCTCTGAGCGCGCCCACGGCGGCTATGGCGCCGTCGGGACAACGACCACCGGGCCGCCGTCCGCGGGCAGATCGGCTGTCTGGAAGCTCGACGTCGCCGGACGCTCGACACGCGATGCAAGCCCCAGAAACTCCTCTGCGCTATCGAGAAAGTCGATGCGCGCGGTTCGATAGTGCATCGGTACGACCCACCTCGGGCTGAGTCGCTCGGCGATCGCCATCGCCCCGGCGGCGCCGATCGTGGGCCCACCGCCGACCGGCAGGAAGATCAGGTCAACCTCGCCGATCGCCGCCGCCTGCTCCGCGCGCAGCTCGCTCTGGCCGAAGTCGCCGAAGTGGGCGACCCGCAGTCCATCCAGCTCGAAGACGAAGATCGTATTCGGGCCGCGCTGCGTGCCGGCCTGCTCGTCGTGCTCGGAGGCCACTGCCAGGACCTCGCCGATCGGCGAGCCCAGCCGGCCGGCAGTCGAGCGCAGGACAGACGGCTCTCCGCCGATCGCCTCGACGCCGTTGTGGTCGAGGTGCTCGTGCGTCACCAGCAGAAGGTCGATTCCGGCAGCCTCGATCGGGGGGTACTCGAACCGCATGCCGCGCTCCACCGCCGGCGACATGTCGCCGAAGGGGTCGATGAAGACCGCCGCCTCAGGCGCGGTCAGTGCGAAGGCGGACTGCCCGAACCACTCAACGTGCATGCTGCTCCTCCAGTTGTGGGATCTGGCCGGGCGCGCCCGGTGGGCGAGCCGGCTCCTCTGTATAGCTGTAGCGCCCTCCGCGCAGCATCGAGGCGGCGGCGGCGATCAGGCAGGCAACTATCGCAAAGACGAAGGCGGCGTCGAGCCCGTCGCGGAACGGCACCGAGATCAGATGCGGAAAGAAGCTCCGCCCGGTGATGACCGCATGGGCGTGCGCCCCCAGCGTATCCAAAGCCTTGGATCCAACGAGCTGCTGGATCGGGTTGTAGCCGAGGAAGGCCGCGAACAGGATCGAGATCGGCGGCGCATGTGCGACCCGCTGCGCTACCTCCGCCGAGAGACCGTGCGCTTGCAGCCCCGCGGACGTCGCCGCCGGCAGGCTGGAGGCGAGACCGAGGATCAGCAGCGTGAAGAAGATCCCGATCGAGAGCACCTGCGCGGAGTTCTGAAAAGTCTGGTTCATGCCGCCGCCGGCGCCGCGGTCGCCGGGCGGCAGGCTGTTCATCACGGCGGCGCGATTGGGCGATGCGAACATCCCCATCGAGATGCCATTGAGCAGCAGGATCGGCGCGAACACCCAATAGTTGAAGTCGATCGGCAGCAGCAACAACAGGCCGAAGCTGAGCGCCGCCGCGAGCATTCCGCAGGTCGCGAAGGGACGCGCGCCGAAACGGTCCGAGAGGTAGCCCGACGTCGGTCCGGCGACCAGCAGACCAACGGTCAGCGGCAGCATGTAGATGCCGGCCCAGAGCGGCGTCTCGGTGAAGTTATAGCCGTGCTCGGGCAGCCAGATGCCCTGCAGCCAGATGATCAGCATGAACATCAGGCCACCGCGCGCGATCGCCGCCAGGAAGGTCGAGAGGGTGCCGAACGTGAAGGCGCGTATACGAAACAGCGTCAGGCGGAACATCGGCTCGGCGACGCTGCGCTCGATCGTCACGAAGGCCGCCAGCGACACGACCGAGGCGCCCAGCAGCGCGATCACCCGCGGGCTGCCCCAGCCGGTCGGGTGCCCCGCGTAGGGGCGAATGCCATAGGTCACCGCGACCATCGCCAGCACGAGACCGAGCGCGAAGGTCGCGTTGCCCCACCAGTCGATCGAGGCAGGCCGCGGCTCGCTGCGCTCCTCCAGCTTCAGATAGGCCCACACCGTTCCAAAGAGACCGACCGGGACCGAGATCAGGAAGACCAGCCGCCAGTCGATCGGCGCCAGCAGGCCGCCGAGGATGAGACCGACGAACAGCCCGCTCACGCCGACGATGTTGTTGATGCCGAGCGCCATCCCGCGCTGGTCAACCGGAAAGGCGTCCGTGATGATTGCCGCCGCATTGGCCAGCAGGCAGGCTCCGCCCACGCCCTGCACGATGCGCAAAACGATCAGGTAGGTAGCGCCCGCTCTGCCCGTCATCCAGGTGACCGTCAGCAGCAGCGACGCGATCGTGTAGATGACGAAGCCGAGGTTGTAGATCTTCACCCGCCCGAGCATGTCGCCGAGGCGGCCGAGGCTGACGATCAGCACGCTCGATACGACCAGGTAGCCGAGGATCATCCAGAGCAGATAGAAGCTGTTGGCGGGCAGCAGCGGGTCGAGGTGGATGCCGCGGAAGATGTCCGGCATCGCGATCAGCGTGATCGAGGCGTCGAGCGTCGCGAGCAGCACTGCCAGCGTCGTGTTCGAGAGCGCGATCCACTTGTAGCGGTCGGCCGCAGTCGTTGTCGTTGCTCCTCGCAAGGCCATGACTCTAGATCAGAGCATGTCGCGCACTCGCCGATCGAGCAAGGGAATGTGGCGCATACTGATCGAGCAGGGCATGTCGCGCACTCACCGATCGAGCAAATGAGCGCCTACGCCCGCCCGCACCTCCCGTGCGCCTCTAGGTGCCTCTACGCCGGGTGCGAGCAGGCCGAGAATATGCCCCCCGAAGCCGCCCCCCACGATCCGCGCACCAGCGGCTCCCGCCGCAAGCAGCTCCCCGATGGCTCGCTCGACGGTTCCCGTAGAGACCTCGTACTGGTCGCGCAGGCTCGCATGAGAGGCGTTCAAGAGACCTCCCAGCGCGGGCAGCTCTTCCGCCCGCAGCGCCGCGACGGCTTCCAGCACGCGGGCGTTCTCGCCGAGCACGTGGCGCGCGCGCCGGCGCAGAGGTTCGGGCAGCCGCTCGACGGCGGTTTGCCCGACGTCCCGCAACGACTCGACGCCAAGCAGTACGCATGCCCTGGCGCATTCCGCCCGGCGCTCGTTGTAAGCCGAGCTGGCGTTCGCGTGGCGCTCGCCGGAGTCGAGCGTCACCAACCGCCAGCCACCCCGCAGCCGCAGTGGAACCGGCTCGATCGCGAGTGCCTGGAAGTCGATGCACAGCGCGGTGTCGCGCGCGCCGTACAGCGAAGCGAGCTGATCGAGCAGGCCGGTCTGCGCGCCCACCCACTCGTTCTCCACGCGCGCGCACAGCCGCGCCAGGTCAATACGGCTGGTGTCGGTGTAGGTACGGTCGGTGTGGGTGTGGGTGTGGGTGTGGGTGTGGGTGTGGGTGTGGGTGTGGGTGGTGTTGGTGTAGGCGAGATCTGCACCTGCCAGCGCAAGCAGCGCGAGGCACAGCGAGACCTCCAGCGCCGCCGAGGAGGAGAGGCCGGCGCCCTGCGGGAGGTTGCCGCCGATCTCCAGACGAGCGCCCACGAGCGGGAATCCAGCGCGATGAAGCTCCGCGACGATGCCCCGCACGAAAGCGCGCCAGCCCTCCGCGCGTGCTGGATCTGCGAGTGCGAACTCGTCCTCCTCGCCGCAGTCGAGCGCGCGCGCGAAGATGCGCTCGTCACCGCTCGCGACGGCTCTCACCGTGACGCCCTCGGCGATCGCAAAGGGCAGTGCCAGTCCCTGGTTGTAGTCGGTGTGCTCGCCAATCAGGTTCACACGACCGGGGGCAAACGCAGCCGCCTGTTTACGGGGCTCCCCGGCCTGCCGATGTGGCGCGCCGGTGTGCTTACGCGGCTCCCCGGCCTGCCGATGCGGCGCGCCGCTGTGCTCACGCGGCACGAGCGATCGCCTCGCGCAACGCCGCGGCGGACTCCTCGGGCAGTACGTCGCCGATGAACGTGCCGCCGCCCAACTCCGAGCCGGCCATGTACTTGAGCTTGTCGGCGGTGCGCAGCGGCGGATAGAACTCGACGTGCAGATGACCTTCGGAGCGTTCGTCGGTGGGCGCCTGGTGGACGACCATGACGTACGGGCATGGTCTGGCGAATAGGAGGTCATAGCCTCGGACGAGAGTCTGCAGGCACTCGCCCAGCAGCCGCAGCTCGGCGGTCTGGCAATCGAGCAGGCTCGGGCGGTGCGCGCGCATCGCGACGTGCGCTTCATACGGCCAGCGCGCCGCGTAGGGGACATAGGCGACGACGCTCTCGTTCTCGTACACGACTCGCCGCCCCTCGTCGGCCAGCTCCCGGCGCAGCAGCGCGCAGTGTGCGCAGCCCCCCAGACGAGCGTCCGCCGCCAGCTCGAGCGCTGGTACCGGCGGCAGGAACGGATAGCCGTAGATCTGGCCGTGCGGATGATGCAGCGTCACGCCCACCTCGACTCCGCGGTTTTCGAAGATCAGCACGTAGCGCACGTCGGCGCGGGCGCCCAGCTCCTTGTAGCGATGTCGCCAAACCCACATCAGCGCCTCGGCGCGCTCGGGCGCGAGCGTGCCGAGGGAGCCGCTGTGACTGTCGGTGTAAACCACGACCTCCGCCGCTCCCCGCGGAGCCTCGAAGGCCGGGAACCTGTTGTCAAAGACCGCGATCTCGAAGGCGCTGAAGGGGATCTCCGTCTCAGCGGCCCCGCGCGGTGTCGGGCAGAGCGGGCAGTGCTCCCGCGCGGGCAGGAAGGTGCGGCTCTGCCGGTGGATCGCGTAAACGACCGGCTCGCCGCGCAGCTCGTTGAAGCGCTGCTCGCTCACTCGGCCTCGCGCGTGTGACGGGCGTAGAGGATGAGCACCCTGCCGTCGTCCTTGACGTGTTGCTCGATGTCAAGCGGTCCGTATGTCTCATCTGTCTGTCTCCCGGCTTTCTCCGGCCGCTCGGTGGGTGGCGGCGGGCTTTCCGAGGCGGAAGTCATGGCCTGAGATATACCCCTCGTTGGGAGCTTCCTGACTACAAATGTCGATTTGCGGGGAAAAGAGAGATGAGCGCTGCGTCGCCCGATGCGGCCTTTCATCGAAGGAGGCGAGATGTCGGAGGTAGACCAGGTCCAGGAGGCCATCGAGCGACTGGAGCGCGCCGCCGTACGCCCGGAGATCGACCAGCTGCTGGAGACCGACCGACCGGGCTTCAACCGGCGGGCATTCCTGCGCCGTACCGCGATGACCGGGATAGCGGCCGGCTCGGCGAGCACGCTGCTGGCCGCCTGTGGCTCAAGTGCGTCGAGCAGCGGCAGCAGCGGCTCCGCGAGCGTCTTCGGCTCGCACCCGAACTACAAGTTCGTGATCGTCAACCACGTGACGACCAACCCGTTCTTCGTTCCCACGCAGTACGGCGCCGCCGACGCCTGCAAGTTGCTGGGCTGCTCCTATGAGTGGACGGGCTCCGAAAGCAGCAACGTCAACCAGATGGTCAATGCGGTCAACACCGCGGTCACGAGCGGCGCCGACGGAATCGCGGTGGCGCTGATCGACCTGCACGCCTTCAACGCGCCCGTGGAAGCCGCGCTGAAGGCGGGCATTCCCGTGGTCGCCTACAACGCCGACGCCCCCACGAACAAGCGCCTGTCATACATCGGCCAGGACCTCGAAAAGGCCGGTGAACAGATGGGCGAACGGATCATCGCGGCCGTGCCGACGGGAGATGTCGCGCTGTTCATCGCCACGCCGGGCTCGGCGAACCTGCAGCCGCGCATCGAAGGCGCGCTGAAGGTGATCAAGGAATCGGGCAAGCCGATCACAGCGCACACCGTCGCCACCGGCGCGGCGGTGCCGGGAGAGCTATCGACGATCGACGCCTATTGGATCGGCCATACGACCACGCGGGGTATGTACGCGGTCGACGGCGGCAGCACGGAAAGCCTGGCGCGCGTGATGCAGAAGTACGGCCTGCCCGCCAAGGGCATCAAGGCCGGCGGCTTCGATCTCACCGAAGGGACGCAGAAGCTGCTTCAGGAAGGCAACATCGAATTCACGATCGACCAGCAGCCCTATCAGCAGGGGTTCCTGCCGATCCTGCAGCTCTTCTTCTGGCGAGTATCCGGCTCCTTGAGCGGCCCTGCCGAAGTGGATACGGGCCTGAAGTTCCTCAGCAAGGAAACCGTTGCGCCCTACGTCGAATCGAAGACCCGCTATGAGGGCACGTCCTCCGCGGTCACCGTGGTCCCGATCAAGGCGGGCACTCCCGCCTAGTCATGGCGAACGTCGCGGGGGAGCCGGCCGCTCCGGAGAAGCCCACCCCCCCGGTGGGGGGCCGAGCGCACGCGCATCGGCCCTCGCTGCCGCCGCGCGGCGAGTTGCTGCAGCGCATTCTCTCGCTGCGCGAGGGAAGCATAATCGTCGTCACGATCCTCGTGGCGGCGTACTTCGCGCTGAACACCAGCAGCTTCTTCACGGTCGCCAACTTCAAGACGCTGCTGCCGTACTTCGCCCCGTTCGCGATCATGGCGGCGGGCGTCGTGTTCGTGATGATCCTGGGGGAGATCGACCTGTCGATCGGCGCGACCTACCTGATCGCCCCGTTCCTGTTCTACAAGCTGGCGACAGCCGGGCTGCCGCTGCTGGTGAGCGTGATCATCGCGTTGATCGCGTGCATGGCGGTCGGCCTGGTCAACGGCTTCTTCACGGCGATCGTCGGCATCAGCTCGTTCGTCACGACACTCGGCACGCTGTTCGCGCTGGAGGGTCTTACGCTGATCATCTCCCACGGCGCGCCCGTGCAGACGCCTGGCGCGCAGGTCACGACGAGCACCCACAACGTCACTCACATAGTCAACGGAGTGCACGTCGTGCTGCCGGAAACGATCAACCATCGAGGCACGTTCGCGACGATCTTCGGCGGCGGCGTCTACTCGGAGTTGATCTGGGCGCTGATCGTCGTGATCGTGCTGCAGATCCTGTTGACGTTCACGCGCTGGGGCCTCTACACGGTGGCGGTGGGCTCGAACAAGCTCGGCGCCGCGGAGGCCGGCGTGCGCGTGCGGCTGGTGATCGTCCGCAACTTCATCCTCTGCGCCACGACCGCCGGCCTGGTCGGGATCCTGGAGGCGGTGCGGGCCTCCTCGGTTCAGCCGGACCCGGCTGGGGCGAATGAAATCCTGTTCGAGGCGATCGCGGCCGCGGTGATCGGCGGCACGCTGATGACGGGCGGATCGGGGACCGTCGTGGGAGCGCTGATCGGCGCGCTCTTCCTCGGCATCCTCCACGACGGTCTGGTCCTGCAGGGCGTCAACGCCAACTACCTGCTCTTCTACCTCGGCCTGGCGATCATCCTGGCGATGACGATCAACGTGTACGTGCAGCGCGTGCGCAGGGGAACGGCCCGTGGCTGATCAGACGATCCCCGAGGAGACGATCGTCCCCGCGACCTCGGCCCCGGATGACGTGCTGCGCGTCGAACACCTCGCCAAGCGCTTCGGTCCGGTGACGGCGCTGCGCGACGTCAACCTGCATCTGCGCAAAGGCGAGGTGCTGGGCCTGCTCGGCGACAACGGCGCCGGCAAGTGGACGCTCGTCAAGATCATCTGCGGCTTTCAGAAGCAGGACGCCGGGCGCATGTTCCTGCACGGCCAGCCATATGCGCCGCGCAGCGTCGATAACGCGCGCGCGAGCGGCATCGAGGCCGTCTACCAGGACCTTGCGCTGATCGACGAACTGTCGGTCTACCACAACCTGTTCCTGCGTCGCGAGAGAGTGCATCGGCCGCTGCCGTTCCTGGGCAACCGTGCGATGAAGCGCGAGGCGCGCCAGGCGCTGGACGAGATCGGGATCAACATCCCGCGCATCGACGTGGCCGTGGCGCGTCTCTCGGGCGGGCAGCGCCAGGCGATCGCCGTGGCGCGCACGGTCAACTCCGATGCGGACATCCTGCTGCTCGACGAGCCGCTGGCGGCGATGGGGGCCAAGGAGGGCTCGATGATCCTCGACCTGGTGGCGCGCCTGAAGCAGGAGGGGCGCGTCTCGATCATCATGATCCTGCACAACTACATCCACGTCCTGGAGGCCTGCGACCGCGTCAGCATGATCGAGGACGGCGCGATCGCGCTGGACAAGCCGACGGCCGAGACCTCGGTCGAGGAGCTGACGGAGATCGTCGTCAACGAGTACCGCCGCGCACGGCAGCAGGAGCAGGCCGCACGGCAGCAGGAGCAGGCGAGTGACGGGCCGGCGCTCGAAGAGTAAAACTCGCCGTCGACTCGACGGTCAACCGGAATCGACGGTGTAACGGATCGGCACGATGCGCTCGGTGTCCTTGGGCGGACGCCGGTACTTGCGATGCTGTCGCGCCGGAAGCTTCACGGGCTTGGCCTTAGCGGGGTGTTCGTAGGGGATCAGCGAGAGCAGATGGCTGATGAGGTTCAGCCGCGCAGTGCGCTTGTCGTCGGCCTCCACCACATACCAGGGGCTCGACTCGGTGTCGGTGCGCGCGAACATGTGGTCCTTGGCTTCGGCGTAGTCAACCCAGCGCGCCCGTGCCTGCAGGTCGGTCGGGCTGAACTTCCAGCGCTTGGTCGGGTCGGTGAGCCGCTTTTCAAAGCGCCGCTCCTGCTCCTCGTCGCTCACCGACAGCCAGTACTTCACCAGCGTGATCCCGTCGTTCTGAAGCGCCTGCTCGAACTGGGGGCAGAAGCGCAGGAACTCCTCGTACTCGTCCGGTGTGCAGTAGCCCATCACGCGCTCGACGCCCGCGCGGTTGTACCAGCTGCGGTTGAACAGCACGATCTCGCCGGCGCTCGGCAGATGGGCGGCGTAGCGCTGGAAGTACCACTGCGTGCGCTCTCGCTCGCTGGGCGTCGGCAGCGCGGCGATGCGGCAGGTGCGCGGGTTCAGATAGGCCGTGACCCGCTTGATCGCGCCGTCCTTGCCGGCCGTATCGCGTCCCTCGAACAGCACCACGAGCCGGCGCTGCTCCTTGACGATCCACTCCTGCATGTAGACCAGCTCGGTCTGCAGCCGAAGTAGCTCCTTCTCGTACTGCTTGTTACTGAACTCCTCGGGCGCGGGCACGACACACATCATCTCAGGTGGCGTCGCTGCGCTCGTGCCTCTCAGGTGGCGTCGCCTGCACTTGTGCCTACTTCACAACCTCGAACTCAGCCCGTATGTTCATCGCCGAGAAGCGAAATGCGAGGTACTTCTCGTAGAATTCGTCATAGCGGTTGGCGAATGCGCCGAGGCCGATCATCCGCCAGGGCAGCCACAGATCCAGGTCGATCCGCACGACGCGAAAGCGTACGTCGGTGTAGTGCGCGAAGCGGGGCTCCGCAAGTGAGCGGATGGCGAGTGTCGAGAAGTAGTGGCGATGGGTCGGGTCGCCATAGGCGAGCACCGAGGAGAAGTGCGGCGTGCGCAGCTGGACCCGTGCCCCAGGGCGCGCGATGCGGTGCAGCTCCTCGAACACCCGAATCGGCTCGCGAACGTGCTCGATGACGTCCTGCAGGAGGATCTGGTCGAAGCTCGAGTCCTCGATCGGGTAGGGGAAGACATCGAGGTCGTGCACGATGTCGGCCGCCGTGTCCGGCGAGATGTCCAGGCCGACCGCGCCCGGCGTCTTGGTCGAGCCACAGCCGATATCGAGGATCTGCCCGGGCCCGTTGGGGAGGAGATCGAACTGGTGCGGGTCGGCCAGCGTCTTGAGAGTGCTCAACATAGGCACTACCGTAACGTGGTTGGCCCCTCGCTGGGTGCCATCTCCTCAGCTTGCAAGCACGCGTTCGTAAGCCGTGGCCAGGCGTTGCGCGGCGGCGCTCGTGGAGTAGCGCCGTATGACCTCGGCGGGATAGGAGACGCGCGCCCCCGGCGTGCCGTCGAGCGGCCCGGCCGCGAGTGCGCGGGCGATCCCCATCCAGTCACCGGGGGCCACGAGGTCCACTCCGGCGCCCGCCACCACCTCGGGGATAGCTCCGTTGGTGGTGGTCACGATTGCCAGTCCCGCGCCCAGTGCCTCGGCGAGGACGTAGCCGAACTGCTCCTCCCAGAAGGCCCTCGGGATGTCAAACGGATGGCGGGCGGCGCTCGCCGAGGACAGGCTTGCCAGCACCATCGCCGATGCGCCCGCGAACACCCCCGGCATCTGCTCGTAGGCCACCTTGCGGATCTCGACGGCCTCGGCCACTCCCAGCTCGGCGGCGTGTGCGCGCAGCCTTGCCTCCTCGGGGCCCGAGCCGACGATCAGGAGGCGCGGCTTGGCTGTTGCGCCGCCAGGCAGCGTGACCATGCCGCGGTGCAGCGCCGCCAACGCCCGCAGCACGTCGTGATGGCCCTTCTCCCAGACGAGCCTCCCGGGAGAGACGATCGTGTGCTCCGCGGGCGCTCGATCGGGCGGCGCCACCGCAAAACGCTCCACGTCGATCCCGGGGGGACAGACGGAGATGCGCTGCTCCTCCACGCCCTCCAGGCGCAGCGCTTGCGCGGCACGCTCGGTCGCCGCCAAGAACAGGTCGGTCTCGGCCAGCACCAGCTCGCGATAGCGACGGGCGTGAGGGTTGCGGTAGGCGTCCATGTGCGGCAGCGTCTCCCACACCGTCTGTACTAGCCGGAAGCCGAGGCGGCGCTTGCGCTTGGCGGCCTCGGCGGCGAACCAGTAGGACAGCTCCTCGGCGTGCACGATGTCCGCCGCCGCGAACTGCTGCTCGGCCGACAGGTAGCGGTCGCCCAGCGCGAGCGCGCCAAGCTCGCCCAGGGTTCCTCCGGGGAGCAGATCTCGCAGTGCGCGGACGCGAACGGGCCGCAGCCGCTCGGGGAGGGCGAACTGGTTGGAGCCGGTCAGCAGGAACGAGACGTCGAAGCGCGCTGGCAGGTCCTGCCACGGACGCAGCTCCCACGGCGTCACCTGGTGGCCGCGGACGATCAGGACTTGAGGCACGACGGGGCAGGCTAGCCGGAACGCGTCCTCGCCGCCGGATGCCCGGCAGCGCCGCCGCGACCGGCGATTGCCCGTCGATAGCCGGCGAGACTGGCGGCTCCCGTCCGCTCCCACGTGAAGCGCGCCGCGCGCTCGCGTCCGCGTACGCGCAGACGCTCCGCCAGTGCCCGATCCTCCAGGAGCCTGCGAATCGTGCCGTCGACCTCATCCTGGCGCTCGGGATCGAACAACAGCGCCGCATCGCCCGCGACCTCCGGCAGCGAGGAGGTGTTCGAGCATGCCACCGGAACTCCGCGCTGCATCGCCTCCAGGATCGGCAGCCCGAAACCCTCGATCAGTGAAGGCAGCGCGAACAGACTGCTGATCGCGTACAGGCTCTCCAGGTCGGCCGCCGAAAGCCAGTCGGGGAAGCGCACGCGCTCGCTCACGCCCAGCTCCTCGGCGAGCGCTCGCAACTGCCCCTCGTACGGCGTAGCCGCGCCGGGCAGTACCAGCACGACATCCGCCGGCAGCGCCGGCAGTGCTCGCACGAGTCGCTGGAGGTTCTTGTATGGGCGCTTCTGGGCGACGCACAGCACCACCCGCGCGTCGCCGAGCGCGAGTTGTGCGCGCAACGCCTGCGCCGCGCCGGCCCGCCCGGCATCCAGCGCCTGCGCCGCGGCGGCCCGCTCGACATCTGTCTGTTCGATCCGCACCCGCGCCGCGTCGGTCCCCTCTTCGCCGGCCCGCCCCGTCGATGCCCGCGGGAGGGCGACGCCAAGCGGGGCGACGCCGAGCGGGGCGACGCCGAGCGGGGTGACGCCGAGCGGGGTGACGTCGATGCGCTCGCGCGCCACGCCCAGAGTGGCTACGAGATCGTCTGCCGCGGCCTGCGAGATGGCGAAGATGCGATCGGCGCGCCGCGCCGCCTGCTGGACGCGGCGGCGCATCGTGCGGTGCACTCGCGGGCTCGCCTCCCATTCCTCGGGCCGGTGCAGCCAGATCAGATCGAGCACCGACACCACGCTCGCCACCCCTGGCGCGATCGCCGGTCCGGTGTTGGCCGGGCTGTGCAGCACGTCCAGGCGGCGCGCGGCGGCGAGGGCCGGGAGCAGGAGGTATTCGGCGGGTACGTGCACCGGCGGGCCGTGCATGGTGAGCGGCAGCTTCACCAAGCGCACGTCCTGCGCCCAGGGCTCCTCGCGCAGGTCCGCCGGGGCGTCGTTGGAGATGAAGACGTCTATCTCGGTACTCGGCTCGGCCGACAGCAGCGCTCCGGGCAGCTCGCGCGCGTAGCGTCCAGCGCCGCCGGCGCGCTCGCCGAGGAAGATCAGATTGAGACCGACGCGCACCCGAGGCAGGTCAGGTTGAGGCCGACGCGCCGGATGACTTACGTCCCCACACCACGCCAAAGCCCCCCGGTAGGACGAGTGAGGTCTCGGTCAGGTAGCCGGCGCGCTCGAGCAGCCTGTGCGCCTCTGCCAGCGGATCCTCCGAAGGCGCGTTATGAGCGTGATACTCGAGCATCACGACCGGAACGCTCAGCTCGACGGCGCGCGGGTCGGCGAAGATCGCCCACTCGCCGCCCTCGATGTCGATCTTGAGCAGGTCCAACCCCTCGAGCAAGGCGAACGTGTCGCGTCCGGCGATGCTCGCCGCGCCATCCTCCGAGGCCTCCGCCACGCGGCCGTTGGTCGCGCGCCCCACCGTGAAGAAGACGGGCCCGTCTGCCGTCACCGCCGCTGCCTCGATCACCTCCCAGGCGTCCTGCAGAGCGTTGAGTTCGATCTGCCGGCGGTGGCGCGCGACGTTCTCCGGGTCGGGCTCGAGCGCGACGATGCGCTCGACCGGGAAGCGCCCGTGCAGCCATAGACCCCACATGCCTATGTTTGCTCCCAGGTCCAGCGCGCGCAATGGGCGGCCGATGCCTTGGAGTGCCGCCAGCGCACCGGGGGGTGGCTCGTGCGCATGTTCGTAGAAGGACTGGTCGAGCGCGTGCACGTCGGCGGTGCGATGGGCGATCTGCGCTCGCAGACCGTTCTCGCGGATGCGATAGACGTGTTCGGCTGAGCGTCTTCCCGCCAGCTCGCGCAGCGCAAACGCCGGCGATTCGCGTACCGCCGTGCTGCGCAACACGGCGGCGACGCGAGGCTCGACGCGCGGATGGCGCAGCAGCGCGCGTGGCGACAGGCGCGAGGAGAGCCGACGAGCGGCTTGCGGCGGGTCTGAACTCACGCCGGGAGGGTAGTGGAAGGACCCTCGTCGCTCTGCTGCCAGGCGCCGTTCTGGCTGGTGCCGCTCTGTCTGGGTCCGTTCTGGCTGGCGCTGCTCTGCCGAGGTGTGCGCGACGAAGGAGCTTTCAGCGCCGCGCCGGGCGCCACTGGGGAAGCAGCTCGACGATCTCTTGCGGCACCGCGCGGGTGAGGGCGATCAGCGCTCCATATATCGCCACTGCGAGCAGTGCCCGCACGAGCGACGGGAGCCCCGAGGCGAGTGCCACGGCGATCGCTGGGACCGCCGCGACGGCCACCTTGGGCAGGATCGCCAGGCGTGGGCGGAACTCGGGGTGACCGAGCACCAGCACCAGCAGCGAACCAGCCGCGAGCGTCGCCTCGCCGCAGACGGTCGCCAGCGCCGCGCCGTGCGCGCCGTGCGCGGCGGCCAGCGTGAGGGTGAGGATGCAGCTGACGGCGAAGGCCGCTCCATTGGCGGCGAGCAGGCCCCCGTAGCGCTTGAGCGATATCAGCGCAAAGCCCCAGACGGAGGTGAGGAACGTCGCGATCATCGCGATCCCCTGGATGCGCAGGACGCCGGCGGCTTCGGCGTATTGCGCGCCGGCGATCACGCGGATGATGAACTGTGCACCGCCGAGCATCCCCAGCGTCGCGGCTACCCCCAGGATCAGCGATACCTCGAAGATCTTCTGCAGCGCATAGGCCAGGCGCTCGCGGTCGTCGCGCGCTGCTCGCGCGAGCAGCGGCAGCGCGCCGCCAACCAGCAGTCCGGGCACACCGGCCGTGACGATGAAGACCCGAAACGACGCGGCGAACAGTCCGTTCTGATGTTCGCTGGCCACCAGGCTCGTGAGGATCTGGGCTGTGTAGATATAGATCGTCCCCACGGCGGTCGCCAGCGAGAAGGCCACCGTCAGGCGCAGCAGCGAGAGCCAGTGGCGCGGGCGCAACTCCATGCGCATCGAGATCTGCCCGCGCACGAGCGCCCCCGTGAGGGGCACCAGCAGCAGGTTGACAACCAGCGTCGCCGCCAGCAGCGGGAAGACGCCCGCGCCTAACACGATCAGAACGACGATCGCACCCACCGTCCCAGCCTGGCGTGCGAGGTCCAGCAGCGATACCGTGCCAAGCCGCAGCGCGGCCGTCAGCGGGATCGAAAGCGTGTGCTGAAAGACGAGCGCGACCGTCGCCAGACCCGCCGCCACGGTCCCCGCGAGCAGCGCCGTGTCGTAGCCGGCGGCGAGTGCGAAGCCAGTGGCCAGCAACACCCCGAGGAGCGTCAGCGCGACGCGCAGGCCCAGCAGGTCGCGCATCAGATCGTCACGGCTTGCGCCGCTGCGCACTGCATATTCGCGCGTACCCAGATTGGACATACCGGCGTCGGTCACCACCGAGACGACGCCCACGAGCGAGAGCACCGTGGTGTATTTGCCAAAGCGAGCCACACCCAAGTGGCGGGTGAGCAGCGCGGCCGAGACGATCGACAGCCCGACGATGCCCACGTAGCTGCCGAAGCGCAACGCGCCGCCGCGGATGACCAGCCTGCCGGCGGCGGTCGTGTCGAGCACGTCCGCGCTCATCGCCTCTTCGTCTACGCCCGTGTCGAGCACATCGGAACTCATCGTCGCTCGGCCCAAGCGCGTGCGTAACTTTCGAGTGTGCCCTCGGCGGTGGCCTGCCACGTGAATGTGGACGCACGCTCCGTTCCCAGCGCCACCAGGCGCGCCGCCAGCGCGCGGTCGCTCAGCAGCTCGACCAGCGCAGCTGCGATGTCCGGCACGCTGTAGGGGTCGAAGTAGCGCGCCGCCTCACCCGCCACCTCGGGCAGGGCCGACGCGCGCGAGCAGGCAACCGGCACTCCGCGGCGCATTGCCTCGAGGATCGGGATGCCGAAGCCCTCGTTGACCGAGGCGAAAACGAAGCACCGCGCGAGCGCGTACAGCCCCTCGAGGTCGGGGGCATCCACGTACTCAGGGAAGGCCACGTTGGCCGCGATCCCCAGTCGCTGCGCGAGCGCGCGCAGGTCGCGCTCGTGCTCGGTTGGGTTGCCCGGCAGCACGAGCACCGCGTCGGGACTGTGCTCCACGACGGAGGCCATCGCGCGGAGGAGCCGCTCCAGATTCTTGTGCACCTTCTTAGCCGACACGCTGAGGATCACGGGCCCCTCGCCGAGTCCCAGCCGGGAGCGCAGCTCGGCCGCCGGCGTGGGGTCCGCCAGATCGCTCGCGCCGGGGGCCAGCCGCACGCCGGGGGCCAACGGCACCACGTCGATGCGCTCGCGGGGCACTCGCAGATGCTCCACCACGTGCTCCGCGCCGGCCTCGGAGAGCGCGATCACACGGTCGGCCCTGCGCGCCACCGGCGGCACCACCACGCGCCACAGGCGGACCGTGGCGGCCTCGCCCGGGTCGGGGGCGACGATCCAGGTCACATCGGCCAGTGTGACGACGTTGACGGCGCGCGTGCGCAGCGGCGCCGTGAGGGCCAGGCTGTGCAGGAGATCCACCTGCCGTCCCGCGATCGCGCCGAGCACCGTCAGCTCCCCGAGGGCCTTCATGCCACGCCGCCCGAGCAGCGGCGGGACGATCAGCTCGACCTCCTCGGCCCAAGCCTCGCGCTCGAGATACGCGCGCCCGCCGGGACTGCAGTACACGCTGAAGTGCACCGCGGGAGCCAGACGGACCAGTTCGGGCACCAGCGCCCGTGCGTAGGTGTCCAGGCCGCCGAAGCGCGGCTCGAGGAACATGGCGTTGATCCCGACGCGGCGGAAGGACTGAGCGCTCATATCGTGGGCGGCACCGTAGCGCGTGCCCGCGCCGCGACGGCGCCGGCTCGGGGATGCTCGCGCAGGTGACCGATCGTCTCTAGGGCGCCGTCGAGACCGTTATGTTCTCTGCTCGTGGCCGGGAATATGGTTGGAAGCATCACGGTCCCATGGTGGCGTACCGGCCGGATCACGGCCCTGCTCACGTGGGTTCCGCTGACGCTGGGCGGCGCCTATCTGGTCGTGCTCGCCACTCAGTTCAACCAGCTGATCGTCAGCACCTACCTCGACGCCGACGCCGCCTCGGCGCCGGTGATCGGGCAGCTCTACGGCGGCTCGCCGCTGCACCGCGACGTCGTGCTCGGGCAGATGGCGTGGTTCTCGACGCTGATGTTCGAGCTTGGCACGCGCTGGCTGCCCATGCATCGCGAGATCTGGGAGGCGGCTCCCTATGCGATGGCGTTGGCCTCCGCCGCGCTGATCGCCTGGGGGCTGTGGCGCGTGGCGGGCCGCTGGGCGGCCGCGATTGGCGGCGTGGTCGTCGTGTGCGCCTCACCGCACACGCTGCAGCTGCTGTTCTCGCTCAACGATCACTCGCCCACATGGTTCTCGCTGACGCTGCTCGCCGGCCTGCTCGTGCTGGTGCAGGGCCCGAGCGCCGAGCCGAGGGTCGCTGGGGCGCGTGCTGGGGTGCAGCGCCCCAGCACGCGTGCTCCCGGGGTCCTCGTGAGCGTTCTCGCAGTGGTCGTGGTGGGTGCGATCGTGGGGGCCAACATGGCCTCCGATTCGCTGCTGGTCGCCGTCGGGGTGCTGCCCGCGCTGCTCGCCGCGACGGTTGTCCGGGCGCTGTGGCCCGCGCGAAGCTCCACAAGGGCCTGGTGGCTGACGGTAGCCACCGTCGTTGTGGCTGGGGTCGCCGATGCGCTGACTCGTGCGCTGATGCGCCACGACAACGTCACGATGCCCGCCGGCATAACCCACACGGGGCTTGCCGCCGGCGAAGCGGTGGCCAGCAACTTCAAGCTCTGGTGGCAGTCGATCGCGGTGCTTGGCAACGGCAATTTCTTCGGTCAACTGCTCAGCTTCACCTCGGCGCTGCAATTGGCCTGCGCCGCGCTCTCGCTCACTGCCGTGGTCTTCCTGGTGCCGCGTATCGCCTGGCAGGAGCTGGGGGGGACCCTGCGGCTGCGCCGCGTGTCCGGCGCGGACGGGTCGGCCGCGGGCGTGGCGGCTGCTGAGCGGCCCGACAGGCCCGGCGTAGGGGTGACAGTGGTTGCGCAGCCCGCGCGCATTGTCTGGTGCGTGTTCTGGGGCTCCTCTGCCGTGCTTCTCTCGGTGGGCTTCATCGTCAGCGCCACGCCGATCGACATCAACTCCGATCGCTACCTCGTAGGTCTGATCTATGCCGCCGCCGCGCTGGTTCCGTTGATCGCGGGAAGTGACATCTGGCGGCGCGTGCTCGTCACCGGCGGTGCCGTGGTCTTTGCCTTCACCGGCCTGCTGACGCTCATTCAGGGTCAGGCGACTGCCAACACCGGCAATTTTCCCAGCGACCACGTGCTGAGCGAGGTCGCCCAGGTGGCGCGACGGGAACACCTGACGGTGGGCTACGCCGGCTATTGGGACGCCGCACCGGTCACCTGGGCCTCGCATTTTCAGGTTCAGGTCTATCCCGTCCAGCTCTGCAACAACCAGCTCTGTCAGTCGCCGATTCACTACATCAGCAGCTGGTACCTACCGCGGCCGCATCAGCGCACGTTCCTGATCTCCGATCCCACGCAGCCGATCCAGGCGCCCCCCGTGGCCGAACTGGGCAAGCCGATCGCCGTGCACCAGATCGACGAGCTGACGATGTATGTCTATCCCTACGACATCGCTAGTCGCGTGCAGCGGTGACTGGTGCGTAGACCTCCAGTCCGGCGTCGCGCGCGGCGCTGGACATCCGCTGGTCGTAGGTGAACAGTCCTGTAAGCCGTTCGCGAAGGCTCAGCGCGGTGGCGATGTGAATTGCGTCCAGTGACCTGATCGACGGCGGGTCGAGTTCGCCCGCCAGTCTTCGGATCTCGCCAGTCAGCGGCAGCAGCCGCACCGCGGCGAGCTGGGTTCGGATGGCGGCCGTGTCGTGGCCGGCGCGGTGGCTGGCGCGCAGCGCCTCGACCTCCAGGATCTCCGAGGCGACGACTCGTACGACGCCTTGCAATGCTGCGTTCAGGCTCTGGGTCTCTGGCTCAGAAACCACCAACTTGACGAACGCCGAGGCGTCGAGATAGACAAGCTCGGTGGCCGGCATCTGAGGGGCTAGCGGTCTTCTTCTGCGCGCATCTCGGCCAGCGCGTCAGAGAGAGGGCGAGGACTCTCGGGATCGGGTGGGTCGAGAGCTATGGCGGTCGCCAGCAGCTCGCTGGTGGAGCGCGTGGCCGCGGTTGCGCCCTGTTCGGTCAGCCACCGCTCCAGCTCGGGGCCGGAGTTCGCGAGAAGGTCCTTGGCGCCACGCAGGATCAGCTCGCGCGCCACGCTGGCCGCAGGCCTGGACGGCCCGAGCACAGAAGCGCCGACCCTCAGCGCATGGTCGAGTTCTGGATCGCGGGTCAAGGCGATGCGCGGATGGACAGTGGGCATATAGGGAGTGTAACACCCCTGTTGCACCATCTGACGGCGGTCATCTGTAGGCGCTCACGATAGTTTGAAATATGAAGGCTAGTTTGACCCCGTTGGGTGTGGTCTTCAGCCGCGACCGTGTGGGAGCGCGAGCTTGGTGACATGCAGCGCTTGTAGAGCAAACCGCTGACAAACTGTGGGCCGGCCCGCCACAGTCCCGCGAGGTCCAGCGGTTCAGACGAGCGTATCGAGCAGGTCGCGCAGCTCGTCGTTCATCGGGGGTGGTGAGGCGGCCTCCTCACAGCACGGCGGCTTGTCTCGGCGTCGGCGGCCGACGATGGCGAGACCTGGCAGTGCCTCGGCGAGTGGGGCTGCGGGGTTGTTCTCGGGTGTGTGCCGATCGACGGCGACGATGATGATGCGCGTGTTGTCGGGGTATGCGGTGATCATGCGCCAGGTGTAGGCCAGGTGGCGAGCACACAGCGGATAGTCGCCGCCGTCTGTCGAGGCGAGCTTGTAGCCGCCGGCGAGGCATCCGCGTCCGCGCAGCTCGTCGCGTGCTGCCTCGTAGCGTGCTCGCTCGGTGCGCGTCATCTGCTCAGCCGCGCGGCGCACCTGCGGTGTGCGGAGGACTTCGTAGGCCATCAGGCCGGTTCGAGTTCCCCGCGCTCCAGCTGCTGTAGACCCTCTTTGAGTGCGGGACTGCGGCGCGTCTGGAGATCGTGGAGGTAGTCCAGGAGCGCCTCCAGCCAGTCGTGGTCCTGTCCGCGCTCGCGCAGCTCATCGAGCGCGTGGCCCACGCGACGTAGGCTCTCGGGTTCGATCTGGACCGGGCTTGAGCCGGTGATCGCGCGCAGTGCGCCGCGTGTTATCCATGAGCGCACGGTCGGCTCAGAGATGCCGAGTCGTCGTGCGGCGTGCGCGACGGGCACCCCGGGGGCATGTCCGACGCCCTCGAGTGTGTGGTGGGCTTCTTGCATGGCCTGGATCGCGGCGTCGGAGCGGCCGTTCTTCAGCGCGTCGTGGGCGTCCTCGAGCGCGATCAGCGCCATCGTCACCTGCTGTGCGTCCCGCTTGCCCATACCCGCAGATTATCATCCAGGCCTTCGATAACCAACCCCAATATCGAAAGCCCGCCTTTGTGCTGTCGGGTTGCTCAGGGCTTTTGTGCCTCGGCACGCTTGTAGAGCAGTGTGAGGAGTCGTCGCTCGGTCGTGGAGGGGAACGCGCGCGGCGTGCCCGCATCGTGGAGTGTGATCAGGGCAGACCCTGCCGCGAACCCGAGGTAGTCCTGGACGGTTTCGGCATGACCTTGGTCGCAGGGAGAGAAGAGGCCGAAGCAGGCCCTCGATCGCAGTCCGTAGACGGGCACGCCGGGCAGAGGCGAGGGCAGCGCTGATACCTCGATCTTGTGGAAGAACGGTTCGTTGGTGTTGTTGCTGCCGACTGACCGCCGGCTGTCTGCTTCGATGAGACGCTTGAGGCAGTCACGAGCGCGGGCGCTACCGGCGAGGCGAACTCGACGGGCTGCGAGTGCGGCGTTCCGCGTCACGTAGACCGCGGACTGCACTTCCCAGATGGGATGGGACCGAGTCGCTGTAGTCACAGGGGACGTTTCGTCGTAGTCACGGTTCTCGAACGTTTGAGATTCGATCCCGATGTCTTCTTTGGCGTTCATCGAGCCGCTGTCGCACCTTTCCATATAGGGCCGAGGGAGCCGAGGGGGCTGGAGCTCGCTTGGGCTGGTCTCCTGGTAACGGAGAACCCGGGAACGTCAACAGCGCGCAGATTGATCGCGCTCGCGTACGTGGGTGTCGACGGAGCGGGGTCGCTCTTGCCGCGAGCGGCGATGAACCCGACTGCTGCGGTGAGGATAAGCGTGGTTGCAATGATCTGACGCACAGAGACGAGATTATCTCAGTTGTACCTGGCGGGACGTTCGTCTGCTTGTCAGGCCCCGCGTGAGGTTTGCGTTGGCAAAGCCCGCTGCTCGCTGGAGTTCTTGGGCGTGATCGAAGAGTCGTTGGTATCGGTGGTCGAAGTCCGCGTTGGTGCGGCGGTGGTAGGCGACGGTGGCTAGCGAGAACGCGGGTTGGGCGGCTGGGAGGCCGTGGAGGGTGGCTATGTCGTGCCAGGTGCCCCCGCCAAACCAGTAGATCGGGGACATGGCTGGCCGGCCTGCCGTCCTTGACATAGAGCAGCCGCAACGGCTGCTCACAGATCCAGTCGACCCCGCGGTCGAAATCCATCAGCAGCATCCAGTCGCGCTCAAGCAGACTCTCGTACTCCAAGAAGCCGCCCGCCGTAGTCGAGAACCAATGCCCCGGCATGTGCCGCTGGCGCTGATAAACCCCAGGGCTCCGTACCGGACGACACCCCCTGAGCACATCAAGCGGAAGATCCGACAAGCAGCCGCGAACCTCCTCCCCGCCAACGCGAACACACGCCACGAACGGGCCTTCCACAGCGACCTCCGAGCCCACGGCCGAGGACACCCACGAAACGATACGCACACCGTCGGACGGTCAAACTAGCCTTCACGTTTCAAACAAGCGTGCAAACTAGCCTTCATATTTCAAACTATCGTGAGCGGCTATATCATCGGATCTCATCGCTCCAACACCCCCACGACGTTCGAGCTTCCGGCCAGGAACGGGTAATCGGCCTCATAGCCGGAGAGGACGCGGAAGCTGTAGCTCACGGGGCCGGGCAGACGGAAGCGGTGGGAGGCGTGGAAGACGCCCTGGGCGTTGCTGCGTACCACGTCGAACTCAGTCCACGGGTCGCCGGGGGAGCGGCCCTCCAGCACGAGCTGCTTGCCGCCCGGCGGGATCGAGCCGCCCAGCAGCCGCCCGCTGAAGCGGATGATGTGTCCGGCCGCCGTCACCCGTGGGGAGATGTGCAGCGCCAGATCGACCTTCACGGCGAGGGTGAGCGTGCGCGTGGCCACCGGCAGCGCATCGCCGAGATGGCTGCGATAACCGAGGTCAACCGTCGTCGAGGCGAGCGTGCGCGGCACGCGCATGCTGAAGCGCCCCTGCGAGTTGGTGCGCATGGGGGAGAGCGCCGCGAGATGGGCCCCGGCGGAGGCCGGCAGCGCGCCGACTTCGATTCTCGCGCCCGCGATCGGTCGCCCGCCGGGGGCCGTGAGGCGGCCTTCCACGCTGTGCCGTTGCCCGTAGCTGCTCGTCAGGCGCGCTCCCGAGACGCCCTGCCAGTGGGCCGTAAGCGTGGCCTGGTCGGAGGCTTCGCTGCCGTTGGCCGCGCCCCTCGCTACGGGTTGCGCTGCGCCGGCGGAGGCCGCCCCGCCGGCGGTCGTGGCACCTGAGCCGGTCGCGCCAGAGCCGTTTGCGCCGGAGCCGGACGTGCCCGTGCCGGAGTTAGAGCCTGTGGGGGACTGACTGCCGGTGCCTCCGCCCCCGCCGCCATTGTCTTCGCCATTGCCCGCGCCTCCTTCGCCGGCTTGGTTGGCGACCGTCACCTGTCTATCTACCGCCGGCGTCGTGTTGCCCGCGGCGTCCTCCACGCTCACGAGCACGTGATGGCTGCCGTTGGCGATGGCCGTCGTGTCGAACGGCACGTCAACGCTCAGCGACGAGGGGCACGGCTGCGTGTAGAGGAAGGCCGGCAGGCCGTCCGTCGTCTGGCCCACGTCGTGGCAGCGTCCGCTATCGGCGTCGAGGACGGTCGTGTCAACCGTCTTGCCATCGACCTGGAAGACGGCCTCGTAGACGCCCGAGCCCGAGTCCGTCGCCGTGAAGGCCACGTCGGTCGTGCCGCTCACCGTCGTGGCTTCGGCCAGGGGGCCCTTGACTTCCTGGACCGTCGGGGAACTTTCCTGGGTCAGGATCAGGTCGGCGGCGAAAAGCTCCACGATTGCGGCATTGCCGTTTTTGTCGCCTCCGCTGGCGGGGCATTCTGACCCAATGATGGTCGATCCACATGATGCAGTCAGGAAGAGGTATGGACTATGCAGAGCTTTTTCCGGGACTTCAACACGGTTGTTTGAGGCGAGCGGGTCTGTGAAGCTCCCTTCGCCTTGACACGCATAGATGGCGGCGCACTCCTGGAAAACTTGTGTGCTGCTTCCGCTATCGGCGACTCCTGCGAGCCAGAACATGTACGAGGCTTCGGCTTCTGTGTTTGCACCACCAAGCGTGTCTCCGGCTCGCCACAGCGTGGCTGCCCCAAGTGTCTCGCCGGCAGGGGCGCCGAATGTCCAAGTCGCGGAATCCTTGTCGGCCGAATGAGGCTTGCCGGAACTCAGAGTGGCTATTAGGCCAGTTCCCGTTGAGCATCCTTCGAGGTTGGATGTTGGGCTGTCAGAGGTGGACCCCTTCGTTGAATAGCTCCACCCATCCACCGGCGCCGCCTGCCCGTCGGGCATGCGGCAGGAATAGACGTGATATTGACCCGCCAGCGCCTGTGCGCATATCGCGCCGCACAACACCAGCGAGATCGCCAGTGCCGCAAATGCCGCCCTGCATCGGCCTCCCACACCGGCCGCCCTGCCTCCGTCGTCGCCTACGCCGCCCGCCCTGCAAGTCACCCGTCCCAGTCGATAGTGGCCTACGTGTCCGTCCATGACTGTGCCCCTTCCTTGCTCTTCCTTGGCTCTAGCGGCCTCCGCGAGACCGCCTCGACCTCCATGTCGATCAAAGGCCCCCCAAGACCCCCCCCCTTATTTTTGAGCCTGCTTGAGCGGGCTATGGACGGGAGAAGCGCACGGGCAGCTCCGCCAAACCGTAGATGCCCATGATGCTCTCGTAAACGGGCTCTCCGTCCAATGTCAATTCGGGCATTCGGGAAGGCAGGAACGACAGCGCCTCCTGCAGCTCGACGCGCGCGAGGTTCGCGCCAAGGCAGTAGTGCACGCCGGCGCCGAACGTCAGCGCCCGAGCGCGGCCGCGCTCGGCGGTGATGTCGAAGTCGTCCCACGCCGCCGCTGCTGTCGCCGCAGCCGTCGTCGTCGCCTCGTCGAGATCGCGGTTGCCCGTGAAGGCACAGACCATCACGATCGTCTCCGCAGGGAATACCACGTCGCGATACACCACCTCCTCGGTCGTGATGCGCGCCGTGAAGGGCGTAATCGGCTCCACGCGCAGCACCTCCTCGACGGCCTGCGCCGCCAGCGCCGGTTCCGCGGCGAGCAGCCGCCACTGCTCGGGGTGTTCGGCGAACAGCCTCATCGCATGTGCCAGCTGGCTCTGCGTCGTGTCAACGCCGCCGATCAGCACATTCAGGACGAGGTTCACGCACTCCACGTCGCTCAGCCGCTCGCCCTCCTCCTCGGCGGCTATCAGCTTCGAGATCAGGTCGTCGCCCGGGTCCTTGCGGCGCGCCTGGAGCAGCTTGCCGGCGTACTCGTAGAACTCCACCACGGCCTCCTCGATCAGCGCGCGCTCCTCGAGCATCGACGCCGCGTCGAACTGGCGCTGGATCCAGTTCGACCAGTGGTGCAGCCTCGGAGCATCCGCCAAGGGCGCGCCCATCACCGCGGCGATCATCTGCGACGGATAAGGCTTCGCGAAGGCCTCGACAAACTCGCACGTAACACTCGACGCGGCAACAGCCGGCCCCCCCTCAGGGGCCCTCTCAAAATAGGGTCATACAACTCCTCCAGCAGCTTCCTCGCCAGCGGCCGGTAGCGCTCGACGGCCCTCGGCGCCAGTGCTGGATTCACCAGCGAGCGCAGGCGCGTGTGATCGCTGCCGTTGATGTGCAGGATGTTGCGCCGCATCTCCTCATACAGCGGTCCCTCCTCGACGCCGAAGATCTCCGCGATCTTCATCCCCGGGAAGACCGCCGCGCGCGTGCGCAGGAAGAACTCGCAGGCCTCGCGCTCGAGCACCACGTAGCCATAGGGACCCGTCGCCAGCCAGCCCTGCGCGCGCAGCTCGCGCAGCTGCGCGTGAAAGCGCGGCCCCCGCATCAGCGGGTCCGTGTAGTCGAAGCCCGGAAGCTCCAGATCGCCGACGAGCGTCATCGCGCGACGACGCTATCAGTGCCGGCGCCCGCGCCGGCGTGGGCATCCCTGCCGCGCCTCCCGGGGCTCCCTCCCGCCTCCCGTCTGTATCGGACTCGGCTGCCCGACCGCCTACTTCTTCTTGGGGCTGACGCTCTGCTTGAGGCCCGCGCCGGCCGTGAACTTGGGTGCCTTGGAGGCCTTGATCTTGACCTTCTCGCCCGTGCGCGGGTTGACGCCTACGCGTGCCGCGCGCTTGACGACGGAGAACTTGCCGAAGCCCGTGATGGCGATCTCGTCGCCCTTCTTGAGGGTCTTGTTGACGATGGCTACGTAGGACTCGACGGCACGCCCGGCGTCGGCCTTGGTGAGGCCGCTGTCCGCAGCGATGGCCTCGACCAGCTCACTCTTGTTCATGGGTACTCCCTTTCATTGGTTCAGTAGCGAGCGCGCAGGGTAGCGCGAATGCCGGGAGAATCGCTTGTCTGGGCCGCTGAGAGGGTGGCGCAGTCGGCCGCAGGCCGGTTGGTCGAAACCGGGGATTCGCGCCGCAGGCGCGTGTCTCCCGGCTTCGGTCGGGCCCCTCGACATTCCGATCAGAGGGTGGTCAGATGGTGACGGCCACGGCCGGATCGGCGCCCGAGAGCACCTCGCGCAGCTGGTTGCGCATCAGCCTGTGGCCCGCCGGCGCGTCGACGGCGGGGTGGCCGATGACGAAGCTCGACTTGTCATCGCTCAGCGCCGTATTGGAGGGCAGTCGCAGGTGCGGGTCCTCGCCGCAGGAGGCCAGGAAGGCCGCCATCGTGCCCTCGCGCACGAGCGCCGGGTCGCAGTCGAAGGAGCGCGCGAGCAGACGCAGATAGTCGCGGCGGTTGAGCGCTTCGGGGCCGGCCGTGTTGTAGATGCCGTTGCAGTCCTGCGCGATCAGCTCGCAGACGCGCTGGGCGTAGTCCCAGGCGTAGGTCGGCGAACGCCAGCCGTCGGCCGGCGCCGGCAGCGACTGGGCGTGGCGCAGCCGCTCGACCCAGCGCAGCGGCACGTTCGAGTGCCGCCAGACGTGCTCTGAGAGTTCGCCGGGGCGTCGCGGACGGGCGAGATTGACGCCATAGAGGCTCGCCGGCCGCGTGATCAGCCAGCTGCCGTTGTAGTTCTCGGCGGCCTGCTCGCACACTTGGCGCGAGCGTCCCCAGGCGTTGATCGGTTCGGGCCTGTCCTCCTCGCTCCAGCGCTGGCTCGGGGGCCGCAGACCGCTGAAGACCCAATCGCAGGAGACCAGTACGTAGTGGGCGCGTACGTTGCGCGCCGCCGCCAGCGTATGGATCGCGCCGACGTGTGCCAGCTGCGCGGCATAGGGCTCGTGCTCCAGACGGCTCGGGTGCACGCCGCCGGCGGCGTGCACGAGGATGTCGGGCTCGAATGTCGTCGCGGCCTCGACGCAGGCGTGGCGGTCGGCCATGTCGAGGGCGATTGTCTCGGCGCCTGTGATCTCCACGGGGGTGTCGTGCCAGGTGCCCAGCACCTCCCAGCTCTGCTGCACTGCCGCGGCTGCGAGGTTGGAGCCGACGAGTCCACTGACACCAGTGATGAGAAGTCGCATACGGTATCTAACCGTCAAGCCTACCACGGTTGAACATTTTGTAAACGTAGTGATACTAAATGTCACCCCAAGGGTTTGAGGGTGCGCCGAAACGACTAACGCTCAGCCGCCCGCCGCCCGGCGGCGGCAGGTTTGTCAGCGCTCGCTGGCGCAAGCGGGTTTGTCAGCCGCCTGCCGGCGGCGCCGGCAGGAAGCGACTGCTGCCGTAGCGCGCCGCGGCGATCGGAGCGCCGATCAGCCCGTTGGCGAGCATCCAGCGGATAAGTTCTTCGATCCGTGCCGTCTGCAGCGTTCCGAAGGGCACGCGGCCGCCGTCCGTGAAGAGCGGCAGATAGGCCGCGAGCGAGGCCCGCGTGAACGCGCGTTCCAGGCCGGGATTCAGGCGGAGCAGGTCTGCGAGGCTCCGCGCAGGGTCGTGCAGCGTGTCCTCGTAGCCCTCCACCGTCGCCGCCACGAATGCGCGCACGAGCGCCGGCCGCGCGGCCGCGAGCTGTCGCGTGGTGAAGGCCACGAGCCCCGGATAGCCCGGCCCGCCGTAGTCGTCGAGGTGAAAGGCCGTGATCGGGTGCCCTGCCACCTGCAGCTGCACGCCGTCCGCCGCAATGAAGCCCGTGAACGCCGCCAGGCGCCCCGAGAGCAGCGCCTGAGCACCGTCGAAGCCGACGTTCGACGACGTGCACGCGCGCCGGCTTGCCGCCTGCCGCGCGCACCTCCGTGTCGAGCACCGCGCGGTCCGAAGGCACGCCCGTGATCCCCACCGCGCGCCCCTGCAGCTGCGCCGGCGAGGACAGATGCTCGGAGGCCAGCGCGATCAGCCCGCCGAGGGGCCGCTGCGCGATCGCCATGACGGCCTGCGCCTGGCCGCCGTGCGCGATCTCCGTGGCCACGTCGCTGCCGTCGGCGAGTCCGAACTGCGCGCGGCCGGCGTCGACGAGGCTGAGCGGATCCTGCGTGGCGCCCGGCACCTCGATGTGCAGGTCGATGCCACGCGCGCGGTAGTAGCCGGCGGCGAGCGCGCGATAGATGCCTGCGTGCACCGCGTTCGGCACAAAGTCGAGCACGAGCGTCACCTGTGCGGGTTTTTGGGGGGAGGGGTTGCCGGTCTGTGTCGAGCTGCCGCACGAGCTTGCGAAGAGCGCGCAGAGCACGCCCAGCGCGCCGGCCACCGTGCTGAGACGACGCGCGCGGCGCCGAAGCAAGAGTGTGCTCACAGACGGGTGCTTATCAGTTTGGCTCGCCGAAGCTCAGCTTGGCTCGCCGAAGCGCATCCGCAGCCAGTCCCACGCTCGCTGGCCCTCGGCCTCGTAGTGGCGTGCCCGCAGGACCGCCTCCGAGTCGGTCAGCGCACGCGCGCGCGTCGAGTGCTCGGCCACGCGCGAGCGCTCCTCCAGGTACCACGCCCTCACCACGGCCTCCTCGAGCGTCGCCGCCGTGCACACCGCGCCGTTGGCGTGCAGCAGCAGGCAGTCATACGCGCCGAGGTCGCCCGCCGCCGCGCGGCCGGCCTCGATCGAGGTGACCAGCTGGGGCTCGTGGTGGAACGTCACCACGCCGCTCAGCCCGCCGAGGCCGTGCACGAGCGGCGGCACCTCGCCGCGGCTGGCCCAGATGACGGCCGCCGGCGAGTGCGTGCGACAGATCGCGCCGACGTCGTGACAGGCCGAGTAGATCGCCGCATGCAGCGGCGCCTCCAGCGGGCACAGAGCCTTCTCGCCGCCCGTCACCCTGCCGGCGGCGTCGAGCTGGATGACATCCTTGGCCTTCGTCTGCAGCAGCGGCGTCGCGGGCGTCAACAGAAAGCCGCCCTCGGAGCGCCTTGCCGAGACGTGTCCGAAGGCCTCGACGAGGCCCGCGCGGGCGATGAGGCGGGCCGCGAAGGCCACCTGCTGAGCCAGGTCGCTCATGATCAACCTCCCGGTTGCTATGTCCCTTCCTAGGGGTTGAGGTTACTATACGACTCTAGAAGTCTCAGACAAGAGGGAACGTGCGGGTAGAATCCGGAGTTCGATGGCGACAGGGATAACTCCTCAGTCTCAGGCAGACCAGCGCGCCTTTCGCACGCTCTCCGGCGAAGCCGTGCGCGAGCTCTATACGCCTGAGGATCTGCCCGCCGGCGTCGGCGGCCCCGAGGATCCGATCGGCCTTCCCGGCGAGTACCCCTTCACGCGCGGCGTCTACCCGTCGATGTATCGCGGGCGCCTCTGGACGATGCGCCAGTTCGCCGGCTTCGGCACCTCCGAGGAGACCAACGAGCGCTTCCGCTATCTGCTCGACCACGGACAGACCGGGCTCTCGACGGCCTTCGATATGCCCTCGCTGATGGGCCACGACTCCGACCACGCACGCGCGCTCGGCGAGGTCGGCCGCGAGGGCGTCGCCGTTGACACGCTCGACGACATGCAGACGCTCTTCAGCGGCATCGACCTCGGCGAGGTCTCCGTCTCGATGACGATCAACGCGCCGGCCGCGATCATGCTGGCCTTCTACGTCGCCGCCGCGGGATCGGATCCCTCCGGGGGTCGGGTCCCCCCGGGAGGTTGGCTTCCTCCGGGGGTTCTGATCTCTCCGGTGGGTTCGGCTCCACCGGCCCGGCCGGGCCGGTCCCTCCCGAGCAGCTGTCGGGCACGATCCAGGCCGACATCCTCAAGGAGTACATCGCCCAGAAGGAGTGGTGCTTCCCGGTCGATCCCGCCATGCGCCTGTGCGGCGACATGATCGAGTGGTGCACGCTGCGCATGCCGCGCTGGCATCCGATCTCGATCTCCGGCTACCACATCCGCGAGGCCGGCGCCACCGCCCAGCAGGAGCTGGCCTTCACGCTCAAGGACGGTCTCACCTACGTCGAGCAGGCGCTCGCGCGCGGGCTCGACATCGACGACTTCGCGCCGCGCCTCTCGTTCTTCTTCAACGCGCAGGTCGACTTCTTCGAGGAGATCGCCAAGTACCGCGCCGCGCGGCGCATCTGGGCGCGCGAGATGCGCGAGACCTACGGCGCCAAGAACCCGCGCTCGTGGCTGATGCGCTTCCACTGCCAGACCGCCGGCGTCTCGCTGACGGCGCAGCAGCCGCTCAACAACGTCGTGCGCACCGCCATTGAGGCGCTGGCTGGCGTGCTCGGCGGCGCGCAGTCGCTGCACACCAACAGCTACGACGAGGCCCTTGCGCTGCCCACCGAGCAGGCCGTGCGCGTGGCGCTGCGCACACAGCAGGTGATCGCGCACGAGACCGGCGTCGTCAATACCGTCGATCCGCTCGGCGGCTCGTACTTCGTGGAGGCCTTGACCGACCGTATGGAGGCCAGCTGTTACGACTACTTCGCCAAGATCGACGAGCTGGGGGGCATGGTGGAGGCTGTCAAGCGCAACTATCCCCAGCGCGAGATCGCCGACGCCGCCTTTGAGTTGCAGCAGGAAATCGACGCCGGCGAGCGCATCGTCGTGGGCGTCAACCGCTTCGAGTCCGACGACGAAGAGCCGATCCCCACGCTGCGCGTCGATCCCGCCCTGGAGCGCAAGCAGCTCGATCGCCTGCAGGGCGTGCGCGCGCGTCGCGACGGCGCCGAGGTCGAGCGCACGCTGGCCTTCCTGCGCGGCGAGGCCGCCAAGGAGGACGTCAACCTGATGGAGCCCCTGCTCGACTGCGCGCGCGCACACGCCTCCGAGGGCGAGATCGTGGAGTCGCTGCAGCGCGTCTTCGGCGACTACACCGAGACGCCGGTCTTCTAGCTGGCTGCTGACGCATCTCTCCACGCCCGCCGATACCCTCGCAACTTCCGATGCCTTCGGATGTTTTCTCACGCGTGCGCAGGCTGTTTACCTGGGGAAACGCCTCGATCCTGATCGCCGGCGTCGCGGTCATGGGTTTCGGGGGCGAGCGGATCATCCTCGCCCACGCCGCCAATAAAGGCTCGGCGTTCAGCGCCTCGGCCGACCCGCGCTGCGTGCCCACGGCGCTCAACCGCTCGGACGTACTCCCCGGGACGACCCTCGCCGTGTCGCCCCTGCCGGAATCGCTCGATGCGTCGGCCGACACGCAGCTCAGCTTCCTTGGGGCGCCCGCCGCGCAGCTCGCGCACCTGCAGGTCAGCGGCTCGACCAGCGGCGCGCACACGGGGCACCTGCGCGCCTACTCGCAGGGTGACGGCGCCAGCTTCGTGCCCACCAAACCCTTTCAGGCCGGCGAGACCGTCTCGGTGCGCGGCACCGTCGGCGCGGGCTCTGGCGCGAAGGCCTTCTCCTACCGCTTCACCGTCGCCCAGCAGATCCCGCTGCCGCGCTCGCCCGTAGCGATCGCCGCCGCGGCCCAGCCCGGCGAAGTGCAGCACTTCCACTCGCGGCCCGACTTGCAGCCGCCGGCGATCGCCGTCACCACGCCGGCTTCGCCGCTCGTGGCACCCGGCGACATTCTCCTCACGCCCTACTCCGGGCCGGGACAGGCCGGGCCGATGATCTTCGACAACACGGGTCAGCTCGTGTGGTTCGATCCGCTGCCCTACGGCACCGAGTCGACCAACCTGCAGGTGCAGCAGCTCGAAGGCCACCCCGTGCTGACGTGGTGGCAGGGCTACATCCCTCCGCAGGGCTTCGGCGAGGGCGTCGAGGTGGTCGCCAACAGCGCCTACCACCAGAGCGTCGTGCGCGCCGGCAACGGCTACCTGGCCGACCTGCACGACTTCCGCATCGCCTCCAACGACACGGCGCTGCTGACCGTCTTCAATCCCGTGCGCTGCGACCTCGCCGCCGTGCACGGGCCGAGCGACGGCGCCGTCACCGACGGGGTCTTCCAGGAAATCGACCTGCGCACCGGCCTCGTGCGGCGCGAGTGGCACGCGCTCGACCACGTAGGCCTCAGCGACTCCTACGCCTCCGCCGCCTCCGCCAGCGCGGAATGGCCCTACGACTACTTCCACATCAACTCGCTCGATCCCCTGCAGAACGGCATGCTGCTGATCTCGGCGCGCAACACCTCGACGCTGTATGAGCTGAACGCTCAGACCGACCAGGTAGTGGTGCGCGTGGGCGGCCGTCACAGCACCGTCAAACTCGGCCCCAACGTCGCCACGGCCTATCAGCACGACGCCACCGAACTGCCCGACGGCGACATCAGCGTCTTTGACAACGGCGGCGTGCCCAAGGTCCATCCCCAGTCGCGCGGCCTCCTGCTGAGCCTCGACCCGAAGGCCGGGACCGCCACGCTGGTGGCGCAGTTCACCCACCCCAAGCCGATCTCCTCGGGCAGTCAGGGCGACATCCAGGGACTCCCCGGCGGCGACTTCTTCGTGGGCTGGGGCCCGGTGCCCTATGTCTCCGAGTTCAACTCCGCCGGGCAGCTGCTCTTCGACGCGCACATGTCCTCCCACTACCAGTCCTATCGCGCCTATCGCTTTCCCTGGGCCGGTCTTCCCGCCGAAGCCCCCGCCGTGGCCGTCGCGGCGGCTGCCGCCAGCACTTCAGGCGCCGCCGGCGCGCTCGATGTCTATGCGAGTTGGAACGGCGCCACGCAGGTCGCCTCCTGGCGCGTGCTCGGGGGCTCCTCGGCGAAGGCGCTCGTGCCCGTGGCCGCCGCGCCGCGCGCGGGGTTTGAGACGACTATCCCCACGCCCGGCGCCGTGGGCTATGTCGCCGTGCAGGCGCTCGACTCCTCGGGGAACGTGCTGGGGACCTCGAAGGCGATCAAGGGGTAGGACGCCGCCGCGCTGCGCGCCTGGCACGCGGCGGGCACGAGGCGATCAAGGGATCAATGGGTGGGACGCCGCCGCGCTGCGCGTCTGGCTCGCGGCGGGCACGGCGCCGTACTGTGGGCCGTGAGCTTGCTGCCGTCTTCGAAGGTGAAGTCGGCGGCGAAGGGGAAGCCCCCGCGGGGACACGTGCTGGGTACGGTGACACCGCGCGGGTGGAAGTTGACGATGCGGCCGTCGACTTCGTGCTGGTAGATGAGGTCGTGGGGGCCGAACGTTGACTGGAGTCGCACGAGCGACACATTGGGTCCTCCCGGGACGCCCGGAATGAGCGGTACTTCGGTGTCGATGCTGGTGCTGAAGGGCCCGCTGTCTTCAACTAGCTCTCCGGGGAAGACGAGCGTGGCGAAGACCGGCTGAAAAGCTTCGGCGAAGAACAGCACCGTGACGTGTTCTCCTTCGGTTTCGCCGCGGTAGGCATAGATAGATGCGCTCTCGTCGACGGTCTCGGGGCCATAGGGGATCTCGGCGAGCGCCGAGCCGTAGCCCACGTGGGAGTTGACGGGGCAGCCGCGGGGTCCGAACTTGTAGAGCGCTTCGGGTTCGCAGACGGCGAGTCCGAGTGTATTGCTGGCGAGGCCGATCCCCGCGGGCAGGTGCAGGTCGACACTGCGCATGGGGGAGGGGACCTGGCCTTCACGGCCGGCGATCGTGAAACCGAAGGTGATCGTCGTGCTCACGCCGAGCCGATCGGGGGAGAAGCTTGTCTGCAGCTGCGCCGTCTGCGCGGCTCCGACGGGCCCCGGTAGGACCAGGGGAGCGGCGAGACAGAGAGAGAGAGCCGCGAGCGCTACGGCTATCGGCCTAGGCCAGGCGTGCGGACCTAGCGGCATAGGCCCTTAGACGTGCAGGCGGCCAACGACCTGCACCACGGTGGCGTCGTTGTTTTCGCGGTCGATCGTGCCATACAGCCCGCCTTTGCCGGCGGCGTGCGCATAGCGGCCGCTGCCGTGCGTGACGCTCAGCGAGCCATTGAAGCTCGCGTAGGCTCCCTTTCCAGGGTTCAGCTTCGCGGCGCCGTGACCGGAGATGGTGCCGCCGTGCAGATAGATCGTGAACCCGATCGTCACCGTCGTTCCGAGCGTGAGCCGCGCGCGTACGCTGCCCGGGAGCGACCCGCTGGCCGGGCCTTCCTCGATCAGCTGGCTTCCGTTTTCTTCAATCTGATGCAAGCGCCCGGTGTCGTTCACCGAGATCACGCTCGCCGCGCGCGCGGCCGCGAGCATCGGGCTCGCGGCGGTGGAGGTCCCCGCGGCGGCCGATGTCCCCGCGGTGGCCGACCCGAGAAGCCAGAGGCAGGCCACGGACGAAAGCACCGCCGTTGACATCCGGCGGGCGCCACGATGCTTCCATAAGCTCATACTGTCGGTATTATGGCATAAAAGCGGGCTGGCAATGCTGCTTGTTTCCAAATAGCTGCACTGTCGATGTGGTGCATAGGCTACATTCGTTCACGGTGGAGCGGGGCACTCGATCGGGCGGAGCGGGGACACCACCACCACTAACCTTTCGGTTACCAATGCAAGCTGAGCCGGCGAAACGGAACCAGTTGCTGATGTTGACCAAGGTCGTGGTATTTACTCTTACCACTATCGCGCTGTTTCTCGTTAACGACGTTGCGACGAGTGCGGCCTTCCTGTCGCTTGGGCTTGTGTCTTGCCTCGTTCTACGCGTCAACCCAACTCAGCGGCGAGTTCAAGTCCGACCTTCGGCAGTGCCCGGCGGACGCGCCGATCGAACGAGGCGACGCTTGCCTTGCGCGCCTGTGCGGTGGCAAGCGCAAACCCGTCCGCCAGGCTGATATTCAGAGCACGATGCCGCGCCGCGTCGAGAGCGATCGCCGATGTCGGCGCGATCAGCCGTATACCCAATGCCCCCAGCGCATCAAGGGCGGCCCGCAAAGACTTCTCCTCTTCGGCTGGCCTTACCAGCGTCTCGGCGTAGTTGACGAGCGAGAGCAGCAGGGGAGTGCCAACCTCGATCATCGCCTTGATCCCCGCAGCTGCGGCGGCATGGTGAGAGTCCTGCCGGTCAAGCGCCGCGATCACGACATCCGTGTCAAGGACGCAGCCGCTCAAACTCGCTCCCCGGAGCGCAGCCGCTCCAAGTAGCCCGGCTCATACAGGCCGTCGAAGACACCCAGCGCACGCTCAGTGTCCTGCGACACCCGGCGGACGACGATGCGATCGGACCCCTCAGCTTCGATCGCAACCTCATCGCCCACGCTCAATCCAGCGCGCTTCAGCGTCTCGACGGGAAGCGTCACCTGGTGCTTACTGGAGATCCGCGGCATTCCTTTACCATATCGTAAAGGCCAGTGATGATGTCTCCATGTGGAGGTTCACGGTTTGCCACCAGGCGGCATTCAGCTTGGAAAGCTGTGCCTCGGCGAGCGACTTCGGCTACCCCCGGCTCTTCATCTTCTTCCACTCGGCCTTGTGTTCGCGCTTGGCAGCCTGGTAGTCGATTAGCGCCTGCGGAGAGTCCACGTCTCCGAGCGTAGGGTGCGGCGGCACAAGCGCCTTGGCCGCCTTGACGCCGTAGCGCTTTGCGAGCACGGCGCCCATCGACTTGACCTTCATCTCCCCGAAGCCTGGAAGCGCCTCCAGGTTGGCGCGCAACTCGCCGGAATCAGCCGCGTCGGTCCAGACGCGCGCCGCGTCGCCGTCGTAGCGGTCCTCGACATGGACAGCCAGATCGTGAACGCGCCTGGCCATCGAGCCGGGGTAGCGGTGGATCGCCGGCTTCTCGCGAAACGCCGGCTCCAGGTCCGCCTTCGCGAGCGTCGCCACGTCGAACGCGCCGAGGCGCTGCCTCAACGTGAGCGGCCCGACAAAGGCTTGTTGCACTGTGACCTGTTGATCCAAGGCGAATCCGACCAACAGAGCCATCGGATCGGAGGCGATCAGCGCGTTGGCGGCGTCGGACTCGGTGAAGTACAGGCGATCCGGCACGGACCTCACTTCCCGGGCGCAATGATCGCTGACGTCGCCCCGCTCACACTGACCATCGCAAGTAAAAAAAACGCTCAGGCATTCAGCCAATCCTATCCGCAGCCTGCACGGGTCGGCAGGCGGCGGGCGGCAATATGCTGTTGCACGATCGACCACAGACACAATGATCGGAGGCAGCATGCGCCAGACAATGCTTGGCAGACCGAAGAACGGAGCCGTGGCCGTCGCGCTGGCGCTGAGCGCGCTCGGCGGCACCGGTGTGGCGCTCGCCGCGAGTCAGGTCAAAGACGCCTCCTACAAGGGCGAAGTAGCTCAGAAGCTGGTGACGGTCAGCTTCAGGGTTTCGAGCAATGGCAAGCAGGTGACGGCACTGAGCATCAGCAACACCCCTATCTACTGTCAGGGCGGTGGGCGGCCCATCCCCGTGCGCTTCGCCAATGCGCCGATCTCCGCCAGGGGCATCTTCACGAGCACCGGCCGCTACGTCATCGCCGAAGGCCCCCTCAAGGGCCAGCTGGGCACCAAGCTGAAGATCACCGGCAAGTTTCTCAAGGGCGGGCGCGAGCAGGGCGTGCTCACCACCACCTGGGTCAAGACCCCCTCATGCAGCGGCAAGTCGAGCTACGGGACGAGCAAGGTGTAGGCGCGGCCAGTGGCCGACGAGTTGGCTCGCGTGACGCTCAATTCGCGGGCAAGCGACCCCAACGCCCAGGCGTTGGAACATCCTCAGCGCGAGCCTGTTGGCGGCGGCACAGCCAATTGCCGGCAGATCTTGCGCGCGAGTCCGTAGTCGATCTCGCGATGGCGCGGCACGACCGATCGTGCCCCCTCCGGACCCACCCACCGAGTGTGGTTTCCACCCTCGTCCACTTGTCGACAGCCATGAGCGCTGAGATGACGCTCCAGGTCGCGTCGCTTCATGCAGCGATTGTCAAATGCAGCGCCTCACGCTCACGCCGATCACCGGTGTCGCTTGGCTCCGGCGAGAGCATCAGCCGCAGTGCATCAATGACGTTTGTGCGCGCCTCCTCCCGCGTGCGGCCCTGGCTGAACACGCCAGCCACCTCAGGGATCGACGCGATGATCCAACCTTCCTCGCCAGGCTCATACACGATCGTCAGATCAAGCTGCTCAGACACTCCACAAACAATAGCCAACGCTTGGGAGGCTTCTCTGGACACAGCCCTGCCGAGAGCGATGCGCAAGCTGCACGGGGATCGCGGGAAAGTCCTCGAAATCTCTGTGGCCCCTGATCCGCCAGCTTCACGAGGGAAGATTTGGGGCAGGCGACGAAGGTCGTCCGCCCTGCGGAGACGACTACGGCTCTGCGTCCTGATCCGAGGGCTTTCGCTACGGTGTCGCCATGGTCGCTCAGGAGGTCATCGAAGCAGCGGGCAGGACGCTGGCGGCTGTCGCTGACGATCCGGTCAAGATCGTGTTGTTTGGCTCAAGGGCGCGTGGTGATGCGGACCCGGACAGCGATTTCGACTTCCTCGTCGTAGAGCGCGCTCCTCGCGACCGTCACGCCGAGATGGTGCGTCTCGGTCGCGCGCTTCGTCCGCTCGGAATGCCGTTCGATGTTGTCGTCGTTAGCGAGCGCTATGTGGAGGACTGGGGGGCTGTGGAGGGGACGATGGTGCACGCCGCGCTGACCGAGGGTCGAGTGCTGCATGCCGCCGCATGACCGGCTGGACCTAGCGCGGGTGCTGCTCACCAGGGCCGTCGATGACGAAACCCTAGTGCGAAAGGTCTGCTCGGATGCCGACGTGGCCGATGCGATCGTCGGCTTTCACGCACAGCAGGCCGCCGAGAAGCTGATCAAAGCCGTACTGGCCGCTCGGGGCGTAGCCTTCTTGAAGAGCCACGCGTTGAGCTACCTCATCGGCTTGGTTGAGGAAAACAACATCGAGGCACCGGATGAGCTTGCCGAAGCCGATGTGCTGTCGCCTTGGGCAGTCGAGTTCCGCTACGAGGGAGAGGAGCCGCCTGCCTTGGATAGATCTGCCGCGCTCATTCTGGTCGGACAGCTCAGGGCGTGGACGGAAAACGAGATCAAGACCGCGCTCCAGCCGCCAGGTCCCGACCAACGAGACCCGGGGGGCGAGGACCAGCCGGAGTAGAACGGCCTCATCGTTGTTTCGAATAACGATCTCAAGCCCGGCGAAGACGGGATCGCGGGAAGGTCCTCGAAATCTCCGCGGCCCTCGATCCGTAGCTCCATGGGGAGCGATTTGGTCCCAGGGCAGCGATCAGGCGACTTCGAGACACTCGCGCAGCGCCTTGCGGATCACCGAGGAAGTGTCTCGTGAGCGCGCTTGGCTCGATCAGCCAACGCTTGGCGCAACTCAAGCTCGAGCCACACGGACTCGTAGTACGAAACTGAGAGGCAACGAAGTGAGGCTTTGGGACTACGGGGCCAAGCCTTGACCCCGATGCCCAGACCGCCGATGAGCTAGCTATGAAGAAGTCTCGCGACCTGGCCTTCCGGACTGTGGTCGGCGTCTTGGCGGTGGTCGGGGCCTTACTGCTCGCGAGTCCGGCCGTCATTCACGAGTCCCACCCCGTCAACGACTTGACTACGGCATTCGGGACGGCCTTCCTCGTCGCCGCGTTGCTTGCTGTGAGTGTTGACCTGTGGCTAAAGAAGCAGCTCTTGCAGGACTCTTTCAAGGAGCTGTTCGGCTATCTGCTGCCCCCCAAGCTCAAGGAGGAGCTGGCGTGGGTCTACCAACAACAACTGCTGGCGGAGCGGCACGAGCTGATTCTTACGCTCACGCCGATCGACGGTACCGAGCTATTCGGTTTGCATGTCGAAATGGAACGCGAGGTGCGGAATATCGCCTTGGTTACTGCCGAGACGGACGACGCGCGGACGTTTGAAGTGGACGAGTGGTTCCATGCGGGGCGCCCCTCGCGGGTGATCTCACTGCAATGCACGCAAGACGGGAAGACCTACGGTCACAAGCTGATTCCGGGCCACGGGTTCGATCTCGTGGCCAAAGCCAGCGGCAAGAGCCTTGGGTCCGACAAGAAGATGATCGTTGTTGCGGAGGCGGAAGAGACGCGCCGCAAGAGCGACGTCTACATCCTGACCCTCGTTGGCCCGGCCTCGGTCAATCCCCGAGTCACCGTAAACGCGCCGGACGAGATTGACTGGAAGGTCATGTTTGGCAACCGAGCAGGAAACCAAGTTGAAGAGACCGTCCCGGGCAAGCGGGTGGAACTTCCTGGGACACTGCTTCCCGGCCAAGTGATCCAGGTTCGGTGGTGGCCTCGGGACGAGGATCTTCGGTCGTGATACTTGACAACTACGTGCATCTGGATGCGCCGTACTACAAAGGGCACGGGCGTTCTACGTGTCGCGACTTGACAATCGCCAGATCACTAGGTATATAGCCGCAGCGGCGTGCAGTCTGCGAGCCTGTCGAGGCGTGCAAGATTCATCAGGATACTCTCGAATGGGGGGGCGAAACCGTCTTCCCGCGGGGCAAAGCGAGCGACTAGGCTAGGCTTGGCTGGTTGCGATTACGACGCACGACCGGCTATATGAAACCTTCATCCCGCGCCATCATCACAGCCGCGATGCGATTGGGCACGCGAAGCTTGCCCATTATGATGTGAAGCGCGTTCTTGACTGTCTGCTCGGAGATGCTCAAGCGTCGGCCTATTTCACCGTTGGACAGGCCTTCGGCGACCAGCTTGAGGATTTCAGACTCGCGAGCTGTCAGATCGCCCACATCTGGCTGACCGGCGGTGCGGACGGTGGGCGTCGGATCGGCGAGCAAATCGCGGAAATCGGCAGGATGGCTCAGAATCGTCCATCCGTTCATTACTGCGGTGAGCGCTGACTCGATTGCGGCCGGATTGGAATCCTTCGGTATGTAGCCACTGGCCCCCGCCAAGAGGCATCGGATGACCGTCGCTCGAGTCGTGTCAACTGTGAGCACCACGACCTTTGTCCCGGGCGCCGCATCCAGCAGTTGCGCGACCAGATCTGGGCCGCCGCCCGGTAGGTGCATGTCCGTCACACAGAGATCCGCTTCCGCCTTCCGGACGACGTCGAGCGCTCCCGTTCCGTCGCTGGCCTCGCCGACCACTTCGAAACCGGGAAGCCCTTCGATCATAAGCCTCACCCCGAGTCGTAGCATGTAGTGGTCGTCTATGACGACTACGCGGATCGCTTTTTCAGGCGACTCAGACATCGTGCTCGATGGGGAGACGAAGCGTGACTTCGGTCGGATTGCAGGTGACGACGAGATGCCCCCCCAATGCAGTACAGGCACTCCGCAGAATGTCAAGACCTTGGCCGGCGCTCACTCGATCGGGATCGAACCCTCGACCATCGTCGGCGACCCGGATCTCTATCTCGCGGTCCCGATAGTGGGCCTTCAGCTCAACCGGGGGCTCTCCGTGCTTCCACGCGTTCGTCAGCGTCTCATCGAGAAAGGCTCGCACAAACCGGTTGGCTGCCAACAGATCAAAGATCTCATCCTCGGATATACAGACGGTGGCCGACTTTCCCCCGGCCGCCGAAGCCGCGGCATGGGCTATCGCTTCGCGAAGCGACAGCTTTAAAGGGCGGCCGTACCACTCCCGCCGGAAATCCATCAGCTGAGTGTCGATTTCGGCGAGTGTGTCGGAGATCGGCAGCAGGTCCAGCATGAACGAGCCGCTCGAATCGCTGATCGTGGCGGGAACGACCGCGAGCTGGTCACGAGCGCGCGCAGCAAGATCTTCGAGGCTCCCGAGAAATCGGGATATCTCGGAGTCGTCCAATTCCTCTCGGGCTCCAGCGCTGCTCTGCGCGCGCACGACGGCGAGCATGTGCTCAAAGCAGCTTACGCAGCGAGCGAGCGGCATCGCCTGGGACTCCGATACACGGCGCACCGCCTCAGCTCGTTCTCTGCTCAGCAGACGGCCGGCCACGATCTTGTTCTGCAGGCTATGAGTTAGAAAGTTGATCTGATCGCGCGGGATCATCAGAGTCGGCCAGCCAATCGCATCGAATTGTTGGTAACAACCGGGATTGGACAAATCGTCCAGTGAGGGCATACGACACCGTGCAGAAGGCGATGAAGTGAATCCACCACGGCTCTGTGTAGGCGCCATGCAGCACGATCTGAGCTATCGCTCCACAGGCCCAGATGGCGACGACAGCAGCGATCACGATGCGTATGAGCCATGCGGGGCAATCCGGCGGCCGGTCGCGTCCGAGGCGAAGCCCGCTTCCTCCTCGATCGTTCTCGCCGGTGTCGGGCAGAGCTGACGCCGATGAGGCCACGTGGCCACCATACCATAGTCACGGTACTTTCGCCTATCGAGTACCGGTACTGCATAGTGACCCTGATGCCATGGAGGACGCGGGTCAGGGCAAGGAATCATGAATGCGACTCGGGACGGCTCCCTCTCGCTCGCTCCGACCCGGCCGACTGGCAGCGAGATAGGGATGAGAAGCCGCAGTTCGAACAACCGTCACGAAACCGGCGAAAACGGAGAGGGAGGGATTCGAACCCTCGAACGAGGTTGCCCCCGTTACGCGATTTCCAGTCGCGCCCGTTCAACCGCTCCGGCACCTCTCCGGGCACTGCGATGCTCTGGGGACCCGCCGCCGGTCGGGAAGTCCCGTCGGGGTGGGCCGCCGAGCGGCCTGCACAGGCTACGACACCGACGGCGACGGCGTTGGTAGGGTGTCGGCTGCCGCTACGTCGTCGCGCCCACCGCCGATCCCGCCAACAGGAGAACCCTGAAAATGCTTGTCCTAGCCAGCGTCGCCGTCACCAAGGACATCGGTTTGATTGCCACCTTCATCGGGATCGGCGTGATCGTCAACATCATCGTCGTCTACATCGCCGTGCAGATCAGCGGCGAGCGCCACCAGAACCGGCTGCGCCAGGACGAACTACGCCGCTAGGCGATGTAGACCGGCGTGCCCACCGGCGTGCGGCTGTAGAGCGCGATCACGTCGGGGATCCTCATGCGCACGCAGCCATGCGAAGCGTCATGGCCGATCGAGGAGTACTCGGAGGGGGCTATGCCGTGGATGCCCGCGCCGCCGTCGAACGACATGAAGCGCGCCTTCAGCGGGTCTTCGGGGCCGGGTGGGATCGTCTTGCCGGCCAGCGCGCCGGCCCAGGCCGAGTGCGGCACGTACCAGGGTGGATCGACCTGTTTCCACTGCACGTGATAGAGGCCCGCCGGCGTTTCCAGGCCCTGCATGCCCACCGCGATGCTGTAGGTGGAGGCAAGGTGCAGGTGTTCGTAGAAGCGCAGCGTGAAGGCCGAGCGGTCAACGACGATGTAGGCCGGGTAGTTGGTCGCGAGCTGCGCGCTCGTCACCGTGGGCGTCACCGCGTGCGCCGGCACCGCGACGGTGTGCGCCGCGCGCACGCCAATTAGCGCTCGCACGATGCGGCTGCGCAGCAGCGCCGTGTTCACGGCCGTGCCCTCGTGACCTTCCACCTCGGTAAGGCCCCCAGCGGAGGGCACCACCGACGCGTCGATCGCAGGGCGTTCGACGTCGAAGGCGATGCGGCTCGTGATGTCGCGCAGGGCGTGACTCGAGTATGTCGCCTGCAGTGGGATCTCGCGACCGATCGTGCCGCCCGTAAGACCGCGCAGGGTGCGCGAGAAGATCGAGCCCCCCCGGCTCACCGCCACGGCCTGTTCGACGAGCGCCGCCGCGTCGATCGTGAGGCCGGCTTCGTGGGGCTCAGCTGCCACCTGCGCGAGCCCAGGCCGATCGTGACAGGACGATCCATGCTCGCGAGCAGCTCGTGCTGGAGCTTCGTGCGTGCCGCCGCGGCGTCGAGGCCGCCGACCGACACCCCGGCGATCTTCACGCCCGGGGCGATCTGCTCGCGCTGCGAGCGGTCATAGAGGTACATGGCGAGCAGCGCCGCGGCAACGACGACCAGCAGGCCGGTGAGCAGGAACCTGGGAGTGCGGCGGGCGGCGGTGCTGATCTGTCCACCTTACCCGCGCCCTGGGCGATCGCTCACCCCTTGCAAGCGGGCTTGCCTACGCTTGCAAGAGGGCTTGCCGACGCCAGAGCGCCTAGATCTGCTGGTAGATCAGAAAGACGTTCAGGGCCGTGATCAAAGCGGCCAGGCCCGACGCCACGAGGGTCGTCGCGAAGCGGTTCACGTGCACGCCCATGACGTCACGCCGCGACGTCAGCATCACCAGGGGTATCAGCGCGAGGGGGATGCCGAAGGACAGCACCACCTGGCTGAAGACCAGCACTTCGGTGGGGCCCACCTGCAGCGCGAGCACCACGATCGCCGGCAGCATCGTCAGCAGGCGGCGCAGCACGAGCGGGATGTTGAAGCCCACGAAGCCGCGCATCACGAGCTGCCCCGCGTAGGTGCCGACGCTCGACGACGACGCCCCGGAGGCCAGCAGCGCCAATGAGAAGGCCAGCGCCGCGCCGCCGCCGACCAGCTGGGCGAAGCCGGCGTGTGCCTGCGTGATCGTGGCCACCGTAGTGTGCCCAGAGTCGTGGAACAGCTTGGCGGCGACCGCCAGCATCGCCATGTTCACCAGGCCCGCAAAGCCCAGCGCCACCACGATGTCGAGGCGCTCGAAGCGCAGCACGCGCGAGCGCTCGCTGTCATCGCGCACCGGCGTGCGCCCGTTGGTCAGCGCCGAGTGCAGGTAGATCACGTGGGGCATCACCGTCGCGCCGACGATGCCCACGGCGAGGTACAGGCTGCCGCTGCCCGCGAGATGCGGCACGAGGCCTCCCAGCGACTCGCGCGCCGAGGGGCCGATCCGCAACGCCTCGTAGAGGAAGCCCAGGAAGATCACCCCCAGCAGAGCCGTAATGACCAGCTCGAAGCGGCGGTAGCCGCGCGACTGCAGGCCGAGGATTGCGAAGGCGATAACGCCCGTCATCAGCCCCGCTGGCAGCAGCGGCACGCCGAAGAGCAGGTTCAGGCCAAGGGCCGCGCCCACGAACTCGGCGACATCGGTCGCCATTGCCATGATCTCAGCCTGCACCCACATGCCCCACGTCAGCGCGCGCGGGTAGCGCAGACGGAACATCTCGGGAAGGCTGCGGTCGGTGGCGATCCCCAACTTCGCCGACAGATACTGGATGAGCATCGCCATCAGATTGGCCACCAGCACCACCCACAGCAGCAGATAGCCGAACTGCGAGCCGCCCTGGATGTTCGTCGCGAAGTTGCCCGGGTCCACGTAGGCGATGGCGGCGACGAAGGCCGGTCCGAGCATCGCCAGCGTCGCCCGCAGGCGCCCGCGCGCCAGCAGCGTTTCAAGGGCGCTTGGCCCGCCAGCCGGCAGCGCCGGTGCCGCGGGCAGCGCCGGCGCCGTCGGCAGCGCCACGCTCGCGGGGACGCCGCCCGCGCCCGCGCCTTCCAGCGCCGGCGCCGGGCGCGGGGGGATGGGACTCATCGAGCGCGCCCCCGCTTCGCGGCTGCCATCGGCGCCGGAGAGTCGGCGTCAGAGGCCGCGCGCTCGTCCACCGCGTTCTCGCCTGCGTCGTCGACCTCCACGCGCATCGCGTGCGCAAGCTGGCCTCCGAGCGTATGCCGCAGTTCGTCCTCACCGAAGCCCACCAGCAGCGGCCCCCCGAAGGGCTGGCGCTCGAGCACGCGCAGGCGGTCTCCCGGCGAGATACCCAGCGAGTCGAGATAGCGGAGCATCGCCGGGTCGGCGTCGGAGACCCTCACGAAGACGCCCTCCTCGCCCTCCAGCAGGCCATCGAGTGTCCGCGTGGGCTGCTCGGCCAACTCCAGCTCGGCGCTCGGGATCGGGTCGCCGTGGGGGTCCGACGTGGGGTTGCCGAGCTTCGCGGCGATCAGCTCCTCAAGCTCCTCCGAGATGACATGCTCGAGGACCTCGGCCTCCGCATGCACGCGATCCCACGGCATCTGCAGCGTCTCCGCGAGGAACAGCTCGAGCAGGCGATGGTGGCGGATGACCTCCAGCGCCACGCGCCTGCCCTTGGCCGTCAGCGTCACGCCGCGATAGGGGATGTGCTCGATCAGCTCCAGGTCATCGAGCTTGCGCAGCATCGCCGAGACCGACCCCGGCGTGATGTCCAGACGCTCGGCCAGCGCATTCGTGGAAACCGGCGCCTCATGGCGCGACTGCAGCGTGTAAATGGCCTTGCAGTAATCCTCCACGGCCTGCGATCTGGTGAGGTCACGGGTCGCCATAAAAAGTATTTTAGGCATGCCAAGAGATTTGTCAAGGCAAGGGGGAGGGATGAGGCGTAATGCGTAGGTCCGAGCTTTCGTAAAAGATGCTCTAGCCGTGGATCGCGACTATGAGCTTCAGACGCACCGCGCCGAGGACCGCCACTGGTGGTACCGCGGCCGCCGCCGCGTGCTCGATGTCGTGCTCTCGAGTCTCGACATCCCCGACGGCGCCGCCATCCTCGACGCCGGTTGCGGCAGCGGACGCAATATGGTCGAGCTGCGTCGCTTCGGCACGGTCACCGGCGTCGAGCTTTCCTCGCCGAGCGTCGAGGTCGCCCGACGTCGCGACGTCGGTGAGGTCGTACAGGGCTCCGTCATGGAGATGCCCTTCGCCGATGACAGCTTCCAGATGGCCGTCAGCCTCGACGTGATCGAGCACCTGCAGGACGACCTCGGCGCGCTGCGCGAGCTACGCCGCGTCGTCGCCCCCGGAGGTCGTCTGCTGGTGACAGTGCCCGCCTATCAATGGCTATGGAGCCGCCACGACGAGATCAACCACCACCACCGCCGCTACAACCGCCACACGCTGCTCAAGGCCGCCGAGGAGGCCGGCTGGACGTGCGAGCGCACCACGCACTTCAACGCACTGCTGCTGCCTGCCGCCATGGCAATGCGTGCGCTCGAGCCCCTGAATCGCGGCGGCACGACGTCGAGCCTCGATCTGTGGGTGCCGCCGGCGCCCGTCAACTGGCTGCTGCAACAGCCCCTCAATCTCGAGGCCGCCATCCTCAGGCGAGGGGTTGGCATCCCCGCGGGACTATCGCTGCTCGCCGTCTTCGGCTGAGCGTCGGTCTTCGGCTGACCATTGGTCGGCGCGCGCGCGTCACCTCGCACCGACCGGCCCCATCCAAATAAAAATCTTCTACCCCCCGGCCGCCTCCGCGGGGCGCGCACGGAATGTCCACGTGCGGTTGGCCACGAATGTGACCACCACCACCACCACGATCGCGATCGTCTGCCCCACCAGCTTGTCCAGGCCCACGTCCTCCACGCACACGTACACCAGCGCGAGGTTCAGCAGCAACCCGCCTCCCTGCACCACGCCCCAGCGCACCGGCGTCAGCGCGTCGCCCACGTGCTCCTGGAAAGTCCAGCGGCGGTTCAGCAGGAAGCCGTTGACCGCGCCGACCGTGAAGCCGATCGCTGAGGCCGCCAGGTACCACACGCCGAAGCCCTTCAACAGCACCGTGTAGATCGCCAGGAACAGCAGCGTGTTGCTGACGCCGACGATGCCGAACTTGACGAACTGGACTATCACCGCCATCCTCGGGTGGCTCGTCAAGGCTGGCGGGTTCTCTAGGCTTCTCACCTACGACACTTAACCAGCTTCCCACGGCAGCTTCGCTCGTCCTTCGACTTCGCAACGCCCCATCCCCATGTCGGCCTCTTCCTCCACACTCAAGCGCTCTCCCACACTGCTCAGCGTCGTAGCGCCCGTCTACAACGAGGAGCAGCTCATCGAGCCGTTCGTCCAGCGCACGCTCGCCGCAGTCTCCGGCTACGCCTTCGAGCTCGTGCTCGTCGACGACGGCTCCTCCGACGCCACGCCTCAGCTGCTCGACCGACTCGCCGACAACGACCCGCGCGTGCGCGTCATCCACCTCTCACGCAACTTCGGCCACCAGGCAGCTCTGACCGCCGGCCTCGAGCACGCCGTCGGCGACGTCGTCGCGATGATCGACGCCGACCTCCAGGACCCGCCCGAGCTGATCCCCAAGATGCTTCAGCAGTGGCAGCAGGGCTCCGATGTCGTCTATGCCGTACGCCGCCGACGCGAGGGCGAGACCGCCTTCAAGCTCGCCACTGCCTCGTGGTTCTACAAGCTCTTCGACCGCCTCGCCCAGGTCAACCTGGAGCCCAACTCCGGCGACTTTCGTCTGCTTGACCGCGCCGCCCTGAATGCCCTTCTGTCGATGACCGAGCGCTCGCGCTTCCTGCGCGGCATGACCGTCTGGGTGGGCTTCACCCAGACCGCCGTCCCCTACGAGCGCGATGCCCGCCATGCCGGCGAGACCAAGTACACGCTGCGCAAAATGCTGCGCTTCTCACTCGACGCCATCGCCTCCTTCTCGCATCTGCCCCTGCAGCTCGCCACCTACGTCGGCCTGCTCTCCGCCGGGGTCGCCTTCATCGCCATCCCCATCGTCATCGGTCTGCGTCTCGCCGGCTCCTACCTACCCGGCTTCGGCTCGCTCACGATCGCCATCCTGCTGCTCGGCGGCATCCAGCTGATCGCCCTCGGCGTCATCGGCGAGTACGTCGGGCGCATCTACGACGAGGTCAAGCACCGGCCGCTCTACATCGTGCGCGACGAGCGCAACCGCCCGCGCGAGGAGCCGGGCCTCTCCGCCGGGCCCACCACCCGCGCTGGGCTGTCCGCCGCCGGCGCGCGCGTGCCTGAGAACGTCGGCTGACTCCGCGCCGACGTTTGACTCCCCGCTATCGCTTGACGCTGCGCCGACCGGCTGGCTCCGCGCCGACTGCTTGACTTCGCGCCGACCGCTCCACTCGGGCGTTCGGCGTGTTCCTTCTTCACGGCACCTGCTCACAAAGGAAGGGACTAACCACACATGCACCGCCATCTCCACCGCCCGCGCAGTCCTCGTACGCTCGCGCTGCTCGCCACGCCGGCCGTCGTCGCGGCCATGACCGTCGCCGTGCCCGCCCTCGCCGGCACCTCTCTGCTGGGCGCCGCTGCCCACAAGGCCAGCACGCGCTGCCTCACTGTCGTCGTCGGCCGTCACCACGTCCGCGAGTGCCTCATTCCCGGCTCGCGCGGTCCGCGGGGCTTCACCGGGGTACCCGGGCCGAAGGGTGCGACGGGGAGCAAGGGTGCGACAGGCAAGACCGGCAGCAGGGGTGCCACAGGTGCCACAGGCTCCGCCGGCGCTCCAGGCACCCCCGGCGCGCCCGGCGCGCCGGGCACAGCGCGTGCCTTCGCCGTCATCAAGCCCCTCTCCGCGACGCAGGCCGAAGTGGTCCCCGGCCTCAGCTCCAACATCGTCTCAGTCAGCGAGCCGGCGCCGGGCGTCTACTGTCTGACCCCCGGCCCCAACATCAATTCGGGTGCCGACACCGCCGCCGTTTCGGCCGAGGTCGCCTACAGCAATCCGCAGGCCCCCGGGATCGTGGCGCTCAACGCTCTGCGCCAGCACTGCGAAGGCCGCGATTTCGAGGTGGAGACCTACGCCCCGGGCACGGCCCCGGTGACGCTGGCCAACAACTACGCCTTTACGATCGTCATTCCGTAGGCGCCTCATCATCGGGCAGATGGCCCGTCGGGAGCAGGAGCCACGCGGTCACGCGATAATGACCGCGTGAGTTCCACCCCGGCACCCACTGGCAGCACTCCCGGCGAACCTGCCGGCCAGCCCGGCGAGGGCTCTGAAAATCTCGACTTCCGCCAGGAGCGCATCCGGGTGGAGACACCCCGCCACCGCATCGAAGGTCTCATGACACTCGCTCGCGACGGCTATCGCAGTCGCGTCTCCGACGTCCTCAACGCCTCCGAGCGCGACTTCCTCACGCTCACCGACGTCACCGTCGAGCCGCTCGACGGCGGGCCCGTGGAGAGCCACTCCTTCCTCGCCGTCGCGCGTGCACACATCGTCTTTGCCGTCAGCGCCCCCGAGTCGCCGCAGGCGTAGGTCTCAGGCAAGCCACACGGCAGGCAGGCTCAGGCAAGCCACACGGCAGGCAGGCTCAGGCAAGCCACACGGCGCGGGCAGGCCAGGGCCGTGGCCGGCGGACTCAGGCCGCGCCGGCGTGGCCGGCCATACCCTGTGCCATCCGCGGAGCGCTCGACAGCGAGCTGTCCACCTTGCGCATCCCCGGCAGCATCAGGCCGCACAGCGTCGCCGCCGCTCCAGCCAGTCCCGCCGCGATCAGCGTCGTGCGCACGCCCAGCGCCGCGCTCACCGGCCCCGTCAACGCCAACGACACCGGCAGCAGGCCGATCGAGATCAGCCAGTCCAGGCTCGACACCCTTCCCAGCAGACCTCCCGGCACGTGTCTCTGCTTCATCGTCGCCCACACCACCGTGCCCGCCGTCTCGAGCAGATTGAACGCCAGACTCGCCACCATCAGCTGCCACATCGCGCTCGCCAGCCCATAGCCCGCCACGGCCAACGTCCCCAGCGTCCAGACCGCGTAGATGAAAGTCATGCTCCTCCGCGGCAGCCCGCTGCGGCTCATCGCCAGCGCACACCCCACCGAGCCCAGGCCGCCCGCTCCCAGCACGAGGCCCAGTTGCACGCCGCTGCCACGCAGCACGTGCTTGACCATGAACGGCAGCAGCACCTCCGCGGGCCCCATGAACAGCAGGTAGGCCACGCCTGCGCTCGCAAACGTCCCCCACAGCCACACCTGTCCGCGTACGTACTGCCACCCCTCGCGCAGATCTCTGCCTCTGGAGGGCAGCGCCGCCGCCGGCTCGGCCGTTGCGCGATCTCGCGCGTGGGAGGACATCGCCCATAGCGCCGCCGCCGAGACCACAAAGGTGGCGCCGTCGGCCAGGAAAGCAGAGCCTGCGCCCAACGTGCCCACCAGGATTCCCCCCACCGCCGGTCCGGCCATGCGCAAGGCGAGCGGGCGTACCAGCTGCTCCAGCGCATTGGCCTCGCCCAGCTGCTCCGCCGGCAGCAGCTCCGGCAGGATCGCGTCGCTCGCTGGGTCGAAGAACGCCTGCGCGGCGCCGTAGGCGGCGACGATGACCATCATCTGCCACAGGCGCAGCGCCCCGCACACCGCCAACGCCCCCATCAGCATCAGCAGCGCGGCCCGCGCGGCGTCGGCCAGTAGCATCACCCGCCGGCGGTCATGGCGGTCACTCACCAACCCTCCCACTAACAGCAGCGCCACCAGCGGCACCGTCATCGCGATCCCCAGCAGCGCCAGCGCCGTCGGGGCGTCCGACAGCGTGTACGCCTCCCATGCCATCGCCACCAGGAAGGCTCCGTCGCCCAGCAGCGACACGCAGCGCCCGGCGAACAGCAGGCGGAAGTCGCGGTTGGCCAGCGGTGCGCTCATCCCTCGGGTGCCGTCGGAGCCGGGTCGCCGGGCTGCCGCCCCGCGACGCTCGCCACCGCCGACGTTCCCGCCAGGTAGTCCAGCATCCGCGCGCTCTCCATCGGGTGCGCGAAGTGGAAGCCCTGGCCAAGCTCGCAGCCCAGATCGCGCAGCCGCTTGAGCTGCTCGTCCAGTTCGATGCCCTCGGCGACCACCTCCAGAGCCAGCGAGCTGCCGAGCGCCACCACGGCGCTCGAGAGGTCCACCGCCTCCGGCGTGGCCTCCGGGCGCAGGAAGCTGCGGTCCATCTTGATCACATCCACCGGGAAGCGGCTCAGATAACTCAGCGAGCTGTAGCCCGTGCCGAAGTCGTCCATCGCGATCCTCACGCCCAGCGAGCGCAGCTCGTTGAGCTTCACCACCGCGATATCGGGGTCGTCGATCAACATCGACTCGGTGATCTCCAGCGTCAGCAGCCCCGGCTCAAGACCCGAGTCGGCGAGCGCGTCGCGCACGTCTGAGATCACGTCACTGTGCTGCAGCTGCTTGACCGACAGGTTCACGCACATGTACAACGGCGCCTCATCCGTCAACCACAGCCGCTGGATCGCCACCGCCTGGCGGCACGCCTCCTGCAGCACCCAGCGGCCGATCGGCACGATCAACCCGGTCTCCTCGGCGAAGGGGATGAAGTCCCCGGGGACCACCAGGCCGCGCTCGGGGTGACGCCAGCGCAGGAGCGCCTCCATCCCCGCCACGCAGCTGTCCGCGAGCCTCACGATCGGCTGGTAGTGCAGGTCGAACTGTCCGTTCTCCAGCGCCCTCTGCAGGTCCGCGCGCAACTCCAGGCGAGCCAGCACGCCGGCGTGCATCTCCGGCTCGAACAGTCTGTAGCCGCCCTTGCCGTCGCGCTTGGCGATGTACATCGCCGCGTCGGCGTCACGGATCAACTCATCGGCGCTCGCAGTCCCCGAGCCCTCCAGGATCGAGATGCCGATGCTGCCCCTCACCACCAGCTCCTTGCCGGCCACCATCAGCGGCTGGCGCAGATCCTCGAGGATCCGCTCCGCCACTTCCACAGCCTTCTCCGTGCCGTCGAGGTCCTCGAGCAGCACCACGAACTCATCGCCGCCGAAGCGCGCCGCGGTGTCGCTGGAGCGGATGCTGTTCGACAGGCGCATCGCCACGTCGATCAGCGCCGCGTCGCCCGCGCCGTGGCCGAGGCTGTCGTTGATCGTCTTGAAGTCGTCGATGTCGAGGAAGATCACGCCCAGCTCGCTGCCCTCCCGTCGCGCGCGGCTGATCGCATGGCGCACCCGCTCCACGAACAGCGCCCGGTTGGGCAGGTTGGTCACCGGATCGTGGAAGGCCTGATGGGCGAGCTGCTCCTCGAAGGCCTTGCGCTCGCTGATGTCTCTCGCGTTCAGCACGATCCCGCGCACGTGCTCGTCGTCGAGCAAATTGGTGTGCAGGATCTCGAACTGCCTCAGGCCGCCATCGCGGTGGCGCAGCGTGCACTCGATCACCTCGCCGTCGCGCCGCGCATATGCCGCCCCGTCGGCCAGCAGCCGCAGCAGGTGGCCGGCGTCTTCGGGGGCGACCAGGCGATCGAAGCGCGTGCCCAGCAGCTCGTGCGGCGAGTAGCCCAGGACGTGCTCGGAGGAAGGGCTCTGATAGGCGATCGTCGCGTCCGCCCCCACCACCGTGATCAGGTCGCTCGAGTGCTGCACCAGCGACGCGAAACGCGCCTCGCTGCGCTGCGTATGAACCGCCTCGGTGAGTCTTGCTCCCTCTAGCGCCAACGCCAGCTGCGTGGCCAGCGCTGCCAGCGCGCCCCTGATCTGGTGTGGGATCGAGCGGGCACGCGCCACCAGCAGCACGCCCAGCACTCCGTCGCGCACCGGCAGCGGCAGCACCAGCCCACTGGTCCACTCCCGCGACAGCTCCAGCGATGCCAGCAGTTCGGCGTCCAGGCTCAGCTCCTGGGGGTTCTTCCTATTGGTCAGCTCCAACAGCCTCGCGCCCGCCTGCTCTCCCAGCATCCGCGCCGGCCAGCCCGGGACATCGCTGCGAGCCACCGCCTCCAATCCCGAGGCATGTGCAGAGGATTGGCCGGGCAGCGTGCCCAGCAGGCACAGCACCGCCACTCCCGGGCCCTCCAGCAGTGGCGCCACCGCCGCCAGCGCCGCCTGCTGCATCTCCTCGCTCGTCGCACAGCTCACGAGCGCCGCGCCGCACGAGCTGAGCAGCCGCTCGCGCGCCACCGAGCGCTCCTGCTGGCGCACCAAGCCCACCATGCGCATCACCACGAATCCGAACAGCACCACCGAGGCGCAGATGATCACGATCAGATCGAGGTCCCCGCGACGCAGCTCCTTCAGGAGGATGCACACCGGGGCGATCAGCGAGGCGCCAGTCAGCAGGCTCAGGCGCAGAGGCGTCAACTTCGCCTCTGTGGCCTCGGCGCGATTGCTCGCCGGCTCCTGCAGGCCGACCATCGAGGGGTGCAGCGCCGCCGCGCCCCACAGCAGCTGATAGGAGAACCAGCCGAGGTCGAGTAGCAGCTGATGATGGAAGGCGTTGTCGAGCGTCAGGATCCCGTATACGAAGTCGGTCACCAGCAGCGACATGATGCTCGCGCTCAGCATGTAGAAGGCCGGCTGGCGCCTGCCGCCGTCGAGGACCAGGCGGATGACGGCCGCGAGCATGATGATGTCCCCGACCGGATACGCCACCGAGACGATCTTGGGCAGCAGGCCCAGCGTCGGGTCGTGCAGATAGGGCGCGATCTGCAGCACCCACGACAGCAGCGACAGCCCGAGCGTGAGGATCGCGGCGTCGATCAGGCTGTTGCGATTGCGCTGCGGATTGCGCCGGCGCACCAGCAGCAGCAGTCCCAGCATCTGCGCTGGGTACACCGTCAGGTAGATCGCGTCGCCGATCGACGGGAAGGGGACTTCGTGGTGCAGGATCAGCTTCGGGTAGCTGTAGGTGTAGACGTCGCCCATCCAGTACAGGAGGAAGCCGACCGCGAACAGCCACCACGGCAGCGAGTAGGAGGGCTTGTTGCGACGGATGCCCACGATCACCGCGATCCAGCTCGTCATGCCGAGCGTATTCAGCAGGACCGGGTTGCCCTTCAAAGGCGGCACCGTCAGGTACAGCAGGATGCCCGCGGCGCCGAACAGCAGATAGGCCTGCCAGGCCTGCAGGCGCACCCTGGGTCTCATCGTGGCGCCTCCGCCGGGGCGCCCGCGCCAGCCGACTGCAGCTCGCCCCGCTCGGCCAACTCCGCGAGTGCGCCGATCAGCGTGTCCACTTCCGCGTCGCTGTTCGCCGCGGTCAGCTGCACCCGGAAACCCACCTCGGCCTTGGGCACCAGCGGGTAGGCCGCCAGCGTCACATACACGCCACGCTCGAACAGCAGCCGCCCAACCGCGTCGATCTGCCTGTGATCACGCAGCGGCACCTCCACGATCGGCAGCTCCGAGCGGTTGGGCGTGTGCACGCCCAACTCCCTGAGCGCCTGCAGCACGCGCGCGGTGTGGCCGTAGAGGACGCCGCGCAACTCGTCTCCGCGGCGCTCGTTCACGTCGAAGCCCGCCAGCACTGTCGCCAGCGAAGCCACCGGCGAGGGTCCCGAGTAGAGGTACGGCGGCGCCGCCACCTTCAGCAGGTTCTTGATCTCCGTAGGGCACGCAATGAAGGCCAGCAGCGAGGAGTAGGCCTTGGAGAAGCCACCTACAAGCACCAGGTCCTCGTAGCTCTCGTCGAAGTGTCTGACGATGCTGTTGCCGCGACGTCCATAGCCGCATGGCTCATCGGCGCTGCGCTCGCCGATGACGCCGAAGCCATGCGCGTCATCCACGTACAGCAGCGCCCCATGGCGGCGGCTCACCTCCGCGAAGGCCCGCAGGTCGGGGGGGTTGCCGGTCATGCTGTTGACGCCATCCATGCACACCAGCCGCACGCGATCGTGGTCGGCGCTCAGCAGCTCGTCGAGATGGTCGGGGTCCTCGAAGCGGAAGCGTCGCAGCGCCGCGCCGCGCGAGCGCGCCACCTGGCAGCCGTCGTACATCGTCTTGTGCGCCCTCGCGTCCAGGAAGATCGTCCCCGAGGCCGCCAATACCGGGATCACCGAGGCGTGGATGTGGGTGATCGTGGGCAGCACCAGCGAGTCCTCGCTCCCCAGCAGCTCCGTCAGGCGGGTCTCGATCTGCTCATACAGCGCCGGGCTGCCCAGCAGGCGCGACCAACTCGGATGTGTGCCCCACTTATCCAGGAACTCCGGCACTGCACCGATGATCTCCCGGTCGAGATCGAAGCCGAGGTAGTTGCACGAGGCGAAGTCCGCCAGCCACTGCTCGCCTACGCGGATCATGCGGCCGTCGATCTCCTCGATCACGGCGTCCATCATCGGATGGCCCGCGCGCAGCGCCTCGATGTCGCTCACACTGTCCAGCCAGTGATCGATCCAGCGCCCGCCGCTGCGGGGCGATGTGGGGAGCAAAGTCGACGACATCTTCCCGATCATCGGATCCCAGCCGCCCCGGCTTGATAGCCGGCGGCGCAAGTCGGCGTTTTGAACAGGTCTGACGCGTAGGCCAGGCGCGCTCTTCAGTAGGCGAGGGCGATCTTCAGTAGGTGCGCGGCCGATGCCGGTGCTCCAGGACGTGACATGCCCTTCACGCCTTCATGCTTCGCGGCCGCTGGAGGGCTGCTTGCGGATAGAACATGCGTCCGGGTCGCCTTCATTCTGATGGTGGCACTGGGATAGTTTGGACCATGTCCTCATCATTGGAACTGTTGTCACTACGCCAAGGTGGCACCGGTTTTAGCCGGTGGCGCAGGCGGGCAACGGTCGCCGAGCGCGATGGACTTGCGCCTGTGCGCTTGCGGCGATATCTGCCGTTGGTCGCGCTCATAACCGTGTCGGTGGTTGTTCTGCCAGCGGCGCTCGTGAATGCGGTCGTGCCGCGAGGCGGCTCGTTTTTGATGGCGGCCTCGGCGGTGTCAGCCGTGGCTGTCTCGGTTGCAATCGCCAGCGCCGAGGCGGCCCTATGGAAGCGCCAGCGCCGATCGCGTGACTTCGTCTTCGCCGACCTGATGCTTTGGGGGTGGTTGCGTCGGTGTTGGACAGAGCGACGCCTGGCCCAAGCACGAGATCTCTACGACTCCGCCAGGAAGGCTGGTCCCACTGTAAGCATCGATCTGCTGGAGCGCCTCAGCAAGCTGCTCGAAGCGCGCGATGCCTACACCCACGGGCACAGTCAGCGGGTTGCGCGCCACGCCGAGTGCATCGCCCGAGCAATGCACATCTCCCCGGTCGAGATCGCCAAGATCCGTACCGCGGCCACGGTCCATGACGTGGGCAAGCTCTACACCCCGAGAGAGATCCTCAACAACCCAGGGCGACTCACCGATGCGGAATTCGCAGTCATGAAGCGCCATCCTGGCGACGGTGCGCACATGCTGGCAGCGGTCGGTGACTGCGAGATCGCGGCCATGGTCCGCCATCATCATGAGCGAATGGATGGCCACGGCTATCCCGACGGCCTAAGCGGCTCGGATATCCCGCTCGGCGCTCGCATCATCGCCGTCGCCGACACTTTCGATGCCATCACCTCCAGCCGCTCTTATCGCTCGGCGGGGACGCATAAGAAGGCACTGGACATCCTTGCCAACGAGGCTGGCTCCCAGCTCGACAGCGTGGCGGTCGCCGCCTTCCTAAGCCGCTACTCCGCTCGACGCTCAGTCGCCTGGTTCGCATTCGCGACAGCAGCTCCCCAGCGCATCTTTGCGGTGCTGCAGACCGCCTCGCCGAGCCTCGGCGCCAGCACAGGAGGGGTCGCCTCGATCCTCCCAGCTCTAGGCGCAGCCGGCCTGCTCAGCCTCTCGCCTGGCTTGCGCCATGACACGCCCGTCGATCGGGGCACATACAGCCAACCAGTCGCGACAGTCACACAGTCCCACCAGCCGACCATTCCGGCGGTGCCAACCGCAGGCTCGCCGCGGCACCACACCAGGCAGACAGCGAGCACCCGGCCGACCTCACCCGGCTACCGCACAAGCCGCCTGACCCTGCGCATCTCCCCCAGCACACCGGTGTCCAGGAACCCATCGGCAAGCACACCGAACAGCCACGACGGCGGCGCCGGCGCTGGCGGCGGCACAGGCACAGTTACGCGCGAACCCGTCGTCGTCGTCACGCCCACAGCGCCCACGACACCGCCCCCAGCGAGTTCACCGGTGTCCACGCCGCCCCCGACAACGACCTCACCAGCGCCCACGACACCGCCCCCAGCGAGTTCACCTGCGCCCACGCCTCCCCCGACTGCGCCCCCGGTCAACGAAGCCCCGAAGCTCCCCGTCCCACCGATCAGCCTTCCGGTGAGCCTCCCCAGCGTCAACGTCAACCTCCCACCTGTACATATACGTCTTCCCTGAAGCCTTGCGGTCGCCTGTTCTCGGCTTCACAGGCCGCTACCAGCCCACCGGCTGGTTGGCTTCGCTTGCGGTCGCCTGTTCTCGGCTTCACAGGCCGCTACCAGCCCACCGGCTGGTTGGCTTCGATCTCATAGCGCGGCTCGTACTCTGGACGTGGCGTGTCGAGTAGCTCGCGCCAGTCCCGCCTCCCTATCTGGAAGGAGACCACCGCGAGCTTGAGTTGTGCGAGGACGACATCGACGGCCTTCAGGACCCAGCCGGCATGGTGCTCGGCGCTCGCCCCAAACGCGGCCTGCCCTTCCATCAACAGCTCGTTGACTATCCCTAGCCGTCGCTGGTAGCCGTTGGAGAAACAGTCGCTGTCTGGTTCGCCTGCGATCAGGCAGCGCCGAATGCATCGCGGACCGTCGTCAGCTTGCTCGACGCGAAAGGTCATCGGCGTCGGCCCGCCAAACATCCGACTCACTACCTGGCCTAGCTGGAAGCATTCCGCTTCATCGGAGACGAGAGCGAGGTCGTGCTCGGCACGCCACTCAGCATCGGGCTGGCGCTCGCTCAGCATGGAGATCACGGTACGAGCGAGGTTCGTCAACGCCTCCGCGCTCAATTTTCCACGTTCGACCTGTGCAAGCGGATCTGGAAGCAAGAGCACCTTGATCGGTCGCGGCTTCTCTTGTGGATCAGTGGGCTGCGGCTCCACGACACGGAAGTGGGAGCGCAACTGCTCATTCTCCCCCCGCAATCGGGCGACCTCTTCGTGCAGCGCGTCGATGTCTGCCTGCCCGTCATTGGCCTGGTGACTTGGTCTTTGGCTCACTGCGTCTCCACAGTCCGGAGGCTGTCTCTTCTAACCGAGAGCCTATCTGTCTCTCTGAGGCGTCCCGACATCGGGCGATGTCAACGCGCTCCCTGTGGCGGTGGACATCGAGCTGCCCACGACAGAGACTAGTACGGGGGTGCTCGCCAGTTGCTTGATCCACCGTCTATGTAGTTCAGTTCGCGCTACAATCAATTTCTATGGCTGCTCAACATCCGCTCTCGCTGAGGCTCGGCCGCGAAGGGATCGACGCGCTCGAGGATCTCGCTCGCCGGCGTGGCGTGAGTCGCGCCGAGGCAGCACGCCAGGCAATCACGGAGACCGCCGAACGAGAGCGTCGCCGCACAGGACTCGCAGCCGAGGTCAGAGCCCTCATGACAGACAAGGGATACGTTCGCGAAGCACAGGACGTCGTCAGCCTGATGGAGGAGCTGCGTGGTCCGTGGTGATGTCTACGCGATCAAGCTTCCAGGCAAGCGCGGTCATGTCCAACGGGGTCGCCGCTATGCGGTGATCGTTCAGGCCGACGAACTCCTCGCGCTATCGACCGTAGTCATATGTCCTACCTCGCGCTCAGCGTTTCCGGCCAGCTTCCACCCAGAGATCACGCTGAACGGCCACGCAACTCAAGTCCTCTGCGAGATGATCGCCGCCGTTGACGCCCGCGCTCTCGGCGCTCGAGTCGGCCACCTGACCCTCGATGAGCAGCGCTCCCTCGAGGAGGCGCTCCAGCTCGTACTCGACCTTCCGTGATGACCGGCGGCACACTGCTCGACTGGGCTGTACGGAGAGGGAGGGATTCGAACCCTCGATGGAGTTTAATCCCCATACTCGCTTAGCAGGCGAGTGCCTTCAGCCACTCGGCCACCTCTCCCGAGTGCTCGGAAGCAAGTGTAGATCCTATGCGATCGTCTGTGCTCTCGCAGCCTCGCTAAGACGACGATACGAGACGCCGAGACGATCGACGAGATGACGACGCCCTCGCGCCCGCGTGTCGCGCCGGCGCCTGTTGGCCTTGAGTTGAGCGCAGGTGCGCAGCAGCAAGTTGGCGGCGTCTCGCCGATGGTGGTCAGCTCAGCCATGCGGACAGCTCTTTGAGTGCGTCGGGGATCACGTAGTAGTAGGCCCACAAGCCCTGTCGCTCCGAGTCCACAATCCCAGCTGCGCGCAGCCTGCCGAGATGGTGGCTGAGTGTGGGCTGTGAGATCTCGAACAGCGGCACCAGCTCGCAGACGCAGACCTTGCCGGCGTGCTTGCGCAGCACGTCCACGAGCTGCAAGCGGATCGGGTCGCCGAGCGCCTTGGCGACCTCGGCCATACGGATCGCGTGCTCGCGTTGAACGTCGGGGTAGACGACTGGCTCGCAACAGCGCTCGCCGGCTGCTCGCTTCTGCTTGGGGGCCAGCTCCAAATCGACAGGCATCTATCTACTTATATCAATAAGACTTATATCTGTCGATGTAATACGATCCCGGCGTGGACGCGCCCCTTGCACGCCGGTTGCTCGCGGAGCTGTTAGGTTCGGCGTTCCTGGCCGCCTTGGTGATCGGCTCGGGCATCGCGGCGCAGACCCTCTCGCCGGGCGACGTCGGGCTACAGCTATTCGAGAACGCCGCCGCGACCGCAGCAGGACTGTTCACGATCATCCTCATGTTCGGCCCCGTGTCAGGCGGACACCTCAACCCGGTCGTCTCGCTCGCCGACGCGGCCTTCGGTGGCCTGCGCTGGCGGGATGCGCTCGCCTACATTCCCGCACAGATGGCCGGCTGCATCCTCGGTGCGATCACTGCGAACGGCATGTTCTCCCTGGTCGCTGTCAGCATCTCCACCCACCATCGCGCGTCGGCTGCGCACCTATTCTCGGAGGTGATCGCCACATCGGGCTTGCTGCTGGTGATCTTCTCCCTCGCCCGCACACGACGCGCCAGCACAGCACCGGCAGCAGTCGGTGCCTACATCGGCGCTGCCTACTTCTTCACGAGTTCCGCGAGCTTCGCTAATCCCGCGATCAGCGTGGGGCGCATGTTCTCCAACACCTTCGCCGGCATCGCGCCCGCGTCCGTACCCGGCTTCATCGCCGCGCAGCTCGTCGGCGGCGCCTGCGCGATCCTCGCGATCAGGACGCTCTACCCGGACATAACCCCGGCGGAGGCAGCAGAGGCCGTCATGCCGCACCACCAACAGCAACCGGGCACCGCCGGCCCGAGCAGCCAACTCCTCCCAAGCCGGCTCTGACGATGGCAACCGTTCTGTTCGTCTGCCTGCACAACGCCGGTCGCTCACAGATGAGCGCAGCACTCTTCGACCGAGCAGCGGAGGGACGCCACACGGCGCTGTCAGCCGGCACGATCCCCTCCGAGCACGTCCACCCCGAGGTGGTCGAAGTCATGCGCGAGCTTGGCATCGACCTCGCCGATCGCAGGCCCCAGGCCCTCACGACCGAGTTGGCCGAGCAGGCCGATGTGATCGTGACGATGGGTTGCGGCGATGCCTGCCCCTACATCCCCGGCAAGCGCTACATCGAATGGAACCTCCCCGACCCAAGGGGACGACCGCTCGATGAGGTGCGCGCTACGCGAGAGTCGATTCGGCAACGAGTCACAGCGCTAGCCACGGAGCTGGACGCCGCGCCGTAGGCAGCCGGAAGGAACCGCGACCTCGGACAGGATCCATCACCCCGAGCCCCTGCCGATCTATTAGCCTAAAGGGCGTCGCCCCGGAGGGGTGGCAGAGCGGTTGAATGCGGCAGTCTTGAAAACTGTTGGGCGGGTAACCTCGTCCCGAGGGTTCGAATCCCTCCCCCTCCGTACTCATAAACGATCTGCGGCAGCTCGCGTGCCGCAGATCGCCTAGTCGGGCAGCTGCCCTCAGCGGGGTTCGATCAGCCCTTCAACGAGTGGAATTCGCCGAGGGGGTTCGGCAGTATGGGTGTGAATGGCACGAACTTGTATGGCTTCGAGGTATCGAAACCTGCCTTTGCCGCAGCCGCCTTTTCCGCGAAGGGCAACAGCGCTTCGACGGCCTGCTTGATATTGGTAAGCAGGAGGGTGCGCTCGTAGCCGTTGTTGTTCGGCGGAGCGACCGACTCGGCTGTCTTCTGAATGCCTGTGATCATCTCGATCGGGCCGCCATCTCCGCCTGCCACATCGGGCCCGACGACGCGCGCGAGTGTACGGTGATCGGACTCGATACCCATGATTCGCGCTGCCGTGACTCTCAGATCCGGCGTGCTGAAGTGGCGCACGCCAACCAGATAGGCGGCGATAAACGCATCCTCGAGCGTCACGAGAATGTTGAGCGTCGTCTGTGCATCGGAGAACATCTGAGGGGGGTAATAGAACATCGTGAAGGGAGATGGCTTGCCCGTCAGGCTTTCCTCGAGCAGGTAGTGAGACATCTCCTCCTGCAGCGCTCCCTTCAAATAACCCTGGTCGTCGGCGGGAATGTTTTTGAAGAAAGGCGCCGTGTTGATGATGTTCGTGTAGGTAGTCACCGCCAGTGCCTCCGCGATCTGGGCCGCTTCCAGGATCGCCAGATCGCCTTTGGTCGGTCCCTTCTTCTTGCCCCGCGCAAGTGCCGCGGCAGGCGCGAGCGCCCCCAAGCTGGTCATGCCTACGCCTGTGACGGCTGCACCCTTCAGAAAGCTCTTGCGCGTCGTGGATGCCGTCCATGGGTCCTCTGGCGTTTGCAGGCCCACGCCGTCGATCTCGGGATTGTTGTGCTCGTCGTGCATCTCCGTCTCCATTCATTTGTGGTGCAGTAGGGGTCCCTGGCTGATGACCGGCTGATGACCAAATCTCATCGAGAAGCACGCTCAATGGCGGTTCTCCTGGAACCTACGCAACGGACTCGGAGACGGATCATCGTCGCGTTGAACCGTGACGACCGAGAACGGTTGGATCGTGACGGGATCGGGCTCAGGCGGACGCCACCGCGCCTGCATGGCCGCATGCCACCGCGGAGGCCATGCATAGCCGCATGCGACTCGCGGCCGGGCCAGCGCTCAGCTCGGCGAACGGATGCGACGCTCGGTCGATTGACAGGTGGAGTCTCAGCATGTAGAACTCAGCCCGCCGCCGCCGGCATGTGTGCGTCAGCGCAAGCTGCCGACAGGCGTAGCGCGCACCCAGCCCACACGGAACCCTCCACCCACTCAACCGCAAGGACTCCTTCATGGCACAGAACGACATCGTCAAGGTTCAGCTCCCCGAGCAGCACGTCGTCGGCAAGCGGCTCGGCCGTCACGTCCTGCATGATCCGCGCTCGCTTGCATTCGCCGCCGAGCGCGCTCCAAGGATCGTCAGCGTCAAGCATCAGGCCACGGGTCTTCCCCTCAATCAGGGCGAACTCGGGTCGTGTACCGCCAACGCTCTCTGTGGCGCGCTGGACTCCGCCCCCAACTTCGCCGGCGGCACGCCCCTTAACGAGGAAGAAGCGGTTCGCGTCTATGAGCTGGAGACGACGCTAGAGGGCCAGCCCTACCCCCCCAACGATCCTGGCGGCAGCGGCCTGATGGTGTGCAAGGCCGCCAAGCAGCTCGGTCTGATCTCCTCCTACAGGCACGCCCTGGGTCTCCAGCATGCTTTGGAGGCACTGGTGCTGCGCCCGGTCATCACCGGTATCAGCTGGTACACGAGCTTCGACACGCCCGACCCCACCACGGGTCTTGTCGAACTAACCCCAGACGCCACCGTGCGGGGCGGCCACGAGATCGTCGCCGACGAGATCGACGCCGAGAACGAACTCGTGTGGTTCTGGAACAGTTGGGGAACGCAGTTTGCGCTCGGCGGGCGCTTCTGCATGAAGTTCGCCACCTGGGGACAGCTCTTGGAGAATCAGGGCGACGCCACGGTGCCACTCAGGGCCTGACTTTCAGCGCCCTCCCTCAGGACTGCGTTGCCGCTGCCCTGCTCTCCTGCCACGCCCCCAACCCGCCCAGCGCGCCGTCGATCACACGATCTACGAACTCCTCGCTGTCGTTGACGTGCGGCAGCGGCTCGGCCGGGACATCGACGCCTAGCGCCGCGCACAACGGCTCCCAGCCATCCGCTGGTTCCCACACCAGCAGGCGCTCCGCCGGCACCGTGCGTTGCACCTCTTCGTTGAACGCCGTCATGCCGTCCGCCAGCTGCTGGAGATCGGCGTGGCTCTTCGCCAAGGTGCCTCGTCCGGTCCATAGCAGCGCGTCCACCATCTCCAGGAAGCGCTGCCACTTGGGGTCCACCTGGCCCCATGCGCTCGACAGCAGTCGCATCAGCGACTCGCCGTGGCGCACGCTCCAGACCGTGTCATGCGCGCTCTTCGCCCACTTCTGCGGGTCGCGCACGCTCAGCAGCACCAGCGCGTCGGGGTACACCTCCATCAGCTCCCTGTAGAAGTAGCCCCCCGGCCAGTCCACCGTAGAGTGGAAGCCATCGAAGACCTCCTCCCACGGAGCCTCTCCCTCCAGCGCCCGCATCCATAGCTCGACCTGATCGAGGTCGGCCAGCACATTGACCATGTGGTAGCACGGGCCCACCCCCAGCATCTCCAGTGCCGTCTTCTGGGTCAGTGTCGCCGTGCGCGGCAGACCTGCTCCTATCAGCTTCATCTCGCTTCCTCCCTTGCTACGTCATTGCCCGCTGCGCAGCCTACAAGGCTCTCCTCGTTCCTGCGGCTCGTCTGACACCATCTGCCGCCGCGATGAACACTTCGTCAGCCATCTCCCTGCGCGGCATCGTCAAGCGCTTCGGCGCCATCACCGCCGTAGACGGGCTCGATCTGGAGGTGCCCTCGGGCATCTGCTTCGGCCTGCTCGGTCCCAACGGCGCCGGCAAGTCAACCACGATGCGCCTGCTCACCGCGCAGGCCCTCGCCGATTCAGGCGAGATCGAAGTGCTCGGCCATGCCCTCCCGGGGGAATCCAAGCAGGCTCGGATGGTCATGGGGGTCGTGCCTCAGCTCGACAACCTCGATGTCGAGCTGACCTGTCGGCAGATCCTCACGGTCTTCGCGCGCCTCTATCGCCTGCCCTCCAACGAGCGTCCCGCCGCCGTGCAGCGCGCTCTGGAGATCGCCAACCTGGTCCCGCGTGCTGACACCATCGTGCGCGAGCTTTCCGGCGGCATGCGCCGGCGGCTGCTCGTCGCGCGTGGGCTCATCCATCAGCCCCAGCTCGTGCTGCTCGACGAGCCCACCGTCGGGCTCGATCCGCAGGTGCGCCAGGAGCTATGGACGCTGATCGACTCCCTACGCTCCTCTGGAGTCACCGTGCTGATGTCCACCCACTACATCGAGGAGGCCGAACGCCTCGCCGACACCGTCGCGGTGATGTCCCTAGGGCGCGTCATTGCCCAGGGCTCGCCCGCCGAGCTGGTGCTCGCGCACGCCGGCCGGCAGGTGCTCGAGGTCTACCTTCCTCCCGCCGAGCTGGTAGCCGTCGGCGAGCTTGCCGACCGGCGCGGCTGGCCGCACCGTCGCTCGGGCGCCGCCGTGGCGATCCTGCGCGCCGAGTCGCTTGACGGCGATCCCGAGCTTCCCGCCGGCGTCCTGCGCCCCGCGAACCTCGAGGATGCCTTCGTCGCTCTCACCGGAGAGCTGATCGAATGAGCGCAGCCTCTGCGCGCCGCGTGCGCCGCCTGGAACCAGCCGCCCTCGCTGCGGTCATGAGCCGCGACGTCGTCATCTTCGGGCGCTACTGGCGCTCGACCACCTTCTCCTCGGTCGTCCAGCCCACCATCTACCTGCTCGCCTTCGGCCTGGGCTTCGGCTCGCTCGTCTCGCACGTCGATCATGTCGACTACGTGCAGTACGTCGGCACCGGCGTCGTGGCCACTGCCGTGCTCTTCTCCTCGGCCTTCCCAGGCATGTTCAACACCTTCGTGCGCTGGCAGTTCCAGCGCACTTACGACGCCATGCTCGCCACGCCGCTGGACGTCGAAGAGCTGATCACCGCCGAGGTTCTCTGGATCTCGATCCGCGCCGGCGTATACGGCATGGCGCCGCTGCTTGTCGCCATCTGCTTCGGCCTCTCACCCAGCTGGGGGATGCTGCTCGTGCCCTTCATCGGCTTCGCGACAGGCTTCGGCTTCGCCTGCTTCGGCGTCACCATCGCCGCCGTCGCCAAGACCATCGACAACTTCAACTACGTCACCTCCGCCGTCTTGACGCCGATGTTCCTCGTAGCCGGCACCTTCTTTCCGATCTCCAACTTTCCTCCGGTGCTCCACACCATCGCCGAGTTCAACCCGCTGTACCACTGCGTCCAGCTCGTGCGCGACGCCGTCTTCGGCGGGCTGGGCGTCGCCGACCTAGGACACGCCGCCGTGCTCATCGGCTTCGCCCTGCTCATGTGGCGTCTGGCCATCCAGCAGCTGGGGCGGCGGTTGATTGATTGACGGTGCAGAGCTTCTGCCCCTTTGTGAATGCCCGCCGGGCCTCTCATCGGCGGGCATTCACCTCCGGGCCCCCATGTCCCCAGACTCCCCGGCCTCGTCTGTGCCGGCCCCCGAGGATTCCCCAGCCAAGCTCCGCGCCGGCTCATCTAGGCACCAGGATCTGGGGATGCGTAGCCAGCAGCGTCTGCGTGAAGACGTAGTAGAACGAGAACACCGCCAGCAGCGCCATCACCACTGCCTGGTTGACGGCCTTGCCTACGCCCTCGGCGCCGCCCGACGCGGTCATGCCCTTGTAGCAGCACACGATCGCGATGATCGCTCCGCCTATAAGCGACTTCAGTATCGAGCCCAGCAGGTCGGTCGTCGTGGCAGCGGTGAAGAATGTCGCCCAGAACGGACCTAGGGGCTGGTGGAAGACGAGCGTCGCCACCACTCCGCCGCACGTCATGAACAGCACCGCATAGGCGCCGAGCAGGCCCGTCGCGAGCATCAGTGCGAGGAAGCGCGGGACCACGAGGTTCGTGACCGGGTCCACACCCAGCACCTGCAAAGCGTCCAGCTCCTCGCGGATCTTACGCGCGCCCAGGTCGGCTGTGATCGCCGTTCCGGCCACGCCCATGACGATCACCGCGTCGACGAAGGGCCCCGCTTCGCGCACTGCGACCAGCACAAAAAAGCCTCCCAGGCGATCGAGCGCGCCGAGCAGCTTCAGGCCGTTGCCCCCCTGCAACCCTGGCGCCTGATAGCCGAACACCGTGGCCGATATCAGCAGGGGAAGCCAGCACAGTCGCAGCGTGAAGAGGAACTGCGCCACCAGCTCCTCGCCATAGACGTAGGGCGGGCGCAGAGCCGAGGAGATCGTCCGGCCTGTCAGCAGCACCATGTCGCCGACTTCCTCCAGCGCCCCCGTTACAAGTTTTGCCATTCATCTAGACTACTAGTTCAATAGCACACTGTCAATCTGGGGGAGATGGAGCTAACCTGACTATGTGCCAGTGGTAGCCGGTTCTCGTGACCCTTTTCCTCTCGATGACCTCGTCGTCAACCGCGACGCCGACGTGCCGATCGGCGTGCAGCTTGCCTGGGCGCTACGTGCGCGCATCGGCGATGGCACACTCGCGCCCGGACAGCGCCTGCCCGGCCTACGCGACCTCGCTGAGGCACTAGGGGTAAACGCCAACACCGTCCGCGCTGTCTATCAGCGTCTTGAGCACGACGGCATCGTCGAAAGTCAGCAGGGCAGCGGCACATTCGTGGCCGCCACGTTGTCGGCATCGCCGGCTGCGGGAATGATCGCGGCGCAGGCCGCGCGAGAAGCGCGCGACACCGGCGTCAACCCGCGCGACGTCGCCGCCGCGCTCTACGTTGGCCTCACGTCCTCGGCTGCACAGCCGCTCAGGGCCGCCTCGGCGGCGCGTCTTGCCGACACACCCGCTGCCCGCCGGCGTCAGTTGCGCACGCAGATTGCCGCGCTCGAGCGCACGCTCGGCGAGCTTGAGGCTCGCCATCCCGCACTCGCTCCGCCGCCAGCGGCGTTGTCCGACCGCGTCGGTCCGCGCCTGCTCGACGTCGCCGAGCTGGAGAACGTTCAGGCTCAGCTTCTATCACGGCTCGCCGCGTTGCAGGCAGCCGTCAACGGTCTTGGCAGCGTGCAAACCGGCGATCCGGTCGAAGGTCACGCCGCCCGCGCCGCTACAACTGCCGGGGAGGCAGCCGGTGGCGCTGTCGCCCGTGCTGTGACCGACGCCGTGCGCCCCGCGTCCAAGCGCGCCACCCGCACGCGTGCCAAGGCCCGCCCCGCCCCCGCGGGGGCCTGAGTCGAAATGGAGAGCAGCCCCGAAATGGAGACGATCTTCCTAGCCCTCGTCTTGGGGGTGCCCGCACTGCTGCTTGTCCTGGCCGTCCTCAGCGCCCACTTCTACCGCGGCGGCAACGAGGAGCTGCTGGACTGGACGCCTACGCGTTCCGACGAGACCGAAGCGCGCCTGGAGCGCAACGACATCGCAGAGATGCTTGCTGCCCAGAACCGCTATCGCCGCCAGCGCGGCGCGCCCGAACGCACGCTTGAGGAAGTCCTGGGCTACCCGGCGGACGGGTCTGAGCAGTAGCGCTTGTCGGCCCGCCACAGGTAGACCAGCGTGCCCAGGCCTATCAGGATCGGCAGGAAGTGCGGCCAGTGCACCTCGAGCGCGCTGAGCCCGCCGCGGCTCACGGTGTGAACAGCTGAGCGCAGCGCGGCCGGGGAGCACAACCAGTGCGACCAGCTCGGCGCATGGCTGCCCCAGACGATGGACACCAGTGGCTCCAACGTCACCGCCGCGGCAACGAGGCCGAGAGCGAGGGAGACGGCCGGCCTACGCAGCAGAGCCATCGGACTCGGCTTCCTGCAGGGCTTGGCGTACGGCCTCGACCGCCGTGGCGCCCGCAACGTGCAGCGACTCCGTAGAGCGCATCGCGCGACAGAAGATGAACGCGCCCTCGAGCAGGCAGAGCATCGAGAACGCCAGCTCGCGCGAGCGCGCGTCAGCGATTCCGGCGAAGACGAAGTACTGAGTGGCGCCGTCGATCCATTCCGCGAAGACCTCCGCGGTGGCCTCGCGCAGGGGCTCGTTGGTGCTGGCCACCTCCAGCGCGACCGTCGCGATCGGGCAGGCGTCGGCGTAGTCGGTTTCGCGCAGCGTCTCGGCGGCGCCCGCGAAGAAGGCGTGCACGGCGCTGAGGACGTCGGGGGACTCCAGGATGATGGCGGCGAAGAGCTGCGTGTAGAGCCTTCCCGAGGTGCGGATCGTCTCGCAGCCAAGGTCCTCCTTGCCGCCAGGGAAGAAGTGGTAGAGCGACCCGAACGGCGCCGCTGCCTCGGCCGCTATCTGCTTCATGCCCGTGCCCATGTAGCCCTGGCGGCGGAACAGCTCTGCGGTGGAGTCGAGGATGCGGTCCTTGGTGGTGCTGGGCATGTGATCTCTGGTCGATCTCCGTCGCTTGCGCAGGCGCCTTCTTTCTGGAACACTACCCCTTTTAGAACGATCTATCAACGAGGGTGGCGCAGTTGGCCGGAGGTCGGCGAGCCGGGCCCCTCGACATTCCAATCATGAGGGTTCGCAGCCGGCGGCAGGTCGGCGAGCCGAGCCCTCGACTCTTCCAATCAGGAGGCCACCGTGCAGGCAGACGAGCGACACGAGCGACGTGGGTTGACGGTGCTGAAGGCGATCCTCGCGGCAAGCATCCTCTCGACGGCGATCCACTACACGCACAACTTCGTCGCCGTCAATCGCTACCCGGGACCCAAGGACCTCTACACGGTGACCCGCGTGGCGATCGTCGTGGCCTGGCCGTTGCTGACGTGGATCGGGCTGACCGGCTATCGCCGCTACCGCGAAGGGCGCGAACGCGAGGCGCGCGTGTGCCTGGCGGTGTACTCGCTCACGGGGCTCGCGACACTCGGCCACTTCCTCTACGGCAACCCCCAGATTCCGGCGTTCTTCTACGCGACGCTCTTCACCGATGCACTCACCGCGCTGGCCGTGCTGGCCTTCGTGGCTTGGTCGGCCGGCGTCACCGCGCCGCCCGCGGCGCGGGCCGGGGTGTAGCCCGCTACGAGAGCGCCACGCCGGGCGACAGGCTGCCGAGAAGCATCAACGCCCACGCGGCTGCGAAGTCGCTTGCCGTCTGCGGCGTGCCGCGCGGTATCTGGGCGTCGCGCGCAACGAAGCCGCTCCCGGGCTTGCGCATGCCAGTGCAAAGGAGTAACAAACGGTGTACACATCAAGGCGCACCAAGAGGAGGCACAGATGGCTGCCACAGGAATCGACGAAGCCAAGCTCGAAGAGTTCATGGGCAAGTTTGTTGGCGATCTCGGCGCGGCCCTGACGGCGCCGCTCGTGCTGATCGGCGACAAGCTCGGCCTATACAAGGCAATGGCCGACAGCGAGCCGGTCACCCCCGCGCAGCTCGCCGCGCGCACCGACTGCCGCGAGCGCTACATCCGCGAGTGGCTCTGCCAGCAGGCTGCCAGTGGCTACGTGGAGTACGACGCCGCCGCGGGCACCTTCCGGTTGCCGCCCGAGCAGGCGATGGCGCTGGCCGACGAAAACAGCCCCGCTTTCATCCCGGGCGCCTTCCAGCTGGCGGCGGCGACGATCAAGGATGAGCCGCAGATCGCCGAACGCTTCCGCTCCGGCGAGGGCTTCGGCTGGCACGAGCATCATCACGACCTGTTCGAAGGTACCGAGCGCTTCTTCCGCCCCGGCTACCTCGCGAGCCTCGTCGAGTCGTGGCTGCCCTCGCTGGAGGGCGTCGTGGAGAAGCTCACGCAGGGCGCCCGCGTGGCCGATATCGGCTGCGGGCACGGCGCCTCGACGATCCTCATGGCCACGGCCTTCCCGGCGTCGACGTTCGTCGGCTCGGACTATCACGAGGGATCTATCGAGGCCGCGCGGGGCGCGGCCTCGCGTGCTGGAGTCGCCGACCGTGTGACGTTCAAGACCGCCTCGGCCAAGGACTTTTCGGGCGGCCCCTTCGATCTGGTGTGCGTCTTCGATGCGCTGCACGACATGGGCGACCCCGTTGGCGCAGCGCGCCACGTGCGTGAGGTGCTCGCCGACGACGGCACCTGGATGATCGTCGAGCCGTTTGCGGGCGATGCCATCGAGGAGAACCTGAACCCCGTCGGGCGCATCTTCTACGGCGGTTCGACGATGCTCTGCACGCCTGCCTCGCTGAGTCAGGAGGTCGGGTTGGCGCTCGGCGCCCAGGCCGGAGAGCGGGCGCTCACGGGGGTTCTCAACGAAGGCGGCTTCAGCCGCGTGCGCCGCGTGGCCGAGACGCCGTTCAACATCGTGCTCGAGGCGCGGCCCTAGCCGAGGCGCGGCTCCAACGAGGCGCTGGCCCCAAACAAGCGGCTCTGGCAAGGCAGCTCTGGCAAGGCGACCCTATAGCTCGCGCCGCGGCGGGCAGCGTCAAAGATCCCGGATCCCGCCGCCGTCCCCGCCGCCGTGCAGGCGTCCGCGACGCAGCCGCTGCACACGGCGCAGCTCCTGGATGTCCTCGTCCAGCGCCGGCGGCCCGGCGTGGGGGTCTCCGCCGAGCAGTTCGGGATGCAGGCGCTTTCGCACCAGCTCGCCGGCTACGGCGTCGACCCGCTGCGCGCCGGCGCCCGGTCGCGAGCTGACGATGCGCTCCAGGCACCGGCCGCGGAAGAGCAGCCCTACGCCGTCATCGACGGCCCAGCCGCCGGGCAGCGCGCCCTCGCGCAGGCTCTGCAGCCACACCGGCAGCCGTGCCGGCTCGCCGTCGGCATGGACGGTGAGCGATCCCGGTAGCAGCCCCAGCCCGGCGATCGGTTCGGGCGGTCCGCTGGAGCAGGTGACGCCGCCCTCGAACCAGCACATCGCCCCGGCGCTGAGTCCGGCCAGGACGGTGCCGCGGTGCCACGCGCGGATGAGTAGCCGATCGAGCCCGTGCGCCCGCCAGATCGCCAGCAGGTTGCGCATCGAGCCGCCGCCTACGTAGATCGCGTCCTGCTGCTCGACGACCTCCTCCAGCGTCAGCTCCATGTCGCGCAGACGAAACAGCGACAGGTGCTCGGCCACGCAGTCGCGCCCGGCGAAGCGCGCGCGGAAGGCGTTGATCTGGGCGTTCGTATCGCCGGAGGCCGTCGGGAGGAAGAGGACGCGCGGCTCTACCGGCCCTCGCGCGACGTGCTCGGGTGCGGGTAGGGGGAGGGAGGGGGGGTTGGCCGCGCTTGGGGAGGCCGCGGGAGGTGGCGGCTGTCGCCGCGAGCGGGCCAGCTCCAATACGAAGTCGTCGAGCAGCGGGTTCGTGGGCTCCATCGTGAAGCCGCCGCCGCCCATCGCAAAGATCGCTCGGTGCTCCTTTCGGGCTTCGTCGGCTGGGCTCATGTGGCGAGCATCGTCGGCTCGGCTCATGCGGCGGCCGTCGTCGACACGGAGCGCTCGGTCGAGTCTGCACCCGCGTCGATGCCAGCGGCTCCCAGATAAACGGCCGGGAGCGGCACCTCGAGCACATCGTGCCCGCGCGGCTCCACCCGGTAGGCGCGGGCGTGCGGGCGGCTGCTCACGACCCGCTCCAGCTGCCGCCCGCGGAAGTGCAGTGCGGCGCCATCATCGGCGGCGAAGCCCGCGCGCATGCCGTCGCCGACGAAGCGGTGGTACTCGGCGCGCCGCTCCGGCTCGGCGTCATAGTGCACGCAGTTGGAGTACGGCAGCAGGCCCAGCCCGCGCACTCTGCAGGGCGCCCCGTGGAAGGCGCTCAGGGCCTCGCTGAACCAGCACAGCGAACCCGCCGAAGGACCGCACAGGACGATGCCCTGGCGCCATGCGCGGTGCAGCACCTCGTCGAGCCCGTGGGCGCGCCATACGCCGAGCATGCTCACGACGTTGCCGCCGCCGACGTAGAGGATGTCCTGGCGGAGTAGATGGGAGGCGATGTCCTCCTCCACTCCGCCCGTGCCCTGGTCGCGGCGGAACAGCGACACGTGGCTGGCCTCGCAGGCGGCCGAGAAGCGGCGGTAGAAGCGCACGACGTAGTGGTCTGCGTCGCCGGAGGCCGTCGGCAGGAAGCACACGCGAGGGCGCTCGCGAGCGGCGAGCGACAGTACGTAGTCATCGAGCAGCGAGGACTCCTTCTCCATCGAGAAGCCGCCGCCGCCCAGGGCCAGGATCTGCGGACTACGGGTGGGCATGGTTAGCGGTCGCCTTGGCTCCTGCTGTCGGATGAGCGCGGGTGTAGACAGTGCCTCAGTCTTTTCGACGATGCTCCGGGCGGCTATGGACGGCGGTTGGAGATTCGCCCGTCGCGTTCTGGACAGGCGACGTGTAAGAGCAACGTAGGAACGTGCGTGCCCGAGGGCGCCGCTGCGCGACAATCAGCGCGTGAAGATTCTCGTTGTGGACGACGACCGCGCCGTGCGCGACGCGCTGCGGCGAGCGTTGACATTGGGGGGCTACGACGTGCACACGGCCGAGGACGGCGCGCAGGCACTTGACATGGTGGTCCAGTCGGTGCCAAGCGCCGTCGTGCTCGACCTTGGGATGCCTGGTATCGACGGGCTCGAGGTCTGTCGGCGGCTGCGTCAGTTGGAAAATCGCGTCCCGATCCTGATCCTCACCGCCCGCGATGCCGTCAGCGATCGCATCGACGGGCTCGATCAGGGGGCCGATGACTATCTCGTGAAGCCCTTCGACGTGGGCGAGCTGAAGGCGCGCCTGCGCGCGCTGCTGCGGCGCTCCGGTCCCGAGAGTGGCGAGAACGGGGCGAGCGGGGAGGGCGGCGATGCCAATGCCCTGTCGTTTGGCCAGGTTCGCCTCGATGATGCTCGCCATGGGGCCGTCGTGGGGGAGGGGGAGGGGAGCTTCGTGGAGCTGACCCGCACCGAGTACCAGCTGCTCGAGCTTTTGATGCTCAATCCCAGACACGTGCTCTCGCATAGCGTCATATACGACCGCGTATGGGGTTATGACTTCGGGCCCGCCTCCAACGCGCTGCGCGTCTACATCGGCTACCTGCGCCGCAAGCTCGAGCGTGCCGGCGCCGGCGAGCTGATCCATACCGTCAGGGGCGTGGGCTACGTGCTGCGCGAACCGTGACCCTGCGCGCGCGCATCGCGGCCACCGCCAGCCTGTCGGTAGCGCTGGCCGTGCTGGGGGCCGCGCTCGGTCTGTATCTCGGCGTGCGCTCCGACCTGCGCGGCGAAATCGACCAGTCGCTGCACCGCCGCGCGCAGGACTTCATCGCGCCCGTGCTCGGTGTGTCCGCGGGTGGACCTGCGCCGTCCGGCGGTGCCCCGGGTGCGGGGCTTCCGCTCGCCCGCGGCGGCGGCAGTCCGCCTCCCGGCGGCGGCAATGGCGGTAACGGCAGCGGCGTGGGTGGCATCGAGGGCGGCAGTGGCGGAGGCAGCGGTGGGGGAGGCAGCCGCAGTGCTGGGGGGGGCAGCGGCGGCGGAGGCAGCAGCGGCGGCGGCGGCGGGTTCCCCAGCAGGGTCTCTCCGGCGCCCTTCGGCGCGGCGCAGGGCTATGTGCAGTTCATCTCGCCGACCGGCGCCGTCAGGGTGCCGGGCGGCGAGAGTTCGCCGGCGCCCGTCGCACTCAGCGCGCACGACCGGCAGATCGCACGCAGCGGTCGCGGCAGCTCGCTGACCGATAGGACCGTGCGGGGGACGCGGCTGCGCGTGCTCGTCAGCGGCACCGGCTCGCGCGGCGCCGTGCTGATCGCGCGGCCGCTCACCGAGGTCAACGACGAGTTGAGCAACCTGCTGCTCCTGCTGGTCGCGATCGGCGGTGGCGGGATCGCTCTGGCCGCGCTGCTCGGCGCGCTGGTCGCGCGTACCGCGCTGGCGCCGATAGCCAGCTTCACGCGGCGCGCCGAGACGCTTCGGGGCAGCCTCGACCTCTCCCAGCGCCTGGACGTCGCCGGCGGCGACGAGCTGGCTCGGCTGGCCGTCAGCTTCAACGCCACGCTCGACGCCCTCGAGCGCTCAGTCGAGGCCCAGCGTCATTTGATCGCCGACGCCAGCCACGAGCTGCGCACGCCGATCTCGAGCCTGCGCGCCAATATCCAGGTGCTCGGGGAAGCCGAGCGCCTGCCGGCGCACGATCTCGACGATCTGCGCCGCGACATCCTCGGCGAGCTGGACGAGCTGACGGCTCTCGTGGGCGACGTCGTGGAGCTGGCGCGCGGCAGCGGCGGACCGCAGGACCCCGTCGAGGACGTGCGCCTGGATGCCATCGTCGAGCACGCCCTTGAGCGCGCTCGACGTCGTGGCGAGGTGCGCTTCCAGGCGCAGCTGGAGCCCACCTTGCTGAAGGGGCAGGCGGCGCGGATCGAGCGCGCCGTGTCGAACCTGCTCGACAACGCCTGCCGCTGGTCGCCGCCGCAGGAGTTCATCGAGGTGGAGCTGCACAGCGGCGTGCTCACGGTGCGCGATCACGGACCGGGTTTCGAGGAGAGCGATCTGCCGTTCGTCTTCGATCGCTTCTACCGTGCCGATCGCGCTCGCAAGCTCCCCGGCTCGGGTCTGGGCCTGGCGATCGTGCGCCAGGCCGCCGAGGCCTGCGGTGGCTCCGCCAAGGCCGAGAACGCTCCCGGTGGCGGCGCGCTGCTGCGCGTCAGCTTCGCGCGCTCCTACACCTCTCCTACACAAGCCAAGGTTCCTGCTTAGAGGTCGGGCGCAGTATGGCTAGCGTAATACTCACCAACCCGCAGGAGGTTCCATCCGATGAAGCGGACAAACACGATCAGGGCCGTGCTCGTAACGGGCGTGCTCGGTGCGGGAGGCATCGTCGCCGGCATCTCCGGCGCCGCCGCAGCGACCAGTGGCTCGGGCAACGCCGCCAGCACGACGACGCAGCAGTCGAGCACGCCCGGCACGACCACCGCTGCTCCCAGCACCACCACGACGCCCAACAGCACGACGCCCAACAGCGGAAGTGGATCGGGCGGCTCGTCCATGAAGCACCCCTGCCCGAACATGGGCTCCTCCGGCTCCAGCTCGGGCTCAGGGTCAGGCTCGAACTCGGGTTCCAGCTACTCGGGCGGACCGCCGCCGGTGACCTACCAGTAGTAGTTGTCCCCTTCCACGATCCATCGCCATGCCCTTGGGCGATCCGTGAGCGCGGTCAAGCGCGGCGGGACGCCCGGGGCGTGGCGCGGGTCGAACTATGTCCCTACCGTCGCGCCGGAGCGGGCCTTGAGGGCGCCTCCGGCCTATAAGATCGGCCGATCTCCACTACCTGGCCGGCATTCGACCTGCAGTCGCACTCGCTCTACTCCGACGGCGAACTACCCGTCGCGGGCGTTCTCGAGCACGCGGCGCGCGCCGGCGTGGAGCTGTTGGCGTTGACCGACCACGACACCGTCGAAGGTGTGCCCGAGGCCCTTGCCGCCGCGCGCAAGCACGGCATCGCCGTGCTCCCCGCCACCGAGATCTCGGCCGTCAACGGCGCCTACGAGGACTTGCACCTGCTCGGCTACGGCCTGCGCCACGAAGACCCCACGCTGCGCGATCGTCTGGCCGGCGCGCGCGCCGATCGCGAGCTGCGCGCCGAGCGCATGGCCGAGCGCCTGAACGAGCTGGGCTTCGAGGTCGACCAGGCGCCTCTGCAGGAGCGCCTCGCGCAGGGCAAGCCGCTGGGTCGCCCGCACCTGACGGCTGCCGTGCTGTCGCATCCCGCCAATGCCGCGCGCTTGGCCGAAGAAGGCCACGACGACGTCTCCTCCTTCCTGCCCGCCTACCTCATCCCCGGCGCGCCTGCCTACGTCGGACGCACACAGCCCACCGTCGCCGAGGCCATCCAGTGGATCCACGACGCCGGCGGCACGGCGGTATGGGCGCACCCTTTCTGGGATCTCGATGACCCCGCCGAGGCTCTTGCGGCGATCGACCGCTTCCTCGCCTACGGTCTCGATGGCGTGGAGTGCTTCTACGTCACACACGACGCCGCTCAGACTCAGCTCCTGGCTGACCGCTGCGCCGAGCTGGGCCTGCTCGCCACGGGCTCCGCGGATTTCCACGGCCCCGACCACCGCCTCTTCAGCCGCTTCCTGGCCTTTGAGCTGCACGATCGCCAACCCAACCTCGGTCCGCTCAACGACGCCGCGCTGGCCGTCTAGGAGGGGCGTGGGTCCGCTTGGGCATCTGCAATGTGGGCGGTGTGTCGGCCTGACGGTGGGTCCGCTCAGGTATCTGCAATGTGGGCGGTGTGTCGGCCTGACGGTGGGTGCGCTCAGGCATCGGAGAGGCAGGCCGTAGGCAGTGGGCTCGCTCCGACATCTGAAGCTCGGCCTCGTGATCCTGCCGCTCGCCGGACTGGCCTGGGTGGTCGTGGCGCTCGTGCTCGGCTCCGGCGCCTTCTCCGGCGCCCACGCCGTCCTCGGTCCCAGCGGTCCCTCGCCCGTCTGTCTGCCCGCCACGCTCGATCACAGCGCCACGCTGCCAGGCACCTCCGTCAACGTCTCCCCGGCGCCCGAGACCGACACGGCCAACCCCTACACGCAGATCAGCTTTCTGGGCACCCCCGTTACCAACATCCAGGACATCTCCGTCGTAGGCTCGCAGAGTGGCTACCACTACGGCCACCTCGACGGCTACTTCCAGGGCGACGGCGGCAGCTTTGTCCCCTACAAGCCCTTCGACGACGGCGAGCGCGTGGTCGTGCGCGCTGTTCTGGAAGGCCCCGCCTCCGGGCAGCAGGTCAGCTTCAGCTTCCGCGTCGACACCCCCTACCCCACCGGGGCCATCCCCGAGTTCCCCAACCCGCCCGCGCCTGCCTCCGCCTATCAGAGCTTCGTCTCGCTGCCCGAACTGCACCCCCCGATCCTCGACGTGACGGCGTCCGATCAAGACCCCAAGGCGGGTGACATCCTCACTACCGTGGGCCCCGGTCCCGGGCAGTTCGGCCCGCTCATCTACACGCCGCAGGGGCGCCTCGTCTGGTTCGACGCGCTCTCCGGCGGCCGCGGCGCCGAGAACCTCAGCATTCAGAGCTACGAAGGCCAGCGCAACCTCACCTGGTGGCAGGGCAGCGTGCTCTCGCTCGGCTTCGGCCAGGGCGAAGACATCGTGATGGACAGCAACTACCAGACGGTCGCAAAGGTCCACGGCGGCAATGGCCTTGAGGCCGACCTGCACGACTTCCAGCTGGCTCCCGACAACGTCGCCTACGTCACCGCCTACAACCCCATCCGCTGCGACCTCACCCCGGTCGGAGGGCCCCGCAATGGCACGATCGTCGACACCGCCGTGCAGGAGATCGACGTCAAGACCGGCCTCGTGCGCTGGGAATGGCACAGCCTCGATCACGTCGGCGTCGGCGAGTCCCACGCGACCGTACCCGCAAAGGAAAAGCCCGTCCCCTGGGACTACTTCCACCTCAACTCCATCGACCCCGAGCCCGACGGCAACCTGCTGATCTCCGGGCGCTCCACCTGGGCCGCCTACCAGCTCCAGCAGGGCTCCGGCAGGATCCTTTGGCGGCTCGGTGGGACCGACAGCAGCTTCAGCATGGGTCCCGGCAGCGAAACCGCGTGGCAGCATGACGCGCGCATGCAGCCCGACGGGAACGTCACCTTCTTCGACGACGGCTCCGACCCCCGCATCCACTACCAGTCGCGCGGCGTGCGCGTGGCGCTCGACCTCAAACACCACCGGGCGACGCTCGCGCGCAGCTATACGCATCCCACCGCACTGCTCGCCGACTCGCAGGGCGACAATCAGGTGCTCGCCGACGAAAACGTCGTCATCGGCTGGGGGGCAGTGCCCGAGGTGAGCGAGTTCGCCAAGACCGGCCAGCTGCTCTTCGATGCCCATCTCCCGCCTGGCATGTCCTCCTATCGCGCCTTCCGCTTCCCCTGGCACGGCCACCCCCTGGCGCTTCCCACCGTGAGCGCGCACCTGCTCACCACCGGCGACTCCACGGCGGTCTTCGCCAGCTGGAACGGCGCCACCGACGTTGCCACCTGGCGCGTGCTCGCCGGCCCCGATGCCGCCTCGTTGAAGCCGCAGGCGACCATGCCCGACAGCGGTTTCGAGAGTTCCATGACGCTGCCCGAGGCCTACAAATACGTGGCCGTCCAGGCGATCGACCCGACCGGGCGGCTGCTCGGCACCTCGGCTACCGAGGCAGTGGGATGAGCACCTTCGCCGCCGCCACCTCGCGCGGGCGCGCCGCCACCTCGACCGCGACCGAGCAGGTCGCCGTTCCCGCCCGCCATGCGCTGCTGCTCGCCGTCTGCTGCACCGCGCAGTTCATGGTCATCCTCGACGTCTCCATCGTCAACGTCGCCCTGCCCACGATCCGCGCGAGCCTCGGCTTCGCCGCCACCGAACTGCAGTGGATCGTCAACGCCTACACGATCGCCTTCGCCGGCTTCCTGATGCTCGGCGGGCGCGCCGCCGACCTCATCGGACAGCGGCGCACCTTCGTCTCGGGTTTTCTGCTCTTCAGCTTCGCCTCGCTCGCCGGAGGTCTCGCGCAGAGCCGCGGGATGCTGATCGGCGCCCGCGGCCTGCAGGGCCTCGGCGGCGCCGTCATGGCGCCGGCCTCGCTGTCGATCATCAACTCCTCCTTCGCCCCCGGTCCCGAACGCCACCGCGCGATCGGCATGTGGGGCGCTATGAACGGCGCCGGCGGCGCCGCCGGCGTGCTGTTCGGCGGGATCATCACCCAGACCCTCGGCTGGCGCTGGATCCTTCTGATCAACATCCCAATCGGCATCACCGCGGCGCTCGTGGCGCGCACCGCCGTGCCGCCGCGGCGTGCCTCTGCCACGCACGGCAGCTTCGATCTCCCTGGCGCCCTCGCCATCACCGGCGGCCTGCTGGCGCTCGTCTACGGGATCGTCAGCGCCGGCTCGGACGGCTGGGGGGCGCCCGAAGCGCTCGGCCCGATCCTCCTCGGCCTTGCGCTGCTGGGGGCATTCGTGGCGATCGAGGCGCGCTTCGCCTCCGCGCCTCTGGTGCCCCTGCGCGTCTTCTCCAGCAAGCTCCTGCGCTCCGCCAACCTGATCGTGCTCGCCTTCAGCGCCGCCCTCTTCCCGATGTGGTACTTCCTCTCGCTCTACCTCCAGCTCGTGCTGAAGCTGGAACCGATCGGCGCCGGCCTCGCCTTCCTGCCGATGGCCCTGACGATCATGGCCTGCGCGATGCGCGCACCGCGGCTCGTCGCGCGCTTCGGCGCCGGTCCGCTACTGGGCGGCGGGCTCACCCTGATGGCCGTCGGCCTCGCGCTCTTCGGACGCGTCGCCGTCAACGGCGGCTACATCTCCGACCTGCTGCTGCCCGGCCTCCTCGTAGCGATGGGCGTCGGCCTCTCGGTCGTCCCCTCCACGATCGCAGCCACTGCCGGCGTCGCGCCGCGGGAAGCCGGTCTCGCCTCGGGCCTCGTCAACACCTCACGCCAGATGGGCGGCGCGCTCGGGCTCGCCGTACTCACATCGTTGGCCGCGCAGTACACCGCACACCTCGTCGAAAGCGACTATCGCGCGCCGCTGCTCGCGCTCAACGACGGCTTTCGCCTGGCCTTCCTGCTTGCCGCTGCCTTCGCCGGCATCGGGGCCGTCGCGGCCTTCCGCTTCATACCGCGCGTACGACCCGGCGCGCCGGCCGGAGCCGGATCGCCCCAGGGCGCCCCGGCGGCGACCGTGCATCCACTCCCGCTGCCCACCCAGCGCGGCGAGACGCCCGCCGAGTCATCTGCCGCCACTGCGCTTCCTGCTGCCACCACGCCTCCTGCGGACACTGTGCTTCCTGCCGCCACCGCGCGTCCTGCGGACACTGTGCTTCCTGCCGCCACCGCGCGTCCTGCGGACACTGTGCTTCCTGCCGCCACCGCGCGTCCTGCCGCCACCGCGCGTCCTGCGAACACTGCGCCTCCCGCGGACACTGCGCAAACCTCGCCCGATTCCGCGCTCGCCTCTTCTCCGGCAGCTGCCCCGGCTCCGCACGACGCGGCCACAACCCCTCCCCCACAACAGCCCGCGCCAGCCTCGCCGCGCCCGCCTGCCGCCGCGCGCGCGCCCGTGGTGGTTGCCTTTCGACTCGCCGGCGGGCAGCCATGGGCCGCGTCGGGCGGGCGCTTCACGATCCCGGCCGTCGCCGACTGAGAAGAGAAGCAGCGCTCATGCACGTAAGGCCGTGGAGACGACTGGCTGGGCTGTTCGCCTGCGCCGCTCTGCTCGCCGCCGTGCTCTCCGCCTGCGGCGGCTCCTCCTCCTCGCCTGCCGACATCTCAGCACCTGCCGCCGCCGTGCCATCGCCGCTTGGCGTCCACGCCTCGATCGCCGCCGCCAGCGCCAACCCCGTCACGGTCTCGCCGCTGCCCGGCACCGCCGACGCCTCGCCCGCCACCCAGATCAGCTTCCTCGGCGCCCCCGGCGCGCACGTCGTCTCGATCGCCGTCTCCGGCTCGCGCAGCGGCTCTCACTCCGGGCGCCTGCAGGGCTACTCCACCGGCACCGGCGAGAGCTTCCTGCCCGCCCATCCCTTTCAAGCCGGCGAGCGCGTCACCGTGCACGCGATGGTCGAGTCCGGGGGCCCCGCCCAGGCCGCCACGACGACCTTCACAATCGCTTCTCAGGCCGCCGTAAGCGAGAGCGAATTCCCCGACAACCCTGGCGACCCCCACGCGGTGCAGCACTATCTCTCGGCGCCCGCCCTAACCCCCTCGACGCTGACTGTCACCACGCCCGCCCAGCCCGGCGCTGCACCCGGCGATCTCTTCCTCGCGCCATATCAGGGCAAGGGCTCGCCGGGGCCGATGATCGTCAACCAGCAGGGCCAGCTGGTCTGGTTTCACCCGCTGCCAGGCCACGACGTCGCGACCAACTTCCAGGTTCAGCAGTACCAGGGCAAGCCCGTGCTGACCTGGTGGCAGGGCCGCGTTCTGCAGGTCGGCTTCGGCCAGGGCGAAGACGTCATCTACAACACCTCCTACCAGCCCGTGGCCACGATACGCGCCGGCAACGGCTACCACGCCGACCTGCACGAGATCCTGCTCACCCCGCAGGGCACTGCCTGGATCGACGCCTTCGACCCGATTCACATGAATCTCAGCTCCGCGCACGGCTCCGCCGACGGGATCCTCACCGACTCGGTCGTGCAGGAGATCGACATCAAGACCGGCCTCGTCATGTGGGAGTGGCACGCCTTCGGCCACATCCCGCTGGGCGACTCCTTCAATCCCCCGCAGCGCTCCAGCTATCCCTGGGACTACATCCACGTCAACTCCATCGACCCCGGCTGCTGCGGCGACGTGCTCCTCTCGGCTCGTAACAGCTGGACGCTGTATGACGTCAACCTGCACAGCGGCGGCTTTCGCTGGCGTCTCGGCGGGCCCCACAGCAACTTCCGCCTGGAACCCGGCACGCGCTTCTACTGGCAGCACGACGCTGAATTCCAGCCCGGCGGGTTGATATCCGTCTTCGACAACGGCTCCGACCCGCCCAAGGAGCATCAGTCGCGCGGGCTCCTGCTCGACCCCAATACCGACACCCACACCGTCACCCTCGTGAAGGCCTTCACCAACCCCACCAAGACGCTTTTGGCCGAAAGCCAGGGCAATACGCTCTCGCTGCCCGGCGGCGACTGGCTGATGGGCTACGGCGGACTGCCCAACCTGACCGAGTACAACTCCTCCGGCGGCGTTCTGCTCGATGCCACGCTCGGCAAGAGCGTCCAGGACTTCCGCTCCTATCTGTCGCCCTGGAGCGCGCAGCCGACGACGCCACCCGCGCTGGCCGTGCGCGCCGGCGCCGCGGCCGGGACCGTGAGCGTCGCCGCGAGCTGGAACGGCGCGACCGACGTCGCCTCGTGGCGGGCGCTCACGGGCTCCTCGCCGACTTCGCTCGCGCCCGCCGCCAGCGCCGCCCCGACTGGCTTCGAGACGGTCATCCAGGTGCCCGACGCCGCCTATGTGGCCGTCCAGGCGCTCGCTGCCTCCGGCGCCGTGCTCGGCACCTCGGCCGTCGTCAAGGGCTGAGCGCCAGCTGCGCCTCGCGCCACGCGCGCAACGTGTCGATCGCCCCGTCGGCCACTCGGCCGAGGAAGGTCTCGCGATCGTTGACATGCGGCAGCGGCTGCGCCGGCACCTCCACCTCCAGGAACTCGCACAGCGGCTCCCAGCCTTCGCTGACCTCCCACACCAGCAGGCGCTCCGCCGGGACCGTGCTGCGGACCTCCTCGTTGTGGCGCTCCATCTCCGCCGTCAGCTCCGCCGGCGTGGCGTGGCCCCTGGCGAACGTCCCCTGCGGTCCCCAGAACATCCGCTCCACCAGCGCAAGGTAGTCGCGCCACTGCGGATCCACCTTGGCGCGTGCGCTCGACAGCAGTCGCAGCAGCGACTCCCCGTGGCCCATATCCCAGATCGTCTCGCGGAAGCTGCGCTCCCATGCCTCCGGCCGGCGCACGCTCAGCAGCACCTTGGCATCGGGATAGCGCTCCATCAGCTCTCTATAGAAATAGCCCCCAGGCCAGTCCACCGTCGAGTTGAAGCCCCTGAAGATCTCCTCCCACGGCCCCTCACCGTCCAGTGCCCGCTGCCACTGGCCCACGCGGTCGAGGTCCGCCAGCACGTCCACCCAGTGGTAGCACGGCCCCAGGCCCAGCATCTCGATCGCCACCTTCTGCGTAAGCGTGCCCGTGCGCGGCAGGCCGGCCCCTATGACTCGCATTCCCACCGCTCCTTTTGCTCGTTCCGCGGGTTACTCCAGTATCGTCCGGCTCTTGGCCTGACATCCTGCTCATCCTGAACCCGGGGGTCGTTGGAAAAAGTGAAGGTTACCGACGCACCACAGCACGCTTCGTCAGGCTCCGACTCCGCCAGCCGCGAGCGCACGCCACTGGCTGGGGCGATCTCAACGCTTGCCGTGCCCGTGCCAGTGCGCTCCGCCGCACCGCGTATCAGTGGCTTGGAGCTGGCCGACGCCGACACCTCCTTCTCCCAGGACGAGGTGCTCACGCTGCTCGACATGAAAGGCGACGAGTTTGCCGAGCGCATCTTCAGCCGCTGCGGCGTACAGCGCCGGAACCTCAACCTGACGGGCGACGTGCTCGAACGGACCCTCCAGGGCCGCACCCTCGAAATCGAGGACGAGCTGTTCCGCTTGGCCGTGCAGGCCGTCGATCGCCTGGAGATCGACCCCGAGGAGATCGGCACCGTCGTCACCGGAACGCTCTACTCGCTTGGCGGCCCCACGCTCGCCCATCGCCTCGTCGATCACTACGACATGGACCCCTCGACCGACAAGTACCACGTGCTCGGCGTCGGCTGCGCGAGCGCCGTGCCGCTGATGCGCTTCATGACCCAGGCCCTGCGCGAGCACCCCGGCAAGAAGGGCCTGATCGTCGCCGCCGAGAGCATGGCCGGCATCCTCATGCGCGCCGCCGAGGGCGACGCGCGCGCGAAGATCGTCGGCTCCTCGCTCTTCGGCGACGGCTGCGCCGCGGCGCTGCTCGACGGCGACGCCAACGCCGACGGCCCCGCGATCGTCGCCTCCAAGGTCCACCAGATCGGCCGCACGCTCGGCGCCGTCCGCCTCGAGCTGGCCCCCGACGACAGCTACCTGCACCTCGACCGCGACCTCCCCGACGTCGCCGGTGCCGGCCTGGCTGAGCTGGCCGACGACTTCCTTGACACCAACGGCCTCTCCCGCGCCGACATCCAGCACTGGGTCGTCCACCCCGGCGGACGGCGCATCATCGAGACCGTGCAGTCCGCGCTGGAACTCTCCGAGGAGCAGGTCGGCATCAGCTACGACGTGCTCTCCAACCGCGGCAACGTCGGCACGCCCTCGATCTTTTACGTCCTCAAATGGACCATCGAACGGCGCCGACCCTCTCCGGGGGATCGCGGGCTGGCGGTCACCATCGGTCCCGGCATCACCGTCGGGCTGATGCTCCTGCAGTGGTGAGCAGACCCCGCTCGCGCATCGCGCTCGGACCCATGCTCCTCCGCTCGCACATCGCGCTTGCACCCATGTTCCCATAGCTCTCCTGAGAAGCCGCTTGCAGCGGTTAGGAGCTACACGGACCGGGTATAGACACTCTGACCAAAAGGGAGGTTTGGAATGAGTGCCCATGTTCGTGTCTCGCTCCTGGCGCTGGCGCTTGGCGTCTTCATGGCCGTCTTCGCTGCCGCCGCGCAGGCCGCGCCGGAATTCGGCGTGGAAAGCTTCTTCGCCGCGAACTGCAATGCCACGCATCCCAATTGCAACAAGGCCGCCACCCCGGAAGAAGAAAAGTCCAAGGCGGAAATCGAAGGCTACAGTCAGGCCGCCGGGCACCCTCCCTTTGGCATCACCGATTTCAAGCTCGCCCGTCATGAAGTTGCACCGGGCCTGTTCCTCCCGAACGAGAACCTGAAGAACCTGCGCATCGACGTCGCGCCCGGGGTGAGCACCAATCCGCAGGCCGTCGCGAAGTGCTCGGTGGAAGACTTCACCTCGACCGAAGTAGAACCGGCTAAGCACATCTTCCTCGCACCCCGCTGCGCGGAAAGCGGCGCCGAAAGCACGGTGATCGGCGAAAATCACGTCACCACGGTGCTCGAAGTCTCACCGGGCGTGTTCGCCGACGTTCCGCTGTCGGGGAAGGTCTACAACCTCGAACAGCCAAACGGCTTATCGTCCTACTTCGGCGTCGCGCTCACGGTAGGCGCCACTGTGCCGCCGCTGCCGCCAGGCCCGCTCGTCGTCCACACCTTCATCGAAGGGCACGTCGAATGGGCCAGCGACTACCACGATCTCTTCGAAATCAAAGACATCACGCCCGGGCTGCTCGAATCGCGCCTCAGCTTCAATGGCAATATCGGCACCGGCGGGTTCCTCAGCAATCCCAGCAACTGCGCGGGCCCTGGGCCTCTGACGACGACGAGCTGGCATGGGGAATCCTACGAAGGAGCCACGGCCGCGGCGAGCTACACCACGCCGATCGGCACCGAAGGCTGCGACGGTCTGCCGCCCTTCGCCCTGGCTCCCTTCGCACCCACGATCTCGCTGGCGCCCGAAACCACTCAGTCGGACCTGCCCGACGGCCTGACGACGGAAGTTGTGCTTCCGCACGACCCCGACCCGGCTGCTCTGGATTCCGCGCAGCTCAAGAGCGCCAGCATCGTGTTGCCCGAAGGCATGACCCTCAGCCCCTCCGCCGCCCATGGCCTTGCGGCGTGCACGCCGGAACAGATCGGCATCCACACGAGGGCGCCCGTCAGCTGCCCGGCCGCCTCGAAGGTCGGCGAAGTGACCTTGGATGTGCCCGGTCTTCCGCCTAACTCGCTCCAGGGCAACCTCTACCTCGGCGGTCCCTCGAGCGGTTCGATTACGGGCCCCCCATACATCCTCTACATCGACGCCGAGTCCGCCCGCTACGGGATCTCAGTGCGTCTGAAGGGCGAAGTGACGCCCGATGAAACCACCGGGCGCCTGACGGCGACGTTCCCCGAAAACCCCGAACAGCCCTTCAGCGACCTGATCCTCAAGTTCACCCCCGGCGCACTCGCGCCGCTGGCCAACCCGCTGGTGTGCGGCCCCGCGACGCTCACCTCGGCGCTCTTCCCCTACACCGGCCAGCCAGCCGCCACACCCTCCAGCGGCTTCACGGTCGACAGCAACGGCAGCGGCGGCGCCTGCCCCTCGCCGCTGCCCTTCTCGCTCGGCCAGAGCACGCAGGTCGCGCCCGCGACGGGTGGGTCGCAGAGTTCCTTCACGCTCAACCTCGCGCGCGCCGACGGGCAGCAGTACCTCTCGCAGGTGTCGGCCAAGCTGCCGGCCGGGCTCGTCGGCCTGATCCCCTCGGTGCCGTTGTGCGGTGAACCGCAGGCCGCGCTCGGCACCTGCTCGTCGGCCAGCCAGATCGGAACGGCCACGGTGCAGGTCGGCTCTGGGGCGACCCCCAGTCAGTTCTCCGGGCCCGTCTACCTGACAGGTCCCACCGGCAGTGCGCCCTACGGGATGTCCGTGGCGGTGCCGGCCGCGACCGGCCCCTTCGATCTCGGCATCGTCGTCGTGAGGGCTGCCATCAACGTCGATCCCTTCACGGCGCGCATCACCGTCAGCGGCGCCGTACCGAGCATCGTCAAGGGCATACCGCTGCGACTGCGCAACCTCACGATGGCCATCAACCGTCAGGGTTTCATCATCAATCCCACCAACTGCGGCGTGCTGGCCACCGAAACCGTGCTCGGCTCGACGCTCGGCGCCACGCAGAACATCTCGACGCCCTTCCAGGTCGCCAACTGCAGCGCGCTGCCCTTCAAGCCGAACTTCACGGCCTCCTCCAGCGCCAAGGCCTCCAAGAAGAACGGCGCCAGCCTGGGCGTGAAGATCGGCTATCCGAGCGGCGTGCAGGCCAACATCCGCTCCGTCGTGACGCAGCTGCCCAAGCAGCTGCCCTCACGCCTGACGACGCTCCAGAAGGCCTGTCCGGAAGCCACCTTCAACGCCAACCCCTTCGCCTGTCCCTCCGGCTCGCGCGTCGGTGGCGCGACCGTCACGACCCCGGTGCTGCCGGCCAAGCTGACCGGTCCCGCCTTCTTCGTCTCGCACGGCGGTGCGGCCTTCCCAGACCTCGACCTCGTGCTCAACGGCAACGGCGTCGAGGTGATCCTGGTTGGCAACACCAACATCCTCAAGGGCGTTACCACCTCCACTTTCGCCGCCGTGCCCGACGTGCCGGTATCGGGCTTTGAAGTCAACCTGCCGCTCGGCGCCAACTCGGCGCTGGCGCCCAACGGGAACCTCTGCGCGCAGCCACTGACCATGCCGACGACGATCACAGCCCAGAGCGGCACCGTCATCAAGCAGAACACCAAGATCGTCGTCTCCGGCTGCGGCGTGAAGGTCGTCTCGCACAAGGTCAGCGGCCACACGGCGATCCTCACCGTGCAGGTGCCCGCGGCGGGGCGCCTGAGCGGCACCGGCACCAACCTGAAGACCACCTATCGGCATCCCGGCAAGGCCCAGAAGCTCACGCTCAAGGTCCCGCTCACCAGTGGCGGCGTCAACGCGCTGAACCGCAACCACAAGCTGAAGATCAAGCTACGCGTGGGCTTCATCCCCAAGCAGAAGGGCCCCAGCTCGAAGACCTTCACGACGGTTACCTTCAAGGGATGATGCTGGACGTGCGCCGCGCCATCTCCTACATTGCAGGGGATGGCCGGCGCAGGTATGAACACCTACGAGCAAGCAGCCGACCGGTGGGCTAGTGGCGTGGACTCGCTGCTGGCGGGCGTGCGGCGTCTGACCCGGCTCGCCGACAGCGCCACCGAGCCGCAGGAGATCTTTCACGCCCTGGCCGGCGAGCTGTTTGCCGGGTTGCCTGCCGTTGGGGAGGTGCAGGTGCATCACCTCTGTACCCCCGGCGCCGCGCTGCACGAGGCGGGCCTGCAGGCCGTCAACGGGAACATGGCCCCCAGTGAGGACACCGTCGCGGTCTATCTGTTCGGCGGCGAGGGCCGCCTCAGCTATCTGCGCACCCCCGCTGAGCGCCCCGCCGGGGTCGCCTGGGTGGCTAGCACCGGCCAGAGTGTCGTGGCCAGCGGCGCACGCGAGCTGGCTGCCAGCGTGCCGCGCCTGGTCGCAGCCGGCGGGCTGGGCTGCGTGCTGCTGTTGCCGCTCACGCTGCGCGGCGAGGTCGAGGCCGTGGTGATCCTCGCGCAAAAGCGCGCCGAGGCTTTCGACGAGCACGCCGTGCAGCACGCTGCGACGCTCGTCGAGCAGGCGTCCACCTCGCTCGCCCTGCTGCGCGCGCGCGCCGAGGCCGGCACCGACCCCGTGACCGGCTGCATGAACCACCGCGCCATGCGCCGGCGCCTGAGCGAAGAGATCGGGCGCGCCACACGCACCGACGGGAAGTTGGCCTGTCTGTTGATCGACCTCGACAACTTCAAGCTAGTCAACGATCGCCACGGCCACTCCGCCGGCGATGCGCTCCTGCGCGAGGTCGCCCAGGCGCTGATGGGCGAGTTCCGTGCCTTCGACCGCGTCGCGCGCTATGGCGGCGACGAGTTCGTCGCGATCCTCGCCGGCGCCGACCTCGAGAGCGCCGCGGCCGCCGCCGAGCGCGCGCGCGAGCGGATGCTGGGCGTGTCCTCATTTGACGTCACCCCCGGCGTCTCCGCCTCGATCGGCGTCGCGCAGTGGTCTGCCCCGATGACCACCGACATGCTGCTCGATGCCTGCGATGCCGCGCTCTTGCAAGGCAAGCGCGAGGGCAAGGGGCGGGTCACGCGCGCAGTCTGACCTGCGTGAACGGCCAGTCCCTGGCCGTGAGCGGCAAGTTCTTGAAGTGAGCGGCGAGTCCCGGTAGTTGTGAATGCGGGTCCCCGCCGTTTGTCCGCGCCTGGTAGTTCAGTGATCCGTCGGAGGTCTTCGTGCGAATAAAGCGGTGAACACTCCCCGGGCAGTCTGCAGATCCTGGGGGATCGGCCACAGTAGACACCGCCGGTGCGAATATCTGTCCCGCCAGGGGAAGCTCCTCGTGCCTGCGTCTGCCTGCTGCAACCGGCCGTCGATCAAGTCTTAGGGCCTTCTCGCAGGGACTCTGAGCCCAGTCTCGCAGCCTGGGTAGTCTCGGCGTCCCCGTAGAACGGGGGCGCCGAGACGTATTAAGGGGAGTCGTGGCCGGGGAGGGGGAGCTGTCGCCAGCGCTGCCGCGGACAGGCGCTGGGGTCGGCCGTGAGGCGGGCGCTGCAATCGGAGGGCCGCTCGACTGTGGCTAGGCTTGCTTTGAGAGACTGGGGGCGGTCCCCGGACACCATCGAACCTGCCAGGAGAGGCCCATGTCGCAGAACAGCTTTGGCGCACAGAAGACGCTCGCGGTGGGCGGGCGCGAGTATGAGATCTTCTCCCTGGCGGCTCTGCAGGAGCGTTTCGACGTCGCGCGGCTGCCGTTCTCGTTGAAGGTGCTGCTGGAGAATCTGCTGCGCAACGAGGGCCGTGGAGCGGTGACGGCAACCGACATCGAGGCGTTGGCCGGCTGGGATGCCAAGGCGCGGCCGAGCAAGGAGATCGCGTTCACGCCGGCGCGCGTCCTGATGCAGGACTTCACCGGGGTGCCGGCGGTGGTCGATCTGGCGGCGATGCGCGACGCGATGGCCGCGATGGGCGGCGACCCCGCTCGCATCAATCCGCTGGCGCCGGCCGAGTTGGTGATCGACCACTCCGTGCAGGTCAACGCCTTCGGCACGCGCGACGCCTTCCGCGTCAACGCCGAGCGCGAGTTCGAGCGCAACCAGGAGCGCTATGCCTTCCTGCGCTGGGGGCAGGGAGCCTTCGAACACTTTGCCGTCGTGCCGCCCGACACCGGGATCGTGCACCAGGTCAACATCGAGTACTTGGCGCGGGTGGTCTTCACCGAGGAGATGCCCTCGCGCGGGTTCAGCTTCTCTTCGGGGGCCGAGCGGCCTGGCGACGCTCGTCTGCCCCGGGCCTACCCCGACACGCTGGTCGGGACTGACTCGCACACGACGATGGTCAACGGTCTCGGCGTGCTGGGATGGGGCGTAGGCGGGATCGAGGCCGAGGCTGCGATGCTCGGACAGCCGCTGTCGATGCTGATCCCGCAGGTCCTGGGCTTCAAGCTGCACGGCGAGCTGCCCGAGGGCGCGACGGCGACCGACCTGGTGCTGACGGTCACCGAGATGCTGCGCGAGCGCGGCGTCGTCGGGATGTTCGTCGAGTTCTACGGCGCCGGCCTGGCCGGTCTGCCGCTGGCCGACCGCGCGACGATCGGCAACATGTCGCCCGAGTTCGGCTCGACGTGCGCGATCTTCCCCGTCGATGCCGAGACGCTGCGCTACCTGGAGTTCTCCGGGCGCCCGACGGATCGGATCGAGCTGGTCGATGCCTATGCCCGCGAGCAGGGCCTGTGGCACGACGAGAACTCGCCCGAGCCCACGTTCTCCGACCTAATCGAGCTCGACCTCGGCGAGGTCGTACCGAGCCTCGCTGGGCCCAAGCGCCCGCAGGACCGCGTGTCGCTGAGCGATGCGCAGGGAGCCTTCCGCCAGGCGCTGGCCGGCTACGTGCCGGAGTCAAACGGCGAGGACGAGGCGGTCGCCGAGACCTTCCCGGCGAGCGATCCCACGGCGGCGCAGGGGCCGCACAACGGCGATGGTCCCCGCCCGCAGCATGCGCAGGCGCGCGAGGCATCTGCCACCGCCGGCGGTGGGCAGGCCATGCGCGAGCGCAACCACGCCGAGGTCCCCGTAACGCTGGCCGACGGCACCGAAGCGACGCTCGACCACGGTCATGTCGTGATCGCGGCGATCACCAGCTGCACCAACACCTCCAATCCCTCGGTGATGATCGGCGCAGGCATCCTGGCGCGCAACGCCCTGGCGCGGGGCCTGAAGAGCAAGCCCTGGGTCAAGACCTCGCTGGCGCCGGGGTCGAAGGTGGTCAGCGAATACCTCGACCGTGCCGGCCTCACCGAGCCGCTGGAGCAGCTGGGGTTCAACCTCGTGGGCTATGGCTGCACGACCTGCATCGGCAACTCCGGGCCGCTGCCGGAGGAGGTCTCCAAGGTGGTCAACGACGAGGACCTGGCGGTCGTGAGCGTGCTGTCGGGCAACCGCAACTTCGAGGGCCGCATCAACCCCGATGTGAAGATGAACTACCTGGCCTCGCCGCCGCTGTGCGTCGCATACGCGCTCACCGGCACGATGGACGTCAACATCGTGGGTGAGCCGCTGGGGCGCGATGCCAACGGGGAGGACGTCTACCTGCGCGACATCTGGCCGAGCGAGCGCGAGGTGGCGCAGACGATCGAGCAGGCCGTCCAGTCGGACATGTTCCGCAAGAGCTACGGCGAGGTCTTTTTTGGCGACGAGCGCTGGAACTCGCTCGCGGTCCCCGCGGGCGAGCGCTTCGCATGGGATGAGGACTCCACCTACGTGCGCCTGCCGCCGTACTTCCAGGACATGCCCACCACGCCGCCAGCCGTGGAGGATGTCGCCGGCGCGCGCGTACTTGCGCTGCTGGGCGACAGCGTCACAACCGACCACATCTCTCCGGCTGGGTCGATCAAGCGTGACGGGCCCGCCGGCGAATACCTGCAGGAACAGGGCGTCGCGCCGCGAGACTTCAACTCCTATGGCGCGCGCCGCGGCAACCACGAGGTGATGATGCGCGGTACCTTCGCCAACATCCGTCTGCGCAATCTGCTGGCGGCGCCGGGATCGGGTGGGCGGGGATCCGGCGGGCCTGGATCGCTTCCGGAGGGCGGCGTCACGCTGCACCTGCCCGACGGGGAGCAGATGTCGATCTACGACGCAGCGGTGCGCTATGCGCAGGACGGCGTACCGCTGGTGGTAATCGCCGGGAAGGAGTACGGATCGGGCTCCTCGCGCGACTGGGCGGCGAAGGGGACCAAGCTGCTAGGCGTGCGCGCTGTCGTCGCGCAGAGCTTTGAGCGCATCCACCGTTCCAACCTCGTCGGGATGGGTGTGCTACCGCTCCAGTTCCCCGCCGGGCAGAGCGCCGAGTCACTGGGGATCGACGGCAGCGAGGTCTTCTCGATCGCGGGTCTCGCACAGGCGATGTCCGACGGCGGCGCGCCGCCGGATGCGGTGGGTGTGATGGCCGAGCGCGATGGCTCTGCGCCGATCGAGTTCGAGGCGACGGTGCGGATCGACACGCCGCGCGAGGCCGAGTACTTCCGCCACGGCGGGATCCTTCAGTACGTGCTGCGTGGCTTGGTGGCGTCGTGAGCGACGACACGAGCTTCCCCACAGTCCTGCGCGACCTGCTGTCGGCACGCGGCCCGTCCGGCTACGAGACGGCCCCGGCGGCGGTGTGGCGCAAGGCTGCCGAGGCGTTCGGCGCGGACGTGGGCACCGACATCGTGGGCACTCCTTCGGCACGCGTTCCGGCACGCATGAGCGTGACGGGAGGCGGCGATGTCAAGGGACGCGCAGGCGCAAAAGATGGCGCGGACGCGCAACCCAGGCGCCTGGTGGTGATGGGCCATATCGACGAGATCGGCCTGATCGTCACGCACATAGACGACGAGGGCTATCTGTGGTTCCGCGAGGTCGGCGGCTGGGACGCGCAGATCCTGGTGGGCCAGCGCGTAGTGCTGGCTACGCGCGCGGGCGAGCTGAGGGGCGTGATCGGCAAGAAGCCCATCCATCTGCTGCGCGACGACGATCGCAAGAAGGTGGCCGAGGTGCGCGATCTGCACATCGACGTGGGAGCCAAGGACGGCAAGGAGGCCGGCGGGCTCGTCAGGGTGGGAGACGTCGCGACGATCGACGCCGAAGCGCTGGAGCTGCCCAACGGCAGGGTGGCGTCGCGCGCGCTGGACAACCGCCTGGGTTCGTTCGTGGCGCTGGAGGCAGCGCGGCTGGTGGCCGAGCAGGGGAGCAGCGAGTGGGAGATGGTGGCCGTGGCGGCGGCGCAGGAGGAGACGACCTTCGGCGGCTCGCGCACGAGCGCCTTCTCGCTTGAGCCCGACGCGGCGATCGTCGTGGACGTGACCCACGCCACGGACGCCCCCGGGATCGACGTCAAGGAGGCCGGCAAGCACGAGCTGGGCTCCGGGCCTGTCGTGAGTCGCGGTTCGACGCTCAACCCGAGGCTGTTCGAGCTGCTGCACGACACCGCCGAGCGCGAGTCGATCCCATTCACCGTCGAGGCCTCGGGCCGCAACACAGGGACCGACGCCGATGCCGTGCACCTCAGCCGCGGCGGTGTGCCGACGGCCCTCGTGTCGATCCCCCTGCGCTACATGCACTCCCCGGTGGAGCTGGTCGAGCTGCGCGACGTGCACGCCTGCGCGCGCCTGATCGCCGCGGCGGCGCTGCGGTTGGATGGGGGGACGTCGCTCGAGCGGTGAGGCTCGGGCGCCCGGCGTGCGCGCTGAGGTCTGAGGTCTGGCGCAGTTGGCGCGCGGCGCGGGAGTCTGAGCCCGGGGCCTCCGGGCCTATATAACACGGACTCTGCCTGGGTTGGGACTCGGCCTGGTTAGACTCTGCCTGGGTTGTGGGCGGGTCGGAGCCTGGGAGGTTGATTGTCTATTTCTCTATCTTGCTTGCGATTGTCTACACATCGTAGATACTAATGCAATCAAAATAGAAAACAAAGAACCAACCTCCCGCCAGAGTCCTACGCCGCCCCGCTCAGCTCCGTGAACTCCGAGATCTCGTAGGCCGCTCCCGGCGTTCCGCCGAGCGCGATCAGACGCAGGCCGTCGGGACCGGGGAAGATCTTGCGCTTGGCCGCAGCGCCCACACGCACGAGCACCTCGGGAGTGAGCGCGATGCGCTCGCCTTCGATGTCCATCTCACCTGAGCCGCGCAGGACCGCAAAGACCTCCTCCTGGGCCTGCTCAGCATGATCGTGTTCGGGGTAGTCGGGGTAGTTCGGGGGCATATCGACGACCTGCATCCCGAAGGAGCTGACGCCCAGTTCGGCACGTGCCTTCTTGAGGCCGCCGCCAAAGGCGCCCTCCATGTCGTCGATGCACTTCACGGTGTAGTCGGGCATAGCGGTAGTCCTATCTGTCTGATTGGCTCGGGAGATGCTCGCTGAATGCAAGGCTCGCACGGAGCTTAGCGGTCACTAAGAAGTGGCGCAAGGGAGCCTTAGCCCTCGCTGAGCCTGGCGCCCGAGGAGGACGACGCGAGGGCTGAGGGGGTGGACGACGCGGTGGCGGAGGGGGAGACCTCGCGGGTGCCGAGATGCTCGGGCCTGAGCACCGGATTGTCAGTGGGCATGATGATGGCCAGCTGGCGCGACTGGGCCAAGACGGAGCCGTCGGGCGCCCAGATGACGCCGTCCTCCTCGAAGAAACCCTCGTGCAGCAGACGCGTGCGGAAGATGCTGAGGCACATGCCGTCAAGCGCACCCTCCTGCCGAGGAGGGGGTTGGCGGAAATGAATGGTGAGATCGACGGTGGGGCTGATGGCGGGCTCGGAGAGGGCGATGAAAGACGGCGGGAACCAGGCATCGGCGAAGAGCGCGAGCGACAGCGCGTCGAGCGGGCGGGGCTCGGGCAGCGCGATCCAGCCGCCGATTTCCATCGGGTGATCGGCGCCGACGAAGGGCATCGCGCCGACGCGGGCCTGCATCACCAGTTGCTTGGTGAACTCGGGGGCGCCCTCGAACAGGCGCGGCGTGTCGCGGCGCTCCAGGTTGGGTGGTGCCACCTCGGGCATCGGCAGCGCATCGGCCTCGGGGGCTCGCCAGGGGATCGAGAAGGCCGCCAGCGCGAGCGCCTGAACGGCGCCGTCCTGCAGTAGGCGCGCCGAGAGCGTCGTCAGCGAGCGCCCCTGCCGCTCGACCGTCACATGGATCTCGACCGGCCCCGGCAGCGGCGAGCGAGCGTAGTGGATCGTGAGCGAGCGAGGGCCGCGCGCGGGGTCGGCGACGGTCTCGCTGAGCGCACGCAGCAGTATCGCGGCGAGGTAGCCGCCATGGGGACCGCGCCCGGCGCGCCAGCCCTTGCTGATATCGGCGGCGAAGGAGGCGCTGGGCGCCACCTGACCGTCTCGGCTTGGAGGATCGGTCGGGCGCACGGCGGTGTCGCGGTCGAAGCGGGTGTCCATGGTGGCCGCCAGGATACTGGCTGAGTGGCCAGACGTGCTGCCGAATGCCGAGGTCAGCCCCGCACGAGCCGCTTGTAGGTGATGCGGTGCGGGCGCTCGGCGGCGGCGCCGAGCAGCGCCCGCCGGTGCTCCTCGTAGGCCTCGAAGTTGCCCTCGAACCATGTGACCTGCGAGTCGCCCTCGAAGGCGAGCACGTGCGTAGCGACACGATCTAGGAACCAGCGGTCGTGGGAGATCACCAGCGCGCAGCCCGGGAAGCCGAGCAGCGCCTCCTCGAGCGCACGCAGGGTATCGACGTCGAGATCGTTGGTGGGCTCGTCGAGCAGCAGGACGTTGCCGCCCGAGCGCAGGAGCTTGGCCAGGTGGACGCGGTTGCGCTCCCCGCCCGACAGCTTGCCGATGCGCTGCTGCTGAGAGGAGCCCTTGAAGTTGAAGCCGGCCGTGTACTGGCGCGAGTTGACGACGCGCTCGCCGACCTGGAGGTGGTCGAGGCCGTCGGAGATCTCCTCCCAGACTGTCTTGTCGGGATCAAGCGCGTCGCGGGACTGGTCAACGTAGGCGAGCTGAACGGTGTCGCCGAGCACGAGCTTGCCGGCGTCGGGAGCGTCCTCGCCGGTGATCATCCGGAACAGAGTGGTCTTGCCGGCGCCGTTGGCGCCGATGATGCCGACGATGCCCGCGCGGGGCAGATCGAACGACAGGTCCTCGATCAGCAGACGATCGCCGAAGCCCTTGCGCAGCGACGTGGCCGTCAGCACCTGCGCGCCCAGACGCGGCCCGGGGGGAATGTGGATCTGCACGTCGTCGAGTTTGATGTTGCGCTCCTCGGCGATCAGCTCCTCATAGCGCGCGAGGCGGGCCTTGGACTTCGTGCGCCGACCCTTGGGGTTGGTGCGCACCCATTCGAGCTCTGCCGCGATCGTGCGCTGGCGGCCCTTCTCCGAGCGCTCTTCCTGGGCGAGACGCGCCTGCTTCTGCTCGAGCCACGAGGAGTAGTTGCCTTCATAGGGGATACCGCGGCCGCGATCCAGCTCGAGGATCCAGCCGGCGACGTTGTCGAGGAAGTAGCGGTCGTGCGTGACGGCGACGATCGTGCCCTTGTACTCGGCGAGGTGCTGCTCCAGCCAGGCCACCGACTCGGCGTCGAGATGGTTGGTGGGCTCGTCGAGCAGCAGCAGATCAGGCGCGGAGAGCAACAGGCGGCAGAGTGCGACGCGACGGCGCTCGCCGCCGGAGAGCAAGGAGACGTCGGCGTCGGGTGGGGGCAGGCGCAGCGCGTCCATCGCGTAGTCGAGCCGCGTGTCGAGATTCCAGGCGTCGGCTGCATCGATCTTGGCCTGCAACTCGCCGAACTCCTCGGCGATGTCCTCGGAGTAGTCGGCGGCCAGCTCGTTGAAGCGGTCGAGCAGGGCCTTGACCGAGGCGACGCCCTCCTCGACGTTGCCGCGCACGTCCTTGGAGGCGTCGAGCGCGGGCTCCTGCTCGAGCATCCCGACGGTAGCGCCGGGCGCGAGCAGCGCCTCGCCGCGGTAGTCGTGGTCGAGCCCGGCCATGATCCGTAAGAGCGTCGACTTGCCGGCGCCGTTGTAACCCAGCACGCCGATCTTGGCACCGGGGAGGAAGGCGAGCGTGATGTCGCTGAGCACCGTCTTGTCGGGCGGATGCGTCCGCGAGAGGCGGTGCATGGTGAAGACGTAGTGCGAAGACATCTGGAGGGGCAGGATAGGGGGTCGCTAACTTAAGCGGGGAATGCCCATTGCCATATTGGACATAGAGCAGCAGCTGTTGTTGCTGGAGCTGGAGCCGCCGTTCGATAAGCGCGCGGTGCAGTTGGCAAGACGCAGAATGGCCAAGCGCTGGCACCCCGACGTGGCTCCACAGGGCAGGCAGTTCGAGCACGAGCGCCATCTGAAGGCGATCAACGAGGCGGCTGACCAGTTGGAGAGGCTGGCCGAAGGGTCACGGGGTGGAAGGGTCTCGCAGAACGCCGTCAAGGTGAGTGCGGCGGCGGCGAGACGGGCGCGCGAAGAGGCCGGCAAGCGGGCGTACGAGGCCGAGCAGCGGGCACGCGAGCAGGCCAAGGAGCGCTCCGAACACGACCCCTTCGGCAGCAGGGTGCCCGACCACTCGGTGGTGCACCGCTACGCGCGGTGTGAGAGCTACCCCGAGTGGGGTGTGGGAACGGTGGCTGGCATCTACTTCACGAGCGACCCGACGGGCGGCGATGACGTGCAGCAGTGGGCGAGAGTGCGCTTCAGCCACGGCGTGAGGACTGTGCCGGCGGGAAGCATGCACTTCGTGGACTTCTCCAAGCCCGATGCGGCGGAGAACAGGGTGGCGCGCTTCATGACGGCGGCGCAGCGGGCGATGGCCGAAGGCGATCATGCGCTGGCGGCGCAGCGGCTGGTGTACGCAAGAGATGCCGAACCGCGGAACGTCGCGGTGTTGCGGCTTATGACGCTGGCCTTCTGGCAGGCGGACAACCTGGAGGCCGCGGCGCGCAGCGTGCGTGACTGGGCGCGCGTTGATGGCGAGCGCCCGGCGCCGCACCGTTTTGCGGCGCGCATCTATGAAGACATCGGCGCCGTCAACCTCGCCGAGGAAGCCGCCAGGCGGGCGGCCGAACGTGGCCCTCGCGACGCCGGTGCGTGGGAGCGATTGGGCCGTCTACGCCTAAGCCTGCTCGACCGTGAGGGCGCCCTGGAAGCGCTGGAGCGCGCGCTCGGCCTGGGGGCGGGTGGTGAGGTGCGAGAGCTGCTGGCGCAGGCTCTGGCGCTGGAGCCGCGCGCCGTGGGGGCGACCGGTGTCGGCCGCTAAACGTGCCGTGGGGGCGACCGGTGTCGGCCGCTAAACGTGCCGTGGGGCGACCGGTGTCGGCCGCTAAACGCGCCGTGGGGGCGACCGGTGTCGGCCGCTAAAGGATGTTGACGGCGCGCGAGACGATCAGTCCGATCGTGAGCAGCGAGACGATCGCCTGAACTCCCATGATGCTCTTGGCCATCGGCGTGAGCGGCATCGTGTCGGTTGGGGAGAATGCCGTGTTGTTGGTGAGCGATACGTAGAGGTAGTCGATGAACTGCGGTCGCCAGGCGATCGGCTCGATGCGGTCGTCGGTCATCTGGGGGAAGAGGAAGTCGGGTTGGCCGTCGTGGCCGGCGGCCCGGCGACCGGGGCCGCCGCGGTCCATCTCCCAGTACCAGAGGCCGAAGATGAGGAAATTGGTCAGCCAGATGAGCACCCCGGAGATGATCAGCTCATGGCCGTTGTCCACATGGCTGTGCAGCAGCAGGTGCGTGAGGGCCGCGAGCGAATAGATGTTGGCGGCGGTCACGAACGCCGTCAGACCGAGCGCGACGCGGCGGCGGCGGGGGTGCTCGTGCTCGAGCTGGCGAGGGGTGGCCATGAACATTCCGATCAGCAGCGCTCCCTCCAGCGCGGGGATGAGCCATGAGGGCCCGACGGTCAGCCGCGCGGGAAGCAGCAGCTGCAGGGCGATGGCGGCCAGCACGGTGGCCTGCGCAGGCCAAAAGGGCTCGCCGGCGGCCGGCGGAGGGTAAGGGCGGCTGGGTTGCGCGGAGGATCCCTGGGCGATGATGGCTAAAGAGGGTATGGACCGGCTCGGAGGGACCGGGGAGGATTCTCGCTACGCACCCGCGCGATCCGTTCGTCGAGGCCGATCTGTCCGGCCCTATCCGTTCGTCGAGGCCGATCTGTCCGGCCCTATCCGTTCGTCGAGGCCGATCTGTCCGGCCCTATCCGTTCGTCGAGGCCGATCTGTCCCGCGCTACCTTTACACGCGCTAGCCTGAGTTCAGGCATGGGCATCGAGAACCCCGTTCACCTGCTTTTCATCGGCGCCGTCGCGCTGATCGTGCTCGGCCCCAAGCGCCTGCCCGAACTGGCGCGCGCGCTGGGCAAGGGCATGCGCGAGTTCCGCGAGGCCATGAGCGGGGAGGGGGAGGACCAGCTCCCGCCGGAGGGGCACGAGGGTCAGAACGCCAGCGGTAGGTAGATAGAGGCCCTGAGGCCTACGCATGTAGAGGCCTGAGGCCTACGCACGCCTTGCGACGCAAGGCTCGGCCCGCCGTGCGATCCGCTCTGCCCGCTAGGTTCCCCGGCGTGCGCCTGATCGTTGCCCGCTGCGAGGTCTCCTACATCGGCCGTGTGACTACCGTGCTGCCCGCGGCAGTGCGGCTGTTGATGCTCAAGGCCGATGGCACCTTCATGGTGTGGGCCGACGGCGGGGGGCCCAACGTCAAGCCGCTCAACTGGATGACGCCCCCGACGGTGCTCGAGGAGGAGCGCGACGGCGAGGGCCGGCTGCTGCGGCTCGTCGTGCGCAAGCAGCGCCAGGAGGATCGCGTGGAGATCGGCCTCACGGAGATTCTGTCCGACATCGAGCACGAGCTGGACGTGCTGAGCACGCTCGAGAAGGAGGGGCTGGAGCGCGAGCTGCAGGAACTTCTGGCGCAGTCCCCGCAGTGGTGCGGCGAGGGCTTTCGGCTTGTACGGCGCGAGTGGCCCACCGACATCGGCCCGGTCGATCTGATGTGCCGCGACACCGACGACGAGTGGATCGCGGTGGAGATCAAGCGTGTGGCCACGATCGACGCCGTGGAGCAGCTGACGCGCTACCTGGAGCGCATCCGGCTGGACCCCGCGCTGGGTTCCTGCCGCGGCGTCCTCGCGGCACAGCGGATCAAGCCACAGGCGCGCGTGCTTGCGCAGGCCCGGGGGATCGACTGCGTTGAGGTCGATCTGGAGGTCTTGCGCGGCGAACGCGAGCCCGCGCTGACACTGTTTGCGGCATAGTGCCGGCCATGAACTCACAAGAGACCCCAGCCGTCGCCACCGAGCGCCGCGACAACGTCCTGCTCATCACGATCGACCGCCCCGAGGTGCGCAACGCCGTCAACGCCGCCGTGGCCGCCGGGATCGCCGGGGCGCTTGAGGAACTCGACGGCGACGAGGCTCTGTCAGTCGGAGTGCTCACGGGTGCCGGCGGTTTCTTCTGCGCCGGCATGGATCTGGGCGCGTTCGTCAGGGGTGAGTCGCCCTGGTTTGGCGACCGCGGCTTCGCCGGGATCGCCCAGCGCTCTTCCAGCAAGCCGCTGATCGCGGCGATCGAGGGCTTCGCCGTGGCCGGCGGCATGGAGATCGCGCTGGCCTGCGACCTGATCGTTGCCGCCAGGGGCGCCAAGATGGGCATACCAGAGGCCAAGCGCTCGCTGGTGGCTGCCGGCGGTGCGCTGCTGCGCCTGCCACGGCGGATGCCCTATCACGTGGTCATGGAGCTGGCGCTCACCGGCGATCTGCTGCCCGCCGAGCGCTTTCACGACTTCGGCGTCGTCAACCACCTCGCAGAGCCCGGCCAGGCCGTGCAGGGGGCGCTGGAGCTGGCCAGCCGTCTCGCCAAGAACGGCCCGCTGGCGCTGATCGCCTCCAAGCGCATCCTGCAGGAGCAATTCGACTGGTCGAGCGTCGAGATGTGGGATAGGCAGGCCGCGATCTCAGGCCCGGTGTTCGCTTCCGAAGACGCCAAAGAGGGCGCCAACGCCTTCAAGGAGAAGCGTCCGGCTGTGTGGCGGGGCCGCTGACAGCTCAGCGCGTGGCGGGACTGCTAGCGCGGCTGTGGCGGGACTGCTAGCGGCTCAGCGTGTGGCGTGGCTGCAGATGGCTCAGCACGTGGCGGCCCGCGCTGACGGCTCAGATTTCGGGCAGCCGCTCGATCTCGGGAGATTTCAGGGCTATGCCCAGGCCGCGCAGCGACACTCGACCGGACTCCGGGTAGAAACACATGTCGTTGCACTCGCGCGTGCCATAGGCCAGGTATGTGAGCCCTCGATCGCCGGCGCGAATGGCATGTGCGACACCGCTGCCCGCCGGTCGTGATACGACGTCGCCAGCGCGCAGCGCGTACCCCTCGGGACGCTCGGCGCCGCGCGGCCAGAGCAGCACGGTACCGTTGCCCTCAAGGACCACGAAGACCTCCTCCTCCAGCGAATGGCAGTGCGCGGGCGCGCCGTGCCCATCCGGCGGCAGCGTAACGTGGTTGAGGCCCGTCGCCGTTGCCCCTGCCGCCAGCCCCGCGCGCCTTGCGATGCCGCCGAAGATGGCGGGCACATCGGCAAGCGCCACGATGTTGCCTCGGCGCTCGGCCTGGGGCGACGGGCACTCGGGCGCTCCAGCGGCGGCCTCCCGAGCGAACGGCGAGTCGCCCTCGCCCAGCTCGACCCAGCGCGGAAACGACCACGCCACACCGGCGCGCGGCAGGGCCGTGAGACGGGCGTCGCCGCGCTGGCCGAAGACAAGGACGTCGAGTCCATCCTCTCCGCCGCGCAGCGTGTGCGCTCCTCGCATCGGCCGGTGCACGATGCAGTCGCCGCTTCCCACCTCGTAGGTCTCGCCTTCCTGCCATAACAGCCCACGACCGCCGAGCACGAAGAAGATCTCCTCATCGCACCCGTGCTCGTGCGCCGGCGTCGAGAAGTGCCCCGCGGCTACCTCGATGCGGCGCAACCCCACGGTGCGCGTGCCGGCTTCGCGGCCCAAGTCGCGCCAGACGCCCCTGATGTGGCCGATCGCGACTTCCCGTGCGGGGCTCTCATAGAGGTTGGCGATCTTCATCCGCGCGACGCTACCAGGCGCGGCATCGCTAGGTGAGTTGACCTCTTAGGGCCGTCGCTCGCGACGCTTGCGTCGGCGCTGGCGCCAGATCCGCATAAAGCGGCGCCACAACATCGCTCAACGCTCCCCTGGGGTCTTGCGGGGGTACTGGGAGGTCGGCACCTTCAGGTTGACCGCCGTGCTCACGATGCGGCTCTGTTCGGCGATGTGCGCCGCCGGGTAGCCCTCGCCGGGGCTCGCGCGCTCGGGGCGGCCGACGTAGCCGAAGTGCATCTCCTCGGGCATGATCTGCATCAGGCGCGGGAACATGTGTGCGCGCGCGCCCATATTGCGCGGCTCCTCCTGCACCCACACGACCTCCTTCAGATTCGGGTAGCTCTGCATCAGCGCCAGCACCTGGCCCTCGGGGAAGGGGTAGAGCAGCTCGATCCTTCCCACCGCCAGGCTCCCGTTGCCCTGCCTCGCCGGGCTGCCCACCAGGTCGTAGTAGATCTTGCCCGTGCACAGCACCAGCCGCGTCACCTGCTCCTTCTCTACGCCCGGCTCCTCGAGCACCGGCTGGAAGCGCGTCTCCTCGGCCAGATCCTCCACGCGGCTCGCCGCCTGCGGCAGTCGCAGCAGCGACTTGGGAGTCATGATCACGAGCGGGCGCTCCTTGGCGATGCGCGCCTGGCGGCGCAGCATATGGAAGTACTGCGCCGGCGTCGTCAGGTTGGCCACACGGATATTGCCCTCCGCCGCCAGCGCCAGGAAGCGCTCCAGGCGCCCGGAGGAGTGCTCGGGGCCCGAGCCCTCGTAGCCGTGCGGCAGCAGCAGCGTCAGACGCGACGTCTGGCCCCACTTGGCCAGGCCCGAGACGATGAACTGGTCCACGATCACCTGCGCCGAATTGACGAAGTCGCCGAACTGCGCCTCCCACAGCACCAGCGTCTCGGGCGCTTCCTGGCTGTAGCCGTACTCGAAGCCCATGCAGGCCAGCTCCGAGAGCGGGCTGTTATGCAGCTCTAACGGCGCCAGCGCGTCCGGGAGGCTCTGGATTGGGCACACCGTCTGCCCGGTCTTGGCGTCGTGCAGCACCATGTGGCGCTGGCTGAACGTGCCTCGCTCGGTGTCCTGTCCGGTTAGCCGGATCGGCGTGCCCTCGGTCAACAGCGACGCGAAGGCCAACGCCTCGGCGTGGGCCCAGTCGACGCCGCCATCCCCGCCAAGCGCCTCGCGCCGGCGCTCCAGCTGCTTCACGAGCTTCGCGTGCACCGTGAAGCCCTCGGGCACTCGCAAAAGCTGCTCGCCCAGCGCGCGCAGGCGTTCGGCCGGCACCGCCGTGCTCACGTCAGGGCTGCGCGTGCGATCGAGCTGGTGTTCGCCCGTCGGCTGCTCCGCTTCGTGCTCGGCGGCCTGTGCGATCTTGCTCTTCAGGCGCTGATGCAGGAGCGTCAGGTTGTCCCATACCTCCTGCGCCAGCTTGTCCACCTCCTCCCGGCTCACCACCCCGTCGCCTATCAGGCGCTCGGCCCACAGCTCCGCGACGCGCTTCTTGCTCTTCACCTTCGCGTACATCTCGGGCTGCGTGTAGGCCGGCTCGTCCGACTCGTTGTGCCCGAAACGCCGATACCCGATCAGGTCGATCAACACGTCGTGGCCGAACTCCTGGCGGAAGGCGAACGCCAGCCTCACCGCGCTCATACACGCCGCCACATCGTCCGCGTTCACATGGATGATCGGCACATCGAAGCCCTTCGCCAGATCTGACGCCCAACGCGTGCTGCGCGCGTCGTCGGGGTCCGTCGTGAAGCCGATCTGGTTGTTCGTGATGAGGTGCACCGTGCCGCCCACCTTGTAGCCGTCAAGGCCCTGCAGGTTGAACGTCTCCGCGACCACGCCCTGCGCCGGGAACGAGGCATCCCCGTGGATCGCAATCGGCACCGCCGCGTTCGTGTCCTGGTGGGCGTGCGGCCCCTGCCGGGTCGTCTGCGCCGCACGCGTCGCTCCGACCACCACCGCTGACACATACTCCAGGTGGCTCGGGTTGCTCTCCAGGTTGACCTTGATCGTTCCGCCGTCCGGCAGCTGGTAGTCGCCCTGCGTGCCATGGTGGTACTTCACGTCGCCCGTGCCCCCCTGCGGGATCGTCGTCACCGCCTCCAGCGTTGACGCCCCCTCGAACTCGGCGAAGATCGTGTCGTAGCTGCGCCCCAGGTTGTGCGCCAGCACGTTCAGCCTGCCGCGGTGGGCCATCCCGATCACGACCTCCCTGCCGCCGTGCACCGCCGAGAGCTGAATCAGCTCGTCCAGCATCGGCACCGTCATGTCCAGACCCTCGATCGAGAACTGATGCTGGCCCAGATACGCCTTGTGCATGAAGCGCTCCAGCGCATCCACCTCGATCAGGCGCCGCAAGAGCGTCGTCTGCTCGCCCGTCGTCAACGGCTGGCGGAAGGCCCCCGACTCGATCTGCTCGCGCAGCCACACGCGCTGGCGGTGGCTTGAGATGTGCTCGATCTCATATGCGATCGTCCCCGTATACGTTTCGCGCAGGTGCGGCAGCGCATCGGCCAACGTTGCCCCCGGCACATACATACGCAGGATTTTTGCCGGGATCTGAGCCATCAGCTCGGGCGTCAGCCCCAGCGGCTCCGGGTCCAACGTGGGGTCACCTTCGGGCTCCACGCCCAGTGGATCCAGCCGCGCGGCCAGGTGGCCGTGGGTGCGGAACGCCTTCAGCAGCGACGTCGCTGCTTGCACCGCCTGCAGCAGCTCCTCGTCGGGCGCCGCCCCGCGCGGAGTCTCGCGCGCCGCTGCCGCCGCTGCCGCGGGGGCGGGCAGCGCGGGGGCCGGTCCAAGTTCCACGCCCAGCGAAGCGAACACGCCTTCGTAAAAACCGCGCTCGCCTTGCAGGTACTCCTCGATACGCCCCAAGAAGCGCCCCGACTCCGCCCCCTGGATGATGCGATGGTCATACGTCGAGGTCATCGTCATGACCTTCTCCGCGCCGATCATCGCGCCGATGTTGCCCAATCCTGGGGGATAGGCGATCGAGCCCGTCGCAACGATCGTGCCCTGGCCCACCATCAGCCTCGGCACCGATGCCACCGTGCCCAGGCCACCGGGGTTCGTCAGCGTGACGTTCGCCCCCTGCAGGTCATCCGCCGTGAGCGTATTCGTGCGGGCCTTCTCCACCAGCGCGTTGTATGCCTCCAGGAACTCCGCGAACGGCAGCCTTCCGGCGTTTCCTATCACCGGCACCATCAGCGTGCGACTGCCGTCCCGCTTCTCCACGTCCACCGCCAGCCCCAGGTTCACCCGGCCGTCGTCGATGCGGTGAGGCTTACCGTCGATCTCCGCATAGTGGTTGGCCATCACCTGCATGTCATCCGCCGCCCTCGCGATCGCATAGGCGATCAGGTGCGTGAACGACACCTTCCTTCCAGCCTTCTTCAGCTCCTGCCTGCGCGCATCCAAGTAGGTCACCGTCAGCGTGCGAAAGCTCGTGGCCGTCGGGATGCTGCGCGACTCCTCCATATACCTCGCCAGCGCTGCCGCGCCGCCCCTGATCGGCTGTGCGCCCGCCGGCTCCTCCACGGTGGCCGTGCGTCCGTTGGCGCCCGCCGCGGGGCCAGCCTGCGCGGTGGCGCCGTCGCTGTTGCCGCCTGCCGCCTGGAGCACGTCGGCCTTTGTCACGCGCCCTCCCGGGCCGCTGCCCGAGACAGCACCTAGGTCCACACCCTCCGCAGCGGCGGCGCGTGCGGCGACCGGCGAGACCTTCGCGCCATTGGCCATCTGCGATGTCGCCGGCGTCTCTCCCGCTGGCGCCTGTCCTGTCGAGGCGCTCGCCACCGGGCCCTCTCCCTGCCCCTCGGCCTGCTCGTTCTCGCTCTCGGGCGCCTGCGCCGGTGTTGCGCCGTCGGCCGACAGCCGTGCGATCACCTGGCCCACCGTCACCGTGTCGCCCTCCTCGGCCAGGATCTCCACCACCGTGCCGCTTGCCGGTGAGGGCAACTCGACGTCGACCTTATCGGTCGAAATCTCAACGATCGTGTCGTCGACCTTGATGAAGTCGCCCACCTTGACGCGCCATTCGAGGATCGTCCCCTCGGTGACCGACTCCCCCGCCGCCGGCGTCACGACATCAATTGTCTTTAGCGTCGTCGTGCCCGTCGCCATCTCTTCCCTTCACTCTAGCGTGGCCAGTGGCCGGAGCGCTCCGGCGTGTGGCCTGTTTCACATAGCCGCAACCTGCCTTCCTCAGCACGCCTCCACACCTTCCCCAGATCCTCTCCGCCTCTGTCCAGGTCCCTGCGCGCCGTAGCCGCGCCGCGCGAGCAGCACGGGACCCCGGGAGGGGTCCTCCTCCAAAAACCCCGCCACGCTCGCCCTCAGGCGTCCGTCCCCCGCGGTGCGCGCCTGCGCTGTTCTTCTCGGACGAACTCATAGCTGCCGAAGAACGGCCCTATTCCACCCAGCACCGCCACCGCCACCGCCAGGCGCAGCGACACCACGTGCATGCGCGCCGCCGCTATGCAGGCAAGCGACATGCCGATCCACAGCAGCCCGTGCGTGAGACCCAGGATGAAGGTCGTCGGCTGGGGTTTGCCCGCCGCGAAGGCACACACCAGCAGCGCCGTATAGATGCACGAGTGGGTGAACGACGTCCACTTCAGCGCTCGGAATGCCACCGGCGCGCGGCGCTCGGGCTCCTCGATGTCTAGCTGCACCTTCGCGCTGGCAGGCTCGATCGCGCCGAGGTTCACTCGACGAGCCACCGGGCCATGCGGCGCAGGCTCTCCTCGGCCTCCTCCGGCCACTGCTCGATCTCGCTTGGCCACCACGCGTGGGCGTCGTGCTCCGGGTCTCTCACCACCTCCGCGCCCGGCGCCAGCCATGCCTGCCCGACGAACATCACCAGTCCGCGCGGCAGGCGCACCAGCGCCTCCGCTTGCACTCGCTGGGGCGTCACCGACCACTCCTCCCACAGCTCCCGCGTGAGCGTGTCCGCCGGGTTCTCCCCGAGGTCCACCGCGCCGCCCGCGCCCAAGGCCCAGCGCCCAGCCCACGACGACAGCCACGGCGCCCTGCGGCCCGCCAGCCAACGGCCGTCCGCCGAGCGCGTCACACACAGCGCCGCCATGCTGTGCGAAGCGTCCTCCTCCACCAGTCTCAGCGCCCAGCGCAGCGGCTGCAGGTCCAGCTCGATGCCCTCCGGCCCTTCGCGATAGTCCACCAGGCGCGCCGACACCCCGTCGTGGCTTGGCGAGCCCCGCTCTTGCAGCGCCGCGATCGCCGCGTCCGCCGCCTCGGCACGCGCTTGCGAAGGCTCGAAGCGCTCGTCGAGCCAGCTCGCCTTCACCTGCTCCAGCGGCCACGGGCCCTTCGCCAGGATCTCTGGCTGTTCGGTCGTCGCAGTGCCTGATGGTGTTGCCATAGCGGTAAGGCTAGTAAGCATAGACTCGCGCTTGTGACCAACTGTCGGCCCCGGCCTGTGACCAACCTTCGCCTCGGTCTATGACCGATTGTCGGCCCCGGCATGTGACCAACCGTTGTCTCGGCTCATGACCGACCGTCTCCTCAAGCATTGGGGTTGGGGCTTTGACGATCAGCAGCCCTCTGTCTCCGGGCTGCGCGCCGCCGCCGCTGGCGTGGCCTCACACCTGGCGCTCGGCGCCGTCGACGTCGAGGATCCCGTGCCCCTTCGCGACGTGCGCCTGCCTGCCGTGCGTGTGCCCGTGCCCGCCGCCTTGGCCTCCTTCTGCACCGATGGTCCCCACGAGCGCGCCTCCCACGCACTCGGCAAGTCCTACGCCGACGTCCTCCTTGGCTTTCGCGGGCGCTTCGACCACGCCCCCGACTTCGTTGCCCGCCCGTGCGACGATCTGCAGCTGGAACGCCTGCTGGAGTGGTGCTCCGCCGAGCGCATCGCCGCCATCCCCTTCGGCGGCGGCACCTCCGTCGTCGGGGGCGTGCGCCCGGAGGTTCCCTCCTGGAGCAACGGCGCCGTCTCCGTCGACCTCACCGCGCTGGATCGCCTGCTCGAGGTAGATCCCGTCTCGCGCTCCGCGCGTCTGCAGGCCGGCGTCCGTGGACCGCACCTCGAGGCCCAGCTCGCCTCGCACGGCTTCACGCTGCGCCACTTTCCGCAGTCCTTCGAGTACTCGACCCTCGGCGGCTGGCTCGCCACTCGCGCCGCTGGGCACTTCGCCACGCTCTTCACCCACATCGAGGACTTTCTCGAGTCCATCCGCGCGATCACCCCCGTCGGCGCCTGGGAGTCGCGGCGGCTGCCCGGCTCCGGCGCCGGCCCCAGTCCGGATCGGCTGCTCTGCGGCTCCGAGGGCACCCTCGGGGTCATCACCGAGGCCTGGCTGCGCGTACTGCCCCGGCCCCTGCACCGGCGCTCCGCCGCCCTTGCCTTCGAGCGTTTCTCCCTCGGAGTCGATTGCGCGCGAGCGCTCTCTCAGTCCGGCCTGCACCCTGCCAACTGCCGCCTCATCGACCCCGCCGAGGCGCGCCTCACGATGGCCGGCGACGGCTCCTCCGCGCTGCTCCTACTCGGCTTCGAGTCCGCCGACCATCCGGTCGACTCCGCCTTCGAGCGCGGCCTCGAGCTTTGTCGGGAGCACGGCGGCGTCGTTGCCGAGCGACGGGGCGAGGCCGATGCGGTCGGCTCCTGGCGGCAGGCCTTCCTCGGTGCGCCCTATCTGCGCGATCTCTTCGTCGCCATGGGCCTCCTCAGCGAGACCTTCGAGACAGCCATCACCTGGGAGCGCTTTCCGGTCTTTCACGAGCGCGTCGTCGCCGCCGCGGAGGAAGCTCTGGATGAGGTCTGCGGCTCCGCGCGGCGCGTCGGATCGGCGGGTTCGCGGCGCGTCGGATCGGGCTCGCGGAGCTCAGGATCGGCGGCTTCAAGCGGCGAGGGGAGCTTTCGCCCACAGGTCTCCTGCCGCTTCACTCACGTCTACCCCGACGGGCCCGCGCCCTACTACACGGTCCTCGCTCCCGCCCAGCGGGGCGCCGAGGTCGAGCAGTGGTGGGCGATCAAGCGCGCCGTCTCCGAGGTGATCCTCGCCGAGGGCGGCACCATCACCCACCATCACGCCGTCGGACGCGACCATCGGCCGTGGTATGACCGCCAGCGTCCCGAGCCCTTCGCCGCGGCGCTGCGCGGCGCCAAGGCCGCTATCGACCCCGCCGGCATCATGAACCCCGGCGTGCTCCTCGACCCGCTGCCATGACCTTCGCCGTGCTCCTCGACCCGCTGCCATGACCTTCGCCGTGCTCCTCGACCAGTTGCCATGACCGTCGCTGCGTTCCTCGACCCGCTGCCATGACTCCCGCCGTGCTCGATTCAGGAGGCGCCGGCGGGATGACCGTCGCCGTGCTCGGTCCCGGAGGCGTCGGCGGACTCCTCGCCGGCGCGCTCGACCGTCTTGGCACTACGGTCACCGTCATCGCCAGGGAGTCCACCGCGCGCATCGTCACCGCGCGCGGGCTGCGCGTGAGCAGCGTGCGCCTGGGCGACTTCCTCGCCCACCCCCGCGCCGTCGCGCGCCTCGCGGAGCCAGTCGACGTGCTCGTCGTCGCCACCAAGGCCACCGGCCTGGAGAGCGCCCTGGAGCGCGTCGCCGTCGAGCCGCCGCTGGTGCTGCCGCTGCTCAACGGACTCGACCACCTGCCCCTGCTGCGCGCGCGCTTTGGCGACGCCGCCGTCGTGGCCGGCACCATTCGCGTCGAGGCCGATCGGCCCGAGCCCGGGGTCGTCGTGCACTCGAGCCCCTTCCTGCGCATCGACATGGCCAGCCGCTTCGCCGCCGCCCGCGAACCGATGCAGGCGCTGGCGCAAATGCTCACCGACGCAGGCGTGCCGGCGCGCGTCATGGACTCCGAGCCGCAGGTCATGTGGTCCAAGCTCGTGCGCCTCAACGCCCTCGCCTGCACCACCAGCGCCTTCGACCGGCTGCTCGGCGAGATCCTTTCCACACCGGAGCTGCGCGCCGACCTGATCGCCGCGATCGATGAGGGCTGTGCCGTCGCGCGCGCCGAGGGGGCCTCGCTCGACTCCCGCGATCCGCTCGGTGAACTCAGCGCCGCCCACCCCACTCTCGGCAGCTCCATGCAGCGCGACATCGCCGCCGGCCGGACCCCCGAGCTGGATGCCATCCCGGGGGCCGTCCTGCGCGCCGCCGCACGGCACGCGCTGGCCTGCCCCACGATCGAACGCCTCGTCACGATGATCGCCGCGCGCGGCCGCGCTGCCCCTGCCGGCGGTCCTCTGACGTCGGCGAACGTCGGCGGGCGGCCTTCAGCGGCGCGAGTTCGGCGACACGAGCGGCCACCTCGGGCCTGAGTGGCTACCTCGGGCCGTCTACTGCTCGAACGGCTGAAACGGAGACACGCCCGGGGCGCCCGCAGGGATCGAGCGGGTGGCGATCGCCTCCACCGCCTGCTCCTCGGCCTCCGTCAGCTCCTCGTCGTGCTCGCCGTCGCAGAGCACGCGGAAGTTGCCCGTGACGCCGCTGTCCGCGTGGATCGTGATGCCGGGCAGGATCTCCTCGCCCTCCTCGAACTCCAGCCGCTCCATGTCGAAGTGCGCCAGGCCGATCCCATGGGCGGTATGCGTAGGGTTCTCGCGGTCGTGCGCCGCTACGGCCTGCGCGAAGCGCTCGAGGTTCTTGGCGATCTTGCCCGTGTCAGCCATCGCTGCGAGGAAGCGTAGCGCCGCCGGCCCCGAGCGGGTCGGCGTGGACGGGTTGCCGGCGTGATGGATCGGTCGGATGGATGGGTCGGTCGTCGGTCGGATGGGTCGGTCGATGCGGCCGATGGGCCGAGGTGGACCACCGGCCGACGCCAGGCGTACCATGCAGCGACCACGGCAGACGAACTCAAAGGGAGAACCACGATGGACATCTTCGACCGTCTCGATGACCTGCGCAGGCGTACCGACGTGCTGGAGCACCCCTTCTATCAGCGCTGGAACGCCGGTGAGCTGGAGCCCGAGGAGCTGAGCTTCTACGCCGGCCAGTACCGCCACGCCGTCGTGGCCCTCGCCGACGCCTCGCGTCTGGCTGCCGAGAAGGCCGGACCGGCTCAGCGTGCAGCGCTCTCGCGGCACGCCGAGGAGGAGGCCGGCCACGTCGATCTGTGGGACGACTTCGCCCGCGCCGTCGGCGCAGAGCAGGGCGCTGACTCGCTGGCCGTCGAGCCTCTTTCGCAGACGCGCGAGTGCGTGCAGACCTGGACGGCCGGTGGCGATCTGCTGGAGCACCTGGCCGTGCTCTATACCGTCGAGGCCTCCCAGCCCGCCATCTCCACGACCAAGCTCGCGGGGCTCACCACACACTACGGCCTCGCCGAGGACTCCGAGGGTCTGAGCTACTTCGAGCTGCACGCCGTGCTCGACATCGAGCACGCCCGGCACGCGCGCGAGCTGATCGCGGAGCTGGCCACCGAGGCCGACTCCGAGCGCATGCTTGCGCGCGCCGAGGCTGCCCTGCAGGGCAACTGGCGTCTGCTCGACGGCGTTGAGGAGCGGCGGACGGTGGCGGCGTAAAGTCAGTGGCATATTGCTCAACGATGTAGGGAGTAAGCGGTGCTCAAGCGTGTCCATGTGAACATGCACGCAATCCGGCGCAACAGGGTGAATGCCACCAATGAGCCGCCGATCTCCGTCAAGACCAGTCGCGGCAATATCAAGGGCCGCAGCGTATTGATCGAAGGCCCGTCCGAGGTCATCTACAGGCCCGAGAAGCCTCTTGCCTGCGGTGCCCGCGTATGGATCGAGACAACGGCCCCCGTGCTGGTCAGCGATGGCGATATGACGACTGAACTGCCATAACTCGGGGAGGCGCCTGCTGGAGGTGAGCGATGTCGCTAGGCGATGTCGCTCGGGCGATCGGCTCTCTAATCGCCCGAGCGTCGCAGTGGCCGATCACGGGACATCGAGGCCAGGGATCGACATCTGGTTGCGGCCGGGTCCAAAGGCCTTCGGTCTGATCTGAAGCACGATCTCATTGCTGCCGTAGGTCACGACGACCTCGTCGTCCGCGTCAAAGGACAAAGTGTTCGGAGTACCCGCCGGCCACCCCGTCGGCGGTACCAGTGGCAGAACCAATCGCCGGCCCGGCAGACGCAGCACGCGCCTCCTGGCCGAAAGCCGGTTTCGTCTGGAGCCCGGCTCGAAGTCGAGAGCGCGAGCACGCGCCTCGGAAGGTTCGACACGTGGGCCCTCGGGTGCGTAACGGGTCTCCACCAAGACCACGCCAGCCTCGAAGCCTCCGCGCTCGGCGCGCTTTTTGGCCGCTGCCTGCCTGACTGTCTCGAAACCTACCTTGTGGATCTTCGCGGCGGTCTCAAGCAGCTCCAAGATGTCCGCCAGCTCCTCAATGCTCTTCTCCCTGTCGCTCTCCCAGTAATACTCAAGCGCCTCCTCAACGACCTTGTCCTTGATCAAAGAGACCAACTGGTGACGCTCCGCGTGATAGACCGCCGCGTGCTCGCCGTGACGTTCGATCTTTACGGGCACCAAATCTCGGACGAGCTTGCCAAAGGACTGGCGACGTTCCGGCTCTCTCCAGGGATTGACGCATCTGATACCAGCGCCGGCACTCTCAAGCAGATAGTAGGCATGCGACAATTGACTTCCCTCGAGTTCGATCGGCAGGGACCAATCCTTCGCCAGCTTGGCTATCGCTTGGATGAACGGTCGCGACCGCAGCAACTCAAATCGGGGACGCAGCGTCAGGGCGATCTTGGGGCGCGCCGGGTTCGAGTCCAGACTGGATGCCAGTCGTGCCAGATCATCTTCATCTCGGATCACAACCTTGTCTCCGACGTAGAAACCGGGCGCGGCCTGTACCTGCAGGATTCTCTTTTCATCTGACGTGAACCACCACGGCAAGATCGGTGTATCGTCGTGCGATCCCGCACTGATCAAGAACATGATCTCTATCGCCTTGCCCAAATGATCGGCGAGTTGTGTACTCATTTTCGCAATGACAATCGCCTGTTCGTCGCTCAGCGTCGGCTTCCAATCCCAGGATACGCCGGCTGGGCGTGACTGCCATTTGCCCTCCTGATCGACATCTATGTAATCGGTCTTGCAGCGCAGATAGCGGCTGACGCTGGCATTGGCGATGTCGACTCGATAGGAGTCATGTGGATGAAACAACAGGCCGTCGGGCAGTCCCCAGGTGGCGTCTATGTTGACCAGATTGCTCTTTGGTCGCGCATAGCTGAAAGCTCCAGCCTGCGTACGCAGAAACCGATGTGCAAGGAATGCCATGTCATCGGCCTTATGTCCCTTCTCCAGGACCGCGCGGGCCGCTCCGATCATGAAAGACTCCAGCTCGGAGATCGTCAGGCATGTATCGGTTCGCAGGGAAAGGACCGCTGGCTGATCCGTCGCGCCCTTGAAGTCCGTGCGGATGACCAATGGCGCCGCCACCAGCGAACGCAGGTCCTCGCGGAGTTTCGGGCCGATCCGGCCGGCTGCAAGTCTCTTGATGATATCCGCATCGGCAAGTACTCGAATATCACCGTGCGGCAGGTCGCATTCGCGGAAGATGCGAACATGGTTGACCTTGGGGAAGACGCTCAGAGCTTTGCGTCTGTCGGCCCTCGTGAAGAGTGAAAGAGGCTCTGTGATCGTGGCTGCCGGGGGGCCGGTCCAGATGACCCCGGGTGCGGGCTCGCGTCGAGTTTCGTCACGGTCGCACTGGACTATCCAGGCTCGTGCGCCATCCCATACCCACTCCAGATGCACACGATCGCCCTGTCGGGCAAAGACTCTTGCTATGCCGCGCAGCGATTCTTCAAGCTCATCGAACGATCCACACGAGAGTTCGGCACGAGATGGGACGTCGCTGTCAATCCGCAGACGGAAGGTGCGATCCGAGGTGGAAACCGGCAGCTCGGCCTCGCACAGCCATCCGCGCTTGTCACGGCTGACGCGCCGCTCATTGGATAGATGCCCCACGGCTGCCCCCGGAATCCATCGCTGAATGACAAAGGCGAGCTGGTCCTGTTCGTGGGAGGGGGTGTCGTCGGCGATACGGCGCATGGCCTGCGCTATCTCGACGACGCTGCTCTTGCAGCGGGTGCTCTCAAGTGTTCCGCGCCGCTCCAGTCCTTCATTGACGGCGCTCGAGCGCACCAGAACGCCATCCGCACACGGCTCAAGCGTCGGCAGGGCGGCTTGGAGGACCCGGCTCAGGGTCCGGTTGGCAGCGAGATCGACATGGCAGCCGACCGCTATCGCGATGAAGGGTGGAGTCCACTCGTGATCCAGCGCGGCAAGGCCGGCGGCCTTGGCGCCAAAGCGGCTGACATCGGCGACACATGCCTCGCCTTTGATGGCGATGACATGCTCTTCGCCGATCTTACGGGTCATATGACGAGGTTCGACTCATCTGGTCTTCGTGGATACCGAGCAGATCGCGCGCAAGCTTAGCCAGGCGAGCTATGGTGAAATCAGAGAAGTATCCGAGCAGCAGTCCAAGTCCCACAATCGCCGGCCCGGTGCGCAGCGTTTCACGATTGAGGATGTCGAAGACTCCCGAGGTGATGAGAGCAATCAGTCCAAAGGCGAACGCTCCGGAGATATGTGGCGTGAAGATTCTCCACGCCAGACGATCGACGTTCCAGGAACCGTGGGCTATCGTGTGGTTGAACCACTTGATCGAGAACAGCGTGCCTCCCAAGGTGCCGCTGAGCCAGGCATACGAATACACGGTAAATGTCGCATAGCGAGCGTGGCTGACCCCAAGCCACGATCGAGGCGAGCCAACCCAGACGGCGACGAGCAGCACCGCAATACCAGTAAGCAAGAGTGCCAGATAGAAACCCTCGAGGCCGATCTGTGCCTGGCATCTGCGCTCGGTGTATCTTGAGCGCCAGCTGTTCTCGACTCGTCCGTCGGTCAGATCGGCGGGAGCAAAGTCGACAATATCGTGTCGGCCAACTCCAGCGGCGACGGCAAGCGGCGTGTCGATGCGCCGTGGCTGTCCGTCAGGCGGCGCTTGCGGCTCGCTCGGCATTTACTACGACTCCATCGTTGAATCGTGATGCCTCGACCCGCGCGAGTGTCTGATGCACAACCTCCAGTCGAGAGAATGCCTTCCAGTCATACTCATCGCCGCGATCCTGCTCGGCTGCCAATGCGCGACGGAGCGCCTGGCTGGGTATGTGGGATGCGCGAGAGACGAACGATCTTCCCGTCGGCATTCTCAGATAGAGGTAGGGCTTGTCGGCATCCTTACCATGGTTGACTGCATGCAAGCTGTCAATTTCTTGCCACTTCAATGTAGGAAGATGTCGCTTGGCCACCGCGAGGAGATCTATGGCTCCAAGCGGCACGAGATGCATGTGAGCATGGTCCACGCCACATCCAACCGCGCTGGAGAACTCTCTCGGTCCGTGCTCGAACATCGTCAAAGGACCGAAGGTATCGCTCCAAATGGAGCCGATCTCTTGGAGGTCGTTCTCGAGTGCGGCCATGTCCATCGCCGTCAACGACGCCAGGTTCAGCGCGTGCCACTTGGGCAGCACAAGCAGCCAGCCGGGCACAAGCGGGCCGATGGATGGCACGGCGACAAATCTCTCCGTCTCGGCAACCGGAGTCCACAGCAGGGGATCGGGGGCAGCTGTCGCGAGCATCGCGCAGAAGCGGCAAGCGAGCTTGCCGGGAGAGCGCTGGGAAGCGTCGATGGCACGGTGCTCGATGAGACTAGGCATTTGGGCTGATGGTAGCGATCGGCGCAGACGTCTTCCCGGGGCCTGCTCACCCGGGCCGCGTGCCGAGGCTGCCCCGCTACGGCTGCCAGGTCTCGCCGCGCCGCACGCGCTCAAGGCCCAGCCAGACCCCGTTCATGGCCGTCTCGACGATCCGGGCGCGTGGTATGTGCTGGTGCTCGTACCACCACAGCGCGAGACCCTGCAGGCCCGAGCGCAACAGCTCCCAGACCATCTCCAGTCTCTCGCTGTCGAGGGGTTCGGCGCGGTCGAGGGGTTCGGCGGGGTTCCTCGTGGCGGCGAGGCTTCCCGCGCCCAGCTCGTGCGCGAGCAGCGGCAGCAGCGCCGCGCGGCTCTGCGCGCGGATCTCGCGATGCACGGCCTCCACCTCGGCATCGCCGGTGGTGTCGCGGAAAAGCATCTTCCAGGCGTAGGGGTGCGTCTCGACGTAGGCGAACCACGCGTCGAATGCCCTCGCCACACGTTTCTCCTGCGGATCGTCGCCGCTGAGGTGCTCGCGCCAGACGACGCGCAGCTCCGCCAGGTGACGCTCCAGCAGGCGCGTATGCAGATCCTGCTTTGAGCTGAAGTGGTCATAGACGACCGGCGGCGAGACGCCGGAGCGTCGGGCGATCTCGTCCATGGAGCTGCCCTGGTAGCCGCGCTCGGCGAACACCTCCGTGGCGGCTCGTTCGATCACCTCGCGACGCGCCTGCGCCGTCATCCGCTTGCGCGCGGGGCTCCCGGTGGTCTGGTTTGACAACCTAACGTTCCTTAGGTACATTCTCCGCTTGCCTAATCGTGACTAGGTTAGCTCTAGGTCCAGCGGAGATAGGAGCAGGCGATGACAGAGCGCGTTGTAGACGATCCGATTCTCGAGCAGCGATACATCTTTCGCCAGATCGCCGCCGCTGACGGCAGCGAGACCGACGCCGCTGACGGCAGCGAGACCGACGCCGCTGACGGCAGCGAGACCGTGCAGGTAGACACCTGGGTCGATCCAGGTGGGGGAGTGCCGATACCGCACGTCCACCCCGACATGGAGGAGCGCTTCGAGGTTCTCGAGGGTGAGGTGACTTTCCTCGTCGGCCGCCGCCGGCTACGCGCCGGTCCTGGTGAGAAGGCCGCCGTGCCTGCCGGCGTGCGCCACGGCTATCGCAACAGCGGTCTCGTTCCGGCGCACGTCGTCTGCGAGGTCACGCACCCGCAGGCGCAGCAGTTGCAGCTCTTCCTCGAAGAAGCCGCCGCGCTCAACCGCGAGGGCGCCTTCACCAGGCGGGGAATCCCCAAGAGCTTCAGCGCGCTGCTCAAGGGCGCCGTGATGTTGCACCACTACCGCGAGATGGTCCAGTTCACGATGCCGCCGCCGCTGTTGCAGCGGCTCGTCATCGGCCCGCTCGCGCGCCTCGGCGAACGTCGCGGCTACGTGGGCGGCAGGCTTGCCAAGGAGGCCGCCTCCGATTAGCTCACGCGCGTGGGCGGCAGGCACGTCGGCGGTCGTGCGCGTGGGTCACGCTCGTGGGGCGGCAGGCTCGCATCGGACGCCGCGTACTCACGCAAGTGCCTTGCGGACCATCGGCGCGACCTCGCCGCCGAAGAGTTCAATGGCGCGCATAGCCTTTGCGTGGGGCAGCGTGCCGATGCTGATCTGAGCGAGGAAGCGGTCGTGCTTGAAGAACTCATACTGCGCGAGGATCTTCTCGGCGACCTGCTCCGGGTTGCCGACCAGCAGGTGGCCTCCAGGGTCAACGCCGGCGTCGAACTGCGCACGCGTGATGGGCGGCCAGCCACGCTCGCGCCCGATGCGGTTCATCATCTGCGCGTAGCTCGGGTAGTACTCGTCAGCTGCCTTCCGGGAGTCCTCGGCGACGTATGTGTGCGAGTTGGTCCCTACCGCGAGTCTCGACAGGTCCGTATCGCCCTGTCGAGTCGTATCGTCTTGCTGCGCCGTCTCGCCCTGTTGTGCCGCCTCGCTCCGTTGTGTGGCGCCGGTCTGCCGCGCGGCCTCCCCCCGTTGCGCGGCCTCTCGATAGAGGTCGATCAGCTGCGCGAAGCGCGCCGGCGCGCCGCCGATGATCGCCAGCATCAGCGGCAGCCCCAGCGCGCCGGCACGCACCACCGAGCCGGGCGAGCCGCCCACCGCGATCCAGATCGGCAGTGGCTGTTGCAGCGGACGCGGATACACGCCGGCGTCGTTCAGCGCCGGACGGTGGCGCCCCGACCAGGTGACGTGATCTGAGGCGCGCAGCGCGAGCAGCAGCTCAAGCTTCTCGGCGAACAGCTCGTCGTAGTCCTCGAGGTCTTGGCCGAACAGCGGGAAGGACTCGGTGAACGAGCCGCGGCCGGCCATGATCTCGGCGCGCCCCTCCGAGAGCAGATCGAGTGTGGCGAAGTCCTGGAAGACCTTTACGGGGTCGGCCGAGCTGAGAACCGTGACAGCGCTGCTCAGGCGGATCTGCCGCGTGCGCGCCGCGGCGGCGGCCAGCGCGACGGCGGGCGAGGAGACGGCGTAGTCCGGGCGGTGATGCTCGCCCAGTCCGAAGACCTCCAGGCCGAGCCGGTCTGCCAGCTCGACCTCCTCGAGCATGTCCTGCAGGCGCTGTGCCGTACGCGCCGGATCGGCGCCGAGCGGCACGTCGGCGAAGGTCGCGAGGCCGAGTTCCATCAGGGGACCCTAGCGTCAGAGACGACGCCGGCGGCGGCGCCTACTGCTCGATGATCTCGATCCGATAGCCGTCGAGTTGGTGGACGGCTTGCAAATCACCCGCGATTCCGGACGGCTCTTGATACCGCCAGCCGGCGCGCGGGTGGGCCGGGCAGGGTCCCTCCGATGCGGCAGCCGGATCGAGAATCCCGTCCCAGGTGTGGATTACCGTAAGTCGCATGAACGAGCGGAAGCTCCTGATGCGTCTCGCGCGCGGCGCGGTGACCAATGTGGCCTTTGCCGACCTGTGCAATCTCGCCGAAGCACTGGGCTTCGAACTGCGACGGGTCAGCGGGAGCCATCATGTCTTCACGCATCCCAAAATTCGCCAGCTCATCAATCTCCAGTCGTTGCATGGACAGGCCAAGCCATACCAAGTTCGCCAGCTCCTGAGGCTTGTCGAGCGCTACGATCTACGTCTGAAGGACAGGCCATGAGCGACTACCACATCAACGTCTTCTACAGCGATGAGGATGCGGCCTATGTGGCCGACATCCCCGATCTGGAGGCGTGCTCGGCGCTAGGCTCCACCGCGGAGGAGGCTCTAGCCGAGGTTGAGCAGGCCAAGCGCGCCTGGCTTGCTGTTGCACAAGAGGCCGGCCGGCCGATTCCCGAGCCGCGCTACCGTCCGGCGATCTATACGAGCTAGCGAACGAAGCACGTAGCACCGGCCATTTTGCAGCGATTTCACGCCGTCTCGATCAGCTCCACGCGATAGCCATCGAGCTACCGTACGGTTTGCAACTCATCGCCGACGCGCCTGACGGTGTTTAGGCGTACACGAGTTCGGCGCTTGCGGTCGTCGCGACCGGCTCCGGGTGCAGGGGCGCCAGCGTCACGGTTGGTGGCGCCTCCCCTGGGCCGGCGAGGGCAAGTGCGATTCCTTCCTGGAGGCTCTCCCGCAGCTCGTCCAAGTTGTCGCCCGTGGCGAACACGCCTGGGTGCTCATCCACAGTGGCCCATAGCGACCCATCCTCGAGTCGTACGTTGACGTGCAGTTGCTGAGGCTCAGGCATCGTGCTCTCCTTTGAAGGATATCGGCTCAACCGCGCTTGTCCTCAAGACCTGCCTCGCGCCGCAGCTGTGCCTCGAAGCCCTTCGAGTATGCGCGCCGCTTGTTCTCGGGAAGCGTAATCGGCCTGCATCCGGGCTTCGTCATCTTGGCCTGGTGCTTGCCGCCACGGTCGAGAGTCCAGCCCTCCCGCTGGAGGCGCTTGATCCATTCCTTCTGAGTCGCCGGCATGACCGCACGATCGTGGCAGTCGGTCCGGCGTCTTTCCTACCTTTCCTACATCTCCAATATCTCGACGCGGTAGCCGTCGGGATCCCGTACGAAGCACAGCCGCGAGCCACCCTCGCGCACGCTGTACGGCGGCTTCTCGGGCTCGATGCCCTGCTCGGCCAGGCGCGCCAGCGTGGCGTCGAGGTCATCGGAGGTGATCGCGATATGGCCGTAGCCGCTGCCCACGTCGTAGGAGTCGACACCGAAGTTATAGGTCAGCTCCAGACGCGGCATATCGCCGTCGCCGGGCTGGTTCATGAAGACGTTCACGGCCTCTTCGCCGATTGGGATGCGGCCGACTTCCTGGAAGCCGAGCGCGTTGTAGAAGGCCACCGAGCGGTCGATGTCGGCGATGCGGTAGCAGGTGTGGATCAGAGCCATCGGTCCTCCAGCGTTGGTTGTCTTGGAACGAGCCTGCATCGGCCTGGGCCGGGCAGGTCGGGGTCGGCGTCACGCCCGGCGATCCTCGCCGAGGCATGCGAGGCCCCGCTGTGGCGTGCTTCGTGCAAGTATGGCGCCCATGATCGTGGAGCGGGCGATGCATCCGCAGTTCCTGTCGAACACCTATCTGGTGGCTGACGGCGAAGGGGGGCCGGCCTTCTTCGTGGACGCCGGCGGTCCCGTGGAGGGTCTTGTGGAGGCGGCCGAGCGACTGGAGTTGGCGCCCATGTATGTGCTCCTGACCCACCACCACTTCGACCACGTAAGCGACGTGGGGGTGCTGTGCGAGCGGTGGCCCGATCTGAAGGTGCTGATCCATCCGCTGGAGCGCGAGCTGCTCGACGGCGGCGCCGAGGCAGGCGTGGCGACGGGCACCGTCGAGGCCGGCGAAACGCTGCGCTTCGGCGCGCTCGAGGTGCGTCCGCTGAGCACACCCGGGCACACCGCCGGGATGCTCTCGTTCCTGGTGGGACGGCCGTCGGGCGCGCCGCGCCACTCCTCGAGCACCGCACCGGGAGGGTTCACAGGCGGCGACGCCGTGGTGTTCACGGGTGACACGCTCTTCAAGGGCTCCGTCGGTGGCGTGCGCGCGCCGGGCCACACGACGTGCACGGATCTGCGCGACTCGATCATGGGCACGCTGATGGAGTTGCCGCCCAATACGGTCATTCACCCCGGCCACGCCGACCCCACGACGGTGGCGCGCGAGTGGGAGGACAACGGCTTCATCCGCGTCTGGCGCGGCGTGGACCCGGAAGGCTCCGCGGCCTGCCTTGCGCTGGGCGAGCCGGCGACGCTCGTGCTCCTGGGGAAAGACTACGACGGCGGCGGCAAGGCGTGGGTGCGCTGGCCCGACGGCACCGACGACATAGTCCCGGGCTCGCAGGTCACGCGCGTATGACTGCCTATCGCGCGCGTATGACTGCCTAAGCCTAAGATCAGGGCGTGGCGCGCGAGAAGGACAGCATCCCGACATCCCGAGTGCGCCGCACGGCGACCGTCGGGAGGCTGGCGGCGAGCGAGGCCGTCAAGCAGTTCGGGACCCGCGCCGCCAACGTCGGACGCGGTGAGCAGGGAGCTGAAGAAGCGCTGGCCCGTCGTCAGCTGGAGACGGCCAAGCAGATCGTGGCGGCGCTCGGCACGATGAAGGGCGCCGCGATGAAGCTCGGGCAGGTGATGTCCTTCCTGGACATGGGCCTCGTGGCGGAGGAGCACCGCGAGGAGTTTCAGCGCGAGCTGGCCAAGCTGCGCGACGCGGCGCCGACGGTCTCGTTCAAGCAGATGCGGCGGGTGATCGAGGAGGACCTGGAAGGGCCCATACGCGATCTCTTCGCGAGTTTCGACGAGGAGCCGATCGCGGCGGCCTCGATCGGGCAGGTCTACCGCGCGAGGCTCGCGGATGGCCGCGAGGTGGCGGTGAAGGTGCAGTACCCCGGCGTGGCCGCGGCGGTGCGCGCCGATATGCAGAACCTCGACATGATCATGCGTCTGCTCAAGCGAATGACGCCGGGGCTGGATGTCAAGGGGGTGACGGCCGAGATCCGCGAACGCATCGTCGAGGAGCTTGACTACGAGCTTGAGGCTCAGAATCAGCGCTCGCTGGCGCGCATCTACCGCGGCCATCCCTTCATCAAGGTGCCCGACGTCGTAAGCGAGCTGTCGCGCGAGCACGTGCTCGTGAGCGAGTTCGTCAGCGGCGTGGGCTTCGAGGAGCTGAAGGGCTACCCGCGCGAGCAGCGCGACCGCATCGGGGAGATCGTCTTCCGCTTCTTCCTCGGCTGCCTCTACCGTCACCGCCAGTTCTCCGGCGACCCTCACCCAGGCAACTTCTTGCTGCTCGGCGACGGCCGCGTGGCCTTCCTGGACTTCGGCCTCTTCAAGCGCATGGACGCGCCTGCCGTGGAGCTGGAGCTGGCCTGCCAGCGCGCGCTCGTGGAGGGCGACGCCGCTGAGCTGCACCGCCAGCTGGCCGACTTCGGCTTCCTGCCGGAGCCCGAGCGCGTCGATCCCGACCACCTGCTGGCCTTCATCGAGGACGCGATCTGGTGGTACACGACGGCCGACGAAGTCGTCGAGCTGACACCGGAGATCGCCACGCAGGTGATGATCGAGAGTTCGGACCCGCGCTCGAGCCACTTCCGCGAGATGCGCCACCAGGACATCCGCCCCGAGCACCTCTTCGGCCGGCGTATGGAGATGCTGACGCTGGCCGTGCTCGCGCAGCTGCACGCCCGCGCCAACTGGCACCGCATCGCGCGCGAGTGGATGTATGGCGATGAGCCCGTCACCGAGCTGGGGCGCGAAGAGGCCGAGTTCTACGCGCAGGGCGGCGCGGTCGCGGCGTCCTGACCGGCTTCACGCAAAATTCATTTTCGGCAAAAAATTCTATGGAGTTGAACCGTTGGCTGGGTGCAATGACACGGTCGTGAATCCGACCTAGCCATCTATTCAATTATTACGGAGGACAAAATGTCACCTGCTGTTCTCAAGGAGCGCGAGGCTGACGTCGCGGCGCTGATCGCATTGTGGATCGCGATCCACGGCGGAGATCCAGCGCCTAGGAAAGTCGTCGTCAACGACACTACCCTGCTGATCGCGGCAGCCCTCGACCGCCATCTGGCAAACACCATCGAGATCGCCGACAGGGAGGGTCGCAGCAAAGTCAGCCTTCCGGAGCGGCTGAAGGCCCTCGGTATCGAGCGCGTAAACGACGAGGGAGGGCATGGCGATGAGTTCGTCTGCTTCTGCTTCGTTTGGGTCCGCTTCGGCGTGGTCATATGCGTCTGCTTCGGGCGGGCTGAGGAGTTGGCGTGACTCGCGAGCGATGAAGCTAAGCCCAGGCGCGCAAGCGACGGCGCCAGAGCCGGGCGGTTGCGGTCTCCTGAGTCCATTGCTTTTGCTGTTCCGGCCGGCGCATGCGCCGGCCGGACGGGCCGTGCATGCACGGCCCGGGGCCAGGCCGCATGCGGCCTGGCCTTAATAAATCTGAGGAGAAGATTTTCTCAGACGACCTGGATCTGCACGAGGCTGGTCGTCCCCGGCTTGCCGCTCGGCAGGCCCGCCGTGATGCCCACGCGCTGGCCGGGCTCACACCAGCCCAGCTCCACGACGCGGCGGGCCGCGTCGGCGATCAGGGCCTCGGTCGTCTCGTGGCGGCGTATCGAGGCGGCGCGCACGCCCCACATCAGGCCGCAGCGGCGCACCGTCTCGCGGCCGGGCGACAGCGCGTAGATGGGCACGCTCGGGCGGTGCGCCGACACCAGTCTGGCCGAGCGGCCGGAGAGCGTGGGGACCACCAGGGCGTCGAGGCGCAGCTCGCGCGCCGCCACGCAGAGGGTGTGCGCGAGCGTGTAGGCCGGGTCGGTGTGCAGGCGGCGCACGCGCCTGGCGTTCCACTCCTCGTAAGGCACGATCGCCTCCGTCTGCTTGGCGACGGCAGCCATCATCTCGATCGCCTCCACCGGGTAGGCGCCGACGGCGGTCTCCTGCGAGAGCATCACGGCGTCGGTGCCGTCGAGGATCGCATTGGCCACGTCGGCCACCTCGGCGCGTGTGGGCCGCGAGGAGGTCACCATCGAGTCGAGCATCTGCGTCGCCGTGATCGACGGTCGCGCCAGGTGCCCGGCCAGGCGCAGCAGCTCCTTCTGCACGATCGGCACGCGCTCGATCGCCAGCTCGATGCCCAGATCGCCGCGTGCGACCATCACGCAGTCGGCCGCCTTGACGATCTCCTCGGCGCGTTCCACCGCCTGGGGCTTCTCCATCTTGGCGATCAGCGGCAGCCGCGTGTGGTCGCGCACGTCTTCGACGTCCTTCGGGCTGCGCACGAACGACAGCGCCACCATGTCCACACCGATCGACTCCCCATGGCGCAGCAGCTCCAGATCCTCCTCGGGCACCGACGGCAGCCCATCGGCGGGGCCCGGGATGTTGACGCCCTGGCGTGAGGCCACCGCGCCGCCGACCTCGACCTCGGCCTCGATCTCACGCTCGCCGCCGCGCACCTCCGCGACGCGCAAGCGCACCGAGCCGTCCGCGAGGTAGAGCACGGCGCCCTGCTCCACAGCATCCGGCAGGCCCCCCCAGGAGATCGTCATGCGCCGCGCGTCGCCACCGCCCTTGCCGTCGGCGGTCTGCTCGGCCGCGTCATCCTCGGGGCCGCACGCGAACGTCACGCGGTCGCCCGGCTTCAGCTCCACGATGTCCTCGCGCAGCCTGCCGATGCGCAGCTTCGGTCCCGGCAGATCCTGCAGGATCGCCACAGGCCTGCCCGCACGGCCCGCGGCGTCGCGCACGCGCTGGACCGTCTCGGCGTGCTCCTCGAGCGTTCCGTGCGAGTAATTCAGCCGCGCCACGTCCATCCCGGCCTGCACCATGCGCAGCAGCGTCTCCGGCTCGCGCGAGGCCGGGCCGATCGTGGCGACTATCTTGGTGCGGCGCATACTCTCGGATCGTATGCCACCGCTCGGCCCCTCACGCCGTTGCACCGCTGGAGTTGCTGGAGGCTGACGGTCGAAGGGCAAGCGATGCCAGGACGCAGGGAGCGTGGCGTGCTTCGGGCACGCGAGCGACCGAGGACGCCGCAGCGCGCCGTCATTCGACCGTCAGGGGGCCTGCACGTCGGGGAAATGCTCTGCGCAGTGCTCGCGCAGCACCTCCCTGACCCACGCCCGCTCCGCTGGCGTCGCCGCGCGCAGGCGCGCCAGCAGCTCGCGCTGACGTTTGATCGGCGGCGTGCCGGCGATCTCCCAGCTGATCGCCAGGCGCTCGAACAGGAACTCCACCGCCCTGTGCCAGGCGTCCTCGCGCGACAGCGTATTGCCGGCCAGGACGGCCTTGTACTGCTGGCGCGTCGCCGGCGTCAGCGAGCCGCGCAGCGTCAGCACGCCGCCATCGACATCGCTGTAATCGCTGCTCGGAGCGGTCAGCTTCTCGGGCCGGCTGCGTTTGCTCACTGCTCTGCTTTGCTCTCTGCTCTGCTCTGCTCAGCTCAGCGGGCGGCGGCTCAGCGGGCGGCGGCGGCTTCGAGCTGGCTTCGCACGTCACCGGTCACCGGCTTGGCATGCCCCGGCCAGGCGGCCGCCGGCTCCAGCGCGGCCAGCTTGAGGATGCTCTGGCGGGCCTGCTCGGTGTCGTAGTTGTAGACCTCGACCGGCACGCTCGCCGGGCAGTCTCTTCCCCACATTTCGAGCGTGTAGAAGCAGTCCGTCGTGAGCGCCAGGCGATCCGATTCGCGCCACAGCGCGATCTGCCCGGGGGCGTGGCCGGGTATGTCGATTACGCTGAAGCCCGCCACCTGCTCGCCCTCCGCGACGGTCTTCGCGATCTTCACTGGTCCCCCGTCCCACGCCAGGCGGTGCAGCGCGCGCTGGACCTGGCGATGTGGCGTCGCCAGCCCCTTGAGCGAGGGGTCCCAGTAGCGCCAGCCGCCGCTGCCCTCCGCGTCGATGACCTCATTGGCGTGGCACAGCACCGGCACGCCCAACGACGGCGCCGTTCCGCGGTGGTCGGTATGGCCATGGCCCAGCACCACTCTCTTGATGCCTCCCAGCTTGGCGCCCGCCATCGCCACCGCGCGCACCATCGTGCGCGCGCCGGCGTCGAACACCGTCACGCCGTCTCGCTCCTCGATCAGGTAGACGTTGCAGCGCGCCGGCTGGCCCTGCACGACCCATACGCCCTCGGCCACTAGCTTTGCCTCCGCCGGGCCCGTAAAGCGTGTCTTGAGGTTGAAGGCGCCCATCAGGCGCCGCTCCGCGCCCGAGCCCAACGGCGGCATCATGCCCACCTGGCGCGCCACCGCCATCGTGTCCATGAACACCTCGTTGCTCTCGATCTGCCCGTCCCTGACCGTCAGCAGGTCCACGCCTTCGAGCGTCAGCGGATGGCCCGTCGGCGCCACGCCGCTCAGCATCCCTGGGCCCGCGAATGTGCCCGTCAGCTGCCACTGCACGCCGCAGCGCTCGCCCTCGGTAGTCGTGCCCACGATCTCAAAGCGCATGTCGGGCAGAGCGTCGAGCAGGCCGCCGATGAACGTGCGCAGCCCCTCGCGGCCCACGAACTCGCCCTGGCCGTGCACGCTCTCGCGTCCCGCCGCTGTCCACATCGCAAGCGCCGCCTCAAGCTCGCGCGCGTTGATCGCCTCGAAGTAGCGCCGTGCCACCGTCTCCGCCTCGCCCCTCGCGGCGCGCGCGATGCGCGGCTGGGCCTTCTGGTGGATGTTGGCGGCTGCCTCCTGCACCTTGGAGGCCATACTGGGCGGGCCTGCATCCTCGGTCATCTATCTGCCTCCTTCGTGGACGCTCCAAGGCTAGCGCGCCGGCGCGGCGATAGTGCGGCCGCCGGGCTTGCGGCCGTCGCGCTCAATCGCCGCTGCCGCGTGACCGACGCCAGCGTGCGCATCGAGGCCACCGGCGTCCTCTCACTGGGCGCCGCTCGATGGGCGCCCTCCCTTGGCCGATAGGCTCTCTGCCGATGGCCGAGACGATCCACAAGCGCGAGCTTGGCCGTGGCGAGCGCGTGCTGCCCGGCGTCTTTCGCCTGCGCCTGCCGCTGCCTTGGCCAGGCGTTCCCCACTGCAATGCCTGGGCTGTCTCCGCCGGCGACGGCATCGTGCTGTTCGACACTGGCATCCACGAAGCCGGCTCGCTCGCGCATCTGGAGCGGGCGCTGGAGATGTGCGGCTTGCGGCTCGACGACGTTCGCCTGCTCGTCTGCACGCACGCCCACTCCGATCACTACGGCCAGGCCGCCACGATCCTGCAACGCGCCGGCTGTGAGCTGTGGATGAGCCCGAACCTCGACCACATGCGCGGCTTCGCCGCCGATCCCGAGGCCTCGCTGGCGCGCCGTCTGGAGATCGCGCGTCAGAGCGGCGTGCCCGAGGAGCCGCTGCGCCGCTACGCCGAGCAGCGCCGCGAGCACGACTCGGGGATCGCCGCCATCGTCGAGCCCGACCGTGCGCTGCTGCCCGGCGTCACCGTCTCCACCGATCTCGGCCCGTGGACCGTGCACGAGACGCCCGGCCATGCTCCCTCGCACGTCTGCCTCTTTCAGCCCGAGCGGCGCCTGCTGATCTCCGGCGACCACCTCCTGGGGCGCATATCGCTCTACTTCGACTACGGCTACACCCCCGACCCCGTCGGCGAGTTCGTCAACTCGCTCGACGTCGTCGAGCGTCTTGGCGCGCGCCTCTGCCTGCCCGGTCACGGACGCACCTTCACCGACGTTCACGCCCACATCGAAGGCAACCGCGCGCTCGTGCGCGAACGCGCCGTGCGCGTCCTCTCTGCGATTGCCGACGAGCCCCGCACAGCCTTCGAGGTCGTTCCCCATATCTACGACGACATTCCCTTCACCGCCGCCACCTCACCATGGCTTCTGATGGAGACGCTCTCATTTCTGCAACACCTGGAGGTCACCGAGCGCGCCGTGCGCCTGCCCGGCGACCCCGAGCGCTGGCGTCCGGCTTAGAGCGTCTGGGCAGGCGCGCGCCTGGAGCGTCTGAGCCGGCGTCCGGCGTGGAGCGCGTCTGAGCCGCGTCCGGCTTAGAGCGTCTGAGGCCGTACGATTCGGAGATGCGCATCGATGAGCTGCTGGCCGCCCCGGGCCCCGTCTTCTCCTTCGAGTTTTTCCCGCCCAGGACCGAGCAGGGCGAGCACAACCTCTACGAGGCGCTGCGCGAGCTGCGCCCGCTCGAGCCCTCGTTCGTCTCCGTCACCTACGGCGCCGGCGGCTCCACGCGCGCGAAGACCATCGAGATCGTGCGCCGCATCAAACGCGACTTCGATCTGGAGGCGATGGCGCACTTCACCTGCGTCTCCGCCACCGTCTCCGAACTGCGCTCCACTTTGGACGAGATGCGCGACTCCGGCATCGACAACGTGCTCGCCCTGCGCGGCGACCCGCCAAAGGGGGAGCGCGTGTGGACGCCGACCGAGGGCGGCCTCGAGTATTCCAGCGAACTCGTCTCCCTGATCCGCGCCGACTACTCCTTCGCCGTCGGCGCCGCCTGCTTCCCCGAGACCCATATCCACGCCGTCTCCCCGGAGGACGATCTGGGGCACCTGGTCGAGAAGGTGCGTGCCGGCGTCAACTTCCTGATCACGCAGCTCTTCTTCGACAACTCATCCTATTTCGACTTCCTGCGTCGCGCTCGCGCCGCCGGCATCGAGGTGCCGATCATCCCCGGCATCCTGCCCATCACCCACATCGGCCAGCTCGAGCGCATGACCGAGATGTGCGGCGCCTCCATTCCCGCCGGCCTGCGCCGCGAGTTGGACGCGCGCCGCGAGCAGCCCGAGGAGGCAGTGCGCGACTTCGGCGTCGCCTACGCCACGCTGCAGTGCGCCGAGCTGCTGGCCGCCGGCGCGCCCGGCATCCACTTCTACACACTCAACCGCTCTCCCGCCACACGCGCCATCTTGAGCGCCCTGAAGCTGGCGCGGCCGTGGCAGCCTGCCGTCTATGCCGGCGGCGCTGGTGGCGGGGGTGGGGGCGGCGTTGTTGGCGACGGCGTCAACGGTGGCGTCGGCATCGGTGGCGGTGGCATCGACGGTGGCTCGATCTCCAGCCCCTCGGCCACTCTCGGCGAGCCGTCAGGCGCCGCATAGCGCACATCAACCGAGTCGTTCTGACGGTACGTCCCCACGCCCCACGCGCCCAGCAGCCACCTCCAGCCGCTGATCTTGTCCTTGCGCAGCTCCTTCTGGAAGATCAGGCTGCCTGCCTGCACGGTGTAGTCCTCGCCGAGCCGCTGCGGGACGCCATTGAGGAACACCTCGTAAGGGCTGCGCACCTCGCGTGGGAGCTTGACCTTCGACCTGGGCATCGTCGCTTGATTATGCACCTGCGTGGTGCGTTGCCTCCGGCCGCGTGCGTACTCTGACGGGCCATGCCTGACAGCTCCCAGCCGATCACGACCGACGCGCCGCTCACCGATGCGCTTGCCCTTGACGCGCCTCCGGCGGCCGCCGAGATCCCCTACACCGTCCGTCGCTCCGCCCGCGCACGCCGCGTGCGCGTCAACGTGCGCGCCGACACCGGCGTCGAGGTCGTGCTGCCCGTCCGCGCCCCCGAGCGCTCTGCCGCAGCCGCCGTCAGCGAGCTGCGCCCGTGGATCGAGCGGCGGCTCGCCGAGGCACAGGGCGTGCTCGACCAGGTTGCCCTGCGGGGCGCCACCGTGCCCTATCTAGGCTCCGTCCTGCAGCTGCGTCCGCAGGCCGGCCGGCGGCGCGTCCACCGACAGGGCGACCTGCTGCTGGTACCCGCCCACGAACCGCGCCCCGCTCTGGAGCGCTACTACCGCCGTCTTGCCCGCATCGAGATCGCCGCGCGCCTGGATCGCGCCACTGCGCTCGCCGGCACGCCCTATCGCGACCTCACGATCCGCGCGCAGCGCACCCGCTGGGCTTCCTGCTCGTCCACCGGGCGCATGAGCTTCAACTGGCGTCTGCTGCTCGCGCCCGAGAGCGTGCTCGACTATGTGGTCTGGCACGAGGTCTGCCACCTGGAGGTTCTCGACCACTCGCCCCGCTTCTGGGCGCTTGTCGAGCGGCGCTGGCCGCGCTACCGCGAGGACCGCGATTGGCTGCGCTGGCACGGGGCCACGCTGGTGCTCTGACGGTCCTGGGCTCAGGAGCGCGTCCTGGGCTCAGGAGCGTCGCTCTCGCAGCTCCCGCCGCAGGCCGTCGTACGCGCTCTCGTCCGCTCGCAACTGCACCAGCCGGCGGCGCAGGCGCCCTGTGTAGGCCTCCGTCGAGCCATCCCCGCGCATGTCGATGCCGCCGCGCGCCCCTCCGCTCAGCCAGCCGCCGGGGCCGGCTACTTCGGCGCGCACCGCCACCTGGCGCGCGGCGTCAAAGCGTTTGCCGGGCCCCTGTCCGATCGAGGATTGGCCGGCGCGCCTGCGCGCCGCGGGAGCCAGCTCGTCCAGCTCGCGCTCCATCGCGTCCAACGTCTCGTCCAGCGTCTCGAAGCGCTTATGCGCCACGTGCGGGCCGTCGCGTACCGTCAGGGTCCACCTGCCGTTCATCCGCCGATGATCGCAGCGACGGATGACTACTGCTTTTCGCGGCGCGCCCGTCGTGCGCCGGCGCGCCCGTCGTGTGCGCGACTATAGGCACGGCGTGCGGCTACCGCGCGGCTATCCGCGCTGCACCAGCGGCACGTACGTGCGGTCGCGCTCGCCCGTGTAGATCTGGCGCGGGCGCGCGATCTTCTGCTCGCTGTCTTTGACCATCTCCAGCCACTGCGCGATCCAGCCGCTCGTGCGACCGATCGCGAACATCACCGGGAACATCGCCACCGGCAGACCCAGCGCCTCGTAGATCAGGCCCGAATAGAAGTCGACGTTGGGATAGAGCTTGCGCGAGGTGAAGTACTCGTCGTCCAGCGCCCGCTTCTCAAGCTCCGTGGCGATGTCCAGCAGCGGGCTCTTGCCTCTCACCTCGAACACCGCGTCTAGGTGCTCGCGGATGATGCGCGCCCGCGGGTCGTAGTTCTTGTACACGCGGTGGCCGAAGCCCATCAGGCGCTCTTTGCCGCCCTTCACGCCCTCCAGGAAGTCGGGGATGTTCTCCACGCGTTCGATCCGTCTCAGCATCCGCAGCGCCTGCTCGTTGGCACCGCCGTGCAGCGGCCCGTACAGCGCCGCCACGCCGGCCGCCACCGCCGAGTAGGGGTCCACCTGTGTCGAGCCCACCGAGCGCACCGCGCTCGTCGAGGCGTTCTGTTCGTGGTCGGCGTGGAGGATGAAGAGGACGTCGAGCGCCTTCTCCAGCCGCGGGTCCGGCTGGTACTTCAACTCCGTCATCTTGTACATCATCCCCAGGAAGTTGCCCGCGTAGAGGAGGTCGTTGTCGGGGTACACGTAGGGCTGGCCCATGTTGTGCCGGAACGCAAACGCCGCCAGCGTCGGCATCTTCGCCAGCAGCCGGATGATCTGGATCGCCCGCACGTCGTCGTCGTGGATCTGGTTGGCGTCCGGGTAGAACGTCGACAGGGCGCCCACCGAGGCCACCAGCATCCCCATCGGGTTGGCGTCGTAGCGGAAGCCCTGCATGAAGTCCTTGACGTTCTCGTGCACGAACGTATGGATCGTCACCTCGTATACCCACTGCTCCAGCTGGGTCTTGGTGGGCAGCTCGCCGTGGATCAGCAGGTATGCCACCTCCAGGTAGGTGGAGTGCTCGCACAGCTCCTCGATCGCATAGCCGCGGTGCTGCAGAACGCCGGCCTCGCCGTCGATATAGGTGATCGCGCTGCGGCACGCCGCCGTATTGGTGTACGCCGGGTCATAGGCCATCAGCCCGAAGTCCGTCTCGTCCGTCTTGATCTGGCGCAGATCCATCGCGCGCACCGTGCCGTCGGTGATCGGCAGCTCGTAGCTTCGGCCCGTGCGGCTGTCCGTCACCGTCAGCGTGCCCTGCGCGTTCTTGCCGTTCTGCGCGCCCTGCGTCTGCGTGCCTTCGGTCGTTTCCTTCAGAGCCTGCGTCTCGGTCCCCATTTGTCCTCCTATCAACTGGCCTTGGCTACACCGTAGCGGCTCTCCGTCGCCTCTACCTGACCCTGGTAGTGGCTCCCCAGGCTCTCGTGTCCGTAGGGCCTCTGCGCAGGCGCGTCGAGCGTCATGAACGACAGCTGCGCGATCGGTAGACCGGGGTAGAGCTTGATCGGCACGCGCGTCAGGTTGTTCAGCTCCAGCGTCAGCGTGCCCTTCCAGCCCGGGTTGCAGAAGCCAGCCGTTGCGTGCACGATCAGACCCAGCCTTCCCAGCGAACTCTTGCCCTCGATGCGGGCCACGATGTCGTCCGGCAGCTCGACATGCTCCAGCGTCCTGCCAAGGCAGAACTCGCCCGGGTGGATCACGAACGGCTCGCCCTCGGGTGGCACGACCTGCTCTGTCAGTCCCTGCGGCGGGTCACGCAGGTCGATCGCCGTGATCTTGTGGTTGCTGAACACGCGAAAGCTCGCCCCCAGGCGCAGGTCAACGCTGGCCGGCTGCACCAGCCCCTCGTCCCAAGGGTCGATCTTGATGCGCCCCGCGGCCACCAGGCGCACGATCGTCGCGTCAGAGAGGACGGAGCAGGGGGGTTGGCTCACGCGGCGGACAGTACCGATGCCCGGCGCATCAACGCTGCGTCAGCCGCGTGTGAGCAACCACCGTGCGCACACGCCGGGGGGCCAGCGGTGCCGGAGCATCGCGGTGCGGGCCGCGTCGCGGGCTGCGCGGCAGGCGCGGCCGCGGGTGGTCCGGATGCCGTGGACGGGCGCCAGGATCGAATGCGATGCCGCCGTCGTCCTCGCCCGGTACCTCCTCAGGCGTCTGCTTGATCGCCCATCGCACCAGCAGCAGCAGCCCCACGACGGGGATCTTCAGGATCAGCATCAGCCAGATGAAGGTCCAAGCATCCACTCTCCTCGATCGTATACCCGTTTTCGCGCTACGGCAAGGAGCGAGGGTTATTCCGTCAGATACGGGGGCCTGAGGGATGCCGGCGCCCGGGAGTTGATTGTCAGGTTGTCAGTCGCCGGCGCGGAGCGGCATCTCTCAGTCGCGCAGCGGTACCGCTGCGGCTGAGAACTGAGTGAACTCGCGCAGCTGGCGCACCCTTGCGACGATCTCGCCGCCCGACAGCCGCTCGATGCGCTCGGTGCCGAACTCTTCGACGTTGAACGACGCCAGCGCCGTGCCGTGGGCCATCGCCTGGCGCAGCAGTTCCTCGGAGAACTCCTGGTCGGAGTGCGCTGCCAGGTAGCCCACGAAGCCCCCGGCGAAGGTGTCGCCGGCGCCGGTCGGGTCCACCACCTGCTCCAGCGGGAAGGCCGGCAGCGAGAAGAAGCCATCCTCGGTGACCAGCGCGGCGCCGTACTCGCCCTGCTTGGCCACGATCACCCGCGGGTGGGGCGGACTCCACGAAAGCACCTCGCGCGCCGCCGCATACAGGCTGGACTTGCCCGTGAGCTGCCGCAGCTCGCTGTCGTTGAGGATCAGGCAGTCACTCTCCTTGATCGCCTTCACCAGCGAATCCCTCGCCGCTTCGATCCACAGGTTCATCGAGTCCAGCGCCACGAAGCGCGCCTCTGGCAGCTGCGCGCGCACCTCGCGCTGCAGGTCGGGCTGGATGTTGGCCAGGAACAGCACGTCGCTCGCGCGCGACTCCGCCGAGAGCTTGGGCTGGAAGCCCTCGAACACGCCCAACTGCGTGTCCAGGGTCTCGCGCGAGTTCAGATCCCAGCCGTACTTGCCTCGCCAGAAGAAGGTCTTGCCGCCGGGCACCCTCTCCACGTCGGAGATGTCCACGCCGCGATGGCGCATCACGTCCAGCTCGTGCTCGCCGAAGTCCTCGCCCACCGGGCCCACCATCCTGACCTCCTCGAAGAACGAGGCCGCCAAGGCGAAGTGCACCGCCGCGCCGCCCAGCATTCGGTCGCGCTCGCCGAAGGGCGTCGTCACTGTGTCATACGCGATCGAACCCACGACGGTTATGGACATGGTGGGCACCCTATAGCCTGCCCCCAATGCGCGCCATCCAGATGACCGAGTTCGGCGGACCGGAGGTGCTTAAACTGGTGGAGCTGCCGATCCCCGAGCCCGCTCCCGGTGAGGTGCTGATCCGCGTCAATCGCGCCGGCCTGAACTTTGCCGACGTGCACACGCGCACCAACTCCTATGTGCAGAAGGCCGCCCTCCCGCTCGTGCCCGGCAGCGAGGCCGCCGGCGTGCGCGAGGACACCGGCGAGCGCGTCGTCGCGCTGACCGGCAGCGGAGGCTATGCCGAGTACGCCACGGCGCCCGCCCACCTTGCGTTCCCGATTCCCGACGCGCTCGATGACGGCACTGCCCTGGCGCTGATGGTGCAGGGCCTGACGGCCTGGCACCTCTACCGCACCGCCGGCCGCGTGGCCGAGGGGGAGAGCGTGGTCGTGCACGCCGCCGCCGGCGGCGTGGGCTCGTTGGCGGTTCAGCTCGGCCGACCCCTGGGAGCGGGGCGCGTGATCGCGACGGCTTCCAGCGAGGACAAGCGCCAGCTCGCGCTGGAGCTGGGCGCCGACATCGCCGTCGACCCTGCTCCCGAGGGTCTGACCGAGCGGTTGATCGAGGCCAACGGAGGTCGCGAGGTGGACGTCGTCTTCGACATGGCCGGCGGCGCCGTCTTCGACGCGTCCTACCGCGCGCTCGCCCACTTCGGGCGGATCGTCGTCTGCGGGATCGCCTCCCAGGAGCCCAATCGGATCTCCACCGGATCGCTGCTGCGCCACTCGCGCTCGATCGTCGGCTTCTACCTGTTCCACTGCCTGAGTCACCCTAAGATGTTTTCCGGAGCGCTCGCCGAACTGTTCGCGCGCGCCGCGCGCCGCGAGCTGCTGGCGGTTGTCGGACACACCTACCCGCTCTCAGATGCCGCCCAGGCTCAGATCGACCTGCGCGAGCGGCGCACCACTGGCAAGCTGCTGTTGGATCCCACCGCCTGAGCGTGTCTTAGGAGCGCGGCGTCGAGGGCGTCGGCTTGCCCGACGCTGCTCACCCCGTAAGCTCTCGCCTCGAATGCCCAAGTCCTTCGCCGAGCTAGGTCTCTCCGAGCACACCCTCCATGCCCTACGCGACGTGGGCTACGAGTCGCCGAGCCCGATCCAGGAACAGGCGATCCCGCCGCTCCTGGAAGGCCGCGACGTGATCGGCCAGGCACAGACTGGCACCGGCAAGACGGCGGCCTTCGGGCTGCCGATCGTTCAGTACATCGATTCCGACGTGCGCGAGCCGCAGGCGCTGGTGTTGACACCCACGCGCGAGCTCTGCATCCAGGTCACGCAGGCGCTGCGCACCTACGGGGCGCACAGCGGCGTCGACGTAGTCGCTGTCTTCGGCGGCGCCCCGATCCGCACCCAGCAGGCGCAGCTGCGCGCCGGCGGGCACATCGTCGTGGGCACCGTCGGACGCGTGCTCGATCTGATCTCGCGCCACTCGCTCGTGCTGCACGACTGCCGTTTCGTCGTGCTCGACGAGGCCGATGAGATGCTCGACCTGGGTTTCCTGGAGGACGTCGAGCGGATTCTCTCGATGACGCCCTCGGGCCGCCAGACGGCGTTGTTCTCGGCCACCATGCCGCCGCCGATCCGCAAGCTCGCGGACGGCTACCTCTACGAGCCGGTGACGATCAAGGTCAAGGCCGCCACGCTCACGATCGACACCGTCGCGCAGTTCCAGCTGCCGGCGGAGACTCGCGAGAAGCCCGACAAACTCGTGGAGGTCCTGCGCGACGAGTCGCCCTCTCAGGCGATCGTCTTCGTACGCACGAAGATCCGCTGCGACCAGCTCTTCCGCACGCTGCGCGACCGCGGCATGAACGTGCGCGCGCTGCACGGCGACATGTCCCAGGGCTCGCGCGATGGGGTGATGCTGGCCTTCAAAGGCGGGCGCGTGCCGATCCTCGTGGCGACCGACGTGGCTGCTCGCGGCCTCGACATCTCGACAGTCACTCACGTCGTCAACTACGACGTGCCCACCTCTCCGGATACCTACGTGCACAGGATTGGGCGTACAGGGCGGGTCGGGCGCAGCGGCCGGGCCATCACCTTCGTGGAGCCTCGCCAGAAGCGCGAGCTGGAGGCGATCGAGCGCCATATCGGCACGTCGATCACGCCCTGGGAGAAGGGCGCCGTGGGCGCGCCCACGCTCGTGCGCGAGCGCCCCCGGCGCCACTCCAAGCCGCGCATCTCGCGCAACGGCGAGGAGCCCTACGTGAAGCTGATGGTGGGCAGCGGCCGCGCCACCGGCGTGCGCGTGGCCGATATCGTCGGCGCGGTCACCTCCGTCGTCGGCCTCGACGGCGAGGCCGTCCGCGACGTGCTCGTGCTCGACCGTTTCTCCTTCGTCTCCGTGCCCGCCGTCGAGGCCGACCGCGTGATCGCGGCGCTCGACGGGCACACGCTGCGCGGACGCTCGCTGCGGTTGGAGAAGGTGGGGTAGGTGGGGTAGGTGGGGTAGGTCGAGTCTCATGGTATCTTGTAATGGCCATGGCAAAGCGGCTTGTGATATCCAGCGGGGGTCAGATTTCCGTCCCGGCGGCGGTGCGCAAGCGTTGGCGTACCCGAACCGTCCTTGCTGAAGATCGCGGCGACCACGTTGTGCTGCGCCCGGTTCCAGACGATCCAGTAGCGGCCGCCGTAGGAGTATTCGCCACACAGATCGGCGTGCTCGGCTCTGAGGAAGCCAAGCGCTTGGATCGCGAGGAGGAACTGGATGTCCAAGAGCGCGACAGCCGCTGACGCGGCTGAGTCCTCGGTAACGACCCTGATCGACGCCTCGGCGCTGATCGCGCTCCTCGGGGCCGAGCCCGCGGCCGGTGAGGTACAGGAGATGCTGAACCGTGGTGCGGCAATGACCACCCTCAATCTCGCCGAGGGGATAGACCGACTCAAGCGGCGCTATGACCTCGGAATCGAGCGAACACGACCGGTGATCGAGGGCCTGCTGGCAAAGAGCCTGATACTGCTCCCGCTCGGACCCGCTCAAGCCTGGCGCGCGGGCGAAATTCGTGCCGCTCACTATCACCGCTCCCGCTGCCCGATCTCGCTCGCCGACGCCGTTCTCGTGGCGAGCGCTCCGGTGGGTGGGCGAATCGCCAGCTCTGACGGCCCCTTGCTGACCGTCGCCGCGAGCGAGGGTATCGCTACCGCCGCCCTGCCCGACTCGAAGGGGCGCCGAGCAGGCGTGCGATAAGCGCCGCTATCGTGGCGCGCTCACCCGCATACAGAGAGCGACCAGAGGAGTTGAGCTGCCCAGATGTCCACCGCAACAATGCAGACCACTAACGGCGCGATCGTCTTCGAACTCTTCGACGCCGACGCGCCCAAGACCGTCGAGAACTTCCGCAAGCTCGCCTCCGAGGGCTTCTACGACGGGCTCCTCTTCCATCGCGTCATCAAGGACTTCATGATCCAGGGCGGCTGCCCTCAGGGCACCGGCACCGGTGGCCCGGGCTACACCTTCGGGGACGAGTTCAACACCCACAAAATCGTGCGCGGCGCGCTGGCGATGGCCAACGCCGGCCCCAATACCAATGGCTCGCAGTTCTTCATCGTCACCGCCGATAAGTGCCCCTGGCTAGATGGCAAGCACACGGTCTTCGGGCAGGTCAGCGAAGGCATGGATGTCGTCGACAGCCTCGAGGGTGTCTCCACCGAGGGTGGCGACCGCCCCAGTGAGCCGATTGGGATCGCCTCGATCGAGCTTTCCGACTGAGCACGGCTGGCGCGCCCGGTTGTGGCGCGGGCTTGAAGAACCCGATCGTGGCGAGGCCAATCCGTCTGGCCCGACGGCCAAACGGGTGTAGCCTGTCTCCCGAGAGGGTCGTGCCGTCGGCCGCAGGCCGACAAGCCGGGCCCTCTCTAGTGCCAGTCACGACAAGCGAAACGAGACTTGGGAGGCCGAGCGAGAATGGCGACCGTCGAGCAGCACACAACGCACACCGGCAACGGCGCGGTCTCCGCTCGCGCGGAGATCCCGGTCGAGAACCCCGCCACGGGGCAGATCGTGGGCACGGTGCCCGACCTCGGTGCCGACGCCGTCGCGGAGCTGGCCCGTCGCGGCCGCGCCGCCCAGCAGAGCTGGGAGGCCTTCGGCTTCGAGGCGCGCGCGCGTGTGCTCAAGCGGGCGCAGAAGTGGCTCATGGACAACCAGCAGCGCGTGATCGACACGATCGTCTCGGAGACCGGCAAGACCTACGAGGATGCCGTCTTTGCCGAGATCGCCTACGCCGCCAACGCCTTCGGCTTCTGGGCTGAGAACGCGCCCAAGTACCTCGCCGACGAGCGCGTGCGCTCCAGCCAGCTCCTGGTCAAGGGCAAGAAGCTGCTCCTGCGCTACCGCCCGCTGGGCCTGATTGGCGTCATCGGGCCATGGAACTACCCCCTGACAAACTCCTTCGGCGACTGCATCCCGGCGCTGGTAGCCGGTAACAGCGTCATCCTCAAGCCTTCCGAGGTGACGCCGCTGACATCGCTTCTGTTGGCCGAAGGCCTGCGCGAGTCGGGGCTGCCCGAGGACGTCTTCCAGGTCGCCACCGGCCGCGGCGGGACCGGCGCCGCGCTGGCGGAGGAGGTCGACATGATCATGTTCACCGGCTCCACCCGCACCGGACGCAAGGTCGCCGAGACTGCCGCGCGGCGCCTGATCCCCTGCGCGCTGGAGCTAGGCGGCAAGGACCCGATGATCGTGCTCTCCGACGCCGACCTCGAGCGCGCCGCCAACACGGCTGTCTACTACTCGATGCAGAACGCCGGCCAGACCTGCATCTCGATCGAGCGCGTCTATGTGGAGGAGCCCGTCTATGACCAGTTCGTCGCCAAGGTCTCCGAGAAGATCGGCGCGCTGCGCGTCGGCGCCCCGCACGGCCCCGGCTCGGTGGAGGTCGGCGCGATCACCTTCGCGCCGCAGTTGGAGACGATCGAAGACCACGTTGGCGATGCGCTCGACAAGGGCGCGCGCGTGCTTGTCGGCGGCCACCGTGTCGAGGGCGGCGGCGGGCGCTTCTACGCGCCGACGCTGCTCGTCGACGTCGACCACACGATGAAGATCATGACCGAGGAGACCTTCGGCCCGACGCTGCCGGTGATGAAGGTCAGCGACGCCGATGAGGCCGTGCGCCTGGCCAACGACTCTCCCTACGGCCTCGGCGCCTCGGTCTTCTCGCGCGATACCGCCCGCGGCGAGGCCGTCGCACGGCGTCTGGAGGCAGGTGCCGCCAACGTCAACGACGCGCTGATCAACTACACCGTGCTCGAGCTGCCGATGGGCGGCGCCAAGGCCTCCGGTCTGGGATCGCGCCACGGTGCCGGCGGGATCCGCAAGTTCTGCGCCCAGCAGGCCATCGTCGTCACGCCGCGCCTGGCGCTCAAGCGCGAGGTGCACATGTTCCCCTACAAGGCCAAGACCAGCCGTATGCTCGGGCGTCTCTTCAAGTTCATGTATGGGCGCGGCAAGGGGCTGTCCGACGAACGCTAGGTGTAGTTCTCAAGCACTGTCAGTAAACATCCTCCGCTCCCGGGAGGCTCGGAACTAAGATCCTGGGCCTACTGGCGCTGCGGAGCTACGGCTGGGCGACGGCTGGGGCGCTTGGAACTACGGCTAGGCGCTCAGCGGCATACCCAGCAGGCGTTCCAACTCGGGCACCGTCGTGTCTGCGGCGGTGTGATGGATGGTAGCCATCCCCAACTTCTCGGCCGGTGGCAGGTTGAAGGGGAGGTCGTCCACGTAGACACACCGATCCGCCGCGACGCCCGCGCGCTCGGCTCCCAATTCATACATCCGCCGCGACGGCTTGCGCATGCCCTCCTCGCCGGAGATCACGACGCCGTCGAAGATCTCTTCGAACAGCTCATGGGGGTAGCGGTGGGTGCCCCACGAGTTGCTGATAAGCCCGGTGCGTACGCCGGCCTGGCGCGCGCGCCGCACGGCCTCGATCATGGCCTCGTCCGGTCCCACGCCGGCGAAGAGGCCGTCGACCAAGCCCTCGGGCGTCACACCCAGCATCGAGGCGAAGCGCTGCTCGAACTCCGTCTCCTCCAGCGTGCCCTTCTCCAATGCGATCAGCAGCTCGCGGAAGTGCTCATCGCTGCGGAAGCGCGCGAGGAGCTGCTGCGGGTCGATCTCGCTCTGTATGCAGTAGGCGTGAAAGGACGCGAAGAGGTTCGTGGTCAACACGCCACCCCAGTCGATCAGCAGGCCCGTACGGCCATCGAGGGAACTGCCATCAGTTGCTTTGACGGAGCCGTCAACCTCGGCAGGGCCGTCGTCAACCGGCTCGACAGGTCCGCCCTCAACTGCCGCCATACGCCACCTCCTCTGCCTGCCTGGCCAGTTCCACCACACCCTCGCCGAACTGCTTCAGATAGGGGTCGTCGGTCGTGCCCGCCACGGCACGCCGGTAGTTGCCCTCCATGAACACCACCGACTTCCACAGCGCCAGCGTCGTATACCAGCGCAGGTCCCGCATCGAGCGTCCCGACAACTCCTCGTAGTAAGCGATCAGCTCCTCGCGCGTGGGGAAGCCCTCTGCGCGCGTGACCTTTCCCAGATGCTCGCGCATGCCCTCTTCGGGGTCGCCCCGCTCGGTCCACATCATGCACAGGTAGCCCACATCCGCCAGCGGGTCGCCGATCGTCGCCATCTCCCAGTCCAGCACCGCCTCCAGGTGGGCCGGCGCGTCTGCCGCGTACATCGTGTTGCCCAGCCGATAGTCGCCGTGCACGATCGTCGCCTCCGGGCTCTCCGGACGGTGCTCGGCCAGCCACGCCGCCACGCGCTCCACAGCGGGTATCTCACGCGTCCTGTTCAGCTCCCACAGCCCCCCGAAGCGCCGCAGCTGGCGCTCCAGATAGCCCGTCGGCTTGCCAAAGCCCTCCAGTCCTGCCTTCTGCCAATCCACCGCATGGATCTCGACGAGCGCCTGGATCAGCTCCTGCGCGATCCGCCGACGTTCCAGCGGCGCGTCCAATGCCCTCGGCACGCTCGATGTGATCACCTCGCCGGCAACCCTCTCCATCAAATAAAACGGGCTGCCGATCACCTCCTCGCTCGGGCACACCGCCACGACCCTCGGCACGCGTGCGGGTGTCTCCCACAGCGCCCCCAGCAGACGCGCCTCGCGCAGGACGTCGTGCGCCGAGGGTGGCAGCGGGGGCCGCGGCGGGCGGCGCAGCACCAGCTCGCCTCCGTCCTCGCGCCGCAGCAGATAGGTGACGTTGGAGTGCCCCTCGCCGATCGGCTCCGCCTCGATGGCGCCCTCGCCGAGGCCATTGGCGTCAAGGAACTCCTGCAGCGGCTCCAGCACGAGCAGCGGCACACGCGCGTTTGCGCGTGCCTGCGCATGGGTCTCTACGATGTCGTCCGGTGCATTTGCTGGACTCACCGGCCCCACGCTATCGGGACCGCCGCCGGCTCGCGGCGCGCTCGGCCCCGCAATCGAGGGATGCGGACTCTCGGCGCTTTTTGATCGTCGGAGACCGCAACCTCCCCTACGCAACCGTGTCTTAGCCACCATGCCCAAAGCCAAAACGCTCCTCTCCACGCTTCTCACACTGCTCCTCGCCCTCACCGCGCTCGGCGCCGCGGGCGCCGGTCAGGCGCTGGCCTCGCACAACGAGGCCGTCTATTTCGAGGACCCCACGCAGCTTCTCAATCCGCAGACACGCCCCGCGGCGCTGCTGCAGATGCAGCATCTCGGCGTCAAGGCACTGCGTCTGGAGCTTGCCTGGGCCGAAGTCGCGCCCGGCGCCAACAGCGCTCGGGAGCCCAGCTTCGACGCCACCAATCCCGCGAGCTACCACTGGGAAGAATATGACGCCGTGATCGCCGAAGCGCAGCGGCTGCACTGGCAGGTGCTCCTGACGGTCACCTCGCCCGTGCCCGAGTGGGCCACCTCCACGCACCGCGACCACATCACCAGCCCCAATGCCAAGGACTTTGAACAGTTCATGACCGCCGTCGGGCGCCACTACAGCTCCAAGGTGTCGCTGTTCGCGATCTGGAACGAGGCCAATCACCCCGCCTTCCTGCAGCCCCAGTTCAACTCGCACGGGCAGCCCGCCTCGCCGCGCATCTATCGCGCGCTCTTCCAGGCCGGCTACAACGGCCTGAAGGCCGCCGGCCTGGCCAATCCCAAGGTGCTGATGGGTGAAACCGCGCCCACCGGCTCCGACACGGTCACCCGCCGCGAAGGGCCGCTGCACGACGTCGCCCCGCTGGCCTTCCTGCGCGGCGTGCTCTGCCTCAACACGCACTACCGCAAGGCCGGCTCCTGCGGCTCGCTGCCGGCCTACGGCTATGCCCACCACGCCTACACCATCCCCGCCGGTCCCTTCTACGTGCCGCCCAACCCCGACGACGTGATGATCGGCTCGCTCTCGCGCTTGTCCCGCGCCCTGGATCTCGCCGCCCGCGCGCACGCCATCCGCGCGGGGATGCCGATCTATCTCACGGAGTTCGGCGTGCAGAGCAAGCCCAACCGCTTCCTCGGCGTATCCGTGGCCAAGCAGGCCGAATATGACGCCATCGCCGAGCACATCGCCTGGTCGAACCCACGCGTCGCCGCCTTCTCGCAGTACCTCCTGCGCGACGATCCCCTCGGCGGTGCCCCCGGATCCAGCGTGCACGGCGGAGTCGTGCGCTTTCAGACCGGCCTCGACTACGTCAACGGCCAGCCCAAGCCGCTCTACTTCGGGTGGCCCATCCCGCTGGTCGTCTCCAAGAGCCGGCATCGCTTCTCGCTGTGGGGTCTCGTGCGGCCCACTCTGGGGCCCACGTCGGCGACCGTGCTCGTGCAGCCGCGCGGCTCGCACAAGTGGCGCGTGTTGAAGAACGTCTCCACCGACGCTCTCGGCGACTGGAGCTTCAGCTCCAGCGTCCAGGGGACGGCCTGGCGGGTGCGCTGGAAGAGTCCGGCGGGCGTGGCCTACGAAGGACCGCCGATCCACGCCTCCTAGTCTCAGGTACGCCACTCTTGTCGGGGCCGACGGTCAGTCGTTCCTCAGTGGCCCGAAGGTCCGTCACTCCAGACAGGCTCCTGTCCAGACAGGCTCCGGTCCGGCTTCGGCATCGCCCTACGATTGGGCCATGCCGGAGCTGCCCGAGGTCGAGATCGTCGCGCGCCGGCTGAACGAGGCTCTGCGGGGCGCGACGATTCAATCGGCGCTCGCCCCGGGTATCAACGCTCTGAAGACCTACTCCCCGCCGCTGTCGGTACTGGCGGGCCGCGAGGTTGCAGGCGTCGGCAGGCGCGGCAAGAATCTTCTGGTGAACGTCGGCGGGGATCTGGCGCTGCTGATCCACCTCATGTCGGCCGGCCGGCTGCAGCTCTATGACAAACCCGCCGGCCCCCGCGACCGCACGTCCAGGCTGCTCGTACGCCTCGAGGACGGGCGCGAGCTGCGTCTGCGCGAGTTCGGCTCCAAGCAGGCCGCCTGGGTCAAGCTGCTGAGTGTCGATGACGTGGAGCGCGATGAGGCCGTGGCCAAGCTCGGGCCCGAAGCGTGGCCCGACCCACCGGAGCCGCCGGCGCTGGCGGAGCTGCTGCGGGCGTCACGGCCGCTGCACGGGGTGCTGCGCGACCAGCGCACCATCGCCGGCATCGGGCGCTCGTGGGTCGAACGAGATCCTGTGGGAGTCCCGGCTGTCGCCGTTCAAGCGAGGAGGCGATCTGGAGGGCGAGGAGGTCGCGCGCCTGCGCGAGGCCATCGTGGGTGTCCTGGGCGGCGCAATCGAGCACTACGAGCAGGTCGTCGTGCTGCCCGTCCCCGACAAGCTGCCGATGCCGCTGCGCGTGCACCGCCATGAGGGTGAGCCCTGCCCGCGCTGTGCGACCACGCTCGAGGCCGTGCACTTCGAGGACTACACGATCGCCTACTGCCCGACTTGCCAGACCGACGGTCGCGTGCTCAAGGACCGGCGTCTATCGCGACTGTTGAAGTAGGCGTTCCGGGACACCAGCTCCAAGGGCATCGACAGAAGTAGGCGCCCCGGGACACCCGCTTCGAGGGCATCGACAACCACTCCGAGCGCATCCGTTCTAGGATGCAGCCCATGATCGAGCAAGGACAAGCGGCCCCCGACTTCGAGCTTCCCGACCAGGATGGGCGCATCGTGAAGCTCTCCGACTTCCGCGGACGTCCCGCCGTCGTCTATTTCTACCCCAAGGCCGACACACCCGGCTGCACCACGCAGGCCTGCGGCGTGCGCGACCGCCATCAAGACTACGAGCACGCGGGCGCCACGGTGCTCGGCATATCCCCCGATCCAGTGGCCAAGGTGAAGAAGTTCCATGACAAGCAGAACCTGAACTTCTCGCTCCTCGCCGACGAGGGTCACGCCGTGGCCGACGCCTATGGCGTCTGGGTGGAGAAGTCGATGTATGGGCGGACATACTGGGGCAACGAGCGCACCACTTTCGTCATCGACTCCGACGGCCGCGTCACCAGCGTGCTGCGCAAGGTCAAGCCGGCGGAGCACGACGAGCTTGTGCTGAAGGCGCTCGAGGAGGCCGGTCCGCCGGTCGTATAGGCCGCGTAGCCCGGCTCACTGAGTGGGCCCGCGCTTCGAAACCGCGGTCCCACTCAGCTCGGAGGACATGTTCAAGCCTGTGCTCTCTTTGCCCGCCGTATGCTATCTGCGGGCCGAGGCTCTGGCTTTGGGGTCTTTATACGGCTAAATGATTTTGATGTCGGCGCTGGTGCTGTTGTTGAATTCAGCTTTTATTTTGTTTTCTCCTTTGTATACGACGCCGAATTCTAGATACGGCTCGTCGGGGCATTTCCCTTCAATAGAGGTGGGAAACCACGAAAACCCGGGCTCTCCTGTTCTTTCCGTTTTCATGGTCACCGTTGCCGGTGGGCCAACAGCATTTACGTATGTGGCCGCCGTAATAGTCGAGATTCCCGTCGCTCCCATGACAATCGCACACTGTCCTACTTTGAATTTTAGGCAGTTCCCTGTCAAGCCGATGGACCCACTTCTTGGCGAGATCGCTTTGCCGGGGTAAACAAACGGCGTTAATTCACACCCAGGAGCGACTGTGACGGTCATGCTTTCGTTCGCGCCCAAGATGTTAGTAGTGCAGCTGCCAAACACGATCGTAGTGAACGAGAGGAACCTAGTCGTAGTGACAGTCGCAGGGACGGTCCCCGAAAGTTTCATTTCAGCACAATTGATTTTCCCAACTTTGCCCCTGAACGTAAAGACCTGAGCAGTCGCGCTTTTCATTTCTATTTTCCTACTCGCGGCTGGCGTGTCTGGTTTTACTTCAAAGAATCTATTGTCGACAACCTGGGCCCCTTCCTCGCTCCCCTCGGTTAACGACACCAGTTCGCCTCCTTTCCCGCCTTTGATACCAGCTAGTTCACATGTTATACCTTTGGCTTTGTAGGTGATTTCTCCGATGTTGAAGAAGAGCACTGAAGCATAAGGTTTTTCGCCTTCTTCTACTTCTTTAGTCGTAAAGTAGCCGACTTCCTCAAGGTTTTTATTTTCCGTTTCTGAGGGTTCAATCACGCACCCCGTAGATTCGATATGACATCCTTTTTCCAGCGTGGCAGTACCTTCAGGGCTGAGGCTAAATCCGCAACTCGTAACCGTTGCTTTCAGTCCTTCTTCTTTTTCTCCAAGATATGTCGTGCAAGATGAGAGCGTGGTTTCGAGTTTCATCTGTTTCGAGCTGATGACACTCCCTTTCCCAGAGGCACCCGCGCAAAGGAGAAACGCACCAGTCACTGACACCATCACCTCCCCGACTTTCGCTTGTACTGTGTGGCCGACTTTGACAAACACTTCTTCTTCCACGGCCAACGCCGGCGAGGCTAACCAGGCCAAAGTACACAGGCTGACGACAACACCAACAACAACCTTCAACCTAAACATCAAACATCCCCTTCCCGATAAGCAGTCATAACAAGACCGGCTAGCATACACCAACGGTCCCGCATAAAGAAATCGTTTTAAAACTGCTTGTCATGCTCGCCTGCTCAATCTGCTGCTGGCGATCGCTCAATCCGCCGCTGGCGATGACCGCCATCGTTGAAAGAATTTTTCTGAGACACAGGCCATCGGAAAGCTCCCAAGCTCCCCAGCGGCCAAGCTCTCCTACCGGACGAAGCGCCCCAGCCGTGCCGCCGCGATCGTCTCGCGCAGGGTCTGGAGCGCGGTGTATCGAGGACGCCAGCGAAGCTCGCGGCGCGCCTTGGCCGTGTCCATGATGACCGGCTCGCGGAATGCCGCGACCCACTGGATCTGGGCCGGCAGGAAGCCCAGGCGTGCGACCATCTCCGCCACCGCATCGACGGCCAGGTCGGGCACGGGGATCGAGTACCAGCCCAGCTCGCCTGCCAGCTCTGCGACGGTGAGCCGGCCGGGCCCGGCGAGGTTGTAGACGCCAGGCGTGCCGCGGCCGAGCACCGCGGCACGCATCGCGCTGGCCACGTCGTCGTGGTGCACGAGCTGAAAGTGCGTGCCCGGATCGGGCAGCACCGGCTTGAGGATCGGCACGCCGTCGAGCAGGCTCAGGACCGGCCGCGGCAGCCGCTCTGAGATCTGCGTATAGGGCAGGCTGTCGATCAGCAGCGGTGCATCGCGCCCTCCGACGATGCACGGACGCAGGACGTAGGCCGCGGTTGCGGTGCCCTCAAGGGTCTTGTACAGCAGCGCCTCGACCTCGGCCTTCTGGGCCGAGTAGTGGTGCGCGGCGGTGCCCCTCGCCGGGACCTCCTCGGTGAGCGGCTGTGGATTGTCGCCGTGGAAACCGTAGGCCGCCACCGAGGATGCGTAGACGATGCGCTGCACACCCGCCGTGACGGCCGCCTCGAACACGTTGCGCGAGCCGTCCAGGTTGACCGCACGGCTCTCCTTGGGCCCGCCCACGATGATGAAGGCCAGATGCACCACGACATCGGCGTCCTTCACCAGGTCTGCCACCGCAGTGCCGTCGAGCACGTCACCCTGCCTATAGGAGACCTTCTTCCAGCCTCGCTCCGCCGGATCGAAAGGTTAACGCGCCATGCCGAGAATGCGTCCCACCTCGCGCGAGCGCTCGAGCGCCGCGACGACCGCCTGGCCGATCTCGCCGGTTGGACCGGTGACCGCCACGGTAAGGCCCGCGGAGCGCGTGGAGCGGGGTGCCATCGGTCAGTTGTACCGCACGCTAGCCTCTCGGCAGGCAACATGAGTTCGGATTTCCCCACAGCGGCGGGCCACGTCGATTCGGCTCGCAAGCGCCAGGCGCTCGAGCTTTTTCGTGGTCTGCCGCGACGATACGACCAGGTGGCCACGGCACTGAGCTTTGGCCAGGACCCCCGCTGGCGCCGCGCGCTCGTGAGTGCCGTCGCGCCCGCCGCTGGTGACCGCGTGCTCGATGTTGCCACCGGAACGGGCATGGTCGCCGCCGAGTTGCTCGCGCGCGGCGGCTGCTCTGTGGTCGGTCTCGATCAGAGCGCCGAGATGTTGGCCGCGGCCCGCGCGCGCTTCGCCGCTCAGCCGTCGCTCGATGCGCGCGTGGAGCTTGTCCTGGGGCAGGCCGAGGAGCTGCCGTTCGCCGACGCCAGCTTCGATGCGCTCACCTTTACATATCTGCTTCGCTACGTCGAGGATCCGCGCGCGACGCTGCGCGAGCTGGCGCGTGTCGTTCGTCCCGGCGGGCGCGTCGCCTCGCTGGAGTTCGGCGTTCCCCCACGTCCGGCCGCGCGCGTTGCGTGGCGCCTGTACACCGCGATCGGTCTGCCCACGCTGGGGCGCGTCGTCTCGCGCGACTGGATGGAGGTGGGGCGCTTTCTCGGGCCCAGCATCGCCGGCTTCTACGATCGCCACCCGCTGGAGCGGATCGTCGCGTACTGGCACGACGCCGGGCTCGAGGATGTCGAGGTGCGGCGTATGAGCCTTGGCGGCGGCGTCGTGATGTCCGCGACTCGCTCGGGCTCGGTGGTGGCGTCGTGATGTCCGCGACTCGCTCGGGCTCGGTGGCGGCGTCGTGATTTCCGCGACCGGAGCGTTCTCGGCGGCAGCATCGTGACGTTCGCGAACAGCTCCGCACGCGGCGATGCCTACCAGGCCTGAGCGCCCGGCGTTCTACGCGCTCGGTGCCGGCGGCGGCTGGCGCGACGTGCTTACGCTGCTGCACCCGCCCTACACGGCCTGGCATCTCAGCTACTTCGCCCTCGGCGCTGCCGTCGCGCCGCACATCTACGTCGATCGTCTGCTCTGGGGGCTGGCCGCGTTTGCGCTGGCCGTCGGCGTCGCCGCGCATGCCCTCGACGAGTTGCACGATCGGCCGCTGGGCACGAGCCTGTCCAGACGTACGCTGATCGTACTGGCCGCCGTGAGCCTGGCCGGGGCGCTGGCGATTGGCGTCGGCGGCGTCTTCACGGTCTCCTTCGAGCTGATCCCGCTCGTTCTCGCCGGCGGTTTCTTCGTGGTCGCCTACAACCTCGAGCTATGGGGCGGGCGCCTGCACAGCGATCTTTGGTTCGCCGTCGGCTGGGGTGCTTTTCCGGCGTTCACCGGCTACTTCGTCAACGCACTTGAGATCTCGCTGTCGGGGCTCCTGATCTGTGCCGGCTGTCTGGCCATGAGCGTCGCCCAGCGGCGCCTAAGCTCGCCGGCACGCGAGCTACGCCGTCGCACGAGCGCGATCAGCGGGGTGCGTACGTTGTCGGATGGGCGCACCGAGCCGCTGTCGCTCGCCGGCCTGCTGGCGCCGCTCGACGGAGCGCTGGCGGCTCTCTCGCTGGCAACCGTAGTCACCGCCTGCGCGCTGCTCTCAGCACGTTTGTGATCTTTGTGGACCAGTGGGTGGCACAGCGACCTACTCGACACTATTATGCGCGCGCTCGCTGGGAAATGGGTAGGAGCACCTGTCAAGGAACCGCCTGTCGAAGAGACCGCACGGAAAGGAGAGCGCCATGCCACTGGCCACCATCCTCGAGAGCCCCGAACACGAGTTCGATGATGAGGACTGGGAGGAGGACGAGGAGCTGGGAACTGACGAGGACGACCTCGATCTGGACGACGACGAAGAGGATCTAGAGGACGACGACGACATCTGAGCAAGCCCGATCGCATCGGGCTCCGTCACGCCGGGGGTTCTGGCCCTACGCTTGAAGCCGTGCTCATGCCCCCGGCGTCCACCTCCATCGCCGACAGTCTCAACGCCTTCTTCGAAGCGGCCGGGCAGTTCTTCTCCGACCTGGCCGCCGTGCACTGGGCGGCGCTGGCGCTCGGTCTGGCCTTCTTCGGTCTGAATCTGACGCTGCGCTCGCGCGCCTTCTTCAACAGCCTGCGCGCCGCATACCCCGCGGTGGCCTTTCAGTGGCGGCGCATCTGGGGGGCCTACTTCGCTGCCGTGGGCTTCAACAATGTGGTGCCGGCGCGCGGCGGCGACATCATCAAGCTCTTCCTCGCCCGCAGCTCGATCCCCGGCTCGACCTATCCGACGGTGGCGGCCGCATTCTTCGTGGAGTCGGTCTTCGACGTATGCGTGGGCGTGCTGATCCTCCTCTTCGCCTTCACACAGGGCGTCTTCCCCAAGCCCCCGGACTTCTCCAAGCTGAGTTCCTTCGACATCTCCTATCTGGCCGAGCACTTCCGCTTCACCCTCTTCTTGATCACCGCGCTGGGCGTGCTCGGGCTGACGGCGTTCGCGCTGCTGTCGGTGCGCGTCAAGGCCTTCTGGGCGCGTGTGCGCCAGGGGGTTACGATCCTCACAGACCGCCGCCGCTACCTGCGCGAAGTCGCCTCCCTGCAGGCCGTCGCGTGGATCTGCCGCTTCGCCGCCTTCTGGTTTCTGCTCGAAGCCTTCCGCGTGGGCGGCTCGGTCCAGAACGTGCTGCTGGTCTTCGCCGTCTGTCAGGTGGCCGGCGCCGTGCCGCTCACGCCCGGCGGCGCCGGTGTGCAACAGGCGCTGCTCGTCAAGGTCTTTTCCACCAGCGCGCCCACTGCGGTGGTGGCTGCCTACTCGGTGGGCCAGCAGATCGCGATCGCCGTCTTCACCGCGCTGGTGGGTCTGGGGGCCGTGGTGTTCGTGTTCCGCTTCCGCTCCTTCAGGGAGGTGCTGGCGGCGGGGCGCTCCTCGCGCGAGGCCGAGCGTCGTGCGGAGCGAGCCGGCGTGCTGCTGGGGGAGGAGCCGCTGGAGGAGGGGGACGGGGGAGGGGGCTACCCTACTGAAGCCCCTCGCGCGCCTCGCGCACGAGTGTGACGGCCTCCGGGAAGACGACGGCCATCACCGCGCGGACCTGCTGTGCCTGAGCCTCCGCGCTGCCCTGCAGGTTTATGCGGTTGACCGCGGCCACCGTCATGTCGACAGCCAGCTTGATCGCGTTGTCGGCCCACGCCAGTCGCTGCTGGCCCTGCATCTGGGAGGCGAACTCCGTCAGACGCCGCTGCAGCTCCTCGGGGTCTCCGAACAGGTCGCCTAGGCCGCCGCTCTCCATGAGGTCATCGTAGCGACGAACTCATAGACTCCACCGCTCAATGCCCAAGATGCGCGAGCAGGACAGCCAGGGGATCGACGGGCCGGCCCGACCGGATGGCCGTGAGGTCTCGCGCCAGCTCGCCCGCGAGAGCGAGCGCCGCGCCCGCCTGGGCGTGCCGGCCGCCGCCGGAGGGGTGCTCTATCTGCTGAGCGGCATCATCGTCTCCGCGGCGCTCAACGGCATCCCCTCCGTGGGCCTGCTCCAGGGCGTCGCTCCCGCGCTGCGCGGCGAACCCAGCCCGCCCATCAGCCCAAGAGCCGCCGAAATCAAGTTTCAGAGCCACCACGCCCTCGACCTCCTTGCGAGCGGTGTGTTGGTTGCGCTCGCCTATGCCGCACTTGTGCTGGTATTGGTCTTTCTGCTCGGAGCCACCCGTCTGCGCCGGCCCGAGACCGGCCCGGTGGCGCGCGTGCTCGTTATCGCCGGCGGGGCGACCGTGGCGGTGTTCAACCTCATCACTCAGATCGTCCTGGCGATCGACACGCACAACTTCGCGACCGGTCACGACTTCAGCGATCGCGCCGTCGAAGCTGTGATCCACAACACCGCCTTCACCATCTTCGGCATTCTCATACCGCTCGCCGGCATCGTGCTCGCGGCGGGCATGATCGTCACGGTGATCGGCTCCGTGCGCGTCGGACTGCTGCCGCGCTGGATGGGGATTGTCGGTGGCGTGTCGGCCGTGCTGCTGCTGCTGCCCGTCGCGCAGCTCGACGTGGTGACCGCCTTCTGGCTCGTCGCCATGGGCATTCTCCTGCTTGGACGCTGGCCGAACGGCGACCCCCCAGCCTGGGCCCGCGGCGAAGCCGTGCCCTGGCCCTCGCCCGCCGATCGCCGCACCGGGGGCGCCAATGGAGCCGGGGGCAAAAGAGGCGGCGCTGGACGGCGACTTGGCGGAGCGCGGGGCGACGTGGCGCCTGCGCCGGCCCAGCCGCCGAGCAGCGGAAGTAGGCGCCGGCGCAAGCGCAAGTAGCCAGCGCAGCCAGTAGCCCACCCGCAGCCAGTGGCCCACCCGCGGCCAGTGGCCCACCCGCAGCCAGTAGCCCAGCGCAGCCGAATCCGTTCGGATTGCCGAGGGTTGATGATTGAGTTGGCCCTCGTTCGGGAATAATCGTGATGAGAACACGGCAGCGGCGTCCGACGCCGCACGCGCTCTCCGACCCATCCGAACAGGCATCTCGATGCCGCCCCGGAGGGCGGCGAAGGAGGGCTCCATGGAGGCTGCATCTATCCACCGTCACGACTCCTCGCAGTCGGTTACACCGCGCGAGCCAATGCAGGGCAGCGCTGTGCCGGCAACCTCATGGCAGCCGGCCAATCCCGCGCCCCTCGGGCTCGCGGCCTTTGCCATGACCACCTTTGTGCTCTCGATGTTCAACGCCAACCTCGTCAACGAAAAGGGCGTGCCCGTGGTGCTCGGTCTGGCGTTGGCCTACGGCGGCATCGTTCAGCTCATCGCCGGCATCTGGGAGTTCCGCACCGGCAACACCTTCGGCGCCGTGGCCTTCTGCTCGTTCGGCGCATTCTGGATCTCCTTCTGGGCGCTGCAGGTGTTCTACGCCAAGTCGATCGGCGGCAACGCCGGTCATGCCGTCGGCGTATACCTGTGGGCGTGGGCGATCTTCACCGCCTACATGACCGTCGCCGCGCTGCGTGTCAGCGCAGCGGTCCTGGCTGTGTTCGTGCTGCTCACCGTCACTTTCGTGCTGCTGGCCATCGGCGCCGTCGGCCCGCACGCAACGGTCACCCATTGGGGCGGCTATGTGGGTCTGGCCACCGCGGTTGCGGCCTGGTATGCGTCCTTCGCCGTTGTGACAAACTCGACCTTCGGGCGCACCGTGCTGCCGGTGATGCCGCTGGGCAGCAGGGAGTGAGGCAGGCGAGATATCAAGCGAGGTGAGGTGAGGAGCCATGGCAACTGAACCCAAGCCGGCCATTGGGGACGAACTCGACCACGAGCTGGCGAAGCTGCTCGAGGTCGAGCGCTTCGATCCGCCCGCCGAGTTTCGGGCGCAGGCGCTGCTGAACGACCCGGAGGTCTACGAGCGGGCTGAGCGCGACCCGCTCGCCTGGTGGAGCGAGCAGGCCGAGCGGCTGGATTGGTTTCAGCCGTGGCACACGGTGCTCGACGACTCCAACCCGCCGTTCTATGAGTGGTTCCTCGGAGGCACGCTCAACGTGTCCTACAACTGCCTCGACCGCCACGTGCAGGCGGGCCTGGGCGAGCGCGTGGCGCTGCACTGGCGCGGCGAGGACGGCGAGGAGCGTCCCATCACCTACGCCGAGCTGCTGGCCGACGTACAGCGCTTCGCCAACGCTCTGAAGGACCAGGGCGTCGGCAAGGGCGACGTCGTGGGGATCTACCTGCCGATGATCCCCGAGGTCGTCGTGGCGATGCTCGCCTGCGCGCGCATCGGCGCCCCGCACAATGTCGTCTTCGGCGGCTTCTCCGCCGAGGCCGTGCGCGAGCGCATGGAGTTCTCGCAGGCCAAGCTGCTAGTCACCGTCGACGGCGCCGCGCGCAAGGGGCGGACTGCGCCTGTCAAGGATCGGGTAGATGAGGTGATGGGCGATCTGGCGACGCTCCAGAGAATCGTCGTCGTCAGGAGCAAGGGCACCCCCTGCCAGATGCGCGAGGGCCGCGACGTCTTCTACGACGAGATCGTTGCCCACGCCGCGCCGGAGTGCCCGGCCGAGCCGCTGGACGCCGAGCATCCGCTCTACATCCTCTACACCTCGGGCTCCACCGCGAAGCCCAAGGGCATCCTGCACACCACCGGCGGCTATCTCACGGGCGTCTCGGCCACCCACCGCTATGTCTTCGACCTCAAGCCCGAGTCCGACGTCTACTGGTGCGCCGCCGACGTCGGCTGGGTGACCGGCCACTCCTACATCGTCTACGGCCCGCTCTGCAACGGCGCCACCTCGGTGATGTGGGAGGGTGCTCCGGACTACCCCAACAGGGGCATCTGGTGGGAGATCGTCGAGCGCTACGGCGTCACGATCCTCTACTGCGCGCCGACGGCCATCCGCGCCTGCATCAAGTGGGGCGCGCAGTGGCCCGCCGCGCACGACCTCTCCTCGTTGCGTCTCCTGGGCACGGTGGGCGAGCCGATCAACCCGAAGGCCTGGCTTTGGTACCACAAGGTGATCGGCGGCGAACGCTGCCCGATCGTCGACACCTGGTGGCAGACCGAGACCGGCGCGATCATGATCACGCCGCTGCCCGGCATCACGACCACCAAGCCCGGCTCGGCCACGCAGCCCTTCCCCGGGGTCGAGGCCGAGGTGCTCGACGAGTCAACCGGCGAGCCGCTGCGCGAGGGTCAGGGTCTGCTCGTGCTGAAACGCCCCTGGCCGTCGATGCTGCGCACGCTCTACCGCGAGGACGAGCGCTTCATCGAGACCTACTTCAGCCGCTTCGGGAGCGATACCTACCTGGTCGGCGACGCCGCCCGACGCGATCGCGACGGCTACCTGTGGGTGATCGGGCGCATCGACGACGTCGTCAACGTCTCCGGGCACAGACTCTCGACCGCCGAGGTCGAGTCGGCGATCGTCGCGCACCCCGACGTCGCCGAGGCTGCCGTGATCGGCCAGCACGACGAAGACACCGGGCAGGCGATCGTGGCCTTCGTGACCCTCCAGGGCGAGCTGGTGGGCGACGAGCAGACCGTGGAAAGCATCCGCGCGACCGTGGCCGAGCGCATCGGCAAGTTCGCGCGTCCCCGGCGCATCATCTGGGCTGAGGATCTACCCAAGACGCGTTCCGGCAAGATCATGCGCCGCCTGTTGCGCGACATCGCCGAGGGCCGCGCGCTGGGCGACGTCACGACGCTGCGCGATCCCGACGTGATGAATCTGCTGGAGGATCGCATCAAGGAGATGCAGGCGCAGGAGGACTAAGAAGCTGTCTCAATACCTCTTGGGGGAGGGTTTGGGTGTTGGGGCCCGAATCTTTCTGGGTGACATAACCCCGGGTGAGGGAGGTGTTCTGTGGCGGGCTCGGTTTGGCGGGTGCGGGACGAGCTGTGGGGGGCGGTCGAGCCGTTGCTCCCGGAGTGTCCGCCGGATCCGCGTGGCGGGCGTCCGCGTGTGGATGATCGTGTGTGCTTCAACGCGATCGTGTTCGTGCTGTTCACGGGGATCGCGTGGCGGCATCTGCCAGCGGAGATGGGCTGCTCGCCGGCGACCGCGCACCGCCGGCTGGCCGCCTGGCAGGCCGCGGGGGTGTGGGAGCGGCTGCACCAGGAGCTGCTGCGACGGCTGAATGCGGCTGGGCGGATCGACTGGTCCACATCGGTTGTTGACGGCAGCCATATTCGTGCGCTTTTGGGGGGCTCCACACCGGGCCCTCGCCGGTTGACCGTGCCCGTGCTGGCTCCAAGCATCATCTGATCACCGACTCTGGCGGGATCCCGCTCGCGATCACCCTGACCGGCGGTAACCGCAACGATGTGACCCAGCTACTGGCGCTCATTGACAGCGTTGGTCCGGTGGCCGGCAAGCCCGGGCGTCCCCGCCGGCGTGCCGAGCGGGTGCTCGCCGACCGTGGGTATGACCACGACAAGTACCGCCGCGAGCTCTGGAAACGCGGCGTGAAGCCCGTGATCGCCAAGCGCAATACCGAGCACGGCTCCGGGCTCGGCAAAGAACGCTGGGTCGTGGAGCGCACCTTCGCGTGGCTTCATAACCTGCGCCGGCTGAGGATCCGCTACGAGCGTGATCCCGGCCTGCACATGGCGTTCATGCTGCTCGGCTGCGCCGTGGTCTGCCAGCGCAAGCTCACCGACGCCTGAGTCAAGCCTCGTCTTCTCCGTCGTCGTCGAAGCTGCGCCGCCCGTACTGGTCCGGGATCGACCCCCAGCCCCAGATCGCCACCGGCGCCTCGGGCACGATCCCGTACTCCTCCAAGGGATCGCCCTTCTCCGGCTCGACGGTGCAGTGATGCTGCCAGTTATCGCCGAGATCGAAGACGTACTCGAACTCCTCACCAAACTTGACCTCTTTGGCGACCTTCAGCTTGGCATGGTCGAGCCACACCATTTCGGGCGCGAACGAGTCATCCGGGTAGCCGATCAGCCGGCCATCCGCCAGCTCAAAGTTATGCAGATGCGAGAGATCCCACCGCGCGAACGCCGCATCGATCGCCTCCGCGAACTGCTCAAACGAATGCGACGGGCCCACCAAGAAGACCCGCCCCGGCGCCGGGTCGCACGCAACCCCACCACCGCCGAGCAAGTCCACCCTGATCCGAAGCCACGTCCGCGCCACCGCCCCAACAGCCTACGGAGGTTATGAGACAACCTCTAAGCCCGGCGTGCCGGCAGGGCGATGCGGGTTTTCCACAACCGACTCCCCTCGGCGAGGACTCCTATAGGCTCATCCACCGATGCCCTCGCCAACGCTCAGCGCTCCGACAGCAGTCGGCAGCGATACGGTCATCGAAGCCGTCGGCCTCACCAAGCGCTTCGGCGCACGCACCGCCGTCGACGGCGTGGACCTGCGTGTGCCGCGCGGCTGCGCCTTCGGCTTCCTCGGCCCCAATGGCGCCGGCAAGACGACGCTGATCAGGATGCTCCTGGGCCTCACGCACGCCAGCGCTGGGAGCATGTCGCTGCTGGGTCACCCGGTGCCCGCCGAGCGCGCCGCCGCGCTCGCGCACGTCGGCGCAATCGTCGAGGAGCCGCACTTTCACCCCTACCTATCGGGACGCGAGAACCTGCGCATCGTCGCGGCCGTCCGTTCGCCGGAGGTCTTCGAGCGGATCGCCCCGGCGCTCGAGCGCGTCGGCTTGAGCGATCGTGCCGAGGACAAGGTGAAGGGCTATTCGCTGGGTATGCGCCAGCGCCTGGGCGTGGCGCGCTGTCTGCTCGCCGACCCGCAGCTGCTGATCCTCGACGAGCCCACCAACGGTCTCGATCCAGCCGGCATCCAGGAGTTCCGGCTGATGATTCGCGAGATGGTCGAGCAGGAAGGGCGGACCGTCTTCCTCTCCTCGCATCTCCTCGATGAGGTGGAGAAGATCTGCGATCACGCAGCGATCGTCGATCGCGGCAAGATCCTCACCCAGGGGCCGATTGCCGAGCTGGCCGCCGGCGGCGACGGTGCTCGCCATGAGTTGATTCTCGGCGTGGACGACGCCGAGCTGGCGCTGCGCACGCTCACCGCCAGCGCGCTCGTGAGCGACGTTCGCCGCTCCGACGAGGGCCTGCGCGTCGTGCTCGGCGGCGCCCCCGAGACAGCCGCGCAGATCAACGCCGCCCTGGTGGGCGCCGGAGTGGGGGTCGTGCGCCTGGAGCCCGTGCGCCACAGCCTCGAGCAGCGCTTCCTGGAGATCACCTCGCGCCTAGAGGCCCCGCCCGCGCCGGCCGAAGAGGTGCGGGCGTGAACGCCACGATCGCACTGCACATGTTCGGCGCCGACTTCCTCAAGCTGCGCAAGAAGCGCAGCACGCTGATCTGGGCCTTGGTGCTTGCCCTGGCCCCGATCCTCATCGCCTTCGCCGTCACCGTCATCCAGCACGCCTCCGACCCGAGCAAGTACGAACCGGCCGGCGGCATCCAGGCCTTTCATGACGGCCTGCGTCTGCTCTCCGGTCTCTTCTTCGGACCGCTCGTCGCGATCCTGATCGGCGTCGAGGCTGGCACTGCCGACGCCTCCGCCGGAGTCTTTCGCGATCTCGTCGTCACCGGCCGCTCGCGCCTGGCGCTGTTCGCCTCGCGTCTCCCCGCCGCGCTTCTGGTGTGCTGGTCGGTGATCCTCAGCGCCTATGCGCTGCTCCTGCTCGGCACCTTCCTCTTCGCCTCGAACCTGCCCACGCCCGATGCCGCCCTGATCCTCAACGGACTCGCCTTCACGCTGTTTGCCACCGGCGTCATCTGCGTGGTCGCCGTCGGCTTCGCCTCGCTCACCACCTCCAAGCCAGCGGCCATCATTGCGCTGATCGCCTGGTGGATCGTGGCCAGCCCGCTGATCTCCAACATCGACTCGCTCGGCAGCGCGCGCGAGGGCGTGCTCAGTCAGGCGCTCCAGCACTTCAGTCCGATACGCCTCGGCGACGGTCGCGGGGCCGTCGTCACGATGTCCGGCGCCACCGCGCTGATCGTGCTGTTGGCCTGGCTCGTCGTGCTCCTCGCGGCCGGCGCCTGGCGCACGCGCACGATGGACGCCTAGACGCGCCGAGAGACGCGTCGCCGTCAGACCTTACGGTGCTCTGGCACCCAGGAACCGTCGTCCTGACGGACGAAGTCCTGGAACAGGTCAGGCGCCTCGGCCTGCATGACGTGGGCGATGCGATCGAAGACGATGCGCAGCTCCTCCTCGGCGCCCTCGGCGGTGCGCATCTCGACGACATGGCGCAGCGTGCGCGCGTTGGCGGTCCAGATGATGTCCGTGCTGAGGCCGATCGGCGCCAGGCGGCGCAGCGCCGAGGTGACCTCCTTCTTGACGTGGAAAGGCACGCCCTCCGCGTCGATCCCCAGCGCTTTGGCGGCGCTCAGCTGGAACTCCTCGAGTTGCTCCACGATCGACAGCACCTGCTCGCGCACCGGCTCCAGGGCGGGGGGGACGCGGAAGCCGATATCGGTGAGACGCACATAGCGCAGGCTCTCCTGACTGAAGGCCGAGCCGGCGCGATGCCTGACCAGCTCGTGGGTGAACACCCGCGAGACGTTGCGCAGCGCAAAGGAGTAGTTAGCGTGCTCCAACACGCTGCCGTGGGCGCTGCGCAGGATGTTCGCGAAGTACTCGCGCCGATCCGTGCGCACCCGCGAGACATTTGGATTCAGGCCCGGCTCCCAACTGCGGTAGCAGGCGCGACCGCCGAACTCGACCAGCAGCTCGCCGGCGTTGATGGCCTCATCGCCGCTCTCGGCCTCGCTCAGACGCCGTTCCAGCCACGACTCGCCACCGACGTCGCGCAGGTAGCCGCGCATCCCCTCCACGTCGATCGAGGGGCGTGCGATCAGGAAGACGGCGGGCTTGGTCTCGTGCACGGGGCCGACGATGCTACCTGCCGCGTCGGGCGTCGCGAGTGGGCGATCGGGCTCCGCTTGGGCACGAAGCGGCTCGCGCTCCGCCACGGGCGCCTAACCGCCCTCGGCGAGCCCGATAAGCTGCTCGGCGAGATGTCCGCCGTCGCCTCCGAGCCCACCGATCCCGAGCTGGAGCAGGCGGCCTGGGACCTCGACCCGCTCGTGGACGGCGATGGCGAGGCGGGCGTCGAGCGCCAGCTCGACCTTGCGCTCACGCGCGCACAGGCGTTCGCCGAGCGCCACGCCGGCCGGCTGGCGGAGATCGACGGGGCGGGCCTCGTGCAGGCGATGCGCGAGCTGGCCGAGATCCACGACCTGGTTGGCCGCGCGGGGAGCTATGCCGCGCTGCGCTTCTCCACCGACACCGCCGATCCCTCCCGGGGTGCGCTGCTGCAGCGCGTGCAGGAGCAGGGAACGTCGATCGAGACCAGGCTTCTATTTTTTGAGTTGGAGTGGGCCGCGCTGGGAGATGACCGCGCGGAGCAGCTGGTGCAGAGCGAGGGTCTGGATTTCGCGCGCCACTACCTGCGTAACGTGCGCCGCTATCGCCTGCACCTGCTCTCGGAGCCCGAGGAGAAGATCCTCGCCGAGAAGTCCGTCACCGGCAACAGCGCCTGGGCCAGGCTGTTCGAGGAGCTGACGTCGGCGATCGAGGTCGAGCTGCCCGAGGACAAGGTTGCCCTCGACGTCGCGCTCAGCCGCCTGGCGCTGCCCGACCGCGAGCTGCGGCGTTCCACGGCCGAGGCCGTCACGGCCGCGCTGGCGCCCGGACTACGCACGCGCGCGTACGTGCTCAACACGCTGCTCGCCGACAAGGCCACCGACGATCGTCTGCGCCGCTATCCCAATTGGTTGGCCGCGCGCAATCTCGCCAACGAGGCCAGCGACGAGTCCGTGCAGGCGCTGATCGACGCCGTGCGCGGGCGCTATGAGCTGCCCCAGCGCTGGTATCGCCTGAAGGCCAAGCTGCTGGGCGTGCAGCGGCTGGCCGACTACGACCGCATGGCGGCCGTCACCGAGGACGAGGTGACCTTTACATACGCCGAGGCCTGCGAGCTGGTGCGCGACTGCTACGCCTCATTCTCCCCCGAGCTGGGCGAGCTGGTGGGCCGCTTCTACGCCGAGCGCTGGATCGACGCGCCCGTACGCCCGGGGAAGCGTGGCGGCGCCTTCTGCGCCTCGGCCACGCCCTCCGTGCACCCCTATGTGATGCTCAACTACACCTTCCGCCGCCGCGACGTCCTTACGCTCGCGCACGAGCTTGGCCACGGCGTGCACTTCGCGCTGGCCGCCAAGCAGGGCATCTTCCATCAGGGCACGCCCCTGACGCTGGCCGAGACCGCCTCGGTGTTCGGCGAGACGATCGTCTTCGGCAGGCTCCTCGAGGAGGACGCCTCACCGCAGTCGCGCCTTGCCCTGCTGGCCGAGAACCTTGAGGGCGCGATCGCCACCGTCTTTCGCCAGGTCGCCATGAATCGCTTCGAGGACCTGGCCCACACCGCCCGCCGCGAGCAGGGCGAGCTGTCGGTGGATCACCTCGGCGAGCTGTGGTCCGATAGCCAGACCGAGATGCTTGGCGACTCCGTGGAGATCACCGAGGGCTACCGCTCGTGGTGGAGCTACATCCCGCATTTCATCAACACCCCCGGCTACGTCTACGCCTACGCCTACGGTCAGCTCCTGGCGCTGTCCGTCTACCAGCGCTACGAGCAGCGCGGCGCGGATTTCGTGCCGCAGTATCTGGAGCTGCTGGCGGCCGGCGGCTCGCGCTCGCCCGAGGAGCTTGGCCGGATAGTGGACGTAGACCTCTCCGACCCCGGCTTCTGGGACGCCGGACTAGATCTCGTGGAGCGCCAGCTGGAGGAAGCCGAGGCGGCTGCACAGGCGGTCCTCGCCCCGTAGGACCCGCTCTTCTTCAGTGGATCGGCGAGGACTTCGTAGAGCCCGCTCTTTCTTCTTCAGTGGATCGGCGAGGACTTGCCGCCGGCGTGGGCGACACCCTTGGCGTCGTCCAGCGTAAGGTGTACGGAGTAGTCCCCATGGCCGGGTGGTATCGGCACCCAGAATTCGCCGAACAGCGTCTCCCGATCCGTCGTCGGTGTGATCCTTGCGATTCTCACTTTCCGCCACCACGACTTCGGCAGTTCTTCCTGACCATCCCCTTCCGACCACAGTGACCACTTCAGCGTCGCCCGGCGGTGCGCCCACCCGTCGAGCTTCAGCGTGAAGCTCACCGCTGCGCCTATCGGATACAGCTTGTGGTCGACTATCTTTGAGCGGGAGTCTCTGAACAGCTCCGCCATCGCGTTGGCGGCCTCGGCGGCATTACTGGGGTGGATCGCGGACTCGTGGTCAAGCTCCTGAAGGTAGCCGCAGCGAGCTGTCCCGCAGTCATCGGAAAGCACGATTTCGGCGCTCGGCGCCGGCGATTCGGTGGGCGTCGTGGGCGCCCGGGTGGTTTCTGTCTGCACATGTTCGCCATTTTCTCTCCCCCCTTCGCTCGCTTCGCCTCCGCCGGTCGGCGGATTGGACATCGAGAGGTCGTGGAGGACTTCGGCGACCCTCGTCCTGGAGGTCTCAGTGCCACTTTCAATCCGTGCGCCCGGGACGTATCGAAGCGACGCCGCCGCCGCAGGGCCCTGCCGCGAGGACGGCGTGCCGCTCTGCGTCGAGGAGGAGGGGCCGGTGCTCGTGGTGTGGCTCGTCTCGCCTTCCTGGTTGGTCGTCGTCCTGCTCGTCGTCGTCGTCGACCGGCCGATCGACGAGGGCGCCTGCGCGGGGGGCGTCGTCGAGTGAATCACCGTCGTCGTCATCGTGTCGGCAAGGAGCCGGTACACGACCGCGCCGGTCTTCGCCGTCTGGGCAGAGCCTTCGAGCACTTCCCCACCATCGGCGCGCGCATCGAACTGGTCAAGGCTCACTTCCGATGCCACCACTCCACTGATATCGGCATCCAGCACGGATTCTTCGGACTTGCCTGCCGTCAATGCCAAAACGGCGGCCACGGCGCTCGCTATGGCACCGATGGTCAGGATGAGGTTCTTTGTGTTCGATAGAAAGCGCTTGGCCTTGTCGAGGCCGCATGTCGCTGCGCCCCCGCGCCTGTTGTGTGAAGCCATGCCTCTATTCCTCCACGGCGCCTTTTGGTCCGGTTACGCCCTTCAACGGGGGAGCGAACCGATTCCGAGCGAGAAGAAAGAACATCCTATAGGAACTTCTCTGCTGTGACCACAACTGCCCGCCGCCCTGCTGCGAGCGAGCACCACGGCGGCCGGAAGGCCGCCTCTCAAAAAAAGCTTCTGCGCCTGCTCAGGTCCCGCGCCGGCTCAGAACAGCCCGAGCGCGCTGCCGGCACCGTGCACGAGGTTGAACAGCGGCGACGGGAAAATGCCGAAGAAGAGCACCGCCGCGCCGGCCACGACGGCTACCGCGATGACCTCCGGATGGGCACCCGTCGCCGGCAGGGCCTCGCTTGGCTTGGCCCCGCCGGAGCGCTCCTCGTCGAACTCAGGCGAGCCGCCGGCCAGCACCGGAAGGGGGGCGGGGGCGTCTCGCATCCACATCGCCGCCACCACCGGCAGGTAATAGCCGAGGCTGATCATCGAGCCGATCACGATCACGACGCCCAGCCACGTGTAGCCGCCCGTCACAGCCGCCTCGATCAGGTAGAACTTTCCGATGAAGCCCGCCGTCGCCGGGATGCCTGCCAGGGCCAGCATCGACAGCGTCAGCGGCCATGCCAGCCATGGGCGCTCGCGGCCCAAGCCCGCAACCGCCTGCACGCTGTCGCCCAGGCCCGTTTCGCGCTCGCGCGCCACGATCGTCGCGAAGGCCGCCATGTTCATCATCAGGTACACCGCCAGGTAGAACACCGTCGCCTTCACTCCCAGCTGGCTTGCCACCGCCACGCCCGCCAGCATGTACCCCGCCTGGGCCACCGAGCTGTACGCCAGCATCCGCTTCAGCGAGGACTGGCCCAGCGCGCCGACGTTGCCCACCACGATCGTCACCGCCGCCAGCGTCGCCACCGCCGCGCCCCAGCTGCCGTGGGCTTCGATCAGCGCCACGTCGAACAGGCGCAGGAACACGCCCAGCGCCGCCACCTTCGTGGCAACCGCCATGAACGCCGTCACCGGCGTCGGCGCGCCCTCGTAAACGTCCGGCGTCCACTGGTGAAACGGCGCCACCGAAGCCTTGAAGCACAGGCCTGCCACACACAGCGCGATGCCCGTCAGCAGCAGCACATTGCCCGTCAGATCGCTCCCCGACAGCGCCGCCGAGATCGCCGTGAAGTCCGTCGCTCCCGTCGCCCCGTAGATCAGCGCCAGCCCATACAGCAGCGTCGCCGAGCCCACCGAGCCTACGATCAGGTACTTCAGGCCCGACTCCAGCGACTGCTCGCGGCGCATTTCGGTTGCGCACAGCACATACAGCGGGATCGACAGCAGCTCCAGGCCCACAAACAGCGCTACGGTGTTCTGGGCGGCGGCCAGCAGCGACATGCCGCCTATGGAGGTCAGCAGCAGGGCGTGGAACTCGCCGTGGGCCGCTTCTCTTGCCGCCAGCGAGCGCCACGCGAGCAGGATCGTGCACGCGCCGCCCGCCACCAGGATCAGGTTCAGCATCAGCGCCAGATCGTCGATGCGCAGCGCGCCCGCCACGATCGACTTCTCCGCGTTCCACTGCCAGATCGTCAATCCCGCCGCTGCCGCCAACGCCAGCAGGCTCAGCGCCGGCACCACCTGCTCGCGGATCCACCGGCTGCCCAGCAAACCCATCAGCAGGACCACCGTTGCGCCGCCCAGCAGGGCGATCAGGGGGGACAGCGCCGCGAAGTCCACCGGCGGGCCCTTCAGGTGAGCTGTGGCCAGTAGGGCTGTCATGGTGTCGCGCCCGCCGACGTCTGCGTGAGCGTGTTCAGCGCCGTCTGTGCCGTCCGCGCCGGGACCAGCGCCGCCTGCGCAGGGGCCACCGCCGCCTTCGCGCTGCCTTCGCTGCGCCGCAACGCCAACTGCGGATATACCGCGAAGAACAGGATCACCGCTACGACCGGCGCCAGCACCAGGACGTCTCGCCAACCGATCTCGCGGGACTCCACGTCCCTGCCCACGCGGTTATGCATCGCGCGGATAAACAGCCGCAGCGCGTACACGCTCGCCATCACCACGCCGCTGAAGGCAATTATCGCGATCGCCAGCTTGGCCTTGAACACGCCCAGCAGGATCAAAAACTCGCCCACGAAGTTCGCTGAGCCCGGCATCGCCAGCGTCGCCAATGCCACGATCAGGAACACCGCCGCCAGCACCGGCGCGCGGAAGGCCACGCCACCCATCGCGCGGACATCCTCCGAGCCGCCCGCGCGCGCGGCCAGCAGCGCCACGATGAAGAACAGCGGCGCCACCACCAGGCCGTGATTGACCATCTGCAATAAGGCGCCCTGCACGCCCTGGGGGTTCAGGGCGAAGATGCCCAGCGTTATGAAGCCCATCTGCGCCACCGAGCTGTAGCCGGCTATCAGGCGCGCTTCGGTCTGGCTGAAGGCCATCACCGAGCCATACAGGATCGAGGCCAACGCGATCAGCAGCATCAGCGTCTGAAAGTGCGCCGCCGCCTGCGGGAACAGCGGCAGGGCGATACGCAGGAAGCCGTACGCACCCACCTTCGAGAGGACTCCCGAGAACACCATCAGCACCTCCACCGGCATCGCCCGATAGCCATCCGGCATCCATCCGTGCAGCGGGAACGCCGGCATCTTCACCAGGAACGCCGCCGCGAAGAACAGGAAGATCCACTCCTGCGAGCCCCTGCTCAGCGGCAACGCCTGCAAGTTCGACAGCACGAACGTCAGCGGCGCGCCATTCTGCTGGGACGCCAGCACGCCCGTCGCGATCGCCGCCGCCAGCATCAGCAGCGAGCCCACCAGCGTGTACACCACCAGCTTGATCGTCGCTCGCGTGCGCTCCTCCCTGGTGCCTCTGCCCCACATGCCTGTGAGGAAGTAGAACGGGATCAGCATCAGGTCGAAGAACGCCACGAACAGCGCCAGGTCCTGCGCCAGGAACGCGCCGAGGACCGCCGTCTCGGCGAGCATGAAGTGGAAGTAGAAGAGCCTCGGACGCGGCCACTCGCGCAGGTTTGCCGAGATCGTCGCGACGGCGAACAGCAGCGTAGTCAGCCCTATCAGCATCACGTTCAGGCCGTCTATGCCCAGCTTGTAGTGGATGCCCAGTTCGCTGATCCACACGACGTCCGTCACGTGTGTCAGGCCTCGTGTGCCCGGCGTGTAGTCAGCCAGGTAGCCGATCGCCAGCGCCAGCGCCGCCACCGACCCGACCAGCGCCACGACGCCGGGAGCCCGTCGATCGCGCAGCGCCAAGACGGCGCCCAGCACGCCGCACGCGAGCGGAAGCCATAGCAGGACCGAAAGCGGTGGCATTCTCAGGTTCAGCTCCTCACGACTGCAGTAGGAAGTAGAGGCCGACCACCGTCACGCCCACCATCAGCAGCGCCGCGTAGTAGCGCAGCAAGCCCGTCTGCACCGCCCGCACCGCCGCCGATCCGGCCTTGACGACGCTCACCGTGCCGTCGATCAGCGCGCCCTCCACGACTACCCGCTCGAACGTGCCCTGCGCGAAGCGTCCTACGGCGGCCATCGGCTTGACCACGGCTGCGTCGATCAGCTCATCGAAGTACCACTTGTTCGCCAGCAGCTCATACACCGCCCCGAAGCGCGCCCTGATCGCCGCGGCCGTGCCCGGCTTGGCCACCCAGATGCGATACGCGATCGCGATTCCCGCCAGGCCCAACGCCGTGCCCAGCAGCAGCCCGAAGGCCAGCAGGCCGTTCTTCGTGTGCGTTTCATACAGCCTCGACGTCGCGAAGCTCGGCCGCAGGAAGTCGTCGATCACGAAGTCCACATTCGGGATCTGCAGCAGCCCCAGGCCGATCGAGCCCACCGCCAGCACGCTCATCGCCACCTTCATCGGCCACTCACGTTCGGCGATCGCGTGCGTCGGCCCCGGGAAGCCCACGTCCATGTCCTCCACCTCGCCCGTCGCCGGGTTGGTCGGCTGCGCGGCGTGGTGCACGTGACCGGCTTCCAGCTCCTGCGCCTCCTTGACGGGCGCGCCGTAGAACGCGCGGAAGATCATCCTGAACGTGTAGATCGCCGTCAGGAACGCGCCGATGTAACCAATCACGTACAGCCCCCAGTGCCAGCCGCCGCGCTCGCCCGTCACCAGCAGGATCTCGTCCTTGGAGAAGAAACCCGAGAACGGCGGTATGCCCGACAGTGCCAGGCCGCCGATCACAAAGCAGGCGAATGTGAACGGCATCGCCTTGCGGAAGCCTCCCATGCGATCCAGCGACTGCTCGCCGGCCATCGCGCCGATGATGCTCCCCGCCGCCATGAACAGCAGCGCCTTAAAGAACGCATGCGTCATCAGGTGAAACAGCCCCGCCGCATATGCACCCACCGAGACGCCCATGATCATGTAGCCGATCTGCGACATCGTGGAGTAGGCGATCACGCGCTTGATGTCCGTCTGCGCCAGCCCGATCGTGCCCGCCACGAACAGCGTCACCGCGCCGATGCTCGCGCCCACGTCCTGTGCCGCCGGCGCCAGTTCGAACAGCGTGTGCATCCTCGCTATCAGGTACACGCCCGCCGTCACCATCGTCGCCGCGTGGATCAGCGCGCTCACCGGCGTCGGTCCCTCCATCGCGTCGGGCAGCCACGTGTGCAGCGGGATCTGCGCCGACTTCGCGAACGCCCCGACCAGCAGGAAGATGCAGCCCGCTACCAGATCGCCTTCGTTGCGTGTGAACACATGGCTCGCCACGGAGAACGTCTTCAGGAAGTCCAGCGTGCCCGTGTGCTTGAAGATGAAGTACGTGCCCAGCACCAGCCCGACGTCGCCCACCACATTGATCACAAACGCCTTGATGCCCGCGCGCGTCGCCGTCGTACGCCGGTACCAGAAGGAAATCAACAGGTACGACGCCGCGCCCACGAACGCCCAGCCAACGATCAGCAGCAGGAAGTTCCCTGCCAGCACCAGCAGCAGCATCGAGAACACAAAGAAGTTCAGGTACGCGAAGTACCTCGCGAAGCCCTTGTCCTTGTCCATGTAGGAGATCGAGTACAGGTGAATCAGCGTCGACACGCCGCTCACGATCAGGATCATGAACACCGACAGCGGATCCACCAGGATCCCCAGCTGCGCATCGATGCCCACCGTGTTCGCGTAGTTCCACAGCGACGACGTCACCTGCCGGTGTGCCGGCGTCAGTCCCTGGATCTTGATCAGCGCTCCCACCGCCGCCAGGAACGCGAGGAAGATCGCTCCTGTGCCGATCCACCCGGCGCTGCGGCCAGGGAGCCTGCGGAAGCCGAGCGCCACCGTCAGCGTGCCCAGCAGCGGGAACGCCAGCACCAGCCAGCCGAACGTCGTCGCGCTCATCCCTGCAGCTCTCGCAGCTCGTCTACATCAATGGGGAGTCTGCGGCGATAGATCGCCACGATCATGCCCAGCCCGATGCACACCTCGCACGCCGCCACTGTCATCACCACGAGCGCCAGGATCTGCCCGTCGCCGTTGCCCCACATGCGCGAGAACGCGATCAACGACAGGTTGGCGCCGTTGAGCATCAGCTCCAGGCACAGCAGCACCACCAGCGGATTGCGCCGGATCATTACGCCCCCTGCGCCCAGCGTGAAGACGGTCGCGGAGACCGCCAGGTACCAGGCGATGCTCATAGTGCTGCCTCTGCCGACATCGTGCGTCTCACCAGCCGCCCTCCTCGTGCGTGGCGCCCACCTTGGCTGGCTCTGCTCTGTTCTTGCCGTTCTCGCCGCCCAGCTGCGCCGCGGCGAAGTCCAAACCCGCCACGCCCTCCGCCATCGTGCCGGTGCCGCGTGGGCGCAGCAGGTCCAGCGGCGTAAGCCTGTCGCGCTCTTCCTCGCCCAGACCGCCGCGGCGGCGCGCCAGCACCACGGCGCCCACGGCCGCTATCAGCAGCAGGAAGCTCGCCGCCTCGAACACCAGCAGGAAGCGCGTCAGCAGCAGGTTGCCGATGTAGGCCGGCGTGCCGAACGTCCTGGGTCCGGGCGTATAGCCAGCGCCCTGGCCGTCCACGGCCTTCAGGCCCGAACCCAGCAGCGCGATGAACAGCTCCACCAGCAGGGCTCCCCCGAGCACCGCCGCACCCAGGCGCAGGCTTGCGGCGCCCGCATCGCCGCCCCCGCGCAGACCGGCGCCCAGGGACTCTCCCTCGCCGCCCACATACGCCACGACGAAGACATACAGCACCATCACCGCGCCCGCATACACCACCACCTGCGCCGCCGCCACGAATTCGGCGCGCAGCAGCAGGAACAGCACGGCCAGCGACAGCAGGTGCGCCACCAGCGCCAGCACCGCGTAGAAGGGGTCGCGCAGCGCGACCACGCCGACCGCGCCGCCAATCACGCCGATCGCCGCGATGAAGAAGAGCACCGAGGACATCTACTCCCCCTCGTTCCTCAGCGGCGCGCGCTCCAGCGGCTCGGCCAGCAGCATCTCCTTGGTGAAGATCAGATCCGAGCGCGTGTAATCCGACATCTCGTAGTCGTGGCCCATCGTGATCGCGTCGAACGGGCACGCCACCTCGCAGTAGCCGCAGAAGATGCAGCGCGCCAGGTTGATCTCGTACACCGCCGCATAGCGCTCGCCTGCCGACACCCTGTTCTCCGGCGTGTTCTCGGCGGCCACCACGCGGATGCAGTCGGCCGGGCACGCCGCCGCGCACAGCGAGCAGCCCACGCACTTCTCAAGGCCCGCCAGCCCCTGCGGACTCGATCCGGGGGGCGAACTCGAATCTCCGAAGCGGTGCAGCTTGTGGCGGCCGCGGAAGCGCGGGTACACCGGCACCTTCTCCTCGGGGTACTGCAGCGTCACCGGGCCCTCAAAGATCCGCGCGAACGTCGTCTTCAGGCCGCGCATCGTCTCGCCGAAGGCGCGATACGCGCCGCCGGCGCCGCCCGGCTGGGGGCCGCGCACCACCTCGATCACCTCATCGCCGGGGCTCCAGGCCATCAGTGCGTCACCACCACGAGCACCGCCGTCACCAGCGCATTCAGTGTTGCCAGCGGCAGCAGCACCTTCCAGCCGAAGCTCATCAGCTGGTCGTAGCGCAGCCTCGGCAGCGTCGCGCGCACCCAGATGAACAGGAACGTCACCAATGACATCTTGCCCAGCACCACAAACGGGTCCACCCATCCCGGCGGATGAATGCCGAAGGGCAGCAGCCAGCCACCGAGGAAGACCGTCGTGACGATGCCCGACACCACGAGGACGTTCAGGTACTCGGCGAAGTAGTAACTGGCGAAGCGTCCGCCACCGAACTCCGTGTTGTAGCCGCCCACCAGCTCCGCGTCCGCCTCCGTCAGATCGAACGGCGAGCGGTTTGTCTCCGCGAAGCTCGCCACTAGAAAGATCAGGAAGCCCACGAACTGCGGCACGATGTACCACATGCCTTCCTGCGCATGAACGATCCCAGTCAGCGACAGCGTCTGTGCGGTGAAGACCACCCCCACCAGCGCCAGGCCCTGGGAGACCTCGTAGGAGATCAGCTGCGCCGCGCCGCGCATCGCACCCAGGAACGAGTACTTCGAGCCCGAACTCCAGCCGCCCAGCATGATGCCGTAGAAGGCCACCGCGCCGAACGCGAACAGATACAGCGGCCCGATCGACACGTCCACCCCGTACAGCCCGACCTTCGTGCCGAAGATGTCCTGCACGTCGCCGAAGGGAATGATCGCGAAGGCCGCCACGGCCGTCAAAATCGAGATCATCGGCGCCAGCGCGAATAGGAAGCCCACCGATGTCGCCGGGCGGAACTGCTCCTTGGTCAACAGCTTCAGGATGTCCGCCAGCGGCTGCAGCGCGCCGTAGGGGCCGACGCGATTCGGTCCATAGCGCCCCTGCATACGCCCCATCAGCTTGCGCTCCGCCATCAGCACCACCGGCACCAGCTGCAACGCCACCGCGAAGATCACGATCCCCTTGAGGATCTGTATCCACCACGGTTCGTAGTAGCCGACGAGGGCGATCACGCGGGCACCTCGATCCGCTGCGCCACGCGCTCTGCCAGCTCGGCCAGCACCTGCCGCTCTGCGCGCGCCTCGCCCAGATGGCCCACCGCCGGGCGCAGGCGCTGCACGAGGCCCGTGGGGTGCACGATCGTGCCCTCCTTCTCGGAGTACGCCTCTGCCGGGAACACCACGTTTGCGTGCTCGCGCAGGCCGTCCGTGAGGAACAGCGCGTGGGCCACCACCGTGCTCGCGCGCTCCAGCGCCTGCTGCCACACCGGATCGGGTCCCTCGGCCAGCGGGTCCACGCCCAGCAGATACACCGCCGCCAGCTCGCCGCTGCCCAGCGCCTGCGCGATTCCCGCTGCATCCAGGCCCTCCTCTGAGACCTCGCTCAGGCCAGGGCCGGCGTTGGGCAGCACTCCGGCCTCGCGCAGACCGCGCCCGTTCGCCGTGGCGGGGACTTCCAGCAGGCCCGCGCCCTGCTTCTCCGCCAGCTTGAGCTTGCCCGCCAGGTCGAGCAGCGCCTGCGCCGCTCGCTCCCCGTCGGCGCCAGCCGTCAGGCGCTCGCCCCACAGCACCGCGATCTCGCTGTCCTCGCCCGCCACCGACAGTGCCTTCGCCAGCTCGCCCGTCAACTGCTCGCGCAGCAGCTCCTCCACGCTCGCCCGCACCAGTTTCATGCCGTGGCGACGTACGCCCTTACGCAGGCGCAGGTCGAGGATCGCCGCGTCCTTGATGAGATCCACCTCCAGCACCAGCACCGCGTGCGCGAACTCCAGGTCGCTCACCTTTGCCTGCAGCGCCGGCTCCGCCAGCGCGCGGTGCAGCCCGAGCGGCAGCTTCCCCGCCTTGCGCGAGTCGATATGCGGCGAGCCAAGCCCCTCGCGCATCATCCGCGCGAGCTGCTCGCCCTCCTCGTTGGTCGCGCCTCCACCGGCGATCGCGCCCGTGCGCGCGCCCGCGCGGCGCAGGCCGGCAGCAGCCTCCTCGAGCGCCCGCTCCCAGCTGGCGGGGCGCAGCTCGCCGCCGTCGCGCACCAGCGGCTGCGTCACGCGCTCGTCGCCGCCCAGCTTCGGATAGGCAAAGCGGCCTCTGTCGCACAGCCAGCCATCGTCTACCTCCGGGTTCTCTCTCGACATCACCCTCAACACGCGCTCGTCGCGCACCGTCAGTCTTACGTTGCACTGCGCCGCACACAGCGTGCACACCGTGCCGGCGTCCTCCACGTCCCAGGGGCGCGCGCGGAAGCGGTATGCGCGCGAGGTCAACGCACCCACCGGGCACAGCTCCACGATGTTGCCGCTGAACGGCGCCACGTACGGATGCCCGTCGAAGGTCGATACGTAGGAGTGCGCCCCGCGCTCCAACAGCACCAACTGGTAGTCCTCGCTGATCTCCTGCGAGAAGCGCACGCAGCGGTAACACAGGATGCAGCGCTCGCGGTCGATCGCGATCGTCGGCGAAAGCTCCAGTGGCTTGACGAAATGACGCTTGGGCTCGATGAAGCGCGAGGTGCCCTTGCCCCAACCGAAGGTGATGTCCTGCAAGGGGCACTCACCGCCCTTGTCGCACACTGGGCAGTCCAGCGGGTGGTTGATCAGCAGGAACTCCACCACCGCGTTCTGCGCCTCCTTCACGCGCTCGCTCTGCGTGTAGACGACCATCCCGTCCTTCACCGGCGTCGAGCAGCCCGTCTGGAGCTTGCCGATGCCCTCGATTTCGACCAGACACATGCGGCACGCGCCCACAGGCTGGCCGAGCTTGGGCTCGTAACAGAACACCGGTATCTCCACATCGCCGTGCTTAGCCGCGTCCACCAGCATCGCGTTCTCCGGGGCCTGCACTTCCAGGCCGTCGATCGTGAAAGTGATCGTGCGCGGTTCGGGTCTAGGCATGGATTGCCTCCAGCCCGACGATCGACCGCTCGCGGGCAGCTTCGATGTGCGCCGTGAACTCCTCGCGGAACTTCCTGATCATCGAGCCGATCGGCATCGCCATCGCGTCGCCCAGCACACACAGGCAGTTGCCCATGATGTGCTCCTGCACGCTCGCCATGATCTCCAGATCCATCGGCGTCGCCTCGCCGTTCTCGATCCGCTCCAGCATCTTCACCGTCCAGTTCGTGCCCTCGCGGCACGGCGTGCACTTGCCGCACGACTCGTGCCGGTAGAACTTCGCCACCTTCAGCGCCACGTCGAGGATCGGCGTCGAGTCGTCGACAACGATGATCGCGCCCGAGCCCAGCATCGTGCCGGCCTTCGCCAACGAGTCGAAGTCGTAGGGGACATCCAGATCATCGCCCGTCAGCACCGGCGAGGAGGAGCCGCCCGGGAACCAGCACTTCACCTTGCGTCCCTCCGGCGGGCCGCCGGCGAGGCCGTAGATGATCTCGCGCGAGGCTATGCCCAGCTCGATCTCGTAGTTGCCGGGGCGCTGCACGTGACCGGAGACGCTCACCAGCTTGGTCCCCGTCGAGGTCTCCACCCCCAGCTTTGCGTACGCCTCGCCGCCCATGCGCACGATCGTCGGGACCGTCGAAAGCGTCTCGACGTTGTTGATCAAGGTCGGCCCCTGATACAGGCCCTGGTTGGCCGGGAACGGCGGCTTCAGACGAGGATTGCCACGCTTGCCTTCCAGCGAGTCCAGCAGACCCGTCTCCTCGCCGCATATATAAGCGCCCGCGCCGCGGTGCACGACCAGTGACAGCGAGTGGCCCGAGCCGAGAATGTTTTCACCCACATACCCCTTCTCGCGAGCTTCCCGCAAGGCCGCGTCCAGCATGTCCGCCTGCAGCACGTACTCGCCGCGGATGTAGATGAAGGAGCGGTTCGTGCCGGCCGCGTGCGAGGCGATCACCATCCCCTCGATCAGCATGTGCGGTGACTTCTGCATCAGTTCGCGGTCCTTGAACGTCCCCGGCTCGGACTCGTCCGCATTGCACACCAGGTACTTGTCCATCGCGCCCTTCGGCAGGAACGACACCTTCTTGCCCATCTGAAAGCCCGCCCCTCCGCGACCGCGCAGGCCGGAGGCTTCCAGCTCGTGCAGCACCGCTTCGGGTGGCATCGCCAGCGCCTTGCGCAGCGCCTCATAGCCGCCGCGGCCTTCGTACACCGGCAGGGTGTTCAAACCCGGCTCGTCGATACCGTCGAAAAGCAGCTTCATGCGTTTGCCTCGCTATCGGCGCATGGCCTGCTGGCCAACTGCTTCTCAGGCAGCACCGGGCGCCCCGCGCGCACATCCTCCAGCAGCCGCGGCACGTCCTCGAGCGTCAGCGGCCCCACGTATACGCCATCGACCGAGGCCATCGGCGCCAGGTCGCACGCGCCCAGGCACTCAAACGCGCGTACGTTGAATGCCCGATCCTCGCCCGCGGCTGCCTTCACCGCCTCGTACAGCTCGTCCGCGCCACACAGCGAGCAGGAGATGTTCGTGCACACATACACGCTGTGCCTGCCCACCTCCGTCGTCTCAAGCATGTCGTAAAAGCTCGCCACCGACTCCAGATATGCGGGAGTCAGGCGCATCACGCACGCCACCTGCTCGATCGCCTCCGGCGAGCACCAGCCATATACGCGCTGGGCCGCCTCCAGCGCCGGCAGCGCCGCCGAGCGGCTGTCGGGGTACAGCGCCATGTGCGCCTCGATCTCGGCGCGCAGGGCGGCCGGAACCTTGGTGTTCGCAGGGTCCGGAATGGGGGCCGGGTCCTTGGTCAGGTCGACCGCTTCGTCCCAGCCGGGCACGCGCGAGCCGTGCTCGTAGCGGCGCACGCGGGGGCTGATGTCGGGCACGCTCATCGGTCGATGCCCCCAAGGATCGGGTCGAGCATCGCCAGCGTGGCGATCAGATCCGCGATGTACGCGCCCTCGGCCATGCGCGAGAACGACTGCAGGTTCACGAACGACGGGTCGCGCATGTGCACCCTCGCGGGCTTGGAGGAGCCGTCGCTGCGCACGAAGCAGCCCAGCTCGCCGCGCGGGCTCTCGATCGGGAAGTACACCTCGCCCGGTGGCACCCTGAAGCCCTCGGTGACCAGCTTGAAGTGGTGAATCAACGCCTCCATCGACGTCGCCAGCTCGTGGCGCGGCGGCAGCGCCACCTTGCGATCCTCCGTGATCCACGGTCCCTCCGGCAGGCCCTCCAGCGCCTGCTCGATGATCTTCACCGACTCGTAGATTTCCGCCAGGCGCACCGCGAAGCGGTCGTAGTTATCGCCCACCGTGCCGATCGGGATCTTGAAGTCGAAGTCCTCATAGGAGCAGTACGGCGCCGCCTTGCGCAGGTCCCACGGGTTGCCCGCCGCACGCAGCAGCGGACCGGTGACTCCGAGCGATAGCAGCGTCTGCGCGTCCAGCGGACAGGTGTTGCGCAGACGCTGCAACACGATCTCGTTGCGGTTCAGCAGATCGCCGTACTGATCGGCGCGCTTGGGCATCACCGCGATGAACTTGCGCAGCTGATCGGTCCACCCGCGGGGGATGTCCTCGATCACGCCTCCCACCTGGAAGTAGCGCGTGTGCATCCGCTGGCCGCTGGACATCTCAAACAGGTCCAGGATCTGCTCGCGCTCGCGGAAGCAGTACCAGAACATCGAAATCGCGCCAAGGTCAAGCGCGCTCGTGCCCAGCCAAACCAGGTGGCTCATGATGCGGTTCAGCTCCATGTGGATCACCCGCAGGTACTGCGCGCGCCCTGGAACCTCCACCTCCAGCAGCGTCTCCACCGCGCCTATGTAGGCCATCGAGTTGAAGTAGTACGCGAGGTAATCCATCCGCTCGACGACCGGGATCACCTTCCAGTAGGACTTGTCCTCAGCCGTCTTTTCGATGCCCGTGTGCACATAGCCGATGATCGGCTTGATGTCCCGCACGACCTCGCCCTGGAGCGTCACCAGCAGCCTCAGCACCCCGTGCGTCGCCGGATGGTGGGGGCCCATGTTGAGCGTCAGCAGCTCGTGCGCAGCCTCGTCGCCGCCCTCCCAGTCGGTGAACGGCTCCTCCAGCGGCGCGAGCGTGATGCTCTCCTCGCGGCGGCGGTAGTCCGAGAGCGTCGTCGTAGCCGCGTTCGTCCTCGCCTCGGCGTCCGTCGCCGGCGCACCGCCAGTGGGCTTGTCCGCCGCCGAAGCGCCGCCAGTGGGCTCGTCCGTAGGGCTCACCTGGCAGCCCTCCGCGGCGAGGCCGGATCGTTGTAGGTGAACGTCACCGGCTCGCCGCCGATCGGGAAGTCGCGGCGCTGGGGATGGCCCTCGTAGTCCTCGGGCATCAAAATGCGGCGCAGGTCCGGGTGGCCTTTGAAGACGACGCCGAACATGTCGTATATCTCGCGCTCCTGATGGTTGGCGGTCGGCCAGCCTTTGCCCTGCGGCGTGTCGGGCACCGCCGAGTCCACCTCGGGCTTCTCGCTGGGCACGCGCAGCTTGACCGCGATGCGGTCCACCCGCTCCATGTCCAGCAGCTCATACAGCACGCCTAGTCGCGGCTCCTCCGGGTAATAGTCAACGCCGTGCACGCTCGCCATGAACGCGTAGCCCTTGCCGCGCAGATGCTCCAACACAGGGCGGACGGCGCGTGGGTCGATGATCAAGGTCGCGCGCTTGCGGAAGAACAGGGTGTCCAGCACCATGCCTGCGCCCTCGGCGTCGGTCCCGCCCTCGGCCTCGCGCAGCTCCTGGGCGATCAGCTCCAGCCCGGTCGCGTCAGGCACCGGGCCCGTCCCCTCCCCGGTGCAGGGCCGCGCCGGCGCGCGGGACGGCATCGGCGGCGAGGATCTCCTCGGTGCCCACCGCTCCGTAGCGCTCGCGCCAGCCCATCTCAGGGTCGTCCTGGACCATCTTGCGCAGCTTCAGCACGCCGTGCATCAGCGCCTCCGGGCGCGGCGGGCAGCCGGGGACGTGCACGTCGATCGGCATGAACTTGTCCGAGGGCACCAGCGCGTAGTTGTTGAACACGCCCATCGAGCTGCAGCAGGCGCCCATCGAGATCGCCCACTTGGGCTCCAGCATCTGGTCGTAGATGCGCCGCACGATCGGCGCCATCTTGATCGACACCCTGCCGGAGAGGATCAACAGGTCGGCCTGCCTCGGCGACGCGCGGAACGCCTCGAAGCCGAAGCGCGCCACGTCCACGCGCGCCGCCACGATCGACATCATCTCGATCGCGCAGCACGCCAGGCCGAAGGTGGCGGGGAAGAAGGAGTTCGAGCGCGCCCACGCCACCGCCTTGTCGAGCGTCGTCGTCAGCACGCGTTCCTCGACGAACCTTTCGAGGTCCGCGCCCTCCAGGTGCGCCGGCGCGTTGGCGCCCTCCACGGCGCCGCCGCGCAACAGCTGACCGGCGTTGAGCCGGCGCACGCGCAGCGCCTCGCCGTCGATCGGCTCGCGCTTTATCTCCACTCCAACGCTCCCCTACGCCAGACGTAGACGAAGGCCACCGTCAGCAGCACGATGAATGTCACCGTCTCGGCCAGCGCGTAGCCGCCGTAGGCCCGCAGCTCCACCGCGATCGGGTAGAGGAAGACCACCTCGATGTCGAACAGAATGAACAACATCGCGATCAGGTAGAAGCTGATCCCGAAGCGCAGCCCCCGCTTGACCTCCGACGGCAGGCCGCACTCGTAGGGATCCTGCTTGTGCGCTACCGCACGACTTGGGCCGATGACGGAGTTCAGAACCGCGAACGCGCTGCCTACAGCTCCGCCGAGCACCAGGAAGACGATCGCCGGGAGGTATGAGCGCAGCACCGCGGCTGTTATATCACCGCTTGTGGCAGAGTGTTACATAGTGACGAATGGCGCGAGAGCAAAGGGCGTGGGGGGGCGGTTTTGCGGGGCTTCGCCGGGTCGGTTGCGGCGATGCTCGGCCGGTGGCGCGATCCCGCGCGGGCGTCGATGAGCGACGCGGTCGCCGCAGGCGCGCTTGCGCTGGCGGCGCTGAACGCCGCTCCGGCCGTACTCGGCGCCTGGCGCTGGTATCGCGGACCAACACCCCCGGCCAGCCGAGCCTTCTGGGTGCTTCTGCGCCTCGCGCAGGCCGGCGCGCTCCTCTTCGCTGTCGCCGTCGGCGTGCTCGCAGCCGCCGGCCACGAGCCCAGCGAAAACCTCTTCTACCTCTACGCGCTGCTGCCGCTGGCCGTCGGCTTCGTGGCCGAGCAGCTGCGCGTCATCTCTGCGCAGACCATCCTCGACCAGCGCGACATCGAGGATGCGCAGGCCGTCGGGCGGCTACCCGAGCAGCAGCAGCGCGCCGTCGTCGGCGCGATCATGCGACGCGAGATGGGCGTGATGGCGCTATCCGCGCTCGTCGTCGTCTTCCTCGCGCTGCGCGCCGCCGGGACCGCGCACGGGTTCTGAGGGCGGCCGGACTCCCGATCTCGTCATGGGACGGCTGGATCCGCTGGATCCCGTCCCGACGCCTCGGATCCGTCCCGACGCCTCAGATCAGCTTTGCCTCGGCCGGCTCTTCGTCAGCGAGTGTCCCGTAGCGGCCTTGGTACCAGACGAGCGGGCGGCCGGGGCCGTGGTGCATGTCCACGACGGTGCCCACGCAGATCGTGTGGTCTCCGCCGGCGTGCGTCTCCTGCAGTTCGCACACCAGCCACGCCAACGCCTCTTCGAGCACGGGCGCGCCCTCGTGCAGGCGCCACGGCACGCCCGCGAACTTCTCCCGCTCGGGCAGCTTGGAGGCGAACACCCCCGACAGCGCATGCTGCTCGTGGCGCAGGATGTTGACCGCGAAGCGCCCCGAGGTCTGCACCAGCGGCAGCGTGCGCGCCGAGCGCGCGAAGCACACCAGCAGCAGCAGTGGGTCAAGTGACAGCGAGCAGAGCGCATTGGCCGTCATGCCTGCCGGGCCTTGTTCGCCCGTCGCGCTCTGCGCACGCGCCGGGCCCAGCCCGTCCGCCGGAGCGCCCTCACCGCCGGCGCCCTGCTCGCCGTGCGCCGTAACGACTGCGGCGCCCTGCGCACCGTGCGCCGTAACGACTGCGGCGCCCTGCGCGCCGTACGCCGTAACGATTGCGACGCCCGTAGCGAAGTGCCCGATCGCCTCGCGATAGCGCTGCCTATCCACGCTGGCGGTCATAGCACAGCTCGGCTCACGACCTGCGACCGATATATTCCGCCGCGCATGACCCCACGTCCGAAGATCATCGCCGCCGCCGCGCTCTCGCTCGCCTCGATCCTGCTCGCCAGCGCCTGCGGCACGCAGGGGATCCAGGTGCCCAAGGAGAGCCCCTACTACCGCGGGGCCGTGCTCTTCCGCGACCACTGCTCCGGCTGCCACACGCTCTCGGTCGTCGGCGCCGAGGGCTCTGCGACCAGCATCAAGGACCGCGTGCGCACCAACGGACCCAACTTCAATGTGCGCAAGGAGAACGTCGAACAGGTCCTCTACGCGATCCGCAACGGCGGCTTCTCCGGCGCGATCATGCCCGAGAACATCGTCCTCGGCGACGACGCCCAGGCCGTCGCCGAATTCCTCGCGAAATACTCGGGGTTGAAGGCCGAAAAGGTGCCCTCCGTCGAAATCACGCAGTAGCCGCGATGCGGTCGGTTGCAAGACGCCATCGGGGCGCCCGCCGGGCGTAGGGGCTCAGGCGTGCTCGACCTCAAGCGCATCCGCGAGGGGCCCGACGTCGTGAAGGCCGCGCTTGCGCGGCGTGACCCGACGCTTGCGCAGGCCGTCGAGCATGTTCTGGAGTTAGATCGGCAGTGGCGGATGGCGACGGCCGCCGCCGAGGAGCTGCGCGCCTCCCAGCGCCAGCACTCCGAGCGCATCGCAGCCGCCAAGCGTGCCGGCGAGGACGCCGCGCCGGCGCTGGCGGAGATGAAGGAGCTGAGCGCTCAGGTCAAGGAACTCACCGAACGGGCGCGGATCGCACAGGAGGCTCTGCAGCAGGCGCTCCTGCCGCTGCCCAATCTGCCTGACCCGACCGCCGCACCCGGTCCCGAGGACGAGCTGATACGCGAGGTCGGTGAGGTCGGAGTGGGCGGGTCCAAATCGCCCTTCGCCCCGCTCGACCATCTGGAGCTGGCCGGCGACATGATCGACATGGACCACGCCGCCAAGCTCTCCGGTGCGCGCTTTGCCTATCTGAAGGGCGATCTGGTGCTGCTTGAGCTGGCGCTCGTGCGCTGGGCGCTCGAGATGGTGCGCGGCCATGGCTTTGAGCCCGTGATCCCGCCGGTGCTGGTGCGCGAACGGGCGCTCCTCGGCACCGGCTTCCTACCCGACACCGAGGCGCAGATCTACCGCCTGCCCGACGACGACCTCTATCTCGTCGGCACCTCCGAGGTCGCGCTCGCCTCCCTCCACGACGACGAGATCATCGACGCCGAACGGCTGCCCCTGCGCTACGCCGGCTTCTCGCCCTGCTTCCGCCGTGAGGCCGGCGCTGCCGGCAAGGACACGCGAGGGATCTTTCGCGTGCACCAGTTCGACAAGGTCGAGATGTTCAGCTTCGTCGAGCCCGAGGACTCAAACGAGGAGCACGAGCGCATCCTGGCGATCGAGGAGGAGATCCTGGGGGCACTCGGCCTGCCCTATCGCGTCGTCAACATCGCCGTCACCGATCTCGGCAACTCCGCCGCCAAGAAGTACGACTGCGAGGCCTGGCTTCCCAGTCAGGGCCGCTATCGCGAGCTGACCTCCTGCTCCAACACCACCGACTACCAGGCGCGGCGCCTGGACATTCGATTGCGCCGTGCCGACGGCAAGCGCACCGACACTCTGCACACGCTCAACGGCACCGCCGTCGCGGTCGGGCGCACCTTGATTGCGCTGCTGGAGAACGGGCAGCGCGAGGACGGCAGTGTGGCGCTGCCGGAGTGCCTGGGGGCGTTTGGGGCACCGGCCGGGCTGGCGCCCGCGGCGGGCTGAGCGGGGGGCGAGGCTGAGCGGGGGCCGGTTATGGGAGAGCCGGCTGAGCGGGGGCCGGCTGAGCAGGGGCGGCTGAGCGGGGGCGGCTGAGCGGGGGCGGCTGAGCGGGGGAATGTATTCCGTTTTTTTCTCGGTATTACTATGGTAATACGAACTACGGAGCGCTGCCGAGCAGCTGAATGTGATCGGCCTCGGCTGGCCCTGGGAAAGGGCGGGTCAGGCCGAAGCGCTCCAGGGTCGCCTCCGGCACGCCCTCCACGCCGGGCGTATCCGAGGCTTCGCCGCGCGTGTGCGGGTCGTTGGCGAAGCCGCCCACCTCGATCGAGTGCTGCGGGGTGCGGTAGCCGGAGATGCCTATCAGGTGCAGGTGCAGCGCCTTGCCCATCGTGTTCAGGCGCGCCACCAGCTCCGGCTCCACGCCGACGCTGTAGTTCGTTCCGGGAGCCTGGAAGAAGCCGTATTCGCCGTCTGGCTGCGTCGTGAGGGCGCCGACGGGTCCGCTGTAAGCGAGCGAGACGCCCTGCGCGGCGAGTTCGCGCGTCTGGATCGTCGCCAGTTCGTGTTCGAGCGCCTGCTGGTGTGAGCGCAAGCCGCTCAGCTCCGCGCTTTTGCGGTTGCGCGCCTGGATGTACTGGAGCTGGTCGTCCACCAGCCCCAGGTGCAGCTGCGCGACCTCGTCGCGCTGCACGAGCATCGCACTGGTGTTGCGCTGCTGGCGCGCCTCCAGTTCGGCCAGGCGTGCAGCCTGGGCGGCCACCGCCTTGTGCTCGTTCGCGACCACCACCGTCGCCTGTGCGTTCTCGCGGCCGAGCGCCTTGAGATCGTCAAGGCGCTCGAGCAGATCGGCGAAGCCGTGCGCCTCGAGGATGACCGTCACGATGCTCGGCGGCGGCGACTCATACGCGGCCACCACCTGGGCCACCAGCACCTGCCTGTCGCGTGCCATCTGAAGCTGAAGTGCCGTCATCTGCATCTGCGCTGTCTTCAGCTGCGACTTCAGCTTGGCCAGCTGGTCTTGCTCGACGGCGAGGCTCCCTTCGAGCGCGCTCAGGCGCGCCTGGAGGTCATCGATGCTCCCCTGGAAGCCCTCGATCTGATGGCTATCCGAGCGGATGCCCGAACTCACTTCATTCGTGCGCGCCTGCGATGTCGCGATGCGACTTTCCAGGCTCCCCGACGAGCTTGCGCCAGCCGGGCTGAGGAGTGCGGCCGGACCGGCCGCGAGGACGGCAGTGGTCGCGGCGGCGGCAAGCAGCGCGGCAGCTCGGCGCGCGCCTGCGTGGCGTGCACCCGCGCAGCGTTTGCCTGCACGGCGCGTGTCTGTGCAGTGTGCGTCTGCGCAGTGTGTGTCTGCGCGGCGTACGCGGGTCTGGGGGCGATGAAAGAGGCTCATGTGCAGCGACTTCGGGACTGCGCAAGCTAGCCGCAGGCCACCCCCGCACCAACCCGTGCAGGCCCGCTTGCACTCAGGCAGGCCGGCTTGCGACCGCGCGCCCGTCTATCGCCGGCAGGCCTGTGGTCGCGCGCCCGTCTGCCGCCGGCCGGTTTGCGGCCGCCAGCTCGTCCACGATTCCGCGCGCCTCCACCGGTCCCAGGAATGGAGCCAGGGCGACGTACACGGCCTGAGGCAGCAGCTCGCGCAGCTCGCCGATTCGGTCGTGCTCAGCGGCGTCATACAGGAACTCGTGGATCGCGCCCGCGATCGCATCCGAGCACGTGCGTGGCAGCAGCTCCGCCTGAGAACCCTTGTGGTAGCCCTCCTCCAGGAACAGGCTGAGCGTACGCATCGTGTCGATCACGCGATCCAGCGCGGCCCGTCCGGCGGCATAGGGCTCGATCAGCATCAGGTGGGCCAGATCGGGCAGGCCCGCGAGATAGCCAAACAACGCATCGAGGCCGTTCCACACCTGCTCAGGCCATCCGCGCCCGGTGAAGAACGCGGTCGAGGCGGTCGTCAGACCCTTCTGCAAAGTCACCGTCTGGGCGGCGAGAAAGGCCTCCTGCTTGTTCTGGAACTGCTCGTAGAAGACGCCGCGCGATGTACCCGCCGCGGCGACGATTTCCGCGATCGTCGCCGTCGCGTAGCCCTTGGCGCGGACGACGCTGGCGGTGGCGTCCACGATGCGCTTGTGATGCTCGCCGGCAACCACGTTGGCAGGCAGGCGGTTGCGCCCCCGGGGCAGGCCGGAACGCTCGTTATCGGCAGTAGCCTGCGCCGTCGGGCCGCACAGGCTCCGTCCCAGCACTGCCCACGTCGCGCCGTCGCGCCTGCGATATCCGGGGGGCACCGCATAGGAGGCCGTCCACGCCTCGAGGTCGTCGAGCAGTCGGCCCTGATCCTCGGCGCCGTGCGTGTAGCGCTGGATCGAGACGACACTGCGCACGCCGCCCAGCAGTGCCTTGGCCGAGATGTCGAGCGTCGGGGCTCCCTCGGGCGGTGTGTCGAGCAGCGTCTCGAAAGCCTGCTCCAACTGGGCGGCAAAGCGGGCTCGCTCGGCACGAATGCGCGGCTCGCCGGCGCGTGCCTGAGTGAGCAGCAGGCGCCAGTGCATGGCGGCTTCGCTCTTGGCAGGGTCCAGCACGACGTTCAACATCGCGCGCTGTCTCTGCTCCCAAGGCACGCCCTCGACGGCCTGGAGCAGCTCTCCGGCGAGCACCGGCGCCAGCTCGCGAAAGGTCGCCAGGAAGCAGTCCTCCTTGTCGGCGAAGTGCTCGTAGAAGGTGCTCCGCGATACGCCCGCGTGGGCGATCGCCTGGGCGACTGTGGCCTGCGTGTAGCCGCGCCTTGCGACAGCTCGTGCCATGCCGTTCAGCAGGCGCTCGCGCTGGCTGGCCGGTGAAGGGCTGCCGGTCATCTCAGAGAGGGGTTGGCGGAGAGGGGTTGGCAATCATTTGTAACTGCACTGTACATCAGCCCTGGCGAGCTTGGTAGGTTGATGATGGGAGACTGTGCCTATCAGGCAGATCTTTTAGTCGACACCCTGCCAAAACGGCAAAAATCAGCTAGTTTTGGGCAAAAATACCGCTTGGCACCTAGTCAACTCCTCCGACCCCTCTTGACAAGGCCATAGAGAGCTGCTTTATTACCGGCACTGTACAAGTTTGGTCGTCAAGGAAGTTGACCCCAAGCTGGGAGCGCTACCGCCCCTCAACTCTCCGGGTAGCGCCTCAGGGGGCCCGTCGGGACGCACACCCCCTCCGCGTCCGGGTCTCTCGAGACCGGAGCCGTGGCCTGTTCCCCCCAGGCCACGGCTCCACCTCTCGGTCCTTCCGTCCACTTCTCGGTCCCTCCGTCCCCAACCGTCCTCCGGTCTCCTTCCCAACCGTCGGCCTCTCCATCCCCAACCCGCTCCCCCGCCCAACTCTTCCCTTGCTCTGGCTGGACACCCAAAATATGCTTGCTATTGCAAAGATCAAGCGGCCAAGCCTGCCAACGGTAGAGTTGGCTTGAGGGCCGGGGTCAGTCGAGCGAGAGGGTCATGGGAGAGGAGATTCAGCGGGCGCGGATCCAGAGGGCCATCGCTGAGGAGATGGTCGCGCGTGACGATCCCCACGCGGTGACCGTCGCAGACGTGGTCGCGCGGGCTGGCGTCTCGCGCAGGGCCTTCTACGAGCTTTACGCCGATCGCGACGACTGCTTCCTGGCGGCTTTCGAGTGGGGCCTGCAGCTGGGCGCCGACGAGATGTACGCGGCCTATGCGCGCGAGGCACGCTGGCAGGACGGCGTCAGGGCGGCGCTAGCAGCGCTGCTCGGCCTACTCGATCGTGAGCCCGCACTCGCGCGGCTGTGCATCGTCTACGCGCTGGGGGCCGGCGGCAGGGTGCAGCAGCGGCGCATGGAGGCGATCGAGACGATCCGCGAATTCGTCGATCGCGGGCGCCTGGAGGGCTCATGCCGGACCGAGCCGCCCGAGGTCGCCGCAGAGGGGGTCGTGGGCGCGGTGCTGGCCGTCATCCACACGCGCCTGCTCTCCGGCGATCGGGCTGGCTCCGGTGCCAGATCGCTGACCGAGCTGCTCGGCCCTCTGATGAACCTGATCCTGCTCCCCTATCTGGGCGCTGCGAAGGCAAGCCGCGAGCTAAACAGGCCCGCCCCGCGCCCTGCCGCGGCCTCGGGGAGCCCCGAGGAGGCTCCGGGCGTAGATCTGAGCATGAGGCTCACCTACCGTACGGCGCGCGTGCTGCGCGCGATCGGCGAGCGTCCGGGGGCCAGCAACAGGGAGGTAGCAGACCAGGCCGGCATCGTTGACCAGGGCCAGATCTCACGGCTGCTCAGCCGTCTGGAGAGCTTGGGGCTGATCGCCAACACCGGCGGCAGCTCAAACCGAGGTACAGCCAACGCATGGGTGCTCACGCCCAGCGGCGAGCAGGTGGAGCAGGGCATCCAGATGCAGGCGCTGCCGGCGCGGCCCGAAAGGAGCTAGGTCGGCGCTCAGTATGTGCGCGTCTGGCGTCCGCCCCGCCGCGGCGTTGCCTGGCGGCTGCGCCGCGTCAGCTCTCTCACGAGCAGTGCGATCGAGCGCTCCAGCTGCTCGATGCTTGCGCCCTCGACGCGCGCGATGCCCGCCTCGCGGTTGATCCAGGCGTTGATCTCGCGGTGGCTTCGCTTCTCGCGCCGGTGCAGATCGGCAACCAGGCGGCTGCGCTCCGCGCGCAGGTGGGCACGCCGCTCAAATGCCGCCATCGGCGGCTCGGGCGTAGGGGTGGGTGCGAGCGCGCCCGCCGCCATCGCCGGGCTTGGCCCAAAAAGCGTCATCTGCGGGGCCACCTCGGCGCTGAGCGGCACAAAGTCGGCTGTCTCGGCGCGCTCGCTTTGGCGCCTCTCGCGGGGCTCCTCCAGACCCTCGTCGGGCTCGGGGCGGCGCAGGGCGTAGCGCAGCTCGCTCTCGACCTCGGAGGCATGGCGGCGCAGCAGTGGATCGGCGGGCAGGTACAGCCAGCTCGGCTCCGGCGCTCGTCCGGGGATCGTCCGTACGAAGCGCCCGACGATCTGGCGGAAGATCAGCGGGGTCTTGGCGGCCGTGGCGTAGACCCCAACGCGCAGCCTCGGGATGTCGACGCCCTCTGAGACCATGTTGACGGCGACGATCCACGGCTCGCGCGAGCCGGTGAACCTGGCCAGCTTCTCGGCTGCGCGCGACTCCGTGTGCAGCACTACCAGGGGCGCCTTGCCGGTGGCCTCGCCCAGCAGCTTGGCGATCTGTCTGGCGTGGGCGGCGTCGGCCGCTACCACCAGGCCGCCGGCATCGCGGTGGTCGTCCGCGCGCAGCGCCCTCAACCTCGCGTCGGCCTCGCGCAGGATGCGCGGCAGCCCGTCTGGCAACTCGGTGGAGATCGCCGTGCGGTAACGCCTGCCGGCCTCGCGCGCGCTCAGCACGGTCTCGAAGGAAGACTCGATCACGTCCTCGCCGCTGCGCCACGAAAGCGTGCCATCGAAGGTGACGAACGCCACCGGGCGGCAGATCCCATCAGCCACGGCCTGTGCGTAGGTGTAGGAGATGTCTGGCTCCGCCAGCCCGTCCGCGTCGTAGCGCACGCCCGGGATCGGCGTGGCGTCGGAGCGAAACGGCGTGCCCGACAGCAGCAGCCAGCGCGGGGCTGCCGCGAAGGCCCGCTGAAAGCCGGCGCCCCAGGCCAGCTCCTCGCCCAGGTGATGGGCCTCGTCGGCTATCACCAGCGTGTCCGCGCGCGTCGCCTGCGCCCACGCGCGCGGGTCGGAGGCCACGCGCGCATATGTGATCGCCACTCCGTGAAAGCCGCGCGGGGGCCGTGGCTGCTCCGCGTCGGGGACCAGCTGTACGCCCAGTGCCGCCGCCGCCGTGGCCCATTGGCGCGTCAGGGGCGTCGTCGGGCAGAGCACCGCCACGCGACCCACCTGGCCCTCGTCGAGCAGGCGCCGCGCCAGCTCCAGGGCCGGGCGCGTCTTGCCCGCACCGGGCGCTGCCGAAACGAGGAAGGGGCCTCCCTGCCAGTCGGCCAGGTCGTCAAGCGTACGGCGCTGCCAGGCGCGCAGGGATGTCTGGGTGGACGTGGCCAAAGGGCCAGGCATCCTGTGTCATGGGCCGGACGGAAGCGTGGCCTGCGGCGCTAACCGATCACGACGAGGATCGAGCTTGCAATCCCGTGAGCCGGTGCGAGCGTCAGCCGGTAGCGGCCGGCGCTGAGTCTGCGTCGGGTGTCGAGGCGCCCGTGGTTGGCGCCGTCCCGGCCGCTGATCGTGAACGGACCCGGGAGGGAAATCCAACGCCAGTGGCCGTGTACGCGAGCCCACTTGGCCAGCGTTACGCGCACCTGGGCGGCGGCGCTCAGGGTGAAGGTGAACGCCAGTGCCGACGCTCGCGGGCGCCGCTGGTTCAAGGCGGCCAAAGCGCTCAACGTGAGCGACAGGTGCGATACGCGCAGCGCGCCGCTGCCAGAGGAGCCAGTCGAGGTGCTGCGCGACGAGTTGCCTTGCGTGGTGGCCTGGTTGCCGGGAGAGGCCGTGCCGCCGCCAGAGCCGCCGGTGGTCGAGCCCCCGCCCGACCCGCCTTCCTGGCCACCCGATCCGGAGCCGCTTCCGCCGCCACTGCCGTTACCGCCAGAGCCCGACCCGCTGGAGCCAGAGCCGCCCACCTCGCCGGATACCGGCTGAAAGGCTGTTAGCCCGATTGGAGTGCCCACGCCGGTCGGGCCGTCATAGCCGACGGCGGCATTGCAGATCGTGACCAGCGTGCCGCAGTCGAGCGGCGAGGAAAGCGACCCGCTGCAGTCGGTGTACTGGTCGTCGCATTCGCCATTGCCCCCGATCGTGATGTCGTGCAGCGCCGCGCTGCCGGCGTGGGCATAGAGCGTGGCTGCGGGGTAGGCGATGCCGTGCGCGCCGCCGGCGAGCGCGAAGGCGGAGGCGATGATCGGGGAGGCGACGCTGGTGCCGCCGATCTGGGTCCAGTCGGCTGCCGGTTCGCCTGACTGTCCTTCTGGTTCTGGGACGGAGTCGTAGACCGCCACGCCGGTGTTCGGGTTTGCATCGGCCGAAACGTCGGCGACGGCGCGATCTGATCCGCAGCCGACGGCCGGCCAGCCGGCGGCCAGCGGCTGCCAGGTGGGGGCGGGGAACGCCGAGCAGCCTCCGCCGCCGGCGCCACCGACTTCGCCGTTGTTCCAAACTTCCTCACCCGCCCATTCGCCACTCCTGCCGAGGGCCAGGCTGGTGCCTCCGACCGCCACCACATGGGGCGAGGAGGCGGGATAGTCGGTTCCCTCGAAATAGCCTTCTTCTTCGCTGTGTTCGTGTTCGCTCCAGTTGAGATAGCCGGAGTCGCCGGCCGAAGCCGTGATGACGATGCCCGGATGATCGAAGGCCGGGGAGTCGCCGCCAAGCACCTCTCCGCCCCAGGAGTTGGAGATCTCGCCTTCCAGCGCACCCGGCTTGGAGGCCACCTGGAGCATCGCGGCGGCGGTGTCCTCAGCTGCCTCCAGGTCTGGGAAAGCTTCCGTTTTGGCCTCGACGAGCAAGATGTGGCAGTTCTGACAAACCGAGTGGGCGACCTCGATGTCGGTGGAGATCTCAAGCGACCATTCGCCATTGGCTTTGGGTAGCGACGTGGGTTCGCTCTTGCCCTCCTGGTTGACCTTGGTGAAGCAGCCGTCGGCCGCCGTGCAGGCGGGCAGGTGGAACTGCTGGTCATAAACCCCTAGGTCTGCTTCGGCGTTTGGGTCGTCGTAGGCGTCGACGATCGCGATCGTCGACGGTTCGGCGGCTGTCGTCGGGAGCCCGTAGGCGCTGTGCAGCTCTTCCGGCGTCAGTGAGGACCGCAGTGGAGAGGACTTCTCGGGTGTCGTCGCGAGGCGCATCGCCAGGCAACTCGCACGGCCTGGGCTTGGCGTCGAGCAGACAGGCCGAGCGGTGACGCCGGCGGCTGTGGGCGAGGCCTGCGCCGTCGGGACGAGCAGGAGCAGGCCGATCGCGACCAGCAGGCAGGGCGCTTTGGAGGCTTTCGGGATGAGCACTGTCATATGGCGTCCGTGCATTGCCGCATATCGGCCACAAAGGCCGACAGGTTCAGAGGAAAGCGTACATCTCGATGATCGTTCTATCGCTAGATAGGGCCGGGGTGTGCTCGCCGGAGGGCCGGGGCGTGTTTGCCCGGAGGGCCGTGTGTGTTCGCCGGAAGGCCGGGGCGTGCTCGCCCGGCGCGTCTCTCCTATGTCGGGCTAGGCACGTGCTCTACCCTGCCAAGCCGTGCCGCGTCCCTTCGGCTTCCTGCTCTCTCCCGACCCGCCGCCGCGCCGTGTCGGCGTTGTCACGGCCGTTGCGGCCGTGGCGCTCTGCACGCTGACCGTCTACCCGCTCAAGCAGATCGCACCGGTCGTATCGCTCGGCGTCGTCTACCTGTTGGCGGTGCTCGTGGTGTCCGCCACCTGGGGGGCCTGGCTGGGTGTTGCCACGGCGGTGCTGAGCGCAGTGGCGTTCAACTTCTTCCACCTGCCGCCCACCGGGGAGCTGACGATCAGGGACTCGAGCAACTGGGTGGCCCTGATCGCGTTCATGGTGGCGGCGGTCCTGGCCAGTTCGGTGGCCGAGGTCACGCGCGCGAGGACGCGCGAGGCCGAGGAACGCCGCCGCGAGGCCGATCTGGCGGCGGAGATGGCAAGATTGCTGCTGCGCGGGAGCAGCCTGGGCGAGGCGCTGCCGACGGCCGCGGCACGGCTGGCGCACGCGCTGGAGCTGCCTTCGGCCGCGATCGACTTGGAGGCCGTCGAGGGCGAGGAGCGCCACGTCGCCTTCGCGCTGCGCGAGGGCACGAGCCGGCTGGGCACGCTGGTCGTGCCGGCGGGCACCCCCGAGCGTGCCCTGCGCCGGCTGCAGGAGCGCGTGGTGCCGGCGCTGGAGGCGTTGCTGAGCGCGGCGCTGGAGCGCGAGGAGCTGCAGGGGGCGGTCGTGGAGACGGCGGCGCTGCGCCGGGCGGACGTCGTAAAGACGGCGCTGCTGCGGGCCGTATCGCATGACCTGCGCTCTCCGCTGACTGCGATATCCGCGGCGGGGGAGGCGATTGCGCTGGAGGGGGTGTCGGCGCAAGAGCGCGGCGAACTGGCGGCGGCGATCCTGGAGGAGACGCGCCGGCTGTCGCGGCTGGTTCAACAATCTGCTCGACCTGTCTCGCTTGGAGGCTGGCGCGGCTGAGCCGCGCCTGGAGTGGACCTCGATAGAGGAGGTCATCCGCGTGGCGGTCGACGAGTTGGGAGGGGGCGAGAGGGAGTTTGCGCTGTCGATCGACCGCGAGCTGCCGCTGGCGTGGGTAGATTCGGCACAGCTCGAGCGTGCCTTCGTGAACGTCCTTGAGAACGCCCGCCGGCACTCCGGAGGTCACGCGGTGTCGGTCAGGGCGCGCGCGGTGCGCGGGCTGGCTGGGGTCGGTTCGGGAGCGGGCGCGGCGGGGACAGGGGCGGGTGCTGAAGGAAGGCTGATCGTGCGGGTTGTCGACCGTGGCCCCGGGATTCCCCCGGTGCAGTTGGAGCGGGTCTTCGAGCCCTTCTACCGAGCGGGTACGGCCAGCGGGGGCCACCGCGGCTCGGGTTTGGGGCTGGCGATCGCGCGCGGCTTCACAGAGGCCAACGGGGGGACGCTGCACGTGGAGTCGCTGCCCGGACAGGGGGCGACGTTCGTGTTCGAACTGCCGCTGCGCGCGCAGAGCGGGGATGCGCTGGTCGATCCCCAGGACGAGACCGCGGCGGGTGCGGGGTCGGATGCCGAGCGGTCGGCATGAGCACTGGGCCCGCGAGCGCCGAGGCGCTGCGCGTCTTGGTGGTTGACGATGAGAGCCAGATCCTCAGGGCGCTGAAGGTGGTGCTGCGCGAGGCGGGCTTCGAGGTGGTCCCGGCGGAAACCGCCAAGGAAGCGCTCGACCTGGCCGCCGTGCGGCCCCCGCAGGCGGCGATCGTCGATCTGGTGCTGCCCGATGGCGATGGTGTGGAGGTCGCCCGCCGGTTGCGCGAGTGGAGCGAGATGCCGATTCTCGTGCTCTCGGCCGTGGGCGATGAGGAGCAGAAGGTCAGGGCGCTGGAGGCCGGGGCGGATGACTACATCACCAAGCCTTTCGGTACGCGCGAGCTGGTCGCGAGACTGCAGGCGGCGCTGCGCCGCGCCGGACGTCCGGACGAGGAGCCGGCGCTGACGGTCGATGGCCTGGAGGTGGACCTAGCGGCGCGCACGGTGAAGCGCGAGGGCGAGCCGATTCACCTGACGCCGATCGAGTTCGACCTGCTGCGTGTGCTGGTGCGCAACCGGGGGCGCCTGTTGACACATAGGGTGCTGATCGCAGAGGTGTGGGGACCGCAGTATGTGGACGACATCCAGCCGCTGCGTACACACATCGCCAGGCTGCGCGCCAAGATCGAGCCTGGCGGGCGGCCTCGTTACATCGTCACCGATCCCGGCGTGGGGTATCGGTTTTCCTCGTAATAAAATCGTTATACCGCCGCCCGTAATCGTCACGCGGCCGTGACACTAGAAAGTCCATAGTGTCGCCTATGGACTTTCTAGCGGTAGCACTGGGCATTCTGATGTTCGCCATCCTGCTGTGGATGGTCGAGGGGATCGACCGGGTATGAGCGTGTCTCTGCCACTGGGCGCCTTCGTCGCGCACATGAGCGCAGCCGATTTCTTCGGTCTTGTGGTGTCGGTTTTGATCATCGCCTACCTCTTCTACGCGCTGATTCGCGGAGAGAAGCTGTGACGTTCACCGGCTGGCTGACGATCGTGCTGTTCGTGGTCATCCTGACCGCGCTCGCGCTGCCGCTGGGGCGCTACATGGCCAACGTCTACACCGGCGAGCGCGTCTTCCTCACCCCCCTGCTCGGCTGGTTCGAGCGGCTGCTCTACCGGGTGCTGCGCGTCGATCCCAAGCGCGAGCAGGACTGGAAGTCCTACGCCAAGAGCCTCCTGATCTTCTCGCTCGCCGGCTGGCTGCTGCTGTATCTGATCCTGCGCACGCAGGACGCATTCTACGTGCCGCACGCGCTCAACCCGCTCGGCTACCACTCGGCGTCGTGGAACGTCACGTTCAACACCGTCTCGTCGTTCATGACCAACACCAACTGGCAGTTCTACAGCGGCGAGACGACCATGAGCTATCTCAGCCAGATGATCGGGCTGACGGTGCAGAACTGGCTGTCCGCCGGCATCGGCATCGTCGTAGCTGTGGCCCTGATCCGCGGCATCGTCGGGCGCAGCGGTAAAAGCATCGGCAACTTCTGGCAGGACCTCGTGCGCACGATCCTGTATGTGTTGGCGCCGCTATCGGTGCTGGGCGCGCTGGTGCTGGTGTCGCAGGGTGTGATCGCCAACTTCTCCAGCTACCTCACCGTTCACACCATCACCGGTCTCACCCAGACAATCGCGATGGGCCCCATCGCCTCGCAGGAGGCGATCAAGGAGCTGGGCACCAACGGCGGCGGCTTCTTCAACACCAACTCCGCGCACCCCTTCGAGAACCCCACGGCCTTCTCCAACTTCTTCGAGATGCTGCTCGTGCTGATCATTCCCGCGGCGCTCGTGTTCACCTACGGGCGCATGACCGGCAACCGCCGCCAGGGCTTTGCCATCTACGCGACGATGATGGTCATGTTCCTCGGCGCCGTGAGCGTCGCCTACATCGCCGAGGCGCACGGCTCGCCCGCGCAGCACGCCGCCGGACTGCACACGCAGGTGGTAAGCGGCTCCACCGGTGGCAACATGGAAGGCAAGGAGCAGCGCTTCGGCATCGCCGGCTCTGCCTTGTTCGACGTTGTCACCACCGTCACCTCGTGCGGCGCGGTGAACAGCGCGATCGAGTCCTTCACCGGCATCGGCGGGGCTGTGCCGTTCGCCAATTTATCCGCCAGCGAGGTCATCTTCGGCGGCGTCGGCACTGGCCTGTACTCGATCCTGCTGTACGTGCTGCTGGCCGTCTTCATCGGCGGCCTCATGGTTGGCCGCACGCCAGAGTGGCTGGGCAAGAAGCTCGAGGCCAGGGAGATCAAGCTGGCTGGCCTCGGCATTCTCGTGACACCGCTGATGGCCCTGTTCTGCACGGCGCTTGCGACCGCGAGTGAGTCCGGGCGCGCGTCGATCTCCGAAGTCGCCTTGTCAAAGGCCGGCGGCAACACGCCGCAGGGCTTCTCCGAGACTTTTTATGCCTACCTGTCTCAGGCCAACAACAACGGTTCGGCCTTCGCCGGCTACACCGGTTACATCCAGCCGAACGCCGGCAATCTCGGCGCGCACGGCATCACCTTCGCCGACCTGCTCGGCGGCTTCGACATGCTGTTCGCGCGCTACGCGCCCATCCTGTTTGCGCTGGCCGTCGCCGGCGCCCTCGCCGGCAAGCGCGTCACCCCTGCCGGCCTCGGCACGATGCGCACCGACAACCCCACCTTCGTCGTGCTGCTCATCGGCGTGATCGTGCTCGTGGGCGCATTGACCTTCTTCCCCGCCCTGCTGCTCGGACCGATCGTGCAGGGCCTGACCGGACACCTCTACTGACATGCGCCGCGACATCGTCACATCGCTCATCGGCATCGTCGTCCTGACGGTCCTGCTCGGGCTCGTCTACCCGTTGTTTATCACCGGTGTCAGCCAGGTCGCCTTCCCGGGCAACGCCAACGGGCAGAAGGTGTACTCGAACGGCAAGCTCGTCGGTTCGAAGATCATCGGCCAGAACTTCTCCACGCCCGTGCTCGAAAAGAACGGCAAGCCCAAGGAAGTCAAGGGCGCCGTCGTCACCGAAGCCGACCCGCGCTACTTCCAGACGCGCCCCTCCGCCACTGAAGGCGGCGCCGACAACGCCGCCGCCAGCACCTTCTCAAACCACGGCCCCAACAGTGTCAAGACCGAGGAAGCGGACGCAGAAAACATCAAGTCCTATCTCGAACTGAACACTGCGCCGAACAAGCAGGAATACTCCCCCGGCCTGACCGCCGCGAAGATTCCGGTCGACGCTGTCAACAGCTCGGCCTCGGGTCTCGACCCTGAAATTTCTGAAGCCAACGCGCGCATCCAGGCCTACCGCGTCGCGGCCGTGCGTCACCTGCCGCTCGCGACGGTCAACGGCCTGATCGGCAAGTACACCTCGGGGCGCGGTCTCGGCTTCTCCGGCGAGCCGGGCGTGAACGTGCTCGAGCTGAACCTCGCGCTCGATCGCCTCAACGCAGGAGAAGGTCACTGATGTCTTCGCAGAAACCAATCGCCGAGCACCCCCACGAGCGCCGGGCCGTCTCACTGTTCCAGCGCGACATCGTCGGACGCGCGCTCCTCGACAGCCTCAAGAAGCTCGACCCGCGCGTGCAGGTCCACAACCCCGTGATGTTCGTCGTGGAGATCGGCTCGGTCATCACCACCGCTACCTGGTTGATCCAGGTGTTCGGCGGCAAGCCGCTGGGCGGCGGCAACGAGCCCGCCTGGTACACCTTCCTGATCGCCTTCTGGCTGTGGCTGACGGTCATCTTCGCCAACATGGCCGAGGCCTTCGCCGAGGGCCGCGGCCGTGCGCAGGCCGACACGCTGCGCTCGATGCGCAAGGAGACCGTCGCCACGATGCTCGACGGCTCCACCAAGGCCGCCTCCGATCTCACGCGCGGCGACGTCGTGATCGTCACCGCCGGCGAGCTGATCCCCGGCGACGGCACCGTCACCAAGGGCATCGCCACCGTCGACGAGTCCGCCATCACCGGCGAGTCCGCGCCCGTCATCCGCGAGTCCGGCGGCGACCGCAGCGCCGTCACCGGCGGCACGCGCGTCACCTCCGATGAGATCGTCGTGGAAATCACGCAGGAGCCGGGGCACTCCTTCCTCGATCGCATGATCGCGTTGGTCGAGGGCGCCGAGCGGCGCAAGACGCCGAACGAGATCGCGCTCAACATCCTGCTCGCTGCGCTCACCCTCATCTTCATGATCGTCGTCGCCACGCTGCGCCCCTTCGGCCTGTTCGCCGGCACGGCCATCTCCGAGACAACGCTCATCGCGCTGCTCGTCGCGCTGATACCGACGACGATCGGCGCGCTCCTGTCGGCCATCGGCATCGCCGGGATGGACCGCATGGTGCGCCGCAACGTGCTGGCGCTGTCCGGCCGCGCCGTCGAGGCGTCGGGAGACGTGGACGTGCTGCTGCTCGACAAGACCGGCACCATCACGATCGGCAACCGCCTCGCCTCGGAGTTCATCCCGATGCCCGGCGTCGGCGAGGCCGCGCTGGCCGAGGCCGCGCAGCTGGCCTCGCTCGCCGACGAGACGCCCGAGGGCCGCTCGATCGTGGTGCTCGCCAAGCAGTACGGCATCCGCGAGCACGACATGAGCACGCTGCGTGCGGAGTTCGTCCCGTTCACCGCGCAGACACGGATGAGCGGCGTGGACTACGACGGCCAGCAGCTGCGCAAGGGCGCCGGCGACGCGATCGTCAAGTTCATCGAAAAGGAGGGCGGCCAGGCGCCGCCGGAGTTGCGGGGGCATCTGGACCGCATAGGCCGCGAGGGCGGCACACCGCTGGCTGTCGCGCGCGACAGCCAGGTGCTGGGCGTGATCTACCTGAAGGACACGATCAAGGAAGGCATGAAGGTCCGCTTCGACCATCTGCGCGCGATGGGCATCAAGACGGTCATGGTGACCGGCGACAACCGCCTCACCGCCGCCAAGATCGCCGAAGAGGCGGGCGTCAACGACTTCCTCGCCGAAGCCACGCCCGAGGCAAAGCTGGCGCTGATCAAGGAACAGCAGGAGGGTGGGCGCCTCGTGGCGATGACCGGCGACGGCACCAACGACGCCCCCGCGCTCGCACAGGCCGACGTCGGCGTGGCGATGAACACCGGCACCCAGGCGGCGCGCGAGGCCGGCAACATGGTCGATCTGGACTCCAATCCGACGAAGCTGATCGAGATTGTCGAGGTCGGCAAGCAGCTCCTGATCACGCGCGGGGCGCTTACGACGTTCTCGATCGCCAACGACGTGGCCAAGTACTTCGCGATCCTGCCGGCCGTGTTCATATCGACCTACGCCGCCGGGCGGGCTGGGTCCGAATCAAAGGGCCCGCTGCACGTGCTCAACATCATGGACCTCGGCACGCCGCGCTCGGCGATCGTCTCCGCGATCATCTTCAACGCGATCGTCATCCCGCTGTTGATCCCACTGGCGCTGCGGGGCGTGCGCTATCGCCCGATCGGCGCCAGCGCGCTGCTGCGGCGCAACCTGTTGATCTACGGGCTCGGCGGGATCATCGCGCCGTTCATCGGCATCAAGCTGATCGACCTCGTAGTTCACAATCTCCTCGGTGGGTGATACACGCGGGCATCTCAAGGTCTTCATCGGGATGGCGGCCGGGGTGGGAAAGACGTACCGGATGCTCCAGGAGGGCCAGGCCGAAGCCGAGGCCGGGCGCGACGTGGCAATCGGTTATCTGGAGCCGCACGGGAGGGTCGAGACCGAGAGCCTGGCGGCCGGTCTTGAGATGGTCCCGCGCCGGCGCGTGCTCTACCGCGAGACGCCCCTGGAGGAGATGAACCTGGCGGCGATCCTCGCGCGCGAGCCCGAGCTGTGCCTGATCGACGAGCTGGCGCACACCAACGCGGCGGGGCTCGAGCACGAGAAGCGCTACGAGGACGTGCAGGACGTGCTGGACGCAGGAATCGACGTGTTCTCCACGGTCAACGTGCAGCACCTGGAGAGCCTTAACGACCAGGTAACCCAGCTGACCGGCACACGCGTGCGCGAGACGATCCCCGACGCCGTGCTGTCGGCTGCCGACGAGGTCGTGCTCGTCAACCTGACACCCGAGGCGTTGATCGCGCGGCTGCGCGCCGGCAAGATCTACCCGGCCGAGCGCGTGCCCGCGGCGCTGAACAACTTCTTCAAGATCGAGAACCTGTCGGCGCTGCGCGAGACGTCCCTGCGCCAGGTGGCCGAGGGGGTGGAGGTGAAACGGCTGGCGCCGGCGCCGGGGACTGCCAGGAGCCGGCGCGAGGAGGGGCTGCTGAAGACCGCCGCGCCGCAGGCCATCTCTGAGCGACTGCTGGCGCTTGTGACACTCACCCCGCGAGCGCAGCGGGTGGTGCGGCGCGCCTGGCGCTCGGCCCAACGCCTTGGCGGCGAGCTGGATCTGCTGGTCGTGCGCGAGCCCGGCCTGGCGGGCGGGGACACCAGCTCAGAGGAGCGCGAGCAGTTGGAGGCGCTGCGCCGCCTGGCCTCGATCCTCGGCGCGCATCTGCTGGTCGAGGAGGGCGACGACGTCGCCGACGTCGCCATCCGCGTGGCGCGCGAGCGGGGCAGCACCTACGTGCTGATGGGCGCCCCCAAGCCGCGCAACGCCTGGCGGCGGCTGACCCAGCCGGCGCTGCCCTTCCGCCTACTGCGCGGCCTGCCCGGCGTGGACCTGCGAATCGTCGCCGATCGCACGCTGCGCGAGGAGGCGCCGGTGCCGGAGGAGCCGTCGGTGCCTGGGGAGCAGCCGGTGCCTGGGGAGCCGTCGCTGTGATCGCCGTGGCGGCGTTGCTCGTGGGACTGGCGCTCGGTGCCGGTCTTGCGCTGGCGCTTGAGCGCCGCGGCCGCGGGCGTGCGCTGAGCCGGCGCTCGCCGGTGCGACGCATCGCCTTCCCCTTCACCGGCGAGCGGCTGTCCGAGCAGGCGCTGGTCGCCGCTCTGCGTCTGGCGCGCGCGGAGGGCGCGACGCTGATGCCGGTTTACCTTGCGCTCGTGCCCATGCGCCTGCCCAGCGACGTGCCGTTGCCAGCGGAGGCGTCCGTGGCGCTGCCTCTGCTGGAAGTCGTGGAGCAGCGCGCTACGCGCGCACAGGTGCCGGTGGACTCGCGCATCGAGCGCGGCCGCACCGTGCGCCATGCGCTGCGCGAGTTGATGGCCCACGAGCGCTTCGAGCGGATGGTCGTGGCCGCGGGCGCCGACGGTCTGAATGCCGGCGAGGGCTTCTCCGCCGAGGACGTCGCATGGCTGGTGGAGCACGCCCCTGGGGAGTTGATCGCACTGCGACCGGCGCAGCCCAGGAACTCGTGAGCCCTGCAATGGGACTGGCGTTGCGCTGTGACCGGCCCAGCCCAGGAGCCTGTGAGGCGCCGCAATGGGACTGGCGTTGCGCTGTCACTGGCGCGGCTCACGCCCCCGTGGCGCTGCAATGAGACTGTCATTGCACTGCGACCTGCGCAACCATCGACTCCCTAGACTGTTCGCTGGACATGACCCAAAGCGCTCCCCGTCTCCTCCGCCTGGCGGTCGCACTGCTCTGCTGCGGCCTCGTCTTGGGCTTCTCCGCCGGCGCCGCCGGCGCCTTCCTCACGGGCATCGGCGACGAGCAGGCCGAGATGTTCAGCGACCCCAATTGGCTGCGGCTGCACACCAAGATCACCCGCTACATCGCTCCCTACGACGCTGTCGTCCACTCCTATTCGCTTGACAAGGCCGAGGTCTGGATCCACGAGGCCGAAGCCGATCATCAGCAGGTCCTCGTGGCCTTCTATCACTCCGAGTACACCCCCACGCGGATGCCCAGTGTCGCGACCTACCAGCGCGACGTGCAGCGCTTCATCAAGCTCTTCCCGCACGTCCGCCAATACCAGCCCTGGGACGAGGCCAACCGCGGTTACATCCCACATACGCTTGCCAGCCCAAGTGCGGTGCAAGCGGCGCAGTACTACCGGGCGCTCAGGCACGTCTGTCACGGCTGCACGATCGTCGGCCTCGACGTCCTCGACGCGCAGGACATCGCCCCGACGCTCAACTACATCGCCGAATTCAAGCACGAGATCGCCCGCCTTCACACGGTGATGCCGAGCATCTGGGGCCTGCACAACTATTCCGACACCAACCGCCACTCCACCCAGCGCACGCGCGCGGTGCTTGCCGCCGTGCCTGGCCAGGTGTGGCTGACCGAGACCGGCGGCATCGTCCAGTTTGGTGGCGCCTTCCCCAATGCCCACGGCGCCGGCCTGCGCCGCGCGGCGGGTGCGATCTCATTCATGTTCCAGCTCGCCGGCATCAGCTCGCGCATCAAGCGCCTCTACATCTATGACTGGAGCGGCGGCACCAGTCACACCCGCTTCGACGCCGGCCTCACCGACGTGCATCACAACCCGCGGGCGGGTTACGTCATCGTCTGTCGCAAGCTGCACGCCTCGGGCTGCGGCAACGTCAGGATCTCAAGCCACTGAGGCTGCTCGACTCCAGAGCATGAAGGTTCATGCTCTGGATGCCTATTTGACATTTCCGGATCGCTCGGGATAATCGATGTTGCGCCTTCTATCGGTGGGACTGGCGCGGCGCATCGTCCCCAGGAGGCGCGTCATAGGCGCCAAGCGATCCGTTCCCGCGTCGAGGCGGGCTGGGCGGCGCTTTCTCGACGGGCTCCGGCGTGGGCCGGGGCGGAAGGAGATGGATCGGATGCTGTTCAAAGCGAGGGTCCTGCTGCTGAGCCTGGTGGCTTTGCTGCTGATGGGCTCGATCACCTCGGGAATGGCTTATGCAGAAGCTGGGCCGTTCTTGAACGGGAGAGTGGTGGGCGAAAAAGGAGAAGGAGAAGATATAAATGAATATAATCCTGTGGAAGTTCAAGGCGGGGGCGGAGAACAGAAGCTAAAAGGTAAAATTGTGGGCATGGCGACAGAAATTGCCTTCAAAGAAGTGCAAGTCAAAGGTGTCATCTATGATAATAAGCTACAAGGTCAAGCCGATCTTAAACTTAAATTCAATGAACCAAAAGTCGTATCGCTTAAAGGCTGTGCGGTGACGATCGGAGAAGGCAACACGATCAAAGTGGTTGGGCATCTGGCATGGAAATGGAATGGTGAAAAAAAACAGTTGGAAGAAAAAACGCAACAACCAGGTCAAAGGCCTGGCTGGATCTTTCTTCCGTCTGAACTGATGGAAGGAGCAAAAGAACTGCCCAAAACGCAGTTGACGACGTTGACATTCTCGACTCAGGGTGGAGAAAAATGCCCCCTGAATTCTCTGTCGCTCCCCGTCAAAGGTAGTTTTACGGCAGAAATAAACCCAGAAAAAACAGGGGAATGGAGTGAATCAGAGATTGATAGCATCCCTGAAGGTAAAGAGAAGCAATATTTCTGGAATGGCAAAGAAAATGTTGGAGCGGAAACGGGGTTGTCTTTTGGTGAAGCAAGCAGCCTTGTTGGTGGATTTAAAATGGAGGACGCTGGAATTGAACTAGCTGTTTTTGAAGCTCAAGCACAAACGGTAGAAGTGGAAGGAGGAGAAAGGGACGTGAGTTTTGGTACCATTCCGAATGGAGCAGTAAGGTCTCATGAATTTAAATACAAGAACCTGGGACCGGATGCGTGGCCGCCCAATATGGCATTTACGCGTAGCGCCATAGTGCCAATGGGCTTCGCGGTCTTTACAAATACGGACAACTGCATCAATCACAATTGGCTAATGGGAGAAAAATGTTCTGTAAAATTGGAAATTAAAAGTTCTAGGTTCCCCCGGCGACTTTGTAGATGCATACTCGACGGGATTGGAGGGGCCGATTCTCATTATAAGCGCTTCCAGCTAACCGCGAGTGGGCATGGTCGCGTCTGGAGCGACCATGCCCTTACCCGCAAACGCCGAGCACCCGGCCAGCGTGGCCAGTCCTACAACCGCCGCCAGCGGCGCCAGCGTCTTCAGCGGGTAGTCGCCGAAGCCCTTGTGCAGGGCCGTGTTATCGCCGGCGTGGACGATGCTCAGGAGGCCTCGGTGGTCGATGCCGAGCACGGTCGGCGCCAGCGCCGCGAACAGCGCCCAGCCCACCAACACCGCCAGGCCCGCGAACAGGGAGTTGCGGCTCAGGCGCAGCCGCGGCGTGGCCAGCGCAGCGAGCAGAACGGCGCCGCCGGCGGCGAGGAAGAAGGGCCAGATGCCACCCCAACCGCGCCCCAGGCCGATGGCCGTGGCAAGCGTGGGCTGGAAGAAGCCCTGGCGCAGGTAGCGCGCCCAGACGATCGTCTCGGTCTCGTAGCCGACCAGCGGGTGTGTGATCGTCGCGACGATCGTCGTCGTCAGGGAGATCGCGGCCAGGGCGATCGTGGGGCCGGGCCAGCGCTTGTAGGCGATGCCCAGGGGCACCGCCAGGAAGGGGAGCATCGTCGTCAGGAAGCGCGGGCCCATGAAGCCGCCGCCGAAGGGCAGGTAGTAGCCGGAGTTGTAGCCCACATAGCAGAGGCAGATACCGGCGATCGTCAACGCCTCGGCGCGCTTGCCGCGGTTGTAGAGGACGATCGTGCCCAGCGCTCCCAGGGCCAGAACGGGGGAGATCGTGAGCAGGCCGCGAGAGTCGAACAGGAGCGTCGCCAGCACCTTGAGGTTGGGGGCGCCGATGCCGAAGAAGCCCTGCTGCTGACGGGGGATGCTGGAGTAGGCCAGGTGCGTCCAGGAGTGGAAGGCGTAGTGGTTGTAGAGCAACAGCGGCACTATGCCCACGACCCCGCCCGCGATGTACGCGCCCGCACGCTTGGCGATGCCCAGGGGTGTAAAAGAATCACGTCTGGAGAGGAGGTAGAGGCCCAGCACCAGCGCCACGAAGAACAACGGGTACTCCGAGGTCACCGCGTAGCCCATCGCCAGGCCGGCCGCACCCAACAGCCAGGGGTTGGGGGGGCCGTCGCGCTCCTTCAGCATCAGCGTGAACGCCGCAAAGCCGAGGAAGGCCGTGAAGACGTGCGAGAACAGCAGTGTCGAGAGCGGCAGCACGAGCGTGCCCAGGCCGAGCGTCACTGCTGCCGCTGCGCCGTAGCCAGGCTCGAAGCGGTCGGCCGTGCGCCACACCAGCAGCAGCAGTAAGAGACCCGGCAGCACGTTCGCCCACAGGCCGATGAAGTAGATCATCTCGTCGTCGCTGCGCTGCGCCTGGGACTCCCTTGCCAGGGCGTCGGCGTTGAAGAGGTTCAGCGTGTCGTAGAACGGCAGCGCGAACAGCGCCAGTCCCGGGGCGCGAGCGGAGTACCAGTGACCCTTGTAAAAAGCCTTATCGCCCGTGTTTTCCTGGTACTGGTCGATCGTCGTCTGATCCTGGTTCAGCGCGCGGATCAGGTCGTAGTGGCTTGTCTGGTTCCACGAAAAGCTCTGGATCATCGTCGCGTAGGCCACACCTACGAGGACGATCGCCGCCAGAGCCAGGCGGCGCTTCTTCCGGGCCACGCCGCCGCCGCGGCCGGTGGCGGGTGCGGGTTGGGGGGGGCGTGCGCCGACGCTGGCGGAAGTGAGGCCGCTCGCGCCCATCAATCGCTTCCGTGCAGCGCCGCAGGGCCGGGGCCGATCTCGTAGATCACCACGTTGCCGGCCTGCCGGCGGGTGATGCCCAGGCCAGCCACCGGCTTGGCCGCAGCCGCCGCGGGGTCGGGGGCTCGGCAACCGCGTAGCCGTGCAGACCCGGGAGCGCCGGCATGTGCAGGTGCAGGACGACCGTGCGGATGCCGTAGTAGCGCAGCTTCTCCACGCTCGCCTTGTCGGGAAAGCCGCTCATGCCTCCACGCAGATCGTCCTCGGCGGGCAGATCGAAGGTGCTGTTGCCGTCGGCGATCTTCGGGAAGCCGTCGGTAGAGAAGTACTGCCATACGCGATCGCTCGCGCCGTCCGTGGGGAGGTCGAGGATTGGGCCCTTGAGGCCGATCTCCGCGCGCGCCGGCTGCGGGACCACGGGATGCGCGAGATGGCCCGCGCCTTCTCCCAGCAGGCCGACGAGCAGCACCGTGCCCACGAGCAGCGGCAGGCCGTCGCGCCAAAACGGCGATATCAGACCGCCGCGCTCGCGCGCCCTGGCGATCAGCCACTGCACGCCGGCGCCCGCCAGCAGCGCCAGGAAGAGCGTCGCCAGCGTGAACACCCTCCCGGGGACCCTCACGCCGTCCCAGCCGGGGGCGTAGTCGTATAACAGCCGATACGGATAGCCGGCGCCCGTCAACCCCATGCCCAGCGCCAGCACCGAGCAGACCACCACCCCCGTCGCCAGGCCAATGCGCAGGCGGCGCGTATACAGGCCCGTGCACAGGCCGAGGATCGCCAGCAGGAAGATCGCCCCGCCGGGGAAGAGCACGCTCTCGTTCTTGGAGTGCACATTCGCGCGCATTCCCGCCGTCACGCCGCCCCACACCCTGTTCTCGCTGGACGCCGCCAGGAAGGCCGCTGGGCCGGAGGAGTACGTCTCCACTTCGCGCAGCGTGCGCTTCGCGGTTGGGTACTCGTTCGCCACCTTCAGGTACGGCCTTGCCTGATAGACCGTCACGAGGCCGGTCACGGCCATGCCCGCGAGCGTCACCGCAACCAGGCGGCGGGGCAGCGCTGGGCGCTTGGCTCGCCACCACCACACGAATGCCGCGACGGCCAGCACCAGCAGCAGGTAGGCGAACTGCAGGCCGAGCGTGAAGCCGAGGCTGATCTGCCACGCCGCCACCAGCCAGCCCGCCGCGATGAGGCCCACCCCAGAGCGGCTGGTAGCTGCGTCTGGCTCGCGGCCCAGCGCGGCGCGGGTGCGAGTTGCGTCCGGCTCGCCGTCCACGGCCTTCCCGCGGCGATAGCCGCGCAGCAGCAGGAACAGCGCCAGCGGGATCCCGCCGCTGGAGATCACGTGCAGGTGGCCCGCCTCCGTCACGCGGTAGGGGGCGTAGGCGAAGGCGATTCCCGCGGCCGCCGCGCCGACGCGTCTGCAGCCCAACTCGCGCGCCAGGAGGTAGGCGCCGACGAAGCACAGCGACCAGGCGAACAGGAAGAGCAGGTTGTAGCGGACCAGCGCCGCCACCGTGCCCGAGCCGAAGAAGGCCGTCGGGCCATAGCCCAGCAGCGAGTCCGAGAAGGCCAGGCTGAGCGGGTGGGGGTAGAAGGCGTTGGAGTTGAACAGGTTCCCGGGGTCGTGCAGCATCGCGTGGCCCACCCAGGCGATCTCCCACGCCGTCCGCACGGGGTCGCCCAGATCGGGCGCGATGCGGCTGGGCAGATGCAGCACCAGCGGCCATGACGTCAGCACCGCCAGGAAGACGCCGGCAAGTGCCACCAGCATCAACTCGCGGCGACCCAGTGCGGGGGAGGCGGGCCAACGGTGAGGTCGTTCTGCGGCAGGGGCCGTCGCGGGCCTGTCGAGGAGGGTGCTGGCCATCGCAGGGGAGCATATGTGAGGCGCCTGCGCCAAGGTGGCAGACAGACGCCCTCGATGTCAGACGTTCCGAGATGGCGATTTGCGTCACACTGCATCTATGCGCGTGCTGGTAGTTGGCGCAGGCGGCGTGGGCGCGGCATTCGCCGCCATCGCTCAGCGGCGCCCCGTGTTCGAGCGGATTGTTCTTGCCGATCTTTCTCCCGCGCGCGCACATGAGGCGGTGGCGCGTCGGGGGGAGGCCGACCGCTTCGCCGCCGAGCAGGTCGATGCCTCGGATCGCGGCGCGCTCGTGCGGCTGATCGAGCGCGTGAAGCCCGACGCCGTGCTCAACGCCACCGACCCGCGCTTTGACCGGCCGATCTTCGATGCCGCCTTCGAGACGCGAACCGTCTATCTCGACATGGCGATGACCCTCTCGGAGCCACACCCTGAGAATCCCTACCGGCAGCCGGGGAAGATGCTTGGCGAATACCAGCTCGCCCGCCACGAGCAGTGGCAGCAGGCGGGGCTGTTAGCGCTCGTGGGAATGGGCGTGGAGCCGGGCCTCTCCGACATTTTTGCGCGCTACGCCGCGGAGGAGCTGTTCTCGGAGATCGACGAAGTCGGAGTGCGCGACGGAGCCGACCTGGTCGTCGAGGGTTACGACTTCGCGCCGACCTTCTCGATTTGGACCACGATCGAGGAGTGCCTGAACCCGCCTTTGATCTGGGAGCGCGAGCGGGGCTTCTACACCACGGCGCCCTTCTCCGAGCCCGAGGTCTTCGAGTTCCCCGAGGGCATCGGGCGGATCGAGTGCGTCAACGTCGAGCACGAGGAGGTCGTGCTGATACCGCGCTGGGTGCGATGCCGGCGGGTGACCTTCAAGTACGGCCTCGGCGAGGAGTTCATCGGGGTACTGCGCACTCTCCATAAGCTCGGCCTCGACTCGACGAGGCCGCTCGAGGTGCGCGGCGCGAAGGTCTCCCCGCGCGACGTCGTCGCCGCCGCGCTGCCCGATCCCGCGACGCTCGGCGAGCTGATGAGTGGGCGCACCTGCGCCGGTACCTGGGTTACGGGGACCGGCAAGGACGGGCAGCCGCGTTCGACCTATCTCTACCACGTCGTTGACAACGACTTCACGATGCGCGACTACGGCTCGCAGGCCGTCGTCTGGCAGACCGCGATCAACCCCGTCGTTGCGCTGGAGCTGATCGCGGAGGGCGCGTGGCAGGGCGCCGGCGTGCTCGGGCCCGAGGCATTCCCGCCGCAGCCGTTTCTGGAGCGACTTGCCGAGCTGGGCTCACCGCACGGGCAGCGCGACGAAGCGATGTAAGGAGCAGGCGCGCGACCTCCCGTTCGCGCGCCTGGCTCCTGCCTCCACGGCAGGCGGCCCCCAGCTTTGGCTCTCAGAACTCCACGCGCTCGGGCACGGGCCCGGTCGGCGGCGGCTGCTCCAGCAGTCCCGGAGGTGCGGTTTCCGTCTTGCGCGAGAAGTATTCCTTGAAGACGGGCCGTGAAGCGAGCATGATCACGAAGCCGAGGACCATGCCGCCGATGCCCATCCACAGCGGCAGCGTGATGCCGAGGATCGGCTTGGAGGAGACGTTTTCGGCGTGGCCGTAGTAGAACGCCGCCTTGATCCCGATCCCGAACAGCATCAGCCCGCCGATCAACGGTCCGAGGCCCAGCAGCAGGAAGTTGCGCACGCTTTCCATCAGGTCGTGGCGGTAGTACCAACCACAGGCGATGCCCGTGAAGCCGTAGTAGAAGCAGATCGGGAAGCCAATCGCCGTGAGCGAATCTTCCAGCACGCTTTCGGAGAGCAACAGCAGGACGACCGTGAGCAGGATCGAGAGCAGGCCGAAGCCGAGCGTCGAGACAGTCGGCGTGAGGTAGCGCTTGTGGATGCGCGAGAGCAGCGCGGTGACCGCCTTCCAGTGCGCCATCGACAGCGTCGTGCGAGCGGTCGGCAGGATCGTCGTCTGCGTCGAGGCCGACGCCGAGGTGAGCACGGCGATGATCAGCAGCTTGTTCAGGCCACTCCCCAGTACGCCGCCTCCGAGCGCGTTGAGGATGTCCGCCTGGTTTGCTTCGTTGGTCAGGAAGCCGGTGCCGTGGAAGGACTGGGCGGCGGCAGTGACGATGACGTAGATAAGCACCAGCAGGATCGTCGAGACGACCGCGGCCTTGCCGGGGCCCTCTGCCGGGTCCTCGGACTCCTCGTTGACCGCCACGCCGGAGTCCCAGCCCCAGTAGATGAAGACCGCGAGCAGCAGCGCGACGACCAGGTCGCCGAAGCTCATCGCGAAGGGGTTGATCCAGGAGAGCGACGGCTTGATCGAGCCGGCCGGGGGATGGCTGCCGTAGACCTTGACGAACGCGACCACCGCGAACAGCCCGAGGATGAAGACCTCGGCGCTGAGCAGGAACTGCTGGATGCGCGCCGACAGCTCGATGCCGCGATAGCAGATCCAGGTCATGATCGAGATCCACAGGACCGCGGCGATGATGATCGCCGCCTTGGATTCGCCGAGTTCGGTGAAGCCGAAGAGCTTGAAGGTGTAGATCGCCGCGATCGCCGACAGCGAGGCCATCACGATCACGTCGGAGAGGAAGATCGCCCAGCCGTTCATCCAGCCCGTCATCGGGCCGAACGTGCGCGTGACCCACGCGAACGTCGTGCCCGCGTCGGGGTCGGCGCGGTTGAAGTACTTGTAGGCGGCGGCCACGAGCAGCATCGGGATGAACGCCACGAGCATCACCGCGGGCGCGTGCACACCCACTCCCTTGACGGCGACAATGAACCCCAGTGTCGCCGCCAGAGAGTAGGCCGGTGCCGTGGAGGCGACCCCGATCACGATGTTCGAGAGGTAGCCGATCGCGTTCTTCTTCAGGCCCTTGTCCATCACGCCTGAAGACTGCGGGGCTCCTGCTGCTGGGACGCTCACGGTTGCCATATCGGGGCTCCTCTCGAAAGGTCGTGGCAAACGTTACGTCCGCTATGGACGTGGGCCAAGGGGCGCGATCCCCAAAATCTCTTCGCTGATTTGTACATTCTGTACAATCGCTCCGAGGCTTCTTGAACGCACGGCGTATTGAGCCAAACACTTCGTCGCGCTACGGTTGTCCTGAGTGTCTAGCGATCTCTTGGATTCGCGGGAGGAGAACCCAAAAATGGCCATCAATGTGACAGAACCGGCGGTGCCCACGGGCGGCGGCGACATGCAGGAGCTGGCAAGGCGCCATCTATGGATGCACTTCACGCGCATGGGCGCCTTTGCCGCGCACGAGGTGCCGATCATCGAGCGGGGCGAGGGGTGCTATGTCTATGACCAGCACGGCAAGCGCTACCTCGACGGGCTGTCGGCGCTGTACTGCGTCAACATCGGTCACGGCCGCGCCGAGCTGGGGGAGGCCGCGGCGCGGCAGGCCGCGGAGCTGGGCTTCTATACCAACTGGAGCTACGCCCATCCGCGCTCGATCGAGCTGGCCGCGCGCATCGCGGCGCTCGCGCCCGGCGACCTGAACCGGGTGTTCTTCGTCTCCGGTGGATCGGAGGCCGTGGAGTCGGCGTGGAAGCTCGCCAAGGCCTACCACGCCGCCACCGGCGAGCCGCGCCGGCACAAGCTGATCTCGCGCCAGCTCGCCTATCACGGCACCTCGATGGGTGCGCTCACGGCCACCGGGCTGCCGCCGCTGCGCGAGCCCTTCGAGCCGCTGACGCCCGGCGGGCATCACGTGGTCAACACCAACAGCTATCGCTGGCAGGAAGACCGCTCTCCGCTGTGGGCCGCCGAGGCGATCGAGGAGGCGATCCTGTTCGAGGGACCGCGCACCGTCGCGGCCGTGATCCTCGAGCCGGTGCAGAACGGCGGGGGGTGCTTCGTGCCGCAGGACGGCTACTTCCAGCGCGTGCGCGAGATCTGCGACCGCCACGGCGTGCTCCTGATCTCCGACGAGGTCATCTGCGCGTGGGGGCGTCTCGGCTACATGTTCGGCTGCGAGCGCTTCGATTACCTGCCCGACATGATCACCACCGCCAAGGGGCTCACCTCGGCGTATGCGCCGATGGGGGCCGTCATTACCTCCGATCGCGTGGCCGAGCCGTTTCTGCACGGCAAGGCGACCTTCAACCACGGCTTCACCTTCGGCGGGCACCCGATGGCGTGCGCCGTGGCGCAGGCCAACATCGACGTGATCGAGCGCGAGCGTCTGTGCGAGCACGTGCTTGAGCGCGAAGGCGCCTTCCGGGCGATGCTCGAGAGCCTGCGCGACCTGCCGATCGTCGGCGACGTGCGCGGCGCCGGCTATTTCCATGCGATCGAGCTTGTCAAGGACAAGGACACGAAGGAGACCTTCTCCGACGAGGAGTCCGAGGAGCTGCTGCGCGGCTTTCTCTCCGGCGAGCTGTTCCGGCGCGGGCTGATCTGTCGCACCGACGATCGCGGCGAGCCGATCGTGCAGCTCTCGCCGCCGCTGATCGCCGACACTCAGCAGTTCGAGGAAATCGAGGCGATCCTGCGCCCGACGCTTACCGAGGCGTGGGACCGGATCGTCCACGTGAGGTGAGATGGCGCTGTGACCGTCGATCCACGTGAGGTGAGATGGAGCTGTGTGACCTTCGATCCATGTGAGGTGGAGCTGTGACCTCCGATCCATGTGAGGTGCGATGGAGCTGACCGTCGAGAGTCTGCTGACCGAGCTGGGGCTCGACCTGGCCAGCGGCCATGAGTCGGCCGGGGCGCGCGTGCGCTGGGTGCACTCCACGGAGCTGGTCGATCCCACGCCGTGGCTCTCGGGCGGCGAGCTGCTGTTGACGACCGGCCTGCAGCTGGACAAACCGAAGGCGCAGCGCGAGCTGGTCGAACGGCTGAAGGAGCGCGGGATCGCGGCGCTCGGCTTTGGCACCGGCTTCACGCACGAGCGCCTGCCGGCGGCGCTGTTGACGACGGCGCGCAAGCTCGAGTTTCCGGTCTTCGAGGTGCCGTATGAGCTGCCCTTCATCGCGGTCACCGAGCGGGCCTTCACGCACCTCGCGGGGCAGCAGTTCGAGACGCTGCGCCGCTCGATGGCGATTCAGGAGCGCCTGGAGCGGCTGGTGCTCGAGCAGCGTGGCTTGACCGAGGTGGTGCGCGCCACCGCCGGGGCGATCGGCGGCGTCGCGGGCGTGCTCGACGCGCACGGCGAGGAGCTGGCCTGGCACGCGCACGTGCGTCCTTTGAGTGACAACGAGCGCCAGGCGATCGCGCGCGAGGTGCGCCACGCGGGCGCCGGGGCCACGGTCGGTGTCGGCGTCCGTGGCGTGGGCGCAGGAGTAGCGGGAGGCGTCGCAGCCGGTGCAGGCGGGCGACGCACGGCCGCCAACCCCGGCACCGCCGGCGGCGCCGTGGCCGCGATCGAACCCAATCTGCCGCGCTGGCCGGGTCGTGTGCTGGCGCTGCCCGTCATCGCGCGCGACCGCGCCGTGCCGCACGCTTGGCTCGTCGGCGCCAGCGTGAAGGGCGAGCTGGGCGACTTCGAGCGGCTGATCCTGCGCCAGGCCGTGACGGTCGTCGCGCTGGAGCTGATGCACATGCGCATCGAACGCGACACCGAGCGCCGCCTCGCCGGCGACGTCCTCGCCGAGGCCCTGACCGGGCGTCTGCACCCCGAGGAGCTGCAGGCGCGTCTGCTGCCCTTCGGCATCGGCGAGCAGGCGGCCGTGCTGGCCTTCGCGCTGCGTGATCCCGACGCCGCGGCGCCCGTGCTGGAGCGCGCGCTGGCCCGCGCCGACGCGCACGGCCTCGTCGCCACGCGCGCCGGTCTGCTGTGCGCCGTGATCGACGCCACCGACAGCGTAGATCCGATCGCCGTCGCTCGCCGCGCGCGCGAGGAGCTGCAGAGCAACGCCGGCGAGGTGCGCGCCTCGGCCAGCCGCGCCGCGCCGACGCACTCGCTGCGCCTCTCCTTTCACGAGGCGCGCTGCGCCCTGGAGGCCGTGCGCCTGCAGAACGGCGCCTCGCCGGAGGTCGCCTCGCATCGCGACCTCGGTGCGTTCCAGCTGCTGCTGTCCTTACAGGACGACGACGCGCTGATCTCTTACTGCCGCGGCGTACTCGGACCGGTCGAGCAGGGCGAGGGCGACTATGGCGACGAGCTGCTGCGCTCGCTCGACGTCTTCATCGAACACAACGGCCACTGGGAGAAGGCCGCCACTGCGCTCTATTGTCACCGCCACACCCTGCGCTATCGCATCCGCCGCGTCGAACAGCTCACGGGGCGCGACTTCTCCAAGGCGCGCGATCGCATCGAGTTCTGGCTCGCGCTGCGGGGGCGGGAGTTGTCGCGGTGATCTTGGGGAATGATTTTTAGGATTGGTTGCCGCGTTGCGGCTGAATAGGGGGAGGTTGCAATGAGAATTGGAGTGCCGACAGAGATCAAGTCCGACGAGTACCGCGTGGCGATCACGCCTGCGGGTGTACGCGAGCTGAGCGCGCGCGGGCACGAAGTGCTGATCCAGCACGACGCAGGCATGGGCAGTGCGCTCAAGGATGCCGACTTTCGCGCGCAGGGAGCGCACATCCTGCCCGATGCCGCCGCCGTCTTCGAGGAGGCCGAGCTGGTGCTGAAGGTCAAGGAGCCTCAGCCCGAGGAGGTCGCGCTCTTAATGCCCGAGCACACGCTCTTCACCTATCTGCACCTCGCCGCCGAGCCCAGCCTCGCCGCGGCGCTGCGGCAGTCCGGTGCCACGTGCATCGCCTATGAGACCGTCGAAGACGCCGAGGGCCGCCTGCCGCTGCTCGCGCCGATGAGCGAGGTCGCCGGCAAGATCGCCACGCAGGCCGGCGCCTTCATGCTGGAGAAGCCGCTCGGCGGGCGCGGCATCCTGCTGGGCGGCGTGCCCGGTGTCGCCGCTGCGACCGTGCTCGTGATCGGTGGCGGCGTCGTGGGTATGAACGCCGCTGTGATCGCCATCGGGATGCAGGCCGACGTGTTCGTCTTCGACCGCTCCATCGACCGCCTGCGCGAACTGGAAGTCGCCTTCGGCGGGCGCGCCTCGACCGTCTACTCCTCGACGCTCGCCGTCGAAGAGATGCTGCCGCACGCCGATCTCGTCATCGGGGCCGTTCTGATCCACGGCGGGCGCGCACCGTCTGTCATCCGCCGCGAGCAGCTTGCGCTGATGAAGCCCCACGCGGTGCTCGTCAACGTCTCGATCGACCAGGGCGGCTGCTTTGAGACCTCGCGCCCCACGACGCACTCCGACCCCACCTTCGAGGTTGACGGCATCACTCACTACTGCGTCACCAACATGCCCGGCGCAGTGCCCATCACCTCGACCTATGCCTTGACCAACGCCACGCTGCCCTATGTGCTGGAGCTGGCCGAGCACGGCGCCGAGGAGGCCATCCTGAGTTCTGCGGCGCTGGCGAGCGGCGTCAATGTGCGCGCGGGGGAGATCGTGCATCCGGCCGTCATTCACGCGCTAGGGCTCACCGTCGGGGCGGCCGATGCCTGATCTTGCGCCGTCCATGTGCTTGTTCTCACCGTCGGGGCGCCTGATGCCTGATCTTGCGCCGTCCATGTGCTTGTTCTCACCGTCGGGGCGCCTGATGCCTGATCTTGCGCCGTCCATGTGCTTGTTCTCACCGTCGGGGCGCCTGATGCCTGATCTTGCGCCGTCCATGTGCTTGTTCTCACCGTCGGGGCGCCTGATGCCTGATCTTGCGCCGTCCATGCGCTTGTTCTCACCGTCGGGGCGCCTGATGCCTGATCTTGCGCCGTCCATGAGTTCGTTCTCACTGTCAGCGCGCCCGATTCCTGACCTCCCTCGATCAACGGCTCCACTCCAATCCCTCCACTGACCGGCAACCAAAACTCAAAAAAATAACCCGAGGAGAAACCGATGGCGACCGCGACCTCGACACTGCGCAACTTCATCGACGGCTCTTCCGCGTCCTATGACGGCGAGGATGAGCCGATCCTCAACCCCGCCACCGGGGATGAGCTGGCGCGCGCGCCGCTCACCTCAGCCGAGGAGGTCGATCGGGCCGTGCTCGCCGCGCGGCGAGCCTTCGAGGGCTGGTCGCAGGCCACGCCAGCCGAGCGCTCCCGCGCGCTCTTGGTGCTCGCCGGGCTCCTCGAGGAGCACGGGGAGGAGCTGGCGCGGCTGGAGGCGCTTAACGCAGGCAAGCCGCTCGCGGCCGTGCGCGGCGATGAGCTGCCCGTGATGGCCGACAACCTGCGCTTCTTCGCCGGCGCCGCCCGCTGCCTGGAGGGGCGCGCCGCGGGCGAGTACATGGAGGGGCACACCTCGTTCGTGCGTCGCGAGGCCGTCGGCGTCGTCGGGCAGATCACGCCGTGGAACTACCCGCTGATGATGGCCATCTGGAAGATCGCCCCCGCTCTGGCCGCCGGCTGCACCATCGTGCTCAAGCCCGCCGAGACCACGCCTGTGACGACCGTGCGGCTGGCCGAACTGGCTGCGGAGGTCTTGCCTGCGGGGGTTCTCAATGTCGTGATGGGCCACGGCTCGCCCACCGGCGAGGCTCTTATCTCCCACCCCGAGGTCGACATGGTCTCGCTCACGGGCTCCGTCGAGACGGGCAAGCACATCGCGCGCACCGCCGCCGACTCGCTCAAGCGCGTGCATCTGGAGCTGGGGGGCAAGGCGCCGGTGATCGTCTTCGACGACGTCTCGCTGCAGGCAGCCATGGAGACGATCGCGGGCACCGGCTACTACAACGCCGGGCAGGACTGCACCGCCGCCACGCGCGTCCTTGCCGCTGACGGGGTCTATGACGACGTCGTCTCCGGGCTCGCCTCGCAGGCTCAGGGGTTGGTGCTTGGGGACACGCTCGATCTCGCCACCACGCTCGGGCCGATTAACTCCGCACGCCAGCGCGGACGGGTGGAGGGGTTTCTGGAGCGCCGGCCCGCGCATGCCGAGGTCGTCACGGGGGGCCTTGAGCCGCAGCGGCCGGGGTTCTTTTTGGAGCCCACCGTCGTCGCCGGTCTGCGGCAGGACGACGAGATGATCCAGCGCGAGATCTTCGGACCCGTCATCACCGTGCAGCGCTTCTCCGACGAGACCCAGGCAATCGAGTGGGCAAACGCCACGCGCTACGGCCTCGCCTCCTCTGTCTGGACGCGCGACATCGGGCGCGCGCTGCGCGTCTCCCGTGCGCTGCGCTTTGGCTGCGTCTGGATCAACGATCACATCCCGCTCGTCTCCGAGATGCCGCACGGTGGCTTCAAGGAGTCGGGGTACGGCAAGGATCTCTCCGTCTATTCGCTCGAGGACTACACCGTCACGAAGCACGTCATGGCTGCGCTCGACTGAGCGGAACTGGGCCCAGGCGGCGACGCCGTGTGGTTTGTCGGACATGGTGCCCAGGCGCCGACGCCGTGGGTTGTCGGACATTAGGGGTTGACTTTCATCAACGTTTCTGTCTAAGATGGTTGATGTCAGGTGCCCGCTAGTGGTCGCCTGAGATCATAGGTCTGGTTTGGGGTTCGCCCTTCGGGTTCGGACTTCAGCGCTGACGAGGGATGTTGGAGAGGGACTTGATCGTCCTGGGAAGAGATGAGCGATGAGCGCTTTTGAGTGCTGGGTCGCACCCGTTCTGGACGGAAGGCTGGTGTATTTGACGGGCCCGTATAAGGGCGAGGGCGCCCCGTTTGGGTTGAGCATCGTCGTCCCGGCCGTCGCCGGCCCGTTCAACCTCGGGAACCATCGTTCGCGCCGCGATCCACGTGAACCCCGCGACGAGCCAGATCTCGGTCACGAGCGACCCGTTGCCACAGATCCTCGACGGGATCCCCTTACGGGTGCAGACCGTGAACGTCACGATCGACCGTCCAGGGTTCGTGTTCAACCCGACGAACTGTGCTCAGCAGCAGGTCACGGGGACCGTCACCGCGGCGCAGGGTGCTAGTGCATCGGTGTCCAGCCCGTTCGCGACAGCGGGCTGTGCGGGGTTGCCGTTCAAACCTGTGTTCACGGTCTCCACCCAGGCCAAGACGAGTAAGAAGAGCGGGGCGAGCCTGGCCGTGAAATACACCTCTGGTGCTGGGCAGGCCAACACCGCGAAGGTCTCCGTGAGCCTACCCAAGGCACTACCAGCCCGACTCACGACGATCCAGCAGGCGTGCACCGAAGCGGCGTTCAACCAGAACCCCGCGTCGTGCCCCGCAGCATCGGTCATCGGGACAGCGACCGCCAGCACACCGATTCTTGCGGGCGCGGTGTCGGGCCCTGTGTATTTGGTGTCTCATGGTGGTGCGGCGTTCCCCGATGTCGTAGCGATCGTGCAAGGCGAAGGCGTCACGATCGACCTCGTCGGGAGCATCGACATCAAGCACGGCGTCACGAGCGCCGCGTTTGACAGTGTGCCCGACGCGCCGATCAGCGTGTTCCAAATGATCCTGCCGGAGGGCCCGTACTCCGGGCTCGCCGCGAACCTACCCAGCAAAGCAAAAGGCAGCATGTGCGGCCAGAGCCTCCTGATGCCCACCACCATCACCGGGCAAAACGGCGCACAGATCAAACAGACCACAAAGATCAGTGTCACCGGATGCCCCAAACCAAAGAAGAAAACCAAGGCTAAGCACAAGAAGACGAAGACCAACAAGAAGAAGAGGAAGTGACGGCGACGGCCATGACCTCCCACAACTTCCGGGCCAGGACCAAACACCCCGGCCCGGAAGTCCCAACCCCCCAACACACCAAGGAGACCCCCACATCCAGACACGCCACCGAGACCCCCGCATCCAAACGCGTCGCGCAGGCCCCCACATCCGGGCGTGTCGCTGAGATCCAGCGCCAGCGGATACTGGGGGCGATGGCGCAGGTCGCGGCGGAACGCGGCGCGGCGAATGTCACCGTTGCGCACATCGTGGCGCGGGCGGGGATCTCGCGGCGCACGTTCTACGAGCTGTTCGAGGACCGCGAGACGTGTCTGGTCGCGGCCTTGGACGAAGCGATTGCCGCCGCCGCGGCTGTCGTCCTCCCGGCGTAGGAAGGCGAGCGGAGTTGGCGGCAGCGCATCCGTGCTGGGCTCGCCGCTCTGCTCTGCTTCTTGGAGGACGAGCCCGGGCTGGGGCGGCTGTGCGTCGTGGAGGCCCTTGGCTCCGGCGACCGTGCGCTGGAGCGCCGCGCGCGGTGCATGGCAACGCTGATCGCCGCCGTCGACCGGGGTCGCGAAGATGTCAGGGGCGCTCGCGAGCTTCCGCCGATGACCGCCGAGGGCGTCGTCGGCGCCGTCTTCTCCATCGTCCACGCGCGCATCCTCATTCGCGGCGCTCCGGGTCGGCGCGGCGGCGCAGCCGCGCCGCTCACCGAGTTGTTGGGACCCCTGATGGCCGTCATCGTGCTGCCCTACCAAGGTCAAGCGGCGGCACAGAAGGAACTGCACAGGCCGGCCCCCCAACTCAAAACCAAATCCCGCTCGCGCCGCGACCCGCTCGAGGGGCTGGACATGCGCCTCACCTATCGCACCGTACGCGTCCTGATGGCGATCGCCGGGCACCCCGGGGCGAGCAACCGACTTGTCGCCGAGGGCTCCGGCATCTCCGACCAAGGGCAGATCTCCAAGCTGCTCGCACGCCTCGACGGGCTCGGGCTGATCGCCAACAGCGGTAAGGGCCAGCCCAAGGGGGCACCCAATGCATGGCGCCTAACCGTGCGGGGAGAGGAGGTCGAGCAGGCGATCCGCCTGCAGACAGCCTCTTCGTGAGGCGAGCTGGCCCGGCATCGGGATCGCGCCGGCGGGGACGCTCTGATTTCTGCTCTCCGAACACTCGCGCACGCGGATCCCCGAGATGGGGGCGTGGCCGCTATCCCTGCTACGGTCAGCCCATGGGCGGCGACGTCGCCCGTGAGGTTCTTGTCTTTGTTGGCGCTCTCTTGCGCGGATGGGGTCAGTCGAATCTCCCTCCGCAGCAGGCAATCGCGATGGTTGCCAGAACAGAAGGAGCATCACCAACATGACGCATGCAACATTCGCCGACCTCGGTGTATCCGAGGTCGTCGCCCGCGAGCTTGCCCAGCGCAAGATCCTGGAGCCCTTCGCCGTGCAGCGAATGGTCATCCCCGACATCCTCGCCGGGCACGACCTGCTTGCCAAGTCTCCCACCGGATCGGGCAAGACGCTCGCCTTCGGCGTGCCACTGGTCGAGCTGTTGAAGGACTCCGATGCGCGGCCCTCGGCGCTCGTGCTCGCACCGACACGCGAGCTGGCGCTGCAGATCGTCGATGACCTGCGGGCCATTGCCCACGTCCGTGCGCTCTCGATAGCGGCCGTCTACGGCGGCGCCGGGATCGTCAAGCAGGCCCGCCTCGCCGCGCGCGCTCACATCGTCGTCGCCACGCCCGGGCGCCTGCTCGACTTGATCGAGCGGCGTGACATCTCGCTTGAGCGCGTGCGCCTGCTGGTGCTCGACGAGGCCGACCGCATGCTCGACATGGGCTTCCGGCCCGTCGTCGAGCGCCTTGTGAAGATGACCTCCCGCGAGCGCCAGACGCTGATGTTCTCCGCCACCCTCGACGGCGAGGTCGGGCGTCTCGCCAAGGCCTACACGCGCAACCCGCGCCGCCACGAGCACTCCCACTCGCCCGAGCGCACCGCGCAGGTCGAGCACCGCTTCGTCTCCGTCTCCCACGAGGGCAAGGTCGGACGCCTGGTGGCCGAGCTGAACGAGGCCGAGCGCGGGCTCACGTTGGTCTTCGTGCGCACCAAGCGCGGCGCCGACCGGCTCGTCAAGAAACTCACCGCCTCCAAGGTCCGCGCCGTCGCGATGCACGGCGACAAGTCCCAGGGCCAGCGCGAGCGGGCTCTCGCCAGCTTCGAGGCCGGCAAGGTCGACACGCTCGTCGCCACCGACGTCGCCGCACGGGGCATCGACGTCGCCGGCATCACCCACGTCATCAACTTCGATATCCCCGCCACCTCTGAGGACTACGTGCATCGCATCGGCCGCACCGCGCGCGCCGGGGCCTCGGGCGTCGGCCTCACGCTCGTCGCGCACGACCAGGCGCGTGAGCTGGTCGGCATGGTCGGGGGTCTGGGGTTACATCGGGAGCTGGCGCTCGGGGGACTCACGAGCGATACCGCCCCCGCGCGTGAAGGATCCAGGGCGCGGCGCTCCGGGGCGCGGCGTTCCGGAGCAACGCGTTCTGGAGCGACGCGTTCTGGGGGGCGGCGCTGGTAACTTGTCCTTGGGCCCCGATGAGTGAGCACACCATCTCCGGCGATGCGCAAGCGCTTCGCCCCGAACCCGGTGACGTCCAGCCCGTCGAATACGAGTGGCTCAACCGCGCTCTGACAGGGCTCATCACCGTCGGACCGATCCTCGCGCTCATCTTCGTCGGCTGGCAGCTCTGGGACGGCCTGCTGCGCGGCTCCGACCTGATCGTCTTCGCCATCCTCTACACGCTCACGGGCCTCGGCATCACGGTCGGCTTTCACCGCCTCTTCACGCACCGCAGCTTCAAGACCTCGCCCGCGCTGCGTGGGGTCTTCGCCGTGCTCGGGTCCGCCGCGATCGAGGGTCCCATCATCTCGTGGGTCGCCGACCACCGCAAGCATCACGCCTTCTCTGACCGCGAAGGCGATCCCCACAGTCCGCACGTCGATCACGGCGTCGGCCTGCGCGGCGCTCTGCGCGGCCTCGGGCACGCCCACCTGGGCTGGCTTTTCATCCATACCGAGCGCGGCTCGCGCGAACGCTACGCGCCAGATCTGCTCGCCGACCCCGTGGTCGCCTTCGTCGATCGCACCTTCTTCGTCTGGGCCCTCGGCGGTCTCGCCGCGGCCTTCGTGCTCGGCGGCATCATCGGAGGGTCCTGGCGCGCCGCCCTCACCGGGCTGCTGTGGGGCGGGGCCGTCAGGATGCTCCTGCTGCACCACGTCACCTACTCGATCAACTCTCTCTGCCACTTCTTCGGGCGCCGCGACTACGTAACTGGCGATCACTCCCGCAACCTCGCCTGGCTCGCCCCGCTCTCCTTCGGAGAGGCCTGGCACAACAACCACCACGCCTTCCCCACCTCCGCCAGCCACGGCTTCTCCTGGCGCCAGCTCGACATCTCGGCGCTCGTCATCCGCGGCATGGAGCGTGTCGGGCTGTGCTGGGACGTCGTGCGCGTCCCCGAGGAGCGGCGCGTGCAGCGGCGCCAGGCCGCTGCCTGAGTTTAGTTTGATGTGCGGCGAGGCCGCTGCCTGAGCCATTTGGGGTGTACCTGACCAGGCTGCCCGCACGGGCCCGCTAGCCTGTCGGCCCGTGTCAGCACTCATCCCCCGCAACGACATCCGCAACGTGGCGATCGTCGCTCACGTCGACCACGGCAAGACCACGCTCGTCAACGCCATGCTCTGGCAGTCCGGCGCCTTCCGCGCCGGCCAGGACGTCGCTGACCGCGTGCTCGACTCGATGGACCTCGAGCGCGAGAAGGGCATCACGATCCTTGCCAAGAACACCTCGCTGCGCTATCGCGACGTCAAGCTCAACATCATCGACACCCCCGGCCACGCCGACTTCGGCGGCGAGGTCGAGCGCGGGCTGACGATGGTCGACGGGGTGCTGCTGCTCGTCGACGCCTCCGAGGGGCCGCTGCCGCAGACGCGCTTCGTGCTGCGCAAGGCCCTGGAGGCGCACCTGCCGGTAATCCTCGTCGTCAACAAGGTCGACCGGCCCGACGCGCGCGTCGCAGAGGTCATCGACGAGGTCTACGAGCTGTTCCTCGACCTCGACGCCGACGAGTCCCAGATCGACTTCCCGATCGTCTACTGCAACGCCAAGGCCGGCCGCGCCTCGCTGGAGTACGACGCCGACGCGGAGGGCGGGGGTCTGCTCGACGGCGACCTCGCGCCGCTGTTGGACCTGCTGCTGGAGCACATCCCGGCGCCCACTCACGATCCCTCGCACCCCCTGCAGGCGCTCGTGACCAACCTCGACGCCTCCCCCTACGTGGGCCGTCTGGCGATCTGCCGCGTGCGCCACGGCAGTATCCGCAAGGGGCAGTCCATCGCCTGGTGCCGCGCCGACGGCACGATCGAGCGCGCCCAGGTCTCCGAGCTGTACGTAACCGCTGCCCTGGAGCGTGTCGAGGCGCAGGAGGCCGGACCGGGCGAAATCATCGCCGTCGCCGGCATCGCCGAGGTGACCATCGGCGAGACCCTTGCCGACCCCGAGGACCCCCGCTCGCTGCCCGTCATCGTCGTCGACGAGCCCTCGCTGTCGGTCACGATCGGCATCAACACCTCCCCGCTCGCCGGCCGCGAGGGAAGCCGGCTCACCGCCCGCCAGGTCCGCGGGCGCCTGGACCAGGAGCTGGTGGGAAACGTCTCGCTGCGGGTGCTCGACACCCAGCGGCCCGACGCGTGGGAGGTGCAGGGTCGCGGCGAGCTGCAGCTCGCGATCCTCGTCGAGATGATGCGCCGCGAGGGCTTCGAGCTGACCGTCGGCCAGCCGCGCGTCCTGGAGCGCCAGATCGACGGCCATCGCCACGAGCCCGTCGAGCGTCTGGCGATCGACGTGCCCGAGGACTACGTAGGCGTTGTCACCCAGCTGCTCGCCCTGCGTAAGGGACGCATGGAGCACATGACCAACCATGGCACCGGCTGGGTGCGTATGGAGTACCTCGTGCCCGCCCGGGGCCTGATCGGTTTCCGCACCGAGTTCATCACCGAGACGCGCGGCACCGGCCTCATGCACCACGTCTTCGACCGCTGGGAGCGTTGGGCGGGCGAGCTGCGCACCCGTGCGACCGGTGTCCTCGTATCCGATCGGCAGGGTGGCACCGCTCAGTTCGCCCTGATGAACCTGCAGGAGCGCGGCACTCTCTTCGTGGGGCCCGGCGCCGAGGTCTACGAGGGCATGATCGTCGGCGAGAACGTTCGCTCCGACGATCTCGACGTCAACGTCTGCAAGGAAAAGCATCTCACGAACATGCGCTCCTCCACTTCCGACGTGCTCGTGCGCCTGGTTCCCCACCGCGAGCTGAGTCTCGATCAGGCGATGGAGTTCGTGCGCGACGACGAGTGCGTCGAGGTCACGCCCGCCAGCGTGCGCCTGCGCAAGGTCGAGCTGGGGAAGACCGATCGGATGAAAGCCGCTCGACTGCGGAAGTGAGCTACTAATCTGGCTTCACTCATGACCAACGCGATCGAGGTCACCGGCCTGCGCAAGGCCTATGGCGAGGTGCAGGCCGTACGCGACATCAGCTTCGAGGTGGCCTCCGGCGAGGTCTTCTGCCTGCTCGGCCCCAACGGCGCCGGCAAGACGACGACGGTTGAGATCCTCGAGGGCTACCGCCGGCGCAGCGACGGCGTGGTGACTGTCCTAGGGATGGATCCGGCCGAGAGTCCCCGAGAGTTGCGCGAGCGTGTGGGGATCGTGCTGCAGTCCTGCGGCGTGCAGTCCCACCTGACCGTGACCGAGCTGCTGGAGATGTACGGGCGCTACCACCAGCGCCGACGCCCGATCGGGGAGCTGATCGAATTGGTCGAGCTGGGGGAGAAGCGCGACGTGCGCGCCAAGCAGCTCTCCGGCGGGCAGCGCCGGCGCTTGGATCTTGCGCTGGCGCTCGTCGGCGATCCCGACCTGGTTTTCCTGGACGAGCCCACCACCGGCTTTGACCCCGCCGCCCGCCGCCACGCCTGGTCGGCGATCCGCTCGCTGTGCGAGCTGGGCAAGACCGTCTTCCTGACCACTCACTTCATGGACGAGGCGCAGTTCCTGGCCAACCGCGTGGCCGTCATGCGCGGCGGCGAGATCATCGCCTCGGGGCGTCCCGACGAGCTGGGCGGGCGCGAGTTGCGTCCCACCGAGATCCGCTTCGTGCTGCCCGCCGGGCTGGCGCTCGCCGACCTGCCCGAGATGGCCGCCGTGGAGGTCGCGCTGGAGGGCGACCGGGTACTAGTCACGACGCACGAGGGAGTGCCGACGACGCAGCGGATCACCACCTGGGCACTCGATCGGGGGCTCGAGCTGGAGCACTTCTCAGTGGCCCAGCCCTCGCTGGAGGACGTCTATCTCGAGCTTACCGGCGATACCGCGAGCACCGTCGAGTCGGCCGGCATAGGTCTCTCCGGGGCTGGCGCCGCCGGTGCTGAGGCTCGCGCGGCGCAGAGCCGGATCGGGGTGCCTCGGTGAGTGCCACCGTCTCCCCAGTGGCATACCGAGTCAGCTGGCGTCGCGACCTGGGGCTCGTCGGCTGGCAGGTGCGCTACGAGCAGCGCGCCTTCTGGCGCAACCGCGGCCGGGCCTTCTTCGCCTTCCTCTTTCCGATCATGTTCCTGGTGATCTTCGCGAGCCTCTACAACGGCGCCAAGCTGCCCGGCCCGCCGGCGATCCCCTATGACGACTTCTTCGTGCCGGGCATCCTCGCCTACGGGGTCATCACGACGACCTTCGTCAACATGGCCATCGGCACGGCGATCTTGCGCGACGAAGGCGTGCTCAAGCGCATGCAGGGCACCCCGCTGCCGCGTTGGGCCTACATGGCCGGCCGCATCGGCTCGACGATCCTCATCGTGGCGGCGATGGGCGCAGTCACGCTGACGCTCGGGGCGGTGGCCTATGGGGTGCACGTGCGCTCCTCCACGCTTCCTGGCCTGCTCGTCTCGCTGGCGCTCGGCGCGGCCTGCTTCACCGCGCTCGGGATCGGCGTCGTGCGCTTCATCGCCAACGCCGAAGCCGCGCCGCCGATCGTCAACATCGCGATCCTGCCGTTGACCTTCATCTCCGGGGTCTTCTTCACCACCGAAGGGATGCCGCACTGGCTGCGCCAGATCGCGGCCGTCTTCCCGATCCACGCGCTGGCCGCTGCCTGCCAGTACGCCTTCAATCCCTACACACGCGGCGCTGGCTTTCAGGGCAGCGACCTGCGCACGCTGGCGATCTGGCTCGTAGCGGGCCTCTTCCTGATGGCGCGCTTCCTGCGCACGCCGCTCGGCGAGGGAGGTTGACGGAAATGCGGACGAATGTCGGAAACATCAGGCCGGATGGGCAACAAATCATAATCGTCGGAAAAGCACGGTTATGTCGAAAAATTGTGCTTCGCGGTCGCATGTAGCCCGGTTCCGCCGGGGTTTTGGGGTACGGTCTGCCTATGGCTGCCCGAAGGGGATCGGACATGTCCGCGGGGAAGGCGGTGCTGGGCCTGGTCATCCAACGGCCCGGCTACGGCTATCAGCTCGAGCAGCGCGTCAAGGAGCGCTTCGGCTCGGCGCAGTTCGTGGCGTCAAGCATCTACAAGGCCCTAGGGCGTCTGGAGAAGGACAGTCTGATCCGCGTGGTCGGCGGTGAGGATCTCGAGGTCGCCGACGCCGAGCGCCAGCGGCGCATCAAATACGAGGCCACGCCCCAGGGGGTCGTCTACTTCAGGCAGTGGCTGCGCGCCTCCTCCTCGGTGCCGCTCGTGCGCGAGGAGCTGCAGTTGCGGATCGCCTTCTGCGAGCCGCACGAGCTGCCCCGGCTGATCGAGATCGTCTACGGCGAGGAGCTGGTGTGCCTGGCGATGCTTGAGGAGTTCCAGCGGAACATCGACAAGAAAGAGCCCCCTGGCGGTCGGCAGGAGTGGTCGCGGCTGATGGATATGGCCGTCGACCACGCCGAGGCCGGCTTCTGGGACGCGCGGATCAGGTGGCTGCAGAATGTGCGCCTGTTCCTGGAGGGTCTGCACGAGGAGGCCGACCGATCGATGAGGGAGCGATCCGAGACCGTGGACACCGCCGCTCCCGGCGATGGGCGCACGGACCGGCCGACGATCCGCAGGCATCTGTGGGGGGTCGGGTGACAGGCCCGCTGCTCTCGCTGACGGGGGTGAGCCGCAGCTTCCAGCGCGGTCGTCACGAGCTGCGGGTGCTGGTCGACGCGACGCTGCACCTGGGCGCGGGCGAGATCGTGGCCGTGCAGGGACAGCGTGGCGCGGGCAAGACGACGCTGCTGAAGATCGCTGGCGGCATGGAGCTGCCCGACGGAGGCAGCGTCAGCTTCGACGGCTGGGACCTGACGGGCCTTTCCGACTCACAGCTCTCGCGACTGCTGGGCGAGCAGATCGGGTGGGTACAGAGCAGCGGGCCGGAAAGCCGCGTGCGGGTGCTCGACTATGTGGCGCTGCCGCTTCTGATCGCGCTGGGCGATCGCGTGGCCTACACGCGTGCCGCGCAGGCGCTCAAGCGTGTGGGGGCAGAGGATTGCGCCCAGCAGCGCTGGGAGACCCTGTCGGACTGGGAGCGTGGGCTGGTGGGGATCGCGCATGCGATCGTGCGCGGCCCACGGCTGCTGCTGGTGGACGATGTGACCACGATCCTGGGCATCCGCGAGACCGACGTGCTCACGAAGCTCCTGCGCTCACTTGCCGACGAGTCGGCTCTCGGCGTGCTGATGACGGTCTCCGACGTGGCAGCGGCGTCTCGCGCCGACCGCATCATGTCGCTCGCCGGCGGACGCCTCTCTGGTGCGCCTGAACGGCTTGAGCCCGATCCGCCCCGCGTCAAGGGCGACGTGATCGACCTCTCAAGTCGGGAACGACTCGCATGATCGGCCGCCCGAGCAGGGAGCACCTGGCGTGATCGACCCCTCCCGTCAGGCGACGGCTGGGACGATTGATTCCCTTCGCATAGAACGGCAGGTCATCTGAATGCTGGAGCTGCGCGATCTGGTCAAGTACTACCGGGTTGGCGAGGGTGAGCCGGTGCGTGCCGTCGATGGTGTATCGCTGTCCATCGCAGCGGGCGAACTGGTGGCGCTGTACGGGCCCAGTGGGTCGGGCAAGACGACGCTGTTGATGCTGATAGCGGCACTGATGCGCCCCGACAGCGGCTCAGTGCTCGTGGACGGACGGGAGGTTTCCGCGCTGTCTGAGGACGAGGGCGCGCGCTATCGCCTGCGCGAGCTGGGCTACGTGGACCAGTCGCTCGAACTGTTGGCAGGCGCGCGCGTGATCGAGAATGCCGCGGTGAAGCTGTGGATGATTGATGCACGCGGCGCCGAGCAGCGCGTCAAGCCGCTGCTGGAGCGCCTTGGCCTGGGCGAGCGGCTGCGCCATCGTCCCGACCAGCTCTCGATGGGCGAGCGCCAGCGGGTGATGATCGCGCGGGCGCTCTCCACCGATCCCAAGCTGGTGCTCGCCGACGAGCCCACCGGCAATCTGGACACGCGCCGCGGGCGGGAGGTGTTGGGGTTGCTGCGCGAACTCTGCCATGAGCGTGGGGTGGCGATCCTGCTCGTCACCCACGACCCGCAGGCGGCGGCCTTCGCCGATCGCGCGCACGCGCTGTGCGACGGGCGGCTGGTGGAGTACGAGCCGGACGAGCTGTTCATGGCTCCGGCGCCGGGCGTCGGGCGAGAATGAGCCCGGAGCGCAGGAAGATGAGATTGTCGAGCATTCTCCGCCTCTACCGTGCCCGGCTGCGAGCGCGGGTCGTGCTCGTGCAGGAGCTGTTCGCCGTCCTCGGACTCGCCGTGGGGGTTGCTCTGCTGTTTGCCTCCCAGGTCGCCAGCGCCAGCCTCAACGGGTCCGTCACGCAGTTCACGAGCGGCGTGATCGGCCAGGCGCGCCTCCAGCTGGTGGCGCGCGATCCACAGGGCTTCGACGAGGGTCTGTTGGGCGACGTGCAGCGGCTGCCTGGAGTGCTGGTGGCCGCGCCGGTGCTCGACGAGCGCGCCAACGCGATCGGTCCGACAGGCAGGGAGCAGTCGGTGGATCTCCTCGCCGGCGATCCGCGCCTGGCCAAGTTGGGCGGAACTCTGCTGCGGCGCTTCACGACGTCTCTAGCGGGGCAGCGCGTGCTCGCGCTGCCCGCACCCCTTGCGCAGTCGCTTGGCACCGGTCCGCTGCAGACGATCGAGCTTCAGATCGGCGCCCGCGACAGCCAGGCGCTTGTAGGCACCGAGCTTGGCGCGGGCGACATCGGAGCGCTTGTCGACAGCCCGGTCATGCTGGCGCCGCTCGCCTACGCTCAACAGCTCGCCGGCCTGCGTGGGAGGATCACCCGCATCTTCGTCGTGCCGCGGGCCGGGCGCGAACACGAAGTCGAGGAGGGTCTGCTGAGGATTGCCGCGGGGCATCTGAACGTCGAGGCCGCCGACGCCGACGCGAGCTTCTTCAGCGAGGCTGCCGGGCCCGTCAACCAGGCCACGACGCTGTTCTCGGCGATCAGCGCTTTGGTGGGCTTCATGTTTGCCTACTGCGCCATGCTGCTCACCGTCCCGCTGCGGCGGGGACTGGTGAGAGATCTGCGCCGCGACGGCGCCACGCGCTGGATGACCATCAAGACGCTGCTCTTCGACGCGGTCGTGCTCGGCGTCGTGGCATCGTTGCTGGGGTTGGCGCTGGGCGATCTGCTGTCGATCACCCTGTTTCACTCCAATCCCGGCTATCTCTCCTTCGCCTTTCCGGTCGGCTCGCAGCGGATCGTGACCTGGGAGACGGTCGCCCTCGCCGTGGGCACCGGCATGGTGGCCGCGTGCATCGGCGTTCTCACGCCGCTGCACGAGATCTTCTCACGCCCTCTGCGTCCCTCTGCATCCGCTCCCCCTGAGGAGCCTCGCCGCTGGCGTGCCTGGCAACTGGCCGGAGGGCTGGCGTGCCTGGTGGTGAGCACCGCGGTCCTGCTGACAGGCAGCGTCAGCCTGCTGGGTGCGATCCTCGGCATCGTCAGTCTGGTGGGTGCGCTTCTGCTGCTGCTGGCGCCGTTGCTCGATGCCGGCATCGAGCTGTTCGATCGGGCACAGGGCCGCCTTGCCTCGGGCTCGGCTCGCCTTGCCGTGATCGAGCTGCGCTCGCCCGCGGCGCGGCCCCGCTCGCTGGCGATCGCCGCGACCGGCGCCATCGCGGTGTTCGCCAGCGTCACGATTCAGGGCGCCACGGGCAGCCTCCAGCGGGGGCTCGATGGCCTCGTGCGCGAGCTTGCGACGGTCTCTGACTTGTGGATCGTCCCGCCCGGTGCGCAGGATCTGCTGGTCACGACGCCACTGTCGGGCATCGCGGAAGGCACGCTCTCGCATCTAGCCGGCATCCGCGCGGTCGGCGAGTATCGCGCCGGCTTCCTCGACTACAGCGACCGACGTGTATGGGTGCTCGCGCCACCCGCCACCGCCCGGCATCCGATCCCACCGAGCCAGCTCGTCGAAGGCGACGTCGCCCTCGCGACCGCGCGACTGCGCGCCGGTGGCTGGGCGGTCCTCTCGCAGGTGCTTGCCGCTCAGCACCATCTGCGCGTAGGCCAGTCGTTCACGCTGCCCGCGCCGAACCCCATGACGTTCCGGGTCGCCGCGCTCAGCACCAACCTCGGATGGCCGCCGGGTGCGATCGTCTTGGGCTCGCAGGATTACGCTCGCGCGTGGGGCAGCACGGCACCCAGCGCGCTCAACATCACGCTTGCGCCGGGGGCCTCGGCGGCGGTGGTGGGTGAGGAGATCCGCCGAGCGCTGGGGCGGGCATCGGGGTTGGTCGTAGAAACGGCGCGCCAGCGGGAACAGCGCCAGCGGGCCGCCAGTCGTCAGGGTCTCGAACGACTCGTCCAGATCGCAACGCTCGTGCTGATCGCCGGGATTCTGGCGATAGCAGTGGCGATGAGCGCCATGATCTCCCAGCGCCGGCCACAGCTTGCGCGCATGAAGCTCGAAGGATTCTCGACCGGCGGGTTGTGGCGCTCGTTGTTGCTGGAGAGCGGATTGCTGTTGGGCGCGGGCTGCTCGATCGGAGCCGTGTTCGGGATCGGCGGCGAGCTGCTGCAGAGCCACGCCCTGCTTGCCGTCACCGGCTTCCCCGTTGTCTTCTCGGTTGGGCCCTTGGCCGCGATCGGCAGCTTTGCGATCGTGACCGTCGCGGCGGCGACCATCATCGCTGTGCCCGGCTACCGTGCGGCAAGCATCCGCCCATACCCGGCGACCTAGCGCGCATTCCGGGTAGGGCCGTGCGGCTGGGAGACACCGACCCTGCACCGCTTCATCTGAGGCAGATCTGGGCGCTTCTCGCTGCCGCGATCCGTGAGCTGCTTTGGGGGCTGCCGGCTGTCTCCGGAGAGGTCGCGGCTTGGCGGGCACGCGCGCTGGCGCTGGCCGATGCGCCGCTGCGCGCAGACGCCCTCTCCTCGCTTGCCAGCAAGCGCACCCATCTCGATGGAGCCGCGCTGTTCTGGACTCTCCCGCAGCGTCGCAATCGACGGCTGCTGCGGCTCCTTGTCTCCTATGAGATCGCCCTGGAGTTCCTTGACAACACGAACGAGCGCGCCGCGTACGCCGGGCCGCTCAACGGGCGCCAGCTTCATCTCGCTCTCGTCGACGCCCTCGCTCCAGACGCACCGATCGCCGAGCACTACTGTCATCATCCCTGGAAGGACGACGGCGGCTATCTGCGAGCCCTGGTGGAGTCCTGTCGGGAGGACTGCACTTCGCTGCCTTCCTACGCGCTCGTCAGTCGGCACGCGATCCGCGAGGCGTTCCGTGGGCAGGTGCTTGCCCTCAACCACGATCCAGACCCCCGTCGTCGTGAGGATTCGCTCAGGGAGTGGGCTTGGCAGGAATGCCCGGACGAGGCTCCGACGAGCTGGTTTGAGCTGAGCGGCGCCGCCACCGCATCGCTCACCGTCCATGTTCTACTGGCGCTCAGCGCCGAAACCGGGATCGCCATGAGCGTCGTCGAAGATGCTCATGCCGTTTATTTCCCAGGGCTGTCGCTGGCCACCACGATGCTCGACAGCTATGTCGATCGGGCCGAGGATGCCGCGAGTGGCGGCCACAGCTACATAACCTATTACGGCAGTCAGGCGATCGCCGTAGGGCGCCTCGAAGAGGTCGTCAAGCAGTCGATCCACGGCGCGCGCCGTCTGTCCGATGGCCACCGACACGTTGTTCTCGCGGCCTGCATGGTCGCGATGTATCTGTCCAGCGACAGCGCACGCGCAGCGCAGAGCCGCGAGCCAACTCGACGGATCCTCGGTGCGGGCGGCTCTCTAACCAGACTTCTGCTGCCGATCCTACGCATCTGGCGCATCGCCTACGCGCTGCGTTCGGTCTAGTCGGGAACGGGTCGAGCCTTGCGAGAACTCGCCCGGAAGGAACTCCCGCCCGGTTTGCGCTTGCCCGCGGCCGTACAGACCTTCCTGTTCTGGCAGTGGCCCCTGGCGCATCTCGAGCGCTGCCGCGCTCGCTATGGAAGCCGTTTCACGCTGCACACCATCGGCTACCCCCCCTTTGTGTTCCTCTCCGACGTGCAGGAGCTGAAGGCCATCGCCACAGCTCCCGCCGACGTGCTGCACCCCGGTGTGGGTGCAGCGGCGCTCATGCCGCTGATCGGCGAGGACTCCTTCATGCTCCTCGACGAGGGCCAGCACCTGGCAGGTCGCAAGACGGTGCTGCCCAGCTTTCACGAGAAGATCATCCAGCGCCACGCCGACCTGGTAGCCGACGTCGTACGGCGCGAGGTTGCGTTGTGGCCCCGCGACACCCCCTTTGCTCTGCACGCTTGCCTGCATGGACTGACCCTCGAGATCATTCTGCGGGCGATCTTTGGGCCGGAGAGCGACGACTGCCTGCGCAGACTTCATGACAGGCTGCTCCAGATGCTCTCGATCACCGCAAGCATGGTCCTCTGCGAGCCCATGCTGCGCCGCGGGCCGGGTTGACGAACCTGGAAGTGCTTCCTGCGCCGGCGAGCCGAGGTCGACGAGTTGATCTTCGCCCTGCTTGAGCGGCGTCGCGCTGCCCTGTGTGGCAGCGAGGATGCGCTTGCTGCCGATTCCAGCGATCTGCTTTGCAGGCTCCTGGCGGCCCGCAACGCGGACGGATCTCCGATGACCAGCCGGCAGGTGCGCGACAACATCGTGACGATCATCGTCGCCGGGCACGAGACAGCAGCGTCGGAGTTGGAGTGGGCATTTCAGCTCCTGTCGCACAACCGGGCGGTCCTCGACCGGCTCGTCGAGGAGATCGACGCCGACAGTGGCGATGAGTATCTGACGGCGACGGTCCAGGAGGTGATGCGTCATCGGCCCGCGTTTCTATTCATGATCCCGCGGGCCGTCCGGCGACCGATCGAGATCGGCGGGCGAACCTACCGTCCGCCGGCATATCTGCTTGGCTGTACGTATCTTATGCACCACAATCCAATTTTCTATTCCGAGCCTCACGAGTTCCGGCCCGAGCGCTTCCTGGAGGCTTCGCCGGAGACGCATGCCTGGCTTCCCTGGGGTGCAGGGCGCCGGCGTTGTCCGGGTAAGCACATGGCGATGCTGGAGATGAAGGTAGTGCTGCGGACAGTGCTATCAAGCGTCACTCTGCGTCCGGCAGCTAGAAACATCGAGCGCCCTCGCTGGCGCAGCGTGGTGGTCACACCCCATGCCGGCTCGCGGGTAGTGCTGCATAGCCGCCAGAGGCACATAGTTTGAACACGTTTACTCTCATGAGAGTAGTCGTGCGGTCGCTGAGCGGGCAAGATCAAGCCGTGCTTGATGTCATCGGCGCTGGGGTACCAGCCCGATTGAGCCATCGCCGCGCCAGCCCAGCGGGATTGTCAAGACCAATCAGGAGGATGCATGCCTACGAGTAGTTCTAACGTCGTCAGCTACTACGAGCCTGAGCCGGAAGGCGAGGCATGGTCCATCCCGAGTCTGCGCGAACCGCGCTACTCGCAGTCGCTTGAGCGCGGCCTGGCGATTCTCAGCTGCTTTACGCCGGAGCGCCCCATCCGCGGGATCGCCGAGGTGGCCGACGAGTTGGGCATGAGGCGCAGCACGACCCATCGCTATATGTCCACGCTCGTGGCGCTGGGCTATCTGGAACAGGGCGCCGCGCGCAAGTACCGTCTCGGCTTGCGCGTCACCGACCTGGGGATGTCCGCGTTGAACTCCACTGCGTTGCGCGAGCACGCCCGTCCTTACCTGGAGGAGCTGTGCCGCCAGTCCTCCTACAGCGTAAGCCTGTCGGTGCTGGATGGGCCGGAGATCGTCTACATCGACCGGGTCCGCAGCTCCCGCCGCGGGCAGGGCAACGTTGACCTGGATCTCGCCCCAGGCGCGCGTCTACCGGCCTACTGCACGGCGATGGGCAAGCTGCTGCTGGCCTTCCTCCCCGATGAGGAGCAGCGCAGCCTGCTGGGGGAGATCAAGCTCGCGCGCATGGGCCCGAACACGCTGACAAGCAAGACCGCGCTGCGCGCCGAACTGGAGCGCGTGCGCGAGGAGGGCTTTGCCGTCAACGACCAGGAGCTGGCCCCGGAGCTGTATGCGATCGCGGCTCCCGTACGTTCGGAGTCACACGAGGTGGTGGCTGCCACGAGCATGTCGGCGCACAGCTCGATGATCTCTCTGGAGGAGATGGCCGAGCACCTTGGCCCGCACTTGGTGGCCGCTGCCGATCGCATCTCTGCGCGGCTGGGCTACCGGCGTGAGGACGAGCGCATCAGCGGTCGGTAGCTAGTCCGCTCTGACAGGCGCATCGGCGGTCGGCAGCGAGCCCGCTCTGACAAGTGCATTCCGGTGGCACGAACGACGCTGCCAATTTGGGTAAGGTCCAGTCTGTGTGATCCTGGGATCACACCAACAGGTCACACCCAACCTAGCGAGAGGATGCGCTCGTGCCCGATTTTCTTGACGAAAAGCGCGATGAGATTGACAGTCGGCTGGCCGAGCTGAGGCCGCTGATAGATGAATATAACCGTCTGCAGGCCGCCGCCGTGGCGTTAGCCGCAGTGGACGGCAGGTCCAGAATGGAGCCTGCCGACGATCCCGCGCCGGTGCGCCGTGGACCCGGGCGCCCGCGGGGCAGCACGACTGCTCGCAGCAGCAGTGGCGCTGGCAACGGCAGCGGTGGTGTGGGCGCTCACGGCCGCGACTCTGGCGGTGGCGTTATCGGTGCGAGCTCCGGTGATAGTGCGGGTGGTGGCGTCATTGGTGCAGGTTCTCGTGGCGGCGTTGGCGGCACCGATGCGGGCTCTCGTGGTGGTACGGGCGATGGCGGTGGTGCAGGGGATGGTGGCACTGGTGGTGGCGGCATAGGTGCTGCTGGTTTGGGCGGTGGAGACGGCGTGGAGGTTGGCAGTGCTGGCCTGAGTGATGGCGTGGGTGTGGGCGGTGGCGGTATTGGTGCGGGTGCGGGTGCGGGTGCAGGTGCGGATGCAGGTGCGGATGCGGATGCTGGCGCGGGATCGGGTACGGGCGCGAGTTCGGGTGCGGGTTCGGGCGAGGGTGCGGGTTCGGGCGAGGGCAGGGGTGCTAGCGGCGGCGGCGGGCTTACGACAATGCCGGTACCTGCGCCGCCACGGGATCCCGTCGTCCGCTCCGGGCGGCCCGGACGGCCGAAGGGCAGCGGCACGCGCGCCGCGGAGGCGCTGAGAATCGTGCGCGAACAACCCGGTGTGACGATCCCCGAGTTGGCCGACCGCATGTCTATCAAGCAGAACTATCTCTACCGCGTGCTCCCCGAGCTGGTGCAGGAAGGCAAGGTGACCAAGCAGGGCCGGGGTTGGCACCCCCGCGTGGCTTGACGGTCTGCGCGGTAAGCCGCCGCGGCTGCGCATACGTCGGCACGCGTCGCTAGGGTCTCGCGAATGAACAGATTGATCAGAGGACAAGCGGCGGCGCTGTTGGCGTGTCTGTTGGTGCTCGCTCCACTCGCGCCCGTGGCGGCATCTGTCGCCGCGGTGACCGTGGTCCACTACCAGCACGAGAGTTACCAGGCCTTCCAGAACCAGATGGCCAGCGGTCAGGTCAAGGCGGTCACGTTCAACAAGAAGCCCCACAGCGTGCACGTGACGCTGAGCGACGGGCGCATGATGCTGGCCATCTACCCTCCACACGACGAGCCCCAGTTGGCGGCCGCGCTCGTGGCCAGGGGCGTGCCGGTGACGATCGAGCACCACAAGTCCACGATCAAGCCCGTGCATCACACTCTGCGCTACATCGCCGGAGGGATTCTCGTGATCGTGATTCTGGCGATTCTGGCGGTGCTGCTGATCGGCCGTCGCCGCAACCTCACAGATGCCGCCGACGGCGGGGCCGCCCAGGCCGGGGAAGCCCCCTCGGCGTCGGCGCCGCCGCCTGCGGGCTAGATTCGTGGGAGTGAAGGCTCACTCCCACACACACATCGGACATCATCACGGCTCCTCGCCGATGTCGGGCCTGGTGGTTTCCTCGCGCAGGCTGCTGCTGGCGCTGGCGCTGATCGTCGGCTTCATGGCCGTAGAGGTGGCCGTCGGGGTGCTCGCCCACTCGCTGGCCGTCGTCTCCGATGCGGCTCACATGCTCACGGACGCCGCCGCCGTGGGACTCTCGGTGTTCGCCGTACGCCTCTCCGCCAAGCCTGCTGGTGGCGCGATGACCTTCGGCTGGCGCCGTGCTGAGATCCTCGCGGCGCAGGTCAACGGCGCGACGCTGCTGGTGCTGGCCGTGGCGATCGTCTACTCGGCCATCGGCCGGCTCATCTCGCCGCCCCGTGTCGCCGGGTGGCCGATGGTGGCCGTTGCGCTCGCCGGGATCGCAGTGAACGGCATAGCAACGGCGACCCTCGCGGGGGCAGGACGTGGGAGCCTGAACGTCGAGGGCGTCTACCAGCATATGCTCACCGACCTCTACGCCTTCCTCGGCACGGCCGTCGCCGGCGGGGTGATCCTGCTGAGCGGCTTCGACCGGGCCGATCCGATCGCCTCGCTGCTGGTCGCCGCATTGATGGGGCTGTCCGCCTATCGGCTGCTGCGGGAGTCCGGCAGAGTCTTCCTGGAGGCCGCGCCGCGAGGGTTGGACCCGCAGCGGATCGGCCGTGCTCTGGCCGCCTGGCCGGGCGTCGTGGAGGTCCACGATCTGCACGTCTGGGAGGTCTCCTCGGGTTTTCCAGCGTTATCAGCGCACGTGCTCGTGGGGCGCGGGGCGGACTGTCACGGGGTCCGCCGCGAGCTGGAGGGAGTGCTGGGGGAGCGCTTTGGCGTGGAGCACACCACGCTGCAGGTCGACCACGAGGGGGGCGAGCTGATCGAGCTGGAGCTGCCGGGGTAGAGCGGTCCAGCTGGCGGGGGTAGAGCAGTTCGGCTGTCGGGCTAGAGCGGTTCAATACACCGGCCGCCGGGCGGCGCGGTGCGGGTGCGCGCTCGCATTCCCGGCGAGTGCTCGCAGTGTGGGCATTGCCACATGCACGTCGTGGGCCAGCATGTCGACCATGTCGCGGGAGAAGTTCTCCTTGACGACCATCCGCAGTACGCTCACGTGCTGGGCGTTGGGCGGGAGTGTATAGGCGGGAACGATCCAGCCGCGCTCGCGCAGCAGGTGGGAGAGCATGACGAGATCGGTCGCCGCCGGATCGGTGGCACGCAGGGCGACGATCGGAAAGGCCGAGCCGTCGTTGATCAACTCGAGGCCGTCGATCTTGGCCAGCTTGCTCGCCAACGCCTGCGCATTGGCGAGCACGTTGGCGAGCACCTGCTCGTAGCCTGAGCGGCCCAGGCGCAGAAAGGCGAAGTACTGGAGGACCACTGAGGAGGAGGGGCGGGAGAAGTTGAGCGAGTAGTTGGGCATGTCGCCGCCGAGGTAATTGATGTGAAACACAAGCTCCTCGGGCAGGTCGGAGCGGTCGCGGAAGACAACCGTGCCCATGCCGGGATACACGAGCCCGAACTTATGGTTGGAGACATTGATCGAGCGTACCTGCGAGAGGCGGAAGTCCCATTCCAGCTCAGGCTTTGAGAAGGGGATGACAAAGCCGCCGCTCGCGGCGTCGATGTGCAGGGGGATGTGCCAGCCACGCTCGCTCTCAATGCGTGCCAGCAGGTCGTTGATCGAGCTCAAATCGTCCATCTGCCCGGTGAATGTCGTGCCCAGCAGGCCAGCCACGGCGATCGTCTGCTCATCCAGTAGCGGCTCCACCTCGGCAGCGCCAATCGTGTAGCGGCCATCCTCCATCGGCACCACGCGCGCCTCTACCTCGAAGTAGTTGGAAAACTTCTCCCAGCACGTGTGTACATCGGCGCCCATCACCATGTTGGGCCTATCCGTCGGCAGGCCCTCCTTTTTGCGGCGCTCCTGCCAGGAGCGCTTGTGGGCAAGCATCGCCAGCATGATCGCCTCCGAGGAGCCGATCGTCGCGGTGCCCGTCGGCTGCTCGTGAGCCGGGGCGTGGAACAGGTGCCCGATCATCGACACCACACGCTGGTGAACCACCTCCGTCTGGGGGTACTCGTCCTGGTCGATCAGGTTCTTGTCAAGCATCTCGGCGGCCAGTCGATCGGCCTGGGGCTCCATCCAGCTCGTCACGAACGACGCGAGGTTCAGCGCCGGGTTGCCGTCGAGGTTCAGCTCGTCGTGCACCAGCTGGTAGGCAGCGTCCGCGCTCATGCTCTGCGCGGGTAGGCGGTACTTGGGGATGTCGTGAGAGAAGAGGCGTCCGGCGTACGTGGGGGAGTGGGTCTCCTCGGAATCGAGCGTCAGCTGGTGCATGTGGTCCTCCGGTGCTATTGGGGAAGAGTCGGGCAGGACTAGGGGAAGGGCTTAGTCAGGAGAGTGTCACCGATCTGTCCGCCGTGCGCCGGCTTCCCGGCGGACGATCTCGTCCCGCACAGCGCGACCCCCACCCCTCCTCCTCCATGGCGGCTTGACGACCCCGCCGGTCGGTCCCGACGCCAGGACTAAGAACAAGAATCAGTCTTATGATAGTTTGTCGATTGTGACACCCATATTGCGATCTAAGGCTCTGTCGTTCGTACTTGGCCTGGGCATAGTGGCTCTGCTGGCCGGGTGCGGATCCCAGGGCGCAACCGGTGCCTCGGGGCGGCTGCAGGTGGTGGCAGCCGAGAACTTCTGGGGGAGCATCGCCGCGCAGCTGGGCGGCGCGCATGTGCAGGTCAGAAGCATCATCGTCAATCCCGCTACTGATCCTCACAGCTACGAGCCCACCGCACACGACGCGCGCACGATGGCCGGTGCGCAAATGGCGATAGTCAACGGCATCGGTTACGACGAATGGGCTCCGCGGCTGCTGGATGCCAATCCGGTGAGCGGCCGTCTTGTGCTGAACGTGGGCTCGCTGCTCGGGCTGACGACGGGCGACAATCCGCATCAGTGGTACTCGCCCAGCAGCGTACACGCCGTGATCGAGCGCATCGTCGCCGACTACGATCGGCTGGCGCCTGCCTATGCCGGCTACTTCGCACAGCAGCAGCAGCGCTTCGAAGGCGTCGACCTCGCGCACTATGACCGACTGCGCGCCGAGATTCGCTCGCGCTATGCCGGTGTCCCAGTGGGCTACAGCGAGAGCATCTTCCAGCCGCTCGGCGAAGACCTCGGCCTGAAGCTCGCGACGCCCTACAGCTTCGCCAAGGCGATCGCCGAGGGCACCGAAGTCAGCGCTCACGACAGGCAGGCTGTCGATTTGCAGGCCCAAGATCGTACGATCGCGGTGTGGGTCTTCAACAGCCAGAACGTCAGCCCCGACGTGCAGCGCGTCAACGAAATCGCCCGTGCTCGGCACATCCCCATCGCGACCGTCACCGAGACGCTCTCCCCGGCCTCCGACAGCTTCCAGCAGTGGCAGGTCTCTGAGCTTGAACGCCTGCGCCTGGCGCTGCACGAGGCTACCGGCAGGTGATCCCGGCGTGGAGGCCTTCGTGTCCTTGATGATCCATACCACCACGATCCAGCCCGTCGAGATTGGCTGCGGAGCGACGCCATGGAGGTGAATCACCCGCCAGGCACCTACGCCGTCGAGATGACCGACGCCGCCGTGCGTCTCGGTGGGCGCGAGATCTGGGGCGGCGTCGACTTCAATGTGCGCGCCGGCGAACTCGTTGCCATTCTCGGCCCCAACGGCGCCGGCAAGTCGACGCTTTTGCGCGTACTGCTCGGGCTGCTCACGCCCTCGCATGGACAGGTCCGTGTGCTCGGCCTGCCGCCCGGCGGCGCCCGCGAGCGGATCGGCTACCTGCCCCAGCGGCGCGTCTTCGATGCCTCTACGCGCATCCGTGGCATTGATCTTGTGCGCCTGGGCCTCGACGGCGACCGCTGGGGTCTGCCGCTGCCTGCGTTTGGTTCATGGCGTGGCGGCGCCGACGCTCGAGCTGCCCGCAGGCGCGTGCACGAGGCGATCGAACTCGTCGGGGGCGACGCCTATGCCGAGCGCCCCATCGGCGAGTGCTCTGGCGGGGAGCAGCAGCGGCTCCTGATTGCCCAGGCGCTCGTGCGCCAGCCGCAGATGCTGGTCCTCGACGAGCCGCTCGACGGCCTCGACATCCCCAACCAGGCCGCCGTCACAGCGCTCGTGCAGCGCATCTGCCGCGCCGACCGCGTTGCCGTGCTGCTCGTCGCTCACGACGTCAACCCGCTGCTGCCCTATCTCGACCGCATCCTCTATCTCGCGCACGGGCGCGCCGTCAGCGGCACACCCGAGCAGGTAATCACAGGGCCTACGCTCAGCGCGCTCTACGGCACTCCGATCGAGGTGCTGCGCACCTCCGACGGGCGCCTCGTCGTCGTCGGGCACCCCGAGGGGCACGCCGCGCACGGGCCCCGCCACGTATTGCAGTAGCCATGGACTTCCGACCGCGCCAGCCTCCCGCCGAACCACGACTGCGCTGAGTCCTCGCCACCGCAACCACGCCAGACATGGAACCCAGCCTTTCAATCGACCCCCTCAGCGACGTGCGCCAACTGTTGAGCTACCCCTTCATGGTCAACGCCCTGGAGGCCGGCACGATCGTGGCCGTGATGGCCGCCCTCGTGGGGTGGCTGATGGTCGTGCGCCGCCAGAGCTTCGCCGGACACACCCTCTCGCTGATGTCCTTCCCCGGAGCCTCCTTCGCGGCGCTCGTCGGGCTGCCGTTCGTCTACGGCTACTACGCCTTCTGCGTCGCCGGGGCTCTGGCGATCGCCGGCGGCGCACGTCTGGGTGGGCGCCGCGACCGCGCCGCCGAGTCGGCGTCGATCGGCGTCGTGCAGGCCGCCGCGCTGGCTCTGGGGTTCTTGTTCCTGAGCCTCTACGGCGGCGTGCTCGAAAGTCTGGAAACACTGCTCTTCGGATCCTTTCTGGGGATCACCTCCGGCCAGGTTCTCGCACTGGCCGCTCTCGCTGTCGCTGTGTTGGCCGTGCTGGCCTGCCTCGGCCGCCCGCTCCTATTCGCCTCTGTCGATGACTCCGTAGCGCGTGCTCGTGGGGTCCCGGTAGGTGCTCTATCGGTTGCCTTCCTCGTGCTGCTCGGCCTAGCCGTTGCTGCCACCGTGCAGATCACGGGCGCGCTGTTGGTCTTCGCGCTGCTCGTCGCGCCGGCGGCTATCGCTCAGCAGCTCACACCGCGCGTCGGCCTCGGGCTGGCGCTCAGCGTCGCGCTGGCACTCCTCGTGACCTGGCTGGGGCTGGGGCTCTCCTATTTCACCGACTGGCCTGTTGGCTTCTTCATCACGACCCTTGCCTTTCTGCTCTACCTTGCGTCGCGCCTGGCGAGGCGTTGATGCTGGCTCACCAGTTCATCCGCAACGCCCTTCTGGCTGGGTCCTGCATCGCCCTGGCCAGCGGCGCTATCGGCTACTTCGTGGTGCTGCGAGGGCAGGTCTTCGCGGGCGACGCCCTCAGCCACGTCGCCTTCACCGGCGCCGTTGCAGCCGCCGCCGTGGGGCTGGATCTGCGTGTGGGTCTGTTCGCGGCGACTGTGGCCGTGGCGCTGGTTCTGGCGGCGCTGGGCAGCCGGGCTGGGCGTGGCGGATCCGGCCGGGCTGGGCATGGCGGTTCGGATCCCTCGCAGGTCAACGACAACACGATCGGCGTCGTCTTCAGCTGGGTGCTGGGGCTGGGAGTGCTGTTCCTCTACCTCTACAGCTCGGGCTCGGCCGGCGGCGATGGCACGATCGCCGCGCGGACGCTCTTCGGGTCGATCTTCGGGCTGAGCACCGGCGACGCGCGCGTGGCGGCTTTGATCGCCATCGGACTGATCGTGGCCACGATCTCGATCGTACGCCCGCTGCTCTTTGCGACGCTCGACCCCGACGTCGCGCGCGTGCGGGGAGTGCCCGTGCGGCTGCTGGGATTCGCCTTCCTCGTGCTCTTGGGCATCGACGCTGGCGAGGCCACCCAGGCCGTCGGCGCGCTGCTCCTGCTCGGGCTGCTCGCCGCACCCGCCGGCGCCGCACAGCGACTGACCGCCAACCCCTACCTGGCGCTCGTGCTGTCGATGCTCATCGCGCTCGGCTCCGTGTGGGCAGGGATCGCGCTCAGCTATCGCTTCTCCACACTGCCGCCCGGCAGCGCCATCATGGGGGTGGCCGTCGCGTGCTATCTGCTGGCTTCCTCAGCCAGCCTGCGGAGGAGGCGCGGATGGGCAATACCATCGAAACCATGACCGACACCTGGACACAGCGCGCCGAGGCGACGCTGAGCGCGGCCGGCCACAAGCGCGGCGGCGCTCGCCGTGCGCTGCTCGAGTTGCTGGAAGGTCAGAGTTGCGCGCTGACGGCCGTAGAGATCGAAGACACGCTGCGCTCCGAGCGCCGCCGCGTGAGTCGTGCGAGCATCTACCGCATCCTGGAGGAGCTGGAGCGTCTGCACCTCGTACAGCGCGTCGATACCGGCCAGGCGATGGTCCGCTACGAGCGCGTCTGTGACAGCGAGGAGCACCATCATCATCTCGTCTGCGACAGCTGCGGTCTCGTGCTGCCCTTCTCCGACGCCGCCCTCGAGCGCGCCATCGACGGTCTCAGCGAGAGAGTGCCCCTGGCGGTCGTGTCCGAGCACGAGATCGTGCTGCACGGGTCCTGCCGGGAGTGCGCGGCGGCGTGATGCGTTCGAGCGGGCGTCCCCACAGGTAGCCGAGCACGCAGAGCAGGGCGAAGACGGCGACGACGAGCAGCACCGGACCGGAGTCCTCGGTGAGGGCGCCGACGACGCCGGCCGTGAGCCCACCGGCGAGCGCGGCCAGCCAGGCCGGATCGCCGGCGACCGGCGCGAGCAGCCGCTCACGGCGGCGCACGCCGACGATTCCGGCGATGAGCGCGAGCGGCGTGGCTACGGGCATCAGGCCGTGCTTCAGCTCTTCGTAGGCTGCCGAGTAGCGGCGCACGATGATGTCCCGCACGTCTCCCGCCGAGCGCGCGTGCAGAACGCTGCCCGTAAAGTGGCCCGCGCCGTGCGCCGTGGCGAGATCGAGTGCGGCGAGCGCCACCAGACCGACGACGGGGCTGATCAGTACGACAAGCGCGCGTTTGCGCGTGAGGCTGCCGGGGAGCAGCACCGCCGTTGCCACCGCCGTGCCGGCGCTCACGAGGATCACCCCGCCGACGCCCGCGCCGATCCGCGCCGAGCCCTCGACCGCCGCCAGCGCGATCCCGGCGCACGCCATCGCCAGGGCTGCTCGCCGGCCGCGCACTGCGGGATACAGGGCCCCGGCCACGGCTGCGAACACGAGCACAGCCAGGCCTGACTTCAGCTCGTTGCCGATGCCGTAGAAGCGTGCGCCGAAGATCGGATTGGGGCCGAGCAGCGAGCGCATCAGCAGCTGTGTGCCGGCGAGCGCGTCGACGCTGAACGCCACGACGGCCGCAAGCGTGGGCGCAATCGGGGCGCGCGGCCACGGTAGCAGACGGTCGGTGAGGGCCCCCAGCAGGAAGCACGTCGCCGCCAGGACCGCGTATTCGACCGCCCGGCCCGGCTCCAGGGCGGCGGGCAGCAGCTCGGCCGCGGGCGTCCACAGCAGCGCCAGCGCCCCCACGCGCAGCGCCCATGCCTGCCGGCTCCGGCGCGCGCGCGCGGCTCGCTGAGGGTGGGGTTCATGCGGTTCATGTGGATCGCGCGGCTCGCGCGGGGTCTGCGAGCCGGCGCCAAACGGCAGCGATGAGAGCGACAGCAGGGCCGCCCACACGAGGAGCAGACAGAACCAGGGCTGGCAGCCGACGTGGGTAGACGACGCCCAGACGGGCCTTCAGGGCACGCAGATAGGCGCCATCGAAGGCGCCATCGGTGCGCACCGGCAGGCCGCGTACTGATGCCGGCACCGGCAGGTCGAGATGGCGCAGGATCGTCGGCGCCAGATCTATGGCCGCGATCAGTCCCCGCTCCTCGGTGGTCGTGGAGGTGAGCGTGCGCCCGCCACCGAGTCCTCCGACGGCAGCCCACAACAGTTCGTGACCGGGTTTGTCGGGAGCATGCTCTACCACCAGCAGCAACTCGCCACGCGGGCGGCGGGCGCTTAGCAGGCGCAGCTGCGCGTAGCCTGCCTGGCCCGACGGGAGATCGGCGACGACCAGGCCGTAGCGTTCCCGCAGGGCGGCGATTCGTTCGAGCAGCGTCGCCGCCGAACCCAGCGAGACGGCGGCGACATGGCCGGTGCGGTCCGCCGCAACCACGCCATCCTCGTCGTCCTGGCCCACGACCCCGACGTAGGCGCTGCCGCCTGGGATCTGTCCGGCCAACAGCCCCGGTTCGAGGAGTTGGGGTGCTCGCGCGGCGCGTCTGAGCACCTGCGGCCAATGCGTGACAGCGGCGCCCGCCGATGCGCCCTCCGACGCGCGCGTAGGCTGCTTGGCGGAAGAGCCTGCCAGCGGCGTGAGCACCAGCTGAGGCGGCAGCGGAGGTGTGTAGGCCGAGTAGGAGACCCGCGCCCCCTGGGTGATGTCGAGCAGTAATTGCCCGGTGATATAGGTGCCCTGCGTGGCGCTCATGAGGCCTGTCGAGAGGGCGGGTACCGAGGCCAGCTCGGACTCGACAGCCGCATCGGACTTCGCCGGCAGAAAGGCCAGCACCACCGTGGGGCGGCTCCCAGCGACCGAAGGGCGGCTCTCAGCGGAGGCGTTCGCGGGCGCGGCGTTCAGCAGCAGTGCCCAGACGAGGACTAACCACAGCCCTCCTGGCAGCCTGAGCATCACCAGGGAGCTTAGAAGGTCGCCCAAGGCTTTGATCTGTTGGCACGCACGCAGGACGGCGCTGTTAGTTCACGCTCGGATCCGGCGGCATCCGCGCGATCAGCGCGAAGCTGCCGCCCTTGCGCTCGAGCACAGTCCGCCACAGCTCTTCGGGGGCCTCGGTGAAGATGTCATCGGGCACGGCCGGGTGGGCGATCCAATCACCCTGCTCCAGCTCAGCATCGAGCTGGCCCTCGCCCCAGCCGGCGTAGCCGGCGAATACGCGCCTGCGCGCAGTCGCCTGCGCCAGCTCCTCGATGCCGGCCTCAGGCGCAGGGAAGCCGATTCGTCCGAGCACCAACAGGCCCGCCGGCGTAGGGTCCAGGAACTCGCCCAAAACGACGATTGAGCTGGGCTGCACGGGACCCCCGAAGTACACCGGCTCCTCCTCGTCCACGGCTGCCTCCAGCTGGGGCACAGCCTCGCCGACCGTCACCTCGGAGGGGCGGTTGAGCACCACTCCCATCGCTCCGTCCTCGCTGTGGGCGCCAATCAGCACCACGGCGCGTCGGAAGTTCGGGTCGAGCAGCGCGGGCGAGGCGAGCAGCAGCTGGCCGCTGAGCGATTCCTCCATAAACGGAGGCTAGCGCGAGGCTGGCGCCGCGGAGGCAGCTCGACAGGTGGTGACTGCGCGCTACCCGACCGCGAACAGATCGAGCTTTCCGGTGAGCAGGTGGTCGTTGGCGTTGCCCTCGGGCTCGATGACGTGGCCGTCCACGACGATCGGGCTGTTCCAGTGTCCCGGTGCGCCCGGCAGGTGGGCGATCGGATGGCGCGAGCGGGGGGTGTAGACATTGATCCCGCCCGTCATCGGATCGTAGACATAGAGCAGACCCCCGGCCATGACCGGAGACGTGCCGGACAGGTTGTTCTGCCACACCGCATGCAGCTTGCCGCCGCTCAGCGTGTAGGCGCCGGTGCCGTTTTCGCCGGCTACGAACACCGTCGTGCGTGTGCCCTGCTGCCACACGGCGGGCGTTGTGAAGAGCCGTCCGCCCCCAGGCAGCGGCAGCCGCTGCACTTCACCGCCCAGCTGCTCGCCGCGATATGGACTGCCGCTCGACCGATCTTCGGATCCCACCGCTCGGCCGTCAAGGTGTGAGAGGGCGAGGACGCGCATGATGCCGTCCTTGCCGGCCAGCACGATACGGTCGTGACCGAGCAGCGCTGGGGCACTCGAGCCGAGGTCGGTGTCGGTGTCGTTCAGTTCGGCCTGGTTGACCGGCGTGTATGCTTGGCGCAGTCGCAGCGCGGGGAAGCTCAGCTCGAGCACGCTGTCGCCAAAATCGGTGACACCGTTCCAGGGGGCGTTGCCCGTGTCGATCAGGATGCGCCCGTCGGGCTCCACCACGGGCCCCGAGCGCGACAGGATGGCCGAGTCGCTGGCCGCGCAGCTGCTGGGGAGGATCACCGCGCGGCGGTTTGCGCAGAGGGTGTTGAACACCGCGCGCAGCCGGCCCGTGGAGCGGTCGATCAGCACTACGTGGCCCTGGTAGGGGGGAGCGTCGCCAAGATAGCCGCCGGTGGCGGCGATCACGTCGGGCCCCTCGATGTTGAGCGCCGCGGCGATCTTCTCGTGCGTGGGGTCGCGCGTGATCGACACTGGCCAGGAGCCCGCGCTGTCCTCGCTGCCGTCGGCGAGCGAGAGCTTGTGGATCGCGCCGTCGGGAGAGGCTGCGTAGACCCACAGGCCATCGGGATCGGCCAGCGGGCTTGCCGTGGTGATCTGTGTCGTGCCGGCCCAGCGCGCGTAACCCGGCGGAGTGAAGGTCCACAGAATCCGACCGTCGTCGGCGTCGATCGCCAGCGTCTTGCCATATGTCGTCGTGGCCACCGCGACGTCGTGTGCGGCGCCTGCGACGCTCGCGCCGTGCAGGTAGATGGGGGAGGAGTCAACGGTGCCGGGAAGCGCAACCGATAGGCGACGTAGGTGCGCGACGTTGGCGGCGGTGATGCCGGTCGAGTCGGCGCTGACGTTCGAGCGCTGCGGGTTGAGGCCGAACTCGGGCCACTCCCACAGAGACACCGCCGAGTCATGGGGCGCCGAGAGGCTCGCGGTGGGGGCGGGAATGGCTGTCGTGCCGGCCGTGGGCGGAGGGCTGACCGCGGGGGCGCCGCTACCTCCGCAGGCGCTCATCAATGCGCAAGCAGCTGCGAGTGGCGTCAGGCGCGGGAGGCCTCCGAGGGACATCTTGGAGTGTTGTAGCGAATCGGTCGGCCCGGCGGCTGCCGTCGACATTCCCACGCCGTCCACCGCCCGACCCCGCGATGCGACCTCTCGATGGACGTTTTGTATATATCCAATAGAAGATCGAAATAGTGGCTGTTATCCTGCCGACAGAACGGGTCATCGAGCGGAAGGTGGATGAGCATGGCGAGGACTCCCCAGGTCGGCGAACCTGCGCCCGACTTCGAGCTGCCGGGCACCGACGGCGCCTTCAAGCTTTCCGACCATCGCGGCGAGCGCGTCGTGCTGCTTTTCTATCCGGGCGACAACACGCCCGTGTGCACCCGTCAGTTCTGCTCCTATCGCGACCACTCCGAGGACTTCGATGCGTTGTCGGCCACCGTAGTGGGCATCTCCTCACAGGACCTCGATTCCCACGCCGCCTTCATCGCCAAGCACGGCCTCAACGTGCCGCTGCTGGCCGACGTGGACAAGCAGGTGGCTAAGCAGTATTCCGCCTTTGCCTCCCGTCTGAACTCGACCAAGCGCGCTGTGATCGTGATCGACGAGCAGGGCATCGTGCGCCATCGCCACGATCACCTGCTGGGGCTCGACTACCAGTCCGTGGACGAGATCAAGCAGGCGCTCGACGGCCTGCCCACGGCCGCCTGACGCCCAGCTAACCCGGCAGCGTCGAGACGTCGCGCTCGCGCGGGCGGTCATCTGCGGCGCGGCGCGCATGCAACTCGATCAGCTCCAGCTGCAGGCTGCGCGGCTCCTCACCCGGGCCCGGCGTGCGGCGACGCCACACGCCGTCGCTTGACAGCTCCCACGAGTTCTGGTTGTCGGCGAAGGCGCGCTCCAGGGTGTCGAACAGCTCTGCCCGCAGCTCGGGCTGCTCGATCGGCACGGCCATCTCCACGCGGTGGTCGAGGTTGCGCGGCATCAGGTCGGCGGAGGCGATGAAGACCTTCCGCTCCTCGCCGCGTTCGAAGGCGTAGATACGCGAGTGCTCCAGCAGGCGGCCGATGATCGACACGACGGTGATGTTCTCCGAGATGCCCTCCAGGCCGGGGCGCAGGCAGCAGATCCCGCGGACGTTGAGCTGTACGCGCACCCCCGCCTGGGAGGCCTCGTAGAGGGCGCGTATGCAGCGTCCGTCGACGAGCGCGTTCATCTTCATCGCGATCCGCGCCGGGCGCTCCTCGGTATGCGCGGTGACAGTACGCTCGATCTCGGCCAGCAGGCCGTCGCGCAGCTGGTTGGGGGCGGTCAGCACCTTGCGATAGTGCAGCGGCCGGCCGTAGCCCGTGAGGTAGTTGAACATGTCGGTGACGTCGGCGCCGAGCTGCTCGTCGGTCGTGAAGAGACCAAAGTCGGTGTAGAGGCGGGCGGTCGTAGGGTGGTAGTTGCCGGTGCCTATGTGCACGTAGTTGCGCACGCCGTCGCCCTCGCGGCGCACGACGAGGACGCACTTCACGTGTGTCTTCAGCGAGGGCTGGCCGTAGACCACGTGTACGCCGGCCTCCTCCATCGCCTTGGCCCAGTGGATGTTGGCGCGCTCGTCAAAGCGCGCCTTCAGCTCCACCAGCGCCACCGCCTGCTTGCCCCGCTCGGTGGCGTCGATCAGGGCGGGCACCAGCGGAGAGTCGTCGCTCGTGCGGTAGACCGTCTGCTTGATCGCCAGCACGTTGGGATCGGCGACGGCCTGCTGCACGAAGCGCTCGACGGATGTCGTGAAGGAGTCATAGGGGTGGTGCACCAGGAGGTCGCCATCGCGCATCGCGCCGAGCACATCGGGACGCTCGCCCTCGTGGCGCAAGAGCCGCGGATGGGTTATCCCGGTCATCGGTGGATCGCGCAGCTCGGGCATGCCAGGGAGCCGGTAGATCTGCCACAGGGCACCCATGTCGAGCAGCCCCTCGACCGGGTAGATCGCCTCGTCTTCCATCTCCAGGAGCGCCGCCAGCTCGCCGCGCAACTGCGCCGAGCAGCGGGCGCCGAGCTCGACACGCACGACCCCGCCAAAGCGCCGGCGGCGCAGCTCGTCCTCGACGGCCTGCAGCAGGTCGGCGGCGTCGTCGGAAACCTCCAGGTCGGCGTCGCGCGTGACCCGGAAGACGTCGCAGTCCAGGATCTCCATACCCGGGAAGAGCTGGTCGAGGTGGTGTGCGATCACATCCTCCAGCGGCACCAGCGTCGTGGCTGGCCCCGAGCGGATTGCCACGAAGCGCGGCAGGATCTCGGTCGGCACCTTCACGCGCGCGAACACCGTCTGGTCGGTGACCGGATCGCGTACCAGCACGGCCAGGCTCAGCGAGAGGTTGGAAATGTAGGGGAACGGCCTGCCCGGCGCCACCGCCAGCGGCGTCAACGCCGGGAAGATCATCTTCTCGAAGCGCTCCGCAACGTAGGCACGCTGGGTGTCGTCGAGATCTTCGTAGGAGACGAGGCGAATGTCGTGCGCGGCCAGCGCCGGGCGCAGCCGGCGCTCGAAGCAGTCGCTCAGCCGCGCGCCCAGCTCGAGCACGCGCGCACGAATGGCGGCGATCGTCTCCGATGGAGTGAGGCCGTCCTGGCTGGGATTCTCAACGCCGGCCTCGATCTGGTCATAGAGGCCGGCGACGCGCACCATGAAGTACTCGTCGAGGTTCGTCGTATAGATCGCGCAATACTTCGCCCGCTCCAGCAGCGGCACCTGCTCGTCCTCGGCAAGCTGGAGCACGCGTTCGTTGAAGTCCAGCCACGACAGCTCGCGATTGAAGTACAACGCGGGGTCGTGCAGCGGGCTGGGTCGTTGCGCCTCGTCGTCGCTGATGATGGCCACGACTCTACGCTACTGCCTCAAACGCTACTGTGCTGTTAGAGAGGCATGGCTCGCCAGCTCTGGTTGCTACGTCACGCGGACGCCGAACCCCACGGCGCACGCCCGGATTCCGAACGCCGGCTGACGGCCCGGGGCGAAGCGCAGGCGCGCCTGGCTGGCGTCGCGCTGGTGCGCTGGGAGGTGGGCTTTGACGCCGTGCTCTTCAGTCCCAAGGTGCGCGCGCGCCAAACCGCCGAGCTGGCGGCCGAGGCTTGGAGCGAGACGCAGAAGACCGCCCTCGCGATGCATCCGCCGCTAGCCGGCGGCTTCGACGCCGCACAGGCACTCGATATGTTCGCCGGGCTCTCGCCCGACGGGCGTCTGATGCTCGTGGGTCACGAGCCCGACCTCTCGCAGATCATCGCCGAACTGACCGGCGCCCGCGTGGATCTCAAGAAGGGTGGTCTTGCGGTGGTGCGCCTAGCTGCTCAGTCAGGGGGTGGCGCTGGTGGCGAGCTGACGCTCCTGCTGCGCCCCCGCGAGCTGGCTCTGATCGCGGACCTCTCCACTGACGTCTAGCGCCTTGGCATCCTCGATGGCGCCTGGCTGCTCGACGGCCTCGCCGACGGTCGGCTGCTCGACAGCTCCGTCAACACTCTCCGCAGCGAAGCGGTAGCCGATCCCGAAGTGGGTGTGGATGTAACGCCACTGCGGCGACGCCTTCTCCAGCTTCTGGCGCAGCTTGCGCACGAAGACGTCAACCGAACGGTCGCCGCGCACCATCGCATAGCCCCACAGCCGCGAGTAGATCTCCTCGCGCTCCAGCACCCGGCCCTCGGCCGAGGCCAGCAGCTCGATCAGCTCGAACTCGCGTCTGGTCAGGTCGATGCTGTGCCCTTCCACGAAAGCCTGGAAGCGGTCGGAGCGGATCTCCACTCCGCCCGCCACGACCGGCTTGACGTCGCCGCGGCTGGTCGTACGGCGGCGACGACGAACGACGCTCTGCACGCGCGCGATCACTTCCTCGGGATGGCACGGCTTGGTTATCCAGTCATCGGCTCCGAGTCGCAGGCCGCGCACGCGCTGGGCCACGGTCGACGGGCCGGTGCAGACCACGATGCCGAGCTCGGGCAGCGCGCCACAAAGCTGCTCAAGCCACGTCCACGCCTGTGGGCCAAGGATCGCGAGGTCAACCACGAGGGCGCTCAGGCGCATTGATACAACGGCGTCGGCAGGCACCGGCGAGCCCAGCACGCGGTGCTCCCAGCCGAGACGGTCGAGGCGCTTGCTCAACACCTGAATGAAGCCGCTGTCGCGATCGAGTACGGCGATGCGCAAGGGCGAGGCCGTCGAAGATGCGCCACGAGCCTCCGGTGTGCCCCCCTGCTCCGCGCGGGTGCTCTCCATCATCGAGGCGAAAGTCTATTCCACCGTGGGGCCGCCTGTGTGGCTCCGACGAAAGAGGTCACAGGATGTTCACAGGAGTAGTCGCAATCAGCGCGGATGCGCCGGCGAGGGTGGGGCGCCAAATGGGTGTGAGGAGTCCGAGAACTCGCGGAAAAGGCCCGTGACGACGAAGGCCACCTGCTCGCCGATGTCGACGGCGTTGTCGCCGATGCGCTCCAAAGCGCGCGCCACGAGGATCATGTGCATGCCCCATTCGCGGATGTCGGCGTCATCGCCGATCTCCAGCGCCATCCGGAAGATCTCCCGGTTGAGGCGGTTGATCTCGCGGTCCTGGCGCACCAGGTCTTCCGCCAACTCCACGTCGCGAGCCGAGAAGGCGGCCTTTGACTGGGTCACCTCCGAGCGTGCATAGGCGCCCATCTTCATCAGCGTGTCGAGCAGTTCGCGACGCACGGGGGGTTCGTGACCCGAGAGCGGGATCAGCTTGGCGATGTTGACGCACTGATCGCCCATGCGCTCGATGCCTTTCATCACGTGCAGCAGCGCGGCGACCAACCGCAGATCGCCCGCTACCGGAGCCTGCAGGGCCAGCAGCGAGAGGATGCCCTGGTGGACTTCCAGATAGCGCCCGTCTACGCGATCGTCGTCGGCGATCACCATCTGCGCCAGCTCCACGTCCTGGTGGTCGAGCGCCTCGAGCACGCGGTCGAGCTGCTCGACGATCAGATCCAGGCCGCCCAGCGCGCGCGTCTCGAGCTCCCGCAGCTGCTGCTGAAAGTCCAGACGCCCCTGCTGGCGGCTAGTCGGGCTAGCCGAACTTTCCGGTGACATATTCTTCCGTTCGGGGGTCGCTGGGCTTAGTGAAGATCTCCTGCGTCGGTCCCACCTCGACGAGTTCGCCGCTGAGCATGAAGGCCGTGCGGTCGGCCACACGCGCGGCCTGCTGCATGTTGTGTGTGACGATCACGATCGTCACACGCTCCTTCAGGCGGGCGATCAGCTCCTCGATCTTCAGCGTCGCGATCGGGTCAAGCGCCGAGCACGGCTCGTCCATCAGCAGCACCTCGGGGTCTACAGCCAGCGAGCGCGCGATGCACAGGCGCTGCTGCTGGCCTCCCGAGAGGCCCAGGCCGGGCTCCTGCAGGCGGTCCTTGACCTCCTCCCACAGACCGGCGCTGCGCAGCGCCGACTCGACCTTCTGCTCCAGGGCGTGCCGGCGGGCGCCGGTGAGACGCAGGCCGGCGGCCACGTTGTCGAACACCGACATCGTTGGGAACGGGTTGGGCTTCTGAAAGACCATGCCGATCGCGCGCCGCACGGCGATCAGATCGACGGAGCTGTCGTAGAGATCGAGGTCGTCCAGCATTACCTGGCCCTCCGCGCGCGCGCCGGGCACCTCCTCGTGCATGCGGTTGATACAGCGCACCATCGTCGACTTGCCGCAGCCCGACGGGCCGATGATCGCGGTCACCTCGTTGGCCGGGAACGCCAAGTCGATGCCCTTAACTTGCTCGGCCGCTCCATAGAAGGCGCGCAGCTTCCGCAGGTGGACCTCCGGGCCGCGCTTGACCGCGCCGGTGCGGTCTGACGGGCGCTCGCCGACGGTTGTGCTGGCGGTGGGTGGGGGGTGTGGCTCGAGCATCTCCTCAGGAGTCGCGTCTGTCATTTGTGGTGGGTATGAGTCGGGTGTCATGCAAGGCGACTCCTTCGTGATACCAGGCGGGCGATCAGGTTCAGGATCAGGATAAGGGTCACGAGCGTCAATGCCGCTCCCCACGCACGGTTTACCACCGACTGGGTTGGCGATGTGACGTCGCTGTAGATCTGCACCGGCAGCGAGTTCATGAACTGCCCCAGATTCTGCGTCGTCTTGTTGGTGGCGCCGGCCGTGAACAGCAGTGGCGCTGTCTCGCCCGCGGCGCGCGCCACGGCAAGGAGGACTCCCGTGAGCATGCCGCTCAGCGCCGTTGGCAGCACCACCGCGAAGATCACCTTCCAGCGTGCTGCCCCCAGCGCCAGAGCCGACTCGCGCAGGGCGTTAGGCACCAGTTTCAGGATCACCTCGGCTGAGCGGATTACCACTGGCAGCATCAGCAGCGACAGCGCCAGCGAGCCCTTGTAGCCGGCGAAGGTCGAGCCGGTGCCGACGACCAGCACGATGTAGATGAACAGCCCGAAGACGATCGACGGCACGCCGGTGAGCACGTCGACGAAGAAGCGCACGGTCTGCGCAAACCAGCTGTTCTTGCCGTACTCCACCAGCCACACCGCGACGCCAACGCCGACCGGTACGGCGATCACGCTGGCCAGCGCGACCATCTCGATCGTCCCCAACAGTGCGCTCTTGATACCGCCGATGGACGAGTTCTTGAAGAACGTGTTGCCTGTCGGGTCGGTCGTGAAGAAGCTGATGTTCCACGCCGCAAGGCCCTTACTCAGCAGGTAGTAGATGACCAGCACCAGCGGCACAAGTGCGATCACGGTCGCACCGAGCACGAGCCCGCGCGCGAGCCTGTCGGCTCGCCGACGACGGGGGCTGACCGCAAAGCGCTCCATACGGTCGGACGCGCCGCCGCTGCCGGCAGAGGTACTCATGCGCCCATCGCCGCCGCCTCGGCCAGGTCGGCAACGTCTGGCTCTGCTCCGCCCGCCCCGCCTCGCTGCGCCGGCCTGCTGCTGCGACTCGCGCGCAGCACCAGCAAACGCGCCAGCGCGTTGACTATCAGGGTCAGCACGAACAGCACCAACGCCGCGGCAAACAGCGCCGAGCGGTGCAGTCCAGTGGCCTCGCCGAACTCGTTGGCGATCACTGCCGCCAACGTATAGCCCTGCCCGAACAGATGGCCGCTCAATTGCGGCGCGTCGCCGATCAGGATCGTCACCGCGATCGTCTCGCCGATCGCGCGCCCCAGTCCCAACATCGCGCCGCCGACGATCCCCGAGCGGCAGTACGGCAGCACGGCAAGGCGAATCATCTCCCAGCGTGTCGCCCCCAGCCCCAGCGCCGCCTCCTTGTGGTCGTCGGGCACCGTGCTCATCACCTCACGCGCGATCGCGCTCGCGATCGGCAGGATCATGATCGCCAGCACCAGGCTGGCGACGAAGTAGTTAGGGATCGTCACCACCCCGCCGCCGATAAACGGGATGAAGCTGAGTCTGTCGGCCACCCACTGCTCCGCCGGCTGCAGCTTGGGGGCCAGGAAGAAGATGCCCCACAGCCCGTATACAACCGAAGGCACGGCCGCCAGCAGCTCGATCAGCACCGTGATCGGCCCGCGCACGCGGCGCGGACACAGCTCGGTGACATACAGCGCCGTGGCGACCGCGACGGGCACCCCGATCAGCAGCGCCAGTCCCGAGGTGATCAGCGTGCCCACCACCAGCGGCAGCGCCCCGAAGTGTTCGGCGCTCACGTTCCAGTCGTTGCTGAACGTGAACCCGAAGACGCCTTCCTTGGCGAAGGCCGGGCGGGCTTCGCCGACGAGGCGCACGAAGAAGTAGACGATCAACGCCAGGATCAGCGCGGCCAACGCCGTCAGGCCGTACTTCAGCGCGCGATCGGGAAACCGCGCAAGCGGTGACCGCCCGAGCTTCGAGCGGTCACCGCCTGGAATGGACGCGGCCTCCAAGGTGCTCCTACCTTAGAGGGTGGCGCAGCCAGCCTGAGGCTGGCTGGCCGGGCCCATCTTCCTTCCCGATCACAGCGCCGAGCCGTTGCACTGCAAGCCGGCCACGGCTTCCTTTGACTTGGCGAGGATCGCCGCCGGCAGCGCCGCGTAGTCGGCCTGCGACAGCACGCTCTGGCCCTGGTTCAGGCCGTATTCGAGAAACGTCTTGACGCCCTTGGCCGCCGCTTCGCCGCCCGGAAGCCCAGCCTTGCAGATGTCCTTGTTGACAACGATGAACGTCTGCGAGGTGATCGGGTAGGCCCCGGCTCCGGCCGGGTTCTTGATCGCGAAGCCCAGGTTGGCTGGGACTTCGATGCCTTCTGCCGCTGCGCTCGTGGATGCCAGCGAGGGCGCCACGAAGTTACCGGCCTTGTTCTTCACGCTGGCATACGTGAAGTTGTGTTGCAGCGCGTACGCCTGCTCCACATAACCCACCGCGCCCGTTGTCTGCTGGACTGCGCCAGCCACGCCAGCGTTGCCCTTGGCGCCTGTGCCCGTCGGCCAAGGCACGTCCTTGCCCGAGCCCACCTTGCTCTTCCATTCGGGATCCACGGCCGCCAGGAAGCCGGTGAAGCCGGCGGTGGTGCCCGAGGAGTCCGAGCGGTGGATCACGGTGATCGCCGTGCTGGGTAGCGTGACGCTGGGGTTCAGCGACGCGATCTCAGAGTCATTCCACTTTGTGATCTTGCCCAGGAAGATGTCGGCGATCGTCTTGCCGTCCAGCTTCAGGCCCGTCTTCACGCCCGGCAGGTTGTAGGAGACGGTGATCGCGCCCAGGAACATTGGGATCTGCACAGCCGGGCTGCCGTTCTTTGCGATGGCTTCTTCTTCGGGCGCCTTCAGCGGAGGATCGCTGGCGCCGAAGTCCACCGTCTTGCTCTGCAGGGCCGTTATGCCTGCGCCCGAGCCCACCGGCTGGTAGTTGACCGTCAGTCCGGATGTCTGCGAGCCCCACTGCTGGTACACCGGTGCGGCGAATGTCGAACCGGCGCCGGAGATCGTCCCGCCGGCCGAGTCCGAGCTGGACGAGCTGGTGGTGCTCGAGCTACTGCCGCACGCCGCGACGGCGAGCGAGAGCACCGCGGCGCCCAGGAGTGCGCCTATTTTGTTCTTGGTCACTACGTCGTCTCCTCTGGCTCTGAGTTGTATGACGGCCGCGGATGGAGCGCCTGGCCCACTCAGGGCAGGGGGCGATCCGCCAGCCGGTTGCCAGCGGACAGTCTCTTCACTTGCCTACCGCCTCCGTGTGAACATCTCGTGAAAGCGGAGGCTGGCGGTCGTTTGGTGGCTGTGGTCGAAGGTCCTCGTGTGGAGGTCGTGGCTGGAAGTCGCGTGCGGGTTGTGGCTGGAAGCGATAGCCGAAGCCGGGATGGGTGTGGATGAAGCGGCGGTCCGGCATCGCCGCTTCGAGCTTGGTGCGCAGCTTGCTCACATACACGTCCACCGAGCGGTCTCCGCTGCGCAGCCGCCGGCCCCATACCGTCTTGAACAGCTCCTCGCGAGTCACGATCGCGCCTGCTCTCTGGGCCATCGCCACCAGCAGCTCGAACTCTCTGACCGACAGTGCCAGCGCCCGGCCGTAGGCCAGCACCAGCCCCTCTCCGCGCCTGATCTCAAGCTCGCCCGCATACAGCGTGCCGCCGTTGTCCCGCTCCCGCGTCTCGCCGTTGTCGCGCTCCTCGTCCACAGGCCGGCATGATCAATCCCATCGCGCGCGCGGGAGTTGCGAAGTCGTGATCGGTTCGTGAAAAAACCGTGAAAGCCTCACGCTCGCCGTCAAGCCGTCAATATTCTTCCCCGATGAGCTTTCCGAGGCCTCTGCCCTTTGTGTCCTTCGCCGCCGAGCGCCCTGCCCTGGCTTCGCTCTGTCGGACGAGGGACGGCGGATGAGCTTCCTGCGCCGCACGCCCGACGCGATCCTTATGGGCCTTGTCGAGGAGGCCGGGCGCAACGTGCAGCGCTCCGGTCTGCTCATGCGTGACCTGCTCGCAGACTTCCCCGAGCATGCCCCGCTGGCGCGCGACCTGAAGGTCTGCGAGCAGGAGGGGGACCGCATCACCCACGACATCATCCACCGCCTCGCCGGCGCTCGCCGCGTCAACGCACCGTTCGATACCGGCGATGGCTACGCCTTGGCCACGGCGCTCGACGACATCGTCAACCACACTGAGCATGCCGCTGCTCAGCTTGGTCTCTACGGCGTTGAGGCCCCGATGGAGCAGGCGCTGGAGTTCGCCGAGGTGCTCGTTGGGGCCGGAGAGCAGATCGCCCGCGCACTGCGCTGTCTGCGCACCGGCACCGAGCTGGCACCGCAGCTGGTCGAGATCCACCGCCTAGAGAACGAGGGCGACCGCCTGCAGCGCGACGCCGTCGCCTCGCTCTTCGTCGGCGGCATCGACCCGATGGTGGTCATCCGCTGGAAGGACATCTTCGAGTCGCTTGAGGCCGCCGTCAACGCCTGCGAGACCGTCGCCCACGTGCTCGAGGGGATCACGCTCAAGCAGCGCGGCCGGCGGCGCTAACCTAGCGTCGTCGCCGGAGCGCTCACTTCGAGCTTGGCTCCCTGGGGGTTGCCGATGAAGAACACCTGAAAGGGCGTGCTCTGGCCGGCCTTAGCTTCCGGCAGCACCGCTCTGCCCGCTGCCACCACTCGGCCGGCGCGCCTGGCAACTGCGTAGACCACGAGCTGCTGCTGGCTCACCCGCGAGTGGTTCACCACCGTGCCTTCCTCGCCCGTGCCGCTGCTCGGGTCTTCGAAGCTGTGGACTCCCGTGACGCTCAGCCGCGGCATCGCGCCGCCGACCGCCGGCGACAGCCCCACGCGGGCCGTCACTCCCGTGGGTTGAACCGGCCGCCTCCACCTGATCGTCTACCCACACCGTCCGCTTTCCTGGTTCCAGCAACGACACCGCCACCAGCGATGGCTCCAGGCCCGGCGCGTTGTTCTGGTAGAGGCTTGCGCCGCCCTTGCCCGTAACCGTGATCGCGATCGGCGCATCGCGCAACGGCTTTGCCGATACGTTCTGAAGCGTCACCACTGCCGCCGTCCCGTTTTCACTTTGCACCGCCACGGCGCCCACGACCTTGACCTGCGGGTTCTCCCGTGTCACCACCACGCCCTGCTGAACCGCCAGGGGGTGCAGCAGCCGTTCCCGGCGCGCCACCTTTTCCAGGCTTGCGCTCCTCTGCGCGTTCGTCTCACAGCCGGTCACCGCCAGCGCCACCGAGATCAGGACCGCCAGCCGCACCGCAACCTGCCAACTGGTTGAGATTCCAGCTGCCCTGCCTCGGGCGAGTCCCCTCAAAATCCTCATCCCTTCGGCACCGCCGCGCGCCATCCTCGCCCGCCCTGCGCCTCGGCCCTCACCCGAAGGCCCCGCCGATGTAATCGCGTGTGCGCTGCTCTCTGGGATTGTCGAACACCTGCTCGCTCGCGCCGTACTCCACCAGCTCGCCCAGGTGCATGAACGCCACATGATCGGCAACCCGGAACGCCTGCTGCAGGTTGTGCGTCACGATCACGATTGCCACGCTGTCGCGCAAACCCACGATCAGCTCCTCGATAGTCGCCGTCGAGATCGGGTCCAGTGCTGAGCACGGCTCGTCGAGCAGCAGCACCTCGGGCTTCACCGCCAGTGCCCTTGCGATGCACAGGCGCTGCTGCTGGCCACCCGACAGGCGCAGTGCCGGATGGTCCAGATTCGCCTTCGCCTCCTCATACAGGCCTGCGCGTTGGAGTGCCTCGATCACAGCCGGCTCAAGCTCTCTACGTCCGCGTTTGCCGCGCTTCGCGCGCACTCCGCGGGCCTCTTCGCGCAGCGCGTACGCCACGTTCTCGAACACGCTCATCGGGAACGGATTCGGCTGCTGAAACACCATCGCGATGCGCCTGCGCAGCTCCGTGACCTCCAGTTCGTCTATCTCCTTGTCGTCCAGCGTCACCCGGCCCGCTCTCGACGCTCCTGCCGTCACCTCCGTCAGCCGGTTCAGCGAGCGCAGCAGCGTCGTCTTGCCGCTACCCGACGCACCGATCAATGCCAACACCTCGCCCTGGCGCACCGGCAGCGTCACATCTCTCACCACCCACCGGTCGCCGTAGGCCAGCGACACCCCTTCGATGCGCATCCTTTCGGTCACGTTGGTCACCATCGGGCGGCTGGCCCTGCGCGCCGCGCTCGTCCCCGGGCCACCCGCTGTCGGGGTTTGGGTGATCCGCGCGCGGCTTCCGTTGGGCGGAGGAGCCACCACCTTGGGGTCGTGCCCAACCGCGATCCTGCGCACTGGGGGCGGCATCAGCGGGTCCATGGCCCGCACCTCCACGCCTTCGCCGAGGCAGCCGTCAGCGGGTCCACGGGATCCACCTCCACGCCATCGTTGGCGTCAGACCTCCCAGCAGCCGGCGTCCTCCGCCCGTACCGCCCGAACTCAGACGTGTCACCACCATGTTCAGCGCCACCACCATCATCAGCAGGACAAACGCCGCCGCGTATGCCTTCTGCGAAGCGTTGCCTTCCCCGGCGGGGGAGTTTTCGAAGACATAGCTAGTAAGCGTGCCGCCCGTCCCGCGCAGCGTCGAGAGCCCCGCCGCTCCCCCTGCGCCTTCCAGGCGCAGCGACGCGCCCAGCAGGATCACGACGATCGCCGTGTCTCCAATGATTCTGCCCATGCCAAGCGTCGTGCCGCTGGCCATACTCGGGCGGATGCTCGGCAGCAGCACCCGGCGGATCGTCGTCGCCTTGGTCTTGCCCAGTGCATAGGACGCCTCACGCATGTGCGCCGGGATCTGCGCCAACCCCTCGCGCGTAGCCGCCACCACCAGCGGCAGCGCCAGTAGCGACATCATCGCCCCCGCCGCGAAGAACGACCGCCCATATACCGCTCCTCCTGCCGATGTCTGCGAGAGGAACGCCAGCGCCGGGCGGGCGAACACGAGCAGGCCGAAGAACGCCAGCACCACGCTCGGCACTCCGGCGATCATTTCAATTCCCGATTCCACCGCCTGAGCGAGTCCCGCCGGGCGGCGGTACTCCGATAGCCACACCGCTACCGCCACCCCGATCGGCGCCGCCAGCGCGATGCCTATCGCCGTCAACATCAGCGTGCCCTCGATCGGGTCAAGGAAGCCGCCCGAGCCGCTTTGGCTCTTCGACGGACTGGGATGTTCCACGAGCAGGCTCGGGCGCAGGTAGGAGATGCCCTTGATCAGCATCACCAACACGATCGCGGCCGCGATTGCGCACAACAGGAGGCCCGCCGCCCAACACAACACGTAGCCCACGCGGTCCATCAGCGGCCACGAGGAGATCGAGTCTCGCCCGCGGACTCCTCTTCTTGTGCGGCCGCCGACGGCCGGTCCCGCCGTCTGCCGGCCAAGCGTCGATCGGTCGCTGGCCATCAGGTGCGGATCCCGTAGCGCTTCATCGGCTGCTTCACCATCCACGCCGCCAGCGACAGGAACGCCGCCGACACCAGCACCACGGCGGCCATCGCATACAGCGTCTGGCTCAGTGGCACCACTGACAGGTTGTCCTTGTCGGCGATGATCGCCGCCGCCAGGGGTCTCACCGGCTCATACAGGGCGGTCAAGCCGTCGGCCAGGTTAGGCGCGAATATGCGCCCGCCGCCTACCATCGCCAGCATGATCGCCTCGCCCAGCGCGCGTGCCGTCGCGAGCACCGCCCCGGCGACGATCGCCGGGCGCGCGGCTCTGACCGAAACCCGCCACATCGTCCGCCAGCGGTTGACCCCCAGCGCCGCCGACCCCTCCGTCCACGACCTTGGCACTGCCGCCAGCGCGCTCACCGTGATCGCCACCATGATCGGCACGATCATCACCATCAAGATCAGGCTCGCCACCATCAGACCCGCGCCGTTGAGCTGCACCACGTACTCCACCGACTGCTTACGACCCTCGGAGATCAGGTGGTCGTTGACCCACGGGACCAACACCAGAATCCCGATCAACCCGTAGATCACAGACGGCACGCCCGCCAGCAGGCGCACCACGGGGTCCAGCACGCGTCTGATCGGCTCAGGAGCGAACTCCACGATGAAGATCGCGCTCAACAGCGACAACCCCAGCCCCAGCACCACGGCGATGCCGGTCGGCAGGATCGTCCCCCACAAAAGTGGCCACGCGCGCAGGTGGTACACGTAGTGAGCGGGGTCCGTTGGACTTGTGAGGATCGCCTTCAGCTGCTCTTCGACGTCGCCGCCCGGGAGGAACCACTTGATGTAGTCGTTATGCGCGAACGACGGCCACGCCTTGACGAACACCGTCACCAGCATCGCCACCACGAACGCCAGTACGCCCACCGATACCGCGCCGAGCGCGAACTCGGCGCGGTGCTCCGCGGAGAACCTCCGCTTCATCGAGACCCTTCCTCAGTGGATCGGGTCCTCTAGTGGACTGGGATCCACTGGCTGGCCACGATCTTCTCGACGGTCTTGTTATGTGGCTTGATCACCCAGTCGATGAACTTGGCCGCCGCGCCCTTCGGGGCGCCCTTGGTCACCATCCAGAAGTTACGCACTCCTTGGTATTGGCCTGACTTGGCGTTGCCCAGCGTGCACGGAATGCCCTGGTAGCCCACCGCGTTGGTCCCGGCCGTGAAGGCGAACGACGCGAAGCCGATGCCGTTCTTGTCGCCGATCACCGCTTGGCGCATAGTGCCGTTGGATTCCTCTGAGGATGCCCCGGGGGAGATCTTCAGGTTTTCCCCAAGGAAGATGTCCTGGAAGGCGTCCTGCGTACCCGAGCTGGCCACGCGCTGGAACAGGTCGATCGGGCCCGTCGCCGTCGCACCGGGGACTTCGCTCCAGTTGCGTACTTGGCCGGTGAAGATCTGCTGCACGGTCTGCTGGTTGAGGTTGGTCAGATGGTTGCTCGGGTTGGTAATCACACACACGCCATCGCGGGCGATCTTGGTGAACACGAGCCCCTTCGGGTCCACGCCGATGATCGGGTCGCGCGAGACATCACCGATGTCGACACGTCCGGCGTTGACGTCGCTGATACCCACCCCCGATGTGCCCTGGCCCACGCTGGGCGTGGGGGCGTGCGTCGCCTTGTGGTAAGCGGCTGCCAACTGGGTCATCAACGGGAAAATCGAGGTCGATCCGTCGATCAGCAACGCGCGCGCCGAGGCCATGGCGGGCATGCTCGCCAGTGCCAGCGCTGCGAGCAGGGCTACGGTCATGGGACGGGTCATTCTTCGCACTGGGGGGACTCCTTTGGTGGGACGAGGGCGGCGGGCAGGGTGCGCCTCTCCCTGGGGCAGCTCTGCCGTCCGGGGAGCGTCAATAAGTCTTGGCTTCACGCTGCCATGCGAGGTGAACAGCAGGTGTCTCTCTGGAGAAAATCTGGATAACGCGTGGTCGCGTCACCGACGGTGACGCCGAGGTGGGGTTGCGAGAGCGGCGGTAGGGTCTGGAGGTGTGTAGTGGACCGGAGGTGTGAAGGGCAGGGTGATGTATCAATTTTTAAAAGTTGTTTGCAATGGTATTTTCTGCGTATAGACAATCGCACACCTAATTGAGGATTTTCAGTCGAACCCTCATTTTTCAATCGAACCTCGGTCTTCAGGAAGGCGCCCCATTGGCGCAGCTTCCGTAAAACTGCTCCGCATGACCTCCGGTCCGCCCGCCTCGCGCTCCGTCCCTCCTCGTGCGCTGAACCCCGAGGAAGAGGCCCGCGACGCCACGCGTCGCACCCGTCTGGCCAACGAGCGCACCTACCTGGCCTGGTGGCGGACCGGTCTGGCTTCGCTGGCCGTGGGCCTGGGCACCGGCAAGCTCGTGCCAGCCGTGACCTCCGGGGTCCAGTGGCCCTATACCGTCGTCGGCATCGGCTTCGCCCTCATCGGCGTCGTCTTCATCGCCTACGCCTTCGTGCGCCATAGGAACATGGAGGAGGCCATATCGCGAGGCGGCTTCGCACCGCCCGATGAGCGCCTGATGGCGGCATTGGCCATCGTAGGCGTCATCTTCGGCCTGTTCGTGCTCGTAATCGTCGCCGCTCACGGGAGCTGACGTTGCGTCCATGCACGTCCATCCCTACATCGTCCTCGGCAGCGCCGTCGTCGGGTTTCTGGTTGGCATGACCGCCGATTGACGACCTGGGCGCAGCCGAACGGCTGTGGCGGATTTGCGATCCGAATGGCTGTGACGGATTTGTGAACGGCCATTGCATTTGCATAAGGGCGCTGTGACACTGGCCGCACTCGGGCGCGGGCCCTTCGGTTGTCTCTTTGCCGATACCCAGGCTCGTGCCGCTTCGTCCTCTCTTATGAACGATCAACCCACTCCTCAGCCCAACGGCGCGCGCTCGTCCAACGGCACTCCCGCCAACGGCCGCCCTTCCGGCGGGCAGGTCCGCTCGGGTCTGGCCCACCGCCGCAATCCGGTTCTCGTGGCCCTCGAAGCCTTCCTGCAGGGCCTTGCGCAGCTGTTCCTACGCGACCCGCTCACCACCTTCCTGGGTCTCGCATCGGTTGGCCTGGCGCTCACCTTCGCGCTGCTCCTAGGCTCGATCGGACCGAGCAGCGTCGGCACTCAGATCCCCATCAGCAGCGTCGAAGCGCTGGCCAAGCAGAAGGACATCGCCAGGGCCACGCTGCTCGACCACGACAATCGCGTGGAGCTGACCTTGACTGGCGCGTCGGCTGCCTCCACGCTGCCTACGTCGGGTGCCTCGGTCACCGCACCGAAGTCGCCCACATCGCCTGCTTCGGCCACCGCACCCTCCGCTTCGGCCACAACACCTCCCGCTTCAGCCGCGGGACCGTCTGCCTCGGCCGCGGCGCCGGTCACGCCAGTTCTCTCCCAGAAGCTATGGGCAAGCTATCCCAGCTCGGGGGCACAGACTCAGGCGCTCTACAACGACCTCGTCAAGAGCGGCGCCATCGTCGCCGTCGATCAGCAGTCGGGCAAGCCCCTACGCGAGATCATCGTGCAGTTCCTCATCCCGATTCTGCTGCTCGTCTGTCTCTTCGCGCTCTTCACCCGCCTCGGCGCCGACGGCGGCGCCGGCGGCATCGCCGGTTTCTCACGCTTCACCGGCAAAGGCAAGCGCAAGGGCAAGGGCACTGCCGAACGCATCTCTTTTGCCGATGTCGCCGGCGCCGGCGAGGCCGTGGCCGAGCTGCGCGAGATCCGCGATTACCTCGCTGAACCCGACAAGTATCTGAAGGTCGGCGCCGCCGCCCCCAAGGGCGTGCTCCTCGTCGGTCCCCCCGGCACCGGCAAGACGCTCCTGGCGAAGGCCGTCGCCGGCGAAGCCGACGCCTCTTTCTTCTCCCTGTCGGGCTCGGACTTCGTCGAGTCGCTCGTCGGCGTCGGCGCCGCGCGCGTGCGCGATCTCTTCGCCAAGGCGCGCAAGAGCGCCCCCGCGATCATCTTCATCGACGAGTTCGACGCCGCCGGGCGCAAGCGCGGCGCCGGTATCGGCCAGGGCAACGACGAGCGCGAGCAGACGCTCAACCAGATCCTCGTCGAGATGGATGGCTTCGCCGGCGACGGCGGCCTTGTCGTAATGGGTGCGACCAACCGCCCCGACGTCCTCGACCCGGCGCTGCTGCGCCCCGGGCGCTTCGACCGCCAGGTCACCATCGACGTTCCCGACGTTCACGGGCGCCTGGAGATCCTGCGCCTACACGGCGCCAAGCGACCGCTGGCCGCGGATGCCTCGCTTGAGGAGGTCGCTCGTCAGACTCCCGGCTTCTCGGGGGCCGAGCTGGCCAACGTGATCAACGAGGGCGCCCTCTTGAGCGTGCGCGACGGGCGTGGCGAGATCGATCACGCCACACTCGAGGAGGCCATCGACCGCGTCGTCGCGGGCCCCGCCAAGAAGCACATCCTCACCCATGAGGAGCGCTGGCAGATCTCCGTTCACGAGGCCTCCCACGCCGTCGTCACGGAGGCGCTGGGGCAGGCAACCTCGACGCGCAAGCTCTCGATCGTCGCGCGCGGACGCACGCTTGGCACCGCTGCGCACATGCTTACCGACCGCGATCAGGTGATCCAGTCAGAACCCGACCTGCTGCGCCAGCTCACCGTCATCGTCGCCGGCGCCGCCGGCGAGCGCATCGCCTTCGGCCACCTCTCGACCGGCGTCAGCGACGACCTGCACGCCGCCACGAGCCTTGCTCGCACGATGGTCACCTCCTTCGGGATGTCCGACGCGCTCGGTCCCGTCACGATCGGTGAGAAGGGCGGTGAGGTCTTCCTCGGTGCCTCGCTGCAGGATCTGGGCTCGGTCGGACCCTCGACGCTCGATCTGATCGACCGCGAGGTCGAGCGGCTTGTCGGCGACGCCGAGGCTCGTGCCATCGCGGTCCTCGATGCCAACTGGCAGGCCGTCGAGGAGACGGCCAACTCTCTGCTCGAGCACGAGACCCTTTCCGGCGTCGCCCTTGAGGCCGTGCTGTCGACGGTGCAGACGAGCACCCTTGAGGCGCTCGACGGCGCCATCGAAGAGGTCAAGGAGGCGCGTCGCAAGCATCGGATCATTCCCGACGAGGACCCGCGGCCCGAGAAACGATGATCGAGCCGCAGAAGCGATGATCGAGCCGGCCCCCGACTCGACGGACGGTCAAGTGCCGATGCCGCCTACCCCGGCCAAGCGCCAAGGGCATCGCTTCCGCCACATACCATCGGCCCCTCTGATCATCTCCATCCTGGCTCTTGTCTTCTCCACTACCGGCCTGGCCGACGCTGCTCGTCACGCTGTCAGCCACGCCGTCGCGAAGATGGTGGATGGGCACAAGCTCAGCACCAAGCCCTATGCGGGCGGCATCCTTTTGCTAGGCAAGAATCGCAAGTTCCCGGCGGCGGCGATTCCGACGGTCAAGAACGCCGCTGCCGTCGGCGGGATGACCGTGAGCGAGCTGTCCTCATGCCCTCCCACGACAGCCGATCTCGGCACGTGGTGCCTGGAAGACTCCCCATACCCGCTTACCAACCAGGACGTCGGACAGAACAATTACTTCTGGGCCGCGCAGACCTGTGTGGAACACGGCGGCTACCTGCCGACCGCGGCGCAGCTGATCGGCGCGGCCAAGCGCGTCAAGCTGGAGTCCACGATTCACGACAACCAGGACACTGCCACGATTCCGTTGGATCCCTCTGTGGGTCTCAAGGACCAGCGCGAGATGAGCGCGACCCTGGTCACCACCGCGGCCGGCTCCGATGCGGCCGGTTTCGAGGGGGTCAGCCAGGGCTCCACCGGCGACCCCCGTACGGGCGAACCCAATCCGGTGCCGCTCCCCGCCGTACCCGAGCCGGCCACACTTCAGTACGTCACGGTCTACTCCAACGGACAGAAGGGCGGCTTCGCGGGGTCAGAGCCGGTGTCGCAGCCGGAGAACTTCCGCTGTGCCTACAACAAGGCGCCGGGGGCCAATAAGTCTGAAGAAGGCTGAGCGGGTAAAGCGCGGCGGCGAGGGTGGGGCGGGTCGTGCTGACCCGCCCCACCTCTATTCCCTGCAATGGGGCCGTCCGTGGCCTAGACCTCTTTCAGTCCTACGCCGGTGACGATGCCTTTCTGTTTGCCTTCAGTGGTTGCTTTGATGCCCAAACACGCCGAGCTGGGTTTAGTTGTGATGCCGCTGTCTTCCGCGTGCGTCAGCAGGTTTTCACCAACATTTTCGAGGAGATTTTTTTCAAGACCTGTCTGACCTGCCGGCACTTTGATGGTGCAGGTGCCGAGGACTTTTACTTCAACAGTACATTCAGTTACAGTTGAACCTTTTGCTTTAGTTTCACCAGCAGCTTGTTTGAGTTCCAGGACGCATGGTTTGACGACGGCCGCGACGCCTTTGATGATGCTGCTTTTGGCCGTGCAACCATTCCATTTACTTGTTTTTATCTGCATATTTGCACCCTGGGTTGCCGGGGCGCCTCCGGGTGTCGCCAGGATCGCCCATTCTCCTTCTGCGCTGGTGCATTCGAGCGTCGCGCCGCCGCCTTCGAGGACGATGGCCCCGGATTTGCCGGCGCCTGTTGTGGCGCTCGAGTTGGACTTGAATTCGGCGAATGCCGGGGCCGCCGAGACGGCCAGCACCCCGATCATGGCGGCAAAGACCGCCAATACCTTGACTTTGATCATGCTGCTTGCTCCCTTGTCTGTGATTGATGGGTCGCGAGCGCCAAGGGCGCTCCGATGGGCGCTTGTCGGCCTCAGAGGTCGATGCTGCCCTGAAGCCTCGCTAGGAGGCTCGATCCATCCTGTCCCGCCAATGGTCTTACGTCAAGCGAAATATTGGAAACATTCTTGTGAATCGCGCGGATCGGGCGATTGAGGGTCCGCATATCCTTTTGCAACAAGGGTTTTTGGCCTTACGCAGGTGGTGCGAAGTCAGACACACTAGAGTGTAAGAAACATTTCCGACCGCCGTTCATGCGTGCCGTCGCTCCTTTCTGGCACGCCTGGCTTCGATCTGTTCGGCTGGGCTCAGGCCGCCGCGGCCCGCGTTGGCTCATCTGCTTGCGGAGCGCTGTCCTGGGCAAGCTGCATGGCAGCGAAGCGGTAGCCGATGCCGAAGTGGGTGTGAATGTATGACCAGCCGGGCGCCGCGCGGGAGAGCTTGTTGCGGACCTTGCGTACGAAGACGTCTACCGAGCGATCCCGGTGCTTCATCTCGCCACCCCACACCTCGTTGTAGATGTCAGCGCGGCGCACCACCCGATCCTCGCGTTGGGCGAGGACGGAGAGCACCTGGAACTCGCGCACGGTCAGCCCCACGCGATGGCCGTCGGTGAGAGCCTGGATCTCGTCGGGACGGATCTCGAGGTTGCCGAACACGAGTGCAAGCCCTCCTCGCGACGGGGAAATCCCCGCCGACACCTCGCCGGCGGGGATTTCCCCGGCGGCCCCCCCGTGATCGTGATATGAGCGGAACGAGCGGTCGTCCACTGGCTGAGCCGAAGCTACTGGGGGACATGCTTGGCGGAGGTGAAGCTGCGGTGATGCAGTGGATAACAATTGGTGAACGCAGGATCTCTTCACCAGATCTTTACCCCGCGAAGGCCTCTCTGGGCGGAGCATCAAGCGCTTATGGACGCTGTAGATCCGTGCGCCACGTGTGGCGCTCCGATGGCATCCGATCAGCGCTACTGCCTGGAGTGCGGCGCCCGTCGCGCGCATACTGCCGCGGGGCTGCTAGGCGGTGGATCTCAGACGCTCGCCTCGGGCTCCGGCTCGTCGGCCACCAGCCAGGAGCAAACCGATCGCACCGGGCCCGCGGAGCCCACGGCAGGCGGGGCCTTGGCCGTGGCCGGTGGCGCTGCGGGGGCCTCCACGGCACGCAGCGGCGGCCCCGTCGCGGTGATCGCCGGAGTGGGCGTGCTGCTGCTCGCGATGGGTGTCGGCGTCCTCATCGGACGCTCCGGCTCTGGCAACGGCAAGCCCTCGGCCATTCCGGCGCAGGTGATCAGCGTGGCCTCACCCGGGACTGGCGCGACGTCAACGTCAACGACGTCAACCCCGGCGTTGACCACGCCCTCGACCACGAAGTCCTCCGGCAGCACATCAAGTGGCAGCACGTCAAGCAAGTCCAAGTCCTCCTCAGAAATCGGCCAGACGCCCAGCAAGCCGGCGCCTCCCTCCGTACTCCCGAAGGCCGGCGGCAGCGGGCAGAGCTATGAGCAGAAGTCCAAGAATCTCCCCAACGTCGTCTCCACCGGCTGAGAGTGCCCGCCAGAGCCGATGAGCACTCCGACGCCACCGTCCTCCGATCGCCCCGCCTCCTCCCTGCGCCGCCGCCGCGACGAGCTGGCTGAGCAGGTCGCCGAACTGCACTGGGACCTCGGCGGTCTCACCTACGAGATGGCCATCCGCGATCACTTCCGCCTGGACCTGCTCGTGCGTCGCGCTGCCATCCTGCAGGAGCGCGACGCCGAGCTTGCCGAGTTGGAGCGGCTGCTGCGCCTGGAGGAGAGCGCCAGCGCGGGGTCGTGTCCCTCGTGCGCGGCGCCGCACAGCCGCGGGGCGCTCTTCTGCTGGCAGTGCGGCGTCGCGCTGATGGAGCGCTCGCCGAGCACAGCGGTGCCGGCGGTGGAGGACACACTGGTCATGAACCCGGTGGCCGCGGGGGAGTAGGCGCTCGGCGTGAGCTACCTGGACTTCCCGCTTCCACCACCGTGGGTGCGGGGCCTGCTCGTGCTGGTCTTTCTGGGCTTCGGGGTGTTCGTGGGCAACGTCACCTCCAGCTCCGGCGGCACGCTGAGCGCCTCCGCGCAGCCGCATCTGCGTCTGGTGCTGCCCCCCGCTGGGGCGGGTGGGTCCGGTCCTTCGGCGCCCGCAATTCCCTCGACACCCGCCTCATCCGCGCCGCCTCCTGCTCTCGCGGAAGCGACTCCCGACGCAGCCACGCCGAAGGGGACCTCCACGACGACTGCAAGGGCGACGCCCTCACAGGGTGCATCGCAAGGTTCCTCCGGCGCAAAGGGCTCCGGCGGTGGGGGATCTGGTTCCAGCGGCGGGGAATCGGGGTCCGGCAGCCAAGAAGGCGCCGGGAGCGGCGAAGGTTCGTCCGGTGGCGGTGGCTCCGCTGGCGCCACCGGGAAGCTGCCGGCCGTCAAGCATGTCTTCCTGATCGTGCTCGCCGATCAGCCCTACGCCGCGGTCTTTGGGCCGGCTTCCAAGGCCAGCTACCTCTCACACACGCTCGAGAAGCGCGGCGAGCTGCTGGTGCGCTACTACGCCGTGGCGCACGACGAGCTGGCCAACGGGATCGCGTTGCTGAGCGGGCAGGGGCCGACGGCGCAGACGGCCACCAACTGCCCCGCCTTTGGCGACATCTCCTCGGCCACCGTTGGCGCCGAGCAACAGGTGGCGGGGGATGGCTGCGTCTATCCACGCTCCACCGAAACGCTGGCGGGGCAGCTGAGCGCCAAGCGCCTCACCTGGCGGGCCTACGTGGAGGGGATGGAAGGGGCCTGCACGCACCCCGCTCTCGGGGCCGCCGATCCTACGGTGGGCACGGCGCCGCCCTCCGCCACGCCCAATGCAGCCGATCAGGCGCCGCCGGCCAACCAGGCGGCGGCGGGAGCCAGCTACACGACCTTCCGCAATCCCTTCGTCTACTTCCACAGCATCATCGACTCCCCCGCCTGCGCTGCCGACGACGTGGGGCTTGGGCAACTCGGCTCAGATCTGTCGAGCGCCAAGCACACGCCCAACTTCTCCTACATCGTGCCGTCGCTGTGCGACGACGGCAGCAGCACCCCCTGTGCGCCGGGGCACGCCGCCGGGCTGCCCGCCGCCGACTCCTTCCTGCAGAAGGTCGTGCCGCAGATCCTGGCCTCCAAGGCCTACAAGGACGGGGGGCTGCTTGCGATTACCGTCGATCAGGCCCCTGCCACGGGGATCGAAGCCGACTCCTCGTCGTGCTGCGGCCAGCCGCGCTTCCCGGCGTTGCCAGCGCCGACGCCCTTGCCGGGGGGCGGGCAGCTGCCACCGTCGGGTGGCGGTCAAGTGGGGGCGCTGCTGCTCTCGCCGTTCGTCAAGGCCGGGACGGTCAACCAGGATCCCTACAACCACTTTGGGCTGCTGCGCACCCTCGAGGATCTGTTCGGGCTCAAGCACCTCGGGTATGCCGCCGCGACGGGAGTCAGCTCGTTCGGTGCCTCGGTATTCGACGGGGCGCCCTGAGGCGCGTCTGAGGTTCGCGGCGATAGTCCGCAGGCATTTCGCGACAGCGCGCCTCAGAGTCAGAGCTTTGCGGCGACAGCGCGCCCCAAGAGCCTGCGACGACAGCCGTCAGAGGCTTGCGGCAAGCTGATCGTAGGTGATCGCCGTGCGCCGATGTCCGGTGCGGCTGAGCACGCGCTCCAACGCCAGCATATGCCGCGGGCGCTCCAGGTCGGCGGGGTGAAGGTCGAGGCGCAGCGTCTGACCTTGGAGCAGGCTCCCGGCGCGGATCAGCGACGGTGAGAGAACGCGCCGCAGCACGCCTTCGCTGCCCACGTCCCAGGCCGGCGCCAACATCTGCTCGGGCCGCGCGTCCGTCCCGCTGTTGTCCTGTCTGGTGAGCGCGCGGTGCAGCCGCAGCAGTCCGGCCCACCAGCGGAATCGGACTCCACCGAGCGCATCCTCGGCGGCGAGCGTCGTGCGCAGCGCGCGCGTGTAGGCGTAGGCGGGGGCGACGAAGCCGTCGGGCTCGACGCCGGCGAGCTTGAGCACGCGCCAGCCGGCCTCCACGGCGCGGCGCGTCTCGGGGCCGTCGAGTCCGACGAACTCCGCCGCGCGCTGGTGGCCCGTGGCGGGGGCCATCATCCTGTGCGTCCACGCCGGTCGGCGCAGTTGATCGCGCTGGAAACCATGCTGCGCGATCGAGTCGCCCGCGCGGCGGCGCTCGGCCAGCCAATGGATCATCTCCGGTGAGCGCTCGCCCAAAGGGTGCAGGTCGCGCGCGGGGACGACCAGCAGCGTCACGCGATCGACGCCGTGGTCGTCGAGCCAGTCGCGCATCAGCGCGCAGCGCTCGAAGGTGGCCGGCTCGATGTCGTGCAAGGCGACGGCGATTGTGCCTCTAGGCGGCACGGCGCCTTCTCTGTGTGTCGCCGGAGTAGTTCTTGACACCGCGGGTGGCGCTGCCATGCGTGCGAGCGCCTCCCGCACCGTCGCCTCGTCGATCGTCGCCCCCTACGTCGCTGCCGTGCGAGCCCTCAGAGGACAGCGCTCGACGGTAACCCTCCGCAAGGCGCTCCAAGGCGCTCTCCCAAGTGCGCTCGCGCACGGCGGCGAGTCCAGCGGCGGCGAGGCGTTTGCGCAGCAGGGGAGAGCCGGCAAGCTCCACGACGCGCGCCGCCAGAGCGTCGGTGTGGGCTTCGCACAGCAGGCCGCTGACGCGATCGTGGATCAGCGAGAGCGGGCCGCCGGCGGCGACGGCCACGACGGGCAGGCCACTGGCCTGCGCCTCCAGAACGACCTGTCCGAATGTGTCGGTGGAGGAGGGGAACAGAAAGATGTCGGCACTCGCGTAGGCCTGCGCCAGCTCGCGCCCCTCGAGCCAGCCGAGGTGGGTGGCGTGCTCGCCCAGGCGCTCACGCAGGCTCTCCAGCTCTGGGCCGCCGCCCGCCAACACCAGGTGCAGCCGTGGGTCTTGGTGGCGAGCGGCAAGGAAGGCATCGGCCAGCAGCTCCGAGCCCTTCTCGCGCGTGATGCGACCGGCATAGAGAACGTTGACGGCGCCGGGAAGCTCGAACTCGCCACGTAGCGCAGGATCGAAACGGGTGGTGTCGACGCCGCGATCCCAGCGTGCGACGCGCTCATCGCTCACGCCGATCTCCCGCAGCGCGTCGTCGGAAGCTGGGCTGGGGGAGAGGACGAGGTCGCAGGCACCGTAGAGAGAACGCACGGCCACGTCCATTGCATCCGCCACTCGCGCATCCTGGGATCGCAGCGCGGCATAGGCGGTCAGCTCGGTGTGGTAGCTGCCCACGAGCGGCAGCCTCAGGCCGTGGGCAACGAGCGCGCCGGCGATGCCGACTGGGCCAGGCGAGCAGACGTGGATCGCGTCGAAGGCCCCGTCCGAGAGTGTCTCTACGGCTACGGTGAGGCTCGGGATGCCGATCTGGAGGCCCGGGTAGAACGGCACATCGATCTCGGCCACAGCCGAGAGGCGTCGATCGACGTCGGCGTCGGTGCCGATCACCTCGATCTCGAAGCCCGGCACGCCGCGCTCGCGGATCTCCTCGATCGTGCGCGTCACGCCGTGGGTGCTGCCGATCCCGTCGGCAAGGATGGCGATCCGCGGCGTCTCACCGTCGCGCGAATCGAGCTTGGCCTTCTCACTGCTCAAGAAGGCCGTGGCGGGTGCGTAGGGAATCGCGGCCATGCAAGCCTGAAAGACACTTGTGGTCGCGCCCGCCACGGTGGCGCCATGCGTGCCAGCAGTGCTCGTCGTGTTGGCGGCGTCCGTCATGCCGGCGGTGCCGGTCGTTGCGATGGCGCTCACACCGTCGTCGGCGCGCGTCGCGCTCGTGATCGCCAGCACGACCTCCCCGACGGCCGAGCGCAGCCGGCGCTCGTGCGCGCGACAGGCGCGGCGGTAGAGACCTGAGTGGCTGAAGCCGTCCTCCTGCATGTAGTCGATCAGGCCGCGCTCATCGAGGTGGTCCAGCTCGACGGCAGCCAGCCACGCGCGCAGCAGGCCGCGGGCGTCGTCAGGTGTGAGGTCGTGTCCGACGGCGCCCTGGCGGGCGTCGCCCTCGCGCAGCAGCCTCTGCATCATCGTCATCACCACGTGCGGATCCGGACTCCCGAGGTGCTCCCCGCGCGCGTCGTGGCCGAGGGCGCGCGCGGCGAGCGCGATCGCGGAGTGCGCCCACTTGGCGGCGCTGCCCTGTGCGCCGCGAGCCGTGACGTCGCCGGCGCGCAGATGAGCGAGAAAGTCGGCCGGCGTGCGCGCCGGGGGAGCCTCGGTGAAGGTACGCCCGATGTCGACCCCCGCATGGTCGTCGCTGCCGCCGATCCCGATGCCGTCGTTGGTCAACACGTAGATGGCGGCCGGGCGGTTGAGCTCGCGCGCACGCGAGCCGTTGCGCACCTCCCAGATCCCGAACAGCTCGGACAGGCGGCGGCGATGGCGCGCTGTCAGGGGGGCGCCGACGGCGTAGTAGGGGTGAGCCAGGGCGCACACGATGTCGTTGTAGTGCAGGTACTCGGCGCACTCCTCGACATCGCCGCTATGCACCTGCAGCCATTCGTGGTCCTCCGGCGTGAGGTCGTAACAGAGCACGTGCACCGCCTGGGGCTCGCCGCGGAACCAGGTGGTCAACTCCTCAGAGACGAAGACGTCGGGTCGATCGCCGATCTCCATGACTCCGGCGATCGTGTCGTGGTCGGTGATCGTCACGAAGTCCATGCCGCGGCGCTTGGCCAGCTCATAGACCTCCTCGGGAGGCGTGGCGCACTCGGGCAGGCCCACGGCGCGCTGCACACCCAGCCGCGAGACCTGCGAGGCGGTGGAGTGACAGTGCAAGTCCACGCGCGTGGTGGATCCCGCCGGCAGTCGCTGCTCACGTGAAGCAATCATCTCTAACAGTAGGATTCGCCTGCAAAGCGGCATCTTTTGTGACAAGGCCGCAACCAGCATGTGAACGTCTGGTGAAGGTTTGTCATTGAGTGGCTGTGAAAACCGGCGCGTTTGCAAGCATCGCCCGATGCCAGAGTCTGATTTGTGCTCGCGCCCAGAGCGCCACCTGTTCGTCGCGGGGTGCCCGCGTTCGGGGACGAGCGCGCTGGCGTTCCTGCTCAACGAGCATCCCTGCGTGGCGCTCGGATTCGAGCGCTTCAAGCGCGTGCGCGCTCAGCTCGACCCCTTCCACTTCACCCCGGAGCAGTTCTTTTCGCCGGTGCTCGTCGAGACGGACATACGCGGGGAGCTGTTGTACAAGCGCCTGCGCCGGCGTTGGGAGCGCGGCACGGTGAAGGTTGTGGGTGACAAGGTGCCGCTGTACACACGCGTACTGCCCCAGCTCCTGGCGCGCTTTCCACAGGCACGCGTGGCGGTGCTGGTGCGCGACCCGCTGGACGTGGCCCGGTCGTTCAGCCGCCGCGCCGCCGACCCCGAGGACTGGTGGCCGGCCGAGAACGATCACCGGCTGGCGATCGAGATGTGGAACGAGGCGCTGGCCTCGGTACGCGCGGCGGATGGTGAGCGAGCGGTGGATGAAGGAGGGGAGGAGGGGAGGGTTGCGTTGTTGCCCTATGAGGCGCTGTTCTCTGGCAACGAGCGCTGGCTGGAACTGCTGCTGGCCTTTGTCGGCGTGCCGCCGAGCACGCGGCTGCAGGCCGAGTACGGGCGGCTGGCCAGAGAGTGGAGCGCTCGTTTGCAGCGACGCGCAGGCGAGGCCGACGCGCTGGTGGCGGGCACCGGGTGCGGTGTCGCGGCGGAGCGGCATCGCTCCGCGGACAAGGACCTCGCGGGCGGGGATCTCGTGGAGTATGTGCGTACGCACGCCGACGGCGAGCTGGCGCGGTGGGCGGGCGAGCGCATGGATCGTCAGCTGCGTCAGCTTCTCGATGGACCCGAGCGGCCAGACGCGGAGGCAGATGAGCCGACGCTGACGGCGCAGGAGATCGGCGAGCGCGAGCGCGAGCAGGGGCAACTGCTGGATGAAATGCGCCATCCAGGTCGGCGCGGGGCCGATGAGGTGGAGGTGCTGGAGCGCCGGCTCGTGGAGTTGTCCGGCGAGCTGGCTCGGCGTGGTGAACTGGCTCGGCGTGGGGAGTTGTCTGGCGAGCTGGCTGGCGAGTCGGTGCGGCATGGGGAGTTGTCCGGCGCGCCGGCGCATGGAGAGTTGGTCCGCGCGCCGGCGCATGGAGAGTCGGTCCGCGCGCCGGCGCATGGAGAGTCGGCCCGCGCGCCGGCGCATGGAGAGTTGGTCCGCGCGCCGGCGCATGGAGAGTCGGCCCGCGCGCCGGCGCAGCGCCATGAGCCGTCCGCTGAGGGGAAATGCTCACCCGCGGGCGGTGCAAGACCTCGCGTGACCTTCATCGTTCCCCATCAGCGTGCGACGACTGGCGGGGTGTACGTGATCGAGCAGTTCGCGCGATATCTGGCCCGAGAGGCACACGTCTGTTTGGCGGTGCGCGAGCAGCCCTCCCGGGCGATCCCCGGCGTGGAGGTGTGCTGCCTGGAGCGCCTGCACGCCGATGCGCTGCCGCGAGCCGACGTGCTGGTCTATCCGGCGGACCTGCGCGATGGCGCGGGTATCTTCGAGCTTCCTGCGCGCACCGGGAGGCCGGTGATGCTGTTCCAGGGTTACGGCACGCCCGGCTCGCCCGTGGTCGAGGCCAATCTCGCGCTCGCCTGCCAGGTGGTGGCGATCGCGCGTTGGCTGCACGATCTGGCGCTTGCGCGCGGCATCCCCTGTGCGTACGTGCCCCAGGGTCTGGACCGCGCGGTGTTCGCGCCTGGGCGCATCCCACCGGCCGAGCGCCCGCCGCGCCTGAGCCTGATGACCCATCGCCTCGATTGGAAGGGGCTGCGGGACGCGATCGACGCGTTGGCGATCGTGCGCGAGCAGCGCCCCGAGGTGGAGGTGACGCTGTTCGGGACCGAGCCAGTGCAGGGGGAGGGCACGTTCATGGCGAACCCCAGCCGACCCGAGGTCGCGGCGCTGTTGCGCGAAAGCGCCGTGCACCTAGTGGCCAGTTGGGAGGAGGGTTTCGGCCTGACCGGCGCCGAGGCGATCGCCTGCGGCGCGGCACTGGCCAGCACCGACACCAAGGGCAGCCGCGACTACGCGATCGACGGCCACACCGCGCTGGTGAGCGCGCCGCGCGACCCGCGCGCGCTGGCGCGCAACGTGCTTGCACTCCTAGGCGACGCGGAGTTGCGCACGCGCCTGGTGAGCGGCGGTCAGCGCCATCTGCGCACCGCGATGCCGCCCTGGCAGGAGGCGGCGCGGCGGATGGGCCTTGCGCTGCTGGAGGACTGAGGTGAGCGTGGAGGGGGCGTCCCCGGGGGTCGGGGTGAGTGCGGAGGAGACGCCTCTGAGGGTTGAGATTAATGCGGGCGAGACGACGCGCCTGGGGATCGCAGTCGTGACCTACCGACGCCGCGAGCCTCTGCGGCGCCTGCTCGACGCGATCGCTCGGCTCACGCGAGCCCCCTACCACGTGGTGGTCGCCGAGGATGGGGGTGACGACGGCGGCGCCGAGTGGTGCCGCGTTCACGGCCACACCGTCGTGAGCGGCTCCAATCGCGGAGTTGCGTGGAACAAGAATCGCGGCCTGTTCGCGCTTGCGGCGCTTGGTTGCGATCCACTGATGGTGATCGAGGACGACGTGTATCCCACGGTCCCTGCCTGGGAGCGGGAATGGATCGAGGGGACGCGAGCGTGGCATCACCTTGCCTACCTTCACCCGAAGGTCGCCAAGCACACGGTCTCCGGCGCAGGGACCGCGGCCGACCCGTGGGTCAATCCGGCGGCGACCGCGCAGTGCTTGTCTGTCTCCGCCGAGGTACTGGAGAGGGTTGGCTTCCTCGACCCTCGCTTTCAAGGCTGGGGCCACGAGCACGCCGAGTGGACCACGCGGATCAAGCGCGCCGGCTATGGCTTTGAGGCGATCGTGCTACCCGACGGGCGCCGTGCGAAGGCACAGCTCTATCTCGCCGGCGGCCTGCTCAACGACGATGGAGTGAGCTTCCGCGAGCCCGAGCAGACGCAGCGCAACCGCGAACTCTCCATTCGCCTGCAGGGCGAGCCGGTCTTTCGTCGCCCGTGGCGGGACGTGGAAGAGCGACGCGCGTTTCTCGCCGAGCAGAGCGCGGCTGGCATCGACGGGAGTGAGCTGGCGCGCCGCTTGGAGGAGCGCCGCGAATAGGCTGGACGGCGTTGCGGCGGCGGCCACCTGGTGGAACTCAGGTAGATGCCGGGTGAACCTGTGCGGCGGCCGCCGAGACGTGCTCAGGTGGAGATGCTTTCGGCGCTGCTCGGCCCGGTGGTGCTCTGGCTGCTTGCGCTGGGGGTCGAGACCGTGAGCGGATGCAGCGGCGTGGCTTTGAGATCGAGCTTGTTCGGCCAGCGGCGTCGGTTCAGGCGCAGCAGCAGCTTGCGCTTGCCGGCCTTAAGCGTCTCGGGCGAAGTCTTGGCGACGATCCGACCGTTGCGCTTGGCGAGGAGCTGCACGTGCGCCTCCGCAACCAGCTTGAAGCTGAGTTCCAGCTCGTCGCCGTGGATCACACGCGAGTGCAGGCCCACGATCACCGGCGCGTTGGAGAGCACCTGCGGGAGTGGCGCCGGTGGAGGCGGAGGCGGTGGCGGCGGGGGCGCCTGATTGGCGAGCGAGTCATCCGGAGGCGGTTCGTCGGCGGGTAACTGCAGCACGCCGTCGTCGGTGGGCCGCGAGGTGATTACGCTTGCGAAGTCGGGGTCCGTGTCTTCCGGCAGCTGCGGTTCGCCCGGCTTTTCGCCGGTGTAGTGAAACAGCCAGCCCTTGCTGGTGGCCAGCCAGCAGTCGTTGGCGGCGGGACAGTCAATCGGGCCGGCATCGCCGCGCTGCCCCACTCCCTGAGCTTCTCCGAGCACGTCCTGCTCGGAGACCTTGCCTTCGGCGCTCACACGCGCGACGTGGGCCTGGCCGTCGCCGGCGTTCAGCGCGATCCACGCAGCCGCTGCGCCCGGTTCGGGTGCGACTCCCTGGGGCACTTCGCCGGCGCCAAAGGGATCGCTGCCACCGAATTCTTCGCTGCCGATGACCTGTGTCCAGAGGTGTTCGTGGGTGAGCGGGTCTTCGGCGTAGCGCAGCGCGATCGGATGCGCGACGCCTGCGCTCGAGCTGGCGGCTTCGGCTGCTTCGTAGGGTCCCGCCACGGCCCACACCTGCGGCGGCGCCGTGTTGCTGCCCGATGGCGTGTAGTCGCTGCCGAGCGCGAGTGGTCCCAGGGTGGCCGGTTCCACCGGCAGGCCACCGGAGTCGGAGCCGTAGGCGGGCAGCGGCGCGCAGAATTCGCTCCCCGCACAAGCCGGGTTGGGCATCAGCACGTTGTGGAAGTCCACGCTCGAACCGGTCGGGTCGATCTCATGCAGCAGCGCCGGGTGGTTCGGATCTTCGCTGCCGTAGTGGATTTCTTCTCCTTCTTCGACCTTCAGCGAGACGCTCTCGAACAGCATGTTCGGACCCGCCAAGGCCATCGAGAAGACTTCATGGTCCTCGGGCGAGTACACGACGGTCACGGCGTGGCCGTCCCAGTGCAGGTGGAAGGCGCCGAAGTTGGGTGCCTCGCCGAGTTCGCCGCCGAACCAGCAATTGCTCGGGCTGAGGCACGCGGCGGCGTTCATCGGCCGGTAGGAGTTGGGCTGGTTGAGCGGCATCGCGTAGGAACCCACGACCTTGCCGTTCTGGAAGTGACACAGCGAGACCCTGCCGTATTCGGCTTCCGCGGTCACGATCTGGCCGGGACGCTGGTCGGAGATCGTCCAGAATTCGTTTTCCCCAGCCCAAGCGATGCGCCCCTCGGCGCCGCCGCACACAGTCGAGAGCACGTGCCAGCCGCGGCCGTTGTAGGCGTACAGGCCGCACTGGATCGACGCGCCCGAGCTGGCGGCGCAGGAGCTGCCGGTGCCGCCGGTGATCAACAGCCCGCGGTTGGCCGACCAGAACGAAATATCGCCGATCTGACCGAGCGGCACCGGATAGGTGTGTTCGGGTTCGGGGGTGCCGGGCGGCGGCGCCGGTGGGTTGACAGGGGCGAACTGCCAGCTGGCGCTCGAGGCGCCTTCGCCCGCACTCGCGACGGCGAGCGCCGGTGTGATTGCAGCCAGTGCCAGTAGGGCTGTTGCCGCCAGCAGTGCGGCACGCCGTTTCATCGGTGCCTCTCCTTGTGTGTGTGGCGGGGCTTGCCGTGCTTGGGCTTGGACGCCGCCGGCGTCGGCAGCTTGTGCTTGGGCAGCGGGTACCTGGGCGTCGGCAGGTTGTAGATCGGCGGGCGGCGCGGGAAGCTCACGCGCAGGGTTTCCCGCAGCGTCCGGTGTCCGGGCGCGGTGAACGTCACCGTGACTGTGGCGTACAGCCCGTACCTGCTGCTCTGCAGCAGTGAGTCATAGCGTGCGGCGGGGATCAGGTGCAGCTCGAGCACTTCGGAGCCCTTGGCGCTCGCCGCCGTGTCTGCGATCGTCGCATTCCTCGCCGCGGCCGGCTTGCGCGTCTTGCGCGTGTGCGTGGAACCGTTGCCCTTGCCGTTGCGCCTCTCGCTCCTGCTCTGCGCGCTCGACACACTGGCGCGTCGCGCGACACGGCGCTTGGCGGCCTTGCGCCGGCGAACGCTCGCGGGCTTGGTGGCGTCCACGGCGCTGACGGCGCTGGCGCTGAGTCGGCCGGCGCCGGGGACCGATACGTACAGGACAAGCGTGCCGTCCGGGGAGGGCGTGGCGGTTGCGCTGATGCTCCACGGGATCGCAGCCGCCGGCCAGGGCGGCGTGGGCGAGACGATCTGCTGTCCCGGCGCGGCCGGCGAGTGGATCTCTTCGGTGAGGTACACGTCGCTGCCCTGGTTGACGACGCCGTAGACAAGATTGGTGGCGCCCGAGGACAGCGCGATCGCGCGTCCGTCTTCGCTGAGCGCCGCGGCGTAGACTTCGCCGTTGGCAGGCTGGCCGTCGTAGCCGAAGCTCACCAGCGCGAGCGTGCCACCGACCAGATTTGCCTCATACAGCTGTGCGACGGCGGCCTGGCTGAGCGTCGGGGTGATCAGCGCCGGTGGGGCCAGCGGGAAGGCGATCCGCTCGGTGCTGAAGACCACGCGCGTGCCGTCGCCGGAGAGCGCGATACTCGTGACGGGCGCGGCGAGTTCGGGGTTGTCGAAGTCCAGCGACGCCCAGTTCGTCAGCCGCGTGATCGCCTGAGCGCGCGTCAGACCAGGCGTCATGTCGACCACGAAGGCGTTGGCCGGCGGGGGCAGGTTACCGTTGAACAGCCCGAAGTTTGGGTCTTCGCCGTAGTTGGGCTGCGTCGAGAGCAGCGCCACGGTCATGCCGCTGTCGCTCAACTGGGGCGTCACCGCCGCGAGTGGGTCGGCCAAGCCTGCGCCCGGAGCGAAGCCGGTGCCGGCCGCTCCGCGCGAGGTGTAGCTGCCGAACTGGGGGGCCGCGCCGAAGTATTCGTTACCGCCTATGCCCTGCGTGTCCCACGCCAGGTCCACGCCTCCCGCGCACGCCGGCGGGCATTCCGGGGCGGAGGGGTCATCGCCGGCGAGCACCCTGCGCGTCGGTGCGGCGGGCCCGTCGGCGATCCGCCGCCACAGCGGCTCGGCATAGCTGTTGGGGTATCCGGTTATCGTCGGCAGCGGCTGAGCGACGGAAACCTGAGCGGCGACTTCGATTCCCATCCACGCCACCGTGCTGCCGTCGGCGCTGATCGCCGCCGTGCTGCCGCCAACCGCCAATCGCGCGTGCCCACCGCCGGCCAGGCTGGTTTCGGGGGTGACAGTCGGTCCGGAGAGCGCCGCCCCGTTGGGAACCGGTTGCGGCGTCCCGCCCTGCGAGGCGAGCGTGGAGCTGACCAGCGTCGTGGTCTGGGTTTCCAGGTTGCGCACCGCCACCTGGTAGGCCGGCGTTGGGCAGGTCTCTGTTTCTTCGACCACCTTGCATTCGCCGCTGAGGTCGGAGGGGCTGAGCACGGTGAACGCCACCTCCTGTCCGTCGGCGCTCAGCGCGACGCGCGCCGCCGCGGCCGCGCCGCACGTCGAGTAGACGTTCGGGGTGAATACGTATGTGAGGCTTTCGCTCGACGCGTTGCGCGCCGAGGCAAGCGTGAATGCCCCGCCTGCTTCGGGCAGCCACGGTTCGAGTTGTGTGGAGATCGGCTGCGCGGGTTGGTGCTTGGGTTCGATCTGCATGTCGCGCACGTACACCGAGCTGCATTCCTTCGTGCTGTCGGGCGCGCCTGTTTCGGGGTTCTGGTCGCTGGTGAAGCTCACGTAACGTCCGTCGGCGCTGATCGAGGGCGCGCCTGCGTGGTTGCCCGCTGCCACCAGCTCGATTGCCCCGGTCGCGATGTTCTTGCGATAGACGCCCGGCTGCGAGGCGACCGAGCCGGTGAAGGCCACGTAGCGGCCGTCGGCGGAGATCGCGGGGTCGAAGGCGTAGTCGGCCTCCAGGTCCTTTGCGGGATTGGCCGAGACGAGTGCGAAAGGGGTGAATGTCGCGTGTGCCGGAGCGCAGTAGGCGAGCGCGGCGAGCAGCGCACCGAGCGCTACGAGCAGCGTACCGGTCGGCGCCAGCCGGACCGAAAGCCGGCGCCTCATTGACGCCTTAACCCTCAGGTGAACATCGAGAATATTGCCGACCTTGTCGCGACTGTGCACCACGATCGTGTAGGTCCCATCGGTGGCATAGGTGTGGCGCACCGTCAGCCTATGCTCCGCGCGGGAACCGTCGCCGAAGACAATCGTCGTGTCGCCGACGATTGCGCCCGAGGCGCGATCGAAGACCCTCACGGCCACGCGTCGGCCGCCCAGGCGCCTGACGGTCACAACAGGCGGGTTGGCGTTGACCTTCAACGTGGCGACGGGCGTCATCGTCTGCTGCCCGAGGCTGTCAGTGGCCAGTACCTGCACCTGGTGAACGCCGTCGCCCAGTGCGCGCGAGTCGAGGCGCAGCGACAGCCCATGTAGCCCGCTGGCCCTGACGTGGCCGTCGACCAGCACCGCATAGCTGGTGCTGCCGAATGCCTCGGTTGGCGCTTCCCAGCTGACGGTTGCCGCGCCTGCACGCACCCAACCGACCGGCGTGGTGGCCTCGAACTGGGCGGGCGGCGCCTTCGCTACGGCGGCCATCACCTGCTGCGCTTCGGAGGGCCCCTGCACGAACGCGATCAGCGCGTCTCCGTTGTCCGAGCCGCCCAATGCCGGGGGGCCGACCGGGCCGCTGATCGGCGCGGCGAGCTGCGCCGACTGCCAGGCGCCGTCGGCGAAGTCCTCGCGCGCCTCGATTACGGGTAGCCCGGCGCCGGCGGCTGGCCACGCGCTGATACCGCCGCCGGCCGGGTCGATGCTCGTCGGCACCCGCGTCGTCGTGCTCGCCGCCGGCTCCTGGGGGCTGCCCAGGGCTCCGAACGACAGCGGCGAGCTGAAAGGTTCGAAGTCGCTGCCGCTCACCAACTGGGCCGAACCGCCGGTGGCATAGGCGGCGCGGAGTTCCCCCTTGCTGCCGATCGCGATGCTGGGCGGGCCGAGTGTGGCGCCGGCAGCGAGCACCTGCACCCCCTGCAGCTTGGCGCCGCTGGGATCCGTTTCGGCGGGCAACGTATTGAGCAGAATGCGCGGGCCGCCGTAGGGCGAGCCTGCGCCGCCAGCCAGGCGGTAGGCGATCTTGGCCTCGCCGAAGGTACTCACGGCGATCGCCGGGGCGTCGGCTTCGGCGTCGATCGGCTGCCCGTCGGCGCTGGTGGGGCTGACGTCGAGCACGGCCGTGCCCATGCGATTGCCGAAGATCCGACGCGCGAGGATCCGTGCGACGCCGGAGGCGTCGGGCTCCTGCCACGTCACGACGGCGTTGCCGGCGAGGCTCACGCCGATCGCCGGTGCGTTTTCCGGTGTTGGGTGGCGCATCGTCAACTGCGGATGGTCATTGACCCTGCCCAGCGAGGTCCAGGCAAGGCCCTGGCCGTTGTAGCGAGCGACGCGCACATCAATCAGCTCGTCTCCCGGGCGCGGCGGGACGATTGTCTGGCTGTTCAAGAGATTGTCGGTGACGACGCGGTAGGCGACGTAGGCCTGTCCGTTGGGAGCCATCGCCAGCGACGGATACGCGGCGCTGCCGTCGCCGATGCCCTTCGGGTCGATCTGGATCGCGGGCCCGAACTGAGTCGCGCCCGGGTCGATCTCCGCGGACATCAGCTCGTATTGGGTCGCCTGGTCGATGACCGCCCAGGGCTCCGCCCACACCACCAGCAGGCGGCCGCCGTCGCCGGCGGCGATCGCGGGAAAGCTCGCGCTGAAGGGCTGGCCGCCATCGACCTGCACAGGAGCTTGCCAGGCGCCGTTCAGGAAGCGTGCGACGAACAGATGGGCCTGGCCGTCGACGAGCTTGCGGTAGAGGATCCCGCCGCTGCCGTCGGGCGCCATCGCCGCGCCGTCGACGTCGAGGATCGTGGGGCTCGGGCCATCGACCGTGACCGCCGGCGCGAGCTGCGCTTCGGCGCTTGCAGTAGCGAGGAGCACGCCGGTGAGGGCAAGCGCGAGCATCGGCCCGAGCTGCGTGTGGAGATGCAGAGACGGCACACGGATCGGGCCATGCTAGGTCGGCCGCCGCGGGGGCGGCAACCGGTTCACCACAGTTTCACAGGAGCGACGCGGAAAGCGCGCAGAGTCACCACTTCTTCACCTTTCCGGTGGTCGAATGCCGCCAGATTAGGCGTCCGCGGCCTCGATCGCGGTTGTTGCTCCTTCAAGTTCAAAGTATGTCCATCTCTTTGCGCATCGCCGGGACGTTCGGGTGAGCCGCGTCCTGCGGGCTCTGCCGATCCTCGCTGTCCTGATTGCCATCGGCGCTCGCGGCTCCGCGCTTGGGTCCGCACTTGCCTCCGGAGCGACAACGTCAATGTCCACCTTGACGTCAGCGGTCTCGACCACCGTTTCGACCACGGCGACCCCCTCGACCACTAGGACCTCGACCACGGCGACCTCCTCGATCACGGTGACCTCCTCCTCCTCCTCCTCCTCCTCGTCTCTCTCATCATCGTCCTCATCGTCAAGCCTCTATCCGATACCCACTTCCGAAGTCTCCAACCCCAGTTCGCCGGCCATCAGCCCATCAACCTCAACCTCAACTTCAACCTCAGGCCAGCACGAAGCCGAAGGACCGCGACCGTCGATTGCGGGGCAGGTCGCCCAGCCCTCGGCTGTGTTCGGAGTGCACAAGCGCCGTCGCCGGCACAGACGCGGCGCGCACGGGCACAGGCGTAAGGCGGGCGCTGACACCGGCGGCACCCCGGCCGGCGCCGGCGGGTCTCCGTCCCCGGCGATCGGGGAATCGCCGATCGGAGCCACCGTCGGCCTGCCACCAGAACCGCTCGCCGCCGCGGGCATCGGCGTGCAGGGCAACCCGCTCGCAGGTGCTCCCTTCCCCGCCGCTCAGGTGCCGGGCTTCTTCATCGAAAACTACTCCGCGCCGCCCTTCCTGCTGCCGATCTACCAGTCGGCAGCCGCCCGCTACGGAGTGCCCTGGGAGGTACTGGCGGCGATCAACGAAGTGGAGACCGACTTCGGGCGCGACCTCTCGCTGTCCAGCGCCGGCGCCGAGGGCTGGATGCAGTTCCTGCCGCAGACTTGGGCGGAGTACGGCGTGGACGCCACCGGCCGGGGTGTGCGCGACCCCTATGACCCGGCCGATGCGATCTTCGCCGCCGCTCGCTACCTGCGCGCTGCCGGTGCCGCGCAGAGTTTGACGGGGGCCGTCTTCGCCTACAACCACTCGAGCCTGTACGTCGAATCGGTGATGCTCCGCGCCCGCCTGTTCGCCGGCATCCCGCCGGCGCTCCTGACGGCGCTTACGGCCTACGGCCAGGGTCGCCGGCCGGCTGTCGCTCGCATTCATCTTGCGCCCACGCCGCGCGACGCTGCGATCGGCGGGGACGCTGCGACCGGCGGACTCGGCGCGTCGCAGTGGAGCGCGCTCACACGACGCCTGGCTGCACTGCCACAGCCGCGCGTGCCGCTCACGCCTACGAGCGCCGCCCTGCCAGATCGAGCCGGCGGCGTGGACCTGCCGCCGCCGGCGCAGGGTCCGGCACCGGCGCTCGACCTCGCTCCGCAGGTCGCGGCCAGCTCCGGCCTCGCAGCTTCGAGCAGCGGCGTCTTCGCTGCCTCTGCGAGCGGCCTTGCCGCTCCGAGCACAAGCCAGGCGTCGGAGGGGCTCAGCTTCCAGCCGGAACTCGGGTTGCCCGCCGAAGCGGTGAACATGGTTGGCGCGGCCCCAGAAGAAGACGGGGCAGGCCAGCCGGGCGCAGTCTGGGCGACGGGCTCGATTGGCGTCGTCCCGGCTAGCGCCGGCGATCAGCCGCTCAGCAATGGGCCGGTTCTGCTGCGCCACGTCCAGGGAACGGCCGGCTGGCAGGTCGTTGCCGTCGAGGAAAAGGAAGGTAAGGCGCTGGCCTACAGCGGCGCGCCAAGCGTCACCACGAGCGGCGGCATGATGCTGCAAAGCAGCGTCGAAGTGGAAGAAGAAGTCGCGGGGAAGATCGTCAAGACGCAGCACCAGACGCTTGTCGCGCGCGAACCGGGCGGCGCCTTCATGCAAGCTCCCCCTCCCGCCGGCAGCGGCCCCGCCGCCGTGCTGAGCGCCGAGGAAAAGCTCTTTCCCACGAAGTCTGGTGTGGCGCCGATCTTTACGGCGATCGACGAACCGGGCGGCAACGAACCGGGCGGCGGCGGACCAGGGGGCGGCGGACCCGGCGGCGGACCGGGGGGCGGCGGCGGACCGAGCGGGGGCGAAACGAAGCACACGGGCGCGCTGATCGTGCCCGCTGAATCCTCACCGCTCACGGGTGTCCTGCACTACGACGGCACGCACTGGACGCGCGAGCAGGTCTGCAGCCAGTACATAAGCGGCACCTGCACGCCCGATACCGCGAGCGGACTGAAGGCGCTGGCGATCGCCGCGCCGCCGGCGCAGGGCGAAGCGGTGCATGCCGCCTGGCTTTTGGCCAGCTCGGCCTCGGAACCGCTGATGCTGTTCAAGCGCACCGCCGCCGCCTCCGGCGCTCCGGTGTGGGTGCAGAGCCAGCCCGCGAACTGGGTGCCCAGCGGTGAGAAGATCCTCGCGCGCAGCAGCGGGCAGATGCTGACCGCCACCACCCAGGGGGTGTGGGTCGACGCCGAACTGATCTCTCCGACGGCGCCCAACGTGACCGCCGACCTCTCGCTGCTGCTGGACGCCGCCTCGCCGAGCACCGTGCTCGGCACCTGGTGTTTCCCGCAGGTCGCCTGCGGACAGGGATCACTCGGCGCTCCTCTGCCCAAGAAGAACTACACGAGCTTCGCCTGGCCCGGCGCCGGCGATGGCGAACGGATCGTCGCCGGCCTGGAAGACGGTGCGCTGCTGAGACTGCAGGACACGGGCAGCTTCCAGTACATCGTGGGCGGCGGAGGTGGCAACTCCTCCGCCGACGCCGCCTTCCTTTCGTCCACCGAAGGATGGATCTCCGCTATCGCCGCCCCAGGTCTGAACAGCGCGCTGCTCGAGCACGTAACCACTGCCCCCATGTCCTCCACGCTGCAGTCCTGGCCGCTGCCCTTCCGCCGCCCGCTCGCCGCAATCGCCTCCCAGCCCGGCACCACGCCCGGTGAACCTGGCGCGCAGGCGCTGGCGGTCGGCGATCGCGGCCAGGTCGCCCGCTACATACCGGGCCAGGGGTGGACGCCCGAATTCCTCTACAACTCCGCCGGCGTACCCGAAGAACCACGCCTGCGCGGGGTGGCATGGCCCGAGGCGGGCCGCGCCTACGCTGTCGGCGACAACGGCGCGATGTGGCTGTGGCGCGCGGACACCGGGCTGTGGGAGCCCGACCCCGCCAAGCCGCTTGACTTCCACGCCAATCTCACGGCGATCGCCTTCTCGCCGCTGAACCCCGTCGTGGGCTACGCCGTAGGCAAGCAGGGCGCGCTGCTCGCCTACGACAAGACCTGGACGCAGCAGCAGCTGCCGAGCGAAGTGGCGCAGGCCGACTTCACGTCGGTGGCCTTTGCCGGCGGTGAAGCGCTCGCGACCTACCGCATGGTGGTTGCCGGCAGGGAGGTCGGCGGGTTGCTCGTCGAAGATGGCACGGGCTGGCACGTCGACACGGGCGCGCAGGAACTGCTGGACGGCCTGCACGAAGCCGGCGCGAGCAAGGCCGGCGAAGCCCCCAAGGTCGATGCCAGCGCGAGCGTGCTCTCGAAGGTCGCAGCGCTGCCCGACGGCGGCGCCGTCGCCGCCGGCCCGGGGGTCGTGATCGAGCGCGACTCCGCCACTGCGCCTTGGCGCTTCTCCAGCCAGCCGCTGCCCGCGGCTCAGAACATCGCCGCGCTGGCCGCGATCCGCGAAGGGCCGAGTGTGCGCGCGCTTATCTCGGTGGACCTTGACCTGATCTCAAACCCCAACAACACCACCAACGACTTCCTCGACATCGACAATCCCCCCGCCGTCGGCTTCGGCCAGCCCGGCGCCCTGATCGGCCCCGACCCGCTGCCGGTCAGCGGCTACCTGTTGCGCGAAACGGCCGGCGGCTGGCAGGACCTGGAGCAGCAGGCCTATCCGAGCGTGGCCTCCAGTGGCAACAACGACCTGCCCGACTGGCCCGATCCCGTGCTCGCGCTCGACGTCGCGCCGGACGGCTCGCGCGGCTGGGCCGTCGGCGGGCAGACGGGCGCGATCGTCGAGGAGTCCTCCACTCCAGGCGCCCAATTCACCGGTCAGAGTGCCGCCGCGCTGCGTCTGGGGGGGGACATCGCTCCGCCGCTGAGCACCGCTGCGCCGATCGCCGTGCCCAGCGGCCAGGTCACATTCGCCGTCGGCGGCGACGCCCAGTGCGCCGGGCCGTGCGCGAATCTCGCCAACGAGGGCGTCGGTCCCGACGCCTGGCTGTCGGCGGCGCTTGCGCGTGCCGCCCAGATCCACGAACAGCATGAAGAATTGCGCGCCTTTCTGTATACGGGTGCCCACGTAGCCGAAGGCGCCGCACACGCCCTGAGCGGGGTCCCCGGCGGCTTCGAACGCGAGCAGCAGGCCTACCGCGGCGACCTGGACGCTGCCGGCGCGTTGCCCGTGTACGTCACGCCATCGCCCTCCGATCTGGACACCAACGGCAGCCTCGCCAGCTTTGCGGCGGCAATGGGTCCGGATGCGCCGCTCGGAAGCGCTCCGGCAGGCACTCCGCAGCCGCCCGCGGGCAGCGGCGCGTACGCGCTGGAATCGGAAGGCCAGGGCGGCAGCGCGCATAACGTACGTGTGATCGTGCTCGACTTCACGGCCTCCGTGCTCGGCGCCGGCGAGCTGGAATGGCTGGCTGCTCAGCTCGCCCAGGCCAAGGCAGCGGGCCACCCGGCGATCGTGATGGGCAGCGCCGACATCGCCGAACCAAATGCCCCCAACTACGACGGCCAGGACGCCGCGACGTTGAGCAGCGTCCTGCTCGCCGGCGGAGCCTCGGCGTACCTGTTCGACAGCACCGGCGAAAACCGCGCCGAGCGGATTGGCGCGGGCGCCGAATCGATCCCGGTGCTGGGCAGCGGCACGCTCGGCTACGTGCAGCCGCCCGCCGACCCCGAAGAATTCCTCGGCGCCGGCGGCTTCCTGTTGGCGAGCGTGAACGTCGCCGCGCGCAACCCCGCCACCAACCGCGCGCCCGTCAGCGACACGCTGATACCCAACATCTCTCAGCTCGGGCTCGACGCGACCGGCGGCACGCTCCTGCGCCGCAGCCAACCCGTGCTCTTCCAAGGCCTGGCGCGGCGCCCCCCAGGCGGCCTGGAGCTGCTGGGCGGCCTGGGTTCGAGCCAGGGCAGCATCGCGCCCGAACCCTACGTGCCGATCCCCGAGACCTGCATCGGGGCGGTGTGCGCGAAGTTCATCGCGCCCGAATACAGCTTCACCTCTTCCAACCCCGACGTCGGCGACTTCGTCGAGCAGGAACCGAGCAACCCCAACCCCCTCGCGGTTCTGCAGGGCACCGACGGCCTGCCGGTCCTCAGCTCGCACTCGGGCTCGCACTCGGGTCTGTTCTGCGCCTTCAACCCCGGAACGACAACCGTCACGATCGCCACCGGCGGATTGTCCTACTCCGAGCAGGTCACCATCCAGGCTGGCAGCGTGGAGCAGCCATGCGGCACGGTGCCGCTGCGCAACCCGCCCGCCGCGGTGGTGGCGGCCGCCGCGCCACCACCCCTGGCGCCTGCACCCGCGTCGCCGCCACCCTCACCCGCGCCGCTGGCCGTGACACCGCCGCCTCCCCCGGTACCCGTCCCTCTCAAGCCGGCTCCGCCGGTTGCGCGACCGCACAGGCCACCCCCGCCCTTCTTCTTCAAGCCGATCGTGGCCGTGCCGGTGTTCGCGGCGGTGCTTCCGCCGCCGCCGGTTCTGGCGCGCCCGGTCCCCCCATCGGGCTCGGCGACCGTCACGGTTCCCGCGGTAGCGCCAAAGGAAGAGCAGGAAGACGAGGAGGCGATCGAGAGCGCGCGCGCCAACATGGCCGCCTACGTTCCAGAAGGCTCGCACCGGCCTCCGTACGCACTGCTTGCGCTGCTCGTGATCGCCGCCGGCGCCGGCAGCAGTATCCGGCGCTCCAACCGCGGCAGGCGTATGCGGTGCCAGCCTGCGTTCGCACGGACGCGCGCAACGAGTTCGTCACATATACGCCGTTGACGGCGCCTACCCTCGGGACGCGTGCTGATCGGATCTGACAGGTTTGCGGCCCTGCGCTCGCGCCCCGGTCGTGGCACCCGCGCGCGTTGCCTCGCGGTGCCTCTGCGTCGCCTCGTGGTGCCCCTGGCAAGCGCGGGTGTGTTGGCCATCGCCCTCGCGGGCTGCGGGGGTTCACACGCGGCGGGCCCAGCCGCCGCGAGTGTCAGCCCGGGTACTGCCGGTGACACGAGCGCCACCTCAAGCACGGGCACGACCACCGGCACGAGTACCGCGGGCGCCCCTGTCAGCGGTGCTCAGCCCGGCACGACCTCCTCCTCCAACCCCTCAGCGAGCGGGCAGGGGAGCGGCTCGAGCAACGCCGGGACTCCCGCGACGGGCGGCGCCGTCAGGACCGGTTCGAAGGACCCTGCACCGAGCCGCGGCGGCTCCGACGCCGGCAAGGGGACCACCCACGGCAGCGGGACCGTCCACGGCAAGTCCAAGAGCGAGACCGCCGCCGGCGGTACGGGGGCCGGCGGGTCGGGCTCGGGCAAGTCGGATCTGGGCAGCAACTCAGGCTCGGGCGGCGGCTCGGGCTCCAGCAACGCTCCGAATGCCAATACAGGCGTGCCCTTCGAAGTGAGCACAACCTCGATGGAACCCACCTTCCAGCCCGAAACGAAGATTTACTACGACCCGACTCGCACGCACCCGCAGGTCGGCGAAGTCGTCGTCTTCTATCCCCCCGCGGGAGCTGAAGGAGGAGCGTGCGGCGAGGTTCTTGCCGGCGGTCGCGCCTGCGCCACCCCTATCCCGGGAATGACCAAAAGCAAGGAAATCTCTTTCAAGCGCGTCGTGGGCCTGCCCGGCGACAGCATCGCGATCCGCGAAGGTCACGTCATCCGCAACGGTCAGCCCGAGCCCGAACCGCCGACCCTTCCCTGCGAAAAGGACGAAAAGCTGAACTGCGAATTCCCCACGCCGATCACTGTGCCCGCTGGCGACTACTACCTGATGGCCGACAACCGCGGGCTCGCCAGGGAGGACAGCCGCATCTTCGGCGCCGTGCCCCAGGAATACATCCTCGGCACCGTGGAGGGCGGCTGAGCGATGGCGCGTGCGCTGCGGATTGCGCTCGTGTTCATCGTCCTGGCACTGCTCGCGGCGGCGCCTGCAAGTGCGGAACCCGGATTCGAATACGGCGAAATAATCCGCTTCGGCGGCTTCGATCGAAGCGCCTACGACTTCGGTCAGTACGGAGGCCCGCTCACGCCAGGCAAGTTCCTCGATCCCACCGGCTTCGCCGTGGACCCGCGGGACAACACCGTGTATGTCGTCGATCGCACTTCGAGCGCCGGCGCCAATCCGACGTCCTGGCGCATCCAGCAGTTCAGCCCCCAGGGTGAAGTGGAGGGCACGACCACGTTCACGCTGCCGAATGAAGCGGTACCGCACGGTGTCTCCAAGACGTCGGCGATCGCGGGCCTCGCGGTCGATCACCGTGACGGGCGGCTGTACGCATTGGTCGTTGGCTCGCCGCCAAGCTCGAGCCCATTCCGGACCTTTACCGTTGCGCAGGAGTTGCTGGCGTGGTTGACGTCGCCCAACGCACGGGACGAACTGGAAGCTGCGCCGGGGCTCGAACCAGACCCGCTGCACACGACCGGAGCGCTGGTCAGTCGCGAAGAACAGCTGGCGTCAGGAGCCACACCGCTTTACGAGCCGCAGGGGATCGCTGTGGACCCGCTCGAAACAAACTTGGACGATCCCATTGCCATCGAGGCCAGCGACGTCGCGCCCGAAGTGGGAGCCGGCAGCCCGGTCCCGGGCGACACGATCGTGCAGCAGGTGGCGACTCAGCCACAGGGCGGAAAGGCGACTGGGGATCTGCTGGCGAGCTGGTCCGGCGCGAGTGTGGCAGCTCAACTGGGAGGACACTGGGGCCCACACGGCATCTCCACCGGCCCCGATGGGACGCTCACCGTGCTGCTGGAGTCGGGTGGCGGCACTGCGACCGACGTGTACACCGTTGGGCTCAAGGCCGACTTCAGCGAAGCAGCCGTGCTGAGCGACCCCGGCGACGTACCGCCGAACGCAGACTTCGACCAGTCGCCAATGTATATGGATGAACCGCCCTTCTTCTCGGTCGCGGGAACCGGTGTCTCCGATCTGAATGGCGCTGGCTCCCAGGTCATTCATCTCTCTGCAGCACCGGGCTCCACGGCTGGCTTGTATGCGGCGGTTATCTTCACCAATCGACCCGGCGACGACAGCCAGGTCGGCCCGACCATTCCCCCCGGGCCGGAATATTGGAGGCCTGGGGAACCTTCGGAAGAATTCGAAGCGAATATAGGTGTGCGATTGCTCAGGCCAGAAGCGGGCGGCGCGATCGGCAACCTCCAGGGACGCACGATCGTCAACACGCTGGGCAATAGGAACAGGGCTCAGGGCGGGCCGTGCAACATAGGCGCTCCCGAGGCCGCGCTGGCCACGGGCGCCGACGGCAGGCTGTGGATTCTCGACAGGGGTCCCAGGGCGGACAGGAGGGAAGCGACCGGGCAGGGACGCGAAGTCATCGAGCTGGCGCCGGGCGAAGGCCGCCTCTGCCCACAGCCCGAAGGGACATTCACGATGACGGCCAAGCCGGAGCAGGAAACGCTCACCAAGTCAGGTGAAGAACAGCTCGAAATCCCCGCGGGCACGCAGGTTACGTTCAGCACCGGCTCGATCAATCGCCGGGGGGGCAAGCCGTTCGCCTACGAATGGGACCTCAACGGAAGCACCACCGGCGGGCCGGCCGACGACGGGTTCGCGCAGGTCTATGAAATGCAGCCGCCGCACTACTACTATCCGCCGTCCAGCATCACCTATATGTATACGCGGCCCGGTAAGTACGAGGTGCGCGTACGCATGCGCGGCGATTACGGCGTCTACACTCCTCCGCAGGCCGCCACCGTGATCGTCACGAAGGCTCTCGCCCAGCCCGAACCACGCTTCACCGCGACGGAATCGGGCGGCCAGCAGATCATCGCCAACGCGAGCGGCTCCACGCCCGGGATCGGCAAGATCGTCAACTATCACTGGAATTGGGGCGATGGCGGCGAAGAAGACGAAGGGCCGCAGACTCCGGTCGTCACCCACACCTACGCGCAGCCGGGCAGCTATCGGGTCACGTTGACCGTCACCAACAGCTCCTACCAGTCGGCGACCTCCGCGGCGCAGACGGTTACCGTGGTCGCGCCTCCGCCGGCGGTGCAAGCAGCTGTCGTGTCGCTCACCGGGCCGCTCTATGACATCCCGCCTCCATTCGCGCCCTACCCGATCCCGTCGCCATCGCCGGACAGAGCCCCCACGCGCCTCGCGCCCCACGTGCGTTTCGCCGGCGGAGTGCTGAGTGTCGCGCTGTCCTGTCCCGCGGCCAAGCAGCGGTGCGCGGGGACTGTCAGCATCGAGACTGCAGCGGCGATCGTGGCGACGAAGGCCGGCAAGAGCACGATCGCGGCGACGAAGTCCGGCAAGAAGAGCAAGCACAGAGCAGGCCGGCTGCTGCTCGGACACGCCGCGTTCAGCATTTCCAGCGGCCACAGCAAGACGCTGAAGCTGCGCCTCTCGGCGAAGGGGATAGCGCTGCTGAAGAGCAAGAGGCGCCTGAAAGTGCTGGTGCTCGTCTCTGCGCACGACCCGCTCGGCGACGCAGGTACCACATCGCTCACGCTCACGCTGAACGCTCCAGCCGCGCACGGACGCCGATCGTCCCTCAGCCTCAAGCATAACTAGAGATGTTACAAAAGATAACCATGGTTACCTTATGGTGACAAAGTGGAAGACGGGATGTAACAAAGTAGGATCAGGGATGGAATTAACGTGTGATTTGCTTCATCCCAAGCGATCCGGCGGGTTACGGTGGCCTGGCACAGTCCATCGATCTCCCATCCGGGAGTGAAGGAGGTTCGGTTCGAATGAACCGTCATCACAAGCGTCGGCGCCTCGCCACCCTGGCGGCGTGTGTCGGCACCACGGCCGCGCTCGCCGCACTCGGCTCCGCCGGGTCCGCGCTGGCGACGGTGACCTGCGGGTCGCCCGGGTTCGCATCGGGCTCCTCGCTGCAGAAGACCGCGATGCTCTCGGTCTACCTGACCTCGGCCGGCTGGGGATCACACAGCAGCTGCTCGACCGCGCCGACGTCCTCGACGATCACCTACTCGAAGTCCTCGAGCGGCCAGGGCCTGGAAGAGTTCGGTAACACCACGGGTCATTTCCAGCCCGCAAAGGACCCGGTCGCGTTCAGCTCCGGCGCTGCGATCAAGGACGTGAACGGTGAAGTGCTCGACTGGTTCGTCGGCACCGACGACGCTCCTACCCCCAGGGAATTGGGCGAGGCGGCGCTTGCGGCCGGAACGCTGCACAACCAGAAGGCCGAGATCACGATCCCGGTTGCGCAGGCTCCTGTCGCTCTGATTCTGAGCCTGCCCGCCAAGTGCAAGGTCCAGTCAAACAGCCAGGTTGACGTCAACAATGCGACGATCGGCCAGCTGTTCGAGGGTCCGACCGCTGCGAGCGGCGAAGACCCCGGTGGCGTCCAGGCGCATAGCGGCTCCCCCAACAGCTACGCGATCAACACCTGGGGTGCGCTCTTCTTGCAGCTGGGCTACACGGAGGCGAGCGGCACGCCCGGGGCAGAAGAATTCCGCGACGAAGGCGGCTCGACCGGCTGCGACCAGGAAATCCAGCCGCAGGTCCGCGAGACATCCTCCGGTACGTCGTTCGCGTTCAAGAGCTACCTGTCCCAGACCAGCCCCGCCGTATGGAACGGGTTCGCGGCTGACGCCCCGACCTGGCCCAACACGTTCGTCGCGGAGTCCGACCTGAAGACGGGCAGCGCCGAAGTACTGAAGAACGAAGGTGGCGGAGAACTGGTGCAGAACACCGCGGCCAATCCCGGCTCGGTCGGCTACGCCAACACGGCGGACGCCGTATCGGCGAGCAACGGCGGCTTCACCAACGCCGCGACGCCCAGCACGTTCAGCACCGGTGCTCACGGGACCGAAAGCGCTTCGCACCAGATCGTATATGCGGAGATCCAGAACAACGGCCTGACGAACACCCCCACCCCGACGTACACCGATCCGCTGGAGACGGGTACGAGCATCGCCAACTGCGAGACGACGAAGATCCTGCCGCTTGAGGAAGGCTTCCCGTACTCCTACACGGACTCGTGGTACGGCCTGCTGGCGTCCGACCCGGACATCTCTGAAGATGCCAGCCCAGCGGATTACCCGATCTGCGCTCTGACGTACGATCTGGTGTTCCACCACTACTCGAACAAGCACCTGTTCGGCAACACGACAGCGGCTCATGAAGTCGCAAACACGGTTCATGACCTGTTCGAATACATCATCGGTCAGGGCCAGAACGAAATCCAGTCGCACGACTACACGCGGTTCCCAACCGGGTTCCAGTCGCATATCAACAACGCAGTGACCCCAGGCATCGGCTTCTGATTCGCTAGCGCGTCTCAGCTGCCGGCGGCCCGTCGCGCCATGTGCGCGGCGGGCCGCGGCCATTTAAGGCCTGCCTCGCCGCTCTCATGCCGGAGGCCCGCCTTGCCGCTCCGTTCGGTGCGGCTGTCCAACGATGGCCCGTCGCTCCGTGCGCACGGCGGGCTGGCGGTTGTTTACATCGGCGCAACATCGTCTGGATGAGCATCCACGATGCTGCTCTCTGCCTGACGGCGAGACCGTCCAGCCTCTTGGCGGTCGGCTGGGAACTAGCCTTTGAAGCCTCGAAAAATCCTGACCTATGTCGCCGCCGTGCTGGCGCTCGTCGCGATCGGCGTCGTCGGCTTGACGATCGCGCTGGGAGACTCCTCTGGTCAGGTTACGACCACGCCGATCCAGCACCTCGTGGTGATCTTCAACGAGAACGCCACCTTCGACCACTACTTCGGCACCTATCCCCACGCCGCCAACCCTCCCGGCGAGCCGCAGTTCACGCCCCGGCCGGGCACTCCCTCCGTCAACGGCCTGACCGAAACGCTTCTGAGGGACAACCCCAACGCGGATAATCCTGAGCGCCTGGACCGCGCGCAGGCGCTCACGTGCGATCAGGATCACCACTACAAGGCGGAGCAGGAAGCCTACGACGGTGGTCTGGTCAACCAGTTCGTCCAGCACACTGCCGGCGAAGAATGCGATGGCACCGAACCGGGGCCCACGGGTGAGAACAAGACCACCGTGATGGACTACTACGACGGCAACACTGTCACGGCGCTGTGGAACTACGCGCAGTACTACTCGCTCGAGGACAACTCCTTCGAGACCCAGTTCGGACCCTCCACACCCGGGCACCTGAACCTGATCAGCGGCGAAACCGGCGGCGCGACCGAGACGGAACCCAAGAACAGCAGCGTCGCCAACGGCTCGCTGATCGCCAACGCCTACCCAATGTACGACGATTGCGTGAAGAGCGGAGAAGTGCTGCCCGGAGGGGTCTCAGAAAAGGTCAACCGGATCACGATGTCCGGAAAGAACGTGGGCAACCTGCTCAACGTCAAGAACGTGACGTGGGGCTGGTTTCAGGGTGGCTTCACGCCCACCGCGAGAAACGCCGAAGGCATCGCGGAATGCAAGGCGTCGCATGCCAACATCGGTGCCGCCAAGAGCTATTCGGACTACGTTGCCTACCACGAGCCGTTTCAGTACTACGAATCGACGGCCAACCCCCACCATCTGCCACCGACCTCGCTGGACGCCGTCGGCCACAGCGATCAGGCCAACCACCAGTACGACCTGTCGTACTTCACCACCGCGCTCGACGAAGACAACCTGCCGGCCGTCTCCTTCATCAAGCCCTCAGCCTATGAGGATGGCCACCCCGGCTACTCGGATCCGCTCGACGAACAACGCTACCTCGTCGAAACGATCAACGCGATCGAGCAATCGCCCGAGTGGTCGAGCACCGCGATCATCATCGAGTGGGACGACTCTGACGGCTGGTACGACCACGTGGCGCCCCCCATCGTGCGCCCCTCGGCCTCTCCTCAGGATGCCCTCAACGGCCCCGAAAAATGCGGCACCGTGCCCAACCCGCCCCCCGCGAACTATCAGCCCGATCGCTGCGGCTACGGTCCGCGACTGCCCATGCTGGTGATCTCGCCCTGGGCGAAGGAAAACTACGTCGACAGCACGCTCACCGACCAGTCCTCGATTCTCAGGTTCATCGAGGACAACTGGCGGCTTGGCCGCATCGGCGGCGATTCCTCCGACGCCGAAGCAGGCACGTTGGAAAACGCGTTCGACTTCAGCTCCGGCGCCCCACACGCGCCGAAGGTCATTCTGGACGAAACGACCGGCGAGGTCATCAGCGTGGCCCCCTCCAGCGGATCGGGCTCCCAGAGTTCAACGACGTCCTTGACCACCTCCGCATCTTCGACGGCCTCGACCGGCACCTCCCAGAACCCCGACTACAACATCCCCCCGCCCAGCAAAGGCGGCACCACAGCCATCACAGGTGGCGCCTCCCCCGGCGAGGGGTCCACTGCGCGCATCGCCATCGTGAGCTGCTCGGCCGCGCCAGTCGGGCACCACGCCGTCATCGCGCTAGGCAGGCGCCACGCCGTCAAGATCAAATGCCTGTTCAAGCTGCACGCCAAGGGTCGCGTTGCAGTGCGCTTTCGCATCGAGCGTCACGGCAAGGTGCTGTCCACTGCGCGTGCCTTCCTGCGGGACTCGCGGGCGACGGCGACGCTGTTCCCAAAGCGGGCGCTCAAGGGGCGCTACACGCTGCGCATCGCCGTGACCGACACCGCCGGCATCACTGGGCTCGTCCGCAGCGTCAGCATCCGTTGAAGGTCGTCCAGGAGTCGCGGCGGTTCTCGTTCGTGTTCGTCTGCGACACGGGCGTGCTCGAACTCGAGGCGCTGCTGCTCGCGGCGTCGCTGCGGCGGCATCTGCGGTGCCCGTTCGAGCTGCTCGCCGCGATTCCCCGGCCGCGCGAGCGATGGCGCGACACAGCTGCGTTGGGGGAGACCGTGGACCTGCTCGAAGACCTCGGTGTCAAGCCCGTGGCGATCGAGAACGAGCTTGGTCCCGGCTATCCGATCGGCAGCAAGATCGCATGCATGGGAGTGCCGACGACCGCCGCGAAGCGCGTCTTCCTCGACAGCGACATCCTGCTGCTGAGGGACTTCTGTGACGTGTCGCGCTTCGATGCGCCGTTCAACGCCAAGCCGGCCGATCTGGCGACGTTCACCACTTCCGCCGACGTCTCCCGGCTGGCCTACGACGCGGTCGGCGTCCCGCCGGCGGAGTTGCCGATGCCCGCCACGGTGTCAGGCGATTACATGACCCCCTACTTCAACTCCGGCGTCGTGGCGCTCGACGGCGGGATCGACCTTCACAGCGTCTGGCTGGCCTGCGCCCGCCGTCTGGACGAGGTACCCGGGCTTCCCAATCGGCGTCCTCACCTCGATCAGATCGCCCTCGCCGTTGCCGTCCATCGGCTGGGTCTGCGCTACGAGTGTCTGGACGAGGACTACAACTTTCCCGTTCACCGCAAGCCGCTGCCGGAATCCCCTCCGATCGTGTGTCACTACCATGAGCCCGCCGTGATCGCGCAGGAGCGCGCGCTCGGCGAGGAGATCGCCGCGATCGTCGATGAGAACCCCGCGATCGCCGATCGCATCGCGAAAGAACGAGAACTGGGCCGGCGTGCTCATGCGACGCACCGCGCGCGTGTCCGATGCGGCCCTTGGCGCCTCTTGTGGTGGGGCCCGTGTGGCTTCCCGCGATGCAGCCGGGGGCGCCCCTCGCGCTGCGCTCCGCCGCTCCCGTCCGCCGACTCTGCTGATCACAGGTATTCCCCGCAGCGGCACCAGCTACCTATGCAGCCTCCTCGATCGCTTCACCAATGTGGCGGCCGTCAACGAGCCGCGAGGTGTGCTCAATCCGCTCGCCTCTCAGCGGATTCCGTGGGGTGTCGCTCGACTGCATCGCGAGCTGCGCTGGAAGATCGTCGCCGGGCTCCCGATCGAGAACAAGATCCGCGACGGCGCAGTCGTGCAGGACACCCTCGGCGCGAACCGTCCCAGCGAGTACATAGCCAAGGTATCCGACCCGCATTTCGTGCTCTGCACGAAGAACACGCTGGCCTATCTCACCCGCATCGACGCCCTGCGCCGCGCGATGCCCGAGGCGCGGATCGTCGCCTGCGTGCGCGATCCGCTCGCCACCGTTGCCTCGTGGAAGACGAGCTTCCCGCATCTGCGCGACGCCGACGTGGCCGGCATCCCCGTAGGGGGTCCCACCGACCCCCACCTGACCGCGTGGCGCCGCGAGGAGCTGGCGCTGATCGCCACCACGGAGTCGCCGGCGCACCGGCGGGCGATGTGGTGGCGCTTCCTAGCCGAGATGTTGCTTGACAATGCAGATCGGGTGCTCCTCGTCCGCTACGAGGAGCTGGTCGCGCGGCCCGCCGCCGTCGTCGAGGCGATCCTGGCGGGGCTCGATCCCGGTTCGCCCAGCATCCCATTGACGGCCTCCGCGCAGCGGAGCAAACTCTCCGCGCTTGACCAGGAGGACATCCAGGCCGTGCACGCGATCTGCTCCTCTGCTGCCGCCGAGCTGGGCGTCGCGGTTGGGATCGCGCCACGAGCGGCGGAGTCGCTGGGATGACGCTCACCGCCCTATGCCGCTCCGGGCCATCATGAGCGAGCCGCCACCGAAGCCGAGCACGCTGGCCTACCAAGGCGTGATGATGGCGCCGCCCAAGCCGGCCTGCCCACCGGGCTGGCGCACTGGGCCACCGGACTTCGTCGGCATCGGCGCGCAGCGCTCGGGCACGACGCGATGGTTCGACCTGATCGTCGCGCATCCCCAGATCGAGGCGCCGCCCGCCACGCGCAAGGAGCTGCATTATTTCGACCGCTTCCACGCCGGCGGCTTTGCCGCGGCGGACGCGGCCGCCTACGGCGATTACTTCCCGCGCCCGCCGGGCCGGCTGACGGGGGAGTGGACTCCCGTCTATCTGGCCGCCCCATGGGTGCCCGCGATGCTCGCTGCGGCCGCCCCCGACGCAAAGCTGCTCGTGACCCTGCGCGATCCGATCGAGCGCTACCTCTCGGGTCTGCAACGCCACCACCGAACGGCCCGCGCCACCGATACGCCGCTCAACGCCATGGCGCCACTGGAGGCCTTCGTACGCGGCTTCTACCACGCTCAGCTGACCCATCTGCTCGCCCACTTCGAGCGCCCGCAGGTGCTCGTCCTCCAGTACGAGCGCTGCCTGCGCGAGCCGCTGGGCGAACTGCAACGCACCTTTGCCTTCCTCGGCGTGCCCGACACCGGCTTCACCCCCGACCTCGATGCGCACCCCAACCGCCAGTCCGAGAAGCCTGCGCTGCACCCCGATGCCCGCCGCGCATTGGTCGAGGCCTACGCGCCCGACGTCGCCCAGCTGAGCCGCCGCTTTCCCGAGATCGACCTCGCGCTGTGGCCGAACTTCGCCCACCTCGACTAGATCGATTCACAAAATGATCACCCGCTGAACGCCCTGCCGCTTCGACCATAGGGCTCTGTCGGAGAGTCCGCGCGACCGCGTGGACGCTGGCCGACAGTTCTGCTGCCGCGAGCGATCCTCGCGCCAACCATGACCCGCGACGCAAACACCACATCGGGATCCGCAGTGGTCGTGTTGGGAATGGCGCGCAGCGGAACCTCTGCGATCACGCGGCTACTTGCGCTGCTCGGGGTGGAGTTGGGACCGCCGCAGGCGCTGTTGCCGCCCGCCGGCGAGAACGCCAAGGGGTTCTTCGAGCACCGGCCGCTCGTGCGGATCAACAAGGAACTGCTGGAGCGCCTGGGGGGTTCCTGGTCCGAGCCGCCGCGGCTGACCGACGGATGGCAGCGGGATGCCGGGTTGGAGGATCTGCGCGAGCGCGCGCAGGAGTTGCTGGCGGCCGACTTCGCCGGCGTACCGCTCTGGGGGTTCAAGGATCCCCGCACCTCGCTCACGCTGCCCTTCTGGGATGAGTTGCTTGGCGACGAGGTCAGCTATGTCATCTGCCACCGCCGCCCGCTAGACAGCGCGCGCTCGCTGGAGCAGCGCAACGGGATCAGGCTCGATGACGGCGTTGTGCTGTGGACGCGCTACATGTCCTGCGCGCTTGCCAACACCGCCGCGCGGCGGCGCATCGTCGTGGGCTACGAGGAGCTGTTCGACAGGCGCGAAGCGCTCATCGGGGAACTGGCCCGCTTTATCGGTGTCGCCGAGCACGGGGCCAGCGCGCAGGTGCGAACGGAGGCGCGTAGGTGGATCGAGAGCGATCTGCGCCACCACGCCAGCACGCTGCGCGAGCTTGTGGAGCATCCAGCGGTCTCCGCCGAGGCGCAGGTGCTGCACCTGCTGCTCGAGCTGGCGATCGCCGCGCGTAGCGATGCGGATACGAGCCGCGGGCTTGGCAGTGCGCTGCGGGGCGGCGGTCTTGACGATACGTGGCGAGGGGATGCTGGTGTTGACGGCGGTCCTGGCGGAGCGCTGCGGGTAGATGCCGGTGTCGATGGCGGCCTTGACGGTGCGTGGCGGGAGGGTGCCGGTGTCGATGGCGGCCTTGACGGTGCGCTCGACGGCATGGCCCGGACGCTGCTGCGCCACGACGCCGCGCGCGCGGCGCTCGCCCCCAAGGGCCTTGCCAAGCCGGCCTACGAGGATCGTGCTCCTGCTGCGTCGCCTCCACCATCCCCTCCTTCCGAGCAGCCCGTTCCGCAGGCCGTCGATGCCAGCATCGTCGTCGTCCTGGCCGACAATCCCTGGGGGGCCATGGCCTGCCTGGAGAGCCTCGGCGATCTCGAGCGAGGCTCGCCGCGACACGAGATCGTCCTCGTCGACAACGCCTCCGTCGGCCTGCGCTCGACCATCGCCGCGCTCGACGGCGACGTCAAGATCGTCCAGCTGCCCGAGCGTGTCAGCGCGTCCGAGGCCCTACGCCAGGGGGTGCAGACGGCGCGGGGGGAGATCCTTATCTGCCTGCCCGCCCCGGCGCTGCTCGCCGAGAACTCGCTGAGCGTGCTCTGTCGCGAGCTGCTTCGCGACGCGCCCCCAATCGCGGTTACCTCAGTGGATCCGCGGGTCGCCTCGGTAGACCCAGGGACGGCCTCCGCGGCGATCTCCGCGGACCCGGGCGCGACCTCCGCGCATCCGGCGGCGGCGCTCGCGCTCGCGCTGCGTCGCGATTCGATGCCAGACGGCGGTATGCGCCATGGCGCAATCCCACCTGGCGCGCTGCCACATGGCGCGACGCTCCACGGCTCGCTGCCCGTCCTCGACGTGACCGACGAGCAGACCATCGGCGCTCTTTGCTTCGAGCTGGCGCGCCACGGTTCGGTCGTCGCCTGCGCGGCAGCGCATGTCTCGCCGCCCCCCGCGCCGCTCTGCCGGCGTGGGCCTGGGTTGGAGCCGATCGAGGTATCGGTGGTCGTCCCCACGCTCGACGCCACCTCCGCGGAGGTGCGCGACTGTCTGCGTGCGCTGCAGGCCACGATTAGCGCGCCGCACGAGATCATCGTCGTCGACAACGGCGCCCCGCCCCAGGGGTTCACCGCTCCCGTCAACGCCGCTCTGCGCGCCGCGCGTGGGCGCTACCTGCTGATAGTCAACGACGACGTGCGCGTGCTCGACGGCTGGTGGCAGCCGCTCGCCGACGCGCTCGCCGGCGGCGCGCCGCTCGTCTTTCCGCTCACCGTCGCCGGGCGCATGCGCTGGGAGTTCGCCGCCTGGTGCTTTGCCATGCGCCGCGACCTCCTGGAGCGTATGGCTTGGGAGCCTGACGAGTTCTTCGACCCGAGCATGCTCGTCTGGTGCCAGGACGCCGATCTGCGCAAACGCATGGTCGCCGCTGGCATGGCGCCGCTGTGCGTACCCGAGTCGCGCATCCGCCACGTCGGCTCGCGCACCGTGCGCGTCGCCGCTCCACACACCACGCTGCGCAACTGGATTCACGCCCAGGCTGCGCACGACACCGAGATCTTCCGTGCTCGCTACCCCGAGGAGAGCAACGCCCGCGAACGGGACGGGCTGCCGCCGGGGCTGCCCGCGCTGAGCGACGAGCACCTGGAGCGGCCGATCTGCGAGGAGGCCATCGCCTTCCGCGCCGACGGGCCCGCCTGGCAGGGCCGCACGCTCGCCTGGCCGGCGCGCGCCGGCCATTTCTTCCTCGCCGGCGAGATCGACGTGCAGGCGGCCGACGCCGTCGAGGACATCCTCGTGCGCGCCATCTTCCGCGGCGACGACGATGAGGAGCTGTTCTGGATCGACCTCATACCGGGCGTGCTCAGAACCGGGCGGCACTCTTTCAGCGTCTCGCGCGAGCGCGCGCGAGCGATCCCCCGTGGAACCGGCGCGCCACCGGAGTGGTCGCAGGTGCGCAGTCTGCACCTCTGTGCGCGCTCCCGTCTGCGCGGCGCGCTGCACAGGGCGCCCGCCTCCACCGGGGCCACGACCGCCACCATCAGCCGCCTGCGCCTGCTCGCGCTGCCCGAGCCCTCCGCGCCTGCATCCGCACCTGCTCGCGCCGCCCGCACCAGCCGCCTTGGCATCGCCGTCATCACCTATCGCCGCCGCGACCGCTTCGAGCCGCTGATGGAGCGCCTATCCCGCTTCACCCAGGCCCCGCACGAGCTGGTCGTCGCCGACGACGGCGGTCGCGACGGAACCGTCGAGTGGTGCCGCGAGCGCGGTGTGCGCGTCATCACCGGCGAGAACCACGGTGTCGCGCGCAACAAGAACCGCGCGCTATTCGCACTCGCGAGCCTCGGCTGCGACCCCATCCTGATCGTCGAGGACGACGTATATCCCGACACCGCCGGATGGGAGCAGGACTGGGTGGAGGCTACCCGCCGCTGGCACCACGTCGCCTACCTGCACCCGCGCATCGCCGAGTTCACCGTCTCGGGTCAAGGCACGCCCGCCGATCCCTTCGTGAACCCCAAGGCCTCCGCCGCGCTGCTCACGATCTCCGCGCAAGCGCTCGCGCAGGTCGGCTATCTCGACAGTCGCTTCATCGGCTGGGGCCACGCGCACGGCGAGTGGACCACCCGCATCAAGCGCGCCGGCTACGGCTTCAAGCCGATCGTCCTCCCCGATGGCACCAAGCCCAAGGCGCAGCTCTATCTGCTCGGCGGCCTCGTCGACAACGAGGGGGCCCGCTGGCGCGACGAGGAGTCCGGCAAGCGCAACCGCGCGCTCTATCGGCAGATCTATCCCGAGCCGGTCTTCCGCCGCCCCTGGCGCTCCGCCGAGGAGCGCGCCGCCTTCCTCGCCGAGCAGGCTCAGGCCGGAATCGACGGCGAGGAGCTGGCGGCCGCGCTCGACGCCGTGCATGCCACTCCTGTTGGCTGACAAGAGATCGTGGGGGGGCCGCGACGCGCGGCTCTCTCTCAGCTCAGCGCCACCGGCAGGACCGTCGCGCTCTCCTCGCCAGCGAGTTCGCCAAAGCGCGCGCGATGCGCGCGCTCGAACAGCACATACTCCGACAGCGCCGCACGGATCGCCGAGTAGCGCGTGGCCGTCTCCAGAGCGCCAGACCGCAAGCGCTCCAGCAGCGCGCGGTCCCCAGCCAGCTCGCCAAGCGCCGCCAGCGCGCCCTCGGGGCCGAGCGTATCCACCGCCAGCGCATTCCGCCCGTGCTCGACGAACTCCCACACGCCGCCAACGCTCGGCACCACCGCCGTCGCGCCGCACGCCATCGCCTCCAGCGCCGTGCGCCCGAAGGCCTGATAGACCGACATGTCCAGGAACACATCCGACTCCCGCAGCAGCTCCGCCACCTCCGCCCTGCTCAACAGGCCCAGATGGCGCTCGAGGATCGCCTCGGCGCCGGGATGAAGCTCGCGCAGCTCGTCCGCATAGCAGCCGAACGTGCTCACCTGCACCTCGCCCGCGTGCCGCGCAAGCAGCTCTTCCAGCACCGCGATCGTCGCCAGTGGCTGGCGCCGCGCCGTGCGCGGCCGGACCATCGCCACCACCCGCAGCGGGCCCCGCGCCGCCGCGCCATCGAGATCGCCGGCGGCGGCGTCGCGATGGGCGCCCGCGTTGCGATGGGTGGCCGCAGTATTGCGATCGGCGGCGGCCGTGAACAGCTCTCGGTCGATGCTCGGCTCCACCTTGGCCACGAACAGGCCGTGACGCTCCGCCACGACATTGCACAGCCAATGCGACTTCGCGAACAGCAGCATGTCCGGCAGCGCCGTATAGGAGGCCGTCGCCTCCTGCGCGATGTACGGCGCCGTGAAGAACGGCTCGTAGTCCTGCACGTAGTACGCCGGCACGAAGTCCGAGCGCCGCCCGCGGATCGCCGCGAGCAGCGCCACCGACTTGTGATGCGTAGCCGAGATCACATCGGCATCCGCCGTCAGCTCGGCCAACTCCTCCTCGTCCGCGAACGTCTGGAAGATCTCCTCAGCGTCCCCGTACACTGCCGCCGCTCGCTCGCGATCCCAGCGCGGCAGCATTATGCGCGCCGGGACTCCCAGGCTGCGCAGCGCGCGCGTCTCCTGATAAAGCGAGTGCGACCCACCCGAGCCGCCGTGCGCCAGGCCGGGGAGCAGGAACACCACGCTCAGCGGCTCGCCGTCCGGCCCGCCGAGCAGCGACGCCGTCGCTCGCGGGTTCGCGATCCGCCGCGCCACCGCCGCACGCACCTGCGCCAGGCCGCCGCGCTCGCTCTCCATCGACGCCACCAGTGCCTGCATCCGCTCGCGCCCATGCTTCTCCAGGAAGATCTCGTAGTTGGCCCGCGCCAGCTCCTCGCGGCCCTCCGCGCCGTAAGAGCGCGACTTCGCGTGGTACACGTAGGCGTCGTCCACCACCGCCAGTTCAAAACCCGCCTCCCGCGCACGCTGCGAGTAGTCGTTCTCCTCGCAGTACCCGCCCGCGAAGCGCTCCTCGTCGAGCAGCCCCACGCGCTCGATCACAGCACGCTTGATCGCGTAGCAGAAGCCATTGACGAAGGGCAGACGCGTGTCTGCCTGCGGTGCGCCGCCCGCATCCGTCCGCGAGGCCCCGCCGCTGTCGGCGTGCCGCGTGCCGCGCGCCACCACCACGCCCATCCCATCGACCGTCAACCAGCCCGGCAGCGGGTTGACCGCCCACGCGCTCCCATCCCGCACCAGCGGCACCGACTGGTGGCTCGCGGCATTTGACAGCGGCCCGAGGATGCCCACGTCCTCGTGGCTCTCGCCATACGCGACGATCCGCCCAAGCCAGCCGGCGGAGAGGACCGTGTCGCTGTTGAGCAACACCACATAGTCGCCCCTCGACGCCTCGATCCCGCGGTTGGCTGCCAGCGTATAGCCGTGCGGCGGCTGCTCGCGCTGGATCAGCGTCACCGCCGGATGGCGGTCCGCGAAGGCGCGCAGGAAGCGCGTCGTCAGCTCGTCGCTGCCATCGTTCACCAGGATCAGCCGCAGACCGCGATCGCTCTTGGCCAGCAGCGAGCACAGGCACTCGCGCACCTCCCGCAGAGCATCCCGTACGCAGATCACCACATCCACGCTGGGCTCACCCGGCTCCTGCTCGGACCCGGCCTCGTGCAGGATGCCGCGCACGTCGAGTGGGCACGGCAGCGACAGCGGATCGCGCTCATCAGCACACGGCAGCGCCCCGTCGAGGATCGGCAGGTACTGGTCGAGCAGCGTCTGCCACGCCTCCTGCTCGGACCTGCCGTCCGGCTGCTCGTCCCGCTTTCCCAGCTCGCCGGCACGCGCCTGCGCTTCCCCGTCCCGGTTTCCCAGCTCCGCGGCCCGCGCCTGCGCCTCCCCGTCTTGGTTTCCCAGCTCCGCCGCCCGCGCCTGCGCTTCCCACTGCGCAACCGTCCCCTCCAAAATACGCACCTGCTCCTCAAGCGCCACCCTCCCCTCCAAATCCTCCTCCAGTTCCGCCACGCGCTCGCTCAGCTCCCGCGCGCGCCGGTGCAGCGCCACGCTCTCGCGCGGGTCGCGCAAGCGCATCGTCTGCTTGAGCTGCGTCTCCGCCAGCCGCCGCAGGATGTTCGCCCGCTTCAGATCCGCGTCGATCCGCGCCTGCTCGATCGCCTCGCAGTGTGCGCGCAGGAATGCCGCGCTCTCCAGCGAGTCCAGCAGCTCGCGCAGCGGCGCGCACGCGTCCAGCGCCGTCGCGCTCGCCAGGACCGCCATGCCGCTCAGCCCCGGCAGCGACCACATGTGCCACGCTGTCGCCGACTCGGCCACGAAGTCCTCCACGGCGCTCAGCACCCCGTTGGCCGGCGTGCCCTCCAGCAGCGCGTTCTCCAGATGGTCGTTCAACCCCGGCCCCAGCTCCACTCGGCCGGGCTTGATTCCCTGCCGCGCGTGCGGCTGCCGGTGGGCCTCCGGAATCCCCTCCGGGTCGTAGTAGAGGTCGCGCCGTCCATACGGCCAGCCGACATCGTGCAGCAGCATCACCGGCGGCTCGCGCCCGTCCTCACGTGCTCGACTCTCCAGCGCGCGCAGCTCGTTGATCACCGTGTACCAGTTGTGGTCCCCGTCGATCAGCGCCAGATCCACGGCCGCGATCCGCCCCAGCACCTCAAGGCTCTTGCAGCGGTGAAAGCGCAACTGCTCGCCGTGCTCCGCCGCCAGCCGGTCCACGTTCAGCGTCGGGTCCGGATCGATCGCGTGTACAACCGCCCCGTTTGCCCGCGCCCACTCCAACAGCGGACCCGTGACCGTGCCCACCTCGACTCCCACCTCGACGATCGTCTGCGGGCGCAGCGCGTCGAGCAGTGGGTAGATGAGCAGCTTGAGGAACCAGTGCATGTGGCATGAGCCTGTGCCGCGCGAGCCCGAGTTCGATGCTCCAAAGCGGCCCTCGACCCGCAGCAGTGTACGGGCGCCGCCGGCCCACGACGACGCTTCGGCCGCCGTTTCACCGCTTCTTCACAGGGTCACGGGCGGGTGCGATTCACTTCAATCGTGTCGCCTACACCGCTCATGCCGCGGGCGCAGCCGGAGTCTCCCGCGAGGATGGAGCACATCGGATGAACTCGACCGTCCTCGTCGAGGAGCCCACACAGGTTTCGATTCGCAGCCTGCTGCGCGGACTGCTCGACGAGGTGGGGCTCAGTCGCTCGGAGTGCCAGCCGCTCCTCACCTCGCAGTCGGAAAGTCGCGTCCCGCAGTCGCAGGGCCGCCCTGCACGCGGAGCGACACCGCCGAGCATCGCCTACCTGCTTCCCGGCCTGCCGCCCGAGGGCTCCGGCGGCTCGCACTCGCTCGTGCAGGAGGCTCGCGGCCTGCGCCAGCTCGGAGCCTCCGCCAGGGTCTGCGTGCCGCACGACTCGCTCGAGACCGCCACGGCGGTGTATGGCAACGACGACCAGCTCTTCGTCACCTACTCCGAGGATCCGCCGGCCTCGGGGGCAGGCAGCTCGTCCGCGCTCGACACCGTTGCCGACGCCGACGTCGCCATCGCCACCGAGTACCCCTCTGTCGACCTGCTCGCCCAGCTCGCTCTCCGCCGTCCGCACGTCCTCTGCGCCTACTACGTGCAGGATTACGAGCCGCTGTTCGCCGCCCCCGAATCCTCGCGCTCCGATCGCGCGCTGCTCTCCTACCGCGCCCTTCCCAACCTGCTGCTCTTCGCCAAGACCGACTGGCTGCGCGACCTCGTCGGTGCGCTGCACGGCGTCGCCGTCGCCAAGATCGCCCCCAGCCTCGACCGCGAGCTGTTCCATCCCGGCGGGCGCGTCGAGTTCGAAGGCATGCTGCGGGTCGCCGCCATGATCCGTCCCCGCACCCCGCGGCGACGTCCCGTCGCGACCTTGCACGCTCTCGCCGCCATCGAGAGCGCGCTCGGCGAGCGCGTCGAGATCGTCACCTTCGGCTGCCCTCACGACTCCTTTGCCCAGCTCGACGTCTCCGTTCCCGGTATCCAGCATCTCGGTCTGCTCAGCCGTCTGGAGGTCGCCGAGCTGATGCGCCGCTGCGAGGTCTTCATCGACGCCTCCGCCTACCAGGCCTTCGGGCGCACCGGCCTGGAGGCCATGGCCTGCGGCGCCGTTCCACTGCTCCCCGGGCTGGGCGGCGTGCACGAGTACGCCAGACACGACCACAACGCCCTGATCCTCGACGACGGCAGCCCCGCGCAGATCGCCGCCGCCGTCGCGCAGCTCGCGCACGACCCCGCACGCCTGCGGCGCCTGCGCGAGGCCGGTCTGCGCACCGCCGTGCGCTTCTCGATCCAGCGCGCCGCGCGCAGTCAGCTCGACCTGTTCGCCGCCGCCGTCACCGAGTTCGCACCAGTCGCCGAGGTCGCACCATGAACACCAGTCCCTTCATCGAGCGCCTGCGCGACCATGCCGCGCGCGTGCGTGCGGCAGCGCCCACCGATGGGTCGCCCGCCGCGAATGGAGCCGCGGGCGAGCGCCGAGCGGCGGCTGGCCCGGGAGGCGCCCCAGAGACAGCCGTTCCGCTCGTCAACCCCAGCCAGCTCGCCTTCTGGCAGAGCCCCGTCGCACGCGCCTTCATCAATCGCCGCATCACCGGCGACCCCGAGCTTGGGCCCGAGACCTACTATGCCCGCCGCCACGGTCCCTCGATCCTCGCGCCCCACGCGCTCTCCCTGCGCGCCAGCGACGCCAAGCTCGAGCTGGCGCTCGTCGAGGCCGGCTCCTGTGAACGCCTCACCGGCCTCGACGACGACCAGGCGCGCGTCGACTTCGCCTCCGGCCGCGTCCCCGAGCCGTTGCGCGAGCGCATCCGCTTCCAGCTCGGCGCGCTCGAGCAGTGGCAGCCGCCCGAGCCGCTCGGAGCCGTCGTCTGCCGCAGCTTCCTGCACCGCCGCGAGGATCTGGAGGCGGTGCTCGACCGTTTCGCCACGCTGCTCGTGCCTGGCGGGCTGCTGTTCGTGGAGGACTTCGTCGGGCCCTCGCGCTTCCAGTGGACCGACGCACAGCTCGCCGCGATCAACCGCCTCCTCGCGCAGCTGCCGCAGGAGCTGCTTGCCGATCTGTCCGCCAGCGACGGCCGGCGCAAGCGCAGCGTCGAGCGCCCCAACCCCGCCGAGCGGATCGCCGCCAATCCGCACGACGCCGTGCGCAGCGCAGAGATCCTGCCCGCGCTCGACGCCCGCTTCGAGCGCGTCGAGGTCTGCCCTTACGGCGGCGCCGTCTTTCACCAGCTCTTCAGCCGCATCATGGGCAACTTCGCCGCCCGCTCCGACCTCGTCGGGGTGCTGATGGAGGTGGACGCGCTCCTGACCGACTCCGGCGCGCTCGCCTCCGACTACGTCTGGGGGGTCTGGCGGCGGACGTGACTCAGCGCCGGCTCGTCGCTGCCCGTGTGCAGCGCGCCCGGCAGCGCGCGGTCCCACCACAGCGCCGCTCCCGATACCCAGTTGTTCGGGTGCACCACCGCCAGGATCGGAGAGCGGCGGTCCATCACCAGGTCGATCGGATCCAGACCTTCCTTCCAGCGCCCCTCGGCGGCGCTGCGATCGGTCAGCCATACGTCGATCGCATGGCTGCGCATCGCCGCGTTTGCGTCCCACTCAAGGCCGTACTCGGCCCAATCCTGATCGAGCAGCAGCACCCCATTGTGCACTCCCGGCACACGCGTGTCGCCGTGCGGGCACGCCGAGCGCACCCTTCCGAAGCGCTGCGCAAAAGCCGCCAGCTCCGTGCGCAGCAGCTCGCGCGCCTCCGGTATCAGCCGCTCGGCGTCGCCCGCGCCCAGTCCGCGCCGCAGCAGCTCGCGCGTCAGCGTCTCGTAGTGCAGACCCACCGCATGTCCAGCGCCGGCGATCGTCTCGATCGCTTGCGGACTGGCCGTGCGCCAGCGGAAATACCACGTCGAGCGCACGCCCAGCTCGGCCTCGATCGCAGCCATCCGCAGCGCCGACGCCGGGTGCTGGTTGACGTCGTGGCGCATCAACAGCCGCGGCCTGTCCGCGGCGAGAGTCGGCTCCGCCAGCCACTCCTCCAACGACAGCACCGCATAGCCCTGCGCCAGCGCGATGCGCAGCAGCTCGCGGTACTCCCCCCAACGCCCGCGCGACAGCGTGCGGCTCATGCGCCTGCGCGTACGCGCAGGCTTGAAGTCCGTCGGCTTGGAGTCGCTGGTAATCACCTGGTTATCACCTGGTTATCAACGTTTCCGCTGGTCGATCGCGCCTTTACACTGCTCCGCGTCATGGGCTTGCAAACCGCCGGCACCGGCGCGATCATAGAGATCGTCGAGCCCTCCGCCGTTGCCGAGGAGCGCATCGCCCATCTGCAGCGAGAGCTTGCGATCCGCGACCGCGAGGAGCGCGCCGCACGGCGCGAGATGGCGCGCCTCACCGAGCAGCTCGTGCGCCACTCGCGCGATACGCGCACACAGCTCGAGCGTCTGCGCGCCGACGGCGCCGCCGAGCTTGAGCGCCTGAGCGCCGCACGCGAGATCGCGTCGGTCGAGCTGCACGCCGCGCGCGAGCAGCTGGGCGCAGAGCAGGCGCGCGCCGTGCACGCAGAGGTCGAGTTGGAAGAGCTGCGCCGCGAGCTGGACGGGCTGACAGCCGCCGCGGCCGAGCGCGAGGCGTCGATCCAGCTGCTCGGCGGCGAACTCGAGCGAGCCGAAGACCAGCTCGGGGCCTCGCGCAGGCAGCTCCAGGACGCCGAGCGTGCGCGCGCACGCGAAGTGTCCGAGCACTCGGCGCGCTCCCGCCGACTGGAGCAGGAAGCCTCCGCCCTGTCCGTCGGCCTGCGCCACACCAAGGACGACATCGAACGCGCCGCGCGCTCGCGCGCGTGGCGGCTGGGGCATCGGACCACCCGCACCCTCGCGCGCCTCGCGCGCCGCCCGGTGCGCACCCAGGGCGCGCTCGCCGCCGCGCTCGCCCGCATCGAGCGCGTCCAGGGCGCGCTCCACGAGCTGCCGGCCCCCGCGTCCGCCGTCGGCCCCCGCGCGCTCGCCGCCGCCTCCGCCTCCTCGGTCTCTGCCACCTCCGCCTTCGCCCCGGCCACCTCGGCCCAGACGCTTGCTGCGTCCGCGGCGCTCGCGCGTGAGCTGCCGCCGGTTGGCCTGCACTTCTCGCCGGCCCAAGAGAAGGAGCTTGCCAACCGTCGCGCCGCGCTCGCCGCGCAGTTGCGCGAGCGTCTGGGCCCGCCCCTGAGCGTGAGCACTGGCCTACTGTCAGCGCGATCATCCCCACTCGCAACGGACGCCATCATCTGAAGCGGCTGTTTGCGGGCCTCATCGAGCACACGCGCTACCCGGCGCTGGAGGTCATTGTCGTCGACAACGCCTCCGGCGACGACACGCTCGCCTATCTGGATTCGCTGGACGCCCCCTTCCCGGTTCACGTGCTCGCCAACGAGCAGAACCTGTCGTTCTCGCAGGCCAACGCGCGCGGCGCCGCGCGCGCCGAGGGCGAGCTGCTGCTGTTCCTCAACAACGACGTCGAGCCATTCGAGCCCGGCTGGATCGAGGAGCTGGTGTGCGCGCTCCAAGACGACGGCGTGGATGCCGTTGGCGCCACGCTGCTGCACCCCGAGGATTTGGATCGGCCCCCCGGGGAGCCCTACGTGCAGCACCGCGCGATCCGCTTCCGCTGGCAGGACGACATGGTGAAGGGCTTCAACCACGGCGACGGCGAAAGCCTCTGGGACGGACCCTTCGGGATCGAACTGCGCGCGCCCGCCGTGACCGCCGCGTGCATGCTGATCGCCCGCGACTCCTTCGAGCGCGTCGGCGGCTTCGGCGAGGCCTACCGCTACGGCACCGAGGACGTCGATCTCGGTCTGAAGCTGCTCGTCAGCGGCGCCGAGTGTGCCGGCGTCGGACGCTCGGTGCTGATTCACCGCGAGTCCTCCAGCCAGAACCGTGCCTCAAGCGACTTCCGCCGTCTCAACCGCCTGGAGAACCGCCGGCTGTTCCTGGAGTGCTGGGGACCGCAGACGCTGCGCGAGTACCGCACCGCCAAGCTGCGCCTCGACCCCTTCTGGACCGATGGCACGGGCGCCCACATCGCGATCACGCTCACCAGCCTCGACGTCGCCGACGGCTGGGGCGACTGGTACTCCGGACACGAGATCGGCGACGCGCTCGAAAGCCTCGGCTGGTCTGTCAGCTACATCCAGCGCAAGGGCGACGGCTGGTATGAGCTGCCCGCCGAGCTGGACTACGTGCTGTCGCTGATGGACTCCTTCGACCTGCGCCGCGTCCCCGCCCACATCGGCACGATCGCCTGGATCCGCAACTGGACCGAGCGCTGGCTGGAACAGCCCTGGTTCGAGCGCGCCGATGTGCTGCTCGCCTCCTCGCAGGGCACCGCCGATCTGATCCTCGCGCGCACCGGTCGTCAGACGATCCGCTTTCCCCTCGCCGTCAACCCCGCGCGCTTCCATCCCCGCCCACCCGAGGAGCGCTTCGCCGCCGACTACGTGTTCACGGGCAACTGGTGGGGCAAGGACCGCGACATCCAGCGCGCGCTCGCGCCCCGCGCCGGCGAGCGCGTGGCGATCTACGGCAAGGACTGGCAGCAGGTGCCCGAGTTCGCCCCCTACGCCCGCGGTCAGCTGCCCTACGAGGAGCTTGCACTGCTCTACCCAAGCGCCAAGCTCGTGCTCGACGACACCCAGGGCCCCACGCTCCCCTACGGCGCGCTCAACGCGCGCGTCTTCGACGCGCTCGCCTGCGGCACGCTGCCGATCACCAACTGCCAGGCCGGCGTGCACGAGCTGTTCGACGAGGACTTCCCCGTGTGGGACTCGCCCGAGACTCTGCGCGCCCGCCTGGACGAGCTGCTGGGCGACGACGCGCGCCGCGCGCAGCTCACCGCGCGCTACCGCGAGGTCGTGCTCACACGCCACACCTACGCGCACCGCGCCGCCCGCCTGCGCGAGATCCTGATCGAGCACGAGCAGCGGCTCTCCTTTGCCCTGAAGATCGGCGCTCCCAACCGTGCCGTGGCACCGCTCTGGGGCGACCTGCACTTCGCTGAGTCGCTCGCGCGCGAGCTGCGCCGCCGCGGGCACCGCGCGCTCGTGCAGACGCTCGACGAGTGGGACGACGAGGCCGGTCTCACCTACGACATCGTCGTGCACCTCAAGGGCCTCTCTCGCTTTCACCCCAAGCCCGGTCAGTTCAACGTGCTGTGGTCGATCAGCCATCCCGCGGAGCTGACCGGCGAGGAGTGCGACGGTTACGACCTCGTCGCGGTCGCCTCGCCGCTGTTCGCCGAGCAGCTGCGCGAGCGCACCTCCACGCCGGTGATCGTCCTCGAGCAGGCCACCGACCCTTGGGTCATGTACCCGCAGGCGCGCGCCGAGCTGGCCCACGAGCTGGTCTACGTCGCCAACTCGCGCGGCGTGCTGCGCCCGATCGCGGAGGCCCTGCTGCCCACCGAGCGCGACCTCGCGATCTGGGGCTCCGGTTGGGATGGCCTGATCGACACCGCGCGTCTCGTAGCAGAGCACGTACCCAACTCCGAGCTGCGCCACGTATACAGCTCCGCCGGCATCGTTCTCAACGACCACTGGGACGACATGCGCGAGCACGGCTACATCTCCAACCGCATCTACGACGCCCTTGCCTGCGGCGCGCTCGTGCTCAGCGACGACGTTCCCGGGCTGACCGAGCGCTTCGGCGATTCCGTCGCCGTCTACCGCTCCTCCGAGGAGCTGCACGGGCTGATCGACCGACTGCTCCGCGATCCACAGGAGCGCCGTCGCCGCGCCGAGCTGGGCCGGGAGGTCGTGCTGGACGGACACACCTTCGCGCGGCGCATCGACGAGCTGCTGGAGATCGTCCACGAGCGCGTACAGGAGCCCCGCCATGCCCGGCGTCTACGTGCTGCCGCCTGATCGCATGCGCCGTGACGCGCGCCGCCGCGCATGCCGCGACGGGCGTCGAGGCAGCGTCCAACCAGCGCCCCCGTCATGCGCGGGCTGAGTCGATGAAAATCTGGGTCAGTCGATGAAGATCTGGGTCAGCGACGGCGACAGGCGCCTGCAGGACGGCAACGGCTACGGCCAGGTCTCCGCGGCGGTCTCGCGTGGGCTGATCGAACTCGGTCACGACGTGCAGTTCCAGGAGTTCCCCGGCATGGAGGTGGCCCTCTTCATCTGCCCCCCCGGCAAGATCAGGTTCGGACGCCACGTGCGTAGCGCGGCGATCACGATGCACGAGCTGGACCACCTGCCCCAGTCAAAGCGCGACTGGGCCGACATCCTCAACCGGCTGGACCTCGTAATCACCCCCACCAGCTGGAACCGCGAGGTCTGGCGGCAGGCCGGCGTGAGCACACCGATCGAGGTCGTGCCATTGGGGATCGATCCCGAGTCCTACTTCCCGCCCACCGGCCGCCGCTGTACGTTCCTGTGCGTTCACGAGAACCTCGGCGGTGTCACATCGCGCGAGGACTGGCGCCAGACGCTGCTGGCCTACCTCGGTGCCTTCACAGCCGAAGACACCGTGCGTTTAGTGGTGAAGACCTGGAAGTGGAAGCCCGCGGAATACCGCTCCGCGCGCCTCGCCGTGCTGGCTGAGCTGGGGGTGGACGAGGCTCAGGCCGCCGCGGTCGAGGTGATCGACGGCACGCTCTGCACGGACGAGATGCGCGCGCTCTACCAGCAGGCCTGGCTGTTCGTCAAGAACGCAAACCGCGAGGGCTGGTCGATGCCCTGCACCGAGGCTCTGGCCTGCGGCACGCCCGTCGCCGCGACCCGCATCGAGCCGCTGCTCTCGCATCTACCGCAAGAGACGCGCTGGTTCGATCCCGGCGACGTCGCGCAGCTGCGCGACGTGCTGCAGCGCGAGCACGCGCGCTTTCGCTCGCACCTGCGACTGGCGCAGCGCCACGACGCCGCGTCGATGACAAAACTCGTGGAGATCGCGCTGCGCGGGCTGCTGCGCGACGGCGCGCCGGGTCGCGTCTCGGCGCTCACATAGGCGCGCCGCCCCCGCACGCCGCCGCAGCGCGCTGCCCCAGCACACCGGCTCCCGCGCCGCCACTGCACTCATCCAGGCTTGCACGCCTGCGCTTTCAGCGCCGGGCACTTCAGGCGGCCGTCCTCCTCGCGGCACTGCCACTGCGCCTCCACCGCGACGTCGACGTAGCCTGCCAGCCGCAGCGTCTCCTCCAGGGTCACGCGGTTCCAGGCGCACTTGTGCAGATCCTCCACGCCGTAGCCGCGCTTGTTGCCATAGATCAGGTACGACCACTCCCGCCAGGTGATCTGTCCTTCGGCGAGGCAGCGGTTGTGCGCTTCGTGGTTATTCGTGACCACGCGGATCATCCCGCCCGGGGCGAGCACGCGCTGCCAGTGCGCGAGCATCGGCTTGACCTCATGGCGGGCCACGTGCTCGAAGAACCAGTGCGAGAAGATCTCCTCCGCAACGCCGTCGCCGAACGTGGCCAGCGTGCGCCCATCGTCGATCACGTCTACCTCCTCGAGCGCCACCGCATCCACGTGCACGTAGCCGGGCGTCGGGTTCGTGCCGGCGCCGATCTCGATCTTCACGATCGCCCACCCGTCCTCGCCGTCTTACTCGTAAGGCGCGGCGCGGTTTCACTCGTCACGCCTGGCGCGGTTGCGCTCCTCACGCGCGGCGCGGTTTCACCGGTCACGCGCGGCACGAACCGCGGCAGGCCGGGTGCCTGGATCAACCACAGGCGCAGCAGCTGGTCACCGCTGCCGTGGAAGTCGAGACTCGATGCCCCGCGCGCCGTCAGGCAGCTGCGCTCTTCAGGGGTGATCGCGAAGGTCAGCTGCACGAACGCGAACGGAGCGCCGCTGCCGCACAGCTCTGCTCGCAGAGCCGCCGGCTCGGCGTAGGAGACCTTGTTGCCCAGGTAGTAGGCCAGTCCGTAGCCGACGTTCGGCGGCGCATTCGTGACCGCATGGCCGATACCGCTCACGGTGAACGCGTCCGCCAGACCGCGATAGTCGCTCGACGGATGCTGGCCCCAGCGTTCGTTGACCTCATACATGCGCAGCCCGCCGAAGATCAGAGCCGCCAACGCGACGGCGCCGAGCACCGGCTTTGGCGCGATTCTGCGGCGTGCCGCCCATCTGAAGAGCGCCGCGATCCCGACCGCCGCCAACAGCGCATAGGCCGGCAGCAGGTAGAGCACAAAGCGTGGCGCCACATAGCTGCGCGCGAGCGTCGGCAGCGCAAAGCCCCCGACGAGCGCCACCAGCAGGCAGCCGAGCAGCCCTCGTCGCCGCCGCGACCACAGCGTGATCGTGCCGAGGATCGCGCAGATCAACAGCGGCGCGTCCGGGTAGGCGGCCTTGGCGGGCGACAGGCAGCGCGCCGAGCACGCCGTCTTCACCTTGCCCGTCTCCAGCAGCTCGCCCGTGTATATGCCGAGGTCGATCGGGCCGACTACCGGCGATGACGCCGGCAGCGGCGGGCGCTTGCTCTTGATCGTCGCGCTGCGCGTGTCGTGCGGCCCGGCGACGAACCACTTGCCCGCCTGATCGACCATCGCCGGCGCCAGCGGCGCCACGATCACGGCCAGACAGACCCCTCCGAGCGCGCTCGCCCTGAGCACCGCACGGCGCAGATCGCGGCGCCGCAGCAGGAAGCCGATCACGCACACCACGCCCACGGCGGTCATCGCGTGCGCAGCCGGGCCCACCACGATCCCCGCCGCCAGCGTCGCGAGCGACCACCGCCGGGGACCGTGCTCCTCGATCTCGAAGGCCGCGATCAGCACCAGCACCATCCCGAGCTGCGCCAACCCATAGCCGCGCGCCTGCACCGTCTCGGCCAGCAGGTAGGGCGCTGTCAGCAGCACCGCGGCGAGCGCCAGGCCGGTCGCACGCCCCAGGCGCCTGCGCGCCCACGCCACCAGCGCCACCGCGCTGATGATCGCCGGAAAGACGCTCCAGATTCGGTACGTCGGCTCGCTGCGCCCGAGCACGCCGACCGTCATCCAGCTCAGCAGGCTGTAGAGGATGTGGTCGTTCGGCGTGTAATTGGCGCTCGAATAGATCCCCGCCGGACCCCTGTCGATGTACTGCACGATCGTCGCCGCCTCGTCGTCCCAGAAGCCGATCTGCATATCGATCAAGCGCATCCACACGAAGGTCAGCGCCATCGAGCCATACAGCGTCGCCTCCCAGTGTGCGCGCAGCCAGGTCAGGGCCGCGCGCGGGTGCGGCTCGGCCAGGACCGCGCGTGGGGACGGCTCGGTTGCCGCGGGCTCCACATGTGGGACCGCATCGGGCCGCCGTGCCACCGTGTGGTGATAGGCGGCGAGCCTGTCGCTCAGGCCGCGCCCCGGCTGGGGGCGCCAGCGAGCGTCGGCGAAACCGGCGCTGCGCAGCGCGCGCACCGCCCCGCCGGGGGAGCGCATACGCACCTGCGAGCGATGGCGTCCCAGCGCGCGTGTCGTGCGCTGTGCCAGCGCCGGCGGCAGCAGCCCCAGCAGCGGCAGCCGTGTGAACTGGTCGCGCGGGTGCAGGCGGTTGGGGTTGCGCATCGCCACCCACCCGCCCGGTTTCAGCACACGATGGATCTCTTCCAGCGCCTGCTCGTGCTCCGGCCGGCTGACGATGTAGCAGAGCGAGTTGTTGGCCACCACCAGATCGAAGTCCGCGTCGGGGAACGGCAATGACTGGGCGTGCGCGGCCACGATGCTCAGCCGCAGGTCGCGCTGCTGTGCGATCGCGAGGGCCACGCGCATGCGCTGTTCGTTGGGGTCCACCGCCACCACCTCGGCGCCGAGGTGGGCGAAGTAGAGTGCCAGCGCGCCAAAGCCCGCGCCCAGGTCGAGCACCCGCCGCCCCTCGATCGACCCCATGCCGTGTTCGGCGAGCAGGCGCAGCAGCAGCCTGCCGCGGCCGGCCGCGAGCACCGAGTTGGTGTCGAGCGTCAGCAACCCCGAGGGGGTGTCCAGATCCTCGCCGAGGCGTTCGTAATGCTCGATGATCTCATCGCGCAGGTCGTGCGCAAGCGCCGCGAAGGCCGGCGGACTGGCTGCGTAGGGCGACTGGACGCTCACGCTGACGCGGCCTCCAGGGGGACGAGCATCGCCGCAATATATTCACGAGCCGCCGCCGCGCTCGCGGCCTTCACAAGGCCTTAACGCGTCCGCTGGCAAACGCAACACCTGAGCAACACCTGGTTTACGACTGGGTTTTATCCACGACCGAGCCAGCGCAACATTTGGTTCACGACTGAGCTGGCCGCGGTTGCTAGCGTCGCCGCCGTGCGACCGATGCTGGCGCAGACAGATGCCATGGACGGGCTGTCCCCGGCGCCGAGTTGCCCGATCTGCGGCTCGCGCCAGCTCGTCGAGTTCAGCGGCAGGCCCGCGGGTCGCTGTGCGGACTGCGGCGCGCTCGAGCGCCAGCGGCTGCTCGCACGCTCGCAGGCCGAGGTCATCGCCGACGGCGCCGCTCGGCGGGCGGTCGAGGTGGGCCCCCTCAACGCGCGCGTGTTCGGCGAGCACCTGCGCAGCCGCGGCTGGCGCTACACGAGCATCGACCAGTCGCGCAGAGGCCACGCCAACGATCCGCGCGCGGTCAACTTCATCGACCTGGAGGCCGACCTGCGCGATCTCTCGCCGTTTGCCACCGACTCGATCGGGCTCGTGATCGCCCAGCACGTGATCGAGGAGATCCCCGAGTACGACCTCGCGCTGGCCGAGATAGCTCGCATTCTCGACGTCGACGGAACGGCTCTGCTGGAGATCCCCTTCGACCCGGCGCGTGCGCGCTCCGAGCGCAAGGATGCCGACCGGTTCGGCAATGTATGGCGTTTCGGCGCCGACCTGCCCGACCTGGTGAGGCGCTTCTTCGGCGCGGTCGAGGTGGTGGACCTCGCCGAAGGCGCCTACGCCGGAAGTCTGCTCGTCTGCCGCAGGGGCACATGAACGCGGTCGCGCGATGAACGCGGTCGTCCGCGAGAACGCTTTGCCCGGCGAGCGCCGCTGGTGGGGCAAGCACGCGCCGCCGCACGTCATCGAGGGCTACTCCTCGCAGTGCTCGGTCCGGCCCGGAGAGCGTCTGGAGCTTCACATCAGCACGCGTCCCGCCGCCCGCTACCGGATCGACATCTACCGACTTGGCTGGTACGCCGGCAGCGGCGCCCGCACCGTGTCCACCCATCCCGGCCCCGGCTCGGACCTGCAGGGTCTGGCGCGCGAGGTTCCCGAGCCACGGCCCGGACCCCAGATCGACTCCGCCGGCTGGCCGGTGACCGACGTGATCCAGGTCGGCGACGATTGGGTCAGCGGCGTCTACATCGCGCGCCTGCTGCTCACCTCGGGCGAGCACGCCGGGCTGGACGCAATGGTGCCATTCGTCGTGCGCCCCGCGCTCGGCAGCTCGGCTACAGGTGCTCGTCCAGCAGCCGGTGACGACGGCTCAGGCCTATAACAACTGGGGGGGCAAGAGCCTCTACACATCGAACTCGACGGACTCCGAGGCCGCCGTCAAGGTCACGTTCGACCGGCCCTATCAGGCATGGAAGGCGGCGAACCTCAACGCGCGCTGGCCGTTCGGCTGGGACTACCAGCTGCTGCGCTTCCTCGAGCGCGAAGGGGTGGATGTGGCCTACACGACCGATGTCGATACCCACCGCGAGCCGTGGAGCCTCTTCGGCTATCGGCTGCTCATGACCTCCGGTCACGACGAGTACTGGACGCGCGAGATGCGCGACGGCTTTGACGATGCGCTGGCGCGCGGCGTGAACCTGGCGTGCATGGGCGCCAACACCGCCTATTGGCAGATGCGCTTCGAGGACGACGAGCGCACGATGGTCGAGTACCGCTGGCGCGCCCAGGATCCCGAGCCCAGCCGCGCGCTGAAGACCGAGATGTTCCGCAATCTCAAACCCGCTCGCCCGGAGTGCCTGCTGTGGGGAGTCCAGTATCAGGACGGTCTCACCGCGCCGCGTCAGCCGCCGCGCCACTACGAGCTGACCCGCGAGAGCGAGGGTCATAGCTGGTTGGCGGGGACCGGGCTGCACTGGCCCGCCACGCTCAGCGGACTGGTCGGCTACGAGTGGGATGCGCTGCAAAGTGGCCTTGAGCCGCCCGACGCCACCGTCTTCTTTCACTATGACAACGAGTTGTCCAATGCCGATGCGCTCGCCTATCGCGCGCCGAGCGGTTCGCTCGTGTTTGCCACCGGCTCGCTCCAGTTCAGCTGGGGCCTCGACGACTGGGGCGCTCCGGGGCACGCCGACGAGCGGCTGGCTCGCTTCATGCGCAACGCGCTCGGCGACCTGACCGTGAGCGAGATGGAACGCCGGCGAGCTGCATGACCGTCCTTGAGCCAGCGGTCGTCAACCCCCCGTTTGAAGTGATCTCCCGCGCTGTCCTCGCGCCCGGCGGCTGGCTCTTCGATGCCGCCGATTTTCAGGCGCCCACTCCCGCACCGGCGGCTGAGGTCGAGGAGTTGGCGCGGCGAATCGAGGCGACGTCGGCTGCGCTGGCGGCAATCGGCGTCCACTATCTGCCGGTGATCGTCGGACCCAAGGCGCTCGTATGCACCGGACTCGTCAAATCGCGGCTGGCCGCAGGGCATCTATGGCTCGATGCCCTGCGCGAGCGTCTGCGCGAGAGCGACAGCGCCGAGCTGTTTCCGCTCGTGCCGCCCCTGCGCGACGCCACCCGGCGCTTCTCCTGCTACCAGCGCACCAACGCCGACTGGAACGATGTCGGCGCCTTCTTCGCCGCGAGAGCGCTCGCGAAGGAGCTGGCCAAGCGGATCCCCGGCCTCCGCCCGCCCAGTGCCAGCGAGCTGCATCTGCTGCAGGTTCACGAGTACCTTGGCTCGCTCGCCGATGCGACGCTGCACGAGCTGATCGAGGACGTGCTGGTGCCGGTGGACGCGGAGGTCAAGTCGGAGTCGGGGGTTGCGCTCGATCGGCGGTCGATGCGCGCGCTGCGGATGCCGCTCGATGACCACCTCGCGGCAGCTGAGGGCGTGCATAGGCGCCTCTATCTCCAGGCGCCGGAGGTCCGCCGCCCCGGCAGCGAGGGAATCCGACTGGCCGTGGTGGGCGACGGCGCGGCGCTCGGGCCGCTCGCCTGGCTTGCCGAGTGCGCCGAGCGAACGACGTTCTGGTGGTCGGCGACGCTTGCGCTCGACCAGCTCGAGCTGGAGCTGCCGCACGCCGTCCTTCATTTGATTCGGATGCGCGACCTTCCAGGGCTGCTCGCAACCGACTATGGCTAGGACTCGCCTGGCGCTCGCGGCCCTCGCGGCGCTTGAGCGGATCGCCGCAGCCGAGGACTACCCGCTGCCCTGCGAGCGCGGGGTCGTCATGGCGACACCGCAGTTTCGCGACATCGGCATGGAGTTCCTTTGGTACTTCGTCGCCGAGGCTGGCCTCGCACCCGACGACAACGTGCTCGACATCGGCTGTGGCGGCGGTCGCATGGCCGCCGCGCTGCTGTATTACCTCGACGGCGGCTCCTACCATGGCTTCGACATACACCCCGAGTCGATCGCCTGGTGCGAGCGCTCGATCGCGGTCCGCGATGCCCGCTTTCGCTTCGAGCACATCGACGTCGAGAACCCCGCCTACCACTCCTCGCCCAACAGCGCGCTCGAGCTGGCCTTTCCCGTCGCCGATGGCTCGGTTGACTTCGCCATAGCCACTTCGCTGTTCACTCACATGTTCAGCGAGGAGGTCGGTCACTACCTCTCCCAGGCCGCCCGCGTGCTGCGCCCGGGCGGCGTGCTGTTCGCCACCGCTTTCCTGCTCACCCCGGCGTCGCTTGCCGAATACGGGCGGACGGGCGGTTATGTGGTCTCCTTTCCCCATGAACACCGCGGGTCTCTGATCGCCGATCGCCAGCGCCCGGAGGCCGCCGTCGCTCACTTCGCCGAGCCGTTCAGCGCGCTGGTCGCGGCGGCCGGGCTCTTCCCGGAGCGCCACCTCGCAGGTTCGTGGTCGGGCCAGCGCAGTGCTGTCAACCTTCAGGACATCCTTGTCCTGCGCAAGCCCGCTCGCTAGAGGAGGCAGACCTCGACACGCGCCGTCGGCGCAAGCTGTACGTACCAAGGCAGCTTGCTGCGATCGACAGGCAGCCACAGGGCGGCCGGGCCGGTGCGATGCGCGAAGCCGTGCAGCGGCGGCTGCGTGAAGGCTTCTGAGAGCCGGCGGAGGCGGATGCCGACCTCGCCGCCCGCATACATCGACAGGTACAGGCCGTCTCCGGGCGCAACCGCGACTTCGGCGGTCCCGCCGGCGACGGTGGGTCGCAGGCTCAGGCACTTCGCGCTGCCGAACGCCGTCGCGATTGCGAGCGCCACGCCCTGCGATCCCTCCACCGAGGGGGTGTGCGCCAGTGCGCCCGCGGTGCTCGCGGAGATCGGCTGCAAACGGTGCTGGGACTGCTCGATCTTCAGCAGGAGTTCATCGGCTGCCGCGCGGTCTTCGCTTCCGAGCGCCAGGATCTGGCGGTCGCTGAGCGCCGGCGAGCCGAGCTGGTCGATGGCCTGCACATAGGGATCGCTCGGGAGCCCGGCGATCATCTCGGCGCCGAGCCTCGCGTCGTAGGTTCTGTCGTAGCGCGTTCGGTAAGCGGCGTAGTTGATCAGCGGCCCGAGGTTGCTGAGGAACATCGCCGCGAGGCCGGCCGCCACCAATGCTCCCGTGCGCAGCGCGATCCGCGACGGTCGGCGCATGTAGGCCGCCGCGACCACCAGGATGAAGAAGACGCTCGGATATACATAACGTGAGGAACCCGGCGAGTCGAGCTGGGCGCGCCCCAGCGCCGCGAGACTCCAGAACCCAAGTGCGCCGAGGATGCCGGCGATGCTCCATGCCGGCATCCGCTGCCCTCTGAGAAACCGCATGACCAGCCAGGCGGCGGCGACGACGAGTGCGATCTGCCCAAACGCGACCGAGAGATTGGCGATGCCCGCGAACCCGTAGGCCGCCGCTTCCGCGCCATATGAAGGAATCGAGGGCAGGTTGGACAGGCTGACTTCGCTCTGCGCCGTTGAGCCCCAGTGGATGTACCAGAGCCCGTAGAGCGCGAGCGGGCCCAGCGCCACCCACAGCCGCCGCCGGTGCTCTCGGTGCACCGCAAGTTCAGCGAGCACGCCGATCGCGATCGGGATGCCGAGGCTCGTGCTCGCAAGCGAGACGCCGAGCAGCGCACAGGCCCCGATGTCGCCGCCTCTGGTCTTGCGGTCGAGGCACAGCAATGCTCCTACAGCCGCGGTACAGCAGCCGATGAAACCCAGGTTGATCGGGTAGACCAAATCCTCAAAGGCGGCGCCGGGAATCAGGATCAGCGCCGCCAGCGCAAGCGCCGGCCAGCGGCCCGCGCGCCTGGCCGCAAAGACATAGATCAGGCTCACGCAGAGGAGGTGAACGGTGATCAGCACAACCCGGTAGGGCCAGCTGTGGCGCAATCCCACGGTGACGAACAGCAGCTTGAAGACCGCGACCGGGACGAGCATCAGATGCTCGTTGTGAGGACGCAGGAACGCGTTCGCGTTCCAGCCGCGCCGGTTGATGATGAACTCCCATTCGTCGGCATAGAAGCTCAGGTGGCGCGAGAGGATCATCAGCAACACGCCGCAGAACAGCAGCCCGCCGGCGAGCAGCATGGCTGGATACAGGCGCTCGATCGGCATACGCTTGGTGGGGCTCACCGCTCGCCAGTGGCGCTTGCGCATGCGCCGCACGCGGTCATAGACCATCCCGATCGCGTGCGCGTCGTCGCCTGTCCGGGGAGCCGCCGGGGCCGCCGCAGGGCCGAGCAGCGCCAGACCGAGCTGGCCGTCAAATGGCTGACCGCGGCCGAGGCCGCCGACGTCACGAAGCATGCGCACCACCCGCGCCGCGACCAGCTCGGACGCCACGCCGACGTGGCTGGCTGCCTCTACGGCGGCGCGTCCATCCCGCAGCACCGCGATTGCCGCCCGCCTGCTTGCCGGTGGCATGTCGCCGAGCACGGCCCTGATGCGCTCGACTCCGTTGCCGCCCGAACTCTCACCGTCGCCCGCCCACTGCGCCCACTGCGAGGGGCTGAGCGCACGCAACCTCTGCACGGCGTCGTCGAGCAGCAGCAGATCGGCGGGATCGGCGCCGTCCTCGACGATGCCGCGGGCGAGGCGGTCCCGCTGAGCGTGCGGTTCGCCAGAGAGCAGATAGGCGCCGATGCGCTCCTCCAGCTCGCCGTGTGCCGGGCCGGCTCGGCTGAGCGTGCGCAGGATCGCAACGTAGTCGATTGCGACGTCGCGCTGCGAGCGCCGCTCGCGGGTTGCGATCAGCAGGAGGGGTGTGCGATCGCGCTCGAGTTCCGCCAGCAGCCGGCGCTCCTTTGCGCCAAGCGCGCCGAGCCGCTCCGTCAGGATCGCTCGACCCCACGCGGTTACGCATGACAGCCACCAGCAATCGGCTCAGCCTGCGCGCCTCCTCCAGGGGCAGTGCGCCGAGTGTGACGAGCAGGCCGCCGTAGGTGATCACGGCGAGCGCGAGCGCGAGGACGTGCGCGCCCGGCCAGATCGCATCGAGTGAGAGCTGCACCGCCGTCGCCGCGAGGACCGCCGCGGCCAGCGCGCGCAGCCGGCCCCATTCGAAGGGGAACCGCTGTTCCTCGATACGCGAGACCATCACCACGTACAGCACGCAGACCGTCACCAGCCCGATCATCGCGGCGGCCGGCGCGCCATAGGCGCCGATGCGCGGGATCAGCAGAACGCTGAAACCGCAGTCGAGCGCCACCGCGATCAGCGAGCCCAGCCCATAAAGCAGCATCGTCCGCTGCGTCCGCATCGCCCGCACGAGCACCACATACAAGCCATAGAAGACGAACATCGCCCCCACCGCCGGAATCAGCGGCGCCGCCGAGCGGTAGGAGTGCCCGGCGATCAGCATCAGCCCGTTCGCGCCGACATCGAGCGCCAGCACGAGCGCGGACCCGGCGATCAGGTAGTACGTCAGCAGCAGCGAGCGCGTCTCGTGCTCGCCGTGCTCCTGAAACAGCGAACGAAACAGCATGCCCGCCTCCAGCGGAGCCCAGGCCATCAGCAGCGAGCTGGAGAAGTACGAGGGCAGCGCGCCAAAGCGGCTGGCGACGCGATAGAGGCCCAGCTCGTGCTGGCTTGTGAAGCGCGACAGCAGCAGGATGTCGGCGCTGTGCAGAAAGTAGAGGCAGGTGACCGGCACGACCACGCGCGCACCGAGCCGAACGATGCGCCGGGCATCGGAGGGCGAGAAGGCGAAGGCGTAGCTGTGGCGTGCCAGCAGCACGCAGACGAACGACGCTGCCAGCGTGCCCAGCGTGATCCCGGCGAGCGCCCCATTGACGCCCAGGCCCAGCGCCACGAGCGGCACCGTGCCGGCGACGACAAACAGCGGCCGCGTGGAGTTCAGCACGCTGAAGGAGACCGGCCGGCGCTCCATGCGGAACACGTTGACCGTCAGGCGCCAGAGCGCACCGGTCGCCGCCGACGCCCCAGCCCAGCGGACGGAGGTCGCGTAATGGCTGTTGCCGAGTACGAGCCTCGCGAGTGGAGCCGCGGCGAGGAAGACGACCGCGGTACCCGTGGTGACGATCAGCAGTGTCAATACGACCCCCGTTCCCATCGCTCGGCGTGGAGTCGAGGCGATCGTGCTCGTGGGATCCATCCCATCGGCGGCTTCGGCTTCGTCGGACTGGCCGTAGACCCACATGAACGTGCCATGCAGCGATCCGGTGTTGTAGAACACGGTCAGGAAGCCGGCGAACACCGTCAGCACTCCGAGCCGGCCGTACGCCGCCGGCAGGAGCAGGCGCGTCAACACGGCCACGCTGATCAAGCTGAACGGACCGACGGCCAGGTTGCCGAGCCCGTAGATCAACGTGTCCCGGGTGAGGCGCCCACCCACACGCGCGAGCGGCGAGCTGCGATGGCCGGATGTCGCCGCGGCCCCAGCTGGTTGGCTCATGCGCTTTGCCTCTAGCGCAGCCGGAGCGCCCACTGCGGATGGTGCACGTCCAGCTTGAGGATCGTCGCCAAATCTTGGTGATCGGCCAGACCTCGCTCGGCGTAGCCCATCAGCATCACATCGTCGCGAGCGTAAAGCTCGCCCGCGAGCCAACCGGGGGTGAAGGCCGAGGTCCCATAGCCGCTGACGCCGGCATGGTCCGCGTAACCGAACCCGTTGACCTCGAAACCACTGCGGATCTGAGTCAACCGACCGTCGTCGCGCGGCCAGCGATCGACGGCATCGCGTCCGTGCGTCGAGATGAGCAGCAGACCGCCCGGCGCCAGCCAGTCGCAGAGAACGCCAAGGAATGCCCGGCAGCGCGCGGCGTTGAGATGGGTCAACAGCGAGCCCACCCAGATCAGGTCGAATCCGCCCTCGAGCGGGATCTCATGCGGATTGGCGGTCGAGTAGACAGGCTTCGCCCCAAACTGCGCCGCGCAGAAGTCCACGCCGTCGCGGTTGATGTCGCAGGCGGTCAGCTCGGCGTCCGGGAACACCGCTCGCACGGTTCGCAGCACGCGTCCGTGACCGCATGGCAGGTCGAGGATCCGCCGGCATTCGCTGATGCCATTGATGGCCATCGCGTGGGCGATCTGGATAATCGCCGTCTCGCCGACGCTCAGATAGTCCTGCAGGTTGCCCGCGTACATCTCGTCGTTGGGCGACAGCGTGACGTTGACGCGCTCCCGGTATCCGTCGAGCAGGCCAGCCACCCTTACAGCGGACTCCGCGTAATCGACAGTGCGCGAGAGGCTAGTTGCACTCACAGCAGGCCAAGCTATTGACCTCTCTAGGAGAAGCTGTGAAAAACAGGTGAATCGGCGGGGTTGCCGGCGCGGCCGGCTGCGGGCTCGTTGTCGGCTGCGTTGCTGGCGAGGCTGGCTGTGCGCTCGATGCCGGCTGCGCGCTCATAGATGGCGCGCAGGCCCTCAGCCTCCCGCTCCCAGGTGTGCATTGCGGCGAATGCACGCGTGCGTGCTGCGATCGCACTCCGCGCAGCGGGGACGCAGAGCCGAGCGAGCGCTGCTGCAATTGCCTGCCGATCGGTTGGGGCGACGATTTCGCCGATGCCCCACTCGCGGACGACATCGGCGATCACCGGCAGATCGCTGGCGAGCACCGGCAGGCCCGCCGCGGCATACTCGAACAGCTTGTTCGGCAGCGTCAGCTCGTAGCTTCTGCACACCGGCTGGATCAGGCACAGACCAGCCGTGGCGCCGGCGAGCGCTCCCGGGACCAGGGCCGGGGGCACGGGGGGCGCCAGCTCGACGCGATCGGCTACACCGCGGGCGACCGCCCGCTCCATCAAGCTCGCCCGGTACTCCGGCGAGCCTGGGCCGATCGCTCTCAGCCGGACCGTCGGTATCAGCGCCACAGCGTCGATCGTCTGTTGCGCCGTCGGTGTGAGCGCCAGGGCGTCGATCATCTGCTCCAACCCTCTACCCGGCATCAGGCCGCCCACGTAGACAACCAGCGGCGGCTCAACCGGCGGCGGCGCCTGCGCCTCTGGGACAGCCGCCGTCGCGATTGCGACGTTGGGGATGTTTCGTATCACCGCAGGGTGCTCGATCCGATAGCGCTTGGCCAGCGCATCCGCATAGCCCGGGCTGGCGGTCATGGCCTCGTCGGCTACGCGCACAAACAGCGCCTCACTCGTCAGCAGCCACCAGCGCTGCTCCCAGCGGCCGTTGCGATCTGGCCATAGCTCGTGGCTGTCATACACCACGTGCACGCCGCACACGAGTTTGATCGCCAGGGCGCACCACATCGTGTTCCAGTCGTTGGCCTGGATCAACTCCGGGCGCACGCGGCGTGCGAGCAGGAGCGCCTGCCATGTGAATGAGGCCCCGGCGAGGATGCGCCTTGCACGTGCGCCCAGGGTCAGGTCTGGGGGTGTGCTCGGCTCGGTAGCCCCGCCGGGCTTGGGAGGGGCTACCGGTCGAGTATCCGCCTTGGAGGGGGTTTCCGGTCGAGTATCCGCCTGGGGGGAGATGGAGGGATCGTGGAGGTCGGTAGGGGCTGGGGTTTTTGATTCATTTTTTCTACTTTGGTTGCAATAGTATATATCTTGTATATGCAATCGTACGGTGTTAGGGATGTGTATAGACAATCGCAACCAAGGTCGGGATTTTTTAATTACTCCGACCGGCCGTCGCAACGTCTTTGGCATCGCCTTTGTGCTCATCCGCATCACTCGCACCCCCTCCACGGTCGTCTCCCCGGCGGGTGCCGACGCTGTAGCCACTCCCACGACCAGCGTCCCGCCGCCGAGCGTCCGGTCGACTACGTGTGCCGCGCGCAGCACACGAGCGTCGTGATCGACGCCATTGCGCACCAGCAGCATCGTGCGCACCTGGCAGCCTGCTTCTCGTGTCTTGAGCAAGGCCGGTCGCAAGATCCGTCCTCTCCTGTTCAAGCGCCGGGTGGTGGCCCGGAGTCGCCCCTTGGCCCGGAGCCGCCTGGGGAGCCGAAGCTGCCCGCGGAAGGCCCTCCGCCGTCGCGAGCTGGACCCTGCCTGCCGGTGCGGCTGGCGATCAGTCCCACGGCCACGGCCGCCAAGCCGATCAAAGCCATCAGCAGGTAGCTGGGCAGAGTCGAGCCCGCCGTGTGCGCCGCGGGGACGCCCGCGCCGATCTGCGTCGCGGCGGGGTTCACGCCAGGCACCGCCGAGGAGGAGCCGAAGCCGTTTGCCGAGTGGATCGAGGATGGGTCGCTGGGGGTGCCACCCCCGGCGGACGTCGCCGCCGAGGCGTTCTCGCCGCTGCCTTGGCCGACGGCGCCGCTCGCACCGGGGCCGGACCCTCCGGCATTGCCCGCGCCAGCGTCGCTTGCGCTGGAGCCGCTTTCGCTGGGGCCGCCGCCCGCGCCTGTCGAGCGGCCCGCCTCTGTGGAGCCGCCCGCTCCCGTGGAGCCCCCGGCCGCCCCGCCGCCTCCGCCGGAGTCGCCGTTTCGTCTACCAACAGGTAACACCGGGGCCGCATCGCGTCGGCCACTATCCAGGGGAATCTGGTAGATGACGCCCGCCGGGCTGCCGGCCTGGGGATCGGTCCTCTGCACAACCGCCTGGGCATAGGCCGGGGCGTCAGGAACACCCAACAGCAATGCCAATGCCCCAAGCGCACCCGCAATCGACAAGAGTTTCATGGCGGCAAATCTAGATCAGCCCGTCGTCGGCGATGTGGCCAAATCGTTGCCACTGCCAGCCGATTCGCGGGTCCTTGCGCAGACCGATCTGCAGCTTCGTATGCCCCCCGAGGGGCACGACGAATACAGAGGGCAGGGGGGGCGCGAGGGAGATAGGGGACATCACGGACACGAGGGCCCTCGGGAGTCCTGGGAGGGGCGTCGTGGCGATCACGAGTCGATCTGGTTGGCCGTGGGCCCCGCCGTGCTGGTGCTGGCTCTGCTCGTGCTCGCCACCGCCTACGCCGGGGCCTTCGACATCGCGGAGTGGGCGCCGCCGGCGCTGTTCATCCTGATCGTGCTCCTCACGCTGGTGCTGCGTGGCGGGGCCCGGCGACTGCCCGACCGCTGGCTGTCGGTGGCGCTCGCCGGCGCCTGGGGGCTGGCCGGGTGGGCGGCGTTGTCGGCCACCTGGGCGGCCTCGCCTGCGGCTGCGCTGGAAGGGGCGGGGCGGCTGGCGATGTACGCAGCCGTCCTCACGCTTCCCCTCATCGCCATCGGCGATCTGCGTGCGCTGCGCGTGGCCGCGCACGGCATCGTCGGCGGGATCGCCCTGATCGCGCTCTACACGCTTGCGCGAATGCTCGTCGACGGGCCCGCCGTGTTCCTCGCCGGCCGCCTCAATGCGCCGGTGGAATACCGCAACGCCACGGCCCTGCTCTTTTGCCTGGCTTATTGGCCCCTGATCGTGCTCGCCGCGACGCGCGGGCGCGGGCGTCTGCTGCGAGCCCTCTGCCTGGGCCTGGCCGAGCTGATGCTGGGGCTCGCCTTCCTCACGCAGTCGCGCGGCGTCCTGCTGGGCTTGGGGTGCGGCGCGGTGGTCGTTCTGCTGCTGGGTCCCGATCAGGTGCGCCGCGCCTGGTTGGCACTGCTGAGCGTCGTGCTCCTCGCGGCCTTCTCGCGGTGGTTGCTGACCCCCTACCATGCCCTCGCCGGCGGCGATGGTCTGGTGAGCGCTCACGACATCTCCGTCGCGGCTGGCGCTCTCGTTGCGCTCGTCCTCGTCGGTGTCGTCGTGGGCTTCCTGCTGGCCGTCTTCGACGGCGGCCTACGCGTCAGGAGCCCTGCGATGGCGCGCGTGCGCATGGGCGCGCGCGTTGGCCTCGCGGTCGTGGTGCTGGCCGGTGCGGCCGGCGGCTGGGCGGCCGTCCACGGCGATCCTCTGCACGAGCTGTCCGTGAAGTGGCGCGAGTTCAAGAGCCTGCAAACGACCAGCACCTCCGCGACCCGCTACACCTCCACCGGCGGTCAGCGCTATGACCTTTGGCGGATTGCCCTGGATGAGCTGCGCTCCGACCCTGTTGGGGGCGTAGGGGAGGGCAGCTACCAGTTCGACTACTACCTCCAGCGCCGCTCCAACCGCAACCTCGACGATCCTCACGGATTGCTCTTTCAGCTCGGCGGCGAGCTGGGCGTCGTCGGGCTCATGCTGTTTGCGCTAGTCCCGCTGGGGCTATTGGGTTCGATGCGGCGCTGGTGGGCTTTGGCGTCGCTGGGGGTGCGCCGCGAGGTCTGCGGACTTACCGCCGCCGGAGCGACCTTCCTGGGCCAATCGCTGGTCGACTGGATGTGGCGCATACCGGGGCTCGCCGGACTGGGGGTGCTGTGTTTGGGGGTCGCCGCGGCGCTATTAGCACGGTCGGCGTCGGCGTCGGCGTCGGCGTCGGCGTCGGTATCGGCGTCGGCATCGGTATTGGCGTTGGCGTCAGACGGCGGAGCGGCCCGTGGTGGAGGCACGGATGACGGGGCGGCGGCTTTGTCTCGCTTGGAGGGTCAAAGGATCTCCTCTCCTCGCGCCCCTCGGCGGCTCCCCGTGGGGCGGCTGGCAGCCGCCGCGGTCCTGCTGGCCTGCGTGATTCTTACGCTGGGCCTCTACCTCTCGGATTTCTACGTCCGCCGCGCGCGCGAGGAGATCGGGCACTCCCCGCAGGCGCAACTCGCCGATGCGCGCACGGCGGCAGGCCTTGATCCGTGGTCCACGGACCCTCGCTACTTGGAGGCGTCGGCCCTTGAGAGCATGGGCGAGCGCTCTGCGGCGCGCGCTCAGCTGGCGCAGGCACAACGGCTGGAACCCACCAACCAGGTGCCCCTGGGGCTGCTCGGCGACTTTGAGGCACGCGGGGGCAATTACGCCAAGGCGCGCGTCTACTACCGACGAGCCCTCGTGCTGAATCCGCTCGACGTGGGGCTGCAGCAATTGGCCGTCAGCGGGGGGCGCCCGGAAGCCGCTGGTTGACGCCTGGCGGGTGCCTCCGGCAGCCGGCGTCAGCGCTCCGGCAGCCGGCCGTCAGCGGACCGGCAGGCGGCGTCAGCGGGGGAGCTGTGATTAGACGGGCTCCCAGCAGCGGCTCCCAGCAGCAGCTCCCACCACTGCTGTACCGCGGCGGAGCGATCGAAGCGGCTCGCCGCGCGGCGGCCACTCTGGCCCATGTCGATCAGCGCTTCGTGCGGGGTGCTCTGCAGGCGCTTGAAGGCCGCAGCGAGGGCGGATGGGTCCTCGGGAGCAACGACAAGTCCGGCCGTCGTCTCCCGTACGAACTCGGCGGCCTCGCCGCGACTGGCGAGGATCACGGGGCGACCGGCGGCAAGTACCTCGAACAGCTTGGTGGGCAGGGCGCCGGCGAAGATGGGGCGGTCGCGCAGCGGAACTACGCCGGCGTCGTGCTCGGCATAGAGGAGAGGCACGCGCTCGGGCTCGACGGCGCCGAGCAGGCGCACATTGGTAATGCCGCGTGACGCGATCCGACCGCGCAGCAGCGCGGCGTCGGGACCGTCGCCGGCGATCGACAGCTCGACGACCTCGGGACCGGCCAGCGCCGCGGCGTCAACGACGGTGTCCAAGCCTTGGGCCATGCCCAGCGTGCCGGCATAGAGCACTCTCACGGGCGAGCTTCCGCGGAAGGCGGGAAGGGCGATGGAGGCGAAGCGCTCCAGATCGACCGCGGGGGGTACCTGCACGACCTTGCCCCGGGCGTCGGGACGGGTCTCCAGCCGCTCGACGATGCCACGGGTGGGGGCCGTGATGAGGGTCGCGTGTCGGTAGCAGCGGCGGGCCAGCGCATGGGCCAGCGCGGCGGCCCTTCCCTCGCCGATGGCGCCCAGCTCGATCGCGCTCTCAGGCCACAGGTCCGAGACGTTGAGTGCCAATCTCGCCCGCTTGAGCCGCGCGTAGAGGACGCCGGCGGCGGCGGTGAAGAGCGGAGGCGTCTCCGCCACCACCACATCGGCCGGACCCGTGGCGGCGCAGGTGGCGAGCGCTGCGCAGGCGAACACCGTGTGGTTGGCCAGCCTCCGCGCAAGGCCTCGGTTGGGTGTGGGGTAGACGAGGCTGCGCACCACCTTCACCTCTCCGTCGCGCTCCACCCGCAGGGGCCGGTTGCGATAGGGACCTGCGACGACGCCCGACGGGTAGTGTGGAAAACCAGTGTGCACCGTCACCTCCAGCCCCCGCTCGGCGAGGCCGTGTGCGAGCGCCGCGATGCGCGCCGGCGCGGCGCCGACCTCGGGAGGGTAGTAATGGGTGAGCAACACGACGCGCATGGCAGGGCGCAGGATGGGGAGGAGTCTGCGGGAGATTTTTTGGGGGAGGGGGAGGGGGTTGCGCGTGCCTATCGTGGGTACCGTCGGGACCCGCGCAAGCGCCGTGCCTGGAGCGCCGTGAACGTGGGGAACGTCGCGATGCGCGAGGAAGTGCGCCAGGCGCTGCTGGAGTTTGCGGGTCGGGCTCTGGAGGGTGACGACGCGGTGACGGGGGAGGCAGGCGCGGCGCTGGATGGGTCGGGCGCGGTGTTGGATGGGTCGGGCGCGGTGCTGGATGGTGCCGGCGTGGTGTCGAGAGGGTCGGGGCTGGTGCTCGACGCGGGCTGTGGAACGGGCTGGTGGCTTGCCGCACTGGCACAAGCCGGCGTGGCGCCGGAGCGGCTGCTGGGCGTCGATCTCCTCGACGAGCGCGTCGTGGCGGCACGCGCGCGTGTGCCGGGTGCGCGCGTGGTGCAGGGCGATCTGCGCCGGCTGCCGGTCGCCGATGGGAGCTGCGCGCTGGTCGTGCTCTTCACGGTCCTATCCGCCATGGGCTCGCCCGGGGACGTGCGCAGGGCTCTGGCCGAGGTGCGCCGGGTGTTGGCCGCCGGCGGTGCCGTGGCGATCTGGGAGCCCCGCGTCTGGACCCCCAATCGCAATACGCGTCTGATCGGAATGGCCGAGCTGCGCGACGGGCTGGGCGGGGATCTCGCGACGGTCGGCCGTCGCTCCGTGACTCTCTTCCCGCCCCTGGCCCGGCGTGCGGGGGGCGCGTATGGCAGGCTCGTGCGGCTCCCTCTGTTGCGCAGCCATCGCCTCGTGGTCTTTCGTCGCTGACAGGCATTCATACAACTCCAGCAGTCGCTCCTGCTCGCGCTCCCACGACAGCTCCGCGGCGGCGTTGGCGAGTCGTACGCGCAACCCCGGGTCGCGCGGGCCGTGGAGCGCCACGCGCAGCGCGCCGGCCACGGCGGCGGGGTCGTCGGGGGCTACGCACCAGCCGACCCCGTGGTGCTCGACCAGGCGTTGCGTCTCCGGCAGGGCGGCCGCGAGCACGGGCACCCCGGCGGCGATGTACTCGAAGAGCTTGTTGGGCAACGCCAGACGATGGTTCAGGCAGGTGTCCTGCAGCAGCGTCACACCGACGTCGGCCTCGGCGGTGTGGGCCAGCAGGTTGACCAGCGGGACGCCGGGGAGCAGCGTCACGCGCTCGCCCGCGCCGTGCTCGGCGATAGTGCGGCGCAGCGATTCGGCGTAGCCCGCCTCGGGGTCGCCGAGGAAGGCGAGATGGACGCCGGGGAGGTTGGCCACGGCCTCGACCAGCACCTCGCAGCCGCGTGCCGGCGCGGGTGCGCCCTGGTGCAAGACAAGCGGCGTGACGCCGTCTATGCCAAGGCGCTCGCGCAGACCAGCCGCGCCGTCACGGGAGAGGGCGCTGACATTGCGCACCACCGTCGGCCGTCGGCCGAGCCGGTAGCGCGTCTGCAGACGCTCGGCGATCCCGTCGGAGACGGTAATGACCGCGGCGCAGTGGCGAACCATCAGGCGCTCGATCCCGGCCACGAACAACGCCCAGGCACGCTCGCGATAGGGCACGCTGGCGGCCAGCTCGTGCGAGTCGTACACCAGTCGCGCGCAGGTCAGCCATGCGCCGATACCCCCTGGCATCAACATCGCGGCGTCGTGGGCGTGCACGACGTGGGGTCTTGCGCGCACCACGCCCGCCACGAACCACGCCAGGAAGGCTGCGCGGTAGAGGTGGAAAGGAAGCCGGCGACGCATCCACGCGGGCGGCTGCACCGAACGGCGCGCGAATCCGTCCAGCACGGCGCCGGGTGGAACGGGGGCCAGCTCGAGCACCACTACGTCGTGGCCGGCTTGCGCGAGCGCCGAGGCCTCGCGGCGTACGCGCGAGTCCGACACCACCGATTTGTGCAGCAGCATGGCGACGCGCACGCGCGGATGCTCACCGGCGCGGGCAGAGGCGTTGTGAAGAGAGGGTGAAGCTCAGCTGCCGCTGCTGGCGATCGCGAAGATCAGCATCAGCACCGTGCAGGAGCCCAGCAGCAGCCCGGCCTCCAGGCGGCGCACCTGGGGGTCGTCGGTCATGCGCCTGGCCACCTTGACGAACGGCACGAGTGTCGTCTGGGCGAGGATCTTCAGATCGCCGCGCAGCGTGCGCGTGCGGATGTAGTGCAGGTCGATCTCGATCTTGCGCGGCATGATCGACTCCTCGTAGAACCTGATCGGGTCCTGCTGGAGACTCAGGAGGTGCGACTCGCTGGCGTACTCCACGGCGGCTGGGCCGGTGATGCCCGGCAGGACGCTCAGCAGCTCCTGGTACTCGTCGCAGTAGCGCGCGACGAACTCGGGCACCTCCGGGCGGGGTCCGACAAGGCGCATGTCGCCCCTGATGACGTTCCACAACTGGGGCAGCTCGTCGAGCTTGGTCATCGCCAGGAAGCTCCCGATCGGCGTGAAGCGCTCGTCGTCGCCGATCGTCAGCGGTCCGCCGCGCGCCGTGCGGCGCATCTTGCGGAACTTGAGCATCTGGAAGGGACGCCCGCCGCGCCCGACGCGCGTGGAGCGGTAGAAGACCGAGCCCGGCGAGTCGATGTAGATGAGCAGCGCCGTGACGGCTCCGACCACCAGCACGAGGGGCAGCAGCAGCAGACAGACAGCAAGATCGAAGGCCCTCAGGACGGGTGGATCGGCGGCGAGGCTGCCGACGCGATGCCCGCGAGACGGCTTGGTGGGAAGCCGCTCGCGGGCCGCTCCGCTCGCGCGGGTCGCATACCGTAGGCCGCCGTCCTCGGCCATCTCCTGGGGGGTAGTCTGGAAAGCCGACATCTTCACCACGTCCTTGTCGCGTCGTACGGTGTGCGGCGCGGTCATAGTGCCCTGTGCCGTGACTTGCGTGTGTGATTAATGGGTGAAGCCGGCCGTCTAACGGGCGAAGCCAGCTATCGATAAGCCGGAAGCATCCCAGCGGGGACGCGAACGCTCGCGGCGGCGAACAGATCACACTCCTCGCGGCGGCAACAGATCACACTCTCTTCACATGCCTCAGCGGTGCCTTGCCTAGCGTCACCGTGGGCATGCGTGCGCTCGTGACCGGCTGCGCGGGCTTCATCGGCTCGCACCTCACCGAGGCCCTGCTCGACGCCGGGCACTCCGTCGTGGGCATCGACTGCTTCAACGACAACTATGGCCGCGCGCAGAAGCTCACGAACCTGCGGCATGTGCGCGAGTGGACGAGTTTCGAGTTCGTGCCAATTGATCTCAGCCGCGGCGAGCTGGCCGAGTTCGTGGAGGCGTCGGACGTCGTTTTCCACCTGGCCGCCGAGCCCGGCGTGCGCTCCAGCTGGGGCTCGCGCTACGGAAGGTACGTACAGAACAACATCATGGCCACCCAGCACATCCTCCAGGCCGGCCGCGACAGGAAGGGAGTGCGAATCGTGTTCGCCTCGTCCTCGTCGGTCTACGGGAGCGGCCTCGCGGGGGAGTCCGGAGGAGCCGCCCAGTCGGAGGAGTCCGGAGAAGCCATCCGTTTGACGGTGCCCAGCTCGGAGAGCGCGCCGACGCGACCCATCTCCCCCTATGGGCAGACGAAGCTCAGCGCCGAGCAGCTATGCGGTCTGCACCGTGAGGAGTTCGACATGGACATCGTCTGTCTGCGCTACTTCACCGTCTTCGGTCCGCGCCAGCGGCCGGACATGGCGTTTCACCGCTTCCTGCGCGCGGCGCTGCGCGGCGAGTCGATCGAGGTCTTCGGCGATGGCCTGCAGACGCGCGACTTCACCTACGTCGACGATATCGTCGCGGCGACGCTCGCGGCGGCCTCCCAGCCGAGCGTCCCGGCTGAGGTGCTCAACATCGGCGGCGGCTCGCCGACGAGTCTGCGCGGGGCGCTTGACCTCATCGAGGAGCTGGTCGGCCATCCGCTGGACGTTCGCCACGCGCCGCGCGAGCACGGCGATGTTCGCGACACGGCGGCGGACACGACGTTGGCGCGGGAGCTGCTCGGCTTCCAGCCGCTGACAGGTCTCGCGGAAGGCCTCGCGGCCGAGCTGGAGTGGATCGCGCCGCTCGTGCGGGAGAAGCGCGTGGCGGTGGCGTCGTGAAGCACTGCGGGAGAAGCGTGTGGCGGTGGCGTCGTGAAAGAACCGCGGGAGAAGCGTGTGGCGGTCGCGTCGTAAAAGCACTGCGGGAGCAGCGCATAGCGGTGGGTGCATCGTGAAGGTGCTGCTGACCGGCGCGGCGGGGCTGATCGGCAGCGCGAGTACGCAGCTGCTCTACGCGCGTGGACATGACGTGTTGGCGACCGACCTGCATCCGCTGCCCGCCAGCCTTCAGGATCTGCCATGGCGGCGACTCGACGTGAGGCAGGGCGAGCAGGTGCGCTCGGTGCTCACCGCCTTTCGGCCCGACGCCGTGGTGCATCTGGCCGCCAGGCATTTCATCCCCTGGTGCGAGCGTCACCCGGCGGCGACATTGAGGACGAACGTCGTCGGCTCCCAGAACGTGATCGCTGGCGTGCGCGAGGCAGGCGCCGCCAAGCTGGTGTTCGCCTCTTCGGCTGCCGTCTATGCGCCCTCGCCGCTGCCGCTGATGGAGTCCTCGGCGCTCGGGCCCGACGACATCTATGGCACCTCCAAGGCGATGGGCGAGCAGCTGGTGAGGCTTGTCGCGCGGGAGGACGCGGCGGGGTTCGACGCCGTCGTCCTGCGCCTGTTCAACACAATCGGGCCAGGCGACGCCAACGCTCATCTGGTTCCACGGCTGGTGAGCGAGCTGCGCGGCGGCGGTGGGCGTGTGCGGCTGGGCAACCTGCGGAGCGTGCGCGACTACATCTACGTCGAGGACGTCGCCCGTGCGATCGCGGCGGCCGTAGAGAAGGAGCTGCACGGATACACCGCCGTCAATGTCGGCAGCGGCGTCGGGCACTCCGTCGGCGATGTCGTGGATGCGCTTGGCAGGCTGCTCGGGCAGACGCTCGAAGTCGTCTCGATCGCCGCTCGGCGGCGGGTCGTAGACAGGCCTTTTCTGGTCGCCGATATCGGGCGCGCACGGCGACTGCTTGGCTGGGAGCCGACGGTGTCCTTCGAGGAGGGTCTTGCCGGCGTGCTGCGGGCGGACTACGGAGCGTTGGCCGAGCTGGTGGCTGCGTGAGCGCGCAGCTGCGTGTCCTGTTGGCCGGCGACTTCCCCGAGCGTCCGCCGCTGACCATCGGCGGAATCCAGGCCGTCACCTGGCAGCTCGCGAGCGGTCTTGCCGACGTCGGCGCCTTTGAGATCCACACGGCCTCCTGCGAGCGCTTCTGGCAGGCGCCGCCACGTCGTCGCTGGCGGTGTCGCTGGGATGACGACACCGCGGGTGGGGCCGGGGCGGGTGGTGGGACCGCTCACTACCTGCTCGCCCCCAGGCGGATTCCCCACGTGGTGTCGTCCTGGACGAGCGACGCCGCGTATGTGCGCCGCACGATCCACGCAACCGGAGCACAGCTCGTCCATGCCCACGGCCAGGTGGGCTACACGATCGGCGCGATCCGCAGCGGCGTGCCTCATGTGGTCACGCCACACGGGATGCTCAGACGCGAGAAGCGTGCTCCCGAGGGCGCCGGCGTCCTCAGCGGCGGGCGTCTGCGCCAGTCGCTGTGGAGTCGCACCGAGGATTGGTGTCTGTCCCACGCACGGCACATCGTCGTGATCAGCCCCTATGTGCGGCGGCTTATCGCACCGCGCACGACGGCTCAGCTGCACGACATCCCCAACCCCGTCGACGCCAGCTTCTTCGCACTCGGACAGTCCACAGCTCCGCGGCGTTCCGCGTCTTCCGCGCCCGTCCTCTTGACCGTTGGCTGGGTGAACCCGCGCAAGCGCCAGGAGCTGATCATCCGTGCGCTGCCGCATGTGCGCGGGCGCCTACCCGGTGCCCGCCTGCGCATCGTCGGCAACGTCGAGGCCGGCGACGGCCATCTGCTGGAGCGCTTGCACAGACTCGTAGCTGAGCTTGGGTTGGGCGAGGCGGTTGACTTTCTCAGCGGCCTATCGCATGAGGAACTGCTGGACGAGTACCGCTGGGCGAGCCTCTACGTGCACGCCGCCGAGGAGGAGAGTTCGCCGGTCGCCGTCGCCCAGGCGATGGCTGCCGGATTGCCGCTATGTGCCATAGACATCCCCGGGCTCAATCATCTGCTGATGGCAGAGCGCACGGGCCTGTATGCACGTGAGGCCACGCCCGCGGCGTTGGCCACGGCGGTCCTCGCGGTATTGGAAAACCCCACTCTGGCAAGGTCATTGGGCGCCGATGCCCATCGCGAGGCGCGAGCACGGTTCCATCCCGCGGTCGTGGCGGGCGCTACGGCCGATCTCTACCACGAGGTGTTGGCCCGAGCAAGACGGTAGTCTGCGCCCGGTTCCCGAGCGACGAACACCGTCGCCGAACGCCGAGCACCGTCGTGGAGGGCGATCCAAATGAGGCGATCAAGAGGGCGACTCACATGGAGCGATCAGGGGATTCACACGGAGCGAGTGGGATGATTCGCGATCGAGACAAGGAAGCGAAGAAGCGATGACCGACTCACAGGTGACACTGCGCGAGCTTGGCCGACTGCTGCGCCGACGCGCGCCGACGCTGCTGCTGGTGGCGCTGGTGACGCTCGGCGTTGGCATCGCCCTTGCCGCCACCCGGCCCAAGCGCTATCAGTCGCAGGCCAAGGTGGTCCTCACCCCCGTCCTGGGCAAGAACCTCACCTTCATCCCCGCCCAGGAAAGCCTGCAGGCGCTGATCAACGCCTACGCCGAGACGGCCCGTGCGGCCTCGACCGTCGCGACCGCACGCCAGCTGCTGGGCCGACCGCTAGAGGGCACAGCGACGTCGTTCACACAGGCTGGCGACGACAGCATCACGCTGGCCGTCACGACTTCCTCGCCACAGGTTGCTCACGACGACACCGTTGCCCTGTTGCAGGTTTTTCAGACGTTAATGCGCGGCAATACGTTCTTCACAGTCAGCGTCATCTCTCCGCCCTCGCTGCCCACACAGACCGTCCAGCCGCGCCCGCCGCTGATCATCGGCTCGGCCGCCATCCTCGGTCTGGTGCTCGGAGTCCTGTTCGCGCTGCTCGTCAACTACATCCGGCGCGAGCCCAGCGTTCCGACAGCGCAGTCGCTGTCGGAGGCGCCTGCCTCTTGATGACGAGCGCCTTTGGCGATCCCGCTGGATTGCTGCCGTCGGCCGGCCCCGTGTCGATCGGCGAGCCAGTGGCGCCTGCCTACGGCGACGGGCCGATCAGCGAGCCAGTGGCGCCTGCCCGCGGCCGGGGGCCGATCAGGGTGACGCATGTGATCTCCGGGCTGCAGCTCGGCGGGGCCGAGATGATGCTGTGGAAGCTGCTTGGCGCGATCGACCGCGACCGTTTTCATCCGACTGTCATATCGCTCTCGGATCTCGGCCCGCTTGCTCCGCGGATCGCCGCGCTGGATGTTCCCGTCAGCGCGATCGCTATGCGCCGCGGGCGCTTGGAAGTCCGTCCGCTGGCGCGCCTCGCGCAGTATCTGACGGCGCAGCGGCCGCAGATTGTCCACACCTGGATGTACCACGCCGATCTCCTCGGCGGCGCGCTCGCACGGGCCACCGGCAGCGCAAGGGTGATCTGGGGCTTGCGCGGCAGCGTCGACGCGAAGCTCAGCAAGCGCAGCTCGCGCATGACAGCGCGCGCGTGCGCGCTGACCGAGCGCTGGCTGCCCGACCGCGTCGTGTCGTGTTCGGAGAGCCTTGCCGAGATGCACGTCGCGTGCGGCTACGACAGCGCGCGGATGACCGTGATTCCCAACGGCTTTGACCTCATGCGCTTCAAGCCCGACGAGGCCCACCGCACGCAGGGGCGCTGGCGACTGGGCGCGCGGGAGGAGAACCTGTTGATCGGCATCGTCGGGCGCTATGACCCGCAGAAGGACCACACCACGTTCGTGCGCGCCGCCGGTGAGCTGGCGAGGACACGAGCGGACGTGCGCTTTGTCATGTGCGGCCCGGACATAGATCGGGACAACCGCGAGCTGATGAACCTGCTGGCGCAGGAGGGCATCGGCGAGCGCTGTCGGCTCACGGGGCCGGTGGAGGACACCGGTGCGGTGTTCAACGCGCTCGACGTGCTCGTCAGTTCCTCAGCGTTCGGCGAGGGCTTCCCCAACGTGCTCGGCGAGGCGATGGCGTGCGGGGTACCGTGCGTCAGCACCGACGTGGGCGATGCCGCGATGATCCTCGCCGACACCGGCCGGATCGTGCGAGTCGGCGACTGGCGCGCGCTGGCGCGCGAGGTCGGTGCGCTGCTGGACATCGGCGCCTGCGCCCGCGAAGCGCTCGGGAATCGCGCGCGCGCGCGGATCGAGCAGCACTTCTCGCTTCCCCAAATCGCCCACCGCTTCCAGGAGCTGTATGTCGACGTGCTTGACGCTCAGCGCACGCGCGCGTAGGCGTAGAACGCCGGCTTAGGCTGGCCGCTGGCCGTCATCAGTCCCTCCGTCAGACGTTCGGGGACCGTCGTGGGTTCGTCCAGCAGCTCGTACCAGCCCAGGGCGGCCACGTAGGACACCGAGTCGGCGAGCTGGAAAGCGGCCGTCAGCCACTTTGCCTGGACGGGCTCGCTGACGTAGTAGTCGAAGGCGCGGCTCGGGGCGTCGCTGGAGATCGAGAACTCCGACAGCCACAGCTTCGGCGTCGCTCCGCCATAGACGCCCTGCAGTTCATGCTCAAGCGTGTCGATGTCGTCGATGTCGCGTACCGCCGGCGAATACGGCGGCGCGGACAACCTGGGGTAACGCGTGGAGTAGGGGTTATCGCCATAGAAGTCCATCCGCGGTGGCTGTCCGTTCGGTAGGCGCAGCCATTGCAGGTACTCGGCCATCGTGTCCAAACCCAGCGTGTAGGTCATGCCGCCGATCACCATGTTCGCCGGGTTCACCGCCTTGAGCGCTCCGTAGGCGTCGTCGAGCAGTACCGCGTAGCGCTCGGGACCGACGGGGGAGTCCGCGGGCATCGGGTTGAAGTTCCCCGGCCGCGTCACCTCGCCCCAGATCATCCAGTAGTGGATCGACGGATAGCGGCGGCTGGCCGCCTGCATGAAAGTGGCATAGTCGCCCGGTTCGTTCGGCGCCCACGAGGAACCCTCGCCGCCATTGGCCCAGCCGGGGGTCTCCTTGACCATCACCGCCAGGTTGATGCCATAGCGGGCGGCTTCGCCGACTGCTTGGTCCAGCGCGGCCGGCCAGTGGTAGGCCGGGTCGGCGGGGTTACCCGCTTCGACCGGGCGCGTCGAGGCGACTTCCGCCCAGCTGAGCTGCAGCTCGAGCACCTGCACTCCGAGCTGGTGGTAGACCGGGAAAGCTGAGGAGCCACCGGGCATCGTCAGGGGACCCCAGATCATCTTCAGCGCGTTGCCGCGCACGGTGACGGGATGCCGGTTGGCCGGATGCCGCTTGACGGGATGCCGGTGGTGCCCAGCTGCTTTGCGGTGGCTCCGCGCGCTCGCCACGGCCCCCGGAGCAATCAGCAGGATCGTCGTGCCGAGCAGCGCTGCCAGCAGACGCCCAAGGCTACGGCGGCGATGTGACGTCATGCCGGGATGCTAAGCGACAGGCATATTGCCGAGAAGGGCGTCTCCCCGATTCTTCACACCTTGGGCTCGCATCACTCCGCGTGGGCCGGCTTGCACGGATCAGCCACGTATGGACTTGGCTTTGCACCAGGATCAGGCCCGTGGGCCGGCTGCACGGATCAGCCACGTATGGACTTGGCTCGCACCAGGATCAGGCCCGTGTGGGGCGCCATCCTGACCGTCGCCGCCGCTCGCAGTCCGTCGCCGGAGTAGCGTCCGCCGAGGCGGACGGTGTGCGCGCCCGAGCTTGGGTTCACCAGCACGAGGCCCCTCGAGAAGGAACGGCGGTACACGCCCGAGCGCCCCGCCGACGGCGGTCCGAGCGCGCGGCCGATCGGCGCTTCGTAGTCCGAGAACCACGTTTCGATGCCGTATTCGGCGTCGTCCTGCAAGGCGAAAGTCGCGTGGCCGCCGGAGCCGAGCAGCATCGTCGCCCAGCCGAAGCGCTCCGCCTGAACGTCGCCGTCGCTGGACTGCGCGATGCCCATGAACCACTTGCCCTCTCGCTGGGTCTGCCGGAGGATCGCCAGCTCCGTCTTCCATTCCTGCGTCGAGCGATAGCCTCGTCCCGGCGCGGGAATGAACTTGGTGAAGCGCTCGTCCATCGCGCCGTCCAGGTAGCGCAGCCAGCGCATTCCCGTCGCGCGATAGTTGGGCCAGGAGCCGATGTTCGCCATCACCAGCTTGCCTGCCCCGTGGATGCGCGGGGCGATGTATGCCAGCGCCGAGGTCATCGCCCTGGAGTAGGCCGCGTCGGTGGGATATCCGGCGACGTCCGCCGGGTCGTGGTAGTAGCGGATCGTCGGGTCCACGTTGTCGATGAACACGCCGTCCCAGCCCTGCGTCTTCAGCTCGGCGACTACCTCATTCGCCCACGCTCGTTGAAAGCCCGGATTGCCGACGTCCATCGCCCACAGATAGGGAAAGCCGAAGCACTGGATCGGCTTGCCTTGGCGGTCTCGCAGAAGCCATTGCGGATGCTGCTCGAGCGCTTCGCTGTAGTCGACGCCATCGGTCGAGAAGCCATCCACCGGCTGGTAGCTGCTGCTGTTGCCGAGGTCCTTGTACTCGAGCACGATCAGCTTCGGGTTGGCCGCCTTCAGTCGGTGCATCAGCGCTTGCTGCCACGGCAGCAGGACCACGACGCGGCTGCGCACCGCCGTCAGCGACGGGTCCCGCCAAACACCTTCGGGGCGAATCGCATAGCGGACATGGCCCGCCGCCGCGGTCGGGCCCACGGCCGCTCCCACCGAGGTCGGACCGATCGACCCGGCCACGCACGCGCCGAGCATCGTGATAAGCGCAATCGAGCGGCGCATCTCGTCTGCCGTCGGCGCCGATCGGGCGGTCGTTGAGCGGACACCGCACATCTCGGCGGGTGGCCGATCGCTTCACATTTAGTTCACCAGGGTCACGCGGCGTCTGTCTAGGCTGCGCTGCCTGATGAGAGGCCGAGCGATGCTCAGCGGCGCACTCCTCGTCGCGCTCCTTGCCTTGGAGGTCTCGGCGTCTGCCGTCGGGGCCTCGCCGTTGGCTGCGACGGCCTCGTCATCGCCCCCGGCGACCGTGGCAGGCTCGCTGCTCGCCGGGGCGGTCTCGCCCTCGCTACCGGCGTCGAGCACGGTGTACGTCGAGAACCAGTACCAGCCCAATCGGCTGCCGATCAAGCCGCACGGCTACTACAACAGCACCTCGGTTCACAACCTCGTCTGGACCGATTGGGGTCAGGCGACGACCACCGCCAGCGGCACCTTCACCTTTCAGTTCTGCGTCGAAGAAAGCTGCTCGGTCTCGCCCTTCTACGACGAGCCCGTCGTCGTCTCGCTCAGCGGCATCGCGCGCTGCGGCTCGCGACTCATCTACACCACGCTCGCGCTCGACATCGAAGCCACGCTGCCCGACTCCAGCTTCAAGGGGTACCGGACGAGCGTCGCGGCCTGCGCAAAGCCACGCCCACGCGCTCGCCGACGGCACGGCTGACGTGCCGGCCGCGCTCGCGGTCGCGTTCGTGCACTCCACCCAACGCCACGAACACCACGGCGGCCGCCCCCAGGCCCAGAGTCGGGGCGAGCGCCAACGCCGCGACGTGCGCGAATGTGTCGGAGAGCAGCCGTGCGGTTGCAAATCCCGCAATCCCCGCACCAACGAGCGCTGACGCCTCGCGCGACCACCACCCCTCCCCAAAAGATCCACCCACGGACCGCCGCAGGCCAATTCCGAGCGGCAGGAGCTGGGCACAAGCGCCGATGAGCATCCCCGCGCCCACGCCGTCGATGCCCCCGCCCTGTGCCAACAGCGTTGCCGCCAGCAGCGTCACCACTGCGCGCGCCACCCCGTACAGCGACGCGCGGAGGCCGCGGCCCTCGGCGATCAGCGCCTGCGACTGCACAGCCGACAGCGTGACGATCCCCGGTACGAACACCAAGTACGCCAACGCCCCGGCGGCTGCGGCGAAGCCCGGGCCGTAGATGCTCATGATCGGCGCCGCCGCCCCGGCCGCGACCGCCGCCGGCAGCAGCATCGCCACAGCCACGTAGCGCAGCGAGTCCAGCAGTGCGCGGTCGAAGCCCTCGTGGTCCTCGACCAGACGGCGCTCCACGAGCGTCGGGAACAGCATCTCGGTCACGCGATAGTTCAGCTCCAAGCCGCGTCTTGCGATCATCCAGGCGCGGCTGTACGCGCCGATCGCCTGCACCGGCGCTACGAGAATGCCGAGTATCCACGTTCCCGCTTCGTCGCTCACACCCTCCGCCAGAAAGCCCGGCGTCAGGTGCAGGCCGAAGCGCAGCAGCTCCGGCAGCGTCCTCAGGCCCCCGCGCAGCTCGGCCGCGCTCACGCGCAGGCGCATGAACGCGCGGCAGCTCGCCACGCGCTGCAGCAGCGACGTAGCCCACGAGGCGTACCACGCCACGATCATCCCCCACACTGTCGGCATCAGCTGGCTCAACGGGATCGACAGGGCCAGGTACACCAGCGCCTGGTGCAGCCTGCACAGCAGCAGCGGCCTGCCGGCGCGAAACGCGCCCAGCACCGTGTCCAGGTTCCAGCACGTATTAACGAATACAAGCGACGCCGCCAGCATCGCCTCCGCCGGCGCCACCAGCCCCGGGTGTGCGATCGGGCCCGTGAACAGGACCCACGTCAGCAGGCCCGCGAGCAGCGAGACCGCCGCGGTCAGCGTGCTCGAGAATGTCAGCACCGCGGCGAACAGGCCCGTGATCTGCGGATCGCGCGGCTGCAGCGGCGTCAGCTTGCGCATCAGCGCCGGCTGCTCGCGCACCGTCGACAGCAGCCACACCGCACCGGCCGGCGCGCCGGCGAGGGCATATTCGCCGATGACCTCTATGCCGTACAGTCGCGCCACGACCACGCTCGTGACCAGCGCCAGCGCGGCATTGGCGAGGAAGCTGATCGCGCCGTGCCCGAGACCGCTGCCGTAGGAGCCTTGCTCGGGCGAAGAAGGCCGGTTCATTCCCTAGCCGCTTCGCCCGCCGGCAGCAGCGCGAGGGCCGAGGCGAAGGCGGCTATGAACCACAGCGGCGTGCTCAGCTGCGCGCTGAAGAAGACACCGCCCACGACCGCCAGCAGGAAGGACGCCATGAAGGCGCTGCGCAGCCAGCTCTCCGGCGCGCGCGGGTCGCGTGCCTGCGGATAGCGCGCGTGCGGATCGCGCGCCTGAGTGTCGCGCGCTTGAGAGTCGCGTGCCTGCGGATTGCCTGTCCGAGGGTCGCGTGCCCGCGCGTCTCGGCGGGGCGTGGCCTTGAGGATCTGCTGCCAGATGGCAGCGAGGAAGCCGAGGAACAGCAGCAGCGCGAACACCCCGCCTTCGCTCAGCACGCCCAGATAGGTGTTGTTGACCGCGATTTCGTGCTCCAGCTTGGGCGTATTGCGCACGTAGCCGCCGCTCAGCGCTTCGAAACGGCCCGCACCGATGCCCAGCAGCGGGTGGTTGGCCGTCATGCGCAGCGCCGCCGACCAATACACCTCGCGCAGGCTCACGCTCGTGCTCAGCCCGTTCTGGCGCACCTGCAGGTTCTGAGACGTCCGCGCGCTCGAGATGCCCAGCGCCAGCACGGCCATCAGCGCGATCGTCGTCAGCGCGCCCGCCACCACGACGGGGGACACGCGGCGGGTGGCTATCGCCCACAGCGCCGTCACCCCCAGCGCGACAAACGCTCCGCGCGAGGACGAACCGAGGATGCCCAGCGCCAGACATGCCAAGCCCGCGCCCCACAGCCACCGCCACCATCGCCGGCGCTCGGTCATCAACAGATACGCCACGAACGGGAGCATCGCGGCGAGGAAGTACGCGAAGTCGTTCGGATCGCTGATCGGTCCCGACGCTCGTGCCACGCTGCCGTCGAGGAACTGCACCGTCGCCCACGCCGCGCCCACGATCGCCGAGACCGCGAGGACGCGCAGCGCGCGCAGGAATGCCTCGCGGCTGTCGATCAGCTGCACGACGAGGAACAGAAACAGCGTCAGCGTCCAGTAGCGCAGCGTTTCGACCGCGCTCACGCCGCTCAGGCCGCTCGCCGCCAGCGACAGCGTTGCCACCGTGCACAGCAGCACCGCCCAGCCGATCGGCGCTGTGAGTCGCAGCCGCCTGTCGCGCACCAGCGTCGCCAGCAGCACGGAGACGAACAGCAGACCGCCCACCAGCTTCACGATCGTCACGCTGTGCGTAGGGAAGCGCAGCGCGCCCTGCCACGGCAGGATCGCGATCAACACCAGCATGAACAGTTCGGGGCGCGCCAGCACCAGGTAGGTGAGGAGGGCGCTCGCGAGCACGATCCAGGGGTATAGGGGCGAGAGGCTGGCCAGCCACGCGGCCGCAGCCGCCAGCGCGATTGCCGCGCCATAGACCGCTGCCAGCGTGGGTTTGCGGCTGAGCGAGCGGGCGCTAAACATGTCTTGTGGAAAGCCAGGACTGGAACATCAGGACGGGCCACAGGCGTCGGTGCCAATTGCGTCTGCCCGACTCGTGCTCGCGCCAGTGTCGCATGATGACCGCCGCATCGAAGAAGCCGTCGGCCGCCAGACGCTCGCGCGAGAGCAGATCCTGCGCCCAGGGGCGCAGCGGACCGCGCAGCCAGTCGGCCAGCGGGACTTCGAAGCCGCGCTTGGGGCGCTCCACCAGCTCGCGCGGCACGTAGCGCTCCAGGACCCCGCGCAGCGGGCGCTTGTCGAGGCCGTCGCCGCTGCGCAGATCGGGAGGTGGCATACGCCAGGCCAGTTCGACCACGCGATGATCCAACAGCGGCACGCGCGCCTCCAGGCTCACCGACATGCTCGCGCGATCCACCTTCGTCAGGATGTCGTCCGGTAGGTACGTGAGCGAGTCCGCCAGCGTCATGCGCCCGGCGGCGTCGTCTCTCGCAAGGGCCCCGTCGACGGCACGAAACGTCGGGTTGACCGACGCGTCGGTGGCGGTGTCGAGCGAGTCGGCGGTGGTGTCGAACACGCTGCCAGCGGCGCCGAATGCCGGCCGCGCGCCCAACACGGGCGAGTCCAGCCAGCAGGCGAGTAGGCGCTCGTACAGGTTCTCAGACGCGCCACCGCTCCCGCGGCCATCGCCCCCGGCCAGCTCCGCGAGCTTCAGCAGGCGGTCGCCGGCCAGCTCGTGCGCAGGTCTGCCCAGCATCCGCCCGAGACCGTTGACCGGCTCCGGGGGGATATGCCGCGCCGCGATCGCCGCTCCGCGGCGTGCGCCAGGTGGGATACCTCGCAGCGACCTCCGCAGGCGCTCGGCCCAGCGATAGCGCGGATAGCCATAGAACAGCTCGTCGCCTCCATCGCCCGCAAACGCCACCGTCACGTGCCTGCGCGCCAGGCGCGCGATCAGCAGCGTCGGGATTATCGCCGGGTCCGCAAACGGCTCGTCGCACACCGTGGCCAGCTCCGACACGGCGGCGAGCGCATCGTTCCCGCTCATGCGCAGCTCCGTGTGCTCCGTTCCCAGGTGCTTGGCCACCGCCGCGGCATGCCCCGCCTCGTCGAACCACGCATCCTCGAAGCCGACCGAGAACGTTCGTACCGGCCGCTCGCCCACGTGCTGCATCAGCGCCACCAGCATCGACGAGTCCACGCCGCCCGACAGCAGCGCGCCGAGCGGGACGTCGGCCGTCAGGCGCAGGCCCACCGCGTCGAGCAGAAGCTCGTGCAGCGCCTCTCCGTCATCTGCCGCGGCTCTGCCGGCGCGTGCGACGTCGGTGAGCGACCACCAGTCTCTGGGCCTCGCGCGTTCGTGGCTGTCCGCGTCGATCCTCAGCATCTGACCCGGCCCCAACTTGGCGACACCCTCGAGGATCGTCCGGCTCGCCGGCACATAGCCGTAGCGCAGGTGAGCCGCCAGCGCCGTCCGGTCCACTCGCTCACGCAGATAGGGATGGCGGCGGATCGCAGACAGCTCCGAGGCGAAGACGATATGCCGGCCCGCCCGCCCGTAATAGAGCGGCTTCTCGCCCATGCGGTCGCGCGCGAGCGTCAACGTCCGCTCGCGCCTGTCCCACACCGCGAAGGCAAACATCCCGTTGCAGCGCTCCAGCGTCTCGCGCACGCCCCACGCCTCGATGCCGGCCAGCAGGACCTCCGTGTCTCCGTGGCCGGCGAAGCGCGCGCCGGCGCGCTCCAGTTCGGGGCGCAGCCTCGCGAAGTTGTAGATCTCGCCGTTGCAGCTGAGCACGTAGCGTCCGCCCGTCGAGACCATCGGCTGATGGCCCGCCTTGGAAAGGTCGAGGACCGACAGGCGGCGGTGCCCCAGTGCGATTCCGGCGCTCGCGTCGATCCACTGTCCGGCGTCATCGGGCCCCCTGTGTATCAGCGCGTCCGTCATGCGCCCCACGACGTGTGCCAGCGCCTCGCCGTCAGTGGCCATGCCTGGGTCGAAGATGCCGGCAATCCCGCACACGGCTCAGTGAGCCAATGCGGTCTCGCGATCGCGCGCGTCACTGCGCCGTTCGTCCGCGACGACGCTCCGGTAGACGCCGACCGTCTCTCGCACCATGCGCTCGGCGTCGAACATCTCGCGGTGGCGCACGCGCGACGCCGCGCGCGCGTAGGCCAGCGTGTCGGGCGAGCCGAGCATTCCCACGATCGCCTCAGCCAGCGCCGGCGAGTGCTTGGGGGGGACCAGCCGACCCGTCTCATCCGTCACCGCCTCCACAGTGCCGCCGACCTTCGTCACCACCTGCGGCACTCCCCACGAAAGCGCCTCCAGCACGCCCATCGGCATCGCCTCCCAGGCCGAGGAGAGTACGTAAAGGTCCAGTGCGCTCATGTAGCGTCCGCTCGGCGCTCTGAACGGGAAGAAGGCGAAGCGCGGGTCTTCATCCAGGCCAAGGGCCGCCGCCTGCTCTTCCAGGCGCGCCTGCATCGGGCCGTTGCCCACGATCGCGAAGCGCGCCCGCGGGGACTGGGCGAGCACCGTGGGGATCGCGTCGATGAGGATGTCCAGGCGCTTCTGCCTGCGCAGGACCGTCACCGCTCCGATCAGAATCCCGTCTCCTTTGAAGTCCAGCAGCGCCTGCTCGGGTGTCGTATCGAAGGCCGGCTCAGGGACCCCGTTGTAGATGCGGTGCGTCCGGTCCGGCGAGGCCAGCGAGAGCTTCAGCGCGGCGCGGCGCTCGGACTCGCACACGCACACGTAGGCCGAGGTGAGCGGCGCCAGCAGGCGCTCGATCGAGGCCGGCACGAGACGCGCAAGCGGCCCCAGGTCGCGCAGGAACGCGAAGCAGTGGGGGGTATAGACCACGGGGATGCCCCGGCGCAGGCCGACCAGTCTGCCGAGTACGCCCGCCTTGCTCGAGTGGCAGTGGATCACGTCCACCGGCTCCCTCCTGAGCAGCGTGTCGAGGCTCTTGAAGGCACGCAGGTCCGCGACTGGAGACGTCGATCCGCGGGTGAGGTGCTTCAGGGAGACGTACTCGACGTGGGCCGCTTCCAGACGTCTGCGGATCGACGTTCGCTCAGGGCCCGCCACAACGACGCTCCAGCCGTGCTGGTTCATGGTCAGGGCGAGGTTCAGTACGACCTCGGGGGCGCCGCCGTCCGGGGGCTCGAACAGGAGCAGGGCGCGCGGCATCTAGAGGGCCCCGTCGCTGACAATGGCGCGATGCACGCCAGCATGCTCGCCCCTGGTGAGTCGGATGCATGTGATTATCTCGCGACGATTGGGTGAAGGTTTGTCGGCAGTTTCAGGCGTCTGGCAAACCCGGAAGCACTCCAAATAACTCGCTCTGGGCTCAATAGGCGCCCCTGCCCCTGAGCGCGCCGACCGTGCGCAACACGATCAGCAGATCGAGCCTCAGCGACCAGCGCAGCGTGTAGATCAGGTCGAGCTGCATACGCTCCTCATAGCCCACGCTCGAGCGGGCCGTCACCTGCCAGTAACCGGTCACCCCCGGCTTCAGCCACTCCGTCTCCCAGTAGCCGCGGAGGCAGCTGAGCGCGGTGGTGTCGCTCATGCGCTTCAGCTCTCCCCGCGCGATCATCTCCAGCTTTTTCACCTCGTAGGACATCACCGGGCGAGGTCCCACGAGACTGAGCTGACCGGCGATCACGTTGACCAGCTGAGGCAACTCGTCGAGTGAGGTCTTGCGCAGGAACACTCCCAGGCGCGTCACCCGGGGATCGCCGCGCAGCTTGTGCGTGCGCTCGAACTCCTCGCGACGCGCCGGGTCGCCCATGATCTGCTGGAACAGCTCCTCGGCGCGATCCGCGCCGTAGCGCTCACCGCGGCACGCATGGCTGTGCATCGTGCGGAACTTGCACAGCCGGAAGCGCCGCCCGCCCTGGCCGATGCGATCGTTCAGATACAGCACCGGCCCCGGCGAGTCCAGCTTGATCGCCAGCGCTATCGCTGCCATCAGCGGTGCAAGTGCCAGTAGGCCGAGTGTCGCGACCACCAAGTCCAGCACGCGCTTGACGGTGAGCGACACGCGCGCCGGCGCAGCTATAGGTGTCGGCGTCCTAAGCTGCTCGACCTCGCCGGGCGCCACGCCGGCTACCGGAGGCAAGGCCGCCGTGGCGCCTCGGTGAGAGCCCGATGTCAGCAGCGACGGCAACTTGGCAGCGACACTAGGCGCGGCTGAGCCAGGCAATGTGAAGAAACCGAGGCGGCGTAGTGTGAAGAACCCGAGTGAGGCTACGGAGCCGCCGCATAGGCGTAGAAGGACGGTTTCGGCGTGCCTTCGGCAGTCATCAGACCCTCGGTGAGGCGCCCGCTGCTGGAACTGGGTTCGTCCAGCAGCTCATACCAGCCAAGGGCCGCAACGTAGGACACTGAGTTGACCAGCTTGAAGGCCGCCGTGACCCAGCGCGCCTGCACGGGGCGACTGACGTAGTAGTCGAAGGAGGGGTTGGAGCTGTCGCTGATGCCGAACTCCGACAGCCACAGCTTGGGGACGTGGCCCGAGGCTCTGTAAACGCCCACCAGCTGGCTCTCCAGAGTGTTGATGTCGTTGATGTCGCACACGAGCGGAGAGAAGGGTTTCTCACCCAGCCTCGGAAAGCGGACCGAGTAGGGGTTGTGGCCGTAGTAGTCCATGCGCGGCGGCCTGCCGTTCGGGAGGCGCATCCAACGGATGAAGTCGTGCGTTCCGATGACGCCCGCCGAGTAGGTCATGCCGCCGATGACCAGGTTGGTGGGGCGCACTGCCTTCAGGGCGCCGTAGGCGTCGTCGAGCAGTTGGGCGTAGCGCTCGGGGCCTTCCGGCGAGTCCGCAGGCAGCGGCTGGAAGTTACGCGTGCTGTTGACCTCGTCGAGGATCATCCAGTGGCCGACGCTCGGGTAGCGGCGGCTGGCGGCCCGCAGGAAATCGGCGTAGTCCATCGGGTTGTCGGGCGCCCACTCGGACGCGCGTCCGCCATTGGACCACGCAGGAAAGCCCTCGACTACGAGCGCGATAGCGATCCCATACCGCGCGGCCTGGTCGATCGCGCCGTCGAGGTACGCCGGCCAGCGATAGGCGGGATCCGCGGGGTCGGTCGGGTCGCTCGGACGGCTCTGCGCCACTTCGTCCCACGGCAGCTCCAGCTCCAACACCTGAACTCCCAGCCGGTGGTAGACCGGGAATGCCGAGGAGCCATTGGGCAGCGTGACGGGGCCGAAGATGGCTTTGAGCGGAAGCGAAGCGTGTCGGCCCGCGAGCCGCGGGCTGGCTACCCGCGGGATGGCGAGGCGCGGGCTGGCGCTCGCCGCGGCTGCCAGCAGCGCGAACACAGCCCCAAGCAGCAGCACCGCGAGGCGACCGCAGGCGTTGAGAGTTCGCAGCTGCATCGTGACGACTGGTTGACAATCCCACATGTCGGCCAGCTCGCGGGTAAATAAGCGGTGAAGACGAAGTGAATGCCTTCAGCTATGTCCCGAGATGGCGCGCGTAATGGCGCCCTACGCCGTCGTCAAGCGGGCGCAATCCATAAGCTTTCGCGCGCGTGCATCCTATTTCCTACTTCGAGGCCGTCATCCTTGGCCTCACGCAGGGCATCGCCGAGCCCTTCCCGATCTCCTCGCTCGGGCACGCCGTCGTTCTGCCGCGGCTCGCCGGCTGGAACATCCACCAGAACGATCCCTTCTTCCTCACCTTCCTCGTCGCCACCCACCTGGCCACGTCGCTCGTGCTGCTGGGCTTCTTTTGGAAGGACTGGGTGCGGATCGTCAAGGGGCTCTGGCGCTCGCTGCGGCTGCGCGAGATCCGCGACGACGATGTCGACGCGCGCCTGGGGTGGCTGCTGGTGGCCGGCACCATTCCGGTGGGGATCATCGGCCTGCTGCTGCAGGAACCGCTGCGCAAGCTCTTCGCCTCGCCCTCACTCGGCGCCGCCTTCCTGATCGTCAACGGCGTCGCGCTGCTGCTCTTCGAGCGCCTGCGCCGCCGTCAGCCGCAGCCTGGGGACTATCTGGGCGACGGCGATGAGCGCATCGCGCGGCTCAGCTGGCGCCAGGCCTCCTCCGTCGGCGTCTCGCAGGCGGCGGCGCTCGTGCCTGGCATCTCGCGCTCGGGCTTCTCGATGGGTGGCGGGCTGCTAGTGGGACTCTCCAACGAGGACGCCGCGCGCTACAGCTTCCTGCTTGCCACGCCCGTCATCCTCGCAGCCGCCGCTCTGAAGGTGCCGGAACTTGCGGGCTCGCAGGGCAACGGCGTGCGCGGGCCCGCGCTTGTCGCGGGGCTCTGCGCGGCGGCGACTACCTTCCTGGCTGTCAAGTTTCTGCTGCGCTTCTTCCAGACCAACCGGCTCACGCCCTTCGGCTACTACTGCATCGCGCTGGGGCTGCTCTGTACGGTCGTCTTCGCGCTGGACTGACGCGCGCTGGATCCACGCCTGGGCGCTGGACTGACGCCTACACTGGATCGACGCCTACGCGCTGGATCCGGCCGAGCTGGTCTTCGGACCGGTCTGAAACCAGGCGAAGACGAAGCACGCCAGAGCCACGACCAGCGCGGCGATGCCGTGCTTGGTGTGGTGCTGATCGGCCTCGGCACTGCCCGCCGCGACGTGACCGGGGAAGAACGCCGGCAGCGCGTGCTCGGCGGTGGTGAAGTAGACGACCGCCACCACGATCAGCAGGATGCCGAGGATGACGGCCGGAAGGACCAGCTTGCGCAGCGTGGCGGCACTCATCGCCGCCGAAGGGTAGATGATTGAGGGACGTGATGCCCCTGCCGAAGACCCCCCCGAAGATGTTCGAAACGCGCAGCCAGTCCTGGCAGGAAGTCGGGCTGGCGCAGCAGGTCAGCCGCGGTGCTGCACGCCGCGCCCGCGTGGAGGCGCTGCTGCTGGCGGTGCTCTTCGTGGGCGTCGTCGTCGCCTACGACAGTCGCGAAAGCCTGCTCGGCAAGAGCACCGCGAAGGAACTCGAAGGGCCGCTGAAGGTCGTCGTGGTAGTGGCGCTCGTCGTGCTCGGCTGGCGGCTTGCGCGCGATGTCGGGCGCGGCCTGGGCCCCGCGCTGTTCCGCCGTATGGAGCCCGCCACCGCCGGCACCGTCGGTTTTCTGATCCGCCTGCTGACGGTGGCCGTCGCGTTGCTGGTGGCGCTGGGCGTGGCCGGCGTGGATCCCGCCACGCTGCTCCTGGGGGGCGCCTTCACCGCCGTGATCCTCGGTCTCGCGGCCCAGCAGACGCTCGGCAACCTGATCGCCGGCACTGTGCTGCTCAGCGCCGGACCCTTTCGGGTGGGTGAGCGCGTGCGCCTGCAGGGAGGGCCGCTCGCCGGCCAGATCGAAGGCATCGTCAGCTCGCTGGGGCTGCTCTACACCACCTTCGCCACCGACGACGGCTCGGTGATGGTGCCCAACAGCGTCGTGCTCAACGTCGCGATCGTCGCTCAGCCGAGACGCCCGGACGAGCGCGTCCGAGGCGAGCGGCCGCCGGCTTCCGTCGAGGAGCCCTGAGAACGGCCTATCCCGCGTCGGTCCTGGCGCCTCGCACGCCATAGCGCAGGAAGAGGTGCGATTGGCTCTCCAGCGCGCTCAGCAGCTCGAGTTCGACCGGAGGGTCGAGATCGACGCCGGCGAGGATCCGCAGCGCCTCGCTCGTCGCGTCCCCGCCCGCCAGCTTGGGGGCGAGCGAGAGAAACAGCTCGTCCACCAGTCCCGCGGCCAACAGCTGCGAGTTCAGGTGGGGACCGCCCTCGCACAGCACCGTGCGTACCGCGAAGCGCCCGCCCAGCTCCGCCAGCGCGCCGGGCAGGTCCAGGCGCCCGTCGCGGGCGGTACGTACGTAGTCGATCTGTGCCTTGAACCGAGCCCCGCTTGCGCCGTCGGTGAGGCTTGCCTGCGAGGAGGTCAGGATCGCTACCCGAGCCTGCGGGTCCTCCAGCAGCGGGATGTCCCCGGCGAGCGCCAGGCGCCCGGAGACGATGCAGGCGAGCGGTTCCTCGGCGAGGCCGCGCTCGCGACGCAACTCGCGGGCGTCCTGGTCGCGCACGAGTCGCCGATAGCGCTCCGAGCGTGCCGTGCCGGCGCCGATCATGACGGCATCGACCACGGTGCGCAGCCCGTGGAACAGCTCACGGTCCGCCTGGTTGCCGAGCGACCCCGAGTTCCCGCCAATTGTTGCGCGGCCGTTGACGGTGCTGACCATGTTGAGCACTAAGTACGGACGCCCTGGAGCTTGGGGCGTGCTCAGGTGCGGCGTGCTCAGGCCGAGGCCGTCCACGATCTCCCGGGCCGTTCGACGGGGCGCCGGGCGGCAGCAATCGTTTCAGGGCAAGCGGCATATACCACTTGCTAACACATACGCAGGGGTACCTGCTACCTTCCCGGGCGTATGGCCGGCCCAAAGACCGGCGAAAAGCAGTGCAGGCTCTCGCAGGTCGAAGCTCTTTGCAGCATCCTCCGCGCAGCAGCACGCACGTACCGTGGAGGAAGATCACATGCCTACCGGCACCGTGAAGTGGTTCAGCGACGACAAGGGATTCGGCTTCATCACCCCCGATGATGGCGACAAGGATCTGTTCGTTCACCACACCGGCATCAACGGCGAGGGTTATCGCTCGCTGCAGGAGGGCGCCAAGGTGTCCTACGACGCCGAGCAGGGCGACAAGGGCCCGAAGGCCGTCAACGTCAACGCTCTGTAGACCGCGACAAATGTTCGCTTAGGGTTCAGGCCCTAATCTTGAGGGCCCGCACGTCGTGCGGGCCCTCAGCATGTCCAGCGACGCCACGACACTTCCCCTCAGGAAACCCCTTCTCGGCGATGCCCGCGAGCGTGGCGCTGCCGGCGTTGGCGACCACGACAGCGACAGCGAGCACGCGCGGCTCGCGTCGCGCCGAGCCGTGGTCATCGCCACTACTGCGCTGCTGGTGATTCTCCTTGGAAGCCTGCTGATCGTCGTGGCGTCGGCCGATCGTCCCACCTTTCCGCCGTCGCACGCGCATTTCTTCCCTGGCTGGCTAGCGGGGCCCCTGGGAGGACTGTGGCCGGGCTTCCCGCGCGGGGAAACCATCAAGTACCTCTTCACAGTCTCGCTGCTGACGATGTACGCGGCCTACATATTGGGCCTGCGCTACATACCGCGCCTGCCCACCCGCTGGGTGATTGCAGCCGTGGTGTGCGTGCACGTGATCCTCTTTCTCTCCCCGCCGCTGGCGCTGACGGACATCTTCAACTACGTCAACTACGCCCGCATGGAGGTCGTGCACCACCTCAACCCCTACACCACCATCCCGATCTACGAGCCGCACAACGACCCCAGCTTCGATCTCAGCAACTGGCATCACCTACTGAGCCCCTACGGTCCGCTGTTCACGCTAATCACCTTCGTCGTCGTGCCGCTGGGCGTAGCCGCTTCCTTTTGGGCGTTCAAGGCTCTCCTGATGGCCGCCAGTCTGGGGACCATCCTGCTGGTGTGGAAGTGCGCCCGCCTGCTCGGACGCGATCCCGTGCAGGCGATCGTCTTCGTAGGCCTCAACCCTGTCGTGCTCGTGTGGGGGCTGGGGGGCGAGCACAACGACTTCCTCATGATGTTTTTGGTCGTGCTGGCCTTCTACCTGCTGCTGCGCGGGGGCCTCGCGGGGGTCGCCGGGATCGCGCGTGAGTCGCCCGAGCAATCTCGGCTTGACGGGCAGGCATCACGCGGCCTGGCTCGGCGACTGTGGGGGCTGCTGCTCCCGCTCACGCCGCTGGAGCTCGGGGCGGGCGCCGCGCTGGTCGCGGCCGTGGCCATTAAAGCCTCAGCCGCCATCCTCCTGCCGGTGGTCCTGGCGGGCCTGCTGCGAACTCCGCGGCGCTTCGTTCAGGTGGTCCTGGGGATGGTTGCGGCTGGAGCGGTGATGGCCGTCGTGAGTGTGATGGCCTTCGGCCTGCATCTGCCCGACCTCAGCACTCAGGGGCGCCTTGTGACAGTCATGAGCCCATCCAACCTGATTGGCCTGGCGGGGGGCAGCGGCGGTGAGACCAACGGCCTGCGTCACGCGCTCAGCGTGCTGCTCGTAGCGTGGGTTGCGCTCGTCTGCGTGCTGGCCTGGCGCAGGCGGGACACACTGACAGCGGCCGGCTGGGCCTCGGTGGCGCTGCTGGTCGCCCTCAGTTGGGTGCTGCCTTGGTACGTGCTGTGGGGGCTGCCGATGGCAGCGCTCTCGCGCTCGCGCGCACTGCGCGCCACCGTGCTGACGTTCGGGATCTTCTTCGCCTTGGTCTGGGCGCCGCTGGCTGGGAACTTCTTTGACTCGATCGGCTTCGAACCTGAAAAGACGCCCCTGGGGCAGCTCCATCAGCGCTATGTCAAAGAGTTGCTGAACTGATCTCCGTCAGTGGGCCACGCCCCGGGTGGTCCCGCCGCCGACGCGGGTCTGCGCTTCAGTGCGCCACGCCGGGTGGTCCGCCGCCGATGCGGGTCTCGCCCTCGGGCATCCGCCCGTCGCGCCCGACATAGCCGTCCTTGCCGCCGGCGCAGAGGTAGACGGCATCGCTGTCCCCGACGTTGCGTATCTTACGCAGCGTCGCAGCATCGACACGCGCAAAGGCGCCCTCCGGCAAGCGCTGCACCGAGCCGTCGCCGAACTCCATCTCGAGCGTGCCGCGGTGGACGAAGTACAGCTCCTCCTGGACGTCGTGGTAGTGGCTGCCGCTTTCATAGCCGGCTGGCATCACGATCGCGTTGACCCCGAAGGCGGTCACGCCCAGGCCCTTGCGGACCTTGCGAAAGCCGGGGCCGTCGCCGAGGGCGTCGAGGGTGCCGACGGCATAGCCCTCGCCAATGGTCACTCCTGGGTACTCGGCGGCCTCCATGTGGATCTCCTCTACTCGCTCGTGGATGTGATTGTGTTCTGTAAAGAGTATTACGATAGTTATACGCGCTCGAAAAAGGACAAATGCACTGCCTCCTTTGCCCTGCTAGTGAGCGGCCACGTGACCGCCCTCAGGGACGAGCGGGCGATCCTCCTCCGCCCAGCGCAGGAGGCCGCCGCGCATAGAGTACGCCTCGAAGCCAGCACCGCGAAAGGCCTGAGCGGCGACGTCCGAGCGTGAGCCGACACGGCAGTAGAAGACAACCCGACGCTCCCGGGCGATCGTGGCGGCCTCGGCTGTGAGGCTGGTGAAGTCGATGTGGCGCGTTCCCGCGATGTGGCCGGCCTCGCGCTCGTAGGCCTCGCGCACGTCGATCACCTGTGCCGGTGGGTCGTCCTGCGCGAGCCAACGCTCGACCTGCTCCGGATCGACGCCGATCTCCGAAGACTTACCGTCTGGGTTCATCGACGGAGCGTAGCGGCTAGTAGGATCACCGCTATGGAGGTATTGAGCGACGTCTACACGATCCCGCAGGAGCACCTGGACTTCTGCGCCACGATCGGCGAGATCGCGCGCGAGAAGATCGCGCCGCGTGCAGCCGAGATCGACGAGCGGGCGGAATATCCCTGGGACATCCGCAAGATCTTGGGCGAACAGGACATTCTCGGTCTGCCCTTCCCGATTGAGTACGGCGGCACCGGCACGGGCACGCTGATGCTGAACATGGCCGTCGAGGAGATCGCCAAGGTCGATGCGGCCTGTGCGCTGATTCTGATGGTGCAGGAGCTGGGGACGTTGCCGATCCAGCTGTTCGGCTCCGAGGAGCTTAAGGAGCGTACCCTGCCGAAGTGCGCCAGCGGGGAGTGGTCGCCGGCCTTTGCGCTGTCCGAGCCCGAGGCTGGCTCGGACCCCGCGGGGATGAAGACGACGGCAGTCAGAGACGGCGACGAATGGGTGATCAACGGCACCAAGAACTGGATCTCGAACTTGGGTGTGGCGGACTTCTACATCTGCTTCGCCGTCACCGACCGCGAGAGCCGGCGGATCACGGCGTTCGTAGTCGAGGCCGACAGGCCTGGGTTCAGCGTGGGCAAGCTCGAGCACAAGCTCGGCATCCGCGCCTCACCAACGGGGCAGCCGATCTTCGAGGACGTAAGGGTTCCTCATGAGAACGTCATCGGTGAGGTCGGCCGCGGTCTGAAGGTGGCGCTGGCCACGCTCGAGCGCACCCGCCTGGGTGCGGCGGCTCAGGCTGTGGGGATCGCCCAGGGGGCGACCGACTACGCCATCGCCTACGCTCGCGAGCGCCGCCAGTTCGGCAAGGCGATCAACGAGTTTCAGGCGATCCAGTTCAAGCTGGCCGACATGCAGATCAAGACGGCCGCGGCGCGCGAGATCCTGTACAAGGCCTGCGCGATGGCCGATCGCTCAGACCCGATGCGGGCGCAGTATTCGTCGATGGCCAAGGTCTTCTGCTCGGACACCGCCATGGCCGTGACGGTCGAGGCCGTGCAGGTGCTCGGAGGCTACGGCTACGTCAAGGAGTATCCCGTCGAGCGCATGATGCGGGACGCCAAGATCACCCAGATCTACGAGGGCACCAACGAGATTCAGCGGCTCGTGATCGCCCGCACGCTCAAGTAGGCGGAGATTGTGCGCGGGTCGAGGTCGCCAGGCGCCTTCGGCAATCTGCGACGTATCGGCGTGGCAGCCGTTGTGGCCATGTCGCTGGGACTGGTGGTGGTCGTGGTGGGGCAGGGCTTCAGCACGATCGGCTTTGTGCGGCTGGTGGAGGACGTCGCGCTGGGTGTGGCGATCGCCGCGGTGGTCCTGGGCTGTGCGGCATTTGTGGCGGTGCGCCTAGCCGACTGGCGCGACCCGCAGTCGGAGGGGGAGTTCGAACAGCTCGTGCTGCGCTCGGAGGAACTGGCGCGCGAAGGGCTGGCCGTGGATCCCGAAGAAAGCGAGTTCATGGAACTCGACCCCCTCAACGATCGGGATTTCGAAGAGCTCGTGCGCGACGCGCTCGATGACCTGCCCGACCTGCTGCGCAACGCTCTGCGCCACGTGGCGGTCGTCGTCTCCGACGGCGGGCGCCGCGTGGGGGCCTATGGCCTTTACCAGGGAGGTCAGAGCCATCGCGACGACACTCACGATCGCATCGTGATCTTCAGGGACACACTGCGACGCGACTTTGGGCACGACCCCGATTTGCTGCGCGGCCAGGTCACGCGTACGGTGCGCCACGAGCTGGCGCACCACGTCGGCTTCGACGAGCTGGGCGTGAGCCGGCTGGATCTGTGATGTGATTTGGTCCTGCGCGGGCGTGGGCTGCGAGAAGAAAGAGGGCGCCGTGACCAGGGTCGATTGGTCACGGCGCCCGGTGAGAGGCCAGCCAGCGCCCATGGGGACAGACACTGGAGGCTCCCTGAGCTCCGCCTAATGGGGTAGCAGGCGGTGCTCAAGCTTGTGTGCGGTGCAGATCAGATTGCGTCCCGGTGCGGCTCGCCCATAAGAACAAGTTCTTATTATCTTGTCAAGTAACTTGAGACACGAAAACCCTGGAATCAGAGTGATGTACTAACGCATCGGTACGATAGCCTACTCGACGCAGATTTGCCAGTGAAACCTTCCGCCAGTCGCCCAGATCGCCCGGATCGTCCTGACCGTTCAGGTCGCTCTGACCGTGCCACCCGCCGCACGCTGCCGCGTGGCTCGCAGGCGCTGCCGCGCGAGGAGGTGGCCGCCGATCAGCTGAGGCGTCTACTCGTGGCGATGATCGACTCGGTGGGGGAGAAGGGCTACCGCGCCACCACGATCGCCGATTTGGTGGGACGCGCGGGCGTATCGCGCAAGACTTTCTACGAGCACTTTTCCAACAAGCAGGAGTGCCTGCTGGCGACCTTCGACGTGATCGCCGAAGCCGGCAGGCGCAGGGCGATCAAGGCCTACCGCGAAGCTGAGGGCGACGGTCTGCAGAAGGGCGTGGAAGCGGCGATCAGGGCGCTGTTCGAGGCGACGATCGACAATCCGGGTGCGGCGCGCCTGAACATGGTGGAGATCGTCGCGGCGGGACCTGCCGGCATCGAGCGCCGTGAGCTTGCCGTCGAGGAGTACCGGAACTTCGTGCGCGGGATGCTCCAGCAGGGGCCAGACGACGCCGTTCCCACCGCCGTGGTCAGGGCCGTCGTAGGCGGGTTGAACAGGATCATCTACAGCCGCGTGCGTCACGGCCAGCGCGCGGAGCTGCGCCAGCTGGTGCCCGACCTGATGCGCTGGGTCACCTGCTACCGCCCGACGCCTGCCGCGCTCGTCCAGTTCGAGGAACCAGCGCGGGAAACGCCGGCCTACACCGGCCTGCGCGGCGGGCGCGCGCCCGGGACGCTTGCCTCCGGTGCAGGCGGCGATCTGGGGCTGGCGCGAGGCATGACCAACGTCCTACGCAGCTTCACGCTGTACAGCCAGCGCGAGCGCATTCTGGATGCCGTGGCCAACCTGACGGCAGCGGATGGCTATGCCGACCTGACGGTGGAGAAGATCGCCGGCGAGGCGGCGATGTCGCTGCAGACCTTTTACGACCACTTCAACAGCAAGGAAGAGGCCTTCCTGTTCACCTACGAGGTCGGTCACGCACGCGGTCTGGCGCTGGTCGAACGTGCCTATGAGGCGCAGGCCGACTGGCCCAGCGGCGTCAAAGCGGCCGTCTCCGCGCTGCTGCACTACCTCGGCTCGGAGCCTGCCTTCGCGCAGGCGGCGCTGCTGCACATGCTGATCGCCACGCCGCGGGCGGCCGAGCGGGCCAACGCTGGGATCACCGAGTATCTGTCGGTGCTGGAGCCGGGCTTCGAAGAGACCTCCGAGCGCCGCCGCCCGCCGGCGATCACGATCGAGGCGATCGGCGGGGGGCTGGGAGAGCTGATGTACAGCTGCGTCATGCGCAATCGCGCGGTCGAGCTGCCCAGCCTGACCACCCATGCCACCTACGTGGCGCTGGCGCCCTTCATCGGCCCAGAGCAGGCGGCGCGGGTGGCGATCGAGCCGCTGCCGGCGCCGCTTGACTGACGTCACTCAGAATGGCCGGCCGGTTGCTCGGCCTCCTGGCTCGGCGCCGGCTGCTGGCCGAGACCTTCTGGATCGGCGTCGGTTACTGGCTTAGGATGCCGGCCTCGGGATCGCCGGATAGGATTCCGACCCCGACCGACCAAGGAGAAGATCGCCAGATGCCCGATGCCGTAATCGTCAACGCCATTCGCACGCCCATCGGACGTGCCGCCAAGGGGTCGCTCAAGTCCGTTCGCGCCGACGACCTCGCGGCGATCCCGCTGAAGGCCCTGATCGAGCGCAACCCGCAGGTGGAGCAGACGTCGATTGGCGACGTGATGATGGGCTGCGGCTACGGGGAGGGCGAGTCGGGCTACAACATCGGCCGCATCGCCTCGCTGGTGGCCGGCATCGACCACCACGTGCCGGCCTGCACGGTCAACCGCTTCTGCGCCTCCTCGCTGCAGACGACACGCATGGCCTTCCACGCGATTCGCGCCGGCGAGGGCGACACCTATATCGCCGCCGGCGTCGAGGCGGTGTCGCGCACAGGACGCGGCAGCCAGTTCGAGTTCAACCACATGGTCAACGGCTCGGAGGGCTCGCTCTACAACGTCTACATCCCGATGGGGATGACCGCCGAGAACGTCGCCGAGCGCTGCAACGTCAGCCGCGAGGCGCAGGACGAGTGGGCGCTCATCTCCCAGACCCGCGCCGTGGCGGCCGTCGAGGCGGGGCACTTCGACAAGGAGATCGTCCCCGTCACGGTGCCCGCGCACACCGAGACCGACAAGGAGGGAAACGAGGTCGAGGTGCCGGAGACCATCGTCAGCAAGGACGACGGACCGCGGCCGGGGACGACGATGGAGCGCCTGGCATCGCTGAAGCCGGTCTTCAAGGAGGACGGCACGGTGACCGCCGGCAACGCCTGTCCGCTCAACGACGGCGCGGCGGCGCTCTTGGTCATGTCCGAGGAACGCGCCCGCGAGTTGGGTCTGCAGCCGAAGGTCAAGATCCTTGCCTCGACCGTGGCGGCGATCCGCCCGGAGGTCATGGGCCTCGGCCCGATCCCGGCGATCCGGGAGCTGCTGAAGCAGACCGGCATGAAGATCGAGGACATCGACGTCGTGGAGATCAACGAGGCTTTCGCGGCGCAGATCGTGCCGTGCATCGACGAGCTGGGCCTCGATCGCGAGAAGCTAAACCCGTTCGGCGGCGCGATCGCGCTCGGTCATCCCTTCGGCATGACCGGCGCGCGCATCATGACCACGCTGATCAACGACCTGCAGACGCTCGATGGCACCTACGGCATCGAGTCCATGTGCGTCGCCGGCGGCATGGGCATGGCGATGCTCGTGGAGCGGCTGGGCTGAGTCAGCGCGGCGTCAGCGCGGCGGCATGCGCAGGGCGCCATCCAAGCGGACGGTCTCGCCGTTGAGCATGCGGTTCTCGATCATGTGACAGGCCAGTTGGGCGTACTCGTCCGGCTGGCCTAAACGTGGGGGAAAGGGGACGCCGGCGCCCAGCTTCTGGCGCGCCTCCTCGGGCAGCGCGGCCAGCAGGGGAGTGTCGAACAAGCCCGGTGCGATCGTGTTGACGCGGATGCCGTACTGGGCGAGGTCGCGCGCGGCGGGCAGGGTCATGCCGACGATGCCCCCTTTGGAGGCCGCATATGCGATCTGACCGACCTGCCCGTCGAAGGCAGCGATCGAGGCGGTGTGAACGCAGACCCCCCGCTCGCCGTCGGCGGGCGACTGGGAAGGTAGCGAGGCCTGGCTCGTGGGCCTATGGCCGACGGCGCCACCCTCTTGTGGCTCGTTGGTGATCATCGCGGCGGCGGCATAGCGCAGCACGTTGAAGGTGCCGATCAGGTTGATCTGGATGGTCACCTCGAAGGGCATCAGCGGATGCGGGCCCTTGGAGCCCGCGACCTTCTGGGCCCAGCCGATGCCCGCGCAACACACGGCGATGCGCAGACCGCCGCTTGCGTTTGCGGCCAGCTCGACGGCTGCCTGCACCTGGGTCTCCTCACGCACGTCGCATGCCGCGAAGCGTGCGCCCAACTCGTCGGCCAGCGCCTGGCCCTTCTCCGCGTTGACGTCGGCGATCGTCAGCACGGCGCCCTGCGCGTGCAGGCGACGCGCAGTCGCCTCGCCGAGCCCGGAGGCCCCGCCGACGACTATCGCTGAGCTGCCCTCGATGCGCATTGCGTGGCGCAGCCTATCTGCCTTAGGCGGTCGGCGTTAGGCGGTCGGCGCCGAGAGGGTCAGGGCGAACTGCTCCTCGGGGTCCGTCAGCCACTGCACCAGATCCAATCCCGCCTCCGCCAGGTCCTCGCCCACACGCTCGCGCGTGAACTTGGCGCTGATCTCCGTGCGCATCTCCTCGCCCGCCTGGAAGTGGACTGGCAGCTCCAGCGCCTTGACCGTCACCGTGTGCTTGCGCCTGGAGCGCAGGCGCATCTCGATCCACTCGTTCTGGCGGTCGAACTTCGCCACGTGCTCGAAGTCCTCGGGGTCGAAGTCCGCGTCCAGCTCGCGGTTCATGACGTGCAGCAGGTTGCGGTTGAACTCCGCCGTGACGCCCTGCTCGTCGTCGTAGGCCGCCTCCAGCACGCTCGGATCCTTCACCAGGTCCGTCCCCATCAACAGATGGTCGCCCGGGCGCAACAGCGCTGCGATCTGGCGCAGGAAGGCCCTGCGGTCCTCCGGCGGGAAGTTGCCGATCGTGCCGCCCAGGAACACCACCAGGCGCGCCCCCTCGCTCGCCGGCACGCGGTCCAGGTGGCGCTCGAAGTCGCCGACCACGCCGTGCACGCGCAGGCCCGGGTACTCATTCGTCAGCTCCCTCGCACAGTCCCTCACCATCGCCTCCGTCACGTCCACCGGGACGTAGCGCTCCAGCGTGCCCGCCTCCTGCATCGCGTCCAGCAGCACCCGCGTCTTGGCCGCTGTGCCCGAGCCCAACTCCACCAGCTCCACCGCGCCAGTGAACTGCGCGAGCTTCGGCGCCGCGGCATCCAGGATCGAGCGCTCCGTGCGCGTCGGGTAGTACTCCGGCAGCTCGCAAATCCGGTCGAACAGCTCCGCGCCGCGTTCGTCGTAGAAGTGCTTCGGAGGCAGCTCCTTGAACGGCCTTGTCAGACCCTCGCGCGCGTCCGTTGCGAGCGAGCGCTCGTCGCCTTCGCCTAGATAGGAGTCGATGCGGATAGCTTCTTGGGCAGGTAGGTTCATATGGTGGTCTCGCGCCTTCCCCGCCTGATCTCGGCGGTAGGGGTCGATGTGGATCGTTTCTGCACCGGCTTGTTCATGGGATCTCAGACATCCCTTGCCAGGCGCACGCCGGCGAATATCTGCCTGCGCTCGGGGAGATCCCAGTTGCGGAACGTCTTCGTCGCCACTCTCGCGCTCGTCGCCCACGAGCCTCCTCGCAGCACCTTGTAGCGCTCGCCGAAGAACACCTCCGAGTACTCGCGGTACGGGTATGCACGGAAGCCCGGGTAGCCGTGGAAGCTCGTACTCGTCCACTCCCACACACGGCCGACCCCCACCAGTGCGCCGCGCGCGCCTGCGCCGGCGTGCATCGCGTCGTCCGAGCCGACGGCCAGGGGCGGCGGGGTGGGCGGGACGCTCGTCTGCTGCTCCCAGGTCGCCGCCTTCTCCCACTCGGCCTCCGTCGGCAGCCGCGCCGAATGGGCTCTTGCGAAGGCGTCGGCCTCGAACCAGCCGACGTGGCACACGGGCTCTCTCGGATCCCCCGCGGCCGCGTCCGGGTGGTGGGTGATGTCGTACTGCTCCTTCCACGCCCAGCCCTCGTCCGACCACCACTCGCGTCGCTCATATCCGCCACTCTCGCTGAACTGCATCCAGCTGGCTTTGCCAACCGGGTGCCTTGCGATGCGAAATGCCGGCGTCTCCTGCACGTGGCGGGGGCGCTCGTTGTCGTAGGCGAAGCCCTCCTCGCCGGCGCCCATCTCGAAGGTGCCCGCGGGGATCTCGAGCCAGCGCTGCTCGTCAAGCTCGGCACCGTCGCCACCAGCGGCAGGGAGGGAGGAGGCGCCGTCGAGCGCGAGCCGCGGCGGCTCGCCGGGTGGGAGCAGACCCGCCATCGCCATCGTCTGGCGCATCGTCTCGGTGTGCTGCAGCTCGTGGCGCACCACCATCTCGTGCAGCACCCCATCGCCGATGCCCTGACGGGCAATGACCATCTCAATGCGCTCGCTCACGTCTTCCATGTACGCCTTCGTCTGCGCCGTATCCAGCAGCTCGATCTCACCGCGCCTTTCGCGGGGAGTCTCGAAGGCGTCATAGCATTCCGCCAGGTCCGGGCGCAGCAGCTCAAGGCCCGCGTAGCGGTGTGCCAGCCACAGGTCCTCGTACGCCGCGATGTGCGCCAGGTCCCACACCAGCGGGCTCATGATCGGCGACGGCTGGCGCTCCAAATCCTCCTCGCTCAGGTGCGCCACCAGCTCCAACGTGAGCCCACGGGTGGCTTGGAGCACCGCCGTCGCGTCAGCGGGACTCGACAGCTCGGGTATGTCCATGAGGGCAGGCGCGTCCTGGGAATAGGTGGCTGGCATCGCTCCGCTGACCTCTACTCTACGTACCCCGGCGTCAAACGGTTCACTCAAAGTTCTCATAATTCGCATCTGCATGGGCCGCAGGGGGAGGCGGCGAGGCCGCATCATCGACGATAACAGTCAGGCGCTCGCGTCTCAGCAAACTCGCCGGCACGCGCTGCGTGGGTTCTGCCAGGGCCGTTGTCACCGCTTCGCGCTTACCGGCGCTCGTGGCCAGCAGCAGGCAGCTCCTGGCCGCACGCAACATCGCCAAGCTGAGCGTGATTCGTTCGGGCGGGGGCTTGGGGGAGTGGTGCACCGGCAGGCACACCGCCTCCCCGCCCGCCTCCAGTGTCGGGGCGTCGGGGAACAGTGAAGCTACGTGGCCGTCGGGGCCGATGCCGAGCACGACGATGTCCAGCACAGGTATGCCGTGATGGAGATGCGTTGGCGCGACTCTCTCCTCAAGCACGGTGCGCGCCCCTGCGGCATCCGGCGCCGGCGCGTCGTGTCCGCCGGGGGTTGCGTTGCTGCGCAACGCTTCCGCGTAGCGCTTCGCTCCCTGCTCCGGCCCCAGCTCGCCCTCCATACGATGCACCCGCGCGGGCTCCAGCGCGATGCGGTCCAGCAGCTTCTCCTTTGCCATGCGGTAGTTGCTCTCCGCGTCCTGCGGGCCCACACAGCGCTCGTCCGCAAACCACACCTCGATGTCCTGCCAATCCTCGACCGTCTCAGCCAGCAGTTCGTAGGCGCGTTCGGGGGTCGTGCCTCCGCTCAGCGCCACGTGTGCCACGCCGCGCTGCGCGCGCGCGCGTTTCATGTGTTGGGCGATTTCACGCGCCGCGCGCTTGGCGACCGACTCCGCGTCAGCCAACGTGCAGAGGCGAGTCACAGCAGCCACTCCACCTGCCGATGCTCACCGGCGTCCCTCATCGCAGCAACGCCTGCGCCGCCCTCACTGCGGCATCGCCTGTGCTGCCGATGCTCACCGGCGTCCCTCACCGCAGCATCGCCTGTGCCGCCCTCAGTGCCGGCACATACGTCGGGTCGCGCAGCAGCGCCTGGCGGATGCCCTCGCCCAGCACTCCCGCCTCGCCCCGCGACGCGCCGAGAATCGTCCACTCGTGCTCCGCGCCTCCAGCGTCGTGCCGGTGGGCTTTCAGGCCGCCCGGCGCACGGTCCAGCGACAGCTCCACGCCCGACGTTGTCTTCAACGTCAGTCCCGCCAGGCCCTTCACAGTCTGCTTTGGCTCCTTCTCGAGGAGCAGCGCTATGTCCTGACGGTGCGCATGGGCGCTGCCAGCCAGAACCCCCTCGCGCGCGATCAACGGGCTCGTCTCCCAGCCCAGTCGCGACGCCAGCCAACCGACCAGCAGCACCGCCGCCACCGTGCTCTCAGGGTGGTGCCTCACGCTCAGCTCCGCGATCCTGTTTAGCTCAGGGCGCATCTCACGCGGGTCGAACGTGCTCGCGATCCGCTCTCGCCACGGCATCGAGCGCAACCACGCCAGATCCACTACATAAGCCCTTCTCGACAGCTCCTCTGCGCGCTCCACCGCCTCGCGCCACACGGGCTCGTCGATCGAGTCCAACAGCACCGCCTGCGCCAGGCTCAGCAGCGCATCCACCGCCTCCGGGTGGCCGTGCGGCGACCACAGCAGCGTCGGCATGTCGCTCACCACCAGCGGGCCCACGATCGTCAGCAGGTCGTCCAGGTGGCGCTCGCCGATCTCCACTACCACCGTCTCGCGCAGCAGCGCCAGCTCGCCCGGCGCCGGATCGCCTTCGGAGGCCACCGACGCGTGCGCGTCCAGCCGCTCGTGCTTTGGGTCATAGGACAGCACGATCGTGCGCGACGCGTGGTAGCGGCCCACGCCGCGCAGGCGGTTGGCGATCTCGCCGCTCCATTCCCTGTCCACGAACGCCACCATGTTCAGGACTCTCGCCGGCACGTAGCCGCCGTTCTCGGTGTGCCGCTCCTTCAGCAGCTCGCGCAGCGCCGCTTCGATCGCGTCCGGTGTCGTGCCCTGCGCGCTCCATACGGCGTCGCTGACGGCCGGCACGTCAGATCGCTCTCCAGCTATGACCCTCTCGCAAGATGTCATCGGCCTGCGCCGGGCCCTGCGAGCCTGCCTCGTACTGCGGCAGCGCCTCCTGCTGCGCCTCCCACTCCGTCAGGATCGGATCGCAGATGCACCACTGTGCCTCCACCTCGTCATTGCGCGTAAACAGCGTCGGGTCTCCCCGCATCGCGTCCATGATCAGGCGCTCGTAGGCCTCCGGCGACTGCGACAGAAACGCCGTGCCGTACAGGAACTCCATGTTCACCGGACGGATGATCATGCGCGTGCCCGGGATCTTCGCCCCGAGCTGCAGCGTCACGCCCTCGTTTGGCTGCAACGTCAGGATCAGCTGGTTCGGCCTCACGCCCAAAGAGCCGTCCTGGCTGAACGCCAGGTGCGGGACCGGCTTGAGCGTCACCGCGATCTCCGTGATCTTGCGCGCCAGCCGCTTACCAGCGCGCAGGTAGAACGGTACGCCCGCCCAACGCCAGTTATCCACCTCCAGGCGCAACGCCGCGTAGGTCTCCGTCGTCGATCCCGCGCGCACGCCCTCCTCTTCGAGGTAACCCGCCACGTCTTCCCCGCCCGCGTGGCCGGCGCCGTACTGGGCTCTCACCGCCATCTCCGCCACCTCCTCCGCGGTTGGCGCCCTGATCGCGTGCAGCACCTTCACCTTCTCGTTGCGCACCTCCTCCGCCGTGAAGCTCACCGGTGGCTCCATCGCCACGTGGCACAGCAGCTGCAGCATGTGGTTCTGGATCAGGTCCCGCAGCGCGCCCGCGTGGTCGTAGTAGCCCGCGCGGCTGCCGATGCCGATGTCCTCCGCTGCCGTGATCTGCACGCTGTCGATGTAATTGCGGTTCCACAGCGGCTCGAACATGCCGTTCGCGAAGCGGAACGCCATCATGTTCTGCACCGTCTCCTTGCCCAGGTAATGGTCGATGCGGAATACCTGGCTCTCCTCGAACACGCCCAGTACGCGGCTGTTCAGTTCGCGCGCCTCCTCCAGGGAGGTGCCGAAGGGCTTCTCGATGATCACCCTCACCTCGGCACCCTCGTGCTGCGCGAGTCCTTGCCTGCCCAGCGCCTCCACGATCACGGGGAAGAACGCCGGCGCCGTCGAGAGATAGAAGGCTCGGTTCAGCTTGCAGCCGGCGCGCTCTTCGAAGGCGTCCAGCGTCTGCTGCAGCGCGCCGTACACCGACTCGTCGTCGAACGTCCCCGGCACATACTTCACGTGCTCCAACAGCTTCTCCAGCACGTTCTCATCCGGCGTCCTGCGCGAGAAGCGGCGGATCGCCTGCTCGCACTCCGCGCGGTAGTCCGCGTGCTCCTTTTCCCTTCTCGACACCCCAACCAGGTGAAAGCGCTCCGGCAACCCTCCCTCGTGGGCCAGGTTGTACAGCGCCGGCAGCAGCTTGCGCTGCGCCAAATCGCCCGTCGCGCCGAAGATCACCAGCGTCGTCGGCGCCACCGGCAGGCGCTCCAACCCTTCGATCAGCGGGTTCTCAGGCTCAACCGCCGGCTGCTGGACAGTTGCCACTGTCAGCTCACCCGCGTCCGGCGCCCGCTCGCGCCCTCGGTGGCGCTGCCTTCGCCGTATCCGCGGCCTTGGGGGCCGGCTTCACCGCATGACCGCCGAACTGATTGCGCAGGGCTGCCAATACGCGGTGGGTGAAGTCGCCGTTGCCGCGCGAGTACAGCCTCGCATACAGCGACGCCGTGATCACCGGCGTGGGCACGTCGCGCGCGGTCGCCTCCGCGATCGTCCAGCGGCCCTCGCCCGAGTCCTCTGTGTAACCCTCGATCTTCTCCAGGTCGTTGCCGTCCTCTTCGAAGGCCCTCGCGGCCAGTTCGCACAGCCACGATCGCACCACCGAGCCCTGGCCCCACAGGTGGGCGATCTTGGCGTTGTCCAGCTCGTACTCCGACTTGTCGAACAGGTCAAAGCCCTCCGCGTATGCCTGCATCAAGCCGTACTCCACGCCGTTGTGCACCATCTTCACGAAGTGTCCCGCGCCCGCCGGTCCGAAGTGCATCCAGCCTCGTGCCCCGATTGCCTCTCTGCTCTGCTTGTTCGTCTCCGGCGCCAGCACATCGAGGATCGGCGTCAGGCGCTTCACTGCCTTCGGTGGGCCTCCCACCATCATGCAGTACCCCACCTCCAGGCCCCACACGCCGCCCGAGGTGCCCACGTCCACGTAGTGGATGCCCAGCGGCTTCAGATCCTTTGCCCGGTGCTTGTCATCCGTCCACTTGGAGTTGCCTCCGTCCACGATCGTGTCGTCGCGGTCCAGCAGCTTCGCCAGCTTGTCCACCGTCTGCTGCGTCGGCGCGCCCGCCGGCACCATGATCCACACCAGCCTCGGTGGTTGCAGCTTCTTCACCAGATCGGCCAGCGAGCTGGCGCCGATCGCACCGTTCTTCACCGCCTGTGCCACCGCGCCCTTATCGAAATCGAACGCCACTACCTCACACTCACTGTCCCGGCGGATGCGCTTCACCATATTGCCGCCCATCTTGCCCAGCCCGATGAATCCAATCTGCGTCACAGCGCCTCCTTGATTCGCTCAGTCAACTCGCGCAGCGCGCGGATCGGGTCTCCTCCACATAGGCGTACCCGCTCAGCCGGCAGTTCCAGCTCGCGCAGCGTCTCCAGGTCGCCGATTGCCTGTGCGTTCTTCAACGTCGTGAACGTGTATGGCGCGTCGGGGATCTCCACGTCCTGCGCCCCGTCGTGCAGCAGCTGCAGGAAGCGTCCCGTCTTCGGGCCGCCCTTGTGGAACTGGCCGGTGGAGTGCAGGAAGCGGGGGCCGTACCCGAACGTCGTCGTCGCCTTCGTGCCGTGGCGGATCGCCGAGCGCAGCTCAGCTATCGCGGCGTCGAACTCGGCCGACGGCTCTACGTAGCCCATGATCGCCACATACTCCGGTGGCGCCGCCTCGCCGATCAGTACCCGCAGCGTGATGTCATCCGCCTCGGACATCTCTGGCAGCTTGCCCTGCTCTTCATACTGCGCCAGCACCTGCTTCGTCGCATCCTTCGCCTGCTGCACGTTCGGCTGGTCGAAGGGGTTGATCCCAAGCCCCCAACCCGCGACTGCCACCGCCAGCTCCGCCAGCATGAAGATCCTGCCCAAGTCCTCCGGCCCCGTGCTCGGCAGCACGATCACTGGGTGACCCGCCTGCGCGAGCGCGCCGACAGCCTCCTCTTGCGTGCCGTCGGGGGAGCCTTCGTCCGGGACGTGCAGGAACACGCGGTCTCCTCCATACACCCCCGGATCGCCCAGTGGCTCCTCTGCCACCGGGAGGATGCCGGTCCCGTGCTTGCCCGTCGACTCCGCCACCAGCTGCTCCAGCCATAGGCCCAGGCTTGCGAGCCGGCCTGACACCACCACCGTCAGCTTGTCTCTGCCCTTTTCCGCCAACGCGCTCAGCGCCACCCCCAGCCACAGCCATGCCGGGACGACGGCCTTGGCGTCGTCCAACACCGTGTCGCCGGCCTCGGTCCCTCCCAACAAAAGGGCCTTCACATCCCACCCGGCGAGAGCCGCCGGCACCATGCCGAAGGCCGACAGTGCGCTGTAGCGACCGCCGATCTCCGGATCGCCCGCCCACACCCTGCGGAAGTCGTGCTCTTCAGCCAGCTTTTCCAAGCCCGAGCCCGGGTCCGTAATGGCCGCGAAGCGCGCTCCGTCCGGAACGAGCTTCCAGAAGTGCGCCCACATCGACAGCGGCTCGACCGTACCGCCCGACTTCGATGACACCAGGAACAATGTCCTCTGCGGGTCGATCTGTCGCTCGATTGCCCCGATTGCGCCCGCGTCCGTCGAGTCCAGCACATGCAGCGTCGGCCACCCTTCCCGTGGGCCGAACGAGCGGCGCAGCACCTCCGCGGCCAACGACGAGCCGCCCATGCCCAGCAGCACCACGTCCCTGCACTCCTCCGCGCGCACCTCCTCAGCCCACGCCTCCAGGTCCTCGACCTGCTCCAGCGTGCGCTGCGCGATCTTCAGCCAGCCGAGACGGTTCGCAAGCTCTGGCGTGCCCTGCGGAGCCCACAGCGTGGCGTCTTGCGCCTCGATGCGCTCCTGCACCCGCGCCTCGCGCGCCTGCGCCAGCTTCGCCTCCACCGCCCGCCTGTGTGGCTCCCCCATGCGAGCGCTGAGGGTTGGCCGTGAATCGCTCACGCCGTGATCCTAGCCTTCCCGGAGGTTGGTGTAGTTTGTCCGCTCGTGACCCCCGACCCCAGCCATGACCGGCCCGACCGCAACCTCGCGCTGGAGCTGGTACGCGTCACCGAGGCCGCCGCGCTCGCCTGCGCTCCGCTGGTAGGACGCGGCGACAAGGAGGCCGCCGACCAAGCCGCCGTCAACGGCATGCGCTGCGCGCTGCACTCCGTGCAGATGGACGGCCTCGTCGTCATCGGCGAGGGCGAGAAGGACGAGGCTCCGATGCTCTACAACGGCGAGCGCATCGGCGATGGCACGCCGCCCGAGGTCGACATCGCCGTCGATCCGCTGGAGGGCACCACGCTCGCCGCCCACGGCATGCCCTCTGCGCTGGCCGTCATAGCACTCTCCTCGCGCGGCACCATGTTCGACCCCGGGCCCTGCGTCTACATGGAAAAGATGGCCGGCTCCCCCGAGATCGCCGACCTGCTCGACCTCGACCGGCCGCTGCCCGAGACGCTTGCGCTCGTCGCCGAGCGCCGCGGCACCACGATCGGCGACATCATCGTCGTCGTCCTCGACCGGCCCCGTCACGAGGAGGGGATACGGGCGATCCGCGACGCCGGTGCACGCGTGCGCCTGATCGCCCACGGCGACGTCTCCGCCTCGCTGCTCGCCGTCACCGAGCGATCCCCCGTCGATCTGCTCTGGGGGATCGGTGGGACGCCGGAGGGTGTCATCAGCGCCGCTGCCGTCAAGTGCCTCGGTGGCCGTCTGCTCGGGCGGCTGTGGCCGCGCGACGACGCCGAGCGCACCGCGGCTGTCGAGGCCGGCTATGACCTGGCGCGCGTGCTCGATCAGGACGACCTCGTCTCCGGCGACGACGTTTTCTTCTCCGCCACCGGCGTCACCGACGGTGACGTCCTCCAGGGTGTGCGCTACCCGTCCGCCGGGGGGGCCACGACCGAGTCGCTGGTCATGCGCACGCGCTCCGGCACCGTGCGGCGCATCAGCGCCCGCCACGACCGCGCCAAGCTGCGCGCCGTCGGCGGCGACCGCTTCTAGGCTCCGCCACCAGGTCCACGCGCGCCAGCGAGCGCAGGAAGCCCTTGGTGACTATCACATGGATGCGCGACTGCGTCTGGTTGTAGACCCAGAGGCCCAGGCCCGCGGCTACCCGCGGGGAAAAGTTCTCCACTTCCACTTCCACACGCACCCATAGGCGTCCCTGGGCGTCAGCCGGCAGGCGTCTTACCTCGATCTGGAGATGGCCCTCGCCGTGGCGCCCTGCGCGCGCCACCAGCAGTCCCCGCTCGATCCGCCAGCGCACGATCCCGCGATCTCCCTCCAGCACGTACTCCGGCGCTCTGAAGCAGAGCAGCTTCAAGGGGCTGACCAGTAACACCACGAAGCGCTCGTCGTCGGTGTACCTCACGCGCACCAATCCCAGCGTCACCCTTGTCAGGAAGCGCCAGTAGGTTCTTGCCAAGCGCTCCAGGTGCACCGGCGACCACAGCGCCCGCAGCGCCTCCTCCGACAGCGACAGCTCCGCCGACTGCACCGAGCGCACGGCGCCGGTCCGCTCGTCCACCGTGCTGCTGTCCTTCAGGTTGGCGATCGTGGCCCGGCTCACCGGCTGCAGGCTATCCCGGCGCTCGACCCCTTCACGTCCCCGTCTGCTGATATTCAACGTACATGGACCTCGACGATCCCGGTATGCTCGGCGAGCGCCTGGCACGCGCCGCGCGCGCCGCACAGGATCTCTGTGACGCGCTGTGGGGGTCCATGCATGACGAGCTTGGCGGTGGCCATGCCGATCCGCAGCGCGTCTCCGAGCTGTCACGCCGGCTCGCCGACGTCTGCGCGACGATCGCCCTGCTCGCCTCGGCTGCGCCAGAGTCTGGGGCGCCAGGCGCGGTCGCGGCGCCTATCATGCCTGGGGCGCCTGCCGTTCCCGAGGCTTCTGCCGTGCCTGGGGCGCCTATCGTGCCTGGGGCGCCTGTCGTTCCTGGGGCTTCTGCCGTGCCTGGGGCGCCTATCGTGCCTGGGGCGCCTGCCGTGCCCGAGGCTTCTGCGGTGCCGGAGCGGCTTTCCGACGTCACTCCGCTTGAGCCTCCCGAGCCCTCCACGGCCGGGCGGATCGAGGTGCGCGACGCCCGTGTTGGCGAAGGACCCGCGCAACCCTCGGGTTGGATCGGCTCGATCGGGCGTCGCCTGGCGCGTTATCGCGACGACCGGCTGCCCTTCGCCGTTCTTCTGATCGAGGTGCTCGACATCGAACGGCTCGCGCACGCCGAGCCGGTGCAGGAACTCTCCCGTCTGGTTGCCCACGTGGAGCGGGCGCTTGGCGAGGAACTGCGTCCCGCCGATCTGCTGACGCAGGAGACCCTTGGGCGCTACTGGCTCGTGACCCCCGAGACCGACGCTCTGGGCGCGCGCACGCTCGCCGAGCGTCTGGCGCGGACCGTCCGGGCCTCGGCCCTGCACCGCGGCGTCGGTTTGGAGGTTGCGATCGGTATCGCCATCTGTCCTGACGACGGCCTCGACGCCTCTGCGCTCGCCGCGCACGCCGACGTAGGCGTCTACGCCGCGCGAGCCTGCGGTCTGCCGGTGGCGCCGGCTGACGATCCTGCGGTGTAGGGGGCCGTCAGGCGGCGGCGGTTCCGCCGGCGGCCGGCGCGGCTGACATGGCCGGGGCACCCGCCGGCACGCCCAGTGTGGGGGTGTTCGCCGTCAGGCCCACAACGCGCGTGCTCACCTTCACGGTTTCCTGCAAGCCCAGCGCCTGGGCGGCGCCGGCGGTGAGGTCCCATTCGACGCCCTTCGCATATGGCCCGCGATCCACGACCGGCACCGTGAGCGTGTGGCCCTCGTAGGCGAACTTCACAAGCGTCCCGCACGGCAGAGTGCGGTTGGCCACGCCCACGATCGTCTGGCTCATCGTCTGCCCGCAGGCCGTCTTGTTGCCGTAGAAGCCCGGGCCGAACCAGCTCGCGAGCGTCGGCTTGTGGGTGGTGGGCTGCGCCGGAACGCCGGGGGCGCTCGCGGGACCGGCGGCGCCACCGGTCGGGGCCGTCGTCGCGGCCATCGCGGCCGGGCTGGCACAGGCCAGCAGGGCGAGCACAACGAGCAGTGTTTTCCTGGCGTATCTCATACGTTTGGCGCTGCAACTCCTGCACATCTGGGCGCCTACGGGGTGAGCTGACGGGCTCGCGCTTGCTAGCGCTATGGCCTAGAAAGACCAATTCGCCCCCGCGGATCGACGGTCGATCCGCAATGGTTCCCCCGCCGCACGCCACCGGAGTAGCGTGCGCTCGGCTGCGGCGAGTATACAGGTCGCTCCCCGGACCCGGGTTGCTCCACGGATCGCCCTCGAAAGTGGACCGGATCCCGGCGGCGACCGACTACGCCGCGCCGACCGACTACGCCGCGCCGACCGACTACGAGCCGGGTAGCCGCCCGAGCGCTTCCTTGAGCATCTTGCCTCCGCTCGTCAACCCGCTTTGCGCCAGCTCGCCGAGCATCTCCATGACCGAAGCCGCCAGCTCGGCGCTGCTCGGCGGCGCCACCGACGCGCCCGGCCCCAACTCGTCCTCCGACTCGAAGCCCTGCCTCGGAGCGTGCGGTGGCTCCGCGGGCTTAGCTGCGCGCGTGCGCGGCGCCTTGGGGCGCTTAGGCTGAGCCGGCGCCGCTGTCTCAGCGGTGGCGAGCTTGGGGCGCTTGGGCTTAGCTGGCGCCGATATCCCAGCGATTGCGGCCTTTGGGCGCTTGGGCTCAGCCGGCCTTGAAGGAGTGCTCTTGCCGGTCGTTGCCGACGCCCGCTTCACGGCGCTCTGGCGCGCTGCGGCCCGGCGCGCGCTGGGGCGCTGGGGGCGAGTGTGGGGTAGGCTGGCGAGGATCCCCTGCTCGCCTTCGTCGGCGGGGGGGATGTTATTGGTGTCGCTCATGCGGCAATCATGGCGCAACGCGTTAATATGGGATCGCTCGTCCGGCAGGGGTGCCTGCGGCTTGCCTCCCAGGGTCCCTTCACGACGGAAACGGAAATAGATGTCAGTAGTCGAACTTCAGGAGCTTGACGAGATCAAGGGCCTGCTGGCCCGAGGCCAGCAGGTGGGGGTGCTCAGCTATGCGGAGATCTCCAAGGCGACCTCCGAGCTGGACCTCGACGAGTCCGACGTAGAGGAGCTGCACGGCTTCCTCGAGAAGTCCGAGATCGAGCTTGTCGAGGACATAGATCCGGCCACTGCCGCCGCCTCTGAGGTCGAGCGTGCGCCCGACAAGCGCGGCCGCCGCAAGGCCAAGACGGCGCTCGATCTGAAGCCTGACATGACGACCGACTCCTTGCAGCTCTTCCTCAAGGACATCGGCAAGGTCCGCCTCTTGACCGCTCAGGAGGAGGTCGACCTGGCGAAGCGCATCGAGCGCGGCGACCTCGACGCCAAGCAGAAGATGGTCGAGTCCAACCTGCGTCTGGTCGTCTCGATCGCCAAGAACTACCGCAACCAGGGGCTGCCCTTCCTCGATCTCATTCAGGAGGGCACTTTGGGGCTGGTACGCGCCGCCGAGAAGTTCGACTATCGCAAGGGCTTCAAGTTCTCCACATACGCCACGTGGTGGATCCGTCAGGCAATCGCCCGGGCGTTGGCCGACAAGGCGCGCACGATCCGCATCCCCGTACACGTCGTGGAGAAGCTCAACAAGATCGGCCGCGCCGAGCGCAAGCTGGTCACCGAGCTGGGGCGCGAGCCCACCGCTGACGAGATCGCCGAGGTCACCGGGATCGACCCCGAAGAGGTCGACTCGATCAAGCGTTCCGCGCAGGCCCCCGTGTCTTTGGAGAAGCCCGTGGGCGACGAGGAGGAGTCGGAGTTCGGGCAGTTCATCGCCGACGAGCGCGCCGAGTCGCCGTACGAGCGCGCTGCCGAAATCCTTACCAAGGAGGCGCTACGCGAGGCGCTTGAGAACCTTTCCTATCGCGAACGGCGCGTGCTGGAGTTGCGCTATGGGCTCGGCGGGGAGCACCCGCGCACGCTCGATGAGGTGGGACGCACCTTCAACGTCACGCGCGAGCGCATCCGGCAGATCGAGAACCAGTCTTTGAAGAAGCTGCAGTCCTTGGCTGAGGCGCAGAAGCTGCGCGACGTCGCCTGAGGACGCCTCGGGCGCCCAGCCGCGTTGGCGGCTCCTTGCGCCCCGTCAGCTCCCGCAGCGCGCCATCGACGTCAGGTTGGGTTGTCCAAGGCGGCGCCCGGCATTCAAGCCCGTCGGCTGCTCTGCCGATCCGAAGGGTATGTTCGACGTGCAATCGGCCCTCCGCGAGCTCGTGAGCCGCGAAGGCTCCGACCTGCACCTGAAGCTGGATGCTCCGCCGCTCTATCGCGTTCATGGCGAGCTGTCGGCCGACCCCGGCGCGCAGGCGCTCAGCGGCGAGGACACCGAGCGCGCGCTGCACGAGCTGCTGCACGACCCCGTCAAGCTGGAGGAGTTCACCACGGAGCACGAGGTTGACTTCTCGTTCGAAATCTCAGGCGTGGCGCGCTATCGCATCAACGCCTTCCGCCAGCGCGGGGCGATCTCGCTCGTGTGCCGCGCGATCCCTCACAAGATCTCAACGGTCGACGAGCTTGCGCTCCCCGCCGTGGTCAGCGAACTGGCCGAGGAGGAGCGCGGCATCGTGCTGCTCACAGGCACCACCGGCTCGGGCAAGTCGACGACGCTGGCGGCGATGATCGACCACATGAACGAGAAGCTGAACCGGCACATCGTGACGATCGAGGACCCGATCGAGTTCGTGCACACCGACAAGCGCTCGGTCATCAACCAGCGCGAAGTGGGGATGGACACGGCCTCCTTCAAGCGCGCCCTGCGCCGCGTCCTGCGTCAGGACCCTGACGTGATCCTCGTGGGGGAGATGCGCGACGAGGAGACCGTGCAAACGGCGCTGTCGGCCGCCGAGACCGGGCACCTTGTGCTCTCCACGATCCATACCGTCGACGCCACCGAGTCGATCAACCGGATGCTCGACTTCTTCCCCCCGCACCAGCACAACCAGGCGCGCGCGATGATCGCCGGCACGATCAAGGGCGTCATCTCCCAGCGTCTCGTCCCCGGCGCCAATGGTGGGCGCGTCGCCGTTTGCGAGATCCTGCGTATGACTGGCCGCGTGCGCGACATGATCAAGGACCCTGAGCAGACCGGCAAGTTGATGGAGGTCATCGCCTCCGGCGCCTACTACGGGATGCAGACCTTCGACCAGGCGCTCTTCGGGCATGTGAAGGCCGGGCGGGTCACCTTCGAGGACGCCATGCGCACGGCGTCCTCGCCACACGACTTCAAGCTCTTGATGCAGGCCGACGGACGGCGAGGAACCACGATGGAGGACGTCGCCTCCGTACAGGCCAAGCGGGATGCCGCAGAGCCGCCGGTTAAGCCGCCCAAGCCCGCGGCCCCACTGACCGCGGTGTAATGCACTTTACTTGGTAAAGTAAAGGGCCAGATGGCCGTTGATGAGACATGCCCGGTCTGCCGTACCGCTGAGATCGTGTGCGGGAAGTGGACGCTGCTGCTCGTGCGCGACCTCGCCGAGGGGCGCTCGCGCTTCTGCGAGCTGGAGCGTTCGCTGGCGGGGATCAGCCCGCGTACGCTGTCGCTGCGCCTGCGTGCCCTGGAGGACGAGGGGATAGTGGAGCGCTGCACCTATCCCGAGGTGCCGCCGCGTGTGGAGTACGCGCTCACCGACAAGGGTCGCGCGCTGCTGCCGCTGGTCGATGACATGCGCGCCTATGGCGAGCGCTGGCTGGGGGGGTCATGCGAAGAGGCGGCGCTCGATCTCGGCGAGGCCGCGCAGGTCGATATCGCCGTCGAGGTGCGGGACGAGGATCGGGTCGCCGTCCTCTAGGGTCCGCGTCAGGGTCGCGACGCTCTCGCGGTCGCGCTCGGTGAGGATGTCGAAGTCGGCCAGATTGCCGGCCACGCGTGTGGCCAGCGCCTCGCCAAGGTCGTCGGTCAGGAGCGAGCGCACGTAGTCGACATCGTGTCCATGCAGGCCCATGAGGTGGACGCGATTGACGACCAGCACCCCGCGGTGCATGCCCGCCTCGTCGAGCTTGCCGGCGAGATAGATCGCCTCGCGCACGGGCTCGGGCTCGGGGGAGGTGACGATCTGGAAGACCGTCGCGGGGTCGCGCAACAGCGCCTCGATGCCGTGCGCACGCTCGCTGAAGCCCTCGGTGATGCCACCCAGGGAGCGGAAGAAGGCCGATACGTCGCCCATCACATCGACGCCGGTTACGCGCGTGAACATCGCCAGCACGATTCCCGTGCCGCGACCGAGGAAGCGTGCCGCGAGGCCACCTGGGGAGGAGAAGACCTTCAAGGCGCGTCCGTCGAAGAAGCGCTCCAGGCGTGTGGGTGCGTCGAGAAAATCCAGCGCGTTACGCGAGGGGGGCGTGTCGAGCACGATCGTGTCGAAGCGCGTATCGCGGTCCAGCTCGTAGAGGCGAGCGATCGCCGTGAACTCCTGTGAGCCGGCAATGGCCGAGGATAGCTCCTGGTAGATGCGATTTGAGAGGACCTCCTCGCGCGCCTCTTCATCGGCGGCCAGCCGCCCGATCAGAGCGTCGAAGGTCCCCTTGACGTCGAGCGTCAGCGCCCACAGCTCGCCGCCCTCACCCAACTCGATCCCCTGCTTGGCGAGCATCGCGGGGTCGACCAAATGGGGCTCGCCTCCCAGCTCCTCCAGGCCGAGGGCGCCCGCCAGGCGCTTGGCGGGGTCGATCGTCAGGACAGCCACCCGCTGTCCACGCCGGGCCAGGCCGAGGGCGAGGGCCGCCGAGGTGGTGGTCTTGCCGACGCCGCCCGGACCCGCGCAGATGCAGACGCGCTTTCCCGCCAGGCGCTCGGCCAGTGGCACGTGGGGATGGATCACGCCGGGATCGTAGTTGCGATGCAGGAATCGACCCGCCGCCTGCGAATACCCACGGCGACGGCTGTCCCATCAAACGAGCCATCGGAGCCTGCCGTGCAAGGAAAGGCCAAGGTCATCGCGTTCGCCAACCAGAAGGGCGGGGTGGCCAAGACAACGACGACGCTGAACTTGGCCGCGGCCTTCGCCGAGGAGGGTCATCGGGTGCTGTGCTGCGACATGGACCCGCAGGGCAACCTGACGATGTCCCAGGGAATCGACCCCGACGCGCTGGAGAAGTCGATGTACGACGTGCTCGTGCACAAGGTCTCGATCCGCGAGGTCGTGCGCAAGCGCGAGATCGACATCGCCTGTGCCTCCATCGACCTCGCCGGGGCGGAGATCGCGATGTCAACGATGATCGGCCGCGAGCGCTCGCTGCAGAAGGCCTTCGAGCCGATCATGGACGACTACGACTTCATCTGCATCGACACCCCGCCGAGCCTCGGCCTGCTGACAATCAACGCCCTGACGGCCGCTGACAAAGTTATCGTCCCCGTGCAGTGCGAGTATCTATCTATGCGCGGGCTCATACAACTGCAGAACACCCTCGCGATGATTCGCGAGAACCTCAACCCCGACGTCGACATCGAGGGTATTCTCCCGACATTGGTTGACTCGCGAACGATCCACGCCAAGGAGGCGATTGAGATCCTCGAGGAGAACTTCGGCGACCGCGTGTTCGCGTCGCGCATCCGCAAGACCGTCCGCTTCGCCGAGGCGCCCGTGAAGGGCATGTCGGTGCTTAAGTACGAGCCCGACGGCGTTGCTGCCCAGTCCTACCGCCAGCTCGCCCAGGAGGTGCTGACCCATGGCAAATAACGCCAAGCGCGCCTCCATGCGCGAAGGGCCGCTGGCAGCGCTCTTCCGCAAGACCGAGGAGGGAGAGGAGGCCGGCGAAGCCGGCGTGGTTGCCGCGTCGGGGGAGACGGTCTCGGCTGGCAGGCAGCAGCGCCCGACCGAGCCGGACGCGCGCCAGAAGGAGTTGCCACACCCCGCGCTCAACGCCTCGCCGGAAGTGCAGGAGGAGCCGACGGTGGTGCCGAGTCCCCAGGAGCGCCTGCGCAATGTCTTCTCCTCGGAGATTCCCGAGAACATCATGGATCGCTCGGACAAGCCAGCGGCCGAGCGGCCGAAGCAAGTCGAGCGGCCAAAGGTGCAAGTGCAGCCGCGCGAGCGCGAGGAGGCGCACCCGTGGGGCACTGCCGGGCCGGTGATCCACCCGGTGATCCGTGTCGTGGGCGTCGGCGGCGCTGGTGTCAACGCCGTCAACCGCATGGTCGAGGCTGAGGTCGCGGGCGTGGAGTTCATGGCTGTCAACACTGACCTGCAGTCGCTGCAGCAGTCCACCGCCGACATCACCCTGCATATCGGCGCCGAGCTGACCCGCGGCCTGGGGTCGGGCGCCGACGCCAACGTTGGCAGGCAGTCCGCGATGGACGACTACGACCGCATCAAGTCCCTCATGAAGGGCTCCGACATGATCTTCATCGCGGCCGGCGCCGGCGGAGGCACCGGGACGGGCGCCGCGCCGATCGTCGCGCGGATCGCCCGCGAGGTGGGCGCGCTGACCGTCGCCATCGTCACCAAGCCCTTCGGCTTTGAGGGTACGCGCCGCGCCGAGCAGGCCGAGCGTGGCGTCGACGCGCTCGCCGAGGAGGTTGACACGCTGATCGTCGTCCCCAACGAACGCCTGCTGGCGGTGCTCGATAAGCAGACCTCGATGGTCGAGGCCTTTCGCGTTGCCGACGACGTGCTGCGTCAAGGCGTGCAGGGGATCTCCGACCTCGTAACGCTGCCCGGCCTGATCAACCTCGACTTCGCCGACGTGCGCACGATCATGTCGGAGGCCGGCAACGCGCTGCTCGGTATCGGCATGGGCATCGGCGAGCATCGCGCCGTGGAGGCCGCCATGCAGGCCGTGCAGTCACCGCTGCTGGAAACCTCGATGGAGGGCGCCCGCTCGATCCTGCTGTCGATCACCGGTGGGCGCGATCTGTCGCTGTGGGAGGTCAACGAGGCCGCCAAAGCCGTCTCCGAGGCCGCACACCCCGACGCCAACATCATCTTCGGTGCCATGGTCGACGAAAAGCTCGACGATCAGGTGTGGGTCACGGTCGTCGCCACCGGCTATCGCCGAGACGTCGCTGCTGGCCGGCGCCGCGGGCGCCTGGAGGAGCCTGTGGGCGAGCCGCGCGTACAGCGGACCGGCGCGGCACGGCACGAGCGGCGCCGGAGCCTGGCAGATCTTGAAGTCCCCGAGTTCATCCCCAACGTCTGACCTGGGGGCCGTCAGCGCTTCGTCAGCCTGCGTCCTCGGTCGCTCGTGTGCTAAAGCACACTTCGCTCCCTGCGTCCTTGGCTGACTCGACTGACGACCCCCAGGACTCGTGTGTTGTGCTATCCGCTCCCAGATGAACTCGGCTGAAAAGGGCGTCGTAGCGGCAGGCCATCCGCTCACGGCGCAGGCCGGGGCACAGGTGCTGCGCGAAGGGGGTAACGCGGTGGATGCCGCCGTGGGGGCGATGTTGACGTCGTTCGTGGCCGAGCCTCTGTTGACGGGGCTGGGGGCCGGGGGCTATCTGCTGGTGGCCGGCGAGGGATACGAGCCGGCCGTACTCGACTTTTTCATCGAGGCGCCGCCCCGCGCCGACGACGGCTCGGCGGCGGAGCTTGAGGCGATCGACGTTTCTTTCGGCGATGCCGAGCAGGTCTTCTACGTCGGGCCGGCTTCGTGTGGTGTCTACGGGACACCGGCTGGTGCCTGCGAGGCGATCGCGCGCTGGGGCACGATGCAGCTCTCCGAGCTGGCCGCGCCGGCTGTACGGCTGGCGCATGATGGCGTCGAGCTGAACCACGGGCAGGCCTACGTCGCGGAGATCCTTGCTGATCTGCTGCTGTCGAGCGAGGAGTGCGCGGCGCTATGGGCGCCGCGCGGGCAGGTGTTGCGCGAGGGCGAGACCCTGCGCAATCCCGACCTCGGCGATGCCCTGAAGCGCCTCGGTGAGGAGGGCGCGACGCCTTTCTACGAGGGCGACATCGCCCGCGCCGTCAGCGACTGGCTCGGAGAGCGCGGTGGATCGGTCACGGTCGCGGCTCTCTCGGGATATCGCGCCGAGGTGCGCGAGCCGGCACGGATGCCCTACCGCGATCGCGAAGTCCTGACCAACCCGCCGCCTTCTGCCGGTGGGACGCTCCTCGCCTATGCGCTGGCGCTGCTCGACCGGCGATCTGGCCCGCCGAGCCTGCGCGAGATCGTCGCGGCTATGCGGGACGCGCAGTCCGAGCGCACGGCGGAGTTCGTCGAGGGTCTTTCGACGGAGGGTTTCTTGGCGCGCTTTCTCGGCAGCCGCCTGGGGGCGACGACGCACATCTCGGTGCTCGACGGCCGCGGGCAGGCGTGCAGCGTCACGTGTACCAACGGCGAGGGCTCCGGCGTGGTCGTGCCGGGGACGGGAATGCACCTCAACAACATCATGGGCGAGGAAGACCTCAGCCCACTGGGCTTTCATCGCCAGCCCGCCGGTAGACGCATGCCGAGCATGATGGCCCCCTCGGTAGTCATGCACGCCGGCGAGGTCGAGCTGGTGCTGGGCAGCGCCGGCTCCAACCGCATCCGCTCCGCTCTGCTGCAGACCATCGTGGGCGTCGTCGATCACGGCCTCGGCGTCTCCGAGGCGGTGGATGCGCCGCGTGTGCACTTCGAGAATGGCGTCGTCTACGCCGAGCCGGGAATCGACACGGGCGCGCTCGTCGCGGCCGGCCAGGAGGTCGTGGCCTTCCGCGCGCTCAATCTCTTCTTCGGGGGCGTTCAGGCCGTCCAGCGCCAAGGCGGCGGGCTGGTCGGCGCCGGCGACCCGCGCCGCGGTGGCGTGGCGGCGGCGGCGTGAGACGAGCCGCGGTCCTCGGGGCGCTGGGCGCGGTCGCGCTGTTCGCCGGGTGCGGCGGACAGGTGACGCTGCCCGACCTCTTCATCGTCTACCGCTCGGGCACCGTCCCCGGCGCGCGCCTCACGCTGCTGGTCAACGAAGGGGGGCAGGTGCACTGCGACGGGGGGCCCGCGCTTGCGCTCAGCGACGCGCAGCTCGTGCTTGCGCGGGGAATTCAGGAAGAACTGCACGAACCGGCCTCAAAGCACCTCGACCTGCCGCCCAAGCCAGGGTCGGTGTTCAGCTACTACGTGCGCAACGAAGAAGGCTATGCGCGCTTCAGCGACAACTCAGCCGGGAAGCCAAAGGCGCTGCGTGAATTGCAGAGGTTTGTATTGGAAGTGGCGCAGGGGGTCTGCCACAAGGGGGCCTGAGTAGACGTTTGAGAGGGGAGCGGTTCCTGGGGGAGCGGTAGGTTGAGAGGAGAGCGGTTTGGGAGAGGGGCGTATACAGAGGGGGCGGACCGCGAATCCACCCCCCGGTCGTTAATAGTTTAGATAAGCGCTACGAGATTAGATCTCCTTGACGTTTTCTGCTTCGAATTTGAGACCTTTGAGCGATGCTTCTTCATTGGTTTTCACCGGACACAATGCATGCCCTGGAATTTGGTTGACCCGGATTCCTGTACCGAGTTGTCCCTTGCCTCCTTTTGCCACTTCAACTTCATCGAGTTGATTTGAACCGACGTTAAGGAGTTTGGTTTCCGTGAGTCCGACATTTATGCCTTCGTTCGATTCCGGCGCTTTTTCCATGCCGGATGGCACTTCGAATTCACAGACGGCTTTAGTGCCGTTTCCGATCTTGATGATGCAGGGCGTGACTACGCCTCCGTTTGCAACAAGCGCTTCTTTTGCTTGTACGAGTTGCAGTTCGCACGCTTTGACGTTGGTCACCGTTTCGGTTCCCGAGACTTTTGCTTTGCAGTCGAATTCTTTGTTGCCCCATTTGACCTGGATGTTCAGATGGGGTCCTTCAGTTGTGAGTTCTTGTTTTCCACCTTTTTGGTGTATTTTGATCTGTCCGGCCGTTTGGATATGCCATGTGGATTTTATTTCATTTTCAGGGCACACGATTGGGACACCGGCGTCTTCGAACTGACCTGACGTGATGACCTTTACTGTGCCTTGCGATTGTGTTGACTTCCACCAGGCCGATGCTGGTGCTGCTGAGATTGCCAGCGCGGCGACGATGCCGGCTAGGACGCTCAGCGTCTTGAGTCTGGACATGCGCTTAACCTTTCTGCTGGTTGCAGTCCATTCGGGAATCCCGTTCTAGGATTCGGGGGCATTTTAGCGCTGCCTAGGATTCAGATCAATCAAAAAGATCAGTTTTTAGGAAATACTTATCCAGCCTTTAGGTTGGATCCGGGCCCCGAGAGTCAGAGACAGATCTTGCAAACTCACATCGCTATGCATCAAACTAGTGATGTCGGTAATAAGACTGCTGTTTTCAGATCATGATCCCGCGAGTTTGGATCGTGATCCTGCGAGGAGGGCGTATCGTGCCCGGTTGTACCATCGATTTGTCGTGGTTGCCCTGTGCGCGTTGGCGGCCCTCGGCCTTGCCGGCGACGGTGGGCCTGCTCCTGGCCACAGTCGGCCTGCTTTGCGGAGCCGGTATGGCGCGTGCGTCGCTGCCCGACGGGCGCGCGTGGGAGATGGTCTCGCCCCTGGAAAAGAATGGCGGCGGTATCAGCAACCTCGACGACATCAGCTCCGGCGGTGTCCTTCAGGCCGCGGCGGACGGCGAACGGATCACGTATGTCTCGCTGGCTTCGTTCGGAGTGCCCCAGGGCGCGCCAATCGGCAGCCAGTACGTGTCCACGCGCAACCCCACCCAAGGCTGGCTCACGCAGAACATCAGCACGCCGATGAACGACCAGGCCTACGTCTTCGGCTCAACCGGCACGCCCTACCGCGCGTTCTCGACAGAACTGTCGAGCGGGCTCCTCGCAGGCGGCGAGCGTGGCGGCAGCAACCACAGCGAACGGCCCGTGGAAAGCCCGCCGCTGACTCCCGGAGCCCCGGCGGGCTATGAAAACTACTACCTGTCTGGGGTACCCGGCGGCGCTCTGCAGCCGCTGCTCACCCAGGCGCCGAGCTTGCCGCCAAACGCATTCAGCCTCGAATACCTCGGTGCTACCCCAGATCTCGCTCACGTAATCCTCAAGAGTCCCACCGCGCTTGGCGCCGGCGCGATCGAAGGCGAAGGTTTCAACCTCTACGAGTGGCAGGCCGCGACAGGACTCTTCCAGCCGGTTAACATCCTGCCCGGCGGCAGCACCTCCGAACCGGAGAACGTCATGCACCTCGGCGGTGGTGAAGACGTCACCGAGCGCGCGATCTCCGAAGATGGCTCGCGGGTTGTCTGGTCTGCGAACACCGGCCTCTACGTTCGTGTAGGCATCGGCACGTTGACGGGGACCCCTGCAACCGAACACGCACAGACGTTGCAGGTTGACGCGCCGACGGGCGGCGGCGAATACCTCACGGCCAGCAGCGACGACAAGAAGATTTTCTTCAAGGATCCCAATCCGCTGACCGCGGAATCGAGCAGCGAAGGTCGCGACCTGTATCTGTTCGAACCTGAAGCCGACCGGCTGGTTGACCTGACGGTCAACCACGTGGATCCGGGAGGAGCGGAAGTGCTGGGCGTGCTCGGCGCCAGCGCCGACGGCTCCTATCTGTACTTCGTCGCCAACGGCAAGCTCGCCACCGGCGCCTCCCAGGGTAACTGCTCGCTTGGCGCCTCGCCGCCGGAATCGACCTGCAATCTCTATCTCTGGCACGAAGGCTGGAAGGGGCCCAAGTTCATCGCGACTCTCGCCGGCAACGATCAGAGCGGGTCCGCGTTCAATGCGTTCGGAGTCGCCTTTGACTGGGACTCCTCGGCGGGGGTGCGGACCGCGCGCGTCTCGCGCGATGGGACGCGCGTGGTGTTCATGTCGGAAAGGAGCATCACCGGCTATGACAACACCGTGAGCACCGGCAGCAGCTGCGGTGAAGAAGGACAGGAACTGCCGGCGCAGTGCCAGGAGGTCTTCATGTATGAAGCGAGCGGCGATGAAGCGGCCCCGGGCCGCCTGAGCTGCTTGTCGTGCAACCCGACCGGCGCACAGCCCTCGGGCCCATCGGGAATCCCCGGAGGAACAGACTTCTCACTTCTGCATGCGTCCTATCAGTCGCGTGTCATCTCCGAAGGCGAAGGCGCCGGACGCGTGTTCTTCGACAGCGCCGATGCCCTCGTGCCGCAGGACACCAATGGCGCTCCAGACGTCTATGAGTACGAGAACGGGCAGGTCTTTCTCCTATCCGACGGCAAGAACCCAGAAGGAGCGTCGTTTGTCAACGCGAGCGAAAACGGCGACGACGCCTTCTTCCTGACGAGCGCGCAGCTTGTCCCCCAGGACACCGATCGACTGGTCGATCTCTACGACGCTCGTGCCCCGCACAACCCGCGTGAAGCGGTCGGTTTCCCACAGCCGCCGCCGCCCGCTCCCTGCGAAGGCGAGGAATGCCGGCCGGCCAGCCCGCCCGTGCCCGTGTTCGGCTCACCGGCGAGCGCCACCTTCTCCGGGTTGGGCAACGCTGTCGCCCCCGCGCCGGCGAAGGCCAAGCCGAAGAAGAAGGTCAAGCCCAAGAAGAAGACCAAGCTCAAGCCGAAGAAGGCCAAGAGACGCAAGAAGCAGGCCAAGCGTGCGAACAGGGCGCGATCGTGATCAAGCGATTCGCATGTCTCGTGTTCGGCATCGTCGCGTTTGCCGTCTTCGCCGCTCCAGCACTGGCATCCTTTGGCTTCCAGACCTTTGAAAGCACGATGCTCAACAGCGATGGCTCGCCCGACGTTCAGGCTGGATCGCACCCCTTCGCGATGACGACCGGCTTCAAGTTCAACACAGCGCCCGGCTTTGGTGGCGAACAGATCCCCGATGAAGACGTGAAGGACATCGAAGTCGAATTGCCAGCCGGCTTGAGCGGCAATCCCAACGCGGTCCCCAAGTGCTCGATCGAACAGTTCACCAAGCGCAACCCCCGTCGCTTCTTGACCTACGGACTCTGTCCCGACGACAGCCAGATCGGCGTCGCGCAGATCGAAATCACGCCCGGAGACGAAGGGGAACCTGTGCCTGTCGTCCTCGGCATCTACAACCTCGTCGCGCCTCCCGGGGTGCCCGCGGAGTTTGGGATAAATCCCACCGGCATCCCTGTCGTGATAGTCCCGAAAGTGCGCACAGGCGGCGACTACGGCGTGACGGTGGTTTCCAAGAACACGCCCCAGGCGCAGCGGATCTTTGGGCTCAAGACGACCTTCTGGGGTGTCCCGGCGGCTTCCAGTCACGATGGGGAACGCGGGGAATGCCTGGGTGAACTCGGGGAAACGTTCGCGCTTGGGGAAGAACACCCGTGCCCCGTCGAAACAGCGCCTCAACCCTTCCTCACGCTTCCATCCAGCTGCCCGCCTGGGCCGCTCGGTACGACCATCCACGCCGACTCGTGGCAGAACCCCGTGCAGGCGGTCGAATTGGAAGGCGTGAGCGAATTCGCCTTCAACCACGACGGCGAAGGCCACCCCGTGGGCGTAACCGGCTGTGAACGGCTGGACTTCAGTCCGACCGTCAACGTGCGCCCGGATACCGAAGCGGCGGGCGCGCCCACCGGCGTCACGGCCGAAGTGGCGCTGCCGCAGAACGAAAACCCCGCCGGGCTCGCCGAGGCCGACCTGAGGAAGGCCGTCGTGGCGCTGCCTGCTGGGATGGCCGTGTCGCCTTCGGCGGCAAATGGGCTGCAGGCGTGTACCGACACACCGGAACCGGGTAGGCCGGAAGGTGAGATCGCGCTGCACTCCGCCGAACCCACGCGCTGCCCCGATGCCTCGAAGGTGGGGACCGTCGAGATCGACACGCCGCTGTTGGCCACGCCGCTGGCCGGGTCCGTGTACATCGCCCAGCAGGGCCAGAATCCGTTCGGCAGTCTGCTTGCGCTCTACATCGTCGCGGAAGGCTCCGGTGTAACCGTCAAGCTCGCCGGCGAAGTCCACGCCGACCCGGCCACAGGACAGCTCACGACGACGTTCGACGGCCTCCCTGCGTTCGCGGGTCATCCGGCGATCGAAGGTAACCCGCAGCAGCCCTTCAGCCGTCTGAAGCTCTCGTTATTCGGGGGTCCCCGCGCGGCGCTGATGACGCCGCGGGTATGCGGCTCCTATGAAACGACCGGCGAACTCACGCCGTGGAGCAGCCCGCTGCCCGTGACCTTCGCGCAGCCGTTTGCCATCACCAGCGATTGTGAGAGCGGCTTCTCGCCGTTGTTCACCGCCGGCACCGCCAGCAACCAGGCGGCAGGCTTCTCGCCGTTCACGCTTACGCTCTCGCGCGCCGATCAGGAACAGGGTTTCAAGCAGCTCAGCGTGCGCACCCCCCTGGGGCTGCTGGGGATGCTCTCGAAGGTAGCGCTCTGCGGTGAACCGCAGGCCGCACTAGGGGACTGTGGCGAAGCCAGCAAGATCGGTCACGTGACCGTCGGCGCCGGGCCCGGACCCGAGCCCGTGTATGTGCCGCAGGCCGGCAAGCCACAGGACCCCGTCTACCTCACCGGACCCTACGATGGCGCGCCCTTCGGGCTCTCCGTCGTCGTTCCCGCCGAAGCCGGGCCGTTCACGCTCGGTCCGCCCGTAGTCGTGCGCTCGGCGATCGAAGTCGATCCGCACACCGCGCAGATCACGATCCGCAGCAACTTCTTCCCGACGATTCTCGAAGGCATACCGCTCGACATCAAGACCATCAACGTCGACATCGATCGGGAAGGCTTCATCTTCAATCCCACCGACTGCGAACCGTCGAGCACGACCGGCAGCGTGCTCTCCGACCAGGGCCTCACCACCGCGATCTCCAGCCGCTTCCAGGCAGCTGACTGCACGGCCTTGGGCTTCCATCCCTCCTTCACAGCCTCCACGCAGGCCAGGGCCTCGCACGCCAGGGGAGCCTCGCTGGACGTGAAGGTCGGCTATCCCAAGGGCTCGCAGGCCAACATCGCCTTCGTCAAGGTCGCGCTGCCCAAGCAGCTTCCCTCACGACTCACCACGCTACAGAAGGCCTGCACGGAAGCCGTCTTCGCCGCCAACCCCGCCTCCTGCCCGGCGGCGTCCGACGTCGGTAGCGCCGTCGCCATCACGCCGGTTCTCAACGAAAAGGTCACCGGGCCCGCCTACCTGGTCTCGCACGGAGGCGCCGCCTTCCCCGACCTGGACGTTGTGCTTCAGGGACAGGGCGTCACCGTCGATCTCGTCGGGCAGACGAACATCGTCAAGGGGATCACGACCGCCACTTTCGCGTCGGTGCCCGACGTGCCGATCTCCAGCTTCGAGCTGAAGTTCCCCGAGGGTCCGTACTCCGCGCTCACCGACAACCTGCCCGCCAAGAGCAGGGGAGACTTCTGTGCCTCGAAACTCGTCATGCCCACTGTGATCCTCGGGCAGAACGGCGCGCGCATTCAGCAGAGCACGAAGATCGCCGTGACCGGCTGTCCGAAGAAGAAGGCCAAGAAGGCCAGTCCGAAGAAGACCAAGAAGGCCAAGCTCCGCCCGCACAGCGCGCCCGCGTAAGTAGCGAGCGCTTCAGCCGAAGCGCACCTTGTTCAGCCGAAGCGCACCTTGCCGTTCGATCTTGCTCTTGCCTGCGCGCGCTCCACAAGCTCCAGGCGCTTGATCGCCGCGCGAAACAGCAGCGTCAACAGGCGCAGCCTTGCATTCTCCGAGCGCAGCTCCAGCAGCTCCTGCTTGACGTCGGTGCCGAACTCCACCGTCGCCGCCATCGTGTAGGCGTCGAGCGCCGCCAGCTCCTCCGCGTCGAGTGTCTTGTCGGTCGCCTGCTCCACCAGCTCCGCATACAGGCCACGTGTCTCCTCCACGACCTCGGGGTCAGGCTCCTCCTCCTGCTCGCCCAAGAACTCCACCGTCGCCGCGGGGTAGGGCAGGTCGTCCTGGCGCTCCACCAAGCGGAACGGGCGCGTGCCGCGCACAAGAATGTTCAGGCGGCCGTCCTCCATCCGCTCCAGCACCCTGTCTATCTCGCACGCGCAGCCCACCGGCTTCAGCTCGTCCTCCGACAGCCACACGATGCCGAACTCCGTCTCGGCCGCCAGACACTCCTCGATCATCCGCCGGTAACGGTCCTCAAAGATGTGCAGCGGCACGCTCTCTGTCGGCAACGCCACCATCCCCAGCGGAAACATCGGGAAGCTCCGGTGCAGGCGATCGGGCATGTACCCAGTTTACGGCGTGTCTCAGCGCCGACACCCGTCCGCGCGGACCTCAGCTCGACTTGCGCGCGGAGATCATCAGGTTGTAGAAGATCGCCGCCGGCAGCCTCGACTCCAGCAGGCTCCGATCCAGTCGCTGCAGTGCCAGATAGCCACGGTAGGCGTACCACTTCCACGCCCACGGCACCTCATTCGGATCAGCCGTCGCCTCCAGCGTGCGGTTGCACCAACCGAACCAATTCGCCAGCAGCTCCTCGCCGATCACCTCTACGTCCCGCAGGCCCGCCCCGCGCGCCAGCTCCGCCAGTTCGCCGGGGGCGAAGGCGTGCACGTCCACCACGCTCTCCAGGGCCGCATCGGGCGCGCCGCCCTCCGCCGGGGGCGCCGGGCCCGCGCGCATCGCCCTGCGCCAAAGCGGCGCCGCCGTGGCCGCCGCGCGCTTGGGCACCCTTGCCAGACGGTCGCCATAGCGCGAGGGCTCGCCGGCGAACAGCACCGTGCCGCCCGGCCTCAACACGCGCTCGAACTCCCCCCATGCCTTGCGCAGGTCGGGGATGTGGTGCAGGATCGCGTGGCCCATCACAAGGTCAAAGCTTTCGTCGGGGAACGGCAGCTTCTCCGCGTCCGCCACGGCCGTCTCGATCCTCAGGCCCAGACGCTGTGCGTTCGCACTCAGCGCCGCCAGCATTCCCGGGGAGATGTCGCTGCAAGTCGCCTCTTCGATCACGCCCGCCTTCAGCAGGTTCAACGTGAAGTAGCCCGTGCCCGCGCCGATCTCAAGCGAACGGCCGTAGGGACCCGGCGTGCGGCCGAGCGCCTTGTGCACCTTCGAGATCACCTGCTCGCCACCAAGCTCGCCGAAGTCGATGCCCCACTTGGCGTCGTAGTGATCGGCCGCCACGTCGTGGTAGCGCGTGTTGACGTCGCGAATCTCCTCGGCTGTCAGGGTCTCAGGCACGGGCTGCCACCGCTGTCTCCTCGGCTGTCACGGTCTCAGGCATGGGGCGCCACCGCTGTCGGGGTCTCCATCACGGAGCGGCACCATATACTCGCGCGCCTTGTCCGTGTCACCGGCCCACCACCTCCAACGCGACCAGCCCCACGGCGTGCCGCCTCTGGAGCTGACCGGCGAGCGCACGCTCCCCGACGTTCCCGAGGAGAACTACTGGTACCGCCGCCACCTCGCCGTCTATGAGTGGATCGCCGCCCGCGCGGGCGGCCTGCGCGTCATCGACATGGCCTGCGGCGAGGGCTACGGCTCGAACCTGCTCGCCGGCTCCGCGGCCTCAGTCGTCGGCGTTGACGCCAACCCCGAGGCCCACGAGCACGCCCGCCTGCGCTACCAACGCCCGAACCTGCGCTTCGCACGCGACCTCGTCGAGACCTTCTCGGAGCCCGCCGACGCCGTTGTCTTCCTGCAGACCATCGAGCACCTGCAGGACCCCGACGCGGTGCTCCAGCACTTCCGCTCGCTCGTCGGAGCCGCCGGGACCGTCTACCTGTCTACGCCGAACGTGCTCACGCTCGCCCCGAAGGGCGCACCGCGCTCAGACAACCCCTGGCACGTGCACGAGTATCGCGCCACCGAGTTCGACGCGCTCTGCCGGCGCCACTTCGCCACGGTCGACATCCACGGCCTCTTCCACGCTCGCAAGCTGCGCGCGCACGAACTCGCGCTCAAGCTGGGCTGGGATGCCGTGCACCCGCGCCTGCGTCTCACCACGCCCTTCTATGACCGTTTCACCCCGGCGATCTCCGCTGCGGACTTCGTGCTCCGCGCCGCCTCCGACTGCGACCTCGATCGTGCCCTCGACTTCATCGCGGTGTGCCGGGCGTGAACTCCGATCGCGGCGCACTCGCGATCCTCCTGCACACGCACATGCCCTACGTCGAGGGCTTCGGCACCTGGCCCTTCGGCGAGGAGTGGCTGTGGGAGGCCGCCACCACCTCCTACCTCCCCCTGCTCGATCTGCTCGACGCCGGCGCGCCGCTCACGCTCTCGCTCACGCCCGTGCTCTGCGACCAGCTCGAAGGCGCCGGGGTCTCCGAGCGCTGCAGCGCGTTCCTCGACGACGTACGCCGCCACACCCACCACGAGGACGCCCGCGGTCTGCGCCAGGGCGGGCACGATGTGCTGGCAGACGAGGTGCTGCGCTCCTGGGGCGACTACGAGCGGGCGCTGCGACGTCTTCCCGAATTCGCCGGCGGCCTGCTCGGCGCACTCGCCCCGTACGCGCAATGGACCTCCTCCGCCACCCACGCCGTGCTGCCGATGCTCGCCTCCGATGCCCTGCTGCGCGTGCAGGTGTCCAGCGGAATCGACTCCCACCGTGCCCGCTTCGGGGGTGGCGGCTCCGCATGCCACGGCGGCTCTGCAAGTCATGGCGGCTCTGCAAGTCATGGCGGCTCTGCAAGTCATGGCGGCTCTGCCTGGCGCGGCGGCTTCTGGCTGCCCGAGTGCGCCCACGCGCCGTGGCTTGAGCCCACGCTCCTCGACGCCGGCGTGCACGCAACCTGTGTCGAGTTGACCTCCCGCCTCGGGCTCGGCTCTCCGCGGCATCTGCAGCCGCTGCTCAGCGACTCAGGGCTCGTTCTCGTCCCGATCGACCGCGCCACGATCTCGCTCGTCTGGAGCGACCTCGGCTACCCCGCCCACCGCGACTATCGCGACTACCACCACCACACCATCCACCATCACAACCCCTGGGCCAACCACGGCGGCGCCTACGATCACGACGTCGCGCTTGCCCTCGCGCGTGCCCACGCCGCCGACTTCGTGACACGCACCCGCGCTCGTCTGCAGCGCGATGGGGGCGGCCTGCCCGGCGGCGGGCTCGCCGTCTGCGCGCTCGACACCGAGCTGCTTGGGCACTGGTGGTACGAGGGCATCTCCTGGCTTGCCGCCGTCGTCGAGGAGTGCACGCGGCAGGGGCTCGAGCTTGTGCGCCTCGACGACGCGCTTGCGCGCCTCGAGCCGGCGCCTGTGTCTGATGCGCAGCTGTGGCGAGAGGACTTTGACGCCACCACCTGGGGCCACCGTGGCGACCTGTCCACGTGGTCCGCTCCTGAGGTCGCCGACATCGCCTTCACCACGCGCGCGCTCGAGCTTGCCGTACTGCGCGCCGGCCCGCGCGTCGGCCCTGCCGCGCTGCGCGAGCTGCTTGCGCTCCAGTCCTCCGACTGGGCCTTCATGGTCTCACGCGACCTCGCCGCGCCCTATGCCCGCGAGCGCTTCGAGGGTCACCGCCAAGCGCTGCTCGACGCGCTTGCCCTTGGAGCCGACGCCGACACACGGCGTCTGCGCAACCTCGCCGTCTACGCGAGGACTAATCCCAGCGCAACGTAACCGGCGCCTCGCGCATCCTGATGAGCTTCGCCGGCACCCCGCCCACGACCGCGTTCGCCGGCACCTCCTTCGTGACGACCGCGTTCGTGCCCACGATCGCGTTGTCACCCACCGTCACGCCGCGCAGCACGCACGCGCCGTAGCCGATCCATACGTTGCTGCCCACCCGCACGTCGCGCTTGTATATGCCCTGCGCGCGGATCGCGCGCTCCACCTCGACGACCCCGTGGTCGAAGTCGATCAGCATCACCCTGTCCGCCACGATGCACTCCCGCCCGATCTCCACATGCTGATAGGCCGAGATCGTGCACTCCTGGCCCATCACCGTCTTCGCGCCGATGTGCACCTCTCCCTCGTGCACCCTGATCTTGCTGCCGTGGCCGATCCACGCCCAACGGCCCATATGGAGCTTCGCGTCGGGGCCTATCTCCAGCTTCACCCTCGGGCAGATAAAGCAGATCCCATCCGTCTGCAGGCGCCCGCGCCAGCGCAGCTTCAGCCACAGCCATCTTGCGCCCAGCAGCGCATAGTGGCGGTTGAGCATGTTGTTCTTGCGCATCCACCTCCACGTGCGCAGGCATTCTCGACTCCGTGTCACGAGCGGGCATCCTAGATACTTCGCTCATGTCGCCCACGTCTTCCCCGCTCGCCCAGCGCCTGCTCGACGGCGACCGTCGCGCGCTCGCGCGCGCCATCTCGCTCGTCGAGGACGATCGTCCTGAGGGCTGGGCGCTCGTGCGCGACATCTACCCGCATACCGGCCGCGCCGCCGTCTTCGGTTTCACCGGGCCTCCGGGGGTCGGCAAGTCCACTCTGATCGGAGCCCTCACCAAGGCCCGAAGGGAGATCGGCCGGACCGTCGGCGTGCTCTCGATCGACCCCTCCTCGCCCTTCACCCAGGGCGCTCTCCTGGGCGATCGCATCCGTCTCTCCGAGCACTTCCTCGATCCCGGCGTCTTCATCCGCTCGATGGCCAACCGCGGGGCCCTCGGCGGGCTCTCCGAGGCCGCTCTGCAGGCCGCTCTGCTGCTCGACGCCTTCGGCCGCGACGACGTATTCGTCGAGACCGTCGGCGTCGGTCAGGCCGAGATCGACATCATCGACCACGCCGACACCATCGTGCTCGTCCTGATGCCCGGCTCCGGGGACTCGATCCAGGCGCTCAAGGCCGGCGTCATGGAGATCCCCGACATCATCGTCATCAACAAGGCCGATCATCCCCTCACCGACACCATGGTGCGCGAGATCCGCGGCGTGCTCTCCCTGGCCAACCTCGATCGCTCCCCAGAGGACATCCGCGCGCGCTGGCGCGTGCCGATTCTCAAGACCGAGGCCGCCGCCAGCCGCGGCGTCCCCGAGCTGGTCGAGCAGCTCGACGCGCACCGTCAGCACATCCTCGACGCCGGGCTGCTCGCCGAGCGCCGCCGGCGCAACCTGCACAACGAGGTCCTGGCCATCGCCACCGCTCGCATGCGCCGGCAGCTGGAGGATGACCTCGCAGGCGACGCCGACTTCCAGCGCCTGCTCGCCGAGGTCGTCGAGCGGCGGCTCGACCCCGCCTCGGCCGCCGCGGCCTTGCTGGAGCGTGCCTCGGCTACGCCCCCATAGCTCTAGCGATCACCATCTGCTGCACCTCGTCCGTGCCCTCGCCGATCGTCAGGATCTTCGCGTCGCGATACATCCTGCACACCGGGTACTCCTCGATGTAGCCGTAGCCGCCGTGAATCTGCACCGCCTCCTCCGCGCATCGCACGGCCAGACGGCCTGTCTTCAACTTCGCCCTCGCCGCCGTCAAGGTGAAGTTCCTACCCGCGTCCTTCTCGCGCGCCGCCTTGTAGACCAGCAGTCGCGCCGCCTCGATCTCCGTGCTCATGTCCGCCAGCTTGCCCTGGATTGCCTGGAACTTGCTGATCGGCTTGCCAAACGCCTGACGCTCCTTCGCGTACTGCAAGGCCTGATCGAGCGCCCCCTGCGCCAGACCCACGCCCATCGCCGCCACGCCTATGCGGCCGATGTCCAGGATATGCAGGAACTGCTTGAAGCCCGCGCCCCGTTCTCCCAGCAGGTTCTCCGCAGGCACGCGGCATTCCGTGAACGTCAGGGGGCGCGTGTCGGAGGCGTTCCAGCCCATCTTGCGATACGGCTCGCCCTGCTCGTAGCCCGCGGAGCCGTTCTCCACGATCAGATTTGAGATCTCCTCGGGGTTCGCATCGCCGCCGGTTCTTGCCGTTATGCACACGACGCCCGAGATCTCAGTGCCGGCGTTCGTGATGAACTGCTTGGCGCCGTCCACCACCCATTCTCCGTCCGGCTCCTCGCGAGCGCGCGTGCGCGTGTTGCCGGCGTCGCTACCCGCCTCCGGCTCGGTCAGGCCGAAGGCGCCCAGCCGTTCGCCGCTGCACAGCCTCGGCAGCCATAGCTGCTTCTGCTCCTCGCTCCCATACAGATAGATCGGCTGCGTCCCCAACGACGTATGCGCGCACACGGTTATCGCCACCGAGCTGTCCACGCGCGTCAGCTCCTCCACCGCCAGCGCATACGCCAACGTGTCTCCGCCTCCGCCGCCGTACTCCTGCGGGAAGGGGATGCCCATCAGGCCCAGCCCTCCCAGCTTCCTCACGATCTCGTACGGGAACGACTTCGTGCGATCCAGCTCCTCCGCCACCGGCGCCACCTCCTGCTCGGCGAAGTCGCGCACCGTGCGGCGGATCAGCTCGTGCTCGGGGGAGAGGTCGAAGTTCATCCTGCTGCGTAGCTGCGCGCCAACTCCACCAGCAGACGCACGCCGTAGCCCGACGCGCTCTTCGGCGCATACGCCCTGCCAAGATCCCACGCCGAGCCGGCGATGTCCAGATGCGCCCACGGCACGCCGCTCGTGAAGTTCGACAGGAACGCCGCACCCACGATCGTGCCCGCCTTGCGGTCTTCCGGTGCGTTGTTCAGGTCGCCGTAGCGGCCCTTGATCAGCTCGTCGTACTCCTCGTGCAGCGGCAGCCTCCACACGATCTCGCCCGTGCGCTCGCCGGCCTGCCGTACGCGCTCCGCCCACTCCTCGTCGTCGCTCACCAGGCCCGCATACGTCGAGCCCAGTGCCACGATCACCGCGCCCGTCAACGTCGCCAGGTCCACGATCCGCTCCGCGCCCAGCGACACCGCGTGGCACAGGCAGTCCGCCAGCACCAGCCTGCCCTCGGCGTCGGTGTTGTTGACCTCGATCGTCCGTCCGTTCGCCGCCGTCACGATGTCCCCCGGCTTGACCGCCCTGCCGTCCGGCAGATTCTCGGTCGCGCCCACCACCGCCACCAGCCGCACCGGCAGCTTCAGCCGGGCGATCGCCGCCACTGCCTGGACGACCGCGGCGCCCCCCGACATGTCGAACTTCATCTCCGACATCTTCGCCCCCGGCTTCAGCGAGATGCCGCCGCTGTCAAACGTCACCGCCTTGCCCACCAAGCCCAGCAGCGGACCCTTCGCCTTGGGATGCGCGTAGCGCAGCGTGATCAACGCCGGCTCCTCCTCCGAGCCCTGCGCCACCGCGGCGAAGGCGCCCATGCCGTGCTTCTTCAGCGCCTTGCGCCCCTCCGTATCGACCGACAGGCCCTCGATCTCCACCGCCAGCGCCTTCGCGTGCTCTGCCAGCGCGCTCGGCGTCAAGTCGTTGCCGGGGCGGTTCTGCAAGTCGCGCGCCTCGTTGACCGCCTCGCTCACCACCGCCGCCTCCGCGACGGCCCGCTCCAACTCCTTCGGCGTCTTCGCCGCCGACGCCGCCACGATCAGCTGCTCCAGGTGCTTGGGCGTCTCCTCCTCCGAGGGGGCGGATTGTCCCTTGCCCGCCGTTGCCTTGCCGGTACTGGCCTTCCCCGACTTCGACTTGTAGCGCTCGAAACGGTAATCCGCCAGCAACGTGCCCTCCACCAAGGCCGCCGCAACGGCGGCAGCGCCATGCACATCCTCCTCTCCCTCCACGCTCCAGCACAGCGCGCGCGTTGAGATCTCCTGCGCGCGCGCCAGCGCCGTTGCCGCCGCCACCCGCGCACGCTCGGGGGTCAGCTCCGCGCGCCTGCCCAGGCCGACGGTCAGCCAGCGCTTGTCCTGCGCGTGTGTCAGCGCCAGCGCCCCCAGCGAGCCCTTGGCCTCGCCGCTCTTCAGCAGCGCCGCGACCTCCGCCGGTGCGCCCGCCGGCGCGCTCTCGTCCTCGAACACGCCCACCGCGACGGTGTCGGCGGCGGTCTCCGCGGGGCTCTTGGCGGTGCTTGAAACCTTCACGACAGTGGCCACCATACCCACATCGCTAGCATTTTCCCTCCCCGACCTCTTATCCCGACCAGGAGAACCCCACCCCCATGCCCAAGACCGTCATCCTCGGCACCGCCCGCACCCCCATCGGCAAGATGGGCGGCAGCCTCTCCACGATCGACGCCACCGAGCTTGGCGGCATCTCCATCCGCGCCGCTCTCGAGCGCGCCGGCGTGGAGCCCGAGCAGATCCAGCATGTCGTCATGGGCCAGGTCCTGCAGGCCGGTCAGGGGCAGATCCCCTCGCGCCAGGCACAGATCAAGGCAGGTATTCCCAAGGAGGTCTCCTCAGAGACCATCAACAAGGTCTGCGCCTCCGGTCTGCGCTCCTGCGTCATCCTCGACCAGGCCATCCGCGCCGGCGATGTCGAGGTCGGCGTCGGCGGCGGCATGGAGTCGATGTCCGGCGCCCCCTACCTGCTGCCCGGCGCGCGCTTCGGCTTTCGCATGGGCGACGTCTCGGCGCTCGACGCCATGGTCCACGACGGCCTCACCAACCCCTTCTCCGGCAAGCAGATGTTCGTCGAGGCCACCGAAATCGGAGACGAGTTGGAGATGACCCGCGCCGACCTCGACCGCTGGGCGCTGCGCTCGCACGAACTGGCCCTGAAAGCCACCGACGAGGGGCGCCTCGCCGAGGAGATCGTGCCCGTCACCGTCAAGTCACGTAAGAGCGAGACCGTCGTCGAGGTCGACGAGGCGCCGCGCCGCGACACGTCGCTGGAGGTGCTCGCCAAGCTCCCCGGCCTCGTCGGTAAGGAAGGCTCGCACACCGCCGGCAACTCCCCCGGCGTCAACGACGCCGCCGGCGCGCTCGTCGTCGCATCGGAGGACTGGGCAGCGGCCAACGGTCGTGAGGTCCTGGGCGAGATCGTCGCCCACGCACAGTCCGGCGACGATTTCGCCTACCTCGCCCGCACGCCCGCCTCCGCAGCCACCAAGGCGCTGCAGAAGGCCGGTCTGCAGGCCGCCGACATCGACATCTGGGAGATCAACGAGGCCTTCGCCTCCGTCACGCTCAACTCCATCCGCCTGCTCGGTATCGACGAGGACCGCGTCAACGTCAACGGCGGCGCAATCGCCCTCGGCCATCCAATCGGCGCCTCCGGCGCGCGCATCCTCGGCGCCATCGTGCACGAGCTGCGCCGCCGCGGCGGCGGCATCGGCTGCGCCGCCATCTGCTCCGGCGGCGGACAGGGCGACGCGGTCATCATCAAGGTGTAGATGCCTCAACGCGCGGCGGCGTTCTTCGACCTCGATCGGACCCTCATGGTGGGGTCCTCGGGGATCTTCTTCGCAAGGGCCGCCTTCGAGACCGGCATGATCTCGCGCGGGCGCCTCGCCCGCGACGTCTACGAAAACCTGCGCTTCCGCCTGCGCGGCTCGACCGACGAACGCGCCGACGCCGTGCGCCGCCGCGTGGGCGAGATGATCGGGGGCGTCCCCGTGCGCGATCTCGAGCGCCTCGCGCCACGCGTGCTCGCCGGCGTGCTCCCACGCCTCTATCCACAGATGCTCGAACGTGCCTACCTGCATCAGGAAGAAGGTCGGCAGGTCTACATAGTCACCGCCGCGCTCCAGGAGATGGCCGACATGCTCGCGCACGTCCTCGCCTTCGACGGCGGCCTCGGATCGCGGCTGGAGGTCATCGAAGGGCGCTACACAGGTCGCCCCGCCGGACCCTTCAACTACCGCGAGGGCAAGGTCATCTCGATGCGCCGTCTCGCCGAGCGCGAGGACCTGGATCTATCCGCCTCCTACGCCTACTCCGACTCCGAGTCCGACCTGCCGATGCTGCGCGCCGTAGGGCACGCCGTCGTCGTCAACCCCGACCCCGAGTTGCGGCGCATCGCCGTCGAGGAAGGCTGGGAAGCGATCAATCTCGACCGCCTCGGGCGTCGCCTCAAGGTCCTGGCCGCGCTCGCCGCCGGCGCCGCCGTGGCCGGTGGCACCCGCGCGCTGCGCAACGGCGACGGGTGACCAAGGTTGACGGGCGATGGGTGACCCAAGGTTTGACGACGATGGGCGACCGAGGTTTGACTGGGTTGGTCGCGAGGACCGCGCTCGCTGCCCCGCCGGCCCGCAGGGTCCAGACACGCGCGCTTGCGCCGGAATAATCTGCAGGGCACGATGTCCTCATCCGTGACCCACTCTAAGAGCAAGATCCGCGTCGTCGTCGCCAAGCCTGGCCTCGATGGGCACGACCGCGGCGCCAAGATCATCGCCCGCGCGCTGCGCGATGCCGGCATGGAGGTCATCTACACCGGCCTGCACCAGACCCCCGAGCAGATCGTCGAGACCGTCATCCAGGAGGACGCCGACGCCGTTGGCCTCTCGATTCTGTCCGGCGCCCACATGACGCTGGTCCCGCGCATCGTCACGCTGCTGCGCGAGCAGGGCGTCAACGACGTTCTCGTGACCGTCGGCGGCACGATCCCCGCCGAGGACATCCCCGAGCTGAAGCAACTCGGTGTCGCCGAGGTCTTCACGCCCGGCGCCCCCACGCAGGCCATCGTCGATTTCATCCGCGGCGCCGTCACCGAGAGCTGACGCAGCACTACCCAAGAACCTATCACTGCACCACCAAAACCGATTGACTCGTCAGTCAACCGCCAAATTGGGTAGCATTAGGCCACCTAGATTCCTCAAGGAGAGCGACCGAATGAAGATATGCGTCCTGGTTAAGGAGGTTCCAGACGCCGCCGTCGAGAAGCGCATCGACCACTCGACGGGGCGCATGGACCGTAGCGGCGAGAAGAACCTCAACCCCTACGACACCCACGCCATCGAGGCTGCCATGCAGATCCGCGAGGGCGGCGTCGTGCCCGTCGAGGAGATCGTCGCCGTCACGATGGGCCCCGAAAGCGCCGTGCGCGCGCTGCACAAGGCCGTCTCGCTCGGCGCCGACCGCTCCGTGCACCTCGCCGACGCCGCCGTCGCCGGCTCCGACGTAGCCGCCACCGGCTACGCCCTGGCCAAGACCCTTCAGCGCGAGAGTCCCGATCTGGTCCTCCTGGGCCAGCAGTCCGACGACGGCGAGTGCTACACGATCGGCGCTGTCGTCGCCGAGCACCTGGGGATGCCCTCCCTGACGCAGGTCATCAAGATGGACATCGACGCCGAGGCCCTGCGCTGCGAGCGCCAGGCCGAGTACGGCTATGACACCGTGCAGATCAAGCTGCCCGCCGTCATCTCCGTCGGCGATGCCATCAACGAGCCGCGCTACCCCTCACTCAAGGCAATCATGGGGGCCAAGAAGAAGCCGCTCGACACCGTTGCCATCGGCGACGTCGAGATCGACGCCGCCAAGGTCGGCGGCGATAACTCCGCTGCCCAGTGGATCGCCGCCAAGGCGCCGCCCGCCAAGGCCTCCGGTGAGATCATCGAGGACGAGGACACCGCCGAGACGGTCGAGAAGATCGTCGCCTGGCTCGACGAGCGCAAGCTCATCTAAGGAGAACTGAAAATGGCCAACATCCTCGTCTACGCGCTGCACTACGAAGGCGCGATCAACAAGAACTCATTGGGCGCCGTCAGCGAGGGCGCCCGTCTCGCCGCCCAGCTCGGCGGCGAGGCGCACGCGATCCTCGTCGGCCAGGGCGTGCCCCAGGATCTCGCGGCTTCGCTCGGCGCCTACGGCGCCAAGAAGGTGCTCGTCGCCGAGGGTCCCGAGGGCCTTGCTCAGCCCGTCGTCGACGCGATGGGCAAGGCGATCGCCGACGGCGGCTATAAGTACGCCCTCTTCGGCGGCGGCCTGCTCGGCTTCGAGATCGGCGCCGGCCTCGCCGCGCGCCTCGGCGCCGGCGTCGCCATGGAGGTCACCTCCGTGCGCGCCGAGGGCGGCGAACTGATCGCTGAGCGCCCCATTCTCGGCGACTCCGCGATCTCCGAAATCAAGTATCGCTCGCCCGTCGGCATCGTGATTGGGCGCCTCAACGCGTTCGAGATCGCCCAGATTGATCCCGCCCAGGCAGCCACCGCGCCCGTCGAGCAGCTCAGCTTCGAGCTGAGTCCGCACGCCCTGCAGGCCACGATGCTCACGCGCGGCGAACAGCGCGGCGCCGATGTCGACATCGAGGGTGCCGACATCCTCGTCGCCGGCGGCCGCGGTCTCGGCAAGGCCGAGGGCTTCCAGCTCTGCGAAGAGCTGGCCGGGGCCTTCGGCAACAACGCCGCCGTCGCCGCCACGCGCGCCGTCGTCGACGCCGGCTGGTATCCCTACGCTGCTCAGATCGGCCAGACCGGCAAGACGGTCGCGCCGAAGCTCTATCTCGCCGCCGGCATCTCCGGGGCGATCCAGCACAAGGTCGGAATGCAGGCCTCGGAGAACATCGTCGCCATCAACAAGGACTCCAACGCCCCCATCTTCGAGTTCTCCGACCTCGGCATCGTGGGCGATCTCAACAAGATCCTGCCGAAGCTCACCGAGGCCGTCAAGGCGAAGAAGGCGGGCTAGCGCGATGTCGTTGCACAACGGATCGCGCAACGGCAAGGTCGCCCCCGCGGCCTTCCCGCCGCCGGTCGATCCGCAGAAGGAGTTCGTCAAGCGCGGCCTCGACGCCGAGGACGAGCTGATCGAGGTCGGCGTCGCGATCGTCGGCGGCGGCACCGCCGGGCTCGCCTGCGCCAACCGCCTGCTGCAGCTGCTGGCGGATGACCCGGAGATGATGGAGCGCCTCGGTGAAGTCCCCGTCGCCGTCGTGGAGAAGGCCAAGACCTGCGGCGGGCACAACCTCTCAGGCGCGGTCATGCGGCCGGGGCCGCTGCAGGAGCTGTTTCCGGAGATGACCCGCGAGCAGTGGCGGGAAGAGGGCTTCGCGTTCGGTGAGGTGACGAAGGAGTCGGTGTACATGCTCACCGGCCCGAAAACCAAGCTCCCGGTGCCGATTCCGGCGGTGCCGAACTTCAAGAACCACGGCAACGAGGTCGTCTCCGTTTCGGCGCTCGCTCGCTTCCAGCAGCGCCAAGCCGAAGAGGCCGGCGCCTACATCCTTACCGAGACGGCAGCAACGCAGCTGGTGGTAGATGACGGCCGCGTCGTGGGCGTGCGCTCGGGCGACAAGGGCCGCGGCAAGGACGGCGAGCCGCTCGGCAACTTCGAGCCCGGGACCGACATCAAGGCGCAGGCCACCGTGCTCGCCGAGGGCTGCTGGGGCCACCTCACCGGAGCCGCCATCCGCGAGTTCGACCTCGCTGTCGGGCGCGAGCCTCAGGTCTGGGAGCTCGGCGTGAAGGAGGTGTGGAAGGTCTCCAAGCCGCTCGACCGGGTGATCCACACGTTTGTGCAGCCGTGGCCCCTGAAGGTCGCGGCCAAGTATGGACAGCTCGGTGGCACCTGGCTGTATCCGATGAAGAACGCCAAGACCGGCGAGGACCTCGTCTCGATCGGGTTCGTCGTCGATCTCAACTATCGCGATGCGACGACCTCGGCCCACGACCTGCTGCAGACGTTCAAGACACATCCGCTCGTCAAGGACATCCTCGAGGGCGGCGAGCGAATCGCGTGGGGTGCGAAGGCGCTGCCCGGCGGCGGCTACTGGTCGATGCCGAAGCTCTCGATGCCCGGCGCGGTGCTCGTCGGCGACGCCGGCGGGATGGTGGACACGGCGGCGCTGAAGGGCATCCACCACTGCATCAAGTCGGGGATGTTGGCGGCTGAGTCGATATACGCGGCGCTCAAGCGTGGCAGCAGCGACCTGTCCAACTACGAGGATGCAGTCGAGAAGTCCACGATCGGAACCGAGCTTTACCAGGTGCGCAACACGCGACAGGCATTCCAGAAGGGCTTCCTCGTCGGCAGCTTGCTCGCGGGTCCGTCGATCATGTCGAAGGGCAAGGTCCCCCCGGGTCGGCAGGAGTGGCACCGCGATGACGCCGAGCCGATGTTCGTCGGCGACACCAAGGACCGCTACCCCAAGCCCGACGGCAAGTACACCTTCGACAAGCTCTCCTCCGTCTTCATCACCGGCAACGCCACGCGCGACGACGCCCCCAACCACATCCGCGTGCAGAAGCACGTGCCGCGCGAGATCGCCGAAACGTGGCGCTGGATGTGCCCCGCCGGGGTCTATGAGATCCCCGAGGACGCACCCGAGCACGGCGACGTTAACGTGATCGTCAACTACACCAACTGCGTGCAGTGCGGCGCCATCACCGCCAAGGGCGGGCGTCTGACGACGCCCGAGGGCGGCGACGGGCCGCTGTATCAGATCCTCTGAGTTCGGGTCTGAGTTCGGCCTCTGAGTTCGGGTCTGAGATCGGCCTCAGAGTTCGGGTTGAGGTCGGCCTCTCGGCCGCACGTTCGCGTTCATCTGTGTCACATGTCAGCCGGCGGCGAAACCATCAGCCTTCGGGCGTGTTCCTTGTGCACGATGTCGATGTTCGCGACCCCTCTGCACCTCTCGCTGCTCGCGCTAGGCCTGCTCGCCCCGGTGCCGAGCCCGGCGCCGGCCCCCGCGGTGGCCGTCACGGCGATCGTCGAACAGTGCACCCCGTCGGTCAACCAAACCGAACGCTCGGCCACCTTCGCTGCTCAAATGACCGCGCTGGACGGCACGCAGCGCATGGCGATCAGGATCGAAGTGCAGGAACGCTCGCCCACCCAGGTCGCCTTCCACACGGTCATGGCCCCCGGCCTGGGCGTGTGGCGCCAGTCGGAAACGGGCGTGAAGATCTACAAGTACGTCAAGCAGGTCACCAACCTCGCCGCGCCCGCCGTCTTTCGCGCGCAGGTTCGCTTCCGCTGGTTCGATGACAGAGGCAGGGTGCTCAAGCGCACGCAGCGGTTTACGCCGACGTGCGTGGAGCCTGTGGAGATCGCCCCGCAGCCGGTCGCACCAACGCCGAGCGGCACCAGCACGGGCGAATCCGCGCTTGCGCGCTAGGGCGCTTGGCCCGTCGCGCGCCGGCCGCTAGAATGCCCGGAGCATGAAGTCATCAATCCATCCCACCTACGAGCAGGCCCACGTCACGTGCACCTGCGGCAACGAGTTCACCACGCGCGCCACGCGCACCGAGCTGCACGTCGAGGTCTGCTCGAACTGCCACCCGTTCTACACCGGCCGCCAGAAGCTCGTCGACACCGGCGGGCGCGTCGAGCGCTTCCAGCGCCGCGTCGCCAAGGGCCGTCTGCGCTCCGCGCAGAGTCAGACACGGTCCGAGTAGGCTCGATGGCCTCCCGCCTGGTCGCCGGTTCGCCGACGCCAGCGCCGGAGGCGCCGGTCGCGGTCCCTTCTTCGCAGAACGGCGGCGGCGCAGGTCTGCAGGCGCAGCGCGATGCGCCCCTGGGCGGCCAGGCAGTGCTTGAGGGCGTGATGATGCGCGGTATCAGCAACTGGGCCGTGGCGGTGCGCAAGCCGGGCGTCGCAGACGACGCGCTCGGCGAGATCGAGGTGAGCAGCTACCCGCTGCAGTCAGCGCTGCGCCGCCACCGCTGGCTGCGCGTGCCGATCGTGCGCGGCGTCATCGCCCTCGGCGAGTCGCTTGGGATCGGCTTCAAGGCGCTCGGCATGTCGGCCAACGCGCAGCTAGCCGCCGCCGGAGAGGGCGAGGAGGGGGAGCCGGTGGAGATATCCGGGGGCGTCTGGGTGGGCACGATCGTCGTAGCGCTCATCTTCGCGATCGGCCTCTTCTTCCTGCTGCCACTCGGCCTGACCAGCCTGATCAAGCATCAGCTGAACTCCTCCGTGCTGTTCTGGGTCGTCGAGGGGCTGCTGCGCACGGCGATCTTCCTCGGCTACATGCTGCTGCTCTCGCGCCTGCGCGATCTGCGCCGCGTGTTCGAGTACCACGGGGCCGAGCACAAGACGATCTCCTGCTTCGAGGCCGGCCTGCCGCTGACGCCGCCCAACGCGGCTCGATTTACGCGTCTGCACCCGCGCTGCGGCACCAGCTTCCTGCTGATCGTCATGATCGTCTCGATCTTCGTCTTCGGCGCCATCGGGCTGCCCGCCTGGTACTGGCTCGTGGCCTCGCGCATCCTCGGCGTGCCGATCATCGCCGGCATCTCCTTCGAGATAATCAAGTTCGCCGGGCGCAACCGCCGCCGGCGTTGGGTGCGCGCCGTGATGTGGCCCGGCATGCAGCTCCAGCTCCTGACCACGCGCGAGCCCGATCTCGACCAGCTCGCCGTCGCGATCGCCGCGCTGCAGGCCGTGCTCGCGCTGGAGAAACCCGGTGAGTTGTCGGCCAAGGACCTCGTCGGCGTGGAGGTCGTGGCGTAGCGCGTTGTGGCGCAGCGTAGGCCTCTTCCGCGCGGTGTAGGCCTCTGCGCAGGGTAGGCCTCTGCACAGGGTAGGCCTCTAGGAACACGTAGGGCGGACCCTGAGGCAACATAGACTGGGATCCGTGATCGAGGATCTCGTTGCTCAGATGGAGACGCGCTTCGCCGAGCTTGGCCAGCAGATGACCGACCCCGAGGTGATCGGAGACAGGGAGCGCTACGCCGAGGTGGGGCGCGCCTACCGTCAGCTCGAGCCGGGGGCAAAGCTCGCGGCTCAGTGGCGCCACGCCCAGGACGACGTGGCCGGCGCCGAAGAGCTGCTCTCGGAGAGCGGCGAGGACCCCGAGCTGCGCGAGATGCTGGGCAGCGCGCGCGAGCGCATCGAGCAGCTGGAGGAGGAGATCCGCGTCGCGATGGTCGAGCGCGACCCCAACGACGAGAAGAACGTGATCGTCGAGATCCAGGGCGGCGCCGGCGGCGACGAGGCCGGTCTGTGGGCCGGAGACCTCTTTCGGATGCTCACCAAATACTCCGAGCGGCTTGGCCTGCAGAGCGAGCCGATGGATATCGGCGACGGCAAGTACACGTTCGCGATCAAAGGCGACGGGGCCTACTCGGTGTTCAAGTTCGAGGGCGGCACCCACCGCGTGCAGCGCGTGCCCGAGACCGAGTCGCAGGGACGCATCCACACCTCCACGGCGACCGTCGCCGTGCTGCCCGAGGCCGAGGACGTCAACGTGCAGGTGGACCCCAACGATCTGCAGGTCGACGTCTACCGCTCCTCTGGGCCGGGCGGGCAGTCGGTGAACACCACCGACTCCGCCGTGCGCATCACGCACAAACCATCCGGCATCGTGGTCTCCATGCAGGATGAGAAGTCTCAGCTGCAGAACCGCGAGAAGGCCTTGCGCGTGCTGCGCGCGCGGCTGTATGAGCGCGCGCTCGCCGAGCAGCAGGCCGAGCTGGCCGCCGACCGCCGCTCGCAGGTTGGCACCGGCGATCGCGCCGAGAAGATCCGCACCTACAACTACGGCGAGCGCCGCGTCACCGACCACCGCATCAAGCTCACCGTCCACAACCTCGATCAGGTGCTGGCCGGGGAGCTGGATGAGCTGACGGCGGCGTTGCAGGCGGATGAGAAGCGTCGGCGCCTGGAGGCGCAGGCGGCGGCGTGAAAGCTCGGGGGCACGGGGGAGAGAAGAAAGAGAGCAAGGGGCTGGGGGGTTGTATTGCTATTTTTTTCCTAGTCAAACAATAGTATTGACGAGTAGATACTAAAGTTGTACTAAGAAATTTTTTAGACCATGTACCCGCACACCGCCATCAGCCAGCCAACATCTAACCGCCGCCAGCTCTTATATCTGTCCAGCATCCTTTGAACGCCTCCTCCGGCTTTGACGGCACGTCTGCGCGCGATGCGCTCGACGGGGCGCTGACGGCGATCGGCGCCGCTGGCTGCGAAACGCCGCGCTTGGACGCCGAAGTGCTGCTGGCGCACGTGCTCGGGGTCTCACGCGAGCGGCTGTTGACCGATCGTGAGCTGGTGGTGACCGGGCCGGCGGTGCGCGCATTCCAGGAGGCCGTGCGCAGGCGCTCCGTCGAGCGCGAGCCCGTCGCCTACATCGTTGGCACGCGCGGCTTTCGGCACCTGGAGCTGGCGGTCGATCGCCGCGTGCTCGTGCCGCGCCCGGAGACGGAGCTGCTGGTCGAGGTCGGTTTGACGCTGCCGCGTGGCGCGTGCGTGCTCGACGTGGGCACCGGCAGCGGGGCGGTCGCTTTGGCGCTGGCGCAGGAGCGCCCGGATCTGCGCGTGAGCGGGAGCGACATCGCCGCCGATGCGCTGGAGCTGGCGCGCGACAACGGTGCGCGGCTGGGGCTTCAGGTGCGCTGGCTGCACGCGGATCTGCTGGAGGGCGTGCCCGACGAGTTCGATGCCGTGCTTGGCAATCCGCCCTATGTAGCGGAGTCCGAACACGCCTCGCTGGCGCCTGAGATCGTGCGCCACGAGCCGCCCGGGGCGCTGTTTGCGGGCCCGGACGGCCTGAGAACGATCCGCCGGTTGGTCGATCAGCTCGGCGAGCGACCAGGGGTGGCGATGGCGGCGCTGGAGGTGGGGGCGGGGCAGGCGCCGGCGGTCGGCGGACTGCTGCGCGACGCCGGGTTTGGCGCGGTTCGGGCCGAGCGCGACCTGGCCGGGATCGAGCGCGTGCTGGTGGGGGAGCGGGTTTGACGCTCACCCTCGACGATGCGCGGCGTCTGGAGGAGTGTCTGAGCGGTGGCGGCCTCGCCGTGTTCCCGGCGGACACGGTCTATGGCATCGGCTGCGATCCCGAGGATCGGGCCGCCTTCGAACGGCTCTATGCGCTCAAGGGCCGCCCGGCCGCGCGGCCCGCGGCCGTGATGTTCTTCTCGCTGGACGTGGCCCTGGCCGCGTTGCCCGAGCTGGGGGAGCGCGAGCGCGGGGCCATGCGGGCGCTGCTGCCTGGCCCGGTCACGCTGCTGCTGCCCAACCGCCGGCACCGCTTCCCGCTGGCGTGCGGCCCGGACCCGGACACGCTGGGCGTGAGGGTGCCGCTGCTGGCGTGGACCCTGGCTGCGCTGAGCCGCATAACCGTTCCCGTCGTGCAGTCGAGCGCCAACATCTCAGGGGAGGCGGACGGGCGTAGGCTCGCCGATGTTCCCGCCGTGCTGCGCGAGGGGGTGGACCTCGCGCTGGATGGCGGCGAGCTGCCAGGAATCGCATCGACCGTCATCGATCTGCGCGCCTATGAGGACCGTGGCGAATGGCGCATCGTGCGCGCCGGGCCGGTGGCGTCAGGCGAGCTTGAGCGAGTGCTCGGCAGCCCCGATCCCTGATAGCCTGAACAGGGTCATCGCAACTGGCGCTGAGGTGGAATCGACCACCGGGAAGCGATGGCCTTGAAGCGAAAAGCCGCGCGCCTGGGCACTCATATCGTCGCCTGCTCAAGGAACGCCCAATGCCCGACGTCAGCCCGGCCGCAAACCCCGCCGAACTCAGCCCCGACTATTTCAATCGTCCGCTCGCCGAGGTGGATCCTGAGGTCGCCGCGGCGGTGCAGGGTGAGCTTCGGCGCCAGCAGAACACGCTGGAGATGATCGCCTCGGAGAACTTCGTGCCCCTCGCTGTCCTGGAAGCCGTCGGTTCGGTGCTGACCAACAAGTACGCCGAGGGCTACCCGGGCCGCCGCTACTACGGCGGCTGCGAGCAGGTCGACATCAGCGAGCAGCTGGCGATTGACCGCGCCAAGGCACTGTTCGGAGCCGAGCACGCCAACGTGCAGCCGCACGCCGGTGCGCAGGCCAACACCGCCGTCTATCACGCGCTGCTGAAGCCCGGCGAGAAGATTATGGGCCTGTCGCTGGCCCACGGCGGGCACCTGACCCACGGCATGAAGCTCAACGTCTCGGGGAAACTCTACGAGGTGGTGGCCTATGAGACCGACCCGCAGACGGGGTTGGTGGACATGGACGAGGTGGCGCGTCTCGCGCGCGAGCACCGCCCCAAGCTGCTGCTCGCCGGCTGGTCGGCCTACCCGCGCCAGCTGGACTTCCCGCGCTTCCGCGAGATCGCCGATGAGATCGAAGCGCCGCTGATGGTCGACATGGCCCATTTCGCTGGGTTGGTGGCGGCGGGGCTGCACCCCAATCCGGTGCCTTACGCCGACGTGGTCACCACCACCACCCACAAGACCCTGGGCGGCCCGCGCGCCGGTCTGATCCTGTGCCGGGAGGAGCTGAAGAAGAAGATCGACTCGGCGGTCTTCCCCGGTCAGCAGGGAGGCCCTCTGCAGCACGTGATCGCCGCTAAGGCGGTGGCGCTGAGGATCGCCGCCTCCGAGCTGTTCCGCGAGCGCCAAGAACGCACGCTGGAGGGCGCCAAGGCCGTCGCCGAGCAGTTGACGTTCAACCGAGTCCCAGGCAAACGGCATCCGCGTACTCACGGGCGGCACCGACGTACACCTGCTGCTGCTGGACCTGCGCCTGTTGACCCCCGAGCTGAGCGGCCGTCAGGCCGAGGATCGTCTGCACGAGATCGGCGTGACCGTCAACCGCAACGCGATCCCCTTCGATCCGCGCCCCCCGATGGAAGCCTCCGGCGTGCGCATCGGCACCCCGGCACTCGCCACCCGCGGCCTGCAGCGCGAGGACTTCGAGGAGATCGGCGCGATCATCGCCACCGCCCTCACGGGCGAGTTCGAGGCCCGCCGCGAGGAGCTTGCCGAGCGCGTGCAGGCGATCGTCGAGCGCTATCCGCTGTATGAGGACATGCGCGCGGGTACGCCCGTATAGGGCGCTTGACCGTTCCTCGCCTGGGCGCTCGATCCGATTTGCCTGAGCGCTCCACCCGATCTGCCTGGGCGCCCGATCTGATCTGCCGAGGCGCACGGTCGATCGGGGCGCTTGTCACACCTGACCCCGGCGCCTGCGATGCTGTAGGGCGGTTCCATGGCGCATTTGACCGAGCTTGACGCGCTGTATGCCTTTCTGGTCGCGGCCACGGTGACCGCTTTGCTGACCCCGTTGACGATGCGCTTGGCGCGGGCCGTCGGGGCGATCGACTGGCCGCGCGAGCGAGGGCTGTCTGATAAGCCGACGCCGCTGCTCGGAGGATTGGCGATCTTCGGCGGCGCGCTCGTCGCGGGCGTGATCTGGCTGCCTGGCACGGGCGCGGAAGGCAGACAGTGGCACGGAGTGCTGCTGGCGGCGACGCTGATAACCGCCGTGGGGGCGCTCGACGACCGCTTCGAGCTGCCGGCGGTGGTGAAGCTCGCCGGTCAGATCGCGGCGGCGCTGATAGCAGTGCACTACGGCGTCGTCGTGCACCTGATCACGCTGCCGTTCGTGGGTGAGCTGCACTTCCCCAACGCCGGCGGGGCGATCACGGCGGTGGGACTGGTGGCGCTGATGAACGTCGTCAACTTTTCCGATGGCGTCGATGGCCTGGCGGCGGGTGTCTGCGCGATCATCGCGCTGGCGCTGGCGGTGATCGCGGTCAACCTGTACCACTCCGGCCATCTGCACAGCGCGGCGCCGGCCGTGTTCGCCGGCATCACCGCCGGCGCGGCGCTGGGCTTCCTAGTCCACAACTTCCCGCCCGCATCGAGCTTCATGGGCGACTGCGGCTCGAATCTGCTGGGGCTGTTGATGGGCTGTCTGACGGTGCAGGCAGCGGTGAAGACGCAGGTGGTGGTCAGCTTCGTGCTGCCTCTGATCCTGCTTACGGTGCCCTTCCTGGATACGACGTTCGTGGTGCTTAAGCGCCTGAAGTACAGGCGACCGATCTACGCGTCCGACAGCGAGCACTTCCACCACCGCATGGCCCGTATCGGTTTCAGCCCGCGGCGCACGATCGCCTACCTCTACGCCTGGACCCTGATGCTGGCGGGGCTCGCGCTGGCGCTGCGCTTCGTGCCCTACAGCGACCACCACGGCCACCTGCATACGGGTTGGGCGCTGGTGATGGCGGCCTTGGGCTTACTGGTGGCGGCGGCGAGCGTCTACCTGGTCTACGTGCTGGAGATCCTGAAGTTTCGCCGCCTGGACGTGCTTGGGCGCGTGGTGGCGCGGCGGGGTGAGCAGCGGCTTGGCCAGGGGCAGATGGATGAGCAGGGCGTAGAGGCAGAAGAGCAGCGTGGCGCCGCGCAGACGCCGGTTGGCGCTGACGGCGGCTAGCGGCAGCGCCCAGATCGCGTACCACGGCAGCAGCCAGGCCGTACAGAGCAAGAGCGCCAAGGTGGCCCAGCCGGCCTGATCGCGCCAGTCGGCCCCGCGCGCGGTGCGCCACAGCGTCAGCAGGAGCACCGCAAGGAAGCTGGCGAAGAAGACGTTGCGCCACCACGTCGGCGTCCCGGAGAGGCCCACCAGGCGTGCGGTCTCGGCCGGGATGCTGTGTGTGGCGACGAGCTGCTGCTGCTCGTGCAGAGCGCCGAGGAAGCCGAAGGCGTGCGTGCCGAAGCCGATCGCCCCCAGTGCGGCCAGCGCAGCGAGACAGAGGAGGGCGGCGGCGAGCGTTCGCAGGCGCTGGCGCGCGCCGCTGGGCGCAAGCAGGAGGAAGGGCAGGACCAGTCCAGCCGAGGCCTTGACTCCGACCCCTGCGACAAGCGATGCGATCGCGCTCTTGTAGTGGGGAGGGGTGGTGCTCGCGCGGCCTGAGAGGGCTCCGGGTGGCGAGGAGGTCGCGGCAGGCGTCGCGACGGTCGCCGTCAACGCCAGCGCCAGGAATAGCATCGCGAGCGTATCGTTGTGGGCGCCGCCGACGGCCAGCTCCAGGAGCACCGGGTTGAGCCCCACGAAGGCCGCTGCCATACGCGGCGAGCGGCCCAGCCGCGCGGCGGCCCGCGCCACGAGCGCGACCGCGCCGAGGCTTGAGAGGACGGCGAGCGCCTTGAAGGCCCACAACCCGCCGGCGAGCCCGAGCGGCGTGATGGCATAGCTGAGCAGCGTGAAGACGGGTCCGTAGGGCGAGTTCTGGAAGGGCCAGCCGAGGAACAGGTAGACCGGATCGGCCGGTGCTTCGGCGGCGACGTGCGTGTAGGGGTCGAGGCCGTGCAGCGCGCCCAGGCGCGCGAAGCCCAGGTAGCCGAAGACGTCCTGGGAGATCAGCGGCGGACCCAGCAGCAGGATGAGGTGCGCCACGACGATCGTGCCTGCGAGCGCCCACATCGGCAGCGCTCGCGTGGCGAGCAGCACCGCCAGGTAGCCGCCCAGCATGATCAGCGTGAGCGTCTGGAAGCTGCTCGAGTCGATGCTCAGACCGAGATTTCTGAAGGGGCCGGCCATCCAGGCGGGCCAGCCGCCGCTGCGACCGGGGACGAAGCTGGAAGGAGCGCTCGCGGCACCGGCGGCCAGCCAGAAGACGCTTACGAGCACGCTCGCGAGGCCGAGTGCACCGAGGACGCGCAGCGCCGGGGATACGCTCCTGGCGTCGCGCTGTGCGACCGGCGGCCCCGCAACGGATCCCCGCGGAGCGGCGCTGCCCTGCCCGTAGGGTAATCTGGTGGTCGCCATGATGCCTGGATTGTGGCGCTCCGGCGGGACGTCCGTCGGATCTGCGGAATGCGAAGCCCCGACCCCAAATCTCCCCCCGGCTCTCAGCCGCAGCGCGTGCTGATCCTCTCAGCCGATGTCGGCGAGGGGCACGCTGCCGCCGCGCGTGCGCTGTCCCAGCAGCTCAAGGCCTCCTCACAGGAGGTCGAGGTGACGGTTGTCGATGGTCTTGGCGCGATGGGGCGCGTGCTGCGCCCGGTCGTGCAGGACGGCTATCGCGTGCAGCTTCGCTTCTTCCCGTGGACCTACACGCTCGTCTACTGGATGCTCGAGCGCGTCGCGCCGATCCGCTATCTCGCGCGCCGGCTGCTGTGCCGGCTGGGCTCGCGCCCGCTGGCACGCTGCATCGAGGGGTACGCCCCCGATGTGATCGTCTCGACCTATCCCGCGGTCACGGTCGTTTTGGGTCACCTGCGCCGCACCCACATCGTGAGCTGTCCCACGGTCGCCACGATCACCGATCTCACCGGGCTGTTCTTCTGGGCACAGCCCGGCATCGACATGCACCTGGTGATGTACGGCGAGTCGATGTCCTCGGTGGAGCGCATCGCGGGGGAGGGCAGCGTGCGCCTGGTCTCGCCGCTGATATCCGCCGAGTTCCTGCAGCCCCACTGCCCGATCGAGTCCCGCCGCGCGCTGGGATTGCCCGAGGAGGGCCGCATGGTCGTGGTCTCCGGCGGCGGCTGGGGCGTCGGCGACGTGGAGGGCGCCGTGCGCGAGCTGTGCAAGGTGGCGGACATCACGAGCATCGTGTGCCTTGCGGGTCGCAACGACGCGCTGGCCGGGCGCCTGGGCGAGGCCTTTGCCAAGGAGTCCCGCGTGCACGTCTACGAGTTCACCGACAAGATGCCGCAGCTACTGGCGGCCGCCGACGCGCTTGTCCACTCCACCGGTGGCGTCACCTGCCTTGAGGCGAAGGCAACCGGCACCCCCGTGGTCTCCTATGGCCTGCCGGTCGGCCACGCGCGTTTGAATACGCGCGCGATGGCGGAGCTTGACCTGCTGCGGCTGGCCAATGACACGCGCGAGCTGCGCGAGCACGTGGAGGCGTCGATTGAAGAAACCGCCCCCCTGCGGCCTCCTGTCGAGCGGACCGAGCCCGACGCTGCCGATCTCGTGTTGCGGGCTCCCCGGCGCGTGCGCACGATCCCCAAGTGGCGCCTGCGGACGGTAGCGCTGGCCACCCAGCTCGTGCTGCTGCTTGGGGTCGGCATGTGGACGATGTCCACCGACGAGGTTACGGGGCTGGCCTCGGCATTCCTGCGCGTGCATTCGCTCAAGCACGTAAGCACCGATCAGCCCAACGTGGGCTTGATTGTGCGCGCTCCCGCAGGCGATGTGACGCTGGTGGCCTCGGAGCTTGCCCGCCAGGGCATCCACGTCTCCTTCGCCGACGACGCCGGCGTGCCGCAGCACGGCGTGGTCGTCCGGATTCACGGACTGGGCGACGAGCTGATGCCCGAAGCGCCTGGGTCCAATTTCCTGCACTGGATGCGCACGCGTGCCGTGCTGCGCTCGCAGGCGCGCGCACTGGGGCTGAGCCACCGTTTCTACTTCCTGCAGCCCAGTGGCGGGCTGAGCGTGGGTCAGCTCGTGCTGGCACGCACCGCCGGCGCCACTCCCGTGGTGGGCAGGCTGCAGCTCAATGCCACCGGACCGCTGCCTCAGCGCCCGATGCGCGCGGGAGACGTCTTGGTGGTGACCGTTGATGGCTCGCCTGCGTCCGTGCGTGGGCTGGAGCGGCTGGTCTCCTGGCTAGGCTCAGACCGGCTGGGCGCCGAGTCGCTGGCCTCGCTTGTGCGCTGAGGAGCGCGTTTGCCGGAGGTGCTTGCCGAGGGGCCGCGCTGCTCGCTCGAATGTTGCCGGGAATGCTCGCCGGCGTGCTTGCTGGGCATCAATGCCAACAGCAGCGGCGAGCGCGCCAGCACGGCGGCGCCGGCGATGACCAGCGCCAGCGAGGCCCCCAGCGGCACTCCTCCTGCCGGCGTCGCACTGAAACTCTCACCGAAGAGGAGCGGCGCCAGTGCCACCGGCACCACGGTCTGGATCACGAACACCACCGGGGCCACCTGGATCGCCGGGCGCGACTGCAGCGAACTCATCTCGCTGAGCGTTGCGATCGCCGAGGCGCCTGCGGTGGCGAGCCCCCAGCCGATCGCAGCGCCCAGGTAGGCGTGCGAGAGGTCATCTGAGGCCAGCTTGGTGGCGACGCCGCTCCAGCCGAACGCGAGACCTGCCCCGAGCATCGTCACCGACGGCAGCGAGCGGCCGAGACGCAGCAGCAGGTAGGGCAGCATGCTCGCCAACGCCAGCCCGATGAGCACCAGCGCGAGCGTCGTCCAATCCGCGTGCCCGGTGCTGCGCGGCGGCGCGCACAGCCCGGCGCCGACGACGCCGAGGACGATCGCGCCGACAGCCAGGTGCTCGCGGCGGCCCGCGCGCTCTCCGAGCATCCGCTCGCCCAACACCATCAGCACCGGCAGCCCCAGCGCCAACGCCGGCTGCACGACGACCAGCGGGGCCATGCTGAGGGCTAGCACCTGCAGGGGCCAGCCCAGTATCGAGAGCCCCGTGCCGCTCAGCCAGCGTACGCGCGTGAGTAGACGCAGCACCAGCGCCGGGCGCAGCTGCTCGTCCTGGGGCGCCTCGCGGGCATCCATTGCCTGCAGCGAAAACCCTAGGCTGTACAGGGTCGCGGCCATCACGGCGACCACGATGCCGAGAATCAGTTCGACCATGTCAGCCCACGATCATCGCAGGCCGGTGTACCTGATCGCAGGAATCGCCGCCGCCGGCCATCTGCTGCCTGCCCTGGCCCCTCACTGGCCCGCCCTGTGTGGGCCGCTGGGGATCGAGGACCACACCGCCGGCGGCGAGGGCTATGCGTTGACCTTCGACGACGGCCCCCATCCCGAGGGCACACCCGCGGTGCTTCGGATCCTTGCCGCCACACAGACGCCTGCCACCTTCTTTCTGGTCGGCGAGCAGGTCCGGCGCGACCCGGCCCTCGCTCGTGAGATCATCGCCGCGGGGCACACCGTGGGGCTGCACTGCGACCGCCACCGCAACCTGCTGCGGCTGACGCCTCGACAGACGCGCGCCGACATCGACCGCGCGCAGGCCACGATCGAGGATGCCACCGGCGCCGCCATCGGCCTCTACCGTCCGCCCTACGGAGCGATCAGTCCCGCCGCGCTGCGTCTGGCTCGCGGCCGCGGCTGGCGCACGCTGCTGTGGAGCCACTGGGGGCGCGACTGGGAGAAGCGCGCCACCCCCGAGTCGATCGCCCGGCGTGTGACCGGCGGGGCTGCGCCTGGCGCGGTGCTGCTGCTGCACGACGCCGACGACTACAGCGCTCCGGACTCTTGGCGGGACATGGTGGCGGCGCTGCCGCAGGTGCTCGACACGCTTGCAGAGCGTGGATTGCGCCCGGTGGCTCCGTAAGGCTCCGTAAGATCCCCGAATGACTTCTCCCGCTCAGGGCGACTCAGGTGGGGAATTGGTCGTTGCGCTGCCCCGCGCGAGCAACCGCGCGCTGCCGGCTGCTCGCCCGCGCTGGTGGCTGGACGCGCTGGTGGTCGTCTGGCTGGCATGGGTCTATGACATCGTCACCAACCTCGCTCCGCTGCGCCAGCACGCCGCCATCGGCCACGCCGAAGGCGTGCTCAGGCTGGAGCGCGCGCTGCATCTGGACCCCGAATTGGCGCTCAACCGCTGGCTCGTCTCCCATCCGACGCTCGGCACCATCCTCTCCTACTACTACGACAACGCCCACTTCGTTGTCACCTTCGGCCTCTTGGCGTGGCTGTGGTGGCGCCGCGCCGATCTCTACCGGCCGCTGCGCAACTCGCTGGTATTGATCAACGTGCTCGGTCTTGTCGTCTTCTGGCTGTATCCGGTGGCGCCGCCGCGGATGCTGCCGGGCTTCACCGACGTAGTTGCCTCCAGTCACACCTTCGGCTCCTGGCATACCGGCTCGCTGGCCTCGGCCGCCAACCAGTTCGCGGCTATGCCCTCGCTGCACATCGCCTGGGCGGCGTGGTGCGCGCTGGCGCTGTGGCGGCTGACGGAAAGAGGTGAGCCCGGCGGCCGGCGTCGCTGGGTGCGCGCGCTGGCGCTGCTCTACCCCTGTGTCACCGCCGTGGCCGTGCTGGCCACAGGCAATCACTTCCTGCTCGACATCCTCGCCGGGCTCGCCACGACCGCCCTGGCTGTGGTGCTTGCGCGAGCGCTCCTCGTGGCAGGTAGCGCCTGTCACAAACTTGTTACGAAGTCGCCGATCGGCTAGACTGAAGCAAGTCCGCGGCGAGACAGCGCGCGGGCTTTCGCGTCTGTAGGGTCTCGACACGTGTCCATAACATTCCTGCGCTATCTCGACGTATGTCTAGTGCTCGCCACCGCACCGTTCGTGATCGCGGGTGGAATGCCCGTGCTCGGCTATGTCGTGGGCGCGCTCGCCTGGCTGCTCACGCGTGTAGGGGCTGCGGCGATGTACGCCCATGCGCTGCGCTCGCGCGACGTGCGCGTTCGCGCGGGCCTGCAGGTCGGCACGATGATGATGCGCGTCTGGATCGTCGTGGCCGCCGTCATCCTTGCCCGCTACGCCGGCGGGCGCGACGACGGGATCATGGCGGCCGCCGTCGTGCTGGCTGCCTTCACGGTCTACTTCGTGCTCAATCTAGTGACGCGCGGTGGGCAGTTGCAGGGGAGGCCGAGCACCTCATGAACGCCGTCGCAAGCGCCGGTCGGCCGGCACTGCAGGGGGGGAGCGACAAGGAGCCTTCCGACGCGCCGCGCTGGAGCACCAAGCAGAAGCTGCTGGGTCTGCTCGGCGTATACATCGCCGGGCTGGTCGTGCTGGTCATCGCCACCGGCGCGCACGGCACGCGCAACAGCGCCTTCGAACCGCAGAACGAGTTCAAGCTCGAAAGCTGGATCTCGATTCACCTCGGCAGCGTCGATCTCTCGATCAACAAGGCCGTCATGTATTTGGTGATCGCCGCCGCGCTCACGTGCATCACGATGATCTACATCGCGCGGCGCATGCAGCAGCGCCCCAATCGCGTGCAGACCGCCGTTGAGATCGTCTATCGCCTCATGCGCGAGAACATCGCCGCCGGCAACATGGACGCGAAGATGGCCGCCCGCTGGTTTCCGTTCATCGGCGCGCTCTTCCTCTTCATCCTCTTCTCCAATCTGATCGGCTACATACCGCTGCCGACGAACACCGAGCACACGATCGACATCTTCGGGCTGCACCTGCCGGCCTTCTCGCTCTACGCGGCCACCGCCAATCTCTCGATCCCGCTGGTCCTGGCGCTGATCGTGTTCGTCTCCTACACCACCGAAGGCGTGCGCGCGAAGGGGCCGGTCGGCTATCTGAAGAGCCTCGTGCCCGCCGGCGTGCACGGCGGCATGGCCGCCTTCATCTTCGTGCTCGAGGTCCTGTCGAACCTGATGCGGCTGATGTCGCTGTCCATTCGTCTGTTCGCCAACATCCTGGCCGGCCATCTCATCATCCTGTTCATGGCCGGCGCCCTGGCGGTGCTGCTCGGCGTCGCCTGGCTGGGCTGGCTCACGCTGCCGTTCGGCATCCTCCTGTTCGCTTTCGAGGTCGGCCTCGTGGCCGCTCTGCAGGCTTTCATCTTCGCCACTCTTACCGCTATCTATCTCGGCGGCGCCGTCGCCGACCACCACTAATCCAGAAGGAGTAGCAACTGTGCACATGGCCCTAATCACCGTCCTCGCGGCGACCGAAGAAATCGCCAAGGCCGGCAAGTCGATCGGCCTCGGCGTGGGCGGCGGTCTCGGCGCCGTGGGCGCCGGCGTCGGCATCGGCATCATCTTTGGCAAGGTCATCGAGGCGATTACGCGCCAGCCCGAGATGCGCGACGAGATCACCGCCATCCAGTGGCTCGGCTTCGCCCTGACCGAGGCCTGCTTCTTCTACGGGCTGGTCGCCGGTCTGCTGGCGGCCTTCATCGTCTAGGCGTCCGCTATCTCATGACCGCACTGCTCACACACGTCCCGCTCGCCTCCAGCGGCAGCTTCCTGGTCCAGCCGGGCCTCGGCCTGATGATCTGGACGCTGCTGGTCTTCGGCGTCACCATGCTGCTGCTCGCGCGCCTGGCCTTCCCGCGCATCTCCGCGGCGCTTGAAAAGCGCCAGCAGGCAATCGAAGAGTCGATCGACTCCGCCGAGCGCACGCGCGAGGAGGCCGACCGCATCCTGGCCGAATACCGCGAGCGCCTGCTGGAGGCGCGCGGACAGGCTGACGAGATCGTGCAGAGCGCCCGCCAGACCGCCGAGACGCACGAGCGCGACGCCAAGGAGAACGCACGCGAGCTGGCTGCCGAGGCCGCCCAGCGCGCGCAGCGCGACATCGAGGCCGCAACTAACCGGGCGCTGCAGGAACTGCGCAACGAGGTCGCCGACCTGACGATCATGGCCACCGAGAAGGTCACCCGCAAGACACTCGACAGCGCCGACCAGAAGCGGCTTGTGGAGGACGCGCTGGGAGAGCTTGACTTCTCCGGGCTCTCCTCGGGAGCGAGCAGCAATTAAATGATATGACGGCCCACTCGCCCCTGAAACATTCGATCGCGGCACATCGTCCCGGCCTGGACCTGCTCATCCGGGCGTGGGCGAGTGGGCCGCAAGGGTGCCCCTGATGGAGGAGCTGGCCCAGGTCTATGCCCGCTCGCTCTTCGACGTCGCTCGCGAGCTGGGACGGCTCGAGGAGTTGCGCGAGCAGCTCTCGCAGTTCGCCGAAGCTCTCAAGGACAACGGCGATCTGCGTGTCTTCTTCTTCTCGCCCTACTTCTCCACGGCCGAGCAGCAGGACGCGCTGGCGCGCCTGCTCGTGGACGCCGATCCGGAGTTCGTCAACTTCCTCGAACTGCTCATCGAGAACCACCGCATGCCCGTCATCTTCCGGATCCGCCGCACCTTCGAGCAGCTCTGGGAGCAGGAGAACCGCCTGCTGCCCGTCGAGATAACGAGCGCCATCGAACTCGACGAGGCCACAACCGGCAGCGTCGTGCAGCGAATCGGGCAGAGCACCGGGCGCAAGGTGACCCTTACGACGCGCGTCAACCCCGCCCTCATCGGGGGCATCGTCGTGCGCGTCGGCAATTCCATCCTCGACGCCTCAATCCGCAACCGACTGGAGCAGCTGCGCAAGCAGGTTGCCCAAGGAGCCTTCTAGGAACTGACATGCAGATCAATCCCGACGAGATAACCAGCATCCTCAAGAGCCGCATCGAGGGCCTTGGCGCCGGCCAGGCCGAGTTGACCGAGGTCGGCACCGTCCTGTCCGTAGCCGACGGCATCGCGCGTCTGCACGGCCTGGAGAACTGCATGTCCTTCGAGATGCTCGAGCTGCCCCACGGCGTCACCGGCCTGGCGCTCAACCTCGAGTCCGACAACGTCGGCGCAGTGCTCTTCGGCGAGTGGGAGCACATCTCCGAGGGCGACACCGTGAAGCGCACCGGGCGTCTCCTTGAGATCCCAGTTGGGGACGCGCTGCTGGGACGCATCGTCGATCCGCTCGGCCGGCCGCTCGACGGCAAGGGCGACGTCGCGACCACCGAGATGCGTCCCGCCGAGTTCAAGGCCCCCGGCGTCGTGCAGCGCCAGCCAGTCACCGAACCGATGCAGATCGGCCTCAAGGCGATCGACGCCATGATCCCGATCGGCCGCGGCCAGCGCGAGCTGATCATCGGCGACCGCCAGACCGGCAAGACGGCGATCGCCATCGACGCCATCATCAACAACCGCGACACCGGCGTCGTCTCCGTCTATGTGGCCATCGGCCAGCGCATGTCCACCGTCGTCGCGCTCGCGCAGATCCTCGACGAACACAACGCGCTCGACAACACCATCATCGTCGCCGCCTCCGCCGACGAGGCTGCGCCGATCAAGTTCATGGCGCCCTACGCCGGCTGCGCGATGGGCGAGCACTTCCTCTACAACGGCCGCCACGCGCTGTGCGTATACGACGATCTGACCAAGCACGCCTACGCCTACCGGCAGATGTCGCTGCTGCTGCGTCGCCCGCCCGGCCGCGAGGCCTATCCCGGCGACGTCTTCTATCTGCACTCGCGTCTGCTCGAGCGCGCCGTCAAGCTCAACGACGACCTCGGCGGCGGCTCGCTCACGGCCCTGCCCGTCATCGAGACGCAGGCCGGCGACGTATCCGCCTACATCCCGACCAACGTCATCTCGATCACCGACGGGCAGATCTTCCTGGAGCCCAAGCTCTTCAACTCCGGCGTCCGTCCCGCCATCAACGTCGGCATCTCCGTCTCCCGCGTCGGCGGCAACGCGCAGATCGGACCCATGAAGAAGGTCGCCGGACGCATCAAGCTCGAGCTCTCGCAGTACCGCGATCTGGAGGCCTTCGCGCAGTTCGGCTCCGATCTCGATGCTGACACCCAGCGCACCCTCGCGCGCGGCGAACGCCTCGTCAAGACGCTCAACCAGCACGAGCGCGAGCCCCTGGTCGTACAGGACCAGGTCGTGCAGATCTACGCCGCCACCAACGGCTTCGTCGATCGCATTCTCGCCGAGCGCGTCTCCGAGTTCATGCAGGGTCTCGTCGAACGCGTCCACGCCCAGCACGACGAGATCCGCACCAAGATCGCCTCAGGCGACTGGTCGCAGGAGACGCAGACGGCGCTGCACGACGCCGTAGCCGCCTACGCTTCGGACTTCGGCTACGACCTCGACGAGGAGGGGCAGCCGCTGGATGACGGCGCCGCGCCGCCGCGCAAGGACGAGGCCTCCGCGCCCACCGAGACCAGGGAGCCCGCGGCGCAGGCTGTCTGATCGGCTGCCGCCCAAGGACTCAAAACTGTCATGGCCTCCCAGCGCGACGTCAAGAACCGGATCTCCTCGGTCAAGAACATCCAGAAGATAACTCGTGCCATGGAGATGGTCGCCGCCGCGCGCCTGCGCCGCGCCGAGCAGCGCATCGCCGCGCTGCGCCCCTACGCACAGGCGATTCGCCGCATGACCCATCAGGCCGCGCAGGCCGCCGGCGCCGAGGCTTCGTCGTTCCCGCTGCTGCAGGAGCACCCGCGGGAGCGAAACGTCGGGCTGCTGCTGATCACCGGCGACCGCGGTCTGGCGGGAGGCTTCAACTCGCAGATCATCCGCGCCGGCGTGCGCGTCGGGACCGAGCTGGTCGAGCAGGACCGCACGCCCGTCTGGTACGCCACCGGGCGGCGCGGCGTCTCCTCGCTCACCTTCCGCGGGCGCGAGCTGTCGGGCACCTACACCGGCTTCACCGACCGGCCCGCCTTCGCCGATGCGCGCGCCATCGGCAAGGACGTCATGGATGCCTATGTCGGGGGGCGGCTGGATCGCGTCGAGATTCTTTACAACGCCTACATCTCTCCCCTCACGCAGGAGGTCACGCGCGAGACGCTGTTGCCGCTCTCGCAGGCCGTGCTTGCGGGCGAGGAGGACGAGGCAAGGAGCGGCCCGCAGGCGCTTGTCGAGTACGAGCCCGATCCCGAGGAGCTGCTCAAGCGTCTCGTGCCCGATTACGTCGAGATCTCCATCTACCGTGCGCTGATCGAGTCCACCGCGGGCTTCTTCGGCGCGCAGATGACCGCCATGCGCAGTGCCTCCGACAACGCCGGCGACATCATCACCGACTTGACCTTGCAGATGAACCGTGCCCGCCAGGCTGAGATCACGCAGGAGATAATGGAGGTCGTGGCAGGAGCCGAGGGGCTAGTGTGATCGTTGGGCTGCGCCATACTGCGTCCTCGCTCGCTCACACGCTGGCCGATCCTCCGATCGGCACGCTGCGCTCGCTGCGTCCTTGTCTGGCTTGCCCATCGACCACCCAAGCGGGCCATTGACTTACAAGAACTTGAAATAGAACGAGGAGACCCGAACAGCCAATGCCCACCAGCACCGCCACTCAGACCACCAGCTCTTCCGAGGGCTCCACGACTCCCAACCTGGGTCGCATCGAGGAGATCCAGGGCGTCGTCATCGAGGCCGTCTTTCCCGACCGTCTGCCCGAGATCAACCACGCCATCACCGTCGCCCGCGGCGAGGGCGTGCTCGTCTGCGAGGTCCAGCAGCATCTGGGCGACGACCGCGTGCGCGCCGTCGCGATGGACACCACCGACGGCCTCGCGCGTGGCATCGAGGTGCTTGACACCGGCGGACCCATCACCGTGCCCGTCGGCGACGTCACGCTGGGGCGCATCTTCAACCTGCTCGGCGAGCCCATCGACCTCGGCGAGGAGCTGCCCGCCGACACGCCGCGCCGCCAGATCCACCAGCTCGCGCCGCGCGTCGAGGACCTTACGCCGACCACCGAGATGTTCGAGACCGGCATCAAGGTCGTCGACCTGTTGGCGCCCTACGCCAAGGGTGGCAAGGTCGGGCTCTTCGGTGGCGCCGGCGTCGGCAAGACCGTGCTGATCCAGGAGCTGATCCACAACCTCGCCAAGGAGCACGGCGGCCTGTCGGCCTTTTGCGGCGTCGGCGAGCGCTCGCGCGAGGGCAACGACCTGTGGCTTGAGATGAAGGAATCCGGGGTCATCGACAAGACGATGCTCGTCTTCGGGCAGATGAACGAGCCGCCCGGCGCGCGTATGCGCGTCGCCTTGTCAGGGCTCACGATGGCCGAATACTTCCGCGATCAGGGCCAGGACGTGCTGCTCTTCATCGACAACATCTTCCGCTTTGTGCAGGCCGGCTCCGAGGTCTCGGCGCTGCTCGGGCGCATGCCCTCGCAGGTCGGCTACCAGCCGACGCTCGAGACCGAGATGGGGCAGTTGCAGGAGCGCATCACCTCCACCCGCACCGGCTCGGTGACATCGGTGCAGGCCATCTACGTGCCCGCCGACGATCTGACCGATCCGGCGCCTGCGTCGGTGTTCGCCCATTTGAACGCGACGACCGTGCTTTCGCGGGCGATCTCCGAGAAGGGCATCTACCCGGCCGTCGATCCGCTGGACTCCACGTCAACGATCCTGAAGGCCGACATCCTCGGCGAGGACCACTTCCGCGTGGCCAACCGCGTCAAGGAGATCCTGCAGCGCTACAAGGAGCTGCAGGACATCATCGCGATCCTCGGCATCGACGAGCTGTCCGACGAGGACAAGCTGACCGTCCAGCGCGCGCGCAAGATCGAGCGCTTCCTCTCCCAGCCCTTCCACGTCGCCGAACAGTTCACCGGCACGCCCGGCGCCTATGTGCCGATCGCCGAGACGATCAGGGGCTTCGATGAGATCATCGACGGTAAGCACGACGAGGTGCCCGAGCGCGCCTTCTTCCTGAAGGGAACTATCGATGACGTGGTGGCCGATGCCAAGAGCTGATGTTGTTCGGGGCCGCACATGTGCGGCCCCGCGGGCCGGCACATGTGCCGGCCCGGACAGCGGCGCATGCGCCGCTGTCATAAGGCAAAAGATAAAGGGGCGGGGAGAAGAGTCTCTCTTTTTTTCTCTGTAATGCAATGGTAATACGAAGAAAAAATCAAGATATCGCATCGCGGAGGCTTGGCTAGTGGCACGTGCAACTTTTCCAGTCGAAGTTCTCACACCCGAGGGGGAGATCTTCAGCGGCGATGTGGAGATGCTCTCCACGCGCACCTCCGTCGGCTCGATCGGCCTGCTCGCCAACCACGAGCCCGTGCTCGCGATGCTCGAGCCGACCGAGCTGCGCCTCTACCGCTCGGAGACCGACGTCGTGCGCTTCGCGCAGGACGAGGGCTATCTACAGTTCGCCGAGAATCGCGCGCTGCTGCTGCTCAAGGAAGCCACCCCGGTAGATGGCTCCTCCTGAGCGGCCCCCAGTCGGGGTCATCGGCACCGGCTACGTGGGGCTGGTTACCGCTGCCGGCTTCGCCGAGTTGGGCAGCGACGTGTGGTGCGTCGACATCGACGCCGCCAAGATAGCCCGCCTGCAGCGCGGCGAGTCGCCGATCTACGAGCCTGGCCTGGAGGAGCTTCTGGCCCGCCACGCAGGGCGGCTGCACTTCTCCACCGACCTCCCCAGCGCCCTGGAGCACGCGCGCCTTCTGTTCGTCGCCGTCGGCACACCTCCGACCTACTCAGGCGACGCCGACCTCTCCGCCGTGCACGCCGTCGTCGACGCGATCCCCGCCTCCGACCGCCACGCGCTCGTCATGAAGTCCACCGTGCCCTGCGGCACCGGCGCCGCCATCCAGCGCGTCTTTGGCGAGCAGCGCAAGGAGGGACTGCGCTACGTCTCCTGCCCGGAGTTCCTCAAGGAGGGGTCGGCAGTCGCCGACTTCCTGCACCCCGACCGCGTTGTCGTTGGCGACAGCGGCGACTGGGCCGGCGACGCCGTTGTCGAGCTGTATGCACCCTTGGAGGCGCCGCTGGTGCGCACCGACATCGCCTCCGCCGAGATGGTCAAGCTCGCCTCCAACGCCTTCCTGGCGACGAAGATCTCTTTCATCAACGAGATCGCCAACGTCTGCGAGCAGACCGGCGCCGACGTCGTGGAGGTTGCGCGCGGCATGGGCCTCGACGATCGCATCGGGCCCAAGTTCCTGCAGGCCGGGATCGGCTTCGGCGGAAGCTGCTTTCCCAAGGACGTCGATGCGCTGAAGCAGCTCGCCGGCAACTCCGGCTACCACTTCCAGCTCCTGACCGCCGTCATCGAGGTCAACGAGCTGCAGAAGCGCCGCGTGATCGCCAAGCTGCACAAGCACCTCGGCGGCCTCGTCGGCAAGCGCGTCGCGCTGCTCGGCCTGGCCTTCAAGCCCAACACCGATGACATGCGTGAGGCTTCCTCGCTCGTGCTCTCCGCACGTCTGGGCGCCGATGGCGCCACCGTCCGCGCCTACGATCCCGTCGCCGCCGAGGAGGCTCATAAGCTGGTCGCCGGACTCCAGCTCGCCGATTCCGCTATGGATGCCCTCACCGATGCCGACGCCGTTGTACTCGTCACCGAGTGGCCCGAGTTCCTGGAACTCGACTGGAGCGCCGTCGCCCGGGCGATGGATGGGAAGCTCGTGATCGACGGGCGCAACGCGCTGGATCCCGCGGCTGTGCGCGCGGCGGGGCTTGTATATGAGGGGATCGGGCGCGGCTGATGCAGGCGGTCATCTTGGTTGGGGGAGAGGGCACCCGCCTGCGCCCATTGACCTCCACGGTGCCCAAGCCGGTCGTCCCGCTGGTGGATAGGCCCTTCATCGCCTACATGCTCGAATGGCTGCGCCAGCACGGGATCGACGACGTGATCATGTCCTGCGGCTTCCTCGCCACCTCCGTGCGCAACGTGCTCGGCGACGGCTCCGGCCTGGGGCTGCGCCTGCGCTTTGTCGAGGAGCCCGACCCACGCGGCACCGCCGGCGCGCTCAAGTTCGCCGCCTCGATGCTCGATGAGCGCTTCCTGATGCTCAATGGCGACGTCCTCACCGACCTCGACCTGACCGCGCAGATAGCCCAGCACGAGCGCAGCGGCGCCACCGCCACGCTCGCCCTCGTGCCTGTCGCCGACCCCACCGCCTACGGACTCGTGCACCTTGCCGAGGACCATTCCGTGAAGGACTTCGTGGAGAAGCCCTCCTCCGATCACATAGAGGGTGGCGCAGCCCGCCGAGGGCCGGCGAGCCGGGCCCCTCTGCCTCCTCAGTCCTACACCAACCTCATCTCCGCCGGCGCCTACGTCCTGGAGCGCGAGGTCCTGGAGCTGATCCCGCCCGACCGCAACGTCTCGATCGAGCGCGAGGTGTGGCCGCTGTTGATCGGCAACGGCCTCTTCGGCTACGCCTCCGAGAGCTACTGGCTGGACATCGGCACCCCCGCCCGCTATCTGCAGGGGACGTTCGACATCATCGAGGGCAACGTGCAGACGGCCGTTCAGGAGCGTCTGGGTTCGGGCTATCTGGCGGTCGACGACGGCGCCGACGTGCAGGGGCGGGTGATCCCGCCGGCCGTCGTCGAGCGCGGCGCGCACATCGCCGCCGGCGCTCACGTCGGCAGTCTCGTCGTCCTCGGCCAGGACGTCTCGATCGGCGTCGGCTCGACCGTCGAGCGTTCGGTGATCCTCAACGGCGCCCGGATCGGCGAGGGCTGCACGCTGCGCGACTGCATCGTCGCCGCCGGCTGCCGCGTCGGCGACGGCACCCAGATCGTCGGCGGCGCCGTGCTTGGCGAGGGGGTCACCGTGGGGCCGGAAAACACGATCGCCCACGGTGCGCGTATCTTCCCGGGCGTGAACCTTCCCGCAGGAGCCCTGAAGTTCTGATGAGCGAGGACACGGCAACCCGATGACCGAGGACACGATGACTCTTTCGCGCGACGCCATCGCCCAGATCGACCTCTCCGGGCAGATGGGCGACGTGCTGGCAATGCCCGATCACCTGCGCGACGCGATGTGGCGCGTGGAGTCGGCGATCATGAACGAGTGGGACACGCCCGCCGGCCTGGTCGTGGCCGGCATGGGCGGCTCGGCGATCGGTGGCGCCCTGGCGCGCGCCGCGCTTGGCGACCACGCCTCGCGGCCAATCTTCGTGACCCGCGCCTACGGCCTGCCGCCCTGGACGACCCCAGACACGACCGTGCTCTGCGCCTCCTACTCGGGCAACACCGAGGAGACGCTTGCCTGCTACGAGTCCGCCGGCGCCCTCGGCGCCCAGCGTGTCGTCGTCAGCACCGGCGGGCGCCTGGCTGCGATGGCGCGCGAGGACGGCGTGCCCGTGATCCCACTGCCCAGCGGCTTCCAGCCGCGCGTCGCTGTCGCCTACATGACCGTCGCCGCGCTGGAGATCGCCGCCCTCTGCGGAGCCGGACCCAGGTTGACCTCCGAGATCGACGTCGCCGCCTCCCACGCCGAGCAGCTCGTCACCGAGTGGGGCCCCGACGCTCCCGAAGACTCGCTCGCCAAGGAGATCGCGCGGGGCCTGTTGAACACCGCGCCGGTGATCGCCGGCGCCGGTCTGACGACCCCGATCGCCTATCGCTGGAAGACGCAGATCAACGAGAACGCCAAGCAGCCCGCCTTCGCGCACGAACTGCCCGAGCTGGACCACAACGAGCTGGTCGGCTGGGAGGGCGCGCCGGACGTAGGGCGCTTCTCCGCGGTCTTCCTTGACGACTGCGACGCCCATCCGCGCGTGAAGGCGCGCATGGAGTTGACCGAGCGCTTGATCGCCGACAGCGCCGCCGCGAGCTTCCACGTGGAAACACGCGGGCAGTCCACCTTCGAGCGAGTCATCTCGCTGGTCCTGCTCGGCGATCTCGTCTCGCTCTACCTCGCCGTCCTGCGCGGCGTCGACCCTGGGCCTGTGCGGCTGATCGAGCGGCTCAAAGCCGAGCTGGCCGAGCAGTAGGAAGGGCAAGCCGGCCGCCTGATGGCGGCAGAGTTGGCTGCCGACTGAGCTGACGGGGCCGGTAACAAATACAGAGTCGGTCGATCGGTAAGATGGCCGCATGACCCCAACCGCCACCATCGCCAAAGAAGACTTCAAGGTCGCCGACCTCTCGCTTGCCGAGTTCGGACGCAAGGAGATCACGCTCGCCGAGCACGAGATGCCCGGCCTGATGGCTGTTCGCGCCGAGTACGCCGCCCAGCAGCCTCTGCGCGGCGCGCGCATCACCGGCTCGCTGCACATGACCATCCAGACGGCCGTCCTGATCGAGACGCTGACGGCGCTCGGCGCCGAGGTGCGCTGGTGCAGTTGCAACATCTTCTCCACCCAGGATCATGCCGCCGCAGCCGTCGCCGTCGGACCCGATGGGACGGCCGAGGAGCCGCGCGGCGTGCCGGTCTACGCCTGGAAGGGCGAGACGCTGGAGGAGTACTGGTGGTGCACCGATCAGGTTCTGCGCTGGCCCGGCGAGGACGGAACGCCTGGAGCTTTGGGGCCGAACATGATCCTCGACGACGGCGGCGACGCGACGCTGCTCGTGCACAAGGGCACCGAGTACGAGGCCGCCGGCGCCGTGCCCGATCCGGCGAGCGGGGAGGCGGGCGGGGAACCCTATTCTGAGGAGTTCAAGGTCATCCTCTCGCTGCTCACGCGCTCGCTCGGCGAAGACCCGCAGCGCTGGACGAAGATCGGCGAGGGCATCCAGGGTGTCACCGAGGAGACCACCACCGGTGTACACCGCCTGTATGAGATGACCGAGGCCGGGACCCTGCTGTTCCCGGCGATCAACGTCAACGACTCCGTAACCAAGTCCAAGTTCGACAATCTCTACGGCTGCCGCCACTCGCTCGTCGACGGCATCAACCGCGCGACCGACGTGATGATCGCCGGCAAGCTCGCCGTCATCTGCGGCTTTGGCGACGTCGGCAAGGGCTGCGCCGAATCGCTGCGCGGTCAGGGCGCGCGCGTGGTCGTTACCGAGATCGACCCGATCTGCGCGTTGCAGGCTGCGATGCAGGGCTACACGGTGAAGACCCTTGAGGAAGTCATCGGCGAAGGCGACATCTTCGTCACCTGCACGGGCAATCGCGACATCATCCGCGCCGAGCACATGGCGCGCATGAAGCACCAGGCGATCGTCGGCAACATCGGCCACTTCGACAACGAGATCGACATCGCCGGTCTGGCGATGATCGAGGGCATCGAGCGGGTCAACATCAAGCCGCAGGTCGACAAGTGGGTCTTCCCCGACGGCCACGCCATCATCCTGCTCTCCGAGGGGCGCCTCTTGAACCTCGGCAACGCCACCGGGCACCCCAGCTTCGTGATGTCCAACTCCTTCACCAACCAGACCATCGCGCAGATCGAGCTGTTCACCAAGAACGACGAGTACGAGAAGCGGGTCTACGTGCTGCCCAAGCACCTCGACGAGAAGGTCGCCCGGCTGCACCTCGACGCGCTTGACGTCCGTCTGACCGAGCTGAGCGAGGACCAGGCCGCCTACATCGGCGTGCCCGTCAAGGGTCCTTACAAGCCCGACCATTATCGCTACTAGGCAGGTATGCAGGTGATGGTTCTGGGGTCGCTCTGCCGGTGTCGGTGGTCGGATAGCGTGCCGCCTCGATGAAAGCGATGGTCCTCGCGGCGGGCCTCGGCACGCGCCTGCGCCCGCTCACCTACGAGATCACCAAACCGATGGTGCCGGTGCTCGACAGGCCCGTGATGGCTCACATCCTCGACCTGCTCGACCGTCACGGCTTTCAGGACGTTGTCGCCAACCTGCACTACTTTCCGGACTCCATCCGCGAGCACTTCGGCGAGCGCTTGGAGTATCGCTACGAGCAGGAACTGCTGGGCACGGCCGGCGGCGTGCGTGCCTGCGAGGACTTCTTCGGCGACGAAGCCTTCCTCGTGATCTCCGGCGACGCTCTCACGGACATCGACCTGGGGGTCTTCGTTGCGCGCCACCGGGCGGCCGGGGGGGTTGCCACGCTAGCCGTCAAGCAGGTCTCCGACACGCGGGAGTACGGCGTCGTGCTGCACGACGGCGACGGACGCATCACGGGCTTTCAGGAGAAGCCCGAGCCCGATGAGGCGCTGTCGGACCTGGGCAACTGCGGCATCTACATCTTCGAGCCCACCATCTTCGACTACTTCCCCGAGCGGCCCTTCGTGGACTGGGCGCAGGACGTCTTTCCCACGCTCCTGGCCAACGACGTGCCCTTCCACATCCACGAGATCCGCGACTACTGGAACGACGTCGGCTCGCTCGCCGAGTTGCGCCAGGGCACTTTCGACGCGCTGCGCGGCGAGCTGCGCCTGCAGGTAGAGGGGCGCGAGGTGCGGCCCGGCGTGGTCGTTGCCGGCGAGGATGGCCTGCCGGAGGATCTGCAGGTAGAGGGCCAGGTCTGGGTCGGCCGCGATGTGCGCATCGGCAGCGGCGTGCGCCTGATGGGGCCGGTCGTGCTTGGCGACGACGCCGTCATCGGCGACGGCGCACAGCTACGCGACGCGATCGTCTTCCCCGGGACTCACGTTGCCCCAGGAGGAATCATGATCGGGGCTATCGCCGGGCACGCGGGAATCTTGCAAAACCTGCGAGCGCGCTAAATCTGAAATTCATCGGGTCGGTCGAGGTCGAGGTCGAAGTGAGACTGAGGTGGAGGTGTGGAAGCCGAGGTCGAGACTTAAAGTGCAGGAGGAAGCTGGGTGGGCGGAGTTGGATGGTCTTTTTTTTAAAACTTGATTGCAATGGTATCTATATCTATACGATGTATAGACAATTGCACGCAAAGTAGAAATTTCTATCAAGCGATCTCGTAGCGCTCGCGCCGCTGCTGCTCGCGCTCGGACTCGTTGAGCATCCGCACGAACAGCGCCACCAGTGCCACTCCCATCACTATCGACTGCTCGACCGCCATGATCAGGCCGGCGATCGCCTGATCGTCGAGCGCCGAGATGCCCCAGACGCGGGCGTGATGGACGTAGTAGGGGTAGAGCGCCACCGGCGCGAACGCCAGGCCCATTCCCAGCGCGCCGACAAAGAGCTTGGTGCTGACCATATAGGCCACCGGCCCCATGCCACCCAGGCGCATGCGCGCGCGGATCGGAGACAGCAGGTGCCACCAGTACAGCGAGCCGACGGCCACGAAGCTCACGTGCTCCAGCACGTGCACCACTGGATGGCGCAGCGCCAGGTCATAGGCCGCGGGCACGTGCCACGTCCAGATCGTGACCACGTAGAGCACCACCGCAAAGGCTGGGTGCGCCAGCGGCCCGGCGCGGCGCTCCAGGTCGGAGACGCTGCGCGTCAGTGGTCGCAGGATCACCTTGGTAAGACCCAGAATCGCCAGGATCGGCACGAGATCGAGCAGCAGCATGTGCTGCACCATGTGCATGAAGAACAGATCGTCGGCCAGCGAGTCCACGGGCGAGACCAGCGCGACCAGCGCCACCAGCAGCGAGCCGCAGAAGCAGCACAGCCGCCACACCGGCGCGTCCTTTGCCGGCCGGTCAGAGACACGGCGAACTGCTCGCCAGCGCTGCACGTACGCGCCGCCGACAAGCGTCACGCCGATCAGCACCCCGGGCTCAAGCGTCCAAGCGATGCGAGGGGTCATCCGTCGAGAAGGGTAGACAACCGCCGGGGGTGGGCGTAGGATCGAAGGAGCCCAGGATGGGCCCATACAAGGCCAGGGAGGCCGGCGGGGAAAGCCTTTTGACCACGAAAGGAGTCCTGATGCAGATCGACATCAAGGGCCGCAACGTCCCGGTAACCGATGACTGCCGGCGGCATGTGGAGCGCCGTCTGGGCAAGGTATCCCGCCAGGTATCGCCGCTGGCGCGTCTGGAGGTCGAGCTGTTAGCCGAGCCCAATCCGCGGGTGACGGACTCGCAGGTGGCCGAGGCCACGCTGCATCTGAAGGGCGTCACGCTGCGCGCCCGTGCGGCCTCGCCGGAGATGCTTCACTCGCTGAATCTGATGTCGGAGGAGCTGTCGCGCCAGGTCAAGCGCCACCGCGACAAGCGCCGCGCGCGCCGCAAATCGCGGGCACGCGCAAGAACGCTCCCGGCGACGCCGTAGGCGCTGCATCGAGAACGCTCCTGGCGACCTCCTAAGCGCTACATCAAAGACGCTCCCGGCGACCCCGTAGGCGCTACCCTGGGGGCGTGTCCATCCTGGATCGCGCACTCAACGTCGGCGAGGCGAAGAAGTTCAAGGCCTACGAGAAGCGCGTCGCGCTGATCGGCGCCTTCGAGCCCGAGCTGGAACACGACACCGACGCCGAGCTGCGCGAGCGGATGGATGCGCTGCGCGAGCGCTCCCGCGGCGGTGAGTCGCTGGACGATCTCCTGCCCGAGTGCTTCGCGATCGTGCGCGAGACCGGCAAGCGCACGATGGGGATGCGCCACTTCGACGTACAGCTGATCGGCGGCATGGCGCTCAACGACGGCTGCATCGCCGAGATGAAGACCGGCGAGGGCAAGACGCTGACTGGCACCCTCGCGGTCGTGCTCAACGCGCTGGCAGTGCACGACGGCAAGAAAGGCCCGTTCGAGGCTGGCGAGTTCAAGGGCGTGCACGTGGTCACCGTGAACGACTACCTGGCGCGCCGCGACGCCGAGTGGATGAGTCCCATCTATAAAGCGCTCGGCGTCTCGGTGGGCGTGCTGCAGAACATGCAGTCCTACGAAGACAAGCAGGCGGCCTACGCCTGCGACGTCGTCTACGGCACCAACTCGGAGTTCGGCTTCGATTACCTGCGCGACAACATGGCCAAGGACATCTCCGAGAAAGTCCAGCGCGGCCATCCCTTCGCGGTCGTGGACGAGGTTGACAACATCCTGATCGACGAGGCGCGCACACCGCTGATCATCTCCGGCGCCCCCGAACAGGCTGCCGACATGTATGGCCAGTTCGCGCGCCTCGCGCCGAGGTTGACGCCGGGCAAGACGCCCGAAGGCCTGGACCAGCGCGCCAAGAAGGAGTTCACCGCCGACTTCGACTACGAGTTCGACGAGAAGTACAAGACGGTGTCGATCACCGAGCAGGGCGTCGCCAAAACCGAGCGCTTCCTGGGCATCGACCACCTCTACCGCGCCGAGAACGGCCACCTCGTGAACCATCTGATCCAGTCCCTGCGGGCCGAGTCGCTGTACAAGCGCGACGTTGACTACGCCGTGATCGACGGCGAGGTGAAGATCATCGACGAGTTCACCGGGCGCATCCTCGACGGCCGGCGCTGGTCGGAGGGGCTGCATCAGGCTGTGGAGGCCAAGGAGGGCGTGCGCGTCCAGGAGGAGAACCAGACCCTCGCGACGATCACCTACCAGAACTTCTTCCGCCTCTACGACAAGCTCTCGGGTATGACCGGAACGGCCCTGACCGAGGCCACCGAGTTCATGAAGATCTATGAGCTTCCCGTCGTGCAGATCCCGACCAATCGGCCGATGGTGCGCGATGACCGCAACGATCAGGTCTACAAGACCAAAGAGGGCAAGTGGAGCGCCGTCGTACGCGAAATCGCCGCGCGCCACGCCAACGGCCAGCCGGTGCTCGTAGGGACGATCTCGGTGGAGGTCTCCGAGCTGCTCGGCGAGCGCCTGAAGAAGCGCGGCGTCCCTCACACCGTGCTCAACGCCAAGCCTGAGCACGCCGCGCGCGAGGCCGAGATCGTGGCCGAGGCCGGCCAGCCCGGCGGCGTGACGATCGCCACCAACATGGCCGGCCGCGGCGTGGACATCAAGCTCGGCGGCAACGCCGAGCATCTGGCGCACATGGAGCTGGCCCGGCAGGGCATCGGGCCCGAGGACGACGGCTACGAGCCGCGTCGTGCCGAGCTTGTACCGGAGCTGGAGGCGCTCGTGCAGGCTCAGCGCGAACGCGTTGTGGCCGCCGGCGGCCTGTTCATCTGCGGCACCGAGCGCCACGAGTCCCGCCGCATCGACAACCAGCTGCGCGGGCGCTCCGGACGCCAGGGCGATCCGGGCGAGTCGCGCTTCTTCCTCTCCGCCGAGGACGATCTCGTCAGACTGTTCGCGGGCGATCGCATCTACAAGATCCTCGACCGTCTCGGCGGCGTCGACGAGGAGGGCAACGAGGAGCCGATCGAGGCCGGCATGCTCTCCAAGCAGATCGAGAAAGCCCAGAAGAAGGTCGAGGAACAGAACTTTTTGATCAGAAAGCGCGTGCTCGAGTACGACGACGTGATGAACGAGCAGCGGCGCATCATCTACGCCTACCGCGACAGCGTGCTGGAAGGCAAGGCGATGGGCGACGAGGCGCGCGAAGAGCTGGGCAACGTGGTCGAGCGAACCGTCGCTCAGTACACGCCCGGCGACTTCATGGAGGACTGGGACGTGGACGGCATGTTCACCGCTCTCGGCCAGTTCTTCCCGCTGGACCTCGCTCCCGAGGACCTCGATCCCGAGACGATAGATCAGACGGCCCTCACTGAACGCATCACCGAACTGTCCTTGCAGCGCTACGACCAGCGCGAGCGCGAGCTGGGCGAGGAACTGATGGGCCAGCTCGAGCGCTTCCTGCTGCTGCAGATCATCGACGAACGCTGGCGCGAGCACCTGTACGACATGGACTACCTGCGCGAGGGCATCCACTTGCGCGGCTTCGCCCAGGTCGATCCGCTGGTGGCCTACAAGAACGAGGCCTTCACGCTCTTCGGCGACCTTATGAGCAGCATCTGGGCCGACTTCGCACGGATGATCTTCAATGTCCAGGTGACCGTCGAAGGGGCCAACGGATCGGGAACCAACCCACCTGGAGGTGCGCAGATCCCGTCCTTCGCGGCCGCCGGCAACTCCACGCGCCAGGGCCGCGTCTCGTACTCCGGGGGTACCTCGGTTGCGGGCGTCGGCGCGCTTGCCGCTGCGGCTGCCGCCGCTGGCCCGGCCGGCATTCCAGCCTACGCCGACGCCGGCAACGGACAGGCCGGCGAGACAATGATGCCCGTCGTCGAGCAGCGCGTCGTAGACGACGAACACCAGGTCGGGCGCAACGACCCGTGCTGGTGCGGATCCGGTAAGAAGTTCAAGAAGTGTCATGGCGCGTAGGAGCGCCGTGGGCGCGGCGCTGAGCGGCGTCCTCGGTCGCTCGTTTGCAGAGCAAACTTCGCTCCCTGCGTCCTGGCTCAGCTTGGCCCACGACGCTCCTACAAGGTTGATTCGCTGATACGGTGAAATCGATGGCTGCCACTGTCCCCACCGAATCCACGTCGCAGCGCCTTGCTGCGATCCGCGGCCAGTTGAAACTGCTCGCGGACTATCTTTGACCCAGCTTCGCTCGGCGAGCGGGTAGGGGCGCTCGAAAGGGAGATGGAAGCGCCCGGCTTCTGGGATGACTCCGAGCGGGCGGCGAAGGTGTCCTCAGAGCACGCCTCGGCGTCGCGGCGGCTTGAGGGGTTTCGCGCGCTCGAGAGCGACGTGGAGGAACTTGCGGGGCTGATCGAGCTGGGGGAGGAGGACGAGTCGCTGCAGGAGGAGGTCGAGGAGTTCCTTGCCTCCGCTGAGACCCGGCTGGCGGCGCTCGAGGAGCAGCGGCTGTTCTCCGGTCCGTATGACTCCGGCGATGCGCTCGTGAGCGTCAACGCCGGCGCCGGCGGCACCGACGCGCAGGACTGGGCCGAGATGGTGCTGCGCATGCAGATGCGCTGGGCCGAGCGGCGCGGCTTTCAGGTGGAGCTGCTGGAGGTCAGCGCGGGGGAGGAAGCGGGCATCAAGTCGGCCACCTTCAAGGTCTCGGGCGATAACGCCTATGGGTTGTTCGGCGCCGAGCGTGGCGTGCACCGGCTCGTGCGCCTCTCCCCGTTCGACTCCGCCCACCGACGCCAGACGAGCTTCGCCGGCGTCGAGGTCGCACCGGTCGTCGCCGATGCCGGCGAGGTGGAGATCCTCGATGACGACCTCCAGGTCGATACCTACCGCGCCTCGGGCGCCGGCGGGCAGCATGTCAATAAGACCGACTCCGCCGTACGCATCACCCACCGCCCCTCGGGGATCGTCGTGCAGTGCCAGAACGAGCGCTCGCAGTCCTCCAACCGCGCCACTGCGATGGCGATGCTGCGCGCCAAGCTCCTGGAGCGCCAGGAGCGCGAACGCGCCGAGGAGATCGCACGCGAGAAGGGCGATGCGCAGGACGTCAACTTCGGCTCGCAGATCCGCTCCTACGTCCTGCACCCCTACAGCATGGTCAAGGACCACCGTTCAAATCACGAGGTCGGCGATGTCCAGCGCGTCCTTGATGGGGATTTGGATGGGTTTGCGCGTGCGTTTCTGCTGCGCGCGGCTGCGTCGGCGGGCTGAGCCGTGAGCGAGGATGAGCTGCTGACGGCGCTCGTGCGCCGCGCGCTGGCGGAGGACGTGGGGTCGGGGGATGTGACGAGCGAGGCGACGGTCGCCGAGGCTGCCCGCGCGCGGGCTCTGATCACGCAGAAGGCGCCGGGAGCGATCTATGGCTTGGAGGCCGCCGAAGCCGCCTTCGCCGCGCTCGATCCCGCTGTGCACGCAGAGCGCCTGGTGGAGGAGGGGCAGTGGCGCGAGGAGGGCGGGCCTGTGCTGGCGGTCGAGGGCCGGGCGCGCGCGCTGCTGACCGCGGAGCGCACGGCGCTGAACTTCCTTGGGCATCTCTCCGGCGTCGCGACGATCGCCGCGCGTGCTGCGCGTGCGGTGCGGGGGACCGGGGCGCAGGTGCTCGACACGCGCAAGACCACGCCGGGGCTGCGGGCGCTGGAGAAGGCCGCCGTCGCAGCCGGGGGCGCGCAAAATCACCGTGCCGGTCTCTACGACGCGATCCTTATCAAGGAGAACCACATCGCCGCCGCCGGCGGCATCGCGCAGGCCGTTGCGCTCGCGCGCGCTCGCGCTCCCGAGTTGTCAGACACGCTCGAGGTCGAGGTGCGCGATCGGGAGGAGATCGAACAGGCGCTCGCCGCCGGCGCTCCGCGACTGCTGCTCGACAACATGGAGCCCCAGGAGCTGCGCGCTGCGGTCGAGCACGTGGCTGGCCGCGCGCTGTTGGAGGCCAGCGGCGGGGTGCGGATCGAGACGCTGCGGGACTACGCGCAGACCGGCGTCGACTTCATCTCGCTCGGCGCGCTCACCCACTCGGCTCCGGCGCTCGATCTGTCGCTGATCCTCAGCTCGATCTGACTTGCGGACTCAGGCCTACCGCTGATCTTCAGCTCGATCTGAGTCGCGGCGCAGGTCTACTCGCGCGCTTCATGCTCGGCGACGAATGCGTCGGCCTGTTCGGCTCCGAGGAAGGGCGTGAGGACGACGAGCCCCATCTCCGGCATGATCGTGGGCAGCGTCTCAGGGGACTCGCGCACGACGTGACGGTGCATCAGCCTGAAGACGCCGTTGGCGACCGTCTCGTCGACGATGCGCGCTTCGGGCGTGTCCTGCGGGGCAAGGCGGTAGCCAGGTGCGAGGAAGATCGCGAAGGCGTCCAGCAGCGAGCGCAGCAGGGCGCTCCCGGTGGGACCCATTGCCAGTATCTCGACCAGCCCGAGGCGTGCGAAGGTGGGATTGTCAGCCATCCAGTCGGTGTGGGCCTGGAGCGTCGCCCAGATCGACTCGGGCCAGTTGTCGAATGCCTCGAAGGCGTCCCGGCAGCAGGTCATACGGTGGTCGGCGCCGGCTTCCAGAGTGTCGATGGTTGCCTCGCGCTTGCCCGGGAAGTGCGCGTTGAAGGTCTGCGGCGAGAAGCTTCCCGCGGCACAGATATCGCGGACCGTGGCCGCCTTGTAGCCCTTCGCCGCGATCGCCTGCGCGACGGCCGCCTGAATGCGCTCGTGCTCGTTGCGCGGTAGGAATCTGTACGGCGGGTTGGGCAGGTGGCGGGTGTGGGGAGGGGGATCTAATGGCTCTGCGCCGCCCGGCGGAGGGCTGTCGATAGGCACCGAATATGACATCACAGCGTTTGACGATAGTGGAAGGTCAAGCCACAGGCCACAGTCTCAGCTACCTTCACGCAACGCTCTATCCTGGAGACACTGTTATGGAATTGCCGATGGCCCCCACCCAGACACGTCCGGACCGGCTTGCGCCCGAGGCGATCGAGGCGCTGAAGGACGAGGTGCGCGCGCTGGCACAGGAGCGCAGCGCGGTGATCCTGGCGCACAACTACCAGGTGCCCGAGGTGCAGGACGTCGCCGACTACGTTGGCGACTCGCTCGGGCTCTCGCGCAAGGCAGCTGCGGCGGAGGGCGAGGTGATCGCCTTCTGTGGCGTGCACTTCATGGCCGAGACCGCCTCGATCCTATGCCCGCAGAAGACCGTCCTGATTCCCGATCTCGACGCTGGCTGCTCGCTGGCGGCTTCGATCGACGCCGAGCAGCTGGCCGACTGGAAGACCACCTACCCCGAGGGCGTGGTGGTGATGTATGTCAACACCACCGCCTCCGTCAAGGCCTTGACCGACTACTGCTGCACCTCCGCCAATGCGGTCGACGTGGTGCGCCACATCTACGCGACCCACGGCGAGGACACCGAGATCCTCTTCGGCCCCGACATGTGGCTGGGAGCCTTCGTCGAGAAGCAGCTTGGCCGACGGATGCACGTGTGGGATGGCGAGTGTCACGTGCACGCCGGCATCCGCCCTGCCGACATCGAGGCCATCCGCGCGGCGCACCCCGGGGCCGACTTCCTGATCCACCCCGAGTGTGGCTGCACGACCAGCGTCATGGAGTACGTCGCTGCCGGCGACGTCGCGGCCGAGGGCGTTCACATGCTCTCCACCGGCGGCATGCTCAAGTACGCCAGCGACGCCGAGCGCGACGCCGATGTGCATCCCGGTCAGAAGCGCGAGGCCGTGGTTGCGACCGAGGTGGGGATGCTCTACCCACTGCGCATGGCCGCGCCCGACGTCGACTTCATTGCGGCCAACGCCGAGGCGAGTTGCCAGTACATGAAGATGATCACGCTGCCCAAGCTGCGCGACGCTCTGCGCGACATGAAGTACGAGGTGCGCGTGCCGCCGGAGATCGCCGAGCGTGCGCGGGTGCCGATAGACCGCATGGTGGCCATCGGCTGACGGTGGGGCAGTGGATACACATTTGTTCGCGTATCCGCTAACATAGCTGGCGTGAAGAGCAGTCCAGAACGGGTGGCTGGCGAGCTGCTTGGGGCGATTCGTCGAGAAAGTGGGTTGAGTCAGGCTGAGCTTGCACGACGAGCGGGCCTACCGCGGTCGGTCGTCAACGCATATGAGCGCGGCTCGCGCCAGCCGGGGGTGGACGCGCTGGTCCGCATAGCTGCGGCGGCTGGGCTGGAGTTGCAAGTCCAGCGGCCGGCCGACTGGGATGAGCAGGTGCGCGCCGGGCGCATCTTGGAGCAGGTGTTGGATCTGGCTGAGGCGCTGCCAAGTAGGCGCCCGGGTCCCCTTCGCTACCCACCGCTCAACCGACTGGCGACGTGAGCCTGCTTGGGCAGCGGCTGATCGCAGTCGACAAGACGCTCACTGAGGCCCGGCTGGAGCACGCCTTCGGCGGGGCGATCGCGCTTGCCTACTGCACCGAAGAGCCACGCGGTACGCGCGATCTCGACGTCAACATCTTTGTCGCGCCCGAGCGTGCGCCCGAGGCGTTGGCGGCACTGCCTGCGGCGGTCGCGGTATCGGTGGCCGACATCGACGCGGCCGAACGAGAAGGCCAGGTACGCGTGTGGTGGGAGGAGGACACCCCGATTGACCTGTTCCTCGACGTCCACGACTTCCACAGCGAGGTGGAGAAGGGGGTGCGCTGGGTGTCCTTCGAGGATCGCACCATCCCGGTACTGGGATGTCTGGCGCTCGCCGTGTTCAAGGCGCTGTTCGATCGCACCAAGGACTGGGCGGACATCGAGGAGATGATCCGGCGGGGCTCATTTGACGTGGGCGAGGCCGTCGCGCGGCTGGAGCGCCTAGTCGGGTCCGACGCTCCAGCAGTTCATCGGATGGCCTCGCTCGTCTGAGCAAACGCTCGGCTGACAACGCTCGGCGGAGGAACGCTCGGCTGAGCAGCAAGTCGCCGAGCCGCCTTCTCGTGCCCGCTAAAACTCCTCGGCGGCGTGCGGGCCTACACACGCCACGGCCAGGTTGTCGGCCACGCCCGCGGCGACCTCCTGGACCTCCTCGAAGGTGACCCCGTCCAGCGCTGCGATGGCTGCGTCGGGGTCGATCTCTTCGCCGAACACGATCGCGCGGGTGGCCGCATAGCGGGCTACGGCGCCGGTGTTCTCGAAGGCCAGCACGAGTCTGCCGGCTGCGTAGGCGCGGGCGCGCTCGACCTCCTCGCGCGTGGGGCCGTCGCTGCGCAGCTCGTCCACGATCTCGCGCATCCGCGTATATGCCTCGACGCACTTGGCAGACTCCAGGCCCGAGCCCAGCTGGAGGATGGGGACGTCGGCAAAGGCGTGGTCGAAGGCGTAGACCGAGTAGCACAGGCCCCGTTTCTCGCGGATCTCCTCGAACAACCTGGAGCCCATCGAGCCGCCCAGGAGGGTCGAGTAGATCGTGAGGGCCGCGCGCTGTCTTACATCGGTCACGCCGATGCTCGGGCGGTAGATCATCCGCAGGTGGCTCTGGTTGGTGTCCTTCTCCTGCACAAGCGTCTGCGGCATGAACTCCGGCGCAGGCACGTAGGACTCGGGCTGTGGCAGGGTGGGGAAGCGCGCGAACAGCTCTCCCAGCTCCACTTCGTCTGGCAGATGGTCGAGGTTGCCTGCCAGGAAGGCGCCTCCGCGCGTACCGGCCCAGCGGCGCTCGCGGAAGGCCACGATCCCGTCGCGCGTGAACGTGCGCAGGTTCTCCTCCGGCCCGAGCACCGTACGGCCGAGCGGGTGCTCGTCGAAGGCTGCCCTGTCGATCAGGTACTCGGCGATCGTGCTGGGCTGGTCGTAAGCGCGGTTGATCTCCTGGATGACCACGCCGCGCTCGCGGTCCATCTCCTCGGCGTCGATGCGCGGGCGTGCGACGAAGTCCGACAGCAGGTCGATCGCCTGCGGCGCCGACTCGGCCCTGACCGTGATGTGGAAGGCCACGAGGTCGTGGCTGGTGTAGGCGTTGAGCACGCCCCCCATGCGCTCGGCCGTCTCGTTGACGTCGCGGTGGGTGGGATACTTCTCGCCCCCCTTGAACACCAGGTGCTCGAGGAAGTGCGCCATCCCGTTCTCCTCGACTCGCTCCGTGCGGGCGCCGGCGTCGAACGCCACGAGCACCGTCAGCGCGCGCGTGCCTGGGATCGCGAGCTTGTGCACCGGGAGCGCATTGCTGGGCACCACCATGCTCGTGACCTCGGCCATGGACCCCAACCTTATTCGGTCTGTCGCGGTCTCCGGCAAATCCGACTTGTTCGGTCTGTCGCGGTCCCCGGTCGGGTGCAACTGCAAAGGGCGTTGCATGCAGGGAAAACGTCAGGCCTGCGGGCTTCGTGGCGCTACTGTGCCCGCGCAATGGCACCGATATCCAGCACCACCACACCGCTGCGCGAGCGTCCGGGGTCGCGGCGCCGCCGCGCTCCCGCGCAGGCGCCGAGCGTCGTCCTGCCGGCCGTCAAGGCAGACGCGCCCTCAAACCGCTCCGCGCCCACCGATCTCGTGATCGAGTTTCGCGGCGTCTCCAAGCTCTACGGGCCCGGAGGCATCGGCCTGGAGCGCGCCACCTTCGCGGTCACACGCCAAGAGTTCGTCTTCTTCGTCGGCTCCACCGGCTCGGGGAAGTCCACGCTGATGCGCCTTTTGATCAAGGAGCTGGAGCCCACCGAGGGGATCATTCGCGTCGCCGGGCGCCACCTGGGGGAGATAGATCGCAAGCGGGTCCCCTACTACCGGCGCAACATCGGAGTCGTGTTCCAGGACTTCAAGCTTCTGCCCACGCGCACCGTCTACGACAACATCGCCTACGCGCTCCAGGTCACCGGCGCGAGTCGCCGGCAGATCCGGGCGAAGCTGCCCGACATCCTGCGCCTCACGGGGCTCTCCACGAAGCTGCACAATTACCCGCACCAGCTCTCCGGCGGTGAGCAGCAGCGCGTCGCCGTGGCGCGTGCCTTCGCCGGGCACCCGCCGCTGCTGCTGGCCGACGAGCCCACCGGCAACCTCGACCCCGAGACCTCGATCGGGATCATGCAACTGCTTTACCGCATCAACCGCGCCGGGACGACCGTGCTGGTCGCGACGCACGACAGCGAGATGGTCAATCGCATGCGACGTCGCGTGATCGAGCTGCGACGCGGGCGGATCATCCGCGACGAGGCCACCGGCTCCTATGGGCCTGAAGACGAGAACACCGCCGAGTTGGGCGCCAGACTGAGGCGCGGTCTGCTGTGAGGCTCCGTTCTACGGGCTCATGAGGTTGGGCTTCTTCATCAAGGAGTCCACACGCTCCATGCGGCGCAACGCCGTGCCCAGCTTCGCGGCGTTGGCCTCCGTGCTCGTCACCACGCTCGTGCTCGGCGTCTTCATTCCCGTCGTGCAGGCCACCAACGGCGCCGCCAACGACATTCGCAGTCGCGTGCTGGTCAACGTCGATCTGACCCCCAATGCCTCGGCCGCGGAAGTCGCGCGCGTGAAGAGCAAGCTGGAACACGCCCGCTTTGCCGGCCGCATCGCGTTCGTCTCCAAGCAGCAGGGCTACGAACAGGAGCGCCAGATCGACCCGCAGGCCTTCCAGTTGATCGGCTACAACCCGCTGCCCGACATCTTCCGCGTCACTCCCGACAGTCCCGATCACGCCGCCGCGCTGCGCGCCGAGCTGGACCCGTCGAGCCCGGTGGGCACGCGTCTGGTGAGCGATCCTGCGATCGCCACGGTGCAGAACAGCCAAGCCCAGACCAGCCGCATCCTCGCCGCGACGCGCACGATCAAGCTCACGATGGCACTGCTTGCGGCGCTCCTCATCATCGCCTCGGTGCTGCTGATTTCGAACACGATCCGCCTCTCGCTCTTCTCACGCCGGCGCGAGGTCGAGGTGATGAAGCTCGTCGGCGCAACCGACTGGTTCATCCGCTGGCCCTTCGTCCTGGAGGGCCTTTTCCTCGGCGCGCTCGGCGGGGCCGCGGCGATCGGCCTGCTCGCGCTCGCCAAAATCACCCTCGTGGATCCCCTTGCCAACACCGTCAAGCTGATCTCCCAACCCGACATGATCGCCTTTCCGCTCTTGATCGCCGTGCTGATGGGTTGCGCCGTGGCGGTCTCCGCAGCGGGCTCGGGTCTCTCGTTGCGCCGCTTCCTCAAGGTCTGACCTCGTAGGCTGAGGGCTCATGGAGCCTCGCGGCACACGATCTCTCTTCGCGCTTGTCCTCTCGGTGCTGCTCGTCGCCTGCTTGCTGGTCCTTGGCGGCGTTTGGCTTGGGGGGCATCCCAGGGACCTGCCCGGCTTCATGCGCAGCCTCTTCGTGCCCGAGCACCAGACGCTCGTCGTCAACGAAGCGATCGACCGCATCGCGCACGACTACTACCGCCCGATCCCCAAGGATCAGCTCGCCAATGCCTCCATCGCCGGCGCCGTCGCCAGCCTGAGCGATCGTTTCTCCCACTACCTCACTCCCGCCGAATTTCACGGCTTCGACGAACCGGCCAGCTTCACAGGGATCGGCGTCGAGGTCGATCCTGCCGCGCGGCGCGATGGGCTGCTGATCGTGACCGTCTTTGATTCCTCCCCCGCCCAGCGCGCCGGCCTGAAGCCCGGGGATGTGATCGTGGCCGTAAACGGCCGTTCGCTGCGGGGGCTTCCCGCCAGCCAGGACACCACCATGATCAAGGGGCCTCCCGACACGACCGTGCGCCTGGGGATCCAGCGGCGCGTTGGGCGGCGCACCACAAGGCTCACCGTCACTGCCACCCGCGCGACGATCTCCGAGCCTGTCGTCGCCTCGGTCAGTCACACCTTCCACGGCGTCAAGCTCGGCGTCGTGCGCCTCGCCACCTTCAGCCTCGGCGCGCACGGTGAGGTGCGCGACGCCGTCCAGCAGCTCCTGCACGAGGGCGCTCGCGGGATCGTCTTCGATCTGCGCGCCAACGGCGGCGGCCTCGTCGAAGAGGCACGGCTGATCGCCTCCATCTTTCTCCCCGCCGGCTCCGTCGTCGTGAGCACGCGCGGGCGCACCCAGCCCTCGCAGACCCTCACCGCCGCGGGCGATCCCATCCCGGCACAGATCCCGGTGGTCGTGCTCGTCAACAGCGGCACCGCCTCGGCCTCGGAGATAGTCACGGCCGCCCTTCAGGACCACCATCGCGCCACCGTCGTCGGCACGCACACCTTCGGCAAGGGCGTCTTCCAGGAGGAGGAGCCGCTGTCCAACGGCGGCGCCCTCGATATCACCGTCGGTGAGTACTTCACCCCCAACGGACGCAACCTCGGCGGCGGCGGCGTCCGCGAGGGCGCCGGCATCGCGCCGGAAGTCGCGGTGCCGGCAAGCGAGGTCGAACACCGAACGCGGTCTCGCGGTGGCGCTCGCGACGGTTGCCGCGAAGCTCAAGTGAGTCGCGGTGGCCCTTCGCCGAGCGCCCGCCGGCGTCGAGCGGCGCGCGAGGCCCGCATCGCCTGGCCGCCCGACAAACGCCACTCCACGCGTGCCACGCTTGAGACCATGATGCGCCAGCGCGGCCTTGCGCGGCGCTTCGAGAAGCCGGTTGAACGCGACGCACGTCGTGCGCGTGACGCCGGCCTTAACGCCCACGCCGACCTCGCTGCGCGGCGCGACCTGCGCGGGCTGCCTACCTTCACGATTGATCCCACCTCCGCACGCGACTTCGACGACGCGATCTCCGCCGAGCGCCTTGCCGATGGGCGCGTGCGCGTGTGGGTGCACATCGCCGATGTCTGCGCCTTCGTCCCCGTCGGCTCGCCGCTCGACCGCGAGGCGCGCCAACGCGCCACCTCCGTCTACGTGCCCGGCGCCGTCGAGCCGATGCTGCCCGAGGCTCTTTCCAACGGCGCCTGCTCGCTGCTGCCCGGTCACGACCGCTTGGCCGTGACCGTCGAGCTTGAGTTTCACGGCGCCGATGTCGTGCGCGCCGCCTTCCACCGCTCGCTGATTCGCTCCGACGCGCGCTTGGATTACGAGCGCGTCAACCGCATCTTCGCTGGTCTCGAACACGCCGAGGAGCCCTGGGGGGAGCCGTTGGCGGCTGCACGCCTCGTCTCCACCGCGCTCGAGGACGCCCGCCGTCTGCGCCGCGAGGCGCTCACCATCGACCAGGCCGAACCCGAGTTCGTCTTCGACCACCACGGCAACGTCAGTGAGATCCAGCCGCGCACCTCCACCGAGTCTCACCGGTTGATCGAGCACCTCATGATCGCTGCCAACGAAGCCGTCGCTCGCCTGCTCGCCGAGCGGCGCACCCCCTGCCTCTACCGCGTGCACGAGCGGCCTGACGCCGAGAAGGTCGAGCGCCTGCTCGCGCAGCTCGCCTCGCTTGGCGTGCCCACGCCGCCCGCGCCCTCACAGATGTCCCGCACCCAGGCCGCCGATCTGATGGGTGAGATCTCTCGGCGCGTCGAGCTTCGCATTCAGGCCGCCGCGCGCCGCGCTCGCGCCGGTGACGCCTCCGCCGCGCCCTCTGGGGGACGCGCCGCGCTTACATCGCTCGTGTTGCGCTCCTTGCAGCAGGCGTATTACTCGCCCAAGAACCTCGGACACTCCGGCCTGGGCTCCGCCTGCTACTGCCACTTCACCTCGCCCATCCGCCGCTACCCCGATCTGGTCTGCCATCGCGCGCTGCTCTCGGCTCTGGGCGGTCTCGAGCGCGCTCCGCGCTCCGGGGAGCTGTCCGAGCTGGGTGCCTGGACCTCCGAACGCGAGCGCGAGGCTATGACCATCGAGCGCGACGGCGACGACATCGCGCGCTGCTTCGCGCTGGAGCGTCTGCTGTATGAACGCGGCTTCGAGCAGCCCTTCGCCGGCGAGGTCACCGGTCTGATCTCCGCCGGCGCCTTCGTCGCCTTCGGCCCTGACGCCGACACCGGGATACCGCTGTACGAGGGCATGCTGCCCGTACGACGCCTCTCCGCCGGCGAGGAGCGCGACTGGTGGGAACTCAACCCGGAGGCCACCATCCTGCACGGCGAGCACTCCGGCGCCACGCTGCGCCTCGGCGACCCTCTCGCCGTTGTCGTACAGCGCGTGGACTCCGCACGAGGGCGCGTCAACCTGAGCCGCGCCCAACCCGCGCCCTGACATAGTCGTGCTCAACCCGCGCCCTGACACAGCAGCGCGACAGCCACGGCGGCGCCCGTAAAAAAACGCCTCCGCTCCGCCTGCACGACCGTCTAGGCTCGGGCATATGGCCAAGACCAAGGGTCGGCGCAAGATCGGCGCCGGAAACGTTGCCTCCAATCGCTACGCCAGCTACCGCTACGAGTTGCTCGAGCGGCTGGAGTGCGGGCTGGAGCTTTACGGCACCGAGGTCAAGGCGCTGCGCGAGTCCGGCGCACAGCTCAAGGACGCCTACGTGGCGCTACGCGACGGCGAGCTGTGGCTCGTCGGAGTGCACATTCCGCCCTACGCGCCCGCCGCACGCGAGAATCACGAGCCCGAGCGCGATCGCCGGCTGCTCGCTCACCGGCGCGAGATCGATCGGCTCGCAGGCCTCGTCAAGGAGCGCGGGCTCACGCTCGTGCCCACGCGCATCTACTTCACCCGTGGCCACGCCAAGGTCGAGATCGCCGTCGCGCGGGGGAAGGACCTCTACGACAAGCGCCACGCTCTGAAGGAGCGCGAGTCCAAGCGGGATATGGAACGAGGCGTCAGGGAAGCGCGCCGGGGCGGCGGCTGAGTGGCTGGGTCGCAGAGGCGCTTGCTCGGTAGCGCGCCGCTCAGCGACCGCCTCAGGAAATCGTGCGGCTGATGTAGGCCGTGTCCATGCCTGCCGCCAGCAGCACGATCAGCCCCACGTACACCACTGCAACCGCCATGCGGGCGTGGGGAGCGACGCGATAGTAAGCCGCCTGCTCCAGGCTGCGCGTCTGGCGCAGCTTCCAGCGGTACCACACCTCCCGTGCGCCGAAGATCATGATGATGAAGATGATGAACGAGCCGTGGAACACGAACAACGCCAGCGGGATCAACGCAGCGAAGCCTACAAACCACATCCACGGCGCCATTGCTGCCATCGCTCTGCCGCCGTCCAGTGGGACGATTGGGATCAGGTTGAACAGATTCAGCAGGAACCCTACGTAAGCCAGTGCGCGCCAGAAGTTGCTGTTCGCCAGCTCTCCAATCGCCAGGCACGCAGCGGCGCCCAGCGATCCCAGGATCGGCCCCGCCAGCCCCACGCGAGCCTCCGCCAGCGCGTTCTCGCCCAGTGACTTCGCCGCGATCACGGCGCCCAGAAAAGGGATGAACATGGGCGTGCTCGCGTGGATGCCCTCGCGGCGCAGCTGGATTACGTGGCCCATCTCGTGCACGAACAGCAGCGCCACGAAGCCCACCGCGAACGTCCAGCCCCACAGGAGCGAATAGGCCGCCACCGACACCAGCGCTGTGCCCGCCGTCGTCAACAACTTCAGGTTCGGCAGCGCCACCAGAAGCGCCTTCAGTGCCGCCCCGAACTTCGCGAGCAGAGCCACCGCGCCCGCCGCCATGCCACTCAGGCGCTTGCGCAGCGACTTGCGCTCGGAGCCGAAGGGGCTCTTTTCGAACGGGCTCTGCGGCAACGGGCTCTGCGCTGACTGGCTTTCGTCGGCGACGCGCTCGACGGCGGGTGCCACCGGCAACTGGAGCTTGCCATCCATGCTATCCATGCCCACCATTCTCGCAGGCGCCATAAGCGGCGTCTAACGGCTCTCGCCGTGGCCTCGAAGGATCTTTTCGGAATGTGCGGCAACTCTGACAAAGAGCACTTGCAATTCTTTTCCCCACGGCGTACGTTCGTTGCAGACGCGGTACCGAGCCGCAAAGAGCGAGGCCATCGAGGTGTAAGGCCGCGCCACCCAAGCCGACGGGCCCTTCGGGCTCGACGGCGAAGGTTCCTCAGGCGGCCCGGGGCCGCGTCGCTTTGCTGGGTCGTCTCGCTCCTCCGGCGGCCTCCGTGGCGGGCAGCGCGCGCTCTCCTGGCGAGCAGCGCGCGCCCGTCCTGCCGTCCGGCTGGCCGTCCGAGCCTTACTGCGACGCGCCGACCAATGTCGCCGGAGGGTGGAACGGGCGCTACACTGCATTGCAACCAAACACTCCCGGGGGACGACAGGCTTCGACGCGGTCGGTTCGTGGGGGTGGTCGCGAGCCGAGGTCCCGGGCGGCCTCGTAAAACACCCGGGAAAACCATAAGTGCGGACTCTCACGAGTACGCCCTCGCGGCCTAGCTAAAACCTAGACCCGAGGTCTCGGGCCCCACTCGCCTGTGGCGGGGATCCCCGGGATCAGAAAGCAGGCTCACCTGGTGAGGTCCGTCCTCGCCGAGCCAGGGAATCTTCAGAGGGCTGGTCCCCAGCAACCCGGCCGGCGAGGCTAGCGGGGGACGAGATCAGAGCGCCGGCTACGCTCGTAGAAGCCATCCTTTACGCGACTGCGGACGCGGGTTCGATTCCCGCCGTCTCCACTGGTCCCCGACTTTTGGTTTGGGGAAGCGATCGTCCCGTCGCGTCGGTCCCAGCGGCGCGGCTCGCGGTGCGATGTAGTCAGCGCCAGGCTTAGGACGCGCAAGCCCCGAATGCCACGCAGCGACTACTTGCGGACGCGAAACCGGAGGATGGTGACGCTGCGCGACCGCGTGGCGCTGACCGGTTCCAGGTCGATCTGGGGGAGGCCCGGCGGCGAGAAGCGGACGCCGTCGCTGAGCAGTACCGGCAGTACGTACACCAGGATCTCATCGACAAGGCCGTGCTGCAGGCACTGAGCAGCCACGTCGGCGCCGAGGATCTCCAGGTTCTTGCCGTCCGCGGCGCTGCGCGCCGTGGCGACCGCTTCCCCGATGTCGCCGGTGAGGTAAGTGATGCCCGGATTCGGTGGCTCGGGTGGCCGATGGGTGAGTACGAATATGGGTCCGGAAAAGGGGTAGTCGACGCTGCCCGGCTTCTCGGCCTCCATCCTGTCTCCAACATCGGAGGTCCGCCGGCCGACGAGCATGGCGCCGGTGGCCGCCGCGATCTCTTGGAACTCGTCCTGCCCCACGAAGTCGGCGAGCTGGCGACCAGCGCCCCAGTCCATCACATGGCCGGCCGCGGCGATGAAGCCGTCAAGTGACATACACCTGTTCACGACGACCTTGCCGTGCCCGGTGCTCGTATCGCTCATCCTGTTCCTCCGAAGGCCTTGGGATGTCTTCGTGATCCCGTCGAGCGTAACGATCGCCGTCCTGGGAAGATAGCGCCATGCAACGTGTGCTTGGAATCGGTGGGTACTTCATCAGGGCCGCCGACCCGGCGGCCCTGAGCGCGTGGTACCGCGATTGCCTTGGTGTGGACACAGATGAGAACGGTCTGTGGCGTCAGGAAGCTGGGCCGACGGTGTTTGCGGCGTTCGAGTCCGAGACCGACTACTTCGGCTCCCGTGCCCAGCAAACCATGCTCAACTTCCGGGTCCGCGACCTGGATGCGATGCTCGCGCAATTGCGCGCCAAGGGAGCGGAGGTAGCCGAGGAGACGCAGGACATGGAGGGCGTCGGTCGATTCGGCTGGGTCACCGATCCTGAGGGCAATCGGGTCGAGCTGTGGCAGCCTGCATGACCGCGTAGTCACGCAGGGACCGTGAGGAAACGGTCGGCTCGGCGATCCTGCCCCGGACGACCACTGACGCTGCCGGGGCCGGTGGGCGGACGGCCGGAGCCTTCAGCCGATCCGCTCCGCCAGCTCGACGATGATTCCCTCAGGGCCGCGGACGTAGCAGAGCCGATAGCTGTCCTTGTAGCGTTCGACCTCGCCAACGAGTTCCGCGCCGCGGGCTCGCAAGCTAGCGACGACGGCGTCGATGTCGTCGACTGCGAATGCGACATGGCGGATGCCCGGGGTGTTCGCCGGCGCGTGCCGGTCGCCGTCCTGGCCCGACGGGGAGTGAAACTTCGCCAGCTCGAGCCGTCCGTGGCCGTCCGGGGTCTCCAGCATCGCGATCTCCACCCGGACGTCCTCGAGCCCTACCACGCGGTCCACCCAGCCGCCCTCGACCGGCCCCCCGCCCTGCAGCTTGAGTCCGAGTTCGACGAAGAACAACCTCGCGGCCGCGAGGTCGTTGACCACGATGCCCACATGCTCCATGCGTTGGATCGTCATGCGCTCGACTGTAGCGACAAGACGGCCCCAGCCAACGTATGACCCTCTCCACTAACCCTCCATCTTCCGGACCCTCACGGCTCATTCGTTCGCTTGAGCTGTTCGGCAAGAGTCACCAGGGCGGACGGCGGTATGCCGAGTCCCTCGGCAAGCGCCAGCAACAGTTCGTAGGTTGGATCGAGGCGTCCGGTCTCAAGCGCGTCGAACACGCTCGCGACCCATGCCGGTGGCACCGGCCAACTCGTTGGCGCTCATGCCCCGCTGCTCGCGCATCCGCCGAACCGCCTGCCCGAGGATGAGCAGGTCTGCATCTTTGTGTCCGCTCTCGGGCAAAAGAAAGCTCCCAATTTGCGCTGAAGACGATTGTCATCATGAGGTTTCCACATATATGCCCTAACCCCTTCCACAAAAATGAGTAAGGCTGCGGGCCATGGCACGGAGGTTGTCCCGTTCGCCGTAGAAGTTTCTGGTGGCGGCTGGTGTGATGGTTACACGGTGGCGGGTGTGAGGGCCTCTTCGTGGGTGGTGGTGTGAATGGGCGCGCGGCGGGTGGCGAGGTCGCGTTCGACGGCGACGGCGAGCTTCGCGAGGTCTGTGTAGCCGACGACCTTGCGGAACTGGGTCTCGGCCTCGAGCATCCCGGCGGCGGTCCAGCGCAGACACATATCGCCGGACTGCCAGCGCTTGACGTTGCGGGAGGTGCGGCGGATGATCTCGATCATCGACTCGATCGGGTTCGTCGAGGCCAGGGTCGTCTTCAGCCGTCCGCGGATTCCCAGGCGTGTGAGCGTCAGGGTCTCCTCCAGGCCCTCGTTCAGGGACGCGGCCGCTCCGGGATGTGAACGCTCCAGCTCGCCGGCGAGGGCCTGCAGACCTTCCAGCGCGAGCGTGTGGTTATCGCTCGCCCATGCGCGCCGCAGGCGCGCCTTTACTGCGGGGCGGTCACGCTCGGGGAGGTGCTCCAGCACATTTCTTTCCTTGTGACGGATACAGCGTTGCACCGGGACTGGGCCGAAGACCTCATCGACGGCTGACCGGAGCGCCTTTGACCCGTCCAAGACGACGAGGATGCCCTGCTCGACGTCAAGGCCCCGGGCGACGAGGTCGGCGAGGAGATGCGCTGTGACGGTCTTGTTCTCCGTGGAGCCATCCCACAAACCAAGCGGAAGCTTCACGCCGTCGGTGCTGACGCCGAGCGCGACAATGCAGCAGCGCCCCTTCATCTCGATCCCGTCAACCATCAACGCCGCGAGGCGCACGTCTGCGAGGTCTCGGCTCATCAGGGCGTCCAGGTGCTCACGGGTGCGGCCGATGAACTCGCGGCTGACCGCTGACTTCGACGCCGAGCGCTCACTCACGGTCACTTTCTCACCTACCGGCTCACGAGTTCGTGAGAAGCGCCGGGTGCTGACCCCTGCGAGCATCTGCTCCAACACCACCCGCGTCAAGGGGTCACGGTCAGCGAAATACTCATACGTCGCCAGCGGCACCTCCTGCTCGCCATCGGCGCTCCTGGCACGCGGACGCTTCACCGCGACCCGCCGCCCACCAAGGGTGACCTCGCCGTCCTCGTGGCCATGACGGACCGCGGTGCGCTCTGAGATCCGGGCGTGCTTCGTACCGACGACCTCATCGAGCTCGGCCTCCATCATCTCGCCCAGCACCCCGAGGCCGACACCCACGCTGAGCGCCAACAGCCCCTCCTTCGCCGCACCGGCCAGCTCCCCCAACGCATCCTGCACATTCGCTGGAAGCCCCAGCAAAGCGCTCCCGACCTGCTCCTGCTCTACGGTCTTCATGGCGGTCCCTTCGTCTCGGTGGATGACTTCGCACTCGCCACAGTCCCAACGGGACCGGACGAGGCGGAAGGACCGCCACCTACAAACTTCTACGAGCTACGGGACAACCTCATGGCACGTCCAAGGACCGCTAAGCCCCGCAGCTTGCGCCACGCTGCGCTAGGTGTTGTGCCCGGTGACGTCCCGAACGCGGTGGGTGGGTGGGCGGTTGCCGAGGGCGCTGTGGGTGCGCTGCTCGTTGTAGTGGCTGACCCAGTGTGGCAGCGATGCGCGGCGCGCGTCGCTTGAGGTGTATTGCAGGGCGTAGGCCCACTCGCGTTGCAGGGTCTGCTGGTAGCGCTCGACTTTGCCGTTGGTGCGGGGTGTGTACGGCCGGGTGCGGAGGTGACGGACTTGACGGCGGTAGAGCAGCTCGCGCAGCGTCTTGTTGTGAATGTAGGTGAACGCGTTGTCGCTCATCAGCCGCTCGGCGACGATCCCACGTTCGAGGAACCAGTCAAGTGCGCGGCGGGTGAACGCGGTCACGGTCGGCGCCTTCTCGTCGTCGTGGATCTCCGAGTACGCCAGGCGGCTGCAGTCATCAACGATCGAGTGCACGTACTCCCAGCCTGCCCTCCTGGAGCGCTGGGTTCGATCACCCGTCAGCGCATGCCCGGGCTCCTGGAACTTCCCGAGCTTCTTTACGTCCATATGCAGCAGGTTCCCAGGGCACGGCCACTCGTAGCGCACGACCGCTGGGTGCTCGGATGGCCCCCGCCGCGAGCAGCCCCCGCGTCGCAGGACCTGATGGACGGTCGAGTGAGGGCGCCCAGTCAGCATCGCGATCGTCCTGGGACTCCAGCCAGTTCGCCGGCGCAGCTCACAGATCCGCTGCTCCTCCCCGGCAGGACACCGGGAGGGAGAACGGCGAGGACGACTGGAGCGCTCCGTCAGGCACACCAAGGACTCTCGCTCTGAGGGGAGTGCCGCTCGCCAGCGGCGCACCCACTCCCAGATCGTGGACTTCGACACGTTCCCCCACGCGGCGGCCTGTGCGAAGGACATCCCGTCATCCACGACACGACGAACGACCATCTCCCGCCCACGCGGGGTCATGCGGGCTCTATGGTGCGGCATTCCGGGCCTCCCTTGAGGTGGTGAGCTTTGACACCCACAGCCTCTCGGTAGGCCCGGACCTACCTACACAGCGTTCTGAACGTCCCTGGGCACGTCAGCTGATATGGCGTCGTGTTTGTCAAGTGGGTGTGGTTGATCGCGTCGGCTTGGGGGCCGTCGGAGGGGGTTGTGGTCGGTGGGCCGGGACGCCGGGCTCGGTGTCGGCGTTGCCAGTCTGATGATGCGGGGGTTGGTTACCCCAGGGCCCGGTTTCGTGCTGCCGGCTTGCGCTGTCTAGGAGCGAGCGTGCCGCCCGTGGGTGGTGCTCATAGCTGATTCGCGCGTGCCGGCCGCTGATGGCCCGGCGCCCCGGCCCACCGGCCGGAGGATGTCGCCAGGGGTTAGTCGGCGGTGGCGGCGGCCCAGAGGAAGCAGACGAGCTCACGGGCGCACGCCACGACGGTGACGTTGTGTGGCTTGCCGCGGGCCCGCATCGTGCGGTTGACGCGGTAGAGGCGCTGCTGCGCGCGGTTTGAGATCGCGAGGATGTGCTCGGGCTGCCCGGCTTGGCGATTGGCCAGCGTCGCACCGAGGCGGGGCAGGCGACTGTAGTGCCAGGCAGACTCGACCAGGAGGCGGCGGGCGAGCGCCGACCCGGTCTTGGTGATCGCGCCTTGGTGTGAGGATTCGCCGGACTGGTTTAGCGATGGTGTCAGTCCCAGCCATGCCGAGAGCGCAGGCGCCCTCGCAAAGCGCTCCCAGTCCGCGCCGAGCTCAAGATGCAACGAGAACGCGGTCAACGTGTCGATGCCCCTGAAACTCCGCAGCCGCGCGACAGTCGGCCACCACCGCTCATCGCTCGCCAGCTCAGAGAGCCGCAGCGCGATCGCCGCTTTGCGAGAGGTGAGCCCGTCAACGGCAGCAATCAGATCAGCGAACACCATGCTGCTTGCCGGCTCATCGAACTGCTGGGCAGACATCCACCTGCGGTGCTCCGCCGTCCAGGTCTTTGGCTTCGGGTAGACCATCCCATGACGCAGCAGCATCTTCGACACACGATGGCGAGCATTCATCAGATCCCGTCGGCAAGCGTCATGAGCGCGCGTCATCTCTCGTGCGGCCTCGACTGCGAGCGGGGGAACGACGACCCGCGTCAACGACCCAGCCAGCAACAACCGCGCGAGCAACTCGGCGTCTTTGCGATCAGTCTTGACCCGATCTGACGGACCACGCGGTGTCTTGCCCGGCGCGATCACCTGCATTCCGACCCCCGCCGCCGTCGCCGCGCGATACAGCCCGAAGCCCGTCGGGCCCGCCTCATAACACGCCCTGACCGGGCCAGGCAACTCCAGCAGCCACGCCACCGCAGCCTCGTACCCCGGACCGAATCGCATCCGCGTCAGCTCGCCCGTCATCGTGTCGATAGCCGCAGCATGCGTCGAACGGGCATGGACATCAAGCCCAACCCACGTCATCGTTCCCGGCATGGCCGGACCTCCTCATCTCATGGGGTCAGCCGGAGCCTTCTCTCCGGCCAGACAAACCCCCGCGAGGAGTGTCCGGCCATCACCTCCGACAGTCAACCCACCCGGGCGACCACGCCATAGGGTCTAGGTCAGGCAATCGAGCTGCTGATCGCTGAAGACGCCCACATGACACTGGACACCGTGGCCGCCGACTCCAGGCTGGACGAGAAGCAGATTGGCACTTTCATTCGCGGCCAGGGCAACCCGACGTACGGCACCCTGCTCAAACTGTGCGACGGCCTGCACGTGAGCCTCGGAACGCTGATGCTCCGTGCCGAGGAGTTGTACGAGAAGCGCTGCGATCGCTAGTGACACGTGGCTTTGGCAAGTCACTCGTCAACCTTGGTTATTTGGTCTAGCCAGAATCCCTGAACGGCAGCGCAACTACCTCTCCCTCGACCCCCTGCTCACCGACGCTCACTGTCGCACCCGGCTCGGCCTCGCGGCGCACCAATGCCAGGGCGATCGGGCCAAGCGCGGGGGAGAGGACCGCACTGCCCAGGTGTCCTACGGAGCGCTCACCGAGGCGCAGCTCGGCCCCTGTGGCGATCTCGCCTGTGAGGCGCAGGCCGCGCAGGTGGCGGTTGGGCTTGCCCCTGTAGTAGAGCCTCGCCACGGTCTCCTGCCCGACGTAGCAGCCCTTGGTGAAGCTCACCGCGCGCTCGTTCAGGCCCGCCTCCTGGGGGATCGTCGTGTCGTCTATGTCCACTCCGTAGCGCGGCCTACCGCGCTCCACGCGCACAATCTCCGCCGTTCGCTCGCCCACCGCCACGGCGCCCGCGCTTTCGAGCGCCCCGCCTACAGCCTCACGATCGTCCGCGTCGCACAGCACGTCTACGCCAGCCGCCTCGGTGCTCACCAGTCGCACCCCCCGACCGGCGATCCGGGCCGGCACGTGGGCGTGCTCGCTGTCTGGGAGCGGCAGGGCTCCGTCCGCTGCCGTCGCCTGCGCCGCCACCTCGCGGCTGCTGGGGCCGATCAGTGAGAGCAGCGCCTGCTCCAGCGTGCGCTTGTGCAGTTCCACGTCATAGCCCACCTTGAAGCGGCGGATCATGTCGAACAATGCCTGCAGCGCCACGCGCTCAGTGTCGAGCAGCAGTTCCATCGAGCCTCGCGCGAGTGGCGACGATCCGTTGGACCCAGATGCCGACTCGCTGCCACTGGACGATGCGGAGTTGCCGTCGTTGCCGGAGTTGCCGTCGCTGGACCCCGACGCGAAGTTGCCGTCGCTGGGCCCCGATGCGGACCCGCCGCCGACAGCCAGGATGCGCAGATCGCCGAGCATCTTGCCCTTGTGCGTCAGGAAAGCCGCGTAACGGCCCTCCCCGGGATGCAGGTTCGCCAGCTCGTTGGTCACCTGGCCGTTCAGGAACTCCACTGCGCCCCCGCCCGTCAGGGCCAGCTTGCCCCGCTCGGAGCGATCGACCAGAGCGCACCCCTCTACCGCTACGCGATAATCCTCCTGCAGGGGCAGGCTGTGCGTCTCGCTGGAGGCCATTGATTCGAGGATAGCCCGCGCCGCCCGCTACGCTTCCGGCGATGGGTCTCGCCGACACCTTTCAGCAGATCGTCGATTCGCTGCCCGAGGACTGGACCGACCTCGAGTTCGACCTGCGCATCGCCGACGAGTCGCGCTACGTCAACGCCGCCGTCTACCTCGCTACCTGCAACGCACAGCCCTACTCCCATCACAACTGGCACTGGCGTGTGCTGGTCGCCCACCGCTTCGGACACGCCGCGGCCGCGCCCACTGTGCACGGCACGCTGCAACTGCTCGACGACGCCGGCATCGAAGGCGAGCTGGCGGTGCGTGAGCTTCGCGAGGGGCGTGTCGAGGTCACGCAGATGTGGGGTCGTCCGCACTCTGTGCGCGACGAATTCGCGCGTCTGCGCGCCCAGTAGAGGACCTACGATGGCGCGGGTAGTGGCGCTCATACCCGACCTGCTCTTCGGTTCGCAGGTGCAGGGCGCGCTCGCTGCCGCCGGGCACGACGTCGCCTTGGTCGGCGATGCCGGCAGTTTGAGGGAGCGGCTTGCGGCACCGGCGGTGTTGGTGGTCGATCTCACCCAGGACCTCGACGGCGCGGCGCTCGTACGCCAACTGAGTACGCAGAGCCTGCTGGTGGGCATAGGCACGCTGGGCTTCTATGCGCACGTCGATCCTGCCATGCGCGAGCGCGCCCTGGAAGCCGGCTTCGATCTGGTCGTGCCGCGCTCGCGCATGGCCCGCGAAGGGGCCGAGCTGGTCGCGCGGATGGCTGCCGGCGAGTTCGTCTGAGCGAGCGCTCGCCTCGCTCGCCTAAGTGAGTGCTCAGCCGGGCGCCGCTGCGGTCTCGGCGTCTTCGCCGTGCTCGATCCGTCGTGCCTCGCGCGGATCGAGCGGGATCAGCGCGCCGTTCGCCACTCTGTCGGCGAGCGTCACACCGTGTTTCAGGTGCAGCGACAGGGCCAGGCGGATCACGCCGCCGTGGCACACCACCAGCGCAGGCGCCTCGGCACGCCTGATGTCATACACAGCCGCCGCCACCCTCACGCCCTGCTGGGCGAACGACTCGCCGCCAGGAAAGGCGAACGTGGGGTCGCCGTCGATGAACTTGACGAACTCCTCCGGCGCCTCTGCCTGGATCTCGGTGAACGTGCGGTCCGTCCAGTCGCCCGCATCGGTCTCCATCAGCCGAGCGTCCTCGCGGGGCTCCAGGCCGATGCGCTCCGCGACCGCATCGGCGGTTTCGCGCGCGCGTCGCAGCGGGCTGCACCACAGCGCCGCGAATCCGTGCTCGGCCGCCCGCTCTGCCAGCTCGATCGCCTGGCCGCGGCCCGTCTCGTCGAGCGGCACCGGCAGCTGGCCCTGAAAGCGGCCCTCCATGTTGTACGCCGTCTGGCCGTGACGTGCCAGGTAGACGCGGGGCGGACTCGACATTCCCGCCCAGCATAGGGCCTCTGCTCGCGGCTTGCCTCGCTTACTGCTTACTCCGCGATGCCCTCTGCCACGGGCGGCGGCTCCTCCTTGGAGCGCCCGGGCAGGTACAGCCACTCGTACAGCACCGCCGCGATGGCGCCGCCCACCAGCGGACCCACGTACCAGACCCAGCCATTTGCCCAATGGTCGCCCACCAGCTGCGGGCCGAAGGCGCGCGCAGGGTTCATCGCCGCTCCCGTGAAGGGGCCGCCGAGGAGGATGTCGATCGTGATCGTCAGGCCGATCGCCAGTGCGGCGATCGACCTGAACGCGCCCTTGGGGTCAACTGCCGTGCCGAACACCACCGTGACCAGCAGGAACGTGAGGATGCCCTCCAGCACCACGCCTGCGCCTGCGTCCACGCCGTGGCCCAGCGCGGGCACGCCGAGGCTGACGGCTTCCGTTTCCGCGCTCGGCAGCAGTTCCCGCAGCAGCAGCGCCGCCACTGCCGCACCGGCCAGCTGGGCCACCCAGTAGACGACGGCCAGCGCCGGCTTGATGCGGCGCGTCAATAGGAAGCCGAAGGTGATCGCCGGGTTGAAGTGGGCGCCCGACACGCGCGCGTAGACGGCCACCATCACGCCGATGGCCAAGCCATGGGCGATGGCGATTCCGATCAGCGACGGGTCTTCGATGCCGTGGGCGGCGATGATCGAGCCGGCGCCGATGAAGATCAGGGTGAAGGTGCCGATGAACTCGGCGACCGCGGGGCGGATGGTGTCTTCGAGCATGGCTGGCAAGCTACGAGGCAGGTCGGACGGATCGAGGAGGCTGCGCCCACTGCCTGGTGACGCAGGACATGAGGGCGAGTCACGTCAGCTGAGCGAGTGAGACTTTGGCCGGTGAGGGACCCGACTAGACTCAGGCCATGCGGCGGAGGGTCACCTACTCACGCAATCTGACGCTCTCGCTCTCGCGGACATGCGTATCGCATTGCAAGTACTGCGCGTTCGCGACGCATCGCGCGCATCTGCACACGCCGGCCGAAGTCGAGGGACTGATCGACGGCGCAGCACGACGCGGTGTGAAGGAGCTGCTCGTACTGACCGGCGACGATCCAGCTCATCACAGCGGCGTGCGCGAGCAGCTGGCCGCACTCGGATTCGACGACTTTGTCGGGTATGTGGCCTGGTGCTGCGAACGGGCTCTGGAGCGAGGGCTGTTGCCGCATACAAACCTCGGAGCGCTGTCGCACGCCGACCTGCTGCGACTGCGCGAGGTGACGGCCTCGCAGGGCCTGATGCTGGAGTCGGTCAATCCCGATCTCGTCGCGCATCAGGGCTCGCCGACGAAGGACCCCGCGCTGCGTCTGGCGAGCATCCGTGCTGCGGGGGAGTTGCGGATCCCCTTCACGAGCGGGATTCTCGTCGGCATTGGCGAGACGGAGGACGAGCGCGTCGCGTCGCTGGAGGCGCTTGCGGCGGTGCACGCCGAACACGGGCACCTGCAGGAGGTGATTCTGCAGAACTTTGTGCCACATCGCCGCTACTACGGCGAGGAGCCAGCGCAGATCGCCACCGAGGCGGCGGATGACTACTGGCGGACGGGCGTCAGCAGCGCGCCGCAGCGCGATGCGCCCGAGTGGTCCAAGGGCGGGGCGGGATGCGTGTCGATCGAGGACATGCGGCGGCTGATCGCCGAGACCCGGCGGCTGATGCCTGACGTTGGCATCCAGGTGCCGCCGAATCTCGCCGACTGGTGGCCCGAACTCGTCGCGGCCGGCGCAACCGACCTCGGCGGGCTGTCGGCCAACGGCGATCACATCTCCCCCGAGCACCCCTTCCCCTCGCCCCACCAGGTGCGCAAGCGCCTGCAGGCCGACGGCTTGGCGCTGACCGAGCGCCTGTGCGTCTACCCCCAGTACATCGACTCGCAGTGGCTAGCCCAGGGCGTGCTCGACACGATCAAGCGCAAGTACTGGAGCTTCATCCCGCGGCGGGGGAGCGGCGGCCCCGCCGTCCGGCGCGAAGAACGCCCGATCCAGACGCAGCTTCTCAGCGGCGCGATCGTCAAGGCCCGGGATGGCGCCCGGCTGGACGAGGACGAGCTGACGGCCCTCTTCGCCGAGACCCGCCCCGAGGTGATCGAGGACATCCGCCAGGCCGCCGACGAGCTGCGCCGCGAGCTGGCAGGCGACACGGTGACGTTCGTCGTCAACCGCAATATCAACATCTCCAACGTCTGCACCGTCGGCTGCGCCTTCTGTGGCTTCGGCCAGGGCAAGCGCTCGCCCGACGCCTACGAGCACGACGAGGAGGACTTCGTGGGCCGCGTGCTGGAGGCGATCGACTACGGCGCCTCCGAGCTTTGCATCCAGTCCGGCATCCACCCCGACTGGGAGCTTGAGGATTATCTGGGATGGCTGCGGCTGGCCAAGGCGACCGCTATCGACGCCGGTATCGATCTGCACCTGCACGCCTACAGTCCGATGGAGATCGCGCACATGTGCGACATCTCCGGGCTGCCCCCGGCGGAGGTGTTCGTCCGCCTGCGCGACGCCGGCCTCGGCTCCACACCCGGCACCGCCGCCGAGGTGCTGCACGACGGCGTGCGCGAACGGATAAGCCCCAACAAGCTCCCGGTCGCGCGCTGGGTGGAGATCATCGAGGCCTCCCATCGCGCCGGCCTGCGCTCTACGGCGACGGTCATGTTCGGCCATATCGAGGAGCCCTGGGAGCTGGCTGAGCACATGCGTGTCATCCGTGAGCTGCAGGAGCGCACCGGTGGCATCACCGAGTTCGTGCCGCTCTCCTTCATCCCCTTCCAGACGCTCCTCGGCCGCACCCACGGCGTCGAGGAGATCTCGCGCGAGGACAACCTCAAGCACACCGCCGTCTTCCGCCTCGCCCTCGGCCGCAGCGTTCCGAGTCTGCAGGCCTCGTGGGTGAAGATGGGTCTCGACGCGGCCGTCGAGTCGCTGCGCTGGGGGGTCAACGACCTCGGCGGCACGCTCATGGAGGAGTCCATCAGCCGTCTCGCCGGCAGCTATCACGGCACTCGCCTCGACCCCGACCAGCTCGTTGGCGCGGCGCACGAGGCCGGGCGTCCGGCGGCGGAGCGCACCACTCTCTATGAGATCAAGCGGAGTTATCCCCTGCGAGATGCTGGCGGACTGCCGGTCGCCGTCTGAGCGCGCGCGTTACCCCGCGCGGCCCTCCACCAAGCGTTCGATGGTGTCGATCATCTGATGCTGGTAGTCGATGCCCGCCACCAGCGTCGCTTCGGCGCCGCGCCACCGGTTCGCTCGCAGCTCCTCGGGTAGAGCACGCAGCTTCCCCAGATAGCCCTCCAGCTCGGCCAGCTTGGCACGGTGCCAGTCGCCGCGGCCGGCATACACCGACTGCGGATCGGCGCCCGCGAACACCTTCAGCATGCCCTCGTCGCGATACTGCGGCGGGCCTGCTCCAGGGGTGTCGGCCCACGCACGCAGCGCCTCATGGCCGCTGTCGGTCAGCGCGTAGCGCTTGCGTCGGCGCCCGCCGGACTCCTGACGTTGTGAGAGGAAACCGGCCTGCGCCAGCCTTGCCGGCTCGTCATAGAAGGTGGTATGCGGCACCGGCCAGAAGTTTTCGATCGAGCGTTCCAGTGCCTGCTTGAGCTCATACGGTGTGGCCTCGCCCAGCATCTCCAGCAGGCTCATCACTGCATAGGAGGTTGTGGTGAGACGGATCGACTTGCTTTTCATAGTTCGTCCTGTATAGTTCGGCCCGAACTATACTGCGTACGCATCGCTCCACCTCCCCGAACGCGCAAAAGGAGCTGAGACACATGGCCGATTCAGCACAGGCAGAGGGCATCGTCGCTGGTGCTCCGGACCACGACCTGGCGGGTGCCGGAGTGAGTTTGCCCGGGCATGGTGCGGATGGAGGGGACTACGACGTGGCGATTGTAGGCGCCAGCCTCGCCGGCTGCACGAGCGCGATTCTGCTCGCCCGCGCGGGGGCACGTGTGGCGCTCGTGGAGAAGAGCCCCGACCCCCAGGCGTTCAAGCGGGTCTGCTCGCACTACATCCAGTCCTCTGCAATCCCGACGCTGGAACGCCTGGGCCTGCTGGAGCCGATGGAAGCAGCGGGCGGGCTGCGCTCGCGTGCGCGCATGTGGACGCGCTGGGGGTGGATTGAACCGCCCGCCAGCAGCACCGTGCCCAGCGGCATCAACCTGCGCCGCGAACACCTGGACCCGCTCCTGCGCCAGATGGCTGCCGAAACCCCCGGGGTGCAGCTGATGCTCGGATACACCGTCACGGAGCTGCTGCGCGAGGGGGATGTGGTCTGCGGCGTGCGTGCGGGCGCTCCAAACGGCGAGACGTTCACCGTGCGCGCACGTCTCACCGTCGGCGCCGATGGCCGCGGGTCGCGCGTGGCCAAGCTCTCGGGGGTGAAGACCAAGACCAAGCCCCACGGGCGCTTCGCCTACGGCGCTTACTTCGAGGGTCCTCAGCCAAAGGGCGCCCCGGATGCCTCGCTGTGGCTGCTCGACCCGCACATGGCGGCCTGCTTCCCCACCGACAGCGGTCACATCTTCTACGCGGCGATGCCCACCAAGGATCGCCTGCCCGAGTTCCGCGCGGACCCAGCCAAGGCGATGGTGGAGTTCATCGCCGAGATACCCGACGCGCCGCCGATCCGCGCCTCGCGCCTGATCGAACCGCCACAGGGCAAGCTCGACATGACCAACGTCGCCCATACTCCCAGCGCTCCGGGGCTCGCGCTCGTGGGCGATGCCGCGCTGGCGATCGACCCGCTGTGGGGGGTCGGCTGCGGCTGGGCCTTCCAGTCCGCCGAATGGCTCGCCGACAGCGTCGCCCCGGCGCTGGCCCGTCCCGCGCGAGCGGTGGGAGCTGACCGGGCGGAGATCGACCAGCTGGAAGCGGGTCTCAAGCGCTACCGCCGTCGTCACGCGCGCGGGCTGCGTGGGCACTCCATGCTGATGTACGACTACGCCGGTGGGCGCAGGCTCACTCCGCCCGAACGGCTGCTCTTCTCGGCCGCCGCCGCGCGCGATGAGCACCTCACACAGATCTTCGAGGCGTTCGGCACGCGCAACATCGGGCCGGCGCGCATGTTTGTCTCCGCGATACCGCGCTCGATGTTCGTCAATGCGCGCCAAGCGCTCGCCGCGCGTCGCGACTACGATTCTCCGACGGTGATCGCATGAGCGTTCGCGAGGTTCATGAGGAGTACGACGTGGCGATCGTCGGCGCCAGTCTCGCCGGCTGCACGAGCGCGATTCTGCTCGCCCGGGCGGGTGCGCGCGTGGCGCTGATCGAGCAGCGCCCCGACCCCGCCGCGTTCAAGCGGATCTGCACCCACTACGTTCAGTCTTCCGCCGTGCCGACGCTGGAACGCCTCGGCCTGCTGGAGCGGATGATGCAGGCGGGCGCCCTGCGCGGCCGCCCGCGCCTGTGGACGCGCTGGGGCTGGATCGAGCCGCCTGCCCGGAGTTCTGTGCCCAGCGGTGTCAACCTGCGCCGCGAGCGTCTGGACCCGATGATCCGCCAGCTCGCGGCCGAGACCCCCGGCGTGGAGCTGATGCTCGGGCGCACCGTCGGAGAGCTGCTGCGCGAGGGTGGCGCCGTCTGCGGCGTGCGCGCGCGCGACACGCAGGGCCAGACGCTGACGCTGCGCGCACGTCTGGTCGTCGGCGCCGACGGGCGCGACTCGCGCGTGGCCAAACTTGCGCAGGTCAAGACCAAGACAAAGCCGCACGGGCGCTTCGCCTACGGCGGCTACTTCGAAGGGCCCCTACCGGACACCTATCCCGATCCGGCGCTGTGGCTGCTCGACCCGGACATGGCCGCCGCGTTCCCCACTGACAGCGAACTGATCTTCTACGCCGTGATGCCGACCAAGGAGCGTCTGCCCGAATTCCGCGCCGATCCCGAGGCGGCGCTGAGGGCGCTGGTGGGCGGCGTGCCGGAAGCCCCTCCGATCCACGCATCGCGCCTGGTCGGCGAGGTCACGGGCAAGATCGACATGACCACGGTCACCCATGTCCCCACGGCCCCCGGCCTCGCGCTCGCCGGCGATGCCGCGGGCGCGCTGGACCCGCTGTGGGGCATCGGCTGCGGCTTCGCCTTCCAGTCCGCCGAGTGGCTCGCCGACAGCGTCGCCCCAGCGTTGCTCGGCGCCGAGTCCTTGGAGCAGGGATTGGAGCGTTATCGTCGCCGCCACGCGCGTGGCCTGCGCGGCCACACTGCGACGATCACCGACTATTCCAGCGGCCGCAAGCTCAATGCCGGCGAGCGCATGCTGTTCTCCGCCGCTGCCACGAACGACGAGCGCCTGGCGCGGACCTTCGAAGCCTTCGGCTCGCGCAATGTCGGGCCGGCGCGGACGTTCGCCACGGGGTTGCCGCGCGCGATGTACGTCCACGCGCGCCGTGCGCTCGCGCGGCGCGGAAGCGGGGGCTCACCCACCGTGGAGGCGGAGAGCGCGTAGGGCTTGCGACGATGACGCTTGCGGTCCACCTCGACGGGGATTCCGGGCGGCGCTGGTCGGTGGCGAGCTTCGTATGAGCGCGCACGAGGACTACGACGTGGCAATCGTAGGGGCCAGCCTCGCCGGTTGTGCAACGGCGATTCTGCTCGCTCGGGCGGGTGCGCATGTGGCCCTGATCGAGAAGCGGCCGGACCCCATGGCGTTCAAGCGGGTCTGCGGGCATTTCATCCAGTCCTCGGCCGTGGCAACCCTCCAGCGGCTGGGGCTGCTCCAGAGGATCGAAGACGCAGGCGGTGTGCGCTCGCGCATCCGCCTGTGGACCCGCTGGGGGTGGATCGAGCCGGCCGCCGGTGCTGCCGTTTCCAGCGGCGTCAACCTTCGCCGCGAGGTGCTTGACCCGCTCGTCCGAGGCGTCAGCGCCGAGACGGCCGGCGTGGATCTGATCCTCGACCGCACCGCGCGGGACTTGCTGTGGGAGGACGGCCGCGTGTCTGGCGTGTGCATCGAGGACCGCCAGGGCAACTCGACGCGATTGCGAACGCGGCTGGTCGTCGGCGCCGATGGTCGTGACTCGAACGTTGCCACGCTCGCCAAGCTGCGCCCACGCATCAGTCCACACCACCGTTTCAGCTACTCCGCGTACTTCGAGGGGCCGCCACCGGTCGGCTCGCCAGATGGCTCGATCTGGTTGGCCGATCCTCAGTGGGGTGCGGTCTTCCCCACCGACAGTGGGCTGACGTTGTACGCAGCGATGCTCACCAAGGAGCGTCTGCCCGAGTTCCGCGATGATCCTGCCGCTGCGCTCGTCACGTTTATCGCCGACCTTCCCGAGCCCCCGCCGATCCTCGCCTCGACGCGGGTCGGGCCAGTGATCGGCAAGCTGGAGATGCCGAATGTGATGCGTGGTCCCACCGCCCCCGGACTGGCGCTCGTCGGCGATGCCGCGCTTGCCACCGATCCGTTGTTCGGCGTTGGCTGCGGATGGGCCTTCCAGTCCGCCGAATGGCTCGCCGACAGCGTTTCCCGAGCGCTGGTCGATCCTGGACGATTGCCTGAGCGGGAGCCCCTGCAGCGCGGGCTGAGCGCCTACCGGCGCCGCTACTCGCGCTCGCTGCGCGGCCATGCGTTCCTGATCGGCGACTACGCCACCGGCCGGCGCTTCAACCTGGGGGAGCGGCTGCTGTTCTCCGCCGCTGCTCGAGATGCAGGAGTGGCCAAGACCTTCGAAGCCTTCGGGACGCGCAACATCGGGCCCGGGCGCCTGATGGTCTCCGCGCTTCCACGCGCGCTCGCTGTCAATGCGCGGCACGCCATCCGTGATGGCATCGGTGGACGCTCACGCAGCGTGAGGACTGAGAGCGCATAGCGCTCTAACGGAACAGATCCTCCGCGAGCGGGCGCAGCAGCGCACCAGCCCCAGGGCCGTCGCCCACTGTCACGAAGCGCTCGAGGCCCGCCACGATCGCGACCGGCTCGCGTGAGTCCTTGGCGCGCGCCAGATCGGCGGCGGCGGCAACGGCGTCGGCTGTGGCCAGCCATGTCGCCTGCAGCTCCCTGCCGGCGCTGTCGCTGCGTCCGCGCCAGTCCTCCAGTGGGGCCAGGCCGGCGCAGCCGATCGCCACGTCGCACTGCCCGTGACGCCAGGCGCGGCCGAAGCTGTCGGTGATCAGCACCGCCGGGGCCGCACTCGTCAGCTCGCGCAGGCGAGCGCGCAGGCGGCGGGCCGAGTCGTCGGGGTCCGCCGGGAGCACCACCAACGTCTCCTCATCGGCTGAGTCGGAGGCGTCGGTACCGACGTTCGAGGCGTTGACGCCGGCGTTTGCGCACACAAAACCATGGCGCGTGCGGCAGATCAGCACGCCGTTTGCCGCGCGCACCACCTCCTCAGACTGGTCGAGCACGACCTGCACCGCGCGGGGGTCTCTGTCCTGCTCGGCCGCCAGCGCACGCGCGCGCGGGCTTGGCGTGATGTCGGCGAGCGCCACTACGGCGCCCTCGGACTTGGAGACGACCTTGTGGGCGATCACGACGATCTCGCCGTCGCGCAGCTGCGCGACGGCCGACGCCGCGCCGGCGAGCGACCGGATGCCGGCGGGTGGCCTGGCTGCAAGCGCCGCCACGATCAGCGCCGCCAGGTCATCTCCCGCGCGCACCTCCGGCAGGTCGGCGAGGCTGCGGATGTGCAGACTGGTCAATGGGTCGTGAGGATCGGCCAGTGCTCATCGACGAGACTCAGCACGGCGCGCGTGCCTGGTGCTCTGGTGCTCTCTCCTGCCAGGCGCTCGCGCAGCGCGGCCAGGTCATCGCCGGTGTCGATGTCGAGCAGCAGCGACGCCGGGCGCTCCAGGCGACAGGTCGCGTCGGCCGCGCGGGCAAGCTCGCGGTGACGCTCGCAACTGCCGGGGCCGAAGCTGGGGAGAATGGCGTCCGGCGGTGTCAGCAACAGGCCATTGGTGCCTGTGCCGTGGCGGTCGGGAACGATCACGACGTCGGGCCTGGCCCGACGGGAGGAGCGTTCGTCGAACGCCCGCGCCTTGCTGGCCGGCGCCTCGCCGACCGGCGTCGCGCCGCCAAGCAGCGCCTCCAGCTCAGAGGGGTCGAGCGCCGGGCAATCCCCGGGTATGCACAGCGCGCGCTGCGCACCCTCCGCAAGCGCCCGCTCCAGGCCGAGCGCCACGGCGGCGCTCTGACCGTCCTCGGCTGAGTCCTCGACGACCAGCGCCCCCTGTGCGCGCGCAGCCGTGGCGACCGACTCCTCGCTTGTCACGACGACCGTCAGAGCGATCGACGGGCATTCGCTCAGCGCCGCGAGCACGTCGCCGACCATCGCTCGCGCCAGGTCCGCGCGCAGCGGGTCGGCGACGCTCGCACCGAGGCGCTGCTTGGCGCGCGCGAAGCGCTTCACAGGGAGGATCGCGGCGGTGCGCATGGCTGCACAGAGCCTATCCCGTGGGCTGCTTCGACCTCGGTGGGGCGAAGAGTCCAATCCGGGGTGGCCGGCCAGCCGAGCCTACGCGGCGAGCGAATCGGCGAAGGCCAGCACCTGCTCGGCCACACGCGCCCGCCCAGCGGCGTCGGGCATTCCCGTGTCGATCTGCAGCGCCCGCGGGCCGTCGGCCGCTGGGGGTTCGTCGGAGACCATGCCGTCGAGCAGTTCGCCGTAGAAGTCCGCGACGCCACGCGCGCTCAGCTCCAGGGCGGCGAAGGCCATGAAGGCGGCCGTGGGCCCCTTCAGCACCTCGCCGCCTACGATCGGACTGACGGCGATGACCGGAGCGGCGGATGCGGCCAGCGCCTCGCGGATGCCCGGCACGGCGAGGATCGGGCCGATCGAGGCCAACGGATTGGAAGGTCCGATCACGATTGCCCGCGCCTGCTCAATCGCCGCCACGATCTCGTGGCTGGGCGTGGCCTGCTCGGCGCCCCGGAACTCCAAGCCCTCGACCAGGCCCTGCGCGCCACCGCGGATCATGTAGTCCTGAAAGGAGTGCCAGCCGGCCTCGGTCCGGACCCACGTGCGCACAGGGTCATCGCTTGCCGGCAGCACCCTCGCGCGCACGCCCAGCGCCTCGTTCAGCCGCGCCAGCGCCGCGGTCGCCGTGATTCCCTCGGCGAGCAGCCGCGAGCGCTCCAGGCACCACGCCAGGTCGCGGTCGCCGAGGTTGAACCACACCTCGACGCCCAACTCGCGCAGCGCGTCCATGACTTTGAAAGTGTCATCGCGCAGGCCCCAGCCGCGCGCGTCGATCTCATCAGCCAGCCAGAAGCTGACCAGATCGGGGTCAGGGGAGACGTAGGCGCCGTAGATCTCGATGTCGTCGCCGGGGTTGGCCACCACCGTCAGATGCTCGGGACCGACCACCTCCTGCATGCCCCGGGCCAACTTGGCGCCGCCGGTGCCGCCGGCGAGGACGACCACCTCGGCACGCTCGGGAGGCGCGTGCTCGCGCGGGGAGGGTGCCGACCCACTGGTCCTCCCCGGCCGAGCCTGCCCCGAGGCGCCTACTCCCACAGCTTCTCCGGTAGCCCTGTCAGGCGGATACCCGCATGGGCTTTGTAGCGCGAGTTCACCGCGATCAGCATCGCCGTCAGGGACTCCGTGATGCGGGCCATCTCCAGGCGCCCGCAGTCCACGCAACGCAGCCCCTCGATTCGCTCCAGCAGCGCCGCTGCTGCGCGCTTGTCCTCGCGGCGGTCGCCGCACACGAGCACGTCCTCGTTCAGGGCGTGGTCCAGATCGCTCAGCGACGCGGCGCTGACGGTGTGCAGCGCAGAGACCACTCGCACGCCCGCTCCCGCCATCTCTTGGGCCTGTTGGGCGGCGCTGCCCTGCCAGACACCCAGCATGCGCGTCGCCTTGCCGCTTACCGCGGCGGCCAGCGGCACGGTCGCGTCGATCAGCAGTTGCCCCTCGCGCCACGCACCCTTCAGGTTGGTCAGCGTCTCGGACTGGCTGCGGAAGGGGACGCTCAGGATCACCGTCTCGGCCTGTGCTACCGCCGCGGCGTTGTCGTAGCCGGAGAACGCGCCCTCTGGAACGGCTTCAGCCGCGCGCGAGGCGGTCTGCGCGGCGCGCTCGGCTTCGCGCGAGCCGATCACGATCGGGACTCCAGCTCGCGCGAGTCGGACGGCGAGACCGAAGCCCAGGGCGCCGGAGGCGCCGACGATGCACACAGGGGAGGGCTCGGGCACCGCGGCGGAGTATACGAGCGCGCGTCTTTACGAGCTTCTGTCTTTCGGCCCAGCCGACGGCTACGCTCCCGGAGTGGATTTGCCGTCTGCCGTTCGCATCAGGGAGGTCGGGCCGCGCGACGGCTTTCAGAACGAGCCCGAGACGATCGCCACCGAGCGCAAGATCGAGCTGATCGACGCGCTCGCGCGGACCGGGCTGCGGCGGCTGGAGGTGACGTCGTTCGTGCGCGCCGACGTGATTCCCCAGCTCGCCGACGCCGCCGAGGTGCTGGACGGGATCAGCGTGCCCGAGGACGTCGCCGTGAGCGTGCTCGTTCCCAACGAGCGCGGGCTCGACGCCGCGCTGGAGCACCGCTCGCAGATCGACGAGATCAACGTCTTTCTGTCTGCCTCGGAGACGCACAATCGCAAGAACGTCTCCCGCTCCGTCGCCGAGTCGCTGACGGGGCTTGAGAGCGTGCTTGGGCGCGCGCGTGAGGCTGGCCTGCGCTGCGAGGGCGTCATCTCGACGTCCTTCGGCTGCCCCTATGAGGGCGTCGTGCTGCCCGCGCGCGTGCTCGACATCGCCGTGCGCCTGCGCGACTTCGGGGCGCAGGAGATCGGCTTCGGCGATACCACCGGCATGGCCAATCCCGTGCAGGTCGCCGACTTCTTCGCGTTGGCCTACGAGCGGCTGGGGGTCGTCCCAGCAGGAGTCCTAGCGGGAGGCGATGCTGCGTACGGCGACGGCGGGCAAGTCGAGCTGACGGCGCACTTCCACAACACGCGCGGCGCCGGCCTTGCCAATGCGCTGGCGGCGCTGCAGGCGGGCGTCAGCAGCTTCGAGTCCTCCTTCGGCGAGCTGGGTGGCTGTCCGGTGCCGGCTGGTGCCACTGGCAACATCGCCACCGAGGACCTTGTCTCGATGCTGCACGAGATGGGCGTTGCCACTGGCATCGAGCTGCCCGCGCTGCTCGCCTGTGCGCGCCGCGTGCAGGCGATCCTGGGGCGGCCCCTAGGCAGCCACACGCTCCTCGCGGGGCCCGTGGACTAGCGGCCCCCTCTTTCTTTTTAGCTCGCCACGGGTTGTGCGGGTGCCGCGACGCCTCCGGCCATCTCGGCGTCGCGCGCGCTCTCGCGCATCGCCGCTACGCAGTACTCCTGCACGGAGACCTCCATCTCCAAGGAGTGCGCGAGCGCGGGGCGCGCGGAGGCGTCCATAACGCGCTTGGCGCGGCCCACGGCGACGTGCGAGTTGGCGAGCAACTCGTCCACGAGCGCCTGCGTGGCGCCGTCGAGATCCTCGGCCGCCGCGACGCGGTTGACGAGGCCGATGGCATGAGCCTCGCCAGCGTCGATGAGCCGCGCGGTCATGATCAGCTCCTTCGCGCGTCCGAGCCCCACGACTGCAGGCAGGCGCGAGGAGCCGCCGACGTCGGGAATGATCCCGAAGCGCACCTCGGGCAGCCCAAGCCGGGAGTCGCTGGAGGCGACGCGCAGGTCGCAGCCGAGCGCGACCTCCAGCGCGCCGCCGACGCAGGTGTGGTGGATCTGACAGACGACGGGCTTGGGCATCGTTTCGCAGAGGTTCGCGCAGTCCAGGAAGACGTTGCGAAAGGGACGCAGCGCAGCGGGCTCGCCGGCGAACGAGGCCAGCTCAGCAAGGTCCACGCCGGCCGAGAAGACGGGTCCGGCGCCGCGCAGGACGACGCAGTGGACGGCTGCCTCGTCGGCGGCCGCCCGCAGGGCGTCTCCCAGCTCGTGGAGCAGCGCCTGGTTCATCGCGTTGCGCTTCTCCGGGCGGTTCAGGACGACGTGGCGAACCGGTCCGCGGTCTTCTGTGAGAACGATGCTCATTGCTCGGCTCTCCTTTTGTCAGCTCAGGTCCAGCACCGGCGTGGGCGCTTCGATCTTCTCATCATGGCCCTCGCGCGGCACGATCGCGGTGCCGACGGCGAAGAACTCGATCGTGTGGCTGCCCCAGCCGTGGCTCTTCTCCTGCAGGTCCACGCCGACGATGCCCTCGGCGCCGATCTCCTGGGCCTCGCTCTGCATGCGCTCCATCGCCAGCTCGCGTGCGTCATAGAGCGCCTGGGTGAAGTTCGCCAGCTCCACGTTGCGACCGGTCTGGGCCATCGACTGAAGCATCCCGCGATGGGCGACGTGGTAGACGCAGCTGCCCATCACCATCCCCACTGGGCGGTGGCCGGTGCGCAGCAGCGTCCAGAAGTCCTGACCGGAGAGGTCGCTCGTGAAGGGGCGTCCGTTGGGGGCTCTGTGCATGACGCCTTCGCGGTGCTTGACGGCCGTGCCGATGGCGATGAACTCCGCCATGTCCTGGCCCCACTCATAGCGGCCGATGTCCAGGCGCACGCCCACCACGCCGTCGGCCCCGAGCTGATCGGCCTCCTCCTCCATGCGTGTCATCGCGAGCTGGCGTGCGCCGTACATAGCCTCGGAGAGCACCGTCATCTCCTGGCTCTTCTTCCAGCCCGAGACCTGGATGCCGATGTGGTAGATCGAGCTGCCCACCACGAGGCCCACCGGGTCGAAGCCGGCCTGCTTGATCAGCAGGAACTCGTTGACGCTGAGGTCCGAGGTGAACAGGCCCTGGCGATTCTGCGCCAGGCGGGCGCGCCCCGCCTCGGGCACGCCCTCCAGGGAGGTCGGGTCGTACGCACTCTCGCGCTCGCTCACGTCGTCGCTCTTGCTCATGGAACTCCCTCTAGGTGGTCAGGTCGATTGTCGGTTCGGGCGGGTACAGCGTTGGGTTGTCCTGCTCGCGGATGGCTGTGCCGATTGCGTGAAAGGTCAGCATCAGCCCGCTGCGCTGGCCCCCTCCGAGCTGCCCGGAGCCTCCGACGGTATGGGACTGTGCGCCGTGCACGATCCGCACGCCGACGATGCCCGAGGCCCCCAGCTGCTCTGCCTGCGAGCCCATGCGCTGCATCACCTGCTCGCGAGCGCTGTAGAAGGCCTGCGTGAACTCGCGCAGCTCGAAGTTTTGCATCGTCGCGGCGCTCAGCGGGGACGTGCCGACCATGCTGCCGAAGGCGTAGCTCGCGAAGAAGACGGCGCTCCAGGCGACGATCCCGACCGGCTCGAAGCCGGCGCGCACGAGCTGGGAGTAGTCGGCCACCGACAGCTCCGTCAACACGGGATCTCCGCGCCGCTCGGTGCCCTCGCGGCGCACGGCGGTGCCGAACACGACGTACTCGATCGCCCCTTCGGCGAAGTCGTGCGCGCCGGTGCGCAGCTCCACGCCGACGACCGCGTCGGCTCCGGCGTGGCTGGCCTCCTGCGCCAGTCGATCGAGCGCGCGGCGGCGCACCTCGTTCCAGGCGTCCGAGAGGGTCTTCAGCTCGGTCAGAACCGTGCCGCCCATCATCATCGGCCAGGTGGACTGCTGGTAGCCGACCTGGTAGATCGAGCTGCCCATCACCTGCGAGAGCGGTCGCAGACCTAGCTGATGACAGAGCGCCCACCCGTTCACCGATAGGTCTGATGTGAACAGACCGCCGCGCTCGCGCAGCTGGCTCAGGCGCCGTTCGGCGCCGACGGGGATGCCGCCCTGCTCGATGCGCGCCAGCGACTGCTCGATCTCGGCCTCAGCCTCGGCCTGCAACTGCGGCTCGGGTGCCTCGGGCTCTTCGGCTTCACCGCCTCGGCGGCGGCCCAATGGACTCATCCTCACCCCACCAGCCTCTCCAGCGCCGTGCGTGCCTCGGCGCTGCGCTGCGCTTCCTCGCGCAGCTCCTGCGTCAGCGCCGCCACCCATTCCTCGGGGCCAAGCGGCTCGCGCTTGATCGAGATGCCGCCGACCTTGCGCTCGCGAAAGCCCTCCACGCGCCCGTCGGCTACAGCGAGCTGGTAGGAGCAGGCGCCCAGCTCGATCTGCACCTGGCGCACCCGCTTCTCGCCCCGCCCGAGCAGACCCCCGCCGCGGCGCTCCACGCGCGTGCGCCCGGGCAGCGACTGCTCCAGCTTGCTCGCCAGGACCTCCACCGAGATGCGCAGATCGGTGCCGTCGGCGCGCAGGCCGGCGGCGGAGAGATCGAAGTCCTCCTCGGCGCTCACCCTATAGAGGCTACCGGGCCCAGGAGGGGGCCGGCCGCATATGTCTCTTGCGGCCGACTCCTCCGAAGCGGGCTGGATATCAGTGCTGCGTGCTGGATGTCAGTGCAGCAGCTCCAGCGAGTTGTTGGCGTCGTTGACGAAGAACACGCCTTCGCGACGGGGCGCAACGGCGAGCCCGAATAGGCCGCCTTCGCCCGCGCCGGTGTCGAGTGGCTGGAACTCGGCACCGATTGGTGTCGTCTCGACGAGGTTGCCGTCGTCGGCGTTGACGGTGAGGATGTCGCCGTTGGGGGCGATGGCGAGCCCGAGCGGGTTGTTCAGATAGCCGCCCGTGGCCACCGTTTCCCCGCCGCCACCCAACGGCGTGGTGCGATTCTTGGCGTCGGGAATGGCCGCGATGCGGTTGCCCTGCGTGTCGGCTACGTACAGCGTGCCGCCGTTGCCGAGGCCGACGCCTGTGGGGCCGACGACCAGTGCGGCGGGATCGGTGCGCTCGGGGAAGCCTTCGCCGATGACACTCATTTCTGTGACTTCAGGCGCGCGACGCCCACCGGTGTGGATGCCGATGCGCACGACGGTGCCGCCGGCGACGGGTGTTTCCCCGGAGGCCACGGTGCCGTTGAGGACGTTGGTGACAAACAGGGTGCTGTTGACCCCGTTGCCCACCGCGGTCATGTCCCAGGGCCCGTTGATGGGAGGCCCTGAGATCGTCTGAACGACTTGCCCGGAGCTGTCGAGCACGATCAGGCAGCCGGCCTGGGCGGTGGCCGACATGCCGTCGCTGGTGGGCAGGCTGCCGACCACGACGAAGCCCTGGGGCAGCACCGCCAGCGCGGTCGTCAGGCCGACGCCGCCGGGGCAGGCGCCCGGGAGCTTCTTGGGGTCGATCTGGGCGAACACGGAGAGGTTGCCCTGGGGGGTCATCTGCACGATCGTCGTGCCTGTGCCCTGCAGGTTTTCGGAGTTGTTGAAGTTGCTGATGAGCAGGTTGCCGCGCACCAGCGTGCCGACGTTGCGGGGCACGGTGACAAGCCCATAGGGGTTGACGTCGCCATTGGGGGGAACGGTGGGGCCGATGGGGGAGATGGTGCTGAACTGGCCGATGAAGGGACGGTCGAAGGCCGAGGCGGCGCTCGACATGAGCGCCAGGCAAGCCAGCAGCACCGCGGGTGCTGCCAGTAGGCGCAGCGCGCGCGGGAGGGAATTGGACATGGAAGAGGCTCCTTCCGATAGAGGGCTCTTTTAGGGGAGACGCCGCGGCGAGTGCGGAACTTTCCTCTTCTCAGGAACTTTTCTTCTTCTCGGTATTTGCATCCTCTTCTCGGGCCTACGGAGCACGCAGGCATGGGCACGTCCGCACGCACCGCGCACCCACTAGGCTCCAGCCTCAACACGACGAGCATGCGAGCGGAGGTTTCATGGCGGAGATCAAGCAGGTCGGAGTTCTCGGCGCCGGGCTGATGGGCCACGGCATCGCGCAGGTAGCGGCGCAGGCCGGCTACGAGGTGGTGCTGCGTGAGGTGGACGATCCGACGCTGGCCAAGGGCGTGGCCAAGATCGAGAAGCAGCTCAAGCGCGCCGTGGAGAAGGGCAAGTCCACACAGGAGGATGCCGACGCCGTGCGCGCGCGCATCAAGGGCACCGTCCACTACCGCGACCTGGCCGGCTGCGACCTGGTCATCGAGGCGATCACCGAGAGCCTGCCGCTGAAGCTTGAGATGTGGCGCGAGATCGACGAGATCGTCAAGCCCGAGGCCGTCTTCGCCACCAACACCTCTTCGCTGGCCGTGATCGACCAGGCCGCCACAACCGGCCGGCCGGGGCAGTTCGTGGGTATGCACTACTTCAATCCTGCGCAGGTCATGAAGCTGGTCGAGGTCGTGCGCTGCGTGACGACCACCGACGCGGCCTTCGAGACGGCGCTTGGGTTCGCCCGCTCAGAGGGCAAGCTCGCGATCCCCACGCGCGACCGCGCGGGCTTCATCGTCAACCGTCTGCTGGTCCCCTACATGCTTGACGCGATCCGCGCCTACGAAGAGGGCGTGGGCTCGGTCTCGGAGATCGACGAGGCGATGAAGGCCGGCGCCGGGCATCCAATGGGCCCGCTTACGCTGTCGGACTTCGTCGGGCTGGACACACTCGGCTCGATCTGCGACGTCCTCTTCGACGAGTTTCGCGAGCGTCGCTTCGCGCAGCCGCCGACGCTGCGCAAGATGCTCTCGGCGGGCTGGCGGGGGCGCAAGTCGGGGATGGGCTTCTATGACTACTCGGGCGAGGCCCCCGCTACAAACTCCGGGATCTGACGGGGTGCTTGCCGATTTCTTAATAGGCCCCCACAAGGGGGGCCGGTGATGGTTCGGTTGATGGCGTGAGGGGGCTGGGAGACGCAATCGAGCGCGCGCTGTCCGGAGGGCCGCAGAGGCATCGGGAGAAGGCGCGCGAGCAGGGCAAGCTGCCGGTGCGCCAGCGCGTGGCGCTGCTCGTGGACTCCGGCAGCTTCGCCGAGGAGGGGTTGCTGGCGAACTGGCAGGAGGAGGGGCTGGGCGCCGACGGGGTGGTGACGGGCGTGGGGACGCTTGAGGGGCGAGCGCTTGCCCTGATGGCCAACGACCCGACGGTCAAGGCCGGCTCATGGGGCCCCAAGACGGTCGAGAAGATTCTGCGCATCCAGGAGCGCGCGCTCGAGCTGCGCATTCCGATGGTCTACCTCGTAGACAGCGCCGGCGCGCGGATCACAGAGCAGGTGCAGATGTTCCCGGGGCGCCGCGGCGCCGGGCGGATCTTCCACAACGAGGTGCGCATGTCGGGTGTGGTGCCGCAGATCTGCGTGCTATTCGGTCCGAGCGCCGCCGGCGGCGCCTACATCCCGGCGTTCTGCGACGTGGTGATCATGCGCGAGGGCAACGCCTCGATGTATCTCGGCTCGCCGCGCATGGCTGAGATGGTCATAGGGGAGACGGTGACGCTGGAGGAGATGGGCGGCGCGCGGATGCACACGGGCGTCTCCGGCTGCGGACATCAGCTGGTCAAGAGCGACGAGGAGGGCATTGCGCTGGCACGGCGCTACCTGTCGTTCTTCCCGTCCAACTGGGAACAGCCGCCGCCGACAGCCGCCGCAGCTGCCCCGGCGCCCGTGCCGGGCGCGAAGGGAGCGAGCGGGGAGGTACTATCTGGCGCCGCTGCCGCTGCTGTGTCTGCGGACATCGGGGCGCTGATCCCCGCGGACGAGAACAAGCCGTTCGACATCAAGGGGCTGATCGAGGGCCTGGTGGACGGGGGGTCGTGGCTTGAGATCCATCCTCGGTGGGCCAAGGAGCTGGTCGTGGGCTATGCGCGCCTGGACGGCCGTGCCGTGGGGGTCGTCGCCAACCAGCCCAAGCACAAGGGCGGCGTGCTGTTCAGCGACTCGGCCGACAAGGCCGCGCGCTTCATCTGGACGTGCAATGCCTTCAACATCCCGCTGCTCTTCCTCGCTGATGTGCCGGGCTTTATGATCGGCACGCAGGTCGAGCGCCAGGGGATCATTCGCCACGGCGCCAAGATGATCAGCGCCGTCTCGCAGGCCACGGTGCCAAAGATCTCTGTCGTCGTGCGCAAGGCCTATGGCGCGGGTCTTTATGCAATGGCCGGCCCCGCCTTCGATCCCGACTGCTGTCTGGCGCTGCCCGGCGCCTCGATCGCCGTGATGGGCCCGCAGGCGGCCATCAACGCCGTCTATTACAACCAGCTCCAGGCGATCGAGGACGAGGCGGAGCGCGCGGCCAAGGTCGAGGAGCTGCGCCGCGAGTACGCCGAGGACATCGACCTCCTGCACCTCGCCTCGGAGATGGTCGTGGACGCCGTAATCGAGCCGGCGGAGCTGCGCGACGAGCTGATCCGCCGCTTCGCCCACGCCACCGGCAAGCAGCGCCAGTGGCCCGCGCGGCACAGCGCCGTCACGCCTGTGTGACGCGGTGCACGTCGGCCTCGAGGCGAAGCGGCGCACGCCGGCCCCGATGCGACGCGGCGCACTCACGTCCGCGACGCGGCGAGCTTTTACTACGCCTGTGTGAGCGGCTGCGCGCCCGCCGCGCGCGTCTGCTCGTCCTGGAAGGGCGGGTAGGTCTCGGTGAGCAGGTACAGATAGGCGTCGCTGCGCGCTGTGTAGGAGTTGGCGAGCACCATCAGGTCGAACAGACCGCGCGGCATCTTCCCGGTGACGAGGATCACGAACCAGGCCGCCAGCGCGCCGATCTCGAGCAGCAGTCCCAGCACATAGCGCAAGATCACGATCGGGATCGCGAGGACGATGCGGAACAGTGTCTTCAGACGGCTGTAGCTCGGCAACGGCCCCGCGAACTCCAGGCGCACCGGGTAGGCGGCGTCCGGCGCGCCCCCGAAGGGCGCATAGGGGTCGCAGAGCAGCGCCGTGTATCCGGTGACCCGCGTGACGAAGCGGGTGTAGCCTGCGGCGAAGTCGTACAGACCCCGCGGGTAGCGGCCGGTGATCACGATCGCGAACCATGCGATCGTGATCACGATCGAGGCGGCGATCGCGTAGAAGTACAGCCAGATCGCCAACGGTATTGCCAGGATGAGGCGGAAGAAAGTGGTTAAACGGTTGCGACGCTCAACGTAGTCGGCTTCGAACGTGACGGGATATGACACGAGATGCACCCTCCTCAGAGCTTGTCGCGATGTCCGTCGGTATGACCTGAGGAGCATCCTAGAGCCAGCAGCGGCAGACGTGCTGATTTTCAATAGATTGCATGCTGCATGGACCCCACGGACCTAGCATTCGCCGGTATCGCCCGCCAGGCCGAGCTGATCGCGGCCGGCGAGATCTCCGCACGTGAGCTGGTCCAGCTGTACCTGGGGCGGATCGAGCGCTATGACGCGCAGCTGAACGCGTTCAGGATCGTGTTCGCCGAGCGCGCCCTGCTCGAAGCCGACCAGGCCGATGCACGTCGCGGCGCCGGCGGGGAGCGTCCGCTGCTCGGCGTGCCGATCGCGATCAAGGAAGACGCCGACGTCGCCGGCGAGCAGACGAGGTTCGGCACGCGCTCCGGCGATCGACCCGCGAGCGCCGATCAGGAGGTGGTGCGCCGCCTGCGCGAGGCGGGGGCGATCGTGATCGGCAAGACGAATGTGCCCGAGATGACGCTGTGGCCTTTCACCGAGACGCCCACCTTCGGCGCCACGCGCAACCCCTGGAACGTGCAGCACACGCCGGGCGGTTCGAGCGGTGGCTCCGGCGCCGCGGTGGCCGCGGGTCTCGTCGGCGGAGCGCTTGGATCCGATGGGCTGGGCTCGATCCGCATCCCATCGAGCTTCTGCGGGCTGTTCGGAATCAAGCCCCAGCGCCACCGCATCTCGCTTGCGCCCCACACCGAGAAGCGTTACGGTTGGCACGGCCTCGCCGTGTACGGGCCGATCGTTCGCGGCGTGCGCGACGCGGCGCTGTTCCTCGATGTCACCGCCCAGACGCCGCCGTCGGAGGGCACCTTCGCCGCTGCCGCCGCCCGCGCACCCGGGCGTCTGCGGGTCGCCGTCTCGACCAAGCCGATCCTGCCGCAGCCAGTCGACACGCGGGTCTTGGGGGCCGTGGAGCAGACCGGCGAGCTGCTGCGCTCGCTCGGACACGAGGTGACAGAGCGCGACCCCGACTATCCGCCCTGGCTCGGTCCGCACATCGTTGCGCGCTACCTGCGCGGCGCTCATGACGCGGCGATGGACCTCGGCAACGTCGAGCGGATGGAGCGCCGCACCCGGCAGATCGTGCGCATGGGGCGGCTGGTGGGAGAGAGTGGTCTGGCTCGCGCGCTGGCCTCCGAAGCGGCCTTGAGCGCTCGCGTGGGGCGGGTATTCGACGATCACGACGTACTGCTGTTGCCCGCGACGGCCCGTCCGGCGCTGCGCCTCGGCGAGTACGAGGGTCGGGGAGCGCTCTGGACGATGAACGGCGGCACGCGACTGATCCCGTTTCTGGGCACTTGGAATGCCACCGGTCAGCCGGCCGTATCGGTGCCGGCAGGTTTCACCGATGACGGACTGCCGCTGGCCATCCAGCTCGTGGGGCGGCCGAACGACGAGGCGACGCTGCTCACGTTGGCCGCTCAGCTGGAGGCGGAGCGCCCCTGGGCACAGCATCGGCCCGCCGCGTTCGCGTGAGCCGCTTGGCGAACGTGGCGCCGTGACGCTCCCGCCGACGCCACCGCCATCGTCCTCCGATCGCGCCGAGAAGGGTCTCCCCGCCGAGCTGCTGGAGGTTGCCGTGCAGACCGCGCGCATGGCCGGCGGCCTGCTGCTGGAGCGCTTTCAGCGTGGCGAGGAGCGCGGTGTGACGAGCAAGAGCACTCCCACCGATCTGGTCAGCGAGGCCGATCTGGCCTCTGAGCGCGCGATCCGCGATCTGCTCGCCGAGAGGCGGCCCGAGGATGGCTTCCTGGGGGAGGAGGGGGAGGGAGAAGAGCCCGGTGTGAGCGGCCTGCGCTGGGTAGTGGACCCGCTCGACGGCACGGTCAACTTTCTCTTCGGCATCCCCCAGTGGTGCGTGAGCGTCGCGGTGGAGGACAACCGGGGAGCGCTGGCGGGCGCGATCTTCGATGCCTGCCGTGACGAGCTCTTCGCCGGGCTGCGCGGCGAGGCCCCCACGTTGACCGACGCCGCCGGTACGCGTGTGCTGAGCGCCCCGCCGCGTGGTCAGTTGGACAAGGCGATGGTGGCCACGGGCCTGGCTTATGACGCGCGCGTGCGCGCCGCGCAGGCCAAGGTGCTTACGCGGGTGATCCCGCGGGTGCGCGACATCCGCCGCTTCGGCAGCGCGGCGCTCGATCTTGCCTGGACCGCTGCCGGTCGCTACGACGCCTACTTCGAGCGCAGCGTCAAGCCATGGGATATCGCCGCCGGCACGCTCATATGCGAGAGCGCGGGTCTTGAGGTGGCGGAGCTGCCCGAGCACGAGGATCTGCCCTGGGGAATCCTGGTCGCTCAGCCGGCGCTCTGCGGAGTGCTGCTGGAGCTGGTGGTCGGTTCTGCCTGACGGCCAGCCGGCCCCCGGCTAACGCACGCCGTGGCGTTGCTCGCGCCGGTTTCGTCGTCGGGCGGCGCCGGAGCAGTGCGGGCGAAGGGATTCGAACCCCCAAGGGCTTGCGCCCACCGGCTCCTAAGGCCGGCGTGTCTACCAGTTCCACCACGCCCGCGCGCGTAGGATGGTCTCGTGCGTGCGGCATCGCACACAAAGACCGCCTGAGATTGTAAGGTCATGTTGACGTGTCCAGCGCATCCGCCCAGCGACGCCCCACAACGGTGGTCGTGACGCACCCAAATCGCGAGAAGGCCGTGGTGCAGAGCACTCGCGTGATCGTCATCGTGCTGATGTTGGCGACAGCTGCGCTGCTGCTGCTGATCACCTTCGGCGGCTTGAAGGACCTCGTGTTCGCTTCGGTCGCCGTGCAGATTGGCTTCATCGTGGCGTATCTGCTGTTGGCCTTCTACGCCGGGCGCTGGAACCGTGGAGTGCTGCCCGTCTCCTCCTCGCTGGCGGTGCTGTTGATCATCTTCGCCCTGACCGGCGCCTCCGGGTGGTTCAACCGCGAAGGCGCCGGCTTCACCCAGCCGGCTCTTGACGCCAACCTGCTGGGGCTGCTGACGCTGCTGATCGTCCCCGTGCAGATCCTGCTCATCACGTTCGCCATGCGCGGCTTCCAGCAGGGGTGGAACGTCGAGTTGGAGCAGCGCGTGCCCGCCGCCGGCGCGGGGGCGGGCGACTACGGCGGTTCCGCGCCGCACCCTGCCTGAGGCCGGCCGCGTAGGCAGGCTCTCGGCGCGGGCTGGAGGGCATATATTGGATCGCAAGCGTGCGGCGGTGGCGGAACGGTAGACGCGGGGCCCTCAAAAGGCCTTGTCCGTAAGGGCGTGTGGGTTCGAATCCCACCCGCCGCACTTCAGCCCAAGGCAGGTCTGGGAGCTAGTCGCCACCGGTCGCACCTCTGTCAGAGGTGAGCCCAGTCGGGTTGCAGGTCGATCACCAGTCGGGTTGCAGGGCTCTAGTCGGGTTGAAAGGGGGCCGGTCGGGGTCGCCAGAGGGACCTCAGTCGGGTCGTAGGTCGGCCCCGTCTATTCGGTCCTTTGCCAGGATTCGGCTTTTCTTATGTTTGCGCAGTTGTTGTGTTAACAGGCAATCTTCAGGATGCACGCGCACATGCGGAACACAGGCAATCCTGATATCGACAAACAGCTCGAGCAGTTCGGTCAGAACATCCGCGCCGCCCGCGAACGCATCGGCCTCTCGCAGGACAGGCTGGGATTGGATCGCGCCGCGATTAGCTTCCTGGAGCGCGCGGAGCGCTCGCCCGATCTGCCGACGGTCGTCAAAGTGGCGCACGCCGTGGACGTGGCGCCGGCGGCGCTGCTGAAGGGCGTCGGCACACGCGGATCCGCGGTGCGTGGTCCACGCCACGCGCCCGACTCCCCCGACACGCCGGCCGTCCGCTTCGGAATCAACTTGCGCTGGGCGCGCCAGCGCGCCGGCGTCTCTCAGGAAGCGCTGGCACTGAAAGCCGACGTGGATCGCGCTGCCATCAGCGTCTTCGAGCACGGCCGGCGCGATCCCAATCTGCGGACGATCCTCAAGCTCGCAAGAGCGCTCGACGTACCGCCCGCGGTGCTCCTGAACGGCATCGAAGGCGAAGGCGACCCGCTCAAAAGCTCAGCGCGTCAGCTCGCAGCGCGGCGCGCGTCGCGCCCATCCGGGCGCCCCGCCGGCAAGCGAGACCGTCGGCGATAAGGCTCTCCAGCGCCCCCTCGATCGCCATGCGGTCGATCGGGTTGGAGGGATCGCGCTCGCAGGTCTCGATCGTCTGCGCGAGGGTCACGCCGCGGGACCCGGCGCGGACAAGCGTATGCAGCACGACCGCAGCCAAGAGGTCTGGGTCTCTGGGGTGCTCATGCGGCTCTGACGCTTGGGCCACGTGGCAAATCTACAACATCGAGCAGACGGTTGTCAGCCGATATGGGGCGGCTGGTCTTGCGCCTGCCTTGAGCCCCGCGGTCGGGTGCCTGGCCTCTACGGGTTGGGCGCCAGCGTCTCGCGCTTGACGATCCAGGCGGCCGCGATCGGGCTGAGGAAGTCGGGTGGGGACTCCGTTGAGAGGCGGTCGTCGTAGTTGTAGTTCTTGGAGTATCCGTGCACCAAGGTCGTTCCGTTGTGCTCGCCCACGGTGCCGCGGAAGATCTGGGCAATCGCGCCGTAGACGTACAGTTCGCCCATCGGCGGGCCGCAATTGAAGTTATCGACGATGAAGGAGTGGTTGACCGCCAGGATCGCCGCGTAGATTTCGATGGTGTTGAGCGTCGTCGAGCAGCTGGAGCCGCTTTCAGGGTGATAGACACGCACGAAGTTATTTGCGATCAGGCCCAGCACGGCGTTGGTCGTGGGGATCCTTTCGCTGTTGACCGGCGTCGTGATGTTGCCGTCGATGATCACATCGCCTTCGGCGGCAATCGTAAGCTGGCCGGTGTTATTGCCTTCCACGTAGACATTTCCGCAGTGATAATCTTCCGTGTAGGTGGGGCCATAGGGGGTGTAGTTGGGGCAGGAGCCACTGTTGCTGGAGACGTAGATCAGGCCATTGGCTGGGTAGGGGACGTTTGTTTCGACGATCGTCACCACGGAGGTGCCTACCTTCTTGTAGTGGGTGACCTGCATCGTGGAGCCCTGCAGCACGATTGCCGTCTTACCTTCGTAATGGTAAGCGGGTTCCACCACCGACTTCAGCGTCGTATCGCTGGGCGGCGGTTCGATGCTCTTGAGGTTGGTGGTCACGTCCGTGCCCAGGAACTTCGGCTTGTTAGTGCCGGCGCCACAGTTTCCCCCTTCGCGCCAGCCGTGTAGGAATTCGATGCTGTCCGAGGGCTTGCGTCCAAACGTCGGTTCACCGCAGATCGCCGCGTTGTCCTGCGTATGGAAGGGGCCATTGATCTTGTCGGTGCCGATGAAGTCGATCTCGCTGCACGGGGGTTCCGGGCGCGTGCCGTACGGCGCTTCACACCTCGGTTCGGTCGGTTCGTAGGTCACGGGGTCAAGCGTCTCGTACTTGGTGTAGTAGATGAATTCAAGGAAACCCTTGTGTCCGAAGGTGGCGACGATCGTGCGCTTCTGGTTGCCCGAGAAACCCGTTGACTCGATACGAAAGGTCCCGCCGAAGTTGCTGCCGCCCTCGATCATGCTCGATATCGGGCTGAGCGGATTGCACTTCGGTTCCGCTTCCTTGTTGGTGCTGGCAGGCATCAGCTGGATCGCGTATTCCTCTTCGCTTGCTCCCGGCACCGAAACCCTGTTTACGGTCGAGCCGGCCTGGTTGAGCGCATGGTTGGTAGCGGCCGCGCCGCCGGTGCAGTAGGTCCAGTAATTGATGTCCTGATTGAGGTGGTAGACGTACTGGCTGACTCCGGCCTGGGCGGCGTAGTAGGCCTTCTTGGCATTGGTGTCCGTCTGGGTGAGGTGGATATCGCTGTTGGCGGCCGCAAAGGCGGCGGCCATCAGCAGCGAGGTCGTCAAAAGCACGACCAACGTCACGATCATCGTGAAGCCATTCTGATTCCTCGCGGCGGAGGGGAGGCGCGGTACGCATATATGTCTCATAGGTGTCCTCATGCGCATGGTTCGTTGGAGCCGGTGGCGGACGCTGGGTCAAAGCGCAGTACGGCCGAGCTGGTGAGATACACCGTGCGCCCGCCGGACGTGCGTTCCGAGGTGGGCGCCGTCGTGAAACTGACGGTGACCTCTGCTGTGTTTTCGGCGTTTTCCTTGCCAAGCGAGGGGGAATCGGCCAGGGCTGTGCCGGAGAGTTCCCCGCCGGCATACTTGAAGTACTGAAACAGCGGAACTCCTTCTGTCTTGTAAACGCCCGACAGAAGTGTCTGGGTGCTGATCGGAGTGGGATTTGTGAACAGCCAAGGAGTATTGAGTTGTTCCAGTGTGTTCGTGCTGTGATATGCCGTGTCGGTCAGCGTGTGCGAAGCTTCTGAGTAGGAGATCACATGCTTGGTCACCTGCTTCAAGTAGGCTTCGGCACTGGGCTGGCTGACGAGAATGAGCGTTTCCGCATTGCTGCCTTCGAGCACGGGAGTCGCTTCGAAGGAGGTGCAGCTCGAGTGCAACTCCTGGATGATCTTTTCCATGGCCAAGCGTCCTCGCTGATCGGCGTTGACGCGTTCTGTGATGCGCGAGGACTCGCTGATGGAGATGTCGAGGACCGAGAGTGTGGCGAGGATCACGACGACGCCCGTGACCAGCGCTACAAGCATCTCCACAAGAGTGAAGCCATGCTCGGCGGCGGGATTTATGGGTGTGCCAGAGTGAAGGGTCATGGGCAAGTGCCGGCTGGAGTTATGGGCAGGGTGCAGGCAGAAGTCGTGGGCAAGGTGCAGGCAGAAGTCATGGGCGGGTGAGAGGTCATGGGCAGGTGTACGCCGAACTGCTTCTCTGTTCCCCAGAGCCGAGGTAGATCTTCGTGACCGCGGTTCCGCTGGCGCTGTTGTTCGCGATCGTGGTTCCCCGCAGGCGCCTGTATTCGCCGCCGACCTTGGAAGTCGAGGCCACGCACAGGGAGAAGGTTCCAAACGACATGCCCCTGTGCAGCAGGCCTTCGGTCGCTGTCGTCGTCGAGAAAGTGCGCAGCTTGTTTTCACAGCCCTTGTCTTCGAAGGAGCCGGAGAACTTGGTCACCTCTTCGGAAGAAGACGAGGTGCCGCTGAACACCTGGATGTTGACGGCCGGCAGCGGCACCCTGACGGCCACGGTTTCGCCCGGCGGCACGTTTACGCCCTGCGGTGGGCCTGCCCCATTCTTTTCGGGACTGTCCGCTTCGCAGGTGCCGGCATACACTCCGTATTGACCACTCGCCCCATGTTCCGATGTGGCCGGTTCGCCAAACGGGAATAGACTCATCGGAGACGTCACGGTCGTCGCGTAGCTGCCGACTGTGCCAAAACTCTTGTAGGAGGGGGTCGGCATGAGGGGGTTCTGGGCCACGAACGTATCGCCCTTGGCTTCCGCTTCCGCGGACGTTTCGAAGCTGACGGCGATGGCCCCCGGCTGGTCGAGTTCGAAGGGCTTCTTGTCGGTGGTTCCCGGAACGATCGTCGTGGTCACCGCCGGTTCGCTGTTGCCGGTCTTGTCTACGTAGCCCGTCTTGCTGACCTTCACCACGTAGGTGCCTTCGGCGAGAGCGGCAAAGATGACGCACCCCTGCGAGCCGGTTACGGCGCTCGCGTTGTTGGGACCGGTTGCCGTCACCGTGACTCCTGAGATGGGAGCGGCCCTGGCGTTCGTCACCTGCACCAGCAGCGAGCCGCCGGCGGGCGGAGTGATGAGGCCCGTCTCCACGACGGGATCGCGCGTCCCCGATCCAGGCCATGTGACCTTCGAGATGGTGCGCACATAGCTGGCTTCTTCGGCCAGCGTGCTGCAACTCGACGAGCCCGTGCTGTCGGCGACGAATTCGCCGGTCGAGAGGACCGTATAGGTGGTTCCGTTGTATGTGTACGAGTTCGTTTCATTGAGCGAGGAAAGGTGGTCGATCGTCATGCTGCGCAGCCGGTCCTCATCCCGTTGGGCGAGCGCATCGGCCTGCGCGCGCGAGCGCTCCGTGGCGCTGGCCTGGTTGGCGATATCGAAGCCGCTGAAAGTGGCGATCACGATCAGCGCGACGATTACCGCGCTGATCAGCACCTCCATGAGCGCGAACCCTGCCTGCGCATCCATCGCAGACAGGGTCGCGCGTCTTGGCCGGAGCCCCCGTGCCTGCCGCGCAGGGGCGCCCGCGGCCCTCGGCGATGCCCCCGCCGAGGGCGCCGCCACCGGCCGCAATCTCCGGGATCTGTACCGGAGTCTGCCAAGGTATGTAAGGATCATCACAAATGTCTCGAGGGTCGTATTCCCGTTGGGCTTCGGCAGACGGCTGGCGCTGCTTTAGCCCTCTGGACGCGCCTCAAGCGGATTGACGGGAGCTGCTGTGGCTTGACGGGCGCTATGGATTTTGGGGAGCCGCGGATTGGCTGTAGCTGTGGATCATGGGGGAGCTGCGGATTGACGGGAGCCGCGCGCGGCCCGTCGTGCGGGTCCTTGGAGGGCGCTCTCGCGGGTATCCTTGGATGTGGGACGCGGGAGCGTTCGTGGCATTCCGCGTGACACGATGTGCATACGGCCTGTCACACAGCCCCTGGCAAGCCCGCCTGACATACGCAAAAGGCCTGCAAAACGGCACTTTTGGGGGACTGGTGTAACGGTAACATGGGGGTCTCCAAAACCCTTGCTCGAGGTTCGATTCCTCGGTCCCCCGCTGGCTTTGCGGCGCCAGGGCTCTGCCGTGCGTGAGCTGTGGGCTCGGCATCCTCCATTGTGCGTAAGGTGCATCTGTCGTGCCCGCGTCTGCCTCCGCCTACCTCTCCGCCTCGCTGGAAAACGGCGAAGCCGTGCTGCGTTTTCCCTACGACGAGCGCCTGCGCCTGCTCCTGCGCGCGATCCCAGGACGCCGCTGGGACCCGGTCGAGCGGGTATGGCGCCTGCCGCTGGACCCCGACCGCGCCGAGGCCTTGGCGCGGCTGTTCGAGGAGGTGCCGGGCGAGCCGCAGGTGAGCGCAGGGCTGGCGCGCGCGATCGAGCGCCGCCGGGCCCGACGTCATCCGAAGGAGTGCCTGCTCGACCTCGCGCGACCCGACGGCGACTGGTGGCTGGGCTTCGCCACCGACGCCGCTCCCGAGCTTGTGCAGGCGCTGCTCGAACACCCCGATGCTCGCAGCCTGCCGGCCATCGGTCGCGGGCTGATACCGCTGGACGACCACGCTGCGTGGCTCGTGCGCACGCTCGTCGAGCAGACCGAGCGTAGGCTCGTCGAGGCAACAGGGCGGCGCCCACATGTCGAGCGGACTGAGCGCACGCTCGTCGAGCAGACCGAGCGCCTGCACGTCAGCGACGCCGCCGAGCGCGCGCTCCTCTTGCGCCATGCCCGCGGCGGCCGCGAGCAGGTCGGCGCCCACAAGGGCCTGCACCGCGAGCGACAGTCCTCCACCGGGGAGTCTCCCGAACCCGTGGAGTCCCGCCGGGAGGCCGACGCACGCGACCAGGGCGCGCGCGTGCTGCCCTGGCACGGCACGATCGAGGTGCAGGGGCCGCCGCACGAGCCCGTCTTTCTGCTGTTAGGCGATCCCCTGCGGCTGCCGCCGGAGCTGCGCGAGCAGGCGGCCGGCGCACCCGGTGGCGCGACCGTTCCGCTGACGCTCGCCTCGTGGCAGCTGATCGAGGGGCAGCTCGCCGGGTGGATCAGCCGTGCGGGCCGCCGCTGCGTGGCGGCGCTCCAGCAGGGGCGGCCGGCGCCGCCGTCCGTGCTGGAACTCTCGACCGTCCATGACGACCCCACCTTCGTGCTTGCGCCGGGCCACGATCCCGCGCAGCTCGACGTCTTTGCCGCGCTGACCGGCGCGCTCCCGGGCAAGCCCCGCCGGGGCACCCAGCACGAGCATGCGCATCTGCCGGCGATCCGCGCCGACCCGTTCTGCGTCCCCGAACTCGACGACTTCCTGGCCTCGCACGACGTCTGGGTCGCGCCGGAGGCCCTCGTGCTCCTCCAGGGGGTCCGCGAGCAGCACGCGCACGCAGCCGGCCTCGTGGCGCTGTCGGCCGCGACCAGGGCCGACCTGGAGGTATCCGGCCTGGGCGGCGAACTCAAGCCCTTCCAGCGCGCCGGCGTGAGCTATCTGCTGGCTCAGCGCCGCGCCTTTCTCGCCGACGAGCAGGGTCTGGGCAAGACGATCGAGGCCCTGGCGACGCTCGAGGCCGACGGGGCCTACCCCGCGGTGGTGGTCTGCCCGGCGAGTCTCAAGCTCAACTGGCTGCGCGAGCTGGCGCGCTGGCTGCCGCACCGCAGTGCGCACGCGCTCGTCGGGACCGGTGTCACCGCTCTCGGCATGACCGCCGAGATCACGGTCGTCAACTACGACATCCTCGCTTCACGGCTGGAGCAGCTTCGCGCCATCCAGCCGCGCGCGCTCGTGCTCGACGAGTCGCACTACTGCAAGAACGCCGCCGCCAAGCGCACCCAGGCCGTACAGCGGCTCGCCGGCGCCGTGCCGCAGGAGGGTCTTGTGCTGGCACTCACCGGCACGCCCGTAATGAACCGACCCAAGGAGCTGATCTCCCAGCTGCGGATCCTCGGACGCCTCGGCGACTTCGGCTCGGGTGTGCAGTTTGGCAAGCGCTTCCACGGTCCCGACGCGCATCTGCGCCTGCATTGGCATCTGCGTGCGCGCTGCTTCGTGCGCCGTCTCAAGCACGACGTGCTGCCGCAGCTGCCGGCGAAGACACGCGCCGTGGTGCCCATGGAACTCGACAACGAGCCCGAATACCGCCTTGCCGAGCGCGACGTCGTGGCGTGGTTGCAGAGCCAGCCCTTGGACCTGCGCGAACTCGACGCCAAGGTCGCGGCGGCGCTGCGCGCCGAACGCCTGGTGCGGCTGAACGCGCTCAAGCTGCTCGCCGCCCGCGGCAAGCTTGCGGGTGCCCTCGGCTGGATTCACGACTTCCTCAGCTCGGGCGAGCGCCTGGTCGTGTTCGCTCACCACCGCGAGATCCAGCGCGCCGTGCTGGAGCGCTTTCCCACCGCCCTGCACATCCTCGGCGCCGACAGCCACCGCGCAAGAGACGCCTCGCTGCGCGCATTTCAGGCCTCCGAGGACTCCGACAATCAGCTGATCCTCTGCTCGATCGAGGTCGCCGGACAGGGCCTGACGCTGACACGCTCCTCGAACGTCGCCTTCCTGGAGCTGGACTGGACGCCGGCCAAGCACGACCAGGCCGAGGACCGTCTGCACCGCATCGGTCAGCAGGACGCCGTCAACGCCACCTACCTGCTGGCGGCCGCGACGATCGACGAGACCATCGCCACGCTGCTGGAGCGCAAGCGGGCGGTGATCGGCGCCGTCACCGATGGTCGGCCCGAGGACGAGGAGGGCGTCGTGGACGCGCTCGTGCGCGAGCTGCGCGCTGGCGCGCCCTATCGACGGCTGCGCGCCGTTGCCTGAGCGGCCCGTTTGACAGGCCATGGCCGCCGGAGTACCTTGAAACTTGTCAAGCCAGGCGGATCTCCGCCACAGGATTGCCGCCTGCCAATCACATGCCGCAGGGAGGTAGAGAGATGGATTTCGGCTTGCGTTCCCACAAGCGTCTCGTCGGGTGCCTGCTGGTGCTCGCGGTTGCGTTCTTCACCCTCTACGCCGCCTCCACCGCCGGCGCCGCGAGGCCGCAGCGGGTCGCAAGGCCCCAGCAGACCTATCTCGCGCTCGGCGACTCTCTCGCCTTCGGCTACTCCCAGGCGAAGTTCAACGAACTGTTCCCCAACGAGAACCCCGCCGCCTATAACACCGGCTATGTCGATGACTTCGGCAGGCTCCTGCGGCTGCTGCACCCGGGTCTTCAGATCGTCAACGACGGCTGTCCTGGGGAGACGACCGAATCGTTCATCCTCGGCCCCTGTCAGTACCAGCTCGGTCCACCGCCCTTCCCGCTGCACCACCCCTACGTCGGCGGGCCCTCCGCCTCGCAGCTCTCCGACGCGCTGGCCTATCTCGCCGCCAACCCCGGTCAGGTCAGCCCGATCACGCTCGACATCGGCGCCAACGACGCGCTCGGCGTCATCAGGACCGTCTGCAACCTCGAACCCGTCTGCATCGCCGGCCACGCGCCGACGCTGTTCGCCCATATCGCCGGCAACCTCAGCGTGATCCTCGCGCAGCTGCGCGCCGCGGCTCCGCGCGCACAGATCATCGTGCTGGGCCTTTACAACCCATTCGGCTCCACCATCGCCGGCGGCGACGCGCTGACCGCTCAGCTCAACGAAACCGAGGCCAAGGTCGCCTCCGGCTACGGCGCGCGCTTCGCCGACCCGCTAGCGCTCTTCAACCCACCCGGAAAGCTCGAGCAGCCGACGCTCTGCCTGCTCACCAACATCTGCACTCCGCTCGTCGACATCCATCCCACCAACCTCGGCTATGCGGTGCTGGCCGGCGTGATCGCCGGGCAGTACGACTTCTTCTGAGGCCATCCGCGACAGGAATCCGCCGACAGTCCCCGCTCCCGACGCGGTCTGCTTCTGAGGTCATCCGCGACAGGAGTCCGCGACGGCTTTCGGGTCTCGATGCGGTTCGCGATGCCCGCCGCGTCCGCTAGCGAGGACCCCGATAGTCCGCTGCCGCCTCTTGCAGGACCTGCAGCATCGCCGGTCCCGCCGGCGCCAGGCGTCCACCTGAGGGCAGCGCCACGAGCACCTGGCGCAACGGCGGCGCCGGCGAGAGGGCACGCACGACGATGTCCTCGCGCACCACCGACAGCGCCAGCTCGGGTATCAGCGCCACGCCCACGCCGCTCGCCACCAGGCCCTGCACCGTCTGGTAGTCGTCGCTCTCGAAGGCCACATTGGGCTCGAAGCCGGCGGCGTGGCAGCAGCGGACGACGTGCCGCGCGCAGGGACTCGCCTGCGAGGTCTGCACCCATGCCTCGCCGTGCAGGTCCTCCAGCAGCAGCTCCCGCGAGCGCGCCAGCGGGTGCCTGCGGGGCAGCGCCAGATACAGCGGATCCTCCAGCAGCTCCACCCGCGTCAGGCTCTCGCTGCGGGTCAAGCTCTCGCCCAGGGGGTCGCCGGCGTCGGGGAACTCGAACAGCAGCGCCAGATCCAGCTCACCGGTGTGCAGCCGCGGCGCGATCTCCTCGGGCTCGCCCTCCGACAGCGTCAGCTCCACCCGCGGATGGCGCCTGCGGAACTCCGCGATCGCCACTGGCATCAGCGTCGCGCCGGCGGTCGGAAAGGATGCCATCCGCAGCTGCCCCCCGCGCAGCCCCTTCAACTCCTGCAGCTCCGCCTCCGCCGCTCGCAGGCGCGCCAGGATCCCCTCGGTATGTCCCGCCAGCGTGCGCCCCGCCTGCGTCAGGCGCACCCCACGGGGAAGGCGCTCCAGCAGCGTCATCCCCACCTCGGCCTCCAGTGCCGCGATCTGCTGGGAGACGGCCGACTGCGTGTAGGCGAGCGATTCGGCCGCCGCCGAGAACGAGCCGTGGTCGGCCACCTCCTTCAGTACGCGTAGGCGGCTCGCATTCAGCATCGGTCCCCTCCACCGTGCGCCACGGCACGCACTACGCCATCAAATACCGATCTGCCACGACTATCGAGCACCGTTTGAGCCTACCATCATATATTAGGAAAACTTATCTCAATCATAATAAAAATCATTTGCGCTGATGGCTCGGTGATGGGAGGCTGTCCCTGCAAGCGCCAGCCATCACAAAGGAGAAGCTATGTCCACCAAGATCGTCGTGTCCTACGACGGCACCAACAACGAGGACGACGCCATCGCGCTCGGCCGCATCTTCGCCCGCGCCGGCGGCGAGGTGGCACTGGCCTACGTGCGTCACACCCACGAGCCCGAGAGCGAGCGCGAGGCGCTTGCCCAGAACGAGGCCGAGGGGCTGCTGGAGCGCGGGGTCGCGCTGCTCGGCAGCGCCGACGTTGCGCGCCACGTCGTCTCAGATCGTTCCACGCCCGACGGCCTGCGTACGCTCGCCGAGCAGACCGGCGCCGGCTTGGTCGTCTTCTGCTCGGACTCCCACACCGCCAAAGGCCACATCGGCATCGGCAACTCCGCGCAGCGCCTGATCGAGGGCGGCTCGGTCGCCGTGGCCATCGCCCCCGCCGGTCTCGCCCAGCGCTCCGACGCGCACCTGCAGGCGGTCGCCGCCGTCGAGGACCCCAGCGACCCCTCAGCCCATGACACCGCTGCAGGCCTCGCTGGCGTGCTCGGCGCCACGCTCGTCGGCTCCCAGCAGCCGGCCGAGCTGCTAGTCGTCGGCTCGCGCCCGGAGGCCGAGCAGGGCAGGGTCGCCGTCAGCGCCGCCGCCATGCGCCTGATCGACGACGCCGCCTGGTCGGTGCTCGTGCTGCCCCGCGGCGTCGCGCTGTCCTTCGGCGCGCCCGTCTCCCTCAGCGCCTGAAGCGCAGGCGCAGGTAGCGCGCCAGCGCCTGTGTGAAGTCTAGGGTCCCGCCGAACAGATGGCCGGCGGGACCCGTCCACAGCCAGTTCTCCGCGCGCCGCGCGATCCTGCGTGGGCGAGTGGACACGGATGGCACGGTATCGTGGCCGGCACAGCATGCCCGAGACTCTCACCACAACCGTTACCGAGCTGCCCGAGTCCAGGGTGCGCCTGGAGGTGCAAGTTCCTCCAGGGGAGATCGAGAGCACGCTGGAGCGCAAGGCGCGCCAGCTCGGGCGCGAGCTGAAGCTCCCCGGCTTTCGCCGTGGCAAGGTGCCCGCGCCGCTGGTGCTCCAGCGCGTGGGCCGCGAGGCCGTCCTGGAGGAAGCCGTGCGCGACACGCTCGGAAGCTGGTACGCCGACGCCATCGCCACCTCCGGGATCGTCCCCGTCGGCGATCCTCAGCTCGACCTCGGAGAGCTGCCCCCACAAGGGCAGGCATTGCAGTTCTCGATCGAGATCGGCGTGCTGCCCACGGCCGAGCTGGGGGACTACAAGGGGCTTGAGGTCGGTCGCGGCGAGCCGCAGGCCGACGAGCAGCGCGTCGATCAGGAGATCGAGCGTCTGCGCGAGCGCCTGGCCAAGCTCAACACCGTCGAGCGCGCCGCGCAGAAGGGCGACTTCGTGGTGATCGACTACGCCGGCTCGCTCATCGCAGACTCCGGCGAGCTTGAGCCCTTCGAGGGCGGCGAGGGCCGCGACCAGCTCGTCGAGCTGGGCTCCGACAGCCTCATCCCGGGCTTCGAGGACGGGCTCGTCGGCGCGCAGGCCGGTGAGACGCGCACCGTGCCGCTCAGCTTTCCCGCCGACTACGGACACGAGCAGCTTGCCGGTCAGCCCGCCTCCTTCCAGATCACCGTCAAGGAGGTCAAGCGCAAGGACCTCCCGCAACTCGACGAGGACTTCGCGATCGACGCCGGCTTCGACACCGTGCAGGAGCTGCGCGAGGACATCGCCGCGCGCCTGCGCGAGGCCGACGAGCAGCGCCTGCAGGGCGAGTTCCGCCAGGCTGCCCTCGATGCGGCCGTCGCGCAGGCGACCGTGCCGACCACTCCCGCGCTCGTCGAGGCCCGCGCGCAGGAGATGTGGGAGCGCATGCTGCACTCGCTCTCGCACCGCGGCATCACGCGCGAGGCCTACCTGCAGATCGACGGACGCCCCGAGCAGGACATCCTCGCCGAGCTGCTGCCCGATGCCGAGCAGGCGCTGCGCCGCGAGGCCGTGCTCACGGCCGTGGTAGCCGCGGAGGGCATCGCCCCCAGCGAGGAGCAGCTGATCGAGGCCGTCACGCCCACCGCCGAGCGCGAGGACCTGACTCCCGCGCAGCTCATCGAGCGCCTGGCCGACTCCGGGCGCCTGGAGGAGCTGCGTGAGGACCTCGCCGCCCGTCAGGCGATGGACCTGATTGCCGCCGAAGCCAAGCCGATACCGCTCGAGCAGGCCGAGGCGCGCGAGAAGCTGTGGACGCCCGCGAAGGCCGACCCGCAGGAGTCGGCGGGCGCAGCCGCGGCGCCCGAACGATTGTGGACACCCGACCGCTAGCCTGAAGGAATCTCGAAGGCGTTGCGAAACTGAAGCGAGGACTATGAGCCCATCGAAGAAACCAACGCGATCATGAGCCCCCTAGTACCGATGGTCGTCGAGCAGACCTCCCGCGGGGAGCGCGCGTTCGACATCTACAGCCGCCTTCTCAACGAGCGGATCGTCTTCCTCGGAACCCCCGTGGACGATCAGATCGCCAACCTGATCGTGGCCCAGCTGCTGCATCTGGAGTCCGAGGACCCCGAGAAGGACGTCTCGCTCTACATCAACTCGCCCGGCGGCTCCGTCTATGCGGGTCTCGCCATCTACGACACGATGCAGTTCATCAAGCCCCAGGTGCAGACGATCTGCGTCGGCATCGCCATGTCGATGGGTGCGTTGCTGCTGGCCGGCGGCGCCGAGGGCAAGCGCATGGCGCTGCCCAACGCCAAGATCCTGATCCATCAGGTCTCCTCCAGCTTTCAGGGTCAGGCCACCGACATCGAGATCCACGCGCGCGAGATCATCGACGTGCGCCGCCGTCTGGATGAGATCATCGCCAAGCACACCCACAAGGAGCTTGAGACGGTGCGTAAGGACACCGAGCGCGACTACTTCATGAGTTCAGAGGAAGCGAAGGACTACGGCATCATCGACCGGGTCATCTCCGAGCACTAGCTCGGGGGAGACCGCGCAGGACCGAGGAGGAGCACCCCACACATGGCCCGCCCCACCGATTCCAACGAGCAGCTTCTCTGCAGCTTCTGCGGCAAGTCCCAGCGACAGGTCAAGAAGCTGATCGCCGGCCCCGGCGTCTACATCTGCGACGAGTGCATCGACCTCTGCAACGAGATCATCGACGAAGAGCTGGCCGCGCCGCCCACCTTCGATCTCGACAGCCTCCCCAAGCCGCGCGAAATCTATGACGTGCTCGACGAGTACGTCGTCGGCCAGGACCCCTCCAAGCGCACGCTCTCGGTGGCCGTCTACAACCACTACAAGCGCGTCCAGATGATGCAGTCCGGCGACTCCGACATCGAGCTGCAGAAGTCCAACATCCTGCTGCTCGGGCCAACCGGCTGCGGCAAGACGCTCCTGGCTCAGACTCTCGCGCGCATCCTCAACGTGCCGTTCGCCATCGCCGATGCCACCGCCCTGACCGAGGCCGGCTACGTCGGCGAGGACGTCGAGAACATCCTGCTCAAGCTCATCCAGGCCGCCGACTTCGACGTCAAGAAGGCCGAAACCGGCATCATCTACATCGACGAGGTCGACAAGATCGCCCGCAAGGCCGACAACCCCTCGATCACGCGCGACGTCTCCGGCGAAGGCGTGCAGCAGGCGCTCCTGAAGATCCTCGAGGGCACCGCCGCCTCGGTGCCGCCCCAGGGCGGGCGCAAGCACCCCCACCAGGAGTTCCTGACGATCGACACCACCAACGTGCTCTTCATCTGCGGCGGCGCCTTCGCCAACCTCGACAAGGTGATCGAGCGGCGCATCGGCCACAACGGCGTCGGCTTCGCGGCCTCGATCGAGACGCGCTCCGAGCGCGACACGGGAGAGATCTTCGAGCAGTGCCTGCCCGAGGACCTGATCGAATATGGGCTCATCCCCGAGTTCATCGGTCGCCTGCCCGTGATGTCGGCCGTGCACCAGCTCACGCGCGAAGACCTCGTCTCGATCCTCACCGAGCCGCGCAACGCACTCGTCAAGCAGTTTCAGCGCTTCTTCTCCTTCGACGGCATCGAGCTGGTCTTCGCCGAGGACTCTCTGAACGCCATCGCCGAAAAGGGGCTGGAGCGCGAAACCGGCGCCCGCGGACTGCGCTCGATCATGGAGGAGATCCTGCTCGAGGTCCAGTTCGAACTGCCCTCCCGGCGCGACGTCAAGAAGTGCGTTGTCACCAAGGAGACCGTCGAACGCGGCCTCACGCCCACGCTCGTCACGGAGGCCGTCGCCGAGGAGGACGAAGAGCTCGAGCCTCGGCACCTGCGGGAAGAGTCGGCGTAGCCGATGCACGACGAGTTCCGTCTGCGCGCGCACCTGCGCTCGCCCCGCAAGTTGGTATCGGTGCTGGACGACATCCAGCTCGACGACGCCTCCCGGCGCGAGCTTGGGCGCTTGGCGGTCACACACGACGACGACGACGTCTTCCTCTACGCCGATTCGCGCTCCGCCGTCGAACACGCCCGTACAGTCGTGGACCAGGCAATGGCCCAGCACGACCTCGCCGGCGAGGTCACCCTATGGCGCTGGCACCCGCTGGAGGAGCGCTGGGAGGACGCCTCCGCGCCGCTCCCCGCCACTGCCGAGGACGAGGCCGCCGAGCGCTCGCGGCGCGATGCGATGGAGGACGCCGACTCAGCGGCCCACGGCGCTCCACAGTGGGAGGTGCGCATCACGGCGCCCAACCACCACGCCGCCCGCGCCTTTGCCGAGCATCTGCGCGGCGAGGGGATACCCGTGCGCGTGAACTGGCGACACCTATTCGTCGGCGCCAACGACGAGGACGAAGCAGCCGCGCTGGCAGAGCGCCTGCGCAGCGAGGCGCCCACTGGCTCGGAGATCGTCGCCGACGGCATCGGGCTGCCCTACTGGAAGGAAATGCATCCCTTCAGGATGTTCGGCGGCATCGCCAACTAGTCCTGGGGCCTGCCGACACACGGGCGCCGAGCCTCGGGCCCGACCGAGCGCCTATCCGTCAGGTCTGCAGGTGCCCCGCGCACATCGGACGCGCCGACCCGCGGGGTTAGACTCACCCCTCCTATGACCACACGCATCGGCGAACTGGAGGACCGCACCCGCTTCGAGCCGGCCGAGGTGGAGCCGCGGATCACCGAGCGGTGGCTTGCAAGCGGCCTCTTTCACCCCGAGCCGCAGGGCAGCGCGAGCGAGAACTATTCGATCGCGATCCCGCCGCCGAACATCACCGGCTCGCTGCACATGGGACACGCCTTGAACGGCTCGATCCAGGACGTGCTGATCCGCTACCACCGCATGAAGTCACCACCCGACCGCAGGACGAAGTGGATTCTGGGCACCGACCACGCGGGTATTGCCACGCAGGCGCAGGTCGAGAAGGCGCTGCGCGCGGAGGGCACCAGCCGGCAGGAGATCGGGCGCGAGGCGTTCGTGCAGCGCGTGTGGGATTGGCGCGAGCACTACGGGCACCGGATCGTCGAGCAGTTCAAGCGCCTGGGAGCCTCGTGCGACTACTCCGAAGAGCGCTTCACGCTGGACGACGCCTATCACCGAGCCGTCGTCAACGTGTTCGTAGAGCTTTACCGGCAGGGCCTGATCTACCGCGACCGCTACATCGTCAACTGGGACCCCGGCAGCCACTCGGCGATCTCCGACCTGGAGGTCGAGGAGCGGCGCGAGCGCGACACGCTCTACTCGATCCGCTACGACCTGGCCGACGGCGACGGCGGCCGTGGCACGGGCGACGGCAGGGAAGCCGGCGGCGACGGAGGGGTCCGCGGCGGCAGCGTCACAATCGCCACGGTCCGTCCCGAGACGATGCTGGGTGACACCGCCGTAGCCGTCAATCCCGACGACGAGCGCTACCGGGGGCTCGTGGGCCGCGAGGCCGTCTTGCCGCTGGTGGGCCGGCGGCTACCGATCGTCGCCGACGACTACGTGAAGATGGACTTCGGCACGGGTCAGCTGAAGGTGACCCCGGCGCACGACCCCAACGACTTCGAGATCGGCCGCCGCCACGACCTGGAGCAGGTGTCGGTGATCGGCGAGGACGGCCGCATGACGGCCGAGGCCGGCGAGCGCTTTGCGGGGCTCACGGTGATGGAGGCGCGCACGGCCGTCGTCGATGCGCTGCGCGAGGAAGGGCGCATCGTGGCCGAAGCGGACTACGAGCACGAGGTGCCCTACTCGCATCGCTCCGGCAAGCGCATCGAGCCACTGATATCGCTGCAGTGGTTCATGCGCATGGACGAGCTTGCCGAGCCCGCCATCGAGGCGGTGCTCGACGGGCGCGTGCGCATCGTTCCAGACAACCATCGCCGCGTGTACCTGGACTGGATGCGCAACATCCGCCCCTGGTGCGTCTCGCGCCAGCTCTGGTGGGGACACCGCCTGCCGGTCTACTACTGCCAGACCTGCGACCACATCCACGTCGCCGCTGCACCGCCAGAGAGCTGTGAAGCCTGCGGCGGGGAGTTGCGCCAGGACGAGGACGTCCTCGATACCTGGTTCTCCTCGGCGTTGTGGCCCTTCGCCACACTGGGCTGGCCCGCGCAGACCTCTGAGCTGCGCGCCTTCTATCCGACGAAGGTGCTCTCCACGGCGCGCGACATCCTCTTCTTGTGGGTCGCGCGAATGATCATGATGGGTCTGCGCTTCGCGGGCGAGGTGCCGTTTGCGGAGGTCTACATCCACTCGGTCATCCAGGCGCCCGATGGCCGGCGGATGTCCAAGTCGCTGGGCACTGGCATCGATCCGCTCGACGAGATCGACCGCCACGGCGCCGACGCCGTGCGTTTTGGGCTGCTGGCGATGAGCAGCTCCCAGGACGTGCGCTACTCGGCCGAGAAGGTCCAGCAGGGGCAGGCGCTGGCCAACAAGCTCTTCAACGCGGCGCGCTTCGTGCTGCTGCGACTATCTGCCAGCCTCGGCGCCGAGGCGGCCCAGGCGCTGCAGCCGGCGCCGCGGCCGCGCACAGTGGAGGACCGCTGGATCCTCTCGCGTCTGCAGCAGATCAAGGCCGACACGGCCGCGCGGATCGAGGACTACGACTTCTCCCACGCCGCTCTGGGGCTCTACGACTTCGTCTATGGCGAGCTGTGCGACTGGTATCTGGAGCTGGTCAAGCACCGCCTGCCCGACCGCGACGAGGGTGACCGCGAAGGCGAAGGTCGGCGCCGCGAGCACAGCGCCGGCGAAGGCGAGGGCGAGAACGGGCGCGCGCCGGAGTCCGACCGCGAGGCACTGGCGGCGACGCTGCTCTATGTGCTGCGCGAGACCGTCGCGCTGAGTCATCCGGTGATCCCGTTCGTAACCGAGGAGCTGTGGTCCTACCTCGACGGCTCCGGTGAGCTGCTTGCCGGCGCTCCCTATCCCGAAGGCCTTGAGGCTCTGATCGACATCGAGGCCGAGGTGGCCATCGAGCGGGCGATCGAGGCGATCACGCTCGTCAGGGGCTGGCGCGACAGCGTGAAGGCCCGCCCCGGCCTGATCGTCCCGGCGCGCCTGAACGCTCAAGGCTACGAGGCGACGGCGGCATCGGTGGCCAGGCTCGCGCGGCTCGATCTGAGTGCCTTCACGGATGACGCGCGAGCGCCTGACGCCGCGCGAGCGTCTGACGCCGAGGTTTCCTTCGATGGCGCGCAGCCGGTTGCGTCGGTCGCCGTTCCGGGGGGAGCCGTGGAAGTGCTGTCTGAGGACGGTCTTGACCTGTATGCGGCCGAGCGCCGCCGCGAGGCCGAGCGCGAGCGCCTGCGGGCGGAGATTGGCCGAGTCCGGGCGAAGCTCGCCAACGAGGGCTTCACAGCCAAGGCGCCGGCCGCCGTGGTCGAGGGCGAGCGCACCAAGCTGACCCACCTGCAAACCGAGCTGGAGGCGCTGTGAAGTGGCAATCTAGTCATCTGCGAACCGAGCGGGTGGCGCTGTGAAGGAGCCCTGGAGCGGCGAGCGAGCCGAGCGTCATCTGCGCTCGCTGGAGCTGTTCGGGATGCGCTTCGGTCTGGACCGAATGCGGCGCATGATGACCGCCATGGGCTCGCCCGAGCGGGAGTTCGAGTCGATCCACGTTGTGGGTACCAACGGCAAGACCTCGACGGCGCGTATGACGGCGGCGATCCTCGAGCGCCACGGCGTACGCACCGGCACCTACACCTCCCCGCACATGGTCTCCTACGGCGAGCGCGTGCAGGTGGGCGAGCGCGACATCCCAAGCGGCGCCTTCGCCGCGGCGGTGGCACGGGCGGCGTGGGCGGCCGAGCGGGTCAATCGCACGCTCGCCGGCGACGATCACGTGACCCAGTTCGAACTGCTGACGGCGGCCGCGTTCTCAGAGCTGGCGCGGAGGGGCGTGGAGGTGGCCGTGATCGAGGCGGGTCTCGGGGGACGCTACGACGCCACCAGCGTCGTCGACTCCGCGGTGACCGTGCTCACCAACGTCGGTCTCGAGCACACCCGCTGGCTGGGACCCACCGTGAGGGACATCGCCGAGGAGAAGCTGGCGGTCGTGCGTCCCGGCGGAACGCTCGCGCTCGGTGTGAGCCTGCACGAGGACGCCCTCGCCGTGGCCCGCAGGGTCGCCGCCGAGCAGGGGGCGCGGATCGTGCAGGTGCAGGAGCCGTGGTCTGAGCCACTGCTGGCCCGCGGCGCGTTTCAGCGCGCCAACTTCGCGCTCGCGCAGGTGGCCGCCGAGACTTACCTCAGGAAGATCGGAATCGAACCCCGCACGAAGGCCGTGCGCGAGGCAGCCCTGTGTACGACTACGCCGGGCCGCCTGCAGGTGGTGGGCCTCGAGCCCCTGACGTTATTGGACGGGGCGCACAATCCCGCTGCCGTCGAGGCGCTGGTGGGATCGCTCCAGGAGCTGTTGCAGGGGCGCCGGCTGGCGCTGGTGTTGGGGGTGCTGGAGGACAAGGACGCCGCCACAATGCTGCGCACGCTGCTTCCGTGCTGCACGCGGGCGTGGCTCACTGCGCCCCCGAGTCCTCGGGCGCTGTCGCCGGCGGCCCTGCAGTCGCTGGCTCGTCAGCAGGGCTTCGAGGATGTCGTGTGCGAGCCTCGACCGCGGCTGGCCCTGGCCAAGGCGCGGGAGTGGGCGGGCGAGCAGCGGACGCCCGACGGAGCACCTGGGGGAGGGGCGGTGCTGGCCACGGGCTCCATCTACCTCGTGGGCGAGCTGCTTGGCGAGAGGGGTTTGGCGCAGGAGGAAGATGAGAGTGGTTTGGCGCAGGAAGAGAGGGGCGTGGGAAGTTGAACGACGACGGCCCCTCCGTGCTGAGGATGATCGGCATCGTGGCATTGGGTGTAATGCTGGTGATCCTCGTCTTCTTCGCCGCCGGCTACGGGTTCGGAAGGTTGTTCCTGTAGGAGCGTCCACGAGCGCCCGTTGCGCTCATCATCGACGCTCCCGCCGGGATAGGCACTAAACTCGGCCGCTCGCGCCCGAAAGGGCAACCTGCGGATGCCTTCGATGCCCACCCTCGTCGCCTACTTCGGAATCAACAGCAGCGGCCTCAACCTGGCTATCGACCTGTTGATCGTTTTCCTGGTGGTGCTGTACGCATCGCTCATCTACTGGACCTACTCCGACGCGAGGCGCCGGATCCTCGACCCGATGCTGGTCGGCTGCGCCGTGGTCGTGTCGCTGTTCCCGTTCGTCGGCACCGTCGTCTACATCATCCTGCGCCCGCCGGAGTACCTGGAGGACGTGAGGGAGCGCGAACTGGAGCTGCAGGCGGCGGAGGTGCGTCTGCAGCAGCTCGACCAGGCGCTGTGTCCGCACTGCGATCACTACATCGAGCGCGACTTCCTGCGCTGTCCGAGTTGCCTACGCAAGCTCAAGGAGCCGTGCGCCACCTGCAAGCGGCCGTTGGAGCCCACCTGGGCGATCTGTCCCTACTGCGAAGCCGACGTGCCCGCTGCCTCCTCGCCCGAGCGTTCGCGGGCTCGCCGCGAGCCCGCCCCGGCGAGCCCGCCGACTTCACCGAGTGCATCGAGGTCGCCAAGGCCAGCGAGCGCACCGGGTGTATCGCGGCCGGCGAGCGCATCGAAACCGGCGTCCCCACCGGCGCCTGTGAGACGCGGGCGCGTGGTCGTCGAGAGCGAGGCGCAGACCGACGAAGGCGAGGCGCTGCTGGGCGAGCAGCCGCTCCTCTCCAAGCCGAGCGCGCCGTCGCGCAGCGGCTCCCGCGCCGGCCGTCCCCGCGCAGACTCCTGATCAATCCCCACCGATCCCCACCACAAAGGAACCCATCGCATGGACCGTACGCTGATCCTCGTAAAGCCCGATGCCTTCGCACGCTCGCTGACGGGCGAGATAGTCGCCCGCTTCGAGCGTAAGGGCCTGCGGCTGGCGGCCCTGCGGCACATGACGATGAGCCGAGAACTCGCCGAGAAGCACTACGTGGAGCACTCCGAGCGCCCGTTCTTCGGTGAGCTGGTCGATTTCATCACCTCGGGTCCGCTCGTGGCGATGGTGTTGGAGGGTACGGAGGCCGTGAAGGCGGCGCGACAGGTGATCGGCGCGACGAACCCGCTGGAGGCCGCGCCGGGGTCGATCCGCGGCGACTTCGCCACCGAGACGGGCCAGAATATGGTGCACGGCTCGGACTCCCCCGAGTCGGCGGCACGCGAGACGGCGCTGTTCTTCCCGGAGCTGTGAGCTGCTGAAGTATCCGCTGGTACTGGCCTCGGCCTCCCCGCAGCGCCGGGCGATCCTCGAGCGTCTGGGGGTGCCCTTCACCGTGCGTCCCACGGGCGTCGATGAGCTGGAGCAGGGCGACCCCGCTGAGGTCGCCGCCGAGAACGCCCTACGCAAGGCGCGCGCGGCGCTGCGCCCGTGGGAGCGCGAGACGGTGCTGGGCGTCGACACGCTGGTGACGCTGGATGGCTTGATCTACGGCAAGCCGGGCGACGAGGGCCATGCCCGTGCGACGCTCAGGGCGCTGAGCGGGGCCACCCACAGCGTGCTGAGCGGCGTGGCGCTGCTGCTGCCCGATGGCGAGCAGCGAACGGCCGTTGCCGCCACAGAGGTCACCTTTCGGGCGCTCAGCGATGAGCTCCTGGAGTGGTACGTCGCAGCCGGCGAGTGGCGCGAACGCTCCGGCGGCTACGCCATCCAGGGCAGGGGATCCGTGCTGGCCCGGGCGATAGCCGGCGACTTCCAGAACGTCGTGGGTCTGCCGCTGGCGACGCTGCTGGATCTCTACCCGGAGCTGTTCGCGGCAGTGTTTTAGCCTGCAAATACGCTCCCAACCCTATGGTGCGAGGGCTGTGGTCCGCTACACTCCCCGCGGGCGTCTCCCTGGGCCCGACGCGTCTTTGCATGAGCGCGGCGTGAAGCCGAATCCGAGCCTGCCCGTTCTCGATATATGGGCATTTTCAGCTACCTGACAGGATTCGGCGGCCGCGACATGGCCGTGGACCTCGGCACCGCCAACACACTCGTGTATGTGCGCGGGCGCGGGATCGTCCTGTCGGAGCCAAGCGTCGTCGCGATCGACTCGCGCACCGGCGAGGTGCACGCCGTCGGCATCGAGGCCAAGCGGATGCTGGGGCGCACACCGGGCACGATCCAGGCGATCCGGCCGTTGAAGGACGGCGTGATCGCCGACTTCGACGTGACCGAGGAGATGCTGCGGCACTTCATCCAAAAGGTCCACCAAAACCGCTGGGCGCACCCACGCGTGGTGGTATGCGTGCCTTCGGGTGTGACCGGCGTGGAGAAGCGCGCCGTCGAGGAGGCCTGCCTGTCGGCGGGCGCGCGCACGGCCTACCTGATCGAGGAGCCGATGGCGGCGGCGATCGGCGCGGGCCTGCCGGTGGGCGAGCCGACAGGCTCGATGGTGGTGGACATCGGCGGCGGTACCTCCGAGGTGGCCGTGATCTCGCTCGGCGGCATCGTCGTCTCGCAGTCGATCCGCATCGGCGGCGACGAGCTGGATGAGGCGATCATCAGCTACGCCAAGCGCGAGTACAAGCTGCTCATCGGCCAGCAGACCGCGGAGGAGTTGAAGCTCGAGATCGGCTCTGCGTACCCCATGGAAGAGGAGCTGCAGGCCGAGATTCGCGGGCGCGACATGGTGTCCGGGTTGCCAAAGACGGTGGTGCTCACGAGTGAGGAGATCCGCCAGGCGCTGGAGGAGCCGCTTTCGCAGATCGTCGAAGCCGTCAAGGAGACGCTCGACCGGACCCCGCCCGAGCTGGCCTCGGACATCATGGACCGCGGCATCATGCTCGCCGGCGGCGGCTCGCTTTTGCAGGGCCTCGACGAGCGTCTGCGCGAAGAGACGCAGATGCCGGCGCACCTGGCCGAATCGCCGCTCACCTGCGTCGCCGTCGGCTCGGGCCGCTCGCTGGAGGAGTTCGAGGCGATCCACCGCTCCAACCGCAACTCGCGCAGCCGCCGTAGGCGATGATGAGCGTAGTCTTTGCCCCGAAGCCCTTGGAAGGTCGCTACCCGTGTACGACAAGACGGTCCGGCGTCGGCGTGCGGTGCTCGTACTGCTCGTCGCGCTTTCCCTGATACTGCTCAGCGCTTACTTCAGAGAGTCCCCCGATGGCGGGCTGCACTCCGTGCAGCGCGGCTTCCTGACCGTGGTATCGCCGATCCAGGACGGCGCCAACAAGGCGCTGAAGCCCGTGCGCGACCTGTTCGGCTGGTTCGGCGAAACGCTGCACGCCAAGAGCCAGGTCGATCAGCTGCACAGGCAGGTGCAGCGTCTGCAGGGCCAGTTGATCGCAAGGCAGTCCGACGAACGCTCCTACCAGGAACTCGTCAAGCTGTCCCGCCTGGACAGCCGGATTACGACCGCATCCAACTACACACCCGTGACCGCCACGGTCGTCTTCAAGTCGCCCAACCTTTGGTACGCGACGGTCATCGTGGACGTCGGCACGGCGCAGGGGGTGCGCGTCAACGACCCGGTCGTCAGCGGCGAAGACCTCGTCGGCAAGGTCACGCTGGCGGCCTCAGACGCCTCCCAGGTGAGCCTGATAACCGACAGCGAAGTGGGTGTCAGCGCGATGGTGAATACGACTGGCGTGAGCGGCATTGTGCAGCCGAAGGTGGGCGACCCCAACGATCTGCTGCTCCAGTATCTGCCGGCCAACGCCATCGTGAACCCCGGCGACTACGTGGTGACCGCGGGGAGCGTCGCTGGTCGCGGCGAATCGCTGTTCCCGCGCGGCATCCCTGTCGGGCAGGTCACCTCGGTAGACGAAAGCAGCCCGTACGAGGCAGTCAACGTGCACCCTCTGGCCGATCTGCACAACCTCGACGTCGTGCAGGTGCTCACCACCGCGCCGGGCAGCCAGGCGGCGCGGTTGAGCCGCACCGTCGCGAGCCTCGTGCCGAGCGCCGTATCGTCGGCCACGGCGGGCGAAGGTACGCTGGCCTCGACGGGGGGTGGCGAATGATGGGTTCGGCCAGCGACGATCCGCCGACTCCGATCGGGGTCGGCGGATGAACGGCTCGAGCATCCCGGGCACGCTGGTCGTGCGCATCACCGCGCTCGCCGTGGCGCTCGTGTTCGTGCAGATCGGCGTGATCTCAGAGGTGCCGGTGTTCGGTGTGACCGTCGACGTCTCGCCCCTGCTGGTGGCCTTCGTGGGACTTCTGTGCGGCTCGACGCTGGGCGCCGCCACGGGCTTTGCGGTGGGCCTGCTCGTGGACCTGATGCTTGTGCAGACCCTCGGGGTGACATCGCTGCTGTTCACCCTGATCGGCTACTGGGCCGGAAGGCTGCGCGAACTGCGCGATCCCCAGGCTGCGCTCACGCCGTTCCTGGTCGGCGCCGCGGCCGCTGCCACGGCGATGGTGGGCTACTCGGTGATCGAGTTTTCACTCGGCGTTGACGCTCCGGTGAGCTTCGAGCTGCTGCGTCAGATCGTGCTGGGGATCGTCGTCGACACGCTGCTGGCGCTGCCGCTGTGGCTGCTGGTGCGGCGGGTACTCGACCCCAGTCTGCCCGACGATCCGCGCCGGCGCCGGCGCCGGGCCTACACAACCGGTGGACTCAGCCCCTTGTCGCGCGCATGAGTTCGATCGAGCGTCTGCGTCCCTCTGAGCCGCGCACGCCCGTGTCGCCGCAGCTGGCGCTGCGCGTGGCGGTGCTGGGCGGGGTGGCGCTGGTGATGTTCGGGATCATCTTCTTCCGCCTCTGGTACCTGCAGGTGCTGAGTGGCGAACAGTATGTGCAGCAGGCCAACGCCAACCGCCTGCGTCCGCTGCCGATCCCGGCGCCGCGAGGGGAGATCTTCGCCCGCGATGGGCAGCCGATCGCCAGCAGCATCACGACCAACGCGGTGCAGATCGTGCCCTCCGCATTGCCCCCGCCCGGAGCGCCGCGGCTGCGGCTGTACCGCAGCCTGGGCCGCCTGCTGGGGATGAGCCCGGGTCACATCCAGGCAGTGGTCTACAAGGGTCGTACCTCCCTGCCCTATGCTCCCGTGACGATTAAGACCGCCGCCGGGCCGGCCGCGCTGACGGAGTTGGCCGAGCGCAAGAACGACTTCCCCGGAGTCACCCAGCAGCCGGTGTCGATTCGCGCCTACCCCGACGGGGATCTGGCGGCGCACGTACTCGGGCACGTCGGCCAGGTCTCTGTAGAAGAGCTCAAGATGCCTGCCTTCAAGACGGTCACCCAGGGCACCGTCGTCGGGCAGGAAGGCGTGGAGTTCTACTACGACCGTTACCTGCGCGGCAAGCCCGGAGAGCAGTACGTGGAGGTCAACTCCGAAGGCGAAGCGGTGCCGGCGCCGACCCCGCTGGTCGAGCCAAAGGCGGGCTACAGCCTCAAGCTGACGCTCGACCTGGGTCTGCAGCGTGAGGGCGAACAGGCTCTTCAGCAGGGCATCGGTCTGGCCAACGCCAACGGCAATCCAGCCCCGGCGGGCGCCTTCGTGGCGCTCGACCCACGCAACGGGCAGGTGCTGGCGATGGGCTCCTACCCCACCTTCGACCCCAACAAGTTCGCGCGGCCGCTGACCGAAGCGGAATACGAAGCGCTGTTAGGCGAGCACAACCGTGTCCCGACCGAGCCCGCGCCGCTCCAGAACCGAGCGGTCAGCGCCGGCTACCCCACCGGTTCGACGTTCAAGCCGATCACCGCCATGGCCTCGCTGGAAGCCGGTGTACTCGACCCCAATGCCGCCCTAGGCGGGGGGCAGTGCATCCACGTCTCCACCGAGCAGTTCTGCAACGCCGGCCACGCTGACTACGGCGCGCTCAATCTAGTCAACGCGCTGCGGGTCTCCTCGGACACCTACTTCTTCGAAGTCGGCGAGCTGGATAACCCCCACGGCAACGTCATCCAGAACAAGGCTCACCAGCTTGGGATCGGCGAGAAGACGGAAATCGACCTTCCCGAAGAGCTGACAGGCACCGTCCCTGACGCAAAGTGGCGCGCCGAACGCAACCAACTGCAGGAGGAATGCGAACACGACAAGCACCACCATGGGGCCTGTGAAATCGTCTCTGAAGTCCGTCCGTGGAGTGTGGGCGACGATATGCACCTGGCGGTCGGCCAGGGCGACCTTCTGACGTCGCCCCTGCAGATGGCCGTGGCCTACTCGACGCTGGCCAACGCCTATATGCACCAGGGCTATGGCACCGTCGTGACCCCGCACCTGGGGATGGAGATAGACGACTCCGAGGGCGGGTTGGTGCGGGCGCTGAACTTCCCGCCGCGGCGCCACGTGCACCTGAACTACTCCGACCTGAGTCTCGTGATGGAAGGCATCCACGACGCCACCAGCGAGGCAGGGGGCACCTCCCAGGACGTGTGGGCGGGCTGGGATCAGGCCCACCACCCGGTCTACGGCAAGACCGGCACCGCGCAGCGTCCGCCGATGGCCGACCAGGCGTGGTACATGTGCTACATCGCCGATCCCCAGCGGCCGATCGTGATCGCCGTGACGATCGAACAGGGCGGCTTCGGCGACCAGGCGGCCGCCCCCGTGGCACGCCTGATGGCCTCGCAGTGGTTTGGCAAGTCAAAGGCCCTTGTCCACGGCACCAACACGAGCCTCTAGGTATGCCTCTGAGCCCAATCCAGGCCCCGGCGGAGGCTCCAGTGGCGGCCCCGCGCACGCTGCGCCTGCCGCTCGATCCGCTGCTCACCCTGGCGGTGCTCGGCCTGGCGGTTTTCTCGGTGGTTACGCTGCGTTGGGCCACACGCGATCTGGTGCCTGGACAGCCGGGCTACTACCTCGATCGCCAGGCCGTCTACCTGTTCGTGGGGCTGCTGTTCATGCTGGGCCTCTCGCGTTTGGACTACGCGCACCTGCGCCAGTTCAAGCGGGCGATCTACGCCTTCCTGATGCTCTCGATTCTGGCGGTGCTCGGTCTCGGCCACGCCGCGCTGGGTTCGCAGCGCGCGATCGCGCTGCCGTTCTTCTCCTTTCAGGCATCCGAGCTCGGCAAGGTGCTCCTGACGGTCGCCCTGGCGGCTTTCATCGTCGACCGCTCGCGGCAGTTGCGCGAGGGCGACACAACCGCGCGGGTGATGGTGGCGGCGCTGGTGCCGGCGATGTTCGTGATCGCCCAGCCCGATCTGGGCTCGGGGATGGTCTACGTCACGATCGCGCTGACGCTGCTGTTCGTCGCCGGCACGCCGTGGCGGCAGTTGGGCGGCCTGCTGGCGCTCGGCGCGGTGTCGATCGCACTGGTGCTCGTGGCGGCGCCGGCGATGGGCGTGCATGTGCTCAAGCCCTACCAGGTGGCGCGTCTGACGGCCTTCCTGCACCCCACGACGAACGCGCGGAAAGAAGGCTACCAGCAGGAGGAGTCGAAGATTGCCATCGGCGCCGGCCAAAAGACCGGACGCGGCGCCAGCGCGACCCAGATCCCCCTGAACTACGTGCCCGAGAGCCATACCGATTTCGTTTTTGCCGCCGTGGGCGAGCGCTATGGCTTCGTGGGCGCAGCGCTGCTGTTGTCTTTGTACGCGCTGTTGATCTGGCGGGCCCTGCGGATCCTGGTGATGTCCAAGGATCTGTTTGGCTCCCTGGTTGCCGGGGGCGTGGCGGCTATGCTGATGTTTCAGGTGTTCGTGAACGTGGGCATGGCAATTGGGATAATGCCCATCACCGGCGTTACTTTGCCGCTCATGAGCTATGGCGGCTCGTCGGTCATAACAACTCTTCTGGCCGTAGGTCTGCTGCAGTCGATCTACGTTCAGGCACGCGCCTCGGAAGCGCTGAAGGGCCGCGTGCCACTGCACTGAAAATTATGTTCAAGAGACTGGAAAAAATTGAAAAAGCAAGTTCTCGTCAGCGTCGACCGCGCGGAGACGCGCGTTGCGCTGCTGGAGGCCAGCGGCACGCCCGCCGCCTCCTCTTCAACGACACGCCGGCGCCCTCGCGCCGGGGCCCGGCCCGGTGCTGGGTATCGCATTGCCGAGCTGTACTTGGAGCGCCGCGGCGCGCGCTCGATCGTGGGGAACATCTACAAGGGCAAGATCGACAACGTGCTCCCCGGCCTGGAGGCCGCGTTCGTTGATATAGGTCTTGAGAAGAACGGCTTCCTGCACGTCGACGAGATCGTGCTGCCGGGGGTCGAGGCGCCCAAGCGCGGGCGCAGTGGCGGACGCAAGATCGCCGAGCTTTTGAAGCCCGGGCAGGAGGTCGTCGTACAGGTGGTCAAGGACCCCCTGAAGACCAAGGGGGCGCGCCTGTCGATGGAGCTGACGATCGCGGGGCGCTATCTGGTGTACGCGCCCTCGGGCGAGGGCCTGGGCGTCTCGCGGCGCTTGGAGGACCGTGAGCGCGAGCGGCTGCGCAAGCAGATCGCCAAGCTCGACCTCGGCCCCGGCGGGGTGATCATCCGCACCGCCGCCCACGGCGCGCAGCGTGCGGATTTCGAGCGCGAGCTGCTCTATCTGCACAAGCTGTACGAGGTGCTGGGCAAACGCGTGCAGGAGACCCAGGCGCCGGCGATGGTCTTCCAGGAGGCCGACCTGTCGGTGCGCGTCGTGCGCGACATTTTCTCCGAGCACTTCGAGCGAGCGATCGTCGACGACGAGCTGCAGCACCGCCGGCTGGTGTCGTTCTTCTCGCGCACAGCCCCCGAGCTGGTCGAGCGCGTGGAGCTGTGGCAGGATCGATCGGAGACCGGCCAGCAGCCGCTGTTCGAGGCCTACGGCGTGGAGCAGGCGATCGAAGGCGTGATGTCCAGGCGCGTGGACCTCCCCAGTGGGGGCTACCTGATGATCGACTACGCCGAGGCGCTGACCGTGATCGACGTCAACTCCGGCAGCTTCATCGGCCGCGGCAAGAGCGCCGGTCTTGAGGACACGATTACCAAGACCAACCTGGAGGCCGCCGAGGAGGTCGTCAACCAGCTGCGCCTGCGCGACATCGGCGGGATCATCGTGATCGACTTCATCGACATGGCCCGCGCGCGCAACCGCGACGCGGTGATGAAGACGCTGCGCAAGTCGCTCGACGAAGACCGCACGAAGACCTTCACGGCGGAGATCAGCCGGCTGGGCCTGGTGGAGATGACCCGTCAGAACGTCACCGAGGGCGTGCGCGAGATCATGAGCCGCCCCTGTCCGACGTGCGAGGGCGAGGGCGTGATCCGCTCCGAGGAGACGATCGCGATCGAGTTCGAGCGGCGGCTGCGCGACATCGCCGTGGAGCACTCCGACGACGAGGCCTTCCTCGTGCAGATCAACCCGCGTGTGACCGCCCAGTTCACCGGCCAGAACTCGCGCACGCTGCACGCCTTGGAGGCCCACACCGAAAAGTTCTTCCACTTCGAAGGCTCCGAAGGGCTTCTCCTGGACCACTTCGCCGTCGTCTTCCAGGGCACGCGCGAGGAGGTCGAGGAGCGGGCGCTGCCCTTCCACGAGGGCAACGAGGTGCTGGTCGACATCGTCGAGCCGCACATGTACGACGTCAACGATGCCGTCGCCAAGATCGACGGCTACATAATCTCGATCGCCGGCGCCGCGCCGCACGTGGGCGAGAAACGGATGGTGCGCATCGAGCAGGTCGGGCGTACCGCCGCCACGGCGCTGCTCCTGGATGAGAACGGTGAGGTGGTGGCGCCGGCGCCGCGACCGCCGGTCGCGCCGATCAAGCGCCGGCGCGCGCCGCGCGCCAAGCCGAAGCCCAAGCCCGCGGCGGCCTTGCCCTCCGCGGACGGCGGGACTGGCGAGGGGGGGTCGGCCGAGCCCGAGCCGGTTGCGGCGCTCTCGTCCAACGGCGACGCGCCCGAGCAGGCCAGCGGCGAGGCGCCCGAGCCAGCGCTCTCGCCCAACGGCGAGGCCCCCAATCCGGCCGAGGGGGCTGAGGACGGCGAGGATGGCGTATCATCCAAGCCTCGGCGCCGCGGCCGCAGAGGCGGACGGCGCCGTTCGGCTGCCAAAGCGGCAGAGGCGACCTCGGAGCAGTAGCAGAGACGACATGTATGCGATTGTGAAGACAGGCGGCAAGCAGTACCGCGTGGAGCGCGGCCAGCATCTGCTGGTCGAGCGCCTGCCCGCCGCGGAGGGCACGAGCGTGGCGCTTGAGCCGATCCTCTACCGCTCCGATGAGGCCGTCTTCGACAAGGCCGGCCTGGAGAAGGTCAAGGTCACGGCCAAGATCGTCGCGCACGAGCGCGGCGAGAAGCTGCGCGTCTTCAAGTTCAAGCCCAAGCGCGGCTACAAGCGGCGCAACGGCCATCGCCAGGAGCTGACGCGCATCGAGGTCACCGACATCTCTCTGGGGGCCGCGAAGGCAGCCGCCAAACCCGCTGCCGTCAAGCAGGAGGACGCCGACAATGGCTCATAAGAAGGGACTTGGCTCCAGCCGCAACGGGCGCGAATCCAACGCGCAGCGCCTCGGCGTGAAGACGTTCGCAGGTCAGACCGTGACCGGCGGCGAGATCATCGTGCGCCAGCGCGGCACGCGCTTCAAGCCGGGTGCCGGCGTTGGCATCGGCAAGGACGACACGCTCTACGCCCGCGCCGCCGGCACCGTGGTATTTGCTACCGGACGCCGCGGGCGCGTTGTGAGCATCGTCTCCGAGAGCTGACAGGCCCGTAGCGCGGCCAGGCTGCGGCGACGCGGCCTTTCAGCGCGCGGCGCCAGGCTGCGAACCGCGGCCTGTCACGATCACGTCATGCTCCACGATCGCGCGCGCATCCACGTGCAGGCCGGCGCCGGCGGCGACGGCTCGGCGGGCTTTCGCCGCGAGGCGCATGTGCCCCGCGGCGGCCCCGACGGGGGGGACGGTGGGCGCGGCGGAGACGTGGTGCTCGTCTGCGCCGACTCGCTGCGCGACCTTCAGGGCTTCACGCGCAAGGCCCACCATCGCGCCGCGCGCGGCGGCAACGGGGAAGGCTCGCTGCGGCACGGCGCCGACGGCGCCGCGCTCGAGATCAGGGTGCCGCCGGGAACCCAGGCGAGTGGGGAGGGAGGCGAGCCGACGGGCGGCGCGGGGGGCGAGTCGACGGTCGGTGATGAGGGAAGAGACTTGCAGGGGCGGCGCTGGGAGCTGTTGCGCGACGGCCAGCGCGTCGTCGTCGCCCGCGGCGGCTCCGGCGGGCGGGGCAACAAGCGCTTTGCCACCGCCACGCGCCAGGCGCCGCGTTTCGCCGAGCGGGGTCTGCCGGGTGAGGAGGGTTGGCTTGAGCTGCGCCTGAAGCTGCTCGCCGACGTGGGTCTCGTGGGCCTTCCCAACGCCGGCAAGTCATCGCTGCTGGCGCGCCTCACGCGTGCCGCACCGAAGGTCGCCTCCTATCCCTTCACGACGCTTGAGCCGGTGCTGGGCGTTCTGGAGAGCGACGAACGCCAACTCGTGCTCGCCGACATCCCCGGGCTGATCGAGGGCGCTTCCGAGGGCGCTGGTCTCGGACACGAATTCCTGGCGCACGTCGAGCGCACGCGTCTGCTCGTGCACGTACTCGACCTCGCGCCCGAGCTGTCTGGCGAGGAGGACTCCGATCCGCTCGCCAACCACGCGACGATCGAGCAGGAGCTGGCCGCGCACGATCCACGCTTGGCGGCTCTGCCGCGCGTGCTGGCGCTCTCCAAGGCCGACCTCGTGACACCGGAGCGGGCCGCCGAGGCGGTCGCGCGGTGGCGGCAGCGCCTCGGCAGCGACGTGCCCGTCATCGCCACATCCGCTGCCACCGGCCTGGGGTTGCAGCAGCTGGGGAGCGAGCTGTTGCGTCTCGTGCCCGCCTCGGCAGCGGCTCCCGCGCGTGCCGCGCGGGACGTGTCCGCCGCGGATACCGCGGGGGCCTCCAGCGCTTCCGGCGTGAGTCCCGACGCCTCCGTGTCAGGTGACGGCGAGCTGGCAGGTGACGGTGGGCTGGCAGGTGACGGCGGGCTGGCCGAGCACATGGTCTTTCGCCCCGCCGCCAGGGACGGCTTCTCCGTGGAGCAGACCGGGCCGGGGGCCTTCGCTGTGCGTGGACGCTCCGTCGAGCGGCTGCTCCAGCGCTTCGACGTCGACAACGAGGACGCCATGGCCCACGTCGAGGGTCGTCTGCGCCGCCTCGGGGTCATCCAGGCGCTCGAAGCCAAGGGCTTTCAGCCGGGCGACGAGATCGAGATCGGCGGGGTCGTGCTGGAGTTGGACCCGACGGGGTGAACCGGCGCGGAGCCGAGCAAATACGCTGCAACCTATGACTCGCGTCGTCATCAAGCTCGGCTCCAGCATCGTCGCCAAGGACGACGGGCAGCTGCGGGCTGAGGTGCTGGGACGGATCTGCGCGGCTGTGGCCGGGATGCGGGCGGGTGGGGACGAGGTGGTGCTTGTGTCCTCGGGGGCGATTGCGAGGGGAGTGCGCGTGCTGGGCCTTCACTCGCGGCCGACTTCGATCGCGGAGTTGCAGGCCGCGTCGGCCGTCGGTCAGGGGAAGCTCTATCCGGTCTACGACGAGCTGCTGCGCGAGCGCGAGGTCGTCAGCGCGCAGGTGCTGCTCACGATCGGGGATCTGTCGGCGCGGGCGCAGTACCTCAATGCGCGGCAGACCCTCGCCAAGCTGCTGGAGTGGCGCGTAGTGCCGGTCGTCAACGAGAACGACACGACCGCAACGGATGAGATCTCCTTCGGCGACAACGACTTCCTTGCGGCGCACATCGCGCTGCTCGTCTCGGCCGACATGCTCGTGCTGCTGACCGACATCGACGGCCTGCACAGCGCCGATCCGCGCCTGGATCCCAACGCGGCGCTCGTGGAGGACGTGCGCGACTTCGAGTCGTTGCGGGCGCTTGAGATCGGACTCACGACCTCGCCACTCGGCTCGGGGGGGATGCGTTCCAAGGTCGTCGCCGCCGACATGGCCACCGCGGCTGGCATCGCCACCGTCATCTGCAATGGCCTGGAGGCGGGGCCGCTCGAAGCCGTGCTCGCGGGTGGGCGTGCCGGGACGCTGTTTCATCCGCGCCAGCTCGGGCACTCCGCCTTCAAGCTGTGGCTGAAGTACGCCAAGCCCGCGCTCGGGACGCTGCTCGTCGATACGGGCGCCGCACATGCGCTGCGCGAGCAGGGGACCAGCCTGCTGCCCGTCGGGATCGTCGGCGTGCTCGGGGACTTCGATGCCGGCGACGCCATCACGATCGCCGAGGCCCTCGACGGAGGCACGGGCGCGGGCGCGACGGTCGCCAAAGGGATATGCAGCTACTCGGCCGCCGAGCTGCGACAGGTGATCGGGCTCAAGTCCGTCGCCGTGCTCGAACAGCTGCCCCATGCCACGGAGGAGGCCGTGCACCGCGATCGGCTGGTGTTGGAGTAGGGCTGTCGTACCCTTTAGGACCATGGCCGTCGCCGTCTCAGCTGTCGTCGAGCAGTGCCGCGCCGCGCGCCTCGCGTCGCGGCGGCTGGCCGTGCTCGATACCGACGTCAAGAACGCCGCGCTGCGGGCAATCGCGGCGGCGCTGCTCGCGCGCACGCCGGAGATCCTGCGCGCCAACGCCCTCGACATGCAGGCCGGGCGCGAGGGTGGGCTCGACGCGGCGCTGCTCGACCGCCTGCTGCTCGACGAGGCGCGCGTCGCATCCATCGCGCAGGCCGTCGAGCGGATCGCCGCGCTGCCCGATCCGGTCGGCGAGGTGATTGACGGACAGCGGCTGCCCAACGGCCTGGATGTCAGGCGCGTGAGGGTGCCGCTGGGGGTCGTCGCCGTCGTGTACGAGGCGCGGCCCAACGTCACCGTCGACGCCGCTGCGCTGTGCCTGAAGTCGGGCAACGCCGTCGTACTGCGCGGGTCCTCGGCGGCGCTGCACTCCAACGCCGTGCTTGCCGCCATCGCCTCCGAGGCGGCCGTCGGGGCGGGGTTGCCGGAGGGGTCGGTCACGCTCGTCGCCGGCGGCGGGCACGAGGAGCTGGCCGAGCTGGCCACGCAGACGGAGACAGTCGATCTGATCATCCCGCGCGGGGGCGAGGGTTTGAAGAATGCGCTCAAGGCCGTCGCAACCGTGCCGGTCATCTACGCGGCGTCGGGCAACTGCCACGTTTACGTCGACTCCGCCGCCGACCTCGACGCGGCCGAGCGCATCGTGCTCAACGCCAAGACGCAGCGGCCCGGGGTCTGCAACGCCGCCGAGACGCTGCTAGTACACCGCGACGTGGCCGCCGAGTTCGTGCCACGGATGCTCAACGCGCTGGGGCGCGCCGACGTGCTCGTGCGGGGCGACGCGCGCGTACTGGAGTTCGCCGCCGCCCGCAACGGCGATCTGGGGGCTGCGCTCGAGCCGGCCGAGGACGAGGACTGGGACACCGAGTACCTGTCGCTCACGCTCGCGATGGGCGTGGTGGACTCTGTGGAGGAGGCCATCGAGCACATCGCGCGGCACGGCTCCGGGCACTCCGAGGCGATCCTCACGCGGGATACCGCCGCCGCGCGCGCCTTCCAGCTCGGGGTCGATGCGGCGTGCGTGTATGTCAATGCCTCGACGCGCTTCACCGACGGCGGCGAGTTCGGGATGGGCGCGGAGATCGGCAACTCCACGCAGAAGCTGCACGCGCGCGGGCCGATCGGCTTGCGTGAGCTGTGCACCTTCAAGTACCTCATCGAGGGCGACGGGCACGTCCGCGCCTGAAGCTCTCCCGACTGTGCCCACCCAACGCCTCGGAATCCTCGGCGGGACCTTCAACCCGCCGCACCTCGGACACCTCGCGGCGGCCTCGTGCGCGCTCGCGCAGCTCCAGCTGGATCGCGTTGCGCTGATGCCCTCGCATACGCCGCCGCACAAGCACGCGCACGATGATCCTGGAGCCGCCCATCGGCTGCGCATGTGCGAGCTGGCCGTCGCCGAGCACGCCGAGCACTCAAGGCTCTTGGCCTGCGCGCTCGAGGTCGAGCGGCGCGGGGCTTCGTATACGGTGGATACTCTGCTCTCTCTCCGTGCCCTGCATCCCGACATCCAACCCACGCTGATCCTCGGCTCCGACGCCGCTCGCACGCTGCCCTCCTGGCGTTCGCCCGTGCAGATCCTGGAGCTGGCGCGCCTCGCCATAGCCGAGCGCTCGGGCGACGGGCGGCGGGAGGTGCTGGCCGCCATCGCCTCGCTGCGCTTCGCGCCTGCGACTGCGCCTGTGCCAGGCGCTCCTGCCGAGGTCGTCTTCCTGGAGATGCCCCACGTGGACATCTCCTCCTCGATGGTCCGCGAGCGCACGGCCCACGGTGGCGATTTGGATGGATTGGTTGGGCCGGCCGTGGCCGCCTATATCGCCCAGCATCGGCTCTACCGCGCGGCCGCCGGGGCCGACGGTGCCGCCGCGGGGGCTCTCGCGTCGTGACTTCAGATGCCCTGGCAGCCGAGGTCTGCCGCTTCGCCACCGACAAGAAGGCGCTCGACATCCTCGAGATCGACCTGCGCGGCATCGTCGGCTACACCGATTTCTTCGTCATCTGCTCCGGCAACACCGAGCGCCAGACCAAGGCCATCCACGATGGCGTCCTGGAAGGCGTCAAGCGAGAGCACGGGACGACGCCGCGGCGCGTGGAAGGGCTGACGCCGGGCAGTTGGGTGCTGATGGACTACCTCGATGTCGTCGTGCACCTCTTTACGCCGGCCACGCGCGACTTCTACCGGCTGGAGCGGCTGTGGGGAGAGGCGCCGGTGCGGGCCTACGCGGGGGAGACGATTGGCTAGCCGGGCTTGAATGCAAGCGCCCGCGGCGGAGGTAATCGGCCAGCCGGGCCTTTGTGCAAGCGCCCGCGGTGGAGTAGCCTCGGTTGGATCCAATTCCAACAGAGAGGACTCAGAGATGGCTGGCGACGCATTGTTCCTCGGCTGGGGCCCCGTCGTACGGGGTCGTGAGATCAAATCGTTGGAGGTCTTCCAGGAAACGCTCGAATACTACGGCCAGTTGCAGCAGGAAGGCCGGATCGAAAGCTTCGAGCCGGTTCTGATCGCCCCCCACGGCGGCGAGCTCGGCGGGTTCATCCTGCTGCGCGGCGAACGCGCCAAGCTCGACGAGATTAGTTCCAGCGAGCAGTTCCAGCGGCTGCTCACCCGCGCCACGCTGATCGTCGATGACATCGGCGTGATCGACGCCTACACCGGCGAAGCGCTCGCCCAGCAGATGGCCGGCTTCCGCACGGCCTCCGAAGAGCTGGCCTGAGGGCCGTCTCGCGCGCCGCGCCTGGGACGGGCGCCGGGCGCGGGGATTGTCAAGATGGCTTGGTGAGCACCACCGCACCCAGCCGCACCCGGCGTGTCAGCGCCACGATGCGCGAGGACGAGCGCGTCACACCGCTGGAGCTGTTCTTCGACCTCGTCTTCGTGCTGGCGCTCACGCAGTGCACGACGCTGATGTTCGACACGCCCACGTGGGAAGGGCTGCTGAAGGGGCTGCTCGTGCTCGGAATGCTGTGGTGGTCGTGGGTCGGCTACGCCTGGCTCACGAGCGTCGTCAACCCCGAGGAGGGGCTGGTACGGCTGGTCATGTTCGCGGCGATGGCAGCCTTCCTCGTCGCCGCGCTGTGCGTCCGCGGTGCCTTCGGCGGCGACGCGCTGCTGTTCGCCTGCGCCTACGGCGCAGTGCGCGGGGCGCACATCGTGCTCTTCATGCTCGCCAGCCGCGACGACGCGGCGCTGCGGCGCTCGGTCACCGGCCTGGCCGCCAGCACGGCGCTCGGCGTCGGCCTGCTGCTCGCCGCCGCCTTCACCAGCGGCGGTCTTCAGCTCGGTCTGTGGGCCCTCGCGCTCGTGCTCGATGCCAGCGGTCCCTACTTCTTCGGCGCCGACGGCTGGCGCCTGATCCCCGGACACTTCGCCGAGCGCCATGGCCTGATCGTGATCATCGCGCTCGGCGAGTCGATCGTGGCGATCGGCGTCGGCGCCAACCCGAACATCGACGCGGGCGTCGTCGTTGCTGCGGTGCTCGGCGTCGTCGTCGCGGCGGCGCTCTGGTGGGTCTACTTCGACGTCACCGCGATCGTCGCCGAGCGGCGCCTCTCGCAGGCCGCCGAGGGGCGCGAGCGCAACGAAATGGCGCGCGACTCCTACTCCTACCTGCACTTCCTGATGGTCGCCGGCATCGCGCTGCTGGCGCTTGGGCTGAAGGTCACGATCACTCACGTCTCCGCGTCGCTCGCGCTCGTGCCCGCGACGGCGCTTCTGGGCGGGGCCGCGCTCTATCTGCTCGCGCACGTCGCCTTCCGTCTGCGCAACATGCGCACGCTCAGCGTGCGCCGCCTGCTCTGCGCGCTCGCGCTGCTCGCGCTGATATCCGTAGCGGTCGTGCTGCCGGCGCTGGCGACGCTCGGGATTCTCGCCGGGTTGCTTGCTTTGCTGATCGCCTACGAGGCGCTGCGCTACGCCGACATGCGCGAGCGCGTGCGCCACCAGCTCTCGCCGCTGGCGCCGCCGCCCGGATCGTGAGCGGCAGGAGCTGACCTCGGCTGCGGCTTGCCTCGGTTCGTTCAGTTCGGCTCGCTTCGACTCGGCTTGCCTTAGTTCGGTTCGGCTTCAGGCTGTGGCCGCGGCGGACTCGGCCGTGCGGTCGCCCCGCAGGCGCAGGCCGAGGACGGGAAAGATGAGCGTCGACAACACGGCAGCTCCGACCAGCGCGGCTGCCGTCGATGGGCGCATGTGCCCGCTGGAAGTAGCCAGGGCCGTGATCGCCAGGACGAGCGGCAGCTGCGTGGAGCAGAGCAGGGCGAGGGCGGCCCGCTCGCGTGCGTCGAGCACGCCGCGGTAGAGCAGCAGCGCCGGCGTGCCGCGTACGACCAGGAACAACAGGAAGAAGAGGCCGGTCTTCAGCACGCCCGAGATGCTCGCGAACAGCGCCGCAACGTCCAGAGTCATCCCGCTGACGATGAAGAAGAACGGCACGAACACGCCGAAGGCCACTGCCGTGAGCTTGGAGTCGAATGCCGGCAGCTCGCGCGTGCGCAGCATCTGGCGCGTGATCAGCCCCGCCGCGAAGCCGCCGAGCAGCAGGTCCAGTCCCAGTTCGAAGGCCAGCAGCGCGAGCGCGAAGACCAGCACGAGGATCCAGCGCACGATCAGCTGCGAGCTGCTCTCCAGCGTCTGCTCGAACAGCGGCAGCGTGCGCTCGGAGGAGCGCACCGCGAACAGCGCCACGCCGACGGCGAGGCCCACGAAGGCGATCAGGATCAGCGCGTTGTGCGGCGTGCTCTGCGACGAGAGGATCAGCGTTAGCAGCAGGATCGGCCCGAACTCGCCGACCGCCCCGGCCGCGAGCAGGTAGGTGCCGAAGCGGGTGCGCAGCTCGCCGGCGTCGGAGAGGATCGGGATGAGCGTGCCGATCGCCGTCGTCGCGAGTGCCGACCCCGTATACAGGAGCGACAGCACGACGCCCGTCGCCGCGAGCGCACCGCCGAGCGTGTAGGCCAGCGCGAGCGAGAAGATCCAGCCGATCAGCGCCAGGCGCAGCGGCTGACCCATGATGCGGCGCAGGTCGATCTCGTAGCCGGCGAAGAAGAACAGCAGGCCCAACCCGAGGTCGGAGAAGAAGGCAATGAACTGCGTCACCTGCAGGCCGAGCACCTGCGGTCCGAGCACCACCCCGAGCAGCAGCTCGACCACGACGACCGGCACGAGCACTCCGCGGCTGCCCGCCACCGCGGTGACGCTGCCCGCGAGCGCGGAGGCGGCGATGATCGCGAAGAACGTGCCCGGCGCAACGTGGATGACGGCGGGCATGCTTAGCGCCTGACGGCGCTAACGGGCTCCATCGCGATGCATCCTAGCGGCGGCTGAGCGCAGTCGAGCGCGCGCTTCGAACGGCTTGCGGAAGCCGAATGGTTGGCGCGCCTGGGCGCTCAGCGATGCTCATAGCTTCCTCGGCACTAGGCACGGGTAAGGGACATTCCCAATTGCGCGGGCACGGCCGCGGGGCGAGACTGTGCCCCATGTTCGAGATGATCACCGATCTCCGCGCAGTCACCCGCGGTGCAGCCGATGTCCAGCGCTGAGAGCGGGCACGAGCAACGCCCCCGCCGCCCCCGGCTCGTCCGCACACGGCGCGGGCGCCTGATTGGCGGCGTGTGCAGCGGGCTGGGAGCTTACTTCGATGTCGATCCGATCCTGTTTCGGATCGTGTTCGTGGGACTCGCGGTCTTCTCCGGGGTAGGAATCGCGCTGTACCTCGCGATCCTGTTGTTCGTGCCGGAGGAGGGGTCGAGCCGGGCGGCGATCTGGCTTAGCCGCTCGTCCTGGCTGAGCGTGCTCGGCGTCGTCGTGGTGGTCGTCGCGGCGGGGATCGCCCTCCAGGCGGTCGCCCACACGGGACACCGCGGCGCGTGGAGGTTCGGTGTGGGGATTGGGTCGCTCGTGCTGGCGGGGAGCATCGCCGCGCTGGTTTGGGTGCGGTTGCGCCGACCCACTGGGGAGCAGGGGCACGCGAGCGCCGATCGCCGGTTGTTTGGCTGTCTCGCGTTCGTGGCGGCGATCGCCGTCTGGTCGGTCCTGTTCGCGGTGGCGGGCGCGTGGCTTGCGGGCATGGATGGACGCCTCGCCGCGTGGGTGGTGGTCGCGATCGGCGCGGCGCTCGTGCTAAGCGCGTTCACGGGCTGGGCTCGCCGGCTGGTAGTACCGGCCGTGGCGTTTGTGTTGTCGGTGGCGGTGATCGCCGCGGCCCACGTCAACCTGCACGGCGGCGTGGGCGAACGCACCTATCGCCCGCACATCCTGAGCGAAGTGCGTCACGATTATCGGCTTGGCGCAGGCCGCCTGGAAGTCAACCTGCGTGAGGTCGCGTTCCCACCGGGCGACACCTATCTGCACGTCCGGCTGGGCGTGGGGGAGCTTGTCGTATTGGTGCCCCGCGGCGTCTGCGTCGCTACCAGCGCACAGATCGGCGGCGGTTATGCCGGGGCGCTCGAACAGAGGTCCGGAGGCCTCGATGTGGACTGGTCCGAACGTCCTTCGCCCCCGCTGGACACGCCGCGCTTGGTGTTGAATGGGGACGTCGGGCTCGGCGCGCTGCTCGTGGCCGACCACCCGATCGAACGCGGCTGGAACGGCGGGGGTGGCTGGTTCGACGCTCACTCCCACACAGGTGAACTCGGCACCAACGAAGCCTGCGATTTCCCGGCGGGGGCGAGTCGCTGATGCGCTCGCCGAACATCACCGTCCTGTTGACGGGCGTCGCCGTCTTTGCGCTGGGCGTGCTGCTCGTGCTCGACGCGGATGGCACGATCGACCTCCGTTTTGCCTACATGGCGCCCGTGCTCGTCGGCGCGCTGGGGGCGATCCTGCTCGCCAGTGGCCTGGTCGGACGTGGCCGGGGTCGCGGCTGAGATCATGAGCGGCGATGTCCTCCCACCCGGCGAACCGGCCGCGCGGCGGTATGAGAATCGCGATCGGCGCGGGGCTGCTGGTCGCCAGCGGCATGCTGTTCGTGCGCGCGGCGGGCCCCTGGCCGGGAGACGCGGTCGTCTGGCCGGCCGCGGTCGCCGCGCTGGGTGCGCTTTTGATTTGGCGGGCGTCCGGCGTTGTGCCCGCGCGCCGTCGCGGCTGGGCTGCCCATCGGCTGCCCGAGACCTCGCCAGCCGCGCCCTCGCGGGAGCCCTCCGCGCGGGTGCGCGCGCTCGGCCGGCCCGAGGTGAGCCGCGGTGGGCTCGGCGTCACGCTCGTGCTCGCCGGTGGATTTGCGTTTCTGTGGGCGAACGGCGCGTTGCGACCGGCGGGCGAAACGGTGCTCGCTGGCCTCGCGATGCTGATCGCGCTCGCTTTGATCTTTGCCCCTTCGTGGCGTCGTCTGGCGCGCAGCCTCGCGGCCGAGCGAACCGAGCGGATCCGCTCCCAGGAGCGCGCCGATGTCGGGGCGCACCTGCACGACTCGGTGCTGCAGACGCTGGCGCTGATCCAGCGCAGCGCCGAGGATCCGCAGCGGGTGGCTGCGCTTGCCCGCCGGCAGGAGCGCGAGCTACGCGGCTGGCTGGCCGGAGGGGACTCGCGCGAGCGCGGCGCGCGGCTCGCTGGTGCCCTGGAGACGGCGGCCGCCGAAGTGGAGGCCACGGCAGGCGGCACGGTCGAGGTCGTGGCCGTGGGTGACTGCTCGCTGGATGAGCCCGCCGGCGCCGTGGTCGGCGCCGCTCGCGAGGCGATGCTCAACGCCGTGAAGTTCGCCGGGCGGGCGCCGGTGTCCGTGTACGCCGAACTCTCCGACGAGCGCATCAAGGTGTTCGTCCGCGATCGTGGCGCCGGCTTTGACCCGGCGGCGGTGCCGCCGGCCAGACGCGGCGTGCGCGAGTCGATCATCGGACGAATGCGCCGTGCCGGCGGCGTCGCTACGGTGCGTGCCCTGTCGGGCGGGGGTACAGAGGTCGAGATCGCACTCGATCGGGAGGACCGGCGGTGAGGGTGAGTGTGGGATCGGCCGAAGGTCGGGGCCGGCGATCGCGTGGGGATGGGTTGTGAGCAACGGATCGGGGTCGGTCGCACGGGTCGTGATCGTCGACGACCACGACCTGTTCCGCGCCGGGGTGCGCGCGAGTCTCGGCCCGCAGGTCGAGGTCGTGGCCGAGAGCGACAACGTGGAGAGCGCCGTGTGCGTGATTGAGGAGCTGGAGCCCGATGTTGTCTTGCTTGACGTGCACATGCCGGGGGGCGGTGGCGCGGAGGTGATCCGGCGGCTCGGCGAGAGCCGCCCGGCCGTTCGCTTTCTTGCGCTGTCGGTCAGCGATGCCGCCGAGGACGTGATCGCGCTGATCCGCGCGGGCGCGCGCGGCTACGTGACCAAGACGATCTCCGGCCCCGAGCTGACTGGCGCGGTGTGTCGTGTGCGCGACGGCGACGCCGTGTTCTCGCCGCGCCTGGCGGGTTTTGTGCTCGACGCCTTCGCCGGTGAGATCCCGGCCGCGCAGGTCAACCCGGAACTCGATCTGCTCACGCCGCGCGAGCGCGAGGTGCTCCAGCACATCGCGCGCGGATACATGTACAAGGAGATCGCCGCCCAGCTCGGTATCTCGGCGAAGACCGTCGAGGCGCACGTCTCCGCGGTTCTGCGCAAGCTCCAGCTCTCGAGCCGCCACGAGCTGACCCGCTGGGCGGTGCACCGGCGGCTGATCGAGGAGTAGGCCGTGATTAGACGCTTCACGATGCTCGCCGTAGGCTGCCCGCGGCGCGTGCTGGCCGGGGCCGGCGTGCTGTTCGTGGTCGCGGCCGTGTTCGGCCTGCCCGTCACCGGGATGCTCGGCAGCTCAAGCCAGGATTTCCAGGATCCGGCTTCCCAGTATGAACGCACGAACGACGCGATCCAGGCCGCGACCAGGCAGAACCCGTACTACAACGTGGCCGTGCTGCTGCAGAGCAGCCGCGACATCGGGACCGACACGGCGGCTCAGGGTGCAGTCGGAACGCTCGTTGCACTGCTCTCAGGACAGCACGGGTTCCAGCGCGTCCTGGCCTATGGGGAGGCGGGAGCTGCTTCGCGTATGCGCGCGCTGCTTTCGCGGAACGGTCGCGAAACGGTCGTGCTCGCGGCTTATGCCACCACGACCGACGCGACCACGGCGATCGCGCGTGTCCGCGCCGCCCTCTCGGCGCCCCCGACGGATGTGAAGCTTGCGGGGATGAGCGTGCGCTTCGGCGGCTACGCGCTCATCAACCAGGAACTCAACGAACGCACGACCGACGACCTCGCTCGCGCCGAGTTGCTTGCGTTCCCGTTTCTGCTGCTGTTGTCGTTCTGGTTTTTCCGGGGGCTGGTCGCGGCGCTCCTACCGCTGCTGGTCGGCGGCTTTGCGATCGTGCTCGCGTTCCTGGGGTTGCGGCTGATCGACCAGTTCACGCCGATCTCGGTGTTCGCGCTGAACCTCGTCAGCGGCATGGGCCTTGGTCTGGGGATCGACTACAGCCTGTTCGTGCTCTACCGCTACCGCGAGGAACTCGCGGGCGGCGCCGGCGCTCACGAGGCGATTGAGCGAACGCTGCGGACGGTCGGCCGCACGGTGCTGTTCAGCTGCCTGACGGTCGCGGCGGCGATGATGAGCCTGCTCGTGTTCCCGATCCGCTTCCTCTCATCGATGGGGATCGGCGGAGCGCTCGTCGTGTTGTGCGGCGGCGCGGTGTCGCTGCTCGTTCTGCCCGCCGTGCTGATCGTCCTGGGTCCGCGCATCGACGCGCTCTCTCCGGCGTGGCTGACGCGCCGGGCGGCGCGCACGGCGAGGGCGCCCGCAAACGGCGGCTGGTGGAGACTGGCTCACGGCGTGGTGCGCCGGCCCGTTCCGGTCGCGCTGGTCAGCGCACTTGTCCTGCTCGCGGCGGCGATCCCCGCGCTGCACCTGCAGTTCATCTCCCCCGGCGCGAACCTGCTGCCCGCGAGCGCGGAAAGTCACCAGGTCGAAACGGCGCTCGCCCGGAGCTTCTCGGCCAACGCCGGGGAAGCAACCGAAATCGTCTTCAAGGGCCCACACTCCTCGGCTCAGCGTCTCGCGGCGGCGGCAGCCGATGTCGCGGGCCGTCTCGGAAGCGTCTCAGCCCCAGCCAAGCTTGGCCATGGCACCTGGGAGATCGTGCTGCTGCCCCACGGCTCTCCGTACTCCGACGTCCAGCAGCAGCTGCTCGGCAGACTGCGCGCGCTCACACACCGCTACGCCGCGCTGGTGGGCGGCGCGAGCGCGTTCTTCGCCGACCAGAAGTCAGCGATCGCATCGCGCATCCCGCTCGCGCTGCTGATTCTGCTGACGCTCACCGCGGGCTTCCTGTTTGTGATGACCGGCTCGGTGACGATCCCGATCAAGGCGATCGCGATGAACGTACTGAGCGTGAGCGTCGCCGTCGGGCTGCAGGTATTGATCTTTCAGGACGGCCACCTGTCCGGTCCGCTCGGGTTCACGCCGCTCGGCGGGTTGGAAGAGTCGAGCCTCGTGCTGATGCTCGTGGTCGCGTTTGCGCTGGCGACCGACTACGAGGTGTTCGTGATCGCCCGCATCAAGGAGGCCCACGACGATGGCCTGCCGGACCGCGAGGCGATCGCGCTCGGTATCGAGCGGACCGGCCGGATCGTCACCGCCGCCGCGCTGCTGTTCTGCGTGGCGATCGGCGCCCTGACCACCTCAGCCCTGTTCTTCACCAAGCAGCTCGGCCTCGGCGCCGCGCTCGCGGTCGCGGTCAACGCGAGCATCGTCAGAGCGCTCCTGGTGCCTTCTCTGATGGCGCTGATGGGCAAGTGGAACTGGTGGGCGCCAAGACCACTGCGACGCCTGCACGACCGCGTCGGGCTGCAGGAGACCGCCCCAGCCGGCACGGAGTTCCGGTAGCCGCGCCGACTACGTGCTCCATGACGATCGAATCGGCGAGCCACCCCGCAGATCTCTCGCGGTGGGATGGGAAGCATGAGACCCGTTCTACTTCGAGGTGTGCACCGTCCGAAGTCCGGTGCCTCACATTTAGGGGCCTTCTGCTGGTGGATTCGCGGCAGGATCTGTGCGTCTCGCCACGTAGCTAGAGGTTTCGGCCGGACCACCGCCACAGGGGCCAACCTGGTGTTCCCGCGACAGCCCGTGGACGATCTGCATGTCTGGCGACCACCACAGGGTGATCGTTGAGTAGCTCCGGTTGGTTCCGGTGTCTTCTCCGGGGCGATGTGGGCATGGGAGGGTCTTAGGTTGAAAGACCGCGAGATACCGGTCCCGGCCGTTGGGCACGATCTGCGCTACGCCCACGCCGTAGTAGCTGGCGGTGAAGAGATAGGTCTCGCATGTGCCGGCTTTGCAGAGGCGTCGGAAGTCCCAAGGACGCACCAGCCGTTCCCCGGCGCATCCGTCGATGGCGTCCGTGGTCAGGATCGTCTCTGTAGCCGTCCATTCGCCAATCGGGAAATGGACCTGGGGTGGCGCGATCCGACATGTGCCGGGCCTCTGCGGCGTGGCGGCCGCGACTGGCGTTTGTGCAGTCGTGGTGGATTGAACTGATGCGTGTGGGGTGCTGGTGCTGGCAGGCGTCCCGATCGACAAGCTAGCGCCGCCGAGAAGGATGACCACGAAGATAGCGCCGTACAGGCGCCCACGAGCACTGGGCATTTGCTAACCGCATCGACTTCTAGCTCCCGGTCCTGTAGGCATGATTGCCGACGCGGACTACGGTACGGCTGACGAGGGGGTACACGCGACGCGTTCTGACCGTCGGACGGAAAAATGGTTTGTTTGAGGTCCAGAAACGTCCATCTGCCGTATCAGCCGAGCAGGCCCAGCAATTCCTCGCGGTCGGGGCCCGGCAACTGCAGCCGCTCATGTTCGCCCGCCAGCTCAAGGATTCGCTCGGGCACGCCCGCTCGTGCGAAGGTCTCGCTCAACGGCGTCAGACAGCTACGGGATTCGAGGAAGGCCCTGAAGAGGTCGGGATCGTGCATTATCGCCGTGAGCAGCGCCCCCGGCAGGGCCTGCGATGGGTCGCTCGGCTGTGGCGGCTCCAGTCCATCGCGCAACGCCTCCATTTCGCTCAGTCGGCTGCGATCCTCCGCAACCGTCTCCCGATACCAGGGAGTCAGCTGTGCCTCGGTGACGGCATCCCATGCCTGCGCGAACTCGAGTGGATCCTGCAAATGCGAGCCGACCACCTCGCGCAGGCACTTCGCGTGCAGCAGCCCCAGCGACATCCCGCGACCCAGCGAGGGGTTCGTGCACGCGCTGGCGTCGCCGAGCAGCGCGATGCCGGTGAGCTGGACCTGCCCGTCGCGCAGCGGACGGCGGTAGCGATCGATCACCCCTCCCATCGCAATCATGTCACTGATCGGCTCGCCGTCAAGCCAATGCGCGTGTGCCGGGCACGCCTTCACGACGGCGCTCCACGCGTCTGGATCGCGCAACCGCTTCAGCGCCTGGTCCCCGCTTGAGATATAGACCGTCACCGACCACGTGCCGTTGTCTGATGGAAGAGTCAGGATCGAGAACGTTCCCAACGGCGCGAGCAGCGGGCCGAAGGCCTGCGGCGTTGTGCCGTCCTGCGAGCGGAAGTACCGGCCGTAGTAGATGAACCCGGAATCCTCGGACTCTTCGTGCAGCGGCCCGATGTTCGCGTCGCTGCACCAGCGCGGCAGTCGCGATCCCCGGCCCATCGCGTCCACCACCAGGTCGGCCTGCAGCGCCTCACCTGAGTCAAGGCGTACGCCTGTCACGTGCGGCGTCCCGCTGCCGAGCTGCATGATCGGCTCCTTCACGGTCACACCTCGACGTACCTGCAGTCTGGGCTCGTCTTCCGCGGCCCGTCCCAGCACCTGCTCAAAGACTGGACGGCGAGCGGTGTAGGTCATGAACCGCTCATCGCCGGCTCGCGGGGTGCGATCAACCACGGTGGGGGGCATCCGCTCGAGCAGGTCCATACGCATCGCGCCCGCCGAGACGAGCCCGTCAAAGACGTCGGGGAGCTCCTGCTCCAGCACGATTCGACCGCCGGGCTGCAGGAAATGGGCCATGCGGAACTGACTCACACCATCGCGCGACCACCCCTCCCACGCCTCATCGACAGACCCGGGCACGGGCGCCGCGTCGCGCTCGAGCACCGTGACCTCGTGCCCGTCGCGCGCCAGCATCAGCCCGGAGGCCAGCCCGCACACCCCACCGCCCAGCATCACGATCCGGGCCATCCGCCGCTCAGCCCCTCACCGCGGCGCCGAACTCACTGAACTCGCGGGCGCCTCTGCACCATTCACGGGGGAAGTTCATGCTGGCAGGAAATCTATCAGCAGCCGGTTCACGCATCCGGCGCCTCGAGCTGCATCCAGTGACCTGGACCATCCAGGCGCTCGTAGCGCCAGGGAACTGCACCCCGCAACATTCAGTTATTCCGTGTGTTGGAACGACCGTCATCATTGGCCAGCCCGAGCCGGAGGCTAGCCGTAAAGCCTAAGAGCGCCTAACAGAATGAGTGTTGGAGTTGTTGGTGGCAGATGAGGGCGCAGCCGATGGTGAGGAAGGCTTCGTGGATGTCGGCGCGTCGGTCGTAGCGGCGCTCCAGGCGGCGGTGCTGGTGCAGCCAGGAGATCGTGCGCTCGATCACCCATCGTTCTTTGCCGAGCCCTGAGCCGTGGCTGGTTTTGCGCTTGGCGATACGCGGCGTGATGCCGCGCTCGCGGAGCGCCTTGCGGTGCTTGCGGCTGTCATACGCCCGGTCGGCGAGCAGAGCTTTCGGCTTGAACTTGCCGTGAGCGCCGGTCGGGGGAACGCGGTCGACGAGCGCCAGGAGCTCGGTGATGTCGTTGCGGTTCGCGGCGGTGAGAGTCGCGGCCAGAGGGGTTCCCCGGCCGTCGCAGATCACGTGGTGCTTGGAGCCCGGCCGGCGCCGATCGACGGGCGAGGGACCGGTTTTCTCGCCCCCCCTTTGGCCCGCACATGCGAGCTGTCCACCACCGCACGGGACCAGTCCAACTGGCCCGCGTCCTGCAACTCATCCAAGAGCACCTGGTGCAAGCGTTCCCAGACCCCCGCTTCGTTCCAGTCCCGCAGCCGCCTCCAGCACGTCATCCCCGACCCACAACCCATCTCTTGGGGCAGATCCTCCCACGGGATGCCCGTCTTGAGCACGAACAGGACGCCCGTCAAAGCCTGCCGGTCGGGCACCCGCTTGCGACCCGGATACCGGTACCGCCGCTCCACGCACGGCAACAACGGCTCGATCCGAGCCCACAACCCATCACTGACCAGTGGTTTCGCCATAGACACCGTCTACGACAACAGCATCCCAAAACCTCTTTCTGTTAGGCGCTCTAAGGGGGGACGATGAAAGGAGCGCTTCTGCGCTTCGTACGCCACACGGTGCGCCGGGTGCGCTCTGCGATCGAGGACCGCCAGCTGATGGCCGAGCAACGGCGCGGCGTGCTCGGGCCAGCGCACTTGCGGTGGCGTGGGAACTCGCCGCTCGATAACCGCCGAAAGTGGTCGGACTATGACTGGAGCGGGCGCGGAGAGGAGTGGAACGCTTCGCTCCAATGGAAGCAGGCACTTATCGAGAACGTGCTTGCCCGCTGGATTCCAGTGGGCGCCTCTGTGCTGGAGATCGGGCCGGGCGCCGGACGTTGGTCGCAGGTTCTTGCGGCGCGCGCCTCGCGCCTAGTGCTCGTAGATGTAAGTGAGCGACCGCTTGAGCTGTGCCGGGAACGTTTCAGCGGTGATACACGCATCCAGTACATCCTTTCGTCCGGGAGCGATCTGCCTAGTGTGGAAGACGGCTCGATCGACGCTGTGTGGTCATTCGATGTATTCGTGCACGTGGCGCCGCGCGATCAAGCGGCCTATCTTGAGGAAATTGCGCGTGTGCTCACACCCGGCGGTGTCGCGGTTGTGCATCACTCTGAGGGACGCAATCGTGGCCAACTGCCATCCCGTCAAGGCTGGCGTTCACCGATGTCGCGTGATCTATTTGCGGCCCTAGCGGCCGAGCGTGGGTTGCAGGTGGAGCGCCAGCTTGACTCCTGGGGGCCCAATGGGCGCTACGACTTGAGCGGTTATGCGGATGCCATCACCGTATGTCGACGCTGAACGCCTGCGGGGGAGATGTCGTACTCCGCAGTGACTCTCGCCGTCTGTAGTAGCCGGGACGAATGAAACCCGGCGGTTTGGCCTGTCCCCGAGGGGACTGCACAGGGACCGTTCCGGGGGTCTTCACGCCCTGTGGTAGCGCGGACGACCTTCGATGACTTGGATGCCCACGTGGCGTGGTCGCCCGCTCACGAAACGCAAGGTGCGACGCCAAGCGCGTGTTCAGGGCATAGGTGCTGTGCGTCTCACGCCCCCGTCCGACCAGCTCAGCGTATGACCGAGGAGCTGCAACGAAGTGGGGTCGATTGTCGTGCTCGCGTCATCTACGGTCACGATCCCTGTCGGTCCAACCACCTGCACGGTGCGCTCTTCTTCGGACGATCCTCTCTGCTTGCGTTCCGCGATCCACGCGATGGAGCCACGATTGCTGACCACGAAGTCGGTGACGCCTTCGGAGAAGACAAATCCGGCGTCTACGTAGTGTCCCGCAGCGATTTCGTGGAGCGTGCGTCTGGATGCTACTTCTACGACGATCAGCGTAGTCGCTCCCGAGTCCACGCCATGCCGCGTCTCGATGTACCCCACGATGTTGCCTGCGAGCACGAACTGCCCCACCGAACGGGAAAGGCCAAAATGCCGTTCGGAGGGCAGTAGCGTCATCGACGCGCTGGCGTCCCGACGGCACGCTCTCACCGCGTACTTGTGCGATGATCGTGGGGCGGTCTCGTAAATGCGCAGGACGCGATCCTGTGCGATTACGTGGGCGCCGAGTGGCGGGCACCTGTGACGAGGTGCATGGCTTGTGCTTGCTGCTCTGGACATGCCAGTCGCATAGGCGAAAAGCCCTGCGGCCACGGCGACGAGTGCCCACGCCCGAACTGTGCTCATGATCAGGCAGCCTATCGAAGATAGGCGGGCGCACGCTGTGTGCCCCGGTCGTCCCGGGGCACACAGCGATAGAGACGACAGACGCGAATGAATCGCCGCGTTACTTGGTGAGACCTAGGACTTCTCCCGCCGCGAATCCGCCAGCGGACCTCACCCTGACTTCGTACCCTCCGAGGGCCGTGCCTCCTGGAGGTTCTGCTCCAAGGATGACTTCTGCCCTGCAGGTTTCTCCAGTAGCAAGTGATGTGCCGCGGGTTACGAGCCCGGAGCTTACACATTCGAACATGGGCGGCGAGCGCAGTTTAAAGTATCGTCCTTTGGACATTACTCCACCGACAAATTCAACGGTTTCCTGACGCCTTATTTCAAATGTTTCTATGCCGACATTTTCGACACTGATTTCACATGTCTGGTTCAGCAACGTAAAAGCACATGATTGCGCACCGCCTCCAGCGGTGCCTCCAATGTGTGTGATACCGACACCCACCGCTGGCGCAATCCGTATCGCTTCGCCGGCCTGTTCAGTGACATCGATGCTGCCTTCGATCGTGCCAGTGGCGGATTTGGAGCCTTTTTCGCCGTGATTGCACGATGCTTTGATCATTTTACTCTCGAATTTGATCTGTACAGCACCTTCCGCGGATATGTTGGTCAGAGCTGTGCCTGCTTTGCCGAATTCGCATTCGTCTTCAAATATCGGTTTGCTACCGCACATGATTGTGTACCCGGGTGAACCCGAACCACCTTCTTCAACGGCGTCTTCCGCTTCAGCGCTACTCCCTGACAGTTTTGCGCTTGTCAATTTGGTGCTTGTCATTTTGGTGTCCCACGGAAGATGCGAGGCAGTGACTTTCGGGCTTTCACACGTGCCTTTGACGACGGTACATCCGGACAGCCCTAATGTTTTTGTCCGATCTTCGCTTTCCGGGCCGACGGTGCCAGACATTTCGGCGCTGCATGCGACTCTAAGAGCGCCTAACAGAATGAGTGTTGGAGTTGTTGGTGGCAGATGAGGGCGCAGCCGATGGTGAGGAAGGCTTCGTGGATGTCGGCGCGTCGGTCGTAGCGGCGCTCCAGGCGGCGGTGCTGGTGCAGCCAGGAGATCGTGCGCTCGATCACCCATCGTTCTTTGCCGAGCCCTGAGCCGTGGCTGGTTTTGCGCTTGGCGATACGCGGCGTGATGCCGCGCTCGCGGAGCGCCTTGCGGTGCTTGCGGCTGTCATACGCCCGGTCGGCGAGCAGAGCTTTCGGCTTGAACTTGCCGTGAGCGCCGGTCGGGGGAACGCGGTCGAACGAGCGCCAGGAGCTCGGTGATGTCGTTGCGGTTCGCGGCGGTGAGAGTCGCGGCCAGAGGGGTTCCCCGGCCGTCGCAGATCACGTGGTGCTTGGAGCCCGGCCGGCGCCGATCGACGGGCGAGGGACCGGTTTTCTCGCCCCCCCTTTGGCCCGCACATGCGAGCTGTCCACCACCGCACGGGACCAGTCCAACTGGCCCGCGTCCTGCAACTCATCCAAGAGCACCTGGTGCAAGCGTTCCCAGACCCCCGCTTCGTTCCAGTCCCGCAGCCGCCTCCAGCACGTCATCCCCGACCCACAACCCATCTCTTGGGGCAGATCCTCCCACGGGATGCCCGTCTTGAGCACGAACAGGACGCCCGTCAAAGCCTGCCGGTCGGGCACCCGCTTGCGACCCGGATACCGGTACCGCCGCTCCACGCACGGCAACAACGGCTCGATCCGAGCCCACAACCCATCACTGACCAGTGGTTTCGCCATAGACACCGTCTACGACAACAGCATCCCAAAACCTCTTTCTGTTAGGCGCTCTAAGAGCGCCTAACAGAATGAGTGTTGGAGTTGTTGGTGGCAGATGAGGGCGCAGCCGATGGTGAGGAAGGCTTCGTGGATGTCGGCGCGTCGGTCGTAGCGGCGCTCCAGGCGGCGGTGCTGGTGCAGCCAGGAGATCGTGCGCTCGATCACCCATCGTTCTTTGCCGAGCCCTGAGCCGTGGCTGGTTTTGCGCTTGGCGATACGCGGCGTGATGCCGCGCTCGCGGAGCGCCTTGCGGTGCTTGCGGCTGTCATACGCCCGGTCGGCGAGCAGAGCTTTCGGCTTGAACTTGCCGTGAGCGCCGGTCGGGGGAACGCGGTCGAACGAGCGCCAGGAGCTCGGTGATGTCGTTGCGGTTCGCGGCGGTGAGAGTCGCGGCCAGAGGGGTTCCCCGGCCGTCGCAGATCACGTGGTGCTTGGAGCCCGGCCGGCGCCGATCGACGGGCGAGGGACCGGTTTTCTCGCCCCCCCTTTGGCCCGCACATGCGAGCTGTCCACCACCGCACGGGACCAGTCCAACTGGCCCGCGTCCTGCAACTCATCCAAGAGCACCTGGTGCAAGCGTTCCCAGACCCCCGCTTCGTTCCAGTCCCGCAGCCGCCTCCAGCACGTCATCCCCGACCCACAACCCATCTCTTGGGGCAGATCCTCCCACGGGATGCCCGTCTTGAGCACGAACAGGACGCCCGTCAAAGCCTGCCGGTCGGGCACCCGCTTGCGACCCGGATACCGGTACCGCCGCTCCACGCACGGCAACAACGGCTCGATCCGAGCCCACAACCCATCACTGACCAGTGGTTTCGCCATAGACACCGTCTACGACAACAGCATCCCAAAACCTCTTTCTGTTAGGCGCTCTAAGAGAGCCGGAGCTGGCAGCCGAGTCTGCAAAGTTCAGCGAGCCTTTTCCTTTGATGCCTACGGCTTTTCCTATCGATTCCCATTCAAAGCCGCCACTTTTTTCATTTACTTTCGTGCAGCCTTTATCTTCGAAATATCCTTTTACCACGCTTGCGCAGTGCCACCAGGCCGGGGAAGCGGCAACGGCCGAGGACTCCATGGTGCAAAAGGTGGCTGCCGCCAGTCCGATGATCAGTATCGTTATAGCTCGCATTTCGTTCAGCTCCCTGGTTGTGAAGCCTCTTATGGCTTCTGGGGGGAAGCGAGAATAGGACTGGTCAGAGACAGCATCAAGCCGAGTCGAGAGCGGTCAAGGACCACGACGGCAAGCGCTCCAGTTGGCTGATCCCACGGGCTGGGCGGTTCGCGGCAGATGGGGAAAAATGTTTCTATAGCGACGTCGGGCACTGACATGCACCGTGATCGGGCACCATGCTCAAGGGGTGGCTGCTGATCAAGGGCGCCGCCGTCGGAACTCGGATTTGGATTGGCGCTGCTTTCTTCCCCGGAAATGGGCGAAACTTCTCTGTGCGCAAACCATGCGCTGATGGCGGCGCACGGTGGGCATCGGTTGACGCGGTGCTTGCTTGCGCTCAGGAGGAGCGCGCTTCGGCTGCCGCTGGAGTAGCGGGCACCGTTGGGTCCGTACTTCCATTGTTGGCTGCGCGCTTCATCTCGATCGCGCGACGGGCGCCCTGGGAGAGCAGCATCGCGCTTTCAGCCAACTCCCGGAGAGCCTCGGGGGTCGCGTCCACGAGTCGATCGCCGCGCGCGATCTGCGCCACGTCATGCGCTCCATTCGAGCGATGCAGGCCGTTTTCCATGCCCTGAGGGTATCTCATGTCGCGGGCTTTCTCGCGTGTTCGATGCGCGCCGCGAGGAGCCGCGCGAACGGCTCGATGTCCCCGTCGGGCGAGAAGAGGGCCGGCGCGACGACATCGTCGTGGTCGGTCATGTCCACGTCCTGCGCGAATTCGACGGCGGGTAGTCCCAAAGACCACAGTGCTGCCGAGAGCGCAACGAAGCCCGTGCGGTGGTTCCCGTCAGCAAAGGGATGCACGCGCAGGATGCCCGCATACATAGCGCCTGCCACGCGGGCCTGCTCAAGAACACTGGCGTGCCGCTTCCCGAGTCGCTCAATCCCGCCGTTGAACGAGACGCAGACCTCCGCGAGGTCCCGGCGCAGATTATCGGGCGAGCTTCCCTCCATTTGGCGCATACCCCCATCCGCGGGCACCACACCGAAGTACGCGCGCTCTTGGCGGAAGTGTCCTATTCCCAGTAGTGGCGCTCAACGATCAAGACGAACCCGAGTGGTTGTGCGGCAACTCGTTCCCGATCACCGAGGATGGCGGGCTGATTACGTGCCGGCATGTCGTGTCCAAGCCGGACGCAAGGCTCGCCGTCATTGACCGTCTTGGCGACCCTCGTGCCCTGCTGATCGAGAATGTCATCTACCCCAAAGACGACGCCCTCGATCTTGCGTTCCTGCCGCGTGCGTTGGATCGACCCAGCAAGCGCTATCCGCTGTTGCCGGCGCCGGAGTTCCGCGTCGGTGAGTCGATACACACCTACGGCTTCTATTCGCAGAGCGGTCGAGTGGATGCCCTTTACGACGGCTACTTCGCTGGCAACGTCGTTCGCTTCTATACCGACAACTACTCTCGTGCCGTACTGTCATTCCCGGTGATCGAGGGCCTGTCGGGTAGCCCGGTGATGCTCTACCACAACGGCACCAAGGCCACCGGCATTTGCTACGGCAGCGAACAACAGCGCGTCCTCGCCTCCGAGATAGTCGATTTCCACGACGGCGATGTCCACTACCGCGAGACGGTGAACCGTGTGGTGGAGTTCGGGTTGGCCCTACGGTCCGAGGCCATCGCTTCGTTCGCGGCCGAAATCCCGGACTGTGAGCCTGTCGTGACGGCAGATCGGGTGCCCGACCCCGAGCTTGAATAGCGCGGCTCGCGCTCGCCCAGGCTCCCGACGCAGCCGCTACGCTTGCCGGCCGTGACGCTCTGGACAGACACCGAGATTCTGCGGCATGTGGACGCAGCCGAGAAACGCGAACACGGCACCGTTGGCAACGGCCTGGACATGCTCCGAGCTCTTGCAGCGGAGCGCGGTTGTCGCGCATGAGCGCACACAGACACGCCGACAACGCCCGACACGGCCGCGCTCCACGTCGTCGCTGACCAGCTCGCCCACGTCATCGCCAACGGCGACACCGACCAAACCAGGGGATCAGTTCCTTGCGGTCGTTGCGTTCATAGCCGAAGGGGATGCGTCCGTTCGGCCAAGGACAGCAAGCCGGCTGCTTGCAGGACAAACAACTCGTTAAGGAACCGGCCGTAATCGAAGGCCCTGCTGCGCATCAACAGCAGCCGCGAAATCCTGCCCACCTACCGCGTCGGCGCGCCCGTGGTTTGCGCACAGACAAGTTCAATGGAGCTAGTCGGGCTCGAACCGACGACCTTCGCGCTGCCAGCGCGACGCTCTCCCAGCTGAGCTATAGCCCCAGACCTGACTGATCTTATCTGCTGGCGCCGCGGATCTCCATCTGCAGGAGCTGCAAGACCGACGCCGACGGGAGCAGCCGCGCGGCGTGGGCGCGAGCGCGAGCTTGCCGCCCGCGAGGCTACTCCCGCGGCATGAACTCCGGCACGTCGAGATCGCCGTCGGGCCGCGCCGTCGGCCGCTCGCGGATCTCGCGGCCGGGTGTGGCCTGGTCCAGGCGCGCCGTCATGCTGCCGTGGGCGAGGCGCACGTCGCGCAGCAGGCGCTCGGCGTTGTTGCGCAGAGAGGTCGACAGCTCGCGCAGGTTGCCGGATAGCTCGCTGCCCTCGCGCTGCACCTCGCGCGCCGCCGCGTGGGCCTCGCCAAGGATCGCGCGGGCCTCCTCGCGCGCGTCGCTGTGCAGCTGTTGCGTCTTGGTGTGGGCTGCGGCGCGTTCGCGTGCCAGCTCCTCCTCCAGCAGCTTCGCGGCTTGCGTGCGCGCGGACTGCAGGATCTCGGCTGCCTCGGCCTCGGCCGCCTTGATGCGGTTCTCGGCCGCCCGCTCGGCTTCGGCGATGCGCTCGCGGGCGCGCTCCTCGGCATGCTCGCGCAGCCCGGCGGCCGTCTGCTCGGCTGCGTCGATGATGCTCGCGACGCGCCTCGGCGCCTGCTCGGATTCCATGCCGGCATGGTAAACCGCCGAAGCCATATGGCAGGAATCGTGGGAAATCGGTCCTTGCGGACGGATCGGAGTTGAGCGATGATCGATGCCATGAGTTCCTCTCAAGTTCCCCGCGAGGTGGTCATCGTGATCTACCCCGGTGTGCAGAGCCTCGATCTCAGCGGACCGCTGGAGGTATTCGTCGGCGCCCAGCAGCTCCTCGATGTTGCAGCACGCAGTCGCACGGAGTCCGCCGAGCGCCGGGAGCGTCATTACCGCGAGCGCGGCTACCGCGTGCGCGTCCTCAGTCGCGACGGCGCTGCCCTGGCTACATCGAGCGGGCTCACCTTGACCCCCGACGGCGCGCTTGCCGATGCGCCCGCGCGCATCGACACGCTGCTCGTCGCCGGCGGCCTTGGCTGCATGAAGGCCGCCACCGACCGCGCGCTCGTCGACTGGCTTGCGCGCGCCGCCCCGCGTGCGCGGCGCACCGCGTCGGTCTGCACCGGCGCCTTCCTGCTCGCCGAGGCGGGCCTGCTCGACGGGCGCCGCGCCACCACACATTGGGCCTCGGCCGCTGAGTTGGCCAGGCGCTATCCCCGCGTGGAGGTGGATCCGGAGCCGATCTTCGTGCGCGACGGCTCCGTCTGGACCTCAGCCGGGGTCACCGCCGGTATGGACCTTGCGCTGGCTCTCGTCGAGGAGGACCTCGACCGTGATCTGGCGCTCGCGATCGCCCGCCACCTCGTGCTCTTCCTGCGCCGACCCGGCAGCCAGTCGCAGTTCAGCGCCGCCCTCCTCGCCGAGCAGCCCGGACGCGAGCCTCTGCGCGAGGTCCAGCGCTTCGCTGTCGAGAATCCCGGCGCGGAGCTGTCCGTAGAGGCGATGGCCGAGCGCGCGCACCTCAGCCCGCGCCACTTCGCGCGGAGCTTTCGCGCCGAGGTCGGTATCACGCCCGCGCGCTACGTCGAGCGCGTACGCCTGGAGGCGGCGCGCCGTTGCCTGGAGGACACATCCGATCCCATCGGCGCCGTCGCTTTGGCCTGCGGCTTCGGGACCGCCGAGACGATGCGCCGCGTCTTCCTGCGCACGCTCGAAGTAGGACCCGCCGAGTATCGCCGTCGTTTTCAGGGTGTCGCCGCGGCTTGACTGACTCGAGCTTGACTGACTCAACCGACAAAGGAGACTGCCAGCCATGAACATCGCGATCCTCATCTACCCGCGCTTCACTGCGCTCGATGCCGTAGGTCCCTACGAGGTTCTCAGCCGCATACCCGGTGCGACCACGAAGTTCGTGGCCGAGGAGGTCGGTCCCACGCGCACCGACACCGGCGTGTTGGGACTCGTGGCCGATGCCTCGCTGGCCGAAGCGCCGGCGCCCGACATCGTGCTCGTCCCCGGCGGACCCGGGCAGGCGGCGCTGATGCAGGACGGGCCGCTGCACGAGTGGCTGCGCCAGGTACACGAGACGTCGACGTGGACCACGTCGGTCTGCACCGGCTCGCTCGTCCTCGCCGCAGCCGGTCTGCTGGCGGGCAGGCGCGCCACCAGCCACTGGGCGGCGATGGAGGAGCTGGGCTCGCTCGGCGCCGAGCCTGTCTACGAGCGCGTGGTGTTCGACGGAAAGATCGTCACCGCCGCCGGCGTCTCGGCGGGGATCGACATGGCGCTCAGCTTGGTCGCGCGGATTGCCGGCGACGAGCTGGCGCAGGCCATCCAGCTCGGCATCGAGTACGACCCGCAGCCTCCCTTCGACGCGGGTTCGCCAGATCGGGCGCCCGCCGAGATCGTCGAGACTGTGCGGGCCTACTCGCGCTTTTCCGCCCAGCCGGGATAGGCTCTAACCTCCGCTCTTCGATGAGCGACGAGCGCCGTTACGACCCGCAGGAGATCGAGCCCCGCTGGCAGGCCGTCTGGGCCTCCGAGCGCACCTGGGAGGTATCCAACGATCCCGCCGACGCGCACGCGGCGCCGAAGTCATACGTGCTCGAGATGCTGCCCTACCCGAGCGGCGAGCCGCACATCGGGCACCTGAAGGTCTACTCCGTCGGCGACGCCATCGCGCACTTTCACCGCCGCCTGGGCCAGCGCGTGTTGCACCCGATGGGCTACGACGCCTTCGGCCTGCCGGCCGAGAACCACGCGATCAAGACCGGCGTGCATCCGCGCGAGTCGATCGCCGCTTCGATCGCCTCCTTCCAGCGCCAGTTCCGCTCGTGGGGCATCTCGATCGACTGGTCGCGCGAGCTGAGCACCCATGAACCGAGTTACTACCGCTGGACGCAGTGGATCTTTCTGCAGCTGCTGCACGCCGGCCTGGCCTACCGCAAGGAGGCCGCCGTCAAGTGGTGCCCCAACGATCAGACGGTCCTCGCCAACGAGCAGGTCGTGGATGGCTGCTGCGAGCGTTGCGGCGCCGAGGTCGAGGTGCGGCAGCTGGAGCAGTGGTTCCTGCGCATCACCGACTACGCCGAGCGGCTGCTCGGCGATCTAGAGGGGATCGACTGGCCCGAGCACGTCAAGACCATGCAGCGCAACTGGATCGGGCGCTCGGAGGGCGCCGAGGTGACCTTCCGCTGCGAGGCGCTCGCGGTTGACTACCCCGTCTTCACCACCCGCCCAGACACACTCTTCGGGGCCACCTTCTTCGTGATGGCTCCCGAGCACCCCGACGTGTTGCGCCTCGCCGAGGGCACCCCGCAGGAGGCCGAGGTGCGCGACTACATCAACCATGCCCTCACCGAGTCCAACGAGGAGCGCGGCTCCGCCGAGCGCCCCAAGACCGGCGTGCCACTGGGGCGCACCGTCACCAACCCAGTCAACGGCGAGCAGATCCCGATGTATGTCGCCGACTACGTATTGATGGAGTACGGCACCGGCGCGATCATGGCCGTCCCGGGGCACGACGAGCGCGATCATGCCTTCGCGCGCGCCTACGAGCTGCCAATTCGCCGCGTGATCGAGGGTGCCTCCGAGCCCGCGCCGCCCGACTTCGCCGCTGCACACGCGCAGGCGAGCTGGGAGCGTAGCGACCTCAGCCTGCCATACACCGGCGACGGTCCGCTGGTCAACTCGCACGCCGACTTCGACGGGATGGGCAACCGCGAGGCGCTTGGCGCGATCGTGCAGTGGCTCGACCGCGACGCCAAGGGCCACGCCTCGGTCAACTACCGCCTGCGCGACTGGCTCGTCTCGCGCCAGCGCTACTGGGGCTGTCCGATTCCGGTCGTCTACTGCGCCGACTGCGGCATGGTGCCCGTGCCCGAGGCGGATCTCCCGGTGGAGCTGCCCGACATCGAGGACTACGCCCCGCAGGGCCGCTCGCCGCTGGGCGCGGCCGAGGAGTGGGTGGCCACGACGTGTCCCGCCTGCGGCGGCGCGGCTCGCCGCGAGACCGACACGATGGACACCTTCGTCGACTCCTCCTGGTACTTCCTGCGCTATTGCGATGCCGCCAACGACACCGCCGCCTGGGACCCGGCCGTGCTGCGGCAGTGGATGCCCGTCAACCAGTACATCGGCGGCGTCGAGCACGCGATCCTGCACCTGCTCTACGCACGCTTCTTCACCAAGGCCCTGGCCGACCTCGGCCACCTCGACTTCCAGGAGCCCTTCCGGGCGCTCTTCACGCAGGGCATGGTCACCAAGGACGGCGCCAAGATGAGCAAGTCCAAGGGCAATGTCGTCTCGCCCGCCTCGATCGTCGATCGCCTGGGCGCCGACACCGCGCGCTGCTACATCCTGTTCGTCGGTCCTCCCGACCAGGACGCCGACTGGTCAGACGACGGCGTTGAGGGCGTCCACCGCTTCCTTGGGCGCCTCTGGCGGCTGGCCGCGGAGACGGCCGAGCGCGGCGAGCGGGCCGGCGCCGAGGACGCCGATGCAGAGGCGGGGGCCGGTGCGGAGGAGGCGGATGCAGAGGGAGGGGCCGGTGCGGAGGGGGCGGATGCGAGGGGAGAGGCCGGTGCGACGGGAAAAGGTGGGGGAGAGGGGAGTCCGGAGGAGGCCGAGCTGGAGCTGTTGCGCAAGACGCACTGGGCGATCGACAAGGTCTCGACCGACCTGCGCCGCTTTGCTTTCAACACGGCCATCGCGGCCGTGATGGAGCTGTTGAACGAGTGCTCGCGCCTGCGCGAGCAGGCGGGTGTCTCGACCCAGCGCTTCGCTCTCTCCACGGCTGCCTCGCTGCTGTTCCCCTTCGCGCCGCACGTCTGCGCCGACATCTATGACCGCCTCACCGGCGAGCGCGTGTGGGAGCAGCCCTGGCCGCAGGCCGACCAGTCGCTGCTGGAGCGCGACGTCTACGAGCTGGTCTGCCAGGTCAACGGCAAGCTGCGCGACCGTGTGCAGGCCGCGGCCGATGCCAGCCCGGAGGAGCTGAAGGAGTTGTGCCGCGCGGCGCCCAACGTGCAGGCCCACATCGACGGCAAGCAGGTGGTCAGGGAGATAGTGGTGCCGGGCAAGCTGGTGAACTTGGTGGTGCGCTGATGCCCGAGCTGAAGCCCGCCTATCTGATCCACGGCGACGACCACGGCGCGATCGCCGAGCGCCGCGCGCGCCTGCGGGCGCTCGCCGAGGCCGGGGGCGACGCGTCGAGCGTGGAGCTGCTGGAGGGTGAGCAGGGCACCCCCGCAGGCGTCGCCGCGGCGTTGTGCGCGATGACCTTCGCGATCGGCCGCCGCGTGATCATGGTCGAGGGCGTCGAGCGCTGGAAGCAGGCCGACGTCGAGCGTGACCTGCTGGCGGTCTTCAGCGAACTGCCTCCCGATATGACCGTCGCCCTGTTCGCGCGCGAGGACGCTCGCGCGAAGGCCCCGCCGGCGCTGCACAAGGCCGTCGGCAAGGCCGGGGGACAGGTCGTCGTGGAGTCCGCCGTCAAGCCTTGGGAGCTGCCCAAGTGGGCGCGCGAGCAGGCCGCACGCATGGGTCTGCAGCTCGACACGGCGGCGGCAAAGGCGCTGGTGGCCCAGGTGGGTGAGCGCCAGCAGCGGCTCCTGCGGGAGCTGGAGAAGCTTTCCCTGGAAGTCGCCCACACGGATGGCCAGACGCGGGTGAGCGTCGAGGACGTGGAGCGGAGGGCGGCCCGGTCGGCCGAGCGGCGAGCCTTCTCGCTGGCCGACGCGCTCGTGGGAGGCGACGCGCGCGCCGCGACACGCGTCTACCTGAGTGTGCGCCAGCAGGGAGAGCGCCTATCGGGGCTCACCTACCTGATGGCCGCGCGGTTGCGCGAGGCGCTGACGATCTCGCTGCGTTTGCAGGAGGGAGCGTCGGTTGCCGAGGTCAAGCGTGGCCTGCGCATGCCCGCTCGCGCCGCCGAGCGCTTCGTCGCCGATGTCGCCCGCACAGAGCCCGAGCGGCTGCGCGCGGCGCTCGGCGTCCTCGCCGACCTCGAACTCGATACGCGCGGCGGCGATCCCGTGAGCGCACACCGCTCGCGACGCTCGGGCCTGGATGAAGACACGCTCGCTCTGAGCGCGATCCAGACGATTACTGCTCAGAGCCTCCAGGTATAGCGCCCTTCCGCCCCCCCGCAGGTACCCCAGCGGAACAAGCCTTCAGGACCTAGCGGGACAGGCCTTCAGGACTTGATGCCGGCGAGCACGCGCGCCGCGCGGCTCTTCTTGCGTGCGCCGGTGTTGCGGTGCAGCGCGCCGCGCTTGACGGCCTTGTCGATCGTCTTGACCAGCTCGCGGTGCTCGGACTCGGCCTTGGCGTGCTCGCCGCCGCCCTGCACCGTCGCTTCGAGGCGCCGGAAATAGGTCTTGACGGCAGAGGTGTAGTTACGGTTCTCCAAACGCTCGCGCTCGCTGCGCAGGATCCGCTTCTTCTGTGAATGGATGTTGGCCATCGGTGGAGCGCCGTACTATAGCGGCCTTGTCCGCCACCGGAGAAGCCACCGTGCCCACACCGCGACAACCGCGGGGGGGCCGAGTGGCCGTCAACACGGCGATCTTCTCGATCGGCACGGGTGTCTCGCGAGTCGTCGGCCTGTTGCGCGAAATCGTCGCGGCCTCCTACTTCGGCACGACCCCAGCTGCATCGGCCTACACGATCGCCTTCCTGGTTCCCAATCTGGTGGCGAACCTGTTCGCCAACGCCGCTCTGTCGGCGGCCTTCGTGCCGGTCTTCACCGACCTGCTCCAGAAGGGCCAGCGCCGCGATGCCCTGCGCCTGGCCTCGACACTGTTCTGGATCATGCTCATAGCGCTGAGCGCCGTCACGACCTTCTTCGTGCTCGCCGCCGGACTGATCATGCCGCTCTTCACCGGCCCCACCTTCAACGGCGCGCTCGACACGCTCACCGTGGGCCTCTCCCAGGTGCTGTTCCCTGTCGTGCTGCTGCTGGGCCTCAACGGCCTGCTCGTGGGCATCCTTCAGTCCTACGAACACTTCACGATCCCCGCGATTTCGCCGGCGGTGTGGAACGTGGTGATCATTGTCGTGCTGGTCGTCCTCTACCCGCACTTCCACGGCCAGAACCGCATCTACGCGCTGGCGATCGGCATCCTGCTGGCCACGGCCGTGCAGGTCGTGATGGCGCTGGGGGCGCTGGGGCGGATCGACTTTCGCCTGCAATTCCACATCGACTGGCGCGATCCGCGCATCAGGCGAGTTTTCACGCTGATGCTTCCTGTGACGATCGGCCTGGGCATCGTCAACCTCGACCAGCTCATCAACTCGGCCTTCGGCACGCTCGTCTCCTCCGAAGCGCCGCGCGCGATCGACAATGCCTTCCGCGTCTACATGCTCCCTCAGGGGATGTTCAGCGTGGCCGTTGCCACCGTTCTGTTCCCAACGCTCAGCCGCCTGGCCTCACGCCGCGACACCGCCGGGATGCGCCGCGCGGTGGGGGTCGGAATGCGCCAGATCAATCTGCTGCTGATACCCGCGTCCGCCTTCATCATCGTGCTCACGGAACCGATCGTGCGCCTGCTTTTCCAGCGCGGCGCCTTCAACGCGAGATCGACCGAACTGGTCTCGATCGCGTTGTTCTGGTTCGCCTTCAGTCTGCCCTTCGGCGGCGTGAACCTGCTGCTGACGCGCACCTTCTTCGCGGTGCAGCGGCCGTGGATACCGATGCGCCTGGCGGCGATCAACATGGTGGTCAACATCATCGTCAGCATCGGCCTCTACAAGCCGCTGGGGATCGCCGGGCTGGTGATCGGAACGGTGGCGGCCAACGCAGTGATGACGGCGCTTCAGCTGCACCGGCTGCGAATCGGCTTCAACGGTCGCCTGGAAGGCGCGCTGACGACGATGATCACCGTTCGCATCCTTGCTGCCTCGGCGCTCATGGCCGCCGTAGCGTGGCCGGTCTGGTACGTGCTCGACTCGCTGCTCGGCACCTCGCTGCCAGCCCAGATCGTCAGCGTCGGCGCCGCCGCCGCGGCGGGGCTGCTCGTGTATTCGCGCGCCGTCCTCGCGATGCGCATTCCCGAGGCGCATCAGGTGCGCGGCTTGATCGTCAGCCGCCTGGGTCGGGTTTAGCTGGGTTGGCTAGCTGGATCGGGCTGGCCGGGTTGGGCTGGCTGGGTTGGCTAGCTGGATCGGGCTGGCCGGGTTGGCCCAGCTGGGTTGGCTTTGCTGGGTCTGTCTGGCTGAGTCAGGCCAGCTGGGTTGCGCCTAGCCGAGCCGGCCGGGAAATACGAGGGGGGCGAGCCTTGCGGCCCGCCCCCGTCACCCGGTCAAAGATCGCCGTTTAACTACTACGTCCCAGGACTTGTGTGTCGATGCCTGGGCGGCCTGACACTCCCGACCACCGGGACTGGCCGCCAACCCGAAGGCTGGCGCGTGGCCCGGTCGGGTCCTCGCGGACCCCGGCCGAGTTGGCGATCCGCCGGACTTCTAAGGCTAGCGCGTGACCGCGCCGCGCGTGATGCCGGCCAGGCGCGGCAACCGCAGCGCGCCCCCCGGGCGCGCCCCTTCTACTCTCTATAGCTCTCATGGACCAGGCGCACATCCGCAATTTCTCGATCATCGCCCATATCGACCACGGCAAGTCGACGCTGGCCGATCGAATCCTCGAGCTGACCAAGACCGTGCAGCAGCGCGACATGCGCGCGCAGCTGCTCGACTCGATGGATCTCGAGCGCGAGCGCGGCATCACGATCAAGGCGCAGGCCGTCAGGGTGTTCTTCAAAGCGCGCGATGGCGAGACCTATCAGCTGCAGCTGATCGACACGCCCGGGCACGTCGACTTCACCTACGAGGTCTCCCGCTCGCTGGCCGCCTGCGAGGGCGCGCTCCTAGTCGTCAACGCCTCGCAGGGAGTCGAGGCGCAGACGGTTGCCAACACCTACCTTGCCGTCGAGGCCGGTCTGGAGCTGATCCCGTGCCTGAACAAGCTCGACCTGCCAGGCGCCGAGCCCGAGCGCGTAGCGGGGGAAGTCTCCGAGCTGATCGGCGAGCCTCCGGAGGGCATCCTGCGGATAAGCGGCAAGACGGGCGAAGGCGTGGGGGAGGTGCTGGAGGAGCTGGTCGCGCGCGTGCCGCCGCCCTCGGGCGACCTGACGGCGCCACCGCGCGCGCTGATCTTCGACTCGGAGTTCGATCAGTACCGCGGTGTGATCGCCTACATCCGCGTCGTCAACGGCGTTTTTCGCAAGGGCGAGGCGATCCGCGCGATGGCGACGGGCACGCAGGCGGATATCGACGACATCGGCTGCTTCTCGCCGCAGATGATGCCCACCGACGAGCTGGCCGCTGGCGAGGTGGGCTACTTGATCACCGGCATCAAGGACGTCACGCAGCTGCGCGTCGGAGACACGCTCACGGTGCGCCGGCGCGTAGGAGCGGGACGTGCGGGAGCGCCCGCCGCCGGCGCCACCGAGCGGGCGGGCGCCGCCGCGGGCGGGACTGCCAGAGTGGGCGCTTCAGGCGGTCATGGCGAGGCCAGCGAGCCGCTGCCGGGCTATCGCGAGGTCAAGCCGATGGTCTTCTGCGGGCTCTTCCCGATCGACTCCGACAGCTACCCCGACCTGCGCGACGCGCTCGAGAAGCTTGTGCTTAACGACGCGGCTCTGTCGTGGGAGCCCGAGACCTCCGACGCGCTGGGCTTCGGCTTTCGCTGCGGCTTCCTGGGGCTGTTGCACATGGACATCGTGCGCGAGCGCCTGGAGCGCGAGTACGACCTGGAGCTATTGGCAACGATGCCGTCGGTGGAGTTCGACGTGACCTTGACAAACGACGAGGCGCTGGAGGTGCACAACCCCTCCGACATGCCCGACCCGGGCACGATCGCCGAGATCCGCGAGCCGATGATCCGCGCGTCGATCATCGCGCCGCGCGAGTACGTGGGGGCGGTCATGGAGGCTCTGCCAGGAGCGTCGCGGCGAGCACGCCGGGATGCACTATCTCTCGCCCGAGCGCGTGCAGATGACCTACGACCTGCCGCTCGCCGAAATCGTGCTCGACTTCTTCGATCAGCTCAAGTCGCGCACGCGCGGCTACGCATCGCTGGACTACGAGCTGAACGGCACGAAGCCCGCGGATCTCGTCAAGCTCGACGTGCTGCTCGCCGGCGACCCCGTCGATGCCCTCTCGATGGTCGTCCATCGCGATAAGGCCTACGACGTCGGGCGCCTGCTCACAGAGAAGCTGCGCAAGCGCATCCCCAGACAGCAGTACGACGTCCCGATCCAGGCCGCCATCGGCTCGCACATCATCGCCCGCGAGACCGTCAAGGCATTCCGCAAGGACGTCATCGCCAAATGCTACGGCGGCGACATCACGCGCAAGCGCAAGCTCCTGGAGAAGCAGAAGGAGGGTAAGAAGCGGATGAAGCAGGTCGGCCGCGTGGAGGTGCCTCAGGAGGCCTTTTTGGCAGTCCTCGAATTGGGAGAGGAGGAGTAGGGTTGCCGCGGCGTGGCGAGCAGGCCGGGCGCGCCGAGCAGCAGGCGCAGCCCCAGATCGCGCCGGGGCCGCGTTTGGCGATCCTGTTTGTGTGCTTGGGCAACATCTGTCGCTCTCCGAGCGCCGAGGGGGTGATGCGCGAGTTGGTGCGCCGCGCACAGATGGAGGATCTCCTCGTGCTGGACTCCGCCGGCACCGGCGCCTGGCACGTCGGCAACCCACCCGACGCGCGCGCGAGCGCGGCGGCAAGAGCGCGCGGGATCGCTCTGGAGGGCTCCGCGCGGAAGGTCGAGCTGAGCGACTTCGACGACTTCGATCTGATCCTCGCGATGGATTGCGCCAACCTGGCCGACCTGCGCGGGCTGGCGCCCGATGAGGACGCCCGCGCGAAGGTCAGGCTGCTGCGTGAGTTCGACCCGGAGAGCAAGGGCAGTGGAGATCTTGATGTGCCCGACCCCTACTACGGCGGGCCCAACGGCTTTGAGGAAGTGCTCGATCTCGTACAGGCCGCCTGCGTCGGTCTGCTTGGCGAGATCCGCGCCGCAAAGACGAACGGCGGTTCGTCGGCGGCGCCGGCTCCGTGAGCGGACAGTCAGAGGGGAGGTGGCGCCGCTCGCCGGTCTGTCCCGGTCTTGTGACTGGCGTCGGAGTAAGGGTGTGTGCGCGCCAGCACTCTCAACGAGCGACGTCGTCTCTACCTGCTGGCGAGGGTAGTCATCGCCCGTCACTACCGCCGCGAGTTGACGCTCGCGACGGTGGCGCGCGCGCTGTGCTGTTCGTCGCGCCAGCTGCAACGCGCCTATGCGCAGTTTGGCAAGAGCACCTTCCACGAGGACCTCGTGACGCGGCGTATGGCAGTCGCCGCGGAATTGCTGGCCGAGCAAACGATCTCGATCCGCGAGGTGGCGCGTCAGGTGGGCTACTGCCACGCCCCTCATTTCGCCGCTGCCTTCCGTCGCCGCTACGGGCTCTCCCCGACGGGCTTTCGCGCGCAGGAGCGCCGCCGCAGCGAGTTGGCTGGTTCGGCACGCGTCTAGGCTGAGCTTGGGGATGAGACCGCGAGGCATATTCGACGAGCAAGCCGACGGCAACGAGCTGGAGGCACAGTCGCGCAGTTTGCGCAACGGTCTGATCAGCCTGGCGGTCTTCTTCCTGCTCGTGGTGGCGCTCTTGACGGCCGTGCCCGGGCTGCGCAGCGTGGCCGAGCGCCTCACCGACGCCAACGCCGGCTGGGTGGCACTGGCCGTCCTGCTGGAGCTGCTTTCGTGCGTGGGCTATGTGGTGCTGTTCGAACTCGTCTTCGGCGGTCTCGGGCGGCGTCTGAGCGCCCGTCTGCCGCTCGCCGAGCTGGCCGTCAACTCGGTCGTATCGCTCAGCGGCATCGGCGGCATCGCGCTGGGAGCCTGGGTGCTGCGCAGCAAGGGGGTCTCGGTGGAGCGGATCGCCAAGCGCTCGGTGTTGATCTTCGTGTTGACCAGCGCTGTCAACGTGGGCGCGGTGGTGCTGATCGGGATAACGATGTGGCTCGGTCTGTTGCCCGGCTCGCGCAACTCCCTGCTGACGCTCCTACCCGCCGCGATGGGGCTGGCAACGATCCTCGGCACGCTCGCCCTCGCCGCGTGGGCGCGGCGGGTGGCCAAGCGCAAAGAACTCGAGCGCGGGCGCATGGCTGTGACCTTGACGGCGATAGGCGGCGGCGTGGGGGACGCCGTGCGGCTTATCCGCCGGCGCGACCCGCGCCTGCTTGGCTCGGTGGGCTATTGGCTGTTCGACAACCTCGCCCTCTACGCCTGCCTGGCCGCCTTCGGCAGCACGCCGTCGTTCTGGGTGGTGGCGATGGCCTACCTCGTTGGGATGCTCGCCAATTCGCTGCCCATACCCGCGGGATTGGTGGCGGTTGAAGGCGGGCTCGTCGGGATGCTGGTGCTGTTCGGCGTGCGCCCCGCCGGAGTGGTGATCGCGGCAGTGGTCGCCTACCGCGCGATCTCGCTGTGGATACCCGCGACGATCGGCACGCTGGCGTTCGTCAGCCTGCGGCGCGAGATCGGCAAGCCGCTGGCGCCGGCGGGGTCGGGGTAGTCGGCCTTGCTTGTGAGGAGGTCGGGGTCGTGCGGGCTTGCCGGGGACGCCGGGTCGTGCAGGGTCGTCGAGGAGGTCGGGGCCGTGCAGGGCGATGATCCGCCGGCGAGCCAGTCTCAGGGGTTGACGTCGGCCGCGAGCGCCGGCGCGAGATCGTTGACCATCTCCCAGAACCCGGCTCGCAGGGCGCGTTTGGTGGCCTGCTCGAGTTCTCCGCCCAACATGCGGCTGGCGTAACGCAGGAGCTGGCGGTCGATCTCGCGCGGTAGTTCCGGGTGTTCGAGCGCCAGCTCGCGCAGCGCCTCCTTGTCGATTTCGCTCGCCAGCTCCGACCCGAACTGCCGGCCCAGCTCTCTGCCGAAGGCGTCCGACATCAGATTCTGCGCGCCGGGCGTCGTCAGCATGGAGGAGGTGGCCTTGACCAGGGGCGCAATCTCCTCGGGCGAGAGCTGCAGCCAGCCATCGACTTCGCGTTGCAGAGCTGCACTGAAATTGCGGTGCTCGTCGGACTGCACGGTGATCAGGTGGACAAGGACGCCGTGCTCCTGGGCGGCGATCACCCCCTCGATGAGATCCTCGTCGCCACTCACGAGGTAGATCGTGTCGACCGCCTTGTTCTGGGCCAACGTGAGGAAATCACGCAACAGCAAGGCGTCGACGCCCTTTTGCCCGCCCATGCCAAGTCGCCCGAGGCGAACCTTGACATTGTCGTGTTCGGCCAGCTCTTTGTGCATCGGCGTGAGACGGCGTTCGGTGGCCGCGTCGTACCAGTACAGCCGCAGCAGATCGAGACCGCAGTGCTCCTTGGCGCGGCGATGCAGCAGGTCGAGCATCGGGTCGAGTTCGATGTCGAACGTTGCGCGGTCGGAGCTGCCGGTGGTCACGAAGCCCATCCCCGATAGGAGATAACCGGCGTCCACTAGCAACGCGTAGCGATCCATAGATTCCGATTATAAAGCCCTGAGCGCCTGTTATTGGGCCAGTTCCCTGGCGCGCCTCCAGACCTTCAGACCTAACGGCTCAGGCTCCTGGTCAGCGCTTCTGCGGCCGCCGCCTTCTGGCAGGCGTGCTGCGGCAGCGTGGCCATCACGGTCTGCAGTCGTCCGGGCCGCGGGCCGCTGAGACCTGGACAGTAAACCGGCGGAGGCAGCCGCCCGGTGGAGGATCCGAGGGCGTTCAGCGGGCGCAGCGCCTGCGCGGCCTGCCGTGCGTGGGCGAAGGTGTCGGAGAAGATGTCGATCGCCAGCTGGCCGCTATATAGCTCGATCGAGCGGCCTTCGTCGTAGATAACGGCCGGCACGCCGCGGATCACGGTGTTGCGCTGCGGTCCGAGCGTAGCGTTGGAGTGCAGGCGGTAGATCACGGTCGTGACCTGCAATGGCAACTGGCAGCTGCCGCCGCCGAGGATGCCGGGCTGGCGTACGCAGTCGCCGTAGTAGACGCTGTCGCCGATCGCGCTCGTGTAGCTCTTCTTGCCGTCGGCCGCCGTCAGCGCATAGGGGCCAAAGCGCCTCCCTACCCAGTAGATCGGATAGTAGGGAAATGTTTCGGCCTCTTCCAGCGCCTGCGCCGAGAGGGGCGGAGGGTGCTCCGTGGAGCAGCCATCCGCCAGCAGGGCGCTTGTGCAGAGGGCGGCCAGCACCGCAGAGAGGCGCGCCGCGCGGCGCAGACAGTCGATCATGGCGCCGGCATTATCGAGCAGCCGACCCCGCGATGGCGCATGTCGCCTTGCTGGCCTCGCCGAAGACAGCGACTTTCGGGATGTTCGCCTGTTGACACACGTACAGGCTCGCGGGTGCAGATCGACTGAAATCTGCGAGTGTGCCGGGGTCCGGTGGGGTAGCGCACCGGGCTCCGGAATATTCTCCGGGCGTCGGTGGGCCTTCGCTTGAAAAAGATCGCAGTGCCGCGTGCGCCGGCAGTCGCCGCGGTGCTCGTGGTGGCGTGGCTGCTCGTCGATCCCCGCACGCCCGATCTCGCCGCGCAGGTCTACCGCGTCGGCCTCTTCCGCGAGCTGGGCTTCGCTGTGTGGGACCTACGCTGGTACGGCGGCCATCCGCTGCCCGGCTACAGCCTCCTCTTCCCACCGCTAGCCGTCCTGTTGGGGATGCGCGCCGTGGCCGCGCTCGCCGTGCTCGCCTCGGCGGCGATCGGTGAACGTCTGCTGCTCGCCGTCTTTGGCGAGCACGCGCGCTGGGGCGCCGTGTGGCTCGCCGTCGCCGTCGTCGCCGACCTCTGGATCGGCAGGCTTACCTTCGCGCTGGGCGTCACCTTCGCGCTTGCCTCCTGCCTGGCGCTGCTGCGGCGCCGCACCGCGCTGGCGGCTGGCGCGGCGGTGTTGTGCGCCGCCGCCAGCCCCGTCGCCGGGGTGCTGCTCGCGTTTGCCGCCCTCACGCAGGCGCTGCTGCGGCGCTCGCCGCGCGCCCTGCTTGGCATCGCGGCTCCTGCCCTGGCGGTCGTGCTGGTGCTCGCCGCGCTCTTCCCCGAAGGTGGCTGGGAGCCCTACCCGACAACCTCCTTGCTTGCCACTGTGGCGGTCGTGCTGGGCTTCCTATGGGTGCTTCCCGCCGGCTGGCAGGGGTTACGTATTGGGGCGCTGCTCTACCTCGCGGTCTGCCTGGCGAGCGTCGCGCTGCATACCCCGATGGGCGCCAACGTCGAGCGCTACGGCCTGCTGCTGGCGGGGCCGCTGCTGCTCTGCGCGCTGCGCTCTGACGCGGGCGTGCTCGGGGCTGGGTGCCGAACCTCCAGCCGCATCGCCCCAACCGCTGTCGTCGTCCTGGCCGGGATTGCCCTGTGGACGGTCTGGGGGCCTATGCGCGAGACAGCCGCGGTCGCCGGCGATGCCTCCACCGGTGCCGCCTACTACGTGCCCGTCGAGCGTTTTCTGGTTGCGCATGGGGGTGAGCTGGTGCGCGTCGAGGTGCCCTTCACGCGCTCGCACTGGGAGGCTGCCTGGCTGGCCCCCTCGGTCTCTCTGGCACGCGGCTGGGAGAAGCAGCTCGATACGCGTTACAACGATGTCCTGCTGCGGCCGGGCCTGACCTCGGCGGAGTACTGGACGTGGCTGCGTCAGCAGGCCGTCGCCTACGTCGCGCTCCCCGACGTCCCGCTCGATCCATCGAGCGCCCAGGAGGGGCGGCTGATTCGCAGTGGGCTCCCCTACCTGCGGGAGGTCTTCTCCAGCAGCCATTGGCGCGTCTACCGGGTGCTCGACGCCACCCCGCTGCTGCAGGGCCCCGGCCGGCTGATGGCGCTGGACCACGACTCCTTTGCGTTGCGCGCCTCCAAGCCGGGGCGCTTTCTCGTGCGTGTGCACTACACCCGCTACTGGATATCCACGCGGGGCTCTGCCTGTGTCGCGCGGGCGCCCGCGGGCTGGACCGCGGTAAGCGTGCGCCGTGCGGGCATCGTCGTCGTGGCGGCGCGCTTCTCGCTGGGGCGGGCGCTGGGGTTAGACGGAGCGTCGTGCGCCTCGGACGGCGCTACCAGGTAGACGGCGGCGAGGCGGAGGGCTACCCGCTCGGAGTGAGTCCGAAGAGGGCTGTATAGCCGGTCAGGTAGACGTTCTTGCCGTCGGTAATCACCGGATCGAACGAGCCGGTGTGCATGGTGAAGAGCACGCGGCCTGTCGATATGCCGAGGCCATACGTGGTGTGGGTACCGAGGTCGGCGAAGTACACGACGTCGCCGATGATCGTCGGCGATCCCGAGATGCGCCCATGGGCGTTATAGCTCCACTCCACGCGCCCCGTACGGGCGTTCAGGGCGTAGAAGCGGCCGTCGTAGGAGCCGACGTAGATCGTCGGCCCCCAGCCGGGCGCGTTGGTGACGGCCGGGGAGGAGTAGACGTAGGCGCCCGTCTGATAGGCCCAGTCCAGCTTCCCGCTGGCGGCGTCGTAAGCGTAGATGCGCCCGTCGGTGTTGCCCAGGAAGACCCTTCCGTAGACCGCGGCGGCTGTCGAGTAGAAGGTGCCGCTGCCCAGCAGCGCTCCTTCGGAGCCGCTGCGCCACAGGCGCCGGCCGGTCTGCTCGCTGATTGCCTGCAGCTGGCCGGAGTAGTCGCCGAAGTACAGCACGCCGTTCTTCAGCGTCGGACTGGCCTTCACGGAGCCGGCGGCGTGGTATGTCCACACGACGCTTCCGTTCGCGGCGTTCAGCGCATAGACCGTGCCGTTCTGCGAGCCGAAGAACAATTTTCCGTGGTCGAGCAGCGGAGAGGACTCGCTTTCGCTGGGCAGGCTGCGCGACCACTCGACGCGGCCGGTCGTGCCGTTGACGGCTGCCACTCTGCCGCCATGGGAGTTCCTTTCGCGGCGCAGCACCGTCGCGTACACCGTCTGTCCCGCGACGGCCGGTGAGGAAGCCGAGAGCACGCCGAGCTGCCTCGTCCAGAGGAGGTGGCCGTTGTGTTTGTCGACCGCGTGCAGCACGCCGTCGTCGGAGAGCTGAAAGATGCGTTCGCCGTAGAGCACCGGCGGAAACTCCAGCAGCGTGCCGCCATAGTGCACCCATAGTTGCTTGAACGGCGGTCGCAGGCTCGCGGAGCCGGGGAAGAAGCGGGTGTGGTTTGCCGCGTAGCCGTACAACGGCCACGCCGAGCGATCCGGGCCGCGCTTGGGCAGCGGCGGCGGCGCCTCCGGCACGAAGGGCGCGTGGGGGTGGTAGATGCTGCCGGTGCGCTGGCGCGCGTAGAGATAGCCCCCTACGCCGATCGCCGCTGCGAGGATCAGCAGGGAGCCTGCCAGCGTCAGCCAACGGCGGCGCGTCACGCGGCGAGCTTGGACGGCGGCGAGGTCTGCTCGCCGCCGACGTCGGTGCTGGCGATCGAGATATTCCCGCCTGAGCCATACCCGGCGTCAGAGGCCGTCCTGTGGGGGTCTTTCCGTACGCCGCCGCGAGTAGTCGCCGGACGCTGCGCGATCCATCCCAATAGGCGTGCTCCGTTCAGCGCCAGCAGCCACAACAGGGCGATCGCCAGCGGCGTCAACGTCAAGCCCGACACCAGCGCCCACACGTCGTGGTTGCCCTGAAGCGACCAGTTCCACAGCAGGTAGTCGCCGCCGGCGAGCACGGAAACAAGGGCCAGGGGCCGATGGTGCACGGATGAAACCCTAACGGGCTATGGGGACGGACGGCTGGGGGACGGCGCTTCGCGACCGTCGAGCGCCATATGATCGCCTGCGCAATGGGCGCCTCCAGGAGCCGAGAGTCGCAAGCGCCGGCGTCCGAGTCTGAGGTGCCGGTGTCGGCGTCGGAGATGCCGGCGTCCGAGGTATTCGCTCCAGGGCTGCTCGACGGCCAGGTCGCGCTCGTCACGGGCGGCGGCACCGGCCTCGGTCGCGGCACTGCGCTGGAGTTGGCGCGTTGTGGAGCCACGGTCGTCGTCGCGGGCCGCCGCGATGAGCCGCTGCGTGGGACGGTCGCCGAGATCGGCCGGCGAGGCGGCGAGGCCGAGTGGATCGCCGGGGACGTGCGCTCGCGCGAGGACGCTCTGCGGCTCATCGACGGCGTGCTCGAGCGCCGGGGGCGTCTCGATCTGCTCGTGAACAACGCTGGCGGGCAGTACTTCACGCCGGCCGAGGCCATTGCCGCGAAGGGCTGGCGGGCGGTGTGGCGGCTCAATGTCGACGGCACGCTGAATATGGCCGAGGCAGCCTACGAGCGGGCGATGCGCCCAGCGGGCAGCGGCATGGTCGTCAACGTCACGCTCTCGCCCCATCATGGGATGCCCGGGATGGCGCACTCCGGCGCCGCGCGCGCAGCCGTGGAGGCACTGACGCGAGAACTGGCCAACAGGTGGGCTGGAGATGGGGTTGCGGTGGTCGCGATAGCCGCCGGGCATTTCGATACCGAGGCATTGGATAAGTACCCGGAGGCGGTGCGCGCGGGAACCGCACGCTCCATTCCGGCGCAGCGCCTAGGGACCGTGCAGGAGCACGCCTGGCTCGTGGCCTTGCTTGCCTCGCCGCTGGGGCGCGCCTTCAGCGGGGCGGTGCTAACGCTCGATGGCGCGCGCGACAACTGGCTCGGACCCTGGCCGCCGCTGGGAATGGTGGGGGAGGAGGGGAAGGTGCCGGTGGAGGCGCGGCGCGAGGCTGGCTAGCGGGGGGGAGGGGCGGAAGCGGAGGGAGGTAGGGGCGGCGCGGAAGGGAGAAGCGCGGAAGGAGGGAGGGGGAGGGCCAAGGCAGGGAACGAGGCCAGGCAGGGATTAGCGCGGCGTGGGCGCTACGGTCTTGGGCTGCGCCGGTAAGATGAAGAAGGCTTGCGGGCGAAGTGTTGTGGTTGCACAGAAGCCTTCCAAGCTTCTAGGGCGGGTTCGATTCCCGTCGCCCGCTTGTCGAAAGCCACGGGGAGTGGCGCAGTCTGGTAGCGCACCCGGCTGGGGGCCGGGCGGTCGCAGGTTCAAATCCTGTCTCCCCGATTGATTTGCTGGTGGATGCTGGGAGGGGCTGAGGGCGTCCTGAGAGGGCAGGATTTGGCTCTGGAGCTTGGGTTACGGAGTCTTGGGGTGGTTGGGAGTTGACGTGCTCGGAAGCTCGACTTTAGGGCAGATCGCCCATGAACCGCCCACGGAGATACGTAGGACCGCCCACACTTGGAACCAACCAGCCGCGATCTTGCGACTGACGGTCTCGCGTTCAGAGTCCCATCCGCCGCCAAGCGCGATCAGGATGTGGGGCCGCATGACTCTGCTGGCGGATGGATAGCCGACGGTCGCGAGCGGTGTCTACGAGAGTTACAACGGGTGCTCTGCATTCCAACGCGTTTGATACGTGTGCTTCTATAGGCGTATCTTTTGGTAGGATCGCCGTAGAATGTGATATGGATGTTGTAGCTACGAGAGGTAGAATGAAATGACAAGCGTTCGGCCTATCACCGACAAAGCGCTCCGTGAGGCGATTAGTGCGGCCGAAACGAAGGTTGCCGAGCAACGCGACAAGGTTCGCCTGGTCGAGGAGAGCCTTCGCGGAGCAGAGCGCGAGTTGGTGCTCCTTGTCGAGCTCGGGCGCCTGCGAGGGTTGCACAGCCAGTCAGCCACAAACGGAGTCAGTGCTGCTAGCGGAGCCGAGGAGACCGATTCGAATCTGCCGCGGGTGACCTATGGAAGCTCATCCAGCTCTAGTGCACCGGGACGGGAGGCCCTAGTACGGACAGTGATCGACGTGCTGCGGGAGCAAGACGAGCCGATGCCCATCCGTGCGCTTATGGCGGAGGTCGTTTCTCGCGGCGCTCATATTCCCGGTCGTGGTGAGCAGGCTAACCTCATCTCCGTCATTACGCGTGTGCCAGAAATCATTCGGCCTCACCGTGGCGTGTATGGCCTTCGCGGACAGAACCTCGGTAGTGTCAGCCGATGACAGAGCGGGCCATCACGTGTCGCCGTCGGAGGTCTGTGCCATGAGCAAGATCACAGAAGCTACGAAGGACGACCTTATCCTATCGATGTTGGCGGTTCTCGGGGGAGAGGACAGGGAGGTCAACGAGCGCGACTTCTTTCTGGCGTCGTGGCATGCGTTTCCGAACGCGATGCGGTGGGTTGATACGGCTCTGCCCAATCCGGAAACGTTTATGGCCTCTCTACGTCAACTTGACCAGCGCGGGCAGATCACGCGTACAGGAAAGCAACAGCGCCAGCAAAGCAAGCGACGCTCTAACCGACGCCTCCCCGTTGATTCGAGTCGCTCCGCCGTGGTTAAGACGCGGATTGCGGGGGGTGTAATCATTGATCGTGATCTGGTGGATGAGGTACGAAGGCTCCTCCCGCCGCGCGACCTGACGGAGTCTCTCGCCGATGCCACGCTCATCGCGCTTTGTGTCGCACTACGTGTCGATGACGGACGGCACGTTGACGAGGGCGCGCTGGTCGAGCTGGCCTTTCACAAGTTTGCTGGGCGCTTCGCCTACGAGCTGCGCCCTGAGTTCCCCGACGTTGAAGCCATCCGCACTGGAGTGGCAGAGGCTCAGCGCGAAGGTCTGGTCGATGTGCAGCTCGCTCTAACTCCAAAGGGCCGGGCTCTGGTAAGCGAGTGGCAACCGAAGCTCGAGGTCAGGCTAGACTCGTCACAGGGTCATGCAGCCGGTGACTTGGTGTTCGCTGAACGTGTCGAGAAGCTTTCTGGCTATCAGGCGTTCGCCCAGCAGGGTACGCTAGTGGTCACCAAGCCGGATGAGCTATATCGCGCCCTTAGGGTTCCGCCAACGGTTGACCCAGGACCCGTGGCCTCCACGTTGGTGTCTCGCCTTCGAGCACTGCGCCGAATCGACAAGAGTGACGCGGCCATCTATCTTATCGAGGTTGCACGGAAGCACAATCCGGATGTCCTCGCGCGGGCGCAGGCCAACAGTCCGGAACTATTTGACCATATCAAGATCGGGTCCGAGGGGTGAACGAGATGGATGTTCTTAGCGATAATGTCGCGGCTCCGCATGAGTACCTGAAACTTGAGTACGACGATCGCTACTACGTCCAGACCGCTAAGAACTCGATTGAGAGCCTAGGGCACATAGTCGCCGAGGCCGGATCGAATGAGGATGAGGCGATCTCGCGTCGCGCGGCCCATGATCGCAAGGGTGACGAGGGATGGATTGACTTTCACTACGAGCCCGATACGGAGACATTTTCGGTAACCGGCGACGGCGACGGCATGACAGGCGATGTCATGAAAGATCGACTGCGACGTGTCGGTGCTGAGGCTCAACCTGATGCGCGCCGCGGGTTTTTCCACCGCGGCATACGCGAGGTCTTTATCGCCATGGGCGGTGGCCGCGTCACCAGCATTGGCGCGCTGAGTGACGGAACCGAAGTGCTGTCTCAGGCGATCTTCGACCCCCATAAGGGCATGGCTATGACCATCAAGGACGCTGAACCGACGCCGGAGCAGCGTGCCGAACTAGGGCTGATTGGAACTGGGACACGGGTCGAGATACCCATGAAGCGCTTCGCGCGCGAGCGGCCTGGTCAGTTCACGTTTCCAAAGATGGAGCAGCAGATTCGCGACTGCGTGGGAATTCGCCCGGTACTCAGTGATCCTGGTCGGATTGTGCGCTTTACCTACGGTAACGAGCCGCCGCGCCTACTCAGGTTCGAGTATCCGTTTGGACAGGATCTTGTCGTTAACCGGGAGATCACCATCCTCGGCCAGAAAGCGATCTTCTGGGCCAAGGTCGCGGACAAGCCGCTCAAGGGTGGACTGAGGGGTGGGAAGCAGATGCGGCGGAGTGGCATCCTGATCCGCGGCGAGCGTGCCGCCTACGAGGTCAGTGCTGGCGAGAAGATCGCCACTCAGCCAGCGGTCCCCCGTATCTTTGGGGAGTTGCGTATGGACTCAATCGAGCAGGTCCAGCGCGAAGCTGATCAAGACGCCGACGAGGAGTCTCAGCTGGTCTACAAGCCGGATCGTTCGGGTCTTAATGGCGAGCATCCGATTAGCACGGCCATCTACAAGTTCATCGACGAGACCCTCGGGCCACTCATAGCGGACCTTGATTCGGGTGAAGAGCAGAGGCAGGTCTCCGGCGATATGAGGAGACAGCTAGCCAAGCTCGCGCGCGTAATCAACCAGGTGATTAGAGCAGAGATCCAGTCGGTCACGGATCCGACGTCGGACAAGACACAGAAATCGGTCGAAAAGGACAAGCCCGAAAGAGAGCCGCCCGAGCGGTCGGCAGACGCCGAACGGGAGGTAGACAATGGGATCGGGTTTGCGCGCGGGCGTATCTTCATCGACGCCGCCCAGAGCAGGACCGTGGAGGTGTGGTTCGACAGCAAGTTGATTGTCAAGGGAACATCAGTCACGCTCAACAGTCCGAAGACGCCGGAGGTGCCAGCGGCGGAGCTGGCGGTGAACACAGTACCGGCGCCGGGCAAGGATGGCATCGCAGCCATCAATCTTACACTTCATGCTGGCAATACCGAGGGTCGCCACGAGCTGGCGGTCAGTGCCAGTGGCTACGAGGCGACGCTGGTGGTCCATGTGCGCTACCCCCGCGCCGCTGGTTTCATTAGCAACATTGTTCCCGTCAACCAGGACTGGGAGCTTGGTAGTGCTCTGTATGACCCGTCGTCGGGCGTCGTGAAGGTGTTCGTCGGGCGGCCCGAGTTCAAGAACGCCGCCGCTCGAGCCAAACGTGACGGCGACAAAGATCCTTGGAAGAACAAGGTGTATCGGACACTGGTCGTTGAAAGCGTGCGCGAGGCCGCGCTTTGGGAGGCGGCGAAGCTCCAGGCCAGCGTTGATTGGGATGAGATGTCTCACGAGGAGCGCCAGGGTGAGACCGCGCGTCTGGATCTGGTACGGACCACTTACCAGGAGCTGGACTACCGTCTGCGTGCGAAGCTGCTGCATGTGTTCGGTGAGGTATAGACATGGATGCTCACGCCGGAGTGACGAATAATTATCTGGCATCCGAACGTGCAGCGGAGATGTACGAGCTGTACGCGGGTGGAGCAACGCTTCGAGATGTGGGTGCGAGGCACAACATTTCGCGCGAGCGCGTGCGTCAGATTTTTGACCGGTACGGCTACCGTGTGCGGTCTTTGCGTGAGGTCGCAGCGCTGAGGCGCGCGTTAGAGGAAGCTCGCGCAAAGGAGATCCTAGCGATGTACACGGAGTTGAACGACGCACGCGAGGTGGCCCGGCGCCTGGGCGTGAGTCAGGCGGCGGTGCGTGATCTCGTGTGCACCACGCAGTCCGCCGATCCGCCGCTGGCGTCGAAGGTCCGGAGCAAGTTCGGCAGTCCGCAGAGGCGCTACAGTGAAGAGGACCTGTTGCATTGCCTGAAGGCGGCTAGCCAGGAGCTGGGCGGTGTCCTGACGACCCAAGTCTATGCCGACTTCACCAAAGGCCGGACGTTCGAGGACGGACGACTGTGGCCGAGTCATCAGACATACCGCTTGCGGTTCGGTTCGTGGGTGGATGCGCTGCACAAGGCAGGGCTCCGTGCAAATCCCCGCACGCCGATCGCGGGGCAGCGTCTCTTCACTGCCGCCCACTGCACTGACGCGGTCGGTCATCTCGCTCGTGAGCTCGGCCACGCGCCGAGTGCAACTGAGTATGAGTCCGTTGCGCGTACTTCCAATGGCGCCCTACCCAGCCTTGCGACGGTACGCCAACGTTGTGGAGGCTGGCTTGGTGCCCTCCGCAACGCCGGGTTGTAGGCGTTCGATCGTGGGCCGAATCGTCTCCATCTGGTCTCTACCTGTCGGCCGTCGTCGGTTCTATTCGATGGGCTGGTTATCTGCTCGCAGGCAAACGGGGCACTGACCAAGTCTAGTTCTAATGTAGTCAAGAAGCTTTTGCCGGAAGCAGAGCGGTGGGCACGCGAATGGCACCGAGGTCGCCGGGTTCTAGCTTTAGGCTGCCGCCAGGATAGCGGCGACTGACACGACGAAGTTCGCGTTGTCCTGTTGTGGACCGCAACCAATCAGCCAATAGACTTGCGTCACCGCCGTCGATCCGGTCGATCCCGTAGATGTTGTTCGATGGCACCGCGCCTACCGCATTAAGCACCACCTTGAAAGCATCCTTGGACAGTGGGGACAGGAGCAATTGTGGTCGGGGAAGATCAGTCAATGAGTACCAAATTGTTCGGGCTGAGGGGAGAAACCGACCGGCCACCTTCTCCTCGAACGACTCGACGTATGACTTGAGGGTGCCGGTAAGTGTCCAGTCACGAGGAATCACAAGCAGCCAGCGCCCCATCTCCTTCTCCGCCCGTCCTCGTAGCTCTCGATGAGCGATGCGATCAAGCACGTGACCTTCGAAATGGCGCAACGTGAGCACGGCCGGCATAAGGACCTGCTTGGGCATCGTGTTGGCGACGTCGTCAGTCAGAAAGAACATCTCGTTGGCACCGGTGGCGCTCCCTCGACGTACGCGAGCAATCTGTGTGAGCGGGACTGTGCTCTTCGGTGTTGCTGGGGCTGGCGATCGGAACCAGTTTTCTGGCGGTTCAGTCGCCCGGCGTACTACCTGCCACTCCTCGATAACCCGGACGGAGGAATTTGCCAACTCGGCGCGAGCAAGGCGCAGAGGTGATCTGCGCCGGTGTTCAGGGCCAATTGCCAAGATCGCCGCCTGTACTGAACGTCCGGTGAATGCCCTTGCAGTAGCTGGCCAACGATGCACGGTTACTGGCCGCGTGGATGTCCAGAGCGACCGCCGAAGGCCGCGGCTGGCGTGTGTGTAAACGAACGAACCCGGCAACACCATGCAGGAGGCGTCGTCTGAGCGCAATTGGCTGAGTGTCGCCGCTTGGAACAACACTGCGAGGTTGGCGTGCCCACTGTCAATAATGCCCGCTGAAGCTTGGCTAGCCTTCTGCCTCTGGGCTGATGGGAGGGACTGAACTCTTGTGTAAGGCGGATTCCCGGCCACCAGGACGGGACCCGGCGCATTAGGGGTGAACGCACCTCCTAGCTCATCCAGATAGTCAGCTAGACGCAGATTTACGCGACCTAGCGCTGGCGCCGACTCCGGGTCGGCGTCGATCTCGAAGCAGAGACGTGCGGCGAGTAGGCCGAGAGTAACCACATTGATATCAACTGCAATCACAGTGGCGTTTGGCCAGCGTCGCGCTGCCGCGAGCGTGAAAGCGCCGACTCCGGCTCCAGGGTCCACAACACGCACTGGCGCCCTACCGAGCTGTCGCTCAGACATTGAGAGCATGTGGTCAACTAGCGGATCAGGTGTGAACACCGTGCCGAGCTGCCGACGGTTGACTGACGATACACAGGCATTATAGAGGTCGCCCAGAGGGTCCTTTCCACGGCCAAGCCATTCACGAACGCTCTCGACCAAGGAGGGCGGCGGCGACGGTGCCGACGCTGTCCACTCACGGACAGCCCGCGGCACTGAGAGCTCGATACCCTCAGCCAGGCCGGCGGCGATTCCACCAAGGGCCCCCAGCATACGTCGCTCTTGTGGGCTTGCGCCTGGTACATCAGGTTCTGCGGCGGTCACTGAGTGCTGGGCCCATTGACGAAATGCGCGCGTGAGGCCGGAGATCGTTGCTGGCGGAGTCTGACGTGACATTTGCGCTATCGGGTGGCGGTACATAAGATTTGCGACGGAATCTGGTCCTTCGTCGCGTAGCTCGGAGGCACTTGACAAGCGCAGGAAGTCGGAAACGTTGTGCGTGAGTGATTGCTTGGCCGATTGAGCCGCTCGATCCGGAGCGGCTCGTCGGCCTGCCACTCCGGGGCGCGTTGCCGTCTAGCGGGTACAGCTGAGATGCGCGCGGCCCCAATGGGTCCCTCATAAGACCCTCCCGAGCACGCCGCATGACGAGGTTTCGGACTCGGCCGGACACAGCAATCCGACAGCGTCCGCTGGGGTGTGCATCTAGTCTGTGCGGCGCTCGTGCGGTCTCGTTGCTGGTGCAACAAGCCGTCAGAGCACTGTGGTGTTGGGTCTGGCGCTGACGCTGACCGATCTGGGGTCACGGGGTGGCAATTTGAAGCTGCTCGGCGCGCGCGTGGATCTCCGACGGGCAGATTCCGAGGGCCTTGGCGATCTTGAAGACGCTGGTGAGGCTGGGGTTGCGCTCTCCACGCTCCATGCCGCCGTAGTGGGAGCGATCGATCCCACACTTCATAGCGAATGCCTCTTGAGAGATGCCTTGTTCTTCGCGTAGCTCGCGGATGGCTTGACCAAATGCGGCGTGCGCCGTTGAGCGTGGGTGCATGATCCCGGAGTCTGTCTGCTTGACGTTCTATTGTCCACGGAGTATAGCCCGTGGTGTTTTGGAAATCAGTGCCCCGGCGCAGCGTGAACTGCCCGGGGCGCGGCAAGGAAAGGAAGGACCTTCCCATGCAGGACGAGATTAGCCGGATGCCAGATGAGCAGGAGGAGACGGCGCAGAAAGGTGTCCTTGGTCTGCTGCTGGCCTTGGACTCCCAGCGGCCGTGGTCTGTGGCGGAGGTTGAGAGGGAGCTTGGCGAGCACATCTCGACTGTCGACGCCGTTGCGAGCCTGCACGCTGCTGGCTTGGTCCATCGCTGCGGCGAGTTCGTGTTCGCGACTCGCGCAGCGCTCCGTTTGGACCGTCTGTCGCTCTGACGGTTGGTGTTGGCTGTGCCAGATCGCTTGGGATCGACCAACTTGGCCTGCTCAACGATCCGGCGTGCCGCCATTCGCAGGGGTTGCGCACCACGCTCCAGGTGGTCGGGAGGGCACGTCTGTCGCTCGCTGAGCCGGAGCCCGAACTTAAAGATTTTGGCCGGTCTGGCGGGTTCGTGGTCAATAGGTGGTGTGAGCGGACAAAACTCGAACACAAAATCTCACGTGCTCGCCGCGCAGTTCCTCACGCCTGAGCGCTACGTGGCGCGCGCAGAGTTGGCGGCGATCATGGGCGTGAGCTTGGCGACCGTCGATCGGATGGTCGCGGAAGGGATGCCGTCGGTGACGTGGGGAAGGCGTACGCGCCGTTTCCGGCCCTCTGCGGCCATCTCCTGGGCATCGGAGCGGGGGAAGGCGGCGTGAGCGTCATGAAGCTCCCATCGGGGCGCTGGCGTGCCCAGGTGCACGACCCGGCCGTTGGGCGGAATGTCAGCGTCTCACGAGTCCTGGGTGGCCAAGGGACGTTCGCGACCAAGACCGAAGCCAAGCGGGCGCGCGAGAGGGCGCGCGAGCACTTGGGGACTGCTCGCGCAGCCGAGGTAACGGTGCGGGAGTTCTGGCAGCGCTGGACGACCGATCCGCTGTTCTCGAGGCCGAAGGAGTCCACGAACGTTCACAACCGTGAGCGGACGAGTGCATTCGTGGAGCGGTATGGCAGCCGCCGTGTCGACGCGATCGGCGACGAGGTCGTCGCGGACTGGCTTGCCGGCGGGAGGCGCAACGGCACGGTGCCCGCGTTGCGCGCGATGTTCAACGACGCCGCTTCGGTGAAGGCGGGACGGTTGGTCCGTCACAACCCGTTCGCCCGGCTCGGGATCTCGAAGGGTCCGGGTCGTCGGCACGAGCAGCCGCCAAGCGAGGAGCAGGTATGGAAGCTGATCCGACGGGCACGCGAGCTGGCCAGCCCGTCGTTTGCCTCATGGCTCCAGGTTGCCGCGTTCACCGGCCTTCGTCCTGGCGAGCTGGACGCGCTGCGACGCAGGAATGTCGACCTCGATCGCTCTCGTATCCTGGTCGTAGAGCAGTTCAGCGCCAAGACGCGGACGTTCACGCTGCCGAAGAACGGTCTGACGCGCGAGGCCCCGTTGACCGATCCGGCACGAGAGGCGATCATGGCCCTGCCGGTCGAAAGCGAGTTCTGCTTTGCGCCGATCCGGGGCGAGCACTGGACCGCAAGCGCTCGCGCCTACCACTGGAAGGCAGTCAAGGCTGCGGCCGGATGGGGCGGAAGCCTCTATCTCGCTACCCGCCACTTTGCCGGCTGGTACATGGTCAACGTCCTCGACGTGCCCTCCGAGGACGTGGCAATCGCGCTCGGCCACACCGACGGCGGCGAGCTGGTCCGCCGCCTCTACGGCCATCGAGACCATGAGCGTGCCCTCGACCGGGTGACGGCCGCCTACGAGCGCACGGCGAGCTTCACGCAGATGAGGTTGGTGTAGATAACCAATGCCATCCCAACCCGTGGGTAGATTTCGTCGATGACTTCAGCAGCGAAGCCGTGGCCCCATACGGTCATCTACGACCCCGAGGCGGTCGTAGAGTTGCTGGCGATGAAGTCCAAGGAGGAGCACCGCGCGCTGCTCAACGCAGTTCGGAAGCTGGGCGAACTCGGCGAGCAGCTTGGGCCGCCGCACATGAAGCCGCTGAAGGGGGATCGTGCGGCGGCGCTGCGCGAGCTGCGTCCGAGGCAGGGACAAAGCGATTGGCGTGCGATCTACCGTCGAGCCGGCGACTTCTACGCGATCCTCGCCATCGATCGGCACAAGAACTTCGCTGCGCTGATCGAACATGCACAGATCCGCGTCGAGCGATACGACAGACCATTGAAGTCCGATAAGCTATGACCTATCATGCAGCTATGACCGAGATACCGAGCCACTGGCCGAAGGGCATCAAGAGGGCTGACGAGGTGCTGGCCGCCGCGTTGGAGGACGACCCAGAGTTCGCCGTGGAATGGGAACGTCTGGCGCTGGCACGCATGGTCGCCGCCCGGCTGATCGGCTACCGCTCCGATCACGGCCTCTCACAGCGCGCGCTCGCCAAGCTCCTCGGCGTGAGTCAGCCAAGGGTCGTCGAGCTTGAGTCGGGCGAGAAGAACCCGCAGATCGAGACCCTCGTGAAGATCGCGGCGGCCACCGGCCTTGAGTTCGCGATCGACATAGTGGCGGTCGGTCAGGAGCCGAAGCTCGTCGGCAAGGCGGTCAAGGACGCGCCGGCACACGTCTATGCCGGCGCGTCGCTACTGGTCGCTGCCGGTTGACCTCGGTTGCAAAACCGCCCACGAAACCACCCACGCCTCCACGAATCCCGCTCAACCGCGCCCTCCAACACCTGTCTCCCCGATTGCAACACGCAAGATGCAGCGAAGTGCAGGAGCATGCAGAATAGCCTGCAAATTATGCTAAATCGGGGTGCAGCGGCATGCACCCTGTAACCTCGTTGAATCGCCCTGTCTCGGAGCTTTCGGGAGCAAATCGGGAGCAACTTGCTCCCGAACCGGGGGATGGGTCTCAGCAGAGCTGCCAGAGGGCTCAGAGCGGACAAAGGCCAGCGGTGCTCAAGTGTCATGTGGCCTAGGTCCGATGCCTCCCTGGATGCAGCATTTGTTGACCCCATCGGCCAGCCCTCCACGTGGTCTGGCAACCCGTCCAGGCCGTGGTCCTGCCGTATCGCATCGTGCCATCGCGTGTCCGGCGTGCGGGTATCCGCTGAGACGCCGGGACTACAGCCGCCCGGTGGGTCTTCCGCAGCGGTCATTATCGAGACGCCCCAAGCGACGGTAACGTGGTCGCAAGCATGAGTTCCGTACCTGCTCAAATCGATCTTCGACGGTTGCGCGCTCGGCGAGAGGAGATCCTGGGGTTCGCTGCTGAGCATGGTGCGCGCAACGTGCGTGTGTTCGGCTCGGTGGTGCGCGGCGAGTCGGATGCGTCGAGCGACGTGGACCTCTTGGTTGAGATGGAACCGGGGCGCAGCCTGATCGACCTTGTGGGGCTGTGGCAGGACTTGGAGGACATGCTCGGCACGCATGTCGATGTGCTCAGCGACGGCGGTGTGAGCCCACATCTGCGCGAGCGCATCTACGCCGAGGCCGTATCGCTATGAAGGACGAGCGTGCCTATCTGCTGCATGCCATTGAAGCAATCGACGCGATCTCCAGCTACACCGTCGATGGCAGCGAAGCGTTCTTCTCAGACGGCAAGACTCAGGATGCCGTCATTCGCAACATTGAGATCATCGGCCAAGCGGTCAAGGGAATCTCCGACGGCACACGCGCTTTGGAGCCAGCGGTGCCCTGGCGGCAGATCGCCGGTATGCGCGACAAGCTCATCCACGAGTACTTTGGTGTCGATCTCGCGCTCGTCTGGGATGTCGTTGAGCGCGAACTGCCTGTGCTGCGCCCACAACTGGAGAAGCTGAACCAGCAATTGGCGGACGACGCAAACTCAGAGGATCGACCGGCTCCTGAATAGATCGTCCTGGACGGCCAGATGGAGGAGCGACAGTGAAACCGTATCGCTTTGCCCCTGACCACTTCGAGCAAGAGGGCTGGGAGGTCCAACTCCGGCGAGTCGAACGCTGGCACCAGCGAGCTATGCGTGTTCTCGACCCAAACGACGGGGTGGCCGGGGAGGAGTCCACTGACTTCCTTTACGCCTTCTTCCAATCCGCCTACCACATACGCGACTGGCTCCAAAACAGCGGTGCTGCATCGAAGGCGAGCCTCGATGCTCTCATGAGCGCCAACCACTCGCTACAGCTCTGCCGCGAGGTATGCAACGGATCGAAGCACTTCGCCCTCGACCCACGGCGCGGCAAGACCGACCACATTGGGCTGATGCGCGAGTATGTCCCACCTCGGGTGGGCCAGGGCACGGGGAGCAGCAGACCGCGCTTGCTCGTTTTCGAGAGCCGCGACGGTGGCATCGAGTTCAAGTACATCGATGAGCTGATGGCCGAATGCCTTGCTACTTGGCAGGAGTTCTGCGCCACGCTGATGCCTCTTGATGGCGACAATCCTCCACCGGAGGTGGGCCGGACATGACGCGAAGGGTAGTCGAGAAACACTCTTGAACGGCTGTCTACGCTGCTATGTGGCGCAGACGGCGGAGTCGATAGATTGCTCCCTGTCGCACGTATCTAAGGGACGCTTTAGGTATCGCCGCCGGAGGGCTCACCCAGAGCGTCAGTGTACCGTTCAACGACGGGAATTATTGGCTTCAATGCCTCAAGTCGATAGTCGAGCCGTCCAACCACGTCGGAAATCTCGGCACTCAGCCCTTCGTAGCTAAACCCGGTCCCTGGTGGATAGGGGCTGATCGCCATCGGTCGTAGCTCGGGCGCCAGTTCGAATGTCGTATCGACCTCGCGGAGCCACGCGGTAACCATCTCATTATCCGCCACGTCGCTGCCGTTGAAGAAGTCTGCGCGAATTTGCTTGCCCTCTCGCGTCTCGATTGCGAGGCAGGCGCGGAACGACCGCATGACCAGAACGTAGTGATCCCATGACTGGCTCGGCATCAGACGCGTTGCGCTGATCCTCACATGGCCAGCGAGATCATCGAGGCGTCCAAGTCGGGCTAGAGAGATTGTCATTTGCCAGTCGGGCGGCCTCAAGGTCGCCCGCTATCTCGCGCACAAGCGCTTCGGTTTGCTCACGCCACTGCTGTCCTAGTGGCGAAGGTTCACTGGCCAGCGAGTGCAAGACGTGCCCACTCTGGATCGCAGCCGCAAGCTGCGCTTCAGCCCGTTCCTCTGCTTGGTCTCGCTGTGGGTGAGCATCCCGACTCTCGGCCTCGCGCCATACACGATATGCGCCCTCGCCGAGTATCAGCAGCAGCAAAATCGTGGCGAAGACACCCAAAAACCATGCAGGGCGATGGAGGAGCACGCCACCCACCGTCACGCCCGCAGCGAGCACGACCAGCCCGAGCAACAGATGCACGTGCTCCGCCAGCGTCTTGGCCCAGCGCAAGCCGCTCACGGCAATCTGGGCTATGAAGGCGAGTCGTCGTCGCACAGCTGCATCATCGCGGAGAGCAGCCATACACCGCCTTTCCATCTGATCCACCCGCTCCACTTCGGCTGTAGGGGCGCTGTGGGCGTAAACGGCCCACCGATTCTTTATGGCTGCCACGGCCCGTCAAGGCTGTGGCAACGCCGTTCCTGACCAGGCATCCGTCCCGAGGTAGGATTCGCGTGCAATCCGGTGGGATGCTTATGGACTTGCCGAGTACCGAGGAGACTCGTGCGGTCATCCCCGCGATGTCTGGGATGAGCGCGCTCCCGACGCCAGGGACAGCCACTCCGCATCCAGCGCTCAGAAAGAATCCGATTGGAGCCTTGTCCTGGCGCAGGCACTGTCGCAAATAGCCGAGATGGCGGGAGGCTGTGTGCTCAGTCATGGAAGGCTCGATTATGCATGAGGGATGGCAGCTGGCGCGAGGAGGCGAACGATTCGGAGTATGCGGACTAGTGGTGTTCCGGTTCGCATTGAGGGCTGAACCGCTTAGACCACCGCGTTTCTGCGAGGCAGTATCGATAAGGCTAAATGCTGTACTGCTCCATAAAGTAGCGAACGGAGGCCGCCGCGATGGGTAGGCCGCGGAGTGGCACCGCAGGCTCTGCCCCATTACGGACGACCCTGGCGTGAGCGATACGTGATGCTCCACCGAACGGCAAGATCCGACGATGTGGAGTACGGTGAGCGCCGTGAAGTCCGCACCCAACATCCCGTCGGTCGGCGAACTGCTCTGGCCCACACTGCGAGCCGTCCGCGAAATCGGCGACTCCGGGACGATCGAGGAGATCGTTGAGAAGGTGATCGAGCTGGAGGGATTCACCGAGGAGCAGCAGGCCGTGCCGCACGGCAAGGGGTCCAGGACAAAGCTCGAGTATCGCTTGGCATGGGCGCGCACCTGCCTAAAGGGTATGGGGGTGTTGGACAACAGCGAGCGAGGCGTGTGGAGCACGACTGAGGCGGGCCGAGCTATGACGCCCGAGGATGTCGTGAGCCGCCATGCAGCCTACGTCGCCACATTTAGGGAGGCGAGAAAGGCCAAACGGCTGGCCAGAGCCGATCAGGAGGACGAACTCGATGAGGACCGCGCGGCTCGTCGCGATTGGAGGGAGCGCTTGCTGGAAGTGCTGTTAGAGGTACCGCCCGACGGCTTCGAGCGCTTGGCCCGGCGGCTGCTCCGTGAGGCTGGCTTCGTCTCGGTGACGGTCACCGGCAAGAGTGGCGACGGCGGAATCGACGGAATAGGGGTATACCGCCTGTCGCTCCTGAGCTTTCAGGTCTTCTTCCAGTGCAAGCGCTACAAGGGCAGCGTGGGGGCGAGTGCCATCCGCGACTTTCGCGGTGCAATGAGCGGTCGCGGCGACAATGGGCTACTGATCACAACCGGCTCCTTCACTGCCGACGCCAAGCAAGAGGCGACCCGCGACGGCGCTCCGCCCATCGACCTCATTGATGGCGAGCGGCTATGCGATCTGCTGAAGGAACACAAGATGGGAGTGAGCGTCCGCCTGGTCGAGGACGTCGAGGTGTTGCCGGAGTTCTTCTCCGAACTCTGACTCTTAGACCTTTCGCGCTCTGACTGCTGTTCCGTAGGCGCAGATCTCTGTCCAGACTGAGCCAAGCTCGGAGGTGTCGAATCGGAACGCGATGATCGCGTTTGCGCCTTTTGCCTCGGCCTCTTCGATCAATCTGTCGGTGGCGTCTTGGCGGCCAGCCGCGAGCATCTTGGTCATCCCCTTCAGCTCGCCGCCGACCAGCGACTTCAAGGCCGCGCCGATCTGAGAGCCGAGGTTGCGCGAGCGAACAGTCAGACCGAAAACCTCGCCAAAGACCTCCTCAATCTCATAGCCAGGGAGGTCGTTCATTGTCGAGATGATCATATGTGAGCTATCCTCCATGTCGTGGATCTAGTTTTTGGGAACGTTACCATGATTGGGATGTGGCTCGACGCCGACGAGTTTGCCGCTCTCGTTCGCTTGCCATCTCATAGTCTGAATCATTCAAGCTCCTCGTCAAGTGTGTGGCCGCTCAGGATCGAGTGAGGGTGTTCGGCGATGATGTCTGAGCCGGGGCGCGCGTGCTCGTCGCGGCGCTTGATGAGCAGCCACTGCGCCTTTTCACCCGGTCGAGTGCGCTGCAAGGCAAAGCCGCCGCGCAGCTTTTGTCCGTGGAGCACAAAGACGGCGTGACCGCGCGTGAGGGCCTGCGGCCACGCGACGCGTCCGCCTTGCTCGTAGGTCCCGCGATCCCAGACGATCACTTGGCCTGCCCGGAGCGCTCCCTCGAAGGCGTTATGCGCCAGGGCGTGGTCGGCGACCTCGATCGCGAGGCGCCTGGCTGCCGGGTCCAGTGAGGGTCCCTTCGGGATAGCCCACGAGCGCATTACCCGTCAACCTCCAGGCGCAGGTCGAAATGGTGTGCCCTCGCTGCGTGCTCCTGCACAACGAAGACCCCTGCGCTGATACCGCGGATCGCGAACTGCTCGTGGCCCTCGATCGCGACCTCGCTGACCTCGACCTCGGAGATTCGTGCGAGTGGCGGGCCGTCGTGCAGGAAGGCGACAAGCTCGTCAACCGCTCGTTGGGGACCCTCGGCGTGAACCTGCACGGTGCCGTCCTCGCCGTTGCGCACCCAGCCCATCACCGCGAGCGCGTGTGCTCGCCCGGCCGTCGCATCGCGAAAGCCCACGCCCTGCACCTCGCCGCGCACAACCGCACGGACCGCTGCCCTGCTGCCAAGCTCGAAAAGGGAATCAGGCATTGGCCGTCAGGCCGGCTCGCCTGCGCGCATACCGAACTGTGGTTGTAAGGGTCTGGATGTCATAGGCGCCATGATGGCGACGTCCGTTGATGAAGAAGGTCGGCGTGCCGGATACCCCGCTTGCATCGGCGCTGGCGACGTCCTCGGCCACGCGCGGTGCGTGCTCGTGATGACGCAACTCCTCCCAGAAGCGCTCGACCTCGAAGCCGAACTCCTCCGCGTAGCGTCCGAGATCTCGTGCGGTCAGCGCTTCCTGGTGAGCGAGCAGCGCGTCGTACAGCTCCCAGAACTTGCCCTGCGCCGCAGCGGCCTCCGATGCCTCGGCGGCGAGCTGCGCGCTGCTGTGAACGTCGTTGAGCGGCAGGTGACGCCAGACATAGCGCAGGTCATCGCCGAATGAGGCCAGCAGCTCGCGCACGACGGACTCCGCCCGTCCGCAATAGGTGCACTCGAAGTCGCCGTACTCGACGAGCGTGACGAGGGCCTCCTCAGGGCCGCGGATATGGTCACGATCCGGGTCTACGTCGTCAGCGAGGTCGAGGATGTCCTCGGCGGTGCGCACAATCTGGCGTGCCCGCACCCGCCTCGGCAACCGTCTGACCAGTCTAAAGACACACCACGCCACGAGCGGTGCCGCGATGGCCGAGGCAAGCGCCCCAAGCTTTGCCTCGGCAAGGCGCTCGCCATGAAAGGCCAAGCTTGAGATCAGCAGCGAGACCGTGAAGCCGATGCCCGCGACTGCTCCGCCGCCGGCCAGTGAAGGCCAGCTCAGAGTCGGTCGCGTTCCACGCAGCGTCGGCCGCGTGGCGAGCCATGAGGCCCCGAGAATGCCCAGCGGCTTGCCCGCTACGTAGCCGAGCAGGATACCGAGCGTGATCGGTGATGCGATCGCGTCGCCGAGCAGATTGCCGGTCACGTGGATGCCCGCGTTGGCGAGTGCGAAGAGCGGCACGAACACGTAGCTCGTCCAGGGATGAAGGCCATACTGGAGTCGCTCGTTGGGCGAGATCGCCGAGAGCACTCCCAGCTGGGCCGAGCGCGCGAGTTCCGGTGTCGCCTGCTCGCGGAAGGAGCGCGTGAGCGCGGTTGCCCGCTCGAGGTCTTCACGCGAGGGCGGGTAGGCGCTGGTCACCAACCCGATCGCGAGCCCCGTGATGACCGGGTCGATGCCCGACTTGAACATCGCCACCCAAAGCGCGACGCCGACGGCGATCGAGAGCTGCCGCCGCCAGCGCGGCGTGTAGCGGAGCGCAAGCAGCAGACCGAACAGCCCGAGCGCAACCGCCAGCGCGAGCAGTGACACATGCCTGGTGTAGGCCGTGGCGATCACGAGCAGCGCTCCCAGGTCATCGACGACGGCGAGCGTCAGCAGGAAGACCCGCAGCCGGGTCGCGCCGCGTGGGGTCAGCAGCGCCAGGGCTCCCAGGGCGAAGGCCGTATCGGTGGACATCGCTGCACCCCAGCCGCCCGCGCCAGTGCCGCCGGCGTTGAACGCGAGGTAGATCGCGATCGGCACAGTCATGCCGCCGATCGCCGCGACTACCGGGATCGCCAGTCGGCGACGCTCGCGCAACTCGCCCATATCCAGCTCGCGCTTGGCCTCGAGCCCGACGACGAGGAAGAAGAACGTCATCAAGCCTTCGTTCACCCAGTGGCGCAGGTCGGCCGAGATCCCGCCGCTGCCGATCCGGATCGTGAGCTTCGTCGTCCAGAGCGATTCGTAGGAATCCGACCACGGCGAGTTCGCCCACAGCAGCGCAACGATCACCGCCGCCAACAGTACGATCGCGCTGCCGGTCTCAGTGCTCAGAAAGTCGCGAACAGGCGTCGCGAGATTCCGCGCCCATGCCGTCCGGCCGGTATAGGGCGTAGCCAGCGCATCGCTCATAGTTCAGATGACAGGCGGCGGTGTTCCTTCGGCGCTCGCAGGGAGCACCGGATCCCACTTGCACGCCACGCACGCATGACGGAAGGCCGAGCGGGCGAAGTCGAGCGCGAGCGCGTGGGGGTCGGGACTGGAGCGGATGTCCTCCCAGTCCAGCACGTACTCGCCGAGTCCAGCCTCCCAGCGCGCGGCCAAGGGCGAGAGCGTTGCGTCCGGGAACGACTCCATCGCCGGGTGCGCATATGCGTAGAAGGCTGCCCTTTCGTAGCGTGCGTCCCCAGGCCACCAGCCTACGGCGACCTCCTGGGCGTCCATCGCATTGCGCATGATGAAATCCTCAGATGGTGGGTCGGCTGGCAGCCCGGAGAAGAGGTTGACGGCCAGGTCGAAGGAGCCCCACCAGGCGTTCACCGGGGTCGAGCGTCCGCGATAGGGTGCGCGGAAGGCCGCGAGAACGAGTGCCGCACGGGTGGCGGCGGCAAAGTAGGTGGCGGCCTGAGCAGGGTCGTAGCGCCTGTGCTCGTCATCCTCGTCCAGCGGCACACTCCAGGACACCTCCTGCGGCGTCAGGTCGATCTCGATGGCGCCGGCTAAATCGCGGACCACCTGGAGCACATCGCGTGTTACCTCGCCCACCGGCCGATCAGGGGTGAGGGCCACACGCCGCTCGCTCCCGTCGCTGTGCTCGGCGACTGCCTCATGGGTACGCAGGTCGAGCGCGACGACGAGCGCTCCGGAGCCCTCTGGGGCAGGCAGCGCAAGCGTCTCCCAGCCGCGTGCCGTCAGCCGCAGCGCGGCGTGCTGGAGCTGGGGCTCCGGCGGGGCGAGCGCCGCTGCCAGCTTGCCTAGCACCTGGGTGTGCGCGTGGAGCGTGTCGCAGGTCTCACGCCACTGCGCATAGGGGAGTGCTGGCCACTCCAAAGGCATGAGCGAAGGCTACACCAGGAACTCGCCAATCGCATCCAAGAAGCGCTGGGCGTCTCTCATCAGAAAAAAGCATGCTGCTCAGAGTCAAAAGAGCTGGCTGCCGCTCAGAGCAATAGAGCTGGCCGCTCGGAGTAATAGGTATATTTATAGTACATATTAATGTCGTTCATTTCTCGCGATCGACATTTCTCTCAACATCACTAGTAATACTTCAATCCGCACTGCCATCGACTCGGGGCGACTGTGTTAGGGTCGAGGCAATGGCTACTCGCGTCGATTACGAGCAGCACGGTCGCACGTATGCGCGGCATCGGCGCCCGGACCCTCGCATAGCCGCGCATATCCATGCGGCGCTCGGCGATGCCCGCACGGTGCTCAACGTCGGTGCGGGCGCAGGATCGTATGAGCCACCCGATCGTTGGCTGCTCGCCGTCGAGCCGAGCGCGACCATGCGCGCGCAGCGCCCGCCCGGAGCGGCGCCGGCAATCGCCGCTCGCGCGGAGGCGCTTCCGTTCGACGACAACGCCGTCGATGCGGCGATGGCCTGTGTGACGATCCACCACTGGGAGCCTCCCGAGGCCGGTCTTGCCGAGCTTCGCCGAGTGTCACGCGGGCCGGTCGTGGTCTTCACCTTTGAGCTGGACTGCCTGCCCGCGTGGCAGCAGGAGTTCCTACACGAGGGACTTGCGAAGGAGCGGCCACGCTTTCCCGCCATCGACGACATTGCTGGCGCCTTGGGCGGGCGCACGCGCGTGGAGCGAATACCTACGCCGGGCGACTGCCTCGACGGATTCTTCGAGGCCTTCTGGCGACGTCCCGAGGCGTTGCTCGACCCAGCTGTCCGCGGCGCCCAGTCGATGTGGGCGCTGCTCGAGCCGCGCGTCGAGCAGCGCATCGTCGAACGCCTCGCCGCTGCCTTGGACTGCGGTGCGTGGGACGCTGAGCACGGCCATCTGCGCGAGCGGAACAGCTTCGACGGCGCCCTGCGCCTGGTGATCTCCGAGCCCTACTGACTGCTACGGGCAGCTGCGCACGTAGCCGGCCGTCCAGTAGGCATCGGATGAGTCATCCGCTTCGACGCGGAGAATGGATGTCGAGATATTCCTTCCCGAGTCGCTTGGGCGCGCCCGCCAGCCATGCCTCGACGATCAGCTCTTCAAGCTCGTCGAGGGCGATCCTCTCCAGGCGCACGAGGACCGCCGGGTAGCCGTCGAAATGTGGCGTCGTGAAGAAGACCTCCGGATCGTCGGCGAGGAGCGCCTCCTTCGCACCGAGGTGCTCTACTCGCGCGCCGAGGATCGGCCCCGTGGGCGCCTCCTCGGCAAGGGCTCGAACGTCAGCTGCGCGCAGCGGCCGCTCCCAGACGAATCCTTTGTCGCGTACCCGCCACGAGGCCAGCTCGCGCGAGAGCCTCTCGCTGGTCTCCGGCAGCGCAAGCGCGATCCGACGAACATCGTCCCAGCTCGCCACGTCCCCACACTACCTCGCCGCGATCGGGAGCTGAGTGTGCTCGGCAATGGCTCTCGAAGGGCCGAGATGCGGATGAGAGGACTCGAACCTCCACCTGGTCACCCAGACACGGACCTGAACCGTGCGCGTCTACCAATTCCGCCACATCCGCGTGATGGGGGATCGAAGATATCGCACCCGACCCCCCCGACGTCATCCGCGGCGAGCCGTCTGGCTGTCTGTGGTGCCTCGCCGGGCAGCCTGCACGGCCCGTCGCACCCTCCGCGGGGGGCCCGTCCGTTCGTGCGGCTTTGATAGCCTCGAGAGCGTCCTTCGCGGGCCGCCATCGTCTAGGGGACTAGGACGCCGCCCTCTCACGGCGGTAACACGGGTTCGAATCCCGTTGGCGGTATAAACCTCTCATTTGCAGGTGTTTTCTGGAGTTCAACGGGAATAATTTAGGATTCGGCTTGTCAGTCTGACGGTCGTCGTCAAGGATTTCGGCCATCGTGGCGGCGAGCTGGTCCACGTCCCAGTCCGTGTAAATGTCGCCGGTTGTCTGTATTGAGGCGTGGCCGAGCAGTTGTTGCACGGCCTTTAGATTCCCAGTGGTGTCGAGCACGCGCTGCCCAGCCGTGTGCCGAGCCTTGTGCATCCGCTGGCCTTCGTTGTGCCCTTTGCCACGATCCCGGCAGCCGCGAGGCGCCGGTACCACCAGTTGTGCAACCCGTGTGGCCCCATCGGCTTTGTCGGTTCGATCTTGCCGTAGCGGCCGGTGCTTCGGGTCACGAGATAGTGGTCGGGCCGTGCTTCGGATTCAAGGATGTAGCGCTCCAGGTCTGTCCAGAATTCCGGGTCGGGGATCGGGATTTCGCGAGGCCATTTCCAACCGCTCCTGATGAGCGTTGCAGGGCCTTCGCCACGGCGGTCGGCCCGAGGGGCTCGGCGGGGTTATCCTGCAGGTAGGTGAGGATCAGCCCCTATAGTTCGCCAGGCTTCAGGTGCTCCCCGTTGGAAGCTAGCGTGGGGCTCTCGGCGGGCGAGGCGCCCCCACGCCGCGGCAGCGCCAACTCCCGCTCACGGATCATCTTGACCTCGCCGTCCCAGGAGAAGGCGCTTCGCTGATCGGACACGTCGAAGCGGCGCTCGATCATCGGTTGCACCTGCCGTCTTAGAGTCATCGATCGATGTCGGCGTCGGCGCTCGCGACGCTCAGCGGCGACCACGTGAGTAGGCGACGCCCCATTGGAGTCGATCCTCGCGGCAAAGCGTGCCGTGTTCGCGCACCAGTTCGCCCCGATCTGGTGGGGTCTGACCAACGACGACCACGGGTGGCTGCGGAAGAAGTTGGATCGTGAGGAGAACGCCGACGGGGCGTTCGGTCGCATGTTGGCCGGTTACGATTCGCGCAGCGCCTAGCGCGTGCGGGCTTGATCCGCGGCGAAAATGATGAAGCGGACGATCGCCGCGAGGCCGAGCTAAATCAGAACTCCGGCCCCGATCTTGGCACCGATCGTGTGATGGTCCGGTTTGGTTTTGTTGAACTCGACGAACAGGACGAAGGCACCGCTCGCGACGAGCGCTACGACCCACGGCGCGAGCGTTTCGCGGAGACTACCCGCCGCCCGGCTGTTCGTGCCGTCGGGGGTCTCCTCGAGGTCGGCCATACACGAGTCATACACGATCCACCCAGCCGACTCTTTGGCCGGGGGCGGGGTGGCTGCGGCATCCGCCCGCCTGAGACGCGCTGGTAGGGCGCTGGGCGCCGAGGTCGCCCGCGCGAAGTTCGCTCGATTAGGTTTGTGTACCTGTGCGCGGCTGTAGAGCAGGGTAAGCAGATGTCGCTCGAGCGCGGTCGGCGGAGGTCGGGAAGCCCTGATGTCATTTAGGCTGACTTCGGCTCGCCCGGCGACGAACCCGTAGTCATCGAGGTACAGGACCTTTCGCCTCTGCTTCCCCGTCGGGGAAGCGCTGGTGATGGTCGTCTCGACCCGGAAGCCGAACGCGTTCTGTCCCTCAGGCAAGAGGCGCGGAAGGACCGTCACCGTCGTTGGCCCAATGTGTGTGGGCCGTGCCCCGCCTTCCGCGAGCCGAGTAACCTCTGAAGGCGTGCTCGGCTTCGCGATCCTCGCAACAGCGCACGGCAGTGTGGTCAAGATCGTCGGCGGCCTGATCATTATCATCGCGGCTCGCGGCGCCTGGCTGTACGAGCGCAGGCGACGGCAACGCGGCTGACCATCACGCATAGCATTGATCGCTCACGGCGGCCGCCCGCAAGGGTGTGAAAGAGCTAGCGCTGCTCAGGCGACTGCTGGGCACCCGACGCCCACGCTGCGGCGATGAGTGAACAACTCGCGTATCCCACTCGAGGCTCGTCACGGGCTTCGAGCTGCTGCTCAAGGACCCTCAAGAGGCGGGCCGGGGCGTGCAGATACAGCGAGCGACGCCATGCACGAGCTGAGCGCGACTACCGCGAGGCGATGGCACAGCTGCGCCTGGTGGACGATCTGCGCGTCGTCCTTACCGCGCACCGCAGCTACGTCGCGGTGGCGTGGTCATCGCCGTGGTCGACAGGCTCTGGTACGCCGGCTGCGCGGGACGTGGCGGCAGGCGTTCAGTTCCGACACGATGACCGGCGGAGACTCGGGCGCCAGCCTCGACGTCTAGGGTCAGGCCGCAGAACGCTCCGTATTCGCGTAGGAACAGTGCCGACAGGCGCCTGCGTAGTCCTCCGCATGGCGAGCTGCCTCCTCAAGCCGTCCTCCAAGCCCTTTCAGCACCTCGGCCGCGCGATCATCGATGCGCCACCAGCGCCGGTTTGGGCGCCTGTCTAAACTTGTGGCTGCCAGCCCACGGCGACAGACAGGGAGGCTTCGAGTATGACCGAGCACCAGCAAGACGCCGAGTGGACCGTCGCTGAGTGGCACGACAAGATGCTGGTCGACCGCGACGGCGAGAAGATCGGCAAGCTGCAGGACGTCTATGTCGACGTCGAGAACGACGAGCCGCAGTTCGCCACTGTCAAGGAGGGCTTCATCGACCGGCACCTGACGTTTGTGCCACTCGGCGGGATCAAGGTCGGCCCGGATGATCTGCAGGTAGCGGTCACCAAGGAGCAGGTCGAGTCCGCGCCCAACATCGAGCAGCACGGCGAGGAGCTTTCCCAGGCCGACGAGTCGGCCCTCTACCACCACTACGAGCTGAACTACACCCCGCCCAACACGGAGAGCGGACGCCGACTCGCCCGCCGCTGACGCGCGTCACTGCCGCTCCAGACCAGTCATCGTCGTCGCGTAAACGCTGGGGGCGGCGGATGCTTGCACCGCGCCCGACACCGGAGAGCGGGCGATCGCTTCACCGGGGTGATCGAACGGGCGACAGAGCGGCCGGTGATCGGCTTCATGAGCGGCAACCAGCAGCACCCTGATCTGATGTGCGAGGTGTTCATCCTCGGTCCCACCGACCTCATCGACGAGCACGAGTGGGGCGACGCGTCGGGTGGATCGGGCCTTACAGCCTGACTGCGCCGGGGGACGCAAGCAGCCAGGTCAGTCGGGCGCTTGTGAATGACCGCGCATCTAGTAGACTCCTTGACAGAGGGCATCGGTGTGTGGTCGGTCCTTTTGGGGGCGGGCAACATGAGTGACTTCCGAGGTTTCGCTGCCATGTCGAGCGACGCGGAGGTCACAGTGCCCCAGCTTCTCCCAGATCCAACCGCACTGCGTCTCAGCGCTCTGCCGCCGCCGTTCGCGTGCACATGGAGCAGCGGGGGTCTCGATGTGGGGTGGGTCCACGTGGTCGGTGAGTTGGATCTGGCTGCCGCGCCGCGGTTCATGGAGGCGCTGCGCGATCTCGAGCAGGAGGCGCGTCTTATCGTTCTTGACCTACGTGAGCTCTCCTTCCTCGACGCGGCCCGGCGTGCACGCCATCGTCGATGCCAGCATTGGCGCTCGACGCGACGGCCGCCGGCTGCTCCTGGTGGGGGCCCCGGCCGGGGTTCAAAGGGTGTTCGCTCTGACAGGGACCTCCCATAAGGTGGAGATCGGCGAATGGGCCCCGAGAGAACTACCCGTCCAGGCGCCTCTCCAGCTTGCGCGACGGAGCATCGCGGCGTGATGATCGTGCTGGCGGCCGTCTTCAACTTGAATCACCCGGCGCACGTCGTGGAATGGCATTTCATCCAGTTGTCCGTCGCGAACCTGGTGGTGATCGCGCTGATGTTGGTGGTCTTCGCTCTGGCGGTCGCGCTGCCCTTCCCCGGCGCGCGTGCTCGCGCGATGGCTCGCCGGACTGGAGGGGACCCAGAGTGAGCGCCGCGCAGACGCCGAAGCCCACCTGGACCGGCCGGGTGCGGGAGGCCGCGGTTGAGGCGCTGCCTCCCGAGAAGCTTCTCCCGGACGGGCAGCCGACCTATGTCGCCTCCTGGATCTACATCTTTGGTGTCGCCAGCATCGCCGCGCTGATCGTAATCATCGGCTCTGGCACGATCCTGGCGCTGAAGGGCCCCGCATGGTGGCACTACACCGGTATCGGGCACTTCTTCAACAGCATCCACCTGTGGGCGGTCGAGCTGTTCTTCTTCGCGATGGTCGTGCACCTGTGGGGCAAGTTTTGGATGGCCGCCTGGCGCGGCGGGCGCACGCGCGTGTGGATCACCGGGGCGATCACGTTCCTGGTGGCGGTCCCTACGGCGCTCACGGGATATGTGTCCCAGCAGAACTTCGACGCCCAGTGGATCTCAACCCAGGCCAAGGATGGCCTGAACTCGGTCGGCGTGGGCGCGTTCTTCAACGTCACGAACTTCGGGCAGATGTACAGCTACCACGTGTTTCTGCTGCCGCTGGCCGTCAGCGGGCTCGTCGCCGCGCACGTGCTGTTGGTGCGCCGCCACGGTGTCGTGCCGCCGTTTGAGCTAGACAGGCCCGCCCTCGCCGCGCGCCCGCCGCAGGCCGGCGGCACGCCACCCGCGGTCCCCGACGGCAAGCCCCCGTCGGGTCCGACGGGAGTGGCGCCATGAGACGTCCTGTGTCAACCCTTCGTCGTGAGAAGTTGTTGGAGGTTGAGGTGTTGGGTGGGGTCGTAGGGTGTGTGGTCTTGCCAGCAGCGCCAGGGCACGCGGCTCCAGGTGCGGCCGAGGATGCGTATGGCGTGGGGGTGGTTGGCGCCGCGGGCGCGGGCGCGCTGGTAGATGTCTCGTGTCCAGGGGTGCCAGTGTCGGGTGCTGTCCGCGAGGACGCTCATGTGTTTGTGCAGGCGTTTGTCGCAGGCCCAGCGGAAGGTGGCGTTGCTGCGTTTGCCGGATTGGATCGTGACTGGGGCTTGGCCGGCGTCGGCGGCGAGCGAGTCGTTGGTGGGGTAGCGGGCGCGGTTGTCGCCGATCTCGGCGAGCAGCCCGGCGGCGGTCACGACGCTCTTGGCGTCGCGGAAGAACGCGAGGAAGTTCGCCCCGTCGGGATGCGCTTTGGTGGCGCCAGCGATCTGGCTTGTGAGCTGGCTGATCTGCTCAACGATGGGATGCAGGGCAGCGACGAGGCCGATCACGGCGCAGCGGCGTGCGTCCTGCTCGAGTTCTCCGACGACGGTGCTGGGGGCGCTACGCAGCCTGGGGAGCAGTTCGGTGGGGGCGCGTCGGCCGCAGTAGGCGTGACGCGCGAGGAAGCTCTGGAGGCGCTTCTCGCCGAGACCACGAGTGTCGGTGGGGCTGGGGTAGCGCTCAAGGAACGCGAGTCCGATCGGGCTGTCGACGTCGGCGAAGATCCGTTCGGCTCCGGGCCAGAACGCCTGCAGTTGGGCGCGCAACTGGTTTGCCAAGGCGACCTTGGCGTCGACGGGGTCCTCACGGGTACGCACGAGCGTCTTCAGCGCCAGTGTCTCATCGCTGGAGGGCGCGAGCACGGGGAAGCGGTGCCGGTCGGTTCTGGCGAGCTCGCACAGCACGAACGCGTCGAAGCGGTCGTTCTTGCCTGCGGCCGCGCGGTAGCGCTCACGTGCTGCCTTGACTTGGTTGGGGTGGATCGCGAGCACGACGATCCCGGCCGCCAGGAGCCTTCCGACCAAGAGCCCGTCGGGGCGCTCGATCGCGCAGCACTCCACACGGTGAGCGAGCAGCAGTCTGACCAGTGCGCTGATGCCGGTCTCGTCGTGGCTGAACTGTTCAGCCACGAGCAGCTGCCCGTGCTCGTCGCTGATGTGAACGTTGTGCCAGTCGCTGGCCCAGTCAATCCCGCGGGTTGCGCGCATAGGTTCTCCTCCTCGGCAGTGGTTCGCTTGAAAAACACCGACCAGGAGGTACCGTGGCGGGTGCTCATAGACAGGCCCTCAGTGGGGCGACGTCCTGTTGCCGCTCTGGGTGCCTCACACCACCGGGAGGCGCTTGTCTCATGCGGGCCGTCAACGCGGCAAGCAGCCGAGGCGCTCTCCCGGTGGTGGTCAGCTATATGCGCTGAGTCTCAGGCCTCCCCCAACCAGCCGTCGGGAGAGATCTCCCTCTCTCGGAAAGAAAACGAGAACAACCCGAGCGCCCAGCAACGAGAGGTTGCCCTATGAGCTTCCTTGCCTCCAAGGACGACACCGGGCCGTGGAAGGGCGCCTACGCCTCCTATGACCTCGTCAAAGAGCTGTGCATAGCAGTCGGCATCATCGCGCTGCTGGCGATCTTGCTGACGGTGCTGTTCTCCTCGCCTGACGAGAAGCCGAGCACGGTCGCCCAGTGGTCACGCGCAATGCCGATCAACTTCGTCGCGACGGCCGCCAAGGAGTTCGACGGCACGAGCGACACGGCCGAATATGGCCCGCCCTACAACCACAACAGCGCCAGCGTGCAGCACTTCCTCTTCCTGCACCCGCAGCGGTGGCTCGGTGTGAGCCATCCGATCGATACGGCCGAGGACTACGTGATCGGCCCGCTCGAGACGGTCCCCGGAGATCCGGCGCTGCGGAGCGCCCTGGCCGAATATCGGGCTGCTCCGGAAAAGACGCAGAAGGTTTGGGGCGAAGCGTACGCCAAGCCGCTGGAAGAATATGAAACGGCTCAGGAAGAAAAGAAGACGCCCCCCAAGACGGTCGCCCTCGACCCCTCAAGCGGCGCCGTGACAGTGCAGTCGAGCGGAGCCGGACCGGTTCCGGTGCTGATGACGGGGCTGCTGAGTCTCGCCCAGAGCGGCGGACTCGACGGCGCCCTGTTGACTAGCAACCAGTTCTTTCAGACCGACTACACCAAGCCGCTGCTGTTCATGGCCGACGGCGGCCTGCTGGGCGAACGCGCCGAAGGCGACCACCTGCTCGGCGAGCAGTGGGGAATGATGAACGAGACCGGCAGCTACCCGGGCCAGGTGTGGCTGTGGCTATACACCCTTTGGTACCAGGTGGAACCGATCAAGTCATCCTCCAACGCCGATATCCAGGTGATGCTCATCATGGGCCTGCTCAGCCTGGCGTTTATCTGCATACCGTTTCTCCCGGGCGTGCGCGACCTCCCTCGCACCATCCCGATCTACAAGCTGATCTGGAAAGAGCACTACCGCGCACAGAAAAGCGTGTAGCAGCGCTCTGGCGAAGGAGGCGTGGTGAACAGCTGGGAGTTCAAGGCGCCTGACCTCGAGGTGCGGTTGCCGGAGATCCTCTCCTCAAGCGAGGAGGTGCGCGCGATCGTGCTCGACCTCGCGGCGGGTGAGAGCCTGTCTGAGCATAAGGTCCACGAGCGCGCGTGGCTCCTCGTGATCGCGAGTGTGCTGCCGAGCAGCTGGGCTAGTATGTAGCCCGGGACGCGGCGCCACGGGAAGTCTTCGCGCAGCGCGAATGCGAGGCTGACAAGCGGGTTGAGGTGCGCGTCGGAGACGGCTCCCATGAACAGGATGACCGCGGGTACGGTTAGGCGGGGGGCGGTGACCGCGGCCGCTCGGCCGATGGCGACATGGGTGGCAGCGTCAACGACCGCCGCGGCGACTCCGGCGAGCACCAGCAGGAAGGTGCCGAGCACCTCTGCGAACAGACGCGGCTACTCAGGGCGGTATCCGCGAAGCGCTCTACCCACCATGCGTCGCGCGCAGGATGCCCGCCGGACGCGTCCGTTCGCGGTCGAACTCGCCGGTGCTGCGGTGCTCGGCTGGGGTGCTCAGCTGGACCAGAGCAGCCTGCCGGGGACCTGTGCGTCCTCGTCGACCCGGTAGGCGGCCGATGCGCGGTGATACCCGTCGCCGATGACCAAGTAGTCCCTGATCCCACCGATCAGGAGGACCGGTGAAATAGGGATGCCGTTCTTGATCTTCTTGAGCTTCTCGGCGACCTCAGCGCTCTGCTTTGGCTTCAGGGGCGGCAGTCCTGCTGCGCGCAGCAGGTCCTTGGCGGCCCAGTGGCCGAGAGGGGCGGTGCGTAGGGCGGTGATGGTCTGCGAGAGCGAGGAGGGCGCGAGCACTATGCTGAGAAAGCTGTCGGCGGCCAGGTAGTCCTTCTCTTCGGGCTCGTCGAGCCAGCGGATTCTCGGAGTGCTTGGCACCAGCCGAGTCTAAGAGCGCCTAACAGAATGAGTGTTGGAGTTGTTGGTGGCAGATGAGGGCGCAGCCGATGGTGAGGAAGGCTTCGTGGATGTCGGCGCGTCGGTCGTAGCGGCGCTCCAGGCGGCGGTGCTGGTGCAGCCAGGAGATCGTGCGCTCGATCACCCATCGTTCTTTGCCGAGCCCTGAGCCGTGGCTGGTTTTGCGCTTGGCGATACGCGGCGTGATGCCGCGCTCGCGGAGCGCCTTGCGGTGCTTGCGGCTGTCATACGCCCGGTCGGCGAGCAGAGCTTTCGGCTTGAACTTGCCGTGAGCGCCGGTCGGGGGAACGCGGTCGACGAGCGCCAGGAGCTCGGTGATGTCGTTGCGGTTCGCGGCGGTGAGAGTCGCGGCCAGAGGGGTTCCCCGGCCGTCGCAGATCACGTGGTGCTTGGAGCCCGGCCGGCGCCGATCGACGGGCGAGGGACCGGTTTTCTCGCCCCCCCTTTGGCCCGCACATGCGAGCTGTCCACCACCGCACGGGACCAGTCCAACTGGCCCGCGTCCTGCAACTCATCCAAGAGCACCTGGTGCAAGCGTTCCCAGACCCCCGCTTCGTTCCAGTCCCGCAGCCGCCTCCAGCACGTCATCCCCGACCCACAACCCATCTCTTGGGGCAGATCCTCCCACGGGATGCCCGTCTTGAGCACGAACAGGACGCCCGTCAAAGCCTGCCGGTCGGGCACCCGCTTGCGACCCGGATACCGGTACCGCCGCTCCACGCACGGCAACAACGGCTCGATCCGAGCCCACAACCCATCACTGACCAGTGGTTTCGCCATAGACACCGTCTACGACAACAGCATCCCAAAACCTCTTTCTGTTAGGCGCTCTAAGGGCTTCGCGGGGTTGGAGGTGGCGCTGCTCCTGAACACTGGATCCCTCGAGCCATCCACGATCGGTGGCCCAGGCGCGCATTTCGCGTCTCGTTGCGTTTGCGGTGAAGACTCGACTGGTCCCCTTTGTGCGGCGGACGCCCTGTGTACGGACGGCCTCCTTCGAGTGGATTTGGAGGACGAAGACTCTCAAGAGCGCGGCCGAGAGATCGACGAGGAGCGCTAACGGGCGGTGCTTGGTCGATCCCGTCGGGCCCGCGCGACGGGATCTTTGCGTTCTTCCGAGACGATGCTGTTGGCAGGATTGGCCTTGAATACCACCAGCAGAATCCCCGCGAGGATGATCAACACGACGATGCTCACAACGAGCTGAACGACGCGCGCCAGCAAACTAACGCCTTGCCCGAACGCTCCGACGCCGCTCGCGTCACGCCTACCCTGCTGGCGCGACACCGTGACTGGCCGACCATCTGGATCGACCGGGAGCGGCTTCTGCGGGCGTGGCGCTGGACATGAGAGGAACCTCCTGTTGGTCTTCCATCCCTACCGAGCAAGCCCAGGGCGGCCGGGCCGAGTGGGCAATCGCAGGCCCTCCATTGCGGCGAGAGTTCCCGAGCGCCACGTCCGCAGCCGATGAGCCTACGCCTCATACCACCATTCTTCGATGCGCGGCAGGTCGCTGGTAGATGTATCAATCCCGCCCCCACTATGATCAAGTGCAGTTTTCGTCGAGCTTAGCTATCGGGATCAAAACACGGGTTCGAATCCCGTTGGCGGTATGGAGTCGAAAAGCCATGCTATGCGGGCCTGCTTGGTTGGAAGCGCTCCCCGGAGAGCTTCAGCGGGGCCCGAGCTGGAGCGGAGTGGAGCGGAGGTTTCCCTCAGCCTGTTCGACGACGGAGTGTTCGACGTGCTTGAGCGGGCCGCGGAGGGTCACGTGTCGCGTCTGGCTGCCGCTCGACAGCGCGGCGCGCGCACGGCACCGATGGTTAATCGGATTTGACAGCAAATAACCGCCACCCTTGTGTCTCACGGTGTCAACGGCTCCCCCTCCTGTCATTCCGGGGTTTGGGCGGCAAGTAGGAGACTGGCTCCCATCAAGTAGGAGACGAGGCTCGACTTTCTGGCGTCAACCCGGGAACCTCTTCGGGCAGCGTCTGATGGATCGGTCGCCACGCCTCGGGCGGCGGATCCGGCGGGCGCGGCTGCAGCTCTAAGGGGCCCGTTGGCCCCTGGCATCATCGAACTGTCGAACAGGATTGGTAGGCAGAGATACATGGCTTCAAAGGACAAGACGCGCTCCAATGGCAAGAAGACGCGCACAACCGGCACGCGCCTGCGGCCCGGTCCGAACGGCCTGCCACGAGGGCAGGTAACGGAGATCCAGCGCGGACGCATGCTCGCGGCAGCCGTCGAGGCTGTCGAGGAAGTCGGCTATGCGCGGTTGACAGTTGCACAGGTGATCGGCCGCGCGAAGGTTTCGCGCAAGACCTTCTACGACGTGTTCGTTGACCGCGAAGACTGTTTCCTGGCGGCCTTCGACGAAGCGATCGCTCGCTTTGAAACCAACGCGATCGAAGCCTTCGAGAGGGAGGCCAATTGGCGCGACGGGGTGCGTGCCGGTCTCGTGGCCCTGCTGGTCTCCCTTAACGCCGAGCCTGGTTTGGCGAGGCTGTGCATAGTCGAGACACTCGGCGCCGGCCCGCAGGTGCTGGGGCGCCGCCGCGAAGCGCTCGAACAGCTTCAGAAGGTTGTCGACGGTGGGCGCAAGGCGCCGGGTGCACGGAGCACGCGTGCGACGCGAGAGCCCGCCGATATCACCGCCGAAGGCGTCGTTGGGGCGGTCTTGGCGGTATTGCACACACGTCTGCTCGCGGGTGGTCGCAAGCCGCTCACCGACCTCGTCGGTCCGCTGATGAGCATCATCGTGCTCCCCTATCTCGGTGCGCGCGTTGCGAGCAACGAACTCACCCGCCCGGCCCCCAAGATCCCGAAGCTCGGCAAGACGCGGCCGCCGATTCGCCATGATCCGCTGGAAGGCCTCGACATGCGGCTCACCTATCGCACCGTCCGTGTCCTGACGGTCATCGGGGAGTCGCCCGGCGCCAGCAATCGCGAGGTCGCAGAAGGCTCGGGCATCGCCGATCAGGGGCAGATCTCAAAGCTTCTCACCCGCTTGGAACGGCTGGAGCTGATCTACAACACTGGAGAAGGCCAGCTCAAGGGGGGCTCTAACGCCTGGTATCTGACCGAGCGCGGCATTCAGGTGGAGCGCGCCACCCGCCCGCGCTAGACCCTATGGCGTGGTCGCCCGGGTGGGTTGACTGTCGGAGGTGATGGCCGGACACTCCTCGCGGGGGTTTGTCTGGCCGGAGAGAAGGCTCCGGCTGACCCCATGAGATGAGGAGGTCCGGCCATGCCGGGAACGATGACGTGGGTTGGGCTTGATGTCCATGCCCGTTCGACGCATGCTGCGGCTATCGACACGATGACGGGCGAGCTGACGCGGATGCGATTCGGTCCGGGGTACGAGGCTGCGGTGGCGTGGCTGCTGGAGTTGCCTGGCCCGGTCAGGGCGTGTTATGAGGCGGGCCCGACGGGCTTCGGGCTGTATCGCGCGGCGACGGCGGCGGGGGTCGGAATGCAGGTGATCGCGCCGGGCAAGACACCGCGTGGTCCGTCAGATCGGGTCAAGACTGATCGCAAAGACGCCGAGTTGCTCGCGCGGTTGTTGCTGGCTGGGTCGTTGACGCGGGTCGTCGTTCCCCCGCTCGCACGAGGCCGCACGAGAGATGACGCGCGCTCATGACGCTTGCCGACGGGATCTGATGAATGCTCGCCATCGTGTGTCGAAGATGCTGCTGCGTCATGGGATGGTCTACCCGAAGCCAAAGACCTGGACGGCGGAGCACCGCAGGTGGATGTCTGCCCAGCAGTTCGATGAGCCGGCAAGCAGCATGGTGTTCGCTGATCTGATTGCTGCCGTTGACGGGCTCACCTCTCGCAAAGCGGCGATCGCGCTGCGGCTCTCTGAGCTGGCGAGCGATGAGCGGTGGTGGCCGACTGTCGCGCGGCTGCGGAGTTTCAGGGGCATCGACACGTTGACCGCGTTCTCGTTGCATCTTGAGCTCGGCGCGGACTGGGAGCGCTTTGCGAGGGCGCCTGCGCTCTCGGCATGGCTGGGACTGACACCATCGCTAAACCAGTCCGGCGAATCCTCACACCAAGGCGCGATCACCAAGACCGGGTCGGCGCTCGCCCGCCGCCTCCTGGTCGAGTCTGCCTGGCACTACAGTCGCCTGCCCCGCCTCGGTGCGACGCTGGCCAATCGCCAAGCCGGGCAGCCCGAGCACATCCTCGCGATCTCAAACCGCGCGCAGCAGCGCCTCTACCGCGTCAACCGCACGATGCGGGCCCGCGGCAAGCCACACAACGTCACCGTCGTGGCGTGCGCCCGTGAGCTCGTCTGCTTCCTCTGGGCCGCCGCCACCGCCGACTAACCCCTGGCGACATCCTCCGGCCGGTGGGCCGGGGCGCCGGGCCATCAGCGGCCGGCACGCGCGAATCAGCTATGAGCACCACCCACGGGCGGCACGCTCGCTCCTAGACAGCGCAAGCCGGCAGCACGAAACCGGGCCCTGGGGTAACCAACCCCCGCATCATCAGACTGGCAACGCCGACACCGAGCCCGGCGTCCCGGCCCACCGACCACAACCCCCTCCGACGGCCCCCAAGCCGACGCGATCAACCACACCCACTTGACAAACACGACGCCATATCAGCTGACGTGCCCAGGGACGTTCAGAACGCTGTGTAGGTAGGTCCGGGCCTACCGAGAGGCTGTGGGTGTCAAAGCTCACCACCTCAAGGGAGGCCCGGAATGCCGCACCATAGAGCCCGCATGACCCCGCGTGGGCGGGAGATGGTCGTTCGTCGTGTCGTGGATGACGGGATGTCCTTCGCACAGGCCGCCGCGTGGGGGAACGTGTCGAAGTCCACGATCTGGGAGTGGGTGCGCCGCTGGCGAGCGGCACTCCCCTCAGAGCGAGAGTCCTTGGTGTGCCTGACGGAGCGCTCCAGTCGTCCTCGCCGTTCTCCCTCCCGGTGTCCTGCCGGGGAGGAGCAGCGGATCTGTGAGCTGCGCCGGCGAACTGGCTGGAGTCCCAGGACGATCGCGATGCTGACTGGGCGCCCTCACTCGACCGTCCATCAGGTCCTGCGACGCGGGGGCTGCTCGCGGCGGGGGCCATCCGAGCACCCAGCGGTCGTGCGCTACGAGTGGCCGTGCCCTGGGAACCTGCTGCATATGGACGTAAAGAAGCTCGGGAAGTTCCAGGAGCCCGGGCATGCGCTGACGGGTGATCGAACCCAGCGCTCCAGGAGGGCAGGCTGGGAGTACGTGCACTCGATCGTTGATGACTGCAGCCGCCTGGCGTACTCGGAGATCCACGACGACGAGAAGGCGCCGACCGTGACCGCGTTCACCCGCCGCGCACTTGACTGGTTCCTCGAACGTGGGATCGTCGCCGAGCGGCTGATGAGCGACAACGCGTTCACCTACATTCACAACAAGACGCTGCGCGAGCTGCTCTACCGCCGTCAAGTCCGTCACCTCCGCACCCGGCCGTACACACCCCGCACCAACGGCAAAGTCGAGCGCTACCAGCAGACCCTGCAACGCGAGTGGGCCTACGCCCTGCAATACGCCTCAAGCGACGCGCGCCGCGCATCGCTGCCACACTGGGTCAGCCACTACAACGAGCAGCGCACCCACAGCGCCCTCGGCAACCGCCCACCCACCCACCGCGTTCGGGACGTCACCGGGCACAACAGCTAGCGCCAGCCGTTTGCTGGATGAGGTTGAGCGCGCACACGCCCGCTGAGCGCGCAACGCCCGCGCGCCGGCGCCTGCTGTGTCCGCTGGGATGTGCTGCATGTCTGGATGGGCGCTTTCTGTCACTTGTCCGTGCAAACGCTCTTCTTGCTCTACCGTGAGCATGGTCGATGCCTGTGCGTACGACACAGCGCCAGCAGCGGGATGGGCTCTATCACGTAGCCCATACGCTCCAGCGCAGCCTGCTGCCGGAGGCGCTGCCCGCCTTGGCGGGACTGCAATTGGCCTCCGTCTATCGCCCCGCCGATCACGACAGCGAGGCCGGCGGAGACTTCTACGACGTCTTTGAGGCGCCCTCCGGCTGCTGGCTGGTAATCGGCGATGTCTGCGGCAAGGGCGTTGAGGCGGCAGCCGTCACCGCGATGGTCCGTCACAGCATTCGCGCCCTTGCCTTCAGAGAGCCCAGCCCGGCTCAGGTGCTCGAGACCGTCAACGAAGTCATGCTCAGCCACGATCTCTCCGGGCGTTTCGCCACGGCTTTCGTCGCGCGGATCGACTGCCCTACGAGTCTCGGTCATCCCGCCCGCGCGATCCTCTCAAGTGCCGGGCACCCGGCACCGGTTCTCGTGGATCCCAGCGGCAAGGCCAATTGTCCGCAGGTCTCGGGCACACTCCTGGGCGTGCTTCCGCAGCCGCGACTCGATGATGTCGAGGTGACGCTTGAGCAGGGCTCGACGCTGGTCCTCTACACCGACGGACTCACGGATGCCGGGGCGCCCGCGCGGGTTCTGGCCGCACAAGAACTCTGCCTCGAGCTTGCCGGGCGCGCGCGATACCCGCCGCAGATGCTCGCCGGCCTGCTCGAGGACCTTGCGGTGTCACGCGGAGCCGGGCAACTGCGCGACGACATCGCGATCCTCGCGGCGCGCGTAGAGTAAATCGAGCCGGGGGCATTCCCCGGCGTCCCGCTTTTCGAGCGGCAGTCGGAGAAGAGAGCAGGTGCCTGCTCGCCTTCACACCTCTGTCCTCGGCCGCTACGCCGATATCAACGGCCGCCTCCGCGAGGTCCTCACGCAACCCGGCTGCGCCGGCAGCCTGCTCGTCCTCGACCGTGACGCCACCACCCGCGGCGACCGCCGGCTGGTGGCACACCTGGCCGCCGACGAGCCTCACGTCAATGCCGCCCTGACGTGCCGCGACTACCTGCGTAACCCCAACCGCTGGTGCCGGTCGCTCCTGCCCGAGGATCTCGAGGCGGCGCCGAGCGCCGACGATCGTCTCGAGGAGTCGGTCGAGCCACCGGATGGCGAATCCCCGGAGTTGAGCGATCGTCGTGGCCGTACCTGCTACCGCCTGACCCCGATCCCACGTGGACTGTCAATCCCCGAGCTGCGCTGGCAGCGCCTTCCCGCCGCGGGGCAGCGCGCCGGCGCCCCCGAGCTCTTCCGGGTGCGCGACGTAATCGGTGCCCTGGAGCACTACCAACCCGTACGCACCCTGACCGCGCGCGCACTCGCACGCCACGAAGGCAACCCCGCTGTCTCTACGTCAACCCTGCGTGCCGAGCTGGAGCGGATCGACTCGAGCCACATCGTGCTCAACCGCGGCCTGCGCGAAGCCGTGCTCGCGGCCGTTGACCAGCAGGGTCTCAGCATGAGCGAGATCACCCTCCGCTGCGGACGCGTAAAGCGCGACGCGCGCGGTAATCGCAGCGGCGACACGAGCTGGCTCGCCCGCCGCATCGGCCTGCTGCCCGAGGGCGGGCGGGAGCGCCCCACGCCGTGGGTGCATAGCGACGTGCTCGCGCTCGTCGCGCGCCAGGGGCTCGGGATCCCTCCACGGGAGGTCGAGTTGGGATGAGAGGTTCGAGCGGCTCCCAGCGGGTATCCGCCGACAGCACCTCGGCGGATGTTCCGCCGATCCTGCTTGCCGACACCGATTCCGAGATGCTGCAGGTCCTCGCCGGGCAGCTCCGCTGCGACGGCTATCCCGCGAGCCTCGCCTACACAGCCCAGCACGCGCGCAGCCTCGCCTCTCTCTGCCCTCCGAAGGGCGTCATCCTTGGCCAGCTCGACCCGCCGCGGGGGACGCTCGACCTGCTCGCCGAGATCCGCCTTGGCGCTCCCTGGCGGGAGGATCTGCCGGTCATCGTGCTCGGCTCGCCCGAGCATCGTCTCGATCTCCTACGCGCCTTCGAGGCCGGCGCCGACGATTTCCTCGCCAGGCCGCCTGCCTACCTGGAGCTGCGCGCTCGGCTAGGTGCTCTGCTGCGCCGCGTTTCCGGTGGGCATGAGCGGGGACAACTGCAGGTCGGCCCTCTGTCGATCGACTCCGACGCGCGCGCCGTCCTGGTGCACAGTCATCCCATCGCCCTGCGCCGCCTGGAGTACGAGCTGCTTCTGCACCTCGCCCGCGATCCCACCCGCGTCTTTGCCAAGCCCGCGCTTCTGCGGGCCGTATGGGGTTATGAAGCGCCCTGCTCGACACGCACGCTCGACAGTCACGCAAGCCGGCTACGACGCAAGCTCGCCGAAGCGGATCCCGAGCGTTCGCGGAGCTGGATCGTCAACGTTCGCGGCGTTGGCTATCGCCTGCTGTGACGCATTTCCAGCGAAACGTCTCAAGCGCGGCGTAGGTTCTTCATGGGGGTGGCAATCACGACCAAAAGGAATCGCACAATGCCCTACTCCGACATCAATAGCGTCATTCTCGTCGGCCGCCTCACCCGCGACCCCGAGCTGCGCACGCTTCCCACAGGGAACAGCGTTTGTGCCCTGCGGATCGCGTGCAACGGGATCCGCAAGGATGGCGATGCCTATCAGGAGCGGCCGAATTTCTTCGACGTCTCGGTCTTCGGGCCGCAGGGTGAGAGCGTCGATCGCTATCTGCACAAGGGCAGCCGCGTTGCCATCGACGGCCGCCTGGAGTGGCGCGAGTGGGAGAGTTCCGACCGCTCGTCCGAGATCGGCCAGCAGAAGCGCCAGGCGGTCGCGGTCATCGCCGAATCCATCCAGTTCCTCGATGCCCCCGATGGCGCGGGCGCGAGTGCCGCTGGGGAGGGAGCCCACGACGATCGCGAACTCGCCGGGGTCGGCGCCGGTGGCGAGGACGATCTCGTCTTCTGAGAGCCGATGCCGCCAGGACGTACTGGCCTCGGCAGCCGGTCTGCTTGTCCCAGAGGGCTCGGCGGGGATGGGTGCTCGACCATTGACCTGTAGTGCGGCGGGGCGGTGTAGACTGCCCCGCCGCCGCCCTGTTTACTCCCCCTTACCCGCGCAAGGAGCCCCCTCCGGTGCCAGTCAACTCGAAAGCTATCGGCAAGACCTACGAGCCCACGCTCTACGCCGTGGGCCGCGAGAAGATCAAGGAGTACGCCCGCGCCGTCGGCGAGACCGACCCGGTGTACCTCGACCACCTCGTTGCTCGTGCCGCCGGCTACGCCGACGTCGTTGCGCCGCCGATGTTCGCCGTCGTCTACAGCGCCCCCTCCGTGGGTCCGCCGATCTTCGACCCCGACATCGAACTCAACTTCGCGATGATGGTTCATGGCGGGCAGGAGTTCGAGTGGGGGCCCGTGGTCGTGGCTGGGGATGAGATCACGACGACCGCCTCGGTCAAGGACATCTCCGAAAAGGACGGTCGCGGCTACTACGTGTTCGAGTCCGTCTCGCTCAATCAGCGCGGCGAGCAGGTCTGCCGCGGCACCTGGACCAACATCGTCAGAGGAGTGTGACCACATGGCTGCTGCCGATCTGTCCGCAGGCGCTCAGATCCCCGAGGTCAGGGTCACGCCCGACAAGTACCTCACCGCGCGCTACGCCGGCGCCTCCGGCGACTTCAACCCGATCCACATCGACGAGGACTTTGCCCGCGCCGTCGGCCTTCCCGGGCGGATCCTGCACGGCCTCTGGACGATGGCCCAGGTCGCACGTGCGCAAACCGATGCCGTCGGTGGGCCCGCGCACCTCAAGCGGCTTTCGGTGCAGTTCCGCGGCATGGGGGTGCCCGAGCAGGAGGTCATCGTGAGCGGCACCGTGCGCGAGAGCGCCGACGGTCGCGCTGTGATCGACACGGTCGCCGAGCAGGACGGCAAGCAGATCATTCGCAACGCCGAGGCCGAGGTCACGCTGTAGGCCACGGCGGACTGGCTGGCCGCAGCCAGTCGCCAGGAGGCGTGCGTCGTGCGCTGAGTGCCTGCATGTCGGCCCCGAGCAGCCGCCCACGCGGCGCCTACAATCGAGGAATGCTCACCGCTCGGCAGGAGTGCATCCTGTGCAAGGTCGTTGACGGCTACCTGCGCACCGGCATGCCTGTTCCATCCAAGGCGATCGCCGCCGACCCCGAACTCGATTGCGGGGCCTCGACGGTTCGCAACGAGCTGGCGCTGCTGGAGGAGATGGGCCTGCTCGACCATCCGCATACCTCGGCCGGGCGCATCCCCACCGACTCCGGCCATCGCTACGTTGTGGATCGCATGCTCTACACCGGCCAGGGCCTGCTGCCGGCGCCGCGTCTTGAGCTGTCGGTGACGCGTCGGGAGGTGGAGGAGGGCATGCGCGCCACCACCGAGACGCTTTCGGAGGTCACCAACCTGCTGGCGGTCGTCTCCGCGCCGTCGCCCCAGACAGCCACGATCCGCCACATCGAGGTGCTCGCCTTGCAGCCCCGCGTGGTGATGGCTGTCGTGATCACCTCCACGGGCGACGTCTCCAAGGTGCTCGCCACCCTGCCTGGTCCCGTCGATCCCGGTCTGCTGGCATGGGCGGGGGAGTACCTCAACGAGCGCCTCGTCGGTCTCAGCCTGGGCGCGCGCATGCTCCACCAGCGCCTCTCCGATCCGACGCTGCCCGCTACCGAGCGCGCCTTCCTCGAGTACTTGACACCAGCGCTCTGCGCGCTCGGAGCCGACAGCGAGGACACGACGCTCTACTTCGACGGCACCGCACGGCTGCTCTCCGAGGACCATCTCGCCGAGGTCACACAGATCAACGAGCTGGTGGACCTCCTCGAGCGCCGTGTCGCGCTGCTCGAGGTGCTGCGCGTGGCGCTCGGCAAGTCCGGCGTCTATGTGCGCATCGGCCACGAGAACCAGCTCCCCGCGATGCGCTCGCTCGCGCTGGTGGCCGCAGGCTACGGCGTCGCGCAGCGCAAGCTCGGCACCGTCTCGGTCATCGGCCCAGTGCGCATGGACTACGCCCAGGCCATCCCCGTCGTGCGCGAGGCTGCCTTCGAGCTGTCGCGCTTCATCGAAGACGCCTACAGCGATAGCTGACACTCTTAGCCCATGCCGCGCGATCCCTACGAGGTGCTGGGCGTCCAGCGCGACGCCACCGAGGTGCAGGTCAAGAAGGCCTTCCGCGGGCTCGCCCGCGAGTTGCATCCCGACGTCAACGCGCACGACCCGCAGGCCGAGGAGAAGTTCAAGGAGGCCGTGGAGGCCTACGAGATCCTCTCCGACTCCGAACGACGCGCCACCTACGACCGCTACGGCCACGAGGGCCTGCGCTCCGGCGGCTATGCCCCCAACTTCGACGCCTTCGGGTCGATTGGCGACCTCTTCGATGCCTTCTTTGGAGGTGGCAGCCCCTTCGGGGGGCGCGCCGCCTCCGCTCAGGCGGCCGGCGGGGACGTTGCGGTAGCGGTCGAGATCGACCTGCTCCAGGCCGCCCGTGGTGCCACCGTCGAGGTGGCCTTCGAGGCCGTCGAGCGCTGCGAGCACTGTCGCGGCAACGGCGCCGAGCCGGGCACCCCGATCGACACCTGCCGGCGCTGTGGCGGCAACGGGCAGTTGCAGGCCGTGACTCGCACGCCCTTCGGCCAGATGATGCGCACCGTAGTCTGCGACACCTGTCACGGCGACGGCCGCACGGCCACTGCGCCCTGTCGAGAGTGCGCCGGCCGGGGGCGCCTCACGGCGACGCGCGCGCTCGACGTCGACATCCCCATTGGCATTGCCGACGGTCAGCGCATCCGTCTCTCCGGTCGCGGCCACGCCGGTCAGGTCGGGGCGCCTGGGGATCTCTACGTGCTCGTCAAGGTGCGACCCGACGAGCGCTTCGTGCGCGAAGGCGACGATCTCATCACCGTGCTCGACGTGCCTGCGCCGGTCGCCGCTCTCGGTGCGACGCTCGAGGTGCCGACCTTGGAGGACGCCGCCGCGCTTGAGGTTCCAACCGGCGCGCAGCCAGGCGAGGTCGTGGTGTTGCGCGGCCAGGGGATGCCCTCGCTGCGCCGCGGCCGCCGCGGTGACCTGCGCGTGGTCGTCAATGTCGTTATCCCGCGCCGTCTCACCCCCGAGCAGCGTGAGCTCCTGGAGCAGTTCAACGAGACTCTCACAGAGGAGAACCTCCACTCGGGGGAGTCGGTCTTCGCCAAGCTCCGTCGTGCGCTGCGCAGCCAGGCCGCGTGATTCGCCGGTTGGACATGATTCGCCGGTTGGGCGTGATCTCCCGGTGCAGCGTGATTCGTCGGCTCGGCTCAATGCATAGGCTCGGCTGGATCGGTCGGCTCGGGCGCTCCGGCGCATGATCCGTCTCGCCCTGCGCGTCCGACGGGAGGATGCCGAGGTGGCTCTCGCGGAGCTGCTCGAGTTGGCACAGTCCGGAGTAGAGGAACTGGAGGTGGGCGAGGACCTCGTCGAGTTCGCCGTCTACGGGGCTCCGGGGGAGTTGCCCGAGCTGCCCGATCTGCGTGCGGCCGCGGGCGACGCGCTCGTGGAGGTCTCCACGAGCGAGCTTCCCGACGACTGGGCCGAGCGCTGGAAGCGTTTTCACCGGCCCATCCTGATTGAGGCGCCAGGCAATGTCGTGCCGGCACTGCGTGTCCGTCCTCCCTGGGAGCCGCCGGTCGATCTTCCGGGTACGAAGGAGATCGTCATCGACCCCGGTCAGGCCTTCGGCACGGGCGCCCACCACACCACGCGACTCTGCCTGGAGCTGCTGCTGGAGCTGGCTGTGCACGACAGCCGGCGCGGGTCCGTCCTTGACATCGGCACTGGGTCGGGTGTGCTCGCCATTGCCGCGGCGCAGCTCGGCTTTGCTCCGGTAGTCGGTCTCGACCACGAGCGCGAGAGCGTGCAGGCGACACGCGAGAACGCCCGGGTCAACGGCGTGAGTGTCGAGGTTACGCGTTTGGATCTACGGCATGAGTCGTTGCCCGCGGGCGAAGGTCGGCAGAGGCCGATAGTGCTGGCCAACCTGGTCAGATCGCTGCTGCTCCATCTCGCCGACTCGCTCGCCGATCCGCCCCAGGACCTGATCGCGAGTGGGCTTCTGCGTGGCGAGGCCGACGAGCTTGCCGCTGCCTTCCACGATCGGCTCGGCCTGCGCGAGCGCGAACGCCGTCACAGCGGGGAGTGGGCTGCGCTGTGGCTTGTCTCTCGCTGAAAACTCAGCGCGCCGAGATTTGATTCTCTGTTTTTTTCCTTGTCATGCAATAGTATCTATCATATATACCATTGCAAGCAAAGTAGAGAAAATCAATGACTTCCCCGGCCGCCCGGGGCCGTTTCGTCGACTTCGGTCGCTGCCAAGGCCATCGAGCGGAACAGCAGATCGAGCGCCGCGGGCGCACCCGTGTCGGTCTCCAGCAGCGCCTGCGCCGCGGCGAGGGCACCGCCGATCGTGTCAAGCGCCTCGCCGACATCGCCCGGCTCGGGATCGCGGCAGGCGGCGAGGGCCATTTCGATCATCGCCTTGGCCTGGTCGATGACGCCCGCGAAGATCGCCGGACCGGCGAGACTGCCGTAGCCGTAGACGCGCGCCAGGCGCCCGGCGAGAGTGATCGTGGCGCCGCGCCGCGGAGCCGTCACGGCCGGCAGGCCACGGCCGTCGAAGAGGCCCGCCACGGTCCCACCCAAGAGGCCGCGCACGGCCTGCTCGTCCAAGCCTGCGTGCCGAGCCACGCGCAGCGCCAGGTAGAGCCCGCTCGACGGCCGCCCGTAGGGAGGGTCGGAGGCGAACACGATCCGCTCCGCGGGCACGCGCGCGAACAGCTCAACGACATCGAGGGAGAAGAAGCAGGAGATGTCGTACAGCACCCCCGGATGGTCGGCTAGGCGCGAGGTGAGTATCCCCTGGTCGCAGATCGCGCCGTGGGCAAGGATCAGGACGACCTCTGGGTGGCGCAGCGCGAGGTTGGCCAGCCCATCTGCCACCGGCGGCATGCCACGCCCGGCGTGGATCAGGATCGGCACGCGAGCCTCCTCGGCCAGAGCAAAGATGCCATCCATCTCGGGCCCGTCGAAGGAGAATGCCTGTGCGCGCGGATGCAGCTTGATCCCACGGGCTCCGGCTGCGAGGCAGCGCTCGCCCTCGGCCACCGGTTCTTCCGCGGGGTCCAGACGCGCGAAAGGGATCAGCCGTCCCTCGCTTTCCTGTGCCCACCGAAGCACGCGATCGTTGGGCACCCGGTAGGCGGGGCGGCGCTCGGGGTCGTGCAGCGGGAAAACGCAGGCCCGACGCGCCCCGGCGTCGTCGAGCAGGCCCAGCAGCTGCTCGAGCGTCAGCGAACGCCCATCCTCATCCAGCCCCAGGTGGGTGTGTGCGTCGAAGATCTCCGCGCCGTCGGGCAGCAGTCGCTGCGCGTCGGCCACGAAGGGAGCGAGGGCGTTGCTGTAGAGGGATGCACTCACAAGCCGGCAACCCTACCTACAACCCTTCCGAAGGAGCGATGCAACCTTGTAACACGCTTGTAACATTGGTCTCTACTGCTGGGAGGGTCTAGCCTCCGAGGTGTGGCCTGGCACGTTGTGATCGCTGGAGGCGGCTTCGGCGGCTTCTATGCAGCGCGCGCTCTAGAGCGCGTACTGCCGGCGCACAGCGCCAGGGTGACGCTGGTGAACGACGCCAACTTCATGCTCTACACGCCCCTTCTGCCGGGCGCGGCGGGGGCGACGCTGGACCCGCGTCACGTGGTGGTTCCGCTGCGCTCCCAGCTCAAGCGCACAGACCTGCTGATCGGGAGGGTCACCCAGGCCGACCCGGCCGATGGAAGGCTCACGGTCGCACGCATCGACGGCGAGATGGTGGTGCTCAACTATGACCGCCTGGTCGTCGCGCTGGGGAGCGTGTCGCGCACGCTGCCGATTCCTGGCCTGGCCGAGCATGCGATGGGGCTGAAGTCGCTGTCTGACGCCACCGCGCTGCGCAACCAGGTCTTGAACTGCTTGGACATAGCGGAGTCCCTTGAGGACCCCGAGCGCCGGCGCGAGTATCTGGGCTTCGTTGGCGTCGGCGCAGGCTACGCCGGCGTGGAGGGCTTGGCCGAGCTTCAGGACTTCGCCTCACGCGTCATCGACCTCTATCCGCGCTGCCGCGCGCAAGGAATGCGCTGGGTGCTGGTCGAGGCACAGGAGCGGATCATGGGGGAGGTCTCGAAGGGGCTGTCGAAGTTTGCCCGGCGCGAGCTGGAGGGTCGAGGTATCGAGGTGTTGACGGAGACGACCCTGCTGGAGCTGACGGCCAACAGCGCCCGGCTGTCCAACGGCGAGCGGGTGGCGGCGCGCACGGTGATGTGGACGGCGGGGGTGAAGCCGGCTCCGGCGGTGGTCAGGCTGGGGCTTCCCCTGGACACGGCGGGACGGGTCGTGGTGGATGGCAGAATGCGCGTGAAAGGCCACAGCGGCGTCTGGGCGATAGGCGACTGCGCGGCGGTTCCCGACCCGGCCCACCGCGGCAGGCCGTGCCCCCCCACGGCCCAGCACGCCCTGCGCCAGGGCCGCAGGGTGGCCCGCAACGTGGCGGCGACGCTGGGCAACGGCCGCGAACGCGCCTTCCGCTGGCGCAGTCTGGGCGTGGTGGCTGAGCTGGGTCACAACCAGGCGGTGGCGATCACTGCGGGCATCCGCTGGCGGGGCCTGCCGGCGTGGTTCATCGCGCGCACCTATCACCTGCTGCTGATGCCGGGCTTGGGGCGCAAGCTGCGCCTGTTGGTGGACTGGAACGTGGCTTTGCTGTTCGGCCGCGACGCCTCCGCGCCAGGCCGCCTGGGCAGCCCGACGCCACTCGAACACGGCGATGATGTCCGAGCGGCGTATCCTGACAGCGATATGGCAAGGATCGGCACGGCGAAGACGGAGTGACATGGCGATAGTCGACCAGGTGAGCGCGGACGTCACGACGGCGATGCGCGCGGGCGAGAAGGAGCGCGTCGGTGCGCTGCGTCTGGTGCTCTCGGAGCTGCGCAAGGCCGACAAGGAGGGCAGGGAGGACGAGCAGACGGTGCTCCGCCGCGAGCGCAAGCGCCGGCTGGAGGCCGCGCGCGCCTACAAAGAGGCCGGGCGTGAGGACCTGGCGGCGGGGGAGGAGCGCGAGGCGGAGTTGATCGCCGGCTATCTCCCCGCCGAGCTGTCGGAGCCAGAGCTCGAAGCGATCGTGGAGCGGGCGGTGCGCGAGAGCGGAGCTACATCGGTGAGAGACATGGGCGGAGCGATGAAGGCGGCGATGGCCGTGGTGGACGGCCGCGCCGACGGTAAGCGCGTGTCGAGTCTCGTGCGAGCGGCCCTCGGCGGATGAGGCGTTGCGGATGAGACACGGCGCATGAGGCGTGCGCACGAGGCGTCTGCGCATGGGGCGGGCGCATGAGACTGAGGCGTGCGCACGAGGCGTCTGCGCATGGGGCGTGGCGCATGAGACGTTTGCGGATCGGGCACTGCGCATGAGGCGTGGCGCATGAGGCACGGCGGATGAAGCTCAACCGATGAAGCTCGACGGATGAGGACCCAGATCGAGCTGCCGGGGGATGTCGCGGCCGAGCTGGCAGGCAGCCAGGATGCGGTGCTGCGAGCGCTGGAGGGCCATCTGGAGTGCAGGGTTTTCATGCGCGGCAACCTGCTCACGCTGGACGGCTCGGAGGACGAGACGAAGGCGGGCGAGCGCGTGGTGCGCGAGCTGACGGATCTGATCGCACGCGGGCACGAGATCGGCCCGGGCACGATCGGCGCGGTGACGGGCGCGCTGGACGCGCACGAGTCGCCTGCGAAGGTGCTGGAGGACGTGGTGTGGCGCCACCGCAGCCTGCGAGTGGCGCCAAAGACCGTGAATCAGAAGCGTTATGTGGATTGCATACGCAAAGCCACCGTGACCTTCGGCGTGGGCCCGGCTGGCACGGGCAAGACCTTCCTGGCCGTGGCGATGGCCGCGGCGGCGCTGTCGCGCAACGAAGTCAACCGCATCATCCTGACGCGCCCGGCGGTGGAGGCGGGAGAGCGCCTGGGCTTCCTGCCCGGCGATCTGATGGCCAAGGTCGATCCCTATCTGCGCCCGCTGTTCGACGCTCTGCACGACATGCTGGACCCTGAGAAGGTCTCCCAGCACCTGGAGCGCGGCGTGATCGAGATCGCGCCGCTGGCGTTCATGCGGGGGCGTACCCTGAATGACTCCTTCGTGATTCTCGACGAGGCCCAGAACACGACGCCGGAGCAGATGAAGATGTTTCTGACGCGTCTCGGCTTCGGCTCGAAGATGGTCGTGACCGGCGACATCACCCAGGTGGACCTGCCTCGCGAGCAGCGCTCGGGACTGATCGTCGTGGGCGATGTCCTGGACGCGATTGAGGGCATCGAGTTCGTGCGCTTTGGCGGCGAGGACGTGGTGCGCCACAAGCTCGTGCAGCGCATCGTGGAGGCCTACGACGTGCACGCCCAGCGCGAAGCCCCCGACCTGCGCGCGGCCGATCGCCGGCCGGCGTAGGCGTGACGTTTTTTTTGAAGGTCGGGGTCGGTTGTCGACCAATTTAGAGGTCGAGGTATGTGGCGCGGAGTCCGTCGTCGACGCGCCTTCGCCGGCTCAGATCGCGCGCCTGTGCACCGTTGCGGCCGCCGCGGCGGGCGTGCAGGGAGGCCATGTGGCCATCGAGTTCGTGAACGCCGAGCGGATCGCGGCGCTGAACGCCGAGCACCGGGGCAAGGAGGGGCCGACCGACGTGCTGTCCTTTCCGATCGACGGTGCCGACGCCCCAGGTGGCTCACCGCATGAGCTGGGCGACGTGGTGATCTGCGCCGAGCACACCGTGGATCTGTGCGAGGCCGTCGTGCACGGCGTGCTGCACCTGGTGGGCCTCGACCACGAGAACGACGATGGCGAGATGCTTGCCTTGCAGGCGGAGGTCTTGCGCTGGGAGACGCTGTGACCCGAAGCGGTTTCGTCGCCCTCGCGGGCCGGCCCAACGTGGGCAAGTCGACGCTCGTCAACGCCGTCGTGGGCAGCAAGGTGGCGATCGTCTCCGACCGCCCGCAGACCACGCGCAGGGCGATCCGGGGTGTGTACACGAGCGGCGAGCGCCAACTGGTGCTGGTGGACCTACCGGGGGTGCAGCGCCCGCGTGACGCGCTCACGGCGCGCATGGCGCGCCGTGTTGAGCAGGAGTTGCAGGAGGCCGACGCGGTACTCCTGATCGTGTCGGGCGAGCAGGGAGTGGGGCCGGGCGACAGGTTCATCGCCGCCAGGCTGACCGCGGCGGGCGCGCCGGCGACGGTCGCGGTCAACAAGATCGACCGTCTCAGCCGCGCGCAGACCGTGGCGGCGCTTCAGCAGGCCGCGGAGTTGCAGGGCGTCGGGGAGGTCTTCCCGATCTCTGCCCGCACGGGGACGGGTGTCGGGGAGCTGGTGGAGCATCTGGCGGCGCAGATGCCGGAGGGTCCGTTCGTGTTCGGTGCGACCGAGCGCACGGACCAGCCGCAGAGCGTGCTGCTGGCGGAGCTGGTCAGGGAGGCTGTCGTCAGGCGCACCTTCCAGGAGGTGCCGCACGCCGTGGAGGTGGTGGTTGAGGAGATCGAGCATCCGCGCACCGATCTGAGCAGGATCAGGGCCTTGATATGGGTGGAGAGCAACTCCCAGAAGGGGATCGTCGTCGGCGCGCACGGGCGGATGATCAAGGCGATCGGCAGTGCCGCGCGGCGCGAATTGGAGCGGGAGCTGGGAGGCCATGTGCATCTCGACCTGGGCGTGCGCGTGCGGCGCGAGTGGCGCGCCGACGAAGATCTCCTGGACCGCCTGGGGATCATGTAGCCGGCAATTGACATGGAGGCGTGCAGGAATGGAGACCGTGCAGGAAACACCACAACTCCGCGATCTCTGCTCAGCTAGGCTTGACTCTCGGATGTATGCTGTCGATCGAAATGACAGCTTATTTGAACGGTTCCGCCTAAGGCGGCGTTTGGACGTAAAATGGTGTACCGTTCCAAGACCTGGTAACGAGCCCGTGAGGGAGCCCCGAAGAGATGTCAGCAAAGATCGCCGTGCTCGGACTTGTCATTGAGGAGCCCGGTCCCGCCTACCGGCTGACGGCCAAACTGCGCCAGCGTCTGTCCTCGGCGGAGTTTGTGGACTCCAATGTCTACTCCGCCCTTACACGGCTGGAACGCGAGGGGCTGGTGCGCGCACGCACGAACGACTCGGCCTCCACCGACTACGAGGCCACCGAGGACGGCGTACGCCACTTCGAGCAGTGGCTGTTCGCATCCTCATCGGCGCCGCCATTGCGCGACGAGCTGCACATGAAGATCGCGCTCTGCCAGCCGGACAATCTGCCGCGCATGATCGAGCTGGTATATGGCCAGGAGCTGGTGTGCTTGGGCAGGGTGCAGGAGCTGAAGCAGACCTTCGAACGGATACGGCCCCCCGATCCGCAGCGCTGGGCGGGTCTCGTGATGGTGATGGTCAGAGACGCCGAGCTGGCCTTTTGGGAGGCGCGCTTGGGCTGGCTGCAGGGTGTACGAGAATCCCTCGAGCACATGGGCGCGGGCTTCCAGGACGCGAGCCGGCGACCTCGGGAAGGGTGAGATGAACCCGTTGCTCTCGCTGGAAGGGATCGGCAAGAGCTACCTGCGGGGGCCGCATCGGCTGCGGGTGCTCAAGGATGTAGCCCTGGACGTCGCCGCGGGTCAGCTGATCGCGGTCTGGGGCAAGCGCGGTGCCGGCAAGACGACGCTGCTGAAGATCGCAGCGCGCCTGGAGAAGCCCGACCAGGGCGTCGTGCGCTTCGATGGCGTCGATCTGGCGAGCGTGCGCGAGGCCGAGCACACGCGGCTGATGCTGGAGAAGATCGGTTGGGTCAGGCGCGCGGGACCCAAGAGCGATCTGGAGATGCTCGACTATGTGGCGCTGCCGCGGCTGGCCGAGCGTGGCCGCCGCCAGGCCTACGCCCTGGCCCGCGAGGCGCTGGAGCGAGTGGGCATGTCCGAATGCGCCGGCCAGCGCTGGGGCAGCCTGTCTGACGGAGAGCGCTCGCTGATCTCTATCGCCCACGGGATCGTGCGCGCACCCAAGCTCCTGCTTGTAGACGATCCGACCGCCAACCTAGACGTGATCGAGCGCGAGCAGGTCACCCAGCTGCTGCGTTCGCTCGCCGACGAGGAAGGCATCGCCGTGTTGATGACGGTCCCAGACATGCCCGCGGTGATGCACGCCCACCACATCGCCTCGCTCAGCGGCGGCAGGCTGTCGGCGCCGCCGCCCGAGGTGTCCGAGCCGCCGCTGCCGCCAGAGGAGCACGGAAAGGTGATCCACCTGCGCGGCCGAGAGCAGTCGGCCTAGTCGTGCTCGAGCTGCGCGAGGTCCTCAAGCACTACCGGATCGGCGAAAGCGAGCCCGTGCGCGCGGTGGATGGCGTGTCGCTGTCGGTCAAGGAGGGCGAGTTGGTCGCGCTGTACGGGCCCAGCGGCTCGGGCAAGACGACGCTGCTGCTGCTGATCGCGGCGCTGCTGCGCCCCGACGCCGGCTCGGTGGTGCTCGACGGCCGCGACATATCGCAGCTCTCCGACCAGGACGCCGCGCGCTACCGGCTGCGCGAGCTGGGCTTCGTGCGCCAGACGCTCAACCTGACGCCCGGTGTCAGCGCCCTGGATAACGCTGCGCTGAAGCTGATGGGCATGGACATCCGTGCCCGCGATGCGCGTCAGCGGGTCACGCCGTTGCTGGACGAGTTGGGCCTCGGTGACCGTCTGCGCCACCACTCCGACCAGCTCTCGATGGGCGAGCGCCAGCGCGTGATGATCGCGCGCGCGCTCTCCACCGAGCCCAAGCTGGTGCTGGCCGACGAGCCCACTGGCAGCCTCGACAGCCGCCGCGGCAAGGAGGTGCTGGAGCTGTTGACTGGCATCTGCCGCGAACGCAACCTGACGGTGGTGCTCGTCACTCACGACCCGCAGGCCGCCGCATATGCCGACCGCGTGCACACGCTGCGCGACGGGCGGCTTACGGACGAGGAGCCCGAGCGCCGGCTCGCCTCGGTCGATGTGGGCTGAGGACCGTCCCGGGGTGCTTGGGTGAGGCTTTCGAGCATCCTCTTGCTCTACCGCCTGCGCCTGCGCACGCGCCTCGTACAGGAGCTGTTTGCCGTCGCCGGAATCGCCGTAGGCGTCGCACTGCTGTTCGCCTCGCAGATCGCCAGCACGAGCCTGAATGGCTCGGTCAAGCAGCTTACGGCGGGCATTGTCGGGGACATGCGCTATCAGCTCGCCGCGCGCGGTCCCGAAGGCTTCGACCAGCGCATGTTGGGCGAGGTGCAGAGCCTTCCTGGAGTGCGCGCGGCCGAGCCGGTGCTGGAAGCACGTGCGAACGTGATCGGCCCGAATGGCCAGCAGTCGGTGAACCTGGTCGGCACGGACCCCCGGCTCGCGCGCCTCGGAGGGCCTCTGCTGCGCCACTTCACGGCTGCCCAGCTCGCCCACCAGCAGGCCTTCGCGCTGCCGGCGCCGGTAGCGCAGTCGATCGGATTGCTGTCGCTGCAGTCGGTCGAACTCCAGATCGGCGGACGCGTCACGCAGGGCTTCCTTGGCGCAGAGCTGCTGAGAAGCGACATCGGCCCGTTGGTCAACAGCCCCGTCGCGCTCGCTCCGCTTGCCTATGCCCAGCAGCTGACGGGCATGCATGGTCGCCTCACGCGCATCTTCGTGCAGCCGGCTCCTGGACGCGATCGCGAAGTGCACGAAGGGCTGACGCGCCTGGCGGCGGGCTATCTCAATGTCCAGCCGGCCAACTTCGACGCGACGCTGTTCAACGAGGCCGCAGGACCGGCCAACCAGTCGGCCCTGCTGTTCTCGGCCATCAGTGCGCTGGTGGGTTTTCTGTTCGCGTTCAACGCGATCCTGCTGACGGTGCCCCAGCGCCGACTGCTGGTCGAAGACCTACGGCTGGACGGCTATGCCCGTCGTACGATCATCGAGGTCCTGCTGCTCGACGCGCTCGTTCTCGGCGTCGTTGCATCGCTCTTGGGGCTCTTGGTCGGAGATCTGCTCTCACTGGCGCTGTTCCGTCAGAATCCCGGCTATCTGCTCGCCGCGTTCGCGGTTGGATCGCAGCGGATCGTCACCTGGCAGAGCGTCGCGCTGGCGGCCGGAGGGGGCATTCTGGCTGCGTGTCTGGGAGTGCTGGCGCCGCTGCGCGCGGATATCTTCTCCCGCCTGTCCCTGGGTCACACGCCCGAGCGGGAGGGCTCCATGTGGACCACGCGCGCGCTGATCGGAGGGCTGGCGTGTCTCGCCCTGACGACCTTCATCCTGCTTGCCCTGCCGCAGGCTGCCGTCGTCGGCATCCTGAGCTTGGTCGCGGCGCTGCTGCTCCTCCTCCCAGCGCTGATCGACGGGGTGGTCCTTGCGTTTGACCGTCTGCAGCGACCGGTCATGGGTGCCGCTCCCTATCTCGCGACAATCGAGTTGCGCTCACGACTCAATCGAGCCCGTTCGCTTGCAATCGCCGCCACCGGGGCGATCGCAGTGCTCGGCAGCGTTGCGATCCAGGGTGCGCATGCCAACCTCCAGCACGGACTGGACGATGCTACGCACGATCTGAACAGCATCGCCGACATCTGGGTCGCTCCCGCCGACTCAGCCGATCTGTTCACCACTACGTCGTTCCGCCAGACAGCGGTCTCCGCATTGAGGCGTCTGCCGGGAGTGCAGGCTCTCAGCCTCTACCGCGGCGCCTTCCTTGACCTAGGGGCTCGGAGGATATGGGTGCTGGGACCTCCGAGCACGGCGTCTCAGCCGATTCCACCGAGCCAGCTTGTGAGCGGCAATTTGGCGCTCGCGACCGAACGCATCCGCGCTGGCGGCTGGGCGGTGGTCTCGCAGTCGATCGCCGACGAACGCCACCTGCACATAGGCGGGGCCTTCACGCTTCCCTCGCCACGCCCCACCACGCTCCGCGTTGCCGCCCTCAGTACCAATATCGGCTGGGCGCCCGGCGCGATTATCGTCAATGCCGGGGACTTCGCGCGTGCTTGGGGGAGCAGCGATGTGAGCGCATATAACGTCGTGCTCACTCCGGGCGCGTCTCTAACGGGGGTGCGCAGCGAGGTCCAGCAGGTGCTGGGAAGGCAGTCGGGGCTCGAGGTGGAGACCGCGCGGCACCGCGAACTGCGTCACAGAGCGGCGAGCCGCCAGGGCCTTTCGCGTCTTACCCAGATTGCGACACTCGTACTGATCGCGGCGATCCTGGCGATGGCGGCGGCAATGGGCGCAATGATCTGGCAGCGTCGCTCACGACTTGCCGACATGAAGGTGGATGGCTTCAGTCGAGGTGTGCTGTGGCGTGCTCTGCTCATCGAGAGCGCACTGCTGCTGGGGGCAGGCTGTTCGATCGGGGCCGCTTTTGGAATCTACGGCGAGCTGCTGCTGAGCCATGCGCTGGCGTCTGTCACCGGCTTCCCAGTGGTGTTTTCGGTTGCGGCTCTGGTGGCGCTCGGCAGCTTCGCGCTGGTCACCGCGGTAGCGGTTGCGATCGTAGCCGTGCCTGGCTATCTCGCGGCACGAGTGCGGCCGGCGATAGCCTTGACCGATTGACCAGCTAATCGAATTGATTGATTTCTCCGAATAAAGAGAGACGATTGGTTACGACCGACGTGATCTCTAGCCTCCAGCAACATCCCGGTCTTTGGACGAATATTCGATTCTGCAAGGCTCTTCGTCGGACAGTTCAGAGCACTCGCGGAGGCGGCTGCGCGTGAGCTGCTATGGGGTTTGCCGTTTGTAGCGTGCGAGATGCGCCACTGGCAGGCGCGGGCGCTGGCAATTCCCGACGGGCCGCTCAGGGTCGATGCGATACATTCCCTCACTCGCAAGCGCGCGAACACCGACGGGTCGGCCTTGTTCTCTATTTTGGCGCGGCGCCGCGATCCAGGTTTGCTGCGGCTGCTCGTGGCCTACGAGAGCATTTGGGACTTCCTCGACAATGTGAGCGAGCGTGGAGCCTGTGCCGGTGAGGCCAACGGTCGTTTGCTTCACCGCGCCCTCCTCGATGCAGTCGATCCTCACCGGCCCATATCCGCCTATTACCGCCTTCATCTCTGTAAGGACGATGCGGGCTATATGCGGGCGCTTGTGGATACCTGTCGCACCTATTGCCTTTCGCTACCGGCGTACCGTTGCGTGCGCCGGCCCTTGATCGAAGAGGCAAGGCGTTCGGACGTGGGAGTCTTCAACCACGAGATCGAGCCTGGACGCCGAGATATGGCTCTCAGGCGTTGGGCCGAGCCCGAGCTGCGCAGGCTTCCAGGCTTGAGCGAGGTGGCGTGGTATGAGCTGTCTGCCGCCGCGAGTTGCTCGGCCGCCGCCCACGTGTTGCTGACGATGGCCGCCAACCTGGACGCCGAGCGCAGCGACGTGGCAGAGGTCTATGCCGCCTATTTCCCTTGGTTCTCGATCGCGACGACGATGCTCGACAGCTACGTCGACCAGGCGGAGGATGTCGCGAGCGGCGCTCACAGCTACATAGCCCATTACCCCAGCGGCGAAATTGCGGTGCAGCGCGTGCGAGACGCGATCGAGCGATCCACGCGTGCACTGCGCGACCTGCACGATGGCAATCGCCATGCGGTCATCGCCGCGTGCATGGTGGCGATGTACGCATCCAAGGACAGCGCCCGTGCTCCCCATATGCGCGCCACCACCACCTCGCTGGTCGCGGCCGGCGGGCCGCTCGCCAGGCTGCTAGTGCCGGTGCTGCGGCTGTGGCGCGTGGCCTACGGCCAGCAGTCTGCCTAGGGCGTAGCCGGTTGGTCCTCGGGGCGTAGCCAGTCGGACGCGCATGGCCCTTTGGAATCTGGCCCGGATGCGCCAGTCGGAACAATTTTCACTTGTGCATTGAGTGCTGCCGCGCTCTCGGGCATCATCGTGGACAAGGCAATGCGGGACAAACACACCAGTCGGGTTGCGGCTCCGAGGCGCGGGGAGGAGGGGTCTCGTGCGCGTAGCCCCGCTAAGGACGGCAAACCCGATGTCCCCGTGTCTAGAGGCGCTCCACAGCGGACCGGGCGCGGTGCACAGCGTCCGGTCCGTTCTATGGGCGACCGACAGGATCGCGGTCGGGTCTTCATCCAGCTCTCCGAGGAGCAGGTCGATCGTGTGATCAGCTCCACTGACTACGCGGAGTCTCCCGATCGGGTGCACGAGCTGACTCCCAAACAGACCAAGAAGCGCTCGGGCAAGACCACGCAGTGGCTCTTCAGCACTCTTATGGAAGACAGGAGCTTGTCCCACTCGCTGCTGATCGGACTCGAGGTGTTGACGTGCTTCCCGCTCGACGGCACCGAGCGGGGAGTCGCTGAAGTGGCCAAACAGCTGGGGATGAACAACAGCACCGTGCATCGCTACATGAGCACTCTGATGCGGGTGGGGTTGCTCGAACAGAATCCCTACACGAGGCTCTACCGGTTGGGGACTGGGGAGGCCGACGGCCGTGCTCGCTAGCCCTCAGCACCTGGAGACCGAGGCGACGTGGGAGCTCACCGACGGCGAGCTGGTGGAGGGGTTGTTGGGATTGCCGCTGCCCTCGCTGCGATTGGCGTGCACGACCGGGGGCGAGATGGACCTGGCGACGCTTGCCAGCGAGCCGGTCGTCGTCTACGTGCACCCCGGGACAGAAACATCGCGCGAGGTTCCCGAGGATCCCGACGGCCTGCTCGGGAGCGGCTGCACGCTGCAGAGTCAGCTCTTCCGTGAGTACGCCTCGAGCTTCGCGGGACGGCGCTTCCAGGTGGTCGGCCTCAGCGGCTGTCCCGTGGAGGAGCAACGCCGGTTCGCGCGCCGTGAGCGCCTGCAGTTCCCGCTGCTGAGCGACGACATGTTGGAACTCGCTGACGCAATCGACCTGCCCACGTCGCTCACATCCAGCGGCCGGCGTGTGTACAGCCGTCTGACGTTCATCGCTCACCAGGGGATCATCGACAGGGTCTTCTACCCCGTTCCGATTCCCCGGCGCAACGCCGTCGAGGTGCTGGGGTGGCTGGACAAACAAGGGACCGTCCTATGAGCGTCGTCCCTCGGGTGAGCACATGCTCCGTCAGGTGGGTCCTGTCTCGTCGGTGAGGTTCTGCTCCTTCGGGTGAGGTCTCCCTCGGTCAGGTGTGAGGCCACGCTCCAGGCGGTCGGCGATTCCGTCCATCGTCGTCGCGTCGAGCCGCGCCTGAAAGACGAAGGGCACCCTCAGCACGCGCAGCTTGCGGCGGCGCAGACGGGCGAGCTGATTGTTCTGCTCGCGCGCGCGCTCGTGCACTGCCTTGGCTGCGAGCACGGCCGCGCGGCCGGCCGGGTGATTCCCGTCAACCGCGGCGATCCGCTGCAGCTCCTGCTCGCTGAAGCGCCGCGGCAGGGCGGCGTTGAAGACCACGGCGTCCAGCTCGCGGCCCAACTCCTCGTGCAGGCCTTCGCGCAGCTGCAGCGTCTCGCTGACGGCCATCTCGGTGCCGTGTGCCACCGCTACGTAGCCTGAGCGCTCGGGGTCGCGCAGGAGCCCGCTCACTTCGCGCGCCTGGCCGGCGATGGGCCCCACGCGCGTCAGTCCGGCGAAGGTGTGCGGTGAGCTGAGCATCGCCAGGGCGTGACCGGTCGCGGGAGCGTCGAGGATCACCAGCCCATAGCCCTTGCCGTCATCGCGCCCGCGGTCGTATTTCGACCCGCCCGCCCCGGTCAACCCCCAGACCTTGACCATGCTCAGCATCTCACGCGCGCCGGGCGCCGCCGCCACGAAGTACTGGAAGGTGCTGCTCGACAGCAGCACACGCGCCGAGACTCTTCCGCCCAGCGCCTTCAGCCAGTCGGCCAGCACGCGATCGGGGTCGATCGAAAGGCTCCACAGTCCCTCCTCGATCTCGACCTCCACGCCCGTTTGCGCCATCGCGCGTGACGCCTCGCCCCGATTCAGCAGCGCCGGCAGGTGCCGGCGCTCGCCCACCTCCACGACGATCGTCCGTACTCCCTGGCGCGCGCTCAGCAGGCCGAGGGCGCCGGCGACGGTTGTCTTGCCCACACCCCCCTTGCCGGCAATCACGATCAACTTGCGTTGCAACAGCGATGTCATGCTCGGCCGAATGATGCACCTACTTGGCCCATGGCGTTTGCGTGCTCAGCGGAATGATGCGCCTACTCAGCGGATGCTGCTCCCGCTCCGCGGGACCATGCACCTACAATTGCCGGGTGAGCACACCTGTCGCTGAAGCTGCAAACGCGCAACCGGTCTATGACGAGCGTGGTCTCCTCCCGTGCGTGGTCCAGGACTGGGACAGCGGCGAGGTCCTGATGCTGGCCTACATGAACGAGGAGGCCCTGCGGCGAACGCGCGCCACCGGCGAGTTGCACCTGTGGAGCCGTTCGCGCGAAGAGCCCTGGCACAAGGGGGCGACCAGCGGCAATACTCAGACCGTCAAGTCCCTGCGCATGGACTGCGATGCAGACACGCTGCTGGCGCTCGTCGTGCCGGCCGGTCCGGCCTGCCACACGGGCGAGCGCACGTGCTTTCACCGGGGCCAACTGGAGCCACGGGCGCCGCACGAGACGCTGCCGGGCCTGGAGCGCACGCTGCGTGAGCGCGCCGTCGAGCGCCCCGCAGGCTCCTACACCGTGGCCCTGCTGGATGACCCGCCGTTGATCGGCGCGAAGGTGATGGAGGAGGCCGAGGAGGTCGCACGAGCCGCGCGGGAGGAGTCCGAGGAGCGCGTCGAGGAAGAGGCGGCCGACGTGCTCTACCACCTCACCGTGCTGCTGCACAGCCGTGGCCTCACGCTCGCCGACGCCGAGCGAGTGCTGGATGAGCGCCGTCGCTAACCCATCGGCGCTCCTCGCCGATACAGCGGTGGGTCTGTCGTTAAAGCCAAGTCTGGAGCAGACGCGGGCGCTCGCGGGGGCCGCCACTGCTGCCGGTCCCTACAACCTGGTCCCCTTGCAGCACAGCTTCATCGCCGACTGCGAGACACCCGTCTCGGCGTTCCTGAAGCTGCGCGAGTTGGCCCCAGGACAGCCCTGCTTCCTGCTGGAGTCCGCCGAGCAGGGGCAGCGCATGGGCCGCTACTCGTTCATCGGCGTCCGTCCCCGCTCGGTGCTGCGCTGGTCGTTGGGCGACGAGGGCGATCCCTATGCGCTCGCGGCCGAGCACGTCGCTCGCTTTCGGCAGGCCCCGCTCGTCGAGGACGACGCGGGTGCGGCAGGGGCGGGCGTGACGGGAGCGGGTGTGACGGGGGCGGGCGGGATTCCGTTCACCGGCGGCGCCGTCGGTTTCTTCGGTTATGACCTGGTGCGCGCTGTGGAGCCCCTGGGTGAGCCAAACTTGGATCCGCTGGGACTGCCCGACATGGCGCTGATGCTGTCCGACGCGCTGGTCGTCTTCGACCACCTCAAGCACACCATCACGATCCTGGCGAACGTGGAGGTGAAGTCCGATATCGAGGGCGAGTACGCCGAGGCGGCACAGACAATCGCCGAGATTCGAGGCGCGCTCGCCGGTCCCGTGCCACAGACGGCGGCCCCCGTCGCGCCGCGTGAGATGCCGCGCTTTCAGTCGAACATGCCGCGCGAGCAGTTCGAGGCGATGGTGGCGAGGATCGTGCGGTACATCCACGCCGGCGACGCCTTCCAGGTGGTGCCCTCCCAGCGCTGGTCGGCGCCGGTGCCGGTTGAGGCCTTCTCGATCTACCGCGGCCTGCGGGCCGTCAACCCCTCGCCCTACATGTACTTCCTTGACTTCGGCGACTTCCAGGTGGCCGGCGCCAGCCCCGAGCCGCTGCTTACGGTCCATGGGCGCGATGTCTCCACGCGCCCGATCGCCGGCACTCGCCCGCGTGGCGCCACGCCCGAGGAGGATCGCCGCATCGCCGGCGAGCTGCTGGCCGACGAGAAGGAGCGCTCGGAGCACGTGATGCTGGTGGACCTGGGGCGTAACGACCTGGGTCGGGTGTGCGAGTACGGCAGCGTCGCGGTTGACGAGCTGATGGAGATCGAGTCCTACAGCCACGTCATGCACATCGTCTCCTCGGTCTGCGGAAAGCTGCGTCGCGACGTGGGGGCGATGGACGCGCTGCGCTCGGTGCTGCCCGCGGGCACCCTCTCTGGCGCGCCGAAGGTGCGCGCGATGCAGATCATCGACGAGCTGGAGCCCGTCAAGCGCGGTGGCTACGGCGGCGCCATCGGCTACCTCAGTTACAGCGGCGATCTCGACACGGCGATCCACATTCGCACCGTCGTCGTCAAGGACGGCGTGGCGCACGTGCAGGCGGGTGGTGGCACCGTGGCCGACGCCAAGCCGGCGTATGAGTACGAGGAGTCCGTGGCCAAGTCGACCGCTGCCATGCGCGCCATCGAACTGGCCTGCCAGCAGGCGGGCTGGGCATGACTTCCGGGCTGGGCATGACGGGCGGGCTGGGCATAACCTCCCGCCTGGGCGTGACTCTCGCGGATTCCGTGGCGGACGTGGGCCCGGCGAGGAGAGTGCTGGTGATCGACAACTACGACTCCTTCACCTACAACCTCGTGCAGTACCTCGGCGAGCTGGGAGCAGAGGTCTGCCCGGTGCGCAACGACAGGGCCACGGTCGATGAACTGCTGGCGGACGGGTACGACCGTTGTGTGGTCTCGCCCGGCCCCTGCACGCCTGATGAGGCCGGCATCTCCCTGGAGGTCGTGCGGCGGATGCCCGAGGCGGGCGTTCCGACGCTCGGGGTCTGCCTTGGCCACCAGGCGCTGGCACAGGCATTCGGGGGGCGCGTGACTCTGCACCCTCCCGTGCACGGCAAGGCCACGACGATCGAACACGACGGCCGCACGATTTTCAGCGGACTGTCAACGCCATTGACGGTGGGGCGCTATCACTCGCTGATCGTCGATCCCGAGCTGCCCGATTGCCTGGAGGTCTCCGCGCGGGGCGACGGCGTGCTGATGGCGTTGCGCCACCGCGAGCTGCCGGCGGAGGGCGTGCAGTTTCACCCCGAGTCGATCTTGACCGACGAGGGCAAGAGGCTGCTCGCTAACTTCCTCGCCTGATGCCCAACGAAGTCCTCACCAAAGCTATTGATGCGGTGGCCTCCAAGCGCGATCTGAGCGCCGACGAGGCCGCCGAGGTGCTGTCGGAGATCATGCACGGCGAGGTCTCCGAGATGCAGATCGCGGGCTTTTTGATCGCCCTGCGCACCAAGGGTGAGACCGTCGAGGAGCTGGCCGGACTGGCGCGCACGATGCGCGCCCTTGCGGCCCACGTGCCCACCGAGCGCCACGATCTGCTTGACACCGCCGGCACGGGCGGCGGCAGGCGTACCTTCAACGTTTCCACCACTGCTGCCCTGATCGCAGCCGGCGCGGGCTGCGCGGTGGCCAAGCACGGCAACCGCTCCGCCACCTCTTCGTCGGGCTCGGCCGATCTGCTGGAGGCCCTGGGGGCTCGCATCGACCTCGATCCCGGCGGCGTGGCAGGGTGCATCGAGGATGCGGGGTTCGGGTTCATGTTCGCGCCGGCGCATCACCAGGCCACGCGGTTCGTCATGCCGGTGCGCAGGGAGCTGGCGGTACGCACGGTGTTCAACCTGCTTGGTCCCCTCACCAATCCCGCTGGGGCCAGCCGTCAGCTGATCGGCGTATCCGACCCCTCCTTCCTGGAGACAGTCGCCGGGGCGCTGGTCCTCCTGGGTGTGGAGCGTGCGCTGGTCGTCTCCAGCGAGGACGGGCTGGACGAGATCTCGACGTCGGCGGCCACCCGCGTGATCGAGGTCTCAGGCGGTGAGACGCGCGCCTACACGCTCACCCCCGGAGATGTCGGCATCGAGCTGGCGCCCCGGGACTACGAGGGCGGCACCCCGGATCAGAACGCCCAGGTCACGCGCGCCATCCTGGAAGGCGAGCGCGGATCCCGCGCCGACCTGGCGTTGATCAACGCCGGCGCGGCCATTCACGTGGCGGGAGCCGCCGCGAGCATCGCCGAGGGCGTCGAGTTGGCGCGCACCACGCTCGCCCAGGGCGATGCGGCCCGCGCGTTGGACGGCTACATACGGGCCAGTCGGAAGTACGCGCCCACCGGAGCGCCATCGTGAGCGTCACGGTGCTCGATGAGATCGTGGCGCGCATGCGCGAGGACGTCGAGCGGCGCAAGCGCGAGCTGCCTCTGGAGGAGCTGTCCAGCGCGGATGCTCCGCGCGCCCGTTGCTTTCGCGATGCGCTCACCGGACCTGAGATCGCGGTGATCGCCGAGTTCAAGCGCCGTTCGCCTTCGGCGGGCCGTCTGCGCGAGGCGCCCGAGGTGCGCGAGATCGTGAGTGCCTACGAGCGCGGCGGCGCCGCCGCGCTGTCGATCCTCACCGAGGGACCCCACTTCGAAGGCTCGCTTGAGGATCTGCGTCAGGCACGAGCTGCCTGCGCGCTGCCGGTGCTGCGCAAGGACTTCATCCTCGATCCCTACCAGCTCCACGAGGCCGCCGCGGCCGGGGCCGACGCAGTGCTGCTGATCGTGGCGGCGCTCGACCGGCAAGCGCTGGCTTCGCTCCACGCCGCTGCCGCTGCACTCGGGCTGGACGTGCTGGTGGAGGTGCACGATCGGTCGGAGCTAGACGTCGCACTCGGCGTGGGCGCCGAGCTGATCGGGATCAACAATCGCGATCTGCGGGACTTCAGCGTCAACGTGCAGCGCACGTTGACGCTCATGGCGGAGGTCCCCGCGGGGGTCGCGGTGGTGTCGGAGTCGGGGATCGCCTCCGCCGAGCAGCTGCAGCGCCTGCAGACGGAGGGTGTGCAGGCGGTGCTGGTGGGCGAGTCTCTGATGCGCGCCTCCGACCCCGAGGCGGCGCTGCGCCGGCTTCGAAAGTTTTAGCGGCTACCATGCTGCGCTTTAGATCGCCTTCATAGCGGTCGATCATTCTGTCCTCACATGAAGCGCATGTTCGCCATCCCCTTCGTCTCCGCCCTCGTGGGCGGCGGCGTTGTCGTGGCCGTGATCGCCGCCGCCGGTGGCCTGGGGACCTCCCAGAAGACGCTCACCACAGTCCAGGCGGCGCCGCTGGCTCCCTCCAACGCTTCAGCCGAAAGCAAGGGGCTCACGCCGCACAGCATCTACGTGCGCGACGCGCCCGGGGTGGTGTATGTGACGTCGACGATCGTCAAGCGCTCGGAATCGCCCTTCAACCTCTTCGGCGGCGGCAGCGAAACCCAGCAGCAGGGGACCGCCACGGGCTCGGGGATAGTGATCGGCGAAGACGGAACGATCCTCACGAACTGGCACGTGGTCGAGAACGCCGTCAAGGTCACAGTGAGCTTCGAAGAAGGCAAGGCCGTCGAAGCCACGGTGGTCGGCAAGGATCCCTCCAACGACCTCGCCGTGTTGCGCGTTCCCACCGACGGCCTCACCCTGCATCCGCTGACCCTGGGTGATTCCAGCAAGGTGGAGGTGGGCGACCCGGTGCTGGCGATCGGCAACCCCTTCGGTCTCGACCGCACGCTCACAACCGGCGTGATATCGGCGCTCCAGCGCGAGATCACCGCCCCTAACGGCTTCACGATCTCAAACGTCCTGCAGACCGATGCGCCGATCAACCCTGGCAACTCCGGCGGACCGCTGTTGGACGCGAGCGGGCGCGTGATCGGCATCAACTCCCAGATCGAGACCGGCGGCAGCGGCGACGGCAGCGTCGGCATCGGCTTCGCCGTCCCGATCAACACCGCCAAGTCTGAGTTGCCGCAGCTGGAGAAGGGCGGCACTGTACGCGGCGCCTACCTCGGCCTGACTTCGCTGACGATCGACGAATCGCTGGCGGCGCTCAACCTGCCCGTCAAGAGCGGGGCGCTCGTGCAGAGCATCCAGAAGGGCACCCCGGCCGAAAAGGCCGGCATCCGCGGCGGCACAATCGACAGCCAGGTAGCTGGTGGTCAGGTGGCGGTCGGCGGCGACATAATCGTTGGGGTCGACGGCAAGCCGATTGCCAGCGCCGAAGCCCTCGGCACCGCCATCTCTGCCAAGAAGCCCGGCGACACGATCTCGATCGAAATGCGCCGCCCGCAGGGCAACGGCCGCTACGAAAGCAAGACCGTCAAGGTCACGCTCGCCGCGCGCCCCAACTCGGTCGCCAACCCCAACACGCCGGAATAGCGCCCCGCCGGAGCAGCTAACGTGGGGGGACTATGAGCCCTCGCGTCAAGGTCTGCGGCATAACCAGCCTCGCGGATGCGGAGCTGGCGATGGAGTGCGGCGCATGGGCGCTGGGGATGATCTTCTACGAGCCCAGTCCCCGGCGCTGCTCGATCGAGCAGGCACAGCTCATTACGGCGGCGCTGCGTCGCAAGGTCGAGCTGTGCGGCGTCTTCGTCAACGCGTCGCTCGAGCAGATCGAGCGGACCAGCGAAGAGCTGGGCCTGACGATGCTCCAGCTGCACGGCGACGAGGGGCCGGCCTTCTGTCTGGAGGCCGTACGGCGCACTGGCGCGAAGGCGATCAAGGCGGCGCAGGTCTCGGGGCCCGGCGACATCCAGGACCTGGAGCGCTTCCACGTCGACTTCCACCTGCTCGATGCGCGCGCCAAGGCGCGGGAGCGGCAGGGTCTGCGCGGTGGCACGGGCGAGACCTTCGATTGGGATCTGCTTGCCGCGCGACGGGGCTCGGTGCCGTTGATCCTCAGTGGAGGACTCAGCCCGAATAACGTGACTGAAGCGATCGCTGTGACGAGGCCCTTCGCGGTGGATACCGCTAGCGGCACGGAGTCGGCGCCGGGGCACAAGGACCCCGAGAAGCTGCGCGACTTTTTTGCTGCGACACAGGACGCTTCGCTGGCCACGCCTGCGTGATGATTGTGCCGGTGCTTGTGCAAGCGCATAGAACCGAGCGGTTGCGCGGTTGCGCGGTTGCGTGGGTGCACGGGTGCACGGGGCGATAGGGTCGTTGGCGTGAGCGCGATCGACGCAGGCGCAGCCATCGAGCACCGCTTCGGACGCTATGGCGGGCAGTTCGTACCCGAGACATTGATGCCCGCGCTGACCGAACTGGAGCAGGCCTGGCTGCAGGCGCGCGCGGACCCCGGCTACCGGGCGGAGCTGGATGGCCTCTTGCGCGACTTCGGCGGGCGTCCCACGCCGCTCTACCGCGCGCAACGCCTGTCCGAGCGCGTGGGGCGCCCGGTGTATCTCAAGCGCGAGGATCTCAACCACACCGGCTCGCACAAGCTCAATAACGCGCTCGGTCAGGCTCTACTGGCGCGGCGCATGGGCAAGCGGCGCATCATCGCCGAGAACCGGCGCTGGCCAGCACGGCGTTGCCACCGCCACCGTCTGTGCGTTGCTGGGCTTGGAATGCATCGTTTACATGGGTGAGGAGGACACGCGCCGCCAGCTGCCCAACGTGCAGCGCATGCAACTGCTCGGGGCCACGGTCAAGCCGGTGCAGGCCGGCGCGCGCACGCTCAAGGAGGCCACGTCGGCGGCGATCCGCGACTGGGTGACCAATGTCGGCGACACGCACTACGTGATCGGCTCCGCCGTCGGCCCGGCGCCCTACCCGGCGCTGGTCAGGGATCTGCAGCGCGTGATCGGCGACGAGGCGCGCGCGCAGATCCTGGAGCGCGAGGGCCGCCTGCCGGCGCGCGTGATCGCCTGCGTCGGCGGAGGCTCCAATTCGATCGGCACCTTCACCGCCTTCCTGCAGGATGCGCAGGTGCGGTTGGTGGGCGTCGAGGCCGGGGGCGAGGGGATCGACACGGCTCGCCACGGCGCACCGCTGACCGTGGGCTCGCGCCCCGGGGTTCTGCATGGCTCCTTCTCGGCAATCATGCAGGACGAGGAGGGGCAGATCACCGAAGCGCACTCCGTCTCCGCCGGCCTCGATTACCCAGGGACCGGCCCTCAGCACGCGCATCTGCGCGACAGCGGTCGCGCAGACTACGTGGCCATCACCGACGCGCAGGCGCTCGCGGCCTTTCGCGAAGTGGCGCGCCTGGAGGGCATCATCCCCGCCCTGGAGTCTGCCCACGCCCTGGCGTGGGCGCTCGCGCAGAGCGACGGCGAACTGGACCTCGTATGCCTCTCCGGGCGGGGCGATAAGGATCTCGCCGAGGTCCTGGCGCTTTCGTGAGCGGCAGCGAGCGCATTGCCGGGGCCTTCGCCTCGCACGGCCGGCGCGCGGCGCTGATGCCGTATCTGATGGGCGGTTATCCGACGCTCGCCGACTCGCAGCGCATCGGGTTGGCCTGTGCGCAGGCGGGTGCCGACATCTTGGAGCTGGGGATGCCCTACTCCGATCCCCTGGCCGACGGCCCTGTGATTCACGAGGCCGGCACGCGCGCGCTGGCCGCCGGCGCCAATGTGGCGGGCGTGCTGGAGGTGGCGCGCGCGCTGGCGCCGAGCGTGCCGGTGGTAGTCATGTGTTACGCCAACATGGTCATGGCCCCTGGCGTGGAGACCTTCGTGGAGCGCCTGGCACAGACCGGCGCGAGCGGCCTGATCGTGCCCGACCTGCCGCTGGAGGAGACCGACGAGGCGCTGGCGGCGTGCGACGCGCACGGGCTGGCGCTGGTGCCGCTGGCCGCCCCGACAACGCCGCCCGAGCGCCTTGCGCAGATCGGTGCGCGGGCGCGGGGCTTCCTTTACACGGTCTCGGTGGTCGGCACGACCGGTGAGCGCCAGGTGTTGAGCGAGCGCTTCGCGCAGGTCGTGGCCGGCGCGAAGGCTGCCACACAGGCTCCGGTGGCGTTGGGCTTCGGGATCTCCACGCCCGAGCAGGCGCGGCAGGCGGCCGATGCCGGCGCTGACGGGGTGATCGTGGGCACCCGGCTGGTGCGCGCCGCTGGAGAGTCGGAGGATCCCGCGTCCGCCGTGGGCGAGCTGGTGGCGGAGCTTGCCGCGGGCCTGGCCCTATAAGATTGCTGGTCGATGGGACTGATACTTACTGTCACCAGCGGCCTGATCGTGTGGGTCGTGCTATGGGCGTTGGGCGCAAAGGGCTTCGATGCCTTCCTGCTGGCCGCTGCCATCATCCTTGTGGGAGCCTGCGCCAAGATCGTTTCCGGCTATCTCCCCGGTCGCCGCAGCTAGAGGCGTCCGCGAGCGGATGGCCAGCCGACCGGGGCAAGCGCGCTGGCGTAGAGATCGACTCAGGGAGACGCGTAGACGTTGGGGATATCGCCTCCACCTTGCCATTCTGGCAGCAGCGGCCGGCGTGCTTATCGTGGCGGGCGCCTCGGGGTGCGGGGGGGTTGGAGTCTCGGGCGCAGCCGGCAATATCAGCGATCAGCTGACCGTCTATTCGAGCCTGCCCATGCAGGGACCGTCCGCGGAAATCTCAAGGCAGATCGTGGGCGGCGAGAAGCTGGCGCTGGCCGAGTCTGGTGGACACATAGGGCAGTTCAAGGTCGGCTACTACTCGCTGGACGACTCCAATACCACGACCGGGCAGTGGGATCCGGGCGTGACCGCCGCCGCCGCCAAGACCGCCGCGCAGGACACCACCACGATCGCCTACCTGGGAGATTACGACTCCGGGGCCAGCGCCGTGTCGCTGCCGTTGATGAACGGCGCCGGCATTCTCCAGGTCAGCCCGGCCAGCCCCTATGTCGGGTTGACCTCCTCGGAGGACGCCGGTCAGGACGAGCCCGAACGCTTCTACCCCACCGGCCGGCGCAACTTCGGCCGATTGATGCCCGCCGACCCAGTGCAGGCCGGTGCTCAGGTGGATCTGATGGGGGCGCTGAAGGTGAAGAAGCTGTATGTGCTCAACGACCAGGATCCCTTCCAGATCCCGCTCGCCGAGATCGTCGCGGGCGACGCCGAAAAGGCTGGGATCCAGGTTGCGGGCGACGATGGCGTGGACACCGCCGCCGGCACCGAATTCGCCGGCGAGGTGCACAAGGTGGCGCAGAGCGGCGCGCAGGCGGTGTTCTTCAGCGGCAACCTCACCCCGGGGGTGGTGGCGCTTTGGTTGGGCCTGCACGCTGCCGACCCCGACCTGCTGCTGCTGGGCTCCAGCGGCATCGCCAGCGCGGCTTTCGCCAGCCAGATTGGCGCTGCTGCGGAAAGCACCTACCTGACCACGCCCGTGCTGTCCGCCGGCATGTATCCGGCCTCCGCGCAGCATGTGCTCGCCGACTACCGAAACAACTTCGACGAAGCCGCCACGCCCTATGCCCTCTACGGCTATGAGGCGATGAACGTCGTGCTGCAGGCGATTCGCAATGCCGGCTCGCACGGCAACGACAGGCAGGCCGTGATTGATCAGTTCTTCCGGATTCACGACCGCGATTCCGTCCTGGGGCCCTACTCGATTCAGTCAAGCGGCGACAGCACGCTCTCGGAGTATGGGGTGGAGCGCGTCGTGGGGGGGCGGCTGGTGTTCTGGCGGGCCTTCGACGTCGGCTGAGCATTCGACGTCAGCTGAGTTCACCCAAGCGCCGAGCGCAGCGCCTCGTCCAACTCGGGATGACGGAAGCGGTAGCCGAGCATCAGCGGTTTGGCCGGCAGCACGCGCGCACCGGCGGTGACGATCGCGGCCATGTCGCCGTAGAGCATGCGCAGGGCCAAAGCGGGCACGGGCAGGAGCGAGGGGCGATGCAGGACGTGGCCGAGGGCACGGGAGAATTCGCGATTGGTGACCGGCGTGGGGGCTGTCGCGTTGATCGGACCCGACCACGACTCGCTGCGCAGCGCGGCAGCCATCATCCCAACCAGATCCGCGCGGTGGATCCACGACATGTACTGCTCGCCACCGGCGACGGGGCCGCCGATGCCCAGACGGAAGGGCAGGAGCATCTTGGCGAGAGCGCCGCCGCTGCTGTCGAGGACGACGCCCGTGCGGATCTGCACCACGCGCATCCCGAACTCGGCGGCGCCCTGAGCCTCGGCCTCCCACGCCGCGCAGACGTGCGCCAGGAAGTCACGGCCAGCCGAGGCCTCCTCATCCAGGGGCTCGTCGCCGTGCGAGCCGTAGTAGCCGATCGCCGACGAGGCAATGAGCGTCGTCGGGCGGATGGCTGGCGTTGCCTGAGCGTCGCCGGGCGCCTGCGTGCTGCTGTGCGAATTGAGCGCGCGCAGGCCGTTGACCAGATTGCGCGTGCCGGTCACGCGGCTCTCGCGGATGGCCCGCTTGGCCGAGGCGGTCCAGCGCTGGGCGACGGGCTCGCCGGCGAGGTGCACGATGGCGTCGCATCCGGCCAGGACCTCGGCGGGTGCCGGTTCGCTCATCGGATCCCAACCGACGGCCTCGACTCCCTTGAGCTGCGCCCGCGCTCGCTCGGCATTGCGCGAAAGGACAGTGACCTGCCAGCCCTGCGCCTGAAGCTCGCTCACAAGCGAGCGGCCGATCAGGCCAGTCGCTCCCGTTACGGCTACCCGTGAGGCCACAGGCTTCAGCCTGACAGGTTATTGAGGGGCCTGGCTCGCGCCGGCCTGCGGCCGACTGCGCCACCTCTTGACAGGTCATAGAGGGGCCCGGCTCGCCGGCCTGCGGCCGACTGCGCCACCCTCTTTTTAGCTCTGCATCTGCGCGCGGTGTTCGCCGGTCTGGGTCATCGCCGTCGCCGGACCGCTTGCGTGGGGGTGGGGGGTGGCCGTGTCGCCCTGGGCGAAGCCCACCTCGTGGCCCGCGAGTGCGGTACCGCTGGCGCGGGCCTGGTCGGCGACCGCGGCGGCCACCGCCGGGGCGACGTCGCGGTTGAAGACCGACGGAATGATGTAGTCCTCGCGCAGCTCCTCCTCGGGGACGATGTTGGCGATGGCCTGGGCCGCTGCCATCTTCATCTCCTCGGTGATGCTCGGTGCACGCACGTCGAGCGCGCCGCGGAAGATGCCGGGGAAGCAGAGCACGTTGTTGATCTGGTTGGGGTAGTCGCTGCGTCCTGTCGCCATGATTCGCACATAGGGCGCGGCCTCCTCGGGGTTGACCTCGGGTGTGGGGTTGGCCATCGCGAAGACCATCGCATCGTCGTTCATGCGCGCAAGGGCCTCTGCCGGCAGCACACGCGCTCCGGAGAGGCCGATCAGGAGATCGGCGCCGTCGATCACCTCGGCCGGCGCGCCGTCGCGACAGTCAGGATTGGTGACCTCGGCGAACCAGCGCTTGACGGGGGTCATCGTGCCGTCGAGGTAGTCGGAGCGCTCGACGTGCAGAGCGCCGCGCGAGTCGGCGCCGACGATGTGGCGCACGCCGGCGGCAAGCATGATCTTCGTCACCGCGATCCCGGCTGCGCCGAGGCCGATCACGAGCACGTGCAGATCCTCCAGGCGCCGTTCGGTCAGCTTGACGGCGTTCAACAGCGCCGCCATCACCACTACAGCCGTGCCGTGCTGGTCGTCGTGGAAGACCGGGATATCGAGTTCGCGCTTGAGGCGATCCTCGATCTCGAAGCACCTCGGTCCGGAGATGTCCTCGAGGTTGATCCCACCAAAGCCCGGAGCTATGAGCTTGACCGTGCGGACGATCTCGTCGGTGTCCTTGGTGTCGAGGCAGATCGGAAAGGCGTTGACGCCGGCGAACTCCTTGAACAGGCATGCCTTGCCCTCCATCACCGGCATCGCTGCCGCCGGTCCGATGTCGCCGAGGCCGAGCACCGCCGTACCGTCGGACACCACGGCCACGGTGTTGCGCTTGATCGTGTACTGAAAGGCCTTGTCGGGGTCGTCGTGGATCGCCGTGCACACCCGCGCCACGCCGGGCGTGTAGACCATCGAGAGGTCGTCGCGCGTCTTCAGGGGATGCCGGTTGTGCTGTTCGATCTTGCCGCCGACGTGTAGCAGGAAGGTGCGGTCGGTGGTGTCGACGACCTCCACCCCCTCCAGCGCCTCGATCGCCGCCAGGATCTGCCCCCAGTGTTCGCGGTTGGCGGCGTTGACGACGAAGTCGCGCACGCTGCTCTGCGCGTCGGCCTCGACGAGGTCGATCGCGGCGACCATCCCCCCGGCATCGCCGATCGCGGCCGTGACCTGTCCGACCATCCCTTGGGCGTCGTCGAGCTTGACGCGGATGGTGAGGCGATACTGGGCACTGGGGGTGACGCTCACGGAAACGGTGGCTCCTCGATTGATTTGGTCCGGTCATGTTATTGCTCGCCGGCTCTCGGGCTCCTGCCCTAAAGTGCTCGGCCATGAGCGGTGCTGCCAGCACAAGGCGGAGGGGAGGACCCCCTCTGGGGGTCGGCGTGGGCAGATGGCCGTGAGCGAGGAGCGCCGTCTATTCCTGATCGACGGCCCCAGCCTGGTCTACCGTGCCTTCTACGCGTTGCCGGAGTCGATCGCCACCTCGACGGGCGTACCCACCAATGCGATCTTCGGGTTCGCCTCGATGCTCGTGAAGATCGTCACCGAGTATGGCGTCTGCCCTACCGTCGTCGCGTGGGACGCGGGGATGTCGGGGCGCACTGAGCTGTTTGCCGACTACAAGGCGCAGCGCCGCTCGCGCCCGGATCTGCTCAAGCAGCAGTGGCCGGCGATGGAACCGCTGGTGGAGTCCTTCGGTTATCGCAACGTCAAGGTCGAGGGTTACGAGGCCGACGACGTAATCGCGACGCTCGCAGAGCGCGCGCGCAAGGTTGACGTGCCGGTGATGATCGTCACCGGCGACCGCGATGTCTTCCAGCTGATCGACGAGCAGGGCCTCGTCAAGGTGATGGCGACCGCGCGCGGGATCACCGACACGAAGATCTACGACCGCCAGGCCGTGATCGACCGCTATGGCATCCCGCCGGAGCTGATCCCCGACTTCTATGGCCTCAAGGGCGACACCTCCGACAACATCCCCGGGATTCCCGGCATCGGCGACAAGACCGCAGGCGATCTGATCCAGCGCTTCGGCTCGCTGGAGGGCGTGCTCGGCCACGTGCGCGAGATCGGCGGCGCCAAGCGCAAGCAGAACCTGATCGACCACGCCGAGGACGCGCGCGTCTCCAAACAGCTGGCGACCGTGCAGCGCGACGTCGCAATCGAGCTCGATCCGCGCGATGAGATCACCCGCGAGCCCGACCGCTCGCGCGTACGAGAGGTCTTCCGCGAGTACGAGCTGCGCGATCCCCTGCGCCGCCTTGAGGAGGCGCTGGGCGACGCCGAGCTGGCCGCACCGGCCCCGGCGGCCGAGGTCAAGCTCAGCGCGCGCCTGCGCGCGGGCGTTGTGGCCGACATCGCCCGACTAGAGGGCGCGGAGCTGTGCGTTGCCGTCGCGGAGGTCGAGGTCCCTGAGGGCGCGCTGTTCGCCGAAGGGGCCTCCTGGCGCTTCGCCGTCGCCGCTGGGGGGGAGGTGCTGGCTGGAGAGTGCGCGGGACCCGAGGAAGTCGTACATGCCTGCGGGGAGCGCGCGGTCGTGGCACACGACGCCAAGGCCCTGCGGTTGGTGCCGCCGGCGCTTGTGCACGACACGCTGCTGGGCGCCTACCTGCTGGAGCCTGCCCGACGCGGCTACCCATTCGCCGAGCTTTGCGAGGAGCGGGGATTGGTGAGCGGTCTGGAGGACCCCATCGCGGGGCAGGCGCTACTGACTGGCGCGTTGGCGGAGTGGCAGCGCGAGCAGATCGCCGAGCGGCAGCTGGCCGAGTTGATGCGCGACATCGAGCTGCCGCTGGTGCCGGTGCTGCGCGACATGGAGATCCTGGGCGTGCGCCTGAACGTGCCCCGCCTGCACGAGGTGGCCGGGCGCGTGCGCGAGGAGATCGCCGAGCTGGAACAGGAAATCTTTTCGCTCGCGGGAGAGGAGTTCCTGATCGCCTCGCCGCCACAGCTCGGCGAGATTCTGTTCGAGAAGCTCGGCCTCTCGCGCAAGCGGCGCGGCAAGACCGGCTTCTCCACCGACGCCCGCGTGCTGCAGGCGATCCGCGACGAGCACGTCATCGTCCCGCGCATCGAGCGCTGGCGCGAGCTGTCGACGCTGATCAAGACCTACCTCGACGTGCTGCCCCAGGAGGTTGACGAGCACTCCCGCATCCACACCACCTTCCTGCAGACCATCGCGCAGACGGGGCGCCTCTCAAGCACGAACCCCAACATGCAGAACGTCCCCATCCGCACATCGCTGGGGCGGGAGATACGCGGCTGCTTCGAGGCCGAGGAGGGCGCCGTGCTGATCTCCGTCGACTACTCCCAGATCGAGCTGCGCGTGCTGGCGCACGCGGCTGAGGAGCCCGTCCTGAAGGACATCTTTCGGCGCGGCGAGGACGTGCACACCGCGACCGCCTCACAGGTCTTCCAGGTGGCCCCCGATGCGATCGACCCGGGTATGCGCTCGAAGTCCAAGATGATCAACTACGGGATCGTCTATGGGCTCTCCGACTTCGGCCTCGCCGACCGCCTCAACATCCCTCGCGAGGAGGCGAAGGAGTTCATCGACGCCTATCTGGCGCGCTTCCCGCGCGTGGCGCAGTTCATGCTCGACACGATCGAGCAGGCCAAGGAGGAGGGCCATGTGAAGACGTTGTGGGGCAGGCGCCGTCAGATTCCAGAGCTGCGTGCGCGCAACTTCCAGGTGCGCACGCTGGGCGAGCGTCTGGCGGTGAACACAGTAATCCAGGGCACCGCCGCCGACGTCATCAAGCTGGCGATGGTGCACTGCCATCGCTCGCTCGCCGTGGCGGGTCTGCGGACGCGCCTGATCCTCACGATCCACGACGAGTTGCTGTTCGAAGGCCCCCCCGGAGAGGTTGCGGTGGCGCGCGAGTTGATCGAGCGCGAGATGATCGGCGTGTGGGAGTACGACCCGCCGCTGGCCGTCGACGTCGGCGTGGGGCACGACTGGCTCGAGGCCAAGTGAGCCGTGGTCTTGCAATCCTGCTCGCCACCGGCGCGGGCTGCCTGGTGGGGATGCAGGCACCGGTCAACTCCCGTCTGGCGCGCACGCTCGGCGAGAGCCTGCCTGCGGCCACAGTCTCCTTCGTCGTCGGCACGATCGCGCTGGTGCTCGTCACGAGCCTCTCCAAGAACGGCCTCGCGAGCTTCGGCAACCTCGGCAAGGCGCCCTGGTGGGCGCTCACCGGCGGGCTCTTCGGGGCTGTCTTCGTGACCATCGCGATCCTCACCGTGCGTACGCTCGGTGCCAGTGGTCTGGCGGCCGGTGTGATCGCGGGTCAGCTTGCGATGTCGGTTGCGATCGATCGCTTCGGTCTGCTGGGCATACCGCGCCAGTCGATCGGCGCAGATCGCATCGTCGGGCTGGTGCTGCTGGTCGTCGGGGTCGTGCTGGTGGTGCGCAAGTAACTCGGGCAGGCGCCGCGCGAACTCACAAGGCGCCGTGCGAACTCACGCAAGCGCCATGGAAGTCATCCAAGCGCAGTACGGAACCCCTCGCGCCAGCTCGGGATCTGGGGCTGCCAGCCCAGCTCCTGCTTGGCGAGCGCGCCCGAGGCGCCCTGGGCCTTGACCATGAACGTCACGCCGAGGTCCCCGCCGATCACGCGGGCGAGCGACGTCGGCACGCGCCACGGGCGCGGCGCCCCCACGGCGGCGGCGAGCGCCGGCAGCCACTCGCGCACGGGGGCCGGCTCGTCGTCAACGACGTTGTAGATGTGGGCCTCGCCATCCTGCCGGTCGAGCGCGATCACGATGGCGCGGGCGGCGTCATCGACGTTGACGAACGACCAGACGCCTTCGCCAGAGCCCACGATCGGCATGCGACGGCTGCGCAGATCCTCGGCCATCGTGCCGTCGCGCGCGATCGAGGTACCGGGCCCGTAGAGATAGCCGAAGCGCAGCACCGTGCCCTGCACGCCGCGCACGGCGCACTCCAGGTCGTGAAGCGCCTGCGCCGTGCGCCTGAACGATTTGGGGCCGTTGAGGTTGAGCACTTCGGTCTCGCTGTGCAGCGTCCCGGGTGGGCCTGGTAGGTAGGCGAATGCGATGCTCTGGGCGACGATTCGTTTCACGCCCGCCGCCTGCGCGGCGGCGATCAGATCGCGCGTGCCGCGGCTGCGCAGGCGGTCGTTGACGGCAAGATCGCGCTCGACCTTGCGCGGGTCCAGACGATGGGGCAGCGAGGTGAGCAGATGGACGATCGCCTCGGGACGAGCATCTACCACGGCCGCCTTCAGCGCCTCGGCATCGAGCGCATCGGCTACCACTGGCTCGGCGCCGGCCGCGCGCAGTGCCTGCGCCTTCTCCGGCGAGCGCGTCATACCCGTGACCTCGTGGCCGTCTGCCACGAGCATCGGTAGGAGGCTCCTGCCGAGCACGCCGGTCGCGCCGGCGACAAAAACCCTCATACCGGCACCTCGGCTCTCGCATCGGTACCAGACCTCATGCCGGCACCTCGGCTCTCACGGCGGCAGCCTCGACGACTGCCTTGCGCCACAGCCACGCGAGCAGCACCGTCAGGATGGCAAGCGAGAAGAAGTCGAAATAGCCGTTCCACGCAGGGTGGGCCTTGTTGATGTCGATCAGGTGGTTGACGCTGTGCAGCGCGAACTGGACGGTCGTCAGAGCCAGGACCGGCACGCGCCAGCTGGGGCGGCGCACGGCCATCGCGAAGGCAAAGCCGAGGGCGGCGTTGTAGCTCGCTACGTCGCGAATGTAATGGTCGTTGGCGACTCCAAATGGCCCTATGTCGGTGTAGAAGGCGTGTGGGGCGAAGGCCATCAGCGCCGCCAGCGCCAGGTGGTAGACGGCGAAGGCGCCCAGGCCGACCGTAAGGACCGATGCAGCGGGAGCGGCCGGCTGGTGCAGGGCGCCGTTCCCCGGAAGCTGCTCGGAAACTGTGGGCACGCCCGGTACGATATGGGCTGGATGGAGCACGGTAAAGGTCCATTCCCAACGACACGGCAGATGCCAGTCGGCGCGCCGTCAGGGTAGGGCCTATCCCCGGCCGTCGCCCACTGCGGCAAGCGCCTCGGCGATCAGGCGCACGCCCTGGTCGATGGCGGGCTCGGAGAGGTTGCCGTAGCCGAGCACGAGGCCTGGCGGCCCGCCGTGTGCGAAGCGATGCCAGGCAAGGCCCTCCATGCCGACTCCCCGCTCGGCTGCGGCCACGAGCAGCGCTGCCTCGTTGACCCCGGCGGGCAGCTCGACGAGCGCATAGAGCCCGGCGCCACCGCTGCCGACTTGTCCCTGTGGCAGCCACTGCGCGAGCGCCTGCAGAAGCGAGTCGCGCCGCTGCTGATAGCGCAGACGCATACGCCGCACGTGGCGGTCGAGCTCGCCGCGTTCGATGAAGTCGCACAGGGCGAGCTGGCCGACGACCTCCGAGCCGCCGTCCTCGACGGCCTTGGCCGAGATCAGCTGCCAGGCGAGCCAGGAGGGGATGAGCATCCAGCCCAGACGCATACCTGGCGCCAGGCGCTTGCTGGCCGAGCCGATGTAGAGCACGCGCTCGGGCGCCAATCCCTGGAGCGCGCCGACGGCGACACGGTCGTAGCGATACTCGGCATCGAAGTCGTCCTCGACGATCAGCCGATCGCCGTCCTCGGCCCATTCGATCAGCGCGGCGCGTCGCTCGCGGCTGAGCACGCTGCCGGTGGGAAACTGATGTGCAGGCGTCACGAGCACGGCGCCCGCATCGGTGTCGGCGAGCGCAGGAACGCACAATCCCTGATCGTCGACTGGAACGGGGATCGTCTGGAGGCCGGCCTGCTCGGCGATCAGGCGGTGGACGTGCCAGCCGGGGTCCTCCACGGCGATGCTCTCGGCGCCCTGTCCGTGCAGCCAGCGGCAGAGGATCGAGAAGCCCTGCATGAAGCCGGTGCAGACGAGCATCGTCTCCGGGTCGGCGGCGGCGCCGCGTACGCGCCCGAGATAGCCGGCGAGCGCTTCGCGCAGCTCGGGCACACCACGCGGATCGCCGTAGCCGACGGCGTCGAGCGGCGACTCGCGCCAGGCAGCGCGCAGCGAGCGCAGCCAGCGGTCGCGGGGAAAGCCCGCCAGATCGGGCAGGCCGGGGTGGAAGTGGTAGGGGAAGGTGGGCAGCAGCGAGCGGGCGGGGACGCGCGGGACCGAGGCGCGCACGGCTCGGGCCACGCGCACGGCAGCGCCCTGCCTGCTCTCCAGGTAGCCCTCGGCGGCGAGCTGACCGTAGGCCTCAGTGACGACGCCGCGCGAGACGCCCAGCTCGGTGGCGAGACTGCGCGTGGAGAGCAGCCGCATCCCGGCGGGCAGCCGTCCGTGACGGATGTTCTCGCGCAGCGCCCGCTCAAGCTGCTCGTGCAGTGGCAGCTCGCTGGAGCGATCTAGGTCAATCAGCAGCTCTGGCCCGACAACTGGTCCTGTTGGGTGTGCCATTACTGGAACTGTATACCGGACCAGTCACGGCGTAGGGTGGTCGTTGACGGCAACCCCACGAAGCCCAGGAGGATCGCCATGAGCCGATCGAATGGAAAGGTCTCGAAGAGCCAGATCACGGTCGTGGGGGGAGGGATAGCGGGACTGACGGCGGCGATTGCGTGCGCCGAGGGCGGCGCCGGCGTGTCGCTGCTCGAGGCCCGCAGCGCTCTGGGAGGCAGGGCGCGCAGCAGCGATGGCCCCTATAAGGCCAACTTTGGCCCACATGTTCTCTACAAGAACGGGACCTTCTGGCGGTGGTTGGCAGAGCGCAAGCTCGTACCCCCGTATGCGGGGCTGCCTCTGGCGGGTGTCAAGCTGCGCTGGCAGGGCGAGGTGCGGCGCACGCCGCCGCTCGGGGCGATCCCCAACGTGCTCCGTCTGCGCGGGCGCGAGGCTCCTGTGGAGCTGGACTTCCGCTCGTGGGCCGAAAGCCACACCGATGAACGCACCGCGGCGATGCTGTCGGCGGGCGCGGGCGTGTACACCTTCCACCACGACCCTGGCGAGCTGTCGGCCGCATTCGTGTGGCCGCGCACGGTAAGGACGCTGCTCAGCCCGCCGCCCACAGCGCGCTACGCGATCGGCGGCTGGAACTCGCTGGTGGCAACACTTGAGCGGCGAGCTCGCGAGCTGGGCGTCGCGATCGAGACTGGCCACGCTGTCACGGAGCTGCCGGCGGGCCTGGTGATCGTGGCCACGGAGCTGGGCGAGGCGCGCGAGCTGCTTGGGGACGATTCGGCGAGCTGGACGAGCGGGCACACGGTGTGCCTGGACCTGGGGCTGCGCCATCGCCGCGGCGATCCATTCGTGGTGTCGGACATGGACGAGGCCGGCTGGATCGAGCGCTTCAGCGCCGCCGACCGCTCGCTGGCGCCCAAGGGGGAGGATCTGGTGCAGGCGCAGATGCCCGTCCGCCCCGGCGAGAGCACCGAGCAGGCGGCGGCGCGTCTGGAGCGGCTGCTGGACGCCTCGCTGCCGGAGTGGCGCACGCGCGAGACGTGGCGCCGGCGTCAGGTGATGGATCGGCGCAGCGGAGCGCTCGACATGCCGGGCACGACCTGGCAGGACCGCCCGGCGGTGGACCGCGGCGACGGTGTCTTCCTAGCCGGCGACATGATCGCCGCGCCGGGCCTGCTCTCGGAGGTGGCGTGGGCCAGTGCGATCGAGGCCAGCCGTCTGGCGCTGGAGCTGGCCGGCGCCGGGCGCCCGCGGCTGCGAGAGGTCGCCTGACCGCGCGAACTCCGGCGGGGCGATCTGCATGTAGTGGGCGAAGGCCCAGTCCGAGAGACGCCTGTTTTCCATGACGCGCGCGAAGGCGGTGACCGAGCGGCTGGGCGTGAGCTGGCCGATCGTGCGCTGCACGCGCAAGAGCCAGCTGAACTTGCGGGCATGGGCGTCGGAGAAGGCGCCGTAGCGCCGCAGAGCGTCTGCGCGCGTGGCGCGGCCGTCGAGCACGGCGCGCAGCTCGCGGCCGCAGGCCAGGCCGAAGTAGAGGGCGGTGCGAATGCCCTCGGCGGTCAGCGGGAGACAGTGGCCGGCGGAGTCGCCGACGAAGAAGATGTCGTCCTCGACGGCACGGCGCAGCTGGTGGGGAATCCAGTTTCCCTGGTAGCCCTCCGGCGGCAGCCCCAGATCGTGCGCGAGGCGCACCGTCGGCTCCTTGACGTGGTGCGCCGGCCAGAACGAACCCACGCCGACGCGCAGCTCATCGCGCGCGGGGAAGCTCCAGGAGTAGCCAGAGCGGATGTAGCTGGGGTCGATCCACAGTTCCATCTCCTCGCCGCGGCCCTCCGGATGCACCTCCAGGCCGCGCGAGAGGCGGGCATTGGGCGGCTGGATGGGGGCCGCGTTTGAGAGCACTCGCCGCCAGCCCAGCGCGTCGACGATCAGCGGGGCAGCGATCGGGCCGCGGTCGGTCTCCACGACGAAACCCTTGCGACCCGTGACGGTGGCGGTCTCGAACTCGACGTCTGCCGTGCGCGTACCGGCGGGCGTGGATGAGGAGGAGTTGGGTTGCCGCGTGTGGTGGGCCTGGGCGAAGAGCAGGGCACATAGCTCGCGATAGTCGAAAGTCGAAAACGTCCACGGCAGCCTCCAGCGCGCGGTGCGCCAGGGTGTGTGGATCACCAACTCGTCGAAGCTCTGCAGCAGCGAGTCGCCAAGGTCGAGAGCCTGCAGCCACAACGTGGGGATGCCGCAGGCCGATGTCTGGCGCTCGCCGATCTCATAGCGATCGATCATCAGCACCTTCGCGCCGGACCCGGCGAGTTCGCGCGCGATGGCCAGCCCGGCGAAGGAGGCGCCGCAGATGAGCACATCGCAGTCGCGCTCCAAGCGGGTGCGGTCGCTTCCCCGCTTTGTCGCTCTGATCGGCATTGCAGGGGCAATGATACGAGCGGCGTCGCGCAGACGGAGACGCATGGCCGGGCGCGCGGAACTTGGCTTGTGGGTGGGCGGCGGTATGCGGCGGGCGGGCGCAATGCCCGCGGCGGTCCGGCCTGCGCTAGGCTTCGGGCGGTGCAAGCGCTGATCGACAATCCCCACGCCCACGTAGTCGAGGGCTCGGGGGGACTTCTACTTGAGGTGGACGGCCAGATCGTCCCCAACTACGACGCCACGCTGCGGCCCTTCGAGGAGGGCGAGGTGGTCACGGGCCACGTCGTCCGGATCGACAAGGACGAGGTGCTGGTCGACATTGGCTACAAGTCCGAGGGTGTGATCCCGGCCAACGAGCTGTCGATCCGCAAGTCGGTGGACCCGCGCGAGGAGGTCGAGTTGGGCGAGGAGGTCGACGCGCTGGTGCTCACCAAGGAGGACCAGGACGGCCGCCTGATCATGTCCAAGAAGCGCGCCCGCTTCGAGAAGGCGTGGCGGCGCATCGAGGCTGCCGCAGAGTCCGGCGAACCGGTCGAGGGCAGCGTGATCGAGGTCGTCAAGGGCGGTTTGATCATCGACCTCGGCGTGCGCGGCTTCCTGCCGGCGTCGCTCGTCGACATCCGCCGCGTGCCGAACCTCGACGAGTACATGGGCACGAAGATCGAGACCAAAGTGATCGAGCTGAACCGCTCGCGCAACAACGTCGTGCTCTCGCGCCGCGCGGTGCTCGAGGAGGAGCGCAAAGAGGTGCGCCAGCAGATCCTCGATCGCCTGCAGCCGGGCCTGGTGGTGGAGGGACAGATCTCCAACATCGTCGACTTCGGCGCCTTCGTGGACCTCGACGGCATCGACGGCCTGATCCACATTTCAGAGCTGTCGTGGTCGCACGTCAACCACCCGAGCGAGATCCTGAACATCGGCGACACCGTGCAGGTGAAGGTGCTCGATATCGACCGCGACCGCCAGCGCATCTCGCTGGGCCTCAAGCAGACCCAGGAAGACCCCTGGCAGCGAATCGTCGCCACCTACAACGTCAACGACGAGCTTGCCGGCAAGGTCACGAAGGTCGTCACCTTCGGCGCCTTCGTCGAGATCCTTGACGGCGTTGAGGGCCTTGTGCACATCTCCGAGCTTGCCGGCCACCACGTCGAAAGCCCGCGCGAGGTCGTACACCCGGGCGATGAGATCCGCGTGAAGATCCTCGAGATCGACAGCGAGCGCCGCCGCCTGTCGCTGTCGGCGAAGCGCGTCGAGGACCAGATCCTGCCGCTGAAAGGCAGCGCGGCCGAGGCGCACGCCGCCGCGGTGGCCGAAGCCGAGCGGGCGCAGGCCGAAGGGATCGAGGCAGGCGAGGCGCCCGTCGGCGAGGCGCAGGCCGAGCAGACCCCCGCCAGCGAGCCCGAGTCCGCGGCGGTCGAGGAGGTTGTCGTCGCCGAGCCCGAGTCGGCCGCGGTCGAGCAGGACCCCGCAATCGAGGAGCAGGCCGACACCGCCGAGCCCGAGGTTGCGGAGCAGGTTGCTGAGGGCGAGGTCCAGGCCGACGTCGAGCCCGAGAGCGCCCCAGAGGCAAGCGTGGCCGAGCCTGAGTCCGCGGTCGAGCCTGAGGCAGCGGTCGAGGCTGAGGCAGCGGTCGAGGCTGAGGTCGCGGTGGGCGAGGAGGCAAGTGTGGCCGAGGCTGAGCCCACCGTGAGCGAGGAGCCCGCCGCCGAGACTCCAGCGCCGGCGGTGACCGAGGCCGAGTCCGATGCGGCTGCGGCACCCGCGGCCGAGTTGCAGCCGGCCGAGCAGTCCCAGGACTGACCGGGCGCGCCTCGCCGTGCCCACCGAGCCTGCCGTGCCCTTCGTGGGCCTGACCGGCGGGATGGGCGCCGGCAAGTCCACCGCGCTGGCGGCGCTCGAGCGGCTGGGCGCCGCAGCTCTGTCGACTGACGCCGTGGTGCACGATCTGTACGGTGGCGCGCAGGTGCGCGACGCCGTAGTGGAGCGTTGGGGCGTCGCGATGGCCCCGGCGGGGGTGGTCGATCGGCCGGCTGTGGCTGCGCGTGCGTTTGCCGACGCCGACGAGCGCCGCTGGCTGGAGGGGCTGCTATGGCCACTCGTGGGCGAGCGGATCGCGCGGTGGTTGCAGGAGGTGCGCGCGCGCCGTCCGTCGCCGAGGGCGGCGGTGGTCGAGGTGCCGCTGCTGTTCGAGGCCGGCATGGAGGCGATGTTCGATGCCACGATCGCCGTCATCGCCAGGGAGGATCTGCGCCGCGAGCGCGCGCAGGGTCGCGGCCATGCGCTCGCCGACGAGCGCGTCGCGCGCCAGCTCTCGCAGGAGGAGAAGGAGCGCCGCGCGACGTTCGCGGTGCACAACGACGGCAGCGAGCAGGAGCTGGCGGCGAAGCTGTCGGCGGTTCTTGACAATCTGGAGGGATGACGAGGCGCCGCCGCCAGAGCCGAGCGCTGGGGACGCTCGTAGGGATCGCCCTCACGACGCTGGTCGTGGGGCTGCTCGTCAGTCAGCTCAAACACGTGGAAGGCGAACCGGGGCTGCCGCTACACGATGCCGGCGTGATCCGCACGCAGGCCGCCGCCAAGCATCTGGACCCGACGCTGATAGCGGCGGTGATCTACGCCGAGAGCAAGTTCGAACCGCGCACATCCTCGGCGGGGGCGTTGGGGTTGATGCAGATCCTGCCGACGACGGCCGACTACATCGCGGGCCTCTCCGGCGGCGTCCGTTTCACGACGGGCGATCTCGCAACGCCGTCGATCAACGTCGCCTATGGGAGCTACTACCTGCGCTATCTGCTCGATCACTACGGCGGCCGTGAGATTCCGGCGGTGGCGGCCTACAACGCCGGACTGGCCAACGTCGACGAATGGCTCGCCCATTCGCCCGGCGGACGGCTGCGTGTGAGCGCGATTCCCTTTCCCGAGACGCAGGCCTATGTGGAACGGGTGCTGGAAGCGCAACGGGAGTATCGCGCGACGTATGCGCGGCAGTTGGGGCTGGAGTAGGAGTGCTCTCCATCTCCGGTGTGCCGCCACTGTGTGGTTTCGGCACATAGGCGACAGGTGTGCCGCCACCAAACCGAACCCCCTCCCCACAACAATGGCAGCCCGGCACGCTCGCTACCGTAGGAGTTCCGCCGATGCCCGACTTCCGTCTCGACACAGCCTTCACGCCCACCGCCGACCAGCCGAAGGCGATCGCTTCGCTTGCTGAAGGCGTCCTTGCCGGCGAGCGCTTTCAGACGCTGCTCGGCGCGACGGGGACCGGCAAGACGATGACGATGGCCGGCGTCATCCAGGCCGTGCAGCGGCCGACGCTCGTGATGGCGCACAACAAGACGCTTGCCGCGCAGCTGTGCAACGAGTTCCGCACCTTCTTTCCCGACAACGCCGTCGAGTACTTCGTGTCCTATTACGACTACTACCAGCCCGAGGCCTACGTCCCCAGCCGCGATCTCTATATCGAGAAGGACTCCGCCATCAACCAGGAGGTCGATCGGCTGCGCCACGCCGCCACCGCCGCCGTCTTCGCGCGGCGCGACGTGATCGTCGTGGCATCGGTGTCGTGCATCTACGGCCTCGGCTCGCCTGAGGTGTACGAGATGAACATGCAGATCCTCCGTCGCGGCGAGGAGATCGACCGCGACCGGCTGCTGCGCAAGCTCGTCTCGATCCAGTACACGCGTAACGACACGGTGCTCTCGAGAGGTACGTTCCGGGTCAAGGGGGAGACGCTGGAGGTCTTCCCGGCCTACGCCGAGACCGCCTTCCGCGCAACGATGTTCGGCGATGAGGTCGAGCGCCTGCAGCACTTCGATCCGCTGACCGGCGAGCTGCTGGAGGACGACCTCGAGCACGTCGCGATCTGGCCGGCCACGCACTACAACGTGCGCGAGGGTACCGTCGAGAACGCCGTCGCCGAGATCGGCCGCGAACTGGAGCAGCGCTGTTCCGAGCTTGAGGCTGCCGGCAAGCCGCTGGAGTCCCACCGCCTGCGCCAGCGCACGCAGTACGACATGGAGATGCTGCGCGAGATGGGCTTCTGCTCGGGCATCGAGAACTACTCGCGCATCCTCGATCAGCGCCAGCCTGGCGAGCGGCCCTACTGCCTGATCGACTACTTCCCGAAGGACTTCATCTGCTTCATGGACGAGTCCCACCAGACCGTCCCGCAGACGGGCGGCATGTACGAGGGCGACCGCTCGCGCAAGAGCACGCTCGTCGACTACGGCTTCCGTCTGCCCTCCGCGATGGACAACCGCCCGCAGACCTTCGAGGAGTTCCTGTCGATCACGCCGCAGCTCGTCTTCGTCTCGGCGACGCCCGGCGAGTACGAGCGCACGCGCTCGGGTCGCGTCGTCGAGCAGATCGTCCGTCCCACAGGCATCGTCGATCCCGAGGTGCATGTGCGCGCCACGCGCAACCAGATCGACGACCTCATGAACGAGATTCGCGGCCGCGTCGCGCAGGACGAGCGCGTGCTCGTTACGACGCTCACGAAGAAGATGAGCGAGGACCTTTCGCAGTACCTGCTTGAGATGGGTTTCAAGGTGCGTTACCTACACTCCGAGATCGACACCCTGGAGCGCATCCAGATCATCCGCGACCTGCGCCTCGGGGAATACGACGTGCTCGTCGGCGTCAATCTGCTGCGCGAGGGACTGGATCTGCCCGAGGTCTCGCTCGTGGCCATCTTGGATGCCGACAAGGAGGGGTTCCTGCGCGGCGAGACCTCCCTGATCCAGACCATCGGTCGCGCCGCGCGCAACGTGCGCGGAATGGTCCTGATGTATGCCGACCGCGAGACCCGCGCGATGCGCGCCGCGATCGAGGAGACCGACCGCCGCCGCGCGATCCAGCTGGCCTACAACGAGCAGCACGGCATCACCGCCGCCACGGTCGTCAAGGGCATCTCCGACATCGCCGAGTTCCTGCAGGGCGAGTCCAAGGTCCCGCGCAAGCGCCGTCGCCGCGGCGAGCAGGGGCGGAAGACCGATGAGATGCCCCGTCACGAGCTGGAGCGGATGGCCGTCGAGCTGGAGGAGGAGATGCTCGCTGCCGCCGAGGAGCTGCGCTTCGAGTACGCCGCGCAGCTGCGCGACGAGATCCGCGAGCTGCAGCGCGACCTGCGCGAGGCGCAGTCCGTGGAGGCGCCCGCGGGGGAGCTGGCGTAGGACTCGTCTGCGGTGGAGCCCGGCTTGGGAGCTCGTCTGCGGGAGAGCCGGCTTAGGACTCCTCCGGGCTGGGGCCGTCGGGCCAGAGGACGAGCCGGCGATGACTGTCGACCGCAGCTAGACAGCCTGACCGTCCGCTAGGCTTGCGCTCAGTGGAGCTGGACCGCCAGAGCATCGAGCGACGCGACTTTCCCATCAGCCGCCGCGGCTACGACCCAGCGGCGGTCGATGCCCATCTGAGAGAGCTGGCCGGCGAAGTAGAGGATCTGGAGCGCGCGCTCGACGATCGCGGGGGGGAGTCCCTGGGCTCGACCGCCGGCGGCCAGGTGCAGAGCATCCTGGAGGCCGCCGAGGCCACCGCCGCCGACATCGAGCAGCAGGCCGCCGAGCAGGCCGCCACCACGCGCCTGGCCGCCGATCGCGACGCCGAGCGGACTCGCAGCGAGGCCGTCGCGCGCTCGCAGGCGCACGTACAGGCCGTCTCCCAGGCCACGGCGGCACTGCTTGAAAAGGTCGAGTCGATGGACCACGAGGTTGGTGCCCTAGTCCAGAGCCTGCGCGCCGGCGCCGGGCGCCTCGCCTCCGACCTGCGCGCCGTGGAGGCCAATATGGGAGAACTCTATGACGCCGCCGCGGGGAGCGCCGGGGGTGCGGGGGGCCTTGAGAGCGCGGCTGCATCTGGCGCGGGCGCAACGGATGAGGTCGCGGGAGAGGGGTCCGTGCAAACAGATACGCCCACCGGCGCACACGCGCGGCCGATGGGACTTGAGCCGCAGCCAGCACCCGAGCCTGAGTTTGAGCCCGAGACGGTCGCCCCCAAGCCGCTCGCATCGCGGCCGAGCGCCGCCAACGGCTCCTCCGCACAGGCACCTCCTGCCGCGACACCCGCCCTCGCCCGTACGCCGGCCGGCAGCAGCGACGATCTCGACGGAGCGCGGCTGATTGCGCTGAACATGGCGCTCAACGGTGAGCCGCGCGAGGAGACCGACCGCTACCTGGCCGAGCACTTCGTCCTCGCCGATCGCGAGAAACTGCTCGACGAGGTCTACGCGGCGATCGAGGGCTGAGCGCCACTGCCAGGGCTCGTCTTCCGCTATGCGAGAGGGCTCGCACAGACCACACCGCAACCTTGCGGCCGCCGCTAGCCACACCCTCTCGATCCAACTACAATGACCGGCCGCACCATCATCACGCGCCTGTAGCTCAGTGGTCAACGGCAACCTACGGGGTGCCAAAGAGCAGCGGTCTTTCAAACCGCAGGTCGGGGGTTCGATTCCCCCCAGGCGCATCGCGCGAAAAGCGGCGAGAAGCGGAAAATAGCTGCAAGCCGGGCAAGCCGGTGAAGGTGGGGATACACCGACCCCGATTCACGACGGCGCCGTCCAAGATGTGTCATCGAGTCTCGGCGGGTCGCCGAAGCTCGCAGCGTGCTCGGTCATCCATGCAGCGACGTCGCGACACGGCGCTGCCCACAGCTCCCCGGCGTCAACTGCCCCCCGGATGCGGGCAAGGACGTCGCGCACGGCGTCAAGCTCCAGCTCGATCATCCAGGTGTGCAACACCAGCGTGGCGTGGCCGCCACCCGCCAGCGCGTCCTCGACGCTCCGCAGCAGCGCTGCGCGAACGGCGTCCGCGCCGCCCGCCTCGCTGCATCCGGTGAGGTGTTCGCGCACTGCCGCGAACGCTGGCAGGACATGAAAGACATCCACCGCGGGCCACGAGAAGGGGAGCACGACCACGCGGTCGATGCCCGGTGCGCTGCCCGCAGGGGAGCAGTGGCGCAGGCCACGACGTGCAAGCAGGTCGAGTGTCCTCGGGGTGAGCCGCCCGCCTGGCGGGCGAAAGCCGACGGCCTGCACTCCGATCGCACGCAGCGCGGCCAGGCCCCGATCGAGGTTGGCGGCCTCGGCATCGGCATCGAGCGTCGACCAGTCCTCGTGACACCAGGCGTGGTAGGCAAGCTCGTGGCCAGCCTCACCGATCGCGGCGAGCGCGTCGGGGTAGATCTCGGCATTGATGCCCTCGACGAAGAACGTCGCGCTCAGTCCGGCCGTGGCGAGTGCTTCGAGCATGATCGGCAGGGCTGTCGTGACGGAGTAATGACCGCCGCGCGGAGCATCGGCGGCTCGCAGTCCAAGCTCGATCTCGGCGGCCTCACCGAGATTGTCGACCGTGACCGAGACGGCGCCGCGGGCATCTCCGGGCCAGACCCCCGGGTCGCTCATCCTGCCGATGCGCGACGCTCGTCGTCGAGCAGCGAGGTGCTCCAGCGCTCCGGCTCGCGGCGCGCCTGCTGCTTGGCCCAGGCAAAGTGGTGGCGTGCGGACTCGAGCAGCAGCGGCGCTGTAGCGACGCCGGCGATCGCGTACTTCAGGTGTTCACGGCGTGTCTCGAGCAGCACGCTGCCGGCGCCTCCGAGCAGCCATGCCCAGAGGAGCGTGTTGTAGTAAGGCATCTGCTCGGGTGTCAGCCCCTCGGCCTCGTCGAGCCATGGCAGGACGCGCCAGCGCAGCGACCACGGCCAGTCGGCGAAGTGCACGCCCATCCCGGCGATCGCGATGCCCGCGTTGAACGCCAGCAGCGGACCGTCGCGGTCGTTGCCGACGAGTGCGCGCACGAAGCCGACCGGGAGCGTGAAGCTCCACAGCACGTTCGTCGCGCGACGTCCGATCCACGGCTCGAGGAAGACCCCGACCCCTGCCCAGCGCTCAAAGCCATTGTGTGCCGCCGCGCCAAGCGTCGCGAGCGCGTTCAATGGCTGGAAGGGTCGACGGCGGCGTGCCATAACGTAGTCCTACCAGAATGGACTGCCGGCCAGTCAGGCTAAAATCTTCGGGGCTCGTGGTCGCAAGATTGGGCGAACGCCGACGCCGAGAGGAAGGCGATGGAAGACACACTTGCAGCTGTTCTCGATGAGCTGCATCGTTATGGCACCGAGCACGACGCAGGCAAGGCCGACCGGCTTGAGCGGCTGCGCAACGTCGAGCCCGACACCGCCCAGGTCTTGGCTGTCCTCGTGCGGGCAGCCGGCGCGCGCCGGCTGTTGGAGATCGGTACATCCAACGGCTACTCGACAGTGTGGCTGGCCGACGCAAGCCGCAGCGTGGGCGGCCATCTGGTCAGTGTCGATGTCGATGCTGCGCGCAGCGCGCTCGCCGCGCAGAACCTCGACCGCGCTGGCTTGCGCGAGCTGGTGGAGCTGCGGGTCGAGGACGCTGCCGTGAGTCTGCATAACACGCCCGACGGGGACCTGGACATGATCTTCCTGGACGCCGAACGGCCCGCCTACGCGGGCTATTGGTCGGAGCTGGTGCGCGTGTTGCGACCTGGGGGCCTGCTGGCCGTCGATAACGTGCTGTCCCACGCCGATCAGCTCGATGACTTCCGTTCGCTGATCCGTTCTGACGAGCGCGTCTGCGAAGCCACCGTGCCGACCGGCGCGGGTCTGCTCCTAGTCGTCCGCAACCCCGGTCCCGGATAGGCTGGCAGGCCGGCCTGAGCCCACTATGACCACCTCCACCGTATTCGCGGAGTGGTTGCGCTAATGCCGTCCTCGATGGCGCTCGAGCGTGTGAGTGGTGATCTGAGCGAGCACGGTGCCCATCAGGGCGCCGGCGACCGTATCGCCGGGGTAGTGCACGCCGGTGTGCACGCGCGAGTAGGCCACGAGCGCCGCGAGCGCGCGCAGCGGGACGGCGGCCTGCGGCATCACGTGGGCGACCCCTGTCGCAAACGCGAATGCCGCGGCAGAGTGCCCGGAGGGGAACGACGTCGAGACCGGCATTCGCACCTGGCGGTCGAGCGGGACTTGCGCCGCCACGCGATCCGGGCGCCGGCGCCGGCTGAGCGGCTTGACTGCGACGTTGACGACGGTCGCCGTGAGTCCAACGGCGGCGAGACCGGAAGCGGCTGCGCGACGGCCGCTCGGTCCGCCCGTCAGGGCGAGCGTCACGGCCGAGGCGATCGACAGCCGCGAGTAGTCGGCGGCCTGCGAGAGGCGGCTCATCGTCCGGTCGAGCGCGGGCGTTGGTGTGCCGGCAATCGCCGTGTAGAGCGCAACGTCAACCCGCTGCGCGTCCTGCAGCCAGCGGCGGTATATCGGCCCTGCATTGTCGGCCGAAGCGGGATCGCTGGGTATTCGGCTCACTCGGGCGTCATCCTATGACGCGGCGGCGGCTTATGGCAGTCGTGGCTTTGGTCGCCGCTGCCGCCACACTGACCGTGGCCGTCGTCGCGGTGTTCGAACGGTTTCCTCAAGCGTTAATCGCGTTCGCATGCGTCGCGCTGGCGGCAGCAGCGGGCTGGTTTGGACTGCTGCGGCGCGGGCTGGCGCGCGTACTTGGCGCAGCGGTCGCGATATCCGCGGTGGTGGGGGCGCTCGCGTTGCTGCTCGTGGACGGGCGTGCGCTGGTGGGAGTCCTGCTCGCTGCGGGGATCTTGCTGTCGTTTGGCGCCGCCGCAGCCGCATTCAGGTTGCACGCCACGTTGGCGCCGGCGCCGGCGCCGCGCCGCCCGGTGCTGTTCTTCAATCCCAAGTCAGGCGGCGGGAAGGCCGAGCGTTTTGCGCTCGCCCGCGAGGCTCGCGCGCGGGGCATAGAGCCGATCGAGCTGCGGCCCGGGAGGGACCTCGAAGCACTCGTGCGTGACGCAGTGGCTGCCGGCGCGGATGGGCTCGCGATGGCGGGCGGCGACGGCTCGCAAGCGATCGTCGCGGCTGTTGCCTCGGAGCTGGGCCTGCCGTACGCGTGCGTGCCGGCGGGTACGCGCAACCACTTCGCCCTCGATCTGGGAGTCGAGCGCAACGACGTCGTTGGCGCGCTCGATGCTTTCGTCAACGGCGGCGAGCGCCGCGTGGATCTGGCGACTGTCAACGATCGCGTGTTCGTCAACAACGTCTCGCTTGGACTGTACGCCGAGGCGGTGCAGCGCCCCGGCTATCGCGAGGCCAAGCTGCGTACGCTGCTCGACGCAGTGCCCGACGTCCTGGGCCCTGGCGGCGACCAACTGGATCTGCGCTGGATGGGACCAGGCGGACACGAACATCGCTCCGGGGCAGCGATTCTCGTCTCGAACAACCGTTACCGGCTCGGGCGTGCGGTGGGCTCGGGGACCCGTCCGAGGATCGACGATGGCCGGCTTGGGATCGCTGTGGTGTTCGCGCCGCCCGCTCGCGGCGAGCATGGGCGCCTATCGCAGCGTCCATGGCGCGAGTGGACAGCTCCTGTATTCGAGGTTGACTCCGATCGCCCGGTCGCCGCCGGCATTGATGGTGAGGCGGTGACGCTTGAGCCGCCGCTACGTTTCGATATCAAGCCCGGCGTGCTGCGAGTACGAGTCGCGCGTGCCCATCCGGGTGTCTCGCCCTCGGCTGCGATCCCCGACAGCGCATGGGAGGCTGCGCGTGCACTGGCGCGGATTGCCGCTGGTCACGACTCTGAGCCTCACGCGCGAGCGGTCAAGCCGATGGTCACGTAAACCTGCATCTCTGCGGGCGTCTCGCCCGCAGCGACCAGCGCCGTGACCTCTTCCATTACCTCGGCGCGCCGCTCCTCGGACATCGACGCGAACCAGCTCACCGAGGCGATGTAGTCGACCATTCGGGCGGCGTCCGTAGGCTGCGTGGTTGTCAGGTTGATCTCACGCGGCTCGGTCCAATCGCCGGCGGCGCGCACGGCGTCCTGCCATGGCGGTCCATCGAACTTCGGATGCGCGGGGCGCAGGCTCTGCATTAACGCGCCGACCTCGTGCGCCCACGAGGCGCCACTCCAATCCGGGGTGCTCGACAGCAGAGCCAGGCCGCCGCCAGGGCGCAGCACGCGATGGATCTCTGCCAGCGCGGCGTTCTGATCGAACCAGTGAAACGCGTCGGCCACCGTCACGGCGTCGACCGATGCGTCGGGAAGCGGGATCGCCTCGGCGAGGCCGTCGAGCACCCGCTGCGCGCCAACATGCGCGACCAGCAGGTCGCGCAGCGGTGCCTGCGGCTCGACAGCGACGACATCGAGTTCTGCGGCAATCAGCGCGCGCGTGAGCTTTCCGGTGCCGGCCGCCAGGTCAAGCACAGTGGCGCCCGGGCCGATCGGCAGCTCGGCGGCAAGGGCGTCTATCACGGCTGGCTGGTACTCGGGCCGCCCGCGCTCATACGAATCGGCAACGGCCCAGAACTTGTCAGCGAGGGGGTGCAGTGCCACGCCGGCAGAGTACACGAGAGTTACTGTGCCGAGATTCGCAGCAGCACCGTCGATTCGCCTGGCACGCTTGCCGCGATCGACGCGCCGGCACCGATGCGCGAGACCGCGCCCGTCCAGATGTTGCGCAGCAGATAGCCACTCGCCGCCGGCATGCCGACCGCCGCGGCGCTGCTCGCGATCCGCAGCGTGCCCGAGCCGCGGTTCAACAGCGCGACCGCGCGCGAGCCGTCGCTGAGCGGCTTGACCCACACCTGGCCGTTGCCGTTGGAGGCGAGCAGCCGCGCCTGCAGTCCCGCGGGGTCCTGGTCGATCGCGATCGCTGCCCGATTGGAAATCGTCGTCTCACTCGTGCCTGAGAGCGAGATCATGTCCGCGCTGACCATCAGCGGCGCTGCCAGCATCGCCCACATACTGAACTGTGTGCGGAACTGCGCCGCCGACATGCCCTGGTCCGGGCCGAGGTAGTCCGGGTCGTTCCAGTGGCCCGGCCCTGCCGCCTGCGGTTGCGCCGCGTCGGCATCGAGGTTGCGCAGCACCAGGTTGAATCCGACGTCTCCCGGCACGCCGATGTCGGTATCGGTGCGCCAGCTGTTGCCCTCGCTCGGGCCGAAGGTGTAGGAGGTGAAGGCCGAGTTTGTGAGCGCCGGGTCTTCCGGCGCGAACTGTCCAGGCTGCAGGAAGTCGCAGATCGAGAGCAGCAGCGGGCGGTGGCTGGAGTCGTGCACGATCGCCTGGTGGAACGCCGCGTATGCCGCCGCCGGTTCCAGGCCCATGCGTACGCCGCCGCAGAAGTCCACCTTGACCGCGTCGAAACCCCATGCCGCGAACGTGTTCACGTCCTGCTGGTAGTGGCCGTAGCTGCCCTCAGTCGGGCCCCCGCATCCGATTCTGCCCGCGTCGGTGTAGAGGCCCACGCGAAATCCTGCCGCGTGCAGCGTGCTCGTCAGCCAAGCCATCCCATGTGGCCACTGCGCCGGGTTCACTGTGATCTGGCCGGCGGCATTGCGTGTTCCCTGCCACCAGCCGACGTCCAGCCACACGTAGTTGTAACCGTCCCGCTCCAGGCCGCGCGTCAGGAGCTGGCTCGCCTGTGCCAGCACCGACGCCTCGTTGTAATAGGCGCCGAACGTGAAGTACGTGTCCCAGCCCATGTACGGCGTTGGCGCAAGGAGGCCCGCCGGGGTATCTCCACCGCTCTGGCGAGCCAATGGATGGCGCGCGCCTCCATCGCGGACGGCAGCTCGCGCGAATGCGCTGCGGGTGTTGCGGAGCACGGCGTGGGATCGGTTGGCCGACCGACCTGAGATCGGCCGGCGCGCGGCTGCCTTCCCGGCGCTCGTGAGCGTGAGCGTTGCGCTGCGCAGCGAGGCGCTGATCGCACCGACGACAGTGCCGCTCACCGAGAGCTTCACGGCCATCCGCCGCGCGTGCGCCAGCAGCCGCCTGCCGGTCGCATTCAGCGCGACCGTCGCCGTCGCCCGCTGGCCCGGTTTCAGCCGCACGTTGCTTGCGCCGACGGTCACGGTCACGCGGCGCGTGCGCGCCGCAAGCGCCACGATACGGCTCCCACTCACAGTCTCCAGCACAGTGAGGCGCAGCTTGAGCGTGCAACTGCCCGCGGCCTGCGGAGAGCACTGCAATGCCACGCTGATCGCATTGCGACCGGCGCGCGGAGTACCGACCGTCGTCTCGGAGATGTTGCCGAGCCCACCCGCCGGGACGGTCACGAACGCGCTCGTCGCGCTCTTGCTGCCTTCCGCCGTCGTGGCCGTCACACGGCACTGCAGGTGATGCGAGACGTCGGCTGCGCCGACCAGGTAGGTCGAGCCGCTTGCCCCTGCGATCGTCGTGAGGTCGCGCAGCCAGGCGTAGGCGAGCGTTACGCCGCTTGCGCTCACTCCCGATCGGCACGTCAGGCGCTGGCCCGCCGCCGGGATGCCGCCGATCGAGGGATGCGGTTCGACGAGCGCCGGCGGCAGTGTCTTGAACGTCTGATCGACTCCTTCGCCCGTGCCGCTCGCGCTGCCCGCGACCAGGCGGAAGTGATAGGTCGTGTTCGCCGTCAGGTTCACGAGCGCGGCACCCACGGGCTCTGCGGAACCGCCGCTCGGCGCGCTCGCGCAGGGCGCGCTCGAGCCGTATCCCGTGCTCGCGCCGTATTCGAAGCGGCAGTTGGTCAACGTCGCGTCGTTGGGGTTAACCGTACCCGTGAGCAGCGCCGTCGTATGAGTCACTTCGCTCACAAGGCCGCTCGCCACGGCCGGCGCCGGGACCGCCGCGGTGGACACGCGGCCGTCTCCGGTGACCGCTGCGCAGAGCCCTTCCGCTACGCACGAGACGCCCGTCAACGCATTCGGAGTCTGCGCGATTCCGAGCCACGAAGGTGGCGCCGCGGTCGGGTCGTCGCTCGCAAAGGAATCGCCCGTGCCATCGACGGCCACACACAGGCCGGCGGGCGCGCACGACACGGCGGTCGGTGTACCGAGCACGTCGAACGCGGTCGCACTCCACGTCGCGCCCGAGCCCGGACCGGCGGCGGCGCTCACCGCAGCGGCCGCATTCGAACTGGCGAGCGAGTTGCCGGCGCTGTCGAGGGCAACACAGGAGCCGGCCACGACGCATGAGACCGCCACGAGCCCAAGACCGGGATCGACGGCACGCGTACGCCAAGCCGACATTCCGGCAGCGGGTTCGACGCTGACTAGCGCGTTGCCTTTGTCATCGCCTGCGATGCAGAGTGTGGTGGAGGCGCAGGAGATCGAGGTGAGCGCGTTCGATGCGTCGATTTCCAGGCGGTTCCAGCTTGCGCCCGAGCCTGCCGGCGAGCCCGCCGTCGGGTCGGTGCTGAGCAGTGCGTTGCCTTTGTCATCGACTGCGATGCAGAGTGTGGTGGAGGCGCAGGAGATCGAGGTGAGCGCGTTCGGCGTGTCGATTTCCAGGCGGTTCCAGCTTGCGCCTGAGCCTGCGGGCGAGCCGGCTGCCGGGTCGGTGCTGAGCAGCGCTCCTCCGGCTTCGTCCACAGCCACGCAGAGCGTGGCCGTCGCGCAGGAGATCGCGCTCAAGGCTCTCCCGCCGTCGATTTCCCGGCGATTCCAGCTTGTCCCCGAGCCGGCCGCGGGATCGCTGCCGACGAGGACACCGCTGGCTTTATCGACCGCGACGCACAGCCCCTCGGAGGGGCAGGAGATCCCGCTCAGCGGCCGACCAGCATCGATTGCCACGGCGCCCGACCAGCTCAGCGATGGTGCCGCCGCGGCTGGAGCGGCGGCAGCGCAGACCGCGATGCAGGCGGCACAGAGCAGGGTGAGCGCGGCTGACAGCGGACGGGGCGGCAAGGGACGGGACAGTAGCGCGAGCGCGTTCGGTAGGCGACAGGACGGATTCGGCCGTGAGCGATGACCGCAACCGAGCACCGGCGGGGGGAGCACTGACCCGAACGTCTGTTCGCTCTCGTATCATTAGCCGTCCGATGCCCCAGAGCAACCAGATAGTCGTCAGCGGCGCGCGCGAGCACAACCTCAAGGACATCTCCCTGACCCTCCCCCGCGACGCGCTGGTCGTGATCACGGGCCTCTCGGGCTCGGGCAAGTCGAGCCTGGCGTTCGACACGATCTACGCCGAGGGGCAGCGCCGCTACGTGGAGTCGCTGTCGGCCTACGCACGACAGTTCCTCGGCCAGATGGACAAGCCCGACGTGGACTCGATCGAGGGACTGTCGCCGGCGATCTCGATCGACCAGAAGACGACCTCGCGCAACCCCCGCTCGACTGTGGGCACGGTCACCGAGATCTACGACTACCTGCGCCTGCTGTGGTCGCGCGTGGGCAAGCCGCACTGCCCGATCTGTGGGCGGCCGATCGTGGGGCAGTCGGCGGAGCAGATCATCGACCAGGCGATGGAGCTGCCGGAAGGCGCGCGCTTCATGGTGATGGCGCCGATCGTGCGCGGGCGCAAGGGCGAGTACGGCAAGCTCCTTGACGAGCTGCGCGCCGATGGCTTCGCGCGCGTGAAGATCGACGGTCGCGTGAGGATGCTGGAGGAGTCGATCGTGCTCGACAAGCGCTACAAACACGACATCTCGGTCGTAATCGACCGCCTGGCGATGCGCCACGACCTGCGCAAGCGCCTGGCGGATTCGATCGAGACGGCGGTGGGCCTGGCCGATGGGCTGGTGGAGATCGAGATCGTCGGCAAGTCCTCCGGCAAGAGCGAGGGCGACGTCGAGGGGGATGCCCACTCCAGCGGCGCGTTGGGGGTGAAGGCGGCCAACACCCAGATCGTCCCCGGAGAGATACAGGAGCCGGGCACTGTGTACACGTTCTCTGAGAGGTTCGCCTGCCCCGAGCACGGTCCGTCGCTGGTGGAGCTGGAGCCGAGGATCTTCTCCTTCAACAGCCCGCACGGCGCATGCGAGCGCTGCACGGGGCTGGGCTCGCAGATGGAGATCGACCCCGAATTGGTGGTGCCGAACCCCGCGCTGTCGGTCGGCGAGGGCGCGATCGCGCCGTGGGCGAACAGCGCGTCGAACTACTACGAGCAGGTCACCGAAGCGATCGCCAAGCGCTACGACGTGGACCTGGCCGCGCCCTGGGAGGAGCTGCCGGAGGAACAGCGCGACCTGTTCCTGTACGGGACTAACGGCGAAAAGCTGCAGATCGAATATCGCAACCGCTACGGGCGTAAGCGCAACTACGCGACGCGCTTCGAGGGGGTGGTGGCGAACCTCGAACGCCGCTACCGCGAGACGGACTCGGAGTGGACGAGGGAGCGGATCGAGGAGTACATGTCGCTGCGGGCCTGTCCGGTGTGCGGCGGCGCGCGTCTGCGGGCGGAGTCGCGCGCGGTGCTGGTCGCGGGCACGCGCATCGAGGACTTCACCGCGCTCTCGGCCCATCGCGCGCTGCGGTGGCTGGAGGAGGTGGAGCTGTCGGAGACCGACCGCCACGTGGCGAGGCTGATCCTGCGCGAGATCTCCGAGCGCTTGCGGTTTCTGGAGAACGTAGGGATCGGCTACCTCTCGATGGACCGCGCCGCGGCGACGCTCTCCGGCGGGGAGGCGCAGCGCATCCGCCTGGCGACCCAGATCGGCTCGTCGCTGGTAGGCGTCCTGTACATCCTCGACGAGCCCTCGATCGGCTTGCACCAGCGCGACAACTCCAAGCTGATTGGCACGCTGGAGCGCCTGCGCGACCTGGGCAACACGGTGATCGTGGTGGAGCACGACGAGCAGACGATGCGCGCCGCCGACCACCTCGTGGACCTTGGCCCGGGTGCGGGCGAACACGGCGGCAGGATTGTCGCGCAGGGCACGGCGGCGCAGGTGCAGAAGGTCAAGGACTCTTTGACGGGCCAGTTCCTGGCGGGCACGCGCACGGTGCAGCCACCGGCCAAGCGCCGCACGCCGCAGGGCTATGTGGAAATCCAGGGGGCCAGCCAGCACAACCTGCGGGATATCGATGTGCACATGCCCTTGGGTGTGCTCACGTGTGTCACCGGCGTATCGGGATCGGGCAAGTCGACGTTGGTCAACGAGGTCCTGTTGAAGGCAGTGGCCGCTCGTCTGCACCGCGCACGTCAGCGCCCGGGCGCACACAGGGCGATCCACGGCCTGGAGCAGTTGGACAAGATCATCGCGGTGGACCAGTCGCCGATCGGGCGCACGCCGCGCTCGAACCCGGCGACGTATACGGGCCTGTTCGACGTGATCCGCGACCTCTTCTCAAAGACGCAGGAGGCTCGTGCGCGCGGATACAAGCCCGGGAGGTTCAGCTTCAACGTCAAGGGCGGGCGCTGCGAGGTGTGCCGCGGCGATGGGCAGATCAAGATCGAGATGCACTTCCTGCCGGACGTGTACGTGCCGTGCGAGCAGTGCCACGGCAAGCGCTACAACCGCGAGACGCTGGAGGTGCGCTTCAAGGGCAAGAGCATCGCGGACGTCCTCGACATGCCGGTGGAGGAGGCGGTGGTGTTCTTCGAGCACATCCCCAAGGTGCGCCGGCGCCTGGAGACGCTGAACGCGGTCGGTCTCGGCTACGTGCGTCTGGGCCAGCCCGCGACGACGCTCTCCGGCGGGGAGGCTCAGCGCGTGAAGCTGGCGACGGAGCTTTCCAAGGTTGCGACCGGCAGGACGCTGTACATCCTCGACGAGCCCACCACAGGGCTGCATTTCGCCGACGTGCAGCGCCTGCTGGAGGTGTTGCAGCGCCTCGTCGATGCCGGCAACAGCGTTGTCGTTATCGAGCACAACCTCGACGTGATCAAGTGCGCCGACCGCCTGATCGACATGGGTCCCGAGGGGGGCGAGGAGGGAGGCATGGTGATCGCCGCGGGCACCCCCGAGGAGGTGGCAGCCGAGCCGGCCTCGCACACTGGCGGCTTCCTGGCGGAGATCCTGGCGCCGGCGGCCAGGGGCCGCGGTAGGGGGACCAAGGGGACTGCGGCGGGAGCCCCCCGCAAACGCCGCGCCAAGGTCGCGGCGTGATCCGCCTGTGGGCGCAGAAGTGGCGTTGGTATGAGCGCAACTCGCTGCCGTGGAACCGCGCGCGCATCCACATGGAGTTCATGCGTCGCGAAGCGTTCGTGCGCTGGCCGGTGCAGGGAAACGTGCTGGAGGCGCTGCGCGAGGGCCGACTCCACGTCGGCGCGGGAGCGCTGCTGGAGCCCAATGTCTGGATCACGGCCCCGGGCCAGGCACGGGTGCGTATCGGCGAAGGCACCTTCCTGAACATGGGCGTGATGATCGCCTCCGAGCAGCTGGTGGAGGTCGGCGATCACTGCATGCTGGCCAACGGCTGCTTCGTCAGCGACGCGAGCCATCGCTACGACGATCCCGAGCGCCCTGTCACTTGGCAGGGTTTCGAGCGCAAAGGCCCGACGCGCATCGGCGACAACTGCTGGCTGGGCGCCAATGTCGTGGTCACCAGCGGCGTGACGATCGGCGAGCGCTGCGTCGTCGGCGCCAACAGCGTCGTGACGCGCGACGTCGAGCCGTTCTCGATCGTGGCGGGGGTCCCGGCGAAGGTGCTGCGGAAGATCGACTACCTCAGCAGCTCGCGCAGCTCAGCCAGCTCGGTGGGGTCGATCGAGTAGGTGTGCTCCGGGCCGGGGTAGCGGCGCAGGCGCACATCTTCGGCGTAGGCCGCCACACCGCTGTTCATCTCCTCCTGGAGGCTCGCGTAGCGCTTGACGAAGCGCGGGCCGAGACCGTCGCGGATGCCCAGGAGATCGTGAAAGACCATGACCTGCCCGTCGGTTGCGGGCCCGGCGCCGATGCCGATCACGGGGATGTCGAGGTGGGGCATCAGCTCGTCGGTGACGGCGGCGGGGATGGCCTCGAAGACGAGTGCGAAGCAGCCGACTTCCTGCAGGGCAAGCGCCTCGTGTGCGATCCGCGCGGCTGCCTTGGCATTGCGTCCCTGCGCCTTCCAACCGCCCAGAGCGGTGGAACTCTGGGGGGTCAGGCCGACATGACCCATCACGGGGATGCCGGCGCCGACGATCGCGCGCGCGCGGCTCACGGGAGCCTCGCCGCCGCCCTCCAGCTTGACGGCGGCGCAACCGGCCTCCTTGACCATCCTGATGGCGGTGGCGATGGCCTGCTCGTCGGATATCTCATAGGAACCGAAGGGCAGGTCGCCGATCATCAAAGGCGTCGTCAAGCCACGGCGCACGGCGCGTGCGAGCACGAGCATGTCGTCGAGATCGACTGGCGTGGTTGCGGAGTAACCGAGGATGGTGGTGGCGGCCGAGTCGCCGACCAGCACCAGATCGACGCCGGCGGCCTCGGCCGCGCGCGCCGATGGATAGTCATACGCAGTGACCATCACCAGAGGCTCGCCCAGGCGCTTCTGCTCGGCGAGCAGCGGCAGGGTCATCGGCAGGCGCCCGGGGTCGTGGGGGAAGTTAGGGACGTTCGCGAGGCTGCCGGCGTGGCCGGCGGAGGGTGGGGTGGGGTGGCTGGACATGGGGGGTGTTCCTCTCTGACCCGATTGACGCTCTAAGACAGAAGAGTCGCCACCGCGTCGTCGACGGTGATTATGCGATTGCTCTGAGCCTCGACATGAACGACGCGGGGCTCGTAGTGCTCCAGATCGGCGCGCTCGTACTGCCCGTAGGAGATCACGATGATGGTGTCGCCACGGTGCACGAGACGCGCGGCGGCGCCGTTGACCTTCATGGCTCCCGACCCGCGCGCGCCGGCGATCGTGTAGGTCTCGAAGCGTGCGCCGTTGTCGACATCGACGACGTGCACCTGCTCGTGCTCGAGGATGTCGGCGGCCTCCAGCAGATCGGGGTCGATCGTGATCGACCCGACGTAGTGCAGGTCGCAGTCGGTGACCGTGGCCCGGTGGATCTTTGACTTGAGCATCACGCGCTGCACGTTGCGGCCTTTCGTGTGGAGGTGACGTCGGGGGTTGGGTGGGGGAGGGGACTCCGCCGGCTGAGCGCTGGCTCTGGCGAGACCCCAGTCAGCTGCTCTGCCTTGGTTGTTGCCCTGTGGCTGGGATCGAGCGTGAGATTGTCGATCAGGTGTACCGATCCCACATGCGCGGCGACCGCGAGCAGAGCTGGCTCCCGCAGCTGAGACACGGGCTCAAGCGTGTCGGGATCGACGAGCGTCAGGTACTCGGGCTCGACGGCGAAGCCGAGCATCGCCGCGCGCGCGGCATCGAGCAGCGCGGCAGCCGCGCGCTCACCATCGGCAGCGAGGCTGGCGGCAGCGCCAAGTCCTGCGCACAGCGCCCTTGCCCGCTCGCGCTCCTCGGCTCCCAACAGCGCGTTGCGGCTCGACAGCGCAAGACCGTCGGCGTCGCGCACCGTTGGGCCGACCTCGATGCGCACCGGCAGGTTGAGATCAGCGACGAGGCGGCGGATGACGACGGTCTGCTGGAAGTCCTTCTGCCCGAAGAAGGCCACGTCGGGCTGGACCATGCCAAAGAGCTTGGCGACGACAGTGGTGACCCCGCGAAAGTGCTCGGGCCCGCGCATTGCGCCCTCGAGGCGATCGGTGAGCCCGAGGACCTGCACCTGCGTGGCGAATTCCGGCGGGTAGACCTCCTCGACGGAGGGCGCGAACAGCAGATCGGCACCGGCCTCGCGGGCGAGCGCGGCGTCGCGCGACTCCTGGCGCGGATAACGCTCAAGGTCGGCCTGCCGGTCGAACTGCGAGGGATTGACGAAGATCGAGACGACGACGATCTCGCACTGCTCGCGCGCCCGACGGATGAGCGAGAGGTGTCCCTCGTGCAGGGCTCCCATCGTAGGCACGAGCCCGACCGAATGTCCTGCCTGACGAGCGGCCTGGAGTTCGGCCCGCAGGTCGCGCACGGTGCGCAGGATTGGTATGTGGTGGCTCATGGCTCTCGGTCCAGTTCCCTGGGGGATACCGGCGCGAATCGCAAGACGACAACAGTCCAAGGTCCATCCCGAAGCGTGTCGGTGACGGCCCACATAAAATGATACCGCCGCAGGCGACCATACAGCAAGGGCCGCGCGGCGATGTGTGCTGCTCATCACATAGGTCGCTAAGGGCTAGGATGCGGCCCGATGTCTGCCGAGGAGCGGCGCGAAGCGCTTAAGCAGGTCTTCGCCCAGGTAAAGGGCTGTGTGCGCTGCGGCGAGCTGGCGGCGGCGCGCCGCAATGTGGTCTTCGGCGCGGGCAACGCCGACGCCGACCTGATGTTCGTGGGCGAGGCGCCCGGCGCCAGCGAGGACGAGCAGGGTCTGCCGTTCGTGGGCCAGGCGGGCAAGCTCCTGGAGAAGCTGCTCGTCGAGATCGGCATGACGCGTGCGGAGGTCTTCATCGCGAACGTCCTCAAATGCAGACCTCCCGGCAACCGCGACCCGTTGCCTGTGGAGATCGAGAACTGCCGCGAGTACCTGTACCGCCAGGTGGAGCTGATCCAGCCGCGCGTGATCTGCTCGCTGGGCAACTTCTCGACCAAGCTGCTGCGCGGCGATCCCACCGGGATCACGCGCCTGCACGGTCAGCCGCAGCCGCTGACGCTCGGCGCGCGCACGGTCAGGCTCTATCCGATCTTCCATCCGGCGGCGGCGCTCTACACGCCGCGTATGCTCGAGACGCTGCGCGAGGACTTCGCGCGGCTGCCGGCCCTGCTGGCGCTGGATGAGCTGGCGCAGCCCGAGGAGCTTGAGATCCCGGAGGCAGCCGAGCCGGAAGAGGCCGCGGCGCCGACGCCCGACGGAGGAGAGGGCGGCGAGGTGGATCAGCTGGGACTGTTCTGAGCGACGGCTCTCGTCGTCTGTTCTAAAGGCGGCGCCGCGGCTAAAGACCTTTGCAGGCGCTGCCGATAGGCATCTCGTCTCCAACCCTCCCTGCAGTAACGGCCGGTCCACTCTCTCTCGTGGGCCGGCCGTCTTTTTGGCGGGGTTCATTTCGCGGGGCTCGTCGCGGGCTCTCGGGGCCCCCCCGAGCCTCATTTGACCGCGTTTCTGCGGGGCCTCGTCTGAGCGCGCAGTTCCAGATACCGAGGTCCGGGGGCTAGAGTTATCCCTGTGCTAGTCGTCGAGACCTCGGACCCTGCCGAGACTGAGGCGCTGGGTGCCGAGCTGGCCGCGCGCCTGCGCGACGGCGATGTCGTGCTCGTCAGCGGGGAGTTGGGCTCGGGCAAGACAACGCTCGTGCGCGGCGCCGCTCGGGCGCTGGGGGTCACTGATCCGATCACGAGCCCAACGTTCTCGATCGGACACCGCTACCGCGGCAGCGACGTGACGGTTTCGCATCTGGACCTCTATCGCCTGGCTGTGAATAGCGAGGGGCCCGGCCCGTCGTCCAGTGGCCGACCGCGCCAGCCTCTTGGCGGACTCGACGCCGAGGAGCCCGGGTTCCTGGACGACTACATCGGCGCGGGAAGGATTGCCTTCGTGGAGTGGCCCGTGCTGGACGCCGACGAGTTCGTCGACGCCTGCCTGCGCGTGACGCTCAATCACGAGGGCGGCGATCGTAGGCGGATCGAGGTCGCGTGATCGTCCTCGGCTTGGACACCGCCACGCCGGGGACCGCCGTTGCGCTGCGTCTGGCCGACGGCACGACCTACACGGACCGCCACGATCCTCGCGAGGGCGAGCGTCCGGGGCACGCCACCGAGTTGCTGCCGATGGCCGATCGACTATTGGCGCGGGCCGAACTCGGTTGGGAGGCAGTCGAGCGAATCGCCGTTGGCCTCGGGCCCGGCACCTTCACCGGCCTGCGCGTCGGTGTCGCGACGGCGCGCGGTCTCGCGCGGTCGCTGTCGGTGGATCTCGTCGGGGTCAGCTCGCTGCGGGCGCTCGCCCACGGCGCCGCTCGGGCCTCGCAGCACGATGTCCTGGCCCCGCAGCACGACATCCGGGCCCTGCAGCATGACCTCCTGGCTGCGCGGCACGATGTCCTGGCTGCGATCGACGCGCGCAGGGGCGAGGCGTTCGTCGGCGCCTACCGCGCCGCCGTCGAGCTTGTTCCGCCGCGCGCGCTCGCGCCCGAGCGCATCGGCGATTTTCCGCTTTCGCAGTCCGGGCCATGGCTGGCCGTTGGCGATGGCGCAACGCGCTATCGCCTGCACCTGGAGTCGCTTGGGGTCGAGGTTCCGCCCGACTCCTCGCCGCTGCACCTCGTCGATGGCGCCTCGATCTGCGAGCTGGCGCTCGACGCGCTGCCGTCGGCGCCCGGCTCCGTCCTGCCCGACTACCTGCGCCGCCCAGACGCCGAGCTTGCGCTGGAGGGTGCCGCGCAGTGACACCGGCAACCACCCACCGGCTGCGCTTGAGGTGACGAAGCTGTCCGCCGTCCAGCGCCTCTCCGACGCGCCCCCGGTTGAGATCCGGCGCCTCTCCTACCCCGATCTCCCGCAGGTCATCTCGATCGAGCGCCGGGCCTTCCCGACGCCGTGGTCGCTGGCGATGTTCGTGCTCGAGCTCTCCAAGCCCTCCGGCATCTGCCTCGCCGCCGTTCTCCCCGGCGAGCGCGGTCGGCGGCTGGCCGCCTATCTGATCTGCTCGCGCTATGAGACGGTCTGGCATGTCATGAACATCGCCGTCGACCCCGACCACCGCCGCGAGGGCATCGCCTCTGCGCTGCTCGGCGATCTATACGCGCGGGTCGATGACGCGCAGGCGCGCTACACGCTGGAGGTGCGCCAGTCAAACCACGCCGCCATTCACCTCTACGAGCGCGAAGGCTTCCGCGCCGCCGGCCTGCGTCGCCGCTATTACCAGGACAACGGCGAGGACGCCGTAATCATGTGGCGCACGCCTGCGACGCTCCTTGGTTCCTTCGACGACGTGCCCAATCCGGCGCCATGAGCGAAGTTGCTGGAGATCCCGTTCTCGCGCTGGAGACCAGCTGCGACGACACCTGCGCGGCGGTGCTCGACCCAGCGGGGCGCCTGCTCGCCAATGTCATCTCCTCGCAGGCGGTCCACGACCGTTTCGGCGGCGTCGTGCCGGAGATCGCCTCGCGCCAGCATCTGGAGCTGGTCGACCTCGTTGTCGCGCAGGCGCTCGCCGAGGCTGGATTGGGACTCCAGGACATCGGGCTCGTCGGCGCCACACGTGGGCCGGGGCTCGTGGGCGCGCTGCTCGTTGGCTTCACCTTCGCCAAGTCGCTTGCCGCCGTGCAGCGGCTTCCGTTCGTGCCCGTCGATCACCTGCAGGGGCACGTCTGCGCCAACTTTCTCGTCGAGGCCGACGGCGAGCCGTTCGCGCCGCCCTTCGTCTGCCTGCTCGCCAGCGGCGGGCACACGCTGCTCCTGCACGTGCGCGAGCGCCTGGGGTTCGAGGTGCTTGGCCGCACGCTCGATGACGCTGCCGGCGAGGCCTTCGACAAGGGCGCTCGTATGCTCGGCCTCGGCTACCCCGGCGGCGCCGCCCTGGAACGCCTGGCTGCCGAGGGCGATCCCACCGCGTTTGATTTCCCCGCCGGCGGCGCCCGCCCGCGCGCTGGGCTCGGCGTCGGCCGCGTCGACTTCGCGCGCTCGCTCGATTTCTCCTTCGCGGGGCTGAAGACCGCGCTGCTCTACCGCCTGCGCGAACTCTCCACCGAGGAGGCTCTTGCGCGCGCGTCCGATCTCGCGGCCTCCTATCAGGCCGCGATCGTCGACAGCCTGCTTGCGCGTTGCGAGCAGGCGCTTGCGCTGACCGGCCTCGACCGCCTCGCCGTCGGCGGTGGCGTCGCGGCCAACGGCGAGTTGCGCCGGCGCCTGGGCCTGCTCGGCGACGCCGCCGCGGTGCGCGTGCATGTGCCTGCGCGCGTGCTCTGCACCGACAACGCCGCGATGATCGCTGCAGCGGCGCGTCTCTCGCGGCCGCTGGCCTATCCCGACTACCTGTCGCTCGACGTCTACGCGACCGGGGAATCGCCGCCGTGAGCGTGTTGACCGTCTATACCGCTCCTGGCTGTCACCTCTGCGAGGACGCACTCGCCGTGCTGCGTGGTCTGCAGCCTGAGTTGGGCTTCGAGCTGGTTGAGCGCGACATCACCCGCGAGGACATCCTGCATCGTGCCTATCTGGAGCGCATCCCAGTGGTCGCCGTGGACGGAGAGGAGCTGTTCGACTTCTTCGTCGATCCCGACCTCCTGCGCGAGCGGCTGGAGCGCGCCCAGCCGCCTCGGTAGAGTCACGGGCGATGACCTACCAGGAACTCACCACCCCCGCGCAGGACGCACACGACGAGGACGCCGCCGGCGCCGAGCGCCTTTCGCTGGGCGTCGCCGCGCGGCTGTCGCGCTACCTGCAGGTACTCACGCAGGCCAAGAAGATGGGCAAGGAGACGATCTCCTCGCAGGAACTCTCCGACTACACCCACGTCAACTCGACGCAGATCCGCCGTGACCTGTCGGGCTTCGGCAAGTTCGGCAAGCGCGGCGTTGGTTACAACGTCGAGTCGCTGGTCTCGCAGATCCGCAAGATCCTGCGTACCGCCGGGCAGCACAACATCGCGCTGTTCGGCGCCGGGCACCTCGGCAAGGCGATCGCCTCCTCGGACATCTTCGCCGACCACGGCTTCCGCGTGGTGGCGATCTTCGACGTCGATTCCGCCAAGGTCGGCACCAAGGTGGGCAACCAAACGGTGCGCCACACCTCCGAGTTGCGCCAAATGGTCGACGACGAGGACATCGTCGTGGGCGTTCTTGCCGTTCCGACTAAGGCCGCCCAGGCGCTTGCCGACGAGCTGGTGCAGGCAGGCGTGAAGATCATCTTCAACTACTCCGAATCGCTGCTCGCCGTTCCTCCCGAGGTCACCGTGCACACCTCGAGCCCCGCCGTGGATCTGCTGTACGCGCTGTACTTCTATCTCACGTGATTTTGCCATGACCGGATTGGGACCTTCACCGGACGCTCGGAGCACGAGCGGGCTCGAGCTGCACCTTGACCGGAGGGCTTCGGCGTGACCGAGGTGGATCTCGACAGGGCCGTGGAGATCTTCGCCCAGTCTGAGGACCACACGGTCGGGCTGGAGGAGGAGTTCGCGCTGCTGCACCCCGACACCCTCGATCTCATCCCTGACTACGAGCGCATGCACGATGCTGCGCAGAGTGACCCGGTGCTGCGCGAGAGTGTCTGCGGCGAGCTGATCTCCTCGGAGATCGAGATCGTCTCCGGCGTTGGCGCCAACCTGCAGGACGCCTTTCAGCGCCAGCGCGATGCCCGCCGGCGGCTGTTCGCGCTGGCTCGCCTGCAGGGGGTTGGTCTGGCCGCCACCGGCACCCATCCGTGGGCCGACTACCGCCGCCAGCCGATCATCGACACCGAGCACTACCGCCGCGTCGAGGAAGGCCTGAAGTACGTCGCCTGGCGTAACAACACCTTCTCGATGCACGTCCACGTCGGCGTGCGCGACATCCATCGCGCCGTGCTCATCTGCGATCGCCTGCGTCCCGTGTTGCCGCTGCTGCTGGCGATCTCGGCCAACTCCCCCTACCTCGACGGCCAGGACTCGGGCCTGCACTCAGCCCGCACCCAGAGCTTCACCAAGAGCTTTCCCCGCTGCGGCGTTCCCGACCCCTTCGGCGGCTGGCAGGCCTACCGCGACTACATCGACTTCCTGCTGCGGACCCGTTCGATCGTGGAGTTCACGCAGGTCTGGTGGTCTGTGCGGCCGCACTTCCGCTTTGGCACCGTCGAGGTGCGCATCTGCGACGCCCAGACCACGGCCTCCGAGTCCGAGGCCCTTGCCGCGCTGATCTTCGCCTGCGTCGTGCAGGCTGCCCGCGATGTCGATGACGGCCGCCCCTTCCTCGATCAGCCGCAGCGACTGATCGAGGAGAACATGTGGCGTGCCATCCGCTTCGGTCTCGACGGCCGCCTGATCGACCTCGAGCAGGGCCGTGAGTTCCCGGCGCGCGAGGCCATCGAGCGGCTGGCTGCCTGGACGGCGCCGATACGCGAGGAGCTGGGCGTGGAGCTCTTCTTCCCCGAGCGCAACGGCGCCCAGCGCCAGCGCGCCATGATCGAAGCCGGCGCGACCCGCGAGGAGGTCTTCACGGCCGCCGTGAGAGAGACTTTGCAAACGTACGCACAGGAGGTCGTCGTATGAGTACACCGGATAGGGCGATGGGCGCAGCGCAAGGTGAGAGCGTTCCCGGGGGCATGAGTGGGCAGGATGCGCAGCAGCCCACCGAAGAGGAGATGCGTGCGGCCTATGAAGCCGAACTGAGCCGCATTACGACCGGTGACATGATCCTTCAGTCGGCCGCCTCGCTGTTGAACATCGGCGGGCTGCGTCTTGGGCTGGTCAAGGACGCGAAGGTGGAGCGCGATCTGGAGCAGGTGCGCGACGCCATCGACGCCGTGCGCGGTCTGCTGCCGATCATCGAGCGCCGCGATCCGCAGCAGTTGCGCCCGCTGCGCGACGCTCTCTCGCAGTTGCAGATGGCCTACACGCACGAGGTCCAGACCGCAAGCGTGCCGGCCGCCGGGCAGCCTCCCGCCGCCGAGACACGTCCTCCCGTCTCGCCGCCGCCCGCCTCGTCGCCACCCGCCGCTGGACAGCCTGCTCCCGCGTCGGCGCCAAAGCAGCCGGAGGACCCCTCTGGCCCCGGCCCCGCGGAGTCCAGCGGCAGGCTGTGGGTGCCGGGCCGCTGAGCCGTCTTTTTTTCGCGCCCGAGACCTGAGCCGCCCCTTCTGCCGCCCGGCACGATACGATGCGCCCGCCTTTGACCGGGTGGGCGCTCACGCTGAGCGATCCCGGCATGAATCGTTCGCGCGAATATCCTCGCGCGGCACGTCAAATTAGACCAAGACCGCGGAGGATTTCTGTTGAGCAGCTTTCTGACGAACCATGGGGTCGTCGTTGCCCTTGTGTGCGCCGCCTGTGCCGTGGCGTATGGCCTGATCACAACCCGAGCGCTGCTCGCGCTCTCGCCTGGCAACGAGCGGATGCAGAGCATCTCGCTGGCCGTCCAGCAGGGCGCGCGCGCCTACCTGAATCGTCAGTACACGACGATCGCCGGCGTCGGTGTGCTGCTGTTCATCGCACTGATCTTCATCCAGAACATCGCCGTGGCCAGCGGCTTTGCGATCGGCGGTGTCCTCTCGGGCGCTGCTGGCTACATCGGTATGAACGTCTCCGTGCGCGCCAATGCACGCGTCGCCGAGGCGGCGCGCGGAGGGGTCTCCCCGGCGCTCAGCGTGGCCTTTCGCGGTGGCGCCATCACGGGCCTGCTCGTCGTTGGCCTGGCGTTGGTCGGAGTCTCCGGCTACTACGGCCTGCTGACCGCGGTCTTCAACGAAAGCCAGCGCACTGCGACCGACGCCCTGATCGGCCTCGGCTTCGGGGGTTCGTTGATCTCGGTCTTCGCCCGCCTGGGTGGCGGCATCTTCACCAAGGCCGCCGATGTCGGCGCCGATCTCGTGGGCAAGGTCGAGGCCGGCATCCCCGAGGACGATCCGCGCAACCCGGCGACGATCGCCGACAACGTGGGCGACAACGTCGGCGACTGCGCCGGCATGGCCGCCGACCTGTTCGAGACCTACGCAGTCACCGCTGTGGCCGTCATCCTGCTCGGCGTGCTCACCTTCCAGGAGCAGACGCAGGTCGCGATCTACCCGATGGCGCTCGGCGCAGTGGCGATCATCGCCTCGATCATCGGCACCTTCGCCGTGCGTTCCAGCACTGGCAACGTCGAGCGTGCGCTGTATCAGGGACTGGCCGTCGCCGGGATCCTCTCGGCGGCCGCCTTCTACCCGATCACCAAGTGGCTGATGAGCGATGTCAACTTCAAGGCGGTCAGCTCGACGGTGCAGACCCCCAGCGTCGGCGACTTCTACCTGTGCTCGCTGATCGGGATCGCGATCACGGGCTTGCTGTTCGTGATCACCGACTACTACACCTCCACGCGCTTCTCGCCCGTCAAGAAGACCGCGAAGGCGTCGATCACGGGCCACGCGACCAACATCATCCAGGGCTTTGGCTCGGGCCTGCAGGCCACGGCGCTGCCGGCGATCGTGCTCGCGCTTGGCATCCTCGGCTCCTGGAAGCTCGCCGGTGGCGGGGTGCAGGGCATCTACGGCATCGGCGTGGCCGCGATGGGCATGCTCTCGCTGACCGGCCTGATCGTCGCACTCGACGCCTTCGGGCCGATCACCGACAACGCAGGCGGTATCGCTGAGATGGCCGACCTGCCCGAGGATGTGCGCAAGGTCACCGACCGCCTCGACGCGGTGGGCAACACGACCAAGGCGGTCACCAAGGGCTACGCGATCGGCTCCGCCGTGCTGGCGGGCCTCGTGCTATTCGCCGACTTCCAGCAGGTGCTGGTTGAACACAGCCACGAAGCGATCAACTTCGGCATCAACGAACCACCCGTTCTGATCGGCCTGCTGCTCGGTGGGCTGATGGTCTGCCTGTTCGCCTCGCTGTCGATCGAGGCTGTGGGGCGCGCCGGCGGAGCCGTCGTCGAGGAGGTGCGCCGCCAGTTCCGCGAGAAGCCGGGAATCATGGAGGGAACCGACGAGCCCGACTACGCGGCCTGCGTTGACATCGTGACCCGTACCGCTCAGCGCGAGATGATCCTGCCCTCGCTGCTGCCGATCCTGCTCACGCTGGTCGTTGGCCTGATCGACCAGCAGGCGCTCGGTGGCCTGTTGATCGGCGTGATCGTCGTCGGTCTCTTCTTCGCCGTCCTGATGACCGCCGGTGGCGGCGCCTGGGATAACGCCAAGAAGCTGATTGAGGACGGCTCCTTCGGCGGCAAGGGCTCCGAAGCGCACGCCGCCTCGGTCACCGGCGACACCGTCGGCGATCCCTTCAAGGACACCGCCGGGCCGGCGATCAACCCCATGATCAAGGTCGCCAACATCGTGGCGATCCTGATCATCCCGCTGATCACCTGATCGACAGCGATACGACAGCGATACGTCTCTACCGCTCTACCCTCAGTGACGATGACCGGTAGAGACGTCCATCGCTCCGTCACAGCGGTGCTGTCGCTGGTGATGGTGGCCATCGGCGTGGCGCTGATGGTGCAGGCCTTCGTCGGGCACAGCGGTGTGATCACCTCGCGGCTGCTGCTCGGAATCCTCTTCGCTGCGGCCGGTCTGGGGCGGCTGTACGTGGAGGCCCGCCGCGGCCGGCGCACTTGAGATGGACAGACGTGAGATGAGTGTGCCGTATGGAGCCACGCCGGATGGGTCCGGCGCCCTGGAGGGCACGACGCCGGCAACGCGCCGGCGGGTGATCCTGCGCCAGAGCATCGGCTCGCCGATGCTCTTCACGATCGTCTATGCGTCGCTGGCGAGCGCGGTCTACTTCTCCTTGGGGGTCGTCGCCGGCCACGCGCTCGGCCTCACTCCCTTGGTCTTCCTCGTGGCGGCCCTGGTGTTCGGCCTGACGGCGATGACCTATGTGGAGGGCGCTTCGCTGCATCCCGAGCGCGGCGGCGCCACCGTGTTCGCGCGCTACGCCTTCAACGAGCTCGTCAGTTTCGTCGCCGGTTGGGTGATCCTGCTCGACTACGTGATCCTGATCGCCGTCACCTGCTATTCGGCGACGCAGTATCTGCGGGTCTTCTGGCATCCGCTGGGCAACTACACGGAGTCGCTGCTGCTGGCGCTAGCCTTCATCGCCTTCGTCGTGCTCGTCAATATCCGCGGCTTCGCCGGCGGGCGCAGCGCCCGGCGCCTCGGGATGCTGGTCGCCGGCGACCTCGCGCTGCAGCTCCTGATCGTCGTCCTCGGGCTGGCGCTGTTCTTCAACCCGCATACGCTGATCGACCCGATCCACCTGGGTACGGCGCCGACGTGGTCGAACCTGGTCTTCGCGCTGACGGTCACCACGATCGCCTTCACCAGCGTCGAGTCGGCCTCGGGCCTGGCGGGGGAAGTGAAGGCCAGCCGCGGCGCCCTGCGGCGCCTGGTGGCCAGCGGCATGGCGTTGGTGCTGGTCGGCTACGTCGGCATCGCACTCGTGGCGGTCACGGCGCTGCCGGTACACGACGGCCAGACGGCCCTGGGGGGTCGCTACATGGACGCGCCCATCCTCGGGATCGTCGCGCAGATCCACCCTCACTGGCTGGCGCGCAGCCTCTCCTACCTGGTGGGAGTGATGGCCACCGTCACACTCGTGGCGGCCGCCAGCGCCGCGATGCTCGGCCTTTCGCGCCTGGCCTACTCGCTCTCCACCAACCGCCAGATCCCCAGCGGCCTGGGCCGATTGCACCCCACGCGCTCGACGCCCTATGTGCTGATCGGCCTGGCCGGCGTGCTGGCGGCGGGGTTGGTCGTTCCCGAGAGCCTTGACTTCCTGATCGGCATCTATGCCTTCGGCGCGATGCTGGCATTCACGATCGCGCACCTCTCGGTCTGCCGTCTGCGCTACACCGAGCCAGATCGCGGCCGGCCTTTCCGGGTGCCGCTGTCGGTGCGCGTGCGCGGCGGCGAGCTGCCGCTGCCCGCCGTGCTCGGGGTGGTGGTCTCCGGCGCCGGCTGGGTGGCGGTGATGGTCGTGCACGAGCCCGCGCGCTATGTGGGGCTTGGGTGGCTGGCCGCTGGGCTGCTGCTGTACGTGGTCTACCGCCGCGCGGATGAGAGTTCGCTGCTGCGACGAGTCACGGTCTCGCCTGTGGTCCTGCGCTCCGAGCCGCAGCGCGAACGCGACTACGGCTCGATCCTTGTGCCACTGTTCGGAACGCGCCTGGACGAGGACATCGTGCAGACCGCCGCCTTGCTGGCTGCTGGCGAGCCAACCGACGACGCGGCGATCGACACTGCGACGATCGAGGCCGTGTGGATCTTCGAGATGCCGATGGCCCTGCCACTCGACGCGCGCCTGCCCGAGGCCCAGATCAAGCACGCCCGCCATGCGCTCGCACGGGCCAAGGTTGTCGGCGAGGAGTACGCCGGCGTGCACGTAGCGACCGCCACCGTCCGCGCGCGGCGCGCCGGCTATGCGATCGTCGAAGAGGCACGCCGCCGCGGCGTGGAAGCGATCGTGCTGGGCGCTGAGGAACCATCGCGCATCCGCGGCGGTGCGCGCCTGGGCGGCAGGGGTGGGCCGCTGGATAACTTTGTCGGAGAGGTCGTCAAGTATGTCGTCGGCAAGGCCAGCTGCCGCGTGATCGTCACGGCGCCCCCGGGCGAGGACGCGCGCTCGCTGGCGCAGTTGCCCTCCGCCGAGGAGCGATCGGCCGCGGGCGTGACTGGAAAATAGAGGGGCCCGGCTCGCCGACCTGCGGCCGGCTGTGCCACCCTCTAGGAGATCGTCTAATCTGCGCCCATGTTCGTCCTGATCGTGGGAGCAGGCCGTGTGGGTTCGGCTGTGGCCAAGTCCGCCCTGGCCGCTGGCCATGAAGTGTCGGTCCTGGACGAGGATCCCCTTTCACACGAGCGCCTGGACGCGGGGCAGAGCAAGAGCTGGGAGGACGCTCAGGGTCAGTTCACCGTGGGCACGGCGCTTGAGACCGATGCCCTGATCCACGCCGGCATCGAGCGCGCCGATGTCTTCATCGCCTCGACCGACGGCGACAACACCAACCTGATCATCGCCCAGATCGCCCAGAAGCGCTTCGGCGTACCGAAGGTGCTCGCGCGCGTGATGGACCCGGCACGCGCCAACTGGTATGGCGAGCAGGGCTTGCACACAATCTCCCCGACCCAGCACGCGATCGAGATGTTCGAGGGCGCGCTCCAGGTCGAGCACGCGTAGGCCGCCTGTATGTACGCGATCATCGCCGGAGCGGGCAAGGTCGGTCGCAATCTCGGCCGCGAGCTGATCGCCAAGGGCCACGAGGTCACGCTGATCGAGTCCTCGCGCTCGTGCTACCTGGCGATCGAGGAGGAGTTCGAGCACGCTGCCCAGTACGGCGACGCGACCGAGCTGTGGGTGCTCGACCGCGCGGGCATCCAGCGCGCCGACCTCGTGATCGCGGTGACCGGCGACGATGAGGACAACATGCTCGTCTGCCAGGTGGCCAAGGAGAAGTACCTCTGCGACCGCATCATCGCGCGCGTCAACAACCCGCGCAACACCGAACATTTCAAGCTGCTCGGCATCCAGCCGTCGGTGTCGGCCACGGACCTGATCCTGCGCCTGATCGAGCACGAGGTGCCCCGCTATGGGCTCGTGCACCTGCTGGCGCTCGAAGAGGAGCGGCTGGAGATCATCGAGCTGGAGGTCAACGCCGATGCGCCGGCCGTCGGGCAGAGCGTTGCCAGCATCGCGCTGCCCGAAGGCAGTCTGATCATCTCGGTGCTGCGCGGTGGCGCAGGCTTCGTGCCCAAAGCCGACACCGTGATTGAGGCCGGCGACGAGGTCCTGCTCGTGCTCGATCCGGGCCTTGAGGACACCATCACCGCCTTCTTCGCACCCAACGGCAGCCGACCGCAGCCGTAGCTATTCTTGGGCTTCGGTCCGGGATGGTGTAATTGGCAACACGCGTGCCTCTGGAGCACGAATTTGGGGTTCGAGTCCCTGTCCCGGAGCCTCCTTGCGTCGAGAACCCTCCGCCCCTTTCCGGGGGCGGGATCCCAAGGGAGTGGGGGGTTCGAGTTGTTGTCCCGGAGCCTCCTTGCGTCGAAGACCCTCCGCCCCAACGCGGAATCAGGCGGCCTGTGCGGCCCAGTCCTGGTAAAGACGGTGATAGCGGCCTTCGGCCTCGATCAGCTCGTCGTGCGTGCCCTGCTCGACGATGCGGCCGTGTTCCATCACGACGATGCGCCCGGCCCGACGGATCGTCGATAGGCGGTGGGCGATCACGATCGCCGTACGTCCGGAGAGCAAACGGCGCAGGCCGTCCTCGATGCGGCCCTCGGTGTGGAGATCCACGTTCGAGGTCGCCTCGTCGAGGATCAGGATGCGGGGGTCGGCTATGAGGGCGCGAGCGAAGGCGATCAGCTGGCGCTGGCCGGCGGAGAGCTGCGCGCCGCGCTCGCCGACCTCGGTGTCATAGCCCTGGGGAAGCTCGGCGATGAACTCCTCGGCGCCGACTGCGCCGGCGGCCTGGCGAATCTGCTGCTCCTCGGCGTCGGGGCGGCCAAAGGCGATGTTCTCCGCGATTGTGCCCGAGAAGAGGAATGCCTCCTGCGGGACGATCCCCATCTGCGAGCGCAGCGACAGGCTTGAGACATCGCGCAGGTCGTGGCCGTCCACCAGCACGCGCCCGGTGGTGGGGTCATAGAAGCGCGCGACCAGCTTGGCCATCGTGGACTTGCCGGCCCCGGTTGCTCCCACCAGCGCCACGGTCTGCCCCGGAGGGATGTCGAGGTTGACCTGCTCGAGGGCCAGCACCTCCCCGTCAGCTTCTGGGCTCGCTCCGTTTTGCGTCATCGCCGCGCCGGCCTGGACCGTTGCCGGGTCAGCGGCTGCTCCGTTTTGCGTGGTTGCCGAGCCAGCCTGGGTTGTTGCCGGGTCAGCGGCTGCTCCGTTTTGCGTCGCCAGGGCGTCGGCCTGGGTTGTTGCCGGGACGTCATCGGCTGTTGCGGAGCCGCCGGCTCGCGATCTGCCTGCGCGGGGGCGGTAGGCGAAGGAGACGTCCTCGAAGCGCACCTCGCCGCGAATCGGCCCAAGCGTGACGGCGTCAGGGCGATCGACGGTGGTGGGCTTGGTGTCGAGCAGCTGGAAGATCTTCTCCAGTGCGGCCATGCCCGACTGGTAGGTGGTGTAGAGCTGAGAGAGCTGCTGGATCGGTTCGAAGAGGTACGAGAGGGTCGCCACGAAGGCCACCACGGTGCCGGCGGTGATGTGGCCGGACATCGCCTGATAGCCGCCAAATAGGACGATCAGCGCGAGCGCCACGCCGGAGAGCATTTCCACGGCCGGGAAGTAGGCGGCGTTGAGCCGCACGGTAGCCATGTTGGCGTCGCAGTTGTCCTCGTTCAGCTCCGCGAAGCGCGTCTCGTGGCGGGCCTCCTGGCCAAAGCTGCGCACGACGCGGATGCCCGACAGGGTCTCCTGTAGGTAGGCGGTGAGCGAGCCGATCGTCTCGCGCGTGCGGCGGAAGGCGCCGGCGGAGGTGAGCCTGAACCAGATGCTGCCGCCGGCCACGAAGGGAACGATGCAGAACGTCAGCAGCGCCAGCTTCGGGTCCAGATAGAGCAGGACGGCGATCGCCCCGATCAGCGTGAGGCCGGCCTGGAAGAGCGTCACGACCGAGTCCGTCACGAGGCTTTCCAGCGCCTCCACGTCGTTGGTGATGCGCGAGATCAGTACGCCGGCCGGGCGGCTCTCATAAAAGCCGATCGGCTGGCGCTGCAGATGGGTGAAGATGCGGATGCGCAGGTCGGCCAGTGCGCGCTGGCCGACCCAGCCCACGAGGTATGTCTGGAGGTAGGTCATCAGCCACACGAGCAGCGCGGCGGCGAGGAAGGCGATCACGACCAGCACCAGGGCACGACTGTCGTGGTGCTCGATGCCCTGGTCGATCGCCTGCTTGGCCAGCAACGGCGGCGCCAGCGAGGCGGCGGTGCCGAGCACGAGTGCCGTCAGCATCCCGGCCACGCGCAGCCGGTAGGGTCCGAGCAGCTGCAGCAGGCCGCGCAGGTTGCGCCCACGGCTTTCCTTGCTGGCGCGCTCGCCGGTCCACTGCGACATGCCGCGCCCCATGCCCGGTCCCAGGCCGCGCCCGCCGCCGCCACCGCCCATGCGACCTCCGCCCATGCCGCCGCGCGCGCTCATAGGCCGCTCACCTCGCGCTCGCGCGTCTCCTTGGTCAGGAAGACGTGCTCGGGGAGTCCCTTTTCGACGATCTCGCGGTACAGCTCGGAGACCTCGATCAGCTCCTCGTGGCCGCCGTGGGCGACGATCTGGCCGTGGTCGAGCACGACGATCTCATCGGCCAGCGAGATCGTCGAGAGGCGGTGGGCGATCACGAACGTCGTGCGTCCCGCCATTGCCTCGGCAAGCGCAAGCTTGATGCTCTGCTCGGTCGAGGCGTCAACCGATGAGGTGGCGTCGTCGAGCACCAGCACCCGCGGGTTGGCCAACAGCGCCCGCGCGATCGCCAGGCGCTGGCGCTGACCCCCCGACAGCGACAGGCCGCGCTCGCCGATCTGCGTCTGGAACTGCTCCGGCAGGCTCATCACGAACTCGTATGCCTGCGCGCGCCGCGCGGCCTCTTCGATCTCCGCCTGCGGCGCGTCCGGGCGGGCGTAGGCGATATTTTCGGCGACGGTGGCCGAGAACAGGAAGGGGTCGTCGCTGACCACCGCCACGCCGGCGCGCAGCGAGCGCAGGCTCACGCCGCGCACGTCGGCTCCGTCGAGCAGCACTGCTCCGTCCACTGGGTCGTACAGCCGCGAGATGAGCGCCACCAGACTGGTCTTACCCGAGCCTGTGGCCCCTACCAGCGCGACGGTGCGACCGGCGGGCACGTCGAGGTCGATGTCGTGTAGCACTGCGCGCGCGGGTGCGGCGCCGTTGGTGTGGCTCGCTCCGAACTCGTCGTGGGGATCGTCATAGCGCAGCGTGACGCCGCGCAGCTCCACGTGGCCGTTGCCCGCCGGCAGCGGTGGCGCGTCGGGCGGCGCGGTGAGCTGCGGCTCGCGGTCGAGCAACTGGAAGATGCGCGCGCCCGAGGCGGTTGCGCGCTGGGCGAGGTTGAGGGTCACGCCGAGCGAGCGCATAGGGCCGATCAGCATGTTCAGGTAGAGGTAGAACTCGGTGAACTGCCCGAGCGTCAGGTGCGCGTGGATCACGGCCTGGCCACCCAACAGCAGCACGGCGGCGAGGCCGAGCTGGGGTAGGAAGCCGATGATTGGGTTATACGCGGCTTCCAGCCGGGTGGCAACCATCGCCTGGTCGAACGTGCGTGCCACGCTGCCGCGGAAGCGTTCCAGCTGGCGTGGCTCGCGGGCGAAGGACTTCACGACGCGCACCCCGGAGATGTTCTCCTCGGCGTCGGCCGTCAGCTCGGCGATGCGCTGCTGCACCTCCTGGATCGCCGGGCGGGCGCGCCGGCCGTAGCGGTAGGAGATGAGCACCACGAACGGCACCGGCACCAGCGCTATCAGGCCGAGTCCCGGGTCGAGCGCGATCATCACAGCGCCTGCCAGCACGATCGTGAGTACGAACTGCAGGATGAAGACGAGCCCGTAGCCGAGGAAGAAGCGCACGGCCTGCAGATCCACGGTGGCGCGCGACATCAGCTGTCCCGTCTGCTGGTGGTCGAAGAAGCCCAGCTCCAGTCGCTGCAGCTGGGCGTAAAGTCGCTCGCGCAGGTCATATTCGACGCCGAGCGAGACCCGTCCGGCGATCATCCGTCGCCAGTAGGTGAGCCCCCAACGCAGCAGCACAGCGGCAAGGATCAGCAGCGCTAGCACCAGCAGCCGATGGCGATCGCCATCGCGTAGGGCAAGCTCATGGAGCTGGGTGTGGTGGGCGCCGGTGTCGATGGCTTCCACGGCCTGACCCGTCAGGTAGGGCACGAGCACGGTCATCGCCATCGCGATGCTCGCCAGGACCCAGGAGGCCGTCAATCCACGCCGGTAGGGACGTAGAAAGCCGAGTAGTCGGTAAAAGATAGCCATAGTTGCTTAGTCAACGATTATTGCAGTTGTACCCTGGGCCTGTGTCCTCGCCTGCGAGCCCCACGCCACCTGCTGGCCCGATCCCCCGCGGCGGGCCGACGGCGGGGCTATGCGATACGTGCCGCCACCAGCAGCTCGTGCGCAACACGCGCGGCTCCAGCTTCTCGCTGTGCCGCCGCTCACGAACCGAGCCGGCCTATCCACGTTACCCGCGCCTGCCGGTCCTGAGCTGTCCCGGGCATGAGCTGTGAGCCCGTGGACGCCGGGTGAAACGCCGCCTGCCTTGGTCTAGGCACCCTGCGGCGTCGGGTCAGGCATGGGCAGGAGCATCGTGTCGGGCATAGGCGGTATCAGGCATGGGCGGGAACGTCCAGCTCGCGCAGCAGACGACGCACGCGGCGGCGCGTCTGCGACAGCTCCTCCTTGAGCTTGGCCAGCTCGGAGGCGCGGTAGTCGACCAGCTCCAGCTGACGGTCGAGGTGGCCCAGCGACTCTGTGAGCAGCTGGCCGCGGCGCTCGCGATCGACGTCGTCGCGACGCAACTCGGCGCGCACGGCAGCGCGTGCCTCCTCGGCCGTGAGGAGGGTCTTCAGCTCCTCCAGCGAGACCCCGAGGAGGTGCTTCAAGCGCATGACCTCGCGCAGGCGCTCGACCTCCGCGGCGGTGTAGAGACGATGCTGACCGGCAGGACGCGCGGGGGCGTCGGGAAGCAGCCCGATCTCCTCGTAGTAGCGGATCGTACGAGGGGTGGTGCCGGCAAGCCGCGCGACGTCGCCGATGCGCAGGGGGGCCTCGCTGACGGTAGGGACCGCTGCGGCGACGGGGGTCAATGGGTTTTTCATGCGCGCACTCCCGCGTGCAGCGCCTGCGCGGGCGACTCGGCGGCCTCCTCGCGATGGCGCGGGCGCATGAGGCACACGAACGTCCCCACCAGCGAGGTGCCGGCGAGCACCCATAGGGCCATGTGCATATTGGCGATGAACGGCGCCAGCTTCTGCTCGGAAAGGCCCTTGGTGAGTCCCGAGAAGATCGCGAACAGCGTTGGCTTGGGGATGGCCGCGGTGACCATCGCGAGCACGAAGGCGATCGAGAGGACGGCGCCGGTGTTCTGCAGGAGCGTGCGCGCGCCGGCGGCGATGCCGCGGCGATGCGCCGGGACGGTGCCCATCATCGCGGCGGTGTTGGGGCTGTTGAACATGCCCGAGCCGACCCCGACGATGAACAGCCAGAGCGTGCTCTGCCAGTAAGGGCTGTGCACCTGCAGCGTGCCCATCGCCGCGAGGCCGACGGCGGTGGTGAGCATCCCCAGGGCGGCCAGCGCGCGCGAGCCGTGATGGTCGGCGTAGATGCCGGCCAGGGGAGAGGCGATCAACATCCCGAGGGCCAGCGGTATCAACTTAATGCCGGCTGTGATGGGGCTGTTGCCCTGGGCGCCCTGGAAGTAGAAGACGAACAGGAACATCAGGGCGAAGCGGGCGAGGCCGTTGATGAAGGCCGCGGCGGTGGCGGCGGCGAAGAGGCGGTTGCGAAAGAGCGATAGGTCGAGCATCGGCGCGCGCGAACGACGCTCGATGAACACCCAGGCCGGCAGCAGCACGACTGCCAGCGCGAGACTGACGAGCGTGACGGGATCCCCCCAGCCGCTGAGACCTCCGCGCGAGACGCCGAGCACGAGGCCGGTGAGGCCGACGACGAACGTGACGGTGCCCGGGACGTCGTAGCCGCGCACGCTGTCGGGGCGCGCCAGCTCGCGCAGGAACAGCGCACCCCAGGCAGCGCCGGCGAGAGCGAGGGGGACGTTGAACCAGAAGACCCAGTGCCAGGAGATGGCCACGAGCACGCCACCGAGCACCGGTCCGAGCACGAGGCCGATGGCGGCGACCATCGTATTGGCGCCCATCGCCAGGCCGAGCTGCTCGACGGGGAAGGCGTCGGTGACCAGGGCGGCGGCATTGGCGAAGAGGAACGCCGAACCGATCCCCTGCAGCACGCGCCAGCAGATCAGCACGGTGGCGTCAGGCGCGAAGCCCGCTCCGAGCGAGGCAAAGGCGAAGACCAGGAAGCCGGCGACGTAGGCGCGCTTGCGTCCGAACAGATCGCTGAGGCGCCCTGCCGTGAGCACAAGCACGGTGGCCGCGATGAGGTAGGCGAGGATCACCCACACGAGCGCCAACAGGCTGGCGTGCAGCGAGCGCTCCAGGTCGGGCAGGGCGATGATCAGCGTGCCGGAGTTGGTGGCCGCCAGCAGCATCCCGAGCGAGGTGCAGGAGAGCGCCCACCACTTGTAGCTCTCGTGGCCGGCAGCAACGCCGAAGCGTGGCGCGGAGGCTGTAGAAGTTGACGTGAACGTAAAGATAAGGATAGCAGGCCTGTGCTACAACGAAGCGATGAGCGAGCCTGAGGTTGCAAAGCCCGAGCAGCAGTGGCGCGAGGAGCTGACCCCCGAGCAGTACGACGTGCTGCGCAGAGCCGGCACCGAGCCGCCGTTCACGGGGGAGTACGTCTACAACAAGGACAGCGGCAGCTACCGCTGCGCGGGTTGCGGCGCGGAGCTGTTCGGCTCGGATACCAAGTTCGAATCGGGCACCGGCTGGCCGAGCTTCACCGAACCGGCCGTGGCCGAAGCCGTGGAGCTGCGGCCCGACAACAGCCTCTTCATGCGCCGCACCGAGGTCGTCTGTCGCCGCTGCGGCGGCCATCTGGGGCACGTCTTCGATGACGGTCCGGGAGCGACGGGGCAGCGCTACTGCATCAACTCGGCGGCGCTGCAGTTCGCGCCCGAGTCCGAGTCCGGCTCGGACTCCGAATCCTAGACGCGCCACTTTGCCCGTGTGCCTACGGAGCGCGCTTGCGCTGGCAGCCACATCGAGTACCTAGACTGAGGCGCACGATGATCATGATGGACCAGTCCAAGCGGCTGTCCGAGCCGCTGCGCTGGGGCCGCCGCGAGCGCTCGGCGGTCGCGGCGGTGCTGGCATGCCTGGTTCTGGCGCTGCTGGGGTTTGGCGTCTATGGCCTCACGAGCGGCGCGCCCGCGCGCGCGGACTGCATCGATGTGTCGTTCGCCAGCACGCTTGGCGGCGCGCGCGTGCACGCCTGCGGCGCACGCGCGAAGACGATCTGCGCGTCGGCTAACGGATACAAGGGCATCGAGGGCACCTTGCGCCAGGCATGTCGGCGAGCCGGCTTCGCCGCTGGCGGCGCCTAGGTCCACGATTTCGTCCCGACCGGCACATGTGCCGGTCGGCCGGACCGCACATGTGCGGTCCGGGGCCGGGCCACATGTGGCCCGGCCTTCCAGGTTCGGCCGATGGGTCGCCAAAGGGCGTCTAGACAGGTGTCGAAAGAGGCCGGCCAAGTGTTGGCCAAGGTGGCCCTATCCGTCGCTGCGCGTGGCGGCTTTTATATCTGGGCAGCCTCGCCCAAGGTGGTGGGTCGGGTGGCGCAACACATCTACAAACCGCAGGGAAACGGAGGCACATGACCTGGCTCGCATACCCACATTGGCTTAACGCAGGCGACAACGCATGGCAGATGACCGCGGCGACCTTCGTCGGGATGATGAGCCTGCCGGGCCTGGCGATCCTGTATGGCGGTGTCATGCAGAAGCGCTGGTCGGTCAACAGCATGATGCTCACGTTCGTCGCCTTCTCACTCGTGCTGGTCGCCTGGTGCCTGTGGGCGTTCAAGATGGGCTTCGGCACCCCGATCGGCAGCGGTCACGGGTTCTTCAGCACCTTCTTGGGCAAACCGGGCAGCGTGTTGGGCCATGCCGCCGAGGAGGGTCAGGCCCTGATCCCGTCGATCACAACCGGCCCGGAATTCCATTTCCCGGAGTCATCGCTCGTCTACTTCCAGTTCGTATTCGCGGCGATCACGCCGATCCTGATGCTGGGCTCGGTGCTGGGGCGGATCAACTTCAAGGCCTGGATCCCGTTCGTGCTGCTGTGGATCACGGCTGTCTACACGGTCAACGCCTTCCTGATCTGGGGTGGCGGCTACTTCGCGTTTCACGGCGCGCTGGACTACTCAGGTGGCTACGTGATCCACCTGGCGGCCGGTATCTCTGGCTTTGTCGCGGCGGCGGTCATTGGACCACGGCTGCAGCGAGACCGTGAGGTGGACGCACCCAACAACCTGTTGATGGTCGCGGCCGGAGCCGGCCTACTGTGGCTGGGTTGGAACGGCTTCAACGGCGGAGACTCCTACTACGCAGGTGCCAACGCCTCGGCGGCGGTGCTCAACACCAACCTCTGCACCGCCGTAGCGATGCTGGTGTGGATCGCGTGGGACTACATCTTCCGCGACAAGCCCTCGCTGATCGGCAGCGTCAACGGCATGATCACCGGCCTGGTGGGGATCACGCCGGCGGCCGGCTTCGTCAACGGCTACGGCGCGATCGTGATCGGTGTCGTGGCGTCGACGATCGTGTGGATGGCGATCCGCTTCCTCAGCCGTGCGCCGGTGTTCCGGAGCGTCGACGACACGCTGGGGGTGATCTATACGCACGGCATCGCAGGACTCACCGGAGGTCTGCTGGTGGGGGTGCTGGCGGACCCGCACATCGTCGAGTACATCGGCGCCGGCGGCGGTGCCACCAACCTGCCGGGCCTGTCCGGCGTGGTGCACGGCAGCTGGACGCTCCTGCGCTGGCAGGCCGAGGCCGGGCTGTGGGTGATCGTGTTCAGCGGTGCGATGACGTTTGTCTTGCTCAAGCTGGTCGGGATCTTCGTTCCGCTGCGCCTCTCCGACGAGGAGCTGGAGATCGGCGATCACGCAATCCACGGCAACGAGGTCTATCCCTCGGACGTGCCCACACTCGGGGGACCCCACGCCCCCGCGTGGCAGCCGACCCCGGCGACGGTGCCGGCGGGGGGCACGGCATAAGGCAGGGACGCCGGGCGCGTGCCTGCCTCCGAGGCGCGCGCCCAATCCGAACAGCACTCGCGGCCCCGCTTCGGCGGGGCCGCGGTGTGTTCGGCCTCGTCGCTTGAAACGAGGCTGCAAGAGCGATCGAGGTCAGCCGGCCGCTGGTGACGACTGCCGAGACGTCAGGCCAACCGGACAGGCAACGCCGGTCCCACCTGCCCCGCAATATCCACCCGGGTTCTTGGCGAGGTACTGCTGGTGGTAGGGCTCGGCGTAGTAGAAGGGATGGGTGGGGTCGGCCTCCACCACTTCGGTTGTGATCTGACCGTGGCCCGCCGCCGAGAGCATCTCTTGATAGGCGCGCAGCGACTCTTCGGCCTGCCGGCGCTGAGTCTCGTTGAGCCAGAGAATCGCCGAGCGGTACTGCGTGCCGAGGTCGTTGCCCTGGCGCATGCCCTGCGTGGGGTCGTGGTTCTCCCAGAAGAGTCTCAGCATCTCCTGAAAACTGGTCTTGGAGGTGTCGAAGACGACGAGCACGGCCTCGGCGTGGCCGGTGCGCCCCGAGCAGACCTCCTCGTAGGTCGGGTTGGGCGTGTGCCCGCCGGCGTAGCCCACGGCGGTCGTGAGGACGCCTGGGGCCTGCCAGAAGACGCGCTCGGCGCCCCAGAAGCAGCCCATCGCGAAAATCGCCTGTTCAAATGTGGACACTCCATTGAACCCCGGCGAGTCCGCAGCGATCTGCGGCGCTCGCAGCGGCGAGCCGAGAACCTCGTGGCGGGGCGGCACTTCCATCTCCTCCTGGCGTCCCGGCAGGGCGGAGGCCGCGTCGATGAGCTGCGGGGCCTTGAAGATGCTGCCGAAGAGCGACACGTCCTTCAGGCTAGCCGATGGTCGGGCGACTCCCGGATGGCTCAAGCCGTGGCGCCCTCCATCCGACAGAAGAGCAGGTGCCCGATACACGTTTCCCTCGAATCTCCCGGCGGGGCCTCGCGCACCTCGGCGACGCGCGCCCACCGATGGTGTGGACGGCGGCGCTGCTCTACCTCTGCGGCGGCCTCGCCTGCCTGACGGCCGTCGTCTTCCCGGTGAGCCCGCAGGAGCCGGTGCATCTGGATCTCGCCGTCGGCGTCGCGGCGTGCGCGCTCGGGGCCGGCCTGTGGCTTGCCGGCGGGCGCCTACGTCCCGTCGTGCTCCAAGGGGTAATGCTGCTGGGGGCGGTGATGGTGAGCACGATCGTCGCCGGCGCAAAGACCAGCGGAGGAGTGATGCTGACCGCCTTCGCCTACCCCTGGATGGCCGTCTACACGGCGCACTTCTTCTCGCGGCGCGCGATCTTTGCGCAGGCGCTCACGGTATCGGTCGGCTTTGGCCTGGGTCTTTGGCTCGATGGTCTGCCCAACATGTGGATCTACTGGGCGATCGTAACCGGGACGGTCTGGTCGACCGGCTTGGTGCTGGGGCAGCTCAGCGAAAACCTGCGCCAGCAGGCCGCCACCGACCAGCTCACCGGCCTGCTCAACCGCAACGGCTTCCAGGCCGCGGCCACCCGCGAGCGCGCGATTGCCGAACGGACTGGCAGCCCGCTGACCGTCGCGGTACTCGACCTCGACGGCTTCAAGCAGATCAACGACAGTCTCGGCCATGCCGCCGGCGACCGGCTGCTCGCCGACCTCGGCCGCCGCTGGCGCGAGTGCCTGCGCGCAGGCGACATCCTCGGCAGGTACGGCGGCGACGAGTTCGTGCTGCTGCTGCCCGCCACCTCCCGGCGGGAGGCCGATGCGGTGTTGAAGCACCTGCGCGTGGAGGAGCTTGACGTGGGATGGTCCGCCGGGATCAGCGATTGGCTCCCCGGCGAGGAGCTGGCCGCCTGCGTGGCCCGCGCAGATCGCGACCTCTACGGGGTCAAGGAGTCCCAGCGCAGCGCCGCTCCGGCTGAGGCGGGGAGCTTCACGACCTCGCTGGTGCCGTCCACCTGAGAGGTCCGGCGCCGGTCACGAAGTGGGGTTTGCTTTCGGGCGATCCGGGGCATCATGGGGATGAGGAGCATCCCTCCCTCATTCCCTCCCTGACCGGCCCGCTTCCCCCGGCGGGTCGGTCAACTTAATGACTGGACACGAGTGTTCTCACTCGCCTGCGCGAGCCGGCGGTTCGAGAGGCGATCGAGGAGAGGGCACAGCGAGGGGAGCTTGCTCGAGCGGGGATCAGCGACCTCGAGATCGGCTTCTCGGCCCGCAACGCCGCCGAGTGGGATCGTCTCGCCGACGCCGTAGAAGTCTTTGAGCTGGTGGAGAGCACCGCCGAGCATGTGCGTCGCGCAAGGCAGGCGCAGCGTCTTCTCGCGTCCAGGCATCAGCGCGGTCGCAAGGTGCCCGACCTACGTTGCGCGAGCGCGCGCCGAGATCTGAGTTTTGCTTTAAAGACACAACTCCTTCGCTAAACCACTGAATTAAGCTAAGTGTATACTTAGGACCGCCCATGTCAAGCACAACCCGCGAGCGGATCGTCGATGAAGCGATGCGCCTCTTCAGCGAAAACGGCTACTCCGGTACGAGCATCGCCAAGATCGAGGCCGCCGCCGGACTCACCCCTGGAGCGGGTGGGATCTACCACCACTTCAAAAGCAAGGAAGCACTCCTCGCGGCCGGCATCGAGCGCCAGCTGGGCCGACTGGACGCTCTCCGCGATATCCGTCGTGTGCTCGGCCCGCTTGGGGACATCAAAGCCGAACTGACGCTGACCGCTCGTTACATCCTCGCCGAGTTCGACAGCGAGTCCGAGCTGCTCCGCATCCTCGCCTCCGAAGCCCGCAACCGCCCGCAACTGTTGAGCACCGCCGCCGAGCAGCTCGTCAACTCCACCTTCACAGGCTTTGCCGCATGGATCGGCGAGCGCGCTGAGGCGCCTCTTACCGACGAGCAGGTAGCAGCCATCGCCGCCGTCGGTCTCGGATCGCTCCTCTCCTCCCGTCTCCTACCCGACGTTCTTGGCATCCCAGCTCAAGTAGACGACGAAATGCTCGTCAACACATGGGTGCACATGATGAGAAGAACGCTGACCGACCCCACATCTGAATGATCATTTGCGGGGCTTTCTTGAGAGCGGATGAAGGGACTCGAACCCTCGACCTTCTGCATGGCAAGCAGACGCTCTAGCCAACTGAGCTACATCCGCGCGAGGCGTAACTATAGACGGACCAGCGCCCTGAGAAGCGCATCGGGCTCATCCGCAGGGGCCGTCGCATCCGGCTCTTGGCGTTCGCACCCGGCGCTCACGAATCCTTCTCACGAGTCCTTGGTCCTGCCAGGCGCAGCCCACCGCGCTGCTCGTTGCTCGCGTAAGCGCTCATGGCGGGGACGATCTCGCTTGTCACGAGGCCCTGCTCTCGGGTCAGCTCATCGACGATCGGGAACAGTCGCGCGATGCGCTCCGGGGTGTCCACGACGGTCGTCAGCATCGGCACGTGGCGGCGCAGCGACAGCAGCCTGTCGCCGTGGGGGGCGTGCGCGCCGTGGAAGCCCCAGATTCCGCGCAGCGCTGTTGCGCCTGCCGCCCCTGCCTCGCGCAGGCGCCTGATGAGTTCGAGGTGGACGGCTCTACCTGCGTGCCTTGCCGCCTCGGAGTTGACGATCGTCAGCTTCTGCCACAGCTCGAGGCCGTGCTCGTCGGTTCCCGACAGCTCGTGCGGGGCCTCCACGAGGCGCCCGTCGCGCTTGCACACCCTCACCTGCTCGAGCGTCAGCAGCGGGTCGTTCAATGTCTTTTCCAGTCGCGGCCACAGGTCTGCGATCCGCTCCTGCGCGCCCACCGCGACGATCGTCATCGGCACCTGCGCGTTCGCAGCGAAAAACCTCGCCCGCCTGCGCTCGCCGTGCCTGGTTCCGTCCACGCCGAGCAGCACCGAGGCGCCTGCCACGCCTTCCTTGTGCAATACGTCGCACACCGCCGCGAAGGCCGGTCTGCCTGCCACCCGCTCGTGACGGCCCAGGTACACCGTCAGCTTGACCGCCGCTCCCGCCCGCTCGGTGCTCATTTGGCTCCCGCCCGTCTGGCTCTCGTTTATCTGACCGGCGCCGGTCTGGCTCTCGCCCGTGTGGCCCTCGTCCGTCTGGCCTGCGCCCGTCTGGCCTGTGCCCATCTGGCTCGCGCCCATGTCGCCCCCGTCATTCAGAATCCTTGCGCGCTCCAGCGTCACGAGGCCCCGATGCTGGATCTCCACGACCCTTGCCAGCACCTCCTCGATGCGCTCCCTCCTGTCAACGGCCTCCGCCACCACCGGCAGGTCTTCGGAGAGCGTCAGCAGCCGGTCGGTGCGCAGATGGTGCTCCAGGCCGAAACCCTCCGCGCCGCGCAGCAGCATGCTGCTCTGGATTCCCCGCTCGCCATACAGGTTCAATAACGCGTCCGCCACGAGCTGGCCCCCGCTGCGGTCGCGCTCGCCGAAGTAGCTCGTCAGCTTCAGCCACTCCCGAGCTGCCCCCGGCTCCTGCGTGCCCGCCTGGCCCATAGCCGTCTCCCTCGCGCCCGTCTGGCCCATCCACGGCTCCTGTGCGCTCACAGCCAGCCCCCGATCGCGCGACCCAGCGCCGTCGCCGCGACGCCCAGCACGATGCTCGCCAGCACGTTCGCCACCGCCGCTCTCACCTGGCCGTCCTCGCTCAGGCGATGGGTCTCCAGCATCCACGTTGAGAACGTCGTGTAGGAACCGATCGTCGCCGTTCCCACCAGCACCAGCGCATCTCCCGTGAGCGCCACGCCCGCGACTAGGCCCAGTGCGAAGGCGCCGCTGATGTTCACCACGAACGTACCCAGCGGCAGCTCCCGTGGGGTCCTTGCCGAGACCCATCCGTCGAGCAGGAAGCGTCCTATGGCTCCAGCGCTGCCCAGCGCCGCCACGCCGATCCATGCGACCGCGCTCACGCGATCACCCGCACTCGGCGCACCGCCGCCGAGGCCGCCACTACCAGCAGATAGCCGCCCACCACGCTTGCCCCAACGTATCCCACGGCCAGGCCGTCGTGGTGACGGTCGATCATCTCCAACACCTCCAGCTGCACCGTCGAGAACGTCGTGAAGGCTCCACACAATCCCGTGCCCAACAGCGGCCGGCGCAGCGTCGACAGTGGCAGGCGCTCCTGCAGGCGCGTGACGAAGTAGCCCAGCATGAACGCGCCCGCGAGGTTGATCGCGAAAGTCACCCACGGCCAGCTGCCCGGCGTAGCGGGAAAGGTCTGGCTGAGCCACACCCTCGCCAGTGCGCCCACCGCCCCTCCGACGGCGATCGCAGCCAGCTCCAACCGGTCGATGCGTCGAGCGACGCGGTTCATGACCGCGCCACCCTACCTACCCGCGCGGGAGGTACCTGCCGCCGTCGCCGCGCACCACCGCGCCCGCCAGCTCCAGCTCCGCCAAGGCCACAACCATGTCCTGAGCCTCTGCGCCCTCCGCCGCCAGCTTGGCCACCGTGTCGCGTCCGGCGCGCACCTCGTCGAGCACCCTGCGCAGCCCCGGCTCCAGCAATGACATCTCGCTTTTCGTCGCCTCATCTGCCAGGGTGCTCCTGGCGCCGACACCGTATAACGCGTCCAGCACGTCCTGTGCTCCTCGCACCAGCCGCGCGCCCTCTGCCAGCAGCGCATGCGGGCCCTCCGACGCCGGCGAGCACACGCGGCCCGGTACCGCCGCCAATACTCGGCCCAGCCGCTGCGCCATGCGCGCCTCGCGCAGCGCGCTCGGTCGCTCCTCGGCCTCCACCACGACCACCAGCCTGGCCATCCCCACCACGAGCCGCAGGCGCGCCGCGTGGCTCCAGCGATGCGGCCTCACGCCGCACGCAAGCTCGGATACGGCGCAGCCCTGCGTGCGCACGCGCTCGTACAGCGCTCGCCTGGATGCCGGATAGCAGACGTCCAGACCGCCCGGCATCGCCGTCACCGTGCGACCGCCCTCGGCTTCGAGGGCGCCCATGTGCGCCGCCGCCGCGATGCCCTCGGCCATCGCGCCGATCACCGTGACTCCGCTTGCCGCCAATTCGCGCGCCAGTCCTCGCGCCGTCTCCATGCCGTAGTCCGTCGCCCTGCGCGCGCCCACAATCGCAACCGTCTCCTCGCTCAGCAGCTCGCCCAGGCGCTTCGCGCCGCCCGCCACGTGCAGCACTCGCGGACCCCAGCCCGACCGCGCGAGGGCTTCGGGATAGCGCGCGTCGTGACGGCAGATCGCCTCGACGTCCAATGCCTCGCTGCCGGAGGCCTCGATGTCCGGTGCTTCGCTGTCAGGGACCTTGCCGTCCGGCGCCTCGCTGCCGGGGCCCTCGATGTCCAGTGCCTCACCGCTAGAAAGAACGTCCCTCACGCCACGCGCCTGCTCTCCAACACCGCCTCCGCGCGCCAGCCCAGCGCCTCGGCGAGATGGCGCTTACTCGTCTGCCTCGCGCCCTCCAGGTCGGCCACCGTGCGCGCCACCCGCAGCAGCCGCTGCTGGCCGCGCGCGCTCAGCACGCCGCGCCCCTGCACCCTTCGCAGCGTCTCCTCGCCGCTCGCGTCGAGCGCCACGTACCTCTGCAACATGCGCGCGTCCAGATGCGCATTGATGGTCACACCCTCCCGCCGCAACCTCCTCGCCTGGCGCTCCCGCGCCTGCACGACCTGCTCTCTGGCTCGGTCCGAGCCGATCGTCGGCCTCGCGCGCGCGGCCTGCGCGCTGGGCCGCTCCAGCTGAGCGAGCATGTCGATGCGGTCCAGCAGCGGACCGCTCAGCTTGCGCCGGTGGCGCGCCATCTCGGCTTCGCTGCACCTGCACCGTTCGGCATCGCTCGCGTAGCCGCACGGGCAGGGGTTGGTCGCCGCCACCAACATCAGCCGCGACGGGTACACCGCCGAGTGCCTTGCCCGCACAATCGCCACCCTGCCGTCCTCCAACGGCTGGCGCAGCGCCTCCAGCGCGCCGCGCGAGAACTCCGACAGCTCATCGAGGAACAGCACGCCGTTGTGCGCCAGTACCACCTCGCCAACCCAGCCGCGCCTGGCGCCGCCCACGAGTCCCGCCGTAGTGATCGAGTGGTGCGGGCTGCGAAACGGGCGGCGGCTCACCAGCTCCTCGCGCTCCAACCTGCCCATGATGCTCTGGATGCGCGTCACCTCGATCGCCTCGCTGCGGCTCAGCGGCGGCAAGATCGACGGCAGCCGCTGCGCCAGCATCGTCTTGCCCGTGCCTGGCGAACCGCTCAACAGCAGGTTATGTCCGCCCGCCGCTGCCACCACCAGCGCTCTTACGGCCCGCTCCTGTCCGCGCACCTCGCCCAAGTCGAGCCCGCCCGCGCCAGCGCCCCAGTCCGCGCTCGGGCCGCATCCCATGCCATTGCTCAGGCCGCCCCTCATGCCTCCGCTCAGGTCGCCCCCGTTGCCTCCGCTCGCGCCAGGCCCCTCGCCGTGCGCAACCGCCGCTGGGGCAACCGCGTCACCGCTGCCGCCCCTCAGCACCCGCACCACGCTCCGCAGGCCACGCGCGGCCACCACTCTCAAATCCTCGACCAAGCTTGCCTCGCGCGCTCGTTGCGGTGCCACGACGAGCGTTGCCAAGCCGGCTTCCTGCGTCGCCTGGGCGATCGCCAGCGTGCCGTCGCACGGCCTGACCTCGCCGTTCAGCGACAGCTCGCCGAACAGCGCATGGCTCTCAAGGCGCTCCTTCGGGATCTGGCCGCTCGCCGCCAGCACCGCGCACGCCAGCGCCAGATCCAGGCCCGGGCCGGCCTTTGGCACATCTCCAGGTGCGAGATTGGCGACGATGCGTCTCGCCGGGAACTCATAGCCCGAGTTGAGGATCGCCGCCTGCACGCGCTCGCGCGCCTCGCGCACCGCCGCGTCCGCCAAGCCCACGATCGCGAACCCCGGCAGGCCGCTGCGGATGTCCACCTCGACCGCCACCGGCCGCGTCTGGAGCCCTTCGATCGTGAACGTCCGCGCACGTGCCAGCATGCCCTCTCCGTCTCGCCATGTTTATGCCAGACGCCAGGCTAAGCCGGGCTTGAGACGCAACGCTCGAGGGCCTCGCACACCCACGCAACCGCCGCCACGCGGGCCCTGCCGTGGCCCCACAACAGCAGGGCCTATGGCGTCCCTGCTCTACAGACCGTCGGGATGGCGCGCCACGAAGCCCGCCGTCGAGGTCATCGAACTCGACCAGCGCGTGCCCGTCTCGGCCTGCGCCACCGTATCGAAGCGCCGGCCGTCGATCACCATGAAGGCGTGTTCGGCGTCGGCGTAGATCGTGATGTAGCGGCCCGGCCCCGCTTCTCCGTAGGACTCCAGCGCCGTCGAGTCCTCCGGGCTGCTCAGCAGTCCGCCGCCGTGCAGCGCATAGGAGACCGAGCCCGAGCAGTCATAGCCCTCGGACTGGAACGAGCCGTGCCCGCCGCCGAACACATACGGCCGCGTGGCGATTTCGTCGGCCGCGGCGATCACACGCGCCACGACCCCTTCGGCGCCCGTGCTGCTCGCTCCGGAACCCGCGTCCGCGCCGCCTCCGCCCGCGTCCGCCGGGTGGGGCTGCTGCGGGTGCAACGTGCGCTCCCCGCTCACGCCCATCGCGCTCCACGTCGCCGGGCCCACCACGCCGTCCGCCTGCAAGCCGTGGCTGGCCTGCCAATGGCGTACCGCCGCCTCGGTTTCCGGCCCGAAGTTGCCGTCCACCGGCACACGCAGCGCTTCCTGCAGGCGCTCCACCGGGTTGCTCGCATGCGTCTGGCCACCTGCCGCGCCGCCGACTGCTGCACTGCCGCCTGCCGCGCCGGCGCCTGAGGGGTCCGTTGCGTCCGTCGTGCCGGCCGCGCCCGTCGCGTCGCCGCCGGCGGCCTCGCTCGCAGCAGAGGCGCCGTGGTGTTCCTTGTGTGGCAGCGCCCACGCCGGGGGTTGCAGCGTTTCGCGATGGCCGCCGGCCCCAAGCGCGCTCCACGTCTGCGGCCCCACCACGCCATCCGAGTTCAGGCCCTTGCTCTCCTGCAGACGACGCACCGCCGCCTCGGTTTCGGGGCCGAATTCGCCGTCCACCTGGACGTGCAGCGCCTGCTGCAGTCGCACCACCGGATTGACTTCGGCGGTATTGCCCTGCGGCGCGCCCCCCGACGTTCTGCCGGTCTGTTCCGGCGCCTGCGCTCCGCCCGTCGCAGCCCCTTCCGGGGTTTCTTCAGAGGACGTTTCAGAGGATGCCAGCAGCGCTCGGCCCGCGCTCTCCGCCGCCGTGCTCGCCGTTGCCGCGCCCGTGCCTTCCGCGCTCGCTTCCGCCGGGGTTCCCCCCGTGATTTCTTCGTTCGCCACCGGCTGCGTCTGCACCTGCGCCGGGCCTGCTTCGCTCGCGAGCGCCACGCTCGGCGTCGCATCCTCTTCTCCCGCCGAAGGCGCCTGCGCCTGCTGCCACGCCACCGTCGCGGCTCTCGCCGTTGCCGTCGCGCCCGCGCTCGTCGAGCTGCTGTCGAGTTCGTCGAGCACTCCAGCCGCCGAGACCACCGGCGGCGCCTGTCTGGCCAGCGCCGCGCTCGTCACCGGACCCACCACGTCGTCCACCACCAATCCACGGCTGGCCTGGAACTGCTTGACCGCCGCTTCGGTCTGCGGGCCGTAGATGCCGTCGGCCGGTATGCCCAGCGCGCGCTGCAGCAGTCTCACCTGGCGGCCTTCGCTGCCGCTCGTCAGGAAGATGTGGTGCTCCGTCGTCGTCGGCGGCGACGGCGGCGTGGGGGAGGGGCTCGCCTGAGCCGCTCCGCCGGCCCCGCTGACCAGGCCCGCTGCCGGGCCGGCCGTGAGCGCCACGAGGGCCCCCAGCGAGACGCGCTTTGCACGCGACGTCGCCGGCACGAAACGCAGCTCGGAGGCCCTGCGGCGCGCCCGCGAGCGCCCCAGCGACAGCTCCCAAGGCTCGTTGTCGGACAGGTCTCTACGCAGACGCCTACGCGCGTCCATCATGGCGTGCAGCGGCGGCATCGCGCTCTGCATGTGCCCGCCCGCCGCGCGCTTGCGGCGCGCGTGCGAACGCTCCAGCGAAGCCTCCCACGGCTCGACGGCAGCAAGATCTCTCGGGAATCCCGACATGCGTATAGCGTCCTTTCTATGTGGCTGGGCGCCTACGGGGTTAGCTGTCGGGCTCGCGCACATGCGCTACGCCACACCTGTAGTGGCGATTCGCCCCCGCAGCCTCTTCGGCTGCATTTGGGTCCCCCGCTCCCCTTCCCCGTGGGGAGGAGGATTCGGCACGAACAGGTGGGACCGTACCACGCCCGCCTGCAATTTGCATCACATTGGGAGGACTGCAAGGTTTTTTGCCGACGCAACGCTTCTTCGGCGGTGCTAACTTCGCTGGGAGATGGACCCTACGCCAGATCCCTCCCAGCCGACGCCCTCGTCGCCTACACCTACACCTACGTCTACGCCCCCGGCGCCCGCACCCCGGCGCCGCGCTTTCGGCCCGGGCCAGCTGCTGGCGCTCGTCGTCGTCCTCGTGATCGCCGGCGGCGTCGCGCTGCTCGCGGACGGCGGCAACAGCAACTCCCAGACGCTGCCCGGTAACGCGCGCACCACCAAGTCCGCCAGCTTCCGCGGACTCGAAGCCTCGCCGCCCGCGCCCGTACCGCCGCTGCAGCTGCACAACTATTTGGGCCACGTAGTCAACATCGGCAGCTACCGCGGCAAGGCCGTGCTGATCACCTTCCTCTATACCAACTGCCCCGACGTCTGCCCGCTCATCACAGCCAGCCTGCACGCAGCCCTCGAAACGATGGGCAAGGCCGAGGCCGCCAAGACGCAGATCATCGCCGTCTCGGTCGATCCGCGCGGCGATACTCCCGCGGCGGTCGCTGCCTTTCTCGCCCGCCACGAAATGACCGGCCGCATGCAGTACCTGATTGGCTCGGCCGCCGAACTGGGACGCGTCTGGGCGGCCTGGAACGTCGGCTCTCAGCGCGACGCCCAGCAGCCCCAGCTCGTTAACCACACCGGGCTCGTCTACGGGATCAGCGCCAGCGGCAAGATCCGCACGCTCTACTCCTCGAACTTCAAGCCCAGCGAAATCGTGCACGACGTGCCACTGCTGGCCTCCGAGTAGCCCACACCACGCGGGCGCCTACCCTGCGGGTGTCCCAGTGCGGGTGTCCCACGGCATTCGACGCCCCACGCCGCGAGCGTACTCCTCAAGCTGCTCTCCTCAAGCTGCCTGCCTCGCCGGCCGATACCTCGAAGTGTCAACACTGGAGAGCCACTCGATGAGCGACCTGAGCGCCGGGGGTGTCGCGTTGTCGGTGCTGCGCACCCTCCCCTTGACATCGACGCTCGTCTTCGACGACGAGCTTCGCTTCGTCCTGACCGCCGGACAGGCGCTTGAGCGTCACGGGCTGCGCTCCGGCGATCTCGAGGGCAGGCGAGCCTCCGAGGCGCTTACGCCCGAGCGCTGGGAGGCCTACCATCCGCTCTTCCTCGCCGCCCTGCGCGGCGAGTCTCAGACGCTCGAGATCTGGTCGCCGGACGAAACCCACTGCTACCAGGTCGCCGTCGGCCCGCTGCACGGCGATGACGCGAAGGTGCTCGGCGGCGTCGCCATCTTCCGCGACGTCACCCCGCGCAAGCACGCCGAGGAGGCGCGCCGCCATGCGCAGGAGCGCTTCGAGCTGGTCTTCGAGCAGGCGCCGATCGGCATGGCGCTGCTCACGCCCGACGGTCGCTGGGTGCGCGTCAACCAGGCGCTCCTGAAGATCACCGGCTACACCGCCGAGGAACTGCTCTCAAAGACGCTCCGCGACGTCACCCACCCCGACGATCTGCTGCTCGACCAGGAGCACGTCCAACGCCTCCTAGTCGGCGAGATCCGCGACTACCAACTGGAGAAGCGCTACTTCCACGCCCAGGGCCATGTCATCTCGGCGCTGCTCTCCGTATCGCTTGCGCGCGACCTGCAGGGCAAACCGCTGCACTTCATCGCGCAGATCCAGGACATCACCGAACGCAAGCTCATGGAGGAGCGCGTGCGCCATCTGGCCGAGCACGACTCGCTCACCGGCCTATGCAACCGCAGGCTGTTCGAGCACGAGCTGGGTCAGCAGGTCCGGCGCTGCCAGCGCTATAGCGAGCAGGCCGCGCTCGTGACGATTGATCTCGATGACTTCCGACGCGTAAACGACGCCCACGGACATAGAGCCGGCGACGAACTGCTCAAAGCCGTCGCCCGCGAGATCGAGCTGCGCCTGCGCGGCACCGATCTGGTCGCGCGCACCGGCGGCGACGAGTTCGCCGTACTGCTCCCGGGTACCAGTGCCGAGGCCGCCGGCCGTGTCGGCGCGGACCTGGCGCGCGTCATCGCCGACTGCGCCGTCGGCGAGGCCGAGCGGCGCGTATCCGCGACCGCGAGCGTCGGCGTCGCCGCGATCGCGCCTGACACCCCGAGCCAAGAGAGCGTGCTGATCGAGGCCGACCGCGCGATGTATCTCGCCAAGGACGCCGCGCGCCACCGCGTCGCGAGCAGCCGGTCGTGAAGAGCAGCCGACAGGAGAGGTAAAGCGGGGAAGGCGGCTGCAGGAGGTGAAGCGGAGAGGGCGGCTGCTGGGAGGTGAAGCGGGGGAGGGCCGTGTGTAGAGATGCCCTCGACGGGGTATCAAGGCTTTGTTCTGAGGTATGGCCATGCTCATAAGGCCGCCCGCGGGGACGCGCGCCCGACTTCTGAGCCTCTAGTCGGGCGGACGCGGATGCTGCTCGTGGACGACGACCGCGATCTGTGCACTCGCATGGCTGCCGAGGCGGCCTCCCTGGGCATCGAATGCGATATCGCCTCAAGCCCACCGCAGGCGCGGGTGGTCTGCGCCGTGCGCCCCCCGGCGATCGTGCTGCTGGACCTGACCTTCTCCCCGGCCGGCATGGCCGATGCATATGAGCTGCTCTCGGAGCTCAGCTCGCGCGCGCCGCCGATCCCCGTGCTCGTTCTCACGAGCAGCGCCGCCTTCGCCGATCGCCTCGAGGCGGCCAGGCGCGGCGGACGGGCCTTCCTGCCCAAGTCGCTAGCGCCGGCCGAAGTGCTCGATGCAGCCGTGCAGTGTCTGGCGCGCGAGCGTCTCGAGGCCACGCGCGTGCTGCTGGTTGACGACGACCTCGTCGTGCTCGAGGCCATGGGAGCGCTACTCCAGGAGCACGACATCGAGGTCTCCATGCTCACCGAGCCACTGCGCTTCTGGGAGGCGCTCGAGGAGTTCTCGCCCGAGCTGCTGATCCTCGATGTCGATATCCCCGGCGTCAACGGCCCGGAGCTGTGTCGTGTTGTGCGCAACGACCCCCGCTGGGGCCACGTCGCGGTGATCTTCGTGACCGCCCACACCGATCTGGCGACCGTGGAAGAGGTTTTCCGTGCAGGCGCCGACGACCACCTCGCCAAGCCGATCGTCGAGTCGCAGCTGATCACGCGAGTCAGCAATCGCCTGGATCGCATCCGCCTGCACCGCGTACAGGCCGAGACGGACAATCTCACGGGTCTGGCCACCCGCGCGAAGGCAAGCGAAGGCTTGGTGGCACTGCTGTCGCTCGCCGCGCGCTTCTCTCAGCCGGTGTCGATCGCGATGCTCGACCTCGACGGCTTCAAGCTGGTCAACGACACCCATGGTCACGCCGCCGGCGACGTCGTGCTGCGGGCGTTTGGCGAGCGCCTGCGACGGGATTTCCGCGGCGACGACATCGTGGGACGCTGGGGCGGCGAGGAGTTCATCGTGGGGATGTACGGCATGAGTCGCCAGGACGGGGTGCGGCGCCTCGCGGACACGCTCGAGGGCGTGTGCGAAGAGGAGTTTGCCGCCGACGGGGAGACGTTCCGGGTGAGCTTCAGCGCAGGTGTCGCCGAACATGCGCTCGACGGGCATGATCTCGCCACCCTCACCGAGGCGGCCGATGCCGCGCTCTACCGCGCCAAGGCAGCCGGAGGCGCGCAGGTGTTGGCGGCCGTACGGTGACGCCGCTGCCATCATACGTCGGGTGATCGGCGCCTCTCGTGTAGTCGGAGCAGCTGGGAAGTGAGGCGGCGCGAGGGCTGGTCGGTCGTTGTCGCCTACGCGTCAGTCTGCGCCGCGACGCAGGTGCTCTGGCTGACGTACGCCGCGATCACGACCGAAACGGCTCGGCACTACGGCGTGTCGGTTGGCGCGGTGGGGTGGCTGGCGGAGATCTTTCCGCTGCTCTACGTCGTGCTCGCGATCCCCGCGGGAATCCTGCTCGATCGCTGGTTTCGCCCGGTGCTCGCCGCGGGCGGCGCGCTTGTAGCCCTCGGCGGGCTCGTGCGCCTGGGGGGCGATACGTTCGCCTGGGCGATGGCCGGGCAGGTCGCGGTCGCCGTGGCGCAGCCCGTGGTACTCAGCGCCGTGAGCAAGCTCGCCGGCGAGTACCTGCCCGTGGAGCAGCGTGCCGCGGGTATCTCGGTGGGCTCCGCCGGCAGCTTCGTCGGGATGCTCATCGCGCTGCTGCTGGGTCCTACGCTGGGTGGGCACGGGCATATCGAGCGGCTGCTGCTCGTCGAGGCCGTCCTGGCGGCGATACCGGCCCTCGCTCTGGCGCTCACGCTGCGCCGCCCGGGGCACGCGAGCACCGAGCACGCCGCGATCGTCGGGAGCGCCGCGCGCGCGTTGTGGGCGCTGCCGTCGATGCGCACGCTCTGCGGGCTCGTATTCGTCGGCTTCGGCATCTTCGTGGCGCTCGCGACCTGGCTGCAGACGCTGCTGGCGCCCGCCGGCGTCTCCGAAGAGGCGGCGGGCGCGCTGCTCGTGGGCATGGTGATCGCCGGCGTCGTCGGCTGCGCGGCGCTGCCGCCGCTCGTCGCGCGCCGCGGCATCGAACGCGGCTTCATGCGTGCCGCCGTGATCGTCGGCGGCGTCGGTTGCGTCGCCTTGGGCGTGCTTCCGTGGCTCGGCGCGCGCGCCGCGGTGATAGCCGTGATGGGTCTGTTCCTGCTGCCGGCGCTGCCGGTGATCCTCACGGCCACCGAGCGGCTGGCCGGGTCCGCCGCGGGCACCGCCGGCGCAATCGTGTGGATGGCGGGCAACCTCGGCGGTCTGGTCGTTGCGCTGCTGGTGCAGGGCCTCGTGCACGATCCACTTGCCGCGTTCCTGGCGATGGGCGCCGTGTCGCTGCTCGGGCTGCCCCTTGCCGCTCGCCTGACGTCGCCGACGGGGCAGGAGCTGGGCGGCGGTCAGCCGGTGGCCGCGACCACGAGTTGACGTATGGCTGTGCCTGCCGCGCGTCTGTGCTCATGGACGCCGCGCAGCCAGCACCGCGGCTAGGACGAGCCGCTGACGATCCGATAGATCGTCCCCGTGGCCCAATCCCCGACGAGCAGCGAGTGGTCGGGCGCGAGCGCGAGCGCAAGCGGATTCTGCACGCCCGTCAAAAACGGCTTGACCGAGCCGCTGTACGTCGAGCCGGCCTTCGCGAGGGAGACCTGCTGCACCTTCGCCGACTGCCACTCGGCGACGAGCGCGGCCGTGCCCACGGCCGCCCCGAGCTGTCCGGTCACGATCACGACGGCCCCAGAAGCGGCGTGCTTGTCGAGCACCGCCACCGGCCGTGGCACTCCCCGGCAGGCTGTGCCACCCTGTCCAAAGCAGCCCGGAAAACCCCAGTCCTGGCCTTCGCGCACGACCGCCAGCCAGTCGCCGGGAGTACGCGTACCGAGGTCGTCGCGCTGATTCATGCTGGCAAACAGATCGCCCGTGCCCGGGAAGTAGGCGAGACCGAACGGGGCCCTGATGCGCCTGGCGTAGAGGCGCAGGTCGCTGCCATCGGGACGAAAGGAGACGATCGAGCCCGACCATATGGAACTGGGCAGGCAATGGTCGCACGACGCCGTGACTCCCATCGTGAAACGACCGTCGGGCGCCATCGCGAGAAGGTTGTTCTCGCCGCCGGCGACCGGCCCGCTCAGGATCTGACGGTGCTGCGTGAACCGCCCGCCGTCAAAGCCGCCGAACTCGTCCACGCGTCCGACCGAGGCCACGTACAGCTTGCCCTCATACCAGGCGAGACCGAGAGGGTCGTCCAGGCCGGAGAGGACCCTCACCGCGGTCGCGCCCGGATGGGAAACCAGATATACGCCGTCCCTGGCATGACTCGTCAGGCCCGCGGCCGTCAGCCACAGCCGCCCCTGAGCGTCGAAGGCGAAGGCGGCCGTCGTCGCCGGTCCCCTGGCATAGACCGTCGCACTCAACCCCGACGGTCCCTTCAGGCCAGCGCCTATCGCCACGAGCCCTGTGCTCGCGGAGGAGTCCCCACGCGTCGAGCCCCCGCAGCCTGTGGCTGTGAGCAGCGAGGCGGCGAGCGTCAAGGCGAGCAGGCGCCCGAGCGGACGGTGGCCGCCTCTGCGGCCTGAGCATGCGGTTTTGATCAAAGATCAATCTTGATGGGAACCTCGAACATCTCGACCGAGACGCGCTTACCCATCCCGCTTGACACCGGCGGGTCCATCGAGTTCAGCGTCGCATCTCCCTTTTGCAGGGCCTCTGCGGTCTCGAAGAGGCTGATGGTCAAAACCTTGCTCTCATTCGGCTCGTGGAGCACCAGCAGGCCGACGGCAGGCACTCCCTCCGGCGGCCCAGACTGCGATCGTTTGTTGATCTCCTCGACCATCTGCCGCACCTGTTCCGGGTTCCCGCCTTCAAACGTTGCCACTCGCGCGTGCATCTGCGGCTCCTTTCGTTGACTCGCTAAGCCTAGTGGCTGTCGAGAGCGGGCCGTTCTCGTCCGTAGCATGTCGCTCTAGATGCGGCGGGTCTACTGGTTGGGTGCATTCATTCCCGGTGCGCTTGCATTGCGGTTCGCGGACGCGGCGCCTTCGTTGATCTTTGCGGCGTCGGCCATAGGTGTTGTGCCGACGGCGGCGCTGATGGGCGAGGCGACCGAGCAGCTGGCCGCGCGTGCGGGTCCCGGCATCGGTGGCCTGGTGAACGTCACCTTTGGTAATGCGCCCGAGCTGATCATCGCGATCTTCGCACTCGCAGACGGGTTGCAAGAGGTGGTCAAGGCGTCAATCGTTGGCTCAGTCGTCGGCAACGCGCTGCTCGTCTTAGGAGCGGCGATGCTCGCGGGCGGCTGGAAGCGTACGCGGCAGACCTTCGATCACACAGCCGCGCAGGCTCAGTCGGGGATGCTGCTCGTGACGGTCGTGGCGCTCGTGCTGCCCGCCGTTCTGCAGCTGTCAATCCATGGCAGCCTGCCGAGCGTCGGCGGCGTGCGTCACGTCTTTGGGCCCGACCTCAATCATGTCTCGCTGGCCGTTGCGCTGGTCCTCATCACGACGTATCTCGCGGGTCTCGTCTTCTCGCTGAGGACACACCGCGACCTCTTCAACCCATCGCAGCAGCGCGATGACGTGACGAGCGCGTGGTCGCCCCAAAGGTCGGTCTGCGTCCTCGCGGTCGCTGGAATGGCCATCGCCGTCTTGAGCGACCTCCTGGTCGGCTCGATTGTGCAAGCCTCACGCGAGATTGGCGTCTCGCAGTTCTTCGTCGGTACCTTCGTCGTCGCGGTAGTCGGGAATGCCGCCGAGCATTACGTGGCGGTCCTCGCGGCCACCAAAGACAAGATGGATCTCGCGGTCAACATCGCAGTCGGCTCCAGCGCTCAGATAGGACTGTTCGTGGCGCCCATACTGGTGTTGCTGTCGTTCCTGCTCGGGCCATCGCCGATGGCCTTGGTTTTCAACGGATACGAGCTTGCTGCGCTCCTGTCGGCCGCCTTGATCGTGCCCATCCTCGTCTCAGATGGCGAGTCGACCTGGTTTGAGGGCTTCCAGCTGATCGCGCTCTACACCGTCTTGGGCATCGTCTTCTACTTCGCGTGACCGACTGCCGCCCGCGCCGTACCCCGTGACCTACTGCCGCCCGCGCCGCACTACTTCTGTGCGCGCGCGAGCCGTGGATTCCAGAGCACCTCCCATAGGTGCCCGTCGAGATCGCGAAAGTAGCCAGAGTAGATCCCCCACGGACGGTCATGCGGCCGATCGGTGAGCGTGGCTCCGGCAGCCTCGGCCTGGATGAGCACCGCATCGACCTCGGCCTTGCTGGACACTGCTTGTCCGATGCTGAACTCGCCGGCCTTCGGCGGAGCGAGCGAGACCTTGGCGTCCTTCGCCAGCTCGGTGCGCGGGTAGAGACACAAGATCATCCCGCCCTGCAGCTCGAACATCGCGACGGCCCCGTCAGGCTCGATCTCGTCGCCGACGAACTCGCTGCCGATCACCCCGCGCGACTCCAACCCGAGGCCGTCCCTGTAGAAGGCGAGCGCACGTTTCAGATCTGCGACAGCGAGCGTGATTACGTCGATCCTCGGTTCCATTCTCTACCCCGAAATTCTAGGGGCATCTGGGTAGACACTCGGATCTCGGTCTATGTCAGGTCGGAGTGCTTTCGCGGTCGCGCTTCTCCAGGTACGGCGCGAGGTATTTCGCGGCGATCTTGCTTGGCGGCGAGAAGGTCGGTGTGTCGGCGATCTCCGAGCTGAACCCGTGCCCGCCTGGTGAGCGGTGAGGTATTGAGGCTTTCCGTTGGTCAGCAGCATGCCGTGGATCGTGGGGTTGAAGCGCCCAGGCGTCACGGATGCCCCGGCCAGTGCCGCGATCGACTGCGCAGCGACGTCGGCCTGCTGGGAGCCGATTCCGCCGTGCTTGATGGGGAAGTCGGTCGCGTCGCCGGCTGCGTAGATGCGCTCGACATCAGGTACCCGGCAATGCGGGTCCACGCGGATGAAGCCGTTGTCGCCGAGCGGAATGCCGCGCACAACGGGACCGTAGAGCTCTGGCAATGCGATCACCCGATCTACCACCAGGTGCCGTTCGCCGGGGTTGATCACCACTTCGCGGGAGCTGGGAACCTCGGCGTAGGCGGAGTTGATCGTCGCGACGTTCGCGCGGGCGAGCAGCTCGGCGACGGCGCTGCTCGCCGACGATCCAAAGATCGCCAGGGGGCTGTCCTCGGGGGTTACGATCGTCGTCTCCAGCTCGATGCCCATGTCGTAAGCGCGCCCGGCAGTCATCAGCGCGAGCTCGTACAACGGCAGCGGCCACGCCATGCGTCCGGGCGCGACGAACGCGAGGTTGTGGACGTAGCCGCCCTCGACGTCCTGGATCAGCCCGTGCATGGTCTCGTCCAGATCACGGTCGTCGATCGTTAGAGCGTGCGGGTAGCGCTTCGTGACGGTCGCCCCGAGCGCGAGCATCAACGCGTCGTACTCGATCGAGTCATCGGCCTTGGTGTGGATCGTCCGCGTGACCGGGTCGATCCAGCGCAGCTCGCCTGTGATCAGCTTTGCGCCGGCGTCGTGGATGATCGGCGCGAGTGGGTAGCGGTGTGCGGCACTGTAGGCGAATGGCTCGCGGACGACCATCGGGCGGTAGACGAACTCGGTGTTGGGCGCGATGACGGTCACATCGGTGCGGTCGCCCGCGAGATCGGCCAAGGCCAGCGCCGTCTCCAGGGCCGCTACGCCTCCGCCGGCGACGACCACACGGAGCTTGCCGAGATGCGAGCCGGTTGTTGCCTCGGGGCCGGAATTGCCGGACACGACTATCGACCGGTCTTCCCGTTTGGTGCTGCTGGAAGGTGGGGCGTATCTGGGAGCTTGTCGGTCGTGCCGATGAGGATCGTGAGCAGGTCGCTGATCCGCTGTACGCGGCCGAGGCGGTCCGGAAGCGGGAGGCCGGATTGGATCGTGTACTGGTTGCGCCGGCCGTTGCGCTCCCGCGTGATGTAGCCGCCGTCCGCGAGCTCGGTGACGATCCGGTGGGCGGCGCGTTCGGTGATTCCGACCCGCTCGCTGATCTCCCGCAGAAGCACGCCTGGATCGTGGGCTATGCAGGCGAGCACCTGCGCGTGGTTGGTCAGGAACTTCCAGCGGTGAGTTGTGTCATCGGCCACAGAGACAAGAGTAGCGTATCTAGACTTTGCTTTCCTAGATTTTGTTTTCATGCTATATTGTTCATGTCTGCGGTGCTTCTTCTCAGATCGCTGGCGCTCATGCGCACATCTAACGAAACGAGGAACACCGTGCCCAGCTCAGTCATGCCCCATCCGTCCCCCCCGACCACCGGCAACGGTGTGGCGACCCCCGGCGTCGCGGAGTCGCCATCCAATGGAGGACACGACCCGCAGCCCAAGCACTCCCCGCGCAGCCCTCTGCTGGCGAGGTTGACCAGCCTGACCTCGATCGCCACCGTCGCCGCGGCAGGCATGATCGTCGTAGGCGCACTCGCCGTCGTCGGCGGTCACTATGACAAGCAGGTCGTTCACGACCAGTTGGCTCCGCAGAAGATCTTCTTCCCGAAGCCCGCGACAAACCCAGCCCTCGCGTCCTACGCCGGTCAGCAGGTGCTCACCGGCAAGCAGGCAAAGCTGTACGCCCAGGACCAGATCGGCGTGGACCTGACCAAGGTCGCGGGCGGCAAGACCTTCTCCCAGATCAGCGCTGAGTGGATCGCCGGCGGCATGAAGAACACGACGCTCGCGGGTGAGCGCACCACCCTGTTCACCGGGGAGACGCTGAGGGGCCTGCTGCTGAACGCGTGGGGCTGGTCGGTCGTTGGCAGCATCGCGACCCTCGCCGGATTCATCCTGATCCTGCTCGGAGGGGTCCTCTTCCTGCTCCCGCTCGCCAACTGGCAGGTCAACCTCCGAGGCCGCCCGCCGGTCGCCGGTGCCTGACATGAAGGCCGGCGTGAGCACGGTGGCGGCCCGGGGGATCGGGCCGCCGGACAGATCGTTGTCCGTCGAGGCTGTCGAGAAGGCTCAGGTCAGGACGCCGGCCGGCAGCACGAAGCGAAGCGGTGCCCGTGGTTCTGCGCCGCCACTGTCGTTGAGCCGCGGGCCGTGCAGGCCGTGTCTGGGGGCCGAGGCCACTGTCGCCTCGGGAGTCCCAGCGTGGGCGGCGATCCACGCCATGACCGCCGCTGAGTCGGTGCCCTCGGCGAGGATGGCCGCGCGCTCGACGACCTCGCCACCGGAAGGGTGAGGACGCGCCAGCCGCGTCAGGAGAGTACGAATCGCATCGTCGTCCACAACACCCACACTAGCCTCTCCGCGAGCGCAACCCGACGTGCCCGATGCCGCACGGGACCTCGACGTCCGTTTCGTTGCGCCCGGGGTCGAGGTCAAGCAGCGTGCTCAGCAGCAGCAACGGAGTCCCCGCGGCCCACGCCTGGGGACGCGAGGCCGTCGGGAACGCCACGGGAACTGACGTCATCGATGCAGGGTAGCCGGCGAAGACCTCAGGCAGTCGGTGCTCGAAGTACGGCGCCGCGCGAAGGATCGCGGAGGCGATGGTGCTTGCCGCCTCGTGGTGGCCGTAGCGCGCCAGGCCAGCGGCGATCAGCGAGTTCTCGTGGGGCCAGACGGTTCCTGTGTGGTAGCCGAGTGGGTTGTAGCCGGCCTCGTGGGCGCCGAGGGTCCGCACTCCCCAGCCGGAGTAGAGCTGCTCGTCGAGCAGCCGCTCGGCGGTCGCGGCTGCCTCGTCCTCGTCAAGCATGCCCGACCACAGCAGATGGCCGATGTTGGAGGTCAAACTGTCGACCTGGCGCTTCTCCCCATCCAGCGCAAGCGCGTGGCAGCCGCGCTCGGGAATCCAGAAGTCGCGGCGGAAGCGCTCGCGCAGCTCGGCGGCCTGGCGCTCCAGGCGACCGGCGAGCGCCTCATCGCCCCACACCTCGCGGGCCAGACGGGCTGAGCGGCGACGCGCGTCGTACACGTAGCCTTGAATCTCACACGTCGCGATCGGCCCGCGGGCCAGCGTGCCATCGGCGAACTGGATCGCGTCCCAGCTGTCCTTCCAGCACTGGTTGACCAGTCCGGTGGCCGGGTTGCGGCAGGCGTACTCGACGTAGCCATCGCCGTCGAGGTCCCCGCTGTCCTCGATCCAGGCAAGGGCGGCACGCGCGTTGGGCTCCAGGCTCCGGACGAGTTCCTCATCGCCCGACCAACGGTGATACTCATCCAAGAGGATAAGGAACAGAGGCGTGGCATCGGCGGTCCCGAAGTACGGGGAGTGCGGGCGCTCACCGCGCGCGGTGAGCTCGCCGAAGCGCAGCTCGTGCAGGATCTTGCCGGGCTCCTGCTCATGGAAGTCGTCGCGCACCTTGGCCTGGCGGGCCGCGAGCACGCGCAGGGTGGTGGCGGCCAGCCCGGGCAGATAGGGCAGTGCCTGGAAGCTCGTGATCAGGCTGTCGCGACCGAAGAGCGCCATGAACCAGGGCAGCCCTGCCGCTGGGAGGGTCGCGCTCTCGCTGGGATTGGGGTGCATTCGCAGGGCGCCGAGGTCGCTGAGGCTGGCGCGGTAGGTGCGCATCAGCGCGGTGTCCTGCGCATGCAACACCGGCGCTCGGGCCAGCCACTCCTCGAGCTCAGCCGACTTGGAGGCGCTCAACTGCGTCAGGGCGCCCCGCGGCTCGCGCCGTAGGAATGCGATCCCCGGCTGCGCGGCGTAGGGCGTGAGCGTGAAGGTGGTCAACCACTGCTCACCGGGCGCGAGCTGCAGCGAGTATGCGAAGCCCTCGCGGGTGACGGCCGCCCTGCGGCTGGCGGAGATCGTGACCGAGCGCTTGAAGCCGGCGCGCTCGTAGGCCAGCGTGAGGGTCTCGTCGTCATGGCGACAGGTCACCTCCCGCTCGGCCACCGTGCCGTCCTTGATCTCGAACAAATCGGCGAAGTCGGCATCGAGAACCAGCACCAGCCGCACTTCACTGCACTCATGGCGGTGATTGGTCACTGTGACCTCCTCCATCCACACGCGGTCGATGAGCCGCCGTCGCATAATCGAGCACGGTGCCTGCTCGTCGGGCCCAACAAGGGGAGTCAGGAAGAACTGAGCCGCGAAGTGCGCGCTCTGGTCGAGGCCGAGCAGCTCCAGCGGCGCCTCGCCGACGTGCAGGACCCAGCGCGAGAGGAAGCGGGTGTCCTCGCAGAAGAAGCCGTGCTCGCGACCCTCGTCGGCCCTCACGTCGCCGAGGCGGTCCCCGACGACAAAAGTGCTGCCGTCCAGGACGCTCAGCGTGCGCTCAGACAAGCGCGACGGCCTCCGCTACGCGCTTGTGCGCCACCGACTGGTAGGTCGCCTCGTAGGCAGCGGCGACGACGTTCACGTCGCAGTGCTCGGCGACCCACGCCCGGCAATCCCGGGGATCGATGCTGGGCAGCCAGCCGACAGCCGCGGCCATCGCCCGCTCGTCCTCGACGAGGAAACCGGTCTGCCCATCCAGGACTAGCTCGCAGGCTGCACCCTCGGGGAAGGCGATCACCGGCGTTCCGCAAGCCAGTGCCTCGACCATGACCATCCCAAAGGGCTCCTCCCAACGAATCGGCATGAGCAACGCACGGGCACCCGCGAAGAGCGAACGCTTGACCGAGCCACCGACCTCACCCACGAAGCGGACGCACTCGCCATCGACGTGCGGGGCGACCTCACGGTCGAAGAACGCCTGCTGGCCGGGCTGAATGATCCCCGCCAGGACAAGCGGCACGCCCGCGCTACGGGCAGCGGCGATCGCGCGATGGGGACCCTTCTCGGCGGTCATCCTCCCAATCCACAGCAGGTAATCGTCCTTGTGCTCACGCAGCGGCCACACCCCCACGTCGATGGGGTTCGGGATCGCGCCAACCGGTTCCAGGCTCGCCGGCGCCGACTCCAGCTGCGCCAGGCTGATACCCACGAGCGCCGCCTTGTGACCATGGCGGGCGTAGAAAGCCGCGGTACTGGCGGTGAACTGCCCATGCAAAGTGTGCACGAACGGCATGTCGAGCCGGTCCGCCATAGCGAGCGCCGTGAAGCCACAGTGATCGTGAACGACATCGAAGCGACCATCACCGGTGGCAAGGTCGATCTCCTCAAACGCCTGGGCAACGTGGTCAACCTCGTAGAGCGAACGCTCGATCTCATCGGGGTGGGACTCATCGAGCAGAGTCACCACGCGCGCGCTCGACACAGAGCCAGGAGCGCAGAAGAGCGTCACCGCGTTCCCCCGCTGTACGAGGGCCTCCGTGAGCACGCCGACCACCGACTCCACGCCCCCATACCCCGGCGGGGGGACCGATATCCAAGGCGGAGCGAGCATCGCGACATGCAGCGGTGCTCCGGCCAGTCGGGAAGACCTCCCAGTCCCGGGGCGCCTCGGCGAGCGCGTTGCAGACCGGCGCGACCCACTCTCAGACCCTGCAGCCACAACACTCACGGGCGCTCCTCACGAAGCCTCTCAGGGCTGCGGTCGCGAGGCAGAGAGGTCAGGAAGGACCGAGCGAACGCACAATCGCCAACCCACGAAGGGCGCGATGGACGCCACTACCGTAACAGCGGGGCTGCTCACACCGCGGCGCGGCCCCAAGACGGCCGGTCAAGCCGAATGTGCTGCGCCGGGCATGTTCACGAGAACTCTGTCACCGAGTACACGGGGCGGCTGACACGTACCGGGGCGTCAACGCCTTCAGCTGCGGTGTGCACGACAAACGCCTCCTCACGCCCATGGTCCAGGATCGCGACCACGACATCACCGCCGTGGGACAGCGGCCTGCCGACTTCAATCTCGCAGTCACGCCCGCCAAACCGGCAGCTCAACTTGAAGATACGCCGCGACTTTGCCGGACAGCCAGCGACAATCTGCGAGCGCTCACGCAGCTCTCGATAGGCAGCCTCCACACGCCCGTCCCGCGATTCGATGCCAGCGACAAAGAATGTCGTCACTTGTTGCGTCTCGTTGAGGGTCTCGGCGAATAACGCTTGCGCTCATCCGGTGTCATCTTCCGGATCATGAGCGAGCCATCCTTGACCTGCCGCTGGATCTCGTCCAGCCTCGCGCGTGGTGGAACATCCGCCACGCGATCGGCTTGAGTGAGCATAGATCCAGGTTAGCGTGCTTAACGGGCCTCACGGCGGAACCCGGCGGATCCGGCGGCTTCGTCGTCCTGAGCGTTAGCGATACAGGTGCGTTCGTTGTCGTCGAATCATCGTCGTTGCGAGCATCAGTACTGGCTGAGGCTCAGGACAACCCGGCCAGGGTGCACAACTTCGCCATCGTCCCGGTCGCGGTGCTCGCGGGGACGGGGCGTCCCCGCTGGAGCCGACGCTCCACGCGCCAGTAGTAGTCCCGCAACGCTCGACACGCCGAGCAACCGCACGTCGCGCCAGCGACCGTCGGGCCACAGCACGTCAGCACAAGGACGACATCGACGGGCGCATCATTGGATACGTCAAGGAGCACCCGCAGAGCACTACCGGCGACATGGCCAAGGGACTAAACGCCGACCGCGACACGATCGCCGCAGAGGTCTCACACATGGTGAGAGCCGGCGAGCTTACAAAGGGACCAGACCCACACACACTCTCGGCGAACGAGTGACGCCCGCAGCGTTCAACTGTTGATCGCGTCTAGCGGTCCGGTTCTGCTTCGCCTGTGGGCTGGTGGGCGGCTGTGCTGAGCGCTCTGAACGCTGCGTGAGCGTCAGGATTGAGATGGAGCCTGGGGCTCTCGCGGCAGGAGACGGTGGCCATCGACGACCGCCGTGGCCAGGTCGATGAGCTTGCGGTTATCGATACGGGATTGCTCGCGCAGCATCTCGAAAGCACTCGCCTCGTCGATGCCGTGGCGCTCCATAAGGATCCCCTTGGCTCGCTCGGTCAGGGCGCGGCGCCCGAATGCGCCCTGGAGATCCTGATACTCGGCGAAGCGTCGAAGCACGATGTCGATCGCGCTCTGCCAGTCCTCGACGTCGGCGTCGCTGATGTGGGCGAAGACACCTCGCTTGGATGCCTCGTTGATGAACTCGGGGTCGCGGGCGTGGAGTAGGACGATCACCGGGCAGGCGGCTTCCCGCACGATCTTGTCGATCAGCGTGAGGGCGTGCTCTGAACTCTCCCCGAGTCCTACGAGCGCAACGTCGGGGCGCTCTCTGGCGGTCGCTGGGCCTACGTCCTCGACGTCGATCTCGCGTGCGATCACCTCGTGTCCCAGCCCAACGACGATCGGAGCGACGAGCGCTAGGCGGTCCTTGCGCTCGTTGGCGATCAGGACACGCAGATGCTTGGTCTCGCGGTAGCTCATCACGGTTCAGCTATCCGGCTCGCGGCGGATAGCAGTGGTAGGATAGATGTTCGCTCGCCTCAAACCTCGGCGGGCTCTGATTTTCCAGCTCCGACACTCGGCTGGCGTTCGCGCATCGACCTGAACGGTCAAACGCCTCAACGCACGCGTCAGGAGCCCGTCATCGCACGCCTTATCAGAGCGCCCAATCAACGCCGTCCTCCCGGTGGCAGCTCTCTGGGGATGAACACATCTACAGAAAGACAAACATGATCGTCTATGTGATCGTTGCCGTCCTACTTGTGGCGCTCGTCGGGGTGGCACTATCGGTGCGGATCCTCAAGCAGTACGAGCGCGCTGTGATGTTCCATCTGGGTAAGGTCCGCGACGGGGCGCGCGGGCCGGGGCTGATCTTCTTTGCGCCGCTCGTAAACCAGGTCCACCGCGTGTCGCTGCGGATCGTCACGATGCCGATTCAGTCGCAGGGGATCATCACTCGCGACAACGTCAGCGTCGATGTCTCGGCGGTCGCCTACTACCGTGTCGCGGACCCGGTCCGCTCGGTGGTGGCGATCGAGGATGTCGAAGTCGCCATCAATCAGATAGCGCAGACGACGCTGCGCGCGGTCGTGGGACGTCACACGCTCGATGAGACGCTCTCCGAGACCGACAAGATCAACCAGAACATCCGCGAGATCCTCGACGTGCAGACTGAGGAGTGGGGCCATCAAGGTCACCACCGTAGAGCTGAAGGACATCCAGCTGCCCGACTCGATGAAGCGCGCGATGGCCCGTCAGGCCGAAGCTGAGCGCGAGAAGCGCGCCAAGATCATCGCCGCCGAGGGCGAGGCGCTCGCCGCGGGGAAGCTCGCGCGCGCCTCCGACGTGATGATGGAACACCCACTCGCGCTGCAGCTGCGAAACCTGCAGACGCTCGTGGAGATCGCGGTCGACAAGAACTCCACCGTCGTATTTCCCGCGCCGCTGATGAGCACCATCCAGGAGCTCGGAGCGTTCCTCAAACGCGAGACGGTGGCCGTGGGTGAACTCCCTGCGGCACCGGTACCAGCGCCACCACCGGCCAGCGGCTCGGTGCCCACCAAATGATCTCAGCCATCTTGACCCGCAGAGGATCGCTTCCGAGCGAGTCCCTCGCCAAACGATGGGCGTGGCTGAGCGCCCTCGGCGACGGCCAAGACCAGTCGGGGGGCTCATGAGCACCAGCACGCAGGTTGACGCGAGCGTTCGCTGCGGGCATCTGAACTGTCCTCGATGTGGCCTGAGCATTGAAGTGCGTCCCATGTCGGGCGACGATTCGACACTGTCCGCGGTGTGTCGCGCGTAGCCGTGTGATTGTCGAGTTGTTCAGCTCGACTCTGTCCGCCGATGTGCTGTACGACGAGAACTCATTGCCTCGAGTCGATGACGAGTCCCGCAGGGCGGGCAGGGCACCGGCTTCAACGTTCGGCCGGCAGCGCGTGACCACAAAATTGTCATCACGTACATCCAATCGAGAGGAGCCGTGTCATGCGTCGCAGAGTCTTTGACGTTCTCACCAGCGCCGTTGGGCTGGTCCTCGTAGTCGTCCTGTTCGTGGCAGGGGGACTGTTGATGTGGGGCTACAGCTACGACCACAACAACGTTCACAACCAGCTCGCCCAGCAGCAGATTTTCTTCCCGCCGAAGTCGGCATTCGCTACCGCGAAGGCCGGCACCGAGATCACCCCCGCGATGATCCCTTACCTGGAGAAGTATTCCGGGCAACAGCTGCTGACCGGTCCGCAGGCCGAGGCGTACGCCGACCACTTCATCGCGATCCACCTCTCCGAGATGCCCTACGGAGGGATCTACTCGAAGATCAGCACCGCTGCGCGTGCCGAACCAACAAACACCAAACTCGCGGCACTCGAGACGACGTCCTTCCAGGGAACGACGCTACGCGGGCTGCTGCTCGAGGCATACGGCTTCTCGAAGATCGGCAGGATCATGCTCTATGGCTCGATCGCCTCGTTCATCCTTGCCCTGATCATGCTCGGGTTCGTCGCCCTTGGGTTCCGCCACGCACAGCGCACCCCGACCGAGGAGGAGCTGCTCGTGCCTAAGCCCAGCCAGGCCCTGGCGGGCGCGCCCTCGTGATCGTATGCCGAGGGGTTGGCGGTGAGCCAGGGCGCAGAGCACCTCAGGGCTGGTCAGCTGGGCACGGCGGATCTGACGGCCTCGACACTCGCCAACATCGGCCTGGGGGAAAACTTCTACTTCGCGTTCGGGGTGATTGCCGTCACCGCTGGTGTCGCAGCCCCGCTGACGATCCTCGCTGCAGGTGTGGCGATCGTCCTGCTCGCTTTCACGGTGGCCGAGTTCACCAAAGTGGAGCCCTCGGCGGGGAGCTTCATAACCTACGTCGAGACCTCGCTGGGAGCGCGGGCGGGTGTCGTCACGGCCCTGCTGGTGGTGGTGGGGTACACGGTGGCTATGGCGGGGATCTTCACGATGTCGGGTGGCATGGTGACGCTGACTCTCGCCCACTACACCTCGTTGCACATGCCCTGGGAGCCGCTGGCGCTGGTATTGACCGCTGGCGCCATCGGGTTGACGATGCGCGGCGTCAAGCTCTCCACGAAGGCCGTGGGCCTGGCGGTCCTCGTGCAGGTCGCGATCATGGTCACGTTCTGCGTCATCGTCCTCGTCAACCAGCGTGCCCATCTCTCGGCCATACCATTCTCGTGGTCGCACCTCACCCACGGCCTGGCCGGCCTGTCAGCAGGCTTCCCACTCGCCCTCTACATGCTGATTGGATGGGAAAACGGGCCAGCGCTCGCAGAGGAGACCCGCGATCCGAAGCGCAGCGTCCCGAGAGCGCTCCACATATCGATCGCGATCGGCGTCGCCCTGTTCGTCTTCTTTGCCTATGCCACCGTCACTGGCTTCAGTTATGACGTTTCTTCCATCGGTCGCTCATCGATCCCGTTCCTGACCGTAGCCGACCACTATCTCGGTGCAGCGGCCATCCTGGCATGGATCGGCGGAACAGTCGCCGTGCTCGCCACCCTCATCGCGGGCGCGAACTCCCAGGCTCGCATGCTCTTCGACGGTGGCAGGTCCGGGCTGCTACCGGCGCGCCTCGGTCACCTCCGCCTGCCTGGCGAGACGCCGGTGAATGCGTTGCTCGTGATGGCTGGCGGTGGACTCGGGGTCATAGCGGTGTGGTGGATGGCCCACCTCATCGGCCTGGACACCGGCTCTACGAACCCGGTCGGCCTGTATGCCGAGTGCTCGACGATGGGCACGATCGTGATCCTGTTCGTGTATCTCCTGACGACACTCTCCCTCCCGGTCTTCATGTGGCGCCGCCACCGCCAGTCCTTCTCGACCCTGCGGCACATGGCCATCCCGATCCTCGGGGCTCTGACACTCATCGTCCCGTTCGTCGAGCTGTGCAAGCCAGGGCAGCCCACGCCCTACAGCGAGTTTCCATACATCGCGCTGGCCGTCCTCGTCCTCGCCATCGCGACCGCGTGCATCACTGTTCACCGTCACCCCTCCACCGGCTCGGGTGAGGGAACGACATTTTCGGAATCGAGCGCATCCGGTAGATGATCGCACCGGCTGATCCTCGGGGTTTGGGATCTCGTCGGTGGTGGACGCTCGGCGCGGTGTTCCTGACGATCTTGTGCGTGGGCGTTGACAGCACGGTGCTCAGTGTGGCCCTCCCTACGCTGGCGAGGTCGCTCCGGGCGTCCGAGCCGGACCTCCAGTGGTTCTCCTCGGGCTCAATCGCTCCCGAGCAAGCACCTGCCGGGAATAAGCCCACAGTCCTCGCCAACACATAGTTGGCCGGCTTGCTCACCGCGCCGAGAGGAGTCCCACGCCTAGGAGATCGACGCGCCACGGGCGAGGCAGTTCCGCCTGATCATTTAGCATGTTCGAGGGAATAGTATTAGGCTGCACGCTACGACGGGTGCGTTCCACGACTGAAAGGTAACGGGGATGTCCGGAGGGTTCAAAAAAGAGGAGGACGAGAGTAGCGCTAGGACCCAGCTTGGGAAGGACGAGTTCGAGCGCTACCGGCGAGACATTTTCGATGAGCTTCGCACTCGGGGTGTCGACACAGTGCCAGAGATCGTCGATCTCATGATCGCCAGCCGCGAGGCGCAGCGCCACAATCGCTTTGCTACGCCGGTACCGATCGGACGTAGGCCTCGGGTGGCGACGCCCCCACGCAAGTCGCTTGTTCATCGGCCGCCGCGTGTGCCATTGTACATTGACGCCACAGCTCGTGATCCTGCCGATATATCGCGCTTTGACGGACAGCGACTTGTATCTGTCGTCTCGAAATCAGCAGACACAGACGAGCATGTTCTTTACGTCCTGACTCCGGATTACGTTTCATTCGTCAAGGGAGCCGTTGGTGCTGCGCTTCAGTCGGTTGATGCTGGCCGTGGCGGACCTGGACTACTAGAGGAGTGGACCCACACGCAGGGTCCAGTCGGCAGGTATCCCCCTCCAGCACCACCACCAGACCCAAACAAGCTCGTTCCCTTTCAGAGTCTCGACGATGGAACGGTTGACTATTTCCACTACACGGACTGGAACTTGCAGATGTTCCATCATGACAATTATGAAAGTGACTGGTTTTGGCTGCCGGCTGGCTACGAGTGGCCTGACCTCAGGCAGGTTCACCGGGGTGGGTGGTTCAGTAGTAGCAATTGGAACGATGCCATCAACTCTTTGGGTGGGACGAACACATGGGTTGGCTACTTTTGGGACATTAACTTTCAGGGCGACGTCCTGATCGTTCCGCCGGGATATTTTGTGCCCGATCTAGGCGTCTTTGGCTGGGCAAATGAGATCTCGTCCGTCATCAACACCGGCAATGACCTCGTTCGCGCAGGCGGCGAGCCAGGGCCTTGGGTATCTCTGTCGTTCACGGATTTTCCGTGAACGCAGGAGTTCTCGTGCGCTGGAAACCACGCTGCAAAACTGGAAACTGCGTCTACTGAACGCGCGAAGCGAGCCGGTCTGCCAGGCTCCGCTCGCGAACACCGACTGGGCACGCTATGCAGCCGCACGCTGAGCCACCTCAGCGGCCGGAGGCGCAGCCGGCGCGTCGCATCGCCTCCGGTGCTGCGGTGCTCGGCTGGGGTGCTCAGCTGGACCAGAGCAGCCTGCCGGGGACCTGTGCGTCCTCGTCGACCCGGTAGGCGGCCGATGCGCGGTGATACCCGTCGCCGATGACCAAGTAGTCCCTGATCCCACCGATCAGGAGGACCGGTGAAATAGGGATGCCGTTCTTGATCTTCTTGAGCTTCTCGGCGACCTCAGCGCTCTGCTTTGGCTTCAGGGGCGGCAGTCCTGCTGCGCGCAGCAGGTCCTTGGCGGCCCAGTGGCCGAGAGGGGCGGTGCGTAGGGCGGTGATGGTCTGCGAGAGCGAGGAGGGCGCGAGCACTATGCTGAGAAAGCTGTCGGCGGCCAGGTAGTCCTTCTCTTCGGGCTCGTCGAGCCAGCGGATTCTCGGAGTGCTTGGCACCAGCCGAGTCTAAGAGCGCCTAACAGAAAGAGGTTTTGGGATGCTGTTGTCGTAGACGGTGTCTATGGCGAAACCACTGGTCAGTGATGGGTTGTGGGCTCGGATCGAGCCGTTGTTGCCGTGCGTGGAGCGGCGGTACCGGTATCCGGGTCGCAAGCGGGTGCCCGACCGGCAGGCTTTGACGGGCGTCCTGTTCGTGCTCAAGACGGGCATCCCGTGGGAGGATCTGCCCCAAGAGATGGGTTGTGGGTCGGGGATGACGTGCTGGAGGCGGCTGCGGGACTGGAACGAAGCGGGGGTCTGGGAACGCTTGCACCAGGTGCTCTTGGATGAGTTGCAGGACGCGGGCCAGTTGGACTGGTCCCGTGCGGTGGTGGACAGCTCGCATGTGCGGGCCAAAGGGGGGGCGAGAAAACCGGTCCCTCGCCCGTCGATCGGCGCCGGCCGGGCTCCAAGCACCACGTGATCTGCGACGGCCGGGGAACCCCTCTGGCCGCGACTCTCACCGCCGCGAACCGCAACGACATCACCGAGCTCCTGGCGCTCGTCGACCGCGTTCCCCCGACCGGCGCTCACGGCAAGTTCAAGCCGAAAGCTCTGCTCGCCGACCGGGCGTATGACAGGAGGTTGTCCCGTAGCTCGTAGAAGTTTGTAGGTGGCGGTCCTTCCGCCTCGTCCGGTCCCGTTGGGACTGTGGCGAGTGCGAAGTCATCCACCGAGACGAAGGGACCGCCATGAAGACCGTAGAGCAGGAGCAGGTCGGGAGCGCTTTGCTGGGGCTTCCAGCGAATGTGCAGGATGCGTTGGGGGAGCTGGCCGGTGCGGCGAAGGAGGGGCTGTTGGCGCTCAGCGTGGGTGTCGGCCTCGGGGTGCTGGGCGAGATGATGGAGGCCGAGCTCGATGAGGTCGTCGGTACGAAGCACGCCCGGATCTCAGAGCGCACCGCGGTCCGTCATGGCCACGAGGACGGCGAGGTCACCCTTGGTGGGCGGCGGGTCGCGGTGAAGCGTCCGCGTGCCAGGAGCGCCGATGGCGAGCAGGAGGTGCCGCTGGCGACGTATGAGTATTTCGCTGACCGTGACCCCTTGACGCGGGTGGTGTTGGAGCAGATGCTCGCAGGGGTCAGCACCCGGCGCTTCTCACGAACTCGTGAGCCGGTAGGTGAGAAAGTGACCGTGAGTGAGCGCTCGGCGTCGAAGTCAGCGGTCAGCCGCGAGTTCATCGGCCGCACCCGTGAGCACCTGGACGCCCTGATGAGCCGAGACCTCGCAGACGTGCGCCTCGCGGCGTTGATGGTCAACGGGATCGAGATGAAGGGGCGCTGCTGCATTGTCGCGCTCGGCGTCAGCACCGACGGCGTGAAGCTTCCGCTTGGTTTGTGGGATGGCTCCACGGAGAACAAGACCGTCACAGCGCATCTCCTCGCCGACCTCGTCGCCCGGGGCCTTGACGTCGAGCAGGGCATCCTCGTCGTCTTGGACGGGTCAAAGGCGCTCCGGTCAGCCGTCGATGAGGTCTTCGGCCCAGTCCCGGTGCAACGCTGTATCCGTCACAAGGAAAGAAATGTGCTGGAGCACCTCCCCGAGCGTGACCGCCCCGCAGTAAAGGCGCGCCTGCGGCGCGCATGGGCGAGCGATAACCACACGCTCGCGCTGGAAGGTCTGCAGGCCCTCGCCGGCGAGCTGGAGCGTTCACATCCCGGAGCGGCCGCGTCCCTGAACGAGGGCCTGGAGGAGACCCTGACGCTCACACGCCTGGGAATCCGCGGACGGCTGAAGACGACCCTGGCCTCGACGAACCCGATCGAGTCGATGATCGAGATCATCCGCCGCACCTCCCGCAACGTCAAGCGCTGGCAGTCCGGCGATATGTGTCTGCGCTGGACCGCCGCCGGGATGCTCGAGGCCGAGACCCAGTTCCGCAAGGTCGTCGGCTACACAGACCTCGCGAAGCTCGCCGTCGCCGTCGAACGCGACCTCGCCACCCGCCGCGCGCCCATTCACACCACCACCCACGAAGAGGCCCTCACACCCGCCACCGTGTAACCATCACACCAGCCGCCACCAGAAACTTCTACGGCGAACGGGACAACCTCTATGACAGCCGCAAGCACCGCAAGGCGCTCCGCGAGCGCGGCATCACGCCGCGTATCGCCAAGCGCAAAACCAGCCACGGCTCAGGGCTCGGCAAAGAACGATGGGTGATCGAGCGCACGATCTCCTGGCTGCACCAGCACCGCCGCCTGGAGCGCCGCTACGACCGACGCGCCGACATCCACGAAGCCTTCCTCACCATCGGCTGCGCCCTCATCTGCCACCAACAACTCCAACACTCATTCTGTTAGGCGCTCTAAGGGCTTCGCGGGGTTGGAGGTGGCGCTGCTCCTGAACACTGGATCCTCAAGCCATCCAATACCAAGGCGCACCCCCACTGAGGGACCTTTCGAGCGGGACGGAGCCTCGACAGCAGAGGTGGGGCAAAGGGCTCATCGCGTGAGCGGGTAGGTCTGGTGATCTAGCTTTGGTGGGGCCGGCGCATCGCCGATAACACCAAGCCGTAGAGCAGGTGGTCGGCGGCCAGCGCGATGCGATCGACAGGGCGCGCCCGCTTTGCCTGGGATAGGCCCAGGGCGGGGGCGATCCCCAGCTCGAAGCCCAACCAAACCATCAGGCCGTATGCGGGTCCTGCCCAAGGATGGCGGCGCATCGTGCGGGGTAGTGCACCGAATGCCGCCCCGCCACCTGCGCCGAAGGCCCAGTGGGCGGCCTCGAGGAGTCCGCGGCTCTGCTTGCGTGGCGCCCGCCGCAGTAGGCCGCGCAGGCCGCGCGCTCGCTGGACGCTGAGTGCCTGTGGTGGCGTCTGCTCGACCAGTCCTAGCTCGGTTGTGATGACCCGCATTCCCGTCATAGCCATCGCGCCAATCACTCCCCACGCAGCGCCGCTGAGCACATCACCGACACGGGAACCGACGTTCATTACTTGCGGAGCCGCCGCCCCACTCATCTCCATAGGGTCAGGTTACTCCGTTCCGTGGCCTGCTCTTCGACCGTCGATGATCCTCTGGTCAGGCGCAGAACACGCGCTCTAGGCGACCGGTCGATATCCAACATCGAGCAGCACGGAGAGGAACTCTCCCGGGCCGACGGGATACACCGAGGCGCCGATATTCTCGACGGGTCGGCCTGAAACGCCGAGGCGGTGGCGGTCTGGCTGCCGTCGGGTGAGCCCGAGATGACACCCAACGAGGAGACAGCGTTTGGACAGCTTCTCATCAGCTAATTGGGGCGCGAGCCCAGGACGTCCAGGCTCTCCTCGACCGCTTCGATGAGCACCACCCAAAAGAGCCGCCCTACTACCTCAGCCTGTAGTGGGCAACGCACCGCGACCACGCCGGTCGCGGCCCTCGGGACGACACCTCATCCACGATTGCCTCGCCCGGATCGATGGAGCGGATGCCCGCCTACCTTGAGTCCACCAACCCTGCGAACGTCCGGCGGTATGAAGCACTCGGCTTCCGCCACGCGACGGAGTTCAATCCCGAGGGTGGACCGGTCATCAGAACGATGTGGCGGGATGCCGTTTGAGCTTCGGATTTGGGGCCGACTACGAGCCCTGCCATGATCGTGGCGTGCCCGACAACGTACGAGTGACCGCATGAAAGCTCTTGCCTCGGCGGGCGGCGGGTTCCTGCTCGCGGTCCTGTGGTTCGACCTGATGTTCGACGTGCAGGCGCGGAGCTACGCGAGCGACGTACCGGAGGCGGCGCTGGCGTCGATCGCCGCCTATTACGCGCGCGTGACGACTGCAGCGCGCCCAATGAACCGGCTCGTGGCGGCGGCGATGGCGCTGACGATCGCGGCAGTAATCGCTGCAGCTCGCGAAAGGAGTGTCGCCGGCGTGGGCGGCGTGGGCTTCGCTCGCAGCGGTGCTGTGCGCCGTCGCGCTGGCGGCTGCCCGGACCGTGCCGAACGCGATGCGACTGGGGACACGCAGGGACTCGCACGAGACGCAGAGCGCGCTGGCGACAGCGATCCTGCGTGATCACGTGCTGTGCGCGGGGGCGATCGCCCTGCTGCTCGCGCTGCAAGTACTCGTCTCGTGATACGACAGCCGCGGGGCGAGCGGCGGGCACCCGCCTCACCGGCTTGCGTCGCTACGGCAACGGCCGACCCTTCACGAGTCTGAACACCCCAGCACACTGGACTCGTCTGCGCGCGATTCAGCCAAAAAGCGCCCGTTTGCAGGGCTTCTTAGAGGCGACGACCGGAATCGAACCGGTGTAGACGGCTTTGCAGGCCGCTGCGTAGCCACTCCGCCACGTCGCCATACCGGATCCACAGCTTATCGGGCTCTTCTAGTGCGGTTATCGACTATTTCCCCGTCCCTTACGGAAGCTTTGGGACATGTTCAGCGTCCGCACAGCGAACAGGCGCATGATGGCTTCATCCACTGCAACCTGGAGGTCGCCCCGTGAAACGTCTACTCGCACCCATGCTGCTCGCGGCAGTCGCCGGAACCGTCGTCGCGGTCGTCGCCGTACTCCTCGCTGGTGCCGGCGGTCGGCAGGCCGCGCCCGCCGTCCGCGCAACCGGCGCATCGCTGCGCACCGGCTCTTCTTCGACGGGCGCCCGTCGCGAGGTCTCATCCACCGCGCTCACGGCCACTCAGATCTACCAGCGTGACTCCGCCGGCGTCGTATCAATCAAGGCGGTCACTTCCGAGGGTGCTGACAGCGGCACGGGCATCGTGCTCAACGAACAGGGTTTGATCCTCACCAACGACCACGTAGTGGCGGGCGCGACTAGCATCGTCGCCGGTCCCGGCACATCTCCCAGCGTAACCCGCAGCGCGACGCTCGTCGGTGAGGAAGCCAACGAGGACCTTGCGCTCATCCGCATCGACCCGTCCGGTCTCGGCCTGCATCCGCTGACGCTGGTCAGTTCCAGCCCTGTTCAGGTCGGCGACCAGGTTTATGCGATCGGCAACCCCTATGGCTTGAACGAGACACTCACCCGCGGCATCGTCTCCGCGCTCGGGCGCGAAATCTCGGCCCCCGATGGTTCGAAGATCGCCGGGGCGCTTCAGACCGACGCGGCGCTCAACCCGGGCAACTCCGGCGGACCCTTGCTCAACGATCAGGGTGACGTCATCGGCGTCAACTCCCAGATCGCGTCCGACGCAGCCCGCTCTGAAGGCTCGCAGCCAGGCAGCACCGGCGTGGGCTTTGCAATCGCCTCTGCCACCGTCGCGCAGGCCGTCAAGACGATCGAGGCGGGCCAGGGCGTCTCATCGGCCTCGGCGAGCCAGGGCGCGGTTCAGTCCGAAGCCGGCTCCGGCGGCGAACAGTCGCCTTACGGAGGCGGTTCGTCGGGCGGCTCGCAGAGTCCATATAGGGAAGCCGAAGTCGGCGGTCCTGGCTCTGAAGGCGGCGTTGAAGGCTCCGGCTCTGAATTCGGAGTCGAAGGCGGCGGCTCGGGCTCCGGCGCCGGCGCGAGTGGCGCCGAAGGCTCTGGCGAAGTCGGCGCAAGCGGATCGGAATCGGCCGGTGTCGGGCGCGAAGGCCAGGTTGTGATCGTGCCCTGACACACCGCGGGGCCTGGGCGCTTCTGGGGGCTGCGCCCGGGCCTTGTCTGTGCGCGCAACGGTGCGGATCGGCTCGGGGTGCGGGCCGATCGTTGCGCTTTCGCGTTGATAGGCTTGGGTTCTGTCCCAGGGCGATTAGCTCAGCTGGGAGAGCGCCGCCTCGACAAGGCGGAGGTCACTGGTTCGAGCCCAGTATCGCCCATTGGCCTACAGCCCTACAAACAGTGGGGTTTGCGGCCTCCCGAAGGGCCTTGAGGTTCCAATTTGGTTCCGTTTCCTGCGCGAGCGTGTGCGCAGGGGAGCGAGTCAGGCGGCGATGCTGCGGTCCAGGACATAGACCCGGGCCTTGTCAGGTCCGAGGTCCAGCGCCGCGTAGATCACATCGGGGTCGAGGTCAACGTCGCCCGGCCACGTGATCGTGCCTGTCTGCTCATCGACCGCGACCTGCTCGAACATGGCTGGATCGCGTAGAGGGGAGAAGGCGGGGGTGTCCAGCAGAGGGGTGATGTCCACGTCGCGGACCTCGCCGTCAGCGAACACGATGCGGACCGTATGCTCGGCCCGTGGGATCACAGCAACCATTTCGGGGGCGATAGCAGGCTCCATCGTCTACTGATCGTAGCGTCCGGTGGGATGCAGGTTGCTCTGCGCACGCTGCCAATCGGCGCGCAGGGCCTCGCGGTGGCGCCGGCACCAGCTCGTGACCGTGGCGACGCTTGCCGGCGGCAGCCCGCCGTCGATCATCTCGCCGGTGTCGATCGAGAAGCGCGCTGCCTTCACGCCTGGGCGTCCGACTCGCCCGGCGTATACGTGGACGTGTGGCGGCGGATGATCGCCAAAGTAGAGCTTGACGACCACGCCGCCGAAGCTCGCGATCCTCGGCACGCGGACAGCCTATGTCGCGAGTCGGCTATCTCCGACGAAAAGCGTCTCGCCGGCAATGAGCGCAAGTGGGCAAGCCGCGCGGCTCCGGAGCCCGCCTCACAAGCCGGCCGGGCTCCAAGTCTCCGACTGCGTAGCGGCTCAGGCAGACCAGATGCACGGGGGGTCTGAGCTTGCCGCTTTCGGGCCTCTGTGAGCCGGACGGGGAGACCCTGTTTGGGGCCTGTGGCACCCGAGGTGCATCTGGTCTGTGTCAACGGCGTTGGGCTGGGCGGGGGAGGCGGAGAGGAAGGCGGCTGGGGAGGTCACGCAGGGTCATGGCCGCTGACGGATGACGGTGAACGACGAGCGTCTTCGTGCGCGACGCTTGAGCGCTGTTCGAGCGGTCGGTCGCCGGCCGGCGACCAATTCGTTGGCCGGCGACCAATTCGTTGGCCGGTTTCGGGGTTTCGTGGTCATATATATCGTGGATACCGCCACGCCACCCTCCGCCAACCCCTCCCAGGAGGCTCGCGAACTGGCCGCCGAGGTGGCTGCGCTGATCGGCCAGCACTCGACGCCGCCGTTGCTTGACGCGGGGCAGGCCGCGGTCATCCTGAACGTGCCGCAGTCGTGGGTTGCGGCTGAGGCCCGCGCGGGCCGCATCCCGCACGTTCGGCTCGGGCGCTACGTGCGGTTCAGCCGTGACGAGTTGATCGCGTGGTGTGATGGCCGGACCGTCGGGCCGCGAGTTCGGAGCAGGAGGGCAGCGTGAGCACCCGCCGGAAGGATGCGACGCGAGCCAAGGCCGGACCGTCCGGAGCCTCTCCTATCGTGGATGACATGCTGGCTTTGCCAGCGCAGAACATATTTGGCGCCCGCGGTGGTTGGACACCCGGACGCCGCGGCACCGAGAGCGCAAACTCCCGGCGCGGCGGACACCTTACCGGCATCGGCTGGGTGTTCTCATCGCCCAGAGCAGTCCTCCCGGAGCCTCCAAACCACAAGGAGGAACCGCCATGAGACGTCCTGTGTCAACCCTTCGTCGTGAGAAGTTGTTGGAGGTTGAGGTGTTGGGTGGGGTCGTAGGGTGTGTGGTCTTGCCAGCAGCGCCAGGGCACGCGGCTCCAGGTGCGGCCGAGGATGCGTATGGCGTGGGGGTGGTTGGCGCCGCGGGCGCGGGCGCGCTGGTAGATGTCTCGTGTCCAGGGGTGCCAGTGTCGGGTGCTGTCCGCGAGGACGCTCATGTGTTTGTGCAGGCGTTTGTCGCAGGCCCAGCGGAAGGTGGCGTTGCTGCGTTTGCCGGATTGGATCGTGACTGGGGCTTGGCCGGCGTCGGCGGCGAGCGAGTCGTTGGTGGGGTAGCGGGCGCGGTTGTCGCCGATCTCGGCGAGCAGCCCGGCGGCGGTCACGACGCTCTTGGCGTCGCGGAAGAACGCGAGGAAGTTCGCCCCGTCGGGATGCGCTTTGGTGGCGCCAGCGATCTGGCTTGTGAGCTGGCTGATCTGCTCAACGATGGGATGCAGGGCAGCGACGAGGCCGATCACGGCGCAGCGGCGTGCGTCCTGCTCGAGTTCTCCGACGACGGTGCTGGGGGCGCTACGCAGCCTGGGGAGCAGTTCGGTGGGGGCGCGTCGGCCGCAGTAGGCGTGACGCGCGAGGAAGCTCTGGAGGCGCTTCTCGCCGAGACCACGAGTGTCGGTGGGGCTGGGGTAGCGCTCAAGGAACGCGAGTCCGATCGGGCTGTTGACGTCGGCGAAGATCCGTTCGGCTCCGGGCCAGAACGCCTGCAGTTGGGCGCGCAACTGGTTTGCCAAGGCGACCTTGGCGTCGACGGGGTCCTCACGGGTACGCACGAGCGTCTTCAGCGCCAGTGTCTCATCGCTGGAGGGCGCGAGCACGGGGAAGCGGTGCCGGTCGGTTCTGGCGAGCTCGCACAGCACGAACGCGTCGAAGCGGTCGTTCTTGCCTGCGGCCGCGCGGTAGCGCTCACGTGCTGCCTTGACTTGGTTGGGGTGGATCGCGAGCACGACGATCCCGGCCGCCAGGAGCCTTCCGACCAAGAGCCCGTCGGGGCGCTCGATCGCGCAGCACTCCACACGGTGAGCGAGCAGCAGTCTGACCAGTGCGCTGATGCCGGTCTCGTCGTGGCTGAACTGTTCAGCCACGAGCAGCTGCCCGTGCTCGTCGCTGATGTGAACGTTGTGCCAGTCGCTGGCCCAGTCAATCCCGCGGGTTGCGCGCATAGGTTCTCCTCCTCGGCAGTGGTTCGCTTGAAAAACACCGACCAGGAGGTACCGTGGCGGGTGCTCATAGACAGGCCCTCAGTGGGGCGACGTCCTGTTGCCGCTCTGGGTGCCTCACACCACCGGGAGGCGCTTGTCTCATGCGGGCCGTCAACGCGGCAAGCAGCCGAGGCGCTCTCCCGGTGGTGGTCAGCTATATGCGCTGAGTCTCAGGCCTCCCCCAACCAGCCGTCGGGAGAGATCTCCCTCTCTCGGAAAGAAAACGAGAACAACCCGAGCGCCCAGCAACGAGAGGTTGCCCTATGAGCAGCACCATCACCATCCCCGCCGATGTGGTCCCGCTGGTCTACTCCGGCCTGCAGCTCGACATCTGGCAGGACGTCATGCCCGAACTCGATGAGCTGTTCCTGCGGCCAGGACGCGCCGAGCATCCCGAGTGGTTCATCGAGCCCTACCGTCGTTTCGACCGGATACGCGGGCTGCTGGATATGATCGACTGGCCGCGAGCCGATCCCCCGGCTGATCTCGGGGTCGATTACGGGCCGCATCGTGAGACCCTGCTGTCCGCGTTGCAGACCGAGCTTCGGGCGCAGCGCGACCTTCGCGACAGCAACGAGAATGCCGCGCTGTTGGAGGAATCGGTGTGGGCCGTCCTCCTCATCGAAGGCTTCCTTGCCGAGCTGTCCGAGGTCGAAGCCGAGGCGGTGATCTCGGCATGAGGGTCGCCAAGACATCGGCGAACACCACGACTGCGAAGGCGGATACTCCAATGCGTCGCTCCTATGGCAGTGGCCGCGTCTACGTCCGCAAGGGCAGCGCGGGCAGGGAGACCTTCTACGGCTCGTGGTGGGTGCATGGGCGGCGGGTGAACCGACGCCTGGGCGTCAAGCGCGCCCGTGGCAGCCGAGAAGGGTTGACGGCTGCACAGGCGGAGGCGGCGTTGCGGCGGCTCATGGGGGAGGTCAGCCCGACGGCAGCGCAGGGCGACCGGCTGGACGTGGGGGAGGTCGGCCGACGCTACCGTCATCACCTCGAGGCCCTTGGCCGCGAACCTGAGGACGGGTCGCTCGACGCGCCGCTCCCGCGGCCGGACCGGCGCGTCCGGTGGCATCCGGGAGATGGTCTCGATCGCTGAACGCCCGGCCGAGGTCGGTGAGCGGCGCGTGCCTGGCCACTGGGAGGGAGACCTGTTGATCGGTACTGAAAACAAGTCGGCGATCGCGACGCTCGTTGAGCGACAGACCCGATATGTGCTCCTCGCCCGCCTCGGCCACGATCGCACGACCGCACACGTCATCGACGCACTCAAAGCACGCATCGCAGAGCTGCCCGCGCATCTGTTGAAGTCACTGACCTGGGACCAAGGCCAAGAGCTCGCCGCCCACAAACGGCTCACCAGCGCCACCGGCATCCAGGTCTACTTCTGCGACCCCCGCTCCCCATGGCAACGCGGCTCGAACGAGAACACCAACGGGCTGCTGCGCCAGTATCTGCCACGCAAGCTCGACCTCGCCACGCGCAGCCAAGACGAACTCGACCAGATCGCAGCCGACCTCAACAGCCGCCCCAGACAAACACTCCAATGGCACACGCCAGCTGAAAAGATGGAGGCCCTGTTGCGCTGACCGCTTGAGGCCACCAGGATTAGTCGGCCCAAACGGGCCAGCGTGGTAGCAATTTGGTAGCAATCCTCTGGGCCGTAGGATGTGCCGATGAAGCTGCACGAAGCCATAGACGCCGTGCTAGCCGACAGGCCCGCTGGCATGAGCACGCGCGAACTGGCTGACGAGATCGAGCGGAGAGGGCTCTACCTCAAAGGCGACGGTAAGCCTGCCTCGCCTGGACAGGTCAACGCTCGGGTCGGCAACAAGACGTACAGGGATCGCTACCGCAAAGACCACCGGGGCCGCATCTGCCTCGCGTAGCTCCGTCGGTGGATCGGGTATCGTTTGCCACGTACATACGTTCGATCTCTTGGAGGACTGATGCCAGGACAACGAAGGGACGTCACGCAGAGGCCAGACGGCCAGTGGGCGGACAAAGCCGAGGGGGCAGAGCGTGCGGGTGGCCTGTACAACACGGTGGCGGTGAGGTCGTGATCCAACGACCTGACGGCCAGATCCGCAACTCAAACACGATCAACAGGCCCGACCCAGATCCACCACGCGACACGCGTCACTGATCGTGGCGGCACAGAGCCGGTGACGTGATTCGAGTCCGCTATTCAGGGCCTGTTCAGTCAGGACGAGCCGGCCGTGGTTTTGGTTGTCCGCGGCTTGCTCCGATTACGAACCGCTGCCGATGGGTGGTCCACCAGGGATGCACGAATTGCCTCAAGCTCGGCCGGGAGTTCGTCGGTGGCTCCGAGCACTGCGGCGATGGCGATTGGCGTTGCTCGACCAGGATCGGCAGCCGCTGCTCGCAACGCTACCGGCACTGCCTCGCCTCCACGGTTGGAGACGGCGAGCTGCGCAAGGCCGCCCGCAGCCTGTGTTCTGACGAACGGATCCTGGTCCCGGACAAGCGTGAGCAGCGCTGAGGCGTAGTGGTCTCCAGCGGCATTGGCTGCAAGGTGGGCGGCCCACTTGCGTTGAGATGCGGTGCCGGCAAGCAGCTCGCCGAACGCGATACCGAAGTCCGGCTCGCGGGCCTTCAGTACCTCTGTGATGAATATGGCCTCGCCCCGAAGGTCAGGGCTGAAGGTCGGATCGGTCGCCTCGGGACCTGCTTGCGCCGCTGACTGGACAACCTCAAGCAATCGATCGCCAAGGAGCGTCCGAAACTCGTTGGCCCGTCCTGCCATCAGCTCAGGCAAAGGCTGCTTCTTCGACCGTGCGACGGCCTGGTCTGCAAGCAGGTCAGCAAGACATGAAGCGTCGTCGCTCGAAGGGTGGCTGAGGAGGATCACCCCGAGTACGTAGGATGGATCGAGACCGCCGATCGCCGTCCTGCCCGCCGCGGCGTCTGTGCGAACTTGCTGAATAGCTTGCTTAAGTCGGTCCCGGACTGTGACAAGAAGCGAACCGTCGAGATCGTTGACATACTGAGCCGCCAGCAGCGCTTGCAAGAATCCTGCCAGGAGTTCGTGCTCGATGACATCCCTTGCCGCTGAATTGTGGTTCTTTGCAACGCCGAGGATCGGGTATCGGAGCGGGTGCTGGTCATCGGGAATCCCGTTGGTGAGAAGAGTCTCTATCCGTGCCGGGGTCCAGATTTCGTTCTGGGAGAGACTGAAGCAGCTGTCGCCACTTGACGACCAAAAGGGGACGGTCGCGGAGGTCTGCTTCTGGAAGCCTCGAAACGACAAAATCGGATATATCGTCGGGAATGGTGTCAGTGAGGCCGCTCATAGCCTCCAAGAGCAGCACCTGTGGGTCAAACGACCGGCTCGTTGCCAGCGTCAAGAGCCGCGCCGGTTCATCAAAGTCTGCCGGGAGCCACCGCAGACAGCGGTGGGCGGCATCGAGGCTGAACAGGTCGCCCGCGTGTTGGACGAGCGCTAGGTCAGCGAAGATCGTCGTGTGGGTCAACCGGTCAAGGTCGAGGCCATCGGCCACGGCAGTGATCGCCCGGCATGGCCCGTCGTTCGCCACACGGAGAAGGGCCTGCTTCAACTCCTTGTCCGCCCCCGCCTGTCGCAGCATCCTGAGCCCCTCGGTAACCTCCTCGATGGGCGATCCGCTGTCGAGTCGGAGCAGGGTGTCCTGGGCAAGCAGGGTGAAGAGATGACGCCACGCGCCGTGGTCGCCCGCGTGACCAGCCGCCAAAGCCGCTACGTACAACTGATTGTTGGCCTCGTCCGAACGGCTTATCGTGGTGCTCTGGTCGCCGGCCCAGGTCTTGAATGTTCTTTCCGTCACGGCTTCCAACCCGCCGAGAGTCGTCTGTGCGCGCCACCAGGACACCGCCGTGTCGGCACTCTGAATCACCGAGCCGAAGTCCTTCGCATCCCATGAAGAGGTGGTAAAGATCAGTGCCTGTGCCGCGCCGTCGATCGCTGAAGCGGTGACATCGTGTGGAGCGATGTTGCGCACCCCGAGCGCTTTGTTGGCGTCCGCTCGTGCAGCCGCGACGTCGCCGCGTTCGAGGTGAATGCGGGCGCGCTGGATATACAGCCAGGCGTTGTCGACAGGGGCTACCTTGTCTTGCTCGATCAGGGCATCGAGATAGGTGAGTGCGTCTGCATACTGACCGTGCTCGATGCATGCGGAAACGAGAGCCACAGTTGCTGCTGCCTTCCGGTCCGGCATATCGGCGGTTTCAACGCAGGCTTTCAGCGGATCGAGATTGTCCCGAATGACGCGGCGTGATCGACCGACTCACGGGCCGTGTGCCCGTCAGCGTCGCGCCCCGAACGCATGGGCACCCCTCGTCCTACGCGACGTTGAGTCGTCTGGGGCGTCATCCGGTGCGCCAGATGCGCGCTTTCGCGCACGCTTGACTTGCCGGCAAGCACCTGAGCTAGTGGGTTCCCCGGCAACGTTTGCCGGTTTCCATAACGAGGGGTGATGGTGCTGGCGGCGAAGTCTTTGGTCGAGATCGATACTCGACCGGGGAGGAGCTATGGCCGCCAGGGTGCAGTTGCGGGAGATCACCAGCGAGGAGGGCAACCGGCTGTTGCGGATCGTGCGGCGATCGTCGGGGTCGGTCGTGACGTGGCGTCGCGCGCAGATCGTGCTGCTCTCCGCACAGGGCATGTCTCCGCCTGCGATCAGCGAGGTGGTGTTCACCGACCCGGACACGGTTCGGGAGGTCATCCATAACTTCAACGGGGACGGGTTCGATGCGCTCTATCCGCGCTACCGTGGCGGGCGGCCGCAGACCTTCACGCTGCCCAAGCGCCAGGAGATCAAGCGGATCGCGCTGAGCGACCCCATGGACCTCGATCAGCCGTTTGCGACTTGGAGTCTCTCCAAGCTCGCTGACTATCTGGTCGCCGAGGGGGTGGTCACGGACATCTCCCACGAGGGCTTGCGTCAGCTCCTTCGTGAGGAGAGCGTCCGGTTTCAAGCCGTGAGGACGTGGAAACGCTCGACCGACCCCGACTTCAAGGTCAAACGCGACCGGATCGTCGAGCTGTATGAGCTGGCCGAGGCCGGGGAGGCGGTCGTGATCTGCCTCGATGAGTTCGGGCCGCTGAACCTGCAACCCCAGCCCGGCGGCAAGGGCTGGGCACCCAGGGCGAAGCCGAAGCGGATTCGTGCGACCTACAAGCGACCGCACGGTGTCAGGCACATGATCGCCGCGTATGACGTCGAGCGTGACCGGCTCTACGGGCACATCAAGAAGCGCAAGGACCGCGTGCATTTCCTGGAGTTCTGCCGCTACATCCGCTCCCTCTACCCGCCCGAAACCAGGCTGCACTTCGTCCTGGACAACTTCAGCCCCCACCACGGCAAGAAGATGCGCGCCTGGGCCACCCTGAACAACATCGAGCTGGCCTACACCCCGCACTACGCCTCCTGGCTGAACCGCATCGAGGCGCAATTCCGAGCACTCCGGTACTTCACGCTCGCCGGCACCGACCACCCCGACCACGCAACCCAAGCCCGCCTCATCCGCCGATACATCCACTGGCGCAACCACAACACCAACAACCCACACCTACGCAGACTCATCAACACGGCAAACGTTGCCTGACACTCCACTAGTACGGCGTTCCCGAAGTGGCTTGTCGATTCGCAGCGCTGGTAATGATCGCTCGCACACCTGCTTTTTTGGCGATTTGCGGGACTCGCGGTGCGCCGGCGGGCGCGTCCTGCTTTCAGCCGCGCGGGGTGCTCACGACGCCAGCGCATCGCGTTGCCATCCGTGCTGCTGAGCGGCGCCGGCGCGCGGTGACCGTGCGCGCTCGCAATCGCAGACGAGCCGTCGTCCGCGGTGGACCTGCGGTCGCTGGCCCTTGTCGTCCGAGGCGGCAGCGGGTTTGCGAACTGCGTCGCGCCTCGTTGCCGCGGAACAGCGCGGTGTGGCCGGGTGGCTTGCCCCACCTGCGATGCGGTGGTGCGGATTAGCGACGTAGCTCTGCCCTTAGCCGGGTTGCGAGGCGGACGGAGGCGTCGATCTCGACTTGGCGGATTGAGACGCTCTCGATGCTGACCCCGAATGGGACGCCGACGCGCCGGCAGAATGCGATCAGCTCGACGGCCGTAGCGACGGCTTGGTCGTAGGACGCTTCTAGGGTGTCCTCCGCGTGGCGCAGCTCGTTCTCGATCCAGCGCGGCACATCGACACCGAGCCACTGAACGAACTTCAGTGTCTTCACCGACCCGCAGACCGAGAACGTAAAGACGATCGGCGCCGGCTTGAGGCCACGAGCGGCGCACTCGTAGTGATAGTCGGAGACCAGGTCCTTCGCGGCGTTGACGTCATAGACGATCTGGGTGACAAAGAACGAGCAACCTGCAGCCTGCTTCGCAAGCAGACGGAGGTGCTCCGTGCCTCCGCGCGCGTGGCGCTCTGGGATCGCCACACCTCCGAGCAGGAGATCCGGGCGCACCTCACTCCGTAGTTCGTAGGCCCGCGGCAGAGAGGTCGCGACCGGCTTTTCACGGGACGACGCACCGACGAACACCGACAGCGCCTGGGTTGGGGCCTGTTCGCTGAGCCACGACTGAAGCTGTTGCTCTGGGTACTTGCTGACAGCGCGGTACACGATTGCGGGTACCTCCAAGCCGACGAGATCGCGAGCGAGGTAGTCGGCGGGGTCCATCGTGGGCAGGAACGGAAAGGGGCGTTCCTCAGGATTGCGGTCACTCTCGTCATCAATGTCGTAGAGCACGAGGCCGTCGATGCCCACGGGGCGCAGGCGCTCGAGCGTCTTCGCGGCGATCTGACGGGCGTGCTCCGGTTCGGTCGTCAGGCGCGGTGGGGTCAGCGCGAACAGCAAGAACTCACCCGTTCCCTCCGCAATGCGCCGCTGCAGCTCCACGCGCCGAAGCGTAGCCAAGCGCCTGTGCACTACGACTTGGCGCCAGCGGTTGTGACCTCCGCTAGCAGCGCGCAACTCGGTGTCTCGCCTGCACAAGAGTCGCGTCGAATGCTGCTTGGACGCGCCATCCGGCGTGAGTCGTCGCGACTCACGCGAATCAGGACGACCGTGCCGTAGCCGATCGCGCCCGGTCCAACACGCAGCACGGCCCGGGAGTGGGCTCCACGGCGAGTTCTCGCCGCTCTCGACCCTCGCCTGCACTAGCTCGGGGCTGTACGCGTGGCGGCGCGAGTAGCTCGCCGGTGCTGATCTGACGCGCCGCGTCGTCGAGCTGCGCATCGCTTTCCGAAATCGAGGCAACGCGGAGCGGTGGAGGAGGACACCACCGACGGCAACCGAGCCGTCAACGTGGCGACCCCAACCACGAGGAGCAAGTTGTCGCCTGTCGCTTATCGGCCGTATAAAACTCGCAGGCTGCAGACGGCTTTTAGGCTGTCTGTTTGAGGCCGACAGCCGCGTTCAGTAGAGCGGTTCGAATCCGGGCGCCCCGATTGATGGCTCACGGCCATAGAATACTTGTGCGGAATGCCACGTAACGGGGGGTAGTTGAACCGGCGGCAGTCTGGCCTACGTCTGAGGAGTCCTGCGCGAGTTAACCCTGGGCCCCATGCCTCGAAGCGCTGGAAGCGCGGGAGCTGGACCTGTCCGCTAGCAATCCGTGTGAACCATTCCGCTAGTGACCTGTTGCGTGCGTCCATCGATCTCCGATCCGTTGCCTATATCCAGGCCGCGGCAGCCTAATCGACGGGGCAGCTCCGTGTCTCCGAAACGGTCAGTTCGCGGATCTGAAGGATGGATCGGTCACTGGCAGATCGAATGAATGGATCATGCTGGGTCTTGGGTTCTTTGTCGGATGTGCCGATAACGAGCCGGGCGATATCCCACACCGAAAGGATCAACGTGCTAGCCAGCTCAAGCGGCGGCGGCGGAGCAGCCGCCGTCTTCCTAGTCATCATCGTAATCGGCGCCTACTTCTTGCCCACAATCGTCGCCGTCGCTCGGAAGGTCACCAACCAGGGCAGCGTGGCGGTGATCAACTTCTTCCTCGGATGGACCCTAATCGGCTGGGTCGCGGCACTGGCGATGGCCTGTCGGACGAGTCGCCTGGTGCGCGACAGCGTCAGCTCCGAGATCGATGGACGCCGGCAAGACACCTAGCGACCGGCCCTGACCTGTACGCAGGTAGCCTCTCGTGGACTGCGCCGTCCGTCCATCAGGCACCCTGAGCGCGCTTCATCGCTACGCGATGCACCCACGCGGGCGGTGGGCGTTAGCGTACCCCTGCGACATGATCGACCTGCCGCCGCTGGCGATATCCGATCAGGTCCCTCGGCGCGAGCGCTGTGTCGCCTTGGGTGTGCGCGTAGCCCGGATGCGGCGCTTCAGAGCCTCGACTTCGGACTCGCTGATCTTGTCATCCGCGGTCGAACTTGCGACGAGGCCCGCAACGTCCTCGCGTACTCCCTCCACGAAGGTGACCTGCACCTAGCGGCCACGCTCCTCGCTCCTCGCTCAGGTGGTGCGGATGCCGAGTTCCGCCAGAACCTCGGTGCCGTCCTGAGCACACTCGGCGGCGCCGCTCCTGACGCGCTCAGCGGCGAGCGTCTCGGCCTCGTCGTCGGCGCGACTCTCTTCGACCGCGTCGAGCCTGGCGTTGACGTCGTCCTGCATCCTGCGCATCTGGTCCTCAAGGCGACCGAGCCGGTCCACGAACTCGCTGGACTACGTCTCTGATGCCGGGGCCATGCGGCCAAGGATACCCTGCCCGGTCCCCGTCTTCGCCGCGTTCTCTTCGCTGCCCTCCGGCCGTGGTCCTTCCCGTGGTCCCTAACCGCGCGAATCTCAGTGATCTCAGCGAACCTCAGCGCCGCTCACACGCCCCACATCGCCTCAGAGCACCCCGTCTTGCTCCTTCGAGCCCAGTATCGCCCACTGTCAGGCACGCATCTCATCTCGCTCGGCGGTAGCAGACGTGCGTCGCCAGAGGGGAATGGAGGACCTCGTCGGCCTCGAGATCGAACTCGGTGACGCCGTCGAAGATCCTCTCGCCGGACCCGAGCAGGACGGGGGCGATGTCGAGCCAGAGTTCGTCGATGACGCCCGCCAGCAGCGCTTGGCGAACGGTTGACGCGCCGCCCGCGATGTCGATGCCCTCTGCGCCGGCAGTCTCGCGGGCCTGGGCGTAAGCCGCGTCGAAGCCATCGGTGACGAAGTGAAACGTCGTCCCGCCCTCCATCTCGATCGGCGCGTGAGGGTGATGGGTCAGGACGAAGACGGGCGCGTGGTATGGCGGCTCGGGCCCCCACCAGCCCTCCCACTCCTCATCCCACTCGCCGCGGATCGGGCCAAACATGTTGCGGCCCATGACATAGGCGCCGCGGTGGCGCAGCAAACGGCGTTCGGCGGTGGCGTCCGCCTCGTTCGCGCGCTCGTCGCCAAGATGCCAACCGTGAAGCTCGCGGCCCCGCTTGCCGAGCGGGTTTTCGCGGCTTTGATCCGGCCCGGCGACGAAGCCGTCGAGCGAGATCGACATGTGGCAGGTGGTGTCGGCCATTGCTCTCCTCCGAAGTGATGTATGAGTGGTTTCCTTGACTCCAGACTGGCTCTGATTGAAGAGCGCGTATCGGACATCGTCGCCTTCTTCAAAGAGGGCGGCACGCCGGTGCCCGCGGAACGGCCCCGGATTGCCCCTGGAGGCCCGGCCCTTGGCTGAGGAGGTCGGCCGACTGGCGCGAGCCGCGCTTGTGCTCTACCCGCTGGATGAGGTGGAGGACCGAGTGGGCCGAGAGCGGCGATTGTGGCGCCAGCTCGACAGCTTCGAGCGTAAGTACGAACGCGTAACAGGGGTGGGTCTTCCACCTGGGGCGTTGCCGAATGCTGACCATGTAGAGCGAGGCGAAGACAAGGACGCATGGCTTCCGTCGTCGCGCGGACGGACCCGCTCGACCTCGGATCCTGAGCATCTGGACAGATCATCCGTACTTGTCTTCCTCTGCCATTCATCCCAGGACAAGCCACACGTCCGTCGCTTGGACCGGCGGCTGAGACAGAGGGGGATAGAGACTTGGCTGGACGAGAGGGAGCTGCTCCCGGGGCAGGATTGGGATTTGGAGATCCGGGCGGCGGTCCGACGTGCCGCCGCAGTCGTCGTATGCCTGTCGCATGCTGCCGTGACGAAGTCCGGATACCTCCAGAAGGAGATCCGGCTTGTGCTCGACGTTGCTGATGAACAGCCGCCAGGAGCAATATTCGTGATCCCCGCCCGGTTGCAAGATTGCGACGTGCCCGAGCGGCTCCGGCTCTGGCACTGGGTCGACCTCTCCCGGCGCGGCGGCTTCGACCGACTGTTGGCTGCAATCGAGGAAGTAAGGAAGAATGCAGCCTGAACTCGTAACAGCCGGCGTGCGCTCAGAAGTGACCCTCTCGTCGGCCCTGCCGAGGGGCGCTGTCGTTCAACCTCTCTAGTGCTGCTTGGCTCGAGAGCTATTCGTCAGGCGTGATGTGGATCGTCCATTCTTCACCCTCGGTATTGACCTCCACGTCGTGATACGTCCCTTCGTCTACATGCGTTTCGCCTGACGTGTGGTTGATCGTGTTCACGTCGATCTGGCTTTCGTCGTTCGGACTATTGCCAACGATGAAATTGTCTGAGCCACACGACGGGCATTCCCAGGTAAGGATCGAATCGGTGGGGACGTGGATCGTGCCGATGTTCTCGCCACCGGTGCCGGAGTACGTTTTCGTCTCTTCGGCCTTCTTGTGTGCCGCTTCTTCTCTGCTCACCTGTTGTTCGTGGCGTCGTTCGGCCGCTTCTCGTCGCGCAGTCGCGGCAGCCGCGCGCCGTTCTGCGGCGTGCTGGGCTCGTTCCTTCCTAGCAGTCGCGATTGCAGTGCGTTCGGCGGCAGCTTTGGCGACCGCTTCTTCGTGCAACTGTTCTTTTCGCGTTACGGCGGCTGCGGCAAGTTGGGCAGGCGTCGGTGCTGCAGCAGCCTTCTTTGGGGACGAGTCGCCACCGCCGATGCCTACACCGACGAGTAGAGAGACGATGGCGATCACGGCGACGCCCCAGCCGCGACGCCACCAGGCGAGCTTTGCTGTCGGGGCTGGCGGTGTCACCTGTGTGGCGGCCTGCTCGCTGTCGCTCGGACGATCGGGCGTAGGCGGATGGGCATCTACCGTCGCCCCGCCGCTTGCCTCGGTTTCGCCCCCCGGCTCATCCATCTGTAGCGAAAGATACCACGATTTCGCTGCTTGGAATCAGATGCTTACGTTCCGCTCCGGCTGACGCGCAGAGCTGCACGGCATTATGTGTCCAACGCCTCGCTACGTGGCGAACCAGGCGGTTATAGTCGCCTCCCGATGACGCGGAGCCAAACTAGGGGCGGCGCACTGGCGCTCTTGGTGCTGACGACGATGCTGGCGCTCGGCGGTATGACGGGCGAGGCCGCCGGATACACGCCCGGCTGCGGCCACGTCCCAATCGTCTACGGGATTCCGCCGTGGGGTTTCCACACAGGCCCGCCGATCGGCGCAACGGGCAGCTTTGCCCGCGGCCACGGCGACATCAATCTGGAGGCGAGCACCGTCTCCGGGATTCTCTGCCAGGAACAGAACTTCCGGAATCGGCCGACACGGGCGATCACTATGACGGTCGAGCACCACCTTGTCTACCACTCGCACTACGCCACGATGTGGGGATACCCCGGGAACAAAATGAAGATCATCATCCGCGTGCAGGCCAGCAACGATCCGCGATGCGAAGTCGGAACCGTCGGGCACGCGACCTTGTTCGCGAGCTACAACGGTATCCGTAGCGACAGCGTCCAGTTCTTCTTCCCGGCTGCCTGCAAGGATCAGGACCACCTCTACCACGGAACCCTGGTCAACAACCAGGTTCCGCCGCTGTAGCTACTGCATCTGTCTGAAGTACCCGAGTAGCCTGCGGTGGCGATGGCGGAAGATCAGGGTGTAGAGCGGACGCAGGATCGCGTCGGGCAGCGGCAAGCGGGGCTGGTAGCGCACGCGGTCGGTGAGGACGGATCCGCCCGGCGCTGCCTCGATCACGCGCTCATGCTCCCAGGCACGCTGGGAGAGCATCGTGGAGCGCTCAAGGAAGGATCGGGGTGGTTCCAGGCGCTCAAGCGTGATGTCGTCGTAGTCGACGGGCAGGACACCGAGCAGCAGCACCCACGAGCGGCAGATCCGCTCGCCGACCTCGACGTTCGCGAGGCCGTGCTCGCGCAAGCTCGGCGGGGCGGTCATCCGCAGGAAGGGCCATAGTTCCCCGTTGACGCCCTGAGCGGTGGTGACCCGTGCCCATACGCTCTCGGGGTCGGCTGACAGGAACGAGCTTGTAACGATTGGTCGGCGCATACCGAAGCGACAGGCTAGCGAGCCAAGGGAAGCGCCCGAGGCGTATACGCGCGGCGCGAGGCCGTGTCCTACGGCTGGCGCGCCTCGGCCATCCCTAAGAGCCCGCGCAGGAAGATCTCGCACATCGTCGCGTAAAGGCCATCGTCGAGTTCGGGATCGATGATCCGGTCGAGCAGGAAGCCATCGGCCATGAAGAACGTCATCGCGGCGATATCAGCGGGAAGCACGGGAGGGTCGACGTCGAACGCCGACGCCCAGCGCGCGAACACGTCGGCTATGCGCGCTCGCAGCGCGCGCTGGCGCGCGGCGAATTCGGTGCGGAACGCCTCGTTGCGAGCGGCGTGGGTCGCGAACTCCTGGTAGAGCCTCGGCCACTCGGGGTCGCGATCCACGTAAGTGAGGAAGCTCTCGGCTGCCCGGCGGGCCTCGTCGGCGGGCTCACCGGAGCCGGCCATTGCGGTCTCGAGGCGTTCGAACTCGGCGGCGAACTTCTCGTCGAGCAGGACCAGGAACAACTCCTCCTTGTTGGCGAAGTTCGCGTAGAACGCGCCCTTCGTGTAGCCGGCCTCGGCGGCGATGAGGTCGATCGAAGCGCCGTGCATTCCGTGCTCGCAGATCGAGCGCGAGGCTGAGCGCAGTAGCGACGCGCGGGTGGCGGCCTGGCGTTCGCTGCGTGTCGGGTGGGTACCGCGGCGGACCCCTGTGGCGCTCAAATGACGGCTGCCTCGGCGTCGCGCGCGGGCGTGCCGGTTGCGGTTGAGATGTGGCCGATCAGCACCTCGGCGTCATGGCGCGGCGTCTCGGTGATCGCACGGCGGTAGACGCGCTCGGACTTGGGTCGCGACGGAGTCAGCGTGCGTCGTGAGACCAACTCGCGCAAGACCGTCTCCATCTCGAACTGGGCAAAGGCGGCGCCCAGGCAGCGGCGCACACCGCCGCCGAACGGGATCCAGGTGTAGGTGCCGGGTGGCTGTTCGAGAAAGCGCTCGGGCCGGAATTCATGCGGCTGCGGATAGATGTCGGCTCGCCGGTGGACGAGATGGATCGAGGGCACGATCGACACGCCGGCGGGTAGCAGACGTCCACCGATCTCCATCGGCTCCATCAGGCGACGGTTGACGATCGAGATCACCGGGCGCAGGCGCAGCGTCTCCTGGACAACGGCTTCGAGATAGCCGTTCTCGCCCATGCACACCTCGTCGGTGAGGCGCTGGAGCTTCTCGGGATGACGGCAGAGACGCTCGACTGCCCATGCAAGCGCGTTGGCGGTCGTCTCGTGGCCGGCGACGAGCAGCGTGACTAGCTCGTCACGCAACTCCTCGTCGCTCATAGGGCTGCCGTCCTCGTGCGTGGCCTGCAGCAGCAACGACATGATGTCGTCGCGCTCGCTCAGGTCCGCGGCGTCCCGGCGGTGGGCGATCTCCTCGAAAATCGGACGGTTCACGCGCTCCAGGTCGCGTCGGAAGGAGCGCAGCCGGCCGATGCGCTCGGGTCCGAACGCCATCAAGACAACGCCGTTGAGCGGATTGGTCAAGATGTCGAGCAGGCGGCGCAGCTCGTGGCGCAGGCGCTCCAAACGCGGGCCATCGGAGACGCCGAACACGGCGCGCAGAATGATCTCGAGCGTCATGGCCTGCATGCGGGGGCGAAGCGCGTAGGGCTCGTCGGTCGGCCAGCGCTCGATCTCCTCTGCGGCGATCCCCGACATCAGCTTGCCGTAGCGCTGCATCCGCTCGCCGTGGAAGGCGGGCAGCATCAGCTTGCGCTGCCGCAGGTGCCGGCCGTCGTCGAGCAGCAGCACCGAGTTCGGACCGAGGACCGGCAGGAGGATGCGGTTCGCCTCGCCCGCATGGAGCAGCCGCGGATCGCCGGTGAAGACCTGCTTGATGGCTTCCGGGTTGGAGGTCACGACCCATGTCAGCTCGTTTGCGATCTTCAGCGTGAACATGTCGCCGTAGCGCGCCTGGCAGGTGTCCAACAGCCACTGCGCGCGGCGAAACCAGATCACGCTCTGAACGGCGCGGGAGAGACGGGGCCCAGGAGGGAGGCTGGCAACAGCATCTCGCATACCGTCGAGTATCTTGTCACATACCGGCCAGAATGTCAACTGACCGAGCAGAGATGCCTGGCGAAGTCCATCTCAGAGCCCGCGTATCAGCGCCCGCGTGTCACGCTACGCCCATGTCCGAACAGCCGCCCGAGCTGCTTGTCGTCGACGCCCTCGCCTGGCGTGCATGGCTGGGCGAGCATCACGAGGAGTCGACGGGTGTCTGGCTGAGCCTGGCGAAGAAGGGCATAACGGAGCCGACCAGCCTCACCTACGATCAGGCGCTGGAGGAGGCGCTGTGCCACGGCTGGATCGACGGCCAGGTGCGGCGCCTCGACGAGCGCCTGTTCCGTCAGCGCTTCACTCCCAGGCGAGCGCGCAGCTCTTGGTCTAAGCGCAACGTCGGCATCGTCGAGCGGCTGACGAGCGAAGGCCGCATGCAGCCGGCGGGCATGGCTGCCGTCGAGCGAGCGAAGGCCGACGGCGTCGAGGGATTTGCGGCGATGCTCGGCCGCGGCGAGACGGTCTATCCACAGAAGCGCAAGAATCGGGTCTCATGAGCAGCCCTCCCGACCAGCTCCTCGCCCGCCGGATCGCCGACACGCTGGTGCGAACCGGGGCGGTGGCGTTCAGGACCGAGCCGTTCTTCCGTCTCACCTCTGGCGTTGACAGTCCGGTGTACGTGGACAATCGCCAGCTTCTCGGACACGTCGCCGAGCGCTCGGAGGTCGTCGAGGCGATGGCCGCGGCGGCTTCCGCTGAAGAGCTTCCCGCTGCGATAGCCGGGACGGCGACGGCCGGCATCCCGTGGGGTGCGTGGCTGGCCGATCGGCTGGCGCTTCCCTTCATGTACGTGCGCTCGCAGGCCAAGGAGTGGGGCAAGGAGCGGGCGGTCGAGGGCACGGCGTCCGCCGGCGCACGGGTGCTGGTGATCGAGGATCTGGCGTTCTCTGCGGGGAGTCTCGCCGACGCCGCCGAGAATCTGCGCGCGGCTGGTTTTGAGGTGGAGGATGCATTCACGATTGCCAGCTATGACATGCCAAGCGCCCACGCGCGCCTGCAGGCGCTGGATCTGCGGCATACCACGCTGACCACGATCGACGAGGCGCTCGCTGCGGCCCACCGTGCAGGCTCGCTGGATGACGAGCAGGTGTCAGTCGTCGAGCAGTGGCTGCGCGACAGACGCGCAGCGGCTCTCGTCAAGTAGCGGATCGCCCAGCGCGGCGCCGGCGGTGCGCTCGTTCGGTGCCTGTCCTCCGTTGGGCGCCGCCACTCTGTCTGGCGTCGGTACTCCGTTGGGCGCCGCCACTCCGTCTGGCGTCGCCGCCCCGTCGGGCCTCTGCGCTGCGTTGGGCAACTGCGCCAGCCGGTACTTGCGCGTGCGGGGGCAGCGCTCCAGCAGCCCCAGCTCGACGAGGGTCGCAACATAGCGGTGGGTCGTGCTGGGGCTCATCCTGAGCTGGCCGGCGAGTTCGATAATCCCTCGCTCTTCGTTGTCCGGTCCGAAGCAGGTGAGGATCGAGAGACCGCGCAGCAGCGATCGCGACAGTCGCGTGTCGTCGTAGGCCGGGAAGTAGCGCGCGGTGCCGGAGCTTCCTTCGCCGTTCTGCTCGCCATCGGCGGCGTGCGCGCCCGCATCGGCGTCGTCCGCGGAAGACGTGGCGACCTCGCCGTCGGCGAGCCACTGGGCGTTGAGCGTGGTCGAGATCAAGGCTGAGAAGCTGGGCGCGCTCCCCTGCGCGGCCGCACGCACGACCTGGTCAACTTGGGCTGGCGACAGGGTGATGGAAATTGGCTCACTGTTGCTCATAAAACAAATGATCGCAGATCGTGCAGACGACTGTCTAAGCAGCCAAAATGGCAGGAGGTTCGGTCCGTCATCCATACAGCCAAGCCTCCAGATCCCCGTGGCGGCGACGGCCGGGTAGCCTCCAGGCCACCGTCATGCCGATCTCCGTAACCCTCCCCGACGGCAGCGCCCTGGAGCTGCCCGACGGCGCCACCGGCGCCGACGCCGCCGCGGCGATCGGGCCTGGGTTGGCGCGCGCGGCGCTGGCGATCGAAGTGGGCCACCCCGAGGCCGGAGAGGCGCCTGAGCTACGCGACCTCGCGCGCGAGCTGTCCGATGGCGCGCACATCGCGATCCTCACCGCCAAGAGCGACGGCCAGGCGCCCCTGGCATTGATCCGCCACGACGCCGCGCACGTGCTGGCGAGCGCCGTCATGGAGCTGTATCCGGGAGTGAAGATCTCGATTGGCCCGGCGATCGAGAACGGCTTCTATTACGACTTCGACTTTCCCGAGGGCGTGGCGATCTCGGCGGAGGACTTCACGGCGATCGAGGAGCACATGCGCAAGCACGTGCGGGACGCCGAGAGCTTCACGCGCCAGGACCTTCCCGTCGCCCAGGCGCGCGAGCGCTTCGTGGCGGAAGGGCAGGACTACAAGGTTGAGCTGATCGACGACCTCCTCAGCGCTGCTCCGCCCGAGCGGCCGCTGCAGACGGTGTCGCTGTACACAAACGGCCCCTTCACGGACCTCTGCCGCGGCCCGCACGCCCCGACGACAGCGACGGTGGGGGCCTTCAAGCTGCAGTCGGTCGCCGGCGCCTACTGGCGCGGAGACTCCAACCGGACGATGCTGACGCGCATCTATGGCACGGCGTTCTTCACAAAGCAGCAGCTCGCCGAGCACCTGGAGCGTCTGGAGCAGGCGCGTGCGCGCGACCACCGCAAGCTGGGGAAGGAGTTGGAGCTGTTCACCTTCTCCGAGCTGTCGCCCGGCGGCCCGTTCTGGAAGCCGGCGGGGATGGCGGTGTGGAACGCCCTGACCGAGCTATGGCGCAGCGAGAACCGCAGGCGCGGCTACGAGGAGGTCAAGACGCCGATCCTCTATGACGTCGAGCTCTTCAAGCAGTCGGGCCATTGGGCTACCTACCGCGACAACATGTACTTCACGCAGGTTAACGACCGCCCGATGGGCCTGAAGCCGATGAACTGCCCGGCGCATATCCAGATCTACAAGGACGAGCGCCGCTCCTACCGCGACCTGCCGATCCGCTATTCGGAGGCCGGTCTGGTGCATCGCCACGAGCCCTCGGGCGTGCTGCACGGGCTGCTGCGCGTGCGCCACATCACGCAGGACGACGCGCATATCTTCTGCACCGAGGAGCAGGTGCAGGAGGAGGTCGTGCAGTGCCTGCGCTTCGGCTTCTACCTGTACGACGTGTTCGGCTTCGAGCCGCGCCTGGAGCTGTCGACGAGGCCGGCCAAGCGCATCGGCAGCGACGAGATGTGGGATCGCGCCGAGGGCGCGCTCGCGGGGGCGCTCGACGCGGAGGGCCTGAAGTACGAACTGAACCCCGGCGACGGCGCCTTCTACGGCCCCAAGATCGACCTGCACATGACGGATTCGATCGGGCGCAGCTGGCAGCTGGGCACGGTGCAGCTGGACTACTCGATGCCCGAGCGCTTCGACCTTGCGTATACCGGCGCCGACAACACGGAGCACCGCCCCGTGATGATCCATCGCGCGCTGATGGGCTCCTTCGAGCGCTTCATCGGCATCCTGATAGAGCACTACGCCGGTGAGCTGCCGCTGTGGCTGGCCCCGGTCCAGGCGGCCGTGTTGACGGTCTCGGATCGCTTCGGCGACTACGGCGAGAAGGTTAAGGAGCGGCTTCGCCGCGTGGGGGTTCGCGTTGAGCTGGACGATCGCGGCGAGTCGATCGGGCGCAAGATCCGCGAGGCCGAGCTGCGCAAGATCCCCTACATGCTCGTGCTCGGCGAACGCGAGCAGAGCGAGGGAACCGTTGCGGTGCGCCGGCACGGCGTCGGGGATGAAGGCAGTCTGTCGATCGAGGAGCTTGCGCAGCGGCTTCTCGAGGAGTGCCGCCGGCCCGAGGCGCCAGTGCCGCCGGCCTGAGGCGCCCGAGGGAGCCAGCCCCCTAGCCGACGAGGGCCGGCGGCGCTATACTCGGCCCCGTTGAAGCCCAGCACCCACTCACAGCGCCGCGCATAGAGCCAGCTTGACGCGCCGCCAACACAGCTAGTGCCGGTCCCACGCAGATTCGACCGGCGCCCGCCTGAGCGGGACCTGACCAGGGTCAACGAGCGCATCCGCGTGCCCGAGGTCCGCCTGATCGACGACGAGGGCAACCAGATCGGCGTGCTCAAGACGCCCGACGCGCTGCGCTTCGCGCAGGAGCGCGACCTCGATCTGGTGGAGGTCGCCCCTGAGGCCCGCCCGCCGGTGTGTCGCGTGCTGGACTACTCCAAGTACAAGTACGAGCAGGCTCAGAAGCTCAAGCAGGCGCGCAAGCACCAGCAGCAGATCACGATCCGTGAGATCAAGTTCCGGCCCAAGATCGCCCAGCACGACTACGACACCAAGAAGGGCCACGTCGAACGCTTCCTCAAGCACAAGGACAAGGTCAAGATCACGATCATGTTCCGCGGGCGCGAGGTCACGCACCCCGAGCGCGGCACGATGATCCTCGACCGGCTCGCCGAGGAGCTGGCGGGGCTGGGGGTCGTGGAGCAGCGTCCGATGCAGGAAGGACGCAACATGACGATGATGCTCGGCCCCTCCAAGTCCGTGCTCGCCGGCCGCCCCGAGGGGCAGGAGGGCGCTTCGGTGGATGACGCGGCCCCCGTTGCGGCGGATGGCGCCGCCGTGGATGGCGCGGCTCCCGTTGCTGCGGAGGGCGCCGCCGTGGATGGCGCGGCTCCCGCTGTTGCGGATGGCGCTGCTGTGGATGGCACGGCCCCTATTGCGCCCGACGACGCTTCGGTGGATGGCGCGACACCCGTCTCGACAGACGTTGCCGCGCCTGCGGCCCCTGAGCCTGAGGCCGTCTCGGCGGACGGCGCGGCATCGGCCGAGACGGCCACCCCGTAGGTCTCGCGGCCGGTCTGCCATAATCACCGCCTCGAACGTGGCGCGGTCGGCCGTAAGCCGGCGAGCCGGGTCCCTCGATCTTCAAATAGTTATGCCCAAGATGAAAACTCATTCCGGCGCGAAGAAGCGCTTCAAGGTCACGGCCGGCGGCAAGGTGCGCGGCAGGCACCCCTTCACGAGCCACATCCTCGAGAAGAAGTCGCCCAAGCGCAAGCGCACACTCGGGCAGCCGGCGATGATCTCGGCGCACGATACGCCGCGGATCAAGCGCATGTTGGGAGTGGGCAAATGACGCGGGTAAAGCGCTCTGTCAGCGCACGCAAGAAAAGGCGCGCGACGCTTGAGCTGACCAAGGGCTTCCGCGGCGAGGCGCACTCCAACTACAAGCGCGCCAAGGAGGCCTTGATCAAGGCCGACAGCTACGCCTACCGCGATCGGCGCAACCGCAAGCGCGACTTTCGCAGGCTGTGGATCACGCGCATCAACGCCGCCGCCCGCCTGAACGGGATGAGCTATTCGCAGTTCATGCACGGCCTCACGCTGGCCGGCGTGGAGCTGGACCGCAAGGTGCTCGCTGACATCGCCGTCCGTGACGCCGATACCTTCCGACGTTTCGCCGAGGTCGCCCGCGAGGCGTCGGCTGCCTGATCCCGGCAACCGACACTGCAAGCCTCCTGGGCGCCGCTCTCTTCCGAGGCCGGCGCCTTTTTTGTGTCCTGAGCAACCAGCATCATCGAACAGCGATTTTCATGACAGCCACCATCAATTCAGCACAGAACCCCCGCCTGAAGGAGCTGAAGCGCCTGCGCCGGCGCCGCGAGCGCGAGCACAGCCTGCGCTTCGTGGCGGAGGGCGAGGATCTGATCGCGGCGGCGCGGCGGGCGGGGTGCACGGCGCTGAAGGGCTACCGCGCGGCCGGCGCCGACATCGGCGGAGGTCATGGCATGGAGGGCTTCATCGAGGTGGAGCCTGCTGTGCTGGCCGAGGTCTCGACCCTGGGGTCGGGGACACGCGTGATCGGGGTCTACGAACAGCGCTTCCTCGCTGCACCCGTCGGGCCGCTGTGTGTGTATCTGCACGGTGTCGCCGATCCTGGCAACGTCGGCACGATCCTGCGCGCCGCCGAGGCCTTCGGGGCGTCGTGCGTGGCGCTCGGACCGGGCTGCGCGGACCCGCATTCCCCGAAGGCCGTGCGCGCCAGCATGGGGGCGATCTTCAGCGTGCCGCTGGCGCGCGCCGCCGCGGTAGCCGACTTGCCGGGTGCTCGCGTGGCGCTGGTGGCGCACGGGGGAGAGGTGCTGCGCGATATCGACCTCAAGCCGCCTCTCACGCTGTTGATCGGCGCCGAGCGCAAGGGACTGCCGGAGGAGGTGGTCGCGGCGTGCCAGCGCACCGCACACATCCCGATCCACTCGGAGTCGCTGAACGCGGCGATGGCCGCAACCGTGGGCATGTATGAAATGAGTGACGCTGCGCCACCCTCTAGGGTCCCGGCGTGATGATCGAGCGGATCGAAGAGCTGCGCGCTGAGGCCGAGGATGCAATCGCGGCAGCGACGGGCAGCGAGGCGTTGGAGGAGCGGCGCGTGCGCTACCTGGGGCGCAAGGCCGAGTTGCCGCAGATGCTGCGCGGCGTGGCTCAGCTTGCGCCGGAGGAAAGGGGTGCCGTGGGCCGCGCCGCCAACCAGGCGCGCCAGGCGCTCGAGGCGCTGATCGAGGCGCGCGCGGCCGAGCTGAGCACGGGCGAGTTGGAGACGCGGTTACGCGAGGACACCGTGGATGTGACTTTGCCTGGCACGCCACCGCAGCCGGTGGGGCGTCTGCACGTGCTGACCGCCACGCAGCGGCTGTTGGAGGACATCTTCCTCGGCCTCGGCTTCACGGTCCTGGAGGGTCCTGAGGTGGAGAGCGTGCACTACAACTTCGATGCGCTCAACCACACTCCCACGCACCCCGCGCGCGCACGCACCGACACGTTCTACGTGGCTGACGATCTTGTCCTGCGCACGCACACCTCGCCGATGCAGGTACGCGCAATGGAAGCCCATCCGCCGCCTCTGTATGTGGTCGTCCCCGGACGCGTCTATCGCCCCGACAGCGACGCCACGCACACTCCCCAGTTTCACCAGGTCGAGGGTCTGGCGGTGGACGAGGACATCACGCTGGCCGACCTCAAGGGCACTCTGCTGGCCTTCGCGCGGGCGGTCTTCGGCGAAGACCGCCAGGTGCGCCTGCGCCCGCACTTCTTTCCCTTCACCGAGCCCAGCGTCGAGGTCGACGTGTCCTGCTTTCACTGCGACGGCAAGGGTTTTCTGCGCGACGGCGCGCGCTGTTACCTGTGCAAGGGCGAGGGCTGGCTGGAGGTGCTGGGCGCCGGCGAGGTGGACCCGAACGTCTACTCCCACGTACAGAGCACCGAGCGCAACGCGCCCGGCTATGACCCCGAGAAGGTGCAGGGCTTTGCCTGGGGGTTGGGAGTGGAGAGGGTCGCGATGCTCGTGCACGGGGTACCCGATCTGCGTCTGCTCTACGAGAACGATCTGCGGTTCTTGGAGCAGTTCGGCTGATGGGCGGCATCGGTGACGGGAGGGTTGAGTAATGCGCGTACCGCTTGCATGGCTGCGCGAATACTGCGACCCGGCGCTCGACGTGCATGGCATCGAGGAGCGCCTGACGATGACCGGTACGAAGGTCGAGGCGATCCACCACCATGGCGTGCAGGCGCTTGAGAGCTTCGTCGTGGGGCACGTGCTCCAGGCTGAGCGCCACCCCGACGCCGACAGGTTGAGCGTCTGCGAGGTCGATCTCGGCGCCGCGCGCCCGGAGGGACCGGCGACGATCGTCTGCGGCGCCGCCAACGTGGCGGCGGGCCAGAGCGTGGCGGTGGCGCGTCCCGGCGCGGTGATGCCCGATGGCACGAAGTTGAAGAAGGCCAAGCTGCGCGGCGTGGCCTCCGAGGGGATGATTCTGGCTGAGGACGAGCTTCAGATCGGCGTCGATCACGACGGGATCATGGTGCTCCAGCAGCTTCTGCCGGGCGTCGAGTTGACACCCGGCGCGCCGCTCGCCGCCGTCCTGCCGATCGCCACGGAGGTGCTGGAGCTGGAGGTCACTCCCAACCGTCCCGACTGCCTGGGCGTCTACGGGGTGGCGCGCGAGCTGCACGCCGCGACCGACGCGCCGTTGGCGCCGGCGCCCTGGAGCGAGGACCCTGGGTCGACCGGGCCGCTGCGGGGGGATGGGGTGGACGTGCAGGTGCAGGTGGAGTGTCCTGAGCTGTGCCCGCGCTTCACGGCGCGCGTCTACAACGACGTCACCATCGCTCCCTCCCCGCCGTGGCTGAAGGCGCGTCTGATGGCCGCCGGACAGCGGCCGATCAACAACGTAGTTGACATAACCAACTACGTGATGCTGGCCACGGGTCAGCCGCTGCACGCATTCGATCTCGACCGCGTAGCTGGTGGACGTCTGGTGGTGCGTCGAGCGCGCGAGGGCGAGCAGGTGCAGACGCTCGACGGCCAGACGCGCACGCTCGACGCCGAGATGGTCGTGATCGACGATGCCGGTGGGCCGACGTCGATCGCGGGATTGATGGGCGGCGCGCGCTCGGAGGTGCAGCCGGACACTACGAGCGTCCTGATGGAGGTGGCCACGTGGCATGGCCCGGCGATCCACCGTGCCTCATGGGCTCTGGGCCTGCGCAGCGAGGCGTCGGCGCGCTTTGAGAAGGGCCTCCAGCCCGAGCAGTGCCTGCACGCGCAGGCGCTTGCGGCGCGGCTGATGATCGAGCTATGCGGTGCCACGCTCGTGCCGGGCACGCTCGATGTCGGCGGCGACGGGCCGGCGCCACAGACGATCGCGCTGCGCGAGTCCCGCGTCGAGGCGATCCTGGGCGTGCCCGTCGCGCGTGCGCGCCAGGCGCAGATCCTGGGGGCGCTCGACTTCCAGACCGCCGACGTCCCTGCAGGGCTCGACGTGACGATCCCGCCGCTACGCCGCGACGACGTAACGCGCGAGGCCGACCTGATCGAGGAGGTCGCCCGCATCGACGGGCTGGAGCGGCTGCCCGCCACGCTGCCCAAGCGGCGCGGCGCCTACGGCCTGCTCACGCCGGAGCAGCGACTGCGCCGCCGAGCGCTGGATGCGCTCGTGGGCCGCGGGCTGTATGAGGCGGTGGGGTGGACCTTCGCGTCGCCCGCTCTGGCCGACCGTCTGCGCCTGCCTCCCGAGGACGAGCGCCGCGGCGCCGTCGTCGTCGAGAACCCGCTCTCCGAGGAGCAGTCGCAGCTGCGCACCACGCTGCTCGGCTCGCTGCTGGACGTCGCGCGGCACAACCTCGCACACGGCGCCTCCGATCTACGGCTGTTCGAGGTGGGGACCGTTTTCAGGCTCAAGGACTCTTTGATCGAGGAACACCGCTCGCTGGCCGTGCTGCTCTGCGGTCGTCTGGCCCCGGTCGATTGGCGGGCCAACACATCGACCGTGGAGCCGCCGCGAGCTGACGTGTTCGCGGCGAAGGCAGTGCTCGAAACGCTTTCCGCCGCGCTGCGGGTCCCCGATCTCTCCTTCCTGGCCAAGCCCGAGCCGTTCCTGCACCCCGGTCGCAGCGCCGCGGTACTGCTCGGCGAGACTCCTGTTGGCTGGCTGGGCGAGTTGCATCCGCTGGTCGCTCAGACGTGGGAGCTGCCCGGCGCGGCCTGTCTCGAGGTCAACCTCGACCTGCTCACAGCTCGTGGCTCGCAGCCCGGCTACGTCGATCTGATCGGCTTCCCGCCGCTGCGCCAGGACCTCGCCGTGATGCTGCCCGAGAACACCGCCGCCGCTGTCGTGCTCCAGGCCGTCCGCGAGGCCGGCGGTCGGCTGCTGGCCGACGTGCAGGTCTTCGATGTCTACACCGGCCCGCAGGTGGGCGAGGGCAGGCGCTCGTTGGCGCTCTCGCTTGCCTTCCGCGCCCCCGATCGCACGCTTACCGATGAGGACGTCGCGCCGGTGCGCACTCGGATCGTCGCTGCGCTGGCTGAGCTTGGGGGCGAGCTGCGTGCCTGACCCAGCCATCCCCGATGAGCAACAGGGCTCTTCGGCTGCCGCTCCGTCGCGAGTCCCTGCCACGTACGCCCAATCGTTTGCGCCCGGCTCGCCACGCGTGCTCGTCGCTGGCGCCACCGGCTTCGCGGGTGCCCTGGCCGCCCACCTTCTCTGGCGTCATCCCCGCTTCGAGTTGGTTGCCATAACCGGCCGCTCGGAGACCGGGCGGCGCCTGGACGATCTCTATCCGCGCTACCGCGTGCCCCTGGAGATCGAGCCGTTCGATCTGGACCGGCTGGCGCATGTCGATGCTGCCGTCGTCGCCTACCCGCACGCCGCCGCCGCTCCCACCGTGGGCGTGCTGCTGGAGCGCGGCGCGCGCGTCATCGACCTCAGCGCCGACTTTCGCCTATCGGACGTTCGCACATATGAGCAGTGGTACGGAGAGCACCCCCGCCCCGATCTGCTCCCACAGGCCGTCTACGGGTTGACGGAGCTTCACCGCGAGCGTATCGCCACTGCGCGGATCGTTGCCAACCCCGGCTGCTACCCCACGGCCTCCGTGCTCGCGCTGGCGCCGCTGGCGCGCGCCGGACTGCTCTCCGATGTCGTCATCGACGCCAAGCAGGGTCTCTCTGGCGCCGGGCGCATCTTCGACGAGACGACCCACATGTCGATGGCCGGCGAGAACATCACCCCCTACAAGGTCGCCGCCCACCGTCACACCCCCGAGATCGAGGAGCAGCTCGACGATCTGGATCCCGCCCATCCGAAGCTGGCGGTGCAGTTCCAGGCTCATCTCGTGCCGCTGGACCAGGGGGAGATGGCGAGCTGCTACGTAACGCCCACGCGCCCCGTCGGCGAGGAGGAGCTGGCACAGCTCTACCGCGACGCCTACGACTCCGAGCCCTTTGTCGAGATGGTCACGACGCCGCCGGGGGTGCGCGAGGTGCGCGAGACCAACTTCTGCCGTCTCTTCGCCGCGGCCGACCGGCACACGGGGAAGGTGCTCGTCTTCGCTGCGATCGACAACCTCTGGAAGGGCACCTCTTCGCAGGCTGTGCAGAACCTCAACCTGATGTTCGGACTTCCTGAGACGGAGGGCTTGCTGTGACGGTCGCCGAGCCTGACCCGAGCGACCTGGTGAGCGAGCCGCAGCTCTCCGGGCAGTCCGGCGCGGGCTCGACCGATCTCACCCCCGCGCCACGCGGCGATCGGACGGCCGCCGGCCCTCCGCAGCCCTTCTTCTACTCGCGCTGGGCGCCTCCACTGGCGCACGTGCGCGATCTCGGCCCCTCCGCGGGGCTGCCGCAGGGCTTCCGCGCGGCGGGGGTGGCCTGTGGAATCAAGCCCTCCGGTAATCCCGACCTGGGACTGCTGGTGTGCGACGCCGAGCGGCCGGTGAGCGCGGCGCGCTTCACCGCCACTGGCACGCCCGCGGCGCCGGTCGTGGTCAGCCAGGAGCATTGCCGTCTGGATGCGATCCGCGCGGTGCTCGCCAACTCCGGCTGCGCCAACGCCGCGACCGGTCAGCGCGGCCTCGACGACGCCGCCAAATCCCAGGGCGCCGTCGCCGTCGCCGTGGGCGTGCCGGCCGACCAGGTGGCGCTGGGCTCCACTGGCGGTATCAGCCACTACCTGCCGATGGACCGGCTCCTGCGCGGCATCCTCGATGCCCGTCCGCAGCTGCGGCGCGAGGGCGACGGCGACTTTCAGCAAGCCATTCAGACGACTGACGCCTTCGAGAAGCGCGCGTGCCTCGCTGTCGAGTTGCCCTCCGGCATGGTGCGCTTGAGCGCACAGTGCAAGGGCGCCGGGATGATCTCGCCGCGCTTTGCCACGATGCTCTGCTTCGTCCAGACCGACGCCCTGCTGCAAGCTGAGACCGCGGATCTGCTGCTGGGGGTGTGCGTGCAGCGCTCCTTCGACCGCTGCTCGGTCGATGGCCAGCTGTCCACCAACGACACCGCGATCCTCATGTGCTCGGGCGCCTCGGGCGTGGCCATCGCGCCGGAGTCCGAGGACGAGCTGCGCTTCGGCGAGGCGCTTGACGCGCTACTGCGCCAGCTTGCCATCCTGATGGTCGCCGATGGCGAGGGAGCCGAGCGGATGGCTCGCGTCGTCGTGCGCGGCGGGCATCTCGACGGCGTGGAGGCGGCCGCGCGCGCCGTGGCCAACTCGCCCCTGGTCAAGGCCGCGCTCAACGGATGCGACCCCAACTGGGGGCGCATCCTGCAGGCCATCGGCGGCGCGCTGCCGGGGACGGCGCCGCTGCCCGTCGATATCTCGATCGAAGGCACTCAGGTGTGCTCCGCGGGCGCCGCCATCCCCTATGACGAGCGCGCGCTTGCCCAGGCCATCCAGGGCCGAGAGGTCGAGTACGAGATAACACTGCCCGGCGACGGCGCCGAGACCGAGGTCTTCTTCTCCGACCTCTCCCACGACTACGTGACGATCAACGCCGACTACACCACATGACCGGACCCACGGCCCCCATCGACCGGAGGACACACTGATGCGCGACGTCGGCACGCTGCTGGAGGCCCTGCCCTACATACGCGAGTTTCACGGCAAGACCGTCGTAATCAAGTACGGCGGCGCCGCCATGGAGGATCCCGAGCTGCGCGAGGAGCTGGCGCGCGACATCGTGTTGCTCAAGTACGTCGGCCTGAATCCGATCGTCGTGCACGGCGGTGGCCGCGAGATCACCGCCTACATGGAGCGCCTGGGCCTGCCCGTGGAGTTCATCGGCGGCCTGCGCGTCTCCGACGCCGACACCGTCGAGGTCGCCAAGATGGTGCTCGTCGGCAAGGTCAACAAGGAAATCGTGATGCGCATCAATCGCCACGGGCAGCCCGCCGTCGGCCTCTGCGGCGACGACGGCTCGCTCTTCCGCGTCTCGCGTCGCGCCGCGCCCGGGGGCGAGGACGTTGGCTTCGTCGGGCGCATCGAGCGCGTAAACGTTGACGTGCTCAACCACGTCTCCACCGACTACATCCCCGTGATCGCCTCAGTCGGCGCCGACCGCGAGGGGCACTCCTACAACGTCAACGCCGATGAGGCCGCCGGCGCCGTCGCTCGCGCGCTGGGCGCCTACAAGATGATCTTCCTCACCGACGTCCCCGGCTGGCTCGCCGACGCTGGGGATCCTTCGACTCTGATCGGCCAGACCACCGCCGCGCAGGTGCGCGAAGCCCTGCCCGGCCTGGACGGAGGGATGCGCCCCAAGCTCCAGGCCTGTGTCGAGGCGATCGAGGGGGGCGTTCGACTCGGCCCACATCATCGACGGGCGGCTGCCCCACTCGCTGCTGCTGGAGCTGTTCACCGACGCTGGGATCGGCACCAAGGTCAGGGACGCCCCGTGAGCCTCGCGGAACTGCAAGAGATCGAGAGGGCATCGGTCGTCCCCTCCTACGCGCGCTTCCCCGTCGAGTTCGTGCGCGGCGAGGGCGCCCGTCTGTGGGACGTTCGACGGCCGTGAGTACCTCGACTTCCTCTGCGGCATCTCGGTCACGAATGTCGGGCATTGCCACCCGCGCGTGGTGGCGGCCGTGCGCGAGCAGGTTGGTCGGCTGATGCACGCCTCGAACCTCTTCTACACCGAGCCCGCCATGCGCCTGGCCGAGCGCCTCTCGCGAACGGGCCTCGGCGGCAAGGTCTACTTCTGCAACTCCGGCGCGGAGGCCGTCGAGGCGGCGCTCAAGCTCGCGCGCAAGGCGCGCCCGGGCGGCGACATCGTGTCCGTTCACAATGCCTTTCATGGGCGCACCTACGGCGCGCTCTCGGCAACGCCGCAGGAGTCCAAGCAGGCCCCCTTCGCGCCGCTCGTGCCCGGGTTTCGTGCTGTCGCACCGGACCCGCAGGCGCTCACGGCGGCCGTTCGACGAGCGCACCGCCGCCGTGCTGCTGGAGCCCATCCAGGGCGAGACTGGTGTAAACGTGCTCTCCGGGGAGCTGCTGCGCGCCGCGCGCGCCGCCTGCGACCGTCACGGCGCTGCGCTCGTCTTCGACGAGATCCAGTGCGGTCTTGGGCGCACGGGATCGCTGTGGGCCTACGAGCAGACGGGCGTCCTACCCGACGCCTTCACCACGGCCAAGGCGCTCGGCGGCGGCCTGCCGATCGGCGCGCTCGTGACCTCCCCGCGCCTCGCCGACGTGTTTGCGCCCGGTGACCACGGCTCGACCTTCGCCGGTGGCCCCGTCATCGCCGCCGCCGCGCTGGCCGCGCTGGAGATCCTCTCCGACCCCGACCTGCTCGCGCGCGTGCGTGAGTTGGGTATGCGCCTTGCCGGCGGCCTCGAGCGGCTTCCGCACGTCCTCTCCGTGCGTGGACGCGGCCTGATGCTCGCCTGCGAACTCGATATCCCCGCACCCGCCGTCGTCAGCCGGGCGCTGCTGGAGCAGCGGCTGATCGTCAACGCCACCGGACCGACGACCGTCAGGCTGCTGCCGCCCCTGGTGATCGACGAGGCGGATGTCGACCTGGCGATCGAGCGGCTGGGCGCCGCGTTGGAGGTTCCTCAGTAGCCTTCCCCGACCGTGACTGCCTCCGACTCCCCTGACGCTCACAGCTTTCCGCCACGCACGGCCTCCTACGAGGCCGACCCCGCCGAGGTCAAGCGCGTGCTGCTGCTCTATTCCGGCGGTCTCGACACGAGCGTGATGCTGAAGTGGATCCAGGACTCCTACGAGGCCGAGGTCGTCTGCCTGACCGTCAACCTCGGCCAGCCCGGCGAGGATTACGAGGTGATCGAGGGCAAGGCGCGGATGCTCGGGGCCGTGGAGTGTCACGTCGTTGACGCGCGCGAGGAGTTCGCGCGCGACTTCGTCGCGCCGGCGATCAAGGCCAACGCGCTCTACGGCGGCGGCTATCCGCTGTTCACCGCCCTGGGGCGCCCGCTGATCGCCAAGCTCGCCGTCGATTACGCGCGCCGCAGCGGCTGCGACACGATCGCCCACGGCTGCACCGGCAAGGGCAACGACCAGGTCCGCATCGAGGCCACCGTCGCCACGCTTGCACCCGAGCTGAAGACGATTGCGCCTGTGCGCTCCTGGCAGATGGGGCGCGAGGAGGAGATCGCCTACGCGCGCGAGCACGGCATTCCGGTCAAAGGCGGGACCGAGGTGGCGCCTTATTCAATCGACGACAACCTCTGGGGGCGCTCCTCGGAGGGGCGCTGGATCGAGGACCTCGCGCATGCGCCCGACGACGATGTGTTCCAGCTCGTCACCCGCCCCGAGTTGGCGCCCGAGGAGCCCGAGCTGCTGACCGTCGAGTTCGAGCGCGGGCTGCCCGTCGCTCTCAACGGCGAGCGCCTTGAGCTGGTCGCGCTGCTGGAACGCGCCGCCGCCATCGGCGCCCGCAACGGCGTCGGCATCGTTGACCACATCGAGGACCGCATCGTCGGTCTGAAGGTGCGCGACATCTACGAGGCGCCGGCCGCTGCCCTGCTGCTGACGGCTCATCAGGAGCTTGAGAAGTTGGTCTGCACGATCCACCAGAACCAGTTCAAGCCCCAGCTCGACCGTCAGTGGGCCTACATCGTATACGCCGGCCTCTGGTGGGAGCCGCTGCGCCTCGATCTCGACGGCTATATGGAGTCGGTCAACGAGCGCGTCACCGGCACGATCGGACTGAAGCTCTACAAGGGCTCCGCCAGGGTGGTCACGCGGGAGTCGCCCAACGCCGTCTACGACGCCTCGCTGGCCTCTTTTGCGGAGTCCGGCGGACTCTTCTCGCAGAGCGCCTCACCAGGTTTCATCGAGCTGTGGTCGTTGCAGTCGCGCATGGCCTGGCGTCTGCGCAACGAATCCTAGGTCGCAACGGCTTCTGATCGCGTCCCGGCTTCTAGTCGTGTCCGCTTCCAGTCGTGTCCGGCTTCAGGTCGCGTCCGGCGTCGCCCATACTCTGACCATCAGGTGATGGCGGACGGAGATAGCACCTCGGGCGGCTCCGAACGGCGCTTGCGCCGCGTCGAGCCTGGCGACCCGGCGCTCATCCGTCGTGCCGAGGAGGCCGAGGTGACGGTGCGCACGCTGGAGGGACACGTCGCCGAGCTGCGCCGCAGCCTGCGCGAGGCCGAGGAGGAGCAGCGGCGTACCGCCGAGCAGCTCGCCCAGCGCGAACACGAGGTGCGCAGCGTCAAGCAGCGCGAGTACGCCGAGCAGCAGCTGCGGGTGGAGGCCGAGGAACAGCGCGAGCGCCTGGAGCGCGAGCAGCGCGGCGAGCTGGACCGGCTGCAACGGCGCCTGGCGGCGGGCGAGCGTCATGCACGTGAGCTTTCCGAGCGCCTGGAGATCGTCCGGCGTGAGCTGTCCGAGGCGGAGCAGGCAGCGGCCACCGGCCGCTCCGCCGCACGCCGCGCCGAACTGGAGCTGGCCGAGCGCGAGGCCGAGCTGGGGCGCCGCGAGCTGGAGCTTGAGCAGCGGCTGGAGGGAGTGCACCGCAGCGACGCCCGCATGGAGCTGATCGTGCGCGAGCTGAAGGCTCTCGTCGCGCACCTGCGGAGAACGCAGGTCGCGGCCGCACCTGCCGCGACATTCGTGCCAGAGGAGTCCAACCGTGAGGAGATGGCCAATGCGCTCGCGGCTGCCGTCGCACGCCTGCGTGCGCGTGTGGCGCCCGCGGTCGAGCCGGAGGAGCAGTTTGAGGAGGTCAAGCGGGCACCCGAGCCAACGTCCGAGCCCGCCCCGGAGCCCATCTCCGAGCCGGAGCCTGCACCTGCGCTGAAAGCCGACGCAGAGCCGGAGCCTGCGCCCGCCTTGGCGGCCGACGCTGAGCCGAAGCGCGCAGCCGCGGTGGAGGCCGACCACGAGCTGGAGGCCGCACCAGAGCTGGAGACCACACCAGAGCCGGAGGCTGCCCCCGAGCCGCAGGCCGCACCCGAGCCCTTCACCCCCCGCGTGCTGGCCCTGACGGCGCAGCCACATTCCTGGCTCGCGCCGGCGATTCGTCGCGTGGCCGAGCGGCGCGACGCGAAGCTGGCTGGCGAGCTGATCTGCGAACTGCTTCCCGCGCAGCGGCTGGTTCTCAAGAAAGCGCTCACCTACACCTTGCGCATCGACGGGCTGGGCGATGCGCAGGTGCGCCTTGACGGCGAGCGAGCGACGGTACGTCGGCCCTCCGAAGGCTCGGCTCCCGCGGCCGGCGCCGAACAGGGCGACTTTGTCTTGGAGGGTCCCGCGGCGGCCTTCGCCGAGTTGGCCGGTGGGGGGGTCGGGCGGCGCCTGGCGGATGTCAGGGCGCGCGGCAGCCGCCGCCGCGTGCGACGCCTGATGAAGGCTCGCCGTGCGCCGCTGGCGCTCTCGGACCTCGCCGAGGCCGACATTCGCGTGTGGCCGGGCCTGCTTCTGTTGGCGCTCTCGGAGGCGATCTATCCCGATTGGACTCGTGGACACAGCTTTGTCTTGGCCTTCGCCATCGAGGGCCCGCCGAGCGCCACGCTGTATGCACAGGTCCGCGACGGCGATCCTCTCGCGGTCACGCGGGTACGCGGCGAGCGGCCGTTGAGCACGGTCCATCTGAGCGAGCGGGCCTTCTTGTGCATGCTCGCCGGGGCTCCTCTTCCGCCTGGGGAGCAGGTGCTTGTGGAGGGCCCCAGGGACCCGCTGGAGTTGCTGCTCGGCTGGTCGGACCGAGCCCAGGGCCTCGCTTCCTAGCCGCTCCGATCCTCCGCCGTCGCGCCGCCTAAGATCCCCTGCGGTGAGCAAGCCTTCCTGCGCCCATCTGCATGTGCACTCCGAGTACTCGCTGCTCGATGGCGCCTGCAAGATCGAGGCGCTTGCCGCGCGCGCCGCGCAGTTTGACCAGCCGGCCTTGGGACTCACCGACCACGGCGTGATGAACGGTGCCGTGGAGCTGCACCGCGCCTGTGCCAAGCACGATGTCAAGCCCATCATGGGCTGTGAGATCTACCTCGTCGAGGACCACACCGCTACCGGCCCGGGGAAGGTCGAGCGCAACCACCTCACGCTGCTCGCCGCGTCCAACGCGGGCTATCGCAACCTTGTCAAGCTCTCCTCGGCCGGCTTCCTGGAAGGTCTGCACCGCGGCAAGCCCACCGTCGACCTGCGCCAGGTGGAGCAGCACGCCGAGGGTGTGATCGCGCTCACAGGCTGCCTGGCCTCGCGCTTCTGCCAGCGTCTCTTGGAGGATCGCCCCGAGGAGGCTCGCGCGCACGCCGACGACCTGTTGGCGATCTTCGGCGCCGAGAACGTCTACTTCGAGCTGCAGAAGAACGGTCTGGAGGCGCAGGAGAAGTGCAACGAGGGGATCGTGCGCATCGCCCGCGACGTCGGTGGCAGCCTGGTTGGCACGAGCGACGTTCACTACTTGCGCCGCGAGGATTACGACCATCACACTGCGCTCCTGTGCGTGCAGACCAAGAGCACGCTGGCCGCTCCCAAGCTGACCTTTGACACGAACGAGTTCTACCTGCGCGACTCCGCGGAGATGGCCACGGCCTTCGCGGAGTGGCCCGAGGCGATCGCCAACACCGTGCAGATCGCCGAGCGCTGCGCAACGGAGCTGGAGTTGGGCAAGCAGCTCATTCCCAGCTTCCCCACGCCCGACGGCATGCCCGAGCGCGACTACCTGCGCGCGCGTGTGCAGGAGGGTCTGCGCCTGCGTTACGGCGACCCGCCACCTGCGCAGGCCGTAGAGCGCATGGAGATGGAGCTGGGGGTGATCGACCGCATGGGCTTCAACGCCTACTTCCTGATCGTCTGGGACTTCGTGAAGTACGCCAAGGAGAATGGCATCGCGGTTGGTCCCGGCCGCGGTTCGGCTGCCGGCTCGATCGTGTCCTACTGCCTGGCGATCACGGACGTCGACCCGCTGAGCTATGACCTGCTGTTCGAGCGCTTCCTGAACCCAGAGCGCGTGTCGATGCCAGACATCGACATCGACTTCTCTGTGCGCGGGCGCGAGCAGGTGATGCGCTACGTCACCGACAAGTATGGCCGCGAGTCGGTCGCGCAGATCGTCACCTTCGGCAAGATGTTTCCGCGCGCCGCCACCCGCGACGCGGCGCGCGTGCTGGGTTTCGACTACGGCGCCGGCGACCGTCTGGCGAAACTGATCCCCGACCCGATCATGGGTCGCGCGCCCTCATTCGAGGACTGCCTGAAGCCCGGCGAGCCGCTGCGCAAGGCCTACGACGAGGAGCCCGACGCGCGCCGCATCGTCGACGTCGCGAAGGGACTTGAGGGGATCGTGCGCAACTCGTCGATCCACGCCGCCGCCGTCGTGATCGCCGATCGCCCGCTGACCGACATCGTGCCGCTGCAGCTCGCCGACGCCGGCACGGGCGCGCAGGGCGAACGCGTCTTTCGCACAGTCACGCAGTTCTCGATGAAACCGATCGAGGAAATCGGCCTCTTGAAGATGGATTTTCTCGGCCTGCGCAACCTCGACGTGATCGAGGACGCGCTGGACATCATCGAGCGATCCGCTCAGGGGTCCAACGGGGAGTCCGGGGTGCGCCCTGACATGACGACGCTGCCGCTCGACGACGCGAAGACGTATGAGATGCTCTCGCGCGGTGACTCTGTGGGGGTCTTCCAGTTCGAGTCCGAGGGGATGCGCGAGGCGCTGAAGAAGGTGCGTCCTGACGAGTTCAACGACCTGATCGCCCTCAACGCGCTGTACCGCCCGGGGGCGATGGACCAGATCCCGGTCTACGCCAAGGGCAAGCGCAACCCCGAGGCGATCTCCTACGCCGACGAGCGCCTGCGGAGCATCCTCGAGTCCTCCAAGGGCGTGATCCTTTACCAGGAGCAGGCCATGCAGATCTCCAAGGACATCGGTGGTTTCTCCGGAGCCAAGGCCGACGACCTGCGCAAGGCGATCGGGAAGAAGAACCGCCAGGCGATGGCCGCGCTGAAGCCTGAGTTCGTGGAAGGCTGCCGCGCCTCTGGCACCAGCTCGGATGTGATCGAGTTTCTGTGGCAGACAAACGAAAAGTCGGCCGATTACTCCTTCAACAAGTCCCATGCCGCCTGTTACGCCTTGATCGCCTACCGCACGGCGTGGCTGCGCGCAAACTACCCCGCGGAGTACATGGCGGCGTTGATCTCCTCGGTCATGTCAACCAAGGACAAGGTGCCCTACTTCGTGGCGCGCTGCGAGGAGATGGGGATCGAGATCCTGCCCCCCGATGTCAACCTCTCAGACCACGAGTTCACTGTCGTCGGCGGCAACATCCGCTTTGGTTTGGATGCCGTTAAGGGCGTCGGCTACCAGGCCGTGGAGGCGATCAAGCGCGCGCGTGAGGAGGGCGGGAGTTTCACATCGCTGTGGGACTTCTGCGAGCGCGTCGACAACCGTGCGGTCAACAAGAAGGCGATCGAGGCGCTGATCAAGTGCGGCGCGCTGGGCTCCACCGGCGCCAGCCGCATGGGAATGCTGGCCGTGCTCGAGCAGGCCCAGGGCGCCGGGCAGAAGGCGCAGCAGGATGCCGCCATCGGCCAGGGCTCGATCTTCGATCTCGAACCCGCGCCGGCGGAGTCGACGGGGCCGCTGCCGGGTGCCAGCCTCATGAGGCCGAGCCATCCGCCGATCTCAAGCGTTGAGTTCGAGCAGGCCGAGCTGCTGGCGGTGGAGAAGGAGGCGATTGGCCTGTTCATCTCCGCGCACCCTCTGAAGCCAGTGCGCGAGGCGCTGCGCGCGCGTAGCGACTGCTCGTTGGCGGCGCTGGCGGACCGCCGCGACAAGGACTGGGTGACGGTGGGCGGGATCATCACCGAGGCCAAGCGCATCCGCACTCGCAACGGCGACCACATGATGTTCGCCACGCTCGACGACCTGGAGGGGTCCGTGGAAATCCTTGTTTTCGGCAAGGCCATGGCTGAGCACGAGGCGGCGCTGGGGGTCGATCAGGTGGTGCTGGTGCGCGGACGCGTGGACCACAAGGAAGCCGGTAAGACCTGCGTGGTGGTGCAGTCGGTGGAGACCTTCGCGCCGACCGACGCCGAGATCGAGCAGGCCAGCGCCAGCGCCAAGGCCGACGTGGCCAAGCGCAGCGAAGAGGCCCAGCCGGTGCACGTGAGCGTAGACATCGCCAAGCTGTCGGCGAGTGCCTTCGATGACTTCAAGCACCTGATCGAGAGTTTCCCGGGCTCCGCGGAGGTGGTCATCGAGCTGGTTTCCGACGCCGGCCGGCGTCGGCTGCGCCTCGGGGGAGCCCACCGCGTGTCGCCGGTGCCCGCATTGCGCGCCGAGCTTGCTCAGATCTTTCCTTCGCCACCGCCGGTCTCGGCGTTGGCCGCCGCCTGATTGCAAGCCGGCCTACGCCGTGCTCACGGTCGTGCGAGGCCGCGCTTGCGAAGCTTCATGGCCAACTCCACTTCCGCGCGCGGCGGCCCGGATCGGTCCTCGCCGGGGGTCTCCAATATGCAGGCCAGATCCTCGAAGGCGGGGGTTGAGAGGAAGACGGCACAACCCTTCTCGCCAAGCTCGCCCTGGCCGATGTTGGCGTGACGGTCGCGGTTGGAGCCGAGCGGAGTCTGGGAGTCGTTCAGGTGCAGCGAGCCGAGTCGCTCCAGGCCGATCTTCTGGGTGACCTCGCCGATCAGCTCGTCCATGCCGGCGCGGCTGCGGATGTCATAGCCGGAGGCCAGGAGGTGGCATGAGTCCAGGCACAAGCCCAGCCGGTGGCCGCCGCCGGCTGCGTCGATCAAGGCCGCCAGCTCTTCGACGGAGCGCCCCAGCGTGCCGCCGGTGCCGGCGGTGTTCTCCAGATGCAGGGGACACTCCTCGCTCTCCTTCAGAGCCTCGGCGATGGTTTCGCCGGCACGGGCGATGGCTTCGGCTACGTCGCCGGTCTTGGCCGAGCCGGGGTGCAGCACGACGCCCTGCGCGCCGATCTGCTGGCCCACGCGCAGGGAGTGAGTGAGCGAGGTGAGCGACTTGGCGCGGATGTCGGGGTCGTCGGAGGCGCAGTTGAGCAGGTAGACGGCATGGATCACAACGGCGTCGATCTGACTTGCCGCCATGGCCTCGCGGAAGGCCGCGATGTCCTCTTCGCTGTGGGCAGTCGGGCGCCACTGCCGCGGGGATTGGTTGAAGATCTGGATCGAGCGTGCTCCCAGCGCCTCGCCGCGCTCGACAGCCTTGGGCAGACCGCCGGCCGGTGAGACGTGGGCTCCGATTAGCATGCGCGAACCCTATGCGTTTGCGTTTCGCTCCATCGCCCACGGGCGCCCTGCACATCGGCGGGGCGCGCACGGCCCTGTTCAACTGGCTGCTGGCGCGCGGCTCGGGTGGGGCGCTGGTGCTGCGCGTCGAGGACACCGACCGCGAGCGTTCGACGCCCGAGAACGTCGAGCAGATCCTCGATGCGCTGCGCTGGCTGCAGTTGGACTGGGATGAGGGCCCGATCCTCCAGTCTCAGCGCGCGGAGCGCCACCGTGAGGCGCTGGAGGGCCTGCTCGAGTCGGGGCATGCCTACCGCTCCACAGCTACGGCCGAGGATGTGAAGGCCTATAAGCAGCGCCATGGCGTGGAGCGGGGCTTCCGCGGCGAGTCCGAGCGTGAGGGGGCCGTGCGCCTGCGGGTGCCCGAGGAGGGCGCCACGATCGTGCACGACGCGATCCGCGGCGAAACCCGTTTTGAGCACGTGCACCTGGACGATCCCGTGATCGCCCGCTCGGATGGCTCGGTGCTCTACAACTTCGCCGTTGCCATCGACGATCTCGACGCCGGGATCACACACGTGGTGCGCGGCGAGGACCATCTGTCGAACACGCCCAAGCAGCTGCTGGTGCTGGAGGCTCTGGGTGCGCCGCAGCCGGTGTACGCGCACCTGCCGCTGCTGCACGGACCCGACGGGCGCAAGCTTTCCAAGCGCCACGGCGCGGCCTCGGTGCAGGAGCTGCGCGATGCGGGCTATCTGCCGGAGGCCGTGCGCAACTACCTGGCGTTACTGGGGTGGGGAGCCGAGGACGACGCGACAGTCATGTCAACCGAGGAGCTGGTGAAGAGATTCGCGCTGGAGCGCGTGAGCCGCAATCCGGCGCAGTTCGACGAGGCCAAGCTGCGGTGGCTCAACGGCGTTTACATCCGCGGCCTGGCGCCCGCGGAGCTGGCGCGGCGCTTGGAGGAGTTCACTGGCCGTGATGGACTGGCGGAGGCGGCGAGGATCAGTCAGGAGAAGATCCAGACGCTGGCCGATTTCTGGCCGCTGGCGGGGTTCCTGTTCGATGGGGTCGGCGCGGAGGATCCGAAGGCGCGAGCGAAGTGGTTGGACGAGCCCGGCCGGGCGGCGCTGGCGCAGATCCACGAGGCGCTCGCTGACGCGAAGAGCTTCGACGAGGAGGGCGTGCAGCGATCGCTGAATGCCCTGCAGGAGCGCCTGGGCGTGAAGCCGCGCGAGCTGTATCAGCCGCTGCGCGTGGCGCTCACCGGCACGGCGATATCCCCGGGGATCTTCGAGAGCGTGGCGCTGCTAGGGCGCGAGGAGACGCTGCGGCGGATCGACCGCGCGCTGGCCGTGGCCAGTTGACACAGGCTGCGCCTCAACCAAACGTCCACAACTGCCGATAGGAGCCGCGATACGCGCCCAACGGAATGGGCGTCGGCGATTCCAAGGTAGGTAAGCACTGATGCAGGCAGCAGCTTCCAAGTCAGAGGGGGAGGCGAAGGCGAAGCCCGCCGTTGCGCGCGCACGCCGCGCAGCGGCTGCTCCAGGTGGCGTGGCCGCCCCGAGCAGTGGCGCGTCCGGCACTCGCCACCAGAACGAGGGTCATGGCCGGCGCCTGACACAGGCGTTCGAGGCGCTCGAGGCGTTCCCGGCATTGGCTGAGTCGCGCAAGCGCCTGCTGACGGTGACCTCCAAGGACCACGTGGCCACGGCCGATGTCGTGAGCGCCGTGGAGTCCGACGTGGCGCTGATCATCGCGGTGCTGCGAATGGCCAATCAGGCACAGGGCGCGCGCGGGCGTGTGGACACCGTGGTGGGCGCTGTGGAGTTGCTATCCGCGCAGGCCGTGCAGGCGCTGGCGAGCCGGCTGCGAACCTTCGACTTCTTCGAGCGCGCGAGCGTGTGGGACGCGGCGCCGGAGCGTTTCCGTCTGCACGCGCTGGCCACGCAGCACGCTGCCGACAGGCTGGCGGGCGAGGTGGGCTACGAGCACCGCGACCGTCTGACGGTGACTAGCCTGCTGCACGACATCGGCAAGCTGGTCCTAGTGCACGCCTACCCGGGCTACCCAGAGCAGGTGCACCAGAGCGCGAAGACGCCCGAGGAGCGCATCCATCAGGAGCGCCGCGAGCTGGGCGTCGACCACGCGCTGGTTGGCGGCGTCCTCGCCAGGCGCTGGGGAATGCCGGTGGGCGTGGCGACGGTGATCGAACGCCACCACAGCCCCGAGGCGGTGGGCGAGGCAGCGTTCGTAAGGCTGGCCGACATGCTGGCCCACTACGAGCGGGGCGAGCCGGTGTCGCCCGCGGAGATGCTGCAGAGCGCACGCATGATCGGGCTTGGACCGTCGGAGCTGCGCCGGGTGATGTATGAGCTGCCCAACCCCGTCAACCAGCGCCAGCGCCACATCGACCCCTGTCCGCTGTCGGGGCGTGAGCTGAGCGTTCTGCAGAGGCTGGCCGAGGGCAAGGTCTACAAGCAGATCGCCCACGAGCTGACGCTGTCGACGAGCACCGTGCGTACGCACCTGCACAACATCTACGGCAAGCTGGGCGCCGTCGATCGCGCGCAGGCCGTCTTGATCGCCACCGAGCGCGGTTGGCTGTAGATCCGTAGCATCGCGCGGTGAAGGCGCGATGATCTCGATCACCAGCAAGTCCCCCTACGCAGTGCTGGCTCTCGCCGAGCTGGGGCGCAGCTCGGGCTCAGAGCCGGTGCCGATCGGCGAGCTGGCGCGCCGACGTGACGTGCCGGTGCAGTTCCTGGAGCAGCTCTTCGCGGTGCTGCGCCGCGCCGGCGTGCTCAGCTCGCAGCGGGGCGTGAAGGGCGGTTACCGCTTTGCCCGCGACCCCTCCACGGTGACGGTGCTGGAGATCGTGGAGCTGCTCGACGGTCCCCTGGGAAACGGTGCGCAGGGGGTCTTCGCCGATGCCGCGCAGGCCGCCAGGAAGGTGCTCGCGGAGACCACCATCGCCGATGTCATCGAGCGCGAGGCGCGCGAGGCGGGGACGAGCATGTATTACATCTGAGCAGGCCGTGCCGCTGCCTGCAGCAGGCCCGCTCCCGCCCTGGCCGAGCAAGCTACTTAGCCACGTACCTTCAGCGCACCGCCGCCCCGCCGCCGGCGACGCGGGCGCGCTTGACCTCGTACATCGCCCTGTCGGCGGCGACCAGGACGGTGTCGTTGTGGGCGGTTTGGCGGTCGAGCAGCGCGAAGCCGACGCTGCCGGCGAGGCGTACTACGGTGTCGCCGGCGTCGACGGTGCAGGTTTCGATGACGCGCATCAGATCCTTGGCGACGATCTCGGTGCCGGGGAGGTCCATGTGCGGGAGCAGCACGGCGAACTCGTCGCCGCCGAGGCGGGCCACGAGGTCGGTGGCGCGCAGGCGGCGCGTGAGCGTGCGGGCGACGGCCTTGAGCGCGTCGTCGCCGACCTTGTGGCCGTGGCGGTCGTTGACGAGCTTGAAGCCGTCGAGGTCGACCACGAGTAGGGCGGCCTGCTCGGCGTAGCGCTGGCAGCGCCCGATCTGCAGGCGCAGGTCGTGTTCGAAGAGGCGGCGGTTGCGCAGGCCGGTGAGTGGGTCGTGGTCGGCGAGGTGGCGCAGGTGCTCTTCGAGGTGCTTGCGCTCGGAGATGTCCTGCATCTGCACGATGAAGTGCTGGGGGGCGTCGTCCTGGTCGCGCACGAGCGAGACCGAGAGCAGTGCCGACATCGTTTCGCCGGCGGCGTTGAAGTAGCGCTTCTCGGTCTGAAAGGCGGAGATCTCGCCATCGACGAGCTGCTGGCGGCGGGCCGTGTCGTTGGTGAGGTCTTCGGGGTGGGTGATGTCGTAGAAGCGCTGACCGATCAGCTCGCTGGAGGTGTAGCCGGTGATGTCGCAGAGCGCTTGGTTGACAAGCACCCAGCGGCCCTCCTGATCCAGCAGGCCGGTGCCGATCGGGGCGCGCTGAAAGACCAGCTCGAAGCGCTCGCGCGGGTGGAGGGCAGCGGACGACGTCGCGGCGGGAGGGGGCGTCTCTGCGGTGGCCCCGGCCGGCAGGACCGCGACGTCGAGCACCACGGCGACGCCACCGGCGATGACGGGAGGGGCGGGGGGATGGTGCAGGCAGAGCGGGCCGACATCAATCGTCAGATGGTGCGCGCCGTCGGCCGCGAGGATCTTGCGCGAGCGCGTGTCGCCCTCCAGCGCGGAGCGGCAGAGCGGCTCGATCTCGCGCCATAGCTCAGCGGGGAAGGCCTGTGCGATCGGCGCCCCCTCCTGATAGACGGCGCGATCGGGGTGGCGCTGCAGGGCGTGGCCGGCGACGAGCGTGAAGCGCAGGTCCCCGTCGAAGACCATGATCAGCGCCTCGGGCAGCTCCTCGGCGGCCACCAACGCAGCCGTCTCGTCGAAGCCGGCGAGCAGCGGACCGAGTGGTTGTGTGGGGGGCGCGTCGTCCATGTCATCTCATCGGCCGGCGAACGGACAGAGGGGCGATCTTGGGTCGAATCTTGCGTCCGGCAGCAGGGCACGCGGGCGACGCGCCCACTATTGTCGGGCATATGCCCCAAATCCCGATCAACATTTCAGAGCTTGTGGGTGGGACGCCGCTGGTGGGGTTGCCGCGAATGCTGGAAGAGAAGGCGCGGGAGAACGGGGTGGAGTTGGTGGCGAAGCTCGAGTCGATGAACCCTGGGGGCAGCGTCAAGGATCGCATCGGCGTGGCGATGATCGAGGCCGCTGAGGCGGAGGGGCGCATCGAGCCCGGGCGCACGACGATCGTGGAGGCCACGAGTGGCAACACGGGGATCGCACTGGCGTTGGTGTGTGCGGCCAAGGGCTACGAGTTGGTGTTGACGCTCCCGCAGGGCATGAGCCGCGAGCGCGAGTGCCTACTGAAGCTCTATGGCGCGCAGGTCAGGATCACCGAGTCGATGGGCGGAATGCACGAGGCGGTGCAGGCCGCGCAGACGCTGGCGCAGGAGTCCGACATGTGGCTGCCCGACCAGTTCTCCAATCCTGCCAACCCCGAGGTGCACCGGCGCACGACCGGCCCGGAGATCGAGCGGGCGCTGGAAGGCCGCGTGGACGTGCTGGTGGCGGGCGTGGGTACGGGCGGGACGATCACGGGTGTGGGGGAGTATCTGCGCGAGCGCAATCCCGCGCTGCGCGTCGTGGCGGTCGAGCCGCTGGGCTCGGCGGTGCTGGCGGGCGCGGCGGCCGGTCCGCACCGCATCCAGGGGATCGGCGCGGGCTTCGTGCCGCCGGTGCTCAACCGCGAGCTGCTCGACGAGACGATCGCCGTCAGCGACGACGACGCGATCCACACCGCCTGGCGCTGCGCGCGCCGGGAGGGTGTGCTGGCGGGCATCTCCTGCGGCGCTGCGCTGTGGGCGGCGCTGCGGATCGCCGAGCGCCCCGAGAGCGCCGGCAAGCGAATCGTGGTCGTGATGCCGGATTCCGGCGAGCGCTACATATCCCAGGCGTTCTTCGCGCCCTGATTTTTTGAGGGGGCCGCTTGGGGGCGGCCGTGTTGGCCGCGTAGTGGCAGGACGCTAGGCTGTGGACGAAGATGCTCGGAGTTGGCACCCTTACGCGGGTCGCAAAGGAGCTGCGCTGCGATGTGAAGGCCGCCCGCGACCGCGACCCGGCCGCGCGCGGGGTGGGACCGGCGGAGATCCTGGCGACGTGGCCGGGCATTCATGCGTTGCTGTCGCACCGCGTGGCTCACGCTCTGCACGAGGCCGGTGTGCCGCTGTTGCCGCGCTCGCTGTCGATGGCCACGCGCGCGTTGACCGGCATCGAGATTCACCCGGCGGCCGACATCGGCCGAGGTCTGTTCATCGACCACGGCTCGGGTGTGGTGGTGGGCGAGACGGCGAGCATCGGCAACGACGTGACGATGTATCAGGGTGTGACTCTGGGAGGCACGGGCTTCGCCACGGGCAAGCGCCATCCGACGGTGCAGGACAACGTGACGATCGGCTCGGGCGCGAAGCTCCTGGGGCCGATCACGATCGGCCACGGCGCCAAGATCGGGGCCAACAGCGTGGTGATCACCGATGTGCCGCCCAACACCACGGTGGTCGGCAACCCGGGCCATCCGGTGCGTGTCGACGGCAGGCGCCCGGAGGGCCCCGACGCCGACTGGATTCACCTGCCGGATCCGATCGCCGAGGCGTTGCAGGGAATGGCCAGCCGTGTGGGCGCGCTGGAGCGCGCGGTGAGCGAGTTGTCGGGGGGCAAGAGCGAGGCGCCGCCAGCCAACGTCACGCCGCTGCGGCCCGTCAAGGGCCAAAATCCCGCGGGAGGGTGAGACTGAGAGGTTGTCTCATAACCTCCGTAGGCTGTTGGGGCGGTGGCGCGGACGTGGCTTCGGATCAGGGTGGACTTGCTCGGCGGTGGTGGGGTTGCGTGCGACCCGGCGCCGGGGCGGGTCTTCTTGGTGGGCCCGTCGCATTCGTTTGAGCAGTTCGCGGAGGCGATCGATGCGGCGTTCGCGCGGTGGGATCTCTCGCATCTGCATAACTTTGAGCTGGCGGATGGCCGGCTGATCGGCTACCCGGATGACTCGTTCGCGCCCGAAATGGTGTGGCTCGACCATGCCAAGCTGAAGGTCGCCAAAGAGGTCAAGTTTGGTGAGGAGTTCGAGTACGTCTTCGATCTCGGCGATAACTGGCAGCATCACTGCACCGTCGAGCCGGAGAAGGGCGATCCCTTGGAGGAGTACGGGATCGTGCCCGAGGCGCCGGTGGCGATCTGGGGCTGGGGGTCGATCCCGGACCAGTACGGGCGGCGCAGCTTCGACGACGACGGAGAAGACGAGGCTTGACTCAGGCGTCGGTGAGCTTGCGCTGGCAGACCACGGCGCAGCCGAGCAGCATGAACGCCATGTGCAGGCCGGGATCACGCTCGTAGCGGATCCTCAGCCGGCGCAGGTTATGAAGCCACGCGAAGGTGCGCTCCACGACCCAGCGTTCTTTGCCGAGCCCGGAGCCGTGCTCGGTATTGCGCTTGGCGATCACGGGCTTCACGCCGCGTTTCCAGAGCTCGCGGCGGTACTTGTCGTGGTCATACCCACGGTCGGCGAGCACCCGCTCGGCACGCCGGCGGGGACGCCCGGGCTTGCCGGCCACCGGACCAACGCTGTCAATGAGCGCCAGTAGCTGGGTCACATCGTTGCGGTTACCGCCGGTCAGGGTGATCGCGAGCGGGATCCCGCCAGAGTCGGTGATCAGATGATGCTTGGAGCCAGCACGGGCACGGTCAACCGGCGAGGGCCCGGTGTGGAGCCCCCCAAAAGCGCACGAATATGGCTGCCGTCAACAACCGATGTGGACCAGTCGATCCGCCCAGCCGCATTCAGCCGTCGCAGCAGCTCCTGGTGCAGCCGCTCCCACACCCCCGCGGCCTGCCAGGCGGCCAGCCGGCGGTGCGCGGTCGCCGGCGAGCAGCCCATCTCCGCTGGCAGATGCCGCCACGCGATCCCCGTGAACAGCACGAACACGATCGCGTTGAAGCACACACGATCATCCACACGCGGACGCCCGCCACGCGGATCCGGCGGACACTCCGGGAGCAACGGCTCGACCGCCCCCCACAGCTCGTCCCGCACCCGCCAAACCGAGCCCGCCACAGAACACCTCCCTCACCCGGGGTTATGTCACCCAGAAAGATTCGGGCCCCAACACCCAAACCCTCCCCCAAGAGGTATTGAGACAGCTTCTGAGGCGCAGCAGCGGCTGAGGGTCGGTGCGTGCCCCGTCGGGCCCTGAGGCGGGGTGTTGGGCGCAGCAGCGGCTGGGGGTCGGTGCGTGCCCCGTCGGAGCCTGAGGCTGGGAATCCTGCTGGGGGCTGATCGCCGACCCCGCATCTATGCTGGAGGTCCATGCGCAAGAACCCGCACGCCGAGCACCTGCAGGAGCTTTTGGAGGGGTTGAACGAGCCCCAGCGCGAGGCCGTGACGCACGGCGAGGGGCCGCTGTTGATTCTGGCGGGGGCCGGCAGCGGCAAGACCCGGGTGCTCACGCATCGCATCGCCTACTTGGTTTTCAGCGACCAGGCGCAGGCTGGGGAGATCCTGGCGATCACCTTCACCAATAAGGCGGCACAGGAGATGCGCGCGCGCGTTGAGGGTCTGCTGGGGCACGGCACGCGGGGGATGTGGCTGATGACCTTCCATTCGGCCTGTGCGCGGATTCTGCGGTCAGACGCCGAACGACTTGGGTATACGCGCCAGTTCACGATCTACGACCAGGCCGACGTGCGCCGGCTGACTAAGCGCTGCATCGACGAGCTGGGCCTGGACCCCAAGCGCTTCACGCCGGTGGCGATCTCCAATCAGATCTCGGCTGCCAAGAACCGGCTGCGCGACGCCGCCCAGTACCGCCAGCAGGTGGGCTCCTACTTCGAGCAGACCGTGGCCGACGTCTACGAGCGCTACGAGCGCGACCTGCACCGCATGAATGCTGTCGACTTCGACGATCTGCTGTTCCGCACGGTCAACCTGCTGGAGCTGTTCGAGGACGTGCGTGAGCGCTATGCGCGGTCCTTCCGCCATGTGCTCGTCGATGAGTACCAGGACACCAACCACGCGCAGTACCGGCTGCTGCAGCTGCTCGTCGGAGGGGGGCGCGAGGCGCTTGTCGGAAAGGGGGGCGAGGCGATTGTCGGAGGGGGGGGCGAGGCGCTGGCACAGGACGGCGTGCAGCCCGACTCGGACCTTCGGGCTGCGCGTGCGCTGGGTCGCGTGAGCCTCGATGGTCCCCGCAACCTGGCCGTCGTCGGCGACGACTCCCAGTCGATCTATGGCTTTCGCGGCGCCGACGTGCGCAACATCCTCGACTTTCAGGAGGACTTCCCCGATGCCCGCGTCGTCAAGCTGGAGCAGAACTACCGCTCCACGCAGACCATCCTCTCGGCTGCGAACGCCGTCATTGCCAACAACCGCGGCGGCATCGCCAAGCGCCTGTGGAGCGCGCTCGGCGAGGGCGAGCCGATCGCGGTGCGCGAGCTGGAGGACGAGTACGCCGAGGCGCGCTTTGTCGTGGGTGAGATCGAGCGGTTGGTGGACGAGGGCGCGAGCCGTTCGGAGATCGCGGTCTTCTATCGCACCAACGCAATGTCGCGGGTCATGGAGGACACGCTTGTGCGGCGCGAGATCGCCTACCAGGTGATCGGCGGCACCAAGTTCTACGAGCGCGCCGAGATCAAGGACGCGATTGCCTATCTCACGCTGCTGGCCAACCCGCAGGACGTCGTCAGTTTCACGCGCGTCGTCAACACGCCACGTCGCGGCATCGGGCAGGCGTCGGTGGGCAAGGTGCTCGTCCATGCCGACACGCTGGGCGTCGCGGTGTGGGAGGCCGCCGAGCGTCCCACCGACGTCCCCGGTCTGGGGACGGCGGCGCAGAAGGCGCTGGCGCGTTTTATGGGCACGATGGAGGACCTGCGAGGTCGCGTGCTCGACGAGCATCAGCCGGCCGCGGTCGGCGAGCTGCTCCAGGCGGTGCTCTCGCAGACCGGCTACATCGAGGCGCTGGAGGCCGAGCGCACGATCGAGGCGCAGGGTCGCATCGAGAACCTAGAACAGCTCGTGCAGGTGGGCTGCGAGTTCGATGCCACCACGGAGCCTTCGCGCGAAGCGCTCGACGCCTTCCTGCAGCAGATCGCGTTGATGGCCGACGCCGACTCGCGGCGCGACGAGGAGAGCTTGGTGACGTTGATGACGCTGCACAACGCCAAGGGCCTGGAGTACCCGACTGTCTTCGTCGTCGGCTGCGAGGAGGGCGTATTCCCCCATTCGCGCGCTCTGGACGAGGGCAGCCTGGAGGAGGAGCGGCGCCTCTTCTACGTCGGCGTCACCCGTGCGAAGCGTCAGCTCTATCTGACATACGCCCGCCGCCGCTCGGTCTTTGGCGCTCCCACGGCCGGTCTGCCCAGCCGCTTCCTCGACGAGATCCCCTCAGAGCTGACCGACTTCGAAGAGCAGCCGGCCGCGCGCTGGGGTGGGCAGGGCGGAGGGCTGTCGCGGCCAGGTATTGGCGCGGGCGCGGCGGCTGGGGGCTCGGGGTTGCGCGCTGGCTTCACGCGCTCCGGCGGCGGGCAGAGCGCGGCCAATGGCAGCGATCGCAGTCACCGCCGGCGCCGACGCGCCGAGGACACCGACCTCGATGTCGACGTCGAGGTCGATCACGATGGGGCCTGGGATGGGGTGGACGTCCCCGAGTCGGCCTCGATTCGGGCCTTCCGCGTGGGCCAAGACATCGTGCATCCGGCCTTCGGCGAGGGCGTGGTCACGGGCGTGGAGCCTCGTGGGGTGATCGTGGTGCGCTTCGCCGACGACGGCTCGGAACGCAAGTTGATGAGCGAGTACGCGCGGTTCGGCGGCGACTGATCGACCCCCGGCTCGCCGGCCTCTGGAATACGATCCAAACGTGTCCGCGAAGATCATCGACGGTAAAGCGATCGCCGCGGCGGTGCGCACCGAAGTGGCGCACGGAGTGGAGGCGTTCGTCGCGCGCGTCGGGCGGCCGCCCGGCTTGGCGACGGTGCTCGTGGGCGAGGACCCCGGATCGGCTGTGTACGTGGGCGGCAAGCAGCGCGCGTGCGGCGAGGTGGGGATGGCGGCCTTCGACAAGCGTCTGCCCGCCGATGCGTCGTTCGCGCAGGTGGCGGAGCTGTTGCAGGCGCTGAACGAGGATGAGGCGGTCAGTGGGGTGTTACTGCAGCTGCCGGTGCCTGCGCAGCTGGACGGTCCCACGCTGAGCGGCATGATCGACGCGGCCAAGGATGTCGATGGCCTGACACCGGTGAACGTCGGGCTGCTGTCGCAGGGGCGTCCGGGCCTGCGTCCCTGTACGCCCGTGGGTGTGATGGAGCTGTTGGCGAGCGTTGGTATGAGCGGGGATCGGATCGAAGGCGCGGAGGCGGTGGTGGTGGGGCGCTCGAACCTGTTCGGCAAGCCGATCGCTCAGCTTCTGCTAGAGGTGAATGCGACGGTCACGGCGTGTCACTCGCGCACGCGCGACCTTTCCGAGGTGTGTTCTCGCGCCGACATCCTGGTCGCCGCCATCGGGCGCCCGCGGCTGGTGACGCGCGAGTTTGTCAAGCCCGGGGCGGTGGTGATCGACGTCGGCGTCAACCGTCTGACGCCTGAGGAGACGGGGACTAAGAGCGGACTCGTCGGCGATGTCGACTTCGCGGCAGTCCGCGAGGTGGCCGGTGCGATCACGCCGGTGCCGGGCGGGGTGGGGCCGATGACAGTTGCGATGCTGCTGCGCAACACGCTCGTGGCTGCCCGCCGCCAGGCAGGGATCGAGGATGACGTATGAGCCTGCGCCGCTTGCGGCTGGGAGAGCTGCTGGCGCTCGCCGGGGCTATCTGCGTGATCGTGGCGCTGACCCTGCCGTGGTATGAGAACGCGCAGGGCAAGCTCGACGCCTGGGCGACCTTCGGGCCGGCGGTGGCGCTGCTGATGCTGGCTGCGGCCGGGGCGCTGGTGCTCGTCGTGGCGACCGTCACCGAGCGCTCGACGGCGCTCCCGGTCGCGGCGGCGGTGTGGGGCACGCTGCTTGGATTCGTCGGCGTCGTGGCCGCGCTCATACGAGTTTTGGAGCGGCCTGAACACGCGACGATGCTATGCGCTGGGGCGTGGCTGGCGTTGGTGGGTGCGGTGGCGATCCTGGCGGGAAGTTGGCAGTCGATTCGCGACGAACGCCCCGATCTGTATCCACATGCGGACACCCAGACACGCCCGCCGCCTGTTTGAGCAGGCAGGATCCGCCGGTATGGCGGCGAATTGGTCCTTGTAATAAGGGTTGCAATCTCCGCCGATGCCGGCGTTGAGCGCTCTCGGTTCACCGCCAACTTCCCGGGGGGGGTCTACGTATGGGCTTTGAGATCAGTCGTCTGCGCCGTGGCGATCGCACGATCGCCGCCGGGGCCATCGCGTTGTTCGTCTTCATGTTCTTCTTCAAGTGGTTCGGTGTGAACGTCCCGGCGCTCGTCAGCATCTACATACGGGCCGCCGGCGTCAGTACGAGCGCCAACGTATGGCATACCCTGGAAGTCATACGCTGGCTGCTGCTGCTCACGGTCCTCGCCTCGGTCGCGCTGGTGGCGCTCCGGCTCACGGGGCGCAGTGTGTCGCTCGGGCTGAGCGCTGCCGTCGCTGGGTTGGGCGCGCTGTCGACGGTACTGGTCTTCTACAGGGTGCTGATCAGCCACCCGTTCTCACACGCCGACGTCAAGATCGGCGCCTACCTGGGGCTCGTCTCGTGCGCCGCGATTGCCTATGGCGGGTATTTGGCGATCACCGACGAAGACATGGTGCTCACTGACGAAGACACGGTGCGCGTCGACGCGCACGAGCAGGCACTCTGAGCGTATGCCGCCGCGCGCCACGTAGAATCCCCCGCCGTGATCGACCGCGACGAGGTTCTGCACGTGGCGCGCCTGGCGCGCTTGCAGTTGAGCGACGACGAGGTGCAGGCGATGGCCGGCGAGCTGTCGGCTGTGCTCGACCACATCGCCAAGATCGGCGAGCTTGATCTCACCGACGTGCCGCCGACGTCGCACGTGGTGGAGGTCACGGGCGCGCTGCGCCCCGATGAGCCGCAGGCGTCGCTGCCGCGAGCGCTGGTCCTGGAGTCGGCGCCGTCCGTCGGCGGCGACGGATTTCTCGTCCCCAGTCCGCAGGCCTAGGCGGTGTCGGTGGGCATGGGCGACGCAGCCATTCTCGAGCTGTCCGCCACTCAGGCCGCGGCTGCGATCGCGGCGGGCCGGCTTTCGGCAGGCGAGCTGTTCGATGCCTACCGCGCGCGCGCGGCGCAGGATGTCAGCAGGGGCGACGGCGGGCTGAACTGCTTCACGTGGGTTGCCGACGCGACGCCTGAGGGTGGGATCCCAGCGACGCCTGAGGGTGGGATCCCCGAGAACGGGGTGCCCGAGGATGAGGCGCCTCAAGCGCGTGGGGCCCTCTATGGCGTGCCGCTGGCCGTCAAGGACCTGTTCTGCACTGAGGGCGTGCCCAGCCAGTCGGGCTCGCGCATCCTCGAGGGCTACCGCCCGCCATACACCGCAACGGTGGTCGCCGCTCTGGAGCGGGCGGGGGCGAGATTGCTGGCTAAGACCAACCAGGACGAGTTTGCGATGGGATCCTCCAACGAGAACTCGGCTTTTGGGCCGGTGCGCAACCCCTGGGACCGCGAGCGCGTTCCCGGCGGCTCCTCGGGTGGGAGCGCCGCGGCGGTCGCCGCGGGCCTGGCGCCGTGGGCGCTCGGCACCGACACGGGCGGTTCGATCCGCCAGCCGGCTGCGTTGTGCGGAATCGTCGGGCTGAAGCCCACCTACGGGTCCGTCTCGCGCTACGGGATGATCGCCTTCGCCTCCTCGCTCGATCAGGCGGGACCGCTCACGCGCGACGTGAGCGATGCGGCGCTGATGCTGCGTCACATGGTGGGCCGCGATCCGCGCGACGCGACGTCGCTTGCGTTCCCCGAGGAGATCGCCCTGCCGAGCGCCGAGCGCTTGGAGGGCGTGCGCCTGGGTGTCCCTGAGGAGCTGACCGGCGAGGGCATCGACGACGGCGTGCTCGAGGCCTTCCAGGCCACGCTGGCGCGCGCGCAGGAGCTGGGAGCGCAGGTGCGCAGCGTCCGCCTGCCACACGCTCCGCACGCGCTGGCGGCTTATTACATCCTGGCTCCCGCCGAGGCATCCTCGAACCTGGCGCGCTTCGACGGCGTGCGCTACGGGCTGCGGGCAGACGCTGCGAAGGACCTGCTCGACATGTACACGCGCACGCGCCACGACGGCTTCGGGGCCGAGGTCAAGCGGCGGATCATGCTCGGCACCTACGCGCTTTCCTCCGGCTACTACGACGCCTACTACGGCCGCGCTCAGCGGGTGCGCACGAAGATCGCTCATGACTTCACGGCGGCCTTCACGGAGGTCGATCTGATCGTGACGCCCACCTCGCCGACGGTCGCCTTTCGGCTGGGCGAGAAGACGCGGGATCCGTGGTCGATGTATCTCAACGACTTCTGCACCGTGCCGATGTCGCTGGCGGGCATCCCGGCGATCTCGATCCCCTGCGGGTTCAGCGAGGGGCTGCCCGTCGGCTTTCAGATAGCAGGGCCGGTGTTCAGCGAGAACCGCCTGCTCGACGCGGCGTACGCGCTGGAGTGCGCGATCGCCTTCGATGGATCGTCGGCGCGGGTATGAGGACCGACTACGAGCCGGTGATCGGCCTGGAGATCCACGTGCAGCTCTCGACGCGCACGAAGATGTTCTGCGGTTGCGAGCTGTCCTTCGGCGAGCCGCCCAACACGCGCATCTGCCCGGTCTGCCTCGGCCTGCCGGGAAGCCTGCCGGTGGCCAACGCGCGCGCCGTGCACTTCGGGCTGATGATCGGCATGGCGCTCGGCTGCGAGCTGGCGCCTCGCTCGATCTTCCATCGTAAGAACTATTTCTATCCCGATCTGCCCAAGGGCTACCAGATCTCCCAGTACGACGAACCGCTCTGCCGCGGGGGACATCTCGGAGAGGTGCGCATCCACCGGGTGCATCTCGAGGAGGACGCCGCCAAGCTCGTGCACGTCGGCGCCAGCGGACGCATCCACGGCTCAGATGCCTCGATCGTGGACTTCAACCGCGGCGGCACTCCGCTGGCGGAGATAGTCAGCGAGCCCGACCTGCGCTCGGGCGAGCAGGCGCGCGAGTGGCTTACGCTGCTGCGCACCACGCTACGCCAGCTGGGCGTGAGCGACGTCAACATGGAGGAGGGCTCGCTGCGCTGCGACGCCAACATCTCCGTGCGGCCCGCGGGCACCGAGGAGCTGGGAACCAAGACGGAGCTGAAGAACATGAACTCCTTCCGCTTCATCGAGCGCGGCATCCGCGCCGAGGTCGCCCGCCAGGAAGAGATCCTGCGCGCAGGGGGGACGGTGACGCAGGAGACGCTGCACTTCGACCCGGCCTCCGAGCGCATCACCTCGCTGCGCTCCAAGGAGGAGGCGCACGACTACCGCTACTTCCCCGAGCCCGATCTCGTCCCTGTGGCGATCGACAAGGAGATGCTCGAGCAGGCGCGCGCAACGATGCCCGAGCTGCCTGCCGACCGGGCGCAGCGCCTGGAGCATGAGGTTGGCCTGAGTTCCGACAGCGCCCGCCAGCTCGCCTTCCGCGCGGAGTTGGGCGACTACTTCGAGGCGGCGCTCTCCGCCGAGGCGGACCCCGCGGCGCCGCCGCAGGCGCTGGCCAACTGGGTCACGGGCGATCTGGTCGGGCGCTTGGGCGACGGCGAGGATCCAGCTCATTCACGTGTACAGGCCGCTGCGCTGGCGACCCTCGTTGGGTTGGTTGCGGCCAAGCGCGTCAGCGTCGGGGCCGCGCGCCAGGTGCTCGACCGCCTGGTGGCCGAGGGGGGCGATCCACTTGCGATCGTCGCACAGGAAGGTCTCGAGGCGATGGGCGGCGGCGAGGACCTGGCCGCGATCGTGGCCGCCGCGCTGGCAGCGAACGCCGACGCTGCCGAGCGCGTGCGTGGCGGCAACGCAAAGGCGATCGGGCCGATCGTGGGCTACGTCATGCGCGAGACGAAGGGTCGCGCCGACGGCGGCGAGGTCGCCAGATTGGTGCACGAGCAACTCGCGGGCGGCTAGACTGAGCACATGAACGATCCTTCGTCCACCTCGTCGCCCGATTCATCTCGCTCAATCGGCCGCACGGTCGTGGCTGCGCTGATCCTGATCGTGGCCGTCTGGCTGCTGTTGGGGTTTGTGATCCACATCGTCAGCTTCCTCTTCAGTGCCGCCGTTTTCGTCGTGCTGGTAATTGGCATCATCTGGGCGCTGCGCGTCCTCTTCTAGGGTCGCGATGGCCTACGTCATCATCGCCATCTGCTTCGGTCTGGCGGGGGGCGTCGTCGGCAGGATCAAGGGCAGCTCGTTCCTGTTGTGGTTCCTGATCTCGATGGTTGTTCCGATCATCGGCCTGATGACAGCGATCGCCTACCGCTACGAGCGTGATGAGCTGCGTCGCCGCTGCCCGCGCTGCGGGCGCGTGACGAAGATCTACGACGCGATCTGCACTCGCTGTGGCACCGAGCTGGACTTCCCCGAGACGGCTCTGGCGCCGGAATCCTTTGAGCCTGGGCAGGCCGTGCACTCGTGAGTGGGCAGGCTGTGCACTCGTGAGCGCCACTGCGCCGCCCGGGGAGGCGCACGAGCACGAGTCGCCCGCGGCGGCGGCTATAAATCCACCCGTGCAGGGGAAGACATCTACCGCGCATTCCGACACGTCGCTGATCGCGCGCTTCATCCGTCGCGCGGGCTATCGCGACGAGGCCGACTTCATCCTGCGCGTGGTGCAGCCGGCGTTGGTGGGGCTGATCGACGGCACGGTTTCCTCGCTGGCGCCGATCTTTGCGGCGGCGATCGCCTCGAGTTCCCACACGGCGCTGCTCGTCGGCTTCTCCACTGCGCTCGGCGCCGGCGTCAGCATGGGCTGGTCGGAGGCGCTGTCGGACACCGGCGAGGAGACCGGGCGCGGCTCGGCGGTCGTGCGCGGCTCCATCACGGGCGGGATGACGACGCTTGGCGGAATCTTTCACACGCTGCCCTTCATCATCTCCGACGTCCACAAGGCGCTGCTGGTGGCTGGCTGCGTGGTGGCCGTCGAGCTGTTCCTGATCGCCTGGATCCGCAACCGCTTCCTGCACGTCTCGATGCGCTCCTCGCTGTTGGTGGTCACCGTCGGCGGTGTCATCGTGCTGTGCATCGGCGTAGCCATCGGATCTTCATAGCCATCGGATCCTCATAGGCGCTCCGTCGCCCCCCGGCTGGTGGGCGCGTCGCTCGCGAGTCACGCTGGCGTCTCGCCCAGCTACGGGTGGACGCGTGCGCCAGGTATCGGTGGGCGCGTTGTGCCAGGTTCCCGAAAAACCCGCTGATACACTGGCTTTGTGAAGGCGGGGACAGCCGACGTCCCTGCCATTTGTCGTTCCCGAGAACTCAGCGAAAGGAGGTCGGTGCCATGCGTGCAGTCGATGCCCTGATGGAATGCCTTAAGGCGGAGGGTGTGGACGTCGTCTTCGGCCTGCCTGGCGGCGCCAACCTCCCCACCTACGACGCGTTCGTGGACGGCGGCATCCGTCATATCCTCGTGCGCCACGAGGCCGGCGGCGGCCACGCCGCAGAGGGCTACGCCAAGGCCACGGGCCGTGTGGGTGTGGCCTTCGCCACCAGCGGCCCCGGAGCGACCAACCTGATCACCCCGATCTGCGACGCGATGATGGACTCGGTGCCGGTCGTGTTCATCACCGGTCAGGTGCGCACCGAGCTGCTGGGTACCGACGGTTTCCAGGAGGCCGACACGATCGGAATCACGATGCCGATCGTCAAGCACTCCTTCATGATCCAGAGCCCGCTGGAGATTCCACGGGCAATCCACGAGGCCTTTCATATCGCGCGCTCGGGTCGTCCGGGGCCGGTCCTGGTGGACATTCCCCAGGATCTTTCGCGCGCGGAGATCCCCTACGAGCCGGTGACCGACATCCGCCTGCCCGGCTATCAGCCGACGCTTGAGGGCAATCAGAAGCAGATCCGCCAGGCCGCCAAGGCGTTGGCCGCGGCGCAGCGGCCGGTGATCTACGCGGGCGGAGGCGTCGTCAACGCGAATGCCGCCGAGGAGCTGGTGGAGTTCGCCCGCAGCGACCGCTTCCCGGTGACCTGCACGCTGATGGGACTCGGCGCCTTCCCGGCGCCAGACCCGCAGTGGCTGGGGATGCTGGGGATGCACGGCACCCGCGCCGCCAACTATGCGATGGACGAGGCCGACCTGATCTGCGCCGTCGGCGCGCGCTTTGACGATCGCATCACGGGCAAGCTCTCGGAGTTCGCGCCGCGAGCCAAGTTCATCCACATCGACGTCGATCCGGCGGAGATCTCCAAGAACGTGCCTGCCCACATCCCGATCGTGGGCGATGCCAAGCACGTGCTCGCGAAGTTGGTCGTGGAGTACCGCGCGCTCAGCGCCGACCCCGCGCGTCTGTCGCAGTGGTGGGAGCGCATCGAAGGGTGGCGTGAGAAACACCCGCTCGGCTACCAGGACAGCGCCGACTCGGAGATCAAGCCGCAGTACATGATCCAGGCACTGCATGAGGCCACTGGCGGCGAGGCGATCGTGACCAGCGACGTCGGCCAGCACCAGATGTGGACGGCGCAGTACTACGACTTCCCGGCGCCGCGGCGTTGGATCAACTCGGGCGGCCTCGGCACGATGGGCTTCGGGCTGCCCGCCGCGATGGGTGCCGCCGTGGGCTGTCCGGATCGACTGGTCTGCTGCATCGCGGGCGACGGCTCGGTGCAGATGAACATCCAGGAGCTGGCCACCTGCGCGCAGGATGGGATCCCGATCAAGGTGTTCATCATGAACAACGGCTACCTGGGCATGGTGCGCCAGTGGCAGGAGCTGTTCTGGGACGGTCGCTACAGCCACGTCGACACCGGCAAGTATCCCGACTGGGTGAAGCTCGCCGAGGCCTATGGCGCAACGGGTATGCGTTTCGAGAACAAGGGCACGCTCGTGGAGGATATGAAGCGCGCGATCGCCACCGAGGGCCCGGTGCTGGTGGACGTGCGCGTGACCCGCGAGGAGAACACCTATCCGATGATCCCCGCCGGCCAGGCCGCCAGAGAGATGGTGGGCTGATGAGGGCCGTCAAACACTCATCGGGTCCAGGCTGTCACGGGAATCGAGGTGAGATCCATGGGTGAACCGGCGACCAAGGAGACGCTGAGCCTCGAGGAGCTGCAGGCCGCTGGCAGCCTGCGCACGGGCCGCAAACACGTGCTGTCGATCCTCGTGGAAAACAAGTCCGGTGTCCTGACGCGCATCGCCGGGCTGTTCGCCAGGCGGGGCTTCAACATCGACACGCTCACGGTGGGGCCCACCGAGGACGAGCGGATCTCGCGCGTGACGCTCACGGTGGACGGCGCGCTGCACCCGATCGATCAGGTGACCAAGCAGCTGCACAAGCTCATCAACGTGCTCAAGATCCGCGACCTGGAGCCCGCCGACACCGTCTCGCGGGAGCTGGCGCTGTTCAAGGTCTCCGCCGACGGCCCCCAGCGGGGCGAGCTGATGCAGATAACTGAGATCTTCCGCGGCAAGGTCGTCAACGTGACCAAGCGTTCGGTGATCGTCGAGGTGACCGGCACGACCGAGAAGATCGAGGCGTTCGAGAGCATGGTGCGACCGTTCGGCTTGATCGAGATGATGCGCACCGGCGAGATCGCCATATCGCGAGGCCGCGCCGAGACGTGAGACTGGCCCTCCGAGACGTGAGACTGGCCCTGTGAGGGTCGCGGCAGAATCTCCGCCGCGACCTGCCGCCTTCGCGCTCTCGGACGCCGACCGCGAACTGCTGGCGGCGCGCCTTGACCTTGCCGTGCAGCGCGCGCGGCGCAGCGGTACTCCGACGCTGGCGACGCTCACGGTGTCATTGCCGGCCGATGTCGATCCCAGCGCTGTGGCATGCGCATCGCGCCGCCCCGGCGAGCCGTGGTTCGTGTTCGAGCAGCCTGAGCGCAAACAGGTGGCGCTGGCTGCGCTCGGCGAGGTCATCGGCCTCTGTGCCCATGGCCCTGAGCGTTTCGCGGCGGTGGCCGACCGCTGGCGCTCGCTGGCCGCGGCGGCGGTGGGTGACCCTCTGGGGGATCTCGAACAGGGCGGGGTGGGCGGAGGTCCGGTCGCCGTAGGCGGCTTTGCCTTCGCGCAGGACGGCGGCTCCTCGCCTCAGTGGAGCGGCTTCGATCCCGCCTCGCTGGTGGTTCCCGAGTTGGCGCTGACCCGCGACGAGTCCCAGGGGAAGCGTCGTGTGCGCATGACCCTCTCCGCGCTCGCCTCCCCCGACGACACCCCGGCGGAGCTGCTGGCCCGTCTGCACAGGCGGCTGTCGGAGCTGCGCTCGCGCCCGCTGGCGCTGCTCGACCCCGCCCCGGCGGGGCGCTGCCGGGTGGCGAGCGCGATGCCCCCAGAGCATTACGAGGCGGCTGTGGCGCGCGCGGTGGAGTTGATCCGTGGCGGCGAGCTGCAGAAGATCGTGCTTGCCCGCGAGGTGCAGGTGCACGCACCCGCGGACTATGACCCCGCTGCGGTCTTCGGCGTGCTGCGCGCGGAGTTCCCCTCCTGCTTCGTCTTCTGCGTGGGCCGCGGCGAGAGCACGCTGATCGGCGCCAGCCCCGAGCTGTTGGTGCGCCGCGAGGGTCACCGCGTCAGCACGCTCGCTTTGGCTGGCTCCACCCGGCGCAGCGCCGACCCGGCCGTCGATGACCATCTTGGCGAGCAGCTGCTGCGTTCGGACAAGGACCGTGAAGAGCAGGCGATCGTGATTCGACGCATCGAGCGCACTCTGAGTCGGCACGCGCTGTGGGTCACGGCCACACCCGATCCGGTGCTGGTGCGGGTGGCCAACATCCAGCACCTTGGCACTCCCATCCGCGCACAGCTCGCTCGGCCGTTAGATGCGATCGAGCTGCTTGAGCTGATGCACCCGACGCCGGCGGTCGGCGGCGAGCCGCTGGCGCGTGCCCGGCCCCTGATCCCGGCCTTGGAGGGCATGGATCGGGGTTGGTATGCCGGGCCCGTGGGGTGGACCGATGCCACCGGCGACGGCGAGTTCTGCGTCGCGCTGCGCTGTGCCCTGCTGCACCGCGACGTGGCTCGCTGCTACGCCGGGGTGGGTGTCGTGCGGGACTCCGACCCCCGCGCCGAGCTGGCGGAGACCGAGATGAAGTTGGCGGCGCTCCTGCCGCTGCTCTCAAGCTGAGTCCAGCGCACATGCGACTGCTCGCCATAGCCTGGCGTGCAGCTCCACGTTGGCGGCCCGCTCGGTGCGTACCTCGATGATGCCCGCGCTTCGGCTGGATCCGGCTTCGAAGGAGCGCGCCAGCGCCGTGCGGAAGGTCGGGACATCCTCGACGCGCTCGTGGGCGAACCCGTACAGCTCGGCGGCCTTGGCGAAGTCCAGACCGGTCGGAGTGGCGATGTGCTCTGTGTAGAGGTCGCCGTCGCGCGCCGTCCGCGAACGGGCGATCGGCAGGAAGTCGAAGATGCCGCCGCCCTCGTTGTCGAGCAGCACGATCGTCAGGTCCAGCCCCAGCCTGTTGTGGGCCAGCAGTCCGCCGATGTCGTAAGCCAGCGCCACATCTCCGATCAACAACACCACCGGGCCCGCCTCCGCGGCGGCCACGCCGAAGGCGCTGGAGACGGTTCCGTCGATACCGTTGGCGCCGCGATTGCACAGGACCTTCGGCGGGTCCGCGCGTGCCGGCCAGAAGCTCTCGATATCGCGCACCGGCATCGAGGATGCGACGAACAGCGTCGCCTCGGCCGGCAGCAGCACGCCCAGCTCGGCGGCGACCGTCGGCTCGCTCAGTCCCGCCGCGGAGAGAACCCCGAGGATCGCCTCGGCGGCCTGCTCATCGGCGCTGCGCCAGCTCTGAAGCCAGTCGCGATCGACAGGTGGCGGGGCGTCCGACAGCCGCCATAGTGCCGCGGCGGGGTCCAATGCCAAGGAATGGGAGAGCACGGCGGAAGGGTCCTGCCAGCAATTCTCAGGGTCCAGCGCGACCTGAGGGACCTCGCGCAGGGCGGCGAGCCAGGCGCGCAACGGCTTCGAGGTGGGCAGGTCGCCGACTCGCAGCACGACATCGGGAGTCATGCCGGCGGCGAAGGAGCCGTCGCGCAGCAGCGCGTCGTAGTGCGCCACGGCGGCTTCGCTTCGCCGCGCGCCCGACAGCGGGTCGGCCAGCAGCGGCCAGCCTGCTGCCGCGCAGAAAGCCGCGGCTGCCTCTCCCAGCGGCGTGTGGCGCTCGAGTCGTCCGGCCACCACGACGCCGCGCCGGCAGGAGGCGACGATCTCGCTTAGAACCACCATGTCCTCGGGTGCCGCGAGGCGCGCCGGCGGGCGGCTCACGTACGGGAGGGTATCGCGGCGGCCCTCCCCGTCGGCTGGCAGCGGCTCGTCGCTGACGAGTGGCTCGCGCAGCGGGAAGTTGAGGTGAACCACGCCCGGGCGCCCCTCCAGCGTGCGCCAGAAGGCGCGGCAGGCCAGCGTGCGCATCCAGCGCTCCCGCTCGGGCGTGGCCTCGTGGATGCCGACGTCGAAGAACCACTGCGCGGCGCCGCCGAAGAGCTTGAGCTGGTCGATCGTCTGCCCGGCGCCGATCTCGCGCAGCTCGGGTGGGCGGTCGGCGGTCAGCAGCAGCAGCGGCACGCGCGCTTCGTGCGCCTCGATCGCCGCCGGCAACAGCTCGGCGGCCGCGGTCCCCGAGGTGCAGGCCACGGCCACCGGCAGCCCCGAGGCCTTGGCCAGGCCCAGCGCGAAGAAGCCGGCGCAGCGCTCGTCGATGTGCGAGTAGCAGCGTAGACGCGGCTCGTGAGCGAGCGCCAGCACCAGCGGCGTGCTGCGCGAGCCAGGCGACGTGCAGGCCGCCCGCATACCGCAGCGCGCCAGCTCGTCGGCGAAGGCGCGCAGCAATACGTGCGTGTCGGTTGTTGGATTGCTCATCGGATGAGTCTCGCGGATGGAACTGGATGGGGCCTGCTGGATGGAGCTGGGTGGGGATCTGCTGGATGGAGCTGGGTGGGGATCTGCTGGATGGAGCCGGATGGGATCTGTTGGACGGAAAGCCGGTGTCGGTGTGGTCGGGTGGTGTCGGTCGGAGACTGAGCAAGGGCTCTAAGATCGCGATGTGCCGGAGAACCTGGTCCTGTTGCACGGATTCGCCGGTATCCGCGACACCTGGGACGGCGTCGTGGAGCGTCTTGCGTCTGAACGCTACACACCGCTGGCGCTCGACCTCCTCGGCCACGGCGACGCCGCCGACGCCGCCGTGGCCATCACCTTCGAGGCCTGCGTCGAACACGTGCTGGGCCATAGCCCGCCAAGTTTTGATCTGTGCGGCTACTCGCTGGGCGGACGCATTGCTTTGCACGTTGCCCTTGCCGCCCCCGAGCGCGTGCGACGGCTTGTGCTCGTGTCGAGCACCGCCGGCATCGAGGACGACGGGGAGCGCGCCGCGCGCAGGCGCGCCGACCGTGCCCTGGCCGACGATCTGGAGCGCGAGCCGTTCGCACGGTTCATGCAACGCTGGCAGGCTCAGCCGGTCTTCGCCGAGGATCCCCCCGAGGTCCACGCGGCGATGCGCGCGCAGCAGCTATGCAACTCGCCGCAGGCGCTCGCCGCGGTGCTGCGCGGCGTCGGCACGGGTGAGATGCGGCCGCTGTGGGAGCGCTTGGGCGAGCTGAGCATGCCCGTCGTCGTGCTCGTAGGCGAGCGCGACGAGAAGTTCCATGCTCCAGGGCGGCGCATGGCCGAGCTGCTGTCCGACGCTGAGTTCGCGGTCCTGCCCGGCGGGCATCGCCTGCCGCTTGAGAGTCCGCATGCGGTGGCGCAGGCGCTCGCGTCGTGAACGGAGGCCGCTCGCGTCGTCAACGGAGGCGGCGCACGTCGTGAACGGAACGCCGCGCACGGCGCAGCCGACGCGAAATAACTACTTCGCCGATACCCCCAGCCCTGCTCCTGTCGGCACCGCGATGCGTCCGTCTGTGACCGGCAGCGGATTCTCCAGGTCTGCGAACAGCGCGAGCGTCGCCAGTCCACACGGTGCCACCGGCCCGCGCGAGGCCAGCGCCGCGGCCGCATGGACGGCGGCGGCGATCCCCAGCGGACCGTCGAGCGTAGAGGCCAGGTAGACCTCGGCGCCGGAGGCGCGCACGAGCGTAGCGGCCGCCAGCAGGCCGGCGATCCCGCCGCAGCGTGAGATCTTCAGGCACACGGCGTCGGCGACGCCCGCGCCGAGCGCCCCGTGCTCGGCGGCGGTCTCGTCGATGGCCACGCGCACCGCCACCTGCTCGCGCACCGCTCTTACGGCGCGCAGGCCGTGGGTGGGCTCCTCGACCAGCTCCAGGCCCACGGGGGCCAGCGCCTCGATGTTGCGCACCGCCTCCGGCACGCTCCATGCGCCATTCGCGTCGACACGCAGCGCCACCTGGGATCCGGCCGCAGCGCGCACTGCGGCCAGGCGCCCCGCGTCGTCGCCGATGCCCACCTTGACCTTCAGGCAGACGAAGCCCTCCGCCACCGCGCGCTCGGCCTCCGCCGCCGCCGTGGCGCGGTCGGTGGCGCTGAGCACAGCGTTGACGTCGATCGCGTCTGCAGGGCGGTCGGTGAGCAATGCTGCCACCGGTTGACCCGCGCGGCGCCCGGCGCGGTCCCACAGCGCCAGATCGACCGCCGCCAGAGCCGCCGGCAGGTCCTCGACCTGACGGCAGGCATCGACGATCTGGGCGCCGTTCATGCCGTGCGAGTCCGCCAACACTGCTCGGTAGGCCTCGAGCGCTCGCCACACCCGCTCGAAGCTCACGCCGTCGTAGCTCTCCAGCGGCGCCGCCTCGCCGTGGCCCGCAACGCCCTCGTCGTCGGTGAGCGTCACGATCGCCAACTCGCGCTCGCGCACCGTGCCGCTGGCGCTCGCGAACGGCCGCGACAGCCGCAGCGTACGCCGCTCCAGGGTCAGCCGCACCGAGCGGCCCGCCGTGCCGGTGTGGCCGGGGGAGCGGCCCGCCGTGCCGGTCTGGCGGGCGCTCGCGGCGGCGCGGGTCGGTTGGCGGGCATGGCCCCGCCTGCCGCACCGGCTGCGTCCCTCACGAGCCGATGCCGCCGCTGGCCAGGATCCCGGCGGAGAGCAGCAGGCAGAAGAGCAGCTGCAACGCCCCGGTCTTGGCGAGTGCCCCGTTCAGCGACGGTCCGTCCACGCGCGTGCGCACGACGCGGGCGACGGAGACCGCCAGCGGCAGCGCCGCCCAGCAGAGCAGCAGCCAGGCGCTCATCGAGCCGAGCGCCCACGGCAGCGGACCGCACAGGAAGGCGACGGCGAGCATCGCGACGTACAGCTTGCGCGTGCGCTCACGCCCCAGGCGCACCGCGAGCGTGCGCTTGCCGGCGCGCCGATCGGTGTCGAGGTCGCGCACGTTGTTGATGACCAGGATCGCGCTCGCCAACAGGCCCACGGGCACCGAGCACACGAACGGCTGCCACGGCAGCTCCTGCACTTGCACGTAGTAGGAGCCGACGACGGCCACGACGCCGAAGAACAGGAACACGAACAGCTCGCCGAGCCCTTCGTAACCATATGGACGGGGGCCTCCGGTGTAGAGTACGCCGGCGAGGATCGACGCCGCCCCCACGGCGATCAGCTCCCAGCCGGCGACGTACACCAGGTACACGCCGCACAGCACCGCCAAGCCGAAGGTGACGTAGGTCGCGATCAGCACCTGGCGCGGCGGCACGAGCCCCCCTGCGGTCACGCGCACCGGCCCGAGACGGTCCTCGGTGTCGGCGCCCCGGCGGGCATCGGAGTAGTCGTTGGACAGGTTCGTGCCCACCTGGATGAGGATCGCGCCGAGCAGCGCCGCGACGAACGCCAGCGCCCTGAAGTGCCCGGCCCCCAGTGCCAGCGAAGTGCCCACCAGCACCGGCGCCACAGCGGCCGGCAGCGTGCGCACGCGTGCTGCCATCACCCAGATGCGAACCGCGCTCAGGGCCTCTGCGCGGCTTGGGCCGGCTGATCTGTCTCTTGTGGCAGCCATGTGAGCTAGGAGGAATAAGGGCCTGTACCGGTAAGGACACGTGGATTCAGTGACATAGGCTCAGGCACGAGGGGCATAGGCTCAGGCACGAACATCGGCTCAGGCACGCTTGGGAAAGCGGGAGAACTCCGGCGGGCGCTTCTGCTTATAGGCCTCGCGCCCCTCCTGGGCCTCCTCGCTCATATAGAACAGCAGGTTGGCGTCGTGGGCGAGCTGCTGGATACCCGAGAGGCCGTCCTCGGCGGCGTTGAAGCTGGCCTTCAGCAGGCGCAGCGAGAACGGCGAGAGGGCCAGCATCTCGCGGCACCACTGCACCGTCTCCTCCTCCAGGCTCTCCAGCGGGACGACCGTGTTGACGAGCCCCATCTGAAGCGCCTCTGCGGCCGAGTACTGCCGGCACAGAAACCAGATCTCCTTGGCCTTCTTGGCGCCCACCATGTTCGCCAGCAGCCCCGCGCCGAAGCCGCCGTCGAAGGAGCCCACTTTTGGCCCGGTCTGCCCGAAGCGCGCGTTCTCGGCGGCGATCGTCAGATCGCACACCAGGTGCAGCACGTGCCCGCCGCCGATCGCATAGCCGGCGACCATCGCCACCACCGGCTTGGGCAGGCGGCGGATCTGGATGTGCAGGTCGGTGACGTGGAAGCGCCCGACCCCGGCCTTGCCGGCGGCGTCGTCGGCCAGATAGCCGGAGTCGCCGCGTACGCGCTGATCGCCGCCCGAGCAGAACGCAAGCGGGCCCTCGCCGGTCAGCACGATCACGCCGATATCGGTGTCCTCGCGCGCATCCTCAAGCGCACGGCCGATCTCCACGATCGTCAGCGGGCGGAAGGCGTTGCGCACCTCTGGGCGGTCGATCGTGATCTTGGCGATGCCTACGTCGTCGCCGGCGGACTTCTCGTAGCGGATATCGGTGTACTCGCCAGCGGGGATCCAGGTGGTGGGGGGCAAGCTGCTCGCGCTCCTTTCTCTCTCGGTGACTCGCGCAACTGGGGGTGCGCGCGGGCGATTGAGTCAGAAGGCTAGCCTGTGAGCATGGTGGTCGAGGGATGGCTGGAGCGCGCCGCGGCCGCGGCGCCCGCGCGTACTGCGATCGAGACTCCGCGGGGAAGCCGCTCGTACGCGCAGCTACTCGCCGACGCCCGCGCTGCAGCCGTCGAGTTGGCCGCGCGCGGAGCGGCGCCCGGAGCGCGCGTGGCGATCGCTCTGCCGCCTGGGTTGGCCTTTGCGCAGACGCTGCATGCCTGCCTGCTGCTTGGCGCCGTGGCGGTGCCGGTGGACCTGCGCCTGCGACCGGCCGAGCGTGAGCAGCTGACAGCGGGGGCCGCGATCGTGGTCGAGGAGCCGCTTGTAAGTGAGGAATCGACGTCGCCCGTCCTCGCGCCGTCGCGAGAGCTGCCTGCCGTGCCCATCGGCGCCGGTCACGACCTGAATGCCACCGCCGTTGTGATCCACACCTCGGGGACCACCTCGGCGCCCAAACCCGTGGAGCTGACCTACGGCAACTTCCTCTGGAGCGCGCTCGGCTCGGCCGTCGCACTCGGCCTGGATCCTGAGGAGCGCTGGCTGTGCGCGCTGCCCCTCTCGCATGTCGGCGGTCTCTCGATCCTGATGCGCAGCGCCATCTACGGGACGACTGCCGTGGTGCACGAGCGCTTCGATACGGAGCTTGTTCTGCACGCCCTGCGCGAGCAGCAGATCACGCTCGTCAGCCTCGTCGCGACGACGCTCGCCAAGCTGCTCGACGCGGGCTTCGAGGGTGGCGCAGCCGACCGCGGGTCGGCGAGCCGGGCCCCTCGTCTTTCCCGATCAAAGCGTCCGCCGGCGCTGCGCTGTGCGCTCACGGGCGGTGGCCCGGTCTCCGCCGCGCTGCTCCAGCGGGCCCGCGAGGCAGGCGTGCCCGTCGGCCAGACCTATGGCCTCACCGAGTCGTGCTCGCAGGCCACCACCACTCCGCTTGCCGTGATCGGCCGCGACGCAGACGCGGCTGACACCTCGGCGGTCACCGCCGCGTGGGCGGGCACTCCGCTCTTCTGCACGCGCGTGCGTATTGGCGCGGCACCGACGGATGCGGCATCGACGGGCGAGGCTTCGACGGGCACGGCACCGACGGGCGCCGCATCGGCGGGCGCGCCGCCGACGGCTCACCCGGGCGAGCCGTCGGTCGGGGGCGAGCCGGTGGTCGGCGAGATCCTGCTGGCGGGTCCCACGATCGCTCCCGCGAGCCTCGACGAGGATGGCTGGTTGCACACGGGAGACCTCGGCAGTCTCGACGAAGGCCGTCTGCGCGTCACTGGACGGGCGTCGGAGACAATCATCAGCGGTGGCGAGAATGTGGCGCCGAGCGAGATCGAGGCCGTTCTGGAGGCGCACCCGGATGTGCTCGAGGCTGCCGCGTTCGGACGTCCCGATCCGCGCTGGGGCGAGGCCGTGACCGCGATTGTCGTGCCCCGCGGCGGGGTCGATCTGGAGGAGGAGCCGCTGCGCGCCCACTGCGCCGCGAGCCTGGCCCCCTACAAGGTCCCCAAGCGGATCGTGCTCTCCGAGGAGGCGCTGCCGCGTACGCGCTCGGGCAAGCTGCTGCGGCGTGAGCTTGCATGAGCGTCGAGCATTGGGAAGAGGCAGCGCCCGGCTGGACGCGCCGCCAGGAGGAGATCCGCGCATTCGGGGCGCCTGTGTCGCACCGGATGGTGCAGGCGATCGAGCCTCAGCCCGGTCAGCGGGTGCTGGAGCTGGCGGCAGGTCTCGGTGAGACGGGCTTCTTGGCCGCCGAACTGGTGGCGCCGATGGGCGGCCTGATCGTTACCGACCAGGCTGAGGCGATGCTGGAGGGCGCTCGCGCACGGGCCAACGAGTTGGGCCTGACGAACGTCGAGTTCCAGGTCATGGGCGCCGAATGGATCGACCTCCCGGTGGCCAGCGTCGATGCGGTGCTGTGCCGCTGGGGCTACATGCTGATGACCGACCCGCCGGCGGCGCTGTCGGAGACGCGGCGCGTGCTGCGACCCGGCGGTCGCGTGGCGCTTGCCGTGTGGGATGCCCTGGAGCGCAACCCATGGGCCCAGGTTCCCGGTGCGGTGCTGCGTGAGCGCGGCCTCGTGGAGCCAGCCGCCGCGGGCGACGGCTATGAGCCCGGCCCCTTTGCGCTGGCGGTTCCGGGGCGGGTCGAGGAGATCCTGAAGCAGGCTGGGTTCACGGATATCTTCCTCGAGACCGTCGCCGTCGCGCAGCGCCACGCCAGCTTCGGCGACTTCTGGGAGACGACGCTTGACATCGCGCGCGGCTTCCACGACGCGGTTCTCAGCCGTCCTGAGGAGGAGATCGCGGAGATTCAGGCCGCGCTGGCCCTTGGCCTGGAGTCCTATACCGGCGAGGACGGCTCGCTGTCGATCCCGGGCAGCTCGCTGGTCGCGGTCGCGAGCGCATGAGGCACACGCGCGCGAGCCGCCTCCACCAGATACGCTGCCGCCCATGATCTACGACGACGACGCAGACCTCACGCTTCTCGATGACAGGACCGTCGCCATCATCGGCTACGGCTCGCAGGGCCACGCCCACGCGCTCAATCTCAAGGATTCTGGTGTCAGCGTAGTCGTCGGCCTGCGCGAGGACTCCGCCTCCGTGGCTCAGGCGCGCGAACAGGGCCTGGAGGTGCTGTCGGTTGTGGAGGCCGCCAGTCGCGGCGACCTCGTGATGATCCTGGCGCCCGACGAGCTGCACCGGCAGGTGTGGGAGGAGCAGGTCCGCGATGGCATCGCCGAGGGCAACATGCTGCTGTTCGGACACGGCTTCTCGGTCCACTACAAAGAGATCGAGCCGCCTCCGGGCGTCGACGTGGCGCTGGTGGCCCCCAAGGGCCCGGGCCACCTCGTGCGTCGCCAGTTCACCGAGGGCAGCGGCGTCCCCGGGCTGATCGCCGTCGAGCAGGACGCCACGGGAAACGCGCGCGCGCTTGCGCTGGCCTACGCGAAGGGCATCGGCTGCACGCGCGGCGGCGTGATCGAGACGACCTTCAAGGACGAGACCGAGACCGACCTGTTCGGCGAGCAGGCAGTGCTGTGCGGCGGTGCCTCCGAGCTGGTGCAGGCTGGCTTTCAGACGCTCGTCGAGGCTGGTTATGACCCCGAGATGGCCTACTTCGAGTGTCTGCACGAGCTGAAGCTGATCGCCGATCTGATGTATGAAAAGGGTCTCGCCGGGATGCGCTTCTCGATCTCCAATACGGCCGAGTACGGCGACTACACGCGCGGCAAGCGCGTCATCACCGAGGAGACGCGCGCAAGCATGAGGAAGATCCTGCAGGAGATACAGTCCGGGGACTTCGCGCGCGAGTGGATCGCGGAGAACCGCGCCGGACAGGAGAACTTCAAGCGGATGCGCGCCGAGCAGGCTGCGAGCCAGGTCGAGGAAGTGGGCGGCGAGTTGCGCGCGCACATGGACTGGATCAAGCCGTCCTTCTAAGGACCGGGATGATCTGGCCTCTCCATCGGCAGCAGGGACTGGGATGATCTGGCCACTCCATCCGCAGAGGGCTTGAGGGGGCTCGTCCCGCGGTGCTCGCCTATGTCTTCTGGCACCGCCCGCTGGACGGCGTGACAGCGGATGCCTATGAGCAGTCCCAGATCGCCTTTCACGGCTCGCTCGCGCGCACACCGCCCGTCGGCTTCAGCGGTTCCGCGGTCTTTCGTCTTCCCGAGGTGCCGTGGCTGGCTCCTACGAGCTTCACCGAGTCAAGCGGCACAGGCGGCTATGAGGACTGGTACCTCTTGGAGGACTACACGGCGCTGGGCGTGCTCAACGAGGCCGCCGTGGGGCGCGGGCACCGCACGCCTCACGACAAGCTCGCCCACCGCTTCGGCGCCGGTGCCGGCGGCCTCTACGGTCTTCTGGAGGGGCACGCGCAGCTCGACGAGGGGTCGCTTGTCGTCTGGGTCTCGCGCCCGCCTGCCGGTCTGCCGGGGTCCGAGCGGCGGGCGCTCGGCGCGCTGCTGGGCGACGGCATGGACCCCGAGCATTCCAGCCTGTGGCGGCGTCAGCTCGTGTTCGGCCCGGCCCCCGAGTACTGCCTGCTCGCTCCCGAGGCGCCAGCTGGGGTCGCGCCTACGCGCCTGCCCGAGGGCTGGCGCGCGCTGACGCTCAGTCGCGAGCTGCTCTGGGCCGGTGGCTGAAGCGTGTTCGCTACACTCGCCAGACCGTCGCGACTGGCGCTCGGATCGAGTTCACGATCGGGAAGCGACGGGTGGTTTCACTGCCGCAGCGCCTGGGCACCCTCCGAACACTGCAAGCCTTGAGAGGAAGCCCATGACGCCGAACACCGTCACAGAAGAGACACCACTGGTCATTCCGCGGGATCTGAAGCCTGCTGACGGACGCTTTGGCTGCGGGCCGTCGAAGGTCAGGCCGCAGGCGCTCCAGCGGCTTGCCGCCGAGGGGGGCGCGCTGCTGGGGACCTCGCATCGGCAGAAGCCCGTCAAGGCGCTCGTCGCGGAGATCCGCGGTGGGTTGCGCGAGCTTTTCGCGGCGCCCGACGGGTATGAGGTGGCGCTGGGCAACGGTGGCGCTACGGCCTTCTGGGACGCCGCGGCCTGCGGGCTGATCGAGCGTCGCGCGCTGCACCTCGCCTTCGGGGAGTTCTCGGCGAAGTTCGCGCAGGTCACGGGGGAGGCGCCGTTCCTGGAGGACTCGGTGCGGATCGAGGCCGATCCCGGCGACGCCCCGGACCCCGCGATGGCCGGCCCGGTCGGCCGCGAGGCCGGTGTGGATGCGGTGGCGTGGGCGCACAACGAGACCTCCACCGGCGTGATGGTGCCGGTGCGCCGGCCCGCGGAGGCCGCCGCGGCGCTGGTGTTGATAGACGCGACATCTGGCGCCGGCGGACTGCCGGTGGACGTGGGGCAGGCCGACGCCTACTACTTCGCGCCGCAGAAGAGCTTCGCGGGCGACGGCGGGCTGTGGGTGGCGCTGCTGAGCCCCGCTGCGCAGGAGCGCATCGCACGGATCGCGCAGTCCGAGCGTTGGATTCCCGCCTTCCTGTCGCTGCAGACGGCGCTTGAGAACTCGATCAAGGACCAGACCTACAACACGCCCGCCGTGGCCACGCTGTTCCTGCTGGCCGATCAGATTCGCTGGATGCTCGACGGCGGCGGCCTGGAGTGGTGCGTGTCGCGCAGCACGGCCTCCTCGCAGCACCTGTATGGGTGGGCCGAGCGCACCCCCTACGCGACGCCGTTCGTCAGCGACCCCGCCAAGCGTTCGCTGGTGGTGGGCACGATCGACTTCGCCGACGACGTGGACGCCGCGGCGGTGGCCAAGACGCTGCGGGCTAACGGCATCCTCGACACCGAGCCCTACCGCAAGCTGGGGCGCAATCAGTTGCGCATCGGCATGTTCCCGGCGGTCGATCCCGAGGACGTGCAGGCGCTCACGGCGTGTATCGACTGGGTCGTGGAGAGGAGCGCATGAACACGCATGGCGGCGCTGGATCTGCGTCCTCGCTCGCTCGCGTGCTAAGCACGCCACGCTCGCTGCGTCCTTGCCCAGCTTGCCCTGCGTGTCCATGCGACTGTGAGTGCTACTCAGAAGGGATGAGCCATGAGTGAGCGCCTGAAGGTCCTGGTCAAGGAGAAGATCGGCGACTCCGGCGTGGAGCTGCTGCGCGAGCACTTCGACGTCAACCTCGGCGTCGACTGGAGCGATGAGGAGTTGGCGCAGCGGATCGGCTCCTACCAGGGCATCCTGATCCGCTCGGCCACGAAGATGACGGCCGAGCTGATCGAACGGGCCACGAGCCTGCGCGCGATCGGACGCGCGGGCGTGGGCGTGGACAACGTCGACGTGGAGGCCGCCACGCGCCGGGGCATCATCGTCGCCAACGCTCCGCAGTCAAACGTAGTCACGGCGGCTGAGCACACGATGGCGCTGCTGCTGGCGCTCGCGCGCAATATCCCCCAGGCGTACGTCTCGCTGACGAGCGGCAAGTGGGAGCGCTCGAAGTTCTCCGGCGTGGAGCTGTATGAGAAGACGCTCGGCATCGTCGGCTTCGGGCGTATCGGCCAGCTCGTGGCCGCGCGTGCGCGCGGCTTCGGGATGCGCGTCCTCGCCTTCGACCCCTTTGTCAGCGCCGAGCGCTACCGCGAGCTGGGAGTCGAGAAGGCGCAGAACAGCGAGGAGATCTACGCGCAGGCCGACTTCATCACGATCCACCTACCCAAGACCGAGGAGACCCGCAACTGGCTGAACGCCGAGGCGTTCGCGCAGATGCGCAAGGGCGTGCGCATCCTCAACGTGGCTCGCGGCGGACTGATCGACGAAGCCGCGCTCAAGGACGCGCTGGACACCGGCCAGGTTGGCGGGGCGGCGCTCGATGTGTTTCCCTCCGAGCCGATGACCGAGCACCCGCTGTTCGGCTACTCGAACGTGATCGTCACGCCGCACCTCGGGGCCTCGACGGCCGAGGCGACCGACCGTGCGGGCTATCAGAGCGCCGAGCAGGTCGTGGCGGCGCTCACCGGCGGCGTGGTCGCGACGGCCGTCAACATCCCGGCGATCGGCGCCGAGGACATGGAGGTGCTGGGGCCGTTCCTGCCGCTGGCCACGCAGCTCGGACGACTGGCGATGGAGCTGGCCGAGGGCAGCTCGGTGGAGCGCATCGAGGCGGCCTTCATGGGGCGCATCGCCGAGTTCGACACGCGTCTGCTGTCGCTCGCGGTGATCGTCGGCGCGCTGCAGGGGCGCACCGAGCAGCAGGTCAACCTCGTCAACGCGCCGAGCATGGCCGAGGAGCGCGGGATCGTGGTCGAGGAGAAGTCGGTCTCCGAGGCGCAGGACTTCAACGAGCTGATCCGCGTCACCGTGGTTGCCGGCGGCGAGAAGGTGGCGGTGGCCGGCACCGGCATCGGGCCCCAACGCGTGCCGCACCTCGTGGAGGTGCACGGGCGGCGCTTCACCGTCGAGCTCGAGCCCTTCGTGACTGTCTTCCGCTATGCCGATCTCCCCGGCATGATCGGCCGCGTGGGAACGATCTTCGGCAAGCACGGCGTCAACATCTCCTCGGCGGCCGTCGGCCACACGCCCAATGGGGCTCCCGAGGGTGTCCCGGGCGAGCGCGAGAGCGGCCTCGCCGCGATGGTGGTCACGACCGATGCGCGCGTGCCGCGCGAGGTGGTCGAGGAGATCGTCGCCTCCGATGGATTCGTCGACGGCCGCACGGCGTCGCTGAGATAGAGCAATCGCAGCGTGCCTCGAGGCAATGGCGTCTGCCATCGAGGGCAGCGTGTTTGGCAGCGCATGGCGGCGCTCGCTCGACGGGCACAGTCGGAAGCTCACTGGCCGCACGGCCAGAATCGGATAGGGTGAAGCTCGGATGAGAGTCGTGGTCATCACCAAGCACGGCGGTCCCGAGGTGCTGAGGGTCGAGGAGCGCCCCGACCCGCCGCTCGGCAGGGGCGAAGCGCGGATCGAGGTCGCCGCCGCGGGCGTGAACTTCGCTGACGTGATGGCGCGGATAGGCATCTACCCCGATGCGCCCAAGCCGCCCTGCGTGGTCGGCTACGAGGTGGCCGGGACGATCCTGGAGTTAGGGGAGGGCGTGGAAGGGCTCACCGTCGGTCAGCGCGTCGTGGCGGGCACCAAGTTCGGCGGCTACGCCACGCAGGTGGTTGTGCCTGCCAGCGACGTGGTGGCGCTGCCCGACCGCCTCAGCTTCCCGCAGGGCGCGGCGATTCCCGTCAACTACGCGACGGCCTGGGCCGGGTTGATCGGCTACGGCAACCTGCAGCCGGGCGAGCGCGTGCTGGTGCAGGCCGCCGCCGGCGGCGTGGGGATCGCGGCGACGCAGATCGCCAAGCACCAGGGAGCCGAGGTGTACGGCACCGCCTCGCCCGGTAAGCACGAGCGCATAACCGAGATCGGCGTCGATCATGCGCTCGACTACACGAAAGATGGTTGGGAGCAGGGGTTGCCCAAGTTCGATCTGATCATGGACGCCATCGGCGGCAAGAGCTTCCGGCGCAGCTACGGGATGTTGCGTGCGGGCGGACGGCTGGTGGCGTTCGGCGCCTCCGCGGCCGTCTCCGGTGAGAAGCGCAACCTGGTCTCCGGTCTGGGCACGCTCGCGCGGATGCCGCGCTTCAGCATGGTCAAGCAGATGTCCGAGTCCAAGGCCGTCATCGGGCTGAACATGCTGAGCCTATGGAAGGATCGCGGGACTCTGCGGCCGTGGATCGAGCCGCTGGAGGGGATGCTCGACGACGGCACGATCCAGCCGGTGGTGGCCGGTGAGTTCAATATGGAGCGCACCGGCGAGGCGCATCGCATGATCACCGAGCGCCGCAACGTGGGCAAGGTCGTCCTCATACCCTGACCGTGGCGCGGCCGATGGCCCCGCCAAGGTCGTTCTCATACCCTGGGTGGCGCGGCCGATGGCCCCGCTGGGGGCGTCGGGCCCGATGGTATGTGCGCACCCGCGATGGCATTGGTGCACCGCGACGGCATTTGGCGCACCGCGGAGCGGGTGCTACCCTGCTCGAAGCATGTCGTTGCCAGCGTCTCTTGCACTCCTTCTTCTCCTCCCCCTCGGGGGGAATAGCGCGTGGCGGCCGCGTAGCCGCATACCCAGCAGTTGAAGGAAGTGCAAAAGAGACCTAGAAGGGACGAACGACATGAATCAGCAGCAGTCATCTTCAACGCCACGCGACGAGGCCCGGCGCGTACGGGTCTTCGACACGACTCTGCGCGACGGCGAGCAGTCGCCGGGTATCTCGCTGAACAAGCAGGAGAAGCTGGAGATCGCCCATCAGCTGGCGCGGCTGGGCGTCGACATCATCGAGGCCGGCTTCCCGATCACCTCACCGGGCGACTTCGAGTCGGTGCAGGCCATCGCGCGCGAGGTCGAAGGACCGGTGATCTGCGGGCTGGCCCGAACGAGCAAGCTGGACATCAACGCCGCCTGGGAGGCCGTCAGGGATTCCGAGCGGCCGCGCATTCACACATTCATCGCGACCTCCGACATTCACATCGAGCGCAAGCTGCAGACCACGCGCGAGGACGTCAAGGGCCAGGCCCGCGCGGCGGTGGCGCAGGCGCGCGAGTACACCGACGACGTGGAGTTCTCGCCGGAGGACGGCTCGCGCAGCGACATCGAGTACATGGCCGAAGTCATCCAGATCGCGCTAGACGAGGGCGCAACGACGATCAACGTGCCCGACACCGTGGGTTACACGATGCCGCACGAGTACGCGGCGATGTTCACCGAGCTGCACCGGCTGGTGCCCGACCTGCGCGATGTCGTCGTCTCGGTGCACTGTCACGACGACCTGGGCCTGGCCGTGGCCAACTCGCTGGCCGGCATCGAGGCCGGCTGCAGGCAGGTGGAGTGCGCCATCAACGGCATCGGCGAGCGCGCCGGCAACGCCTCGCTGGAGGAGATCGTGATGCTGCTGCACACGCGCGAGCCCTCGCTGAGTCTGTGGACTGGGATCGAGACCACCGAGATCGCCCGCACATCGCGGCTGGTCTCGCGCCTGACGGGTTATCCGGTGCAGCCCAACAAGGCGATCGTGGGCCGCAACGCCTTCGCGCACGAGGCCGGCATCCACCAGGACGGCGTACTGAAGGAGCGCACGACGTACGAGATCATGGACGCCACCACGGTGGGCCTGGAGAGCAACGCGATCGTGCTGGGCAAGCACTCCGGCCGCCACGCGCTGCACGAGGCGCTGCAGGAGATGGGCTACAGCGTCAACGGCCAGGCGCTGAACGCGGCGTTCAAGCGCTTCAAGGAGCTGGCCGACCGCAAGAAGCAGATCACGGCGATGGACCTGGAGGCGCTGGTGACCGACGAGCTGCGCGAGGAGATCGCGGGATACACGCTGGAGTGGTTCGACGTCGAGGCCTCCTCCCGCCGCCCGCCGCACGCGCGCGTCAGCGTAAGCCCGCCCGAGGGCGCCACGCGCGAGGGCAGCTTCACCGGCGACGGGCCGATCGACGCGGTCTTCCACGCGATCGACGCCGCCACCGGCGTTGAGGCCAAGCTACGCGAGTTCCAGATCGGCGCCGTCACCGAGGGCCAGGACGCCCTGGGCGAGGTCTCGGTAGTCGTCGAGGCCCACGGCCAGACGGGTTCCGGTCAGGCGGTCTCGACCGACATCATCGAGGCAGCGGCACGCGCCTACGTGCGCGCATTGTCGATCGCCGTTGCTCGTTCGCACACCGCGGACGGCGTGGTGGGCCTGCCGGCCACGGCGATGTGACATTGGCGGAGCCGCCTCGAACGCGCTTCTTTTTTTGGATTTGGATGGTTCGCGCGGTGATGTGCTCGCGGGGGTTGCAGATAACCAAGCGTATGTGATAGCATACGGTTGTATGGTGACTGTGAAGGAGCGAGACGCACACAACGGGGCTTTGACTCCCGATCCGCTTGACCCGGTTGTGCTGGGCGCGCGGGTCCGCGCCTTGCGCGAGGCTTCATCGCTGTCGCTGCGCGATCTGGCCGCGCGCAGCGGCGTCAGCGCGCCGATGCTCTCGCAGGTCGAGCGCGGGGAGACCAGTCCGACGTTGACCGTTGCCGCGCGCATCGCCGCGGGCCTTGAGTTGCGGCTCTCACAGCTTCTGCGCCTGGATGAGAGCGGCGCCGTGACAATCGTTCGCTGCGCCGAGCGCCAGCGCGGGGGCAACGCACGGCGAGGGCACCGCTTCGAGGTGCTGACCTCCTCGCAGCCCGGCCAGCGCGCGGAGCTTTCGCGGCACACGCTTGCGCCCGGCGGCGCCACCGGCGCGCCCGACGATCCGCCGATGCACGAGCCCGGCAGCCGCGAGACCGCGCTTGTCGAGCAGGGCGCCGTCGTGCTTGTCTGCGACGGACGGCGCCACGAGCTGGGGACGGGCGATTGTGTGACCTTCGATGCCGACCTGCCCCACCATTTCGAGAACCCCCACCAGGAGAGCGCCGCCTTACTCGCGGTCGTCTCCGCCGGGCTGCGCAGGAGCTGACCGACAGTGATCCCCCGCCACTCACCGACAACCACGGCCCCCTGTGGGGGCCTCTCAAAAAAACAAGACGCAATAAAGAGGAATAAATGATGAATGACTTGCAAGATCGATCGGGCGCCGGCCCGCGGCCGGTGACACCAAGCTCCCGGACACTCTTCGAGAAGATCTGGGAGGCCCACGAGGTCGCGCCCGGCCTGCTCTACATCGACCTGCACCTCGTGCACGAGGTCACCTCGCCGCAGGCCTTCGATGGGCTGCGCCTCGCCGGGCGGCAGCTGCGCCGGCCCGATCGCACGCTGGCCACGGCCGACCACAACACGCCCACCGACGGCACGCCCGTCGCCGCGCGCATCAAGGACGAACTCTCGCGCGTGCAGGTGCAGACGCTGGAGCGCAACTGCGCCGAGTTCGGCGTGCCCATCTATTCACTGGGTTCGGAGCGACAGGGGATCGTGCACGTCATCGGCCCCGAGCTGGGCGTGACGCAGCCGGGGATGACGATCGTGTGCGGCGATTCGCACACGGCCACACACGGCGCCTTCGGAGCACTGGCCTTCGGGATCGGCACCTCCGAGGTAGAGCACGTCCTGGCCACGCAGTGCATGGTCCAGCAGCGGCCGCGCTCGATGCGCATCAGCTATGAGGGATCGCTCGGGTTTGGCGTCACCGCCAAGGATCTGATCCTCGGCACGATCGGGCAGATGGGCGTCGGCGGGGCAACCGGACACGTCGTCGAGTACGCCGGTCCCGTCATCGAGGGTCTGTCGATGGAGGGGCGCATGACGGTCTGCAACATGACCATCGAGGGCGGCGGACGCGCGGGGATGATCGCGCCCGACGACATCACCTTCGGATGGTTCGAGCACGCACGGCCTGGCGCGCCCGCTGCCGCAGAGCTGGAGCGGGCGATCGAGGAGTGGCGGACGCTGCACACCGACGACGGCGCCGAGTTCGATCGGGAGCTGATCGTCGATGCCTCTGCGCTCTCCCCGCAGGTCACCTGGGGGACGACGCCCGGGATGGTCAGGGCGGTCACCGAGCGCGTGCCCTCGCCCGATGAGTTCGACATGCCCGCCGAGCGCGAGGCCGCCGAGCGGGCGCTGCACTACATGGGTCTGGAGGCCGGTACGCCGATCCAGGACATCGCCTTGGATCGGGTCTTCATCGGCTCGTGCACCAACTCGCGCATCGGCGACCTGCGCGCCGCCGCCGAGGTCGTCGCCGGGCGCCGCGTCGCCGCGGGGGTCAACGCGATGGTCGTGCCCGGCTCCCAGCAGGTCAAGGCGCAGGCCGAGGCCGAGGGCTTGGATCGCATCTTCCGCGACGCCGGCTTTGACTGGCGCGTGGCCGGCTGCTCGATGTGCCTGGGCATGAACCCCGACACGCTTGCCCCCGGCGAGCGCTGCGCGTCAACGTCGAATCGCAACTTCGAGGGGCGTCAGGGGCGCGGAGGCCGGACGCATCTCGTCTCACCTCAGATGGCCGCCGCCGCCGCGGTCGAAGGACATTTCACCGACATCAGAGATTGGAGCTGAAGAGCCGTGGATGCCATTCACAAGATCGCGGGCGCCGTCACCCACCTGGACCGCTCCAACGTGGATACCGACCAGATCATGCCCAAGCAGTTCCTCAAGCGCGTGCAGCGCACGGGCTTCGGCGAGTTCCTGTTCTACGACTGGGCCAAGGAGCCCGGCTGGGAGCTGCCCGCCAACCCGATCCTTCTCGCCGGCGAGAACTTCGGCTGCGGCTCCTCGCGCGAGCACGCGCCCTGGGGCCTGCAGGACTATGGCTTCCGGGCGATCGTCGCGCCGAGCTTCGCCGACATCTTCTACTCCAACTGCACCAAGATCGGCCTGCTGCCGGTGGAACTCTCCGAAGAGGACTGCCAGGCGCTGGCGCGCGCGGGGGAGGGCGAGATCGACCTGGAAACGCAGGAGGTCAGCTTCGCCGAACGCAGCGTGGCCTTCGAGATCGACCACGAGATCCGCCGGCGCCTGCTCGCGGGGCTCGACGACATCGGCGTGACATTAGGCCAGGAGGGCGCCATCGCGACGTATGAGCACGAGCGCCAGCGCTCCGGTCCTGTGACGACGGCGCTGTGAGGCACCGACCCGCGACTCACGCGAAGCGCGGCACTATGAGGCTCCGACCCGCGACCCACGCGAAGCGCTAGCCTGCCGAGCCGCATGGCACATCGCATAGTCACCCTCCCCGGCGACGGCATCGGCCCGGAGATCATGGCCCCGGCGCTCGACGTGCTGCGGGCCGTCGGGGAGTTCGAGTTCGAAGAGCACGCCTTCGGCGGTGCCTCGATCGACGCGCACGGCACGGCGTTGACCGATGACGTGCTCGCCGCCTGCCGCGGCAGCGACGCCGTGCTGCTGGCTGCCGTCGGCGGGCCCAAGTGGGATACCACCGACCCCCACGCGCCGCGTCCCGAGCAGGGGCTTCTGGGGTTGCGCAAGGGCCTCGGCCTGTACGCCAACCTGCGCCCCGTGCGCCCGCTGCCGGCGCTCTATGACGCCTCGCCGCTGCGGCGCGAGCGGATCGAGGGGACCGACCTGCTCGTCGTACGCGAGTTGACGGGCGGGATCTACTTCGGCGAGAAGACGCGCACCGAGGACATGGCCTCGGATGTCTGTGTCTACACCGTCGCCGAGATCGAGCGCATCGCGCGCACCGCCTTCCGCGCCGCGCGAGCGAAGGTCTCGAGCGTCAACAAGGCCAACGTGCTGGAGACATCGCGACTGTGGCGCCAGGTGGTCGTCGATGTGCACTCGCGCGAGTTCCCGCACATACAGCTCGAGCACGTGTTGGTCAACAACGCAGCCATGCAGCTGGTCGCGGCGCCGCGCCATTTCGACACGATCCTCACCGAGAACATGTTCGGCGACATTCTCAGCGACGAGGCCGCGATGATCACCGGCTCGATCGGCATGCTTCCGAGCGCCTCGTTGGGCGATCCCGACGCGCGTACGCCCGGCCTGTTCGAGCCTGTGCACGGCTCCGCTCCCGACATCGCCGGGCAGGGCATCGCCAACCCGCTGGCGATGTTTCTCTCCGCCGCTCTGCTCCTGCGTCATGGATTGGGCTTGGCAGACGAGGCCGTGGCGGTAGAATCCGCCGTTGAGCGTGCGCTTGCCGAGGGACTGCGCACCCCCGACCTGGGGGGCGGCGCGGGTACCGCGGAGGCGACGCGGACAGTGCTCGCATACCTCGACTAGAGGGTGGCGCAGTCGGCCCCGGGCCGACGAGCTGGGTCCCTTATATTTCAGATAGGAGCCGGATGAACGTGGAGCCCACCGACCTCATATGGATGAACGGAGAATTCGTCGCCTGGGAGGACGCCAAGGTTCACGTCCTGACGCACGGCCTGCACTACGGCACCGGCGTGTTCGACAGCATGCGCTGCTATGACACTCAGCTCGGTCCCGCGGTCTTCCGCAACGTCGATCACCTGGAGCGCCTGCGGCGCTCCGCCGAGCTTTATTACATGCCCGTGCCCTACTCCGTCGAGGAGCTGCGCGCGGCCACGCTCGAACTCGTCGCGCGCAACGGCCTGCGCTCCTGCTACATCCGCCCGCTCGTCAACCGCGGCTACGGACAGATGGGGCTCAACCCACTTGAGGCGCCGGTCGATGTGACGATTGCCTGCTGGGAGTGGGGCGCCTACCTCGGCGAGGACGGCAAGCGCAACGGCGTGCGCGCCAAGGTCTCCTCCTGGCGGCGCATCTCACCCGACTCGCTGATCCCGCACGCCAAGGCCTCTGGGCAGTACCTCAACAGCGTGCTCGCCAAGGTCGAGTCCGTCAAGGCCGGCTACGACGAGGCGATCCTGCTCGATGACCACGGCCACGTCTGCGAGGGCACCGGCGAGAACATCTACGTCGTGCGCGACGGCGAGATCGCCACGCCCGGCCAGCACAATTCGATCCTCGACGGCATCACGCGCCGCTCGCTCATCCAGATCGCCACCGATCTCGGCTACACCGTCGTGGAGCGCAACGTCGCACGCGCCGAGTTGTACCTCGCCGAGGAGGTCTTCATGTCGGGCACCGCCGCCGAGCTGGTGCCGGTGCGCGAGATCGACGACCACACGATCGGCAGCGGCGATCCCGGCGAGGTCACGCGTGTGCTCCAGAATGCCTTCGACGAGGCGATCCACGGTCGCTCGGAGCGCTATCGTGAGTGGCTGGACGTAGTGGAGATACAGGCTCTCCAGACACCAACAGGCGAGGCACCCGCGCGGACGGCATGATGATTGGCACGATCAAAGTTCTGAGCAGCAGCGACCGAATTACTGGGCGGATGGCTTGCGCCGAGGCGTAAGCGTCCGCTGCTCGCGTCCATCCAACCTGCTCAGAAGGACTGTCCAGTATGACCCAGATTCAGCTATATGACACTACCCTCCGCGACGGCATGCAGGGGAGGAGCATGGTGCTCTCGGTGGAGGACCAGATGCGCGTCGTCCACCATCTCGACAGCCTCGGCATCGAGGTGATCGAGGCAGGCTTCCCTGGTTCCAACCCAAAGGAACGCGAGCTGTTCGACAGGCTGGCCACGGAGCGCCTGAAGCACGCGCAGATAGCCGCGTTCGGCATGACCCGACGACGTGACGTCCGCGCCGAGGAGGATCCCGCGCTCGTCGGACTCGCCGAGTGCTTCGCTCCAATTTGCACGATCGTCGGTAAGACCTGGATGCTGCACCTCGAGAAGGTTGTGCGGGTCGATAAGGCCAGCAACCTGCGGATGATCTCCGAGTCGGTGGCGTTCCTGCGCGAGCGCGGTAAGCGCGTCGTCTATGACGCCGAGCATTTCTTCGATGGCTGGCGCGCCGATCGCGAGTATGCGCTCGAGTGTCTGCGCGCGGCCGCCGACGCCGGCGCGGAGGCCGTCGTTCCGTGTGACACCAACGGAGCGAGCTTGCCGCACGAAATCTCAGAGGCGATCGGCGAGGTGACCGCGGCATTTGCAGGCATGCAGGTGCGGGTCGGCGTCCATTGCCACAACGACGCAGAGTGCGGGGTCGCCAATACGCTCGCCGGAGTGATGGCCGGGGCGAGCCAGGTACAGGGAACGATCAACGGCTACGGCGAGCGCTGCGGTAACGCCAATCTCGTCTCGATCGTGCCGAATCTCCAGCTCAAGCTGGGGTACAAATGTGTTTCGAAGAAACAGCTCGGGTTGTTGACCGAGACGGCGCATTTCGTCGATGAGCTGGTGAACCGCACGCCGAACCCCGATCAGCCGTACGTGGGCAAGAATGCCTTTGCTCACAAGGGTGGTCTGCATATCGCCGGCGTGATCGAGGACCCGGAGACCTTCGAGCACATCGCTCCGGCGCTAGTTGGAAACAAGCGCGAGCTGCTCGTCTCCGAGTTGTCTGGCAAGGGCACCGTCAGGGCTCACGCCGACAGCGCCGAGATCCAGCTCACCGAGGGGCAGACCCGGCGCGTGGTCGAGCGCGTCAAGGAGCTTGAGCACGCCGGCTACCAGTTCGAGGCCGCGGACGGCTCGTTTGAGCTGCTGATGCGCAAAGAGGCCGGGCTGCATGTGAGGCTGTTCGAGTTCGAGTCCTGGCACGTGCACGTGGAGAAGCGAGGTGAAGAGGAAGCGCAGACGCGCGCCACGATCAAGCTGTGGGTTCCCGACAAGGAGACCGGCGAGTCCTATATGGGTGTGGCCGAGGGCGACGGTCCGGTTCACGCGCTCGACCAGGCGCTGCGCAACGCGATCCGACACATCTACCGTGACATCGACAAGGTGAAGCTCGTCAACTACAGAGTGCGCATCCTCGACGAGCGCAAAGGCACGGCCGCCGCGGTCTGCGTGCTGCTCGACGCCACCGACAGTCGCGGCGAGATCCATGGGTCTACCGGCGTATCGACGAATGTCGTCGAGGCATCGTGGCAGGCGCTCATTGATTCGCTCGAGTATGGACTGCGCAAGAACGCACCCGCCACCCCGCGCGACACGTCGGCGTTGAAACGGAGGAGAGCGTAGACACGGCCGACATCGCCGCGGGTCGGAAGGCCGACATCGCAGCGGGTCAGAAGGCGGCGATCCCGCTTGCCCGGCCGGTCCTCGGCGAGGCCGAGGAGCAGGCGGTCCTCAAGGTGCTGCGCTCCGGGCAGCTCTCGTTGGGGCCGCGCCTGGCGGAGTTCGAGCGGGCGTTCGCCACGCGCGTTGGCGCGACGTTGGCGTGCGCCGTCTCCAGCGGCACCGCCGGCCTGCACCTGGCGCTGCGCGCCGTTGGGGTGCAGCGCGGCGATGAGGTGCTGACGAGCCCCTTCTCCTTCGTAGCCTCGGCCAACGCCGCGCTCTACGAGGGCGCCACGCCGGTCTTCGCCGACATAGATCCGGTCACGCTCAACCTCGACCCCGAGGCCGCCGCCGCCGCCGTGAGCGAGCGCACGCGAGCGCTGCTGCCGGTGCACATCTTCGGCTATCCCGCCGACCTGCCAGCCTTCGAGCGGCTGGCGCAACGACACGGACTGCAGATCGTCGAGGACGCCTGTGAGGCGCTGGGCGCCCGCCACGCCGACGGTACGGCGGTGGGCGCGCGCGGCCACGCGGCGGTCTTTGGGTTTTACGCCAACAAGCAGCTCACCACCGGCGAGGGCGGGATGATCACGCTGGCCGACCCCCTCCTGAAGGAGCGGATCGACTCCGAGCGCAACCAGGGACGCGCGCCCGACATGGGCTGGCTCGACCACGACCGGCTGGGGTTCAACTACAGGCTCTCCGACATCGCCTGCGCGCTCGGCCTCGCGCAGCTGGGGCACCTGGACGAGATGCTTGCGGCGCGTGCCGCCGTGGCCGGCTGCTACCGCGAAGCGCTCGCCGGGATCGAGGGGCTGGAGTTGCCCTGCGCCGATCGCGACGGCGAGCGGCGAGGCTGGTTCGTCTTCGTCGTGCAGCTTCCGCGCGGCGTCAACCGCGACGGTGTCATCCACGCGCTCGCGGCGGAGAGCATCCAGAGCAAACCGTATCTGCCGGCGATCCACCTGATGAGTTTCTACCGCGAGCGCTTTCAGCACCGCGCCGGGCAGTTCCCGGTCTGCGAGGACGTCGCCGCGCGCTCGCTCGCGCTGCCCTTCTTCCCGGGCATGGCCGAGGGTGAGGTGGCGCGCGTGGCGCAGGCGCTCGGCGAGGCGTTGCAGGGATAGTCGGCGGCCGAAGGGCGGGTGGGCGCGCGTGGCGCGAGCGCTCTGCGGGGGGCGCTCTGAGGGGGTGCTGGAGGATAGTCAGCCTCGTGACGGTTCGACGGCGACCTCTGCGGCCGCATGCGCTCCGATGAATGGCGCCAGCGCGAGGTACGTGGCGTCCACCGTCAGTTCGGGTAGGTCCTGGATGCGGCCCTGGACGGCGTAGTGCAGGAAGATCTCGCGCAGTCCTCCGGCGATTGCGTCAACCACGATCGGCGCCGGGCGCATCCGCTTGGGCACCTCGTCGAAGCCGGGGGCAAGCAGCTTGCCGTAGGCGGCCAAGCCCATGCTTGACAGGTCGCTCGCGCGGGGTGTCGCAATCGTTGTCGACATCAGTGCAAGCCGCGCAAAGGCAGGCTCGGAGGTCAGATAGGCCATCAGGCTGGCGAGGCCTTCGCGTACTCCGGTGCGCCAGTCCCCGGCGTCGGCGAAAGCCTGTTCGACGATGTCCAGGCCCTTGGCGTGGCCCAGCTCGTAGGCCACGAGGAAGGCGTCCTCCTTGCTCTCGAAGTGCTCGTAGAAGGCCTGCAACGACACGCATGCCTCGGCGGCGATCTCCTCGACTCGCAGGGCGCCGTAGCCGTTGCTCGCCGTGAGATTGGCCACGGCGTCGAGGATCCGCTCGCGCTGGTTGTGCACGACGAAGCTGCGCGACGCCGCGTAGCCGGCTCGCTGGCTTCTGCGGCGGTTGCCCTGTCGGGGAGCGAGCGTGCCCGGAGCGCGGCCTCCCAGCTGCGCTGCATGTTCGCGCTTGCGCATCGCGCGACTCGCCTCGAGGCCGCGCACGAAGTCGTCGGGAGCGGGGTAGTAGCTGGAGGCCCAGCGTGCAAGATCGGGTACCAGTTCCAGCGGCTTGGCGCGCCGCCTGCCCTGCAGGCAGGTGATCAGCACCTTGTTGAAACCCCCCACAACGCCCCTCAGCGTGGTGTCGGGCAGCTCTTTGGCATCGTCGGAGCGCTCGCCGGTCGATCCGCGAGAGCGCCCGTTTAGTGGCCCGTTCAGCCCGGGGCTCGACTTCAAACCGCTGTGGATGAGCTGCCCGTATTCGACGATCGAGCGTTCGCGGCGCTCGATCCCGGCGGGTCCCACCGCGGTTATCTCGTTGATCGCCAGGCGCAGCGCGTCGGGATTTTCCATCCCCGCCTGGAAGACCGTGCGGATCGCCGTTTCCATGCGGTCGGGGTGCCCCTCGGAGTCGCGGATCGCGCGCACCACCCTGCGTCTGCCTTCCCTGGCGATCACGTCGTAGGTGGCCAGGAAGCACTCCTCCTTGTTGACGAAGTGCTGATAGAAGGCCTTGCGCGAGACCCCAGCCCGCGCGACCACCTCTGAGACGGTGGTGGCCACGTAGCCCTTCTCGCCGATCGCCTCGAGCATCGCCATTCCCACGCGCAGACGCTGATTGGCGGCCACCTGTTCGCGCGTGAGTGAGTGCGGCCCGCGCGGCAGCTTCTCCGGAGAGGAGCGATATGGGCCTGCGCTGCGTGAGACGGGACGGCGAGTCGCCGGCGACATGTGCTGAAAGCTCCTACCCTGAGCCAGATTGCTGAGAATATGACAGCGTACCAGCGTAAACAGTCATGTACCAACTAGTGGACTTGCGTGCCGCGTAAAAGCAGGGCGTGGCCGTACGCGTAAACTCACGCCGTCGTGTCTCGCTTTCACGAGCCTCAGCACCCCGACTTCATGCGCCTGAACGCCTCGATCGGCGTGGATCAGCGTCTGTGGCCGCAGGATCTGGCCGGATCCCGAGCGCATGCGCGGATGCTCGCCGCCCGCGGGATCATCGCCGAGCAGGATCGGGACGCGCTGCTCGCGGGCCTCGACGCGGTGCAGGATGAGTTCAGCCAGGACTGTTTCCGATTTGAGAGCGACGACGAAGACATCCACATGGCGATCGAGCGGCGCCTCACCGAGATCGTGGGTCCCGTGGGCGGCAAGCTGCACACCGCGCGCTCCCGCAACGACCAGGTGGTCACCGATCTGGCTCTCTATACGCGCGAGCGCGCAGACGCGGCGGGACAGGCGATTGGCGAGCTGATGGCGGCGCTGGTAGCGCGGGCCGAGGAGCACCTCGATTGGGCGATGCCCGGCTACACCCACCTGCAGCGCGCCCAGCCCGTGTACCTCAGCCATCACCTGCTGGCCTACTTCTGGATGCTCTCGCGCGACCGCGCGCGCTTCGCATTCGCCGCGCGCGAGGCCCGCCGCCTGCCGCTCGGCGCCGGTGCTCTGGCCGGTGTGAACTTCGATACCGACCGCGCAGCCGTCGCTCGCGAGCTGGGCTTCGATGAGGTGCTTGCAAACTCAATCGACGCCGTATCTGGCCGCGACTTCGTGCTCGACTACCTCGCCGCGGCGGCCACCTGCGCCACCCATCTCTCGCGTCTGGGAGCCGAGTTGGTGTTGTGGTCAAGCGAGGAGTTCGGCTTCTGCGAGCTGCCCGACGCGTGGAGTTCAGGCTCTTCGATCATGCCTCAGAAGAAGAACCCGGACGCCGCCGAGCTGCTGCGCGCCAAGGCGCCGCGCGTCGTCGCCCACCTGGCGGCCTTCCACGGTGTGCTGCACGCGCTGCCGCTCACCTACAACAAGGATCTGCAGGAGGACAAGGAGCACCTGTTCGACACCGTTGACACCCTCGAGCTCGTGCTGGCCGCCGCGCGCGGGATGATCGAGGGCGTGAGCTTCCGCCGCGAGCGCCTGGCCGCGGCCGCTGCCGATGAGATGCTGGCGGCCACCGACATCGCCGACCTGCTGGTGGCGCGCTGCGACGTACCGTTCCGCGAGGCCCACGGCGTGGTGGCGGGGCTGGTGCGTACGGCCGTGGACAGCGGCCGCGCTCTCTCGCAGCTCACGCTGCAGGAGCTGGCAGCGCACAGCCAGGCGCTCGCGGATTGCAGCGAGCAGTACTACGAAGCGCTGCAGCGTTCCTCCTGGCTCGAGTCGAAGATCTCCTCCGGCGGCACCGCCACGGCGCGCGTGCGCGAGCAGATCGAGTTGGCTCGACGCGTACTCGACGAGGGCGCTTAGCGCTCGCGTGCCCGCGCGGATGGCCTCCCCAGCTGCGAACGCGACGAACAGTCGGAAAACGGCTGCCGCTGCTTCTGCTTCTGGTGCTGCTGCGAAGAAGCCGCGGGTGTTGCAGGCCGCGCAGGTGTTGCAGGCCGCCTTCTATGACCGCCCTGTGCTCGAAGTCGCCCGCGATCTGATCGGCTGCACGGTCGCCTATCGGGGTGGGGCGGGGGTGATCGTGGAGACCGAGGCCTACCACGAGAGCGAGCCGGCCTGTCACGCCTTCGTCGGCCTCACGCCGCGCACGCGCGTGCTGTTCGGGCCGCCCGGGCGCGCGTACATTTATCGCTCCTACGGCATCCACGCCTTGCTCAATGCCGTCTGTGAGCCGGCGGGCGTCGGAGCCGCGGTCCTGATCCGGGCGCTGGAGCCGCTGCAAGGCATCGAGGAGATGCAGGACCGGCGAGGCGTGTCGCGCGAGCAGGACCTCTGCTCGGGCCCCGGCAAGCTGGCCCAGGCGCTCGGCATCGAGCTGTCCGAGAACGACACCGATCTGTCGGACGGTCCGATTGCGATCTGCGCGGCCCGCGGCCACTGGCGCAACCATCCGGTGATCGCGGGCGAGCGCATCGGGATCACCCGCGCGGTCGAGCTGCCCTGGCGTTTTTGCGCCGTCGGCAATCGCCACGTCTCGCGTCCGCAGCCTTGACCGGCGCCCGCGGCCTCGGCCGGTCGCTTATCCCCCCGCGGGTGCCGCGGTGCCTCCGCTTGACCCGCCACCGGACTGTGGCGCCACCGGGGCGGGAGTCGGCGGTGAGGACGGAGCGGGCGTAGGAGCTGGCGTGGGTGCGGCTGCGGGCGCCGGCTGCTGCTTAGTGGCCGGCGCGCCGGCCGCTGGCGATGGCGAGGCGCCCTTTGAGCGCGAGCGGTACGGCGCTTCGGAAGTCGCGGTGGACGCGCTCGATTCCGGCAGGCTCGTCGTGCTGGTGCCAGGTCCGCCGATGCTGTGCTTGCTCGCACTGTGTTCGCCGCGTTCCTTTTCGATCTGCATCGCCGAGAGCATGAAGTTGTGCCAGATCAGTGCTGGGAAGGTGCCGCCGAACACCGGTTGCCCGCCGAAGTCGGTCGTCATCGGGATCAGACGATTGGGGTAGCCCACCCACACGGCGACCGTGTACTTGTGGTCCCAGCCCACGAACCAGGCGTCGCCGAAGTTGGACGTCGTGCCGGTCTTGCCGGCCGCGAACTGACCGATCGCGGCTGCACGGGCCGTGCCGTACTCCAGCACCGTCTCCAGCATCGAGGTCTCCGTTTCGGCGACATCCGGCGGCAGCACGCGCGTGAGCGAGGTGTGCTCGACGTCGCGGTGATGGCCGTCAGGGAGCGTGCCCGAGCCGGCGGAGACTTCCTGGATGCCCACCGGCGCGGCATCGGGCACGAGCGTCCCGCTCACGCGCTGCCCGCTGTGGGCGATCGTCTCGTAGGCGTGCGCCATGTCCAGCGGCGTCACGCCGACGTTCAACCCGCCGATCGTCATCGCTGGGTTGGTGGAAATCGGGGTGGTGATGCCCATGCGGTGCGCCAGATGCGCGATGTGAGTGGTGCCGACCTTCAGACCGACTTCTGCGTAGATCGAGTTGTCGGAGAAGGCCGTGGCCCCGGTCAGGGTGTTGGAGCCCGTGTAGGCGCCTTCGTCGTTGTGCACCACGAACTTTTCGATTCCGTTGGGGCCGTGGACGTTGAAGATCTTCATCTTCGAACTCCACACCGAGCCGGGCGAGATCCCGTCCTCGAGCGCTGCCGCGAGATCGAAGGCCTTGAACGAGGAGCCCGGCTGGCGCTCGCCCTGAGTGGCGAGGTTGAAGGGGCTGTCGTCGTAATTGCGCCCGCCCACCATCGCGCGCACCTCGCCGGTCGAGTTTTCGATCGCCACCAGCGACGCGGTCGGGCCTTCGGGGCCGGGCAGGTAGCCGTTGACGGCCTGTTCGGCGGCGCGCTGCATGTCGAGGTCGAGCGTCGTGCGGATCTGCAGGCCTCCGTCGAAGGCGAGCGGCGCCTTGTAGCGTTCGATCACCTGCTGGGTGACCCAGCTTGCGAAGTAGCCTGCATCGACTCCTTCCACCAGCTCCTCGTGCGGGGGCTGTATGTCCTTCGGCGCCGGCAGCGACTGGGCAATGCTTTCTTCGTAGTCGGCCTTCGTCAGATAGCCCTGTTCGAGCATCTGCTGGAGCACCAGGTTGCGACGGGCCCTCGCCGCCGCTGGATTGCTGACCGGGTCGTAGTAGGTCGGCGACTGGATGATGCCTGCCAGCAGCGCTGCCTCAGCGGGCTGAAGCTGTTCCACGCAGAGCTGATGCTTGGGCGTGCCGCATCCGCGATGGTTGACGTCGTTGCCGAAGTAGGTGCGCGCCGCCGACTCGATCCCGTAGGCGCCGTTGCCGAAGTAGATCGTGTTGAGGTACTCGGTGATGATCTTTTCCTTCGACCACTTGTGGGCGAGCTGGTAGGCCAGTGCGGCCTCGCGCAGCTTCTCGAAGATCGTCCGGTGCGCCTGTGCCTGCAATGCGTTCTTGACGAACTGCTGCTCGATCGTCGAGGCGCCCTGCACGGCGCCGTTGTGCAGGACGTCCTGCACGAAGGCACGCGCGATGCCGCGGATGTCGATGCCGCTGTTGCTGGCGAAGCGCTTGTCCTCGATCGAGATCACCGCGTCCTTGACGATCCGTGGGATCTGGCCGGGGGTAACGAGGATCTGGTTCTGGCGGCTGAGCACGCCCAGCGGTCGGCCGAGGTCGTCGAGCAGCACGGAGTTGCGCGCGTTGTTGAACTCCTGGCGGTTGTCCAGCGAAGGCAGGTCCGACGCAACGGCCATGAAGATGCCGAAGACGAACGAGACGAGGCCGAGCAGCAGGACCGCTGAGAGGATCAGAAGAAAGCGCAGCTTCTTCAGGCGCGGCCGGCCGCCGGTGGGCGATGCTGCTAGCTCCACAGGCACAGGGTCGAGAGCTTAGAGCCTTTCCCGGTGGGAACGTGCCGGCTGGGTCTTTTGGCCGGTTGGAGCGTGCTGGCTGGGTCTTTCGGGCGGACCGGGCATTAGCATTGGCCGCCGATGCCCGAGCCCCGTGACGAGCTTGCCGAGCAGGCTGCGCAACTGGCCCGCAACGCCGTTGACAGCCTGCCAAGCGGAGCGCTCGCCGGGAAGCTGCAGGCGGCGGTCAAGGACGGCAGGCCGCTGCGCGTGAAGCTGGGGATCGACCCCACCGCGCCCGACATCCACCTCGGCCACGCCGTGGTGCTCCGCAAGCTGCGCGAATTCCAGGACGCAGGGCACCTGGTTGTGTTGATCATCGGCGATTACACCGCGCGCGTGGGGGACCCCTCGGGGCGTTCGTCGCTGCGCCCGATGCTCTCGCCGGCGGAGATCGAGGCCAACGCCGCGACCTTCCAGGAGCAGGCGCTGCGCATCCTCGATCCCGACCCCGAACGGTTCGAGGTCCGGCGCAACAGCGAGTGGTTGGAGATGGGAATGGGCGAGCTGCTGCGGCTGATGCGCACGACCACCGTCGCGCAGCTGCTCGAGCGCGAGGACTTCTCCAAGCGCTGGTCGGCAGCGCAGCCGATCTCGATGCTCGAGCTGATGTATCCGCTGCTGCAGGGCTATGACTCGGTGGCCGTGCGCGCGGACGTGGAGTTGGGAGGGACCGATCAGACGTTCAACCTGCTGCTCGGGCGCGATATCCAGCGCGCCTATGAGCGCCCGCAGCAGGCGATCATGACGATGCCGATCCTCGTGGGCATCGACGGGAGCCAGAAGATGTCTAAGTCGCTGGGCAACCACATCGGGATCACCGACCTGCCCGAGGAGATCTACGGCAAGACGCTCAGCATCCCAGATGCGGCGATGGGCGACTACTACCGGCTGCTGCTCCAGCGCGAGCCGCCGGCGGAGCTGCCCCCCCGAGACGCCAAGCGCCTGCTGGCGCGTGAGCTGGTGGCCTGGCTGTACTCGCCCGGGCAGGCGGCGGAGGCCGAGCATCGTTTCGACCGGGTCTTCGTCGAGCACGAGATCCCCGAGGAGATCGAGGAGGCGCGCTTCGCCGGGGGAGACGGAACGGTCCATCTCCCCGAGCTGATGGCGTCGGCGTTCGGTCTCTCCCGCTCGGAGGCGCGGAGGCTGATCGAACAGGGCGGGGTCTCCTTGGGCGGCTCGCCGGTCGCGCCGTCGCAGCTCGACATCGAGGCCGCCCAAGCCGACGGTCAGGTGCTCAAGGTCGGCAAGCGCCGCTTCCGCCGCCTGCGTGCCGAGTAGTATCCGCTGCGAACACTCCGAGGGAAGCCGGTTGTGGTGGGGCCTTAAGCCTCCGGACTGGCGGCGCCGCCTCAATGGCGCTATACTCCTTCGTCGGCCCGCAGGCGCCCAAGGGCGTGGGTCGGACGGTCTTCTCGATGAGAATCCCTCCAGAGAGGCTCGACGGTCTTTGAAAACTCAACAGCATGCGCACCAACGATCGACCTTCGATCGTGGTGTGCGTCCAGGTTCGACCCGTCGTCGGGCCGTGCGCCATGCGCGCGTGTCTCACGACGGACAAAGAGTCAAGTAGAGAAGTACCCCGTCATGGTTTGGGTCCCACGTGTATAGGGTCCCAACCGCCCGGTGGTCGCGCAAGCGAGCATCGGCAACTCCATGACAGCTTTTCGTGAAGTTCTTCACGGAGAGTTTGATCCTGGCTCAGGACGAACGCTGGCGGCGTGCTTAACACATGCAAGTGGAGCGACGAACCAGGGCTTGCCCTGGGGCAGAGCCGCGAACGGGTGAGTAACACGTGGGTTACCTGCCTCGATGACCGGGACAACCCGAGGAAACTCGGGCTAATACCGGATGTGCCCGCAAGGGGAAAGGAAGCTTCGGCCTCCGCATTGAGATGGGCCCGCGGCCCATTAGCTTGTTGGTGAGGTAACGGCTCACCAAGGCTTCGATGGGTAGCTGGTCTGAGAGGACGATCAGCCACACTGGGACTGAGACACGGCCCAGACTCCTACGGGAGGCAGCAGTGGGGAATCTTGCGCAATGCGCGAAAGCGTGACGCAGCAACGCCGCGTGGGGGAAGAAGGCTTTCGGGTTGTAAACCCCTTTCAGTTGGGACGAAGCTTCGCCGGTGAATAGCCGGCTGGAGTGACGGTACCTTCACAAGAAGCACCGGCTAACTACGTGCCAGCAGCCGCGGTAATACGTAGGGTGCAAGCGTTGTCCGGAATTATTGGGCGTAAAGAGCGTGTAGGCGGCCCGACAAGTCCGCTGTGAAAGTCCAGGGCTCAACCCTGGAATGCCGGTGGATACTGTCGGGCTAGAGTCCGGAAGGGGCGAGTGGAATTCCTGGTGTAGCGGTGAAATGCGCAGATATCAGGAGGAACACCAATGGCGAAGGCAGCTCGCTGGGACGTGACTGACGCTGAGACGCGAAAGCGTGGGGAGCAAACAGGATTAGATACCCTGGTAGTCCACGCTGTAAACGATGGCAACTAGATGTGGGGGGTGTCGACTCCCCCCGTGTCGAAGCTAACGCATTAAGTTGCCCGCCTGGGGAGTACGGCCGCAAGGCTAAAACTCAAAGGAATTGACGGGGGCCCGCACAAGCAGCGGAGCATGTGGTTTAATTCGACGCGACGCGAAGAACCTTACCTGGGCTTGACATGTGAGTGACAGGTGTGGAAACACACCCTCCCTTCGGGGCACTTTCACAGGTGGTGCATGGCTGTCGTCAGCTCGTGTCGTGAGATGTTGGGTTAAGTCCCGCAACGAGCGCAACCCCCGTCGCATGTTGCCAGCATTAAGTTGGGGACTCATGCGAGACTGCCGGTGACAAACCGGAGGAAGGTGGGGATGACGTCAAGTCATCATGCCCCTTATGTCCAGGGCTACACACGTGCTACATTGGCGCGTACAGAGGGCTGCGATACCGCGAGGTGGAGCGAATCCCTTAAAGCGCGTCTCGGTTCGGATTGCAGGCTGAAACTCGCCTGCATGAAGGCGGAGTTGCTAGTAATCGCGGATCAGCACTGCCGCGGTGAATACGTTCCCGGGCCTTGTACACACCGCCCGTCACACCACGGGAGTGAGCAACACCCGAAGCCGGTGGCCTAACCCGCAAGGGAGGGAGCCGTCGAAGGTGGGGCTCGTGACTGGGGTGAAGTCGTAACAAGGTAGCCGTAGCGGAAGCTGCGGCTGGATCACCTCCTTTCTAGGGAGCACATACTGTGCCCCGGTCCAAGCGGCCGCCCGATCGACAGGACCCTCGAGGTCCCAGAGGTCGGATGGCGACGAGCAGACCGGGCCTAGCATGTCGACCGAACCTGACCGGCGCGCCCTCCAGACCGTCTAACTCCGTACTACTTCGGATGTTGACGCGAGGATGGCATCCAACCCGCCGGACATGCTGTTGAGTTTTGAGAGACCGGCGCTCGCTTGCGCCAGGCGCAGTCGCGATATGAGATCGCGCCCGCACATGCCTGAGGCAGGCCGGCGTTATCGCCTCTCCACGGTCCTTGAAAACTGCACAGAAGCCACATCAGCCGCCTATTCGATAAGCAGGCGGCTGATAAATGAGTCTGACTCGAAGGGGCCTCGTGTCCCGGCTGAGAAAGGCTCATCGGGTATCACCGGGTCCTTCCTGGCCGCCTGTGCTCCGCAAGGAATGCAGACGCGTCATGTTGGACCAGATCACCGTCAAGATAGTAAGGGCGCATGGTGGATGCCTTGGCACCAAGAGTCGATGAAGGGCGTGAACGGCTGCGATAAGCCACGGTTAGGCGCTGAATAGCCTTTGACCCGTGGATTCCCGAATGGGGAAACCCAGCGCTGGTAATGCGGCGTTATCCCCGGCTGAACACATAGGCCGGTGGAAGACAAGCGGGGGAAGTGAAACATCTCAGTACCCCGAGGAAAGTAAATCAACCGAGACTCCCTGAGTAGTGGCGAGCGAAAAGGGATCAGCCCAAACCTGCTGCGTGTAAGTGGTCACGCGTTGCGTAGCGGGGGTTGTAGGGCGTTTGTTCCGAGCTGTGACCGGCTCGGCGGAAGTTACAAAATCATGTGGTAGTCGAAGCGTGTGGAACCACGCACCATAGAGGGCAATCGTCCCGTAGACGAAACTGCATGCTCTTCCGTCAGACGTTCCTGAGTAAGTCCGCGCCCGTGAAACGCGGACTGAACCTGGGGGGACCACCCTCCAAGGCTAAGTACTCCTTGGTGACCGATAGCGGACTAGTACCGTGAGGGAAAGGTGAAAAGTACCCCGGAAGGGGAGTGAAATAGTACCTGAAACCGCGCGCCTACAAGCGGTGGGAGCAGACTTGTTCTGTGACCGCGTGCTTTTTGCATAACGAGCCGGCGAGTTACTCGTCTGCGGCAAGGTTAAGCGATGAGCGGAGCCGTAGCGAAAGCGAGTCCTAATAGGGCGACATAGTCGTAGGCGGTATACCCGAAACTGAGCGAGCTACCCATGGGCAGGCTGAAGCGGGGGTAAGACCTCGTGGAGGGCCGAACCGACCTAGGTTGAAAACTGGGCGGATGACCTGTGGGTCGGAGTGAAAGGCTAATCAAGCTCAGTGATATCTGGTTCTCTCCGAAATATATTTAGGTATAGCCTCGGATAAATTACGTGGTGGCCGTAGAGCACTGTTTGGACTAGGGGCCCTACCAGGTTACCGACTTCAGGCAAACTCCGAAGACCATCACGTCTACTCCGGGAGTCAGTTGCTGGGGGATAAACTTCAGTGGCGAAAGGGAAACAGCCCAGACCGCCAGCTAAGGTCCCAAAGTACTAGCTAAGTGGGAAACGATGTTCGAGTGCATAGACAACCAGGAGGTTGGCTTAGAGGCAGCCACCCTTGAAAGAGTGCGTAACAGCTCACTGGTCAAGTGTTCGAGCGCGGACAATGTAACGGGGCTCAAGCTAGTCACCGAAGCTGCGGGTGCGTGAGGTCTTCGGACCGATCGCGCGGTAGGAGAGCGTTCCCATGCCAGTAAAGCGGCGGCGTAAGCCAGCCGTGGAGGCTTGGGAAGTGAGAATGCCGGCATTAGTAACGAAAGAAAGGTGAGAATCCTTTCCACCGATTGCCCAAGGATTCCTGAGTAAAGTTCGTCTGCTCAGGGTTAGTCGGGACCTAAGGCGAGGCCGAAAGGCGTAGTCGATGGCCAACAGGTTGATATTCCTGTACCACGTTGCTTCCGTTTGACCGATGGGGGGACGAGGAAGGCTAAGGGACCCCAGGCGATGGTTGTCCTGGGACAAGCATGTAGGGGCGGCCTTTGTTAAATGCGGGGCTGCATTCAACCCGAGGTGCGATGTGAGCTGGCTCTAAGCCGGCGACTCCCCGACGCCATGCCTCCTAGAAAATCCTCTAGGGAGGAAGCGCGTGCCCGTACCAAAACCGACACAGGTGGGCAAGTAGAGAATACTAAGGTGATCGAGATAACCCTCGTTAAGGAACTCGGCAAAATTGCCCCGTAACTTCGGGATAAGGGGCGCCCCAGTAGGGTGAAGGACTTCGCGTCTGGAGCCCGAGGGGGCCGCAGTGAATAGGCTGAAGCGACTGTTTACCAAAAACACAGGTCTCTGCTAAGTCGAAAGACGACGTATAGGGGCTGACGCCTGCCCGGTGCCGGAAGGTTACGTGGAGTTGTTAGGGCTTGTCCCGAAGCAGCGAAGCTAAGCCCCGGTAAACGGCGGCCGTAACTATAACGGTCCTAAGGTAAGTAACGCTGCCTTAGTAAAACCTGGCTGTATGCTGGAAACTCCGTGCATCCGGCGCTACTCGCCTCTCGGGGCAGTGACAATGCGTCCGGTGCGGACAATCAGCAGGGAAGTCGTCCGGTTCTCCGGATTGACCCCCCAGAGACCACACGCCAGGGCCCAGTTTGGTGGGCAAGATATGGTCCGGTCTGCATGGCGACATGCAGAGGTTGACAGAAATGATCGACCCGCTGGAACTATGTGTTCCAGTTAATCTCAGGTGTGCATTTAGGAGGCCTGAGAAGTAACAGCACAAGCGAAATTCCTTGTCGGGTAAGTTCCGACCTGCACGAATGGCGTAACGACTTCAGCACTGTCTCAACGAGGGGCTCGGTGAAATTGCAGTCTCGGTGAAGATGCCGAGTACCCGCGGCTAGACGGAAAGACCCCGTGAACCTTTACTACAACCTGGTATTGGAATTCGGTGCATCTCGCTCAGGATAGGTGGGAGGCTTTGAAGTGCCGGTTGCGGCTGGCATGGAGCCAACCTTTAGATACCACCCTTGGTGTATTGGGTTTCTAACAGCATTCCGTGAATCCGGGTGCTGGACAGTTCCAGGCGGGTAGTTTGACTGGGGCGGTCGCCTCCTAAAATGTAACGGAGGCGCACAAAGGTTCCCTCAGCACGGTTGGAAATCGTGCGTAGAGCGTAAAGGTAGTAAGGGAGCTTGACTGCGAGACTGACAAGTCGAGCAGGTGCGAAAGCAGGTCTTAGTGATCCGGCGGTAGCAAGTGGAAGTGCCGTCGCTCAACGGATAAAAGGTACTCCGGGGATAACAGGCTTATCGGGCCCAAGAGTCCACATCGACGGCCCGGTTTGGCACCTCGATGTCGGCTCGTCGCATCCTGGGGGTGGAGTCGCTCCCAAGGGTTGGGCTGTTCGCCCATTAAAGCGGTACGCGAGCTGGGTTCAGAACGTCGTGAGACAGTTCGGTCCCTATCTGCCGTGGGCGTTGGAGAGTTGAGAGGATTTGTCCCTAGTACGAGAGGACCGGGATGAACGCACCTCTGGTGTATCTGTTGTCCTGCCAAGGGCATAGCAGACTAGCTACGTGTGGATCGGATAACCGCTGAAAGCATCTAAGCGGGAAGCCGGCCTCAAGATGAGCTCTCCCATCCCCTAGAGGGAGTAAGACCCCTGGTAGACCACCAGGTTGATAGGCCGGATCTGGAAGGACGGTAACGTCTGAAGGAGACCGGTACTAATGGTTCGAGGGCTTGACGGATTTTTTTTGATCACGTTGGTACCCGTTGTGGCGCTGTGCAGTTTTGAAGGACCGGGGAGGCGAGGTCTCTCGACTTTTTCCGGTGGCTTTAGCGAGGGGGAAACACCTCTTCCCATTCCGAACAGAGCAGTTAAGCCCCTCAGCGCCGATGGTACTTGGCTCGCAAGGGCCTGGGAGAGTAGGACGCCGCCGGTTTTTTCATACATACGGGCCGCCTTCGGGCGGCTCGTGGTGTTTCGTAGGGGCATCGGTGAACGTCAGTGCCCGTCGGTGGGCGTCAGTGCCCGTCGGCAGCGTCGGTGCCCGGGTCGGTGAGCGTCGATGGGCATCGGTGGGCGTCAGTATCCGTCGGCAACGCTAGTGCCCCATCGGTGAGCGTTTGTACCTGTCGGCAAGCTGTAGGATGTTTCGATCGCCAGCGTCGCCGAGATCTATGCACGTGTCAGCCCTTATCTGGCTGCCAAGCCTGGAGCGGGCCTCGCGACGCGCATGCATGCGCGCGTCCTACGTGCCTCTGGTGGGCGGGTCGCTGGACGCATACTGGGTGTCGAAGGCGACGTCCTGGTGCTGCGCACCACGGGACGACGCAGCGGCAAGCGGCGGGACTCGCCGATGTTCTTCGTGTCACAGGGCGACGCTTTCGCGGTCGTTGCCTCCAACGGAGCCGCCAAGCACACGCCAGCGTGGTGGTTCAACCTCCAGGACCAGCCCGACGCGGAGGCGTTGGTGCGCGGCGTCTCTCATCCGGTGCATGCGCGTCCCGCGACCGACTTGGAGGTCGATGAGCTGTGGCCGCGTTTCGTGGCGCTCTACAGCGGTTACGAGCACTACAAGTCGATCGCGACGCGCGAGTTGCCCGTCGTGATACTTGAGCCGCGCTGACAGCTGCCGCGGCGATCCGCGCTGGAGACCGCCGGGGCCGACGGCCGCCGCACGTGTTCGATGCAGCGCCCCTCCCAGTCGGCTTCCCGGCGGATCTCCTCGCCGTCCTCGAGCGTCAGGAAAGCGACGGTCAAGGCTCGTGCGCTGCGCAGATGAGGTGTTAGAGAGAACATATGTTCGTAAGATAGGAGGTGCGCCGGACGGCATCGAGGCGAACACATGTACGTATCGACTCGGCACCCCGAAAATGGCTTCGGCAAGCCAAATCTTGAGCTGGAACGTGCAACGATAATTGCAATTCAGCCTTCTTGGCGGAGTCATGGATCGCCCGCTAGAAGACTTTACGTCCTCTGAGGCAGGTCCCGGCGCGCCGTGCGCGAACTTCTCGGCAAGATGGCTGTTACGCTTGCCAGGCGCCCTGCCGACGGACCCGTGTGGGGCCGGCGACGGCGCATCCAGCCTATGGAGAAGTTCGTCATCGAAGGCGGCGTTCCACTGTCCGGCACGTTGGTTGCTGCCGGGAACAAGAATGGGGCCTTGCCGATCCTCGCCTGCGCCGTCCTCACCGAGGACGAGGTTGTCGTACGTAACGTGCCGCGCATTCGCGACGTCGAGGCGATGTTGGCGATCCTGAGGGCGATTGGCGTGCGCGTGGAGTGGCGCGGCGCCAATGAACTCGCGCTGTGTGCCGCGGGGGTGCACGACGTGGAGATCGCCCCCGAGCTGGCAGAGCAGATCCGCGCGTCCTTCCTGCTCGCCGGCCCGCTCCTGGCGCGCTTTGGCCGCGCCGTGATGCCGCCGCCTGGCGGCGACGTGATCGGGCGGCGACGTCTTGACCCGCACCTCGATGCCTTCCGCGCGATGGGCGCCACGACGGTCTGCGGCCGCGACATCGTGCTGAGCGCTCCCAAGGGTCTGCGCCCGACGGACGTCTTCATGGACGAGCCCTCGGTGATGGCCACCGAGAACGCGCTGCTGGCGGCTGCGCTCACCCCGGGCGCCACGATCATTGGCAACGCAGCCTGCGAGCCTCACGTGCAGGACCTTGCGCGGATGCTCGTCAAGATGGGCGCCGACATCCAGGGGATCGGCTCGAACCTGCTGACCGTCAACGGCGCCGAGCGGCTGCACGGCTGCGAACATCGTGTGGCTCCCGACCACATCGAGATCGGCAGCTTCATGGCGCTCGCCGGCGTCACCGGGGGAGAGCTGCGCATCAAAGACACCGTGCCCAGCGACCTACGCATGATCCGCCTCGTCTTCGAGCGCATGGGGCTGCGCAGCGAGCTGGAGGGCAACGACGTGCTCGTGCCGGGTGGCCAGCGGCTCGTGGTGCAGTCCGACCACGGCGAGTACAAGAGCAAGATCCAGGACGGCCCGTGGCCAGCCTTTCCCGCCGACCTCACGTCGATCGCCGTGGCCCTGGCGACCCAGGCCGAGGGCTCGATCCTGGTGCACGAGTGGATGTTCGAGAACCGCCTGATCTTCACCGACAAGCTGATCCTGATGGGCGCCGACATCGTAATGTGCGACCCTCACCGAGCGATCGTCACCGGCCCCCGCCGGCTGCGTGGCGAGCGCGTGGAGTCCCCCGACATCCGCGCCGGCATGGCGATGCTCCTGGCCGCTCTCTGCGCCGAGGGGCGCTCGGAAATCGGGAACATTCGCCAGATCGACCGTGGTTATGAGCGCATCGACGAGCGCCTGCGCGAGCTGGGTGCCAACATCGAGCGCGTGGCCACCGAACCCGTGCTGCACGCGTAGGAAGGCCACATTTTCGCCGTCGCGCCCGGGCGCAGAGGCGTAGGTGGATAGGCTGCATTGGCTCCACTTCCGGACCCCATCTCAAGGTCATGATCCACCGCATCCCTAGCGGCACCCGCGACGTCCTGCCCGACGAGACGAGCGAGGTGCACGTCATCACAGAGGCGCTGCGCAGCGTCTTCGATCGGCACGGCTACGGCGAGGTGTCGACGCCGGCCTTGGAGTACGAGGCCGTGCTGGCCCGCGCCGATATGGCCGAGGCGCGGCCGGCCTATCGCGTGTTCGACGAGTCGGGCGCCGTGCTGGTGCTGCGCTCCGACATGACTGTGCCGATCGCGCGCGTCGTGGCCACCCGCTATCCCAACGTCGAGCCGCCAATTCGCTTCTGCTACGTGGCGCACTGCTACCGCGGCGTACGCCCCCAGCGCGGGCAGCCGCGCGAGCTGTTGCAGGCGGGCATCGAGCTGATCGGCTCGGCCGCGCCGCAGGGCACCGCCGAGGCGCTGACCGTGTTGTGCGACGCACTCGATGCGCTGGGCCTGAAGGGCTATCGCGTGGGTCTTGGCGACGCATCGCTGTACGGGGCGCTGATGGCCAGCTTGGACGTGCCCGAAGAGGCGCGTCCGGAGCTGCTGGCGGCGCTCGCCCGGCGTGACTTCGTAGAGCTGGAACGGCTTCTGGGGACGGCCGGCCTGCCTGAGGAGGCGGCCGGGCTGCTGCTGAGCGTTCCCCAGCGCCGCGGCGGTCCGGAGATCCTCGCCGATGCGCCCGGTCCGGTGGCGGAGGCCGTGCGGGGGATGCGCGAGGTACACGAGCTGCTGGCCCCCGAGGTGGCCGCGCGGGTGATCTTCGATCTGGGCCTGCTGCGCAGCATCGGCTACTACACGGGCGCCGTCTTCGAGGTCTATGACCCGGCTCTCGGTGCCACGCTGGGCGGCGGCGGACGCTACGACGAGTTGCTGGGCCGCTTCGGGCGCTCGCTCCCGGCTGTGGGCTTCGCGCTGGGTATCGACCGTCTGCACATCGCGCTCGCCGGCGAGGAGCGCGGAACCGGGGCGCTGGCGCGATGACGGCCACCAACGGTCTCATGATCGCCGTGCCCCGCGGCGCCCTGTTCGGGGAGACCGTCGATCTGCTCGCCGGCCTCGGCCTGAATACCGAGGAGCTGCGCAGCAACGACCGCAAGCTGCTCTTCGGGGACATCGGCGTGATCACGATGCGCCCCTCCGACGTGCCGACGTACGTCGAGGCCGGCGCTGCCGACCTGGGGATCACCGGCAAGGACGTGCTGCTGGAGCAGTCCCATGCGCGCGGCGGCGGGCGCGAGGTCTACGAGCTGCTTGACCTCGGCTACGGGCGTTGCACGATGGTGCTGGCGACGACCGCCGGCCCCGATCCCGCCGCGCAGGCGCTGCGCCGCCTCGGCGTGATGCGGGTGGCTACCAAGTACCCCAACATCGCCGCCGCCCACTTCGAGGAGACGGGTCGGCAGGCGGAGATCGTGGAGGTCAAGGGCTCGGTCGAGCTGGCGCCCCTCACAGGTCTGGTGGAGGCGATCGTAGATCTCACCGCCACCGGCACGACGCTGCGTGAGAACAACCTCGTCGTGCGCGAGGAAATCTTGGAGTGCACCGCCCGGCTGATCGCGAACCCGGTGGCGCACAAGCTCAAGGCCACCGCCATCGACGGGCTGTTGGAGCGGTTGCGTGCAGGTTGAGCGCTGGGATGCCGCCGAGGTGGAGCGCCTGGGTGGACCGCGCCGCGCAGCTTTGGAGTTACGCACACGGGTGCCGGTGGCAGCCTCGGTGGAGGAGGTCGTCGCCCAGATCGTCCAGGACGTACTTCTGGGTCGCGATCGAGCTTTGCTGGATGCCGTCCGGCGCTACGACACCGCCGGCGCCGAGCCGCGCGGGTTGGTGGTGGACGAGGAGGAGCTTGACAAGGCGATCAAGCAGCTTCCGCTCGACGTGGTGGCGGGCCTGCAGGTGGCGATAGCAAACATCGCCCAGGTCGCGCAGGCCGGGGTGGCGGATGCTGTCTCGCTGACCCTGCCCCAAGGTCAGCGCGTGACGCTGCGCGAGGTCCCCGTGGACTCGGCTGCCGTGTATGTCCCGGGCGGACGGGCGCCGTACCCAAGTACGGCCGTGATGGGCGTGGTGACCGCGCGGGCAGCGGGCGTGGTGGACGTCGTGGTGTGCTCGCCGCCTGGGCCTGATGGACAGATCCACCCCGTGATCCTCGGCGCCTGCCGGCTGTTGGGAGTCGAACGCGTCTACCGCATGGGCGGCGCACAGGCGATCGCTGCGCTGGCGCTCGGTACGGAGACAGTGGAGCGCGTCGAGGTGATCGTCGGACCGGGCAACCTCTATGTCCAGGAGGCCAAGCGTCGGCTTTCGGGGTTAGTGGGCATCGACGGTTTTGCGGGACCCAGCGATCTGCTCGCAATTCTCGGCGAGGATGCCGACCCGCGCGTAGCTGCTCTGGACCTCCTCGCCCAGAGCGAGCACGGAGCGGGGAGTCTGGTGGTGGCCGTCTCCTCGTCGAAGATGGCCCTCGAGGCCGTCGGGCTGGAGCTGCGAAGTCTGCTCGGCGAGGATCCAGGCCCTACGACGGAGGGGGCCGGGTGCGTGCTGATCGAGGTCCCCGACGCCCGCGCGGGTATCGAACTGGCCAACGCCTTCGCCCCCGAGCACCTGCAGTTGATGGGCGGCGAGCCCGAGGCTCTGGCGCCGATGGTGCGCTCGGCCGGCTGCCTTCTTGTGGGTTCGGCGTCGGCGACGGCCTTCAGCGACTACGTTGCCGGCTCCAACCACATCCTGCCCACGGGGGGCGCCGCGCGCTTTGCCTCGGGTCTCTCCGCGAGGCACTTCCGCCGGAGGATGTCGGAAGTCAGAATCGACCCCGCGGGGGCAGCGAAGCTCGCCAGGGCCGGTGCACCGATCGCCCGCGCCGAGGGCTTCGAGTGGCACGCCAGGTCGATGGAGGCCAGAGTGCGCGAGAATCCAGAGTCATGAGCAGCCGCACCGCGACAATCGAGCGTAAGACAGGCGAGACAGATGTCGTCCTGACGCTCACCCTCGAAGGCAGCGGCGCGGGCGCGCGCGCGACGGGCGTGGGCTTCCTCGACCACATGCTCGATCTGCTGGCCCGCCACGGCGGCGTCGATCTCGATGTGAAGGTCAGCGGAGATCTCCAGACAGGAGCGCACCACACCGCGGAGGACACCGCGATCGTGCTCGGCCAGGCGCTCGACCGCGCGCTGGGTGACCGCGCGGGCATCGTGCGCTACGGCTACGCCACGGTGCCGATGGACGAGGCGCGCGCGAGCTGCGCGATCGACGTCTCCGGCAGACCCTTCACGCTGTTCACGGCCGACCTCCCGGGGGGCTCGACGGGGGGCTTCGAGCACGAGTTGACGGAGGAGTTCTTCCGCGCGCTGGCCAACGCAGCGAAGCTGACGGTGCACCTGGAGGTGCAGACGGGCAGCAACGCCCACCACATGATCGAGGCGGCCTTCAAGGCCTTCGCTCGCGCGCTGCGTCAGGCCGTGGCGATCGACCCCAACGAGAGCGGCGTACCGAGCACCAAGGGCACACTGACGGCATGAGCGCCACCAGGCCGAGGATCGCGATCGTCGACTACGGCATGGGCAACCGCCGCTCGGTTGAGAAGGCCCTGGAGAAGGTCGGCGCGGCAGCGTGGGTCACCTGCGACCACGCCGAGTTGAGAGCGGCCGATGGGCTCGTGCTCCCGGGAGTGGGCGCCTTCCCGGCGGCGATGAAGACGATCGCCGAGTTGGGCCTCGACGAGCTGCTGCGCGAGAGCGCCCGCGCAGGGATGCCACTGTTTGGCTCGTGCATGGGCATGCAGCTGCTGTTCGAGCACTCCGAGGAGCACGGCGGCGCGGAGGGGCTGGGTCTGCTGGAGGGTCGCGTCAGGCGCCTGAAGGCGCCGGGCATGAAGCTGCCGCACATCGGCTGGAGCGAGATCTCGTGGCAGCGGGAGTCGCCGCTGCGCGAGGGTGTTCCGCAGCCCACTTTCCTCTACCACGTGCACAGCTTCGTGGTGGAGCCGCGCGAGGAGAGCATCGTCGTGGGCACGGCCGATTACGGCGAGTCCTTCCCGGCTGTGGTGGCCAGCGGCAACGTCTACGGTGCGCAGTCCCACCCCGAGAAGTCCTCGACGCACGGACTGCTGCTGCTGGCCAACTTCGCGCGCATCTGCCAGGTACGTGGGGCAGAGGGAAAAGCGGCGGCGGCGTGATTCTGTACCCGGCGATCGACATGCTCGACGGTAAGGCCGTGCGCCTCGTCAAGGGCGATTTCGAGGCAAAGAAGGTCTACGACAAGGACCCCCTGGAGGCGGCACGCAGGTGGGTAGCGGAAGGCGCCGAGGAGCTGCACCTGGTTGACCTCGACGGGGCCCGCAGCGGCGCGCCGGTGAACCTCGAGCACGTGCGCCGCATCGTCGGCGAGCTGTGCCGGCCGGTTCAACTGGGCGGGGGCCTGCGCACGTTGCGAGCCATCGAGGAAGCCTTCGGGGCAGGCGCCGAGCGGGCGATCCTGGGCACCGCGGCCTTCACCGACCCCGAGCTGTTGGACGAGGCGCTAAAGGAGTGGCCGGGCCGGGTGATGGTGTCGGTCGACACTCGCGGCGGCAAGGTGACGACGGCCGGCTGGACGCAGACCAGCGATGTGAGCGCCCCGGATGTGCTCCGCCAGCTCCAGGAGCGCGGAGTGAAGCGCGTGGTCTACACGAACGTCGACCGCGACGGGATGCTGGAAGGTCCTGACGTCGAGGAGGTCGCAAACATCGCCGGCGCGATGCGGGGGAGTGCGATGGTCTACTCCGGCGGCATCGGCGAGCTGGCCGACCTGACGCGCCTGCGGGCCTTGGAGGAGCCCAACCTGACGGGCGTCATCGTGGGCAAGGCGCTCTACGAGGAGCGTTTCACAGTGGCCGAGGCGCGCGTGGCGCTGGACGCATAGGCGCAGCGGCAGGCACGACGCCCGGTCGCTACGGTGGACGGGTGCATCTCAAGCGCGTCATCCCCTGTCTGGACGTCGCCGGCGGCAGGGTCGTCAAGGGCGTCGAATTCCTCGACATCCGCGATGCCGGCGACCCCGTCGAGCTGGCTGCGCACTACGACCGCGAGGGCGCCGACGAGCTGGTGTTCCTCGACATCACGGCCACGCACGAACGGCGCGAGACGATCGTCCAGTTGGCGCGCCGCACGGCCGACGAGGTGTTTGTGCCGTTCACCATCGGTGGTGGCATCCGTAGCGTGGAGGACGCTCAGGCCGTGCTCGATGCCGGCGCCGACAAGGTGTCGATCAACTCCGCCGCCCTCGCACGCCCGGAGCTGGTTGACGAGCTGGCCAAGGTCTTCGGCACCCAGTGCGTGGTGCTGGCTGTGGACGCCAAGGCACGAGTGGGACAAGAGAATGCCGAGCGCTCCTGGGAGGCATACGTCGCGGGTGGGCGCCGGTCAACCGGTCGCGACGCCGTTGCGTGGGTGCGTGAGGCGGTGGAGCGCGGCGCGGGGGAGATCCTGCTGACGAGCATGGATCGCGACGGCACGAGCGATGGTTATGACCTGGCCCTTACGGGCGCCGTGAGCCGGGCCGTGGAGGTCCCCGTGATCGCCTCGGGCGGCGCGGGCGAGTTGGAGCACCTGGCGCAGGCGCTGCACGCCGGCGCCGATGCGGCGCTATGCGCTTCGATCTTTCACTACGGCAGCCACACGATCGGAGAGGCCAAGGAGTATCTGACCGATGTCGGCATAGCCGTGCGAACGGGCTGAACGCGAGCATGAGCGACGTCGCCATCGACCCGTCGGCTCAGGGCGCCAAGGTACTGGAGCGCCTGTACGAGCAGCTTGGCGGCGCGGAGCTGCTGGAGGCGGCTCTGATGCGCGACGACGTGGAGTTGGTCGGGGGCGCCGTGCGTGACTTGCTGCTGGAACGCGTTCCGCGCGAGCTGGATGTGGTCGTTGCCGAAGACGCCCCGGGCCTGGCGCAGGCGCTTGCCGAGCGCCTGCAGGGCGGAGCCACGGTGCACCTGCACGAGCGCTTCGGGACGGCCTTGGTAGACGGCGGACTGGCGCGGATCGACGTGGCCACCCGCCGCGCCGAGTCCTACCCGGCCCCCGGGGTGCTCCCAGAGATACGCGCGGGCACGCCCGATGAGGATCTGCTGCGCCGCGACTTCACCATCAACGCGATCGCCGTGGGCCTGGGCAGTGGGAACCGGGGCAATCTGCGCCAGGTTCCCGGTGCGCTTGAAGATCTGCGCAAGGGCCGCATACGCGTGCTCCACGACGCGAGCTTCATGGACGACCCCACGCGCCTGCTGCGCATGGCCCGCTACTGGGCGCGCTTGCATCTCGAGGTCGACGACCGCACGCTCGTGTTTGCGAGCGATGCCCTCGCGGATGGCGCGCTCGAGACCGTGTCGGGCGCGCGCGTGGGCGCAGAGTTGCGTCTGGCGCTCAACGAGTTCGACCGACTCGGCACACTGGGTGTGCTTGACGCAATGGGGGTGCTGGCCGCGCTCCAGTCAGAGCTGCGGTTCGACGAGCGCCTGGCAGCGCGCGCGCTGGAACTGCTGCCCGCCGACGGCCGCCAGGACATGCTGCTGATGGCCATCGCTCTGCTGCCATTGATACGCCGGATCGAAGGTCCTCCTGAGGCGCAGGCGGCAGCCCTGTTGAACCGGCTGGAGTTCTCCAGCGGCGAACGCGATCTTGCGCTGGCGACGGCCTTGGCGGCGGTGCCGCTGCTCGAGGCGCTGCCTGCGTGCGAGACCCCCGCGGAGCTGCACGATCTGCTCGCCGCCGTGCCGCTGGAGGCGGTGGCGCTGGCCGGGGGGCTGGGGGGGGAAGGCAACGGTCGCTCCGGTGCGCGCGAGATAGCCCGGCGCTGGCTGGAGGAGCTGTGTCACGTGCGCCTGCAGATCACCGGCGAGGACCTGCTTGCCGCGGGCGTGGCCCAGGGTCCTGAGATTGGCGCTCGCCTGCGTGCAACCCTGGCGCTGCGCCTCAACGGCGAGCTGGCCGAGGGGCGCGAGGCCGAGCTTGCGGCGGCGCTGGAGTTGCCGTGGCCGAGCTGATCGCCGGTTTGCGCGCAGCGACGATCGCCGAGAACCTCGCGCAGGTGCGCGGGGAGGTCGAGCGGGCCGCCCGGCGCGCCGGGCGGGATCCCGCCGCGGTGCAGATCCTGGCCGCGAGCAAGTACGTGGCATGCGAGCAGATGCGCGAGCTGGCCGATGCCGGCATCCGGCTGGTGGGAGAGAACCGTGCACAGGACCTCACGATCAAGGCCGCTGCCTATGGCGACGCGTTCACCTGGGACTTCATCGGCCGCCTGCAGAGTCGCAAGGTGCGTCTGGTCGTGCCGCACGTGCGCCTGATCCACTCCGTCGCCAGCGACTCCGTGCTGCGCGAGCTGGCGCGTCACGCGGTTCTGGCGAGGCCCGGTATGCGAATCCTGATCGAGGTCAACGTCGCCGGCGAGCCAGGCAAGGAGGGTGTGGCGCCGGAGCAGCTCGAGGACTTCATCGGCCGCTGCCCTGTGGCGGTGGCCGGTCTTACGACGATGCCGCCGCTCTCGGCGCATGCCGAGGACAGCCGCCGCTGGTTCGCGCTGCTGCGCGAGCTGGCGTGCGCGCGCGGCTTGCAACACCTGTCGATGGGCACCAGCCAGGACTACCCGGTGGCCGTCGAAGAGGGCGCAACGATCGTGCGGATCGGAACGAGGTTGTACGCTTAGGGCGCGGAGCGCGGTTGCGCTACAGACTCTACGTGGTGCCGCGACGGTTGCCGGGGGTGCGCGACAGGCTCTTACGTGATGCCGCGAGATGGCTAGCATTAGCAGGGAAACTTCCAGCTTCAGCGAAGAATGGCTCCTAGAGGAAGGCGAAGTCGGCCGCAGGCAGACAAGCTGAGTCCCTCTATCTTCCAGTCAAGATGGCATTCCGCGATTCATGGCACCGTGCTCTCGTCTACTTCGGCCTCGCCGAGGAGTATCACGACGACGGCTACGACGACGACGTTCCGCATGAGGCCGAGCTGGAGGATCACTACCGACAGCGTCCCAATGTGCGCCGCCTGTCGGCGCGGCGGCGCCACGACGAGTACGACGAGATCTTCGCCGAGGACGAACCCCGCGGCCGGCCCACCACAGTGCTGCGCTCCGTCGGCAGCCGCGGCGGCAACGGCGAGGTGCGCGTCCATCTGGTGGTGCCCAAATCTTTCAACGACGCCCAGCAGGTGGCCGACCGCTTCAAGGACTCGATCCCTGTGATCCTCAACCTCCAGAACACAGAAGCTCGATCTGTCCAAGCGCCTGATCGACTTCGCCAGCGGCCTGACGTACGCGCTCGACGGCGGCATGCAGCGGATCGCCGACAAGGTATTCATGCTCACGCCGCGCAACGTCGAGATATCCGCGGAGGAGCGCGCGAGGCTGATAGAGAAGGGCTTCTTCAATCAGTCCTGACGCTCGTCGTGGTCGCTAGGGTGAGCAGTCGATGCAGATAGGACTGATCGGAGCCGGCAACATGGCCCGCGCACTGGCGCGCGGGTGGGGGCGTCCATTGCTGTGCGCCGACCCGGTCGCCGCGCGCGCCGAGGCGCTGGCCGCGGAGACCGGCGGGGAGGCGCTGAAGAGCAACGCCGACGTGGCGCAGCGGGCGGATCTCGTCGTTCTGTGTCACAAGCCGGCGCAGCTCAAAGGGGTCGCGGGGGAATTGGCCGCGCACGCCAAGGCCGTCGCGTCTATCCTCGCGGCGACGCCACTAGCGGAGCTGAAAGCCGCCTACCCGGACAGGCCCGTCTACCGCTTCATGCCCTCGCTGCCCGTCGAGGTGCGCCAGGGTGCGGTGGTGCAGGCGGCCGACCCAGACTCAGCTGCCGCGAGCGCCGGCGCCGACATCGCGCGGGATACCCAGGTACACGACCTCTTCGCCGAGCTGGGCACGCTGGTCATTTTGGACGAGGCGCTGATCGACGCGGCGACGGGCCTGATGTCGTGTGGCCCCGCCTATGTCGCGCTCGTGGCCGAGGCGCAGGTGGACGCCGGTGTGCGCCACGGCATCCCCGCCCCCCAGGGCGCGGCGCTGGTCACTCAGACGCTGGCGGGCACCGCCGAGCTGCTGCGTCGTCGCGGCTGCGACACGCTGGCTGTGCGCCGCGAGGTCTCCTCGCCCGGTGGATTGACGGCGCGCGGCGTCGATGCGCTGGAGCGCGGCGGCCTGCGTGCGGCCTTCAGCGAGGCCATGGATGCCGTCCTGAGGGAAGCACCATGACAGTCGTGCTCGCCAGCGCGCGCGTCGAGATCGCCAACTACCTCTCGGCGCTGATCTACGTCTACACCCTGCTGATCGTCGTCTACATCGTCCTCAATCTGCTGTTCGCCGTGGGCCTGCGCCCGCCCTACTCGCGTGCCAGCGACGCCATCCTGGCGTTTTTGCGCGACATCTGCGAGCCATTTTTGCGGCTCTTTCGCCGGGTGATCCCGATGATGGGCGCGTTCGACTTCAGCCCGATTCTGGCCATCATCACGCTCGAGCTGATCAACAGCCTGGTGGTCCAGGGTCTGATCCACGGCTAGGAGAGCTGTCGATGCGTGCCGCCCCCACCGCCTGGGTCCGAGCTGGGCTGGTTGCGATCGGCGTGGTGGCGCTCGACCAGTTCACCAAGCACCTGGTCGAAGACTCCATCGTGCAGGGCGAAGAACGCCGCCTGCTGCCCGGTGTGGAGGTGGTCAACGCGCGTAATCGCGGCGTCGCGTTCGGCTTCCTGCCCGGGCATCACCTCGCCGTCACTATCGTCATCGGTGTAGCTGTGCTGGGGCTCTTGGTCTACTTCCTGCGCCACGCCACACGCCCGCTGATCTGGCTGCCCACGGGGATGCTCGTAGGCGGCGCCGTGGGAAACATAATCGACCGACTGCGCGACGGATCGGTCACCGACTTCATCAAGCTCCCCCTGGGCTGGCCGCCGTTCAACCTCGCCGACGCCTCGATCACGCTGGGGGTGCTGCTGTTGGTGCTGATCGTGGAGGCGCCGCGCCGGGAGTCTTCGTGAGCGCCGCGTCGTTCACCGTGGCCTACGAAGACGAGCACCTGCTGGTCGTCGACAAGGCGGCGGGCCTCGTTGTGCATCCCGCGCGCGGCCACCGCGAGGGCACGCTCGCGCAACTGCTCGCCGGCAGGGCCGCCGGGGGCGAGGACCCTACGCGCGCCGGGATCGTGCACCGCCTGGATCGCGACACCTCGGGCCTGCTGGTCGTGGCGCGCTCTGAGGAGGCCCATCGGAAATTGCAGACAGCGCTGCGAGAAAGACGCCTGGAGCGCGAGTACGTGGCGCTCGTCGAGGGCCGACCGCCTGCTCGCACGGGCACGATCGAGGCCCCCATCGGGCGCGACCCCAGGGTGCGCACGCGCATGGCCGTCGGCGGGCACTTCCCGCGCGAGGCGCGCACCCGCTTCGAGCTGGAGCGGGCACTCGCGGGCTACTCGCTGCTGCGCCTGCGCCTGGATACCGGCCGCACTCACCAGATCCGTGTGCACCTGCAGGCGATCGGTTACCCCGTCGCCGGCGACCCCGAGTACGGAACCGCAGGGCTCCTGGGGCTGGAGCGTCAGTTCCTGCACGCCGCCCGCCTGGCCTTCCCGCATCCCATCGGCGGAGAGCCGATCGAGGTCGTCTCGGCGCTGCCGCCCGACCTGCGCGAGGCCCTGGAGCGGGCCGAGCGGCTATCCTGATCCACTCATCCAAACCCGACCCGTGACGGATACGGATTGCGGCCCTGCCCGGAGCGTGACGCGTGCGTCGTGCAGCTTCGGGTCCGCGATCTCCGTACGGTGACAATCGCAAATACATAAAGGGAGCAAATCGTGGCTCAGGTAGGAATCGCGGAGCTGCTGGAAGCCGGTGTTCACTTCGGCCACCAGACACGCCGCTGGAACCCCAAGATGCGCCGCTTCATCCATGGTGAGCGCGCCGGCATCTACATCATCGACCTGCTCAAGACCTCGGCGCTGCTGGAACAGTCGCAGCAGTTCGTCAACACGCTTTCCCGCCGCGGCGGGACGGTGCTGTTCGTGGGCACCAAGAAGCAGGCCCGCGACACCGTCCGCGACGTTGCCACCGAGGCCGGGATGCCGTTCGTCAACCATCGCTGGCTGGGTGGTCTGCTGACCAACTTCCAGACGATCAGCCTGCGCATCCGTCGCCTGCACGATCTCGAACGCTACGAGGCCGAGGGACAGCTCGCGCTGCTGCCAACGCGCGAGCGTATGGCCGCGCAGGCCGATCTGGCGAAGCTGCGCGCCAACCTCGGCGGCGTCAAGAACATGCAGCGCGTGCCCGATGCGATGTTCGTGATCGACCTGAAGACCGAGGCCATCGCCGTGAAGGAGGCCCAGCGCCTGCGCATCCCGGTGATCGGTTTGGTCGACACCAACTGCGACCCCGACGGCATCGACTATGTGATCCCCGGCAACGACGACGCGATCCGCAGCTGCGCGCTGATCACGAAGGCGATCGGCGACGTCGTGTCCCAGGGCTACGCCGTCTTCCGCGCCGAGGAGGAGCGCGCCCGCCAGGAAGCCGAGGAGCGCGCTCGCCGCGAGGCCGAGGAGCGCGCCAAGCGCGAGGCCGAGGAACAGGCCAAGCGCGAGGCCGAGGAAGAGCAGGCCCGCAAGGAAGCCGCCGAGCTGGCCGCACGCGAGGCCGCCGCACGGGCCGCTGCCGCTGCCGCGGCGGAGACCCAGGCCGAGAGTGCCCCCGCCACGGCGGCGCCCGAGTCGCAGGCTGTGCCTGCGACTCCCGGGGCTGTGCCTGCGACCCCCGGGGCCGCGCCTGTGACGCCTACGCCCGAGGCCCCCTCGCCTGCGGCTGCCAAGGCCCCGACACCTGCGCCGCAGGCCGCGCCGGCGGCTCCAACGCCAGCCGCAGAGACATCGACACCCAAGGCGCCGACAGCGCCACCCGCACCCGAGCCTGAGGCTGCCGCACCCGAGCCCGGGGCTGCTGAGCCGCAGACCGAGGCACCTCCCGCCGAGACCTCGGCCCCGGAGTCCCCTCCCGAGACAGCTCCCGCCGAGACCTCCGCGCCCGAGTCCACCGCCGAGGCTGCCGAGGAGGCGGCGTCATGAGTGCGGTGGATATCTCAGCCAAGGATGTCAAGGCCCTGCGCGACCGCACCGGCGCGGGGATGATGGACTGCAAGAAGGCCCTCACCGAGGCGGACGGGGATCTGGAGAAGGCAATCGAGATCCTGCGCGTAAGGCAGGGCAAGAAGATCCAGGATCTCGGTGAGCGCACGGCCACGGAGGGCACCGTGCAGGCATACGTTCACGCCGGCGCCAAGGTCGGTGTGCTGATCGAGGTCAACTGCAACACCGACTTCGTGGCTACCAACGAGGACTTCACCGGCTTCGCCCGCGATATGGCGATGCAGATCGCGGCTTCGCCCACGGTTCAGTACGTCAGCCGCGATGACGTGCCCGCCGAGGTCCGCGAGGCCGAGAGTCGCGTCTACGAGCAGGAGGCCGCCGAGAAGCCCGAGAACGTGCGCCAGCGCATCGTCGAGGGCAAGCTCGACGCCTGGTATCAGACGATCGTGCTGCTGGAGCAGGAGATGCACAATCCCAAGTTCGACAGCAAGACAGTCCAGCAGCTGCGCGACGAGCTGACGGCCAAGACCGGCGAGAACGTCGTGATCAGGCGATTCACGCGGTTTGCCGTCGGCGCGTGACAGAGGTTCACGGATCAAGCGGAGCAAGGACGCAGGGAGCGTGGCGTGCTATGCACGCGAGCGACCGAGGACGCAGCTCCGCGCAGTGTCCGTGAGCCTCTGGCAGTAGGCTCTGGCCGCGATGGCCGATGACCCCGCGTTCAGACGCATCCTGCTGAAGCTCTCCGGCGAGGCCCTGATGGGCGAGCTGGACTACGGCACCGACCCCGAGCGTGTTGCGGCGGTGGCGCGACAGGTCGCTGCCGTGCACGACCGCGGTGTCGAGGTCGCGATCGTGGTTGGGGCCGGCAACATCTACCGCGGGATGAAGGGCGCCGCGGCGGGGATGGACCGGGCGACGGCCGACTACATGGGGATGGTGGCGACCGTGCTCAACGCGCTGCCCTTGCAGGACGCGCTGGAGAAGACCGGCACGGAGGTGCGCGTTCAGTCGGCCATCCCGATATCGGAGGTCGCCGAGCCCTATATCCGCCGCCGGGCCATGCGCCACCTGGAGAAGGGGCGTGTAGTGATCTTTGCGGCGGGCACCGGCAATCCATTCTTTACGACCGACACCGCCGCCGCACTGCGCGCCGCGGAGATTCACGCGGAGATCATCCTGATGGCCAAGAACGGAGTGGAGGGCGTCTTCACAGCCGATCCGGCGCTCGACCCGACGGCCAAGTTCCTCCCCGCGATCACCCACATGGAGGCGATCGAGCGGCGCCTGAAGGTGATGGACTCGACCGCGCTGGCGCTGTGCATGGACAACAATATGCCGCTCAACGTCTTCAACATGGACGACGAGACGAGCATCGCGCGGATAATCTCCGGCGTTCGCGTAGGCACGCTTGTGAGCACATCCGAAGGAGAGGGCCACGGTGGACACTGAGCTGATCGACGAGCTGCTGAAGGATGCCGGAGAGCGCATGAGGAAGGCGGTGGAAGCCAGCCAGCACGAGTTCGCCACTGTGCGCACAGGCCGCGCCAGCTCGGCGCTGCTGGAGCGGATCGTGGTCGACTATTACGGGGCGCCGACGCCACTGAACCAGCTCGCCACGCTGTCGGCGCCCGAAGCCCGCCTGCTGACAGTGCAGCCTTACGACAAATCCTCGATCAAGTTCATCGAGAAGGCCATCAACGAGTCCGACGTTGGCCTCACACCGTCCAACGACGGCAACATCGTGCGTCTCGTAGTGCCCGAGCTGACCGAGGAGCGCCGCCGCGAGCTGGTCAAAGTGGTGCGCAACCTGGCTGAGGAGGGACGCATAAGGATCCGCAACGTGCGCCGCGACGTCATGCACGATCTGCGCGAACTCAAGGAGGCCGGCGAGGCAGGCTCCGATGACGAGCACCGCGCGGAGGTCGAGCTGCAGAAGCTCACCGACATGAATGTAGGCGAGCTGGAGGGCGTGCTGAAGACCAAGGAAGCGGAGATTCTCGAGGTTTGATGGCTGCCGCCCAGCCCGCGGCCGCCCGCTACGTCGCGATCATCACCGACGGCAACGGCCGCTGGGCGCGCGCCCACGGCCTGCCGGTCAATGCGGGCCACGACGCGGGCGCCGACACCGTTAAGGCGCGTCTGCGCGATGCCGCCGAGCTGGGCATCGAGGAGCTGACTGTCTACTCCTTCTCCACCGAGAATTGGTCGCGGCCTCCCGAGGAGGTGCAGGGCCTGATGGAGATGTTCTCCAGGCGCATCGCCGGGGAGACCCCGGAGTTGCACGAGGAAGGCGTGCGGATGCGTTTCATCGGCCGCCGCGAGGGCGTCACGGCGCAGCTCGTGGAGCAGATGCAGTGGGCCGAAGCGCGCACCGACGCCAATCGGCGGATCACGCTGTTCGTGGCCTTCAACTACGGCGGGCGCGCCGAGATTCTTGACGCAGCCAGGCGCCTCGCAAGCGTGGCGCAGTCGGCCGAAAGCCGGCGAGCCGGGCCGCTGGACACTCCCGGTCAGGCCGAGGAGGAGTTCCGCAAATACCTCTACGCGCCGGAGATGCACGACCCCGATCTGATCATCCGCACCAGCGGCGAGCGCCGGCTCTCGAATTATCTGCTCTGGCAGGGCGCCTACTCCGAGCTGATCTTCCGAGACGGCCTGGCCCGACTTCACGCGCGAGGCGCTGGAAGAGTCGCTTGCGGAGTTCGCCGAGCGCCGTCGCCGCTTCGGGGGACGATGAGCGCCGCTGGCTCCTCGCCGCGCTCGGACCTCGCCGCGCGCGTGCTCGCCGCGCTGCCGGCCATAGCCTTCGCGCTCTTCATCGTCATCGAGGGCGGTCTGGTCTTCACTCTCGGCCTGCTCGCGCTCGGTCTCGTCTGTCTGCACGAGCTGTATGCGATGTATGCGCGCGCACACCCCGTGCGCCTCGCCGGCTTCCTCGCACTGGCCGGCCTGCTGCTGGCGGCGCTGTACGGCGGGCCCAGCGAGATCCTGCTCGCGGCCGTCTGCGCGCTGCCGTTGCTGTTCGCGCTCACGCTGATCCAGCCACACCAAAGCGTGGGGGGGATGGCTGTGACGCTCCTGGGGATCTACTGGGTCGGCTTCGCGCTCGCGCACGCCGTCCTGCTGCGCCAGCTCCCCCACGGCGAGGGCATCGTCATCGACGTCCTCGTCGGCACCTTCCTCGGCGACACCGGCGCCTACCTCGGCGGGCGCCTCTTCGGCAGTCGTCCCCTGGCCCCCGCGATCTCGCCCAATAAGACAGTCGAGGGCCTGCTGATCGGGATGGCCGCGACCGTGCTCGCCGTGTGGTTCGCCGGGCGTTATCAAGAATGGCTCCCCGGCACACATGCGCTGGTGCTCGGTATCGGTATCGCGCTTGTCGCCCCAGTCGGCGACCTGTTCGAGTCCTTCGTCAAGCGCCACGCCCACATCAAGGACTCCGGCAGCCTCTTCGGCGCTCACGGCGGCGCGCTCGACCGCCTCGACGCCGTGCTCTTCACGGCCGTTGTGGGGTATTACATCTGGTCGGCCTACTCCTGAGGGTAGTCTCCGAAAGATGCCCAAGCGCCTGCTCATCCTCGGCTCCACCGGCTCGATCGGCGTGCAGGCGCTCGACATCGTGGCGCGCAGCCCCGAGCTGGAGCTGATCGGGCTTTCCGCCGAGCGCTCTTGGGAGGCGCTGGTCGAGCAGGCCCGCGCTCATGGCGTGCGGCGCATCGCGTTAGCCGACGCCGATGCCGCGGCGCGCGCGGCGGAGGCGTGGACTGACGGCGAGGTGCTGGGCGGCGCGGAGGGGCTGGTGGCGCTCGTGGTCGAGTCGGGGGCCGAGCTTGTGCTGAACGCGCTCGTGGGCTCCGCCGGGCTGGGGCCGACCGTGGCCACGCTGGGGGAGGGGATCGACCTGGCGCTGGCCAACAAGGAGTCGCTGGTCGTCGGCGGCGAGCTGGTGGTCGCGCTCGCCGAAGCCACCGGTGCGCAGATCGTTCCGGTCGACTCCGAGCACACCGCCCTGCACCAGCTCCTCGCAGGGCAGCCGCCTGAGGCCGTGGAAGGGCTGACGATCACCGCCTCCGGCGGGCCCTTCCGCGGGCGCACGCGTTCGGAACTCCAGGACGTCACCGTCGAGGAGGCGCTTGCGCACCCCACCTGGGCCATGGGGGGCAAGATCACGATCGACTCCGCCACGCTGATGAACAAGGGGCTGGAGCTGATGGAGGCCCACCACCTCTTCGGCACGCCCTACGATCGCCTCGACGTCGTGGTGCACCCCCAGTCGGTCGTCCACGGCCTCGTGCGGCTTGCCGACGGCGCGATGCTCGCCCATCTCGGTCCGGCCGACATGCGCGTGGCGATCTCCTACGCGCTGCACGGGGCTGCCTCCGTCGACCTGTTGACAGGTCGCGTACCGGTCGTGCCGCTCGATCTCGTCGCGCTCGCACGCCTCGACTTCGAGCCGGTCGACACCGACGCCTTTCCCTGCCTGCGCCTGGCGCGCGCGGCCGCGCTGGCGGGCGGCACCGCGCCGTGCGTGCTCAACGCCGCCAACGAGGTCGCCGTGCACGCCTTCCTGTCCGAACGCCTCTCCTTCCTGGGCATCGCTGCTGTGATCGAGGAGACCCTGGGACGCCTGGGCAGTGTGCCAGTCCGCGCCTTCGATTCGCTCTATGACGCCGACCGCGAAGCGCGCGCGGTGGCGAGCGAGGCCGTCGCGACGCTGGCCTGACGCGCTGTCGTGGCGCTGGCTTGATGTGCCAGTGGCCGGCTGACCGTCTTCGGCCTGCCAAACTGGGCCGATGAGTTGGGCGCTTACGTTCCTGGGCTTCATCGCCCTGATCGTCCTACACGAGCTCGGGCATTTCATCGCCGCCAAGGCCGTGGGCATGCGCGTCGAGCGCTTCTCGCTGTTCTTTCCGCCCAAGCTCGTGGGGGTCACGCGGGGAGAGACCGAGTATGCAATCGGTGTTATTCCGCTGGGCGGCTATGTGCGGATCACGGGCATGAGCCCCAGCGAGGAGATACCGCCCGAGGTGGCGCATCGCGCCTACTTCCGCCAGCCCGTGTGGAAGCGAGTGGTAGTGATCGCCGCCGGACCGGCCATGAACGTGCTCGTCGCCTTTGTGATCCTGTGGGGGGTCTATGCCTTCAGCGCACAGCAGCCGCGCACCGACAGGGTACGCGTGGCTGGCGTGCAGAGCAGTAGGCCCGCGGGCGGGGTGTTGCGCCCCGGTGACGTGCTGGTTGCGGTCGACGGCCACCCTGTCCGTTTCATCGAAGGCTCAGCCACCTTCAACTTCATAGCCCAGATCTCCTCGCACCGTTGCGCCGGCAAGCAGGTGCAGGGCTGCGCGGCGGCGACGCCCGCACGGCTCACGGTCCTGCGCTCCGGGCACCGGCTGACGTTCGCAGTGACGCCCCGCTACGACGCCAAGGTTGGGCGCACGCTCATCGGCATCGAAACCGAGCCGCTGCTGCGCGGGGAATCTGCGGGTCAGGCCGTCAGCTCCAGTGTCAGCCAGATGTGGCACGTCACGAGCCTCACCGTCTCGCGCATCTCACAGATATTCGTCAGCGAAAGCGCGCGCAAGGAAGTGCACTCGCTGGTCGGAGTCTCCGATGTGGCCGAGCAGGCATTCAGCTACAGCACCGCCGCGGCGCTCTACCTGCTGGCGATCGTCTCGCTGTCGCTGGCGATCATCAACCTTTTTCCCTTTCTGCCGCTCGACGGTGGGCATATCTTCTGGGCGCTCGCCGAGAAGGTCCGCGGACGGCCGATTCCGTTCGCCGTGATGGAGCGCGCCAGCGTCGTCGGCTTCGCGCTCGTGCTCGTGCTCTTCATGATCGGCTTCACCAACGACATCCACACGTTCTCCCACGGGGGCTTTCACGTCCGCTGAGGCCGTGTTGCCCGCACGGCGATCCAGCTCTTCACAAGCCGGCCCATCCTCTCCTCCAAAACGGGCGCTCCGAACAGCTCCCGCATCTCTGCCCTGCGTAGCAGCGCGATGTCCTCCCACCCCTCTGCCGCGCCAAGTCTCCAGTAGCGCCTGCGCAGCGCCGGTGGCAGCCAGTGGGCCGCCGGCAGTAGCGCGTGGGGCTCGATCGGGAAGGACCACGCCGGTGTCTGCACATACCAGCCGCGGCCCACGCGCTTCAGCTCGGCCGCGAACGCCCGGCGACGCTCCGGGGCGACGTGCTCGATCACGCTGTTGCAGTAGACGAGATCGAACTCGCCATCCGCGAACGGCAGTCCCTCGGCCGCGTCGGCTCTCACGAACGGGCCCGGGTACCCCGGGCGCTCCGCAAGGTCCACGCCGGTGACGTCCAGTCCCGGCTCAAGCGCCCGCAGGCCGAGCGTTCCGCAGCCGATGTCGAGCACCCGCGCGCCCTCGCCGACGCCAGTGAGGGGGAAGAAGCGCGCGTGCCTGCGCGCCCTCGCGCGCGCAGCCATGGGTGAGGCCAGCCGCGCCAGCGGGCCGCGGGCGGTGGCGTAGACGTCGCTTTCGGGATCGGCCATGCGCGCAGGTTACGCGGGCCTTCAGACCATGGCTTCGTTGAGATCCCGTTTCACTCCTCCGCACACTTCGAGGCGCCCCCTACAATGGCCTCGATGTCCTCCGAACGTCAGATCCACGTCGGCTCGGTCCCGATCGGCGGCGGTGCGCCAGTGGCCGTGCAGACGATGACCAAGACCGAGACCGCCAACCTCGCGGCGACCATGGAGCAGATCCGCACGGTCGCCGACGCCGGCGCCGACATCGTGCGCGTCGCCGTGCCACGCGAGCAGGACGCGGAGGCGCTACGGAGCATCGTGCGCGATTCGCCGATCCCGGTGATCGCCGACATCCATTTCAACCATACGCTCGCGCTGAAGGCCATCGCGGCCGGCGCTCACTGTGTGCGCCTGAACCCCGGCAACATCGGCGGTCCCGAGAAGGTCGCCGAGGTGATCGCGCTCGCCAGGCAGCACGGCACGCCGTTGCGCGTGGGCGTCAACTCCGGCTCGCTGCCGCGCCACCTGCGCCAGCTCGAGTACGACAACCCCGTCGAGGCTCTGGTCACCGCTGCGATCGAGACCGTGCGCCTGATGGAGAGCCTCGACTTCGATGACTTCAAGGTCTCGATGAAGTCCACCTCCGTGCCCAACACGATTGCCGCCAATCGCCTGCTGGCCGAGCGCATCCCCTATCCGCTGCACCTCGGCGTGACCGAGGCCGGCACCAAGTGGTCGGGATCGCTGAAGTCCGCCGTCGGCCTCGGCACGCTGCTCGCCGACGGCATCGGCGACACGATCCGCATCTCGCTCTCCACCTTTCACGCCGAGGAAGAGGTCAAGGTCGCCTGGGAGATCCTCAAGGCCCTGAAGCTGCGCGAGCGCGGTCCCGTCCTGATCGCCTGCCCCACCTGTGGTCGCCTGCAGTTCGACATGGACACCGTCGTCGCCGAGGTCGAGCGCCGCCTGGAAGCCTACGACGATCCCGTCGAGGTCTCCGTCCTAGGCTGCGCCGTCAACGGCATCGGCGAGGCCCGCCACGCCGACTTCGGGATCACCGGCGCCAAGGACATGGGGATGATCTACTCCAAGGGCGAGCCGCTGAAGAAGGTCCCCACCGAGCAGCTCGTCGACGAGCTGTTCAAGGAGATCGACCGCTACTACGCCGCCGGGCGGACCGTCGTGCGCGACGAGCTGGCGGCCGCCGATGCGCGCGCCTGGCTCGCCGCCAACGAGGATGCCACCGCGATGACGCCCGAGCGCATGGCCGCGCTGGAGGCTGCTGCGGCCGACAACGACGAGCAGGCCGATGCAGTGCTCGAGTCGATGCTCACGCCGGCCGCTTCCGCCCCACCCGCCGCTTCCGCTGCGCAGGTCGCTTCCGCCGCGCCGGTCGCGTTGGACGAAGCAGTCTCGCCCGTCGCCGGCCGGCGCTTCAGCCGCAGCTGAGCGCCGGCACGCCTCCCTGCTCCTCTCAGCTCAGCCAGCCGCCGCGAAGCGCTCCGCGACCTTCGCCCAGTTCACGGTGTTCCACCACGCATCGAGGTAGTCGGGGCGGCGGTTCTGGTACTTCAGGTAGTAGGCGTGCTCCCACACGTCCACGCCCAACAGTGGCGTCTTGCCGGCGGAGACCGGGTTGTCCTGGTTGGGCGTGCCGAGCACGGCGAGACCCGAGCCGTCGTGCACGAGCCACGACCAGCCCGAGCCGAACTGATTGACGCCGGCTTCCTTCAGCTTGCCCTGGAAGTCCGAGAAGCTGCCGAAGGTCGAGGCGATCGCCTCGCCCAGGGCGCCGCCCGGCTCGCCGCCGCCGTCTGGATCCATGCTCTCCCAGAACAGCGTGTGGTTGTAGTGGCCGCCGCCGTTGTTGCGCACCGCGGAGCGCTTCTCCTCGGGGACCTGGGAGAGGTCCTTGAGCACGTCCTCGATGGCGGCGTTCTCCAACGGCGTGCCGGCGAGCGCCGCGTTGACCTTGTCCACGTACGCCTGGTGGTGCTTGTCGTGGTGGATTTCCATCGTCAGCTTGTCGATGCTGGGCTCCAGCGCGTCGTACGCGTAGGGCAGTGGCGGAACGGAGTAGGCCATTGGGGCTCCTTGTCGTGTTTGCTTGCAAAAGTCGTGGTTGGTCGCTGTTCTATCAAAGGGACGATCGACCCGAAATTAGAGGGGCCCGGCTCGCCGGCCTACGGCCGGCTGCGCCACCTTTTTGATTGGGGAGGACGAGGGGCCCGGCTCGCCGGCCTACGGCCGGCTGCGCCACCCTCTACGCTCTGCCTCCGCGATGACACGGCTCTCCGAATATCTGCTGCCCACAGAGAAGCAGGCGCCCGCGGACGCCGAGGCGATCTCGCACAAGCTGATGGTGCGCGCCGGTCTCATCCGCCAGATGGGCGCCGGCATGTGGACGTGGCTGCCCGCCGGCTGGCGCGTGCACCAGCGCGCCGTGGCGATCGTCCGCGAGGAGATGGATGGGGTTGGCGCTCAGGAGATGCTGATGCCGGTGCTGCAGCCGGCCGAGCCGTGGCGCAAGACCGGGCGCCTGGATATCGACGAGCTCTTCAAGCTCACCGATCGCAAGGGCTCGGAGCTGGTCTTGGCGATGACTCACGAGGAGGCCGTCACCTTCCACGTCGCACAGACCGTGCGCTCCTACCGCGACCTGCCGCTGACTCTCTACCATTTCCAGGTCAAGGAGCGCGACGAGCCGCGCCCGCGCGCGGGAGTCCTGCGCACGCGCGAGTTCGTCATGAAGGACGCCTACACCTTCGACCGCGACGAGGCCGGCCTGGCCGTGAGCTATGACCGGCAGGTCGGGGCCTACGATCGCATCATGCAGCGCACCGGCCTGCGCTTCTACCGCGTCGAGTCCGACGTCGGGATGATGGGCGGCCTCGGCGCTCACGAGTACATGGCGCCCTGCGCCGCCGGCGAGGACCGCGTCGCACTCGCGCCACAGGCCGGCTACGCCGCCAACCTCGAGGTCGCCCTACGCCACCCCGACGTGCGTACGGTCGGTGAGGACTACTTCCTCGGCGATGAGCCGCTGCAGATCGAGGCGGCGATTGAGGTCGGCAACATCTTCAAGCTCGGTACCCGCTACTCCGAGCAGCTTGGCGCCCGCTTCCTCGATGAGGACGGTCGCGAGCAGCCGATCTGGATGGGCTGCTACGGAATCGGCCCCGCGCGCATCGTCGCCGCCGCGGTCGAGCAGTTCGCCGACGAGCACGGCATCTCCTGGCCGCGCGCGCTCGCGCCCTTCGCCGTGCATCTCCTCGCGCTCGGCAAGCCGGGGACACCCGAGCGCGAGGCTGCTGAGGAGCTGTATGAGACGCTGTGCCGCGGCCCCCTCGACGTCCTCTACGACGACCGCGACCTCGGGCCGGGCGAGAAGTTCGCCGAGGCCGAGCTGCTCGGCTGCCCGCTGCGGCTCACCGTCGGACGCAAGTCGCTGGAGTCGGGCGAGATCGAGGTGCAGCTGCGCCGCGGACGCGAGAGTGCGCCCGGCCTGCCGCTGGGCGCCGACGCCGAGGTGCTGCTGCGGGCGGTGGACGAGCTGTGGAAGAGCATCCCCTAACTGTCCGTCGCCTCTTTGGCCTCGACCGCTCGGGGCCGCCACCGCCGCAGACCGCCGCCGGCCAGCCGCTGCGGCCGTGGACGATTCCCAACGCGATCGGCTTCATACGGCTGGCTCTGATTCCCGTGTTCCTCGTCGTGGCGCTCTCAAGCTCCGATGGCGTCGATGCGCTGGCCGCCACGCTCTTCGCCGTGATCGGCTGGGGCGACTACGCCGACGGGATCGCCGCGCGCGTCACCCGCCAGTACAGCCGCCTGGGGGCACTCATGGATCCCGTCACAGACCGCCTGCTCGTGATCTCGGGCGTCGTCGTCTGCTGGCATTTCGAATTGCTTGCGCGCTGGGCGCTCGCGGTGCTGGTGGCGCGCGAGCTGTCGATGCTGGCGCTCGGCCGCTACGGCCAGACCCGGGGCGTAGAGCTGCGCATCAACTGGCCTGGCCGCATCGGCGTCGCGCCCATCATGGGGTCCTTCTTCTTCGCCATGGTAGGCCTGGGTACGTTGGCTGAAACGCTGCTCTATGTCGGCCTGGCCTTGGCGCTTTTCGCGAGCGCGCTCTACGTGCGCGCAGGCCTGAACGAACGGCGCGCAAGGCTGGCGGGGCAGGCAAACTCCGAAGAATGTGTTCGTTGACCCGTCGTGGCTCCTTGGCGCGCGGTACGGGCGCGGCCGTTGGAGCGGCGCTCGCCGGCTCGGGCCTCGCGCCCGACGCTCTCGCTCGCGTGGGCCGTGTACGCCCAGCGGCGGCAGCGGCCGTCGGTGGACAGGCTGAAAACGAGGCCGTGGCGTCCTACCTGGCCTTCATGGACACCGTGGTGGCGCGCATCCACTCGGAGTGGTCTGAGAGCTTCCACGCCTACCGCGCCCCCGGCGGCACCTACTCGACGGTCATCAACGCGCGCATGCTCCAAGTTCACGCGGCCGCCGCAGCCGCCGGCCACACGGGCGCGAGCCGCGACGACGAACGCACACGTCAGCTCGTGGCGACTCTGCTCAAGAGCCCCGACCCCTATCGCACCTCAGGGGCCAACACCCGCCACGACAAGATGTTCCACCTGCCCGGCTGGATCACCAGCCTCACCGAACCCGATGCCGTCATGGACAAGGCCGTCGATCCGCAGGTCGCGCAGGCGCTCACCGGCGCATGGCGCGCGGGCGCCGTGCTCGGGCTCGAAGCAGCCACGCTCCAGCAGATCGTCGACTCCGTATCGGCCACCGCGCGCTGCAGCTTCTTCCGCTATCCCGGCATTCGCCTGAACCAGCTCAACTGGAACTGCGCGCTGTACGCGCTCGATGCCGAGCTGACCGGCGCCAGCGATCTGCTGCAAGGCGACTACCGCGAGCAGATGCTGCGCTTCGCCACCTTCGCCACCCGCGCCGAGCGCCCTGGGGGCACTCCCAACCTGGGGCCGGGCTGGCACTTCAGCTACCTGCCCAACCACGATCCCTCCAGCATGGCCAACCTCGACAGCGCCGAGTACGCCAACGAGACGCTCGACTGCGTACGCCACTACGCCACGGCGCTGGCCGCGGGCATGACGCCGCTGCCGGCCGCTGCGCTCGAGGTCTTCAGGGCCTATGCGCAGCGCACGCTCTACGGCGACTGGATGCACTCCGGCTATCTCAACTGGGACACCGGGCTGGGCTCGCAGCGGCGCTACATCGGCAAGGTGTTTGCCTTCGCCCAACAGGGCCTGCTGGCGGTCGCCACCAGCCCGATCGTGCAGAGCGACGCGGACATGGGCGCGCACGCGCGCTGGCTGTTTGACCGTGGCCTGGACCTCTATCTGCGCTGGCTGGGCGAAGGTCCCGAAGGCAGCGTCCCGCCGCCGGTGCAGTTCGGCGATGACTCTCACCCCGAGGGGCCCGACGATCGCCTGCTCTTCGCGGCGCGCATGGCCTCCAACGCCGCACAGGCGATAGCGCTCGACCTCGCCTCGGTGGCCGGCGAGGAGCCGCCGCCGATGTACTCATTCGACCCCGACAGCCAGCGCCTCGCCGTGTCCACACCGACCTATGCGACGGCGATCCTCGTACACAATCGCCGCGCCGTGAGCTACGGCGGGCTCGACCTCTGTCGGCTGTTCGACGGCCGCGCGCAGCCGGTGGGGTGCACGGCGGGCGCTGGGATCGCCAACTTCCTCGCGCGTATTCGCGACCGCGGCGACGAGGAGCTGCTCAGCACGCAGCTGGGCGAGGACGCCGAGATGAGCATCGCCGCCATCCAGCGCGATGGCTCGGTGCGCCACGCCGGTCCGACCTCCGCGCCATATCCCCGCGACGCCTATGCCGGACCGATGCGCTCGGTGCAGGCCGCCGGTCGCGTGGCCCACGGGGCGGCGGCGATCGCCACCAGCCACCTGTTCACCGCAGAGACGATCCGCCTTGGCTGGGAGCTGACGCTGCCCGCCGCGGCGCGCTGGGAGCTGGCGCTGCCCTCCTATGGCCCGCTCGCGAGCCTGCTCGTGGAGCGTGCCGGCGAGCAGCTCGAGCTTGCGGTGGGCGCCACCGGCCCGACGCTTCAGGGCGTGCGTCAGATTCTCGTGCGCTCCGAAGGCGGCTCCTACGCGATCGTGCCGTTGCAGGCGCCGAGTGAGGCGAGGCTGCGCGCGGTGCACCCGCCGAGCGGCGCCGGCGCAGCCCGACCCGGCCCGACGCTTCTGATCGAAGGTCCGGCCGTGGCGGGAGGGGCGCGCAGCGTCAGCCTGTCGCTGCTGCTACGCGTGGCCTGAAGCGCGTCCGCGCCCATCGTCCCAGAAGCCACAGGCCCGCCGACCCATAGGCGAGCACCAACGGCATCAGGCTGACGTTGTAGCGCGGCTGGTCGTTGAACAGCGTCGCCAGTCCCGAGACCGCCAACAGCACCGCCGCGGTCGTCAGGAACTCCCAGCGGCGGGTGACCAGCGCACCGCCCAGCAGCCCCAGCAGTCCCAGCAGCAGGTAGAGGTGGTGCTGGAGTGGGCTGGTGTCGGCGTGGTAGGTGCCATTGCCGCCGCTCCACGCTGTGCTCCACATCTTCCAGAACTTGCCCCACAGCATCCCGGCGAACGCGAACGGCTGCCCCAGCGCATAGTTGCGCACGTTTTCCAGGTCAGCCTTCGTGACGGCCGCGTCCTCGGAGGCGCCCGGGTCGCGCGCGCGGACCAGACGGAACAGCGGCGCCGAGCTCTGCTGCCAGTAGCGGCCACAGTCTGTGGGGAAGTGGCGGCAGACTTCGGGCGCCAGCTTCTCCTCAGTCGGCACCAGCGCACCCTTGCCCGGAAGGTAGCTGCCGATGAAGAACGCATCCGGCCCGGCCGTCGTGATCGGCACGAAGCGCTGTTCCTTGCCCGCTGCATACACCAGCCAGGGCGCAAGCACGAGCAGGACCGCGCCGAGGTAGACGCCGGCGCGCAGCGCCCCCCTGCGCCACCCCGGGTGCCCCGAGAGCGCCAGCGCCAGCGCGATGACGCCCATGGCCACAACGACATCCCCGCGCGTCAGGCAGGCCAGCGCGCCCACCACCCCGGCGCCGGCCATCCACAGCGCCCAGCGCCGCTCGTGCAGGCGCGAGCGCGCCAGGGCAGCAGCGGCCACCGTGGCCAGCAGCACCAGGCCGCCCGTGGGCTCTGAGAGAAACGTACGCGTAGCGTCGATCAACGGCTCGTAGGTGGCCCCCAGCGCCACTGCCAGCAAGGCCGCCCACGGGCCGGCGAGGATCCACGCGACCGCTGCCATCAGCGCCAGCGTCAGCACTCCCGCCAGCAGCTGTACGTACTGCGCCGGGCCGCTCGCATGCGTTTTCAGGCGCAGCGAGCGGTGGCCTGAGAGCCGCGTGGCGATAGCGAACGCCAGCGATGTCCCCGGCGGCCACTTGAACGTGGCGTAGCGTTCGCGGGCGAGGATGCGGTTGGTGTTGGCCACATAGCCGTTCTCGTCGGCCGACAAATGGGTGTTGGTGCCGATCACATCGGCGCGCAGCAGCCCGCCCACGAGCACCAGCATCACGATCAGAGCGGCGAGGACTCGCCGCTCTGTAATCTTCGGGAGCGCAGGCATGCGCCCAGCACTCTAAACCTCAGCTTCACCTTTTGCCCCGGGTGGGTCTATACTGGCGCCATCCCAAGCCACCAGGAGGAGATGGCCGCGATGGACACAACCTTTCCCGACCTCGGCTCCCTGACGGACACCGAGCTGAAAGATTTGATCAAGGAGCTGACCGGAGAAGAGCTTGAGATTTCCTATAAGCGGCGCATCCTGCACGGCAAGATCGACATCTTGCGCGCCGAGTTGGTCAACCGCCTGCGTAAGAAGCACGACGGCGGCGAGGCGATCATCACCGGCGACGACGTCAAGCAGCTCACCGATATCCTGGCCCGCCGCCAGGCGGGCGAGCCCAGCGACGTGTCCTAGAAGGGACCGCCCGCCGTGGCCTTGCACTGCACAGAGTGTGGCTTTGTCAATGTTGAGGGCGCCAACTACTGCCAGCGCTGCGGAGCGCTTCTGCCGCGCGTCGAGGGAGCCGGTGGGGAGTCGGCTGGTGTGGGGGTGGGTGGGGATCCGGTTACCGCCACCTACCGCATCGACGAGGCCGGCGAGCTGGTGCCGGTTGAGCTGGGCGAAGTCACTGCACGCGGTCCGGCTCTGGTGATCCGCGCAGGCGGCGGGCGCGTGGGAGAGAGTTTCGCCGTCGACGGCGAGCGCATGAGCATCGGCCGACGCCCCGACGCCGATGTCTTCCTCGATGACATCACGGTCTCGCGCGACCACGCCGTCCTGGTCCGCCGCAGCGAGCATTGGCACCTGGATGATTGCGGCTCACTCAACGGCACCTATGTAAACCGCCAGCGAATCGACTCGCAGCGCCTGGAGGAGGGCGACGAGGTGCAGGTCGGCAAGTACAAGCTGACCTTTCACGCTCGCTGAAAGATGTCTACGCAAGCCCCTCCCAATCCCGATGCCAGCGCCTCGAGCAGCGCGTCCGGCGGCGGTGGCACCGATCCCGTTGGCGGTGGCACTGACCCCGACGGGCAGGGTCAGCCGGAGCAGCGCTCGAAGGCGCTGACGATCGGCGCCGTCTGCAAAGCGCTGGCCCAGGAGTTCCCCGATATCTCGATCTCCAAGATCCGCTATCTGGAGGACCAGAAACTTCTCACGCCGCGGCGCACGCCCGGCGGCTACCGCCTCTATACGCAAGGGGACGTCGCTCGCCTGCGCACGATCCTACGCATGCAGCGCGACGAGTTTCTGCCGCTGCGCGTGATCCGTCAGGAGCTGGCGGCAGGGCGCGCGGGTGGGGCGGATGGGATTCCCAGTCAGGCCCAGGGCGGCCGCGACGGGGTGCGGCCGTGGCGTGGGGGGGTCGTGAGCGTGCGCGAGGCCAGCGGCGCGCTGTATTCGCTCGAGGAAGTCCTCGAGGAGACCAAGGCCGACGCCAAGCTCGTGCGCGAGTTGGAGGAGTACGGCGTGCTCAAGGGCGAAATGCGTGGCGGCGTGCGCTACTTCGACGAAACCGAACGCGAGATCGTCGGCGCCGTGGCCGAGCTGGCGCGCTACGGCGTGGGCGGGCGCAACCTGCGCGTCTTCCGCTCCTCCGCCGACCGCGAGGCCACGCTGCTGCAGCAGATCCTGGCTCCCGCCCTGCGTTCGCGCAATCCGCAGCGGCGCAAGGAGGCGCTGGACGCCTTGGAGAACCTGGCGGCCGTCACCACACACCTGCGCCACCTGCTGCTCGTACGCGATCTACGCAAGATCGTGCGGTAGCGGCTTCGTGCGGTGCGCGCCTGCGCGTACCAGGTGGATCGCCGGCAGCCGTACGCTCCACGCCGGATAGGCTCTGTGTTGTGCACACCACGCGTCGCCAGCGCACAATCCGGGCCTCGGCGGAGGAGCTGTGGGAGGTGGTGCGCGACCCCCACCACCTGCCGCGCTGGTGGCCGCGCGTGGCCCGTGTGGAGGCTGTCGAAGGCGACGCGTTCACCGAGGTGCTGAAGACGGCCAAGGGGAAGTTCGTGCGCGCCGACTTCACGCTTGTAGCGGCCGACGATGCACAGCGGCGGCTGACGTGGGCGCAGCAGCTCGAGGGCAGCCCATTTGCGCGGCTGCTCTCCGTGGCGGAGACCGAGGTGCGACTGACGCCGGAGGGCGAGGCGACGGGGGGAGAGGCGACGGAGGTGACGCTCGAGCTGCGCCAGCAGCTCACGGGGGTCTTCCCGCGCTTTGGCGCCTACATGGTGCGTCGCGCCGCGGCTGCCACCCTGGATGAGGCGCTCGATGGGTTGGAGCGGATCAGCGTGGCCGACCCCGCCGCGAGCGGTGGCTGACCCGCCGGCGATGCGCTGGTGGGGGTGGGGCGATCCCGCTCATCCCGCCGGGCTGAGCGCCGAGGCCCTGGAGTTCCTGCGTGAGCACGTCGGCACGGCTCCCTCTCCGCGCCCGCCGGTGGCGCTCGCGCACGTGCGCCTGGAGCCTTCCAAGCTGTCCGACAGCGGCGCGACGGCGCTGCGTCGGGTCGTCGGCTCGCAGGGTATTCGTGTGGACCACGAGGCCCGCGTCGCGCACGCCGCCGGCAGGAGCTACCTCGACCTCCTCGCTTTGCGCGGCGGCGAGCCGGAGGGGGCGCCCGACGCCGTGCTGCGCCCGGCCGACAGGGCGCAGGTGCGGGCAGTGCTCGAGGTGTGTGCGCGCAACTCTCTCGCAGTGGTGCCGTTCGGCGGGGGCACCAGTGTCGTCGGCGGTGTGGCGCCGCTGCGCGGCCGCCATGCCGCGGTCGTGGCGCTCGACCTCGGTGACCTGCGCGAGATCGTCAACGTCAACCGCGAGTCCCTGACGGTGACCGTGCAGGCGGGCCTGCGCGCTGTCGAGCTGGAGCGTGAGTTGGGCCGGCAGGGGCTGACCCTCGGCCACTTCCCGCAGTCCTTCGAGTACGTCTCGCTGGGCGGCTGCGCGGCGACGCGCTCGGCTGGCCAGGCTTCGACCGGTTATGGGCGCTTCGAGGACCTAGTGCAGGGCCTCGATCTGGTGGCGCCCGCAGGTGACATTGAGCTGCGAAGCTTCCCAGCCACCGCCGCCGGCCCGGATCTGCGCCAGTTGGCAGTGGGCTCGGAGGGGACGCTGGGGATTATCGCCGGGCTCGCGCTGCGCGTGCGGGCGGCGCCCGAGCGGCGCCGATACGAGGGTGTGTTCTTCAGAGAGTTCGCGGCCGGTGTCCAGGCGCTGCGCGCGCTCGCCCAGGAGCACGCGGCGCCGACGATCGCGCGTCTCTCCGACGGGCCGGAGACCGCGATGTCGCTTGCCCTGACTGGTTCCGGTGGAGTCAAAGGACGCCTCGGGCGAGCCTACCTGGCGTTGCGCGGCTACGGCGCAGGGGGTCTGGCGGACGGCGCTCGTGAGGGCGGCGGGGGCTGCCTGGCGATCCTTGGCTTTGAGGGGAGCGAGGCTGAGGTCGAGCACCGGCGCCGCCGGGCGCTCGCGCTCGTGCGTAGCCACGACGGACTGCCCGTCGGGCGCTCGCCGGGGCAGGCATGGGCGGCGGGGCGCTACGCGGCGCCCTACCTGCGTGACGAGCTGCTGACGCACGGGGTGATGGTGGAGACGCTGGAGACCGCCACGCGGTGGTCGAACCTGGAACGCCTGCACGGCCGTGTGGGCGAGGCCATCGCACGGGCGCTGGACGCGCAGGGCACGCCGGGTCTTGTGATGTGCCACGTCTCGCATCTCTATGAGACGGGGGCGTCGCTGTACTTCACCTTCCTGGCGCGCCAGCGCGAAGGCGCGGAGGTGCAGCAGTGGCTGGCGGTCAAGCAGGCGGCCTGCGAGGCGATCGTGGAGGGCGGCGGCACGATCACCCATCACCACGCCATCGGGCGCGACCACGCGCGGTGGCTCGAGCGTGAGATCGGCCACGAGGGAGTTGCAACGCTGCGGGCGCTGAAGGCGCAGCTCGACCCTGCCGGCATCATGAATCCGGGGAAGCTGCTGCCCGGCTGATCCGTCCGTCAAGGTCAGGGCCAGGGATCACCCCAGGCTGAAGGCCCCACTGAGCACAATCGGGCCGGGGCTCTTGGGATGCGTGGAGGTCTCCCGCGTGATCAGCATCGTGTGGAAGCTGCCGGCGTTGGTGGGCAGCGCCCCCACGGCCTGCAGCTTGCCGTTGGAACTGACGCTCGGCGCCCTGCCGAGCAGGACGTTGTCGCTTGACGAGTTGGAAAGCCACGCGGCGTAGAAGAAACCGGCGGTGGTCGGCGGGAAGTGTTCGGCGCTGAGCAGGAAGGCGCGCTTGGAGCCTTCCGAGACGATCTCCACGAGCCCAACGGCGCTGCTGGAGGGATCGGGCGCAGTCAGGTTGAGCTGCTTGTCGACGTGCGGTCCGCTGCTGGCCTTCGAACTGCCCGAGGTCGTCGTCGAGCTGGCTGAGGTCGTGTTCGAACTCGCGCCGGCATTGCTGTGTGAGCTGCTGCCGCCGCTATTGGCGATCAACACGACCACCACGATGACCGCGGCGACGATCGCCGCCAATAGCAGCGCGCCGGCGCGTCGGGAGCGGGGGGATCGGGAGAGGGGGGAGCCGGCTGCCGGGCGCGCGGAGGAGGGCGTACGCGATCGCGTCGCGGCCGATGGGCCGACACGGTGGCTGGGGGCGGCGGAAGCGGACGCGCTTGCGCCGCTACGTCGGCCAGGCGTCGCGAGCGTGGCGGCGCTCTGTGCCTCGGTGGGCGCGGGGACCGCGGCAGGTCCGCCGGCGATGGCGTCGAGCGCCGCGTGAGCGCGGTCGCGCACGGAGCTTTGGGGGATGCCCAGCAGCTCGGCGATATCGGCATAGCTGCGGCCCTGCCGCAGGAGCAACGACAGCACGGCACTCTGATCGGGGGGCAGTTGGTCGATTGGATCCATGTCGGTTCGGCGAGCCCCTGCCCTATGCCAGGGCGGGCGAGGCGACTCTCCGCGCCTTAGGCTATCGTGGCGCCCCGATGGTGGGCCCCAGTGCGGAGCAGATGAACGAGGCGCTGGTCGGCTTCGATCGCACCTATGGCCTGGAGTTCGTGAAGTTCTCCGACAGCGAGGTGAGCGCGCGCGTGCGGGTGCGCGACGAACTCAAGCAGCCCGCAGGTCTCGTGCACGGCGGCGTGTATTCCTCGATCGCCGAGTCGATGGCCTCGCTCGGCACGGCCTTCGCGGTGCTCGGCAACGGCTTCACCGCGATGGGTCTCTCCAACAGCACGAGCTTTTTGCGCCCGATCACCGAGGGCAGCGTGCACGCGCACGCGACGGCTCTGCACCGGGGGCGCACGACGTGGGTATGGGACGTGCGCTTCAGCGATGACCAGGGGCGGCTGTGTGCGGTGACTCGTATGACGATCGCGGTGCGGGCTCTGCCTAGCGCGTAGGCGCGCGGCGCCGCTGTGCCTTGGGAGCGCCTGCGGTGGGCGGCGGCGGCGCGCCGGGGATGTGCACGACCAGGGGCTTCTGCGAGGCCAGCGGTTCGCCGGCGAAGCCGGTATTGGGCAGCTTCGGCGGCAGCGGCTCGCCGGGGATGCCGGCGCGGTTGATCGGCACCATCGTCAGCGCCGCGGCCTGCGCGAGCGCGCGGACGTTTGCGTAGATGCTCACGACGACGCCGCCGGTGGGAATCTCGATGGTGGTGCCCTGCTGCATCAGCGTCGCGCGCAGGCCGCGCACCGCGATTGTGCGCCGTCCGGCGGTGCCGCCGGGAATGAAGCTGTTGTCGGGCGATGTCACGATCGTGAGCGGCGTCACGCAGGTGTACTGACCGCCCTCGAGGCAGTCGCCGTAGTGGAGCGTGTAGGCGCCGCCGGGATCGTGCGCGGCTTCGGTGATCGCCAAGTTGTGGAAGACGCCGCCGAGCCAATACACCGGGTAGTGGCTTGACAGTACCATCGGCTCCAGCGCCCTGCGCGGGATCGGCTGGTCCTGGAGGGTGTTGCCGCAGGCGGCGAGGCCGAGGGGGAGGAGGAGAGCCAGGGCGGCGGCGAGGGGCAGGCGGAGGCGCATCGCGGGGACGTTATCTTGCCGGTCTTGAGAACCGCGCCTGTAGGTGCCGCGGTGGCTGCCGCGCTGGCGGAGAGCGGCCGGTAGCTCAGCGACCGCTCTAGCCTCGATAGCGGTTGGTGATCGGCATCCTGCGGTCGCGTCCGAAGGCACGCGTGGTGACCTTGATCCCTGGGGGCGCCTGACGGCGCTTGTACTCGGCCAGATCGACGAGGCGGATCGTGCGATCGACCTCGGCGGCGGGCAGACCTTGTGCGATCAACTGCTCGCGGCTCTCGTCCAGCTCGATGTAGCCGCGCAGGATGCGGTCAAGCAGCTCGTAAGGTGGCAGCGAGTCTTCGTCGCGCTGATCCTCGCGCAGCTCCGCGGAGGGCGCGCGCTCGAGGATCGACGATGGGATTGGGTTCCCGCTCATCCCCGCGTCCTCCCGTGAGTTGCGCCACGCGCAGAGGCGATAGACGAGCGTCTTGGGTACGTCCTTGATGACCGCCAGGCCGCCGGCGAGGTCGCCGTAGAGGGTGGTGTAGCCGACCGACATCTCCGACTTGTTGCCTGTCGTCAGCACCAGCCAGTTGAACTTGTTGGAGAGCGCCATCAGCAGGTTGCCGCGGATGCGCGCCTGCAGGTTCTCCTCGGTGATGTCCGGCTCGCCAAGCACGCTCTGCGCGGCGGCGAACTCGATGGCAAGCGTCCGCCGGTAGGCGTCCATCGCGGACTCGATCGGCAGCTCGTGCAGGCGCACACCGAGGTTGGCGGCCAGCGTGCGCGCGTCGCCCTGGGTGGCCTGTGAGGAGTAGGGCGAGGGCATCACCGCCGTACTCACGCGCGCAGGGCCGAGCGCGTCGGCGGCCACGCAGGCCACCAGCGCCGAGTCGATCCCTCCGGAAAGGCCGAGGATGACGTGACTGAAGCCGTTCTTCTCAACGTAGTCGCGCAGACCGAGGCACAGCGCGCCATACACCTCGGCCTCGACAGGCGCGATCGGCTCACGTGAGGTGGTCGATCGCGTCGGGAGGCCGCTCGAGACCGCCGCCTGGCCTTCGCCGCCTCGCTGCGCGGTGGAGGCGAGGTCCAGGTCGCACACCAGCAACTCCTCCTCGAACTGCACGCCACGGGCGACGGTCTGCCCGTGGCTGTCGAGAACGAAGGAGTGGCCGTCGAAGACCAGCTCGTCCTGACCTCCCACGAGGCCGCAGAAGGCGATGGCGACCCCGTGTTCGCGTGCGCGCTGGGCGAACAGCTGCTCCCGTTCCAGGCCCTTGCCGGCGTGGTAAGGGGAGGCCGAGACGTTGACGATCAGCTGGGCCCCAGCCTGTGCCTCCTCGGAGGCGGGTGCGCCGGGCAGCCACAGATCCTCACAGACCGTCAAGCCGACGCTGCATCCCCCCACCTCGAAGGTCGCGCCCGTGTGGCCGGCCGTGAAGTAGCGCTGCTCGTCAAAGACGCCGTAGTTGGGGAGGTGGACCTTGTGGTAGATCGAGCGCACGGCCCCGTCGGCGAGCACGGCCGCGGCGTTGTAGACGCCCTGAGCCCGCTCCGGGAAGCCGACGATGGCGACGATCCCCAGTGCCTCGGCCGCAAGCGCGTCCAGCGCGGCGGCGGCATCCAGCAGAAAGTGCTCGCGCAGCAGCAGGTCCTCCGGTGGATAGCCGGTCAGAGCCAGCTCGGGGAACAGGACAAGCTCGGCCTCGATCGCGCGGGCCGCCTCGATGCCAGTGGCGATGCGCCGGGCGTTGCCGGCGATATCGCCGACAGTGGCGTTCATCTGGCAGAGGGCCAGGCGCACGCTCAGCTGGTCTTGGCGGGCTTATCGACCGCAGAGCGGCCGGCGCGGGTACGTCGGGGCCGCGAATTGCTGGCTTTGGAGTCGCCGCTGGCCCTAGAGCCTCCGCTGGCTTTGGTGCTGCCGCTGGCCTTGAAGCCACTGCTGGCCCTGGAGTCACTGTTGGCCTTGAGGCTGCCGCTGGCCTTGAGGCCGCTGGTCTCTTTGGGGCGGCCGGCGCGCTTGCGGGGAGCGCGCACGCCGGCGGCGCGCGCGAGCGAGGCGATCGCCTGCTCAAGCTCGTGCGTGATCTGATCCAGCTCGGGGAGCGCGTCGTAGTCGGCCAGCAGGCCGAAGCCGAGGCTGCCGTTGTAGCTCATCACCGCGATCCCCAGCGCCTGGCGGCGGGCCAGTGGCACGACCGGATAGAGCGACTGCAGCGGGCGGCCGAGCAGGTAGAGCGGGAACTGGGGGCCGGGGACGTTGGTGACTACGAGGTTGAAGAAGCGCTGGCGGGCCTGCAGGCGCGCGGCCTGGCTGAGGATCGTGGGTGGCGCGAAGCCGGCCAAATTGGTGATCATCTGCGCGCCGACGGCCTGGCCGGAGCGCTTGAGGTCCTCCATCGACAGGCGAATCTGCTCCAGGCACTCCTTCGGGTCTTCGACGCCCACGGGTAGGGGCGCCCAGATCGCAGCCACACGATTGCCGAGCGCTCCCCGCTCGGTGTCAGCGCGCACCGAGACGGGCACCATCGCGCGCATCGTAAGGCCCTCGGTGTCGTGGCCCATGGCGCGCATGTGTCGGCCCAGGGCGAGGCTCACGGAGGCGAGCACGACGTCGTTCAGCGTGCCTCCCAGGGCGTTCTTGACGGCCTTGAACTGGTCGAGATCGGCGTCGAGGAAGGTGTAGCGCCGGTGCGGCCCGATGTCCACGTTGAAAGGCGTGTGGGGCGCTGGGCTGCCGATCCCGGGGAGGGTGGTGGCGCCGATGCTCACAAGGCTCTCGCGCACTCGTCCGAGCGCGCGGCGCGGCGCGCGCAGCAGCGCGCGCGTGCCGCGGGTCATCTCACCGGGCACGGTCGTGCGCTCCAGGAGCGCCTCGCCGAGCAGCTTCGCCTGTCCCGGCAGTGGCCGGGCGGTCCACGGCTCCGGCCCCCGCGGCTCGAGCACCGGCTCGCGGGTGGTGTCGAACAGGACGGTCGTGATGTCCACGCCGGAGATCCCATCGACGAGCGCATGGTGGGTCTTGGCTATCAGCGCGAAGCGCCCGCCAGCCATGCGGTCCACCAGCCAGATCTCCCATAGCGGCTTGGAGCGGTCGAGGCGCTGGGAGAACAGCCGTCCCGCCAACCGCTTCAGCGCCGCCTCGTCCTCAGGCTGAGGCAGTGCGGTGTGGCGTATGTGGTAATAGGGATTGAAGTGGGGGTCGTCGGTCCACACCGGCCGCCCCTGGCCGAAGGGCACGTATGCAAGGCGCTGGCGGTAGCGCGGGACCAGGTGCAGACGGCCGAGCACGTGTTGCACCAGCTCCCCGGGTGTCGGCGCGGTGCCCTCGAAGACCATCACCGAGGCGACGTGCATGTGGGCGGTGGAGTCGTCCTCCAGGTGCAGGAAGGCCGAGTCGAGGGCAGTCAGGCGGTCGGGGTTGGTCATACGCTCGATTCTCGCAGGTCGCTCCGCCCATTGGTCGGAAACACGGCGAATCTGGCGCGACGGCGCAAACAGGCGCTTGCGGGCGTGTGTGATGCCCATCACACCGAAAGCTGTAGTGAACCACCTAGCCTCTGGACGATTGTTTGAATCTGCCGAGTCGCTTCCGTTGATGGAGGCGAGCGGGGGACCCACTGCCGGATCGCTCGGACGGGCGATCCGGATGGGGCGAGTCGGCCGCTGCTGCGGCCGTAACGCCCGGTCGGCGCATGGCCGGATGCCTGCGCTGAGCGGCCGTGAGCCCGACAGCTAACCCCGTAGGCGGTGACCTGAGGAGTTGACCGCGTATATGTTGGTAGCAGTTCCACCTGCGCAGCCTGCTGCGCCGCTCGAACAGCTTGCGATCGTGCGTAAAACCACCGTGGGAGCGCCGGCGCTCGCCGCTGGCGCCGAGGCTGGACGTGGCGCCCAGGCTGGACGGCGTCGCGCGCGACGCGATGCCCGCACCAGGGGCGCCAGGCACAGGGCGCATCACAGAATCGTCTACCACCTGGCTGAGGCCTCGTGGTACGGCGGTGGGGGAAGTCTGGCGTGCGGCGGCATGCTGACCAGCTCGACGCTGGGAGTGGCAAACAAGACGCTGCCCTGTGGCACGTGGGTGACGCTGCGCTACCGCGGGCGCAAAGTGCGGGTGCGGGTCATCGACCGCGGCCCCTACGTCGCCGGGCGCGAATTCGATCTCACCGAAGCCACCAAGCGCGCCCTCGGGTTCGGCGACCTCGGGGAGGTCTGGTGGAGCATGCATTAGAGGGGAGGGTAGGCATAGAGTCCCCGCCTAGCCGATGACCGATACCGTCCCGTTCGCCAACTACCAGTACGAGGTCTACCTGCGCGGGATGACAGGACAGCGCCCCGTGCGTTCGTTCGACTGGCGCCAGTTGGAGCGCGAGGCGCTCAATCTGCTTCGTCGCGGCCCGCGCGGCTACATCGCCGGCGGCGCGGGGCTGGGGGAGACGATGCGGGCCAACCGCGAGGCGTTCGACCACTGGCGCATCCGCCCGCGGATGCTGCGCGACGTCTCCCAGCGCAGTCTGAGCCGGACGGTGTTGGGCACGGAGTTGCCGGCGCCGGTGCTGCTGGCGCCGATCGGCGTGCAGACGCTCGCCCACCCGGAGGGGGAGCTGGCGATGGCGCGCGGCGCGGCGCAGGCGGGGGTGCCGCTCGTGGCCAGCTCGGCGGCGTCGCACACGATTGAGCAGATCGCGCAGGCCGCCGGCGATCTTCCCTGCTGGTATCAGCTCTACTGGCCGCGCGACCGCGAGCTGGCGCGCAGCTTCGTGCAGCGCGCCGAGCAGGCGGGCTACGGGGCGGTCGTGGTGACGCTCGACACGTGGCTCCTGGGTTGGCGCCCGGCCGATCTGAGCGAGGCCTTTCTGCCGTTCCTGTGGGGCGAGGGCAACCGCAACTATCTTGAGGATCCGGTCTTTCGTGGACTGCTCCAGGCGCCGCCGGAGGAGGACATGCAGGCCGCGATCGGTCAGTGGGCGTGGCAGTTCGCCAACCCCTCGGTCACCTGGGAGGACCTGGCGTTTCTGCGTGAGTGCACGGAGCTGCCGATCGTGCTGAAGGGGGTTCTGCATCCCGACGACGCACGCCTGGCGGTCGAGCATGGGGTGCAGGGGGTGCTGGTGTCAAACCACGGCGGGCGCCAGGTCGATGGGGCGATCGGCGCGCTGGATGCCCTGCCGGAGGTCGTGGCGGCTGTCGCCGGGCGCTGCGAGGTGCTGTTCGACAGCGGCATCCGCAGCGGCGCCGACGCACTGAAGGCGCTTGCGTTGGGCGCTGGCGCGGTGCTGCTCGGTCGGCCTTACATCTGGGGCCTGGCGCTCGGCGGCGCCGAGGGAGTCGAGGAGGTGCTGCGCAGCTTCCTCGCCGACCTCGATCTGGCGATGGCGCTGAGCGGATATGCGAACATCGACGAAGTGGACGCGAGCGCGCTGGTCGCAATGGAGGGACGGTGGACTTGATGGAGACACGGTGGACCTGACGTTCAACGAGCGCGAGCGTGAGTTTCGCGACGAGCTGCGCGGATGGCTCGCCGTCAACCCGCCCGAGCCCGAGCCTGAGCAGGCCGGGGAAGACGCGCACTACGCCTGGCGTCGGGACTGGCAGCGGCGGCTGTACGACGGGGGCTGGGCGGCGCCGAGCTGGCCGGCGGAGTACGGCGGGCGCGGGGCGACGCTGACGGAGTCGGCGATCTATTTCGAGGAGATCGGCCGCGCGCGCGTGCCGATGGCGGCGAATGTGCTGGGGCTGCTGCTGGGCGGCCCGACGCTGATGGTGTGGGGCACCGAGGCACAGAAGGAGCGCCACCTGGCGCCGATCCTCTCGGCGGAGGAGATCTGGTGCCAGGGCTTCTCCGAGCCCGACGCCGGCTCGGACCTGGCATCGCTGAAGACGCGCGCCGTCAAGGACGGTCGAGAGTGGGTCGTCAGCGGGCAGAAGGTATGGACGAGCGGTGCGCAGTACTCCAAGTGGTGCATGCTGGTCGCGCGCACCGATACGGAGGCGGCCAAGCACAAGGGCTTGACGTACTTTCTGATGGACATGGAGCAGGAGGGCGTGCAGGTGAGGCCCCTGCGCCAGATCACGGGCGAGGCGGAGTTCAACGAGCTGTTCATCGAAGAGGCGCGAATCCCCGAGGAGAACGTCGTCGGCGGCGAGGGCAACGGCTGGAAGGTGGCGCTGACTACGCTCATGAACGAGCGCGCCGGGCTCGGCTTCGCCCTGCAGGTGCGCATGCGTCAGCTCCTGGACGACACGATCGCGCAGGCGCGCGAGCAGGGGCTGTTTGCCGACGCGCTCTACGCCGACGCGCTGGCCGAGCTGCACGTGCGTTGCGAGTCGCTGCGCCTGCTGGCGTGGAAGGGATTGACAGACGTCGAACGCTACGGCCAGCCCGGCCCCGAGGGCTCGCTGGTGAAGTGGCTGTGGTCGGATACCAACCAGCGCCTCACGCAGTTGGCGGCCGACATCGTGGGACCCGAGGCGCTGACCGCGGGCACGGCCTGGAGCTATGAGCTGCTGCGCGCTCGCGGCAACACGATCGAGGGGGGCACGACTGAGGTATTGAAGAACATCGTCGCCGAGCGCGTGCTGGGCTTGCCGCGGCTGAAGGTCGTGGCCTGAGTGGACTTTGGGCTGACAGACGATCAGCGCGAGATTCAGCGCACGGCGCGCGAGCTACTGGGCGAGCGTGCGAAGTGGGAGCGTGTGCGTGAGCACGCCGAGGCGCGCCGCACCGACGAGGCTCTGTGGCGGGAGCTGTGCGAGCTGGGCTGGCCGGGGATCGCGGTTGCTGAGGAGTACGGCGGCCAGGGGCTCGGGCGGGTGGAGCTGTCGATTCTCTGCGAGGAGTTGGGCAGGACGGTCGCGCCGGTGCCCTTCCTGCCGACGGTGCTCGCGGCGACCCTGATCGAGCACGCGGGCTCCGAGCAGCAGCGCCGGCGCTGGCTGCCGGGCCTCGCGAGCGGCGAGACGATCGGCGCCGTCGGTGAGGCGCGCGAAGGGATCGCCGAGCTGGTCCTCGGTGGAGCGCAGGCGCAGGTGGTGGTGCTGATCGAAGACGGCGGCGCGCGCATCGTGGCCGCCGCCGAGGCCGAGGTCGCGCCGCTGGAGGCGATTGATCCCACGCGCTCGGCCGCGCGCGTCGGTGCCGGCGTCGGGGTGGGTGAGCCTCTGGAGGAGACGCCGCCGGCCGGTCTGCAGGGAGGGGTGGCAACGGGCTTTGAAGGCGAGGCATCTGCCGGGCTTGACCGCGCGCTGATCGCCGTCGCATCCGAGCTGGTCGGCGTCTGCGAGCGGGCGCTGACGATGACCGTGGAGTACGTCAAGGAGCGGCGGCAGTTCGGCGTCCCAGTCGGCTCCTACCAGGCCGTATCGCACCGCTGCGCGCAGATGCTGCTCGAAACCGAGAAGGCGCGCGCCACGGCGGCCTTCGCGGCGTGGACCGCCGACGCCGACCCCGAGCGCCTGGCCGAGGCCGCCGCGATGGCCAAGGCCGCCGCCTCCGATGCCGGCCGCGAGGTCACGGCCAGCGCGATCCAGGCTCACGGTGGCATCGGCTTCACCTGGGAGGCCGACGTCCACTGGCTCTACAAGCGTGCCCAGCTCGACGCCGCGCTGCTCGGCGGCGCCAAGCGTCACAGGGCGCGGCTGGCGGCGCTTCTGAGCGAGGGTGCGGAGGTAAGGGCGGCGGTATGACACCGCGCCGCGCCACACCTACGCGCGGCGTGCCTCAGCGGCGCAGCCCCCACATGACGCCATTGCTGGCGCTCTGCCTGGGGTCCTCGAAGATCGAGTCGTAGCCGGCCGCTTCGAGCATGTCCCGTGCGGCGGCGCGCGGATCGGGCGCCGGGCACATCCGCCGATGCCACTCCAGCACGATCGCTCGCGCTGGGTATGACGCCAGGCGCGGGTCGCTGAGGATCGCCCACTCCGCGCCCTCGATGTCGATCTTGAGCAGGTCGGCGGGCGGTTCGCAGAAGAGATCGACGACCGGAACCTCGATCGTGCCGGCGCCTGCGGCGGCGATGCGGCTCTCGGAGTGCATGCCCGCCTCGAACGAAGCGCTCGTCGTCTCGTTGGACACGGCTGCCGGCACGAGCGTCCACCGTCCGGCGGCGTCGTTGGCCGCGATAGTCGCCCGCAAGAGCGCGGCGTTCGCCGGATCGGGCTCGAAGGAGCGCAGCGTCTGTATGCGCCAGCGCCCCAGCGCGTAGAGCCCGAAGAGACCGATGTTGCCGCCAAGATCGCTCACGCGCAGCGGCTCTGATGCATTCAGCGCACGGAAGACCTCGGCGGGCGGCTCGTAGGACATCCGCGTGGGCGAGAAGATCTCGTTGAAGATCTCCACATCGCGCGAGCCGTGGCGCAGGTGCACAATCCGGCCGTTGCTGCGGGTTGCATAGCGCCCCACCACGCCGCGCCTGGCCTCGCGAGCGAGAAAGCGTCCGGCTGGTCGCAGCGCCCGGGCTGCGCGCTGAGCCGCGATTGCGCGTCTTAGAGGTGGCAACGCCAAGATCCCGCTCACCGCCGGGGATGAGCGGATGGCACGGCGAGCAGGTGTTGCGGTGGTGCTGGCGCTCACGGGCGGATAACCCATGAACGCGGGTGTGTAGCGCGGAATTGCGGCGCTGCACGAGATACGGGACAGTGGTGGCGATGAGTTCGATAGAGGTCAGCTGGCAAGATCGCCGAAGATATCCAGGCAAATTCGACTGAAAGGGACACGGATGGCAGCTACGGAAACGGGCGCGCCGGGGGTTGGCGAAGATCACCTGCGCCACCACAGGCACTACACCGAAAACAAACACCGTCCCTCCCCCTATGCGGGCGGGAGCAGTTTTATGGAGCGCGTGTCGGAGGCCGTGGCGAGCGGCATGGGCACCGTCGGCTTCCTGCTCGTCAGCTCGGCTGTGATCGTCGCGTGGGTGCTGACGAACCACGTGGTTCACTTCCTCAGCAACTCCTGGCACGGTCTGCTCAATGGATCGGGTTTCGACCCGGCGCCGTTCATCCTGCTCAATCTCGTCTTCTCCGCGGTCGCCTTCTACACCGGCGCGCTCGTGATCATCGCGCAGAAGGCACAGACCAGAACGGACAAGGCCAACGAGGAAGCCTCAGCCGAGCATCGTGACGAGCTGGCCCAGACGCAGACCGAACTGCTCAAGCGCAACACGGAGCTGACCGAGCAGATTCATACGGTCATCGCCAAGCTCAACACGCTCACCGAAGAAGTCCACGCTGTCACCTGCAGGCATCGCGGCGATCCCGACGTGGGTCTTGGCGAGCCTGCTGGCGTCCGATAAGACGCGCGCCGTGCGCGCCAGGTCTCGGCGATAGGGGAGCGATCACCCGCGTTCAAAGTGCGCTGAGCATCGCGGTAGATTCAGCGGAGTGTCCGTCGAGCCTTCACAGCTGAGCACGGCGCATCTGGACGCCGACGCCTTCTACGTGTCGATCGAGCTGCTGCGCCACCCGGAGCTGCGGGGGCAGCCGGTGGTGGTGGCGGGCACGGGGCCGCGCGCTGTGGTGACGACGGCCAGCTACGAGGCTCGGCGCTATGGGGTGGGGTCGGCGATGCCGGCCGCGCGGGCGCGGCGGCTGTGTCCGCAGGCGGTGTTCCTGGCGCCTGACTTTCCGTTCTATCGCGAGACGTCGCGGTGCATGATGGACGTCGTGCGCTCGCACGTCGAGCGCGTCGAGGTCGTGGGACTGGACGAGGCATATCTGGATCTGACGGGGTTGTTCTCGCCGCGCACCGCGATGCGCCGACTGGTGGCGGAGATCCGCGACGCGCTGCAGCTGACATGCTCGGTAGGGATCGGCCCCAACAAGCTCGTGGCCAAGGTGGCCTCCGATGCGGAGAAGCCCGCGGGCTTTGTCGTGCTCACGCGCGAGCAGGCGTGTGTGCGCTTCGCCCAAGCGTCTCCGGGACTGGTGCCGGGGATCGGGCCGAAGACGGCACAGCGTCTTGCGGAGATGGGTTTGACGACGCTGCATGCGCTCGGGACTGCCCCCGAGCAGGCGCTCACCGAGCGCTTCGGGCCGAATCTGGGGCGGGAGCTGGGGCGTAGAGGGCGCTTTGAGCACGACGGCGTTGTGGGGGCCGAGCGCAAGGTGGTCTCGGAGTCGCGCGAGCGCACTTTCGACTATGACGTCGAGGACTTCGCGCAGCTCTGTCGAGCGCTCGAGCGGATGTCCGGCGAGCTATGCGCCAGTCTCGCCACGCACGGGCGTCAGGGGCGCACGATTGGCATCAAGGTGCGCCTCGACGACTTCTCAACGGTCACTCGCGCGTGCACGCTGCCCGAGCCCACCTGCGACACCGCGCAGGTCACGGCGGTCGCGTTGAGGCTGCTGCGCGAGTACGCGCCCGCGCGGCCGGTCAGGCTGCTCGGGGTGCGGGTGGCGGGTCTCGGCGCCTTGAGCGCCGTGCGCACGGGCGAGCCCGACGGTGCCCTGTCGGAGGACAAAGATCAGTTGGAGCTGCCGGTGTAGCGGATCGGGACAAGACCAGCCGGAGCTGCCGGTGCAGGGGATCGGACCGGGACAAGACCGGCTGGAGCTGCCGGTGTAGGGGATCGGACCAGGACAAGACAAGCCGGAGTTGTCCGTAAGGGGATGTGACCGTTGGCACGCCGAGCCGGTCCGGCGGTCATATCGGGGTGGTCTACGTGTAGGGTTCAGCCATGCCAGTGGTCGATGCAGGCAATGTGGAGCTGAGTTACGAGCGCAGCGGCTCGGGGCCGCCGCTGCTCTTGATCATGGGCCTGTCGGGCACACTGCGGCACTGGGGTGAGCCCTTCCTGGCGCCGCTGCGTGAGGATTTCGACGTGATCGTCTACGACGCCCGCGGCGTCGGCGAGAGCAGCCGCGTGGAGGAGCCCTTCACGATCGCCGACATGGCCGTTGACGCCGCCGGCCTGCTGACGGCGCTTGGGGTCGAATCGGCCCACGTGACCGGCATCTCGATGGGTGGAATGGTTGCCCAGGAGCTGGCCATCGCGCACCCCGAGCTGGTGCGTACGCTCACCCTCGGCTGCACCTACTGCGGCGGGCCCGGAAACTCGCTGCCCGCACAGCCGGAGTTGGGCCAGGCGATCATGTCCGGCGATCGCGAGCGCGCGTTGCGGGCCATGTGGGAGGCCAACATCTCACCGAGCTTTGCCGCCAACGCCGACGCCTATGCGGCCTTCCGCGCGATCGGCCTGGAGCACCGCGTGGCGATGGCCGTGACGATGGAGCAGCTTTCGGCGATCACGCGCCACGACACCAGCACGCGCCTGTCGGAGATCGAACTGCCGACGCTGATCGTGCACGGCACCGTGGACCAGATCATCCCGGTCGAGAACGGTCACAAGGTTGCTCAGCTCATGCCCGAGGCGCGCCTGGAGATACTTCAGGACATCGGGCACCTGTTCTTCTGGGAGTTGCCAGAGCGTTCCGCCGAGCTGGTGCGCGAGCACGCGCTGGTCAACGTCTAAAGGGGACCGTCGTGGCGCCTGACTCCGGCGCGCAGCGGGCGAGTAGCGACTTTCAGGCCGCAAGCCATGGGGTAGGCCTGTCCGGCGAGCAGGCCGGCGAGGGGCCGCCGGTCGTGCTGCTGCACGGACTCACCGCCACGCGTCGCTACGTGGTGATGGGCTCGCGCCTGCTGGAACGCTCTGGATACCGCACGATCGCCTACGACGCGCGTGGCCACGGGCGCTCGACGCCCGCGCCGGAGCCGGCCGCGTATGGCTATGAACACCTCGCCGAAGACCTGGAGGCGGTATTGGATGCCCTGGACGTTCCCCGTGCGCTGCTGGCCGGTGCCTCGATGGGTGCGCACACTGCGCTGCGCTTCGCGCTGCGCCACCCCGAGCGGGTGGCGGCGCTGGGACTGGTCACGCCGGCGTATGACCCCAGTCTGCCGCCTCCCGCGCCGCAGGAACGCGATGCACTCGCCGAGGGCTTGCGCGCCGGCGGCGTCGAGGGCTTCGTGCAGGCCTATGACTTCTCCGGCATTCCCCCGCAGTGGCGCGAGACAGTCGAGAAGGTCATGCGCCAACGCCTCTCGCTGCACCGTCACCCCGAGGCTGTGGCCGACGCCCTGGAGGTCGTGCCTCGCTCGCGACCCTTCGAGGACATACGCGAACTGGAGACGATCGCAGTCCCGACCGTCGTCATCGCCAGCCGCGACGAGGTCGATCCGGGTCATCCGCTGGCGCTCGCCGAAGCCTACGCGCGGCGCATACCCGCGGCGACGTTGATGGTGGAGGAGGGGGGGCCGCCCGTGCGCTCACCGATCGCGTGGCAGGGTGGCCAGCTCTCCAGGGTGCTCGTCGAGCTGGCCGCACGCACCACCCGGCATACGTGATAGCGTACGCGTGTATGTCAGTACGTGAGTGGGACGGCGCCAGCTACGACCGCATCTCCGGTGTCATGGAGGGGCTTGGCCGACAGGTGCTCTCGCGGCTGGAGCTGCGCGGGGACGAGACCGTGCTCGACGCCGGTTGTGGCTCGGGGCGGATCACGCAGGCTCTGATCGAGCGGCTGCCGCGGGGGCGGGTGATCGCCGTTGAACGCCTCGCCTTCGATGGCCCAGGCGGCGCGCGAGCGGCTGGGGCCCGATGCCGACATCCGCGTGCTCGACCTGCTCGATCTGGATTTGGGGGACACGGTGGACGCCGTACTCTCTACGGCCACCTTCCACTGGATCGCCGATCACGAGCGCCTGTTCGAGAGCCTGCGCGCCGTCCTGCGGCCCGGCGGGCGTCTCGTGGCGCAGTGCGGGGGGGAGGGCAACATCGACAAGCTGCGCGGCGTGGCCCACGAATTGCTCGCGCACGACCCCTATGCCGAGCACTTCGTGGACTGGCAGGCGCCGTGGAACTACGCGGCGGCGCCTGCGACGCGCCGGCGCCTGCTCGACGCCGGCTTCGCCACGGCGGAATGTTGGCTTGAGCCCTCGCCTCAGCAGCCTGAGCACCCGCGCGAGTTCCTGCAGACCGTTGTGCTCGGGCCGCACGTGCAGCACCTGCCAGAGTCCCTGCGCGAGCCGTTCATGGACGACGTGCTCGCTGCGCTGGGCGAGCCGGTGGTAGTGGACTACGTGCGCCTGAACATCGACGCCGTCGCGTAAGTCCTTATCGAGATACGCCCCGCTTCTACACGGTCGAGCCACGCCCCGCCTCTCACACGCTCGAGATACGCTGCGGCTCTCAGACCGCCGAGATACGCCCAGGCTCTCAGACGGCGTCCGGCACCGGCTCGTCCACGACGGCCCCACGCAATAGCGCCGCGTAGCGCCCGCCTCGCTCGGCCAGCTCCTCGTGGGTGCCGCGTTCCACGAGCCCGCCGTCGTCCAGCACCAGGATCTGATCGGCCTCGCGGATCGTCGAGAGACGGTGGGCGATGGCGATCGTCGTGCGGCCCTTCGCCAGCTCGTCCAGGGCGCTCTGCACCGCACGCTCGGTCTCGGTGTCCAGTGCGCTCGTGGCCTCGTCGAGGATCAGCACCGGCGGGTTACGCAGGATTGTGCGGGCGATCGCGATGCGCTGCTTCTCCCCGCCCGAGAAGCGGTAGCCGCGCTCGCCGACCGGCGTGTCATAGCCCTGCGGCAGCGACGCGATCAGCTCGTGGATCTGCGCCGCCCTGGCGGCCTCTTCGATCTCTTCGTCGCTGGCCTCCGCACAGGCGAAGCGCAGGTTCTCGCGGATCGAGGCGTGGAAGAGGTAAGTCTCCTGAGAGACAAGGCCGACGGTCTTCGCCAGCGAGCCCAGCGTCACATCGCGGATGTCGGTCCCGTCGATCTCCACCCTGCCGCGCTGGGGCTCGTACAGCCTGGCCACCAGATACGCCAGCGTGGTCTTGCCCGAGCCGGTCTCGCCGACGATCGCCGTACGCGTCCCCGCCGGGATGTCTGCGCCGATCTCGCGCAGCGTCCACGGCGCGTCCTCCTCGTAGCGAAACCAGACGTCGCGGATGCCCACATCGCCGCGCACGTCCTGCAGCTCGTGGGCGTCGGGCGCCTCCACGATGTCCACAGGCAGGTCGAGATACTCGAAGATCCGCCCGAACAGAGCCAGCGAAGTCTGCACTTCAACGCCCACCGACAGCAGCGACTGGATCGGGAACAGCACGCGTGTCTGCAGCGTCGTGAACGCCACCACCGTGCCGATCGAGATGGCGTTGCTGCCATGGGCGGCGCTCCAGCCGGCGAACCAGTACACAAGCGCTGGCATCACCGCGAAGCTAATCTGCACCGAGGCCATCCGCCAGCGGCCCGCCATGCGCGCTCTGACTTCCAGGTTGGCGAGCTGGCCCGACTCCCCGGCGAAGCGCTCAACCAGCTCCGGCGAGCGGCCCATCGTCTTGCCCAGCAGTATCCCCGACACCGACAGCGACTCCTCCACGAGCGTCGAGATGTCGGCGAGGCGGCCCTGGCGCACCGCGGTGATGCGCTTGCGCTCCTCGCCCACGCGACGTGTCAGCCACACGAAGAACGGCAGCAGGAACAGCGAGAACGCCGCCAGGCGCCAGTCCAGCAGCACCATCGCCACTACCACCGCCACGACCGTCGTCACGTTCTGCACGATCGACGTCGCCGTGGAGGTCACGACGTTGTCGATCCCGCCGATGTCGTTGGCGATCCGCGACTGCACCTCGCCGGTGCGCGTGCGCGTGAAGAAGGCCAGCGACATGCGCTGCAGGTGCCGATATACAGCCGCGCGCAGGTCGTGCATCACCTGCTGGCCGACGAGGTTGGAGATCCATGTCTGCGCTACGCCGATCGCGCCGGTGGTCACCGACAACGCAATCATGCCCGCCACCAGCAGGGTCAGTTCGCGGGTGTTCTTGTGCGGCAGCGCGCTGTCGAGGATGCGCCGCAGCAGGAACGGGCTGATCACGCCCAGGCCGGCTGCCAGGAAGATCAGCGCGAGCAGTCCACCAAGGCGCAGTCGGTAGGGCCTGAACAGCGCCGCGATTCGCCGCAGCGAAACCGGCGCAGCGGGAAGATCCTGCGCCCGCGGACCCTCGGCCATCGCGCGTCGTCCCCCACCAAACCGGCCCCCCTCCCCAAAAAAATGGCTCATCGGGTGCCTCGTCTGTGTGGGAGCCGGTTATCTGCGCGCGCGCCGTCGCTCATCGAGACGACTCTATCGGCCCTCTGTGGGGCCCCCGGCTTCGCGCCCAGGGGCCCGGCGTCATACGCTTAGGGGTATGGACCTGCTGCCAGCGGAGCTGCGCGTGTTGGGATGCCTGCTGGAGAAGCAGCGCACGACGCCCGACGCCTACCCGCTGTCGCTCAACGCCCTGCGGCTGGCCTGCAACCAGTTGAACCAACCGCGACCCGATCGTGGACTACGACGACGGCGTGCTGCGCGACGCCCTGCACCGTCTGGAACGGCGCGGCTACACACGCCTTGCCTCCGGGGCCGGCTCGCGCGCGCCGAAGTACCGCCACCTGCTCGACGATGCGCTGCCGATGGGCGCGGAGGAGCGCGCCCTGCTGTGCGTGCTGATACTGCGCGGCCCGCAGACACCCGGCGAGCTCAAGCAGCGCGCCGAGCGCCTGCACCCGTTCGCCACGCTCGATGACGTGCACCGAGCGCTCGCACGGCTGATCGAGCGCGAGTTGGTGCGGCGTCTGCAGCGCCGCCCGGGACAGAAGGAGGAGCGCTATCTGCAGCTCCTGGGAGAGGGCGCCCACGGCGACGGGGAGGATCCGAAGGCCACCGCTGGCGTTGCCTCTCCCCTCGGGGTCGCCGCCACGCTTGTCCCCGGCGGCGCCTCCTCCGCGGAGGACCGGTCCGCGACGCCGCCGGCCGCGTATGGCGCGCCCGCCGCAGCGCCCGCCGCCCGTGATGGCCTCGAGGAGCGCGTAGCGAGGCTCGAGCGCGAAGTGGCCGACCTGCGCGCCAAGGTGGTCAACGCGTGAGCCATCTGGGCTTCCTGTTGGCTGCCTCCTCCGGCACCGATACCGCCACCGGTGTCGGCATCCCCGTGGCCGTCCTCGCCGGCCTCGTCTCCTTCCTCTCGCCCTGCGTGCTCCCGCTCGTGCCCGGCTATCTGTCGACGGTCATCGGTGTCGCCCCCGCCGACCTGCAGGGGGCCGGCACCCGGCGCGTGCTCGTGCCGAGCCTCCTCTTCATCGCCAGCTTCTCGCTGATCTTCATCCTGCTCGGGCTCAGCGCCACCGCGCTCGGCTCCAGCCTGGACGCCCACAAGACCACGCTCGAACAGGCCGGCGGCGTGCTGATCGTGTTGATGGGCGTCGTCTTCCTCGCCACGCCCTTCGTGAGCCGGCTCAACTTCCAGTGGCACTCCGAGTCGCTGCTACGCCTCGCCGGCCGCGGCGGGCCGCTGCTCGCAGGCGCCGCCTTCGCGATTGCCTGGACGCCCTGCACGAGCATCACGCTCGGCGCCATCCTCACCCAGGCGGCGATCTCCAACTCCGCCGCCCACGGCGCTCTGCTGCTGGCCTTCTATTCCGCCGGTCTGGCGATCCCCTTCCTGTTGATCGCCCTGGCCTTCGAGCGCATGACCAACGCGCTTACCGTCGTCAAGCGTCACTTCCCCGTAATCATCGCCGCCGGGGGTCTCATCATGATCTCGCTTGGCCTGCTGATCCTCACAGGCGAGTTCACCGTGCTCAACGCCAAGGCCAACCTTCTGTTGCAGGGCACCGGGTTGAACGTTTCCGACGTCTGACGTCGCCGCAGTGCGGGGGTCAAGAATTCGCCCTTGGCAGGCGTCGATGCAGGGGCTACGTGCGCACCCGATTCCGGAATAGTCTAGCTGTGGGAAGCCAGCGGCATTGAGAACCGGCCACCCATCAGCCGCGTTCACAACCTACGTGGGCAGGGCACTTAGCTAGCTTCCTAGCTGCATCACGCCTAGTGCCGCGTTTGTGGTGCCGAGCACGCCACTCATTTCTCCAGCTGCCTCAGCGACATTCACTCCGAAACCCGGCAAGCCACGCATCAGAACTCCGTAGGTCCCCAGCAAAATGCTCGACAAGCGTGCGACGAAACTACGTCGCGTCATACCCTGCCTCGTAGACTGATCCAGCGGTCCGAAATTTGCACCCAAGCGGTCACTCAAAACAGCCCAGAAGCTAGGTGCGTCTAGCAAGCATAATGTTATCGTTCTGTAACTATCTAATGGCTAGACTAAGACACTAGTGTAGGATTGATTGTCGATGGCGCTCCCTGAGCTGATAGCCAATTCTCCAACGCCGGGGACCGTCTCTGCCCTGACGACACTCACGTCAGAACTCAAGACGGGTGTAAACGAAATGTCGGTTGGGGCTGCGGCGCCAGCTGCGCTTCATACAGAAGGGCAGTTTCGTGTCGTGCTTAATAGCGAGATCTTGCTGATCGAAGGTCCCTCGGCGGCAACCACCACGTGGAAGATCTTAGAACGTGCGGTGGAGGGATCGAGCGAAGCTGCTCACGTCGTGGGCACAAGTGTTTACAACATATTGACCGCGGCCGCTTTGAAGTCTGCGCTAGTGGCTAGTAGTCCGGTGGTCAATGATTCGCCTGTCTTGATGAGGTTTGGCACATTTGAACCTTCCAAAATTATTGGCGGTGAACCACTTACAAAGCTGGAAATAGGCAACATCGTAACCGAAAGCACGACCACAATTGGCCTTTATCAGATTATGAGTTTTATCGAAAATAAAGGCACAAGCAATGTCGTTGCTGTGTACGGTTAGGGCATAGGACGCGAGGCCTGGGGAGGTAATTTTGTTGGCTATTCGCGTGGACCTGAACATAAGGTAACGGGCGTGGAGATAGATTTTGGCCATCTTACGAACCATGCCGAAACAGAACCCGAAACAGGTAGCATTGCAAACGGCTTGACTATCGAGTACTTCCCACACGCATTTCCCCTCGTCAATGAAGGCTCATACATTCAGCTGAGTGCCAAGCATAACGAAGGTGGCGCGAATCTTGGCTGTAAGTACGGCATTCGGATGTTCGGTGCCAGCGGAACACAGGGCCCCATAGTCCATCCCACCGAAGGTACTGTGATTTACTACAATACGGTCAATGCAAAGTACGGCATAGACTTCGGGACAGGCACAATGGCCACCGCAGCCATAAGGTTCGGGGAGGGCCATAATCTTGAATTTGGCACCGAAACTGGAACCAAGATCGGCAAGGAAGCGGCGGAGAAGATCGGCTTCTGGGGCGCGACCCCGGTCGTACGGCCCAAAGTGACAGGCTCAAGGAGTAGTGGAGCGGCACTTACATCGCTACTAGAAAAACTGGCGCTAGCCGGCTTCATTGTGAATGAAGCGTCGCATGACCATCAATGGATAACCCGCAGAAGCCGTCAAAGCTCAGTGATGATGAGGCGGCTTACCATAGTTCGCTGGTAGGGCAGGTCAAGCAGGCTCAAGAGGCTCAAGGAAAGATCACCCAAACCCAGAGTGCGTGGAGCAACTGGGCCGACCATCTCAAGCAGAAGTACGGCCTGTCGGATGGTGACGCTATTACTGAGGATGGGACGATCGTCTACGGGGATGTGTCGGCCGCCTAGGGGCCTACGCGATGGCCGTACTCGGTATCGGAGTTATCACCTATAAGCGGCGGGGCCTCCTCGAATCGCTCATCGCCGGTATCGCTGAGCTGACCGAAAGCCCTTACGAGCTGGTGGTGGCCGATGACGGAAGTCACGACGGGAGCGCCGAATGGGCTGAAGACCAAGGCTTGCGGGTTGTATCAGGAGTCCATCGAGGGGTGGCGTGGAACAAGAACCGCGCCCTTTTCGCGCTGGCTGCACTCGGTTGTGACCCACTGGTCCTCCTCGAGGATGACGCCTACCCAGTGGTGCACGGCTGGGAGCGCGACTGGATCGAAGGGACGCATGGTTGGCATCACTTGGCCTGCGATCCGAAGATCGGTCGACACGCGGTATCGGGTAGTGGGACGCCCGACGATCCGTTTGTGGGGCCTGCGGCGACCGGCTTCTGCATGTCGGTTTCGGCCACGGTGCTCGAGCTGGTGGGCTACTTCGACAGCCGCTTCCGCGGCTATGGGCACGAGCACGCCGAGTGGACCACTCGTATCAAGCGAGCCGGATATGGCTTTCAGCCGATCACGCTCCCCGACGGCCGCGGGTTCAAGGCTCAGCTCTTCCTGACTGGGGGGTTGGCTCTCGCGAAGGTCAAGGGTACGGGCAACGCGGCTGAAGCCCGGGCCAACCGAGAGGTGGCGATGCAGCTCGCCGGCGAACCGGTCTTCCGGCGGCCTTGGCGCACGCCGGAGGAACGGGCGAGCTTTCTGGCTGAGCAGGCATCCGCCGAGATCGACGGCACGAACCTGGCAGTCAAGCTCGACGCCCACCGGACGGGCTCGCGATGAGCGCGTCCTCGCGCGAGCGCTGACGCGCCAGAAAGCGCTGTTCCCACGCCTTTTGATTGCGTTTGGCGTCTAACACGAACGGTGATAGCGCGATCGCTTTGACGATCAAGCGGTTGATCAGCGACTCGGGGAACGGCAGCGGGCGCAGCACGTCCACGAACAGCACCACTCGCGTCTCGTCGGTGTCGTTCCACACCTCGTGATTGAAGGTGTCATCGAACACCATGCTGCGACCCTCCTCCCAGTGGCGCACCTCCTCGCCGACTCTGATGCGACACCGCTCCTTTTCCCTGGGCACGATCAGACCCAGGTGGTAGCGCAGCACGCCCTTGTAGGGGCCGCGGTGGTCGAGGATGTGCTTGCGCGGGCTCAGGATCGACAGCATCGCCGTCGTCATTCCCGGGATTTCACGCATCAGCGCCGCCGTGCGCGGGCACATTCGCACGCCCAGCTCCGCTTCGAAGCCGTAGCCGTACAGGAATAGAGTCTTCCAGCGGTCGTCGTCGGTGATCTCGATCTGGTCCTTGGAGATCTCCTGGAAGTTCGGCAGCGCCTCGCGGTCTTCCAAGACGCCTTCCAACTCCTCGCGGATCATCTCCCAGTTGGTCTCGACGTGCTCCACCCAGGGGAAGCGATCCAACGGAAAGAACTGCTCGTCACCCACCAGCGAGCGCCTGCCGATGAAGCGCTCAACGGGCGCCAGGATCCGTTCGCCTACAGCAGTCGTCCAGTCGACGACGCGCTCCCACAGCGACTTCTGCATGCGCACCTCCTCAGATAGCCTCCGACATGTGAGACTTTCAGGGTAGAGCGCGGCCGCGACGGCTTCGCCTTGCGCAGCCGTCGCGGTGTGTCTAAGCCGCCTCGCGCAGCGCCGCCAGCTCTGGCGACTCCGCCAGCTTCTTCAGCGCTCGCTGCTCCAGCTGGGAGGCTCGCTCGGCTGAGAAGCCCAGACGCTTGCCGATCGCCGTCAGCGTCTGCGGCTCCTCGCGTCCGGTGCCGAAGCGCAACGTCAGCACGGTCCGCTCGGTGTCGGGCAACTGGGCGATCGCGCGGTGCACGATGCGCTCGCGCTCGTTCTCGTATGCGGTGTCCTCCGGTGCCTCCTGCTCGGCCGGCAGCAGGTCGCCGAGGGCCGTGTCGCCGTCTTCGCCGACCTGCTGGTCGAGGCTCACGAGGGCCGTGCGCTGGTGACGCACTTCTTCGACCTGCTCCACCTCGAGGCCTGTCTCCTGCGCCAGCTCCTCGTTGGTGGGCTCGCGCCCGAGGCGCACCGACAGCTCGCGCTCGACACGCCCGACCTTGCGCGAGCGCTGCGCCACGTGCACCGGCAGGCGGATCGTGCGCCCGGAGTTCTCCAGGCCACGCTGGATCGCCTGACGGATCCACAGCGTCGCGTACGTCGAGAAGCGGAAGCCCTTGCGCCAGTCGAACTTCTCGCTGGCGCGGATCAGGCCAAGCATGCCCTCCTGCACGAGGTCTGCCAGCGGCAGACCCTGGTTCTGGTAGCGCCGCGCATTGCTGGCCACCAGCCGCAGGTTGGAGTTGATCATCAGTTCCTTCGCGTGGAGGTCGCCGCGCTCGATGTGCTGCGCCAGTTCGATCTCCTGCGCCGGCGTCAACAGGGGGTAGCGGCGCGAGTGCGCCAACAGCTGATCGACCGACTCGGGGATGAAGCTTTCCGGCGCCGCCGCGATCGCCTCGGCGGCCGCGCTGCGCCGCTCGGGGCGGGCCTCGGTGTCCTCGGCATCCTCCTCGGGCACTACGGTGGCGGGATCGGCGTCTAGCGCAGCGGCCCGCAGCGTCCCGCTCTCGGCGGTGTCTGCGTCCACGGCGTCCAGGGGCTCGAGCGCCGCGCTCTCGGCGGTGTCCAGGGTGTCTACGGGGTCCAGTGGGGGGAGGTGGGGAGTTGGGTCAGACATGAGAGGTCCTTCTGAATGGAAATGAAGAGGGCCCCGGCTCGTCGGCCTCTGGCCGGCTGCGCCACCCTCTGACTTGGAATAGAGAGAGGCACGGCTCGTCGGCCCTCGGCCAGCTGCGCCATCTTCTAATCCGATGCTTGGAGTCGGAATTGTAGGCCATATTAGTTGCGTTGTCAATTATCCCTCTCGTAGCGGCGGCAGCGCGAGGGTCTGCCGATACGTATACGCGCCAGAGCGCTCATCGGTGCTTTTTTCGTGTAAGCCCTTTCTCCTGCTCAAAGCCCGTATATGGGGCCAAAGTTGCTGTATCCGCTTGCGCGCGTCTGGATGACAGCTACCCGGTTTTTCGGCGGTGCAACGCTTCTGGGCTGAGAGCTACTGGTGCCCCTCCGCTGCGTCGGCCCCGGTCTTGGTGGTGAAGGCGGCTCCGGCACCTCCCGCGAGGACACGGCGGGTGAGCCCGGGCAGCAGCAGCCGGGCGACGGCGGCGAGAAAGTAGGGGCGCGGGACATAGCGCTCGGGGCGCCCGCGCAGGCCGACGTCGAGGACGGCTTCGGCGGCGCGCTCCGGCGTGGAGACGATCCAGCGCGTGGCGGCGCGCGCGCGCAACTCCTGCGCGGGGAAGCCCTCGGTGGCGATGAAGCCCGGCAGCACCGTGCCGACATGGACGCCGTGGGACAGCTCCTCGGCGTAGAGCGCGTCGCTCCACCCGAGGACGGCGAACTTGCTCGCCGAGTATGCGCCTGCGCCCGGGCGGGCGACGCGCGAGGCCGTCGAGGCGACGTTGACGATTGCGCTAGGCGCGCTCGCGCGCAGCAGCGGCAGCAGGGCCTCGGTGAGGCGCACTACTGAGTCGAAATTGAGCGCCATTGTGCGCTTGACGTTGGCATAGCCGCCCTCGGCGAACGTCCCCCGCCAGGAGGCTCCGGCGTTGTTGACCAGCAGCGTGAGACCGTCGTGGTGAGCCTCGACGTGCTCAAGCACCCGCCGCGGCGCGTCCTCGTCGGTGAGGTCCGCGGCGAGAAAGGTCGTGGGGACGGGCAGCTCCCCGGCGAGCGCTCGCAGGCGCTCCTCGCGGCGAGCCACCAGGACAAGCTTGGCGCCGGGCTCGCGCGCGAGGCAACGGGCGACGGCCTCGCCGATGCCGCTGGAGGCGCCGGTGACGACGGCTGTGATCGGCGCGCGCGCGGCCGCGGAGGAGTTGTCGGGCGTGCGCGGGGGCATGGCTATCGCGCTCGCCCGCCGGTCCAGGTGGACACGCCGCGTCAGTTGTCGCGCAATGCGGCTGCGCCCAGCGCGGCCGCCGCAAGCGCCGTGCCGGTCACCAGCACGCTGGCGAACTTGGGCAGGTATCCCCGGCGTCCCCCGGCGAAGCCCGCCACCGAGTCGGCCACGTCGCATGCCACGCCCACCGTGAGCCACTGGCGCTGCGTCTCGCCGTCGCTGCTCATCGTGCCATAGGCCAGCGCGATGTCGCGCACGCCGAACAGTCGCGCCAGGTAGGGCGACTGCGGGTTGGCCTTGGCATCCAGGCCGAACAGCTTGCCGGCGGGGCGGGGCGTCAGCCAGGAGGCCGCGCCCACAGCAAGGCGTAGGCCGACGAGAGCGTTGATGGCGTTGGTGCGGTTCATGGCGCGGACCATATCGCAAATGTGACGGGAAGTGGATATCGCGATTGGGTCTTGCCCAGGTGGACTTTATGAATGCCCGGTGTTATGAAAAGTTCATACTACTTGACTACTGTCGTTGTCTATCGGTAGGTTGGCGTCTCTAAGGCTCTAATCAACTGCATGACTGGGGGAGGGCAAGATGCCTAAGATGTCTTTGTCGCGCCAAAAGATGGTCGTGTCGCGCGTAAGCGCTATCGCGGCAGTCGCCGCGGTGGTGGCGATGCTGTCGGCGAATATCGCCTCTGCCGCGTCTATGCAACGTCACGACGACCGTGTGGCCTGGCATGTGGTGCATCTGCGGATCCCCGGGCACGGTTGGCCTCATTTCGGGCCCGGCCTGATCCATCGGGCTGTGCGCGCCACTGCTCACACCGCGATCGTTGGTGGCAACCAGATTGGGATACAGCAGGCGCCATGGCAGGTGTTTGTGTTTGCGCTGTTTCAGGTCGGCGAAGAAGAGGGTGAACCGATTTACGAGGCTTTGTTCTGCGGAGGGTCGATCTACGATGCGAAGCATGTCGTTACGGCGGGCCACTGCCTGTTCGATCCCGTCAACGGCGAACGATTGCCGACAACGGACATCGCGGTAGTTGCGGGCATATCGAACTTCGAATCCAACAGCGAAGAACACGCCCAGTTCAATCGGGTCGAAGAAGTTCGTGTTCATCCGTACTTCAGCTATCGAGCCGGTCCTGGTGCCCCCGACGATGTGGGCGTCCTGACGCTCAGCGACCCTCTAGCGCTGAGCTCCAATGCCGACACAGCAAGCGCGATAGGTCTTGTTGGAGCCGGTACGGTCCTGCCGGAAGGCACGGGCGTGAACCTCACGGGCTTTGGGCTGGAGAACGCCAGCGCTGAAGAACCCGACGGCACGCTCAACTCGCTCGGCCTGACGATTGGGTCCAGCCGAGCGTGCGGCCGCGAAGCGGATGCTGTGTTTCTCTGCGCCAGCGCTGCCGGAGGCACTGCCTGCAACGGCGACAGCGGCGGCGGCTTGACGACCACCGAAGCAACTCCAGCGCTGATCGGAGTCATGGACACTGTGGCGATCGTCTCCGGCGAACGCTGTCGCAACGGAGCGCGCGACGGCTTCGTCAACGTCGCCGCCCCCGAGATCAGAGATTTCATCGAAGGCAGTGAATCGCCGCCATCCGCCCCACGCGGCGGAAATGCGATTGAAGTGCGCGGCGTGCCCAAGGTCGGGAACGCCCTCACCTGTCAGCCGGGCAGTTGGAGCGGCGAACCGACGATCGACTACCTGTTCATCGACAGTGCGAGCGGCCAGATTCTGCAGTCGGGTTCGTCCTCCATCTATCAGCTGTCGCCAGGCGATGTCGGGCGCACGATCTTGTGCGAAGTGCAGGCAAGCAATGCCGGCGGCACCGGTTCGGTACGGACAAGCTCGCTACGCGCGATCGAACCCGGTTCGCCTCCGTCGCCTGTGCCACCATCGTCGCCCGTGCCACCGCCGCCATCGGCACCCGTGCCTTCTTCGCCGACTCCCGCGGGCGGAGTCCTTGGAACCTCCGTCTCGCAGGCGGCGAACGGCCTGGGAGGCCTGTCGCTCGGAAGGACTTCTTCAGCGGTCAAGAGCGGCCGCATCGCGCTGGTGAAGATCGCCTGCACGGGCGTCTACGAGTGCGAAGGAAAGCTCACGCTGTCGGCAAAGGAGAGGATCGGGAAGGGTCACCGCAAGACCACGCGCACCGTTGTCATCGGAACCGCGTCGTTCTCGCTGGGAGGCGCAACGACGACGACGGTGAAGGTCAGTCTCGATGCCGCGGGGCGAGCGCTGCTGGCTGCGGCCCAGGGTCATCTCGGAGCGGACCTCACGATTCTCGAACTCGCGCCGGGGGAAGGCTCGCCGAGCAAGACCGACAGCGTGCAACTGCTGGCGCCGGTGAAAGCGAATAGGGCGAAGAGACGAGCATAGAGCGGGGCGATGGAGCCGGGGCAATAGAGCCGGACAACAGCCGGGTCCTTGGTGCGGATGGCCCGGCTGTGGGGTGTGAGATACCAGCTACTCTCTGACAGGTGGACCCCTCCGGCTCACAGCTCCCGACGAAGGGTCACCGCCTGACGGGGATCTCGCCGCGGGCGTTCCAGCACCCGGCAGACCGCGCCGCCACGGCTGCGCTGAGTTCGATCCCGTACCTGGACACGGTCGTGCGCAAGCTGGTCGAGCTTGGGTATGAGCGCGCGCTGCGCCAGAGCTACCTGGGCTCCTCGGTGCGGCTCGGCGAAGAGCAGCTTGGCGACGTGTGGCGCGAGCATGCGATCGCGTATGCCACGCTGGACATGACCGAGGTGCCGGATCTGTATCTGACCCAGTACCCGTTGCCGAACGCGCTGGCGATCGGCTCCAAGCGTCCGATCGTGGTGGTGCAGTCGGAGCTGGTGGGTCTGCTCGACGCGGGGCAGCGCCGCGCGGTATTCGCGCACGAGGCCGCCCACATCCTGGCCGACCATCAGCTCTACCGCACGGCGCTCTACATCCTGATGTTGCTCACGCGCAGCTCGCGCCTGCTGCTGCCGCTGGCGCCCGTGCGCACGGCGCTGATGGAGTGGGAGCGCGCCACCGAGCTGAGCGCCGACCGCGCCGCGGCGCTCGTCACACGCGATCCGCTGACGGTGTGTCGCACGCTGATGTGCCTCGCGGGTGGCGCGATGGTTGACCAGCTCGACCTCGACACGTTCATGCGCCAGGGCCTCGACTACAGCGAGAAGGGTGGTGGTCTTGAGCGCTTGACGCGCCTGCTGATCGACCTGGGCGTGAGCCATCCGATGCCCGTGAAGCGCACGCACGAGCTGATGGAGTGGGTGCGTTCGGGCGAGTTCGACCGGATCGTGAGCGGCGAGTACCCGACCCGCGACGAACCTGTTGACGCCCGTGCCGAGGGAGGCGAGGCCGTCTCCCACTACGCCGAGCGCTTCCGCGAGGCCTTCCGCGACGCCGGTGAGTCGATCAACTCCGTCGGGCAGGAGCTGGCGGGGTGGTTGCGATCCGCCGGCAGCGCCGCTCCAGGTAGCGCACCGCCAGCCAGTAGTGACGGAAAGCCGGATTCCGGGTCTGGCGCAGGTGGTAGCGGCGGTAGATCTGCTGGATGATGACGGCCAGACGGAAGAGCCCGAAGACTTCATAGAAGACCCACCCCTCGACGGGGCGTCCGCTCAGCCGTGTGTAGCGATCAAGCACCTCCTGGCGGGTTAGCATTCCCGGCAGGTGCGTAGGCTGGCGACGCAGGGCCTGCATGGCGCGATCGTCGTTGCCCTGGACCCAGTAGGCCAGTGCGCCGCCGAGGTCCATCAGAGGGTCGCCGACTGTGGCCATCTCCCAGTCGAGCACGCCGACGATCCGCGGCGGCCGGTCGGGGGACAGGACGAGGTTGTCGAGGCGAAAGTCGTTGTGCACGACGCACGCTCCGACGTCCTCAAGCTGGTGCTCTGCCAGCCAGCGCATGACGCGCTCGAAGGAGGGGGCGTTCCACGTGCGCGCGGCGCGGTAGCGCTCGGACCAGCCGTTGACCTGGCGACGCACGTAGCCCGGCCCGCGACCCAGCTCGGCAAGACCGGCAGCCGCGGGGTTGACGCGATGCAGCTCCACCAGCCGATCGACAAAGGCCTCGCAGAGCGCGCGGCGGTCGTTTTCGTCGATGCCCAGCTCGGGCGGGAGACGGGCGCGCAGGATCGTGCCCTGCAGGCGCTCCATCACGTAGAAGTCGCTGCCCAGCAGCGAGTGGTCGCGGCATAGCGCCACCATCCGCGGGACATAGGGGAAAACAGGAGCGAGCGCCTGCTGGATGTCGAACTCGCGCGCCATGTCGTGGGCGGAGCTGGCCTTGGCGCCGGGGGGCGGACGGCGCAGGATCAGCTCGCGCTCGGGGTAGCGCAGCAGGTAGGTGAGGTTGGAGGCGCCACCGGAGAACTGCGTGACCTCGGGCGGGCCGTCGAGGTCGGGCGTCTGCGCGCGCAACCAGTCGTGCACGACCGCGACATCGAAGCCGTCCTCCTCGCGGACCGCCCTCGCGCCCTCGCTCCCAACGGTTGCGTCGGCGGCGCTCAGGACGCCCACTTACCCTGTCCGTAGCGCGCCAGCTCCAGACGGGCGATGACCCCGCGGTGCACCTCGTCGGGGCCGTCGGCGAGGCGCAGCGCCCGCGCGATCGTCCACGCGGCGCCGAGCGGGAAGTCGTTGCTGAGACCGGCGCCGCCGTGCAGCTGCATCGCCATGTCGACGACGCGCTGGGCCATGTTGGGGACGGCGACCTTGATCTGCGAGACGGCGCCGAGCGCCTGCGGCGCCTGCTGATCGACGAGCCACGCGGCGTGCAGCACATGCAGGCGCGCCTGGTCGATGGCGATGCGCGCGTCGGCGATGCGCTCGCGGTTGCCGCCGAGGTTGGAGAGCGGCTTGCCGAAGGCGCTGCGCTCGGTTGCGCGGCGACAGGCCAGCTCCAGCGCCAGCTCGGCGAGGCCGATCAGACGCATGCAGTGGTGGATGCGCCCTGGGCCGAGGCGAGCCTGGGCGATCGCGAAGGCCTGGCCGGGCCCCCCGACGATCGCGCTGGCGGGCAGGCGCACATCGCTGAAGTTCACCTCGCCGTGCCCTCCGGGGGCGTCCTGGAAGCCCATCGTCGTAAGCATCCGCCCGATCTCCACACCGGGTGTCTCGAGCGGCACGAGCACCATCGAGTGCTGGTGGTAGCGGTCGGCCTGCGGGTCTGTGAGGCCCATGAAGATCGCGATCTTGCAGTTGGGGTGCCCGACGCCGGTGCTCCACCACTTGCGCCCGTTGAGCACGACTTCCTCGCCGTCGAGCGTGGCCGTGGCCTGCATGTTGGTGGCATCGGAGGAGGCCACGTCGGGCTCGGTCATGCAGAAGGCCGAGCGGATCTCTCCGGCGAGCAGCGGAGCCAGCCAGCGCTCGCGCTGCTCGGGCGAGCCGAAGTGCAGGAGCACCTCCATGTTGCCCGTGTCGGGAGCGTTGCAGTTGAAGCACTCGCTCGCGATCAGCGATCGGCCCATGCGCTCGGCCAGCGGCGCGTACTCCACGTTGTCAAGGCCGGCGCCGAGCGCGGCGTCGGGCAAGAACAGGTTCCACAGGCCCTCAGCTCGGGCCTTGGTCTTCAGCTCCTCGATCAGCGGTGCGACCACCCAGGGATCCGGGCGTGCGAGCTGCTCACGGTGGTGGGCCTCCTCGCGTGGCTCGATCTCGCGCTCGATGAAGACGGCGACGCGCTCGAGCAACTCCTGCGCGCGTGATGAGAGGGAAAAGTCCATCCGCTCAGCGCACGTCCAGCACAACCTTGCCCGTGGCCTCGCGCCGGTCGAGCACCAGCAGGGCCTCGCCGGCGCGCTCCAGCGGGAAGCGCTGACCGACGATGGGGCGCACGAAGCCAGCCTCGGTGAACTCCTGCAGCCGGGCGCCGATCTCGCGGCAGAGGTCGGGGCGAGGCATCGCGTAGTTGCCCCAGCCGGCGCCCACGATCTCGGTGTTGCCGAGCAGCAGTCGATTGACCTTGACCTCGGGAATCGACCCGCCGGTGAAACCGACCACGACGACGCGTCCGTCCTCGCGCAGCGAGCGCAGGCTGTCGGTGAAGCGCTCGCCGCCCACCGGGTCGAGCACGACATCGACGCCGCCACCGGAAAGCTCTCTTGCCTCGTCCTTCCACGGTCCGTCGGAGCGCACCACATGGTCGGCGCCGGCCTGCAGCGCCACCTGCTGCTTGTCCTGCGAGGAGACGACCGCGATCGTGCGTGCGCCGAGCGCCTTTGCGACCTGCAGCGCCGCCGTGCCGACGCCCCCGGCGGCGCCGTGCACGAGCACGGTCTCGCCCTGCTTCAGGCGCCCGCGCAAGGCAAGCGCGAAGTAGGCGGTGTGGTAGTTGAGGATCAGACCGGCGCCCTGCGCGAAGTCCAGGACGTCGAGCAGCGGAAAGGTGAAGAACTCGGGTGCGACGGCGGTCTCGGCGAAGCCGCCCAGGCCGCAGAAGCCAGCGACGCGCTCGCCTGCCTGCACGGCGGCCCCGGCGGGCGCGCTGCGCACGATGCCTGCGACCTCGCTGCCGGGGACGAAGGGCAGCGGTGGCTTGAGCTGGTACTCGCCGCGCGTCTGCAGCAGCTCAGGGAAGGAGACGCCGGCGGCGTGCACGTCGATCACGACGCCCTCGCCGGGGGTGAGCGGGTGCGTGGGCTCGGGCTCGGGTACGTCCTGGAGGCGCAGCGCGCCCTCGGGACCGCTCAGCTCGACGATCTGGATCGCTTTCACGGATGCTCCGGTCTCTTGGACTCGATTATGAGTTGGCGAGAGTCAGCAGCGTCCTCGCGCTGACCCCAGAGCCGACCAGTATGCAGGTGTGACCGGCGCGGCGCCACGTCACCACCGCGGACCCGGCAGCGGAGAGCATGTGAAAGCGCACGCCGTCCCATACGACGCTCTGGCCGGAGTCGGGAACGGCGAGCGCGGGCCCGGCGACGATCGAATATCCGATTCTCTCGCTCGCGCTGTTGGCGTAGAAGACCGTCGTCACCCGACGTCCGCCGAGGCTGTCGCTGCGAGCGCCCATTGTCTGCCAGCCGAAGCGGCGGTGCCAGTAGGGGTAGGGGATGCCCTCGGCCGAGATCGCGAGCTGCCCGGGCGCGCCCGGATTCTCCTCGGGCGCCGCCTGCGTGGCCGGACGCAGCCCCAACATGGCTGCCTGGAGGACTGTCGGCTGAGCGACGGTGGGGCCATTGGCGCTCAGAGCGAGCACGAGAGCGAGCACCGCGGCGCAGGCCAGCGCACCCGCACCGAGCAGGAGCGCTGGGCGGAACAGTCGGTTCGGTCGTGTGTGAGCACTCCGGGGAGCAGCGGCGATCAGCTCGCGAACGGAGGCGTGCAGCGAGGCGGGCGCTGGGGCGTCTATCGAGCCGATCAGCGCGGCAATGCGATGCTGAGTCTCGGTGTCTGTCGATTCGTGGCTCATGGTTTCTCTCTTCTCATAAAAACAAGACTCTCCCGAGGGGTCGGAGCTTCCCGCGGGGTTGGGTCTTCCTCGACGAACTCCTTTGCCACCCGCTCGCGCCCGCGGAAGACTCGCGTGGCGATCGTTGCCTCGCGGGTGCCCAGCGCCTTTGCTGCCTCACGGTAGGAGAGGCCGAGGACATCGACCGCCACGAGCGCCAAACGATAGTTCTCGGGCAGGGCTGCGATCGCGCCGAAGACCTCCTGTGCCTGCGCGGCCTCCTCGGGGCGGTCGCCGGTGCGGGGGTCGGCCGGTTCGATGTCCTCGATGGTTGCCTGGGCATTCTGCGGCCGGCGGCTGGCGGTGCGGCGCTGGGTGAGGAAGGTGTTGCGCAGCACCTGCATCAGATAGGCCAGCTCGTCCTGGCCGTGCAGGATACGTGGGCGGGCGAGTACCCGGGCGAAGGTCTCCTGCACCAGATCCTCGGCGTCGTGGCGGGAGCCGCACAGCGCCCAGGCCGCGCGGTGGAGGCGGTCGACATGCTGCGGCAACGACTGGGGATCGAGCCGCGCCATCAGTGGCGCGCGTCGGGCGGGCGCATCAGCATCGACTCTAGCGGCCCTCGTGGCGCGCAGGTCCGCCTCAAGCCTGGGAGGTGCTGTCGGGACGATGCGGCGAGCGGCGATTGAGGTTGCCGACGAGCAGCCCGATGACCGTCACGAGGTAGATCTGCCCCACCAGCATCTCAAGCACGGCGAGGGCGTGGCCTACGCTCGTGGCTGGGGTGAGATCGCCGTAGCCTGTCGTGGTCATGGTGGTGAAGCTGAAGTAGGTCTCTTCGCTGAGCGAGAAGGAGGAGCCTTCGCCGGAGGCATGATGTCCTGTCTGTGCGAAGTACTTCGGACCGGCGTAGGCGATGACGCTGATCACGCACGCGAACATGAGCCCCACCAGCATGTAGATCGCGAGGGCGCCGGCGACGGCCTGAACCGACACCCCCTGCGCACGGATCAGCCGTGCGACCCCGCGCACGAGCACGACAAGCACCGCGGCGATCACGGCGGCAGCCACGGCGGCGCCCAGCCAGCGCGGAAGCACCGAGAGCGCGATGCTGGCGGCGAGGCCGACGAACACCACCACCGCGATAGCGCCGCCAAGGCGCCGGACAGCCCGCGCGTCGCGGGAGGTGGCGATCACGGCCAGCAGCATCCCACCTTGCAGCAGCAGCCCGATACCGCGGCTGATGGGCGTGTCGGGCGCGACGATGACGTCGATGACGGCGGCGACGGTGAGCGCCAGCACGAGGCCGTAGCGATACTCTCCCGATGTGCTGGCCGGGGGTGGCGACACTGCGAGGCAGCATGGCGCAGCGGTCGGCGGATCCGAGTTGCAGAGTGCCGCCAAAGGGCCAGCTGACGAGATCCGCCAGCTGGCCGCCCTCAGCCGGCTGCCTACATGATCGGCAGCGTTTCGTAGACCTCGACATTGCCGCCGTTGGCGAGGACCGGGCAGCCCTTGGCGAGATCCGCGGCGCCCGCGAGATCCGCGGCGGTCACGATCGAGTAGCCCGTCAGAGCACCCGGGGCCTGGCCGTTGCCGACGCCGTCGGAGGTCACCGAGGTCGAGGCCGCGAAGGGGTTGCCGGCATCGACGACCGCCGGGCCGAGTCCGGCGAACCATTTGCCCCACGCCGCCATCGCCGCCTCGCGCTCAGCGTCGGTCTGAGCCATGCCACCGCCCGTGTAAGCCAGCAGGTATTTTGCCATCGTCATTCTCCTTGTTGGATTGGGTTGGTTATCTTGAGGTGTCCAGCGCCCGTGTGAGCACGCGGGTGCGAAGGTTCTCCAGGCAGCCGCTCCAGCCGTGCCCGTGCCGGTCGCGCGAGTCCGAGGACTCCAGGCCGGTGTGCTCGAGCACGACCGTCGTACGATCGCCTTCCTCGCGGAACTCGACGGCGACGGTGCTGACATGGTCGGGCTCACCGTCGTCCTGCTCCCAGCACCAGCTGTAGAGGAGCCGCTGCGGGCGTCGCACCTCGCGGTACTCGCCGACCACGGTGTGTCGCGTGCCGGTGGCCGGATCTTCCATCGACAGGCGATAGCGCCCGCCCACGCGCAGGTTGACCTCGGCGATCGGCGTGTGCCAGTCTGCGCCCGCGGCCCACCAGCGCCGCAGGACCTCGGGGTTGGTCCAGGCATCGAAGACCTCCTCGGCGGGCGCCTCGAAGGTGCGCTCCAGGCGCAGACCTGTGGCGTCAATCTCGCTCATGTCGCTCCTTTTTGGATTGGTCGTCTCGCTCATGCTGCTCCTTTTCAGCTCGCGTTTCGCGCTGCTCTCGCAGGAAGTGCTCAACGGTGTCGAGCTTGCGCTCCCACAGCTCGTGCTGGTTGGTCATCCAGGCATAGGCGTCGTCCAGCGAGCGCTCGTCGAGGCGCAGTCGGTGGGTCCGGCCGTCGATGACACGGACGATCGCTCCGGCTTCCTCGAGGACCTTCAGGTGTTTGCTGATGGCCGGCTTGGACACGCCGAAGTCTTGCGTGGCCTGACCGACGGTCATCTCACCGGCGGTCAGCCGCTCGAGAATCCCCCGCCGGATCGGGTGCGAACAGGCCGCGAACGACCTGTCGAGGAGCGCTCCGTCGTTGGCGATGACACCCATGTTGTTAGCCATGGGGTTAACAATAGTGGTTTCGGCGGTAGCGCAACAGCGGCGCTCGCGGACCTCTCCAAGGAAGCGCTCGGCGACAGCGCAAATAGCGGGCGCTCGGCGACAGCGGCTCTCGGGATTGAGGGGCGTGCGTGTAGCATCGCCTGGCCATCTGGCCAGCAAGTCGAAGCGCCTCTGCCGGCCACCGCCACTGTCCACGTCCACGAATACCAGGAGCCATGCCATGAACCCCGACAGCCCAGACCGGACGCTGCCGACGCTGGAGCGCGACGGCGACGTCTATCTGCTCGACTTGGGCGACGGCGAGAATCGCTTCAACACGGACTGGGTGGCCGCCGTGGAAGCTCATCTGAGCAAGGTGGAGGCCGAGCCGGCGCCGCGCGCGCTGGTCACGAAGGCGACCGGCAAGTTCTGGTCCAACGGGCTGGATCTGGAGTGGATGGCGGCCAATCCCAAGCTGATCCAGGACTTCGTGCCGCGCATGCACGAGCTGCTGGCGCGCGTGTTAGGGCTCGGAGTGCCGACGGTTGCGGCGCTACAGGGGCATACCTTTGCGGCCGGCGCGATGCTGGCGCTGGCGCACGACCAGCGCATCATGCGCGCCGACCGGGGCTTCTTCTGCCTGCCCGAGGTCGACATACGCATTCCCTTCACGCCTGGCATGAACGCGCTCATCGCCGCGCGCCTGCCGGCGCGGACGGCCCACGAGGCGATGACCACCGGCCGGCGCTACGGCGGCGTCGAGGCCGCTGCGGCTGGGATCGTCGAAGAGGCGCTTGACGCCGAGGCGGTGCTCCCGCGAGCGATAGAGCTTGCAACGGCGCTCGTCCACAAGGACCCGGCCACCTTGGCAACCATCAAGCATCGCCTGTACGCGAGCACGCTCGCCGCGCTCGGCGACCACGCGGCCAACATGGCGCTTGCGCTGGCGAGCGCAGCAGAGTCCTGACGCGTGCCTGCGCCTCAGCGTGCGCGCATCAGGTGCGACGCGTGCTTGCGTCTCAGTGTGCGACGGCGTGCTTGCGCGTCAGGCGCGACGCGTGTTGCGCGTCAGGACGCGACGGTGAGCACCGTCTTGCCGAGCGAGCGGCGCTGCTCTACGGCGTCCAGCGCCTCGCGGGCCTGAGCGAACGGAAATGTCGCTCCGATCGGCGGGCGGATCGCACCTGCCTCAGCCATCGCGCCCAACTCGGACGCCGCGCGCAGCAGACCGTCGGGCGTGTTGGCAAGGACGCTCCAGGTGCAGCCGCGGACGTCGATGTTCTTGAGCAAGAGCCGATTGACGGCCACCTCGGGAATGTCGCCGGCGGCAAAGCCGATCACGATCAGCCGTCCCTCGCTGGCCAGACAGCGCAGACTGTCGGTGAAGCGACCGCCGCCGACCGGGTCATAGACAAGGTTTACGCCTCCGCTGCTGGCCTCGACGACGGCCGCGCGCCAGTCCTCAGATGTCAGGAAGACCGCATCGGCGCCGGCGGCACGAGCAACATCGGCCTTCTCCTCACTTGAGACGACCGCGAAGACCTCGGCGTCGAATGCCTTGGCCACTTGGACCGCCGCCGTGCCGGCGCCGCCGGCCGCCCCCTGCACGAGCACCGACTCGCCCGCCTGCAGCCCGCCGCGGCGCTTGAGGCCGGCGATCGCCGTCAGGTAGTTCAAGGGAAGCGCAGCGCCCTCCTCGAAGGAGAGCACATCGGACAGCGCGAAGGTCGTCTCGGGGACGGCGGTGACCTGCTCGGCGTAGCAGCCGAAGCTGAGCGTCATGACCCGGTCGCCCGCTTTGAAGCTCGAATCGGCGGGGGCGCTGAGGATTTCGCCGGCGCCCTCCCAACCCAGCGTGAACGGCGGCGGCTGGCGGACCTGGAACCTGCCCCAGCTCATGAGCAGGTCGGGAAAGCCCACGCCGGCAGCGCGCACGCCGATCACCAGCTTGTCGGGGTCAGCGAGGTCGGGGAGTTCTGTGAGCGCCACCGCGCTCGGGCCGTCCGGTCGTTGTACCTGCCATCCGCGCACTTGGTCTTCTCCTGGGTCGCGAGACGAGAGCGGTTATTCCTACCACGAGCGGCGCGTCGCCCGTTCGATGAGGTTTGCCGAGGTCCGGTAAGGTCTGCCTACGTTTGTCGAGCTTTGAGGGGAAGGCTGGTAGCCGACCCGCAAACCAATCGGCGATGGCGATAGTCGCCGGCAAGGAGGTGACGACTATGAGGCAGCTCGGTCGAAGACTGTCTGTACTGCTGGGCTTGAGTGGCCTGGCGCTGGGTATCCTGACGGCCGGTGCGGCGCCGGCTGTAGCGGCTCCCCGGATCTGTTCGGGCACGCCCACCGCGCCCGGCGTGCTCGCCGGGACCTATGCCGCCAACGTGATCATCGAAGGCGCCTGCGAGGTCAACGGCGGGCCGGCCATCGTCAGGGGCAACCTGACCGTGGCTCCCGGCGCAGCGCTGATCGCGGCGTTTGCGTTGAACGACCACACCGGGCACGGCAGCTCGAGCCTGACGGTCGCCGGCAATCTGCAGGTGCAGAGCGGTGCCGCTGCGGTTCTCGGTTGCGAGGCGGCGGAGTTTGCCTGCATCGACGACCCGGCGCCCAACGCCCCGACGCTCTCCAGCAGGACCACCATCGGCGGCAACCTGACTGAGCAGCAGCCGCTGGGAGTCGTGGTGCACAACAGCACGGTCGGCGGCAACATCGCGGAGAACGGCGGTGGTGGCGGGGAGACCTGCGAACCGAGCGGGATCTTCGCGCTCTTCGAAAGTCCCGTATACAGCGACTACGAGGACACCTCGGTCGGCGGCAACATCACCGTGACTGGCCTCGCGTCCTGCTGGATGGGAGTCATACGCGAGCATGTCGGCGGCAACGTGCGTCTGCTCGAAAATCAGCTCGCGGACCCCGATGCCATCGAGATTCTTTCCAACAGGATTTCCGGCAACCTGGTCTGCCAGCAGAACAGCCAGGTGTGGAACAGCGGCGATGAGACAGAAAATCTCTATCCGCGCGCACCGGAGCCCAACACCGTTGGCGGCCTTCGGGCTGGCCAGTGTGTATTCGCCAGTCCAGCCACCGAAGGCGGGCCGCTCGGATCGACTCCTTTCTAGGGTCGGCTTGAAGCCGCAAGATGGGGGAGGGGACCGCGCTGCGGTCCCCTCCGACGTTGCTTGCCTTGGCTGAGGGCGCAGCCGTGACATGATCATCCGCTCACCATGAAGCGCTTCGAGAGCTGGGATCACGTCGAGATCGCCTACCAGGAATGGGGCGAGCGGACAGCCTTGCCGCCTGTCGTGCTGCACCACGGCTTCGTCGCCGACGCCAACGCCAACTGGGTTGCCACGGGCGTGGTCGATGCGCTGGTGGTCGGTGGCCGCAGGGTGATCGCCCCCGACGCCAGAGGCCACGGCCAGTCCGAGAAGCCGCACGACCCCGCCCGTTATGGCGAGCAGCGGATGGCGCGTGACCTCGCGGTCCTGCTCGACGTGGCCGACGAGCCGCAGATCGACCTAGTCGGCTACTCGATGGGGGCGATCGTCTCGCTGATCTTCGCGAGCGAGGATCAGCGGGTGCGACGGCTGATCGTGGGTGGTGTCGGTTCGGGCGTGATCGAGTGTGGGGGCGTCGATAGGCGCGCGGTCTCCAACGACGCGATCATCGAGGCGCTAAGCGTCGCTGATCCGGCGACGATCGAGCAGCCGCAGGCGGCGGCTTTCCGCATGCTGGCGGATGCCCTCGGCGGCGATCGCAAGGCCTTGGTTGCGCAGGCCACGTCGATCTACAGAGGCGACATCGCGCTGGATCGCATCTCGGCGCGTACGCTCGTCCTCGCCGGAGCTGATGATCCGCTCGCGATCAGACCCGAAGTTCTCTCCGAGGCGATCCCGGGCGCGACGTTGCGGATCCTCTCGGGGGATCACATCGGGGCCATCGCCGACACGCGCTTCACACAGACCATCGTCGACTTTCTCGCTTGAGTCCTCCGAGCGACGAATGAGCATCGGAGAGGCTCTTGCTCTCGTGCTGGCTGGGCTTGCGGCGGGCACGATCAACGCGGTTGTGGGCAGCGGGACTCTGATCACCTTCCCGGTGCTGCTGGCCTTCGGCTATGCGCCCGTGACGGCCAACGTCTCGAACACCGTCGGTTTGGTCCCAGGGTCGCTTTCGGGGGTGCTGGGCTACCGGCGGGAGCTATCCGGCCAGCGCGGACGCGCGGTGCGATTTGGCACGGCGTCGGTGCTGGGCGGCTTCACTGGAGCTGCCCTGCTGTTGGTGCTGCCGGCATCCGCCTTCGAGGCGATCGTGCCGGTCTTCATCGCGCTTGCGCTCGCCCTGATCGTCCTGCAGCCGCGGCTGAATCGAATGCTTGCGAAGCACGCCGTGGACCCCGAGCGCAGAGGACGCATCCTCATCCTGCTCGCGCTCTACGCGACCGGGGTCTACGGCGGCTACTTCGGCGCCGCTCAGGGGATCCTGCTGCTGGGGATCCTCGGGTTGGCGTTGGCGCAGGATCTGCACCGCACCAACGCGCTGAAGAACGTCCTCGCGGGCCTGGTCAACGGCGTGGCCGGCCTGTTCTTCATAGTGTTCGCGCACGTCCAGTGGGGACCGGCCGCAATCATCGCCTGCGGCTCGATCCTCGGCGCCCAGATCGGCGCGCGCTACGGGCGGCGACTGCCTCCCGTAGCGCTGCGGGGGCTGATCGTGGTGGTCGGCGTAACTGCGATCGTGCGTCTGCTGGTCACCTGAGCTGAGGGAGCCGCCGATCCTCGACGCCCACCGGCGCCCGTTCGGCCGGTGCCACGGCGATGCACCAAAGCACGATGAAGCGAGCCATGCATTAGGGCACCCTAATTCGTGCTAGCCTCCGCGTCGCGATGATCTCCGGGGGCGCACAGTCAATAAGCGATCGACGGCTCCGCGGTTGCCTGATCGGCATCGCCGTGGCGCTGCTTAGCGTCGGGCTCGGCGCTTGCGGCGGCGCCTCGTCGTCCAATTCGATCACGCTCTACAACGGTCAGCACGAACAGACCACAAATGCGCTTGTCGCGCGGTTTGAGAAACTGACGGGGATCAACGTGAAGGTGCGCAGCGACGACGAGGATGTGCTCGCTGCTCAGATCAATGCGGAGGGCTCGGACTCGCCGGCCGACGCGATCTACACCGAGAACTCGCCGGCGCTCGAGTACCTGCAGGGCAAGGGCCTGCTCGCCCCGGTCACTCCCTCGACCCTGGCTCACACGCCCGCCCGCTACAACTCGCCCCAGGGGGACTGGGTAGGAGTGTCGGCGCGCGTGAGCGTGCTCGTCTATAACACCCGTCTGCTCTCCGCCGGGCAGCTGCCTACCTCGGTCATGCAGCTGGCCGATCCGAAGTGGAGGGGGAAGCTCGCGCTGGCGGCAGGCGAGACCGATTTCCAGCCGATCGTGACCTCGGTCGCACAGACCTACGGCACCGCCACGGCGCGGCACTGGCTGGAAGCTCTGAAGACGAACGCCGGCGATCACATCTATCCGGACAACGAGACGATCACCGATCAGGTCAATCGCGGCCAGGCAGCGATCGGGATCATCAACCAGTACTACTGGTACCGCGAGCGCGCTCAGGTCGGCGCTGGCGGCATGCATTCGGCGATCGCCCACCTGGCCCCGGGCGACGTCGGCTACGTGATCGACGTCTCGGGTGCGGCTGTGCTGCGCTCCAGCAGGCACCAGGCGGCGGCCCAGAGGCTGCTTGCGTTTCTGGTCAGCGCTCAGGGTCAGCAGATCATCGCCGACGGCGACAGCTTCGAGTATCCGATCGCCTCGGGAGTCAAGACCCTCCAGCCGGAGACTCCGTTCGAAGACCTCCGTCCCAACCCGATCGGCATCGCGGCGCTCGGCGACGGGGCCACAGCGACTTCGCTGCTGCAGGACGCGCAGCTGCTATGAGCTTGACGCCCGTGGCTGCCCCCACGTCGGCGCGCGAGTCATCGCCGCCGGTGGGGCAGCTGCCGGTCCCGCCCCGGCGAGCGGCCACGCCGAAAATTCTGCAGGCCGGTGCGGCGCTCGTCGCGGCGCTGCTTCTGCTGCCGCTCGTCTTCCTGATCATGCAGGCGATCCAGGATGGCTTCTCGACGCTGCGTCCGCTGCTGTTCCGTGAGCTGACCGCAACGCTGCTCTGGAACACGGTCAGCCTGACCGTCGTCGTGACCGTCCTGTGCGCGGTGATCGGGACGCTGGCGGCGTGGTTCGTCGAGCGGACGGATCTGCCGGGGCGCAGGATCTGGGCCGTGCTGGTGGTTGTGCCGATCGGCGTGCCTGACTTCGTGACCAGCTTCGGGTGGAAGTCGATCTTTCAGTCGATGGGCGGGTTCGGGGCGGCGGCGCTGGTGATGACGCTCGCGGTGTACCCGCTCGTGTACCTGCCGGTTTCCGCCAGCCTCAGAAACGCCGATCCGGCGCAGGAGGAGGTCGCACGGAGCCTCGGCCTAGGGCGCTTGCGAACCTTCTGGCGCGTGACGCTTGGCCAGGCGCGGGTGGCTGTCCTGGGTGGCTGCCTGCTCGTCGGACTGGTGATGCTGTCCGAGTACGGCGCGTTTGAGATTCTCGGCTTTCGGACCTTTACGACTGAGATCTACACCGAGTTCCTGAACGGCTTCGATGCGCCTGCTGCCTGTGCGCTGTCGCTCGTGCTGGTGGTGCTGAGCCTGTTCCTGCTCTGCGGCGAGGGGCTGGCACGGGGGCGGGGTCGACAGTCCAGGAGCGGGCCGCTGGTGGCACGCGTACCGCGCCCGTATCGCTTGGGCAGGGCGACCGTCCCGGTGCTCGGGGGTTTCTTTGTCCTGGTCGGGCTTGCGCTTGGTGTGCCGGTGGGCGCGATCGTGTACTGGATCCTGCACGGCGGGAGTTCTACGCTCCCGTCTGCATCAATCGCCTCTGCCGCGTGGCACACGATGCTCTACAGCGCGGCGGCGGGCCTGCTTGCGACCATGGCGGCGCTGCCGGTGGCGATTCTCTCGGTCCGTTATCCGAGCCGCGTCGCGACCGTCTTTGAACGCAGCGGCTATCTCGTGCTGGCGATACCTGGGCTCGTGATCGCGCTGGCACTGACGTACTTCTCCGAGCGTTACGCAGCGGGGTGGCTCTACCAGAGCAGCGCAATGCTGATTGCGGCGTACGCGATCATGTTCTTCCCGCTCGCGCTCGTTGCGGTCAGAACTTCCGTGGCCCAGGCGCCACCTGGCCTGGAGGAGATAGGCCGATCGCTTGGAGCGTCACGGCGCGAGGTCCTTCGGCGCGTGACCCTTCCGCTCGTGGCGTCCGGGCTGGCGGCAGCATTCTCGCTGGTCTTCCTCGAGGCGGTGACCGAGTTGACCGCGACGCTGGTCCTGATACCGACGGGCGCCCACACGCTGTCAACGCAGTTCTGGGCCTTTCAGACCAACATCTCCTACGGTCAGGCGGCGCCATACGCCGGCCTGATGGTACTCATCGCCGCCGTCCCGAGCTACGTGCTCGGGCGCTGGTTCGATCGCCTGCCCGCGCGTGCGCCCGTCGCATGAGCGCACTTGCGATCGCCGATCTGCACAAGTCGTTCGGCTCGAACGCCGTTCTCAGAGGGGTTGACTTGACCGTTGAGCCAGGCTCGCTGACTGCGATCCTGGGGCCATCGGGGAGCGGCAAGACCACGCTGCTGCGCCTGATCGCCGGATTCGAGCGCGCCGACAGGGGCACGATCGGCCTCGAAGGGGTGGTGGTGGATTCCGCGGGATCGACCTACGTCGCCTCGGAGCGGCGTCGAGTCGGCTATGTGCCGCAGGAGGGGAGCCTGTTCCCCCACCTGACGGTGCATAAGAACATCGCCTTCGGGCTTTCGCGAAGCTCGCGCGGCGGTTCTCGGGTGGACGAGCTGCTCGAGATGATCGGCATGGCCGGCCTTGGCGGGCGCTACCCACATCAGCTCTCCGGCGGTCAGCAGCAGCGCGTCGCGCTCGCGCGGGCGCTCGCGACACGGCCTGCGCTCGTGCTGCTGGACGAGCCGTTCTCAGCCCTCGATCCCGCGCTGCGGGCAGGCGTCCGCGCCGACGTGACTAGCCTGCTGCGCGCGGCGGGGGCAACTGCGCTGCTGGTTACCCACGACCAGGACGAAGCCCTGTCGCTCGCCGACCAGGTGGCCGTGATCCGCGACGGTCGGGTGGGCCAGTGCGACACGCCGCAGGAGATCTATGACTCACCCGCGGACACCGAGCTGGCCAGCTTTGTTGGCGAGGCAAACCTGATCCCGGGTGTCTTCGCCGACGGCGCCGTAAGGACCGCCTTCGGCGATCTCGCGTTCAACAGCCGCGTTGGCCACGAGCGGCCGGAGAGCGATGCGGTGGTGCTGATCCGTCCCGAGCAGCTGAGGCTCCACCCAGCCGGCCTGGCCGGCGCGCTCGCGGGTCAGATCCTCGACCACGAGTACCACGGCCATGATTCGGTGATCAGGGTGAAGCCCGATCGCGAGGACGTTCCAGATGTGATCCTCGTCCGGGTTCCCGGCCAGGTTGCCTATCGCATGGGCAGCCCGGTCGCGGTCACCGTCGAGGGGCCGGTCCTCGCGTGGGGCGTGGATGGCAGCGGGGCATCCCAGCACAGACAGGCCCCGTCGGCTCGATAGTCGTATCCGCCGGAGCCCGTGTCTTAGTGGTGGGCTCCGGCGTCCTCGGGCATGCGTCTTCAGTAGCTGTAGCCGCCGCCGCTGCTCGACGGCGTTGTCGTCGCCGGTGTGCTGCTCGTGCTCGGTGCTGTGCTGCTGGAGCTGATCGTGACTACGCTCCAGGTGCCGACGTCCTTGAGTCCCTGTCCCTTGACTTCACCGGGCTTCTGGTCCTGCGCGAACGTGTAGAGCGGCATGCCCTTGTAGGTGACCTGCAGGGTTCCATCGGGGCGCCTGACTGTGCCGAGCGAACCGACGCTGCTGCTGGGATTGCCACTGGACGACGCGGTGACTGGATGCCAGACACTGAGGCAGGCCGAGCTGGTGCAGATGAACTTGCCGTTCTGCTCGCCGCTGAGACGATAGAGCGTCATGCTCTGGCCGTTGACCAGGATGGTGCCGCCGAGCGTTGAGTTGGCGGCGCTCGTCACGAGGACGCTCGACGTGCCGCTGCTCGTGTGGGCGGCGGGCTGTCCGCTGGCAGACGAGCTGGTCGTGCTGTTGCTAGAGCTGCTGCCGCAGGCGGCGATCAGGAGCGATGCCGCGATCGTTGGCACGAGCAGCTTCAGTAGATGACGCATATGTCCACTCCTATATATGGCGAGCCGGCACAGAGCGCCGGCGGGGGTTCTGCTGTACTCACAAAGACGCCGCCCGGCGCCGTTCCTTCCGGCGCGCCGCCCGGCGCCGTTCCTCCCGGCGCCCCAACCCGGCGTTGTCCCCTCCGGCGCGCCAAGGGTCGGTCGGCGGCTACTCCTTGTTTGCCTTGGTCAACCGCGCGTGCTCTGCCCAGAAGGCCACTGTCTCGCGCTCGTGACGTGTCCCGAGCTCGAGCGCGAGCCGCGGGCCAGTCGAGCTGTAGTCGACGGTCTGCGCGAGTAGCGCCTCGTATTCGGAGAGCTTCTGCTGGTGGGTCTCGAGCTGGACTCTGGCCAGTTCACGGATATCGGCGCCGAAGAAGAGCTTGAGGAGCGCGAGGTCGCGCAGCATGTAGGGCTCGGGCGTGAAGACCCGCAGCCAGTCCCCGAGCGCGTCTTGGCCGCGATCGGTGAGGGAGTAGAGCTTGCGGCGTCTGCCGTCGTGCTCGCGATGCTCGGTCACATAGCCGGCGCGCGCAAGGCGTGCGGGCTCGGCGTAAAGCTGGGAGTGGGGGAGCGACCAGAAATGTCCGACCGTCGCCGAGACCATCTGCTTGAGGTCATAGGGGGTGGCCTCGCCGGACATCGAGAGCAGACCCAGCACGATGTGGGAGGTGTGTGTCAGCTCGATCTCGCTGTTCATAGAGCGGTCCTTGACTTTTAATCTGTTTCGGATGGTATGTTTAGGACTATTGGATGGCGCGAGCGGCTGGAGGCGAGCTTAGATGAACGAAGCAGACGCAACGGCAGGAGGCAGAGCGCCGCGCAGAGTATTCGCTTGGCAGGTCCTGTTCGTTTTGGCCTCTTGTGCGTTTGCTGCGACCGCCTCGGCGACACCCACGGTCACGTTCAAGGCGATTCCCAGGCCGATTTCAGGATTCCCGCGGACAGGCAACATCTTGGGGGCAGGCGCTGCGGTGGAAGCTCAGGTCACGATCAGTGGGACCGAATACGGAGGCTTCCCGTCTCCGCTGACGGGGGCGGCCTTCTACGCACCCGCCGGGGTCAAGGTGACTTCCGCGGGGTTCGCCACCTGCGCGCCATCGGTGCTCGAAGCGGGCGGGGCCGCGGAATGTCCGAAGAAGTCAAGCGCCGGGCCGACGGGCGAGGGGTTAGGCGTCGTCAGCTTCGGCGGCGAACGCGTCAACGAGAACGTGTCGATTCAGGACTTCTTTGCCCCCGCAGGCGGCCTGACTTTCTACGTCGAAGGCAGCACGCCGGCTTCCTTTCAGATCCTCGAAAAGGCATTTTGGGTTACAGCCAGCGCTCCCTATGGTCCGGAGCTGATCGTCGAAGTGCCGCTGGTCGAAACCCTACCCGGCGCCGATGACGCCTCGATCCTTTCCTTCAAAGTCAAGGTCGGCGCGGCATACAAGAGGGGTAAGAAGACGGTCTCCTATTTCACCCTGCCGAAGCAGTGCCCCAAAGGTGGCTTCCCGGTGAAGGCGGAACTGAAATTCATGAGTGGCGAAACCGTAACGGTCGCCTACAAGGAGCCGTGCCCCAAGCGCACGTGAGATCTCCAGTTGGGTGTCGTTACGACTGGCTCGTTTGTCGCATATGGCGATCTAAAGGAGATTCCCGAGGCCGTGGATCGCCGCGCTGCCCAGCACGACCTCAAGCACGATGCCTGCAACGCCGACGAGGAGTGCCACTGCGACGACGAAAAAGTCCTCGAGCAGCACGCCGAGCGACAGTAGGACCACGCCGAGCGATGGCAGCGTGTCGAGTCCTGTGAACGGCGGGGCGACGAAGGCGCCGACTGAACCGCCGACCACGAGTAGCCCGAAGACGATGTTGCTCAAACGATGATTGAACAGAAATCGCAGTCGAGGTCGAGAGAAACGCTCGAGCCAACGGATTATCCTCATCAGTGCGGTAATGAAGCGCTGCTGTGTCGCGCCCGCCAGCTCAAGCCTGCGCCAGCGCTGCGGCAGCCAGATCTCCTCGCGGCCGGCTATCAGCTCGAGCGCTAGCAGCACGGCGATGATCTCAAATACGTGTGTCGCGCCGCCGGTGGGCAGCGGCAGGGCGGGCAGGCCGAGCAGAAGCACGAAGAGGATCGCAAAGCTCTTCTCCTCGACCAGCTCGATGAGGCTGCCTAAGGTCGTCTCGCCATCGCTCCTCAGCCAGCGGTCGAGTTCGCAGCTGACTTTCTTTGGCTCGGGGCTCAAATCATTGCTGGGCGGACATGGGGCTCCCGTTGGAGGTAGGGGAGGAGGATAGGACCTTAGAAGGTGCCGACGTAGGCCGCAAGGTGCTCGCCGGTGAGAGATCGGATGCCCTCACGCCCCGCGACGAGGTCGGCGGGTGTGCCCTCGAAGACGATCCGGCCGCCGTCGTGGCCGGCGCCGGGGCCGAGGTCGACGATCCAGTCGGCGTGCGCCATGACGGCCTGGTGGTGGGCGATGACGATGACCGACCTACCGGAGTCGACGAGCCGATCGAGCAGGCCGAGCAGCTGCTCGACGTCGGCGAGGTGCAGGCCAGTGGTCGGCTCGTCAAGGACGTAGATGGAATCGGTAGAATCGGTTCCCCCCGCCCGGCGGGACCGATTCGACCGTTTTTCCGCCATGTGGGTGGCCAGCTTGAGTCGCTGCCGCTCACCGCCGGACAGCGTAGTGAGCGGCTGACCGAGGCTGAGGTAGCCGAGCCCCACGTCGGCGAGCCGGTTGAGAATGGTGTGCGCGGCCGGCGTGCTCGCCTCGCCGGCGCCGAAGAACTTTTCCGCCTGCGTCACCGACATCGCGAGCACCTCGCTGATGTCGTGGCCGCCGAGGTGGTGGTCCAGCACTGATGCCTCAAAGCGCTTCCCCTCGCACTCCTCGCAGGTGGTGGCGACGCCAGCCATCATCGCCAGGTCGGTGTAGATGACGCCGACGCCGTTGCAGTTGGGGCAGGCTCCCTCGGAGTTGGCGCTGAACAGCGCCGGCTTCACGCCGTTGGCCTTCGCGAACGCCTTGCGGATCGGGTCGAGCAGTCCGGTGTAGGTAGCCGGGTTGCTCCGTCGCGAGCCGCGGATCGCGCTCTGGTCGATCGACACCACACCCGCGCCAGCCGGGATCGACCCGTGCACGAGCGAACTCTTGCCGGAGCCGGCGACGCCGGTGACGACGACAAGCACCCCGAGCGGGATGTCAACGTCAACGTCGCGCAGGTTGTGCGCCGTTGCGCCGCGGATCTCCAGCGTGCCGGTGGGCGTCCGCACCGTCTCCTTGAGGGCGGCCCGGTCGTCGAGATGACGACCGGTGAGGGTGTCGCTGGCCCGCAGCCCCTCGACGGTGCCCTCGAAGCAGACGCTGCCGCCCGCCGTACCGGCGCCGGGGCCGAGGTCAACGACATGGTCGGCGATCGCGATCGTCTCCGGCTTGTGCTCCACGACGAGCACCGTGTTGCCCTTGTCCCGCAGCCGCAGCAGTAGGTCGTTCATCCGCTGGATGTCATGGGGGTGCAGGCCCGTGGTGGGCTCGTCAAAGACGTAGGTGACGTCGGTGAGCGAGGAGCCGAGGTGGCGGATCATCTTGACGCGCTGCGCCTCGCCGCCCGAGAGAGTGCCCGACGGCCGGTCGAGCGAGAGGTAGCCCAACCCGATCTCCACGAACGACTCGAGAGTCTGTTGCAGCGTCGCGAGCAGCGGCGCCACCGATGGCTTATCGATGTTGCGGACCCATTCGGCCAGGTCGCTGATCTGCATCGCGCACGCATCGGCGATGTTGATCCTCTTGATCTTCGACGAACGGGCCGCCTCGCTGAGCCGGGTGCCGCCACACTCGGGGCACGCGGTGAAGGTGACCGCCCGCTCCACGAACGCCCGGATGTGCGGCTGCATCGCCTCCTTGTCCTTGGAGAGGATCGACTTCTGGACTCGCGGGATCAGCCCTTCATAGGTCATGTTGATGCCCTTGATCTTCATCCTGACCGGCTCGCGGTGGAGGAAGTCATGCAGCTCGGTCTTGGTGTAGTCGCGGATCGGCTTATTCGGGTCAACGAAGCCCGACGCGCTGTAGAGCCGAAAGTTCCAGCCGCCCGCCGTGTAGCCGGGGATGGTGATCGCGCCCTCGGCGAGCGACTTGGAGTCGTCGAAGAGCTGGGTGAGGTCGATATCGGAGACCGTGCCCCGGCCTTCGCAGCGCGGACACATGCCGCCGGTGCGGGTGAAGGTCTTATTCACGGTCTTGCCGGCACCGCGTTCGATCGTGATCGCACCGCTCGCTCGGACCGAGGGGACGTTGAAGGAGAACGCGTTGGGCGAGCCGATGTGCGGCTGCCCGAGCCGGCTGAAGAGGATGCGCAACATCGCGTTGGCGTCGGTGGCGGTTCCTACCGTCGAGCGCGTGTCGGCTCCCATCCGCTGCTGGTCGACGATGATCGCGGTCGTCAGCCCTTCGAGTACGTCAACCTCGGGCCGCGCCAGCGTCGGCATGAAGCCCTGCACGAAGGCGCTGTAAGTTTCGTTGATCAGTCGCTGCGACTCAGCGGCGATCGTGCCGAACACCAGCGAACTCTTGCCCGAGCCGGAGATGCCGGTGAACACCGTCAGCCGGCGCTTCGGGATCTCGAAGCTGATGTCCTTGAGGTTGTTCACGCGCGCGCCGTGCACGCGGATCAGATCGTGGCTGTCGGCAAAATGCGGCGCAGGCGACTGCGTGTCCGTCCTCGTGACCATGCTCATCGTGTCCATGCCGCTCATATTAGGGGCGGCTCGGTGAGCACGCTTCTCGATTTCTGATCGTGCGGCGTCTCATCCATGTGAGACAGCGCGCCGGGCGAGCACCCCGCTCGAGGTCCGCACCGACGACAGACGAAGGCGTCTAGCGAGGCCGCTGATCCCCTGTCGCGTTCGGACCGTGCCCAGTATGGCGGCGACATCCGGCCACTCATACAGCGGTCCGACAGACTCGTCCCAAACCAGCTCGGGCACACAAGTAGTGCGCCGCAGCGTCCGAGACGCCCTGTGCCTCGGACCCGAAAGCGTTAGGCAAGACGTCATATTCCTGACGCGCGAAAAGCAACTGCTAGGCCGAGACCGTCAAGTCATCGAGTCGCCATTCAGCTACCTGCACAAACAGCGCTCAAGGCCAGGAGGCCTTTTCGTCGAGATTCTATATAATGGCTATTTTCTGGCGAATCGATCTACTCCCAAAGACCCGCCGACACTCTTGTGGCATGCTCGCGGCACTGGCCTGTGCGTTGGGACCCTCAGGAGCCATGGCTGCGACTCCCGACATCGCGGCAGGCCGGTCAACTTCTGCCCGATCCTGCCATCAGGTCGCATTCACAGGGCGGGTTAGACCACGCCCACCTCTGTGCCCAAGGCGAGCACAAGGGAGTTCGGGGCCGCGTGGACCGCAGGGACACGCGGGCGCCCGCGGCTCGATTGGTATCACTGGTCTCCCCGGGCCGGGCGGCCCCGAAGGCTTGCATGGCCTACTTGGCGCCACAGGCTCTACGGGGCCGATCGGACTCACAGGCGCAACAGGATCAACAGGACCATCCGGACCCACCACCACGGGACCAACCGGACGCGCGGGACTACCCGGACCCGTAGGCGCCACGGGGATGGCGGGATCATCCGGCCTTAACGGCGCCACGGGCGCAACGGGGTTCACAGGCTCCACTGGAGCCCCCGGAGCAACCGGACTCATCGGCGCGACAGGATCGACTGGGCCCACAGGTGAGACAGGCGCGGCGGGGACCACGGGATCGGTTGGAGTCACAGGCGCCGTCGGATCGGCAGGACTAACCGGTCTCCCAGGTCCCACCGGATCCGCGGGAGCAACCGGATTTACAGGCCCCGCCGGCGCGACGGGATCCGCGGGACCAGCAGGACTGACAGGCCCCGCCGGGTCTGAAGGACCAATCGGATCTAAAGGCGAAAAAGGTCCCGCGGGAACCGCGGGACCAACCGGCCTCACAGGCGCCGCTGGATCTGAAGGAACACCCGGACACAAAGGCGAAACAGGGTCTCGGGGACCCATTGGCCCGGAAGGCTCATCGGGATCGCCGGCATACGCCGAGTTCTACGCCGTTATGCCGCCGGATAATGTGGCTCCGGTTGCAGCCGGAGCCCCGGTTCAGTTCCCCCACAATGGCCCGGCCTTGGGCGGCATCACCAGACTCAACTCGGCCGAATTCGTGCTGCCTAACGTCGGCACCTACAGCGTGAATTTCTCGGTGTCCGTTACCGAGCCGGGCCAGCTGGCGATTGCTCTCGACTCTGGGAGTGTCATGGTCGAACTGCCCTACGCCGTGTACGGGCGAGCGACCGGGACGAGTCAGATCGTCGGCGATGCGCTCCTCACAACCACTAGCGCGAACGCGACGGTCGAGCTTTGCAACCCAGCAGGGAACACGCCTGCGCTCACGATCACACCGCTTGCCGGAGGTGCGCAGCCTGCTGTCGCTTCCATCGTGATCCAGCAGCTGGGCTGAGATCTAAATCAGGGACCGCCACCGCACTTTGCCACCTTCTTCCCTTTTGCTGGGCTGAGTAACTTAACATATATAGTCAGAATAATTCTGGTAAATCCACCATTCAGAGAACAGCCGGTATTGATCAGTCATTGTAGGCATTGCGAATCTCCTCGACCTCCGGCAGTGAGGCCATGAATGCGTCGAGCAGCATAGGCTCGAAATGACTGCCACGGTCTGCCCGCATCATTTCCAGGGCTGTGTTGACGGGGAACGCGGAGCGGTACACACGGTCGCTGGTGAGTGCGTCGAACACGTCGGCCACGGCCGCGATCCTGCCCTCGCGAGGGATCGCCTTGCCCGCCAGCCCCCCGGGGTAGCCCGTACTATCCCAGCGCTCGTGATGGCTGCGGGCGATCAAGGCTCCCATCTGGACCACCTCCGAGGCCGAGCCCGCGAGCATCCTGTAACCGGTCTCGGCATGGCCCTTGATGATCTCGAACTCGTCCGGGGTGAGCTTTCCGTGCTTGAGCAGGATGCTGTCTGGGACCGCGACCTTGCCCACGTCGTGTAGCTGGCTTGAGAGCCGGATCAGCTCGCACTGCTGCTCGGAGAGTCCAATCCGGCGCGCCAAGATCTCGCAGTAGGCGCTCATGCGCTGCAGGTGCTGGCCGGTCTCCTCGTCGCGGAACTCGACCAAGCGGGCGAGGCGGAAGATCGTTTCTGTCTGGGAGGCCCACACCTTGTTCTCCGAGAGCTTCAGATCGTGAAGCGCCCCCTCGAGTTGTGTGCTGCGCTCGGCCATGGTGACCTGCAGGCGTTGCAGCAGGCGGCGGCTCTTAAGCTCCCGACGTCTGCGGTGCAGGGCGTTGGCAACGTTGATCAGCAGCTCGCCCGCCGCGACTGGCTTTATGATATAGTCGTAAGCTCCGAGTTCGATCGCACTCATCGCCAGCTCGGTGCTGTCCTCGCAGGTGACCATCACCACTCCACACGCGGGATGGTTGCTGCGGATGTACGAGAGGAGCTGCATGCCTGACTCACCCGGCATGTTGACGTCGAGCAGCACGAGCTGGTAGGCCGCGAGCGCAAGATGCTCCCGTGCGGCCGCCGCGTCGTCCGCACCGTCACAGGTGTAGCCGCGGTCGCCCAACACACGCTCGGCCCAACGCCGCAGCGCCTCCTCGTCGTCGACGATTAGGAGTTCTGCCACCGTTGGAGCACCTGGTTGACCTTGGTGAGCAGCGCCGAGCCTGAGAATGGCTTCTCGATAAGCGACACCCCGGCCCTGAGCTTCTCGGTCGAGTCGAGAACTGGCTGGGCGAAGCCCGACATGAACAGGACCTGCACCGAGGGGCGCGCACGCTGCATCCGCTCGGCCAGTTGCGGACCGGGCATCTGCGGCATGATCACATCGGTGAGCAGCAGGTGGATCGGCCCGGTGTGACCCTCGGCGGCCGCCAGCGCCTCCGGGCCGTTGGACGTGGCGATCACCTTGTAGCCGCCCCCCTTAAGGATGCGATGGATGACCTCGCGCAGAGCCTGCTCGTCCTCGACCAGGAGGATCGTCTCGTTACCCTTTGGCTGTTCAGAGTTTGGCCGCTGCTCGACCCGTGGGGGGGTTTGCTGAGTTGCGGGCAGCAGCGCCGTGAAAGTCGTGCCCACGCCCGGCTCGGAGTAGATCTGGGCGCGCCCGCCGGCCTGCTGCATGATCCCGTACACCGTGGCCAGCCCCAAGCCGGTCCCCTGGCTCAGAGGCTTGGTGGTGAAGAACGGATCGAACGCCCGCTCGAGCACCTCGCTTGACATCCCCACGCCGGTGTCGCTGACCCGCAGGCGGACGTGCGATCCGGGGGACAGCCCAGGACGCGAAGAGGCGTAGTCCTCGTCGATCTCGACGTTGGCGGTATCGATCCTCAACATGCCGCCCTCTGGCATCGCGTCGCGAGCGTTGACCGCGAGGTTGACAAGGATTTGCTCGAGCTGTCCGGGATCGATTAGCACGGGGCGCAGGTCGCCGGTCAGCGAGCTGCGAAGCTCGACGTGCTCTCCGAGCGTACGGTGCAGGAGCTGCTCGATGTCGCCAACCACGTGGTTGACATCGACGACCTCTGGCTGCACGACCTCGCGGCGGGCGAATGCGAGCAGCTGGTGGGTGAGCTGCGCGGCTCGCTCCCCCGCGACGCGGATCTGCTGCAGGTCTTCGCACGTCGTCCGCCAGCGCTCGTCGCCATCGATGCCGGCGGCTGCTTCCAGGTCGTTGGCGATGAAGGCGGAGTAGTTGATGATCACCGCCAGCAGGTTGTTGAAGTCGTGCGCGATCCCACCCGCGAGCTGCCCGAGACTCTCTAGACGGTGGGCCTGCTGCATCTGGCTGTGCAGCTTCTCACGCTCGGAGTCGGCCCGCAGGCGCTCACGCTCCTGGGTTGCGGCCATCCGCTTGCTGATTTCGCGGATCGCGGCGATCGCGAGCAGGCCATCTTCGGTCTCGATGCTCGACAGGCTGATCTCAGCCGGAAACTCGCTGCCGTCGCAACGCCGCCCGAACAGCCCCAGCCCGGCGCCCATTGGCCGGGGGTGCGGATCCTCGAAGTACCCCGCCCGGTGGGAGCGGTGCGCTGCGCCAAAGCGCTCGGGCATCAGCAGCTCCACCGGTCGCCCCAACAGCTCGCCGCGCTCGTACCCGAACAGCACTTCGGTCTGGGCGTTGACAAGCACGATCAGACCATCGCGCCCAACACCCACAAAGGCATCGGGGGCGAGCTCCAGCAGGGCGGCCTGGATCCCCAGCCGCACGGTGACGTCCCGGTTGACCTCTAGCAAGCCCGCAAGGCCTCCCCCTGGGTCGTACTGAGCGGCCCAGCGACTCTCGACGACCATGCGACGATCGTCCTTTGTGTGCTGCACGAGATTGCCTTCCCAGCCACCCGTCTCGGTGACGATCCGCTCGATCTCCTCCAGCGACCCGGGGTACTCGGTGCCCAGCAAGTCGTGCGGGGTCTTGCCGAGGGCCTCTGCGGATGAGAAGCCATAGATGTCTTGGGCGCCTTTGTTCCAGAACGTGATCTGGCGCCTAGCGTCCCGCGCGAAGATTGCATCCCGCGCAAGTTCCAGCTGCGCCGCCAGTTCTTGCGAGCGGGCTAGGAGCGCAGCCTCTACGTCACTCCCCATGGTACCATCATCCTTGAACCTGATTCTACTTTATGGACCTTGACCGTTAGTAAGGAGAGGTTAGCACTAGACTAGCCTCCGTGGTTCCCGGTCGTCAAGCGCGGGTATGCGCTCGTGGCGTGAGGAGTTTGGTGATCGGCAGGGAGAGTCCGCGTCTGTTGAACTCGCAGACGATCTAGTTTAACTCCACTGCCGTGCTAAATCTCGGGACACTCGACTAGCTTGCGGCCCTGGATGCTCGTTTCGGCCCGCGGTCGCGCCCGCATGGTCGAACCAGTCCTAGCGTGTCGGAAGCGGCTGCGTTGAGGAGTCACTGGCCTGTAGGAATGCCTCGACTGCGCTGACATCGAGCGGGCGCGAGAACAGGAAGCCCTGCCCGTGGTCGCAGTGTTCGCGCTGCAGGGTCTCGAGCTGGACCTGGTCCTCGATGCCCTCGGCGAGCGTCTCGATCTGGAGCGCCTTGCCTAGCTGCACGAGTGTGCGGATCAGGGCCGCCGCCTCCTTGGAGGCGGCGATACCGCCGATGAAGGAACGGTCGATCTTCAAGGCGTTAACGGGGAACTGGCGCAGGTAGGCCAGTGAGCTGTAGCCGGTGCCGAAGTCGTCGATCGCGATGCGAACTCCGAGTCCCTTGAGTTCCCGCAGGCGTAGAGCCGTGGCCTGGGCGTCGCGCATCAGCGTGGTCTCGGTGATCTCGAGTGTCAGCGCCCCCGGGTCCAATCCACTGTGCTCGAGCGCGCCGCGCACGTCCTCGACCAGCTCGTCGTCATCGAGCTGGCGTCCAGACACGTTTACGGACATGCCGATCCGGTGGCCCTGCTCGTGCCATGTCGTGGCCTGCCGGCAGGCCTCTCCGAGCACCCAGCGGCCAATCGACACGATCAGCCCGCTTTCCTCGGCGATCGGGATGAACTCGACGGGTGGGATGATGCCGCGCGTGGGGTGGCGCCAGCGGATCAGCGCCTCGACGCCGATCACATTCTCCGACTGCAGGTCGAAGGTCGGCTGGTAGAGCAGAAACAGCTGCTTGTGTTCAAGCGCCTCGGCGAGATCCATCTCGAACGTGAGCCGGTCCTGCGCGGCGGTCTGCATACCTGACTCGAACAAGACATAGCAGTTACTGCCGGCCGTCTTCGCCTCGTACAGGGCGACATCCGCGTCGCGCAGCAGTTCGGCGGCGTTACCTCGCAGGCCCGAGGCGACGCCAACGCTCACGGTCAAAGAGAGCTGGCGCCCGATCCCCCCCTTCACGTCGTATGGCTGGCGCAGCACGTCCAGCAGGCGCTCGGCGACGAGCCCGGCGCCAGCGTCGAGTGCGGAGCCCTCTACGAGCACGACGAACTCATCACCGCTCAAGCGGGCCGCCGTGTCGCCCTCACGAACGACACCCGCAAGCCTCGTGGCGACAATCCTCAGCAGATCGTCACCGGCGGCGTGCCCAAAGGTATCGTTGACTTGCTTGAAGCCGTTGACGTCGACGTACAGCGCCGCCACCGGAAGGTGCTGGCGCCGCGCACGGGCGAGCATCTGCTCCGCGCGGTCGAGCGCCAGAACACGGTTTGGCAAACCGGTGAGGGCATCATGCAGCGCTTGGTGGCGAAGCTGGCCGGTCTTCTCCTCGACCATCTCCAGCGCGCGCTCGCGCGAGCGCGTCAGCACTACCACCAGCACAAACAGCAAGAAGCTCACGATCGCCCCGCTCAGCAACACCAGCAGGCCCTGCACGTTGGCAGACACACCGCTCACGACGCCGGCTCCTGCCACCTTCACAATCCACGTACCGTCGATTTGCAGCATCGCGGCGTGCGTGAACAGGACAGCGGTCCCGGTAACCCCCACCCGGCCCATGAGTTCAGGACGCTCGCCGGGATTACTGTGATACAGCGTAACGGCAAGACCGCGATGCTCGCCAACAGCCGACCGTATGAGAGCGGGGATCTCAAAGGAACTGGAAACCCAGCCGACCAAGGCCGCGCGGCGCCGCGTCACACTCCCAAGCCTCGCGCCGCGCCTGTAGAACGCGGCTTCGACGAAGAACGTGCTCACTCCGTCTGCCATCACGGGGTACACCAGGAACGCCCCGCGGTCGGCTATCGACCGCATGAGATCCGCCTGGGAGGTCCCACCTGTGGGATATCCACCGATCGAGGAGCGCGGGTTACACCAGTCTCCCTGCAACAGCCGGGCGATGCCTGGGCTATACGGAGTGTTCACCCCGCCGGCGGAGAGCAGGCAATAGCGAGCGCGGTCGCCCCGAACGACAGGCTCGACCCTTCCTCCCACCAGCGCACGAAAGGCAGGGTCGGCGTCGCGCCGTCCCTGGAAGGCCGCCAATTCAGCTGCCGGCACCGACTTGACGACCAGTGTGCCAAGGCCTCCCACTTGTCGCTGGTGGCCGTCTAGCTCGGTGAGCCACTGACTGAAGCCGCCGGCGCTCAGCTTGGGCTGCATGGTCAGCACGGCGCGCAGCGTCGCCACGAAGTCAGTATCGCGGCGCAGCAGCGTCTCCGTCGTCTCGCTGACATCGGCCGCGATGGTCTGGAACGTCTGCTTATCGTGTGTGCGCACGCTCGAGCGCCATAGCAGCGCGCCAGCGAGTGAGACCGCCAAGCCAAGCACGAGGATCACACTTGCGACCAGCATCCACCAGCGTCGTCTGCCGCCGCCAGCGCCTGTGTGCGACGGCGCTGGCGCGGCGTCTGCGACGGTCTGGGCGGTCGTATCGAGAGGCTCAGGCATGGTAGCTTCGGACTCAGCCCGTGTAGATAGTCGTCGGAGTCCCTGGGCCGATACGGGCGGTCAGCCAATCGATGCTCGTGGTGTCCAGGCGAACGCAGCCGTGTGACGTTGCGGTGCCCAGCAGCCCTCCGAGGTTCTCGCGTCCGTGCAGCGCGATCTGGCCCGGACCACCTTCGAATTCCTGCAACACGTTCGAGCGAGCGCTGAGAGCCAGCGCGAACGGCCCGCCGGCCTGGCCGGCAGCCATCTGCACCGTCTCCTCGACGAAAAACTGGCCCGTAGGGGTTGGCGTTGAGGGCTTTCCCACCACCGCTTGAAAGGCTTTCACCACGCGGCCATCGCGATAGACGACCACGCGGCGGGCGGCAAGATCCACCACGATGTGCCAGCCCGTCACGAGTTCGCGGGTGCCCTGTTGAGCGATCCAGCCGGTTCGACCCGTCGGGGCGGCCGGGGAGCCTGACTTGCAGCCATCGCACCCCGCTGGGGCCCGTTGAGCGTCCTATTACAGGCAGGGTGGTCTGCTCGCCGGTGATCGGCCTACGAGCGGCTATGAGCGCAACCCGTGGGGAGCGGGCTTTGGGCCCCAGGTGGGCGCCGTGCGCGGTGAGAAGGACCGCAAGCTGCTGTGTTGCCTGCACACGGATGCCGCCAGCTGCCGCCGAGCCGGCTGTAACGCTGAGTAGGAACCCCACGGCCAGCCCGACAACTACCCAGCGCCCGAGCCGATGGTAACGCAGAACAGCACGCGGCAAGCGAAACCGGGAGCCAAGTGGTGGGATGATCGTTATCTGCATGGGGCCAGGCGTGCCGAGTGTCGTCAGCCGGTGAACGTGCCCCGCTTGTGGGGGAGCGCCGGCTGCGCGGGTGAGCGTCGGTTGGATCTCCGCCGCGAGCTGTGATGGTGGCGGCGCGAGGAGTGGTTACGCCCGTGCTTCCCGGTGCTCTTAGATCCAGTCGGTGGCACAGGGGTCGTCCTAACGGTGCTCCCGCTCGAGCCGCCGGCTCCTGCGCCGGTCGTTGCTTCTGCGCCCGTGGTTGTTTCGGTGCCACCGCCGCTACCGCTGGCGCTGGAGGCGCAGGTGGACGTGGTGATGGTGTTGGTGTCCAGGTTCACTGCGCCGGTCTGCGCCAGCAGTCTGCCGTGAATCGTGGCGGCCGTATTCGCGGTGATGGTCGCCGAGGCCATGATCGTGCCGACAAAGCGCGTGCCCGTCCCCAGCGTCGCAGAGGAGCCGACCTGCCAAAAGACGTTGCAAGCCTGCGCACCGTTGACAAGCAGGACGGTGGTGTTCGAGCCGGTGATCAGCGTGGAACCGACCTGGAAGATGAACACCGCATTTGGGTCGCCTTGAGCGTTGAGAGTGACGCTCCCTGACGAGAGCAACAACGAGCTGCTGGCGGTGCGAACACCTGGCAGGAAGGTCTGACCGGCGAGGTCTGTCCCGGCCGAGCCGCTGCTTGGACGGGAGGCGGCGCTGTTGTAGGCGGTGGCCAATGCGTTCTTAGCCCCGATCGCCACTGCATCGTCGACATGTGTCTGCCCGAGTATGTGCGGAGCGCCGGTCACCGATGAGCCGGGGCTCAGGCCCAAGTCGCCGAACATCGTCGTGGGGCCGGTGTTGGTGACCGTTGAGCCGCCCAATACCGAGAAGCTGGCAGCGGATCCCAGGCCCACAGTCGCGGTGGCGCCCACGGCGCTGCTCGCAAAGACGAGGGTAGAGAGCAACCCGAGCAGGACGAGCCCTACTCGAAGCCTCTTGCCGCCGGTCCGCAAGACAGGAGGCCGGCGTACTGCGAGAGAGTCGCGGAAAAGCGACTCGTGCGTCTGTAGGACGCCACTGTTCATAGGGCGTCTCCTCACTGCGGCGTCAATCACCGCGATAGAAGGGGATGGCTCCCCAGTCTTTTCGACCTTATGTAAACCCCGACAGTTCGCTGCCCTAGCGTTAGCCAAGTTTCAATAAATTCGACATATGTCTACTAGTCGGCTCTCACTGATTTTTGCCTTTGGTTTGAGATGCGCGAGGGCCGTCGCCGTTGTAGGCGTAGGTGTCGTTGAGTCCGCCAGCTTTGCCTTGTTTGACTTGGATGAGGTTGCCGGCCTGGTCGTAGCCGTAGGTGGTGCCGCCGCCTGCTTCGAGCTGTCGTCGGCGTTGTAGGTAGCTTGTGGAGCCGACTTGATTGGGTTGTTGGCTGGGTCGTAACCGGACTGGGTGGCGCTCACCTCGGTGCTTGGAGCGCTACTCGTCATCGGGGCAGGTTTCAACGGAGTGAGCTTCCTCGATTTCAACAACAACGTCAGCTCGCTGGTCATGGCCCTGCTGGCCTTGGCCGCCTTGTCCTGTTATCTGGTTGAGCTGTATCTGCAATCAGGCTGGCGGTAGGATGGAGCTGTGTCTCTCGGATTCGACGGCGTCGAGGTGGGATAGTCTCTAGGCGATCCGCGCCAGCATGGGTTGACGGCGGGGCGGTCGGGCGGCACGCACACCATACCCTCGCTAAACCCGGCCGAGCTGATCCCGAAGGCGGCGTTGAACCGGAGCGATCGGCAGCCGGTGCGCGGCCGGTCAGCTTGGCCATCCCTTTGCGCATGAACCAGTAGACGAGCTTGACCTTGAGACCTGCGTCAGCCTGCTGCACTCCGTTGATGCGTGCCATCGGGCGCCTCCTGTCGCGTAGGTTGGGGTTCAGGTGTCTATTCGGTATGACCCGCCAGACCTGGAAGGTGTGACAACGATGGACGAACTCGAGCTGGCCTCGAACGGTGGCTGACGACCGTGGTAGCCCGGATCTGCTTGGACATGCTCCAGTCTCGCCGGACCCGCGGCGAGCAGCCGCTCGACGGCTTGCGGCCGTTCGCGGTGCTGGCGTTCACGGTCATCGGTGACCGCGCCGTGGCGATCGACGTGTTCAACGCCCCCGAGCTGGTCGCCAAGCTGGACATCTGCGGGATCACCGCCTGAGCGGCACGCCAAAGCGCCAGGACGGCAACGATGCCGGGGCCATCGGTGACTGCAGACACAGGGAGACTCCTTAGCGTTCTCCTCGCCTATCTCGCGCACTGAGCGGCCAAGGGAGGAGCACGCTAGCTGGTCAGGTGCGGGGCTGGCGCCCGTGCCACTACCAGGCAGGCGACTGTGCTAGAGCGGATCGGCCGGCCGATCCGCTGGTGGAAGGTTTGGTTTTCGGCCGCGAGAGCGTCGCGCTGTCGGGGTGACAGACCTGCCCAGAAGGACATGGTGCCCAGCAGAGCGTTGAGTTCGTCAGCGGTGTGCTCTAGCAGCGTCGGCATCGCGGCGACCTGTGCGTCGTCAAACAGGTCTGCCGCATACCCGCGCGCGATCTCATAGCCCCCCAGCCACGCCCACACCTCCGAGACGTTGTCGCGGCGGGCCGCAACGCCGGCAAGGGTGCCGGCGAGGTCCCGGTAGGTAGGCCAATCGGCGGCAAATTCGGGCGCTATCGTCGTCATGGCGGCATGCAGCGCCTGCTGATCGTCGGAGCTGCGGGGATCGTCGAGCCCGAAGTACGAGATCAGAGCAAGGCTCCCGCCGTCCACCAGCGCGTCGGCCGCCTTGCGCCAGCTCACATCCGGATCGATCCAATGGATCGCCGACGCCGAGAACACAGCCGAGTACTGGGCACACGGCAGCGAGGCGTCCTCCAGGCGCGCGTTGACGAACTGCACATCGCCGACGCCGTTCAGCTGATCGCGAGCCCGCGCGATCAGCTGCTGGCCCGGCTCCACGGCGGTCACGCGCAGCCCGCGGGCCAGCAGGCTGCGCGTGAGCTGCCCCGTGCCGCAGCCGATCTCGAGCACCGCGGCGCCGGGGCCAATGCCGGCGCCCTCGCACGCCCGGTCGACGAGTACGTCCGGGTAGGTCGGACGATGACGGTTATAGTCCTCGGCGACCTCATCGAAGACGTGTCCGTAGCTGCGGGCGTCGGGTTGGCGCGGCATTGCTCCAAGGTAGATGACGGCAGGGACGGCCGGACGGTCGCCCGGCCACACGAGACCTTCGCCAACCCCTACCCACGGATGCGTCGAGCTATCCGTGCGAACGCCTCGATAAGCACTTGAACCTTCGCCGGGACGGCTACAACCCGCGAGCGAAGTGGTGGGAGTGGATCGCCAGGCCGTGGCTGTGGTAGAGCCGGTGCGCGTCGAAGCGCTCTGCGCCGGTTCCCGAGTCGAGGTGCAGCTGGCGCTCGATCGGACACGAACGCACCAACGAGCCTGTAGCCCGCGGGATGCAACACACCATCAACCTGCTCGACGAACTCTTGCTCGCTTTTGTATGCGGTTCACAGAGCGCGCATCGTCTGCGAGATGGGTCTCGCCTGCGGGCAGCTCGCGGGGATCTCCAGCGGTCCGCTGTCCAGCACATCGCATTGGGTGTCGATCGTTATCAGCGCCGCCGCAGCAAAGTCCGGGTCGGTATAAGGATCGGGCGCAAGCATGGTTGTTCAGGACTTGCCTGGGGCGATGAGCAGCCTCGCGCCGAGGTCGATGCCCTCCAGGTCCAGCAGCTCAGCGTTGCGCTGCTCCCAAGCACCGCTATCGAGATCGCGGGCAAGTGTCGCCACGGCTCGTTGTTCTGCGTGCTCGCCAACACGCGCCCAAACCGAGCTGCCGCGGCGGACCGGCTCCTGCAGGTACGCGGAGGGTCTGCGCCAGTAGGAGTGGAAGAAGCCATCCACGCAGTCCCAAGGGATCAGTACCCGCTCCATGCGTGCTCCGATCGCTGCAGCGCGCTCCGCCAGGCTCGGCCGTCCGGTGGGCAGTGTGTGGTACTCGGGGAGGTAGTCGCGGACCAGCCAGAACCGCTTGATCTCGGCGTCATCCCATTGAAAGACGACGACGCGCCGAGCTACGCGGCACATCTCATGCAGGCCCGCGATCGGGTCGCTCCAGTGATGATCGGAGAGCACCGCCAACGCCGCGTCGAACGACTGGTCTGGGAAAGGCAGCGCCTCGGCCAAAGCGTCGATACAGGGCGCCGCGCCCGCGGGGCGCTGCCCGCGCATCACTCTCGAGGGCTCGACCGCGAGAACATCGCGATCCGGTGGCTCATAGGAGCCGGTCCCGGCGCCGACATTCAGCACGCTCTCTGCATCACCGAGCGCAGCGAAGATGCGCTCGGCGATCCGTGGCTCGGTGCGGCGCGCGTGCGTGTAGCCCACACCGATCTGTTCATATGACACCGGGTAATCAGTCACGGACATCGAGGATTACCTTTCCGGTCGCGCGACGCCCGTCGATCTCGCAGAGCGCGTTCGCCGCTCCAGTCAGCGGATAGCGTGCGCTGATGATCGGTGAGATCAAGCCGGATGGCCTTCAAGGTTGCTGCTCTCCTCCCGGCTGCTCGCTCATGTCTGGGCTTGGGCGAGAATGTCGCGGAACGTTTTGAGTTCTCCTGGCGGGATGTTGTAACTCTCCGCGTCCGTCGGGAAGCGCCGACCTCGCACATCGCTCACGTACCGTCCGAGCGCGTCGTCCATGACCGGACGAAGCTCGGCGTAACGCTTGACGAACTTCGGCTTGAACGCGTCGAAGATGCCTAGCAGGTCGTTGAACACGAGCACCTGTCCATCGGTGTGGGCTCCAGCTCCGATCCCGATCACGGGGATCTCAAGTCGCCGGGTGATGAGTGCGGCCACCTCCGCCGGTATCGCCTCCAGCACGAGCGCGAAACACCCCGCCAGCTGGAGCGCCTTGGCAGCACGAACGATCCGGGCAGCGGCATCAGCCGTCCTGCCTTGAGTTCGGAATCCACCGAGCGCGGTCTGTGTCTGTGGCGTGAGCCCCAAATGCCCCATAACGCCGATCCCGCTCGCTGTGATCGCTCTGGCGCGACTGACCGAAGGTCCGGCCCCCTCGAGCTTCACCACATCACAGCCCGCCTCCTTGACGAAGCGCTGTGCGCTTGAGACCGCGAGCCCGTCGCTTGCCTCGTAGCTACCCATCGGAAGATCACCGACGAGCAAAGGGGTATGTAGCCCACGCCGTACCGCTCGGGCCAGCATCAGCATCTCCTCGATGGAGACGGGCTCGGTGCCGGGGTAGCCAAGCACCGTCATCGCTGCGGTATCCCCGACAAGTACAACGTCAACCTGAGCGTGCTCGCTCGCCTGCGCGGACGGGAAGTCGTATGCGGTCACCATCACGATCGGTTCACCGCGCCGCTTCTTCGCCGCCAGATCTGACGTCGCGATCCGCGATCCGCGCTCCCGGCCTAAAGCAGACATGTGTCTCCTGTTCTCGGCCGATTGACGCCCTTCCCTGGGTCACCACCAGCCGCTCGACCGATCCATTAGACCACGAACGACGACAAGACATCGGGCCGAGCACCGGTCGGTAGGTCCTGGTCAGGTCTCACTCATGTGAGACTGCCCCGGATGGCTGTCAGCGAGCCTTCGCGTTAAGACGCGCGAAAAACCTGTGCTCAGCGCGGCTCAGTGGGTCCATGAAGCCCTGCATCGAGGACGCAAGTATGCCGTGCTCACCGCCACCAGTCAGGCGATGCAACAATCACCGCATGCCGCGCCAGGATCTTATGGGACTGATCGTCGCCGACGTCGCCTCAGCGGCCGCCGGATAATGCGCCTCTATCACGTACCCGGCAGCCGCTCCACTCGTGTGCTGTGGATGCTCGAGGAGATCGGCGCGCCCTACGAGCTGACTGTCATGACGCGTGAGGACCGCAAGACCGCTGAACACATCAGCCGCCACCCGCTTGGTCGTGTCCCTGTGGTCGAGTTCGAGGATGGACGCCGGTTGTTCGAGTCGGCGGCGATCTGCATCCAACTGGCCGACCTGCATCCCGAGGCCGGCCTGATCCCGCCCATCGGATCGCCGGATCGTGGCCTCGTATACCAATGGTCCTTTTTTGCGATGACCGAGCTCGAGCCACCCATATTTCGATGGACGCAGGCGAGGCGCGAGGAGACCGACCAGACCGAGCCATCGGAGCGTTACCAGGCCGCTGCGGCTGTCCTCGACACGGCGCTCGCCGATCGCGATTGGCTCCTTGGGGCCTTCGGCGTCGCCGATGTGATCTGCGCAGGCGTCGCCGGTATCACCCATCGCGCCGAACTCACCCACGAGCCCGAACGGGTTCGCGCCTACGTCGATCGAGCGCGCTCCCGTCCCGCCAATCGGCGCGCAGCCAGCCGAACCGAGCTAGCGCCGTCATAGGTCGTTGATGGATGCCAAAACCCGGTGCGGCGTCTCATCGACATGCGACTGTCTAGTCTCATCCATATGAGACTGTCAGGCACATTCCACGGAACGTTCAGCGACTTCGACGCCCCGAGGACCTCAACCGCTAACAGGCGACGACGCACTTCAACGGGCAGAGCACCATCATTCTCGACGGCGACCGGGCGACGGGGGAGAGCTACTGCATCGCTCACCACCTCTACACCGAAGACGGTGAGCGCAAGTTGATGGTTGCCCATCTTCGATACGGCGACACGTTCGTCAAGATGAGCAGTGCCTGGCTGTTCGCCGAGCGCAACCTCTACGTCGACTGGATCGAGACCCGCACATCGCATCCCTAGCCAACCACTGAATCCGACGAGAAAGAACACTCCCGATGCCCGACATCACTACCGGCCGGAGCGAGAACGAACTCCCGGCCCTCGGAATCTGCTTTGAGGAGTATGCATATCCCCACCCGGTGAGATTCGTGCCCGTGCAGAACGACCTGCAGGCGTCGGAGCGGAGGATCACGTCGTCCCGCTCGGCAACTACGCGCAACCGGACGACCTTGCCAAACTCGGCGACTTCATCGGGCTCTCCGAGGCGGCCGCACGCGACATCCCTAACGCCAGACGCGTGGTTGTCCCGGAATGCGGGCACATCCCGCACATCGAGTATCCAGCTCAGTTTCTCGACGCGTTCCTACCGTTCCTGGCGAGCTGACAGGACGCCATCCGCCTCTGACCGACCGCATACGAAAGGACGGAGATCGATGTTCACATATCCCGAGGCGCCCGCAAGCAGCGAAGGCTCTGTAGAGATCGGCTCGCCTCCGTATTTTCACCGGTCGGACTGCAACATCTGCCGGCGGCAGGACGGTCTGAAAACGGGGTCAGAATTCCTGGACGCTCCCCGCCTAGGTGGCTATAAGTTCGAGTCGTCTTGAGGTCGGCCGCAGCATGAGCGTTCTACTCGTGGCAGAGATGCACGGACGGACTGCGTTGGAGCCCCAGCTGCGTGCGCTTCTGCGCGAACTCGCCCATGCGAGCAACGCCGAGCCCGAATGCGTTGGCTTTCGAGTGCTCGCTGCCGAGGAGCCGGGTGAGTTCGTACTGCTCGGCTCGTGGAACACCGAGACGGCTCTGCGTGAGCACTACGACACGAGCCATTACCGTCGCTATCGCGACCAGGTTCAGCCGCTGCTGGCACGTCCAAGCGATGTCGTCGTCCATCATGTCAGCGTCACCGTGCACGCTGTCGACCCGAATCCGCCGGATCCTGGGCTGCTCGGGTAACAAGCCCCCTATCCGTGGTTGACCTCGATCAAAATGGATGAGTTGCGGCGATGAGCGCGGGCGGCTTTGGGGATTCCGTCGCTTCGCCTGTGCTGAGCGCGTCGGAGCTTGCGGACATGGCGACGTTTGGCAGTGAGAGGGCTATTCGGGCTGGGGACTTGCTTTTCCAGGCCGGGGACGCGTCTTACGATCTGTTCGTCGTCCTAGAGGGCGAAGTGCAGGTCGTTCGGCCAAGCGGTGCGGATGAGATCGTGGTCGCCGAGTTCGGGCCGGCCAGCTTCGTCGGCGAGCTGACGTTGCTGACCGGCCAGCACCGCTTTTTGACCGGTCGCGTTTCCCGGTCCGGGCGCGTTCTGGTGATCGCGCAAGACGAGTTCCGGCGAATGATGAGTGTCCGTCCGGCGCTTGGCGCAATTATCTTCAACGCGCTGCTCGCGCGCCGTGAGTCCCTGCGATCCGGGGAGGGGGCGCAGGCGATCAGGATCGTAGGCTCGCGCTACTCGCCCGAGGCGATGAGCTTGCGCTCATTCGCCGAACACTCCCATCTCGCCCACACCTGGATCGACGTCGAGGACGCAGAGGACCTCGGCTCGTTCCTCGCACCGATGGGTTTGCAGGCACAGGATGTCCCTGCGGTGATTACTGCCACCGAGACTCTGCGTCATCCCTCGCCCGCGATCTTTGCGGAGCACCTTGGGCTGACCTTCCAGCCCACACCGGGCTACATCTTCGATCTGGTGGTCATTGGCAGCGGCCCAGCCGGCCTCGCCGCTGCCGTCTACGGAGCCTCAGAGGGTCTGCGTACCGTCTCCTTGGACGCGGTGGCCATAGGTGGGCAAGCTGGCGCCAGCTCGCGGATCGAGAACTACGCAGGATTCCCGAACGGCGTCTCCGGGGAGGAACTCACCGGCAGGACCGCTGTGCAAGCGATGCGACTCGGAGCTCGCTTGAACTCTCCGTGCGAGGTGATTGGGCTGCGATCCGAGGCCAGCTTCCACGTTGTCGTGCTGCGCGACGGCAGCGAGGTTCCGACACGTGCGGTGATCGTCGCGTCCGGGGCGCGCTATCAGCGGCTTGATGTCGAGGATCTCGAGCGCTTCGAGGGCGCCGGTGTGTACTACGCCGCGACAGATCTCGAGGCGCGCGTCTGTAGCGGAACGCGAGTGTTGGTCATCGGCGGCGGAAACTCCGCCGGGCAGGCTGCGATCTACCTAGCTCAGAACAACTGCAGTGTCACGATCGCGATCCGACGGTCGGATCTTGCCCAGAGCATGTTCTCAGTATCTGATCGAGCGGATCGATGCCGACCCGAAAATCGATCTCATGACCGGCGTTGAAGTGCAGAGGCTCGCCGGTCGGGACCGTCTCGAAGGGGTAACGCTCGCGCACAAGCTGACTGGCCGTGAGCACGAGATCTCGTGCGCGGGTCTGTTCTGCTTCATCGGCGCCCGCCCGGCGACGGCGTGGTTGGGCGACAGTGTGTTGCTCGACAGCGATGGGTTCATCCTCACCGACCGCCAGCTGATTGGCCCGTTCAGTGCTGAAACAGCAAGAGCGCTTCCGTTCGAGACATCCAGGCTCGGGGTATTCGCCGCGGGCGACGTCCGGCACGGGTCGATGAAGCGAGTCGCAGCCGCCGTGGGGGAGGGATCGAGCGCGGTGCGCTCAGTCCACGAGCGGCTGGCCCTGGAGACCTGATGTGCGCGACGCGCCGTGACCGAAGCCGTTCACGGTCTCCTCACCGATGCTGATCGGCGCCGAGTTCTGCGCGACCACGTTGTGCGACTGGTGGTTCACAACGACGAGGTGCTGGGACGGTGGGCCGCCGTGATGCTCAACGCCTGCTCGGCGCGGCTAAGTGGTCTCGCGCGAGTTCGCGTCCGTATCGAGTGCGCTGGACGCGGTCTCTACCCGGGCGAAGCAGGCCCGAATCGGCGTCAGTGCAGGCGACTCCGTTTCGTCCGATTCGACAGTGCCTGACTTGAGGATCGAGACTCAAGACGCCCGATAATCTATATTATGTCAACTAATGAGGGCCGCGCACGTATCGACGCGCGGAGAACAGCTCAGGGGGTCCCCCACGGCATTCGATGCCTCCCTGGCTACCCTGCCCTGAGAGCGGGGTCGAGGGCCTCAAGCGTGGAAGAACGCCGATCGGTCGCTCGCCTCCCAGGCCGCGCGCAGGCCAGTTGTGCTGAGGTCCCAGTCGCGGCGAATCTCGCGTGTCACGTCGCGGAGGTCGTGACGAAGGTCCTCGAACGACGGCCTGCCCCAGAACCAATAGCCGTTGTAGACGCTGTGGATGACGAGTCCCGGCTTCAGCACGAGCGTATGCGGGATCATCGGGTCATGGTGGGGGTCGGTGTACTCCTGGATGTCGAGGTCCTTCTGCACCTTGCGTCCGGCATCGGAGAGGAAAGTCCACTGGGCGCCGACTGAGGCCCGAAACTCGCGAGACTCGACGATGTTGTCGGTGGAGATCGTGACGACCTGCGTGTAGGCGACGGCGATTTTTGGATAGGCGGCTGCCAGTTCGAGGTGTTGCTGATTGTCCTTCGGGCAGTAGTGCCCGCGCGAGAGCACAACGATCATCGGGTCGTTTCCCTGCAGCTTGCTCAGCTTGCGCCGGGTCTTGGTGTGGTCGGTTAGTTCGTAGTCGGGAAATGTCCCGCCAGGTGTAATGTCAGCGCGCACTGGTGCGCTCCCTCCTCGTTTCGGAGTGGTTGGTCAAGTAGGTATCAGCCGTATTCGCCACGAACTTGGTCGGGGCGACAGTTGCGGTCATGGTCTCACTCGGTCAACTCGCCATCGGCGGTCCCGCGCCGACGGCCTTGGATGCTGCCGTGATCTTCCCGCGGAGCGCCTTCAGCGCGGCGATGTAGATCTCTGAGAACGTCGGGAATGGCTGGATCGTGTCGGCCAGGACGTCGAATGGGATATGGGCGCGAATCGCAAGCGTCGCCTGCTGCAGCCACTCGCCCGCCTCAGGGCCGAGCGCGTAGGCGCCCGTCAGCCGCTCGCCATCGCTGAGTAGCGTCAGGAAGCCGTTGCTGTCGGCGTACGCGCGCGTGTAGGTTGCGGTCTTCGTCACCTCCGACAGCGGGACCATGGCGCTGAAACGGCCGGCGGAAGCGCCCACCGCCGCGGCTTGCGGGTCGGTGTAGACGACGCGCGGAACGGCCTCGTAGTTGGCCTTCCGGGGCTCGCCGAGGATGTTCGCGGCGACCACCTCGCCCTGGTACTTGCCAACGTGGGTCAAAGGCCAGAGGCCGTTAACGTCGCCGATCGCCCACAGATGCTCGGCCGCGCGCAGGTGCGCGTTGACCGGAACTCCGTGCGCGTCCGCCTCGACGCCGACGGTCTCGAGGCCGAGCCCGAGCACCCGCGGCCGCCGGCCGGTAGCGACGAGCAGCTTCTCACCACGCAGCTCGCGTCCGTCGTCGAGTTCGAGGACGTAGTCCTCGCCCTCGCGTCGTGCGGCGCTCACGTTCGCGGACAGGACGAGTTCGATGCCCTCGCGGCGCAGCACCTCTCCGAGCGCCTCACCCAGCGGCGCCGGCTCCCGCCCGAGCACGTGCTCGGCCATGTCGACCACTGCCACCTCACCGCCGAGTCGACGAACGGCCTGCGCCATCTCCACGCCGACCGGCCCGCCACCGAGAATCAGCAGGCGGCGCGGAATGGCCTTCATGGACGTCACCTCACGGTTGGTCCAAACGCCGTCGAGTTCGCGCAAACCTGGTACGGGCGGCACGACCGGATCGGCACCGTTGGCGAGGACGACGTGGTCCGCGGTGTGCCGTACACCGTTGACCTCGACGACCCCCGGCCCGGCGAGCCGCCCGCCGCCACGCAGCAACTCGATGCCGTGATCGGCCAGCCAGCGCCCCTGTCCGGCGTCGGAATGGTCGGAGACCATGAAGTCACGCCAGGCGAGCGCCTCCTGCACATCGACCTCGGCGCTCGCGGCGGCCTCGCGCGCCCCGTGGACCGCCTCGCCCGGCCGCAGCAGCGTCTTCGACGGAACGCAAGCCCAGTAGGAGCACTCCCCTCCCACGAGCTCCCGCTCTACGACCGCCACGCGCAGACCCCCCTCCGCCAGGGCGCCCGCACAGTGCTCGCCCGGTGAGCCACCACCGAGGACGATCACGTCATAGTCGCTATTCATGTCGGCAGCTCCTCGCCGGCGCGCTCGCGCACCATGTAGAGCGCGTACCAGTCAGGCCAGTCCGAGCCGTAGGTGTCGCGGTCGGGCGCCGGCCCGGGCGCACGGCCGGGGTCGTGGAAGCGAGCGCCCAGCGCCCCCTCGTGAAACACCTCGCCCACCTCCACGCCGTGGGCGAGCAGCTCACCACGCGCAGCTTCGATGTCGGGGACGGCCAGGTACAGGCTCTGGGCCGAGCCGGGCGCGGCCGAGGCGATGTTCGTGCCAAATTGGATCGAGCACCCGGAGCCCGGAGGCGTGAACTGAACCAAACGGAGGTCTTCGCCGCGGGCAACGTCGGCGTCGAGCCTCCAGCCGAGGCCTCCATAGAACTCCTTCGCCCGGTTGACGTCTGAGACCGGCACGACCACGACCTCGAGCTTGAACTCACCGGCCTGGACACTCATATCGCCTCCAGATCCCGTCGGGTGGCGCATACTCTCCTCTCATCCGAGCAGAAGTCAAGGCCGTCCCGCGCGGCGCGTGGCGAGTCCGGCGACGCTGAAAGGCGAACCCGCTTTGTGGCCACCTCGCCAGGCAAGCGCACGCGCTGGATCGATGCCAGGAACCGAAACCCGACCTGCGGATGCCAACATGAGCAGCATCGTTGTGAGCAATGTGCCCTCGACCGAGATGCTTGAAGCCTCCTCTCGGACCCGCTTCGCGCTCCGCCGCGCTCTCGCCTGTTCGTCCGCTGACAGGAGCCAGCCATGAGCGGTCAGCTTCCGGACCCTCGCCTGAGGAAGGTTTACCGCTTGGAGGCGACCCTCGGAGCACCACTGGATCTCGGCGAGGTCGCGCAGGGCCACCGGCGGATCGTGCCCCAGACGGGCGGGACATTCACCGGTCCCGACCTCAACGGCAAGTTGCTCCCGGGCGCCAGCGCGGACTGGCAGATCGTTCTGCCGGATGGCACGTCGTTCGGCGACATCCGTTACACGCTGCAGACCGACGGCGGCGATCTGCTCTACGTCCAATCGCGAGGCGTGCGCCATGGCAGCGCCGAGGTTCTCGCACGTCTCGGGCGCGGTGAGGACGTTGACGCCGGCGAGTATACGTTCCGCACCTCCACCCAGATCGAGACCGCCGCCCCCGCACTCGACTGGCTGAACAAAGGCATCTTCATCAGCGTCGGTGCTCGCCAGGCCGCGGGCGTGATCTACGAGACCTACCTCGTCGAATGATCCCACCACCTGGGCACAACGAGGAGAAGGTCGCGATAATCACCGGCGCCTCGCAAGGGATCGGCGCGGGCCTCACGAAGGCATACCGTGAGCGCGGGTATGCCGTGATCGCGACCGCTCGATCGATCGGGCCGTCTGAGGACTCTGGCATCGTGACCGTCGCGGGTGACATCGCGGACCCTGACACTGCGCAGCGCATCGTGGAGGAGGCGGTCGAGCGCTTCGGTCGGATCGACACGCTGATCAACAACGCTGGGATCTACATCGGCAAGCCCTTCACGGAGTACACCCTCCAGGACTTCAACGCCCTGATCGCCGTCAACCTCGCCGGTTTCTTTCACATCACGACGCGGACGATCAAACACATGCTCGATCAGGGTCGTGGGCACGTGGTCAATGTCTCGACGACGCTCGTCGAGCACGCGGACAGCAGCAGGCCGGCCGCGCTGTCGAGCCTGACCAAGGGGGGTCTGGTCGCGGTCACCAGATCGCTTGCGGTCGAGTACGCCTCACGCGGTCTACGGGTAAATGCCGTGTCACTGGGCGTGATCAAAACGCCGGTTCACGACGAGAGTTCATATGCGGGGATGGGTGCGCTGCACCCCATCGGTCGGGTGGGCGAGATCGAGGACGTGGTTGGTGGAGTCCTCTATCTCGAGTCGGCGCCGTTCGTGACCGGAGAGATCTTGCACATTGACGGTGGCCAAAGCGCAGGGCACTGACCGTGAGGCTATCTTCTTCAAGTGACACCCCATCGGACGCCCCATCGCGCTCCTCAGAACGGAGGTCATTATGAGCAACATCGATCAGGAGATGGTCTTGGCTCACTTCATCGTTTCGGCTGATGTCGAGCGTTCCCGCCGCTTTTACACCGAAGTACTTGGCGGCAAGACGGTCATCTCCGGTGAGGCGAATGACGAAGTGACGTACGTCGCACTAGCCAACAGTTGGATCATCATCAACGTCGGCGGAGGTCCGACGGACGACAAGCCGACCGTCACGCTCGAGAGGCCACGCGACCCAGATCGGGTGAGCAGCTTCCTAAACATCCGGGTTGCGGATATCCAAGCTGTGTACGCCGAGTGGAGCGCGCGGGGCGCCCAATTCCTGACGCCGCCCAAGCAGCACGAGACCGAGATGCGCTGCTACATCCGCGATCCCGACGGCTACCTGATCGAGGTGGGTCAAACGACGCTGGCCAGAGGTTGGCGTCCACCGTCTTGATCACCCGTGTGGACGGGCTGGCTTGGCCAGACTCAGACCTTGACCATGACCTTGCCGGTGTTACCGCCGGTGAACAGCAGATTGAGGGCTTCGGGTGCGCGCTCAAGCCCCTCGACGATGTGCTCGGCCGCCTTGACCTTGCCGCTGGCCAGCCAGCCTGCCATCTCGGCCTGAGCCTGCGGGAAGCGGTCGAAGTAGTCGAGGATGATGAAGCCCTCCATGCGCCCGCGCCTGATGATCAGGCTCGCGTAGTTGGCAGGACCGGCCGCGCGGCCGCTACCACGGTCGTTGTAGGAGGAGATCGCCCCGCACAGCACCACGCGCCCGCGCAGGGCCAGCTGACCCAGACAGCTGTTCAGGATCTCCCCTCCGACGTTGTCGAAGTACAGGTCGATCCCCGTCGGGCAGAGTTCGCGGAGGCGCGCCGTGACGTCCTGAGTTTTGTAGTCGATCGCCGCGTCGAAACCGAGATCGTCCATGAGCCACGCACACTTCTCGGAGCTGCCGGCGATGCCGATGACTGTCGCGGCGTCCTTGAGCCTGGCGATCTGCCCGGCCGTCGAGCCCGTCGCGCCGGCGGCTCCTGAGACCACCACGACGTCACCCTCCTTGACTCGCCCGACGTCGGTCATCCCGAAGTACGCCGTCATGCCGATGATGCCAAGCACGCCCAGCGCTGCCGTCGGCGAGACTCCCGGCGGCAGTGGCTGCAGCGCGCGCTCGCCCTCGTCTGCGATCACATAGTCCTGCCAGCCGGTCATGCCGAACAGGAGGTCGCCGGGCGCATAGCGCTCGGAGTTGCTGCTCAGCACCTCCGCGACCCCACCGCTGCGCACCACCTCGTCGATCGCGATCGGCGGCAGGTAGCCCGGAGCATCGTCCATCCACGTGCGGATCGTCGGGTCGATCGACAGGTAGCGCACGCGCGCCAGCGCCTCCCCCGCGCCCGGCTCGGGAACATCGGCCTGCTCCATGCGCACGGTCTGCTCGTCGACCATGCCTGCCGGTCGCTCGGCCAGGACAAGACGACGGTTGCGATCGGTCATGCGCTCTCTCCTCCTCTTTAGCGGTTGCGCTTGCGCTGCTGCCGCGCGGCTTTGGCTTTGCGGCGGCGCTTGCGCAGACGGGCGGCCGCGTCGCGCGAGCCGCCTCCGCTGAGCGCACCGTCGCTCACCGGTGCCACACTATGGGCGTCACGCAGGATCATGTAGGCGATGCCACCGAGCAGCGCTATGGCGGCTGCCAGCGAGAGGATAATGACCGTGCCGGTGTCGGAAGTCGACGTCGCGGCAACCGCCGCCGAGGTGGTCGTCTGCACGGGTATCGACGCAGGCTGAGTCGTCGTCGCCGGAGCGCTCGATGTGCCCTTCTGCGCCTTGCCGGCGGGAGAGTTCTTTGGAGATGCCTGACTGGGAGTCGTCGTGGCGGGCGCGTGGGAGGCGTGCTGAGCGGGCGTCTTCGCAGTCGGAGCGGGTGTTGTCGCAGTCGGAGCGGGCGTCGTCGTCGCGGGCGGCGCCGTGGTCGTTGGTGTGGCGCTCGTGGGGGTCCCGGCGGGCGGCTGAAAGACAGCGCCAGCGGCCGCTCCGGTTCTGGCCAGCGCGAGCAGGACAAGGATGCACAGGCATATCCTGGGTGCGGGGAAGGAGATGATCGACGGTGATCGCATCGTTTGGTACCGCCGGCGAGAATAGCGCCAAGAGGGTCCGCGGGGAAGCACTGGGCCCGGACGCTGCATGTGTCTGCGCAGGCCGTAGAATGGCCACGATGCCACCCAAACAGCGTCAGATCAAGGTTGAGCAGCGCGGAGCGCTTGAGGACATCCAGGCGCTCGAGCAGCGCTCCGACGAGGAGCTTGAGAGCGAGGTCAAGTACAAGGCCGCTGCGCTCTCGATCCTCGGCGGGCGGGCTGCCGAGCGCTTCGACGCCCAAAAGGCGCGCGCCTACTTCCAGCGTGCGATCGCCGCGGCGCGGCCGCAGGAACGGATGCAGATCAGGCGCATGGCCGATGCCTCGCTTGCGCTCGCCGAGCGGCGTCCCGATGCGCTCAAGGACGCCGTGCAGCGGCTCGGTCAGGATGCCCCCTCGGGACGGCAGATGCTGGCGCTGCGGGCCATGGGGCTGCTTGTCCCGCCCGCCAGCGCAGGAATCCTGGCGCGCATTCGCGGCATCCTGCTGATCGTCGTGTTAGTCATCGCGCTGCTCGCCCTCGGCCTGGGGGTCGTGGAGCTGATCGCACTGCCCTTCGGCGGCTTGGGGCTCGCGCCGGGCGTCCTGTTGGGGCTGTTCGCCGTGATTGCCGTGCTGGCCGCGATTGCGATGATCGGCAGGCGACGCCGCGATCGTGCGACAGCCGCTGCGAAAAACGGCGGGCCCTCCGCCTCGGACAAACCGCGCGGACGCTAGGCCACCCCGCCCGAGCCAGTCGGCATCCGACCCGCTGGCATACGCTAGCCCCATGCCGGCCCCTATCTGCCTGCTAGTGAACCCCGCCGCCGGCGGTGGGCGCGCGGCTCGCGTCGCTCTTGCTGTCGTGCAGACGCTCGCCGGCCACGGTCTGCGCGTGCGTTGCTGTGACACGCGCGACCTCGAGCACGCCCGCCAGCTCGCACTCGAGGCCGCGCAGGCCGGCGAGACTGTGGTGGTGCTCTCTGGTGACGGCACGGTCGGCGCCGTCGCCGATGTCCTGCGCAATGTTCCCGACTCCGTGCTCGGCGTCGTGCCTGGCGGACGCGGCAACGACCTGGCGCGCGTCCTCGGGATCCCCGAGGATCCCGTCGCGGCCTGCGCCGTCGTCGCTGAGGGCATCGTGCGTGACGTGGATCTGGGCGAGGTCGGCGGACGCGCCTTCGTCGGCATCGCCTCGGCCGGCTTCGACAGCGACGCCAACCGGATCGCCAACGAGGCGCCCTCGCGCCTGGGCAATCTCGTTTACGCCTACGGCGCCCTACGCGCTCTGCTCTCCTGGCGCGCGGCGCGCTTCGAGGTCGAGCTGGAGCCCTCCGGGGAGCGCCTGAGTTTCACCGGCTACACCATCGCCGCGGCCAACTCCGGCGTCTACGGCGGCGGCATGCGCCTCGCACCCGACGCGCGCCTGGACGACGGTCTGCTCGACATCGTGGCGATCGAGCAGGTCGGGCGGCTGCGCTTCCTGGCAAACCTGCCGAAGGTCTTCCGGGGCACGCACGTGCAGCTGCCCTCCGTGCGTGTGCTGCGCGCCGGGGCGGTCTCGATCTCCGCGGATCGCCCCTTCGCGCTGTACGCCGACGGCGACCCGATCGCCGAGTTGCCCGTGCGCGTGCGCGCGCTGCCCGGCGCCGTGCGGGTACTCGTACCGCGATGACGGGTCCCCTGGCCCCCAAGCTCGCCCTGGCCCGCGCCGTCGGCGCGCTCTCGCGGCTGCGCGGCAGCGGCGGCACGAGCGCTCCGGGGAAGGTGCTTATGCGCCTCGACCCAGATGCCATCGGTGCGCTCGCCGGGCGCCTGCCGCGCGGCAACGTCGTGGTGTCGGCCACCAACGGCAAGACCACCACGGCGGCGTTCGCCGCCACGATCCTCACCCGCGCGGGCATCCCGCTGGTGCACAACGACACCGGCGCCAACATGGCCGGCGGCATCGCCTCCACCCTGCTCGCCGCCGCCCGGCCGGGAGGCGCCATCGCCGGGGAGCTTGGGCTGTTCGAGGTCGACGAGTTCTGGCTCGATGCAATGGCGGCTCAGCTGCATCCGCGGGCGATCCTGTTGGGCAACCTCTTTCGCGACCAGCTCGATCGCTACGGCGAGCTGGAGAGCATCGCCGAGCGCTGGGCGCAGACGCTCGCCAGCTCACCCGCGAACCAAGCACGGCTGGTGCTCAACGCCGACGACCCGATGGTCGCCGACCTCGGCCGGGGATCGGATGGCGGCGTCATCTACTACGGCGTCGACGACGACTCCCTCGCATTGCCAGGCCTGGCCCACGCGGCCGATGCCAAGCACTGCCGCCGCTGCGGTGCGCCATACGTGTTCGACGCCGTCTACCTCGGCCACCTCGGCCACTACCACTGCCCGAGCTGCGCGCAGCGCCGTCCCGTACCCGCCGTCCTGGCCACCGACGTCGCGCTCGAAGGCGTGCGCACGGCACGCTTCACGCTGCGCACTCCCGCCGGCGCGGTGGAGGTCGAGCTGGCGCTCCCGGGCCTCTACAACGTCTACAACGCCCTCGCCGCCGCGGCGCTGGCCACTGCACTCGAGGTGCCGCTGGCTGAGATCGTCGCCGGCCTGCAGGCCACGCGCGCGGCCTTCGGTCGGGCGGAGAGCGTCGTGGTTGGAGAGCCCACCCACCCCCGCGAACTGCGCATCCTGCTCATCAAGAACCCCACCGGCGCCAACGAGGTGCTGCGCACGCTCGCGCTGGAGCCCGGTCAGCACGATCTCCTCGGCGTGCTCAACGACAACGTCGCCGACGGACGCGACATCTCGTGGATCTGGGACGCCGACTTCGAGCTGTTGGCCGAGCGCGTACGCCACGTCACCTGCGCCGGTACGCGCGCCGCCGAGCTGGCCATGCGCCTGAAGTACGCCGGCCTGGACGCGGCACGGATCAGCGTGCGCGAGAACCTGGCCGATGCCCTCGCTGCGGCCGCCGCCGATCTTCCGCCGCGCGTCCCCGTCCAGGAGGGGGGTGCGTCCGTGTCCGATGTGCCTGTCGTCGAGCCCGCTGCTCCGCCTCTCTATGCCCTGCCCACCTACACGGCGATGCTGGCCCTGCGAGAGCTTCTGGTCGCTCGCGGGGAGGCGCGCAGCGCGTGGTCGTCGTGAGTGCGCCCGCGTCAGCCGATAGGCCCACGGGGAACTCTGCGCGCGCGCACCCGCTCCGGCCGCCCACTGGGCCCTCCGCTGCCGTCGTCTGGCACGATCTGGAGTGCGGCTCCTACCGTGCCGACCTGCCACTGTGGCTGGAGCTGGCGCGCGGCTGCCCGGCTGGCGCGATCCTCGATGTGGGCGCCGGCACCGGGCGAGTCGCGCTGGAGCTGGCGCGCGCCGGGCGACGCGTGATCGCGCTCGACATCGACCCTGAGCTGCTGACGGCGCTGCGCGCGCGGGCCGCCGGACAGGACATCGCCACCGTGTGCGCCGACGCGCGCTCCTTCGAACTCTCCGGCGGTGAGTCGATCTCGCTGTGCCTGGCTCCGATGCAGACCGTCCAGCTGCTCGGTGGCTCCGACGAGCGGTTGGCCTTCCTACGCCGAGTGCGTGCCCACATGCAACCTGGGGGTCTCATTGCCTGCGCGCTGGTGAGCGACGTCGAACCGTTTGACTGCAGCGACGGCAGCCTTGCGCCTTCGCCCGAGACCACGCAGATCGACGGCCTGCGCTACTCCAGCCAGCCAACTCGCCTGGAGGTTGGCAGGCGGACGATCGCGATCGAACGGGCGCGGCGCATCGACGGCCCCGCCGCCGTTGACTCCACCATCCGCGACTCCACCGCTGTCGACTCAACCATCCGCGATTCCACCGCCGCCGACTGTACCGCCATCGAGGGCATCGGCGCGTCCACCGCCATCGAGCGGGATCTGATCGAACTGGATCGCGTCACCGCCGAGGGGTTCGAGCACGAGGGCACCGCCGTCGGCTTGCACGCCGAACCTTTGCGCCACATCCCTCCCACCGACGACCATGCTGGCAGCACGGTGGTGGTGCTGCGTGTCTGAGCAGCCCTCCCCCACGCTGCGGGTTTGCGCGCTGTATCCCGACCTCATGAACATCTACGCCGACCGCGGCAATCTGCTCGTGCTGGAGCGTCGCTGTGCATGGCGGGGTCTCGGTTTTCAGCTCACCGCGAGCGGGCTCGGCGAGCCGCTGGACGGTTCCGCGCACGACCTCTTCTACCTCGGCGGCGGCCAGGATCGCGACCAGCTGCTGTGCGCCGAGGACCTGGTGCGCAACAAGCGCAGCGGGCTGCACGACGCCGCTGCGCGCGGGGCTGTCGTGTTGGGGGTCTGCGGCGGCTATCAGCTGCTCGGAGGCTCCTACGTGCTTGGTGAGCAGGAGGTCTCCGGCGTCGGGCTCGTCGATGTCAGCACCGTCCGCGAGGATGGGCCGCGGCTGATCGGCAATGTCGCGATCGAGGTCGAGCTAGACGCCGGGGGGCCGCGGCGGGTCCTGGCCGGCTTCGAGAACCACGGCGGGCGCACCCGTCTAGGGGCGGGCGAGGTGGCGCTTGGCCGTGTGCTCAAGGGCCGCGGCAACGACGGGCACAGCGGACTGGAGGGCGTCCGGCGCGGCAACGTGATCGGCACCTATCTGCACGGCCCGCTGCTGCCCAAGAACGCCTGGTTCGCCGACTGGCTGATCGCCGCGGCGCTCGGGCTTCAGGCCGGCGACTTGGCGCCGCTCGACGACACGCTGGAGGACGAGGCACACGCCGTTGCACGTCGCGCCGCTGGGCTTTGAGCGGTGGGGTCTCCCGACCCGCCGCACCCGGTGCTTGCAAGGAAATGCCTGTCCTCCTCCGCGCAAGGCGTAGGAAGTGCCTGTCCTTGGCGCAAAGGCATGGGAATGCCTGTCCTCTGCTGCGCAAGGCGTAGGAAGTGCCTGTACTCCGCGCAAAGCGTAGGATCACAGACGTGGAGCTGGCCGACTACCAACGCCTCTCGCGCAGCACCGCCGAGTACCCACGCGAGACGCGGCTGGCCTACCCCGCACTGGGCTTGGCCGGCGAGGCCGGCGAGGTGGCCGAGCACGCCAAGAAGATCCTCCGTGACGACGGCGGGATCGTGAGTGACGAGCGTCGGGCGGCGATGGCCAAGGAGCTGGGCGACGTGCTCTGGTACTTGGCTCAGCTGGCGACCGAGCTGGATCTCGACCTCGACGCCGTCGCTCAGACGAACCTCGACAAACTGCGCTCACGCAAGCAGCGCGGCGTCCTGTCGGGCAGCGGCGACGACCGCTGAGCTGCTACTGCTGCGCGACGACAGCTGAGCGGCGCGCATTGCCGCTGCGCGCTCCTGCTGCTTGGCCCAGCTGCGTTTCGTGGAATCGCCCGGCGGGCTTGTGGCGCTTTGCTCAGAAAGCTAGGACGGCGCCACCGCAAAGCGCTCGAAGCGCGCCGCCAAGCGCTGCGGCACGAGCGCGCGCACACGCACGCCCTCGGGGGTATCTGTGCGGGCCACCTCGCCGGCCACGTCGTGCAGCTCGGCGAGGCTGCCGCCGTGGGCGTAGGGCACCAGCAGATCGACCGGGCAGAGCGTGCGGCGGAACTCCTGCTCGATCCGCTCGCCCAGCTCCTGCAGACCCTCGCCGCTCGACGCGCTGACGCACACCGCTCCTGGGTGGCGCAGACGCAGCTCGTGGCGCTCCTGTGCGTCGAGCAGGTCCACCTTGTTGAGGACCACGAGCCGCGGCGTCTCCCCTGCACCGATCTCCTCCAAGACCTCCTCCACGGCCTGGCGCATCTCCTGCGCCTGTGCTGGCGGCGCCGCGGCGTCGAGCACGTGCACGACTAGGTCCGCGCGTCGGGTCTCCTCCAGCGTCGCACCGAAGGCGTCGACGAGCTGGTGGGGCAGTTTGCGGATGAAGCCGACGGTGTCGGTCAGCAGGTAGGGACGGCCACCAAGACGCCACGTGCGGGTACTCGGGTCGAGCGTGTGGAAGAGACGGTCGCGCACCCCCACTTCCGAACCCGTGAGGGCATTCAGCAGCGTCGACTTGCCGGCGTTTGTGTAGCCCGTCAGCGCGATGCTCGGCAGCGCCGCGCGCTCGCGCTCGGCGCGCATCACCGCGCGCGTGCCCCCCACGTGACGAAGGCGCCGGCGCAGCGCGGCGATGCGGTCGCGTGCGAGGCGGCGGTCGGTCTCGATCTGACTCTCGCCCGGACCCCGCGTACCGATCCCGCCGCCCAGGCGCTCCAGGTGGCTCCACAGACCGCGCATCCTGGCGAGGTTGTACTCGAGCTGCGCCAACTCGACCTGCAGCTTGCCCTCGGCGCTTGAGGCATGCGCGGCGAAGATGTCGAGGATCACGGCTGTGCGGTCAACCACCGCCAGCCCCAGCGCCTCCTCCAGGTTGCGCTCCTGGCGCGGCGTCAGCTCGTCGTCGCAGGCCACAACGTTGGCGTCGCACTGCTTCGCCATCTCCTTCGCCTCCACCACCTTGCCCGGACCGAGGTAGGTGTTGGGGTGGGGACGTTCGCGGTGCTGCACCAGCTCGCCGACAACGGCCACGCCCGATGTCCGCAACAGCTCCCCCAGCTCCTGCAGGTCATCTCCCTCGGGCAGCGCCGCCACGCACAGGGCGCGCTGGCGTGCGCGCTGGCGAGGCTCAGAGGCGGCCGGAGGGCCACCGTTGCGGCTATGCGTCATTCACCGCACAGGTTAGCCGCCCCGGTCGCGCTGTCGAACCCGTCGAGTCTTTAGGCCGCCAGCGAGCCCAGCCGCTCCACGGCCTCCGCCAATCTGTCGTCCGGCGTGGTCAGCGAGATGCGAAACCAGCCCTCGCCGCTCGGGCCATAGGCGCTCCCGGGCGAGATGACGACGGCGGCCTGCTCCAGCACGTGCTCGCAGTAGGCCGCCGAACTCTCGAAGCCCGCCGGTATCGGCGCCCACACGTAGATCGTGCCCTTCGGCGGCTGGATGTGAATGCCGATCTTCCCCAACGCCTCGCAGACGAGATTGCGTCGGCGTCGGTACAGCTCGTTCATCGACGCCACCTCGGCGTCGCAGTCTGGCGAAAGCGCGGCTACGCCGGCGAGCTGGACCGCCTCGAACAGGCCCGAGTCGATGTTGGTCTTCAGGCGCCAGTACGTCTCGATCGCCTGCGCGTTTCCGAGTATCGCCGCGCAGCGCCAGCCGGTCATGTTGTAGCCCTTCGACAGCGAGAAGACCTCGATGCCGACTTCCTTGGCGCCGGGCGTCGCAAGGAAGGACGGCGCGCGATAGCCGTCGTAGGTCGTCTCGGAGTAGGCGTTGTCGTGCACGACCAGGATCTCGTAGGACCGTGCGAAGGCGACGACGCGCTCGAAGAAACCCTCCGGCACGACGGCGCCGGTGGGGTTGTTGGGGTAGTTGAGGTACATCAGCCGCGCCCGTCCAGCCGTCTGCTCGTCGATCGCATCGAGATCGGGCACGAAGCCCAGCTCAGGCACGAGCGGCATCACGACCGGGTCGGCGCCAGCCAGCAGCGGTCCGCCTGTGTAGACGGGATAGCCGGGGTCCGAGGCCAGCGCCGCATCGCCCGGATCGAGGAAGGCGAGGTTGAGGTTGAAGATCGCCTCCTTGGCGCCGATCGCGGGGATGATCTCGCCGTCGGGGTCCACGTCCACGTCGAAGCGCCGCTCGTAGAAGTCGCTCAGCGCGACGCGGAAGTCGTGGCGGCCGCGGTTGGAGGGATAGCGGTGGGTCTCGGACTCGGTCACCGCCTCCTGCATCGCCTCCACGATCAGCGCCGGCGTCGGGCGGTCGGGGTCACCGATGCCCAGGCTGATGACGTCCACTCCGGCCGCCTGCTTGGCGGCGATCTTGCGCTCCAGTTCGGCAAACAGGTACGGCGGGATGCGGCTCAGGCGCTCACTCGGCTTCATTTAGCTCCTTTAGGAAATCGTCGCTGAGCGTACCCGCGAACACAGGTCTCGCCCAGCCGCTCAGCTTGATGTGCAAGTTGGGTTCTATCTCGACCTCCAGCTCGCCGCCGTCAAGCACGACACTCACCGGCGAGCCGGTTGTGATGCCCCTGTTCAGCCGATGCGCCACCGCCGCGCCGATAGCTCCCGTACCGGAAGACCAGGTCCTTCCGACACCCCGCTCGAAGATCCGTGCGCGGATGCGGTTAGGTTCGATTTCGGCGTACCACGAGACATTCGTGCGATTGGGGAAAAGCTCGTGGCGTTCGATCCCCGGGCCGATCGCCGACAGATCCAGGGCCAGCAACTCGGAAAAGTCAGCCACATGAATGGCGCACTGGGGGTTGCCGATCGAGACGTGCTGAAAGTTCCATCTGCGTCCGTCAACTTCAAGTGCTCCCTGTCCGTCGCTCGGGCCGCTGGGAAAATCTCGCGAGGTCAGCTGTGCACTGCCCATATCCACACGGCAGGTGTCAGGCCCCGTGATCGTAGGGGTGATCGCACCCACGGCGGCCTGGATCGAGAAAACGTCCTCGTCGGTCCAGTTGTGACGGCGTAGATAGAGAATCGCCTCGCGAGCGCCGTTACCGGACAGCTCGGCTTCGGAGCCGTCCGGGTTGTATATGCGCAGACGGGCCACGAAGCGGGCATCCTCGCTGCGCGACAGCAGGAGCACACCGTCGGCGAACACTCCGAAGTGACCCGCGCACAGTCGACGTATGCGCTCTGGTGTCAGCTCGAACGGCAGCTCGCCTTCCTCCACGATCAGGTAGTCGTTGCCGAGCGCCTGCCACTTTTCGAACCTCATAGGGGGCCGCAGTCTAGGCGCTCATGGCGACGATCTCTTCCGCGACTTCCTCTGCCGTGCGCGCGGTGACGTCGATCGTGCGCACGCCGGCGAGCTTGCGCATCCAGGTGAGCTGGCGCCGAGCGTAGTTGCGCGTGCGCCGCTTCATCGCCTCGACGTCGCCGCCCAGCAGCTCCTCGAAGCCGAGCGCCTTGCGCGCCGTCTCGCTGGCGCCGGCGGCGTGGGCGCGGCGCACCTCCTCGCGCGCGCCGGCGGCGAGCATCTGCTCGACGCGCGCGTCGATGCGCCTGTACAGCGCCTCGCGCTCCATCGTCAGGCCGGCGAGGAGCGTCGGGTGGCGCACCTCGGCGGTCCATAGCTGCGAGGGGCCCTCGGGTGGCTCCAGCTCGCCGAGGTCCAACAGCTCCAGCGCGCGCACGACGCGCTGGCGGTCGTTGGGGTCGATCTCGGCGACGGCCCACGGCGCCCGTTCGGCCAGCCGCGCGTACAGCGCCGGCGCGCCGACGCGCTCCAACTCGGCGAGCCAGCGCTCGCGCACGCCCTCGGGCGGCGGCGGGCGCAGATCCAGCTCGGTGAGCGCCGCACGCAGGTACAGACCGGTCCCGCCCACGACGATCGGGCGGCGGCCTTCGGCCAGCAGCGCGTCGATCTCGGCGTGCGCCAGCTCGGCGTACTGGCCCGCGCTGAAGGCCGCGTCGAGCGGCAGGAAGGAGACGAGGCGATGCTCCAGCCGCGCGCGCTCGCTCGCGGCGGCGACGCCGGTCAGGATCTCGAGGCCCACGTAGACCTGCAGCGCGTCGGCCGACACCGCTACCGGCCGCTCCCCCGCGGCGCGCAGGCGGTCGGCCAGCGCGAGCGCAACGGCTGTCTTGCCGACGCCGGTGGGGCCGAACAGCGCAATGACTTTCATTCCCGTAGGCTTGCAGCAATGCAGATCTCAGGGTCGAAAGTGCTGCTGACTGGTGCCACGGGCGGCATCGGCCATGCGATCGCCCGTGCGCTGAAGCAGCGCGGAGCGGAGCTGGTCCTGACGGGCCGCCGCGCCGACGTGCTGGGGCCGCTTGCCACGGAGCTGGGCGCGCGCGCCCTGGCGGTTGACCTAAGCATCGCCGCCGAGGTCGATCGCCTGGTTGCCGAGGCCGGCGACATCGACATCCTCGTCGCCAACGCCGCCCTCCCCGCCGCTGGCCGGCTGGAGAGCTTCACGATGGACGAGATCGACCGTGCGCTTGACGTCAACCTGCGCGCGCCGATCGCGCTGGCGCACGCGCTGGCCCCGGCGATGGTGCAGCGCCACCGGGGACACCTGCTGTTCATGTCCTCGCTGTCCGGCAAGGTGGCCACCCCCGGAAGCTCGCTCTACAACGCTTCCAAGTACGGCCTGCGCGGCTTTGCCTCCGCCCTGCGCGCCGACCTGCGCGCGAGCGGCGTGGGTGTCTCGGCTGTGTTCCCCGGTTTCATCCGCGAAGCCGGCATGTTCGCCGACTCCGGCGTCAAGCTGCGGCCCGGTGTCGGCACGCGCAGTCCCGACGATGTCGCGCGCGCAACACTCGCCGCAATCGAGCGCAATCGCGCCGAGATCGACGTCGCCCCCCTCTCGCTGCGCGGCAGCGCGATCTTCAGCGGCATTGCCCCCGAGCTGGCCGCGCGGGTGGCGCGCCGCATGGGCTCAGAGGATATGGCCGGCGCAATGGAGAGCGGTCAGCGCGCCAAGCGCTGAGCGGCGCATCTTCGTCTGCCGTCGGCGTATCGCGCGTCTCGCTCGTGTCGCACCGGCCGTGTTCGGCAAGTCCGTGCGTGGGACAACTAGCCCGCGGCGCGCGCCAGTAATAGCTCCTCGCCCATGAGCGTCTGACTGGAAGCGGAGTCGATCCGCACCTGTGTCAGCTCCCCGGGCGCGGCCAGGCCGGCGAAGTTGACGACCTTGTTGTGGCGTGTGCGCCCGCGCAGCCGGTCGGGGTCGGTGCGCGACGGGCCTTCGACCAGCACCTCCACGGTGCGCCCCACGAAGCGCTGCGCGCGCAGGCGGGCGTGGCGCTGCACGGCCTCGAGCAGCCGCTCCATGCGCTGCACCTTCACCGGGTGCGGCACGAGACCGTCGGTCAGCTGCGCTGCCTCGGTCCCACGCCGCGGAGAGAAGATGAAGGTGAAGGCGCCGTCGTAGCCGACCTCCTCCACGACCTCCATCGTCTCCTCGAAGTCGGCCTCGCTCTCGCCGGGGAAGCCGACGATGATGTCCGTCGTGAGCGCCACATCGGGGACGTGCTCGCGGATCAACGCCACGCGGTCCAGATAGCGCCGGCGGTCATAGGTGCGGCGCATCGCCTTGAGGATCCGGCTCGAGCCCGACTGCAGCGGCAGGTGGATGTGCTCGCAGAGCGCCCCCAGCTCGGCGTGGGCGCGGATCACGTCCTCGCGCATGTCCTTTGGATGGGGCGACGTGTAGCGGATGCGCTCGATCCCGTCGATCCCGTCGATGGCGCGCAGCAGCCCGGAGAAGCTGCTGCGCCGGGGCACACGACTCCCGCCCGGCGCGAGCGCCGCCTGTGCGGCGCTGCCGCCACGGTCCTCGTCCCGCGCGGTCACCGGCTGCGCAACGCTCTCGCGCAGGTCGCGGCCGTAGGAGTTGACGTTCTGCCCGAGCAGCGTGACCTCGCGCACGCCGTCGGCGGCCATCGCCTGCACCTCGGCCACCAGCTCGTCCATCGGACGGCTGACCTCGCGCCCGCGCGTGGAGGGCACGATGCAGTAGGAACAGGCGCAGTTGCAGCCGACGGAGATCTGCAACCACCCCTGGAAGGGCCTCGCGCGGCGCGCCGGGAGGTGGCCGGTGAAGCCCTCGAACTCGAAGTATCCCTGCGCCGTAAGCGAGTCGCTGGTCAGGAACTCCGCCAACCGATGCACCTGCCCGGGGCCGAAGGCGACGTCGACGAAGGGGAAGCGCGCGAAGACCTCCTCCTTGACCGACTGCGCCCAGCAGCCTCCGACGCCGACGATCCGCTCGGGCTCCTCAAGCTTCAGGCGCTTTGCCTCGCCGAGATGCGCGATGAAGCGGCTGTCGGCGGACTCGCGGATGGAGCAGGTGTTGAACAGGATCAGATCGGCCTGCGCGCGCTCGGCGGCCTCGACGTAGCCAAGCGACTCGAGCATCCCCTTCATGCGCTCGGAGTCGTGCTCGTTCATCTGGCAGCCGAACGTGGTGAGGTGGTAGCGCTTCACCCCCCAAGATTTAACCGCTTCGGCTCAGGCGGCCTGCGGGACCGCCGTTGGCGGCTCCTCTTTGCGCTCCAGCGGCGTGACCTTGTCGGGCGAGAGGCCGAGCGCCGCGTAGATCTTTCCCTCGATCTCCTTGGCGATCGTGGCGTTCTCGTTGAGGAAGGTCTTGGCGGCGCCGCGACCCTGCCCGAGGCGCTGTTCGCCGTAGGAGAAGAAGGAGCCGGACTTGGAGACGATGTTGTGCTCCAGCCCCAGGTCCACGAGGCAGCCGGCCGTCGAGATCCCCTTGCCGAACTCGATGTCGAATTCGGCCTGGCGGAAGGGCGCGGCGAGCTTGTTCTTGACGACCTTCACGCGCACGCGGTTGCCGACGGCCTCGGTGCCGTCCTTGAGCGTCTCGATGCGCCGAATGTCCAGCCGCTGGGAGGCGTAGAACTTCAGCGCCCGCCCGCCCGGCTGCGTCTCGGGCGAGCCGAACATGACGCCGACCTTTTCGCGAATCTGGTTGGTGAGAATGCAGAGCGTCTGCGTGCGGTTGAGGTTGCCGGCGAGCTTGCGCATCGCCTGGGACATCATGCGCGCCTGCGAGCCGACCGTCTGGTCGCCCATCTGCCCCTCCAACTCCACGCGCGGCGTGAGCGCGGCTACGGAGTCGATCGCAACTACGTTAACGGCGCCGGAGCGCACGAGCATGTCGGCGACCTCGAGCGCCTGCTCGCCGTAGTCGGGCTGGGAGACGAGCAGCTCGTCGATGTCGACGCCGATCTCCTTGGCGTAGAGCGGGTCCATGGCGTGCTCGGCGTCGATGAAGGCGCACATCCCCCCCTGCTTCTGCGCTTCGGCGAGGACGTGGTAGATGAGCGTCGTCTTACCCGAGGACTCGGGGCCGAAGACCTCGACGATGCGTCCCTTGGGCACGCCGCCGATGCCGAGTGCCAGGTCGAGCGAGAGCGCGCCCGTGGAAATCGCGTCGGCGCGCACTTGCGCGCCCTCGTCGCCCATGCGCATGACCGTGCCCTTGCCGAACTCGCGCTCGATCTGCGTGAGCGCGCCTGCGAGCGCTGCATCGCGTGCCTTGGCGGCCTTCTCCTGGTCGGTGACGGGCATGGCGTATAGCTCCTCCTGACTGGGAATAGAGAGCGGCCCGGCTCGTCGGCCTCCAGTCGAACCAACTGCGCCGCCACCTCTAATCGGGTTGAGCAGGGCAAGCTAACGGCCGCTTCGGACGGAACAGATGTTCGTATCCGAAGCGCAAGCCCGGGACAGGAAGACCGCACTATGGAGGAGCGCAAGCGCGTGGAAACAGACCCCGCTATGCGGGCAGCGCAGGCGCGCAGCCGATCGCAGGGCCGATCAGGCAGGCACGAGCGTGGTACGCACAAGCGCCTCGTAGGACGCGCCTTCCGGCGCGAGCCACGAGCGGTACAGGACCAGCTCGATAGGCGTGAACGTGAGCGCTGGCGTAGGCGGCAGCTCCCGCATACGTGGTGCGTCACCCTCGCGCATACGCGCGAGGGTGACGTGAGGACGAAAGCGCCTGCGCTGCCCTGCGCCGCGGGCCCCGCCGGTGTGCTCAGGCTGCCACTCCGTGGCAGCGGCGATGGCCCGAACCAGCGAGTCGTGCAGCCGCGTGAGATCTGCGGCGGGATCGTGAATCTCGGCGGCAAGCACGCGCGGACGGCGCGGTGGCAGCCACAGCGGTGCGCCCACCGACAGCTCCCCCACGCCCACGGCGCACTCCGCGAGCGCGGCGGCAATTGGCTCGATCTCCTTCATCGGCCGCGCACCGAGGAAGCAGAGCGTCAGGTGCAGCAGCTCGGAGTCGAGCACGCGCAGGGGTCGGTTCGCTCCCGTGTTCTCGCCCCGCCGTGGCCCCAGCACCACGCGCGCCCACGAGGCGAGCTGATCGCGCACCTGCGCCGGCGGGTCGATCGCGACGAACAGCCGGGCGGTGGCGGCGCCGCTCACCGCAGCAGCGCGCGGCGGATCAGGTGCATCGCCACAGTTGTGGCGCGCTCGCGCACGTCGGCGCGAGCACCGGGAAGGTTCGCGGTGCGTGTCAAACAGGCATCGCCCGGCCCGGCGATGCTCAGGCAGACGAGGCCCACGGGCTTCTCCTCAGTTCCACCTCCCGGGCCGGCGATGCCGGTGATGCCGACACCGATGTCGGCGCCCAAGCGTGTGCGGGCGCCGGCGGCCAGTGCCTGCGCCACCTCGGGGGAGACCGCGCCGTGGCGCTCGATCAACTCCGGGTCGACGCCCGCCTGGGAGACCTTGGCCTCGTCGGCGTACGTCACGAGACCTCCGAGCACATAGGCGGAGGCGCCGGGTGGGTCGGTCAGACGGGCTGCCAGCATGCCGCCGCTGCACGACTCGGCGGTGGCGATCGTGTGCGGGGGCAGCCTTGCCTGCTGAGGGGCCGGCGGCCTGACGCCCAGCGGCGCATCGCCGCGCAGCAGCGCGGCGACCTGCTCGTCGATGGTCGAGCCGTCGTCGGAGAAGAGCGTGTCGGCGTGCCGTGCGCGCACGACGGCCTCGAACGCTGCGTAGACCTCCTCCCCATCCGGCTCGTAGCGCGTCACCACCTCGATCTCGCTGCGGCGCAGGCAGGTGGTGATCTCCAGGCGATCGAGCTGCACGCCGCCATCCTCGGCCACGCGCAGCGTCTGTGCGATCTCGGACTCGGGGATGCCGAACAGGCGCAGCGTGCGCACGCGATACTCGCCGGCGCCCTCCAGCGCGGCGCGCATGGCATCGGTCTGAAGGGCCGCGTGCCACATCGGCTGCAGCTCGCGCGGGGGGCCGGGCAGGACGACGACGGTGGCGCCGACAGCTCCATCCGCACCTCCGGCACGATCTGCACCTCCAGCTCCATCCGCACCTCCGGCCCCCTCTGCACCACCGGGCCCACCACCCATGTGCTCGCCGACGGCAGGTACCACCAGGCCGGGGGCCGTGCCCACCGGGTCGAGGATCGTCGCGCCCGATGGGACGATCGCCTGCTTGCGGTTGCCCGCTCGGATCGCCTCCATGTCCAGGTGCGGGAAGCGCTTGGCCAGAGGCTTGAGGATCTCGGCGATGCGCTGCTCAAGCGGCTCGTCCAACACCATCTCACGACCCTGCACCTCGCCGACCACCTCGGCTGTGAGGTCGTCTGCCGTGGGGCCCAACCCGCCGCTCGTGACGATCAGGCGCATGCCCTGAGCGCGCAGGAACTCGAGCGCCGCCCGCATGTCCTCGCGGCGGTCGCCGACGATCAGGATGTGGGCCGTGTCGATGCCCAGCTCGCGCAGGCGTTCTGACAGCCACGGGCCGTTGCGATCGACGATCACGCCCGTCAGCACCTCGGTGCCCGTGACGACGATGCCGGCGCGGAGGCTCACTTGCACGTTGGCTGCTGCGCCGCCGTCAGCGTGTGGCGCCCGCCGGCCTTCGTGATCGAATAGCCGATCGGCTTGCTCGAGGGCGGCACTACGCGCAACGAGCCGTCGATATACAGCTTCACGGCGTTGTTGCCGAGTGTCAGCGCGAAGTGCCTGGCGTGGAAGGTGGGCTGGATGGAGCCGGGTTCGAGCGTGGCGCCCGGGATCAGCCGGCGGCCTCCGTCGCCAAGCAGGCACACGAAGATCGGACCTGTCGGCTGGAGCGAGAGCGATACGACCTGCGCCTGGGTCGTCGGTGGCGCGGTGAGACCTGTCGTGCGGTGAGTCGTGCGGTCTGTGCCGGTCCCGTTCGCCGTCGAGCCGGTGGTGGTCGTGGAGTTCTTGGGAGAGGAGCCTCCCGCCAGCAGCGCGACCACCAGCACGACGATCAGCACGCTCACTGCGGCGATCGCGATCAGGTAGCCACGGGAGGGGCCTGTTGCGCCACCGCCGCTGCGAGCGGAGGAAGCTCTACGGCCGCCTGCGCCCCTGCGTCCCGCGCCCTGCGGGCGGCTCGACTTCGAGACGATCGGCTCCAGCGCGCTCTCGTTGGGGCGCTCGTAGTTCTGGCGGTACTCTTCCACCAGCATCTTGCCGTCCAGGCCCAGCGCCTGGCCATAGGTGCGTAGGAAGCTCTTGACGAACGTCGGGCCCGGCAGCAGATCCCACTCTTCGTTCTCCAGCGCGCGCAGGTACTTGGCCCGGATCTTCGTCTGGGCCTCGATCTCCGATATGTCGATGCGAGCACGCATACGCGCCTCGCGGAGCGCTTGGCCGATCTCGGGCATCGTGGGGAAGGCTACCGACCGTCAGGTGCCCTCTGGGTTATGCAACGCTGCGTGCTCGACGACCCGTCTGGGCAGATACACCCGCAGGTCGTGTAGCGCTAGGCGCCATCCGAGCTTTGCAAGGCAGGCTGCTCCGCGGACTGCTCGTTTGTGGCGGCCGTTCCAGCGCCGCCGCGCTCCGCCAATGCGGCCAGCACGCGCGGCAGATCGGCCTCGGTCACGAGCACCTGGCGGGGCTTTGAGCCCTCATAGCCCGAGATCACACCGCGACGCTCAAGCATGTCGATCAGGCGGCCAGCGCGGGTATAGCCGAGGCGCAGGCGGCGCTGGAGCATCGACGTCGAGGCTGTCTGCATCTCCGCGACCAGGCGGATGGCGTCGCTCAGCAGCGGATCCTCGTCGGGATCGAAGTCATCCGGTCCGCTCTCGCCACCCTCGACCGGCTCGACCTCCTCCAGCAGCTCTTCGCGCAGTTCGGGCTCGCCCTGCTTGCGCCACAGGTCAGTCAGCCTCGCGATCTGCCCCTCGTCGATGTACGCGCCCTGGATGCGCTGCAGGCGCGATGTGCCGACCGGCGAGAACAGCATGTCGCCCTGCCCTAGCAGCGACTCCGCGCCGTTCTGGTCGAGGATCACGCGCGAATCCGTCTGCGAGGAGACCGCGAAGGCGATCCTCGAGGGCACGTTGGCCTTGATCATGCCCGTGATCACGTCCACGCGCGGACTCTGCGTGGCCAGCACGAGATGGATGCCGACGGCGCGCGCCTTCTGTGCCAGGCGGATGATCGAGTCCTCGACGTCGGCCGGCGCCACCATCATCAGGTCCGCGAGCTCGTCGATCACGCAGAGGATGTACGGCAGCGGCGCTTCGCCGCGGCCCTCGCGCACCTTGTTCAGCTCCACCAGGCTGCGCGTGCGCGCCAGTGACATCGTGCCGTAGCGCTGCTCCATCTCGCGCACGAGGTTCTGCAGCGCGTTGGCCGCCATCTTCGGGCTCGTGATGACTGGCGTCAGCAGGTGCGGGATCGACTCGTAATGGTTCAGCTCGACCTGCTTGGGATCTACCAGCACCAGCCTGACCTCGTGCGGTGTGGCTCGCAGCAGGACGCTGCAGAGCATCGCGTTGATCGCGCCCGACTTGCCGGCGCCCGTGGTGCCGGCGACCAGCAGATGCGGCATCTTCGCCAGGTCGGCGCCGATCGCCTTGCCGGCCACGTCCTTGCCGAGCCACACCGTCAGCGGCGACCAGTCCGCGGGGGGCTCCTGGAAGACGTCGCCAAGCTTCACGATCCGGCGCTTGGCGTTGGGGACCTCCACACCCACGGCCTGCTTGCCCGGGATCGGCGCGAGGATGCGGATGTCGGTGGCCGCCAGCGCATATGCCAGGTCGTCCTTGAGCTGAGCGACCTTCGCCACCTTCGTGCCCGGCGCCAGGCGCAGCTCATAACGCGTGATGTGCGGCCCCGCCACGGTGCCGATCACCTTTGCCTGCACGCCGAAGTGGCCCAGCGCCTCCACCAGCGTCGCGGCCGTGCGCTCCTGTCCTGCCGTATCGGGGCGCGTCTGCTCCGCGCTGGAGCGCGCCAGCAGGCGGTTGGCCGGCGGCAGCTGCCAGATGAAGTCGGGGTCGTCGGTCACAGCCTCGCGCAGGCGGCCCTGGGGGGTCAGTTGATCGGGACTCAACTCCCCAAGCTCATCGGCGGCGCTGGCATGTGCGACGCCCGAGATCTCCTGCTCCTCCTCGGTCTCCTCGTCGAGATCGGCGTCGAGCGGATCCTCGGAGTCCTGAGCGCCGCCAGACTGCACGCGTTCGGCGCGGACATGCCCGAGCGCGTCGTCTCCGTCCTCGCCAGCCTCGGCCGCTTCCGCGGCCCATGGGTCCACCGGACCCAGCGCGGTCCCGTCGAGCGACGGCGCCTCCACGTGCGTCGCACGCACGATCAGCTCGGCCGCGTCCGGTTCCGGCGGCAGCAGCGGCTCGCGCGGTGGCGCGCGGTCGGGCTCGGGCTCTACGGGCGCGTGGTGCACGCGCGTCTCGGGCGTGTTCGCCAACGTGCGCAGCATCCGCGTGGTTTCCAGGACTCCCCCGCCCGTCGCCCTGACGGCGTTCGCCAGCGAGGCACCGGTCAGCAGCACCACGGCGACGATCAAGAGGAAGACCACGAGAATGTCGACGCCCACCTGCTGCACGAGGCGGTGCGCGACGACGTAGCTCAGCTCGCCCAACGCACCCCCGCGCGCGCTGAGGAACGAAGTCGTCCACTGCGCGCCGTGCGGCGTGCCGGCGCTCACGCCAAGCGTCCCCGCAGCCAGCGCCAGCACGACGCCGGCGAACAGACACAGGCCGCCGGTGCGCAGCGGGCGCAGCGCCGGCAGCACGGGCGCCATCAGGATCGCGCCGCCGCCGACGATCAGCGCAATCGGGGCGAGGCCGCGCGCGCGGCCGATGCCCCAGCCAAGGGCGACCGCCAGGCCATGGCCGACGCGCCCGCCATCCCAGCCGGCGTAAAGGACAAAGCCCATGAAGACCCCCACCGCAACCAGCCCCAATCCGAGCACATCGCGCTGACGCTCGTCCAGCGTGGGCAGGCGCAACGCGGCAACCACGCCGGCTCTGCCGGCTCTTCTCCTTCCTCCACTGCGCCCGCGGCGCGAGCGCGGCGGCGGTCGACGGACGGGGCGTTTCCTCGTGGTGGGCATGCTCGTGCGACTTCGACGCCAACGCCGCGGCACCTGCTCGTGCCTGTAGACCCCTTACCATCTGTTTAGTCACAGCCGCTACATAAAGAGGCACAATGAACGACTTCTCTCGCGCTCCCCGCGTGCTCGTGGTAGAGGACGACGAGGACATCGCCCAGGCGCTCCAGCGCTCGCTGCGCATGGAGGGCTACGAGGTGCGCTCGGCGGCCGACGGCGCGCAGGCCCTCGAACACGGTCACTCCTTCGCCCCCGACCTCGTGATCCTCGACCTCGGGCTGCCCAAGCTCGACGGGCTGGAGGTCGCGCGGCGGCTGCGCGAAAACGACGATGTGCCGATCCTGATCCTCACCGCGCGCGACGCGCTGGAGTCGCGCGTCGAGGGGCTGGATGTCGGCGCCGACGACTACCTAGTCAAGCCCTTCGAGCGCCAGGAGCTGCTGGCGCGAATGCGCGCACTGCTGCGCCGGCGCCCGCCGCGCGGCTCGGCGCCGCTGCGCGTGGGCGATCTGCAGCTGAACTCCGACACGCACGAGGTCGGGCGCGGCAAGCGCGAGATCGAGCTGACACAGCGCGAGTTCGAGCTGCTGGAGTACCTGATGCGCAACGAGCGCATCGTCATCTCCCGCCAGCGGCTGCTCGACGAGGTCTGGGGCTACGATCCCTTCTCGACGACCAACACGATCGAGGTCTTCGTCTCGAACCTGCGTCGCAAGCTCGAGGCCGAGGGCGAGCCGCGGCTGCTGCACACCATCCGGGGAGCCGGCTACGTCCTTCGTGCCTCCTAGCTCGCTGGGCCCGCTCGCGCGCATCGGCGAGCGCGTGTCGGGCGCCTTCGACCGGCTGCCGATACGGACGCGCCTGGCTGTCGTCTCGGCCTTCCTGACGTTCTTCATCCTCTGCGCCTTCGCGCTCGTTGTCGGTGGGCTCACGGTGCGCCGCATTCGCACCGACTTCGACCGCCAGGTCGAACAGACGGCCCAGCAGCTCTCGACGCAGCTGAACGTCTACATCAACCCCGCGACCTTCCACATCTCCGGGATCCAGCCCCCGCTGGACGACCTCCCGGGCGTGCCCGCGCACTCGGTCATCAAGCTCTACACGATCGACGGCTCGCTGATCGCGCAGACGCCCACCACGCATGCCCCCTCGCTCGGGCAGCCGACGAGGGAAGGCGCACATGAAGTCAACGGCTATCGCGTCGTCAGCCAGTACGCGCTGCTGCGCGTCGTCGGCGCCGGCGGCGGCTCGCTCGGGCGAGTCATCGTGCAGTACGGCCGGCGCGTCTCCGACGACGAGGCCACGATCGCGCGCGTCAGACTGCTGCTGCTGCTCGGCGTCTTTGCCGGCTCGGGCTTCGCGTTGCTGGCCGGCATGGCGATCGCGCGGCGGGCGATGGCCCCGATCGCCCAGCTGACGCACGCTGCCGAGCGGATCGCGCACACCCGCGATCCGTCGTTGACGGTTCCTCAGCCGAAGGCCGACGACGAGGTCGCCGAGCTGGCGCGCACGCTGGAGGGCATGTTGCGCGAGCTGGACGCCGCGCATTCGGAAACCGAGGCGATGCTCGTTCGCCAGCGCCGCTTCGTCGCCGACGCCTCGCACGAGCTGCGCACGCCGCTGACCAGCGTGCTGGCCAACCTGGAGCTGCTGGCCGATGGCCTGCACGGTGACCAGGGCGAGGCCGCGCAGTCGGCCCTGCGCTCCTCGCGGCGCATGCGCAGGTTGGTGGCTGACCTGCTGCTGCTCGCGCGCAGCGACGTCGGGCACGTCGTCCCGCGCGAGCCCTGCGACCTGGCGCAGATCGTCGTCGAGGCCGCCGCCGAGCTGGGGCCTGTCAGCGAGGAGCACGACATCTCCCTCGATGTCCACCCGGCTTCGGTGCAGGCCGCGCGCGACGAGCTGCACCGGCTCACGATCAACCTGCTGGAGAACGCCCTGCGCCACACTCCCGCCGGTACGGCGGTACACGTGTCGACCAGGATTGAGAGGGGGGTTGCCGGTGGGGGTGTCGCCGTGCTCGTCGTCGAAGACAACGGCCCCGGGGTGCCTCCCGAGTTGGCCGGCACGCTGTTCGAGCGCTTCGTGCGGGGGGCCGGCGATCGCGGCGGCTCCTTCGGTTTGGGTCTGGCGATCGTGCGCGCAGTCACCGAGTCACACGGAGGGTCGGTCACGCTCCAGGACGCGCAGCCTGGCGCCCGCTTCATAGTGCGTCTGCCGCTGGCCTCAGACCTCGACGACGACCGGGAGCACCATGGGGCGCCGACGCAGGCGGTCGTAAACTAGCTTCGCCAGGTCGTCGTGCAGCGCTTCCTGGATCAGGTCCACCTCGCGGATCTGCTCCTGCGCGGAGTGCGCCAGCGAACTCTCGACGGTCGTGCGGATCTCCTCCACCAGCTCGCCGGCCTCATCCAGGAAGGGCACGCCGCGGAAGATCACCTCGGGGTCGGCGACCGACTTGCCGTCCTGCTCGGCGATCGTGGCGACGACGATGAAGATCCCGTCGGCCGAGAGCATCCGGCGGTCGCGCAGCGCGACGTCGGCCATGTCGCCGATCTCCACGCCGTCCACGAACACCATCCCCGCCTGCTCGCGCTCGCCGAAGCGCGCGCCGCGCTGGTCGATGTCGAGCGGCAGGCCGTTCTCACCCTGGAAGATGTTCTCCGGCTCGATCCCCACGGCCTCGGCCAGGCGCGCGTGCAGGCGCAGGCGCTTGAAGTCGCCGTGGAAGGGCATCACGTAGCGCGGCTTGACGAGGTTGAGCATCAGCTTGACCTCCTCCGCGTAGCCGTGCCCGGAGGCGTGCACGGGCGCGTCGCGCGGCGTCACCACCTCGCAGCCGATGTGGTAGAGCCGGTCGATCGTCTCGTTCACGGCGCGCTCGTTGCCTGGGATCGGCGTGGCCGAGAAGACTACGGTGTCGCCCTCGCGCAGCTCCACCTGGCGGTGGTCGCGGTAGGCCATCCTGCGTAGCGCGCTCAGCGGCTCGCCCTGCGAGCCGGTGGAGATGATCACGATGCGCTCGTCGGGGAAGTCGTCGATCTCGCGCGGTCCCACGAGCAGCCCCTCGGGCACCTCGATGTGCCCCAGCGTGCGCCCGATCCCAACGTTCTTGCGCATCGAACGACCCACCAGCGAGACCTTGCGGTCGAGCGCGTGCGCGGCGTCCACCACCTGCTGCACGCGGTGGATGTTCGACGCGAAGCTCGTCACCACGATGCGGCCCTCGCAGCGCGAAAAGACCTCCTCCAGATGCCTGCCGACGACCGACTCCGACGGCGAGAAGCCCTGGCGATCGACGTTCGTGGAATCGCCGCACAGCAGCAGCACCCCCTCGCGCCCCAGCTCCGCCAGGCGCGAGACGTCCGCCGGCTGGCCATCGACGGGGGTCTGGTCGAACTTGTAGTCGCCCGTGATCAGGACCGTCCCCAGCTCCGTGTCGAGCGCTACCGCGGAGGCGTCGGGGATCGAGTGCGTCATGTGCACCAGCTCCAGCGCGAACGGTCCCAGCTCGAAGGTGTCCGAGGCGTCAACCTCGATCAGCTCGACGTCCTTCAGGCGATGCTCCTCGAGCTTGGACTTCGCCATCGCCATCGTCAGCGCCCCCCCATACACCGGCGGCGGTGTGCCCTGCTCGCCCAACTCGCGCAGCACCCACGGCAGCGCGCCGAGGTGGTCCTCGTGGCCGTGCGTCACGACGATCGCCTCGATGTCCGCTGCACGCTCGCGCAGATAGGTGAAGTCGGGCAGCACCAGGTCGATACCCACCATCTCCGGCGTCGGAAAGCGCAGGCCGACATCGACCACCACGATGCGCCCGTCGTACTCCACGACGGTCATGTTCTTGCCGATCTCCCCGAGCCCACCCAGGGGCAGGACTCGCAGCTTGCTCACGCTTGGTGCGCCTCGACAGACGGTGCGCCGGCGGGCTGGGCCAGTAAGCCGTGGCGCTCAAGAACGGTCCTGACCGTGGCCAGCTCATGCTCGGTGGCTTCGACGATCGGTAGGCGCACGGCGGGCGAGCAGAGGCCAAGGAGGCTCAGTGCGGCCTTCGTGCAGGTGGGGCTGGCGGTCATGAACAACGTCTCGTACACGTCCCGCAGCGAGGCGTCGATCTCGTGGCGGCGCTCGGGCTCGTCGACCATCCTGCGCATCTCATCGCCCACAACCTGGCTGGCCACGAGGATCCCTCCGGCGCCCCCCAGATCCAGCACGCGCGCAAAGGAGCTGTCGTCGCCGGCATAGAGATCGAGCCCGTCGATCAGCTGCAACTCGGCGGCATTGGCCTGCTTGACCCCCGCGATGTGCTCGATCTGCGCCAGCTCCGCCAGCAGCTCCGGCGGGATGTTGACGCCCGTGCGATGCGGGATGTTGTAAAGCAAGACCGGCCTATCGGTGGCCCTGGAGACCTCTTCATAGTGCCGCTTTAGCCCCAGCGGGCTGGGCCGGTTGTAGTAGGGCGTCACGCTGATCGTCGCATCGACGCCCATTTCCGTCGCCCGCTCGGTCAGGTGCGCGGCGTGCAGCGTGTTGTTGGAGCCCGTCCCCCCCACGATCGTCATTCCCGGCGGACGCTCCTTGACGGCCAATTCGATCAGCCCCAGGTGCTCCTCGTCGGTCAACGTCAACGCCTCGCCCGTCGTGGCGCAAACGACGAAGCCGTCAGAGCCGTGCGCGGCCAGATGGTTCATGAGCGCCACGAACGCCTCCTCATCGACGCGCCGCTGCGCGTCGAAGGGCGTGACAATCGCCGTGAGGATCGTGCCGAGATCGAGCATCGACGTCATTATCCCACGCCGCGGCTCATCAGAACAGCACGTTCTCCGACTGCGACACCGGTGTTGCTGATCGGCGCCGCGTCGGCGCCCACCCGAGAACTCATCAGAACAGCACGTTCTCCAATCCCACCACCGGCGACTCGGCGAGGTCGGCCACACGACGCACCGCCAGCAGCACCCCCGGCATGAACGACTCGCGGTCGATCGAGTCGTGGCGGATGCTCAGCGTCTGGCCCAGCGCGCCGAGGATCACCTCCTGATGGGCCACCAGGCCCGGCAGGCGCACGGAGTGGATCGGCGGCTCCTCGCCGGCGGTGGCCGCGGCCATCAGCTCGGCGGTGCGCTTGGCGGTGCCGCTCGGCGCGTCGAGCTTGCGGTCGTGGTGCAGCTCGATGATCTCCGCCCTGTCCATGTGACGGGCGGCCTCGGCGGCGAAGCGCATCATCAGGACGGCGCCGATCGCGAAGTTGGGCGCGACGAGCACGTTCGCGCGCGGCCTCCCCTCCGGCGTGCGCGCATCGGGCCCGGCGAGCGCGTCGGTCAGCTGTTCGATGTCGAAGCCGGTGGTGCCGAGGACCACGTGCACTGCGGCCTGCACGCAGGCCTGCACATTCGCGAACGCCGTGTCGGGCTGTGTGAAGTCGACCAGCACCTGCGCCCGGGGCAGCACCTCGGCGAGGGTGACCCCGAGCACGGGATCGGCGCGGCCGACCAGCTCCATGTCCGCCGCGCCCTCCACGGCGGCGCAGACCGTCTGCCCCATGCGCCCGGCGGCGCCGGCCACGGCAACCCTGATCGTCTCTGTTGCTCCAGCGCTCATCTTGACTACCGGGGTGCTCATCTCGACTATCGTGCGGCCCGCTCGGCCGTCCGCACCGTTCCCAACGGCTCCAGCGCCCGCTGGAAGACTTCCTCGTCGGCCCCGACGCAGGCGACCGACAGCTGCTCCGGCGCGAACAGCTCGCTCGCAAGCTCGAGGATCTGGTCGGCCTGCACGGCGTCGATCCGCTCGATCACCTCGTCCACCGAGAGGATCGGCACGTCGTTCAGGACGCAGGCGCCAAGGCGGCTCATGCGCGCGCCGGTCGACTCCAGCGACAGCACCATCCGCCCCTTCAGGTTCTCGCGCGAACGCGCCAGCTCCTCGGTGCTCACCGGCTCGCGCACGAAGCGTCCAAGCTCGCCCGCGATCGTGTTGACCGCCTCCCCCAGGTTCTCCGGACGCGTGCCCACGTACAGTCCGATCTCCCCCGTGGACACGTGCTGGCTGGAGAAAGAGAAGACCGAGTAGGCCAGACCTCGCCGCTCGCGCACCTCCTGGAAGAGCCGCGACGACGACGTGCCGCCGAGCACTCCTTCGAGCACCCTCAGTGCGAACCGACGCTCGTCGTGGCGAGAGATCCCGCGCCCGCCCAGGCAGAGGTGGCACTGCTCGGTGTCCTTGGCCAGGAAGCGCACTCTGCGCTCGAACGCCGGATCGGGAAGGTCCCCACCGGGTGGGACCGCTGCCGCATGCCTCCGCGCGCTCGTGGATCCGATCGACCCCGCGACGCTCCCAGCTCCATCTGCGTCTGCGTCTGTCGGACATGCCGCCTGCGCCATCTCAACAAGCGCGTCGTGGTCGATCGACCCGGCGGCCGCGATCACGATGTTCTCCGGCACGTAGCGCTCGGCGTGGAAATCGCGCAGGTGCTCGCGCTCGGTCGCGCGTATGACATCGGCCCTGCCGATCACGGCACGCCCAAGTGGGTGCGTGCCGAAGACGGCCTCGCCCAGCACGTCGAATACCTTGTCCTGGGGGTCGTCCTCGTACATCGCGATCTCCTCCAAGACGACCTCGCGCTCGGTCTCCAGCTCGCCGAAGCGCGGACGCCAGACCATGTTGCTCATCACGTCGAACGCCTTGTCCAGATGGCGATCGAGCACGCGCGTATAGAGGGAGGTGTTTTCCTTGTCGGTCCCGGCGTTCACCTCGGCGCCCATCGCATCGAAGATCTGGTCGATCTCCTCCGAGCCGTAGCGCTCGGTGCCGCGAAACAGCATGTGCTCGAGCAGATGGGAGATCCCAGCCTGCTCGTTGCGCTCGATCACCGAGCCGGCGCCGATCCAGAAGCCGAGCGCCACCGAGCGCACGCTGGGCACGCGCTCGGTGACCACACGCACGCCCGACTCGAGCGTGGTGAGCTGATGCTCAGGAACGGTCTCGCCCATGGCGGGGACGGCCTGAGCCGCGCTCGCCACCGCGCTCGGAGCGTTCGCCCCTGCTGTCGCGTCCGTTGCGCGAGGGACGACCGCCGCCTCCTCCTCCGCCGGTGCCGACCGAGGCGAGATCCTCTGCGCTCTTGCCTGCGACATCTGGGTCCTCCGAGAGGCGCAGGCCGATGCGGCCGCGCTCGCGATCGACCTCGACGACGCGCACGTTGATCTCATCGCCCTTGTTGAGCACGTCCTCAACGCTGTCCACACGCTGGCCGGGCGAGACGTTGGAGATGTGCAGCAGGCCGTCGGTCCCCTTGGCCAGCTCCACGAAGGCGCCGAAGGTGGTCGTCTTGACGACCTTGCCGACGTACTCGTCGCCGACCTCGACCTCCTTCATCATCATCCGCACGCGCTCCACGAGCGCGTCGCCCAGCTCGCCGTTGGCCGAATAGATCAGCACCTGGCCGTCGTCGTTGACGTCGATCTGGCTCTCGAACTCCTCCGAGAGGCCGCGGATCGTTTCGCCGCCCTTGCCGATCAACAGGCCGATCTGGCTGGGGTCGATCTGGACCGTCTGGATGCGCGGCGCGAACTGGCTCAGCGACTCGCGCGGGCCTTCGATCACATCGGCCATCTTGCCGAGGATGAAGGTGCGCGCCGAGTGCGCCTGCGTGAGCGCATCGCGCAGGATGTCGAACGTGACACCGCTGATCTTGATGTCCATCTGCAGGGCCGTGATGCCCCGCTCGGTGCCGGCCACCTTGAAGTCCATGTCTCCCAGGTGGTCCTCGACGCCGGCGATGTCGGTCAGGACGATGTAGTCCTCACCCTCCTTGATGAGACCCATCGCGATGCCCGCCACCGGCCGCTTGATCGGCACGCCTGCATCCATCAGCGACAGCGAGGAGCCGCACACCGAGGCCATCGAGGACGAGCCGTTGGACTCGAAGATGTCCGAGACGACGCGAATCGTGTACGGGAAGTCCTCGATCGAGGGAACCACCGCCAGCAGCGCCCGCTCGGCGAGCGCGCCGTGACCGATGTCGCGGCGCTTGGGGCCGAGCCGTCCGGCCTCGCCCACCGAGAACGGCGGGAAGTTGTAGTGGTGGAAGTAGTACTTCTTGGTCTGCAGCCCGAGCGTGTCGAGGCGCATCTCCTCCTTGAGCGTGCCCAGTGCGGCGGCGCTCAGCGCCTGCGTCTGTCCGCGCGTGAACAGCGCCGAGCCGTGCGTGCGCGGCGTCACCCCCACTTCGATCGTGATGTCGCGGATCTCGTTCTCCGCGCGACCGTCGGGACGCTTCTTGTGCACCGCGATGCGCTCGCGGATGATCGCCTTCTCGAGCTTGTCGAAAGCCAGCTGCGCCGTGGCCCGATCGGCCTTGGCCTGCACCAGCTGCTCCTCGCTCGCGCCCTCGGGCGCAGCGGGGCCGTACTGCTCCAGGATCGCACCCTCGACGGCCTTGCAGGCGTCCTGGCGCTCGAGCTTGTCCTCGACCTGCGTGGCCGCGTCCAGCGCCTGACCGTGCGAGGCGCGGATCCGATCGAACAGCGCGGCGTTGACGGTCGGGACCTCGACGGGCGTCTTCTCCTTGCCGACCTTCGCGGCAAGATCGCGCTGTAGCTGGCAGAGCTTCTTGATCTCCGAGTGCGCGATGTCCAGGGCGTCCAGGATCTCCGCCTCGGAGACCTCGTTGGCACCCGCCTCGACCATCAGAATGGCCTCCTCGGAGCCGGCCACGACGAGGTCGAGGTCGGAGTTCTCCAGTAGGTCCTCCTCGTTGGGGTTGACGACGAAGTTGCCGTTGACCTTGCCGATCCTCACGGCCCCGACGGGACCGGCGAAGGGCACGTTGGAGATCATCAGCGCCGCCGAGGCGCCGTTCATCGCAAGGATGTCGTAGGGGTGAACGTGGTCCACCGATATGGGGATCGCCACCAGGTGGGTCTCATAGCGCCACCCCTTGGTGAACAGCGGGCGCAGCGGACGGTCGATCATGCGCGCCGTCAGCGTCGCCTTCTCACCCGAGCGCCCCTCGCGCTTGAAGAACGAACCCGGGATCTTTCCGGCCGAGTACATGCGCTCCTCGACATCCACCGTAAGGGGGAGAAAGTCCACGTCGCGTTCGTTACCTGCTGTGGCTGTCGCAAGAACCATCGTGTCGCCCTGGCGGACGACGACTGCGCCGGAGGCCTGCTTGGCCATCCTGCCGGTCTCAAATGAGATCTCGCTACCTGCGATCTCCACGGAGACCCGCGTCACGGCGTTGCTACTCATATTCACTGCCTTCCTGTCCGCCCGTCGGTCGGCGGCTCGTTCTTTTTTTATTCTCGTTTCCGAACGAGAGGGAGCTTAGCGGACCTGCGTCCGAGCCACGCTGGCGTCAGACGTTTTTCAGGCCGCCGAGGACCATATGTGCGCCCGGGAGATCTGCGGGCGAGGGCGCCTGATAGCTCCAGCGCACGATGCCGTCGGGGCCGACGATCACCAGCGCGCGCTGCGGGAAGCCGCCCTCGTGCAGCACACCGAAGGCCGCGCACGCCGCGCCCTTGGGCTCGAAGTCCGAGAGCTGTGAAATCGTCACGTCGAGCTTTTCGCGGAACGCCTTCTGCGCCCAGCTCGAATCGCAGGAGACGCCATAGATCTCGACACCCTCTGCGCGTGGCTCCGCCAGCTCGCGCTCATAGATCTGCAACTGATCGGTGCAGACCGGACTGAAGGCGAAGGGGTAGAAGACCAGCACCGTGGTCTTGTCCTGCAGGTCCTGCTCGGTGAAGCGCTCGCCGCCTTCGGTGCCGAGCGAGAACTTTGGAGCAGGCGTGCCTGGGTCGAGGACGCTCATAGGCCGCAGTAAGACGGCCGAGGGTCGAGTGGAGCAAGGACGCAAGGAGCGTGGCGTGCTTGGCACGCGAGCGACTGAGGATGCAGCTCCGCGAAGGCCATCGGCCGTCTTACTTGCGTAGGCCGAGCTCTTTGATGAGCGCCCGGTAGCCCTCAAGGTCGCTGCGCCGCAGATAGTCCAGGAAGCGGCGGCGGCGCCCGACGAGCATCAGCAGGCCGCGGCGCGAGTGATGGTCCTTGCTCTGTGCGCGCAGGTGCTCGGTCAGGTGGTTGATGCGCTCTGTCAAAAGCGCCACCTGCACCTTGGTATTGCCGGTGTCGGCCTCGCTGGAGCCGAACTTGGCTGCGATCTCGCGCTTGCGCTCAGTCGTCAGGGTCATCAGGCGGACAGGCTAGCAAAGCTGGAGTCGGCTCAGCCTGAGGTAGCTGCGATCACGCGTGTCTGCTCGACGTCGCGGTGCATCTGCTCCACCAGCGCCGCCGCGCTGTCAAAGCGGCGCTCCCCGCGCAGGCGTCGCAGGAAATCGAGGCGCAGCGAGTGCCCGTACAGGTCGCCCTCGAAGTCGAGCAGGTATGCCTCGATCAGCTCGGCGCGGCCTGTCTGGAAGGTCGGGCGCACGCCGATGCTGACAGCCGCCGGGCGCCCGTCTGCAAGGCAGGCGTAAACCCCGTGGCCGGGACACACCAGCGTCTCCTCCGGGATCAGGTTGGCCGTGGGGAAGCCCAGCTCGCGACCGCGTTTGTCGCCGTGCACGACCTCACCGCGCAACTGGAAGGGCGTGCCGAGGAAGTGCGCGGCCTGGCCCACCTCGCCTGCCGCCACAAGGCCGCGGATGTGGCTGGAGGAGACGATCTCCCCGTCCACCTCCAGCAGCGGCTGCACGATTGTCTGGAAGCGCCCGTCCGCGGCCAGCAGGCGTGTGTCGCCCCGCGCCTTGTGCCCGAAGCGGAAGTTCTCGCCCACCGCCACACGCGTGGCGCCCAGCGCGTCGAGCAGCACGTCGTTGACGAACTCCTCCGCCGTTCGCTGTGCGAAGGCGCGGTCGAAGGGGATCACGATCAGCTCCGCCACACCCAGGGATGCGATCAGCTGGGCCTTGACGTCAAGCGGGGTGAGCAGCTTCGGCGCGTGTTGGGGGGCCACGACCGATACCGGATGGGGCTCGAAGGTGAGCACGCTGTCGGAGCCCTCGATCACCTTGCGGTGTCCCAGGTGCACGCCGTCGAAGGTGCCCACCGCGACCTTACGCTCGCGGCGCCGTACGTCGGGCAGGCTGACGATCTCCACGGTGCGGAAGCCTATGGGAGCGCCGTCATCGCCTGCTCGACCGTGAGCGGCGGCGGTATTTCCCACGGCTCACCGCGCCGCGGCGGCGCAATGGCGTCGCGCACCTCGAACGGGCCGATCGCGGTGCGGCGCAGCTCTTCGCAGTAGGCGTCCCGCAGGTCGGCTATCAGCGAGCGCACATATGTCCCGGAGGAGCATTCGATCAGGAAGGCGGCGCGATCCAGCCCGTACGCGGGTCGATCATGCTCGCCGATCGGCGCGCGCTCGCCGCTCGATGTGCCGGCCCGGCGCCAGAGCTGTTCGAAGCGGTACAGCGTGACGATCCGCTCAGGCATCTCGAAGGTCTCCCCGCGGCGCGCACGGCGGTAGGCGCGCTCGCCGCCGATCTTCACCGCCGAGTAGATCGGCGGGCGCTGGCGGATCTCGCCGATGGGTAGATCCGGCGGGTCGGGCGGCACCCTGCCGGTAACCGTGATCTCACCCTCGGTGTCTCCGGTGCTCGACAGCGCTCCGAGTCGCGCGACCGTCTCGTAGCGCTTGGGCAGCTCCATCAGGTGCCTCTGGATGCGCGTGGCCTTTCCCACGAGCACCAGCAGCAAGCCGGTGGCGAACGGATCGAGCGTACCGGCGTGGCCTGTCTTCGCGCCTGCGAGAGCACGCCTGACAGCCGCGACGACGTCGTGCGAGGTGATGCCCGCGGGTTTGTCGATCAGAAAGACGCCGTCCACGATTGCGGCTTATCTTGAACGCCCGTCAGGCCGGCGCGGGCGCTGGGTGCAGCTGCGTGGCGATCTCCTGGCGCAGGAAGGCTGTCAGCTCGTCCAGCTCCAGCGTGGTCGAGAACCCGGCGGCGCGGCGGTGGCCACCGCCACCCTGCGCGCGAGCGATCAGCGAGACGTCTACGTCGTCGTCGGTGGCCCGCAGCGAGACCTTGCGCTCGCCGCGGCGCGCAGGATCTGTCAGCTCGCGCACAAGCGCCGCCACCTTGGCGCCCTGCACGGAGCGCAGGATGTCGACGATGCCCTCGGAGTAGCTGGACTCGGCGGCGACCTCGTGGAAGTCCTCGGCGTCCAACCAGGCCAGCATCAGCTCGCCCTCGTCGTAGCGCTGGACTCGCGCGAGCGCTCGCGCGAACAGGGCCAGCTTGGGGAACGGCATTTCCTCGAACAGCCTGCGATAGACGCACTGCACGTCCACGCCCGCCGCGATCAGCGCCGCGGCCATCTCGTGTGCACGCGGCCCGGTGTTCTCGTACATGAAGCGTCCCGTGTCGGTGATCAGCCCGACGTACAACGCCTCGGCAACCGCCGGCGTCGGAGCGACGCCGAGGCCGCCCATCAGATCCCACACGATCTCAGCCGTGCACGACGCACAGGGCACGACGTGGTCGAGCGTGCCGAAGCGCGTGTTGTCGTGGTGGTGGTCGATGTTCAGCAGGTGCGCCCCGTCGCGCAGCACCTGAGCGGAGTTGCGGTCGATGTTGCCGCAGTCCAGGAACACCACCGTGCGCTGTGCGATGTCGGCGGGGGCCGTCTGGATCGTGTTCTCCAGCACGAAGAAGCGATACTCGTGTGGCAGCGGCAGCTCGCTCGGTGCGATGAACATCGGCGCGTCCTTGCCCAGCGCCGTGAGCAGACCCTGCATCGCCACCAGCGAGCCCAGCGCATCGCCGTCCATGTTCTCGTGCGTGGCCAGCACGAAGCGAGAGTCCGTGCGGATCCGCTCCAACACCAGCTCGCGGCTGGCGGCGCTGCCGTTGTGCCCGCTCATGTTCGCGCCTTGCTCACGGCCGCTCGCCGCCCTCGATGAGCGCATCCACACGCAGCGCGCGGTCGAGGGTGTCGTCGTAGACAAACGTCAGCGTCGGCGTGCGCTTGAGGTGCAGCTCGCCGGCCACCCTGCGCTGCAGGTAACCATGTGCGCTGTGCAGGCCCTCCATGCTCGCCTCGCGCTGGGCGGCCTCGGAGGATCGACCGTTCTCGCCAAGCACGCTCACGTAGACGCGAGCATGGCTCAGATCGGCACTGGTCCTGACATCGGTCACGGTCACAAATCCCACCCTTGGATCCTTCAGCTCTCCCGCCACGGCTCCCCCGATCACCTGTCTGATCGCCTCATCGACGCGACGCATGCGGTCCGACGTCATCCTACTATCAGGCTAGCTCACGCTCCACATGGCGTGTCTCATAGGTCTCCAGCGTGTCGCCCTCGCGCAGGTCCTGGAAGTTGGCGAGCACGATGCCGCACTCGAAGCCCGTCGCGACCTCGCGCACGTCCTCGGCGATGCGCCGCAGGCTGGAGATCGTGGTGTCGTAGATGACGGTGCCCTCGCGCACCACGCGCACGCGCGAACCGCGCGTGACCTTGCCCTCGGTGACGTAGGAGCCGGCGATGACGCCGATGCGCGAGGCGCGGAAGAGCTGACGCACCTCGGCCTGACCGAGCGAGGTCTCGACCTCCTCGGGCTCCAGCATGCCCTGCATCGCGGCGCGCAGCTCCTCGATCGCGCGATAGATGACCGAGTAGGAGCGAATCTCGACGCCTTCGCGATCGGCAAGCTGGCGGGCATCTCCCACGGGACGCACGCTGAATGCCAGGATCACGCCGTTGGAGGCGGCCGCGAGCATCACGTCGGACTCGTTGATGCCGCCCACGCCGCGGTGGATGATGTTGACGGTCACCTCGTTCTGAGGCAGCTTGGCGATCTCGTCCTCGATCGCCTCCAGCGAGCCGGCCACGTCGGCCTTGACGACCAGCCCCAGCTCCTTGACGGTCCCCTCCTGCGCGAGCTTGAAGACATCCTCCAGCGACATCTTGCGCCCCGAGCGCCTGGCCAGCGCCTCGGTCTTCAGGCGGTTGGCGCGTTCGCCGGCGAGCTGGCGTGCGCGGCGCTCGTTCTCGACGACCCGCACCAGCTCACCCGCCTCGGGGACGCCGTCAAAACCCAATACCTCGACGGGCTCACCCGGCAGCGCACGTTTCACGCGCGAGCCGGTGAAGTCGTGCATCGCGCGCACCCGCCCAAAGCTGGCGCCTGCCACGAGCGCGTCGCCGACGCGCAGCGTGCCGCGCTGGATCAGGATGCTCACCACCGGGCCGCGGCCTGGGTCGAGCTTGCTCTCGATCACGGTGCCCGAGGCCTCGGCTTCACGGTTGGCCTTCAACTCCTCCAGGTCGGTCACCACCTGGATCGTGTCCAGCAGATCGTCAAGGCCCTGGCGGGTCTTGGCGGAGACGTCCACGAACTCCGTTTCCCCGCCCCACTCCGCCGGCTGCAGGCCGCGCTGGGTCATCTCGGTGCGCACGCGCTCGGGCTGCGCACCCTCCTTGTCGATCTTGTTGACCGCCACCACGATCGGTACGTCGGCGGCCTTGGCGTGGTCGATCGCCTCCTCGGTCTGTGGCTTCACGCCATCGTCGGCGGCAACCACGATCACCGCCAGATCGGTCACGCGCGCGCCACGGGCGCGCATCGCGGTGAACGCCTCGTGGCCGGGCGTATCGAGGAAGGTGATCTGCTTGCCGGCGTGGCGCACCTGGTAGGCGCCGATGTGCTGCGTGATACCGCCGGCCTCGCCCGCTGCCACCTCGGTCTCGCGGATGGCATCCAGCAGCGAGGTCTTGCCGTGATCGACGTGGCCCATGATCGTGACCACCGGCGGGCGGTCAACCAGGTCGCCCTCGTCGTCCTCGAACACCAGCTCGATCTCCACGTCGTCGGCGGCGTGGACGATCTCGATCTCCTTGCTGAACTCGTCCGCCAGCACCTGGATCGCGTCGTCGGAGAGCGTCTGTGTCAAGGTCGCCATCTCTCCGAGCGACATCAGTTTCTTGATCACCTCCGGCACCGGCACGCCGAGGTATTCGGCGACGTCCTTCACGGTCGAGCCCGAGTTGACGCGGATCAGGTCGGTGGCCTCCATTGCGGCGGTGTCGATCGGCGCGATCGTCTCGTCATAGGTGCCGCGCCGGCGTCGGCCACGTCGCGGGCGGCGCTGGGGCTGGTTGGCCGGGCCGCCCTGCTGGCGGCGGCTCGCCTGCGAGTCGATCACCACGCGTCGGCGTCCCCCAGGACCGGCCGCCGCCGCGGGCGTACGCTCCCCCGTGCGCGAATCGCGCGTCGGGCGCACGCGCTCGGCCTCGGCCTTGGCCGCGTTGACGTCGGTAGTGGCGGGTGCGGTAGCGGTGGATGGGTCGGCAACGGCGCCTGCGACGGATGCCGAGGACTCCGCGGTGGGCGCAGTTGCGTTTGGAGCAGTTGCCTGTGTCTGTGCCGGCGCCTCTGCTGGCGCCTGTGCGGCGGCGGGGGGCGCGGATGGCTTGGGCGGAGCGGGCGCGGCCTTCACGACTGGCGGTGCCGGCGGAGCGACTGAGGGGCTTGAGGTGCCGCCGTCGGAGCCTGCCGTCGGAGCCGAGGCGCCGTTTGAGCCAAGCACCTTCAACGCTGCAGCCTCGTCGACCGAGGAGGCAGCCGCTTTGGCCTGGATCCCGGCAGCCTTCAGCTTCTCCAGCAGCTCCTTGCTGGAGACGCCCTGCTCCTTGGCGATCTCGTGTACACGCTTCTTGCTCATGGGTTGACCAGAAATGTAGAGGGGCCCGACCGAAGCCGGGAGACACGCGCCTGCGGCGCGAATCCGCGTTGCGACCAGCCGGCCTGCGGCCGACTGGGCCACTCTCCGATCAATTCTACGAGTTCGGGGGCCAAGGTCACAGAACAGCGCAGGGCGCGAGGTAGGCCACCGCGCTTGCCCGCCAGCTCCAGACACTCCCTGGCCGGCAGATCGGGTTGTCCGCCACGACACAGGTATGCGCCGCGGCCAGGCATCGTGCCGGCCTCGTCGAGGACCGCATGACGCCGAGCGCCGTCGCCGCTCGCGACGGCGATACGCAGCAGCTCAGGCTTTGGCGCCACCCGTCCGCAGCCGACGCAGCGGCGCCGGGGCACGTGCGCCGCTATGGCGTCTGCTCCTCGACAGGCTCCCCAGCCTGGGCGTTGGCGGCAGCGAGATCGACATGATCGCCCTCGACGGCGGCCAGCGCCTGGTGGCTCTCCAGGCCGCAGTAGCGCGAGCCGGGCAGCGACGCGTTGGGGCAGCGGCGGCCGTTGGAGAGGATCGCGGCGCAGCGGCCCTGCACCTCCTCCTCCTCGTAGCCGTGCTCGGCCTCCTCGGCAGCGAATTCGGTCTCCGAGCGGATGTCCACGCGCCAGCCCGTCAGGCGCGCGGCCAGGCGGGCGTTTTGGCCTTCGCGGCCGATCGCCAGCGAGAGCTGGTCGTCGGGCACGATCACGGTCGCCTGCTTGGCCTCGTCGTCCACCAAGACCTCGCGCACGCGGGCGGGCGAGAGCGCCTTGGCGACAAAGCGCGCGGGCTCGTCGTTGAAGGGGATGATGTCGATCTTCTCGCCGCGCAGCTCTGAGACGACCATGCGCACGCGCGATCCGCGCGGGCCCACGCAGGCGCCGACTGGGTCCACGCCGTCGGTGTTGGAGACCACGGCGATCTTCGAGCGGTAGCCCGGCTCGCGCGCGACGTTGGCGATTTCCACGAGGCCGTCGGCGATCTCGGGAACCTCCAACTCGAAGAGCTTCTTGATCAGCTCCGGATCCCGCCGGGAGACGATGATCGAAGGCCCCTTGGTGGAGGGCGAGACCTCTTTGATGACGGCCTTGATGCGCTGCGAGTGGTCGTAACGCTCGCCCTCGACCTGCTCGGACTTCGGCAGCAGCGCCTCCACGCGCTCGCGCAGCTGCACGAGCGTGTAGCGCGAGTCGGACTGTTGCACGATGCCGGTGATCAGCTCGCCCACGCGGTCGCGGTATTCCTCGAACATCATGTCGCGCTCGGCCTCGCGGATCCGCTGCAGGATCACCTGCTTGGCCGTCTGCGCGGCGATCCGCCCGAAGTCGTCGGGCGTCACGTCGCGTTCGCCGATCTGATCGCGGTACTCCTCGAACTTGGCGGGGTCGATTTCCGGCTCCTCCGGTTCGCGCAGCTCGCCGGTCTCCGGGTCCACGACGGTGCCCTCGTCGATCGTCTCCACGATCAGGTGGGCCTCCAGGCGTTCGGGGATGATCAGTTCGATGACGCGGAAGTCGGCCGTCTCGCGGTCCATCTCCACGCGCGCGTACTTGGCCGAGCCGGGCTGCTTCTTGTAAGCGGACAGCAGCGCGTCCTCGAGCGCGAGCATCAGCTTCTCCGGCTCGATGCCCTTCTCGCGCGCCAGCGCGTGCATGGCTTCCAGGATTTCGCGTGACATGGCGGTTACTCCTCGACCAGGTTGGAACGGCTGATATCCGCGTAGGGGATTGCGATCATGGTCCCGTCGGCGGCAAGAGTGATTTCGCTGTCGGTGGCCCCGACCAGCTCACCCGTGAAGCTGCGTCGCGCTGTGCGCGGGTGCGCATCGGCGCGCGCGTCCTCGCGGTTGGGCTGGCCCAGGTTGGGCTGGCCCATGCGCCCATCCTGATGTCCCGACCATCCCGTGCGCGTGCGTACACGGGCGCGACGGCCCACGAAGCGGCGGAAGTGGTCGGGCTTGGTCAGAGGACGCTCGATGCCCGGCGAGGAGACCTCCAGCGTGTAGCGCTCGCGCAGCTCCGACAGCGCGAGCGTGACGCGCTCGCACAGCTCGAGCGTAACGCCGTCGGGGTGGTCGATGAACACGCGCAGGGTGCTGCCGCCGAGGACCTCGGCCAGCAACACCTCGACCTTGGGCTCGCCGGCGGCGAGCCGCTGCTCGATCTCTGTCTGCAGTGCTGTCATCGACTCCCTCCTAACTGATGCTGGACAAACGGACTTTGAACACAAAAAAAGCGGGCTCTCCGCCCACTTTCGGTACGACTGCCTGCGCCTGCACGCGGGCACGAAAGCTGTCGGACGAGCATAGCATCGGTGCGTCGGGGTCCTGCGCCTCGGAGGCGTGGGCGGGCGCGCTCACGCCTCGACCGAGGCACGGCGTGCACGGTCGCGGTAGACGGCATAGTCGCGGCGTTCGGGGCGCAGCGAGCAGGCCAGCGCAAGCGGATGACGAGCGTCGCGGTGGCGGCCGAGTTGCTGCATGGAACGTCCCAGGCAGAAGAGCGCGTAATCGTTGGTCGGCGCCTGCTCGGCCACCGCCTCGAACTCGGCCGCAGCATCCGCGTAGCGCTGGGCGTGGAACAGAGCCCGGCCCAGAGCCTCGTGGATCGACGCCTTGCCGGGCTCAAGCGCGCGGGCGCGCGTGAGCGGCACGATCGCCGCCATGTGGTCGCCGTTATCAAGCAGCTCGCAGCCGCGCCGGTAGAGGTCATAGACGTTGTCCATGCCTCTACTGTAGAGCGCCAGTTAAGTGCCTGCGCGCAACCTGCCTGCACATGCCGACGAGGATCAGACGCGCAACTTGCGCATGCCGGCGAGGATCAGGCGCGCAACTCGCGCACGGCGTCGAGGATCGCCTCGGCGACGTTGGCCTTGCTGGCGCGCGGGACGTGGCGTTCGGCGGCGGCGGTCAGGATCGTGACCTCGTTGGCGTCCGCCTCGAAACCTATGTCGGAGCGGGAGATGTCGTTGACGACGACTGCATCCAGGCACTTCTCCTCCAGCTTGCCGCGGCCGTACTCGAGGGCACCCTCGCCGTGCTCGGCGGCGAAGCCTACGAGCGTCTGCCCGTCGCGCCGCTGCGCGGCCAGTCCGCAAAGCACATCGGCGGTCGGCTCAAGCTCCACCTGCAGGTGCTCGTGAGCTGCCTTCTTGATCTTGCCGTTGCTCGGCGCTGCCGGGCGGAAATCGGCCACGGCGGCAACCATCAGCAGGATGTCGCAAGCGGAAAACTCCTCTTCGCAGGCCTGCTGGAGCTGCGCGGCGGTCGAGACCTCGCGCCAGGCGACGCCCTCGGGACGGGGCAGCGCGACGTTGGCCGCCACGACGGTCACCTGCGCCCCGCGCGCCCGCGCGGCCTCCGCCAGCGCGAGCCCCATCCGTCCGGAGGAGCTGTTGCCGATGAAGCGCACGCTGTCGATCGGCTCGCGCGTGCCACCGGTGCTGACGAGCACGCGCAGTCCGTTCAGGTCGCTCACGGGCGATCCGGACCCGACGTCGGCCAGCAGCGCCTCGCACTCTTGCAGCAACCGCGCCGGCTCGGCCAGCCGCCCCACGCCATGCTCGCCCTTCGATGCCAGGCGCCCCACGTCGGGCGCGATCACGTGGACGCCGCGTTCGCGCAGCGTCTCGAGGTTGGCCTGCGTCGCGGCGTGTTCGTACATGCGGTTGTTCATCGCCGGCGCCACCGCCACCGGACAGGTGGCGGCCAGGGCGCAGCTGCCGAGCAGATCGTCGGCGAGACCGTGGGCGAGCTTGGCCAGCGTGTTGGCCGACGCTGGAGCGATCAGAAAGACCTCGGCGTTGGCCACCAGCTCCAGGTGGCTCAGCGGCTCGTGCTCGGGTGGCGCCTGGCCGGGGAACGCGCCGCGCGCGGGATCGCGCTCGAACTCGCTCGTGAGCACCGGCGCGCCGGTGAGCGCCGCGAAGGAGGCCTCACCGACGAAGCGCTGGCTGGTGGGCGTCTGCACCACCCTGAGCACATGCCCGGCACCGCTCGCCAGGCGCACGAACTCAAGCGCCTTGTAGGCGGCGATGCCGCCGCTGACACCTAAGAGAATCCGGGGCATGGAAGTCGGTTTCTCGAAGTCGGTTCTCGAAATACGCGGCTAGGACGAGCGTTGAGCAAGCAAGGCAAGGACGCAGGGAGCGTGGCGTGCTGGCCGAAACGGGGATGCCAGTGTCTCCCGGCTTCGGTACGCGAGCGACCGAGGACGCAGCATTGCGCCGCTCAACGCTCGTCCTAGCGGTAGTGGTATTTGATCTTTCCCGCTGCTACCTCCTCGAGGGCGATCGTGAGGTAGTTCTTGGAGGCCGTTTCGATCATCGGCGGCGGGAACTCGTCGAAAGTGCCCTCGCCGAGGTTGTGGTAGTAGCTGTTGATCTGGCGGGCGCGCTTGGCGGCGACCAGCACGCTGGCGTAGTTTGAGTCGACGTTCTCAAGCAGTTTGTCGATGCGGGGTGAGATCACTGGGGGACGGCCCTTTCCTCGTTGGCCTTCAAGTGTAGTGCGACTATCCCCGTCAGGCGCTCCAGCGCCTCGTCGAGGCGATCGTTGATGACTACGTGGGCGAAGTCGGACTGCGCGGCCAGCTCGCGCCCGGCCACCTGCAGGCGACGCTCGACCTCATCTGAATCATCGGTGCCGCGGCCGATCAGGCGCGTGCGCAATGCGTCAAGCGAGGGCGGCGCGATGAAGATCTGCAGGGCATCGGGAACCGTGCTGCGCACCTGGCTGGCGCCCTGCACCTCGATCTCGAGCACGACGGCCGCGCCGTCGTGCATCTTCTGGTCGAGCTCTTCGCGCAGCGTTCCGTAGCGGCGCCCGGCGTAGTCGGCGTACTCCACGAAGTCGCTCCGCTGCACGCGTCGCTCGAACTCCTCGGGCGTCAGAAAGTGGTAGTCGATGCCGTCCTGCTCGCCCGGGCGCGGCGCGCGCGTGGTCGCGGAGACGGACAGTCGCAGCTGCGGCAGGCGCTCCATGAGGCCGCGGATCAACGTTCCCTTGCCGACCCCCGAGGGGCCGGTGATTACGAATACACGTGACACCAAGGCCAGCCTAATGCCGCAGTCGGCCGAACTCTGCCGCGGCTAGCGGCGGAGCAATCCGACAAGCTCCGAGCGCTGGCGCTCGGAGAGGCCGCCGATCGTCTTGCTCGGCGAGATGCGGCAGTGGGCGAGGATCTTGTTGACCTTTACGCGCCCATACTTGGGCACGGCCAGCAGCATGTCGCAGACTTTGGCGGTCTCCACGTACTCGGGCGGATTGAGCAGCAGCGAGTGGATCGACAGCCGCCCGGACTTCAGATCGCGCTTGAGCTGCGCGCGCCTGGTGCGAATCTGGTTGGCGCGTGCGAGCGCGTCCATCCGCTGATTGAGGGAGCGCTCGGGGGCAGCCGCATGGATTGTGGACGTCGTGCCCGTCGCCATTGACATGGGCGGCGAGTCTACACACCCCCGGCCTTCGAGGAAAGCAAAGTGCCCTAATTGATCTGAACCTCAGGTCGAGGTTTAGCAATGTAGAGGTTGCTGGACGGTGTGCGTGTGTGTTTGCAGGGTTTTTAAAGCGCCCGCGCGATGCGTGCGCCGGCGGCCGGATCGCGGAAACTCTCGCTGCCGACAGCCACCAGTGTGGCGCCTGCGTCGAGCAGATCCTGGGCGTGTCGGGCGCTCTGCACGCCGCCCATGCCGACAACAGGGATCGAGACGCGTGCCGCGACTGCCGCGACCTGCGCGAGCGCCACGGGGCGGATCGCCGGACCGGAGAGGCCGCCGGTGGCGCCGCCCAACCACGGCGCGCGGATCGCTCCTGGGCCGGCTGCTCCCGCCTCGTCCGACTCAGCGCCGGCAGCTGCTCCTCGGCGATCGGCGGGCGTGAGCGCCATCGCGCGCAGCGTGTTGATCAGGGAGATCGCGTCGGCACCCCCCTCCTCGGCGGCCTCGGCGCAGGCCGCCACGTCGGCGGTGTTGGGCGTGAGCTTGACGATCAGCGGCTTTGCAAGGCTCGGGCGGACCGCTCGCACGACGGCGCGCAGCTGGGTCGGGTCGGCGCCGATGTCCAGGCCCGTCTTGACGTTGGGGCAGGAGACGTTCAGCTCCACGGCGGCGATCTCCTTGCGCTCCTGGCAGGCCGCCAAAAGCCGGGCTATCTCGGCGGCCGTCGAGCCCATCACGTTCGTCACGAGCGGAGCGCCCGTCCCGGCCAGCAGCTCGCTCAGCGCCGGCAGGTCGTGGGCGAGGTAGCCGGCGAGGCCCTTGTTTGGCAGTCCGATCGAGTTGATGAGCCCCGCCGGAGACTCCCACAGACGCGGCGGGGGGTTGCCGTGGCGAGGCTCCAACGTGATCGTCTTGGAGACGAATGCAGCGAATGGGAAGTCGGCGCGCAGCGACTCCCCGAACGCGGCGTCGGCTGCGATCAGATCGAAGGTGCCCGAAGCGTTGACGATCGGATGCGCCAGCGTCAGACCACAGAAGTGAACGCTCACGGCGCCTGCTTCCGGGTATGTACGGATGCGACCGCCAAGGGTCCCAAACAGGGCACGAGCCGCCTCATGAGGGGGCTCCGGCGTGGGCGTCAACGCGGTCCAGCTCGGCGGCGTCGATCACGGGGCCGTCGATGCAGACACGCAGATAGCCGCCACCGCGCCGCGGCACGACGCAGCCGAAGCAGGCGCCGAAGCCACATGCCATGCCGGACTCCAAAGCCAATTGGGCCGACACCTGACGGGCGGCGCAGATCGCGCGCACGGCCTCCAGCATCGGGGCTGGGCCGCAGGCGTAGACGGTCGCGGGACCGCCGCTCGCCTCGGCGCCTTCGCGATCAAACTGCTCTTCACGATCCAGCTCCTCGGCGAGCAGATCGGTGACGAGGCAGTGGCGACCGACCGAGCCGTCGTCGGTGCTCACCCGCGCGCCTTCCAGCAGCGCGGCGCCCTCGGCGCGGGCGCCATCGCGGAAGCCGAGCAGGACGGTGGGGCGGGCCTCGGTGAGCGCATCTCGGAGGATGGCCAGTGGCGCGATCCCCACGCCACCGCCCACCAGGATCGCCCGCTGATCGTCCTGCGGCAGGCTGAAGCCGTTGCCGAGCGGACCTAAGACCCACAGCTCCTCACCCAGCTCCAGTTCGCAGAGCCGATGCGTGCCGGGTCCCACGTCCTCCAGCAGATAGCTCGCCTCACCGTCATTCCAACGGGCGACGGAGAAGGCACGCGACAGGTAGGGGCGCTCGTCCTCCCCTCCCCCCCATTCCTCGACGGTAGCCAGCATCGCGAACTGCCCGGGCTGGGGCGCCGGACCGTCGGGGTCGGCGACGCGCAGCACGCGGTATGCGCCCAACGCCACGTTGCCCGTGACGAGCAGGCGCCGTCGGCCGAGCGCCGTCACGCCACTTCGGCCCGCTCGGCCCCGCCGTGGTGCGCGCTCTGGTGCAGCTCCTGCAGACACAGCACGGGCGGCTCGCCGCCCTGGCGGGCGCTGGCGATGGCGCGCGCGGCGGAGACGCCGGCAGAGAGCGTCGTCAGGCAGGAGACGCCGCGAGCGACGGCGGCGCGGCGGATCTCCCAGCCGTCGGTGCGCGCACCCGAGCCGGTGGGTGTGTTGACGACCAGATCGACGTCGCCGCGTTCGATCCAGTCGAGGACGTGCGGCGAGCCCTCGCCCAGTTTGTTCAGACGCTCCACCGGTACGCCCATGCGCGCGATGGCCTCGGCGGTGCCGCGCGTGGCGACGATGCGAAAGCCGGCGTCGTGCAGAATCTGGGCGATGGCGAAGGCGCCGGCCTTGTCGGAGTCGGTGACCGTGATGAACGCCGTGCCGCCGCTGGGCAGCGGCACGCCGGCGGCGGCCTGGGCCTTGGCGAAGGCCGTGGGGAAGTCGCGCGCGATGCCCATGACCTCACCGGTGGAGCGCATCTCTGGGCCGAGCACCGCGTCGGCGCCGTCGAAGCGGTCGAACGGCAGCACGGCCTCCTTGACCGAGACGTGCTCGCCGAACCCAAGCCCTTCGCGCCCGCGCGGCAGCCCCAGCGCGGCGATCGACTCGCCGAGCATGATCCGGCAGGCGAGCTTGGCCAGCGGCAGGCCGACGGCCTTGGAGACGAACGGGACGGTGCGCGACGCGCGCGGGTTGGCCTCGATCACGTAGAGCCGCCCCTCGTAGATGGCGTACTGCACGTTGAGCAGGCCCACCACGCCGATCTCCAGCGCGATGCCGCGCGTAGCCGCGCGAATCTGCTCCAGCATCTCCCCGCCAAGCGAGTGCGGCGGCAGCACGCAGGCCGAGTCCCCGGAGTGAATGCCGGCCTCCTCGACGTGCTGCATGATCCCGCCGATCCACACCTCGTGTCCGTCGCAGAGCGCGTCAACGTCGACCTCGATTGCGTTCTCGAGGAAGCGATCGAGGAAGATATCGCCTTCTTTTTTTGATGGGCCGGCCTGGGGGCCGGCCGTGGTTGCCGCATCGCGAGATCCTGTCGCGCTGTTCTGCCGCGCCAGATAGTCGGCAAGACCCTCGCGCGAGTAGACGATCTCCATCGCGCGCCCGCCGAGCACGTAGGAAGGGCGCACGAGCAACGGATAGCCCACATCCTCGGCTCGCGTCAGAGCTTCCTCCACGGAGTTGGCCGTGGCGTAGGGCGGGGCCTCGTAGCCGAGCCGGTCGAGTAGCGCGCCGAAGCGCCCGCGATCCTCGGCGAGGTCGATCGCATCGACGCTCGTGCCAAGTAGCGGCACGCCGGCCTGCTGCAGGCCCGCGGCGAGCTTCAGCGGGGTCTGTCCGCCGAACTGCACGATCACGCCCTCCGGGCGCTCCACCTCGATCACGCCCAGCACGTCCTCCAGCGTCAGGGGCTCGAAGTAGAGGCGATCGGATGTGTCGTAGTCGGTCGAGACGGTCTCGGGGTTGCAGTTGATCATCACCGCGTCGCGGCCCGACTCGCGCACGGTCATGGCAGCGTGCACACAGCAGTAGTCGAACTCGATGCCCTGGCCGATGCGGTTGGGACCGGAGCCGAGGATCACGACGGAGGGGCGCTCGCCGCGGACGACCTCGTGGCGGGCGCCGTCGGGACCGGGGCGCTCCCAGCCGGAGTAGTAGTAGGGCGTGCGCGCCGGGAACTCGGCGGCGCAGGTGTCAACCGACTTGAACGTGCGCTCGCCCGCGAAGGCTGCGTCCGGATCCTCGACGAGGGCCTTCAGCTCGCGCAGGAACCAGGGGTCGATCCAGGTGCGCTCGTGGATCGGCTCGATCGCGGCGCCGCGCCCGAACAGCTCCAGGATCGTCTCGTAGCGCTCGGCCGTCGGGGTCTTTAGACCCTCGAGCAGTTCCTCCTCGGAGAGGCCCTGCAGGCGCGGCGGCTTATCCAGCTCGCGCGAGCGCAGCGCCTTGGCGAAGGCCTGCGCGAAGGTCCTGCCGATCGCCATGACCTCGCCCACCGACTTCATGTGCGTCGTCAGCGTCGGCACGGCGCCGGGGAACTTCTCGAAGGCGAAGCGCGGCCACTTCACGACGACGTAGTCGATCGTGGGCTCGAAGCACGCCGGTGTGACGCCGGTGATGTCGTTGTCGATCTCCTCCAGCAGATAGCCCACGGCCAGGCGCGCCGCGATCTTGGCGATCGGGAAGCCCGTGGCCTTGGAGGCCAGCGCCGAGGAGCGCGAGACACGCGGGTTCATCTCGATCACGAGGATCTCCTCGGTCGCGGGATTTACCGCGAACTGCACATTCGAGCCCCCCGTCTCCACGCCGACCGCGCGAATGACCGCGATCGCCTGGTCGCGCAGGCGCTGGTAGAGGCTGTCGGTCAAGGTCTGCTGCGGGGCCACCGTCACGGAGTCCCCCGTGTGCACGCCCATCGGATCGACGTTCTCGATCGAGCACACGATCACGACGTTATCGGCGCGGTCGCGCATCACCTCCAGCTCGAACTCCCCCCAGCCGATGACCGACTGGTCGAGCAGCACCTGGCCGATCGGCGAGGCTTCCAGGCCGCGCGCGACGGTCACGCGGAACTCCTCGGTGGTGTAGGCGATGCCGCCGCCGCGCCCGCCGAGCGTGAAGGCGGGTCGCACGATGCACGGCAGGCCGACCTCGGCGAGCGCCGCCTGCGCCTCGGCCATGCCATGCGCGTAATCGAAGTGGCCGTCAGCGTCGCGAGGGGCAGCGGCGATCGCGCTGGCCGGCATCTTCAGACCGGCCTTGTGCATCGCCTCGCCGAACAGCCGGCGGTCCTCGGCGCAGGAGATCGCGTCGTAGTTCGCGCCGATCAGCTCCACCCCAAAGCGCTCCAGCGTGCCGTTGTCGTGCAGCGCCTTGGCGAGGTTCAGCGCGGTCTGCCCGCCGAGCGTCGGCAGCAGCGCGTCGGGACGCTCGCGCTCGATCACCTGCGCCACCGGACCCGGCAGCAGCGGCTCGACGTAGGTCGCGTCGGCGAACTCCGGGTCGGTCATGATCGTCGCCGGGTTGGAGTTGACTAGCACCACCTCGTAGCCCTCCTCGCGCAGCACTTTGCAGGCCTGCACGCCGGAGTAGTCGAACTCGGCAGCCTGGCCGATCACGATCGGCCCCGAACCCAGGATCAGGACCTTGTGGATGTCGCTGCGTCTAGGCACCCGTCGGCGCTCCATGCCGGCCATGCGCGAACACCACGCCGCCGCGAGGCGGCTCTCCCAAAAGACCTATCCGTGCGTGCGCGCTCACGCACGGGCCTCCGCGATGCGCGCCAGGAAACGGTCGAACAGATACAGGCTGTCGTGTGGGCCGGGGCCGGCCTCGGGGTGGTACTGCACCGTCCCGCCCGGCACGTCCAGCAGCTCCAGGCCCTCGACCGTGCGGTCGTAGAGATTGACGTGCGAGAGCTGCGCGACGCCGAAGTCGGTCTGCCAGCGCACGGGCTCATCGCCGGCGATCGTGCGCTCGCCGCCAGGGCCCACCACCGCGAAGCCGTGATTCTGGGAGGTGATCTCGATGCGACCCGTCTGCAGGTCCTTGACGGGGTGGTTGGCGCCGCGGTGGCCGAACGGCAGCTTGAAGGTCTCCAGGCCCAACGCGCGGCAGAGCAGCTGATGGCCGAGGCAGATGCCCCACACCGGACGCTTGCCGATCAGCTCGCGCACGGTGTCCACGACATAGCCCAGCGCGGCCGGGTCGCCGGGGCCGTTGGAGAGGAAGACGGCGTCGGGGTCGCCCTTCAGCAGCTCCTGCGCGGAGGTCGTGCAGGGGTGCAGCGTTACCTGTGCGCCGCGCGCCACGAGGTTGCGCACGATCGAGCCCTTGATGCCCGTGTCTAGCACCGCTATGCGCGGGCCGTCGCCGTCGCCGTGGTGGGTCGTCTCGCCGGGGGTCACCGTGGCGGCGAGGTCCTGGCCATCCATCTGCGGCTCTCCGTCGATCAGCTCGGCGGCCTGTGTCTGTGGAAGCTCCGCCGGGAAGATCCCGCCGCGCATCGCGCCGCGCTGGCGGATGTGCTGCACGAGCGCGCGCGTATCCACGCCGGTGATCGCCGGCACGCCGCAGTCCGCGAGCCAGTCCAGCCAGCCGCGCTCGGCGCCGGGGGCGTCCTCGCGGTTGACCGCCGCGCGCATGATCGCCGCGCGCGCCCACGGCCGCTCGGACTCCATCGCCTCGGCGCTCGCGCCGTAGTTGCCGATGTGCGGATAGGTGTACGTGATCAGCTGGCCGGCGAACGAGGGGTCCGACAGCGACTCCTGGTAGCCCGACATGCCGGTCGTGAAGACCACCTCGCCAACGGCATGGCCAGGGGCGGCGCAGGCCTCGCCGTCGAAGCGCGTGCCGTCCTCCAGCAGTACGTAGGCCGTGGCGGCATAGGCCCTGGCGGCGCTCACCTCGGCCTGCGCAGCTCCAACCCGCTCCCCGACGTGCGCACCGCTCCGCTCCCCCACGTGCGCACCGCTCATTTGATCAGCCCTTGCACGGCCTTGAACTCCGGCGTGCCGGCGCGCTCGAGCAGCTCGAAGAGGATCGCCTCGACGGTGGTCACGACCGCGCCTGCGCGCTCCAGGCGCTCCAGGCCGCGCTGGTAGTCGATCTCGTGGCGCGAGCCCACGGCGTCGGCCGGCACGTGCACCTCCACACCATCGGCCAGCAGGTCGTGCACGGTCTGCGAGACACACACGTGCGTCTCGATTCCACACACCACCGCCTGGCGGCGGCCGCCGAGATCGAAGCCCTCGGCGCGTGCGGCCGAGAAGATGGTCTTCTCGACGATCGGCTCCTCGGCGAGCCCCACCTCGGGCGCCGTATGCCCGAGTCCCTTGGGGTACTGCTCGCTGACCACGCGCGGCACGTCGAGGATGCGCGCGCCCTGCACGAGCTTCGCGCAGTTGGCGGCGACCTGCGCGAAGGACGAGTACGGCCTGAATGCCTCCTGGACATCGACGACGACGAGCGCCGTATGCCCGCGCGAGAGCAGGCTCATGCCGATTCTCCCCGCAATCCTGGGTACGCAGGGCAAGCTGGGCAAGGACGCAGGGAGCGTGGCGTACCGATCGTAGATCGACGGGCTCTCCGATCGGCCAGCACGCGAGCGACCGAGGACGCAGATCCAGCGCCGCCATGCGTACCCAGGATCATTTGGCCGCCACCACCGAGAATGCGCGCTCGCGGTAAGCCACGGCACCGGCGGCGACCGTCAACAGCACCCGCCCGCGCAGACGCCGGCCGGCGAAGCAGCAGTTCTCCGAACGGCTCTCCCAGCCGTGCTCGCCCGCTGTCCACTCGGCCTCCAGGTCGATCAACGTCAGATTGGCCGGCTCCCCCAGGGCGATCCTCGGCGTCGGCAGCTCATACAGCTCAGCGCCGGCCGTCATCCGCTCCACCAGCAGCCCAAGCCCGAAGACGCCCGGCAGCACCAGCTCGGTGTAGAGCGCCGCGAACGCCGTCTCCAGCCCGGTCGTGCCCATCGGGGCCTGCTCGAAGGGGACTTCCTTCTCGTCGCGCGCGTGCGGCGCGTGGTCGGTTGCAACGCAGTCGATCGTGCCGGCGCGCAATCCCTCGATCAGCGCCTGCCGGTCGGTCTCGGTGGCCAGCGGCGGGTTCATCTTCATGCGCGTGTCGAGGCCGCGGACGTGCTCCTCGGTCAGCAGCAGGTGGTGGGGGGTCGCCTCGGCGCTCACGCGAAAGCCACGTGCCTTGGCGGCGGCGACGGCTTCCACGGAGTCGACGCAGCTGAGGTGCTGGAAGTGCACCCTCCCGTCCTCGTACCCCGCGAGCATCGCGTCGCGCGCGAGCATCGTGGACTCGCTCACGCTGGGAATCCCGGCGATGCCCAGCGCGGCGCTGACGGCCCCCTCGTGCATCGCTCCGCCGCGCGAGAGCGAGGGATCCTCCTCGTGCAGCGCCACGACGCCCCCGCAGAGACGCTGGTAGCGCAGCGCCTTGCGCAGCATTCCCGCGTCGACGACCGGCCGGCCGTCGTCGGTGAAGCCGACTGCGCCCTGCTCGCGCAGCTCGGCCATCTCCGACAGCTCCTTGCCGGCGAGCCCGCGCGTGATCGCCGGCAGGAAGCCGACCGGCACGCGCGCCTCGCGCGCCGCGGCGTCGCGCAGTGAACGCAGCAGCGGCGCCGAGTCGATCACAGGGTTGGTGTTCGGCATCGCCAGCACCGCCCCGAAGCCCCCGGCGGCGGCGGCGCGAGTGCCCGTCTCAAGGTCCTCCTTGTGCTCCTGTCCGGGTGTGCGCAGGTGCACGTGCGGATCGAAGAACGCCGGCAGCAGGCGCCGACCGCGGCCCTCGATCGTCTCGCTGCCGTCCTCCCGCTCGAGCGTCCCAGGTGAGGCCAGCTCGGCGATCTCCCCGCCGCGTACGCGTACGTCGTGGCGGGCGTCGATTCGCGCGCGCGGATCCAGCACATGGACGTCGCTTAGGAGGAGGTCAACCGCCGTGTGCGGGCCGTGAACGAGGGGCGAGCTAGCCATCACGCGAGCTGGGGCTCGTGGGTAGGGGTGGCGTCGCGCACGGGGCTGCCGGAGAGCAGCTCGTACAGCACCGCCATGCGCACCACCACGCCGGCTTCGACCTGCGCGGTGATGACGGCTTGCGGAGAATCGACGACCTCGCCGGAAAGCTCCACGCCACGGTTGACCGGTCCCGGGTGCATCAGCACCTGCCGCGGCCCCAGACGCCTGCCGTTGATCTGGTACCAGGTGGCGTACTCGCGTAGCGACGGCACCCACGCCTCGGTCATTCGCTCGCTTTGCATCCGCAATGCGTACACCACGTCGGCCGACGGCAGCTCGCGCAGGGTGTAGCGCACCTCGCACCCCAGCGACTCGATCCCTCTCGGGATCAACGTCGGCGGACCGGCGACCGTTACCTTGGCGCCCATCTTCTGGAAGGCCAGGATGTTCGAGCGCGCCACCCGCGAGTGCGCAACGTCGCCCACGATCCAGACGCTCGCGCCGTCGAGCGCCCCCAGACGGCGGCGCAGCGTGTAGACGTCGAGCAGCGCCTGCGTCGGATGCTCGTGCTTGCCATCGCCGGCGTTGACGATCGCCGCCGAGCACCAGCGCGAGACCAGCTCCGCCGATCCAGCCCACGGCGTGCGGATCACGATCGCGTCGGGCTTGTGGGCACTGAGGGTGAGCACGGTGTCCTTCAGCGACTCTCCCTTCTCCACACTGGAGCCCGAGGCCGCGAAGTTGACGACATCGGCCGACAGCCGCTTGGCGGCCAGCTCGAAGGAGCTGCGCGTGCGCGTCGAGGCCTCATAGAAGAGGTTCAGAACCATGCGCCCGCGCAGCGCCGGGACCTTCTTGATCTCGCGGTCGCTCACCTCGGCGAAGCGCTCGGCCTGGCCCACGATGCGCTCGATCGCGGCGCGGTCCAGTTCCTCGATGGAGAGCAGATGGTTCATACACCTGCCTCCGCGGCGGCAGCAGTCGCGATCGCCACCTCATCCACCCCGTCCAGCTCTGTCAGGCGCACGTGCACGTGCTCGCCGCGCGAGGTGGGCAGGTTCTTGCCCACGTAGTCCGGCCGGATCGGCAGCTCGCGGTGGCCGCGATCGGCCAGCACCGCCAGCTGCACGCGCTCGGGGCGGCCGTAGTCGAACAGCGCCTCGATCGCGGCGCGCACGGTGCGGCCCGTATAGAGCACGTCGTCCACGATCACCACCGTATGGCCGGTGACGTCGAAGTCGATGTGCGAGGCGTGTACCACCGGCGCCTGCGGCCGCCGCGCGACGTCGTCGCGGTAGAAGCCGATATCCAGGTCTCCCAGTGGGATCTCTCTGTCAAGCAGCTCGGCCAGCAAAGTCTGCAGGCGTCGGGCAAGGAAGGCGCCGCGGCGGTGGATGCCGACAATAGCCAAGCCAGACGCCTGGGGATTGCGCTCGGCTACCTCATGGGCGATGCGCACCAGCGCTCGCCTGATGTCGTCCTCGCCGAGGACGACCTTCTCTCGATCCACGCTCTTTGTCCTTCCTGGCCTCGCGGGACCGGGTTAAAGGAGTTGACGACACGAATGTATCAGTTGGTTATGCGACGGTTGGAGTTGGTTGGGCAACGGTTGGTCATGCGACGGCCGATGTCGACTTGGGCCCAGCGGTTTCCGTCTCACGCTCAGCTCCGCCGTTCTCCGATTCGCTGCCGCCCGCGCCACGCTCTGCCTCGCTGCTCTCTGTCCCGCTGTGCTTCGCCCCGTGCTCCGCCTCACTGCGCTCCGCCTCACTGCGCTCCGCCTCACTGCGCTCCGTTGTGCGCACGCGATCGGACCAGCGCACGAGCTGCGCCGGGCCGCGCTCGGGAAAGGGCACCTCGATCGTGTCGAAGTCGCGCGGCACCTCTGCCTGCGGGAAGACGACACGCGCCTCGCGCTTGCAGTCGGCGGCGGCATGGCGTGTGGAGAGGTGCACAAGCGCCAGCATCCGCGCGCGCGCTTCCGCGGCCAGCTCGCCGGCCTGGCGCGCGGTGCTGTGCCCCGTCTCACGCGCACGGCCGGCGTCCTCCTCGGTGAAGGTTGCCTCGTGCACCAATACGTCGGCCTCGTGTGCCGCGATGCGCAGCGCCTCGCAGGGCTTGGTGTCGCCCGAGATCACCAGCTTGCGACCCTCGCGCGTGGCGCCCATCACCTGCTCGGGGCGCACGCCATTGACGGTCTCCCCGCGCTGGAGCCGCCCGAAGTCCGGCCCCGGCGTGACCCCCAGGCGCTCGGCCAGCTTCGGATCGAGGTGCCCCGGACGCGCGTCCTCCACGAGTGCGTAGCCGAAGGCCGTTCCGCGGTGGTGGCGCACGAGCACGGCAGCCACCAGGTAGCCGTCGCGTCGCACCGTCTCCGCGGGTTGCAGCTCCACGATCTCCAGCTCATAGGGCAGACGCCCGTAGATGAAGCGCGCCTGTGCCATCAGGCTCTCGAGGCCCGGCGGGCCGTAGACCGTCAGCGGCTGCGCGCGTTCGCGCAGCGCGAAGGACTTCAGCATCCCCGGCAGCCCCAGCCAGTGGTCGGCGTGGAAGTGCGTGATGAAGATGCTGTCCAGATCCGCCAAACCGACCGAGCGGACCAGCTGGCGCTGCGTCCCCTCGCCGCAGTCGAACAGCAGGCGGTCTGCGCCGCGTCGCACCAGGATCGCCGGCAGCCCGCGGCGCGGGCCCGGAACCGAGCCGCCGGTGCCGGCGAAGAAGATCGAGAGGTCCATGGGGCTACGGTAGCGGCGAGGGCCGCCCGCGCGCGGCCCTCTGCCGGCACACCGCGCCGTCGTTGCGCGCGCCCCCGGCGCTAAGCTCCGTGGGCGTTGGCGCTGCTCGATGCGTCATCTGCGCCCGTAGCTCAGTGGATAGAGCGCTCGCCTCCGGAGCGAGAGGTCGCAAGTTCGAATCTTGCCGGGCGCGTGTAGTCGCTTCAAAGTCTCGCGCAGCCGCGTCGGGTCCGAACGTGCAAAACCGGAACGGGCCCGACGCCTGGCGTGGTCCTACGCTTGGGGCATCGTCATTTGGCAGACCACTTTTTGTTGGAGGCGACCCACATGACGTCGTCGCCGACGAACGTGATCGGCATGCCGACGGCGCTGAGTTTGGTCCCCGAAGCCAGAGTGAAGTCGAGTTCATGCAAGAAGGCTTCAGTTTCGACTCCCGGGTATTCACAGGCCATTGAGCCGGTGATCGGCACTTTCCCCAGGATACAGTTCGAGAACGTGACCGTCGCCACCGTCGAGCCAGATGTGGCTTCGAATTTCAGTTGGAAGTTCCCCGGTTTGCCTTCCAGCGACGTTTTCAGAGGATTCGTAGTGATCGTGCTGGGCGCCTGGCAGCCCGTGCTTTTCAGATTGGTGCATTCCTTGAATATGATGGCATGCTCCTGCGCGGCGCTTTCGCCTTCGATTGAGGCTTCTTCGAGCTGTATCGTCGGACACCGAACTCCGATCTGACCTTCGTCTCCTTCTATCGCGAACGCTTTGGCGACTTTGGTGGTATTGGCGAGCGCTTCTTTCACGCCCGGTGCGAGCTTGCTTCCCGCGACCCACCACGTCGGCGAGGCCGCCGCGGCCACCGAGTTCGACACTACGTTCAGCGCAACCATGGCCAGGATGCACAGCAGCGCCCTCTTTGCTCTCAACATGATCTCCTCCGCTCCGATTAGGAAAATCCGAATTGTGATCGAATTTGCCTAGCCTGTCCACGGAGAGGCTCGATCTCCAGACTCGGCCTCTCCATGGCCAATGACATTGTCTCCCACTCGGCGCGCGGACAGACCGCCGCTGGATGGTGATGACCGAGCGCGTCTTATGCACTCCCCGCCGCTTCGTACGGCGGACACTCATCAAACCGCGGCCAGCGCGCTGCAGCCAGTTTCTCTGCGCTGGTCTCGATGGTCTCCGGCACGGTGACCGCGAGATGATCCGCGCCGGTGTCTGTTCATGGCTTACGAACACGAGCAGCCAGCGGCTAGGGCCGACATCCTCGCCTCTCGCATCATGCGCAACCACCCGTTACCGACGGCAACAAGCGCGTCGCACTCCGAGCCGCGCCGCTAACGAAAGCTTAGCTGGCGGCCGTCACGTAGCCGTTACCCAGCCCCACCGATAGGCGGGCTTGCCACGGTCAGATGTGCTCAGGAAAACACAGCTCGCAGCCGATCGACACGATCGAGAGGTCGGTTGGTGAGACGTCGCATCTCGATCGGATGTCTGACAGGTGGTAAGCGATCTGTGAGAAGTTTGGGTCACGGCCGAGCTTGAACTGAAGGACGAGCATTCCGACGCTGCGCAGCGCGTCGAGAAAATCGCTGGCAGTCATGCGATTGAGCTGGTTGCAGAACACGTCCCAGCGGCGCGCGGACAGTTCTGCCTTCAACTCGACAGGGTCTCGATACAGGTGCTCCCACGGACCTTTGGCGATGTGCCCGCCGATCGAGGAGTACCAAAGGCCGTCCGCGAAGATCGCAATGCGACCGCCCGGCCGCAGCAGCGGGCGGAGGGCGCCGAGAACGCCCTTCAGGTCGTGCACGTGCTCGAAGACCCCATTGGAGACGATGAGATCGAACTGGTCGCCTGTCTGGGCTGTGTCGTGGATGTTCTCACGGCGGAACTCGTAGTCGGTGTGGCTCAGTCCCAGCTCGGCCATCGCCCGCTCGAACGGCACGGGCGAGAGGCCAGGGCTGAGGTCTGTCGCGAGAATGGATCGCGCGCCGCGTCGCACCGCCCAGAGCACCTCGTTGCCGTAGCCGCAGCCGAACACGAGCACCCGTTTGTCCCGTGGATCGCCGTAGGGCAGCAGATCTCGATCGAGAGCGGCCTCCCTCTTGATGATGTAGTCCTTCATCTCGACGATTTCGTGCTCGGCGAGTTCGTGAAACCGTGCACTGTGCTCGGCAGCGTTCGGCACTGAGGACTGAGTAATGCTCGTAGACATGGCTTCGATCTCGACTATATCGCTGCCCGCGGGGCGCCTGACTCGCCGGGTCACGCCCTCATAACAACTTTGTTCGGACTTCTTCAGCTTCTCGAAACCGGTTGTTTGGCTGACGGCGGCCTACCCCTAGCGAGCAATGCGGAGATTGTTCGCGTCACTCGCAGATAGGCACCGCTCGAATCCCCGGCCCGCCGCCGCGCCTCACTACTTCGTGCTCGACATGTGTAAAGTATGGCGCATGATCCAATTCATAGAGACATTTTGTTCTCATGACTACCTGTATTAAGAGCTTGGCTGCGTTGATTGGCGTGCTTGGCCTGATCCTCGTTGCCAGCTGCTCGGCAGAGACGGCGACGGGGGACGGGACGCGCCTGTCATCACCCTGCATACCGCGGGTACTCAGGCTCTTTGGACCAAGACCGTCGCTCCCCAAGAAAACTTGCGACCCCGCTGGAAGCCACGGTCCTGTCCAGCTTTGCCATCTTTCGCAGGTTCGCGGTGCCAAGCGACGAGCCTCCTGCGCTGAAACCGGCAGGCGGCGGACTGGCCCGCGAACTCTCTAAGGACTACGAACTCTCAAGCTACTATCCTGCCTATGTCCGGCAGCTGACCAGGCTCTCCGACGGCCAACGTTATTTCGTGATCCCGGCCTTCGGACAGCCCAACGCGGTGCTCCCAACTCACTGTCTGCCGGTCGGGGTGCGACGCAGCGAATTGGTAGAACAGCAGCACCGGCGCCTGACCGAGCCGGTCTACTGCATCATCGAGGTGGGCGGCAGCAGGAACGCGCCCCTCCCCGGATGCGAACCCTTCGCCGCGATCGACGAAGGCCTACGGGTCTTCCGGTCGAGCGACTTCACCAGGGAACCGACTGTCGAACTCGTGCCCAACGGCATCGCCTCGGTGCGGATCGCCTACCGGGCCGCGGCCCCGATCATCGTGCCCATCAGCGAAAACTCCTTCCTGTTCACGCCACCGCCACCGCCCCTTCGCCTCGCAGACGATCTGAAACGGCTGGAGCCAGAGCTGACGGACAAGCACCTCACCAAGGCTCAGCGGCGCAGGATCACGATTCAGTGGGAGAAGATCATGACTGAAACCGATCCGACGAAGATCGAATGGCTCAATAACGCTGGCGGACTGGTACGCGCCATCAGCGCCCCGGTCGCTGGGAGCAACTCCGTGACCTCTGTCGGAGACCTCCGAGCCCCCGTCGGAGGATGACCAGCCGAGCGATCGGGGCGCGCCCCGATACCTCCTCGCTTCAGGCGACCTCCCCGCCCCGTTGGTGTGCCACTTCATCCGGAGCCCTCTCGGGGCCGGGGATTGCAACACATACCCCAGCCCCAAAGAGGCCAGCTGGCGACGCTTCAGGAGCTGCCTCCAAGAGTCGTCATCTCGCAGACCACAACTTTTCAGAGGCGAGCCAGAATTCGTCTTCACCGGTAAGTTTGACTTTGATGCCGAGACCGAGGGCTTCGAGTTTGGTGCCCGATGTTAGAGTGAAGTCGAGAACGTGTGCAAATGCTTCGGTTTCCACGTTTGGGTATTCGCACGCCATACTGCCGACCAGTATCAATTTTGTGGCGGTACACCCCGACCCGGAGAGTATGACCGTCCCCACTTCTTTACCTGACGTGGGTTCGAAGTTGAGCTTGAAACTCCCAGTTTTGCCTTCCAGCGTCTCTTTCAGTGGGTCTGAGGTCGTCGAGATGACGGTACATGGTTTCTGTGTGACGTCTTCGCAGCCTTTGAAGACGATCGCATGCTCATGTCCGGTGTTTTCGCCTTCTATGACCGCTTCTTCGAGCGCTATGGACGTGCATTCGACCTTGATTGGACCTCCTTCTATCACGAAGGGCTTATTGACTTTCGTAGTGTTGGCGACCGCTTCTTTTGCTCCAGTTTTGAGTTGACTTTTAGCGACCCACCATGCCGGCGAAGCTGCCGAAGCTGCGGTAGCAGCCACAGCGCTCAGCATGAGCATGGCCACGATGCACAGCGTGATCCCTTTGACGCTCAACATAAAGAACCTCCATTCTCCATTAACGGAGATCCAGCATATAGTCAAATTCGGATCACGCAGTCACCAGAAGGGCGGCCGGTGGCCTGGACGCGAATCACGCCTGAGAAATGTTTCTCATCAGCGCCCTCCAGCCAGGCTGTGTAGGGCTCACGATCGCCTCGATCAATCTCGACTCCGTGATGGTCCGCTCTACCGAAAGCTCGGCTGCCGGCTGGCTATGTCTCGGCGCTATCAGCCAGCCGACGCAGCGCCCGCCGGAGCGTTGGCCTTGGCCCACGCGATGATATTGGCGCTGCCATTGACGGTGCTGCCGTCTGGCAGCTGCAGCACTGGCAGCTTCTCCTGCCCGCTCATCGCCTTCAGCTCGGGCCGCTTGCCTTTGGTGAACAGGCCGAAGGGGATGCCCTTGCCGAACACCTTCTTGTCGAAGTCGTGGCCTGTGGCCCGCAGCTGGCGCTGCGCGCGCCTGCAGGCGTGTGGCGGAGGACCGCCGTCGTCGATATGGCATACGTACAGCGTCAGCTTCTCGGGCACGGCGCACCGCCTGAAGTCGAAGGGATCGTGCCCATCAGACTAACCGCTGCCGCGCTTGTCTGTAACTGCTGCCGCGCCTGTTTGGCCGACCCGCCGCCCACGCGGACGAGATGGCCTGACAGGATTGGGCTGCGTGATGCCCTCCTCCGAACCAGTCCCCATACCCTCCGACCCTCTCGCCGCGCTGCGCCAGGCGCGGCGCGATCCCGATCTGGTGCTCATCGAAGGCTTTCATGCGCTCAAGCACGCGCTGCGCTTCGGCGCGGAGATCTTGCGCGCAGCGATCACCGACCGTGAGGAGGTGCGCAAGCTCGGCGCGGCGCTGGCGCCCGACGTCCCGGGACGTCTGCCTGCCGATACGCTCGTGACTTCGCCCGAGCGCCTGGAAGCGGCTGGCTTGAAGGCTCCGATCACCGGAGTGATCGCGCTCGCCAGACGCCCATCCGTGGACGTAGCCGCGGCGCTGGCCGATCCGCGCCCGGCGCCGCTCGTCCTGCTGGAGCGCCCGCGCGGGCTCGGCAACATCGGCTGGTCGGTGCGCACAGCGGCAGCCGCCGATGCCGCCGGGCTGCTCACGACGGGCATCCACGACCCGTGGTGCCCCACGTGCGTGCGCATCGGCGTGGGCCTTCAGTTCGCTCTGCCCGTGGCCCATGTCGCCGACGACCCCCTCGACTGCGACCGGCCGTTGATAGCCGTCGACACCAGCGGCGAGACGCTGGACCTCAAGCGCCTGCCGCCACGGGCGATCCTCGCGTTTGGCACCGAGCGCCATGGCCTCTCCGAGGAGCTGCTGAAGCGTGCCCAGGTGCGCGTGAGCCTGCCGATGCGCCCAGGCGTATCCAGCCTCAACCTCGCGACCTCGGTGGCCGCTCTGCTCTACGGCTGGCGGCTTGCCGCGGAGGGCGCGGACGCGAGCTGCTGATCGACTATGGCTGGCTGCTGGCCGCTGGTGGAGAGGGCGGGCGCCGACTACGCGTCGTACGCCGAGAACTCCACCAACCCCAACCCCCTACGGCCGCCACCGGCACGACGTAGAGCATCGAGATATACCAGTGCATGAGGCAGGCGAGCACGGTCATAACCAGCTGGAATTTACCACGCTTGCGCGACATCGACGTAGGCCGGGTCGCCATCGCTCCGATCGCGCGGCGCCCAGCCTCACGCCACCCCCCGAACCCTACACACGGCGCCCAGCCTCATGCCATCGTTCGCCCCCTACGCGCGGTGAGCAGCCCGCCGAGGCCCGCCGCCAGCCCAAGCGCCCCGAGGATCAGCGCTGCGATCGCCAGGCCCTTGCTGGCGCCGCCGCTCGACTTGGCGCTGTCTACGGGCGCCGCCGAGGAAGCCACGCCGCTCTGCCCGCTTGCCGTCTCCCCCGCCACGGGGCCGGCCTCGCCACCCGCGACTTCCTCGATGAGGCCTCCCTTGGCGGTGACGTTGATCGTCGGCGCCGGGTATTCCGCGCTCGGCGGGCCGATCCAGTGGATCACCTTGCCGTTGCTGTAGTACTGGATCGTCTTGAAGGCCAGCGACCGCCCGGCGATGTCGCTGGGCATCGCGATCGACAGCGGGAACTGGATGAACTGTCCGTTTTCAAGTCGCCCCAGCGTGGTGCGGTCGCCGGTCCAGACGATCTGCGAGACCTCTTCGCTGATGGGACCTTCGTCGGTCTGTATCGGCGTCGCGAGCTTGGCCATGATCTCCCTGACGCTCCATCCGGGCACGTTCTGGGTGTCGATTTCGGTGAACCCGGGTGGCACAAGCATGTCAACCTTGTACGCATAGGCCCCGGCCTGCTCACCAGGCACGCGAACGTCGAGCGTCACGAAGGCGCCCGCCGGAATCGTGTTGGGATGCAGGCTGATGTGCGCCTGCGCCGCCGCCGGCCCAAGCAGCGCCAGGCAGGTCGAGCCGACCGTGGCCGCCATTACGAGAGTTGCCGCTGTGCGCTTCATTATCCATGTCTCCTATCGCGTTGGTATTCATCTGCTTGTCCTCGTCCACCGCTGTATTCATCTATTCGCGTCTCAATCCACCGCTCGCGTCCTCATCTGATCGGGACCTTCACCGTCTGCGTGTACTCTTCGAATTCCGACACCCTGTCGGTCAGCTGTATCTGCCACGTCCCCCCCGGGCTCAACTCGGCCGAGTTCAGCGTGTAGTGGCCCGGCCCCGCCAGGTTGGGCTGCAACGGCAGCGGGCCGATGCCCTTGGCAGGCAATGTGGCCCTGGCGATCAGTTCCTTCGTAGCTGTGAACTGCGTGCCGTCCTTGGCATTTATGAGATAGATGTGAATCGTGTTCAGCCCGACCCTGGCCGGTTCGACGGTCATCTCAAGCTCCGCCGAGCCAAGCGTGGTGTTGATCGAGAACGGCCCGCTCGCGGCATCTATCGGCGGGGCGTAGCTGATCAGCGCCGCAGTCACACCGAACACGCCCAGCATCAGCGCCAGCTCTCCGCGCAACGTGCGCCGTGCGAGCACGCCCACACCGCCGGGCGCGCGCGCCGCGCCGACAACGCGCTCAAGTGCGGGGATCACCCGTTCGCGGTTGACCCAGCCGAGTCCGATCAACGCCAGCAGCAGCGCCGTCTTGACGAGGATCAGAGCGCCGTAGGTCGTGTGGAAAAGACCTTCGAAGCTGCGCACGTCGATGTAGGCCTGCACTACCCCGGTCACCGCGATCACGACAACCGCGCCGAGCGCCAGCGGCGAGAAGCGCGCGAGCACCGCGAGCAGCAGCCGGCTGCGCTCCGGACCCTCCAGGCGGCGCGTCGCCGCGGGCAGTGCCAGCAGCAGGCACGCGACGCCCCCGACCCACACGCTCGCCGCCAGGACGTGCAGCACGTCGGAGGGGAAGAAGACCCCCGTGGGACTCTGGATGCTGGCGTGTCCCGCCAGCGCCGGCGTGAGCGCGAGATAGGCGGCGCCGAGCCCGAGTAGCGCAAGCAGCCAGCGCGGCGGGCGTCCCAGCGCCCTTGCCAGCAGCAGCAGAGCACCGATGGCGAGCCAGTCGATCGCCCGTAGGCCCCACACGCCGCCGAAGCGGCTTTCGAGTGTGTTTTCGAGGATCACGCCTTTCAGCGATGCCCACAGCGACACTCCTGCGGCACTCGCACCCTGGAGCAGCACTCCGAGCACGCTCACCGTCACGCCCACGACAACTGCGCCACCCAGCAGCCGCTGCATGCGCCGCGTAAACGCCTGCGCGGCCTCGCGCCAGCGCGGCTGCGCTCCGGCCGCGTCGCTGAGGCCCGGCAGCCACGCCACCAGCAGGAAGGCCAGGCCACCGAGCATCAGCGCGATCGACAGGTAGTCGAGACCGCGCACGACGCCGAAGGCGACCTCGGTGACCTTGCCGCTCTTATTACGACCGATCAGGCCCGCTACGGTGAACTTGGGCGCTGCGCCAGCGTGGCCGATGTTGAATACCAGGCCGCCGTAGACGATGTGCGTATCGGCCGAAATCACCCTGTAGGTCGCCGTGTAGGTGCCGTCGGGCAGATGGGGCTTCAAACCAACGCCCATCCAGTGCTCCTGGCCTTCCGGATGAGAGACGTCCAGGTTGTCGACCTCGTCTCCCTGGGCGTCATAGACGCGCACCGCGCCAAGCGTCCCGCCGATGGCCTGGTTGAACTTGAAGATCACCTCCGGCGGCTGCACCGCGACGGTCGAGCCGCTCTGTGGCGATGTGCCGAGCAGCTGGGCATGGGCCGAAGCCGTCGCGGCGCTCGTCACCGCGGCGATGGCAAACAGCAGCAGAACCAATAAGGCGTGCCTGGCCAGCCTGAGCCGTGTGCGGCCGCTTCGCTGTGCAGCAGCTCCGCGGCGAGTCCTCGCGCCTACCATGCTTCGCGGGCCTGTTCGCTCGGCGCGCCGGGCTTACCCCCCTCTCCGCCTCCGCGCGGGGTGGGTCGGCCGCTCGAACTCCTGCGCCTGCGCACTAACAGCACGAACCCCAAGCCCAGCAGGACTATCGCCACCAGCGCGACGATCGCGCCGACGGGCGTCTTGGTGCCTTCCTCCGGTTCCCAGAAGAGCTGGCCGTTGACGGCCCCCGGCTGATTGCCGACCTGGATCGGCACCTGCCAGTCGAAGATCTTCGTGCGCCTGCTCTTGTCCTTGACCTGCGCCGGCGGCACAGGTGACATCCAGTGGATGCGATGGTCATGCCATTCGAAGACGCCCGTGCGATCGACCACCGTCCAGCGCGGCACAGCGTGGGCGGACGCCGTCGCGGGTACGGTGACCTGCCCATAGAAGTTCTCGTTCAGGTAATAGGCCGGCGAGCGCGTATTGACTTCGACCGTGCCGTTCGCCTGTACGCGCGCATAGGGCTCGCCTTCGTAACCGTCGATCGTGACGGTCTTGCCCGTGTGATTCTCCAGCTGCAACCGATCGGCGAACTCGAGCACCTGCAGGCTCAGACCTGGCACGCCCGGCGTGATCGCGGTTATGTTGGAGCGGTAGTTGTAGCTGCTCCCCTGATCGTTGATCGGGTTGCCACTCTCCTGCACTGCGTTTGGCTGGCTGGCGCTCTGACCTGCGCCTGACTGGCCGGCACTTGACTGGCCGGCGCTCTGGGCGGCGGCCGGCTGGCCGGCGCTCTGAGCGCGCGCCGCGCGCGGCGGCGCCAGTGCGAGGGCGCCGAACACGAGCACGAGCACGGCAGCTGCGATGGGACGGCGGGACATGGAAGCTCCTAACGAACTCTGGGTGGACGAGTCGAGCAGGCGAGCCGCCACCCTGTCCCGGCTCTGTAGCGGGATGCGAAGGGAGCTAGCGGCGCGCCATATGGCCCGCGAGCGGCGGGGGCCGCACCGCCAGCGACCGTGCGAGCAGCAGTCCGCCGCGCACGGCGAACCTCAACACACGCCTTGACGGCCGCGCGCTGGACCTCGCCCGCGGCCAGTGCGAGCGCTGCGCTCGAGAGAGCTGCGCCAGCAGCCGTCTCCCCGGATAGCGCCGCAGCAGCAGTGGCACGACGAGAACCAAAGCCGGCGCCAGGCATAGCAGGCCCGGAGCGGAGTCGATCAGCGCGGGGAGATGCGTGAGCCAGGAGAACACGACAGTCAAACCCTACTACCTCAGGTCCCCACGGCCGACAGCAGCCACAGCCCGAAGCTGGTGAAGGCGACCATCACCGCAAGCATCCAGTACTGGCTGCGCACGGCCTCCTCGGGGTCGCTGTAGAGGGTCAGCGCGCGGTCGTGCGCCAGCGTCAGACCCCCGATATGGCCGGCCACCAGCGCGGACACCTGCACGTACCAGATGGCTGCAAAGGAGATGATGTGGTAGTCGATCTGATAGCTGCTGGTGCCAAACAGGTTGGCGCCGTTGCCGAGCGGATCGGACGCCAGATAGCCCATCGTCTGGCCCTGCCAGATCAGATAGGAGAAGTAATGCGCCAGCACGTAGGCGAAGGCGATCGGCACGAGCGTGTGCACGAAGGTGCGCGTCAACTGCTCGGTGTCGTAGCGATCGCTGACGCTCCGCACGCCGATGATCCCGACACGGTAGATGCCGCCGACCAACAGAATGCACAGGATCAGCCCCAGCGAGTAGGTCAACTCCAGCGCCGGGGTCGGGTGAAAGCCCAAGTCGGCAAACAGTCGCTGCAGGCTGTACTCGTTGTTACGCCATATGCCGCCGTTGCTGAAGCCATCGAAGGTCGTGGTGCCGATGATCGTGCACATCAGGGCCACCGTCCCGCGACGCAGCGGCAGGTCCGGGAGGCCGCTGAGGGGACGGCGCGCGTAGAGCACCCCATCCTCGACGACGAGCGCCGACAGTCGTGAAAACAGGTTGAAGTCGACCCCGAAGGCGTCCCCCTGTGTGCTCCACTGCTCGACCCCGAACAGCAGCATTCCGAGGAGCATCGCCAGGAAGTAGCCGAGCGACAGTGCGGCGATCAGCGACGGCTGGTCGCGGTTTGGCGCGACGTACACAAGCTCCAGCCAGCCGAAGCCGACCAGGCCGGCCACGGCAGGCCATACCCCAAGCCATGCCGGATAGCGCAGCAGGGGCTCCGCTCTGCGCCCGCCGGGCCGCAGCCATCCCAGGACCGCGCCAATCACCCGAGCGCACGTGCGCCACGGGCTGAGCGCGCGAAAGACGTCCCCGAACAGCACGCTCGACAGCGGCAGACCGACCCAGAAGATGACGTAGATGAAGTTCACCGAGAAGTTGGCGTTGGGCACCTGCGCGCCCGCGAAGCCGCTGTAGAGGACGAGCGCGAACAAACCCACTCCGACCAGCCCGGCCAGCCACCCAAGAGCCGGCGGCAGGCGCAGCAGGCGTCGGCGGCGCTCAGTTTGAAGCTGCGGGCTGCGCCACAGTGTCGAGAGGGCCACGAATGACACCACCAGCACGATCGCCGCGGCCCAACTGAACAGCCACACGGGGATCGGCAGGTCGGCCCTGCCGACGATCCCGTGCGCCGCTGCAGCCGCCGGAAACAGCAGCGCCGCACCCAACAGGCCGCCGAGTAGAACCGGCAGCTGGCGACGTGGCGGGATCATGCTCGCGGCAGTCTATGGATGCACGTGCCCGCCAGCCGTCGGTTGGCGGCGCGCAAGCGCCCGTTCGCGTCATTCCCGTACGTTCGCGGCGCGCATCGGGCCGCGCGCGGCGTACGCTGCACTTGCGTGCTCCATCCGCTTCCCCTTGCAGTGTCGACCAACCTGCAGGCGGCCATCCAGTTCGGCCCCCTGCTGGTCCTCGCCGTGCTCTACGCACACCGCGTGCGCACGCTCGCGCTCGGCGCGCATCCCGTCCCCGGCTGGCGCCAGGCGTGCTTCTACGCGGGCTTCCTGACGATCGCCGCGGCGCTGACCTCGCTCGGCGACGACAGCCAGGAACTGCTGTCGGCGCACATGGTCGAGCACCTGCTGCTCGGCGACGTGGCGGCGCTCTTGATCGTGTTGGGCCTCACCGGCCCGCTCATCGCCCCGATCCTCCGCATCCGCCTGTTCGACCGCCTGCGCGTGCTCGCGCATCCGCTGGTGGCCTTCCCGCTGTGGGCGGTGGACCTGTACGTATGGCACCTACCCGTGCTCTACCAGGCGGCGCTGCGCCATTCCGGGATACACGCCCTCGAGCACGCGATGTTCCTCGGCTTCGGAATCAACATGTGGATGTGCCTGTTCGGGCCGCTGCCGATGCCGGCTTGGTTCGGCAACCTCGGCAAGCTCCTCTACATTGTCGCCGTGCGCCTCACCGGCACGGTGCTCGGGAACATCTTCCTGTGGTCGGGCACGGCCTTCTACCCCTTCTACACGCGCGGCGACGCCGCCTGGCACATCTCGCCAATCGCCGACCAGAACCTCGCCGGGGCGATCATGATGATCGAGGAGAGCATCCTCACGCTGGGCCTGCTGTGCTGGCTGTTCCTGCGCACCGCGCGCGAGGCCGAGGAACGCCAGGACCTGCTCGACTACGCCGGCGCCCACGGGCTGGAGCTGACCAGCGCTCGCGCCGCACGCGCGGTCGCCGCCGGGCGCGGCGCGGAGTTGCGCAGCCGGCTCGAAAGCCGCGTCCAGACCCCTCACCCATCGTGACGGCAGCGGCGCCGATGCGCCCCGCCGCCGCCGATGTTCCCCGTCGGCGCCAATGCTCCCCGCCCCGCGCCGCCGGTGCTCCTCGTCGGCGCTATTCATATGTGGGCGGCGGAGCGGCGTTGCGCTCTGTCGCCGCGATCAGTTCGACCAACTGGACACCGCTCGTGCCGCCGAGCACACGCAGGCGCGGCAGCCGATAGGGATCGTTGCGCGGGCCCGCCCAACCTGGCACGACCGTCGTCGAGCCAAGATACCCAGCCTCTCTGACGGCCGCGATCACCGTCGCGTCATAGCGGCCCGACGGGTAGCAGAACCAGCGCACGGGCACGCCGAAACGACGCTGGATCGTCTGTCTGGAGGCTGCCACCTGATAGCGCAGCTGCGAAGCGTCCAGGGTGGTTAGGTCAGCGTGACTGATGCCCTGCGTGTCGAGTTCCCAGCCGGCCGACACCAGGCCCTTCAGCTGCGCTTCGGAAAGCCCTCCCTGCGATGGCGGCAACCCCGTCAACTGCATGTTCTCCACGGCCCGCCAGCCGAACTGGCGCAGCACCGGCAGGGCGTTGGTGTACTGCGACTGATAGCCGTTGTCGAAGGTGACGACGACCGGCTTCACGGGCAGCGGAGCGTCACCGTTCCAATGGCTCCAAAGCTGATCGAGCGTGACGGCGTGAAAGCCGGCCTGCGCGAGCGCTCGCATCTGTTCGGCGAACTCGCCGGCAGGCACGTAGAGACCTGGAAATGGCGCGCCTGCCGGCGGCGGGTTGATCACGTGATACATGAGGATCGGCGTGGCGACATCGCGCGCCGCCCGCGCAACACCAGCCGGAACTGCGCCTGCCGTGCCGGAGCCCGCCGAGGGAACCGCGCCTTCGCCCGACGCGCTTGAGCCCGACGACGGAGTCGCGCTTGAGCCCGACGAGGATCCGTCACGAACTTCCCCCGCCTTATCGACGGAGCCCTCGCGTCCAAGCGCGCGCTTGGCGTCGCCCCCGACCACCGTGGTCTTCGATCCCCCGCCGGCGGCGAGGGTCGCAACGATCGCCGCGATCACGATCAGCAATACGGTGATCGCCGTCCACCTTCGCCGTCGCGCGATCTGATGCAGCTGTCAGCCTCCAGCGACCGCGGGCAGGATCGTCAGCTCGGCGCCATCGGAGATCGGCGTCTGCAGCCCGTCCAGAAAGCGGATGTCCTCGCCGCTCACATAGACGTTGACGAAGCGCCGCAGCGAGCCGTCCTCATCGGAGATGCGCTCGCGCAGCTCGCCGTAGCGCGCAAACAGTCCGTCCAGCACCTCCTGCACGGTGGCGCCGTCCACCTGCGTCTCAGCCGAGCCCTCGGCCGCTGGGCGCAACTGCGTGGGGATCTTGACGACGACCGCCATCAGAAAGCCACTCCAGCGGGCGAGGACTGCAAGCCAGCGGGCGAGGACTGCAAGCTCTCGGCGGTCGCCTGCTCAGGTACGGTCGTCTCGAACGCCTCGACGCTCGGGTCGATCGCGTAGGTCTCGAATGTGCCGCGAACGGCGTCGAGCGTCTTCAGGCCCTCGCCGGTGATGACCAGCACGACGCGCTCGCCCGGGTCGATCTCGCCGCGCGCGGCCAGCTTGGCGAGCACCGCCGTCGTCACGCCGCCAGCGGTCTCGGTGAAGATGCCGGTGGTCTGCGCCAACAGCGCGATGCCGGCGCGGATCTCCTCGTCGCTGACGCTATCGACGCCACCGCCCGAGCGGCGGGCGAGGTCAAGTGCGTAGGGGCCGTCGGCGGGGTTGCCGATCGCCAGCGACTTGGCGATCGTGTTGGGCTTGACCGGCCGACACACATCGTGGCCGTCGGCGAACGCGCTGGCCACCGGCGAGCAGCCATCGGCCTGGGCGCCGTTCATCCTCGGCAGCTCACCCGCGACGAGCCCCAGCTCGCGCCACTCGTGAAAGCCCTTGCCGATCTTCGTGAACAGCGACCCCGAGGCGATCGGCACGACGCAGCGATCGGGCAACTCGAAGCCCAGCTGCTCGGCGATCTCGAACGCCAGTGTCTTGGAACCCTCGGCGTAGTAGGGGCGCAGGTTGACGTTGACGAATGCCCAGTCGCGCTCGGCCGACAGCTCCGTGCAGAGACGGTTGACGTCATCGTAATTGCCCTTGACCGCCACGAGACGGGTTCCGTAGACGCCCGTGGCGAGCACCTTCTGCTCCTCGAGGTCGGCGGGAATGAAGACATATGACTCCATGCCCAGCGCGGCTCCGTGCGCCGCCACGGAGTTGGCCAGATTGCCCGTGGAGGCGCAGGCGATCACCTTGAAGCCCAGCTCACGAGCGCGCGCCGCGGCTACCGAGACGACGCGATCCTTGAAGGAGTGCGTGGGGTTGGCGGCGTCGTTCTTGACCCACACCTCGCTCAGTCCCAGCCGCTGCGCCAGACGATCGGCGCGGATCAGCGGTGTGCAGCCAGCTGGCAGTCCGGCGCGCGAGGCCAGCCGCCCGGAGGGCGCCGGCGGGCCGTCCACGACCGGCAGGAAGTCGGCGTAGCGCCAGATGTTCTGAGGGCCCGCCTGGATGCGCCGGCGTAGTCCGTCCACGTCGCGGACACCGCCGCCGGTGGAATCGGCGCCGCCACCCGCGGAATCGGCGTAGCCAAGGCTGCTGTGGTCATAGACGACCTCCAGCGGACCGAAGCAGCGCTCGCACACGTACAGCGCCTCTAACGGATACTCGGTATGGCACTCCCGGCACTTCAGGTTGGTGACAGCCATTGGGGCCTCCTATAGTCTTCGCCGTTGACCGCGGTGTGGCGAAGAGCACGAAGCCCGCCACACATCTAACTGGAATTGGCACCTTCCCGCGTGCGGCGCGGTGGTTGCCGGGGCTTCGTAGGGCCAGTCCCTCCACCCCTCTGGATGTGCACTACTGCTATGTCTTGCGGCAGTATATCGGATGCGCGGCGGAAAATCCTTAGGTCCGCCGGCGCACGGTAACGCTCTTGCACGGACGGTGTAGGCGCTCTTAGATGACCGGTTCCGTGCCGCAAGAACCCAGTTCCGTTCCGCAAGAACAGCGCGCCGCCGCGTCGCCCGAGGCCCTGGAGCTGCCGGCGACGACGCCGAAGAAGCGCATGCTGATCATCGTCAACCCCTATGCCACGACGGTCTCCGACGGCCTGCGCCACCTGGTCGTGCATGCTCTGGAGGGCCGCTACGAGGTCGACGCCGTGGACACGGAGGCGCGCGGTCACGCCACCACGCTGTGTCGCGAGGCGGCGCATGAGGGCTACGACGTGGTCGTGGCCTTCGGCGGCGACGGCACCGTCAACGAGGCGGCCAACGGACTGATGGGATCGCCCAACCACCCCTCCACCACCCCGCTGACCTGTCTGCCGGGCGGCTCGGCCAATGTGTTCGGCAAGATGCTCGGCATCCCAGGCGAGCTGGTGGACGCCACCGAGCACCTGCTGGCCATGGCCGACGACTGGCAGCCCCGCAAGGTCGACATCGGCATGGTCAACGGCCGCTGCTTCACCTTTGCCTCGGGCCTCGGCCTCGATGCCAGCGTGGTGGCGCGCGTGGACTCCAATCCGCATCTGAAGGCCCGCTATGGGCCCTATTACTTCACGTGGGCCGCCATCAGCACCTTCGTTCGCCGCTACCTGCTGCGCCCGCCGCGCCTGGTGGTTCATATCGCGCCCGAGTCCCTCTCCGAGGACGGCGCCGCCAAGCGCTCGCGCAAAGCCCGGCTCTGGCGCTCGCGTAAAGCCAGCGGTGGAGCGGCGGACGGCACGCTGCACGGCGTCACGGCCGTGGTGCAGAACGGCTCGCCCTTCACCTACTTCCAGAACCGCCCGATCGAGATCGCCGAGGACGCGACGCTCGACTCAGGCACGCTGTCCGGCGCCGTCCTGCACCGCGCGAGGCCCCTCGACATGCCCTTCATCGCTTGGCGCGCCTTCTCCAAACGCGCCCGCCTGGCCCGCCACCGTCAGATCACGCCCGTTTGCGGCGTCACCGAGCTGACCGTCGAAAGCGCCGACGGCAAGCCGCTGCCGCTGCAGGTCGACGGCGACTACCTTGGCGAGGTGCAGCGGGCCCACTACTCGATCGTGCCGCAGGCCCTGACCGTCGTGTCCTAACGCCTCCGCGTCACCCTAGCCCGCCTGACCGTCGTGTCCTAGCCCGCCCCCGGCGTGACTCGGTAGGCGTCGAACACGGACTCGGTGTTGCGCAGACGGTTGATGGCGCCCTTCAGCGAGTGCGTGTCGGCGACCTCCACCACGAAACGGTTCTTGACCATCGGTGGGTTGGAAAGGCAGCGCGCCTCGATGATGTTGGCCCCCGACTCCGAGAAGACGCGCGACAGGTCCTCAAGCAGGCGGTGGCGATCCCAGGCATCGACCTGGATCTCCACGATGAAGGTCGTGGCCTGCTCGCCCTCCCAGAAGACATCGGTGAAGCGCTCGGGGTTCTTGCGCAGCAGCTGCGTATTGGGGCAGTCCTCGCGGTGGATCGTGATGCCTCGGCCCAGCGAGATATAGCCCACGATCGGGTCGCCGGGAACCGGACGGCAGCACTTGGCCAGGCGCAGCATCACGTCTTCGACTCCCTGCACGCGGATCCCGTACTGGCCGGAGGAGCTGGTGGGCCGCCGTCGCAGACGTCCCACCTTCAACAGATCCGCTGCGGCCGTGGCCTCGCCGTCGGCGGCCTCGCCCTGCTTGAGGCGCTGCATGATCTTGTTGACCACGACCTTCGGCGAGACCTTGGCAGCGCCCAGAGCGATATAGAAGTCGTCCGCCTTGCGGTAGCCCATTTCGCGGATCACGTCGGCCAGCAGCGCCGAGCCGGTGATCTTCTGCGCGGGCAGCCCCAGCTTCTTGAGGTTGTCCTGCAGCACCTCGCGGCCGGTGTGCTCGGTGTCCTGGCGCGACTCGGCCTTGAACCAGGCCTTGATCTTGTTGCGCGCGCGCGTGGTCTTGACCATCGCTAGCCAGTCGCGCGACGGGCCGCGCTCGCGCTTGGCCGTGAGGATCTCTACGATGTCGCCGCTGCGCAGCTCGTAGTGCAGCGGGACGATCTTGCCGTTCACGCGCGCACCCACACAGCGGTGGCCGATTTCGGTGTGCACCTCATAGGCGAAGTCCAGCGGCGTGGCGCCGGCAGCGAGCGACTTGACCTCGCCCTTGGGAGTGAAGACATAGACCTCGTCCTCGAACAGGTCGATCTTCAGGCTCTCCATGAACTCCTGCGGGTCCGACAGCTCTTTCTGCCAGTCCATCATCGTGCGCAGCCACTTCGGCCTGCCCTCCTCGTCGGCCGGCTGCTCCGTGGATGCCGGGGCTGCGCCTCGCTGCTTGTACATCCAGTGCGCCGCCACTCCGAACTCCGCCATCTCGTGCATCTCGTGCGTACGGATCTGGATCTCCAGGGGGCGGCCCTCGGGCCCGATGATCGTCGTGTGCAGCGACTGGTACATGTTGAACTTGGGCATCGCGATGAAGTCCTTGAAGCGCCCAGGCAGCGGCTTCCACAGCGAGTGGATCACGCCGACGGCGCCGTAGCAGTCCTTCACCGAGTCGACGATCACGCGCATCGCCGTGAGGTCGTAGATCTCGTTGAACTCGCGGCCCTTCTTGGTCATCTTCGAATAGATCGAGTAGAAGTGCTTGGCGCGGCCGGCTATCTGCGCCTGAATGCCGAGCTTGCCGAGCTCGGAGCGCAGGTAGTCTCCAGCCTCCGAGACGTAACGCTCACGATCGTTGCGCTGCTGAGCCACCAGTCCCTTGATCTCCTGGTACTTGCGGGGGTGCAGCGTTGCGAAGGCCAGATCCTCAAGCTCCCACTTGATCGCGTGGATGCCCAGGCGGTGCGCGATCGGCGCGTAGATCTCAAGCGTCTCCTTGGCCTTGTCGATCTGCTTCTGCTTGGCCATCGCGTCGATCGTGCGCATGTTGTGCAGGCGGTCGGCCAGCTTGATCAGAATGACCCGCACATCGGTGGCCATCGCCACCATCATCTTGCGGTAGTTCTCCGCCTGCGCCTCGTCGCGCGACTGGAAGACGATCCCTGTCAGCTTGGTCACGCCGTCGACGATCGCTGCGATCTCCTCGCCGAAGCGCTCTCTGACCTCCTCGATCGACGCCGAGGTGTCCTCCACGGTGTCGTGCAAGAGCGCCGCGCAGAGCGTCTCGGTGTCCAATCTCATTCCGGCGCAGATGCGTGCCACGCCGACCGGGTGGACGATGAAGTCCTCGCCCGACTTACGCCGCTGCGCGGCGTGGTGCTCGCAGGCGAACACGAACGCCTCTTCCACCCGCGCGTGGTCGATCTCCACGGCGGAGTCGGCGGCGTGCTCGGAGACGATCGCGAACAGGTCCCCCAGCAACCTGCGCTCGAACTCGTTCAGCTCAGCACGGGCCGCCGGGCGGCTCACCTCGAGTTCGCCGACTCCTGCTGTTCGAGAAGACTCTCGATCCCCGGAAGTTGCCATTGCTTAAGAGTAGGGGACGCGCGAACAGCTCCCGGTTGCGCGTGACGCAGCACCAGGCGTGGCTCACTGACGCCTTTCCACTCGTTGACCTCCAGCGTGAAGGTGGCGTCGGCCGGGGCGTCCTCGGCGACCGGCAGTCGTCCGCCGTTGCCGAAGGCCACCGCGCGCGCACGGGCGCCATCGCCGGCGAGCACCGTGAAGCGCAGATGCCGGCCTTCGCCCATCGGGCGGCGGTCGGTGAGCACGGCGTCGCGCACCAGCAGCGACACCGTGGGATTGGCGGCGCCGAAGGGCGCCAGCGTCTGCAGCTCCTCGGCCAGTGTCATGCCCAGCTCGTGACCTTCGAGCACGGCGTTGACGCGCTCGCTGCGCACGAACTGCTCGGTGCCCAATGCCTGCCGGGCGTGGGCGGAAAAGGCCTCCCTGAAGTCCGCCAGGCGAGAGCGCTCGATCTGAAGACCCGCCGCCGCGCGGTGGCCGCCGTGGCGCCCAAGGTGCGCTGCACAGGCCTGCAGGGCGCCGAGCAGGTCAAAGCCCTCGATGCTGCGTCCCGAGCCGCGGCCCTCATCGCCATCCAGCGCGATCATCACCACCGGGCGGTTGTGACGCTCGGCCAGACGCGAGGCGACGATGCCGATCACCCCGGCGTGCCAGCCCTCGCCCGCCAGGACATACGCCGGGCTCTCACCGAGCGCAGCGACCTGAGCCTCGGCCTCGAACAGGATGCGTGTCTCGGTGTGCCGGCGCTCCTGGTTTGCCCGGTCGAGCTCCTGCGCGATTTGTTGCGCGCGCGCGGGATCCTCGGTCAGGATCAACTCAAGCCCGGCGTCCGCTCGATAAAGGCGCCCGGCGGCGTTCAGGCGCGGCGCCAACGCGAAGCCCACAGCTCGCTCCCCCACGCCACTCGGATCGACCTTCGCGACGGCCATCAGCGCCCGCAAGCCCGGCTTGGCGGTGCTCGCGAGAGCCCGCAGACCACGACTGACGAGCGTGCGGTTCTCACCGACGAGCGGCACGACGTCGGCGATCGTCGCCAACGCCACCAGATCGAGGTCGTCCTGCACGCGATAGCCGCCCGGCTGACGGCTGGCGGCCTCCCACAGCCCCTGTGCCAGCTTGTAGGCGACGGCGGTGGCGCAGAGGTCGGCGCACGGATAGCCGCAGACTCGTGGATGCACTATCGGCGCCTGCGGCAGCTGTCCGTCGGGGCGTGGCGCGTGATGGTCGCTGACGACCACCTCGATGCCGAGCGCACGCGCCGTCGCGATCTCCTCCACGGCTGTGATGGCGCAGTCGGCGGTCACCAACAGCCGTGTCCCTCTTGCTGCCAAGCGCTGCACGGTCGTCACGTTCAACCCGTACCCGTCGCCGGCACGGTCGGGCAGATACCAATCGACATCCGCCCCCAGCGCCCGCAGGACGCGCACGAGAATGGCCGTCGAGCAGATCCCGTTGAACGTCGTAGTCGCCGTGGATCGTGATCCGCTCCCCGCTTCGCACGTGGTGCAGGATCGTCTGCAGCGCCTCGTCGATCCCGGCAAACGCGCTGGGTGGGTGCTCCTCCTCAGCGGCCAGAAAGGCCTGTGCCGCGACTGGGTCGCCGAGACCGCGGCGCACCAGCACCTGCGCCATCGCCGCGCTTACCCCTAGCTTGCGCTCCAAGCGCACGACATCCTCCTCGGCGCAGGCGGCGATCTGAAAGCTGCGGACTTCCCCCATGCCGAGCACACTACGGGCCGGTCGGGACGGAACGAGCAGCGGTCCGGCCGCTACGGGACCTCAGCCCGCGGGCAGCTCCGGTCGTGCCTTGGCGCCTTCGCGCCGGATGCCCTCGAGGTAGACAGCGGCGATCCCCAGCACGGCCCCCGGTACCGCGTAGAGCACGACCACGATGTCGGTTGCCTTTTCGCCCGGTATGTGAAAACCGGAGATGATGAAGCCGACCACGATGGCGCCCAGGAGCGAGCCTACGAAGGCCCCCACGATCCCGCCCCAGAAACGGTTGGGCATGAAGATCGTGTAGTGCCAGATCGCCAAACCCATCATCACCCAGCCGAGGAGTCCCATCAGTGGCTCCTTCCGTGCTTGCGATTGCGCGGCTTGCGCGTGCGGGTCTTGCGCGAGCCTTCGCCCGGCATCACTACGTCCTCGGGCGCGAGGTCGGCGGTTGGGTCCTGGCCGTTGGTGTCATCGGCGCCGTTGCGCTCGATGTCGAGGTCGGCCACCATCGCCTCGAACTCTTCCTTGGAGACCTGCTCGCCGGGCTCCTCGGCGGTGAGCAGACTGCCGCGGCGCGAGCGCCGGGCGGCCTTGGCGCTCGGAACCGGTTCGCCCTCCAGCGCCTCACCCGTCAGCGAGGTGGCATAGGCCGGCACGTAGCCCAACTCGCGTGCTATGCGCAGACGCCGGTTGCGGTAGGTGCCCTCGCGCTCCTTCCAGTGGGTGAGCACGGGCGAGGCGATGAAGATCGAGGAGTATGCGCCGGAGGCCACGCCCACCATCAGCGCAAAGGCGAAGTCTTTGAGCGTTTCGCCTCCGAAGAACAGCAGCGCGAGGATCGGCAGAAGCGTGCAGAAGGAGGTCGCGAGCGAACGGGTCAGCACCTCGGACATGGAGCGGTTGACGATCTGCGAGAAGGCCGCGCGCGGCATCCTGGGGACGTTCTCGCGCACACGATCGAAGACGATGATCGTGTCATACAGCGAATAGCCCAAGATCGTCAGCAGCGCGGCGACCGTCGAGGTGGTGACCTGCCGCCCGGTGAGCGAATAGACGCCGGCGGTTATCAACAGGTCGTGCATCAACGCGATGAGCACCGGAATCGCGTACTTCCACTCGAAGCGCAGCGCGATATAGGCGGAGATCACCAGCAGCGAGGCGATGATGGCGATGATCGCGCTGTTGGCGACGGTCTTGCCGAAGGTCGGCCCGATCGAGGTGTCGGAGGTGTTGCGCAGGCCGTAGGCGGTATTCAGCGCGGCCTCGGCTTTGACGACTTCTTCCTGCTTGAGCGTCTTGGTGGAGATCTGGAAGCCGTTGGCGCCGATGGCTTTGTTGTTGAGCTTCTGCACCTCGACGTTGCCGAAGCCGGCGCTGCTCAGGGTCGAGCGGATCTGGTCCTCGGTGACCGGCTTGACTATGCCCGTCTCGATGCGCGTACCGGACTTGAAGTCAATGCCGAGGTTGATTCCCTTGCCGCCGATCGCCAGCGCGCCGATCAGCAGGATCGTGCCGGACAGCGAGAAGAACCACTTCGAGGCGCCCATGAAGTCGAACGTCCAGCGCCGCGTGCGTTTGGAGGCGCCCAGCATCGCCGGATGGGAGACGGCGCGCGAACGGCCCATTGCGCCGAGCGCCGCCTGCGTGGCGAGCACGGCGGTGAACAGCGTCAGCAGCGTGCCGATGCCCAGCGTGAAGGCGAAGCCCTTGACCTCGGAGGTGGCCAGCGCGAACAGGATGAAGGCCGTCATGAACGTCACCACGTTGGCGTTGACGATCGCCGCGAAGCCGCGCCGATAGCCGGTGACGATCCCCGCGGTGACCGAGCGCCCGCCGCGGATCTCCTCCTTGACGCGCTCGAAGATCACGATGTTCGCGTCGGCCGCGATGCCGATTGTTAGGATCAGCCCGGCGATGCCCGGCAGCGTGAGCGTGATCGGGATCAGCTTGATCAGCGCGAAGAAATAGAGGCCATAGATGAACAGCCCGCCGACCGCTATAACCCCGAGCACGCGGTAGAAGATCAGCAGGAACAGACACACGAGAGCCAGCCCGACGAGCATCGCCAGCAGGCCCTGTTCCAACGCCTGCTTGCCGAGCGTGGCCGAGACCTGCGACTGGGAGATCAGTTCCAGCTTGATCGGCAGCGCGCCGGACTGAAGCTCGTCGGCGAGGTTCTGAGCGGAGGTGAGCGTAAAGCCGCCGCTGATCTGCGCGCCGTTGGTCGCGTCGATGCCTTCGGGGTACTGCCTGTAGTCGATCGAGGGAGCGCTGAGAATCTGGTTGTCGAGCACCACCGCGAAGTGCTGCAGCGTCGCGCCCTGGCCGGGCAGCGCAGCATTCTGGCCGCGCTGGGCGATTTCGCGCGTGACCTGCTGGAAGATCTTCCCGCCGCTGGAGCTGAAGCCGAAGGTGACGTCGGGCCCGCCGCTTGAGCCCGCGCCGCTTTCGACGCTCTGCGTCGGATGGGTGATGTCATCACCGCGCAGCACCGGGTTATCGTTGAGCACGTACCAGCTTTCCGGTTCGGCGACGATCACCTTGCCGTTGCTGTCGGTTTCGGGCGTCGCCCGTGCCAATACCGTGCCGGGGTTGACGCGCACCGCTTTCAGCTTGGCGCCCGCCGGGAACTTGGGATTGTCGGAGTAGAGGTTTTCGTAGGTGTCCTCGGGGCCGCGTAGGACCTTCTTGTGGGCGGTGTCGAGTAGATACCACTGCCCGTAGATGCAGCCCCCCACCTGCTTCGCCGTGCAGCCGGGCGCCATCGTCGTGTTGTTCTTGCGCAGGATCGGCGGGCGCTTGATGGCGCGCAGCACCGCCTGGTACTCAGGGATGCCGGTGGTCGCCCCACCGGGGTTACTACCCCCGGTGACCGTGGGTTCGTTGGGGCCGGCGGGTTTGCCGTTCGGCCCGATCACGTTGGGCTCCCAGTCGTAGAAGAAGAGCTGGGCGGTCTTGCCCACCTGCTCCTGAGCGCGCGCGGCGTTGCTGACGTCGGGCAGCGCCACGTCGATCTGGTTGGAGCCCGTGCGCTGGACTTCCGGCTCGGCCACGCCGAGCTGGTTGATGCGCTTTTCCATGATGTTGATCGCCCGGTCGAGCGATTCGGTGGTGACCTGGGACTGGGCGGTGGCCTTGGCCAGGTAGGTCAGCTCGACGCCGCCCTTCAGGTCAAGGCCGAGGCGGGTCGGCTTGGGCTTGACCTTCCCCGGAATCCCGACGACCACGTACAGCGACACGAGCACCAGCCCGAAGACGATGGCTAGCACGAAAGCATTGCGGCGGCGGTCGGTCATGGCGTGGACAGAGGTCCCATGGCGGAGTCTTCAGACTACTTGTCGGGGGTGAGCACGAGCAACAGCCCCCCCTCGTCGTCGTAGGCGGGGAACATGTCGGCCTTGGCGGCGGCCTCGACGTCGCGCTCGCCGCTGACGCGCACGGGCTTGCCCAGCGCGCGCACGCCCCACTCGAGCACCGTCGAGACGGGATTGTCGCCGTTGGCGAAGCTCAGGCCCAGGGCCTGCTCGACGCGCTGGCCGATTACGGCCTCCTCCTCCAGGCCGGTGAAGGCAAAGGAGTTCTTGCCGCAGCCGATCACGCGACCCTCGTGGTCGCACACGAAGAAGGCGGCGTCGGGCGCCGGGTAGTAGTCGTCGAGCAGCTCGAACAGAAAGGCGAAGCCGCACTTGGCGCAGCCCTTGGGTTGGCGGGTGAAGCCGATATTGCGATCCAGCTCGCTGGTGCGGTGTCCGCAGTTGGGGCAGATGAAGGGATGGGCCATGCAGTCCACAGATTAGGGGAGCAGCGGAGTCGAGGCCTCCGGTCTGCCATCGACAGGCCTGAGGTCCGCGCGGCGCCGCGGATCAGAACAGCGCCGGGCCGGCGGTCTCAGCCGCAGGCGGCGGCTCAAGGTCGAGATGCGCAAAAGCCGCCGGCGTGGCCTGACGCCCGCGCGGGGTGCGTTTGAGCAGGCCCTCACGCAGCAGATGCGGCTCGTAGACGTCCTCGATCGTGTCCTGCTCCTCCCCCACGACGACCGCCAGCGTGGAGAGGCCGACGGGCCCGCCGCCGAACTTGATGCAGATCGCGCGCAGGATCTCCCGGTCGAGGCGATCCAGACCGCGGCTGTCAACCTCCAGGAGATCAAGCGCAGCCTGTGCGGTGGCGGCGCTGAGCACGCCGTCCATGCGCACCTCGGCGTAGTCGCGCACGCGCTTGAGCAGGCGGTTGGCCACGCGCGGGGTGCCGCGACTGCGCGCCGCGATGGCCTGCGCGCCGCCGTCCCTCAGAGAGATCTCGAGGATCGCGGCCGAGCGCAGGACGATCGCAGCGAGATCGTCCTGCGAGTAGGACTCAAGGCGCGCCTGGATGCCGAAGCGATCGCGCAGCGGCGTGGTCAGCAGACCGCTGCGCGTGGTGGCGCCGACCAGCGTGAAGGGCGGCAGATCGAGCGTCACGACGCGCGCGCCGGCGCCCTGTCCGACTGTGATCGGCAGCTGGTGATCCTCCATCGCCGGATAGAAGGTCTCCTCAAGCGCACGCGGCAGCCGATGGATCTCATCGACGAAGAAAACGCTGCGCGGCTCCAGGGCGGTGAGAAAGGCCGCAATGTCTCCCTTTCGCTCCAATGCCGGGCCGGCTGTCTGCACGAAGGGGACGTCAAGCTCGGCGGCGACGATCTGGGCAAGGGAGGTCTTGCCCAGTCCCGGTGGGCCGGCGAGCAGCAGATGATCGAGCGCGTCGCCGCGCGCAGCGGCGGCCTCGATCGCCACGGCCAGCTGCTCGCGCAGGGCGTCCTGACCGACGAAGTCCTCCAGGCGTCGCGGGCGCAGCGAGCGGTCAAGCTCCTCCTCCTCGTCGATCGCGTGGGGAGTCTGAATGCGGGTCATCGTCGCCTATGCACTGCGCGCGCTTCGCAGCGCCTGCGCGAGCAGTTCCTCGGCGCTGTCGCCCTCGACGCCGTGCAGCAGCTCCTCTGCCTCGCCGGGCGCGTAGCCCAGCTCCACCAGACCCGCGCGCGCCAGCTCGCGCGGGTGGGTCGGCCCCGATCCTCGGCGCGCGACGATCCCCCCGGAGGGGGCGCCGGCGGCGAGAGCGCCGTCGCTTACGCCGACCTTCTCGCGCAACTCGACGATGATGCGCTCGGCCGTGCGCTTGCCGATCCCGGGGACGGCCTGGAAACGGGCTGCGTCACCGGCGGCGAGTGCGCCGAGCAGCTCGCGCGGTGGCCCGCCGGAAAGCACGGCCAGAGCGACCTTGGGTCCGACGGACTGCACGGAGAGCAGCATCAGGAACAGCTCGCGCTCGGTCTCGGAGTGAAAGCCGTAGAGCGAGAGCGCGTCGTCGCGCACGATCAGGTGGGTGTGCAGAGTGACGTCGTTGCCGACTGCGGGCGTGTGGCGCAGCGTCTCCGTGGAGACGGCCACACGGTGGCCGACGCCGCCGCAGAGGACGACGACGTGGTCGGAGCGGCGCACCGCCACTTCACCACGCAGCAGCGCGATCATCGACCGCTCGCTTCTTGCAGCAGAAGGGCGCGTAAGCCCGCCTCCGTCAATGGCAGCGCGATCATGCAAGCGCACCCGCGAGCGCGCCGGCAAGGGGCGCACAGTTGAGATGACACATGGCCACCGCCAGGGCGTCGGCGGTGTGGTCGGGCGTGGGCAGCTCGGGCAGCTCGAGCAGTGTCTGCACCATGCGCGCGACCTGCTCCTTCTCGGCGCGCCCGTGACCGCAGACGGAGGACTTAACCTTCTGAGGGGTGTAGCCGGTGCAGGGCACGCCGCGCTGGCCGGCGGCGAGCATCACGACGCCGCGCGCCTGCCCGACGGCGAAGGCCGTGCGAACGTTCTGGCCGAAGTAAAGCTCCTCCAGAGCTACGGCATCGGGCCGATGCTCCTCCAAAAGGGCATCGACGGCGCTGTGAATGTCGGCAAGGCGCCGCTCGATGGGAAGCCCGGCAGAGGTCTCGACGACGCCGCCGTCGAGCGCGGCCATGCGCCCTCGGCGGCGCGTGACGACGCCGTAGCCAGTGTTGGCCAGGCCGGGGTCGATGCCGAGGACGATCACGGTGACTGATTCTGCGCGGCCGACCGGACGCCTGCCCGAGGCGCGTCTCGCGTGAGGCGGTCTGCCGCCGACCGGACGTCTCCTCGCGTGAGGCGGTCCACTGCCAACCACACGCCTGCCGGCGGTCGGCTCTTCAGCAGGTCACGCCCGCGCGCTGTTGCCACGGGGCCGCGCCCGAGGCCCAGAGGTCGTTGAGGGAGATGGCGTCCTTGTAGGTGTCCATGCACTCCCAGAAGCCATCGTGGCGATAAGCCCGCAGCTCACCGTCGCGCGCCAGGCGCTCCAGCGGACCCCGCTCGAGCACGCTGTCGTGCTCGAGATAGGAGAAGACTTGCGGTTGCAGGCAGAAGAAGCCCCCGTTGATCCAGTGCTCGGAGCGGGGCTTCTCGCGGAAGCCCAGCACGCGCCCATCGGAGCGGTCGAGTTCGGTGACCCCGAATTGCAGCTCCGGGCGCACGACCGTCATCGTCGCGGGCGCGCCGTGGCGGGAGTGGAAGTCGAGCAGGTCGCCGAGGTCGATGTCGGCAAGGCCGTCGGCATAGGTGAGGCAGAAGCGCTCGTCGCTCAGAAGCGGCTCCAACCGCTTGACGCGCCCGCCCGTGGGAGTGTCGAGGCCCGTATTGACACAGTGCACCTGCACGCCCTCGGGCCAGGAATGCGAGGCGACGAAACGCTCGATCAGCTCGCCGCGGTAGCCGGTGGCGAGCAGGAAGCGTTTGAAGCCCTGCTGGGCGTAGAGCTGCAGGACGTGCCAGAGGATCGGCAGGCCCCCGATCTCCACGAGCGGCTTGGGCAGCTCCCGCGTGTGCTCCTGCAGGCGCGTGCCGCGACCCCCGCAGAGGATCGCCACGGGTGGCAGCGGCGAAGACGCCGGCGGCGTCGAGCGCACCGGCAGCGGCGCCGTGTACCTGTCGGCCGCCCTCGGCGGCGGGGCGCTACCCGGCAATGCGCTCGAGCATGTCGGCGGGCACGTCGAAGTTGGCGTGGACGGCGCCGACGTCGTCGTTGTCTTCGAGCGCGTCGATCAGCTTCATGAGCTTGACGACCTGACCCTCGTGCTGGATCTCGACGAGCGAGGAGGGCCGATAGAGGAGTTCGGCGCTCCCCAGCTCGATGCCGGCCTCTTCGAGCGCATGGCGCACCGCGGAAAAGTCCTGCAGGGAGGTGACTACTTCGAGCAGGTCATCCTCGGCGGCGACGTCCTCGGCGCCTGCCTCGATGGCACTCAGCAGGTCGTCCTCGGAGTAGCGCGCAGCGTCGAGCAGGATGACGCCCTTTTTGTCGAACAGATAGCCGACCGAGCCGGGCTCCCCCAGCGAGCCGCCGAACTTGGTGAAGAGGTGTTTGACGTCGGCGCCCGTGCGGTTGCGGTTGTCGGTGACGGTCTCCACGAGCAGCGCCACGCCGCCGGGTCCGTAGCCTTCGTAGAGGATCGACTCGAGCGTCTGCGCGTCGGAGCCCGCGCCGGTGCCCTTGGCGATTGCGCGTTCGATGTTGTCCTTGGGCATCGAGGAGGCCTTGGCCTTCTGGATGGCGTTCTCGAGCGCCGCATTGGAATCGGGGTCGCCCCCGCCGTCGCGCGCGGCGACGGTGATCGAGCGCGCGAGCTTGGTGAACTGCGCGCCGCGGCGCGAGTTGACGATCGCCTTCTTATGCTTGATCGAAGCCCACTTCGAGTGACCGGACACGGCTTAAAGATAGTGTGCCGGCATGGCTGGAACCCTGGACCCTGCGATCTTCAAGGCCTACGACGTGCGTGGGCTTTACGGCGAGCAGATCGATGCCGACGTGGCCGAGCAGATCGGCCGGGCGTTTGCACGCGTGCTCTCCCAGCTCGCCGGCAAGCCCGTGGCGGAGCTTCGGGTAGGCCTGGGCCGGGACATGCGCCTGAGCGCACCCGAGCTGGCAGCGCGCTATTGCGAGGGCTTGCTCAGGGAGGGCGCGCACGTAGTGGATGCCGGCGAAGTCGGCAGTGAGATGCTCTACTACCTCGTCGGCTCGCGCGGCCTGGACGGCGGCTTGATGTGCACGGCGTCGCACAACCCCAAGGCCTATACGGGCGCCAAGCTGGTGCGTGAGGGCGCCATCGCGCTGAGCGGCGACGCCGGCATTCAGGACATCCGCCACACGATCGAAGCGGGCTTGGATGACGCAGCCACCCGTCGCGGCGAGGTGCAGGAGGTCGATCTCTACGCGGAGTTCCAGGAGGCCGCGTTGAAGTTCATCGACCCCGCGGCCGTCAAGCCCTTGAAGGTCGTGGTCGACGGCGGCAACGGCATGGCCGGCCCAATGGTGGGTCCGCTGCTGGAGCGCCTGGGCCTGGATCTGATCGAGACCTATTGGACGCCCAACGGCGAGTTCCCCGACCACGAGCCCAACCCGCTGTTGCCGGAGAACCGCCAGTTCATCATCGAGCAGGTCGGCGCAACTGGAGCCGACCTGGGGATCGCCTGGGACGGCGACGCCGATCGCTGCTTCTTCATCGACGACAGCGGCGCCTTCGTGGACGGAGACTTTTTGACGGCGATCCTCGCGCAGACGCTGCTCCAGAAGCACCCCGGCGAGACGATCCTCTACGACGTGAGGGCTTCGCGGGCGGTGCCGGACACGGTTGCGAGGGCGGGCGGCACGGCGTACAAGAACCGCGTCGGCCACGCCTTCTTCAAGACGAGGATGCGCGAGGAGGGAGGGCTGTTCGGCGGCGAGGTCTCCGGTCACTACTACTTCCGCGACTTCTACTGCGCGGACTCGGGCACGATCCCGGCGCTGCTCGTGCTCGAGCACCTATCGCGGACCGGCAGCAAGCTCTCGCAGCTGCTGGCGCCCTACCGCGAGCGTTACTTCATCTCCGGCGAGATCAACTCCGAGGTGGCCGAGCAGCGGGCCAAGATGGAGGAGATCGCCGAGCGCTACTCCGATGCGCGCCAGGAACGCCTGGACGGCATCTCGGTGGAGTACGACGACTGGCACTTCAATGTGCGCCCGTCGAACACGGAGCCGCTGTTGCGGTTGTGCCTGGAGTCCTTGGTGAGCCACGCGGACATGGAGCAGAGGCGCGACGAGGTGTTGGCGCTGATCCGCTCGTGACGGGAGCGGGCGCGATTCGCGGCGCTCAGAGGAGTGCCCATGCCACCGCCCGGCCCACGCCGGAGGCTGCCCGGTGAGTTCCCCACAACCCGAATTCGCCCGGCCCACGCCGGAGGCCGTCCGGTGAGTTCCCCACAGCCCGGATTCATCCCTAGCGAGGAGGAACGGCGCGAAGGCGAGGAGGCGCTGGAGCTGGCCGCCGAGCAGGGCGTGCACCGCCTGGCGATTCCGACGCCCTTCCAGGTGGGCAGAGTCAACGCCTACCTGATCGAGGACGAGCCGCTGACGCTGATCGACTCGGGGCCCAACTCGGCGAAGGCGCTGGACGAGCTGGAACAGGCGCTGCGGGCGCGGGGCCACGCGATCGAGGACATCGAGCTGCTGGTGATCAGCCACCAGCACATCGACCACTTCGGCCTGGCCTCGATCCTGGCGCGCCGCTCGGGCGCCGAGGTGGCGGCGCTGAGCGGTCTGGACGCCTACCTGGGGAGCTTCCGCGAAGCGACCGAACTCGACGATGTGTTCGCCGAGCACACGATGCTGCGTCACGGCATCCCGACCGATGTCGTCAGCGCGCTGCGCGCCGTGAGCGCGAGCTTTCGCGCCTGGGGCTCGACCGTCGAGGTGACGCGCTCGCTCGCGGACGGCGAGGAGCTGCGGCTGCGCGATCGCACGCTGCGCGTGCTGCACCGTCCGGGACACAGCCCCTCGGACACCCTCTTCTGGGACGGGCAGCGCTCGCTGGCGATCGTCGCCGACCACCTGATCAAGCACATCTCCTCAAACCCGCTGCTCGCCCGCCCGCTGGGCGCGGGCAGGGATTTCACGGGCCCGCGCCCGGAAGCGCTCGTCGCCTATACGGCCTCGCTGGAGCAGACGCGCGCGATGGACTTCGAGCTGGTCCTCCCCGGCCACGGCCTGCCGATTACAGACCACCGGGCATTGATCGACCTGCGCCTGCGCATGCACGACCGCCGCGCCGAGCGCATGCGCGAGCTGATCGCGCAGCAGCCGCGCACCGCCCACGAGGTGGCCCACGAGCTGTGGGGCAACATTGCCGTGACACAGGCCTATCTGACCCTCTCGGAGGTCCTTGGCCACATGGACCTGCTGATGAACGCCGAGCAGGTGCAGGAAACGGAGGAGGACGGTGTGGTGCGCTTCTCCGTCACCTAGCGCCGCGCCCGTGACCCGGCGTTGTAACGCACCGCCCCGCGAGCCGACGTTCGCCCGCGACCCGCCGTTGTAAACGTCGAAGTACAGTAAACTCCTTGACATTGAGCTGGGAGCGAAGGGTTGGTTTGGATGTACATGGATGGCGCGCAGGCGACGCAGGCGAATCCCCATCTGAATGTCTTCGAGCCCTATCGCGAGCTTGCGCGGGGGCACGAGGACCAGCTGACGCGCGCGGCGATGATCGTGCTGCGGATGGTGCCGCTCGCGCGTGAGACGCTGCTGCAGGCCATCGGCGAGGGATCGCAGAGCGCGCTGCCGGAGTGCTCGCTCGATATGCAGGCCACGCACGTAGTCGCCTCGCGTGCCGCCGACAGCCCGCCGCGCGGAAGGCTGGTCAGCGTATTTCTGACTCCCGACATCGAGCCCTTTGCGCTGTCGGAGGAGATCACCGACACCGACCGCGGGCAGCGCTTCGACGGCGTGCTGCGCTTTGACCCCGAGCTGGTGGTGCTCGTCGAGAGCAAGGTCTGCCACCGCTGGGCGCGCCGCGACGGACACCGCGTCGCCGAGCTGAATCTGCGCGGGGCGCGCTTCGCGCAGCGGCGCACCTGCCTGCTGCCGTGGCACGATCTGCTGGAGTCGTGGATGCGGCTCGTGGAGCTGGACGTGCTCGGCACCGCGGAGCGCGCGCTGGTGCAGGACATGCTCGACTACGCGCACCGCGACTTCGCGCACCTGTTGCCCTTCGGCAGCCTGCGCCGCGCCGGCTCTGATCCCACGCGCCGGCGCCGACGACTGCGCTCGCTGCTCGGGCAGGCCACCGGCGTGCCCCCCGAGCGCGGCTCGCTCGTGCACGTGCGCCTCGATACGGCGCTCGGCGTCGTCTCCTTCCAGCGCGCGGCGCTCACGCTGGAGCACGACGATCTGCTCACGCTGCACATCTGGCCCGGCGAACTCAAGCACCAGGCCGAGTACCTATACACGGACGAGCACGCCGCGCATCTCTGCGAGCTGGCCGCGCCGGGAGCGCCGTGGCTGGTCGAGCCGCAGCCGCTGCTGGGCTACCGCAACGCGCCCGAGCGCTCGCGCGTCTACCTGACGTGCGCGCTGGACGCCCCCACCTACGCGCGGCGCTGGCAGGGTGAGGACTGGGAGCGCGTCGGCGCGCACCACCGCAACCACATCCTCGCCGAGCTGTGGCCGTGGCTGCTGGCGCGCGGCTACGCCTCGCCGCAGGACTTTTCCGCGGTGGAGTCCTTCGTGGAATCCCTCGGACGGCGCTTCGCGCACCTGCGCCCGGGTATGCACGTCGCGCGCTCGTGGTCGCTGGAGCAGGCCGAGGAGCTGGACGACGACGGACGGCTCATCGGTGAGGTTCGCAGGGCGCTCCTCGACGTGCTGCGCATCCTCGAGGAGCCCACCTTGCCGGCGCTGCCGGCGGCGCCTGTTATGGGCTAGATGGCAGACACCCTCGCGGGCTAGATGGACCCACGTGCCGGCGCTAGATGACGCCCGCGTGCCGGCGCTCAACGGCCTTCAGCAGCAGCCGGTGCACGCGATCGTCGTCGGTCAGCTCGCTATGGAAGGCCACGACCAGCATGTCCCCCTGGCGGGCCGCCACGGCATGGCCCTCGATCTGCGCCAGGATCTCGACCGTCGGTCCGTGCTCGGCGATCCAGGGGGCGCGGATGAAGACGCCTCGCAGCGGCCCCCCCTCCAGACCAGCCACATCGAGATCGGCCTCGAAGCTCTTTGCCTGACGGCCGAAGGCGTTGCGCTGCGCACGCATGTCCATCAGCCCGAGATGCTCGCGGTCGAGCATGATCAGCCCCGCGCACGAGCCCAGAATCGGCGTGCCATCCCTGGCCAGCTCGCGCAGCGGCGCGGCCAGGCCCTCGCGTTCGATGCCGAGCGTCATCGTCGTCGACTCTCCCCCCGGCATCACCAGACCCTGCAGGCCATCGAGGTCGCCCGGCACGCGCACCTCGCGCACCTGCACGCCAAGCCCGCGTAGCATCTTGGCGTGGGCCTCGAAGCCGCCCTGCAACGCCAGCACGCCTATCGGCGAGGGGCAAGGTTTGCTTTGGTCGGACATGCGCGGGTAGGACGGTCGAGGGTCAAGCGAGGCTAGGACGCAAGGGCGAAGGCTTGGTGGTGTCAAGTCGAGCCCGAGGACAACGCCTCGCGCAGGCCATCGACCGTCCTACCAACCACGCCGCGCCAGAAGCTGCTCGTCCTCCAACTTCGAACTCTCCAGGCTGACCATCGCCGGGCCCAGCCCGCGCGAGGCCTGCGCGATGCGCTCGGGGTCCTGCCAGTGCGTGGTGGCCTCCACGATCGCCCTCGCCCTGCCGGGCGGGTCCTCGGACTTGAAGATGCCCGAGCCGACGAACACGCCCTCGGCGCCCAGCGACATCATCAGCGCGGCGTCCGCCGGCGTGGCGATGCCGCCGGCGCAGAACAGAACCACCGGCAGCCTCCCGGCCGCGGCCACGCCCCGCACCAGCTCCAGCGGCGCTGCGAGTTCCTTGGCGGCGCTGGCAAGCTCGGCCTCCTGCAGGATCTGCAGCCGACGGATCTCGCCGGTGATGCGCCGCATGTGGCGCACAGCCTCAACGATGTCGCCCGTGCCGGCCTCGCCCTTGGAGCGGATCATCGCGGCGCCCTCGCCGATCCGCCGCAGGGCCTCACCGAGGTTGGTGGCGCCGCACACGAACGGCACCTTGAACATCCACTTGTCGATGTGGTTGCTCTCATCCGCCGGCGTCAGCACCTCGGACTCGTCGACGTAGTCCACCTCCAGCGCCTCCAGCACCTGCGCCTCGACGAAATGACCGATGCGCGCCTTGGCCATCACCGGAATGCTCACGGCCTGCTGGATGCCGTCGATCATCTCGGGGTCGGACATCCGCGCCACGCCGCCGTCGCGACGGATGTCGGCGGGAACGCGCTCCAGCGCCATCACGGCGGCAGCGCCGGCATCCTCGGCCAGCTTGGCCTGCTCGGGAGTCACGACGTCCATGATCACGCCGCCCTTGAGCATCTCCGCCAGGCCCGTCTTGACCCGGAATGTCGCCTCGTCGCGCATGGACGTAAGTCTATCCGGCGGGCGCATGTGCCTCTTTTCGGGCCGGCACATGTGCCGGCCCGCCGGACCGTGCATGCACGGTCCGGGGCTGTGCCACATGTGGCACAGCCTTCCCCAGCAAGAGGAGCCTGACTACTTCAAGCGGAAGGCCTTGATGCGATCGTCGTACTGCGCGGTGTCGCGCGCGTAGACGCCGTAGGCCAGTGCTTGGATGAGGCTCAGCAGCGCCGTGTGCGAGCGCACGTAGGCGGGGCCGTTGGAGGAGTAGTACAGCTTGATCTGCGCCAGCTTTGCGACCTCCGAGAGCGTCGCGTCGGTGACCGCCGCGGTGCGCGCCTTGCGGTGGCGCGCGAGCTTCATCGCGCGCACGACCAGCGGATGAGGACGACCGGCCGAGAGGCCGACGACGAGCGTGCCTTCGTCGATGCGGCCGAGTCGGCTAAGCGCCTCCTGGGAGGGGCTGGCCACAACGTCGACGCGCAGATCGAGCAGCATCAGCAGATGGCGCAGATAGCTCGCGAAGAAGGCCATCTGGTCGGTGCCCACCACGAGCACCTTCTCGGCGCCGACGATCGCCTCGACCAGCGCATCCACGGCGCTGCGCGAGACCTTGCGGGCGGTCTCCTCGACGTTCAGATGATCGGCGGCAAGCGCCGTCTCGAACTCGTTCTGATCGAGCGAGAACAGCGGCGTGGAGCCATTTGCGGGGTGGGCGCCGGAACCTTTGGTGGGCGGGCCGGTGATCGCCTGCGTGTGCACGCGGCGGTACTCCTCGCGCGCCGCGGCCTGCAGCTCGGGGAAGCCCTCGAAGCCGAGCGCCTGCGAGAAGCGCACGACCGTCGAACTCGACGTGTTCGCGCGGCGGGCCAGCTCCTCCGCCGTCTGGAATGCCGCCTCGTCGAGATGGTCGACGATGTACTGCGCGACGTCCTTCTGCGAGCGCGAGCACTCGTCAAAACGAGCCTGGATGTACTCCGACAGGCTCTGGTGATCGCCGGTGCTCCTCGCCAGCGGACCCGGCTGGGTGGGAGTGGGGGTGCTAACACGCTTCATCGCGGCTGTCATTCGACGTCAGCGTCTCGGACTCCTCCCCCAGGATGATCCATTGGCCCTCGCCGCGCGCACATACGCACGTGAAGATCGCGATCGTAGGCGCCGGCATCTCCGGTCTGGTGGCAGCCCATCTGCTGCACCGCGAGCACGACATCACTCTCTACGAGGCGGCCTCCTACGCGGGCGGGCACACGCACACGGTCAGCGTCGAGGTCCCCGACGCCACCCATCGCATCGACACCGGCTTCATTGCCTTCAACGACCGCAACTACCCCAACTTCATTCGCCTGCTCGACGGCCTCGGGGTTGACGTGCAGAGCACCAGGATGAGTTTTTCGGTGAAGGGCGACGCGGAGGACTTCGAGTACTCAGGCACCCGCGGGGCGTCTTCTGCCAGCCGCGCAACCTGCTGCGGCCGTGGTACTGGCGGATGCTCGCCGAACTGCCGCGCTTCAACCGCGAGCTGCGCCGGCTGCTGGAGCGCGAGCGGGAAGGCCTGTCCGCCTCGGGGCTGTCCTCCGCGGGGCTTTCGCTGCATGACTTCCTCGACCGGCATCGCTTCTCCGAGCCCTTCGTGCGGCGCATGATCGTCCCCCAGATATCGGCCGTCTGGTCGGCCGACCCCAATCAGATGACCAGCTTCCCCGTGGGCTTTCTCGCGGAGTTCTTCGCCAATCACGGCATGCTCGGCTTTCGCGATCGCCCGCGCTGGTTCACCGTGACGGGTGGCTCGGAGCGCTACGTGGACGCCCTGACCCGACCCTTCCGCCACCGCATCCAGCTCGACGCCCCCGTCCATTCCGTCACGCGTGCGCCCGACCACGTCGAGCTGATCGTTGCTGGCCGCGAGCGCGAGCGCTACGACCACGTCGTGATCGCCACGCACTCCGACCAGGCCCTGGCGATGCTGGCCGACCCCAGCCGGCAGGAGGCCGACGTGCTGGGCGCCATCCGCTACCAGCCCAACGAGGCCGTGCTGCACACCGACGCCACGCTGCTGCCGCGCCGCCGCGCGGCGCGCGCGGCGTGGAACTTCCATCTGCCGCCCACACCGCGGCCGCTGACGACGGTGACGTACTACATGAACCACCTCCAGCGCCTCCGTGCCGACCGCGACTTCTGTGTCACGCTCAACCGCAACGAGGCGATCGACCCAGCGAAGATCATCCGCCGGCTCAGCTACTCCCACCCCGTCTACACCCCCCGTGCGGTGGCCGCCCAGACGCGGCACGCCGCCATCTCTCATGTGGAGCGCCGCACGCACTACTGCGGCGCCTACTGGGGCTGGGGCTTTCACGAGGACGGCGTCGTCAGCGCCCTGCGCGCCTGCGCGCCGTTCGGGGTGACGCTGTGAGGAGCTGCCCGCTGTGAGGAGCCCACTGTGAGGAGCTGCCTCTACACCGGCTCGGTCAGACATCGACGCACGGGCGACGTGCCCGACGAGTTTCACCAGCGGCTGTTCATGCTCTATCTGGACCTCGACGAGCTGCCCGAGTTGTTCGACGGCAGCCTTGCGTGGTCCGCGCGCAGGCCGGCTCCGGCGTGGTTTCGCCGCGCCGACTATCTCGGCGACCCGCGGCAGTCGCTGACGGATGCCGTGCGCGATCTGGTCGACTCGCGCACCGGCGTGCGACCCGACGGCCCGGTGCGGCTGCTGACCCACATGCGCTACCTCGGCCACTGCTTCAACCCGGTCAGCTTCTACTACTGCTTCGACGCCTCCGGCGCGCGCGTGGTGGCGGTGGTGGCCGAGGTGACCAACACGCCCTGGGGCGAGCGCCACGCATACGTCATGCCGGTCGGCGCAGCGCTCGACCGCGGCTGCACTACCGATCGCGGCGCCGGCACGGTGCGCGGCGCCGAGACCGATCGCGGCACGGCAGCCGACAACGGCACGACAACGGTCATGCACCGGCAGTTCGACAAGCAGTTGCACGTCTCACCACTGATGGGCATGGACCTGCTCTACGACTGGCGCCTGACGGTCCCCGCGCAGCGGCTCTCGGTCCACATCGAAGCCCGCCGAGCCGACGGCGGGGTGCGCCTGTTCGACGCCACGCTCGCGCTGCGCCGCCAGGAGATCGACGCCGGGTCCCTGCGCCGGGCATTGCTGCGCTACCCCCTGATGACGCTGCGCGTGCAGGCGCGCATCTACACCCACGCCCTGCGTCTGCGCCTGCGCGGCGCGCGCTGGTATCCCCACCCCGGCAGCGGGGCGGTGTCGGCATGAGGATCCTCGATCGTCTGGCCCGCCGGATCGTGCTGCGCGTGCTCGCGCACACGCGCGACGGCGAACTCGTGCTCGTCGAGGACGGCCGGCAACTGCGCTTCGGCCTTGCCGCGTCCGAGCCTTCGCATTCCGGGCACGCCGCGGGCGAACCTTTGCATCCCGGCCACGCCGCGCCTGCGCGCCTACGCCTTGACGGCGCCGCGCTCGAGCGTCCGCCGCGAGCCGTCGTGATGATCCACTCCCGCCGCTTCTACCGCTCGCTCCTGCGCGGCAGCGTTGGATTGTGCGATTCCTACATGGAGCGCCTGTGGGACTGCGATGACCTGGTGGCGCTCACGCGGATCGCGGCGCGCAACGTACGCGCATTGGACGACCTGCGGCGCGCGCTGGCGCCTCTGCTGATCCCCTTCCAGCGCTGGCTGCGCTGGCTGGCACGAAACACGCCGCGCCGCTCGCGCCGGCAGATCGCGGCCCATTATGACCTTGGCAACGAGCTGTTCGCGCTGTTCCTCGACGCCACCATGACGTACTCCTGCGCCGTCTTTGCCTCACCGAGCACGACGCTCGAAGAGGCCTCGCTGGCGAAGCTCGAGATGGTCTGCGCCAAGCTCGACCTCGGCCCGCGGGATCACGTCCTCGAGATCGGCACCGGCTGGGGAGGCTTCGCGGTGTACGCCGCGCAGCGCTACGGCTGCCGCGTCACGACGACGACGATCTCGCGCGAGCAGCACGCCTATGCCGCCGAGCGCGTTCGCGCAGCGGGTCTCGCGGACCGTGTGACGGTGCTGTTGGAGGACTACCGCGACCGCGCGAAGCTCGGCCAGCGCGGCTGCTACGACAAGCTCGTCAGCATCGAGATGATCGAGGCCGTCGGCTGGCAGCTGCTGCCGGCATTCCTACGGCGCTGCTCTGAGCTGCTGCGCCCCGACGGCGCGATGCTCTTGCAGGCGATCGTGATCGACGACCGTGCCTACCACGTCGAGAAGGCATCCAAGAGCTTCATCAACACCTACATCTTCCCCGGCGGCTGCCTGCCTTCGTTGGAGGCAATCTCGCGCTCGCTGGCGCGCGCTACCGACCTGCGCGCGGTGCACCTGGAGGACATCACGCCCCACTACGCCGAGACCCTGGCGCACTGGCGCCGGCGCTTCCTCGCCGCCTCGGCACGGCTGGCAGAGCTGGGCTATGACGAGCGCTTCCGGCGCCTCTGGGAGCTGTACCTGTGCTACTGCGAGGGCGGCTTTCGCGAGCGGCGCATCCAGGACGTGCAGCTGCTGCTGGCCAAGCCCCGCTATCGCGCCGAGCCACGCGTCGGCGACCCGCCTTCCGCCGGACCACCCTCCGCCGAGCCGTGCGCCGCCGAACCGCCCTCAGCCGGACCGCGCAAGCCGCTGGAGGCTTTGAGCCTGTCGGCCAGCGCCACGAAGTAGTCGAGCGCCTCGGGGTTGGCCAGCGAGTCCACGCTCGCGGCCTCGCGCGGCGAGGCGCCCATCAGGATCCGCTTCACCGGCACCTCCAGCGCCTTGCCCGAAAGCGTCCTCGGCACGTCGACGATCTGCATGATCTCGTTGGGCACGTGCCGCGGCGAGCAGTCCTCGCGGATGACCCTCGCGATCCTGGCCTTCAGCTCGTCATCGAGTGCCACGCCATCGCGCAACACGACGAACAGCACCATCCACAACTCGTCCTCCCGCCCGTGCGGGATGTCGACGACCAGCGCATCGACGACCTCCGCCACGGCGCCCGCCGCACGATAGATCTCGCTGGTGCCCATGCGCACGCCCTGGCGGTTGATCGTGGCATCGGAGCGTCCGTAGATCACGGCGCCTCCGCGCGCGGTGATCTGGATCCAGTCGCCGTGGCGCCAGATCCCGGGATAGGTCGAGAAGTAGCTCTCGCGGTAGCGCTCGCCGACCCGGGCGAAACGATCGGGTGCCCGATCGCCCCAGAAAAAGAGCGGCATCGACGGCAGTGGCTCGGTCAGCACCAGCTCGCCGACCTCCTCGAGGAGGCTGCGGCCCTGCTCGTCCCAGGACTCCACCGCGCAACCCAGTGCACGGCACTGCAGTTCGCCGACGTAGACCGGCAGCAGCGGACAGCCGCCCACGAAGGCCGTGCAGACATCGGTGCCGCCGCTCGTCGAGAACAGCCATACGTCGGGCTTGACCTGCTCGTAGACCCACTGAAAGCTCTCCGGCGGCAGCGGCGAGCCGGTCGAGCCGATGCTGCGCAACCTGCTCAGATCGTGTTCGCGGCCCGGCTCGCGACCCTGCTTTTGACAGCTCGAGAGAAGGCCCGCGCTGACGCCCATACAGGTCATTTTCGTCCGCTCGGCCAGCTCCCACAGCACCCCCAGATCCGGATAGGCAGGGCTGCCGTCGTACAACACGATGGCGGCCTCCGTGAAGAGGCAGCCAACCAGGAAGTTCCACATCATCCAGCCCGTCGTGGAGAACCAGAACATACGGTCGCCGCGGTGCAGGTCGAGGTGCAGATGACTCTTCTTGAGCTGCTCCACGAGGATGCCGCCGTGGCCGTGCACGATGGCCTTCGGCAGGCCCGTGGTGCCCGAGGAGTAGAGCACCCACAGCGGATGTTCGAAGGGCACCTGCTCGAACACCAGCTCGCTGCCCCGACCTCGCTCACACAGCTCATCCCAGGTAAGACCGCCGGGCCACGTCGAGGGAACGGTGAGGGCGTCCTCGCCAGGCGCGAGGTACGGCAGGAGCACGGCATGCTGCACCGTCGGCAGCTCTGCCAGGATTCCCTCGAGCACCGCCATCCGGTAAAAATCCTTGCCCCCATGGCGATAGCCGTTGACGGCGAGCAGCACCTTCGGCTCGATCTGCGCGAAGCGGTCGATCACGCTGCGCGCGCCGAACTCGGGCGCAGCGCTCGACCACACGGCTCCGAGACTGGCGACGGCGAGGAAGGCGACGAGCGTCTCGGGGATGTTCGGCATGTAGGCCACCACCCGATCTCCCCGTGCCACGCCCAACTGGCGCAGGCCGCCGGCGACGCATGCCACCTGCGCGGAGAGATCGCCCCAGGTGAGCGCCTGCAGCGGACGCAGCTCGGAGGCGTGCAGCACAGCCGTTTGCAGCGGCTGGCGATCGCGTAGCAGCATGTTCTCCGCGTAGTTCAGCTCTGCGCCCGCGAACCAGCGTGCGCCGGGCATCGTGCGCGTATCGAGCACCTGCTCGTATGGCCGCGAGGCGCGCACGTCGCAGAACTCCCAGATGTCGGCCCAGAAGGTCTCCAGCTCCCGCACCGACCAGCGCCGCAGCTCGTCGTAGTCGGCGAAATGACAGCCATGGCGCTCGCCTGCCCAGCGCATGAAGCGGGTCATCGTGGCGGCCTCGCGGGCAGCGGGGGACGGTTCCCATAGGGGCTCGTGCTCGGCTGCGCCAGACATCGCCCCACTCATCGCGTCACGCACAATATCCCCACCGGTCGCCCCAGCTCCATCTCTGCACGGGCACGCACACTCTTCTGCACGCCTGCAACCGGGCACGCGCACTTTCCTGCGGCCGCAAACGGGCACGCGCGCTCTCCTGCGCGGTTATCCTCCCCGCTCGTGGAGTCCGCCCCGTCACTGCGCGAGGAGTTCCCGGTCCTGAGCGGGCTGGCATACCTCAACGCCGGCACCGACGGCCCGCTGCCTGCCGCCGCCGTGCGCGCCGCCGCAGGCGAGTTGCAGCGCGAGGTCGAGCACGGACGCGCACAGCAGCATTTCGAGCGCCGCGGCGAGCTGAGCGCGATGCTGAGATCCGCCTACGCGTCCATCCTTCGGTGCGCCGCCGAGGACGTCTCGCTGAGCACCTGCACCAGCGAGGGCATCGCGCAGGTGATCGGCGGCCTGGAGCTGCGCGCGGGCGAGGAGATCGTGACCAGCGACGAGGAGCACCCCGGCCTGTTGGGAGCGCTGGGCGCCGCGCGGGAGCTGCACGGCGTGTCGATCCGTACGGTGGCGCTCGCGGATGTCGCCAACGCCGTGGGCCCCCGTACACGCCTGGTCGCCTGCTCGCACGTCGGCTGGATGAGCGGCAGCTTCGCGCCCGCCGAGCTGGCCGACGTGGAGGTACCCGTGCTGCTCGACGGCGCTCAGGGCATCGGCGCCGTGCCCGTCGACGTGGGTGCGTTGGGCTGCGATGCCTATGCCGGCGCCGGCCAGAAGTGGCTGTGCGGACCCGACGGCACCGGCATGCTCCACACCACGCCGCAGCTGCGCGAGCGCCTTGCGGTGCGCAGGCGCGGCTATGGCAACCTGGCCGACCCCAACGAGGGGCTGAACGCGCGGCTGCACGACGACGCCCGCCGCCTCGACACGATGTCGCTGAACGCCGAGACCACGGCCTGCGCGCTGGCGGCGACCGAGGTGTTGACGCAGGCGCACCTCCTGGAGGGCTCCGGCTGGCCCGCCGTACACGAGCGCGCGCGCGGGCTGGCTGCGCTCCTAGCCGAACGCCTGAGCGACCGCGGGCGGCTCGTGGCGCCGCGTGACGACACCACGCTGGTGTCCTTCTCGAGCGCCGATCCCGCCGCCGAGCGCACGCGGCTCGCCGAGCGCGGAGTCCTCCTGCGGGACATCCCCGGACGATCCTGGCTGCGCGCATCGGTCGGGGCCTGGAACAACGAGGACGACCTCGAACGTCTCCTGGCTGGGCTTACATGAGCCAGTTGGCATCGAGTCTCCCGGGTGGGTCCGCATGAGCCTATTGGCGCCGAGCCTCACGGCTGTGCCCGCATGAGCCAGTTGGCGCCCAGTCTGCCCGCCGGTATACGCACGCGGGCGCTCCCCCGTATCTCCTCCACGGCGCTGTACCGCGCGGCGCTCGCGGCGGTGCTGGGACTGTCAGCCGTCCTGAACATCCATCGCCTCGCTCAGAACGGCTACGCCAACATCTACTACTCCGCCGGCGTGAGGTCGATGCTCGCCTCGCTGCACAACTTTTTGTTCGTCTCCTCCGATCCAGGCGGTCTGATCACGATCGACAAGCCGCCGCTGGCGTTATGGATACAGGTGGCCAGCGCCAAGCTCTTCGGCTTCTCTCCCCTCAGCCTGCTGCTGCCGGAGGCGATCGCGGGGGTGCTGGCCGTGGGGGCGCTCTACTGGGCGTTGGCCAGGCCCTTCGGCCGCCCCGCCGCGCTGGCCGGCGCGCTGGCGCTGGCGGTGTTCCCGTCGTTCGTGGCCGTCTCGCGCGATAACAATCTCGACGCCATCCTGATCCTGCTGATGATCCTCGCAGGCGGCACGGCGCTGCGGGCGGTGCAGAGCGGACGGTGGCGCACGCTGCTGGCCTGCGCCGTGCTCGTTGGACTGGCGTTCAACACCAAGACCCTCGCCGCCTACCTGATCGTGCCCGGGATCGGCCTGGCGTACGTCGTGGGCGCCCCGGGGCCGCTGCGCCGCCGCCTCGTCCAGCTGCTCATCGCGGGCGCCGCGATGTTCGCGATCTCGTTCGCGTGGATCGCCTTCGTCGAACTCACGCCGGCCTCCCAGCGACCCTATGTGGGCGGCTCGGTCGATAACACGCAGCTGGGATTGACTTTCGAATACAACGGTCTGGGGCGTGTCGGCGGCGAGGAGGGAGGCCCCGGGCGCGTGCCCGTGGTGCCGCTGTCCTCGCTGCTCGGACGGCCACGCACCTCGGCACGCCCTGCACATCCGGTCTCCGGACAGCCGGGCTCGGCACATGCGGTCTCTGGGCAGCCGCCTGCCGCAAACGTGGTCTCCGGGCACCACGCCCGTTCCCTGCCGCGACACCATCCTCCCCCATCGCCGATCCTGCCCAACGGCCGCTTCAGAGATCCCGTGGCCTTCGGCGGTGCCATCGGACCCCTGCGGCTGCTCGACACCAACCTCGGGGATCAGGGCGGATGGATGCTGCCGTTCGCGCTGCTCGGGCTGGTGGCGCTGGCGCTCAGCCTGTTCCCCGCCAAACGGCGCGATCCACGCCTGGCCGGCGGACTGGTGTTCGGAAGCTGGTTCCTCGTGGAGGCGAGCGTGCTGAGCCTCTCCAAGGGCATCGTGCACCCCTACTACATCTCAGCCCTCGGTCCGGGCGCTGCGACGATGATCGGCGCGGGCGCCGTCGCCTTCGTGGGACTCGTCCGGCGTGGCAGGCGAAGCCTTGCAGCGGCTGCGCTCGTGCTGCTGCCGCTGGCCGTCGCCACGACGGTAATCGTGCAGCGGACGCTGCTCGACAGAGCGCACTACATGCACTGGTTCATCCCCCTCCTCGTGGCCGGCGCGGCTGTCGGCGCAGGCGCCTTCCTGCTGCTGCGGCGCCTCGCGGCGCCGGCGATGGCGCTCGTGCTCGGCGTGCTGCTGCTTGCCCCCGGAGCCTACGCCTCGAGCACCTGGGAAGCCCCCGTGGAGGGCACCTTCCCGGCGGCCGGACCGAGGCAGGCAACCGGCTACGGCGGCCTCGACGTGAGCGCTTCGACGCTGCACACCGACCGTGTGCTGCTGCGCTACCTCGCCACGCACCACGCCAGCCGACGCTGGGTGGTGCTCACCGAGGCGTCCGACACGGCGGCGTCGATGATCCTCCTCGGCGCACATGCCGGCGCACTCGCGGGCTACAGCGCCACCGACCCCGCGCTCGATGGGGCTGGGCTGGCGCGCCTCGTGGCCCTCGGCGAGGCCCGCTACGTGGTGCTCGGCGGCGCCTATTCCACGCGCGGCGGCAACCTTGCGATCCGCGCCGTGCCGCACGCGTGCCTGGAGGTGCCTGGAGCGGCGTGGCGGCAGACTCACTTCACGCAGTACAGCCTCGTGCTGTTCGACTGCGCCGGGCGTGAGCCCGAGCTGAGGGCCTATCCCGCCGGGCTGAGGGCCTATCCCCGATAGGCACGTGCTGGCGCGGGCCGGCTGAGGACGATAGGCGCCTGCTGACGCGGCCCGGCCGAGGACGGCTCGTTGGGAGGGTCCACGCGGTCAAGATGGCCGCGTGGTCAAAGCACCGACAGCCCGCAGCCGAAGGCGCGCGCGAATAGCTCGGTCTCCCGACCCGCTGCCCAGCGGGGCACGGCCGCTTCGCCGTCGGCGATCAGCCGCAGTCGCACCTCACCGTGGTGCCGGGCAAGGACGGTCTCGCGTACGAGTTGGTCGCGCGAGCGCTCCAGATCCTCGGCCAGGCGCAACAGCACCGCCAGGCGATCCAGGCGCGCGGCGTCGCCCTCGCCGAAGAGTCGCGCCAGCGGCCCCGGATCGGGCATGCCCTTGCGGTGGTAGCGCGCCGCCTGGGCCACCAGCGCCACCTCTACGGGCGCGAACCCCGGCAGGCCGCCGTTGAGGATCAGATAGCGCGAGTGCTTGTGGTGGTCGTCGTAGTCCACGGACATACCGATGTCGTGCAGCTCGCAGGCAGCCCACAGCAGCTCGCGCTCGTGCGGATCGCCTCCGTGCAGCCCGAGTTGCGCAAGCTGGTCGAACATACCCAGCGCCAGCTTCGCGACATGGCGCGTATGAGCAACGTCCATGTGGTAGCGCGCGGCGAGGTTGACGACGCTTGAGCGCCTTACGTCATCGAACAGCGGCGGCTCGCGACCAGCCAGGTGGCGCTCGAAGAAGACCCCCTCGCGCAGCCCTGCCTCGGTGACCTCGATGCCCTCGAAGCCACCGGCCCGCAGGGCGCTCTGCACGACAACGGCGCCCGCCAGGATCAGGTCGGCGCGCGCCGGCTTGATGCCCGGCACACGGCTGCGCTCCGCCGCGGGCAGCTTGGCGAGCCGCACGATCAGCTGCTCGAGCGCCTCCTCGGAGAGCACCATGCCCTGTACGCCGTTGGAGGGCAGTCCCGCGGCACGCTGAGCGGCCACGGCGAGGTTGCGCAAGGTGCCGCCGATCCCGACGAGACGCCCGCCCGCGCGCGGCAGCCAGGGGGCGCCCTCAAGCTCCGTCGCGACGTGGCCGCGCAGTTCCTCCAGCTGCCTGGGTTTCGGCGGGCAGTCGCCCGGCAGGAAGCGCTCGGTCATCCGCACCGCGCCCACGCGCCAGGATCCGGACTCGCGCGCAAGACGATCGACGACGCGCACCAGCTGCAACGAACCGCCACCGAGATCCAGCACGCAGCCGTCGCGCAGCGTCGTCGAATTGATCGCCGCCAGGTAGCCATAGCGCGCCTCAGCCTCGCCGCTGAGCACACGAATCGGCAGCCCCGTGCGCTCGCTCGCGAGACTCAGGAAGTCGGCGGCGTTCTCGGCGTCGCGGATCGCGCTCGTCGCCACGGCGTCAACCTCGCCGGGGCCCAGCCGACTGGCCCTGCAGAAGTGCGCGAACACGTCGAGCGTCGCCAGCGCTCGCGCGACGGGCTCCACGCCGAGCCTGCTCGTGGCCGCCATTCCCTCGCCGATGCGCACCGGCTCATAGATCTCGTCCGTGCGCTGCCACCAGCCGTCGCTAGCCGTGAAGACGACGAGCCGAAACGAGTTCGAGCCCACATCAATGACCGCCAGCCGCTTGGCTTGCCCCATGCCGGGAGCGTATGGCCCGCGCCGGAGGACTCCGGCGCGCCGTCGTCTCCCGCGGCTCGCGTGCGCACGCCGAGCGCACGCACGCCGAGGGTTATTACGGTGACTCGTTGGCGCATGGATGATGGGCCCGTGATTGGCGCATAGACGATGGGCCCGGCAGGACTCGAACCTGCGACCTAGCGATTATGAGTCGCCAGCTCTAACCAGCTGAGCTACGGGCCCGCGCCGCGCACGCGCGCGGCCCGCCAGACGCTACCAGCGGCGCTCGAAAAAGCGACCCTCTGCCGCGAATGGTTTGATTCCGTAGTCAACGACCAGGAGGAGCGGCAAATGGCACAGCGCGCAGCGATCGTCACAGGGGCTTCGAGCGGAATCGGGCTGGCCGTCGCGAGAGTCCTCTGCGAGGAGGGCTTCGCCGTGACCATGGCCGCGCGGCGGCCCGAGAAGCTGCAGACAGCCGTTGACGGGCTCGCCGGTGAGGGTTTCGACGTGCACGGCGTAGCCGCCAACGTCGCCGAGGAGGCCGACATCCAGAAGGTAGTCGCCGCGCACCGCGAGCACTATCGGCGTCTGGACGTGCTCGTCAACAATGCCGGCGTCGGCGTCGGCGCCTCTCTGGCTGAGATCCAGACCAAGCACCTCGACATGCAGCTCGACGTCAACCTGCGCTCGATCGTCCTCTTCTACCGTGAATGCCTCTCGCTGCTGCAGGCCGCCGGCGCGGAGCACCGCAACGCGCTCGTCGTCAACACCTCCTCGATCTCCGGCAAGCGCGCCGAGGCGTGGCTGTCGGTCTACTCGGCCTCCAAGCACGGCGTCGTCGGCTGGACGGAAACCATGAACAAGGAGCTGGGTCCGCAGGGCATCAAGTCCACGGCGCTCTGCCCGGCCTTCGTCGACACGCCCATGACCGACTTCGCCAAGGAGCAGGTCAAGGCCGAGGACATGATCCGCCCCGAGGACATCGCCGAGTCGGTGCGCTTCCTGTTGCGCGTCTCCCCCGCCTGCATCGTGCCCGAGATGATGTTCGTGCGGCCCGGCGACACGCTCTAATAGCTCACGCCGGCCGGGCGCGCTCTATAGCTCACGCCGGTCGGCCGACACGCCTCTGCGTACGCCGGCCGACACGCCTCTGCGCGCACCGGCCGATACGCCTCAGCTCACGCCGGCCGGCTCGCGGCGTCTGCCTCGCAGGCTCGGCATCCTGCGCCGGCGCACCACGATTTCGCCCGTCGGATCGGCCGTGCGTGCGCGCTCGTGGCGTGCGCGCAGCTCGCGGTGATCCGCGATCGCGCCACCGAAGTCCACACCGGCATCGTTCATCAGGCTGGCCTGGAGCTGGCCCACCAGAATGCCCACCTCGCGCGCCGTGGCCTGTCGAGCGCGGCGTCCCGCGCGCGTGAAGCGATCCCACGACTTCGCGAACGACAGGAAGTCGGTCCTGCCGCCGCAGCGGTGCGCGGCGAGCATCGGACACACGCCGCCCTCGCCGTCGACGTAGGCGCCCACGATCACGCGATCGGCGCTGCTCACGCCGCGCAGCATCGCTTCGCGCGTCCCCGTCGGCAGGCAGTCGATCGCCAGACGTAGATCCTCCACGGGCCTGCACTTACGATGACGGCGACTTGGCATAGGCTGTGTTCCTCGGCGGTCCTGGTGGTCGTCGGACGGGCGCTCCCAGCGTAGGGCACGGGCTCGCGCACGGCAAAGCATTCCCTTCCGCTGAAAGGAAAATTGCGCATGAAGCTCGGCGTGCACATCGGCTACTGGGGCCTCGGCCTCTCTTCGCAGGACCAGCTCCACATCGTCCAGGAGGCCGAGCGGCTGGGTTATGACTCGGTGTGGACCGCCGAGGCCTACGGCTCCGACGGCGCCACGATCCTCGGCTGGCTGGCGGGTCAGACCTCGCGTATCCGCCTCGGCTCCGGCATCTTCCAGATGCCCGGCCGCTCCCCCGCGATGACCGCGATGACGGCAGCCACCATCGACCAGCTCTCCGACGGGCGGATGATCCTCGGCATCGGCTCCTCCGGCCCGCAGGTCGCCGAGGGCTGGCACGGGCAGCGCTTCGCCCACCAGCTGCAGCGCACCCGCGAGTACGTGGCCGTCGTGCGCAAGGCGCTTGCGCGCGAGCGCGTGGAGTTCCAGGGAGAGACCCTCGAACTGCCCCTTCCCGATGGCCCCGGCAAGGCGCTCAAGCTCACGATCGCGCCCGTTCAGGAGCGGATCCCCATCTATCTCGCCGCGATCGGCCCCAAGAACACCGCCCTCGCCGGAGAGATCGCCGACGGTTGGATTCCCACGCTCTTCTCCCCCGAGCACGTCTCCGAGCTGCAACCGCTCCTGGAGGAGGGCGCCGCGCGCTCCGGGCGAACGCTTGAGGGCTTCGACATCGCGCCGACCGTCAATGTCTTCATCACCGACGACCTCCAGGCCGCGCGCGATGCCATGCGGCCCTTCATCGCCCTCTACGTCGGCGGCATGGGCTCGCGTAAGCAGAACTTCTACAACAACCTCGTGCAGCGCTACGGCTTCGCCGACGAAGCCAAGACGATCCAGGACCTCTATCTGGAAGGCAAGCGCGAGGAGGCCATGGCTGCGATTCCCGAGCGGCTGATCGACACCGTAGCGCTCTGCGGTCCCGCGGACGTGGTGCGCGAGCGCCTCGCCGTCTATCGCGACGCCGGCGTAGGCACACTGGGGATCACCCCGCTTGCCTTCAACGCCGAGGATCGCCTCACCCAGCTGCGGCTCCTCGCCGAGCTTGCCAGCGCCTAGGCCGACATCTGGCGATATCGCAGACGACGAGCCACCGCGACCGCACGGCATGAGTAGCGGCTCTGGCATAGGCAACGCTCACCACCGACCGCTGCGCGTCCTGCTCGGGGCCTTCGGCGACCCCGGCCACGCCTTCCCCATGATCGCCCTCGGGCGAGCGCTGGCGGCGCGCGGGCACGAGGTCACGCTGCAGACCTGGACGCGCTGGCGCTCGCACGTCGAAGCCGAAGGTCTCGCCTTCGCGGCCGCGCCCGAGTACCACGTCTTCCCCTCCGGCCCCGAGCCGCTCGACTTCTACGAGGCCGTCGTGCACGCCACGCTCGACACGCTTGGGCTCGTGCGCGATCTGCGACCTGCGGTCGTCGTGGCCGACATCCTCACGCTCGCTCCCTCGCTTGCGGCAGAGCGCCTGGGCATACCCTGCGCGACCCTCATCCCTCATATCAATCCGCACACCGAACCGCACTTCCCGATCTACTCCATCGGCGCGCGCCTACCCCGCACTGCGGCCGGCCGAGCGCTCTGGCGGCGCCTGCACACGCGGGTCGAGCATGGGCTGGAGCGGGGGCGCCAGGAGCTGAACGACACACGCGCGCGCCTAGACCTGCCGCCGCTGTCCTACGTGCACGGCGGCACCTCACAGCAGCTGGCGCTCGTCGCCACCTTTCCGCAGCTGGAGTATCCACGCGCGGCTGGATGGCCCCCGCACATGCACGTCGTCGGGCCGCTCATGTGGGAGCCACCCGCCGCTGAAGTGTCGCTCCCGCCGGGCGATCTCCCGCTCGTCCTAGTCGCCCCCTCGACCTCCCAGGACCCCGAGCATCGACTCCTGCACGCCGCTCTGCGCGGCCTCGCCGACGCTCCCGTACGCGTGCTCGCGACCTGGAACCGGCGTCTCCCATCCCGCCCCCTGCCCGTGCCCGCAAACGCGCGCGTCGTCGACTGGGTTTCCTACGCACGCACCATTCCCCACTGCGACCTGGTCGTCTGCCACGCCGGCCACGGCACGCTTGCGCGCGCCCTCAGTCTCGGCTGTCCCGTCGTCGCTTGCCCCACGGCCGGCGACATGAACGAGAACGCCGCACGCGTCGCGTGGGCCGGCGCCGGCGTACGGCTGCCGCGGCGCTACACCTCGCCCCGGCCCCTGCGGCTGGCCGTCGCAGCCGCGCTCGCCACGCCTTCCATTCGCGCTCGCGCGCGCGAGCTGGCCGAGTGGAGTAGCCGGCATGACCCGGGCCAGACGGCGGCGATCCTCATCGAGCGTCTGGCCGCTGGCCAGACGCAAGCTCTGGGGGTGGGACTCGAACCCACAACCCTTCGGTTAACAGCCGAATGCTCTGCCAATTGAGCTACCCCAGATCGCGTGCTCGGAGCGAATTAGAGCATAGACCTGGGCTATGCCCCGATCTCTGCACCCCGGCTATGTCCCCGTCTCCTCCAGCGCCCGCTCGTAAGCTCGGTCGAACTCGCGCTTGACCTCCCCCCGCCGGTGCGCCAGATCGCTCACGTCGCCTGCACCCTGCGTTCGCGCCGCCTGGATCTGACGATCCACGCGCGCCAGCTCCAGCTGCAACCGCTGCACCTCGAGCATCGCCGGCTGGGCCGGCTCGCGACCGGCCTCCACGACCAGCTCGGCCAGCACGCCCGACAGCTCGCGATCCTCCCGCGCCGCATCGGCCTGGCCGGGCGCGCTCCTGGGCGCGATCTTCATCGGCTCACTCAGGTCGCCCGCGCGTAGATGCTCGGCCACGCGCCTGAGCAGATCGCTCGTGAAATACCCGCTCACTTCCATGCTCCGCAGCGCCTGCCCGCCGGCGTCCGGCGAGGCCAGGCACAACACCAGGAAAGTCCGTTCTGTCTCCTCCCGTCGCGACAGCACACCGGCAATGCGGGGCCTGGCCCCCCCGCTCCCCTCCCCGCCCTGCGCTCGTGCGCCGTCGCCGCCCCGCCCACCCTCGTCCCCGCCGCCCTCCCGCGCGCCCGCCTCGCCCACCAACCCTGCTGCCAACAGCCGCTCAGCGACGCTCTCAGGCAGCTCCAGTCGGCCTGACACGAGCCTCGTCAACTCCATCCTCATCGCGCTCGGCGCCAGCGTCGCAAACACCGGACGCAGCTCCTCGATCGTGCGATCCCGCCCCTCCGGGCTGCCATAGTCGCCCTGCGCCAGCATCCTCTCCACGCGGAAGCGCACAAACGGCACCGACCTCGCCACGGCGGCCTCCATCGCCCCGACGCCCTCGCGCTGCACCAACTCGGCTGGATCGGTGCCCTCGGGCATCGCCACCACGCGCAGCTCGAGCTTGCGCTTCATCGCCAGCCGCGAAGCGCGCAGCATCGCCTCCTGCCCGGCGCCGTCGGCGTCCAATGCCAGCAGCACCCGCGAGGCCATACGCGCCAGCTCACCCACCTGCTCGGTAGTCAGCGCCGTGCCCATCAAGCCCACTGCGTTGCGCATCCCAGCCTGGTGCAGCGCGATCACGTCTGTATACCCCTCGCACAGCACCGCCTCCCCGGCACGCGTCGCCTGCGCTCGCGCCAGGTCGGCTCCGTAGAGGTGCCTGCCCTTGTGGTAGACCTCGTTGTCGGAGGTGTTCAGGTATTTCGGCCCCTGCTCGTCGCGCATCGCTCGCGCACCGAACCCCAGGACCCGTCCGCGCACGTCGGCCAGCGGGAACATGATCCTCCCGCGGAAGCGGTCGTACAGACGCCCATCCTGCTTGGCGCGCTGCGCAAGCCCCGTCTCATACAGCTCCTTCTCGGAGAATCCGGCGCGGCGCGAGCCCATCAGCACGCGATCCCAAGCGCTCGGACTGTAGCCCACGCGAAAGCTCCTCAGCGTCTCCTCCCCGAGGCCCCGCTGCTCCAGATACTCCCGCGCGTGCCTGGCCTCCTCGGACTCCCACAGGTGGCGTTCGTAGTAGGCCGCCGTACGCCCCAACAACTCCAGCAGCCGCTCGCGCCGCTTGCGCTTGGCAGCCTCGCCGGGGTCCTCGGCCTCCAGTTCCAGCTCGATCCCACAGCGGTCGGCCAGCAGCTCCAGCGCCGCCTTGAAGTCCACCCCCTCGGTCTCCTGCACGAAGGTGAACACATCCCCCTTGGCTTCGCAGCCAAAGCAGTAATACACCTTCTGCGTGGGGTCGATCCCGAACGACGGCGTGCGCTCGTCGTGGAACGGGCACAGTCCCTCATAGCTGCTCGGACCTGCCCGGCGCAGCTCGGTGCGCGCCGAGACCAGCTCCACGAAGTCAACTGAGTCGCGCACCCTTTCGCGGGACTCTCGGGTATAGAGGGCCATCGCCCGGCAACGCTAGCGGGCGAACGCCCGTGGCACCTGAAGCTCGGTGTACTCCCGAATGCAGTACCTGTCTGTCATGCCTGCCAGGTAGTCGGTCACGCGCCGTGCGAGCGCCTCGTCCGTCACAGCTCCGGTGTCGGGGATCGCGACGCCACCGTCAGTTGCCGAGCTGCCGGTGTCGGGCTCCGTGGCACTGTCGATCGGAGATGTGGCATTGGCATCTGCTCGGCCCGGCACGACGGCCGCCGGCAGCAACTCGGGGTGATCTGTGTAGTGCTCGAACAGCCTTCTGACGACCTCCGCGATGCGCTCGTGCTCGGCGCGCACGGCGCTGCCGAGGTAGACGCGCTCGAACATGAACTCCCGCAGGGCATGCATCGCCGCCCCGGCCTCCTCGCCCTGAACGATGTCGCCCGCGCGCTGTGACTCCTCCACCATGTCGTGCACCAGCCTGTCGATCCGCTGCGAGCCGCTGGCGCCCAGCACGGCTATCGGCCCCGCCGGCAGGTCCTCCTCGCGCAGCACGCCCGCCCGCAGCGCGTCGTCGATGTCGTGGTTGATGTAGGCCACGCGGTCGATCGTGCGTACGATCCTTCCCTCCAATGTCTTCGGCTGCGCCGCGCGGCTGGAGTGGCATGCGATCCCGTCGCGCACCTGCTCGGTGAGGTTCAGACCCTGGCCGTCGCGCTCCAGGCGGTTGACCACCCGCAACGAGTGCTCGTAGTGGCGAAAGCTCCCCCCGAAGCGCTCGCGCAGGCAGCGGTCGAGCACTTCCTCCCCGATGTGACCAAACGGCGGGTGCCCGAGATCGTGGCCCACTCCGATCGCCTCCGTCAGATCCTCATTCAGACGAAGCGCCCGCGCTACCGCCCGTGAGATCGTCGTCACCTCCAGCGTGTGCGTCAGACGCGTGCGGTAGTGATCGCCCTCGGGCGCCACGAACACCTGGGTCTTGTGCGTCAGGCGGCGGAAGGCCTTGCAGTGAACGATCCTGTCGCGGTCGCGCTGGAAGGGCGTGCGCAGCTCGCAGTCCGCCTCCCTCTGCGCGCGCCGCGCCGGATAGCTGCGCGCCGCCAGCGGCGACAGCGTCTGCTCCTCGAGTTCGCGGCGACGCGCGGCGAAGACATCGGCCACCTGCTCCACGTCGCCTGTTGTGCTCATGCCCTCGATTGTGGCAGCGGCCCCGGCCGCCGCAGAGGACCCCAACCATCTCGACGGCCCCGGCTGCCGCAGCGGGGCCCAACGCTCTCGACGGCCCCAGCACATCAGCGCTCCGGCTACCGCGGCATCGCGGTGAGGCCGCTCAGGTCTCGCGATGCCAGTCGCTGTGCCCGGTGATGTGACCGACCCAGTGCTGCCATCCCTTTTTCTGCGCCGCCGGATCCTCGTCGTATACCGGCGCGCTGTGCTCGGGCCCGGGCAGGCCCGCTGCGGCGTCGGTGTCGATCCGCAGATCGACGCCGCGCTCGTGGATGGATGCGATCTGGGCGGCCTCCACGAAGCGCACTCCCTGCTCAGGGGTATTGATCAGCAGTCCGTGAAAGATGTCCTCGCTGGAGTCGCTTAGCACGCCTCCCACGGTTCCGACCTGCCCGCCGTCGGAGGCCAGCACCGGCACCCCTTGACCCAGCACCTCGTATGAGATCGGCAGACCCTCGTCCATGGCTGGCGCACACTTTACAGCCAACCGTCCTCAGGCCGCGCGCGCCGTGGCCGGCATCAGACGCACATGCGCGTGATGCTCAAGGGTTTCGGAGATCGCCCGCTCGACCTGGCCCAAGGCCGCCTCTGGCGCCTGCGGGACTTCGCTTAGAGAACAGGCCAGCGTCTCGGTCATGAAGCAGTAGGCATGTTCGCTCAAAGCGAACGACACCGCCTCGCACGCCCCGCACACCACTCCGCCCGCCGCACCCGAGAAGCCCACCAGGTGTTCGCGCTCGCCGCAGCCCGCGCAGGCGCCGAGCTGTGGCGCCAGGCCCGCCGCCACCAGCAGCTTCAAGCGGAAAGCCAGCGCGCCCGCGCGCGTTGCGCTCGCGGGCTGCTCGTCGAGCAGCGCCAGCTTGCGGCACAGCAGGTTGAATACGCCCGGGTGAGGCTCGGAGGTCTCGAACAGGCGTCCCACCGCGTCGCACGCCCTCGCCGCGGCGTCCAGCGCACCCGCATCGGAGCGCAGGCGGGCGTGGCCGTTCAGCGTCTGCGCGCCCGTCACCGTCAGCAGCTCGCCCCGGCCCTCGTGCAGCTCGAGGCTCAAGCGGAAGAACGGCTCCAGCCTCCCACCGAAGCGGCTGCGCGCGCGGCGCACGCCTTTGGCGATCGCGCCCACCCTGCCACGGTGAGGCGTGTAGAGATGCATGATCCGATCGGCCTCGCCGTAGCGCATCGAGCGCAGCACCACCGCCTCTGTCTTGACAGGTCCTGCCATCCGCCTGCGAGTCTAGGCTCGCCGGCGGCGGGCTCACCGTCGGAAAAATGACCTCCTCGGCGCTATACTTTATGAAGTAATGAGCCAGATCACCGTCTATACGACCGACCCGTGCTCCTTCTGCGCGCGCGTCAAGGGTCTTTTGAAGTCCCGCGGCCTGGAGTTCGCCGAGGTCAACCTCACCAAGGACCCCGATGGGCGGATGGAGCTGGTGCGACGCACCGGCATGATGAGCTTCCCCCAGGTGATCGTCGGCGAGAAGCTGCTCGGCGGCTACGCCGAGACGCTTACGGCCGTCGAGAGCGGGCTGCTGGACGAGCTGTCGGCCGCCTGACCCGCGGCCGCGGCTGGCAGGTCTCGCACACGTAGGTCCCTCTGCCGGCAACCACCATCTTGACGATCGGCCTGCCGCATCTCCCGCAGGGCTCTCCCGCGCGGCGGTGCACCAGGAACTGGTCCTGGAAGGAGCCTCGCACCCCGTCGACGTGGCGGAAGTCGTCGATCGTGGCGCCACGCGCGTCGATTCCGGCGCACAGCGCCTCGATGACGGCCGCGCGCAGGCGCACCTGCTGCTCTGAGGACAACCGCCCGGCGGCGCGCAGCGGGTGGATGCCGGCACGGTAAAGCGCCTCGTCGGCGTAGATGTTGCCCACACCCGCGATTCGCCGCTGGTCGAGCAGCAGCGCCTTGATCGGCGCCGTGCGCCCTCGCACCAGCTCGCGCAGGTGCTGCGCGGTGAAGCGCTCATCCAGTGGCTCCAGCCCCAGGCGCTGCGCAAAGAATGCATCCAGCGCCGCCGTGCCCAACAAAAGCTCACCCGTGCCGAAACGACGCGGATCGACGATCACCAGCCGCCGCTTTGGACGCAGCTCGATCCGCACACGCACGTGCGCAGGTTCCGGCTTGGGCTCGCACAGCACCGCTCCCGTCATGCGCAGGTGCTGGACCAGATGGACATCGCCATGCAGGCTCCACACCAGATACTTGCCTCGCCGCCCCAAGGCCTCGATGCGCCTCCCCTCCAGTGCATCCGTCAACTCGTGCGGCGCCAGCGGACGCGACCAGCGCGGATCGAGGATCTCGATGCTGTGCACACGGCGTCCCTCCACCAGCGGGGCCAGCTGGCGGCGGATCGTCTCAACCTCGGGCAGCTCCGGCATCGCTGCCATAGAGCCTATCCCGGCAGGTTGGCGCGCGGGTGTGCGCTGAAGTAGACATCCTTGAGCCGATCGGAGGACAGGTGGGTGTAGACCTGTGTCGTGCTCAGGTCAGCGTGACCCAGCATCTCCTGCAGAGAGCGCAGGTCGCAGCCCCCGGCGAGCAGGTGCGTGGCGAAGGTGTGGCGCAGCGTGTGTGGGCTCATCCTGTCCTTCAGCCCCACCCGTCCGGCATGGCCCTGGATGATCTTGTAGAGCCCCTGGCGCGTGAGGCCCGTGCCGCGGCAGTTGACGAACAGGCGTGTCTCCGCCCGTGCTCCCACCAGCGCCGGGCGTCCCCGCGCGCAGTAGGCGTGCAGCGCCGCCACCGCCTCGCGCCCGATCGGCACGATCCGCTCTTTGGATCCCTTGCCGCGCGCGCGCAGCAGGCCCTCCTCCAAGTCCACGTCGGCCAGCTCCAGCCCGACGGCCTCGGAGGCGCGCAGGCCGCAGGCATACATCAACTCCAGCAGCGCGCGATCGCGCAGCGCCGCCGGCTCAGCGCCCCGGGGCTCCTTCAGCAGCTTCGCGACCTCCTCGCGCGAGAGCACCAGCGGCAGGCGTCTGGTCTTCGGCGGCCCGCGCAGCTCGGCGGTGGGATCGTGCTCGATCAGTCCCTCGCGGCGCAGATGACGGTAGAACGAGCGCAGGCAGGCCGCCTTGCGTTGCAGCGTCGCGGCCGACACCCCGGGGCGCTCGCCGATACCCTCGGCCAGCTCCGTGAGGAATCCGGCCAGGTCGCTGTGATCGGCCTGTACGACATCCAGCTCGCGGCGCTCCAGGAACTCGCCGAACTGCAGCAGATCCGAACGGTAGGCCTCGAGCGTGTTGCGCGACAGACCGCGCTCCAGCTCCAGATAGGCGAGGAAGTCGAGCGTCAGGCGCTGGATGCCCTCCCCCGTCGCCGTCGGCTTGAGGCTGGAGAGGGCCGGTGTGCTCACTCATCTCTAGTTCGTCTTCATCCCCGCGGGTCCTTGAGCGTGCAAAGAGACATTCAACGGATCGTCCTGGGCCAGCAGGTCGGCCAGCGCGGTGCCGGCCGCCAACGCGGCGCCGAAGAACAGCGGATCTTCGACGAGACCGCGGCCCATCGTCTCCGCCGGCAAAGCGCTTGAGGCATATGCCGGCAGGTCCACCACCGAGCGGCGCCAGTCGTGGCGGGCGATGCGCGCCGGACGATCGACGTTCAATTCCAGCTGCGGGCGGCTGGTCGCGCTCACGCCGAAGACCGCCCCGAGGCCGGCGCGCAGATCGTTCCCGACCGGCGAGCGCATGCCAGCGGGCAGCGCCACGGTGACGGGCTCCAGCAGCAGGTCGAGCACCGTCAGGGTGTGGTGGGAGATGCCGCGGTGGCGCACGCGTGGATCCCCAGAGGACATTCTCGCCACCAGCAGCGTGGGTGCGCCGAGCGCCAGTGCAGCGTGGGCGGAGTCCAATGCCGACATCCCTCCGTGCCCCAAGGGCGAGCGCGAGCCCACGATCCCCGGGCCCGGCCCGCACAGAGCGGAATCCCATCCAAGGGTGCGCAGACCGTGGTGCAAGGCGCCAGCCGTCGTGACGGCCTCGCCCTCCCCGCCGAAGGCCGCGCCCGCAGTCAGATGGCCTGCCAGGAGGCCGCGCCGGCGCAGGGCGCTCACCGCGCGCGAGTGTCCCCCCGGCAGCGCGCCGCCGCCGGTCTGCACGTATCCCAGCTGCCGCCCAGGGGCGGCTTGCGCGAAGGCCCACGCCACGGCCGCAAGCTGGCCGTGCAGCGCCAGCACCCCCACAGGCCGCTCCAGCGGCAGCTGCAGCCGCTCGTCCTCGACCGTCGGCACGGCGTGCTGAAGGCTCGTGTAGTTGAGCTTCATCACGTTGGCACCCGGCGTGCCTTCGCCGGAGAGGCCGCGCGTGAGGTTGACGTGCACGATGTCGAAACCGCCCGAGCCCAGGCCGAGGTCGCGCGCCTGCACGTTCACCACCACCTCATCGCCCGCCTGTGAGAGACCGACGAGCGAGACGTCGGCGATCGCCGCGCGGGGATCCACCTCGCTCTCAGCAGTCCGCGTCCCGTCGAGGACGACGGTCAACCCCTGCTCGGACCCCTCCACCGCATGGGCCTCCAAGACTATGGCTTTGCGTAGCTTCAGCATCGGCGCAGGAAGCTATCGCGTGGCGCGCGCCGACTGAGCCACCACAGCGCCGGGCAGCGCCAGCGCCACGTCCAACATCCCCTCCAGCGCGACCGTGCTCACCCGCTCGTACGGCTCGTGGTTGCGCTCGGTGCCGTTGGCAAGGTTCACCACCGTAAGGCCCTTGACGATCAGCGCGTTGGCGTCCGAGGCGCCGCCGCTGCGGATTCGCCTCGGCGTGTAGCCGCGCTCGCGCAGGGCCTGCTCCGCGGCCTGTATGGCGGGCGCCGTCGAGGGTGTGACATAGGCGGCAAAGCTGCGCTGCACGCGCACGTCAACGTCGCAGTCGCACTCGGGCAGATTGGCGGCCTCGTGCACGCAATCCACCATTTCCGCGAGCGCCGCCTCGGCCGCCTCCTCGCGCAGGCTGCGCACCTCGGCAACCAGCCGGCAGTGCTCGGGCACGACGTTGATGGCGCTGCCGCCCGCGATCGTCCCCACGTTGGCCGTCGTCTCCCCGTCGAGGCGCCCGAGCGGCATGTCGCTGACGGCGCGCGCCGCCGCAAGGATCGCGCTGCTGCCATCCTCCGGGCGGACGCCGGCGTGCGCAGCCACCCCGCGGAAGGAGGCTTCCAGGCGGATATGGCAAGGCGCGGCCACCACGATCTCGCCGATCGGCGAGGCGTGATCGAAGACGTAGCCGAAGTCGCTCCGCAAGCGCGTGGCATCCAGCGCACGTGCGCCTGCCAGCGAGCGCTCCTCACCGACGGTGAACAGCAGCTCGATGTCCACTGGCGCGCCCTCATGACAGACGCGGCGCGCCAGCGCGAGCAGCACTGCCACCGCGGCCTTGTTGTCCGCTCCGAGCACGCCCTCGTTGGCGTTCTCCCAGCCGCCATCCACCAGCACCGGCTCCACGGCCGCCTGCAGGGGAACCGTGTCGAGATGGGCGCACAGCAGCACACAGAGTCGCGCGGGGCCTTCGCGCAGACCCTCGCCGTCCACGCCCACTGCTCCGTCGAGATCGAGGTCGAGATAGCCCGCGCGTGGGGCCGCCGACATGCCTTCTCGCGCCGGGATGCGAGCCAGCAGATTGCCGCACTCTGAGCCCACCTTCGCACCGGCGTCGTCCTCCTCCACCTCTAATCCCAGCCCACGCAGCTCGGCCGCGACGCGCTCGGCGCAGGCACGCTCACTCCCAGAAGGGCTCTCGATCCGGCACAGCTCCACGAACAGCTCGCCCAGATGGCGGCGCTCGATGGCGCTAGCCGCGGCTGGTAGCTGCACGGGTGTCGTGGGCCTCGGGAGCCACGTCGCCATCGCCGGCGTCGCTGGCGCCCTCGCTCGCCCCGGCGCGCTCCAGCGCGGCTGCCACGAAGCCCGCAAATAAGGGCGCCGGGCGCTCGGGACGGGACTTGAACTCCGGGTGGAACTGCGAGGCGACGAAGAAGGGATGCCCGTCCAGCTCGATGACCTCCACGAGGCGCTCGTCGGGTGAGGTGCCGCTGATGCGCAGGCCGCCGCCGATCCCAGACGGACTGGTGAGGCGCTTGCGCAGCAGATTGTTGACCTCGTAGCGGTGGCGGTGGCGCTCGTAGATGACAGCCTCACCGTAGATCTCGCGCGCCCTGGAGCCGTCGTGCAGCTTGATCGGGTCGGCCCCCAGGCGCATCGTGCCGCCGAGGTCGGCCACCTCCTTCTGCTCAGGCAGCAGATCAATCACCGGGTGAGGTGTCTCCAGGTCGAACTCGGTCGAGTTGGCTCCTTCCATGCCAGCCACGTGCCGTGCGAACTCGGCCACCGCGATCTGCATTCCCAGGCAGATCCCCAGATAGGGGATCAGCTCTTCGCGCGCGATCCTGGCTGCGACGATCTTGCCCTCGATCCCGCGGCCTCCGAAACCGCCGGGTATCAGGATGCCATCGGCCTGCCGGAGTAGTTCTTGTGCGCGCCGGGCGCCCTCGGGCTCGTCCCGATCGGCCGACGCAGCGGCCGAGCCCTCCTCCAGCCACTCGGAGTCCACCCAGTCGATCCGCACCCTGCTGTCCTTCAGCGCAGCAGCGTGACGCAGCGCCTCGGAGACCGACAGGTAGGCGTCCTCTAGCTGCACGTACTTGCCGACCAGCGCAATCCGCACCGTGCGCGTGGCGTGCTGAGCACGCTCGATCGGCTCCTGCCAGTTCGACAGGTCGGGCTCGGGCGCCTGCACACCGAAGTGGTCGAGGATGAAGTCGTTGACCCCCTGCTCGCGGAACACGAGCGGCACCTTGTAGATGTTGTCGACATCGCAGGCCGAGACGATCGCGGTCGAGGGCAGGCTGGCGAAGAGCGCGATCTTCTTGCGGATCTCCTGCGAGAGCGAGCCCTCGGAGCGGCACATCAGCATGTCCGGAGCGATACCGATGCCGCGCAGCTCATTGACGGAGTGCTGCGTCGGCTTGGTCTTCAGCTCGCCGGCGTGGCCTATGTAGGGAACAAGCGTGAGATGGATGAACATGCAGCGCCGTCGACCCACGTCGACGGGGAACTGCCGGATCGCCTCCAGGAACGGCAGCGACTCGATATCGCCGACGGTGCCGCCGATCTCGGTGATGACAAAGTTGACGTCGGTGGACTGGGCTATCAGCGCGATGCGCTGCTTGATCTCGTCGGTGATGTGCGGCACCACCTGAACGGTCCCCCCCAGATAGTCGCCCCGGCGCTCGCGGCGAATCACGGTGTTGTAGACGCCGCCCGCCGTCACGTTCGAGGCGCGGCTCGTGTTGACGTCGGTGAAGCGCTCGTAGTGCCCCAGATCGAGATCGGTCTCGGCGCCGTCCTCGGTGACGAACACCTCGCCGTGCTGGTAGGGCGACATCGTACCCGGGTCGACGTTGATGTAGGGGTCGAACTTCTGCAGTCCGACCGTCAGGCCGCGGGCGACCAGCAGGCGTCCGATCGAGGCCGCGGCGATGCCCTTGCCCAGCGAGGAGACGACGCCGCCGGTCACGAAGATGAACCGGGTCTTGGAGGGGGCGTCGGCGTGACGGTCGGAAGCGGAGGCGATCATGAGGGCCTGCCCAGAGAGTCTAGTTGGCGCAGCCCCGGAGTCTTTTCCACGAGCGCCGAGATCGAGCGAAACTCCCCATATACCGTGATAAGCACGAGCAGCACGAGCGCGATCTCCTGGCCCGTGCCGTCGAGTGTCAGCACCAGCCACCATCCCGCCAGCGCCCCCAGCAGGTTGGCGCCGGTGTCGCCCAGCATCGCGCGCTCGCGCAGGTCGTACACGCCGGCCACCAGCGCCGGCCCGGCGAACAGGCCGAGCGACCACAGCGGCCTGACGTCGGCGGCGCCCAGCGTCAGACCCGCGCCGAGCAGCACAAACGCCTTCGTCGCACGTCCGGGCCGCAGGTCGAGGAGGTTGAAGAGGTTGGTTGCCAGCGCCAACACCGCCACCGCCAGCAGGAAGCGCCCGTCGGAGAGACCCGTGCCACTCAGCGCGAAGAGCGCCAGGCCGAGCGTGCCCACGGCCTTGAGCGTCCCGGTCGACAGCTCGCCGCGCAGCATCGCCCCGCCGTGACCGCGCCAGCCGCGCGGCCTCTTGCGTATGGGTAGCGGTGCTGGAGGGTCGGGGTTCCAGACACTGAAGCCGCTGCCGACGGCCTCAAGCGTGTCGTCGATTAAGCCCAACATCGCCACCCCGAGGACATACACGGCGATCGCCTGCAGCTCTGGGTGAAACAGATCTGTTTCACCCAGCTGGTGCAGCAGGGCGAGCGGAAGCAGTGCCACGAGCGCTCCGGCGACGCTCAAAACCCCAAAGGGAAACGGCAGCTCCCGCCCGCGGTAGTTCGTGCGCATATGGCCCCCCGTCGCCAGCCCGCGTAACACCACGGGTGCCATGATCGCGGCAGTCAGCAGGGCCAGGACGAACGGCAGCGCATGCACCCTCAGAACCTAACGGCGAGGGCGGACAAGGCATTAGGGCAACGAAGTGCTGCCTGCCACCCGCGGCAGCAGCCCGGAGTCCGCGGTGGGCTTTTCGCCATACGCGCCGTGAGCGCCGGCCAGCGTGAAGGCCAGTGCCGCGCGCCCTGCCGGCGTATCGAGATCGTCGACGCTTGAGATGTTGTGGCTCTTGAACCAGGGGATCTGCGATGGGTCGGTGCTGGTCAGCTCGACTCCGACGGTCGCGACGCCGGCGCTCGTCGCCCCCTCCATCAGACCTCCCTCGAATTCACTGGTCGCCTGGACCTCTTCGAGGGTCATGCCTTCGGGCTCGCTGCGCATCACGACGAGCCCACTGAGCCCTTCGAGCTGGCCATCGAAGCTGCTCAGCAGCTTGCCCTGCACTCGCGCCAGGAGCCGATGATCGCTGCCGACGAGCTGGCGAGCGATGCGAACGCCGAAATGGACCACGAGGTGCGGCTGCGCGCCGAGTGCGGCGTAGGGCGTGCCCGCTGCCTCCTGCGCAACGCCAGCGATGTCAAGTGGCTCGTGCACGGCCACGACGGTCGCCAGTTCCCCGCCAGCCTGGGTGACCGCTTCGCGCACCAGTCCGTCCACCTTGTCGGAGGAGTTGCCGAGAAATACCAGGCCGATGCGCCGACCGCTGAGCAGGCCGTGCACGGCGATCTGGTAGAGGTCTTCGTCGAGCTCTTCCTCGGTGCTCAACTGGCTATGCAGCTGCACCACCTGCTGGTTGGCGCCGCTGACTTCCGAGCGTAGGTCGTGCACGACGCCGCTCTTCGCCGAGGAGACCAGGTTGGAATCGCCGATCGCCACGCCGATCAGGACGCCCACCGCCAACGCCAACAGGACGGCCGCGAGGGAGAGCGCGTGGTAGCGGTAGTCGAACATCGTCGTGGCAGTGTGCAGCCTCGGTCAGCCGGCCGCGTTCAGACCCGCCGCAACCAGGCCGCTCGGATCCAGACGAGCCAGCTCGAGACCGACAGCACCCAGGCCCGCCCGATCCAGGCCAACCAGCAGCTGAAGCTTCAGCCACAGCAGATCGACCACGTCGCGCAGCGCCGGCGTCAGCCACACGACGGCCGCCATCGCCACGAAGCCCGCGAGGATCACAAGCAGCAGCGGAGCCAGCCCCGGCTGGGGACGGTAGAGGCGGCTGACGCCCTTGGCATCGACCAGGATCTCGCCGATGCGCAGGCGCGTGAGAAAGGTCGAGGACATGCCACGGCGGTTGCGATCCAGGAACTCCACGAGGTTGAACTGCGAGCCGACCGAGACAATCAGGCGGGCGCCCTTCTCGGCCGCTATCAGCATCGCCACGTCCTGGCTGGTGCCGGGCGCCGGGACGAGCTTGAAAGGCAGGCCCAGGCTTTCCAGGCGCCCGCGACCGGGAGCGCGACCGTCGGGGTAGGAATGCACGACCAGCTCTGCGCCGCCCTCGACAGCGCCACGCAGCGCCGACTCGCCGGCCGAGTCCATGTCGCCGACGATCATGTCGGGGGTCAGGCCCGCCTCCAGCACGGCATCGGCGGCGCCGTCGACGGCGACGATCACGGGGCGCACGTCGCGGATGAAGGGCCGCAGCGCGCGCAGGTCGCGCTGGTGATCGACCCCCCGCACGACGACCAGCGCCGGGCGGTCGCGGAAGTCGGTGGCGAAGCGCGGCATCTCGATCTTGCCGGCCAGCAGCTCGCGCTCCTCGCGCATGTGCTCGATGGTGTTGTGCGCGAAGCGCTCCAGCGCCTCACCCACCTCGCGCCGGCGGGCCTCGGTATCGGCGCGCACGCGCGCCAGGTCGAGCACGTCGCCGCGGGCCACGACCTGCCCCTTGCGCAGCACCTCGCCGCCGCGCACCTCGACAGGATCGCCCTCGGATAGCGTCTGAAAGAGCGCGTCGTCTGGCAGATCCACCAGCAGGATCCCGGCCTCGACCAGCAGCTGCGGTCCCAGGTTGGGGTAGGAGCCGCTGGTGGAGGCCCTGCAGTTCAACACCACGACGACGCCCGCCGCGATCAGCTCCTCGGCGGAGACGCGGTCGATATCGAGATGGTCGATCACCGCGACATCGCCCGGCCCGAGATGCTTGACGAGCACCTTGGTCTTGCGGCCCATACGCACCGGTCCGCCGGCGGCGCGAGCCGGCAGCGACGGTGGGGCGCCCGAGAGCTGGTCCTCTGCCGATACGAGCGCGAGCGGCGGCTGCTGAGTTGCGGCCATTACAGCGAGAGTAACGGTTACGCCGCCTTTCTCAGCTCCTTTGCGTGTCGGCGGGCGGAGGCGTCCGTGTCGGCGGCGCCCAGCATCCGCACCAGCTCCGAGACGGTCTCGCGCTCGCCGAGCTGTACGACCGAGGCGCGAGTGGGGTCGGCGGCGGTGTCCTTGACGACCGAGAAATGACGACTGGCCAGCGAGGCGATCTGGGGCAGGTGGGTGATGCAGATCACCTGGCGCGCGCCGGCCAGGTCGCGCAGGCGCTCGCCGATGGCCCGCGCGGTGTGCCCGCCGATGCCGGCGTCGACCTCGTCGAACACCAACGTGACCTCGGAGTCGGCGTCGGTTGCACAGGATCTGCCGCGAGACCCGGCCAAGGCCGCAGCGCTGCCGCTGGACGCCGTGGCCAAGGCCAGCATCACGCGCGAGAGCTCGCCGCCGGAGGCGATGTCGCGCAGCGGGCCGGCTGCCACGCCGGGGTTCGCTGCGATCAAGAACTCGACGGCGTCGCCGCCGGCAGGGCCGATGTCCCGATGAGAGAGCACGACATCGAAGCTGGCCTCCGCCATGGCCAGCGCCGCGAGCTGCTCCGCGACAGCCTCGCGCAGGGGTGGAGCCGCGGCCTCGCGCGCCGCGCGCAACGCGGCGGCGTGCTCGTCGAGGACGGCCCGCGCAGCGAGCAGACGCTCGGCGGTGCGTGCGAGGGCAACCTCCGCTCCCAGCAGCTCCTCGCGGCGAGCGCGAGCGCTCACCGCGTGCTCCAACACGGCGGTGACGGTGGGGCCGTGTTTGCGCAGCAGGCGCTCCAGCGCCTGCAGGCGCTCTTCCAGGGTCTGCAGCGCCCCGTCCTCGCCCTCCAGGCGCTGGCCGTAGTCACGCAGCCCGCCGGCCAGATCGGCGGTCTCGATCGCCAGTGCCCGGCAGCGCTCGCCGAGGACATCCAGCTCGGCATCGACGCCCGCGACGCCATCCAGGCGCGCGGCCGCGTCGGCCATGAGCTGCGCAGCGCCGGGAACTTCGGATAGCTCGGGCGTGAGCGCCTCGGCGCCCAGCCCTGCGGCCAAGCGCAGCGCGTCGAGGCTGCGCAGACGCTCGCGGCTGGCGAGCAGGTGTTCGTGTTCGCCCTCCTCGGGCGCGACCGTGTCGATCTCCGAAAGCTCATGCTCGAGCAGGTCGAGTTCGCGCTCGCGCGCCTGAGATAGCTCGCGCAGGCCCTCGATCTCTCCCTCCAGCGCGTGCACGGCCCGATGAGCCTCGGCGCAGACGCGCAGGCGCGCAGCTTGCTCGGGACCGCAGAAGCCGTCGAGAATCTCAAGCTGCGCGGCGGCAAGAGTCAGCCGGCGATGCTCGTGCTGCCCATAGAAGGCGACCAGTCGCTCCCCCAACTCGCGCAGGTCGGTCACGGTGGCGGAGCGGCCGTTGAGGTAGGCGCGCGTGCGTCCGTCGGCGCCTACACGCCGCGCGAGCACAACCTCAGCGGCGTCGGCCGGCAGCCGCTCGCCGCGCTCGCAGCCAAGCTCGGGCGGCAGCGAGAAGACCCCCTCCACGTACGCCTCGGCGGCTCCGGGGCGCACGATCCCAGTGCGCGCGCGGCCGCCGAGCAGCAGATCGAGCGCGTTCGCAAGCACGGTCTTGCCGGCGCCGGTCTCGCCCGTCAGCACGTTCAAGCCGGGGGCCAGAGCCAGCTCGGCGCGCTCGATCAGGAGCAGATTCTCGACACGTAACTCGCAGAGCACACGTGCAGGTGTACCACCGCGCACCGACGGATCGCTCGACAGGCAGCCGCAAAGCGCCATAATCTGTGGCGAGCGCGGGGGACGGAGCACCGACCCGGGACTGTCATACCGCGCACTAAATCCCTCACTACGTCCTCAGTCCAAAGGCATGGTCGCCAGCGACAAACAGCACTCCCAGGAGCCCTCAAACGGAGGTGGGCGCTGCCTGAACGGGCCGGCGCTCGAGGAGCGCATGGACGAGGAGATCGCTCGCGCCGAGCGCCATCACACCGCGCTGAGCTGCCTGCTGGTGGGAGTGGAGGATGCCGCGGCGCTCGCGCGCGCCCACGGACAGAATCTCTCCGAGCAGGCTCTGGCCTACGTCGGGCTGGCGCTGCGCCGCGAGTTTCGCCGCTTCGATCGTGTCGGCGGCCTCAGCGGGCACGAGTATCTGGTGGTGCTGCCCGGCGCCGACGGCGCCCGTGGCGAGGTCGTCGCCAGGCGCGTGCTGGCGCGGCTGCGGGCGATCAAGATCGAGTCCCGCGGCGAGCGCAGCCCGCTGCGCGTGTGCGTGGGAATCGCCACCTGGCGCCAGGGTCTTACCGCGCAGGAGCTGATCGCCGAGGCACGCGCTGCCGGGGGACGCCGAGCGCCAGTGGAGTCATCCCTGCCGGTCGGTCCACTAGGTTTCTCCTGATGCTCGCGGAGTCCCAACATCTCAGCCCGTCCACCCGTCGGGTGAAACGGACACCCCAGGGCTGCGCCTGATGCTCTCGGGATCTGAGCTATGGCTGCTGCGCCTGATGGCCGACCGCGGTCTGGCGTTGCTCGACGCCGGCACGCTGCTGATCGTGATCGAGGAGCGCGGCGAGCTGCGTGTGGCGGCGTCCAGCGGCGAGGGCACGGCGCGCGTGCGCATCCTCTCTGTCGAGGGCAGCGCGCTGGGAGCGCTCTATCGCGCGGGAGAGCCGGTGGCGCTCGACCGCCCACGCGGCCACGAGGCGCTATGGCTGCACGAGCTGGGCATGGAGGCAAGGGCCGTGCTGGTGGAGCCGCTGGTAATGGAGGGCCACGGCGGCGGCCTGGTGATCGCGCTGCGCCACGACGGCGGCTTTCGCAACCCCGATCGCGCCGCGCTGAAGGCCTTCGCCGAGAGCATCACCCAGCGTCTCATCGCCGAGCGCTCGGTGGAGATCAAGCGGCTGCGCTACGGCATGGAGGCACGCGAGCGCGAGCGCACGCGTTGGGCGCGGGAGATCCACGACGAGACGGTCCAGGGACTGGGCGCCCTGCGTCTGAAGCTGGCCAACGCGCGCGACCTGCACGAAGACGAGGCCCTGCACCAGGCGGTGGGCGACGTGCTGGAGGGCCTGGGCAACGAGATCGAGGGTCTGCGCCACCTCATCACCGAGCTTCGCCCCGCGGCCCTCGACGATCTTGGACTGATACCGGCGCTGCAAGCCCTAGCGAGGCGCGCGCAGGCGATCGACGGTCTGGACGTGCAGACCGAGATCGACCTCGACGCGGGACCCGACGGGGAGCGGCTCGATGCAGAGCTTGAGAGCACCATCTATCGCGTCGTGCAGGAGGCGCTGACCAACGTCTCACGCCATGCCAAGGCCGAGCGGGCGGTCGTGAGCGTCACGGGCCAGGACGGTGTGATTCGCGTGTCGGTGACCGATGACGGGCAGGGCCTGTCGGCCGACGGCGCGCGCCTCGGGCCACGGGGCGATGGCCTGGAGGGCGGCTTCGGGCTGTCGGGGATGCGCGAGCGGGCGGAGCTGGTTGGCGGCGAGCTTGAGCTGGCGCCGGCGCCGGGGCGCGGGACGACGGTCCGGCTCACCGTGCCGCTGGCCGGGCGCTCGCTGGCCAGCTGAGTGCCTAATCCACCAACCCCAGCTTCCGCGCGTACGCAGTGATCTCCGCGCGTGAGGAGAAACCCAGCTTCTCGATCGCGCGCGCACGGTAGGTCTTCACGGTGCGCTCGGCGACGTGCAACTGCTCGGCGATCTGGGGGTTGGTGTGGCCGAAGGCGATCAGGCGAACCACCTCGCGCTCACGGTCGCTGAGCGCGACACTGCCGGAGTCGGCGTCCTCACCGGTGGCCATCAGGGCGCCGAGGCGGGGGTGTAGGTAGTTGCCGCCGGCGACAGCCAGGCGGAAGGCCTGCAGCAGCTCGGAGGGCTCGGCCTCTTTGAGAACGTAGCTGCGCGCCCCGGCGCGCAGCGCCTGGCGAGCGTACTCGGGATCCTCGCGCATGGTCAGGATTGCCACGGCCAACGAAGGGTGAGCGACAAAGCAGGAGGGCAGCGCAGCGAGGCTAGAGCCACCGGGCATCGTGAGGTCGAGCGTGAGCAGATCGGGTCGGTGCAGGCGCACCTCGCGGATCGTCGAAGGTACGTCGGCGGCCTCGGCAACGACGCGAAACTCACCGTCCTGGCGCTCCAGGACGGTACGGATGCCGTCGCGCACGACGGCGTGGTCGTCGGCGATGATGACGTCGATCGGCCGGCCTACCCCTGGGGTGCCCGTGGGCGTCGCCGCTGGGCTCTGCACGGTGGCGCCCTGCGTGGTGTGCGCTTGCATCGTGCCCATACGGTAACGGCTGCTCCGGATGCCCGCGAAGGAGCAATCCCCCTCCGCAAAGCACCAAATGACCAACAACGGCGGGCTGCAGGCGGATCGAAGGAGGGCCGGGCGTCTGTATGGGACGACAGCAACCGGCACCTTTAGGACGACACGATCGGCACTACGCAGACGACAGACAAACGGCTCGTCAGTGATCAAGATTGTCGTGTCGTCGATGGCGGCGGTGGGCGGACCACCTGAAAACCCGCAGAGAAGCAAGCGGAGCCCTCCCTGCGGGCTCGACATAGAAGGGCTCTCCCTGCGAGCCCAATCCAACCTCGGACTATGAGCCGGAGGTCAACGAAATGAATCATGCACAGACACCAAGAACTCAGCGGAGCGTCCTCCGATGAGCGCCCTAGGCATCGGTCTCGCGTGGGCGGCAATGGCGGCAGCGGCCTTTCTCGCGCTGTCGGCGACGGCGCCGGCGCGGACGCGTAACGACCTCGAGGCCGACCCGGAGAACCATTCCCACGCTCGCGCACATGGAGCGCGGCCGCCGCGGGCGCGGGCGCGGGAAGCTGCGACGGAGGCGTACGCGCAGTGGCCCCAGGCGACCCACACGGCCTCGCTGCGCAGCTCGCCGTCGGCGGCATACATGCATGCATCCGCCCCCGTCGGCTCCTCGCCGGGGCGCTTCGGCACGCTCGGCCTGCACTAGGCACGAGCGCCGTCGAGGAGCGGTCGGCGCGGTCGGTGCCATGCGACGACGGCCGAGTCAGACGTTAGCGTTGCGGGGTGCCGTCACTGCCCAAAAGCCCCCGGCTGCGGAGAATTCTTCTCGCCTACACGGTCAACCAGCTGGGCACTTGGCTGGCGTATGTAGCGCTGCTGCTGAGCACCTACGACCACACGCACAGCGCGCTGGCCGTGGCGGGTCTGCTGGTGGCCGGACGCCTGCTGCCGGCGCTCGTGACGCCCACGCTGGCGACAATCGTGGAGGCCTCGCAGCGACGCAGGAGCCTAAGCGAGCTGTACCTGGTGGAGGCCGTTGCGGCGACGGCGCTGGCGGCACTGCTGTGGCACTTCTGGCTGCCGGGCGTAGTGCTGCTGGTTGCCATCGACGGCACGGCGGCGCTGACGGCAGGTGCGCTGCTGCGCGCTACGGCGGCGCACGTAGCAGTGCAGGAAATCTCCTATGCCGACGACGCGCATGCGGACGGCGATGCGGAGGGTGCGACGCAGGTGATGGTTGGGAGGGGTGGTGGGGTCGCGCCGCCCACTACGAAGGAGGGCGCCGAAGAGACGGCGCAGCGTCGGACGAATGCGTCGTTGAACATGGGGTTCACCGTTGCGGTGACGCTGGGGCCAGCGGTGAGCGGGCTGATCGTCGCAGCAGCGGGCAGCCCTGTGGCGCTCTTGATAGATGCGGTGTCGTTCGTCGTCTGCGCGGCGCTGTTGCTGGGCGTGCAGGTGCACGCCCATCGAGACCAGCAGGACGGGGCGGCCGGCAGCGTGTCGGTGAGCGGCCGTCTGACGGCGGCGTGGCGGCACCTGCAGGAGGTGCCGCAGCTGCGCGGGCTATTGATGGTGGAGGCGCTGGCGATCGTCTGCTTTGCCTCGGTGGAGCCGGTGGAGGTGTTGTATGCCAAGACGACCCTGCACGCCGGCGACCGGGGCTTCGGCTTCCTGACGGCGGCGTGGGGCGTCGGGATGGTGCTGGGTGGAGTCGTCTTCGCCAGGGCGGTGGAGCGTCCGTTGCGGCCGATGCTGACGTGGGGGACGCTGGCGGTGGGGATGGCATATATCGGTTTTGCGGCGTCGCCGACGCTGGCGATCGCATGCGGGGCGGCCGTCGTAGGAGGCCTGGGCAACGGCGTGCAGTGGGCGGCGCTGATCAGCGCCGTGCAACGCCTGACACCGCGCGAGCTGCTGGGACGGCTGATGAGCACGGTGGAAGCGATCGGCGCCGTCTGTCCCGCCGTGGGCTTCGTGGTGGGCGGCTTGGTGGCAGAGCTGGGTGGAACGCGCGCGGCAATGCTGACCGCGGGCGTTGCCGCGACGCTGACTACGGGTCTGTTCGTCAGGGTGACCAGAGGCGAGATGTCCAGACGCCCGGCGGCGAACGTGCCGGCGGCGAGCCGCCCGTCGGAGCTGTCGGTGGAGGCCATCCCCGAGCATCGTTGATTCGTGGTCTTCCAATAGTGCGCCTCAAGTACGACACGCGCAGGGCCGTTAAGTACGACAAGGCGTCGTCCTGGCGGCGCCCTAGGAAACCCTGGCAGCACCGGCAGCAAGATCTGTACCTGAGCATGAGAACCCTGGCAGCATCGGCAGCACCCCTGGCAGCTCCGAAGACCCTGGCAGTACGACAGCGCCCCTGGCAAATCTGATCCTGCATCCACCGTGGTCTCTCTGGCATCCCCACTGGCATCCCTGGCCTCCGCGGCATCGACCGCGGCGTCGAGCACGCGCCGGCGCCTGGACGTGCGCCGCCATGTCTATCTGGTCATACAGGTGGCACTGCTCGCTGGAGCGCTCGCAGCGGCGGTCGTGCTGTCGCGCGCACAGGACTGGCAGCCGCCGCAGCTGCTTGTGCTGCTGCTTGTGCTGAGCGCCACGGGCGACCGCCTGACGGTCAACGTGCGCAACCAGAACCTCTCTGGCGCCTTCATCGCGCTGGTGTTGGCGATGACCCTGCTGGGGCCGGCGCCGGCGTTGGTGCTGGGGATCGCAGTGATGAGCGTCGACGCGGCGCTGCGACGGCTGGAGCCCTCGCGGGCGCTGACGAACCTGTTGACCTACGCGACGTTCCTGATCGCCGGCGGCGTGCTCAGTCGAGCGCTGGTGGGCGACGTGCACGCGAGCCGCAACGCGGCGTTCACGCGCGGCGCGACCTTCGCGCTGATCGTCTTCGGCGTCTTCATCGTCACCAACCTGCTCAATTTCGCGCTGATAGCGATCCACGAGCGTGTCGTCGGTCGGCGCGGGCTGATCGACCAAGCACGCGACCTGCTGATGCCGATGCTTCCCGGCCAGGTCGCCGCCGGCGGGCTGGCTGCGCTGCTGGCGGTTGCCTACACAAACCTCGGCTACCCGGCACTCGTAGGGCTGGTGCTGGTGATCGTGATCTTCCAGTACCTGACGGTCGCGCTGGTGCGCTCGGAGGACCGCGCGGAGCAACTGGAGGCGCGCTCGATGCGCCTGGCTTCGTTGCAACTCGGGGTGCTGGTGACGCTGGTGGAGACCCTCGCCCTGCGCGACCGCACGACGGCCAGGCACGCCGCCGCGGTAGCCCGCTACGCCCGCGCGCTTGCAAACGAGGCAGGATGCAGCGAGGCCGACCAGGACGTGGCGCACACGGCGGGGCTGCTGCACGACATCGGCAAGTTCGCACTCCCGGACCGCATCCTCAACGCGGAGATCCTTTCCGACGAGGACTACGCGATGGTGCGCCGCCATCCGCAGGAGGGGGCGACGCTCGTGGGCAGGCTCGACGGCTATGGGCCAGTCGCCGAAGCGATTCTCTACCACCACGAGCAGATCGACGGCGCCGGCTATCCCGCGGGCCTGATCGGCAGTGAGATCCCCCTGCTTTCGCGCATCGTGGCAATCTGCAGCACCTACGACACGCTCACGGCGAGGGACTCCTACCGTTCGCCGATGACCCCACAAGACGCGATGACCGAGCTGCGACGCGTAGCCGGACGGCAGCTCGACGCCGAGCTGGTCAAGAGCTTCGTCGCGATGCTCGAACGCGAGGGTCCGGGGGTCTTCGCGCGCGGCGACGAGGTTGACTTCGAGGCCGAGCTTGCCTTCGAGCGCCGGGCGCGCGCTATCGCCGAGCCGGCGCTGCGGTAGCCCGTCAGACGCGTTTGGACCGGCGGGCACCGAGTAGCGCCGTGGACCGAGCAGCCCGGCAGACGCAGCTGGGCGGCTCTTTTTTGGCAGCGGGCCCCCCGACTGCGGGCTTTTAACGCCAAAAGCGCCGCTCAAGGCGGCGCTCTGGCCCAGGGCGGCTGTTCAACCCCGGAACTCTCTCTACAGCTGCTTGACGACTAGAGCTTCCAACCCATTGAAACGCTCCTTAGCTCGTGGCCGCAAGGACCTGTTTTGGCGGAGCAGCGTCTCCGGTCAGGTCCCGGATAGCCGCTACCTATGAGTAGGTTTGCGCAGGATACTAGCGGAATGGGACGAATTACGCCACATCAGGGAGGCTTTTGCACGATTGATTGCAGATTGGCTCCCTGGTCGATTGCCGTCCACCTGCTCGCGATGGTCCCAATCACATGGCTTTGAGCCAAAAACAGCGAGCTACGCGCCCACTGGTGAGCAGGCCTGGGAGCGCGGGGGCAAACGTCCATAAACCTGCGCGCCGCTCAACTTTTGCGGCCATCCGACCGAAACCTTGAGTAACCGCACACCATCGACCCCATGAGAGACGCCGATATGACCCTCACTCCGATCATCTCCCCCAACGACCGCCAGCTCGTCTTCACGAGTTCCCAGGCCGCCCGCTACCTGGGCGTCTCGCTGGCGACGATCCGCCGTTGGGCCGACGCCGGCCACCTCAGCTGCTACCGCACCCCCGGCGGGCAGCGGCGCTTCTCGCGCGACCAGCTCGACGGCTTCATCGCCTCGCTGACGCGCTCGGGCGACGTCGGCATCCATACGACCTCACGGGCCGCCTGAGGAGAGCTGTGTGAGGCGGGAGGCAGCGGCGACATCCGGCGCCCCCCCGCTCGGCACGCCCGGCACACAGCCCGTCAGGCCCGCCTCCGCGCGGCCCTCAACGCCCCTCAGGCGCGCCTCCGCGCGGCGCCTCAGCGCGCGAGGCGCCCGAACTTCTCGCGCAGTCGGCGGTAGAACGAGGAGCCCGGGAGCTGTGCGATCGTGCCAACGTCGTCCATGAAGCGCGCCCTGATCTTTCCGCCCGCCGGGATCTCGCACAGCGGGCGCCCGTCGACCGACACGTCGAGGGGATCGCGCGAGCGATTATGGATCTCCAAGCCGTCACCCGGCGCCACGACGAGTGTCCGTGCAGTCAGCGAATGCGGGGCGATGAACGACACCACCAGGCCCTCCACGCCCCACGCCAGCACGGGCCCGCCGTTGGCCAGGTTGTAGCCCGTGGAGCCGGCCGGCGTGGCCACAACGAGCCCGTCGCAGCGCACACTCCCCACTTCCTCGCCGTCCAGCGCGTAGGCCAGCTCGGCGACGCGCTCACCGACCTTACGGTGGATGGCCACGTCGTTGATCGCCCGCGCCTGCCCCGCGGGGGTCTCCAACGCGATCGCCGGCAACCGCATCAGCTCGAAGTCGCCCGTCAACGCGCGGCGGATACCGTCATCCAGTTCCTCCGGCTCGACAGTCGCCAGGAAACCGATCTCGCCGAAGTTGACGGCGAACACCGGCACGCCGGTGCCCGAATAGCGCTGAAGGGCGCGCAGGATCGTGCCGTCGCCGCCGAGCACCAGGCACAGCTCGACGTCGGTGGGCGACTGCTCCTGCAGCGCGATCCCCGGGGCGGCCTTCAGCTTGTGCTTGTCGGCCTCCTCGGCGTCGAAGTGCAGCGTCACCCCAGCCTGCGCCGCCGCCGCCAGCAGCCGCTCCAGCGCCACCTCGGTGTCGGCCACACGGCGGTGCGTGAGCACGGTTATGTGCCGGCCCCCCGCAGGCTCATGACGCCCGCCCGCGGGCTCGCGCGGGCCCACCGCAAGCTCGTGCCGGCCCCCCGCAGACTCGCTCACGGCTCCACCACGAGGGCCATCGCGCGTATCTGCGCGTCGTCGGTCGCAGCGCCCCCACGGGTGCCGTCAGCCAGCCACACGAAGCTCTCGCGGTTGCCCTTCGGACCTGGCAGTCCCGACGAATAGAAGCCCAACACCGCCGCCCCCAGAGCCCGCGCCGCACAGCCGGCGCCCGCAAGCGCCTCCCGCCGGTCGCCGGCCTCGCGCACGACCCCCCCTTGCCGACCCTCCCGCGGCCGATCTCGAACTGGGGCTTGACCAGGGCCAGCATGTCGAAACGATCCGCCATGCACTCGATCACGGCCCCGAGGACCTTGGCGAGCGAGATGAACGACACATCCACTACGGCCAGCTCGGGGCGTAGGGCAGCATCGCCGGCGTCAGCGTGCGCGCGTTGGTGCGCTCCAGCACGTGCATCCGAGGATCGCCTCGCAGCCCATAGTCCAGCTCGCCGTAGCCCACGTCCACGGCCACGACCTCCGCGGCGCCGTGCTGCAGAAGGCAGTCGCTGAAGCCCCCCGTCGAGGCTCCGACGTCGAGTGCTCTGCGGCCCCGCACGTCAAGCTCGGTCTGCGCGAGCGCGTTGGCCAGCTTCACACCGCCGCGCGACACGTACCGCGGCCGCTCCTTCACGCTGAGAACGGCATCGGCCTCGACCATCTCCCCCGGCTTCTGCGCCCGTCGGCGGCCCTCGCCGACACATACCTCCCCCGCCATCACCGACGCAGCCGCGCGGCTGCGCGAGGAGAACAGGCCGCGCTCGGCCAGCAGGGTGTCCAAACGCTGCTTGGAAGCCACGCGCGAACGGTATCCGCAAACGGCCTCATCCAGAGCACTCCACACATCTCTGCGACCGCCAGGTGGATCTCTGTGTGCAACGTCACACACAAACTCCCCTGCACAGGGCATGATTCTGAGCGACCCGTAGTACAGAGCAGCATCCCTCCTCCCTCGAAACGGCCCGCCCTCCCAGCGGGCCGTTTCATTAATCCTTCGCTACGCCCCGACGGCGCTGGAGCGTCGGTCGGAGATCGCGGCCTCGATCCGCTCCGCGATGCGCTCCGGGGTGAAGCCCACCTCCTCGTGCAGCAGCGCGGGCTTGCCGTGCGTCACATAGCGGTCAGGCAGGCCCACGCGCAGGATTCTCGGCGCCGCACCGGTGTCGCTCAAGCTCTCCCACACGGCGCTGCCGAAGCCTCCTGCCAAGACCCCCTCCTCGACGGTCACCAGCAGGTCGTGCTCGGCCGCCAGCTGCGCCATCAGCCCCGCGTCGATCGGCTTGGCAAAGCGCGCGTCGGCGACAGTCACACCGATCTCGTGCGCCGCAAGCAGCTCAGCCGCCCCCAGCGCCTTGGCGACGCCCGTGCCGTAGCCGATCAGCGCCACCCTCGCGCCAGCCCCCTCGGCGGCGCCGCCCTCGCGCAGGATCTCGCCGGTGCCGATCTTCAGGGCACGAGGCTGCTGGGGCAGCTCGACGCCCAGCCCCTCGCCGCGCGGGTAGCGCAGCGCAATCGGGCCGTCGTCATAGATGAGCGCCGTGTGCAGCATGTCAATCAGCAGCGCCTCGTCGCGCGGCGCCATCAGGACGATGTTCGGCAGGCACCTCAGGTAGGCGATGTCGAACGCCCCGTGGTGCGTCGGTCCGTCATCGCCCACGAGCCCGGCGCGGTCCATCGCCAGGACCACATTCAGCCGCTGCAGGCACACGTCGTGCACGATCTGGTCATAGGCGCGCTGCAGGAACGTCGAATAGATCGCAGCCACCGGCTTGGCTCCCTGCAGCGCCAGCCCCGCGGCGAACAGCAGGGCCTGCTGCTCGGCGATGCCGACGTCGAAATAGCGCTCAGGCAGCGCCTTCTGGAGGAGATTCAGGCCCGTGCCGGAGTTCATCGCCGCCGTGATCCCCACGACGCGCGCGTCCCGTTCGCACTCGCGGACCAGCGCTTCGCCGAACACCTGCGTGTACTGCGGCGGGCTCTGCTTGACGATTCGTTCCTTGCGCCCCTCCGCGGCCGCGAGCGGGTGGGTCGGGGTGGGTGTGGGGATCCCATTCACAATCGACTTCGGCTTGGCGGCGTGCCACTTCTCCATGCCCTCCAGCCCGCCGTCCTCGGCCGGCGCGAAGCCCTTGCCCTTGACCGTCGCGATGTGCACCACCACCGGCCTTTCCGCCGCCAGCGCCTCGCGCAGCGCCTCGCGCAGCGCTCGCACGTCGTGACCGTCGACGACGCCCATGTAGGCCCAGTCCAGCTCCTCCCACCACAGGCCCGGCGCCCAGAAGGCCTTGATCGACTCCTTCAGCTGCGGCCCAAGGCGCTCGAAGGCCGCGCCGATGCCGCCCGGCAGGCGCATCAAACCGCCCTCCACGCCCTCGCGCGCGTGCCACAGTTTCGGGTTCAGTCGCACGCGGTTGAAATAGCGCGACAGGGCGCCGACGTTGGGAGCGATCGACATGCCGTTGTCGTTCAAGACGACCACCATCGGCGTTCCCAACCCGCCCGCCTGGCCGATCGCCTCAAAGGCCACGCCACCGGTCATCGCGCCGTCGCCGATCACCGCCACGACCTTGCCGTCCTGCCCATCCGCGAGGTAAGGCACCGCTTCGCCGCCTTCCTGTGCGAGCCCGCCGCCCTCCGCCGCGCCACCGCCCTCGCGCGCGGCGGCCAGGTGGCGCATGCCCTCCTTGATGCCAACGGCATAGCCGATCGACGTGGAGGCGTGCCCAGCGCCCATGATGTCGTGCGGGGACTCCTCGCGTGAGCAGAACGGTGCCAACCCTTCGTACTGGCGAATCGTGTGCAGCTGCCCGCCGCGGCCCGTTAGCACCTTGTGCGGATAGGCCTGATGGCCTACGTCCCAGAGGATCTTGTCCTTCGGCGACTCCAGCACGGAGTGCAGTGCGACCGCCAGCTCGCAGGTCCCCAGGTTGGCGCCGAAGTGCCCACCGATCTCCCCGACGGTCTCGATGATGTGCTCGCGCACCTCCTGCGCCACCGCCTGGAGCTGCTCCTCGGAAAGCCCCCTGAGGTCGTTGGGGCCGTGTATGCGGGGAAGGATCGGGGGGGTTGGATCGCTCATGAGCTGCGCGTGTAGATGAAGTCCGTGACCTGCTCCAGCTCGCCTTGCGCCCGCGGCGAGTGGCTGGGGCCCTCTATTTCCGCCAGGGTCTCGCGCGCCGTGCGGTGGGACTCCGCGGCCAGGACCTTGGCTTGATCGATTCCGAACTCGCTCACATAGGTTCGCTTGCCGTGACGCTCATCGCTTCCCCGCGGCTTGCCGAGCGCCTGGTCAGTCCCGGTCACGTCGAGGATATCGTCAACGATCTGGAACAGTACGCCCAACTCTGCCGCGAAGCGGCGCAGCACGATTGTCGCAGGTCCGTCAACCGCGGCCAACAAAAGTACGCATACGACCGACGCCCCCACCAGCCTGCCGGTCTTCAGCTCGTGCAGTCGGCGCAGCCCCGCTCCTCCCGCCGGCGCCCGGTCCTTGACGTCGGCATACTGCCCCCCCACCATCCCATTCACACCCGTCGCCCTGGCCAGCTCCGCGGCGGCCGCCAGAACCAGCTCGGGCCGGCTGCGCTGGTTCCTCAGCAGATGGTGGAAGGCCTCCGCGTAAAGCCCGTCGCCGGCCAGGATCGCCACGTCCTCGCCGAAAGCCTTGTGGCAGGTCGGCCGTCCCCGGCGCAGATCGTCGTCGTCCATCGCCGGCAGGTCGTCGTGGATCAGCGAGTACGTGTGGATCAGCTCGATCGCCCCCGCCAGCGGCAGCACCTCGCGCTGCTGGAGTCCCACCGCTCGCGCCGTCGCCAGCGTCAAGACAGGGCGGATGCGCTTGCCTCCGGCCAGCAACGAGTAGCGCATCGCCTCCTCCAGCCCTTCCGTGAGCGGCTCCTCGGAGAAGCGCATGCCCTGCAGGTACTCCTCGACCTCCACGCGCAGATGGTCGGGGTAGGGCGCGCTCGTCGCGACGTCACCTGTCGCCCTAGGATCGGTCTGGCCATCCGTCCGCTCAAGGTCGGCCGCCGCGCCATTCTTCGCGTCGCGGTCGCGTGTACCGGCGTCGTCGCTCAAGGCCGGCCTCGCCCCGCTACAGCAGGGTGTCCTGCCCAGGGGCCGGCACATGAAGCTCCGCGCGGGCCATGCGCTCCAACTCCACGCCGGCCTGGCCGGCCAGCGCGGCGCAGTCCTCCACCAGCGTCGCCGCGGCATCGGCCGACAGCTCGCCCGAGCGCAGCTGCTCGGCGGCGCGCTCCAGGCGGGCGATCAGGTCGTTGAGGGGATCCAAGGGGTCGCTGGCGTTCATGGGACCGAAGTATTCTCGCGCACCTCGCGCAACACTGCCGCCAGCACGCCGTTGACAAACCCGGGGGCGTCGCTGCCGCAGAACACCTTGGCGCTCTCCACCGCCTCCTCGATCGCCCCCTCCGGGGGAATCGGCGTGTCGCCCGGCGCGGCATCCGGATGCAGCATCTCGATCAGCGCCACACGCATGATGCTGCGCTCCAGGGGCTGCAATCTTCCCACCGACCAGCCGTGTGCGTGGCGGTCGATCACTTCGTCAAGCTCCTCCGCGCGGTCCGCCGCAGCATGCGCCAGCGCGCGTGTGAGCAGCGACGCGTTCGGCTCCAACGCGTTGATCAGAGGCGTGCCGGTGAGGTCGTGCTGGTAGAGCGCGAACACCGCCGCCCTTCGCTGCTCTAAGCGGCGCATATCTCGGACCTACGAAGAGCGCGACATGTAGTTGCCCGAGCGTGTGTCCACGCGGATGCGCTCGCCCACCTCGATGAACAGCGGCACCTGAATCGCCGCGCCCGTCTCGAGCGTCGCCGGCTTGGTGCCGCCGCCCGACGCCGTGTCGCCGCGCAACCCCGGCTCGGTCTCGCTGACCTCCAGGTCGACCGCTGGCGGAAGCTGTACGTCGGAGGGCTCGTCATCGATGAACAGCACGTCAACCTCGCTCGAGGGCCTGGTCCAGCGCAATGCCTCCGCCAGGCTGCTCTGCGCCACCGCGATCTGCTCGTAGGACTCCGTGTCCATGAAGTGTGCCTCCGAGCCGTCGGCGTACAGGAACTGCATCCTGCGCGCCTCCGTGCGCACCGGGCGGAACTTCTCGCCCGCCCGGAAGGTCCGGTCGATGGACGCACCGTCGGAGACCCGACGCAGCTTAGTGCGCACGAACGCCCCGCCCTTGCCGGGCTTCACGTGCTGGAACTCCACGATCTTGAAGACCGTGCCCTCGACGTCGATGTGCGTTCCGTTGCGAAACTGGTTGGTGCTGATCATGTGCTGGCAGCGTAGCGGGCGCGAACGACCTCAAGCCCTGCCCTCGCCGAGCCGATGCTCTCCTATGCGACGCCTCGTGCGCGAAAATGCCCTTGCGCTATCCGTCGGCGGCATGGCGACGCTCGCGATGGGTTGGCTCGGGCTGTATGGCTTTGGCTGGAACGACTACGACATCGAGGCGCGCCCGGCTTTCGACGCGCTCGTGCAGGGGCACGTGCCGGAGTTTCTGCGCCTCGCGCCGGTATACGGCGGCTCGTTCGTGGAGCGGGCACCGTTTGCGCTGATACCCGGACTATGGGGCGGCGGCGAACTGGCCGTCTACCGGATGCTCGCGCTGCCCTGCCTGCTCGCGGCGGCCGGGCTGGGGCTGTGGCTCGCGGCCGATCTTCGCGCGCGGCGCCGACCGATGCTGACGCGGGCAATCGCGCTGGGGCTGTGCGTCGCCAATCCGCTCACGCTGAGCGCGCTCGAACTCGGCCACCCCGAGGAGCTGCTGGGCGGCGTGCTGTGCGTCGCCGCTGTCCTGCTCGCGCTGCGCAACCGTCCTGTCTGGGCTGGGCTGCTCCTGGGTCTTGCGATTGCCAACAAGCAGTGGGCCGTGCTTGCCATCGGGCCCGTGCTGCTCGCGCTACCCTCGCGACGGCTGCTCTGCGCGGCCGTCGCCGCGGCCGCCACCGGGATGGTGCTCGCGCCGCTGATGCTCGCAGGCTCCGGGTTCGTCGCGGCCACCCGCGCGACGGCATCGACGTCGAGCACGATCTTCCAGCCGTGGCAGGCGTGGTGGTTCCTCGGCCACCACGGCCCTGTCGTGCGCGGGCTGTTCGGGAACGTCAAGGTCGGCTACCGCACGGCACCGGCTTGGGTGGGCACCATCAGCCATCCTCTGATCGTCGCGCTCGCCGTGCCGCTGAGCGCGCTCTTCTGGTGGAGCAAGCGCGGGGCCTCCAGGCGTGACGCCTCTGCGCGTGCTGCGTCTGAGCGCGACGCCTCTGCGCGTTATGCGTCTGGGCTCGGGGCATCCGGGCGCGACGCCCTGGGGCTGCTCGCGCTGCTGATGCTCCTGCGCTGCCTCCTCGACACCTGGGACACCTCCTACTACCTGCTGCCTTTCATCTTCGCGCTGCTCGCATGGGAGATGCTGGGGCCGCGGCAGCTGCCGCTGCTGGCGCTGTCGGCCACGGTGCTCGCATGGGTCAACTTCGAGTGGCTGCCCGCCCACGCCTCAGCCGACGTGCAGGCCGGCTTCTTCCTCTTCTGGAGCGCACCGCTGCTCGCGGCGCTTGCCTTGCAGCTCTATTCTCAGGCAAGGACTGTCAATGCCTTGGGCAGCGCGCTGAGCGCTACCGCGCCGTTCTCGCCGACGACCGCCAGGTCCTCGATCCGCACGCCGAAGCTGCCCGGCAGGTAGACGCCGGGCTCGACCGTCACGACGTTGCCGGCGCGCAGCGGCTGCTCGCCGGCGATGCGCGACAGCCGTGGCGCCTCGTGCACCTCCATGCCCACGCCGTGCCCGAGGCCGTGGCCAAAGCGCTCGCCGTGGCCGGCCTGCTCGATGATGTCGCGCGCTACGGCGTCGATCTCGCGCCCGTTCGGCCCGGCCCGCACCGCATCCAGCGCCGCGGCCTGCGCGCGGCTGACCAACTCGTACACCTCGCGCGCCTGCGCGGAGATGCGCTCGCCGGTGGCAAACGTACGGGTGCAGTCCGAGCAGTAGCCATCGAGAAGCGCCCCCCAGTCGATCGTCACGAGCGTGTCCCTCGGGATCTCCACCGGGCGGGGCTCGGCGTGCGGCAGCGCCGAGTGCGCGCCGGCCGCAACGATCGACGGAAAACTCGGACCCTCGGCGCCGAGGCGGCGCATCCGCAGCTCGAGTTCGATCGCCACGTCGCGCTCGGTGCGGCCCACGACGCCCTGCTCCAACACCTCGCGCAGCGCCTCGTCGGCCAGCTCGGCGGCGGCGCGGATTCGCGCCAGCTCACCCTCATCCTTGACTTCGCGCAGGCTGCCGAGGAGACCGCCGCACGGCACCAGCTCCCAGCCATCCGGCAGCAGCTCTGCCAGGCGGGCGTGCTGTTTGACGGTCACGGCGGCGGCGTCGAAGCCGAGGCGACCTGGCCGCGTCCCTGCGCGCTCCGGCGAGCGCTCGCCCAAGCCCGCAACCGCGGCCTCCATCAGGTCGATTGCAGCGATCTCGCGCTCGAACTCCGCCGAGACCTGCGCGGCGGCCTGGGTCTCATAGCGAAAGTCCGTCAGGAAGCGTCCCGCGGACTGCCCGCCGGTCGCGATCACGGCGAGGCCGTTGCTGCCAGTGAAGCCCGTCAGATAGCGGACGTCGATGGGGGTGGCCACCAGCAGCAGGTCCACTCCGCGCTCGCGCAGCTCCGCCGCCAGGCGCTCGCTGCGCAGCGGGGCAAGCACATCGCCCTCGCGTGCGTGTCCGTTGCCCTCCGGCCTCTTGCTCTCCTGGTTGCCCTCAGGCATCTCGCTCTCCTGCATCGAAGGCGGCATCACCGGGCTCCGTCCAGCTCGGCGCGCAGTGTTTCTAACGCCTCCCTATATCCCTCGACGCCCTTGCCGCTGACGCTCGCCAAGCACAGCTCCTCGATGACCGACACCCGGCGCCACGTCTCGCGCGCCTTGACGTCGGAGAGGTGCACCTCGATCGCAGGCAGCGCAGCGATCTCCAGAGCGTCGCGAATCGCCCACGAGTAGTGCGTCCAGGCACCGGGATTCAAGATGACGCCATCGGCGAGATCGAGCAGGCCGTGCAGATGCTCGACGAACTCCCCCTCGGCGTTGGTCTGCAGGAAGCGCACCTCGAGATCGAGCGCGGCAGCGTACTCAGAGATGTGCTGCTCCAGCTGGCGCAGCGTGAGCGTGCCGTAGTGCTCGGGGTCGCGCCTGCCCAGCATGTTCAGGTTGACCCCGTGCATCACCTCTATGCGGTAAGTGCGCGGCATCACGTCAACTCTGACACGGCCGCGCGCAGCGCGTCGGAATCGACATCGCGGCCGATCTCGACATCGCCGGGAGCTTTGACCAGTACGAACGGCACCCTCTTGCCGGTGCGCTTCTTGTCGCGCCCGGTCATCGCCACGACCTGCTCCACATCCGCGTTCTCCAGCTTCACGGGCAGCCCGTGGGCCAGCAGCAGCTCGCGCACCTGCTCGCGCAGCTCCTGGCCTTCGGAGAGGCGCAGCGCCGCCAGCAGGCCCAGGCCGACGGCCTCCCCGTGGCGGTAGCGCTCGTATCGCGTGGCCGTCTCGATCGCATGGCCGACGGTGTGACCGAGGTTGAGCACCTGCCGCCTGCCGCCGTCACGCTCGTCTTCGGCCACCACCGCGAGCTTCGTGCGCGCGCAGGCGAGGATCGTCCGCTCGTCCACCGGCTCGTCCGCGGCAACTCGCTGCCACAGCTCGCCACCTGCAATCAGCGCCGTCTTCAGCACCTCCACCCAGCCGGCCTCGAACTCGGCCTTCGGCAGCGTCTGCAGCACGGTGGGATCGACGATGACCGCCGCCGGCTGGTGGTAGACGCCGACGTAGTTCTTGGCCTGGGGCAGGTCCACGCCGGTCTTGCCGCCGTATGCTGAATCGACCTGCGCCACGAGCGTCGTGGGCACCTGCACGATCGGCACGCCGCGCTGGTAGGTCGCGGCGCAGAATCCGGCCAGATCGCCCACGACGCCGCCGCCAAGCGCCACGAGGTGGTCGGCGCGGGTCATACCCCCCTCGACCAGCGCCCGCCACACGGCTTCGGCGCTGGCGAGCGTCTTGTGCCGCTCGCCCGGCGGGATGCTCACCAGCGCCTGCATCGCGTCTGGTGGCGGAGTGTGCAGGGAGGCGACGGTCTCGTCGCTCACGCAGAAGCCGCGCGAGGTCGTGCGGTTCAGCGGCCAGACCGCATTCGACCACCCTCCGTCGGCCAGGAGGCCTGAGCCGATGAACACCGGATACTCGCCAGACTCGGCGCTGGCCCACAGCAGCACCGCGTCGGCAAGATCTTCGTAGAGCGGCCGGCGCTCGCCGTACAGCGCGAAGAACGTCGCTCGATCGCGCGCCAGGGGACGTTCGGCGCCGCGAGCGCGCCGCCAGGCCGTCTCCAGATCGACATCCACCAGCACCGTCACATGGGGTGCGAGCGCCTGGCGCACGCGCTCGGAGAGCACACTGCCGCCGCCGAGCGCGATTACCGATCCGGACTCGGCGGTGGCGAGCAGATCGCACACCAGCTCCTCCTCCCGAGCCCGAAAGGCCTCCTCTCCGTGAGCCTCGAACTCGCGCGCGATCGAGTGTCCCAGGCTTTCCTCGAGCAGCTTGTCGCTGTCTAAGGCCCGTATGCCCCGCGCTGCGGCAAGCGCCGCGGCAGCCCGCGACTTCCCGGCGCCCATGAAGCCAACGAGTACGAGCGAACCCTCTGATTGATGATGTCGAGGGGCCCGGCTCGCCGCCCCCAGGCCGGCTGCGCCACCCTCTGATTGGCGAGGTAGAGGGGCCCGGCTCGCCGGCCCCCGGCCGGCTGCGCCACCCTCTGATTGGCGAGGTAGAGGGGCCCGGCTCGCCGGCCCCCGGCCGGCTGCGCCACCCTCTGATTGATGATGTCGAGGGGCCCGGCTCGCCGGCCTACGGCCGCCTGCGCCACCCTCTAGCGACGCCATCCAATCCGCTCCTCGTAAGCGCGGACAGCCTCCAAAACGTCGTCGATGTGGTCCCCGCCGAACTTGGCGCGGTAGGCGTCGGCGAGCACGAAGGCGACCATCGCCTCGCCGACGACGCCGGCGGCGGGAACGGTGCAGGAGTCGGTGCGCTCGCGCAGCGCCTCGGCGGGCTCGTGCGTAGCGATGTCGATGGAGCGTAGCGGCTTGGTCAGGGTCGGCAGCGGCTTCATCGCGCCGCGCACGATCAGGGGCTCCCCCGTCGTCATGCCGCCCTCCAGGCCCCCGGCGCGGTTGGTCTCACGGTAGTAGCCGCGCTCGGCGTCGTAGAAGATCTCGTCGTGCGCCTCCGAGCCCGGCACGCCGGCGACCGTGAAGGCGTCGCCGATCGAGACGCCCTTGAGCGCCTGGATCGAGAGGATCGCCATCGCCAGGCGCCCATCAAGGCGCTCCTCCCAGGAGACGTGCGAGCCGAGTCCGGGGGTCAACCCGAAGGCCTGCACCTCGAAGACGCCGCCCAGCGACTCGTTGGCCTTGCGCAGACGGTTGATCTCGGCGACCATCGCGCGCGAGGCGTCGGCGTCGAGGCAGCGCACCGGCGAGGCGTCGACGTCGGAAAAGTCCTCCACCGTCAGCGCCCACCTGCCGCGGCCCTGTCCCTCCGTATCGTCCGCCCGCGCCGCATCGGCCTCTCGCGCCGTACCACCCTCTCGCGGCGCATCGGCCTCGCGCGCCCCCCCAGGCGCAGGGGCATGGACTGAGGCGATCTGCACGACGTGCGAGCGCACCTCGACGCCGAGCGTCCTCAGGAAGGCCTTGGCGAGCGCCCCGCCGGCGACGCGCGCGGCGGTCTCGCGGGCGGAGGCGCGCTCGAGGATGTTGCGCACGTCGCTCTGCCGGTACTTCCAGGTGCCGACGAGGTCGGCATGTCCGGGACGCGGCAGGTGCACCTCGGGGATCTGCTCGGCGACGGGCCACGGGTTCATGCGCTCTTCCCAGTTGGCGTAATCGCGGTTGACGACGCGCAGCGCGACGGGACCGCCGAGCGTGCGGCCATGGCGCACGCCCCCGGTGACCTCGGCGGCGTCGCGCTCGATCTTCATGCGCCCGCCGCGACCGTGACCAAGCTGGCGGCGCGCCATATCGGCGTCGATCGCCCCCGCCTCGAGCTGCAGGCCCGCGGGCAGGCCCTCAACTATGCAGGTGAGACCGGGTCCGTGCGACTCGCCGGCGGTGACTAGACGTAGCGCCATGTCCGCCGTAGCTTATTGCGGAGTGCGCGCGGGCTTCGTGCGCAGTGGCTTCGCCCTGGTCGATGCTCACGACCTGCAGCAGATAGACGACCGGCTGGCCGGCGGAGTCGACGAACGAGAGTTCCTCGGTCTGCGTCACCGGTATGTCGATAGATTCGCACTGCGAGGCGCTCGGCAGGCAGATCCCCTTGCCCTTCAGGATCGCCGGCTGCAACAGCGTGAAGTAGGCGCCTTTGCCAGTCGGGCCGACGCCTGCGAAGGCGATCAGCTCGTTCTGCCGCGATGGCAGCGGCGTGACGCGGCTCAGATCGGCGTAGGGGGTCAGCTGCGGGTTCTGCCCCGGCGGCGGAGCCAGGCCAAACTGAAGCGCGACTTTGTAGAGGAGCTTCGGCTTGGGCTTGCTCGGTGTTGGGTTGGGAGTGGGGTTGCCGGTCGGCGTGCTCCCGCCGCTGCTGCCGCTGCCAGAGGAGCTGCCGCTGCCTGAAGAGCCCGAGGAGCCGCCGCCCGTCGATTGTCCTCCCGTGCCGACCGTGCTCGAGGAGGAACCAGCCGTCGCGGCGCCGCTGCTCGTCGTTGCGGCCGCCGCGGCCTTCTTCGGCTCGGGCAGCTGGATGAAGGGGTCGCGCGTGGCCCCGCCGCGCTGATAGTGCGTACCGCTGGTCGTCTCCGCGACGGCCTGGTGGGGGTTCGCCGGCGCCGGCGCGGCGACCACCGGCGGAGCCGGCGGCAGGGAGTTTTCGATCGAGGCCGAGGGAGTCGGTGCGCTGGAACTGCCGCCGCCGAGCACAGCGTAGGCGACGGCGCCCGCGAGAGCGAGACCGGCGAGCGCGAAAACCGGCAGCAGCCGCCGTCCGAACAGATCCTTCTTCAGCGACTCCAGCAGAGCGTTCATGGCGTCACCTTCACAACGGCCGCAGGGGTGGCGGAGGAAGAGGAGGAAGTGCTCGTGCTCGCGGCCGGCTGAGCCGAGGAGGCCCCGACGGGGCCGGCCGGCGTGGCGCCGCCCGTCAGACCCTGCCCGCCGGGCAGCACGTATGCGGTCGCCGTGATTGTGCCCTTCAATTCGGCATTTTCGGACTTCTTCGCGGTAGAGCCCTTAGCGCCTTCGCTGGCGCCGCTGCTGCTGCTGGGAAGTTCAAGGTCGGCGCTCTGGATCGTCAACAGGCGTCCACTGACCTGCACGGCGCCCGCGGCCGTCTGCACGGTGAAGCCCTGGATCTGTGAAAGCAGGTGGAAGAGGTCGACGAAGCTGCCGTTGAAGACGAAGGTGAATGGCATCTGCGTGAAGCTGGCGCTCGCCGCCGAGGCCGCCGCGGAGGAGGAGGAGGAAGAAGAAGAAGAAGAGCCTCCTGTCACGCTGGCGGCGATCGAGTTGAATTCGACGTTCTTCTGGTTGGAGGCCTGATCGAGTTCGTAGACCAGCGACGGCACTTCCTGATTGGCCGGGACGGCCTTACCGAGGCGCACGATCGAGGCATAGGCCGTCGTGTACTGCGTCTGGTCGCCCTGAGCTTCGGAGAGCTGCTGCTGCGCCGTAGCGAGCTGCGCCTGCGCGGCGCTCACTTCGGCATCGAGCTTGGCGGCCTTTTCGCGCTCCGGCGAGACGCCCAGCATCCAGCCGGCAGCGAGCACGCCCAGCACGAGAATTCCTAACAGGACAAGACGGTCGCGAGTAGTCATTGCTCACCGTCCGTTCCCGAGCCCGAGTTCGATCCCGCGGTGCCGGTCGGCACCGCCGTGGGGGAACTCGCGGACGCGCCGGTGGCACTGGCAGTGGCTGTGCCGGTCGTTGCAGTGGGAATCGCCGGAGGAGTCGGCAGTCCTGCGAAAACGACCGTCGCGGAGAACGCCGGGTCGTGCGGCGGGCACGCGCCGTTGCTGCTACCGGAGCCGGTGCCCTTGGTGGAACTCTGCAGCGTGACGGCGCTTACGCCGTCGATCAGCCGCAGGCGCTGAAGGGTCTGCGCGACCTCGCTCTGGCTCGTGGCGCAGCCGGCGAGCCCGAACGTCGGAACCGCGCCCGCTGGGGTGGCCGAGGCGACCGCGCCGCCTGCAGCTGAGGACGAGGAGGACGACGAGGATGAACTGCTCGAGCCGGTCGTTGAGCCGATGGTGCCGTGCACGGTGTTCAGCGACGCGCCGCTGGGCAGCACGCGACCCAACTCATGGAAGGCATGCGCCCAATCGAAGCGCGTCCCAACCAGTTGTGAGACGTCCTGCAGGCGCTGCTGGTACATCTGCTTGAAGCTCACGTACGGCGTCAGCTCGCTGGCGCGCGCCTGCGTCGCCTGCGCCTGCTCCTTGATGTCGGCGATCTGGGCCTTGCGGTTTGAGACCTGGTGGCTTGCCATTCCGTACAGCAAGGCGAGCACCGCCAGCCCGACAAGCAGGCCCACGAGCATGAAGGCAGGGGCATCGGAGACGCCGATGCCCGGCCCGCCCCCGCTGCCACGCTGATCGGAGGGGATCAGGTTTACTGCCCTCACGAGTGCACCTCCTCGGCGGCCAGCCCGGCCGCGATCGTGAGGTGGTACGGCGAGAGCCCGCCCAGGGAATCGTGGTCGGCCAACTGCACGCCCTGGCGCCTCAGCGTCAGACCCAGATCGGCCTCCAGCGCCTCGGCGAAGCCGGGGATCTGCAATGCGGGCCCGCTCAGCACGACGCTCGTTACATCGCCGCCGCCGTCCTGTGAGCGGTGGAAGTCCAGTGAGTTGCGCACGTCGCCGACGATCTCGCGGATGCCATTCTCCAGGACCGCACGCACGTCGTCGTCGACAGGCGCGTCCTTGAGAGCAGCCGCGGCGCGCAGCTCCTCGGCAGCGGCGGCCACGGAGGAAGGCTGCTCGGCAGGCTCCTCCACGGGCGCGTCGGCCGACACCTGTGCGTGGGGGTCCTGCGCCAAGGCCCACGTCTCGACGGGCTGCGGCGCCTCGGGCTGCGCCGCCGGCTCCTCCGCAGGCTCGATGTCGGCATCGAAGGCCAGCTCCACTTCCGGCTCAAGCTCTGACTCCTGCGGCTCGTCCTCGTCGGACTCGGGCTCCACGGCAGCGGCAGGCTCGGGCTCCGGCTCGGGCTCGAACACCGGCTCGGGCTCGGGCGGACGCATGTCGACCGCGGCGACCAGCTCGCGCGCCTCCACCAGCGGAATGCCGCGCCGCTCGGCCACCTCGGCCGCCATCGCCTCCAGGCCCCCGCCAACGACGCGGGTGAAGCGGCAGACCAGGCCCTCGGCGATCGCCATGTTGGTGAGCCCGCCGACGTTCAGGTAGAGCACGCGCCCCTGCGATTCGGCATCGGCGCGGTAGAGCGAGCGGATCAGGGCGAACGCGGAGAGATCTACCCCTTCGGGACGCAGCCCCGCATCGCGCACGGCGGAGAGCAGCTTTTCAACCATGTCGCGCTGCGCAGCGACGACGATCACGCGCTGGCGTATCCCGTTCGGAGTGTCCACCTCGCCCAGCGAGTGGAAGTCGAGCACGGCGTTGGAGAGCGGCATCGGGATCTGGTCCTCGGCCTGGAAGCGCACGGCCGCCGCCAGCTCCTTGCGATCGGTGACGGGCGGCAGCTCCAAGACGCGCAGCACCGTGCGTTGGTTGGCCACTCCGATCCGCACCCGATTGCCCAGCCGGTCGTCCTTGAAGACCTCCCGCAACGTGTCGCTGAGCAGCCCCTCGTCGAGCACCTCACCTTCGCGGATCGTATCCGGCGGCAGCGCCGCCCCCGCCGCGTGGCGCACGGCGATCGACCCGTTCACGTTGGCCTGCACGGCCGCGACATACCCGGGCTGAATATCGAGCCCGATCAGATCCGCTCCGCCACGGCTGCGGCGGAGGGAGAGGTTGAGATTCAAGTTCGGTGTGGGGAATCTGGGCATCGGCGGGCTGGGCTCGGTCCGGGCACACACTGGCCGGACAACCCGCTCATCGGCGCGCCATCGCTGTCCCTGTAGAGCTGCAAGATCCCATTGGTCATTCGTCCAGCGCGGTTCGGGTGCGGGCTGGATGCTGCTATGGCAGTCGGCCCTCGGCGGCGCCGTGAATTCGGGCGCGCGATGGATGCCGCTGATCGCGCCAGCGGTCCGCTAATGCAGGAAGTGAGTCGTGTACCAGGCGACGATCGGCTGACCGGCGAGCACCGCCACGATCCCCCCCAAGGCGAGGAACGGGCCGAACGGGACAGCGGTCTTCCGCCCCGCACTGGTCCCCTTGCGCGCGATGATCGCGCCGCCGAGGGCCACGCCTGCGACGAGCGCGACGAGGATCGCCGGGGCCACGGAGGCGCCGAGGAAGAGCCCCATCATCCCGGCCAGCTTAACGTCGCCCATCCCCATCCCCCCGGGATAGGCGAGCGCCGCGAGCAGTAGGAATCCGCCGGCCGCCGCTCCGGCTATCAGCCGGGCCGGCTCGCCCGCGGGATCGAGCGCCGTGCCCAACACGAGCGCCAGCACGGCACCCGCCGCTGTCAGCTTGTTGGGGATTATGCGGTGCTCCAGGTCGATCAGCGCCGCTGGCACCAGCAGCAATACGAGCACCACCGACAGCGCGATTCCACCTGCCGTGTCGTGCGTCAGCACCGCCCCCGCGCACAGCAGCGCCGCCCCCGCCTCGACCAGCGGGTAGCGCGGCGATATCGCCGCCTTGCAGCTGCGGCAGTGTCCGCGCAGCAAAAGCCAGGAGAGCACCGGGATGTTGTCGTAGGGCCTGACCGGCGTGCCACAGTTGGGACAGTGCGAGGCCGGTGTGATCAGCGACTCGCGGCGCGGCAGACGGTAAGCGACGACGTTGAGGAACGAGCCGACGATGGCGCCGAGCACCCCGGCGAAGGTAGCCTCCATGGGATTGTGATCGACCGACGAGCCGGGCTGCTTGAACGGCGGTTGGCCGCTTGAACGGGGCCGACCGCCCGAACGACGGCTACCAGGTGTTGCTGGCCGGGCAGCCGCCCAGGTTGGTGCTGCTGGGAGCGGTGCAGGTGCGCTTGACTTCGCCGTTTTCCAGGCGTTCGATCGTATAGGTAGCGTTGGACCTGGCGGTGGAGGTGACTATGTAGCCCTTACCTGAGTTCTTTTCTTCGGCGACCGTCAACGTGGTCTGCGAAGTGTCGTTGAGGGTGGGTTCTATTGCCTTCAGGTTCGCGAGCGAAACCCGCGAATAGCTCCCGCTGCCTTCCGCTCCAATCGTCTCGGCCGCTGTCTCTGCGTCACGCACCTGGACCTTGGCAGCAGCGTCGATGGCCTTGCTCTTCTGGTTGAGAAACGCGGGGATGGCAATCGCCGCGAGGATGCCGATGATCAGGATCACAACCAGAAGCTCGATCAGCGTAAAACCGCCCTCGTCCCTCAAACGCACACGAGATCGGCCCAGCATCGACTTTCTCCTGGGCGCATCCACGGGACGCCGCCTACCAGGTGCCGCCCGGGGGACAGCCACCCGTACCGGCAGTAGTGCAGGTGCGCTTCACTTCGCCGCCGGCATTGCGTTCGATTGTGAAGGCGTTATGCGTCGTGTTATCGGTCGACACGACCTTGTAGCCAACGCCAGAGCTGACTTCGGTGGGCGTTCCAAGCGTCACCTGGCTCGTTTCCTTAAGCGTCGGCTCGATCGCTTCCAACTTCGCCTTCGAGATTCCCCCATAGGAGCCGTTGTTTTCAGTCGAATACGTCTCGGCCGCCGTCTCCGCCGTACGCACCTGCGTCTTCGCAGCCGCATCATTGGCCTTGCTCTTCTGGTTCAAGAACGCCGGAATGGCGATCGCGGCCAGAATACCGATGATCAGGATCACAACCAGAAGCTCGATGAGCGTGAACCCATCCTCATCCCCTAAGCGCCTATGTGACCGATACATCATTGAGTCCTCCCGAGTGCAAGTTATGGAGCCAATCCCTTTCTCGGCAATGAGAGTCCTCGACTTTAGAAAGACTTAATGGCCGCGGACAGACATGGCCTCGCAAACGCGGAAGAGGCGACCCGAAGGGCCGCCTCTTCCTGGAACTGTGCTTGCCTTGAGCAGTAAGCCCAAGCGATGCCGCTACTACCAAGTGCCGCCTGTAGGACAGCCACCCGTACCGGCAGTAGTACAAGTGCGCTTCACTTCGCCCCCGGCATTGCGTTCGATGGTGAAGGCGTTATGCGTCGTGTTATCGGTCAACACGACCGTGTAACCAACGCCAGAGCTGACTTCGGTGGGCGTTCCAAGCGTCACCTGGCTCGTTTCCTTCAGGGTCGGCTCGATCGCTTCCAGCTTCGCCTTCGAGATTCCACCATAGGAGCCGTTGTTTTCAGTCGAATACGTCTCGGCCGCCGTCTCCGCCGTACGCACCTGCGTCTTCGCAGCCGCATCATTGGCCTTGCTCTTCTGGTTCAAGAACGCCGGAATGGCGATCGCGGCCAGAATACCGATGATCAGGATCACAACCAGAAGCTCGATGAGCGTGAAACCACCCTCATCCTTCGAGCGCTGGCGCAGTCGATACAGCATTTCGATCCTCCTAGGATCCGTTTACAGGGCGCCAGCCCCTCAGCTCCACCGCCCCCAATGGCGATACGCCCCTCTTGCGAGAGCCGCCGGCTTTGCTACGCGCCCGTCACGAACGCTGCCTTGGCACCTCAGCGCTGGCTGTTGTCAGCGAGGGAATCGACTCGCGCTGAGGTCCCCTGAAGCGCTGCAAGCATCGTTGGACGCATGGGCCGCCAAGCTCACGCGGGTTGGACGGACGTCCTACGCCGCGATTTGCGGCCGGCTATGCCGCCGCGTCGGCGGGCGCCGCGTCGGCGCCATCGCCGCTCAGCCACCGCGCCTGCGCGTCGATGCCCTGCTGGCGGATGCCCTCGCCCAGGCACCACGGGCAGGCGATCTTGCTGGCCTCGCCACCGAGGTTGGAGATCACGCGGCCGGAGCCCCGGCAGGGCATACACTCCTGCGGTCCGTGGGAAGCCTCTGTGGAATCGCCATCGCCGTCGTGCTCGTCATCGTGGGCCATGACGCGAGATTAGCGCCCCGAGCATGAGCGAGGCGGCGCGAGCACCGCGCTGGGGCTCGAGCCGGGAGTGGGCAGCGGTCGCGTTGGTCGTGGCAGGCGCGGCGGCACTGCGCCTGATTGCGCTTGGCGCCGTGGGATCGGACCCGTTCTACGACGCCGCCGTGAGGAGCATGGGGATGTCGTGGCACAACTGGTTCTTTGGCGCGTTCGAGCCCGGAGGCAGCGTGTCGATCGACAAGCCGCCGGTCGATCTGTGGCTGCAGGTGGCAAGCGTGAAGCTGCTGGGCTTCGACTCGACGGCCCTGAAGCTGCCGGAGGCGCTGGGCGGGATCGCGGCGGTGGCCCTGCTGTACGCGGCGGTGCGGCGCGTATATGGCTTCACGGCGGGCCTCGGGGCGGCGCTGGCGCTGGCGGCGATGCCGATCGAGGTGATCACCGCGCGCAGCGACACGATGGACGCGGTGATGATGGCGCTGCTGGTTACGACGCTGCTGCTGCTGATCAAGGCATGCGAGACGGGACGCACGGTCTGGCTCTTGGCCGCCGCTGCGGCGCTGGGAGTGGCGTTCAATGTGAAGCTGCTGGAGTCGCTGGTGGCGATGCCGGGGTTGGCGGCGATCGCGCTGCTTGGGTTCCGTCGGCGCCCCCGCACCATCGCTGCTCGAGGCACGGGGGTACTGCGCACCTGCGTGGCCCCGCTGGCGGCCGCGACCGCTGTATTCCTGGTGGTAGCCCTGTCGTGGCTGACGGCCACCCTGTTGTTCCCAGCCCACGACCGCCCATACGCGATCGGCTCGACCAACGGGAGCGCCTGGAACGCGGCATTCGTGTTCAACGGGTGGGATCGGATCACGGGCAAGGCGATGGAAGTGGGCGAAGCCGGCTCGGGTCACGCGCGGCGCCGGGCGTCCACAGCGACGTTGAGCGAGCGCGAACGGATCCCGATCGTGGCGCCCTCCCCCACACGCCTGCTCAGCTCCGACGGGCCGCTGTCCTACGAACGACTGGGGCTGGAGGCACTGGTGGCGCTGCTGCTGGGTGTCCCAGCGGTGGCGTGGGGGTGGCGGGGGCCGCCATTGCGGCGCGCAATGGGGATTGGACTGGTGGTGTGGCTGCTGACGGGACTCGTGCTGTTCAGCCAGATGCAGCGCCTGCACCCCCGTTACGTGGAGGGGTTCACGCCGGCGGTGGCGGCGCTGGTGGGCATCGGCATCGCGTGGGCAACACAGCCGCGGGCGCGCAAGCGGGTGATCTTTCTGGTGCTCGCGCTTGCTGCGCTGGTGGCGACCTTCGCGCACTCGCTGCACGCAATGCCAGCGGTCTGGTGGGTGGTGCTTGCGAGCGCCGTGGGGGCGGTGGTGCTTGTGCTGTTCGATCGGGTCGATACCGGGGTGGCGGCAGTGGCACTCACGCTGGTGGCTGTGCTGGCGATCCCGACGAGCGCGAGCTTCAGGGCGGTGCGTATACACGTATCCGATGCCGGCAACATCGGCGCGCTGCCAACGGATGAGCTGCTGCCGCTGAGCGCCTACCTGCGAGCGCACCGCGACGGCGCGCGCTATGAGGTCGCAGTGGACTCGGCAACGCAGGCCGGTGCGCTGATCGTACGCGACGCCCTGCCGGTGGTGGTACTGACTACCTACGAAGCGCGCACGCTGACCAGCGTCGGGCAGCTTGAGCGGCTGATCGCCAGGGGTGAGGTGCGCTACGCGTTCCTGTCGGGGCTGTGCGGAAAGCGCACGCCGCGCACGAACGCCGCGTGCTCGGCCACGGCGCTGTGGGTGCAAGCACACGCGACCGACGTGTCAAAGGCAGCGGGGCTGTCACACGCGAAGGTGCTATGGCGACTGCCAGGGGCGATAGCCTGATAAAGGTGAACGGCGTGAGCGCAAGCGGATCTTCGCTGCCCGCGCTGATGGCGCAGGCACGCGCAGACGGCAGGCTGGCGCTGGATACGGAGTTCATGGGCGAGGGCCGCTACCGCACGCTGCTGTGCCTGGTGCAGCTCGCCGCGGCAGAGGAACCCGCGCGGCCCGACAGTCCGAGCCGGATCGAGCTGATTGACCCGCTGCAGGAGGAGCTGGATGCGGCACCGCTGGCCGACGCCTTGGCCGACCCGGCGGTGGAGATCGTGGTGCACGCCGGGCGCCAGGACATTGCGCTGCTGCGCAGGCGCCTCCAGACGGACGTGAGCAACGTGTTCGATACGCAGGTGGCGGCGGGCTTCGCCGGTATGGGCGCGCAGAGTTCCTATGACTCGCTGCTGGCACAGGTGCTCGGCGTACGGTTGGCAAAGAGCGCGAGCTTCACGCGCTGGGACGCGAGGCCGCTGTCGAGCGAGCAGTTGGATTACGCGCGCGAGGACGTCGTGCACCTGCTGGAGCTTGCCGCGGAGCTGCAACGCCGCCTGCGGGAGCTGGGCAGGCTGGAGTGGGCCAGGCAGGAGTGCGAGCCGCTGGCGCGCGCGAGCGACGAGCGCGATCTCGACGCGATCTTCGCCCGCCTGCCAAGGGTGCGCAACCTCAGCACGGCCTCGCAGGCGGTGGCGCGCGAGCTGGTGGCGTGGCGCGAGCAGACGGCCGCCGCGCAGGACCGCACAGTGCAGAGCATCCTCTCCGACGCCGTGCTGGTCGAGATCGCCAAGCGCCGCCCGACGACGGCCGAGCGGTTGCATGACATCCGTGGCGCCGGCCAGAGCGGCGTGCGCAGGCGCACCGAGGATGTGTTGAAGGCCGTCAGGCGCGGCGCGGAACGCCCCCACGAGCCACTTCAGGAGGGTGCCCGCGCGCGGCCGCCCGATCCCGCCGATGCGCCGCTGATAGCGCTGGCCGAAGCGCTGGTGCGCGCTCGCGCCCGCGAAGCCGACCTGGCCTACGAGCTGGTGGCCTCGCGCGCCGATTTGCAGGCGATCGTGACCGCCTGGCGCGGCGGCGTCGACAGGGACGACGGCAGCGGCGAGGCCGATGTGCGCACGCTGAAGGGGTGGCGGCGCGAGCTGGTCGGGGGCGAACTGCTGAAGCTGCTGGAGGGCGGGGTGTCGCTGTCGGTCGGCGGGGGGCGGCTGGCGATCGACAGTTGAGCTAATTCCCGATCTGGTTGTAGACCGTGAACAGCGGCATGTACATCGAGACCACGATGAAGCCGACGATGCCGCCGATGACGATGATCATGATCGGCTCGAGGATCGACGTGAGGGCCTTGACGGATGCGTCGACGCGGTCCTCGTAGAAGTCGGCGATCTTGTCGAGCATCGTGTCGAGCGCACCGGTTTCCTCGCCGACGCCGACCATATTGGTGACCATCATCGGGAAGATCGGCGCGTTGGCGAGCGGCGCGGCGATCGTGCCGCCGCGCTTGACCGAGGTGATCACCCCGTCCATGGCGTCCTCGACGGCGATGTTGCCGCCGGTCTTGCCGGTGATCTCCAGCGCGAGCAGCAGCGGCACGCCGGCGGAGGTGAGCGCGGCCAGGGTGCGTGACCAGCGCGCGATCGCCACCTCCTGCACTATCGAGCCGATCTTCATCGGGACGTGCAGCCGGAAGCGGTCCCACTGCGGGCGTCCCCAGCTGGAGGACTTCCACTTCAGGAAGACAAGAATGGCCACCACGGTGACCAGAATGATCGCCCACCAGTAGCCGGTGACCGCGTGGGACATGGCAACGGAGACCTTGGTGATCGCGGGCAGTTCGCCGCCAAAGGTCTTGAAGACGCCCAGAAAGACCGGGACGAGGAAGGCGACGAGCGCCATCATGATGGCGATGGCAAACGTGATGACCATGATCGGATAGACCATCGCCGAGCGGATCATGCGGCGCAGCGAGGCGTCCTTCTCGAGCTGGTCGGCAACGCGCAGCAGCGAACTCTCCAGGACGCCGCCGGCCTCGCCGGCGCGGGTCATGGCGATGAAGAGCGGGTTGAAGACCTTGGGATGGCGCGCCATCGAGTCGCTGAGCGAGAGCCCGGCCTCGACGTCCTTGCGCACGGCCACGATGGTTTCCTTCAGGAACTTGCTCTCGGTCTGTTCCTCCAGCACGTAGAGCGCCCGCAGGATGCTCATGCCCGAGGAGATCATCGTCGCGAGCTGGCGCGAGAAGACGGCGAGTTCCTGCGCCTTGACACGCTGCATGAAGCTGAGCTGGATCTCGCGCGAGGCGTGCTTGTCGGTGATCTCAAGAACGATCATCCCGCGCGACTTGAGCTGCTCGGTGACTGCCTGCTTGGAATCGGCCTCGACCTCCCCGCGCGCCTTCACGCCGGCGACGTCCATGGCCTTGAAGACGTATGTGCTCATGCGATCATTCCTCCTACGCGGCCAGCGAGCCGGCCCCCATCAGGCGCCGCAGCTCCTCGGGGGTGGAGGAGCGCGATTCGGCCACTTTCTGAGTGATCTTGCCGTGGCGAACGAGCATCGCCAGCGAGGTGTCCATCGTCTGCATACCGGTTGCGGAGCCGGTCTGCAGGGCGGAGTAGATCTGGTGGGTCTTGCCCTCGCGGATCAGATTGCGCACGGCCGGTGTGGGCACGAGCACCTCGCAGGCGACCGCGCGGCCGGAGCCGTCGGCGGTCGGAATCAGCTGCTGGGTCATGATGCCCTGCAGGGCGACCGAGAGCTGCACGCGCACCTGCCCCTGCTGGTGGGCGGGGAACACGTCGATGATGCGGTCGATCGTCTGGGCGGTGTCCTGAGTGTGCAGGGTCGCAAACACCAGATGGCCGGTCTCGGCGGCTGTCAGGGCCGTGGAGATCGTCTCCAGGTCGCGCATCTCGCCGACGAGGATCACGTCGGGGTCCTGGCGCAGGGCGGCCTTCAGCGCGTCGCCGAAGCTCTGCGCGTCTGAACCCAGCTCGCGCTGGTTGACGAGGCACTTCTTGTGCGCATGCAGGAACTCGATCGGGTCCTCGATCGTCATGATGTGCTCCTCGCGCGTGGCGTTGATCTCGTCGATCATGGCGGCGAGCGAGGTGGACTTGCCAGAGCCGGTGGGGCCGGTGACCAGCACGAAGCCGCGCGGACGGCGCGTGAAGTCGTGCACGGCAGGCGGCAGCCCGAGCGCGTCGATCGACGTGAGGTCGACCGGGATCAGACGGAAGGCGGCGCCGATCGCGCCGCGCTGGTAGTAGGCGTTGACGCGGAAGCGGGCGTGGCCAGGCACGGAGTAGGCAAAATCGAGCTGCCAGTCGGTCTCAAGCCGCTGGCGCTGATCGCCGGTGAGAATCGAGTAGACGATCTCGCGCGTGTCTGTGCCGGAGAGCACCGGGTAGTCCTCCAGCGCCGTCAGACGCCCGCGCACGCGCACCGTGGGGTGCGCGCCGGCGCTCATGTGCAAGTCGGAGGCACGGCGCGAGACGACCTCCATGAGCAGATCTGCGAAATCTATGTCCACACCCGCCGCATCGTCCCAACGGCCAGGCACGCCCTACACGACGGGAGGGGAATGGACAAATATTTGAGAGGCGCGAATCAGTTGCTCCCAATCACCCGCGCGATCTCTGCCATCGAGGTGCGTCCCTGACGCACCTTGTCGAGGCCGTCGTCGCGCAGCCGGCGCATGCCCTGGCGGACGGCTACCTCGCGCAGTTCGTCGGCCGAGCGCCGTTCCAGTGCGAGCGAACGGATCTCCGAAGTGATGCTCATAACCTCGTAGATGCCGCCGCGACCACGATAGCCCGAGCCTGCACAGCGGCGGCATCCGACGGGCTCGTATGCCTCCAGGTCCACGAGCGCCTTGTAGCCGTTCTCGCGCAGCACCTCCGCGCTGACGATCGTGCGCTGCTTGCAGTTGGAACAGAGCATGCGCACGAGGCGCTGCGCGAGCACGCAATCAATCGCGGAGGCGACGAGGAAGGGCTCGATCCCCATCTCCACGAGGCGCGTGATCGCGGAGGGGGCGTCGTTGGTGTGCAGAGTCGAGAGCACGAGATGGCCGGTGAGCGCGGACTCGACCGCGATCTGCGCGGTCTCGCGGTCGCGAATCTCGCCGACCATGATCACGTCGGGATCGGCGCGCACCATCGCGCGCAGACCGGTGGCGAAAGTTAGGCCGGCCTTGGGCGAGACCTGCACCTGCGTGATGCCCTCGACCTGGTACTCGACGGGGTCCTCGACGGTGATGATGTTCTTCTCGGGCGTGTTGAGCGCAAGCAGCGCCGCGTAGAGCGTGGTGGACTTGCCGGAGCCCGTGGGGCCGGTAACTAGCACGGCGCCGTGGGCCTCGGAGAAAGCGCGCTCGAAGCGCTCGCGCTCGGCATCGGCCATACCCAGCTTCTCCAGCTTCATCACTACGGAGTCCTTGTCGAGAATGCGCATCACGATCGACTCGCCGTGCACAGAGGGAAGGGTGACGACGCGCAGGTCGACGTGGCGCCCGTTGAACGGTGAGCCCCACGCGCCCGTCCTGGGGGATGCGCCGCTCGGAGATGTCGAGGTCCGCCATGATCTTCACGCGCGAGACGACCCCGGCCGCCATGCGGCGAGGCACCGTGGTGACGTCCTGCAGGACACCGTCGATGCGAAAGCGCACGCGCACCTCCTTGCCATCGGGCGCGAGGTGGATGTCGGAGGCGTGCAGCTCGACGGCCTGGCCGACGAGCTGGTTGACGAGCTTGATGACAGGCGCGTCGTCGGCGGTCTCGCGCAGGTCGACGACTTCGGCGGCGGCCTCCTCGGCTTCGGCGTCGGTAGCGGCCTCGCCGGAGACGACGTCCTCCAGGCGATCGAGGCGCGCGATCAGCCCTTCGATGTCCTCGGGCGCGGCGACCCCGACGCGCACCTCGTAGCCGGTCATGATCGCGATGTCGTCGACCGCCAGCACATTGGAGGGGTCGGTCATCGCCACGAGCAGCGTGCGCTTGTCGATAAAGGCAACGGGCACGCTCTGGTAGCGCTTGGCGGCGGCGGTGGTGACTAAGTTGGCTGCGCCCATGTCAACCGAGAAGATGGAGAGATCGAGGTGATCGAGGCCGTAGCGCTCGGCCAGGGCCCGCGCGAGACCGTCGGTGGTGAGCGCACCGTCGGACAGCAGCACGCGCTCGGGCGTGGTGCCGGTGGAGCGCGAGGACTCGATCGCTTCCTCCACGCGCGCGCGTGGCGCAAGACCCATGTCGACGATCACGTCCGTCAGAAAGCGTGTCGAGGAGCCACGGCGCGAAGGCTTGGTGAGGCCGTGGCGCGAGTTCTCCTCGCCATCGGCGGCGTCGCTGTCATCCCCTCCTTCGCGACCCCCCCGCCTTTCACGATCCTCGAGCGCCGCGTCGCGCTCGCCCAGCGTAGGGGCGTCGGACGCGGGAGCTTCAGCGGGCGCCAGGTCAACCGCCGGCTGGCGGTCGGTGGTGGGCATAGCCGGCGCCAGGCCGACGGCCGCTTCGCGCTCGGCGACGCGCGCGTCGGCATCCATGCCGAAGATGGCGTGCAGATCGGGACTCTGCTCGCTCATGATCGGCGCCTCGCTGCCGAATACTCGGAATGCAGACGGTCTTCAGATCGGATTGGGAACGCGAATGGCGCGGCGCATGACGTCAAGCGGCGCCGTGCGGCCGGTCCAAAGTTCAAAGCTGATGGCGCCCTGGGCGAGCAGGATCTCCAACCCGTCGAGCGTGCTGGCGCCCGCGCTTTGCGCCGCGGCAAGCAGCGGCGTGGGCTCGTCGGTGTAGACAAGATCGATGACATACGAGTACTCACCGAGCTGATCGTGCGTTAGGGCCAGTGGGGACAAGGGGTCAGCGCCATCGGTAGCCGAGGGTTGTAGGCCGACGGAGGTGCAGTTGACCAGGATGTCGGCGCCGACGGGCCGCTCGACGGCACGCACGTCCAGCTCCCGCGCCAGCGCGAGCGCCCGCTCGGGCGTGCGGTTCCACACCGAGACCTCGCCGGCGCCAGCCTCCCGCAGCGCCCAGGCGGCTGCGCGGGCGCTGCCACCGGCGCCGAGCACGAGGGCAGTGCGGCCCCGAGCTGGGGACGTCGACCAGGATCCCGCCCCGCCCCGATCGGGGACGTCAGTCGTCTCCTCCCAAGCCATCGCCGCAATCAGTCCGGGCGCGTCGGTGTTCTCCGCCGCGATCGTGCCGTCCTGCCCGAAGGTGAGCGTGTTGGCCGCCCCGATCGCCCGCGCGGCCTCGCTGGCCTCATCGGCCACGGCCAGGGCGGCCTGCTTGTGCGGGATCGTCACATTTGCCCCGAGGAAGCCGGCGGCGCCAAGCGCACGCGTGGTCTCGGCGAACAGCTCGGGCGGCACCGGCAGACGTTGGTAGTGCCAGCGATCGAGGCCGACGGCGGCGAGCGCAGCGTTGTGCATGGCGGGCGAGCGGCTGTGCGCTACAGGCCACCCGAGCACGCCCAGGCGCATCACTTCTTGTGGCAGGCGGGTACCCGCCCGTGGTTCTTCGCCACGGCTTCGCGATAGGCCGCGGCGTCGTGTTCGAACTTCGCGAAGCTCGAGGAGAAGACCTGCTCACCGCAGCCGTCGGCGCCGGCTACGTAGTAGAGGTAGGAGACGTGCGCAGGGTGCGCCGCCGCCTGGATCGAGGCAACGCCTGGATTGGAGATCGGAGTGGGCGGCAGACCGGTGTGCAGGCGGGTGTTGTAGGGGGAGTTCGTGTGCAGCTGCGCTTCGGTCAACGGCTTGGAGAAGTCGTTGAGGGCATAGCGGATCGTGGCGTCGATCCCCAGCGGCATGCTCTGGCGCAAACGGTTGTAGATAACGGCTGCGATCAGGGGCCGGTCGTGCTCGATTGCGGCCTCACGCTCGATCATCGAGGCGACGATCAGGAGCTGGTAGGGCGTAACCCCGAGGGTGCGCGCACGAGAGACCTCGCCGCCGCCGAAGTTGGCTCGAAAGGCAGCAAGCTGCTCGTTGACGAGACGCCCGGTGGGCTGGCCGACGTAAAGGTCATAGGTGGCGGGGAAGAGAAAGCCTTCGAGGTTGGGTGTACTGGAAGGAGCGCCGTAGTGTGCGAGCGGCAGCAGCGTAACGCGCCTGGAGGCAGCGAAATAGCTGCCTGTCAACCCGTCGGCCTTGGCCAGGACGGCGATCTGCGCACGCGTGTAGCCCTCGGGAATGACTACCTTGACGATGCGCGGCAGCGTGGAGACCTTGGGCGGGGGGTCGTTGGGCGAGCGCACGAGCAGCCACACGACCACTCCGACACCAACGAGGGCCAGCAGCGCGAGCAGGCGCGCGCGCAGCCGCCGGTGCCAGCGCCGCGAGGAGGCCCTGCGCTCGCGCAGACGGTCGAACGCGCCGCGAGAGCCGCGAATCCGGTCGCGAGGCCACGGCCGGGCCCGGAGGCCACTCGACCGGCCTCGGTACGGGGGGCTCCTCGGGAGGCGGCGGAGGAGACTCTTCGCCCACCCGCTCCTCCTCCACTACTGGCTTCTCGCCCACCCGCTCCTCCTCGCCTAATGACTCCTGGCCCACCCGCTCCTCCCCTGCTACCGACTCCTGGCCTACCCGCTCCTCCACCGTCGGCGGAAGATCCAGGCTCATCGACTCTTCGGCCGTTGGCGAGATCTCGACGTGGGACGGCTGCTCGATCGCCGGCGGCGCCGGCACGGGCGGCGTCTCGACAGAGGGCGCTGCGTCGTCGGCGGCAGCAGCGGCAGGACCGCCAGCCTGCGTTCCCCGTCGGCGTTCGCGCTCCTGACGGGCGCGTTCGCGCTCATCGGCGGTGCGCTGGCGGGAGGACTGCGATCGGTTGCTTCGGAACAAGGGCAGAAGACCTCAGACTAACGGGAGGAGGCCGTGTGGCGCTCACGGTGCCAGCCGGCCAGCCAGCTCTCCAGCAGGTGGGCGGCTGCGCGCGAGTCCTCCGCCGTGGTGGCGCCCTCCATGCGCTGAGCCATGCGCGTGGTGAAGCGCTCGTCGTGCATCTCGACCGGAACACCATCGCCCAGCTCGCGTGCAAGACGGCTCGCAAACCCGCGCGTCTCGCGCGTCTGCATCGTGTCCTCGCCAAGTAGCGACAGCGGCAGGCCGACGACGACCCGCTCGACCTCGCGCGCGGTGACGAGCGCTTTCAGCGCGGCCATCCCACGCCGACTGAGCGGGCGCGAAACCACCTCGATCGGTGTCACGATCGTCCCCGTAGGATCACTGACGGCGCAGCCGCAGCGCGCGCTTCCGTAGTCGAGACCGAGCACCCGCATCAACCGGTCACCAGCATCGACATCGGCGCCCGCGCACAGTCTGCCCGTGCCCGTGCTGCGATCGCAGCGCTCGCCGACATCCACATCAGCCCGTCAGCGCCGCCGCGATCGCGGCCTTGCCGGCCGCCAGCGCGTCGCCCAGCTTCTCGGGGTGGCGTCCGCCGGCCTGCGCGACGGTGTCGCGCCCACCTCCGCCTCCACCGGCAGCCTCGGCGGCGGCTTTGACGACGGCGCCCGCCTTGACACCACGTCCGACCAGCTTCGGGGCGACACCGGCCACCAGGTGCACGCGGCCATCGGCAGCGGCACCGAGCAGAATCGCAGCCTCGGGCAGCTGGCTCCGGACACGATCGAGAATCTCGAGCAGCGCCTTGGCGTCAGCTGCCCCAACTGAGGCGGCCAGCACCTGCGCTTCCGCCACCTCCTCGACCTGCGCAGCCAGCGCGTTCACGTCGATACCCGCACCGCCGCCCGCTCCGGAGCCACCGCTGCTCTTGAGCGCCTTCTCCAACCGCCTACGCTCCGACTCGCGCTCGCGCACGGCCTCGGGAGCGGCCTCGGGACTGGTGCGCAGCGTGGCGGCAATGTCGCGCAGCAGGCGATCGTGCTCACGCAGAAGCCCCACCGCAGCGGCACCCGTGAGAGCTTCGATGCGGCGCACGTTGGCGGCGCTCGAGGTCTCGCCGAGGATATGGAAGGCTGCGATCTCAGCCGTCGAGTGCACATGCGTACCGCCGCATAGCTCGCGCGAATAATCGCCCTCCCCCACCTCGACCATCCGCACGACGTCGCCGTACTTCTCTCCGAACAGCGCCATCGCACCCAGCCGCCGGGCCTCGTCCAGGGTGGTGGTGATGGGGCGCACCGGATCGCCCTGGGCGATCCAGGCGTTGACCTGATCCTCGACATCGCGCAGCTCCTGTGGCGTCATCGCCTGCGAATGGCTGAAGTCGAAGCGCAGCTTGTCGGGCCCCACGTAGGAGCCGGCCTGGCGCACATGGCCGCCGAGACGCGCACGCAGCGCCGCGTGCAACAGGTGCGTAGCGGTGTGATTGCGCTCGGTGGCGCGCCGCGCGGCGCGATCGACGCGGGCCACGACGGGCTCCTCAGGACGCAGCGAGCCCTGCTCCACGACGACCGCCAGCGCCTGGTCGTCGCCAAGGCGAAAGACGCCCTCGACGCGCGCGCGGCAGTCACCGTCAGCGCACTCGATCGTGCCGACGTCGGAGACCTGCCCGCCGCCGGCAGCATAGAAGGGGGAGTCAGCGAGCTTGATCAGGTAGCGGCCGTTGTGCTGCGCCAAGGCGCCGACCGTGGTCCGCTGCTCCTCGGTCTCATAGCCGGTGAAGCGCGTCTGAAAGCCCGCGCCCTCGGCCAGCAGGCGTGCCTGCTCGCGCGCCTGTCCGCCAGCAGCGCCACCTCCCCCGCCGGCCGCACGAGCGCGCGTACGCTGCTCGTCCATCAGCACATCGAAGCCCTGCTCGACGCCGAGACCCTGCTCGGCGACCAGCTCGGTCGTCAGCTCGAAGGGGAAACCGAAGGTGTCGTGCAGCGTGAAGGCGTCTCGCGCCGCGATCGTCTTCGAGTCCGTATCGCGGGCACGTGAGATCAGCTCTGCAAGCAGTCCAGTCCCTTGATCGAGCGTGCGCCTGAAGTTCTCCTCCTCAGATGACAGCCACTTGTCGATCGCCTCGCGCTGGCTGTGCAGTTCGGGGTAGGTGCCGCCCATCACCTCGCGCACGACCTCCGCATAGCGGAGGAGGAACCCATCCGTCATCTCCAGGCGTACCCCCTGCAAGATCGCGCGGCGCATGACCCGACGCAGCACATAGCCACGATCTTCGTTGGAGGGCACCACGCCATCGGCTATCAAGAAGGTCATCGCGCGAGCGTGATCGGCGAGTATCCGCAACAACCGATCCACGCCTGGCTCCTCGCCGTAGCACTTGCCCGACAGCTCGCCGCCGAGGTCGATCAGCGGCCGGAAGTGATCGGTTTCGAAGACCGACTCGACGCCCTGCAGGATCGCCGCCATGCGGTTCAAGCCGAGGCCCGTGTCGATGTTGCGCGCGGGCAACTCCGTCAGCGTGTTGGCCGGCTCCTGGTCGTACTGCATGAACACGAGGTTCCAGTACTCCAGGAAGCGCTCGTTCTCGCCGCCCGGCAGATCCTCCGGCGAGCCGAACTCCAGGCCCCGGTCGAGGTAAAGCTCCGAGCACGGTCCGCACGGCCCTGTGGGCCCGGCCTGCCAGAAGTTCTCCGAACGGCTGCATTCGACGATTCGCTCGCGCGGCACGCCCACGCCCTGCCATAGCTCAATCGCCTGCTCGTCGGGGCCCAAGCCAAGCTGCTCGTCGCCCTCGAATACCGTCACCCAGATGTCCTGCGCGGAGAAGCCAAAGACCTCCAACGACAGCTCCCAGGCAAAGCGGATGGCCTCGTCCTTGAAGTAGTCGCCGAATGAGAAGTTGCCGAGCATCTCAAAGAAGGTGAGGTGCCGAGCGGTGTTGCCGACGTTGCCGATGTCCACCGTGCGAAAGCACTTCTGGCAGCTCGTCAAACGCGGCGCCGGCGGCGTCTCGCGCCCGAGGAAATAGGGCTTCAGCGGGTGCATCCCCGCGACCGTCAGCAGCGCCGACGGATCGTGCGCCGAGGGCACCAGCGATGCCGACGGTACGCGCCGGTGCCCGCGCTCCTCGAAGAACGTCAGATAGCGCTCGCGGATCTCGTCAGTGCTCATCTTCGCCATGATCGGCACCGAGGGTAGCGGCCAGCGGTGGACACCTGTCCGCCCGACGCCTTGCAGGAGTTATGCAAAGGCATCCGGGGGCCGTAAACACACGGGATATGTCGCGTCGATGTGCGTTTGCAGCAGCCTGTCTCTGCCTCCTCGGATGGGTGGCGCCTGCGGCCCGCGCGACACCTACGTGGCTGGCCCAAGAAACCATCTCGAACCCCGCCGGTCCTACCGTGGGAACTCGGCAGGCGGTGACGATGGGACCCAGCGGTGACATCGCCGCGGCCTGGATGGAAGCCGGCGGCATCGTCGCCGGCGTGCGCCAGGCGGGCGCCTCGTCCTTTTCCCAGGAAGCGATATCCACGCCGGGAGACCAGGTGAGCTATCCGAGCGCTGCGGTCAACGCCTCCGGCGCGGTCGTGGTCGCGTGGATCGACAGCACCGCAGAACAGTATGAGGTCGCCATCCGCCCACCGGAGGGCACCTTTTCCGCGCCGATCGAGGCAGGGCCTACCGGCGGTGGACTCCAGCAGGAGACCTCGGTGGCGATCGACGGCGCCGGCGATGTGCTGGTCGGCGAGATCGACTATACGGGCGGTGTCAATGGCCACTACGTGGCTGCCTACGCCTGGCAGCCAGCCGGCGGTGCGTTCGCGGTGACACCTGTCAGCGAGCCCACCAGCGAAGCCAATACGCCGGTCGTGGCGATGGACGGAGTCGGCGACGCTGTCGTCGCGTGGGAAGACAACATGGGCGGAGCCCATCTCGTCGCAAGAGCGATCACGCGACCGGCTGCGGGCCCGTTCGGTCCTACTGAGAACCTCTCCGACAGCTCCGAATACGCCTTCGATGTCGCAGCGGCGATCGGCGGCGCAGGACAGGCCGCGGTCGCTTGGGAGTACGGCAACCCCTCCCATGTTCACATCGAAGCGAGCACCAGCGCGGGACCCGCAGACCTTTTGAGCGTGCCGCAGACGATCTCCATGGCGGGCGGCAACGGCGAATACCCCGCGATCGGTGTGGGCGGCAACGGCGAGGTCGTGGCCGCCTGGGCGCAGCAAGGCGCCACAAACACCGACGACGTGGCGAGCGCTCCAGCGGGCGGCAGTTTTGGGCCGGCCGTCGAAGTTGGCAGCATGGGAGATCCGCAGGTGGCGATGGATGGCACGGGCGACGCCGTTATCGCATGGGGCGCTTCTCAGGCGGGAGTCGAAAGCGTGAACGCCGTGACACGCTCGGCCAGCGGCGTCCTTGGACCTGTAGTCACGCTGAGCGCTCCTGAAGAAAACGTGGACTCCATCTTTGCCAACGTGCCCGCCGCATCGGTTGGCATGGACAGCGCGGGCGACGCGATCGCCGGCTGGGGACGCGCGAGCGATCACACCGTGCAGGCACGCCTCTACACGAGCCCGACGCTCGCGCCCGGCGCACCAGCGAGCCCGGCGCCCACATTCATCCAAACCGGTCCGCCAGCCCTGCACGCGGTATGCGTGGTGCCACGCTTGAAGGGTCTGAGCAGCACCGCCGCCAAGCGCCGCCTGTTGGCCGCACACTGCGAGCTGGGCAAGTTGCGCATCGCCAAGCGCTACAGGCACGCAAATCGGCTGGTGGTGGCCTCGCAGAGCTTCAAGGCCGGCAGGATCCTTGCCTACCGGGCGAGCGTCTCACTCACGCTGAGGCCCCCGCCGGCGCACCGCAAGAAGCACCATCCTCGTTGAGCGCTCCCGCCGCGATCGTGCCGTAGCCAACGATCGTCTCGCCCGCGAACAGGCACGCCATCTGCCCGGGCGCGGTCCGCTCGATCGGTTCCTCAAGCTCCAACTCGATGCCGGCGTGAGGTCCGGCGTCGACGGCTTGGGCGAGGCGGCACGGCACGCGTCTACCGCGCGAGCGCACCTTCACGTGGTCCACTACGGCACCCGCGCGGCGTAGGGTCACGTCGCGCACCTCCACGCGCCGCGTCATCAGCCGCTCGCGCGGACCTACCGTGACCGTGTTGGCCGTGGCATCGGTCGCCAGCACATACAGCGGCTCGCCGCCCCCGATCCCCAGCCCGTGGCGCTGGCCGATTGTGAAGGAGCGGCTGCCACCGTGGGCGCCCAGCTCGCGGCCTTCGACGTCCACGATCGGCCCCGACCCCGCTTCGATATCGCCATGGCGCTCCAGGAAGCGCTTGAGGCCGGTGCCGGCCAAGAAGCAGAGGTCCTGCGAGTCCGGCTTACGCGCCACCTCCAGGCCCTCATTCGCGGCAAGCGCGCGCACCTGCACCTTGTGCATCGCACCCAGCGGGAAGCACAGGCGCCGCAGCGACTCGGGCGCCAGCCCGGCCAGCACATAGCTCTGATCCTTCACCGGATCCACCGCCACACGCAGGAGGCCTGCCTCGACGCGCGCATAGTGGCCGGTCACCAATGTCTCGCTCCCCAGGCGCTCACCCAGCTCCAGCATGGCCTCCAGGCGCACGTTGCCGTTGCAGCGCACACAAGGGTTGGGGGTCTCGCCGGCGGCGTAGTCGGCCAGCCAGTGATCGACGACACCCGCGCGGAACTCCTCGCGCAGGTCGATCGACAGATGCGGCACGCCCATGCGGTGTGCCGCATCGCGTGCACCCCTGACGGCCTGCGCCGAGCAGCAGCTGCGCTCACCGTCGTTCTCCGGGTCCGACCACAGCTCCAGCGTCACCGCGACGACCTCCGCGCCGCGTCGCGCCGTGAGCAGCGCCGCCACCGCGCTGTCGACGCCGCCGCTCATCGCCACCACGGCCCGCTTTGGCGCCGGGGCGAGCTGCGCCTGCGCGCGCGCCGCCATTCCCAGCGCGCGGTGCAGCGCGTCCGCCGCCAGCTCCGCAGCGTGGCGCTTGGCCGGCGCCAGCCCCCCCAGCTCCTGCGAGATCTGCTCGGCGCCCACGCGCGCGGCCTGCAGTAGAGGAGCGCCCAGCAGCAGCTCCACCGCCGCGCTGCCCGCGGCGATCGCCACGCCGCAGCCGCTGGCGTCGAAGCCGGCGTCCACGATGCGGCCTTCGGGATCGCCTGGGTCGATCGCGATCGACACGCGCACCAGATCTCCGCATGCGGCGCCCCCGGCAGCGCCGGTCACGGCGCCCGCAGGAGTGTGCCCGCGCGCGGTCGGTCGTTCCAGATGATGGGCCAGTAGCGTCTCGACGGTCATCTCCGTCGAGTGTAAGGGGCCGTGCCTGTCAGATCGACATGCCTGCGTCGAGACCCCGACGCGGACGCAATCTCGTTAGGACTTGCTCGACGCCTTCTTGGCTTCGAGGATGCCCTGTTCGATCGCATACCCGTCGACCAAACCAGTCAGCGTCACCGCCAGTCCCTGCTTGCCGACGATCAGCAGCGTCGGCGTCTGGTAGATCTGCACGTCGCGTGTCACCGAGCCATACTGGCCGACCTGACCGGCCAGCGCCACGTGCGCAGCCACCTTGCCCTTGAGGTGGGCGACTACGGCCTGCATCTGCTTGCGCACCTCTACATCGTCGGTGGACTTGGGGTTCCAGAAGAGCAGCAGCACCGTCTTTCCCTGTGCCAGCTCCTTCTTTAGTTCAGCCTGCTGCGCGGCCTGCACGCGCAGCGCGGCCGAGGCGGCGCTGCCATGGACGACGGCCGGCGTGTGCGGCGCAATTTTGTGTACAGCTGCGGTCGGCGCGCTCGTGGCCGATGCACCGCTCGTGGACGCACCCGAGGCGCCTGTCGCGGGCGCGGCTTCCTCGGAGGCCTGCGCCGACTTTTCTTGGAGCTGCCTGGCGTTCTGTTCGGAGGTCGCAACCGCCCCATGCGCCCTGTCGATTGCGCGCGACAACCCTTCCACGCCCGGCGCCGAGCCGTGGTAGATGGGCGTCGCCGCCGACGGCGTACTCCCACTGCCAGCCGATGGCGCGCTGCCAGCTGACGGTGCGGCGGTCGCAGACGGGGAGGCTGCAGACGCGGAGGCTGCAGGGCGCGAAGATGAGCCGCCCGAGACTGGGCCTGGGCTCGAGCCGGGGTGATGCAGCGCCAGCGACCACACCGCGAACAAACCCAGTACCGCCGCGGCGGCCGCCAGGGCTATCTGATAGGGACGCGAAAGCTGAGCCATCGTCCCTGCATTCGGCATATCGAGTCACAAAGTTGAGTCCTGCACCGGGGCTTGGACCCTCTGCTCTACCGGTCCTGCCGGCCCCGCAGCACCGCCGCGACCACGGCCTCCGTCGCCATCGTCTCCTGTGCACCGGCGCCCTGCATGTCCTTCACGACCGTCTCCCCCGCATCCCCTACGATTGCCACATAGCTGGCGCCCAGCCGATTGGCCTGCCCCAGCTGCCCCTTCAGCGAGCGGCCCGCCAGCTCCATCTGTGCCGCCAGTCCAGCCTCGCGCGCCTCGCGCAGGACCCGCCAGGCGGCCCTCCTGACAGCACCACGCGACCCCCACCCCTCCCCAAAATCGTTCGACACCCCCGCGCCGTTCCTCGAATCGTCCAATGCCACGTACACGTCCAACGCTCCCGCTGCCGTTGCCGTTGCCGTTGGCGTGCCCGCCAGCAGGATGCGCTCCACACCCGCCGCCCAACCCATTCCGGGTGTCGGCGGGTTGGTTGGGCCGCCGATCATCGCCACCAGACCGTCGTAGCGCCCGCCGCCGCCGACGCCGCTCTGAGCGCCAAGGTCCTCGGAACTGAACTCGAAGACCGTCCGCGTGTAGTAGTCGAGGCCGCGCACCAGCGTCGCGTCAACCTCGTAACTCACCCCTGCCTCATCCAGCAGGCTCCTCACCTCGGCGAAGTGCTCTCGGTCCTCCGGACTCAGGTAGTCGAGCAGGCGCGGCGCGCTCTGCATCGCACGGCGCGTACCCTCGTGGTCGGAGTCGAAGGCCCGCAGCGGGTTCAACTCGATGCGACTCTTCACCTCCTCCGACAGGCTGTCCACCTGTGTGTACAGATGCGCCTTCAGGCGCTCGCGATACTCCTCGCGGCTCGCGCCATCGCCCAGACTCGACAGCCGCAGGCGCGCTCGTACCCCCAGCTCGTCCAGCAGCCGACCGAGCAGCACGATCGACTCGGCGTCCACCGCCGGGTCCTCGCTGCCCAGCGCCTCGGCGCCCACCTGCCAGAACTGCCTGTAGCGGCCCTTCTGGGCACGCTCGTAGCGGAAGAAGCTCGACAGGTACCACAGCTTCACCGGCTGCGCGCGCTTGTGCATACCGTGCTCCACGTACGCCCTGCACACCGGCGCCGTGCCCTCCGGACGCAACGTCAGCGAGCGCCCGCCGCCGTCGGTGAGCGTGTACATCTCCTTCTGCACGATGTCCGTCGCGTCGCCCACGCCGCGCGCGAACAGCTCCGTAGCCTCCAGCGTCGGAGTCTCGATGCGCTCATACCCCGCGGCCTGCAGAATCGCCCGCGCCTTCGCCTCCACGGCCTCCCTCGCCACGGCCTCCTCGCCCAGCACGTCGTGCGTACCCTTTGGCGCCGTGAGCTTGACGGCGGCGCTCAACTTGCCGCCGTGCCGCCGCCGACCTGGCGAGCCGCCTCGCGGATCTCGGCGAGGAATGGGTTCGTGGCCAGCTCGCGCCCCAGGGTGGTCACACCCATGTGCCCCGGATACACCACGGTCTCCCCTGGGAAGAGCCGCACGAGGTCGGCGATCGAGCGCTCCAACACGTTCCAGTCGCCTCCCGGCAGGTCCGTGCGGCCGACGGACCCCTGGAAGAGGACATCCCCAGACAGCAGCGCCGGCGCCACCTCCGGTCCGCCGCCCTCTGCAACGCTCTCCGGTGCAGGAGAGACGTGGATCGCATAGGTCACGTGGCCTGGGCTGTGACCGGGAGTAGACAGGACCTCGAACTCCATGCCGGCCAGCTCCAGTCGCTCGCCGCCCTTGACGGTGTGCTCGGGCTCATAGTTCTCGAACGGCCCGAACCCAGGCGGCGTCCACCTCGCGATGTCCGTAAGCAGCGGCTTCTCCCACTCCGGGCACCACACCGGCGCGCCCGTTGCCCGCGCCACCGGCGCCACCGCGCCGATGTGGTCGAAGTGGCAGTGCGTCACTAGGATCGCCTCGACCTCTACGCCCAGCGTCTTAGCCGCCTGAAGCAGCCTTTCGGGCTCATCGCCGGGGTCCACAATCACTGCGCGCCTGCTCTCCTGGCCTGCGCGCACGATATAGGCGTTCTCCTGCACCGGCCCTACCGTGAACATCCTGACGTCGGGCGCCCCGGCGCTCACGACGCCACCGCTCATCCGGCTGCCGCCTTCTTACGCGCCTCCAGCTTCTTACGCTGGCGGCGGCGGTACAGCCACCGATCCGTGTAGTAGCTGATCGGAACGTACATCAGCAGCACTGCGGGGAAGATCGCGATCGCCTGCTGCGTCTGCTTGAGCAGCAGCAGGCTCACCAGCAGCATCAGCACCGCGGCAGCCATCGCCCGGTAGAACGCCCCTAGCCACGTTGGCGGACGGTCGTAGCGGTCGCCGCGAGCCTTCGTTGCGCGCGCCTTCTCGCGCCCCTCCGGGCTCTTCTCCGCCGCGGTCGGCTTACGCCCGGTGCGCCCGCGCGACTCCACCACCCCGGCGGCGTTCCCACGATGCTTGGTCTGGCGACGGCGCTTGGTCTGGGCCACTCTGACTACAAGCCTAATGCGTTCTCGATCACCTGGCGCTCGGGGTCGAAGTCGAGCAGCGGGACATCCTCAGGAAAGCCAGCCAGCGCGGCTCTCGGCGCCAGGCCCACGATCTCGCCCGCCACCACCTCGGCGTGTCTCGCGACCGCCTCCACGACCCGCACCAGGGGCAGCTCCAGAGGACGCTCGACGTTCATCGAGACCTGCGATGCGCTCTCCCGCGGTTCGCCCAGGCGCGCATGCAGTGCCACACCGATCGCCCTCAGTCCCGGCAGGCCCTCCGCGCCGCCCTCGCGGATCGCAGCGGCGATCCTGCGTGCATCGGCGACCGTCACCGGCGGTGCCAGCTCCAGGTTGAAGGCCACCAGCGGCTCCCTCGCCGCCACCAGCATCGCTCCCGCCGTCGCGTGCAACGCCGACGGGCCAAAGTCCGGGCGCTGCTCGCCGCTGGCCATCCGCTCGGCCAGGCCCGCCCGCCCGCCGCGACGCAGCTCAGCGCGGGTGCGCGTCGCCTCCCCCGCCGCGCCGCTCAGCTCGCCGTAGAGGAAGACCGGTATCCCCAGCTCAACGCCGACGCGATCGGCCACGACCAGCGCCTCCGCGCACGCCGCGCCGCGCAGACCCGCGTCAAGGTAGACCATGGGGGCCACATCGACCGCGCCCACGTGCGGATGCTGCCCGCGGCCATCGCCGATGTCGATCAGCCGCACGGTCTCCGCCATGCCCTGCATCAGCGCCCGCGCGAGCCCGCCCGGGGCACCGGCCAGCGTGAACACTGCCCGGTGGTGATCCTCGTCGGAGTGCAGGTCCAGGAGGCTTGCCCCTCCGCCCGCCGTGAAGGCCGCCGCGATTACGCCCAGCGCCGCCATGTCGCGTCCCTCCGAGACATTGGGGACGGCCAGCAGGGGGAGCGGCTTGGACAGGTCGGACATTGTGGCCGAAAGGCTAAACTGCCCGCTCCCCGCCGGAGTAGCTCAGCTGGTTAGAGCAGCGGAATCATAATCCGCGTGTCGGGGGTTCGAGTCCCTCCTCCGGCATCGCCGAAACACGCCTAACCAAGCGGTTTTGACTGTATCACGGGTCGCGGACGGGGCGTCTTAATTTCCCCACTGATTTCCCCAGGGGGCGTCGCGGGGGCGTGGAGGGTCGCTACGTGGCGAACAGGGCGTCGATCTCGACCGCCAGGAGTTCGAGCACGCGCAGCACTTCGTGCGGCGTCGTGAGGTGCCGGATGCTGATGTGCGTGGTCTCGTTGCGTAGGTCGCGTAGTCCGTCCCAGCGCTCGCGCTTCGCGGCTGGGACGACGCCGGCCTCGATGAGCCAGTTCACGCGGCGCATCATGTTGGGCCAGCGCTGCTCGCCTTCGGGTCCGCGCTTCTTGTTCGGCGGGCCGCCGGCCTGCTGGTAGCGGTGCAGGATCGCGGCGTCGGCGACGCGCCGCAGCTCGTGTTCGCCGATCGCGTAAATCGCGTAGTAGAACCAGCCGTAGAGCAGCAGACCGCGGGCGGCCTCCCACATATCTCGCACCTCGCTCGGCACGGCGGGCGCGAGATCGACGGCAAGGAACCGCTCGGCCCAGCCCTCGCCTGTCGGCGGGCGGCGCGCTGCGGTGGCCAAGTTGACCTCCACGAACTTCAAGCAGATCGGGTCGGGCTCCAGCCAGTTGCCGGTCGTCAGGTGCTTTACGCCATCGTCGGGAGCTTGCGGCTCGCTCATGGTCCTGGATCGTGCCAGCCGGATAGGACCCGATGGACGGGCGGCCGATCAGGTCTCCTGCAAATCCGTTGGCCGGTTGGAGGCGCTCGTGGTCTGTAAGGGGTATGCAAGCACCATCAACAGCAAACCCCCCGGCCGCATTGACCGAGGACCGACTCCTGCGCCCGGAGCAGGCCGCCTGGTATCTCAACGTCAAGACGAGCTGGATCTACGAGGCCGTGAGGGCTGGCCGCCTGCCCTGCCATCGGGTCGGAAGGCACATCCGCTTCACGCGCCCGATGCTCGACGAGTGGCTCGTCAAGCAGCCACAGCGGTAGGAGGCGGGGCGCACGGGATCAGCCTGGTTGCAGCAGCCGCGGCCTGAGCCGAAGCGCAAGGCCACAGAGCGCGTAGATGATGGCGATGCCTATGAGCGTGAACTTGATCGCCGAGCAGATCGCGGCGAACGGCGGGGCAAAGTTGCCGCCGTTCCCGGCGAGCGTGAGCAAGAGCGCGACGTTTTCGCTCGCGTCGAAGCTGGCAGCGGCGAGCGCAAAGAAAGGGACGACGGTGCCGAGGGCGGCGAGGCGGGGCCAGCCGCGCGCCCGCGCGGTGTCGCGCACGGCGAATCCGGCGAGGGCGAAGAACAGGCCGTAGGAGAGCATGTAGCCGTAGTCGAGCAGCAGCGAGAGGTGCGCAGCGCTGCGGCCTTTCGGCCCCCATTCAGCCATGATCTGTGCGGCGCGCGAGCGGGTCACGGCGAACTCGAAGTCGAGGATCGTCGGCCCGTGCGAGACGTGCGAGGGGTCGATCAGTTCCAAGAGCACCGTGAACACGACGGTCGCGACCCCGAACACGATCAGGGCTTGCTTGCGACGCTGCCGAACGATCGTCACGCTGTCAATCCCCGCTCAGCTCTCGCCGTCGAGATAGTCCAAGGGTTCCTGGTCGGGGCGCACGAGGAGGTCAACCGCATCCTCGGGCTGCGGTTGTCCGGGAGGCCAGGTGCGTGCCCACACCTTCCCGCTGTCCGGGTACTCGTTGATCTCGGGAGCGAGCATTGTGCTGATCACGAGCAGCCGTACCGGCGCGTCGCTGCGGTTGTCGATCCGGTGCGCGCCTGCACGGCCGGTCAGACAGGCGACCAGCTCTCCCTCTGCAAGCTCCCGATCGCCGTCGAGTGTACGTAGCGTGGGACAGCCTTCCAAAACGATCAGCATCTCCTCGTTGGCGTGATGGATATGCAGCGGGAAGCTCGATGAGCCCGGCGGCAACTCGAACAGCGACGCGCCAAGAGCGTGCCCACCGGCCTGGCGTCCCAACCGTGCCCGTCGCCATGAGAACGGCGGTCGATCCTGCTCCTCGTCCCAGTTTGGCTGAAACACATTGGCCATCGTTCACGCAGCCTACGTCGCGCGGAAGCGGAAGCTATCCGTCCCGAAGTCCGAGATCGCCCGCTGAACCGTCGGTGCCGCAGATACGATCCAGACCGTGCCGTTCGATCTTCCCGTCGGCGAGCCGCTCAATTGGACTGCGGCCAAGCCACCCGAGTGCAGGCTTGGCTCTCGCCCGCCGAGAACTTCGACAGCGACGGCAGGCAGATCCGTTCCCGAGCTGACCGCACGAGCATGTCTGAGGGGCGAGCGGTGACTCGTCTCGTATTTCGCAGCGCGACGAACCGGGACATCGAGCAAGTCCTCGCGTTGTGGAATGCGGCAGGGAGCGTTGAGACCGTGACCGACACGCGCTACGGCGTGCTGGGGCTGCTCGACGCTGATCCCGAGGCGCTGCTCGTCGCGGAGTCGGATGGCGGTGAGATCGTTGGGTCGTTGATCGCCGCGTGGGATGGGTGGCGGGGCAGCTTGTACCGGCTTGCCGTGCATCCCGAGCAGCGGCGAGAAGGGATCGCGACCGCCCTGCTGCGTGAGGGTGAGCGTCGTCTGTTGGCGCGCGGCGCCGCCAGGCTCACAGCGATAGTCACCGACGACGATCTCGATGCGATGAGCTTCTGGACGGTGACTGGATACGAGCGCCAGCAGAACCGAGCCCGGTTTGTGCGCAACGTCGAGTGATCCGTGGGGAAGGGTGGGCCTGCCCGCAGCCAAGATCGTCCCGGTGATCGCGATGACCGCCCCTGTATGCCCGATCAGTGCAGCTCTGCCTTGACAAGTCGCAGCCCCACGTCGAGCGTGTCGAGCGTGCGTAGTTGTCCGTAGCAGCGGTCCCACTCGCCGCTGTCAAGGTCGTGGCGTAGCCGATCCAAGCCGTTCTGGATGACTGCTGGTTGTAGTTGGTGCCAGGTGGAGGAGGCGCGGCGGACGTTTGGGTCGAGGTGAGCCTCGGGCCGGCTCCAGAGCGCGACGAGGAATCCATCGGTGCAGTCGGCGGGCACAAGGACCGTCTCGACCTCGATGTTGCGAAGGACGGTTTGGAGGTGCGCGATCGTCGGGAAGACCTTGCGGTCGTGCTCGATGATCTCGGGCAGGTAGTTGCGGCAGAGCCACATCTGCGCGGTCACGTCGAGGTCGAGGGTGAGGAAGACGATCCGCTTGCGGGTGACGCGGAGCACCTCGGTGAGCCCACGGTCAACATCTTCCCAGTGCTGCATCGTGAAGACACCCATCGTCGCGTCCACGCTCTCGTCATCGAGCGGGATGGCCTCGGCGACTCCCTGGATCGCCGGAGCGGCGTCCGCACGGCGCTGGGCGATCATCACCGGGGATGGCTCAACCGCGATCACTTCGCGATCCTTCGGCTCATAAGAACCGGCGCCTGCTCCGATGTTCAGGACGGCCTGTGCGTCACCGAGCGCTTCCCAGATCGCCGCCTCGAACCGCGGGTCGGCGCGCCGAACGTCGCTGTAGCTGACACCAATGCAGTCGTAGGCGGGAGCGCTGTCCGTGGTCACGAGCGGGCGGGATTGGTCACACGACCATCTCGAAGCTGACTTATCGTGAACAGCGCGCGCAGGTCAAGACCCTCGGCAGCGAGGTTCTCACGGCCGCCGGCCTCGCGGTCGATCACGCACAGCACCGCCGCGATATCGGCTCCGCGGTCACGTAGCTGCCGACAGGACTCGATCACCTGGCCGCCGGAGGTCACGACGTCCTCGATGACCGCGATCCGGCGCTCGGTGACTTCGCCGCCCTCGGCCAAACGGCACGTTCCGTAGGTCTTGGCGGCCTTGCGGACGAACACGGTGGGCAGACCCGACACCTGGGAGACAGCGACGGCCACGGGCACACCGCCAAGCTCAAGACCAGCGAACAGTTCCACCCCGGCGGGTACCAACCGGACCAGCTCCTCGGCGATCTCGCGCAGGAGTCGAGGATCGGACTCGAACAGGTACTTGTCGAAGTATTCGCTGCTCGTCGCGCCCGAGCGCAGCCGAAACTCGCCCGTGAGACGGGCGCGCTCGTAGATGCGATCACCAAGCATCGAATAGCAGCTTATTCACCGGCCTGGCGTCCCAGCCGCGCCCGCCTACACGAAAACGGCGGACGGTCCTCCTGCTCATCCAACTGCGGGTTGATCACGTCGGACATTGCGCTCACGTAAGCCTACGTCGCCGGCAAGCGGAAGCCTGAAACCCGCTGGAAGCCGAGCTGTTCATAGAACGGGTCCGCGCAGGAGATCACGTCAAGCCGCAGACCATGTGTGCGAGCACGCGCCTCCTCGACCAAGCACCGCGCGACACCCTCACGGCGGTGCGCGTGGGCGACCACAAGGACCGCGAGGAACGCTTGAACCTCACCGTCGCTGAGAACCTGCGCGATCCCGATGACCGTCTGCTCGGACGAGAGCGCCACAACGCTCAACGTTCCCGGCGCAGTGAGCGCCCGCCAGGTCCTCTGCTCGTCCTCGGCATAGCTCCAGCGCTCGCCGGAGAACAGCTCGATGACGCCAGGCAGATGCTCGCGCTCCAACGAGACGACCTCTGGACTGGATGCCATCAGCGGGAATCTACGTGACCGAAGTCAACGCCGCGACCAGACGGCTTGAGCGCGACTGCTGACCGAGCAGGCTGCCGCGCCGACGGTTTTACGTTGGGAGCAGGTCCAAGAGCTTCGGGAGGTCGTCCAGGGAGCGGACGATCTCGCCACCAGCGTTGTGAAGGGCGCGCTCGTCGCTGTCGGCTGCGTAGCCGACAGCCCGCATCCCGGCGGCGACGGCGGCCACGACTCCCGAGGGGGTGTCCTCGATGACCACGCAAGCCGATGGCTTGGCATTCATTGTGGCGGCCCGCGTGTTGAAAGAGCGCGGGGTCGGGCTTGGGGCGTGGCACGTCGTAGGCAGAGAACAGCGCGTCGGGCGGGAACAGGTCGCGCAGGCCGGTTAGCCCGAGCGTCAATCGTGTCTTGGTCAACTGGCCCTGAGACGCAACGCAGACCTTCAGTCCGGCTGCCTTGACGCGCTGTACCGCCTCGGCTGCGCCCTTTACCGGCTTGAGTTCGCGGTGGAACGCCTCGTTGCGCTCGTGTTCGTATTCGGCGATCCAGTCCGGCGGAAAAGGTCGGCCGAGCTTGGCCTGGGCTCGGTCGCGGACATCGGTGAGCAGGAGCCCTTGGCAGGCGCGGCGGGCCTCGGCGAGTGTGGTCGGCAGGCCCTCTCGGGTGAGCATCCGGGCGAGCACTTCGTTGGAGATCACCTCGGAGTCAACGAGCACGCCGTCGCAGTCGAAGATCACAAGCTCGTGCATGGCGGATCGGGCACTCTACAGCCCGCCCTGGCTGCCCCGCCAGCCGTGTTCGATCGTGACCTGCGTTCGGCTGCTCAGAGGCGAACGTCTCGCACGCGCCCGCGTATGCTACGGCCGAACGTGTCCGGTGCAACGGTGAGAGATGCGAGTGAGGATGACGCGCCCGCGTGCGCAGTGATCTACGCGTCGTATGTGCGCGAGACGGCCGTCAGCTTCGAGAGCGAGCCGCCGACGCCTGCGCAGATGGCCGAACGCATTGCGGCGGCAACGCGCACGCACGCCTGGGTCGTGCTCGAAGACAAGGATCGCGTCGTCGGCTATGCGTATGGCGGGCCGCACGCGCAGCGAGCGGCCTACCGTTTCTCGTGCGAGGTCAGCGTCTACGTAGAGCCGGGCCGGCGACGCACCGGCTCGGGTCGCGTACTGTACGAGGCGCTGTTCAAGCGTCTCGTGGCTCGCGGCTACCGGATGGCAGTCGCGGGTATGACGCTCCCGAACGAGGCGAGCGCGGGCCTGCACCGAGCGATGGGCTTCGAGCCGGTCGGCGTCTACAGGCGGATCGGCTGGAAGTTCGGCGCGTGGCACGATGTCGCGTGGATGCAGCGGACGCTCGGCGTCGAGCACGACCCTCCCCTGGAGCCGCGCTGAGGCGACCGGGCGCGGGAGAGATGTCGGACACCGCCTTCCCTGTTCAACCGTCCTCCTCCTTCGATCGGATAGAACTCGGTAGCGGTGGACAGGACGCCGAACATATGCGCCGGACCATTCGGGGCGCTGTACGACTTCTACATTGAGCGACCGTGGCTGATGAAGGCGATCGGCCGCACGGTGTGGGGCATCGACGCATCGGTGCTGTATGACAGCATGGAACCGCTCGCCGGGATAGGCGACGGCAAGACGGTGGTGGACGTTCCGTGCGGCGGCGGCGTGGCGTTTCGTGCCCTGCCATTTGAGCGCGACGTGCGTTATGTGGCTATCGACATTGACGAGAAGATGCTCGCTCGTGCGCGCGCCCGCGCCACGCGCAGAGGACTGTCGAGGGTGGAGTTCGTGGCAGCGGACATGTTGGCACTTCCATTTGATGACGGCGAGGTCAACCTAATGCTCTCCTACAGCGGCCTGCACATGGTCAACGACCCCGAGCAGGCAGTACGAGAGTTCGCCCGCTGCCTCAAGCCCGACGGGCGCCTGATCGGCACGACATTTCTCGCCGGCGAGACACGGCGTACCCGAGTCCTATTCGGAATCGGCTCCCGCCAGGGCCATCCGCTGCCTCCAGCGCGCGAAGACCTGGTTCGCTGGCTGACGGACGCCGGCATCGCCGATGCGCAAGTCGGCCCTCAGCGTGGGTTCGCAGTCTTCGGCGGCCGTCGCGCATAGACCACCTGGGGAGTTACGCAGCCCACACGCCGCTGCCAGGGCCTATTCGCCCGTCCTGCTGTCGATGTTGAGTGACTGGCGCCAAGTATCGTGTCCACGGATGAAGCTGGCCTATCTTTCGATCTGCGCCATTTTCAAGGACGAGGCGCCGTATCTGCCCGAGTGGATCGAGTTCCATCGGCTCGTAGGCGTCGAGCGGTTCTTCCTGTACGACAACCTCAGCGTCGATGGCGGCAAGGAGGTTCTGGAGCCGTGGATTCGCGCGGGCGTCGTGTCGATCTCAGACTGTTCGATCCCGCTGGGACAGGGCGGTCAGGGTTGGGCCTACGCCGATGGTCTGGAGCGAGCCCGCGGTTGCACTCGCTGGCTTGCGTTTATCGACCTTGATGAGTTCCTATTCTCGCCAGGGCCGACGCCGCTGCCCGACGTGCTCCGGGAGTATGAGGACCATCCCGGTGTCGTCGTCAACTGGCAGGTCTACGGCTCGTCGGGACACACCGCCAAGCCGGACGGCCTGGTGATCGAGAGCTTTGTGAAGCGCGCGAGGATGCAATGGGTCCGCAACCTACGCATCAAGAGCATCGTGGACCCGACGCGCGCCGTGCGGCCGATCGGGCCGCACTTCTTCGAGTACGCCGACGGAGCGCTCGCGATTACAGAGGACCACGAGCCGGTATCAGTGATAAGCGTCAACCCGTGGACGCGACGGATGCGGCGCGGCATCTCGCGGCTGCCGCTAATCGAGACGGACCCGTATGCGATCCGCCAGTCCTCGGTCAAGCAGGTTTCGGTCGGGCGCCTGCGGCTCAACCACTACGCCGTCCGCTCGCGGCAGGAGTTCGAGCAGAAGACAGCTCGGCACAGCAGCTCACGTCTTGCGCCGCGTTACTTCGCCTACCACGACCGCAACGAGGTTCACGACCCTGCACTCCTCTCCTCCGCAGGCGAGGTCCGTGCGCGGCTCGCTGCCCTACAAGACAACGATGGCACTCGCTGACCGCCGAGCAGCCGGCGCGGTGGACCTGGAGCGCACTGGCGAAGCCGACGATCCGGTACAGGTCGTTGACTACGATCCTGCCTGGCCGGCTTCCTATGAGGTCGAGCGCAGGCGACTCGCGCCCCTGCTTGGCGGCGCTGATATCCACCACATCGGCTCGACTGCCGTGCCCGGCCTGGCCGCGAAGCCCGTCATCGACATGATGGCGCTGATGCCCGACATTGACGCGCCTATCGCCGTGCTGGTCGAGCGCGCCGGCTACCAGTTCCCTCGCGCGTATAACGCGACACTCTCGCACCGTCGGTTTCTCTGCTATCCAACGGCGTCGCATCGTACCCGCCACCTGCACCTTGTAGATGAACAGCACGAGCTGGATTATCGTCTTTGCTTCCGCGACCGGCTGCGCGCGGACCCCGTGCTCGCGCGTGAATACGCCATGCTCAAGCGTCGGCTCGCCAGTCGATTCGCCGATGACCGAGAGGCATACACCGATGCAAAGCGCCAATTCGTCCACGCTAACAGCGGGCTAACCGGGAATCCGCTAGGACCGGGACGAAGCTCGCAGGGCGAGCAAGTCGGGTAGTTCGGGAGAGCGAGCGCAGCGCGCGGGCTTGACGGCTATCGCGTTGACGCGAGCGTGCGTTCGTAGGTGCGATATCGGCGCGTGATCTCAGCTCCCATGCCTTCCAGTGCGCGATTCATCCCCTCGTTAACCTCAAGTGTCCAGCCCATCTCACCGCCCTTCTGCGGTGTACGTTCGGCCGCGTCGAAGTGCATTTGGTAGAGCCTCGCGGCTACCCCGGTGTGCCGGTAGTCGGGCATGACGCCGAGCACGATCACGCGAACCGCGTCGATTCGGCGACGCTCACGCAGCGCCCGTATCCAGCCGAACGGCAGCAGCCGTCCGTTCAGCTTGGCGAGCACCTGGTTGTAGTCCAATAGTGTCAGTGCGCCGCCGACGATCTCGCCTGTGTCCTTGCGTTCGGCGAACATCGCCCAGTTCTCATCGAGGATCGGCTTGAGGTCCTTGGCGTAGTGGTAGACCTCCTCCTCGGTGAGCGGGACGAACCCCCAGTTTCGTTCCAGCACCGTGTTGTAGAGCTTCACGAAGCGGGCGACCTCGGCGTGGAGGTCCTTCTTGCGGAAGGGTCTGCACACGATTCCGTGCTCGGCCTCAAGTCGATCGGCGGCCTCCCAGATCGCGGGGTGGACCTTCTCGCGGCCGGTGATGTGCAGGCTCCACATATACACGTCCATTGCCTTGCCCATGCCGAGATCGTGCTCAAGTAGCCGTTGGTAGTACGGGTGGTGCCATTGGCAGAGGATCACCGGGGGACGCTCGTGGCCTGAGATCAGCAGGCCGATTTCGTCGTTGGTCGTGAAGTCCATCGGGCCGACCATGCGATCCCGGCCGCGCTCCCGCAGCCATCCCGCAGCGGCGTCGAGTAGCGCGCGTGCGGTCTCGGGATCGTCCTCGCACTCGAACCATCCCCATAGACCCCAAGCGTTTTTCTGGAACTCGTTGAAGTTCCGATCAATGTGCGCGCTCACGCGGCCAACCGGCCGCCCGTCACGCCAGGCCAGGAAGTATTCGGCCTCGGCGTGCTCGAAGAACGGGTTGCGCTTTCGATCGAGCCGCTTTCTGACGTCCATCAGCAGCGGCGGAACCCAATTGGGCTCGCCACGGTAGAGCTGCCACGGCAGCTTGATGAACGCCCTCATCTCGCGCTGGCTCCGCACGGGCCTGATTTCGACCGCCATCCGGCGGGAACCCTACATGGCGGTTTATGCGGCGTGCTGCCGGCCCGCCAAGCAGCGCCTGGCGCCACCATCAGCCTGGTGCTGTATCCAGCGAGCAGACCCAGCGCGGAGCGAATAACCTGCTCGGACGATGCCTCTGGCGGATCGGCTTATCGACGCGACGGCGCGGCGTCCGTCCGGGTGGATCGCTCGCAAGACCTACGGAGGCCCGCTGGGAGCACCCAAGGGGCACGAGACCGTATTCGACGAGATGCTCGACGTTGCCGGCCCGCTTGAGGGAGTACGCTGCCTGGAGGTTGGCTGCGGAGGCGGCAGGCTGCTTGAGAGGGTTCTTGCCGCCGATGCAGCGAGTGCGGCAGGGCTGGACCACAGTCCAGAGATCCTTGCGCTCTGCCGCGAGCGTAACCGGGAGGCGGTCGAGCGCGGTGCGCTAGAGCTGAAGCTGGGCGACGCAGCGCACCTCCCCTGGCCTGATGGCGCCTTCACCGTAGCCCTGTCAGCCAACACGTTCTTCTTCTTGCAGCAGCCGGAACTGGTGCTCGCCGAGCTTCACCGCGTCGTCTCGCCTGGCGGGCGCGTGGTGATCGGGACGGTGCCCGGCCCGCTCCCTACGCCGTCGCTTCGCAACTGGTGGGTGTGGGTATGGGGATCGCGGATGCACGTCTATGACGACGAGTCGATGCGCTCCATGCTCGACGCCGCTGGTTTCGCAGAGGTCGCCGTCACGCGGTCGAGTCGGTCGGCTGAGCCGCTGCAGCTCGTTCGCGCCGTGCGTAGATGATCCGGCGGGCTCACGTAGGTCTCGTTTGTGGCCAGTGTTGCCCGACACGAGCGGCAGAGTCCGGGAAGTGAGCGCGCCGCTGCGGAACATTGAGTGCAAGGCAAGCGACCCGGACCCCTCCGGCTCGTTGGCGGTCTGCCGCACGCTTGGCGCGAAGGACCACGGAGAGATTCGACAGAGCGACACCTATTTCACGGTGCCGCGTGGCGGGCTGAAGCTGCGTGAGGAGCACCCCGGCCGACCGCATCTGATCCAGTTCGAGCGCGCCAGTAAGCCGCAGCAGCGCGAGAGCCGGTATCGCATCGCCGAGGTCGACGACGCCGAAGCGCTGCGCGCCGCGCTGACGGCCGCGATCGGCACAACCGTAGTGGTCTGCAAGACTCGGCGGCTGTTCCTCTGGCGCCAGGTCCGTATTCACCTCGACACTGTTGAGCGGCTGGGGAACTTCATCGAGATCGAGGCGGTGGCACCACCTGGCTCCGACCTCGCTGAGGAGTACGCGCTAGTGCAGACGCTGCGCGAGCGCCTCGGAATCACCGACGAGCGCCTGGTCGCGCACGGGTACGCCGAGCAGCTTCGAGCGCTTGGCGCCAGCGCATGATTTACCTGCCAGGTAATCGAACTGGAGACTCGCGGCTGGTTAGATAAGGCGCAGCATGGAGGGCGCAATTACCTCACCACGGGTTGGGCCACTGTTGCGCGAATGGCGCGAGCGTCGCGGCCGAACCCAGCTCGATCTGGCCCTCGATGCCAGCATCTCCGCGCGGCATCTGAGCTTCGTGGAGACCGGCCGCTCCAACCCGAGCCCCGAGATGGTGCTGCTGCTCGCCGAACGGCTCGAGGTTCCGTTCCGGGAGCGTAACCACCTGCTGCTGGCAGCCGGTTACGCCCCGGCGTTCCCGGAACGCTCGCTGCAGGAGCCGGAGATGGCCCCGGTTCGGGAGGCGCTCGACGTGATCCTCACCGGACACGAGCCCTACCCGGCGGTCGTCGTGGATCGCGGCTGGAACATGGTCGCGGCGAACTCGGCAATGGCGGCGATCGGCGCCTGGGTCGACCCGGCGCTACTACAGCCGCCGGTGAGCGTGATGCGGGCCGGCCTGCATCCACGGGGGTTGGCCCGGTGGACTATCAACCTGGGCGAGGTGCGAGCGTATTTTCTCCGGCGGCTTGAGCGTCAGGTCGCGATCACCGGGGATGCGGATCTCGCCGTGCTGCTCGCCGAGGTGGCGGGCTATCCGGCGCCTGAGTACGAGCACGATCCGGCCTCCGAGGCGGCGGCCGGGCAGATTCTCACGCCGCTGATGCGGATGCGTGGGCCAGATGGTGTGGAGCTGTCGTTCTTTGCCACGGTCGCGACGTTTGGCACCGCGGTCGAGGTGACGACCTCCGAGCTGTCGATCGAGTTGACGTTCCCCGCCGACGCGGCGACCGCCGAGGCGCTGCGGAACTTACCTCGCAGGTAATCGACAGCGCGATCTCCCTCTGGGAGCATGGGGCCGCCCCAATCGACACGGAGGCGGAGCACATGGCGATCACAACGCGCGAGCAGGTAGGGAGCACCACGTACAAGGCGATTAGGCTCGCCGGCGTTGCCGGCGTGGTGAGCATTGTGCTTGGCATCGCCGGCTCCATCGTCGATGAAATGCAGACGTTTCCAGGGACCGGTGCAAGCGCGGGCGAGATCGCGGGCTACGTCGACGCGCATCGCTCGGCGTTGTTCGTCGCGATGGTCCTCAGTACGGCCGCGGTGGGGCTCTGGCTGGCCTTCGGTGTCGGCGTCTGGTTCTGGCTGCGGGAGAGGACTGGCAGCGTGAGCGTTCTTTCGGTGTGCTTCCTGGTTGGATTGGTCAGCTTCGTCACGCTTCTTCTCGCCGGCTTCACGGTCGCCTTCGTGCTTTTCTATCGTGCGCCGAACGCGCCTGATCCCCGGCTGCTCTACGACCTCGGATTCGGGCTGCTCGCGATGTCCGGAGTCCCAACCGCGCTGGCGCTTGGCTCATACGCTGGGCAGGTGCTCCGCGACAGCCGCCTGCCTGGCTGGACAGGGTGGATTGCGGTCGTGGCCGCACTGGCGCACATCGTGCTCCTGGCGTCGCTTGTGATCGCGAGTGGTTTCTTCTCGCTTGAGGGAGGAGTGATTATTGCGATTCCCGCCATGCTGTTTGCCTGGATACTCGGCACCAGCATCGTCCTGCTACGGATGACAATCAAAGGTGATGATGAGCTTGTCGCTGGCTGCTGAGCCAACGCAGGCGAGTACGCTGCGATGCTTTCGCCTGCTCGGCCTCGATGACTTCGAGGCATGGCGTCGGCGCGTGATGGCGCTGCTGATCCTCACCTCAGTGCTGCTGGTCGCTTATTGGGTTGCCTGGTTCGCTGACCGCGGCATCGTCGCCAGCGATCACGCCGCAGAGTACATCGCCTTTGAGCAGTCCTTCCCGCTCGCAGACGCCTGGCTACTGGGAGCAGCCCTCATTGCGGCTGTCCAGTTGTCCCGCCATCGACCGAGCGCCCTCATGTGGCTGCTGGTGCTCGGCGGAGCGGGCGTCTATCTTTGCGCGCTCGACGTGCTCTACGACCTGGAGCATGGGATCTACACCAAGGGCCACGGCGGCGCAATAGAGCTGACTATCAATCTCCTCACAGCGGCATTGAGCACCGGACTCCTGGCGTCGGCATGGCACTACCGGCACGAGCTGCTCGGCGAGTCGCGTGCTTCATTGCGCGTCGGCGCGTAGCCAGTCCGTCCAGCCCTCAGCCAGGATGAGGTCGGCGAGCGCGTGATACCCCTCTGCGGAGGGGTGAGCCCCGTCGCCTGCCATCACCTGCGTCATCCAGATTTCAGCGGCGAGCAGTTGCTCGACGACACCAATGAAGCGAACATCGGCGTTGGAGCAAACCTCCGAGAACGAAGCGGACAGTGCCAGGATGCGCTCGTTCTGCTGAGCATCGTCAACCGGCGCCGGCCCGATTACCAGCGGGGTCAGGCCGAGCGCGGCAGCGCCGTGGAGGATGCCGTCCAGCACAGCGCAAGAGCGCTCGGGCGCTACGCGCAGCCGGCCATGCTCGATCGTGGTGTCGTTGGCGCCGAACGACACAACGATCCTCGCATCGGCTTCCGGCAATAGGCGTGGTAGCGCCTCGTTGCGCCAGCGCGCCGCAACTTGCTCTGAGGTCTCCCGTCTGACGCCGAGGTTGTACGCGGTCAGGGGGAGCCCGAACCCGAAGGATGCGGCCACAACCCGGCCGACCCAGCCTCTGCCGCTAGGATCGCCGACGCCGGCGACGAGGGAGTCACCGAAGAACAGCAGCCGCCGATCGGTCACAGTCGTCCGTCCCCTTCGCGCGCCGAAAGCTCGACGCCATCATCGAGCGGGACGGTCATTGAGAAGTAGCCGCAGGCCGGCTCGCGGACGTACTCCAGGTAAGGGAGAAGATCTGGATCGTTGGCGCTGAGGTCGGCGACCACGAGGCCAGATGGCAACAGACGCGGCTCGAGGAGGCGAAGGATCGGCAGGTAAAGGTCGTTGCGCCCGTCGAGGAACACCAGGTCGATCGGCTCGGCGATGTTCTCCAACGTGTCAAGCGCATCGCCGGAGCGCAGCTCGACGAGATCGGCGAGACCAGCGTCGGCGAGGTTCTGCGATGCAAGTTTGACCTTCTGCGCGTGGTACTCGCTTGTGATGAGTGTTCCGCTGCCACAGTCGCGGATTGCGGCGGCGAGATAGATGGTGGAGACGCCGAGCGAGCTACCGAACTCGACGATCTGCCGCGGTCTCGTGCTCAGCGCGAGCAAGTAGAGGAGCTGCCCGACCTCGGGGGTGATCGACAGCGGCGCCTCCCCGTAGAGTTCGTATCGCTGGTCCTGCACGAGCCGGTGGCCGATTTCCACCTCGCGTGCGCGGACGCGCTGTGCGGCCAGCGAGTCCTCGTCGTCGGCCTGGGCATGGAGCCTTCGCAGGACGTTCGCCACGACGGGCGATCTCAGCGTGGAAGGCATCGGCTACGGCTTCACCGTGTCGACTGAGTGGCGCGTTGCGTGGAAGTCAGGCGCGAGCACGTCATAGCCTACGAACTCGAACAGCCGTACACCGGCCTGGAACGGTTGCGGCGAGACGCGCAGGCGGTTGGCGCCGACACCGAACGGGTGAGAATCGACGAAGGCCAGCTCGTCAAAGCCAGCTTGCTCGAACATCTCACGGATGAAGGGCGTGAGGTCGGGCGGATGACGATGGCGTGTCCAGATGACCGTGGCCTGCGGAGCGCTTAGCTGCGGGAGGTGGTTGATCGTGTTGGTGACGTCGATCTTGTTGATGTTGCCGAACACGCCACAGAGCAGGATCAGGTCGGCTGGCACGGCACCGTGGTATGCGTCGGTGACGGAGGCATCGCCGACGACGGACTCGATGCCGTGAAGACCCGCTGCTAGCGTCCCCTGTCGCGCAAGCGTGACGTTGTGCTCGTCAAGCTCCACGAGTCGAGCTGCGACATCTTCGCGGCGAGGATGCCCAGCGAGCGCTCCGATCAAGTCATGGCCCTGGCCCGCGCAGACCCCGATCGCGCGAATAGGGCCAGGAGGCGCGTGATCCAGCATGGCGCGAATCTGCGCCTGGACGACCACCAGCCGGCGGCCGAGGGCGGAATCCGGGTCCGTGTAGTCTCGATGCCACGCCTGCCAGTCCATGACGCCTGAGAGACTACGACACGGCGGTCCTTGCTCCACCGGCGCGGCAGTCAGCCGTCTCGATAGCGCAGTCCGCTGGCTTAGAGTGGCCGCACCGACACCTGAGAATCGCCGAGCATCTGCGCAACGAGCAGTCCTCGCACTTCGCAACTCAGAGGCAGCGCTCGGCCTATCGCCTGCTCGACCTTCCCTACGGTCGCTCGGTTTGCGCCCCGGCATACCGTCAGATGGATGCGCCATTGCTCATCGACTTCATCTGGAGCGCCGACCGCATCGAGGATGTCCGCTCGCCAACGGAGAGCCACAGCGTCGTCTGCGGGAAGCAGGCAGATCGCGCCGCCGAGCGTTCCGACGGTGCTGAGTGTGTAGCGGGCTCCACGGATCGCGCTGGCCAGATTGCTAAGCGCTTCGATCGGGAGGCTCACGGACAGGGGCCACGGCCCGGCGATCGTCATGTGCGCCGGGATGCCGTGTGCGCTCGACCAGTCGCCGACTCGGCGAAACGGCTCCACGAGCGCTTCAGCCTCCGCCACAGGCAACAGCACCGATTGGAATGATGGCGACGACCCAACGCCTCGGTCAGATGCTCGCTGTGAGAGGTCAATGCTCACCGCAATGAACGACCGTCAACTCCTGGCTCGACCGGCAGGATGTTCATCGCCCCGAGCAGCGAGCGGGTAAATGAGGAGAGATCCAGCCCTTCAAGCTCGGTCTCGGAGAACCACCCCACCGCAGAGGTCTCGTCATCATCGGGGCGAGGCGTCCCGTCCAATACGTACCCGTCGAACACCGTTGATACATAGGCGACCTGATCGCCGTTGGGATAGGTCATGCGGAAGGCCGGCCCGCCGACAACACCACGGATGCCGGCAAGTCCGACCGCGACCCCGGCCTCCTCGCGGGCCTCTCTGAGCGCTGCCTCCTGCGGTGACTCGTCGGGCTCGATCGCACCTCCAATCGTCTGCCAGTGCCCTGTCTCCGCATCGCGCACGAGCAGTAGGCGACCATCCTTGTCTCGTGGAAGCACAGCCACGGACGGCACGAGCACCAACTCACGGCCAACGGCCTCGCGCAAGCGACGCAGGTACGGGGAGATGCCCACCAGCCGATCCTATCGGCGTCGAGTGGGCTCGCGGGGAGCCATAAAGCTATGCGTAGTTCAGTAGCCCCGTGTGCGCGATGAGCTTCCAGCGCCACTGGGAAGGTCTCTGGCGACGGCTCGCCGCTCGGCCTGCTGGCCGACTCGCGCCCACACCGAGCAGCCGCGGCGCTCGGGCTCGCGCACAGATAGACCGCGGGCCGTTGCGGCGCGTCTGGGAGCTACGACTTATGATCCTACGGGTGGGTGAACCGGGCTTCTACCCAGTGATCGTCTTCGATCTGGACGGGACATTGCTGCGCGGCACGACCGTGTCGTTGCTCCTCGCGCAATGGCTCGGGCAGGCAGAGGAGATGGCAGAGCTCGAGCGGGCGTTTCACGCCCACGAGATATCCAACAGCGTAGTTGCCGACAGGTCTGCGAGATGGTTGGCGGGACAGAGCACGGCCGACGCCTGGGCGGTCCTGGCGACCAGCACCTGGATTGACGGCATGGCCGAGACTCTCCGAGCGCTTACCGCTGCCGGGGCCAGTCTGCTATTGGGAACGGTCACATTGAGATTCGTGGCCGAGATGTTGCGGGAGCGCTATGGTTTCGCCGCGGCTAGCGGGACGGAGATGCAGGTGACCGACGGGGTGCTCTCGGGCACCGTGACTCGCTACTTCAATGAGTTCGACAAGGCGCGCTTCGTAGAGGAATGGTGCACGAGCAACGGTTATTTGATGAGCCAGGTGGCGGCGGTGGGCGACTCTCGCTCGGACGTTCCGCTGTTTGAGCGCGTTGGCATGTCGATCGCGCTGAACGCTACCCCCGACGCTCGGGCAGCAGCGACCCATACTCTCGATACTGACGACCTCCGTGATGTGCTGGCACTCCTTCGGCCGGTGAGCGAAACGGTCTGATGGCGTGAAGGAACCGGCGCCGAGGGTCTACGCGGGTTCGAGCTGGGCTCGACACAGGGCTCGACCGATGATCGAGCGGCCAATCAGCTCACCAGTGAGCGCTGTTTCTTGAAACATGCACCGATTGGCCGCACTCCAGACCACTCCAATCAGCCCGCAAGCGTGACTAGCAAATTATCGGTTGGGTTTCACTCGATCGCGTGCGAGGTAGGATCGACCTGTCTGGCTCACCCGCGGGAGGAGAAGGCATGACCGAACAGTTGACGGGGTTGCTCGCCGAGCAGGCTCGGTACTACCGTGAGCGGGCCGGTGAGTACGACGACTGGTGGTTTCGCCGCGGGCGCTACGACCGCGGCGCCGACGCAAACGCGCGGTGGTTCGCCGACGCAGCGGAGGTCGAGGACGCCTTGGAGCGCTTCCAGCCGTCGGGGCAGGTGCTGGAGTTGGCGTGCGGAACAGGCTTGTGGACTCGCCGACTGGTTGAGCACGCCGACACCGTGACCGCTGTGGACGCCTCGCCAGAGGTGATCGAACTGGCACGCGCCGGGCTGGACGATCCGAGGGTGAGCTACGTGCCCGCAGACTTGTTCGCATGGGAGCCATCCGCGAGCTACGACGTGTGCTTCTTCAGCTTCTGGCTCTCGCATGTGCCGGAGGCGCACTTTGAGGTCTTTTGGGAGAAAGTCGGGCGGGCGCTTCGTCCTGGGGGGAGGGTTTTCTTTGTAGACAGCCTGCCCAGCGAGTTGTCCTCCGCTGCGGATCATCGGCTGCCCGATCGTCGGGAGGAGACGATGACCCGGAGGCTTGCCGATGGCCGCGAGTTTCGCATCGTCAAGCGCTTCTACGAGCCCCACGGACTACACCAGCGGCTTGCCGACCTCGGGTGGGACGCGCAGGTACAGACAACGCCGGAGTTCTTCATCTACGGGCAGGCCACTCCCAGCGCATAGCCTTGGCGCCTTGAACCACTCGGATCGCGAACTCGACGGTTTGCGCCAAGTGTCGAGGCTTCCAAGCGGCCCCGCTCTAACCTGGGTTCATCGACGCTCTCACCGCATTTGACGCCACGCTGCTCGACCTTGTTGAAGCCGTACGGGCATTGCCGTATGGCCGCCCGAGTGATCGCACAGTGGAGGGGATGTTGCGTGAGCACCGCGGTACCTGCTCCACCAAGCACTTGTTTCTCGCCCGTGCTCTGACTGAGCGGTTCCCCGAGACAGAGCCGCGCATCGTTCACCGTGTCTACGCGCTGGATCGCGCTCGTGCGCGAGAGCTGTTCGGCGCTACGGCCGCAGCGACCGTTCCTGACGAGGGGCTCGTTGACGTTCACCGATACCTGACAATCACGTTGGACGGTAAGCGCATCGAAATCGACGCAACCTTCCCAGGTCCCGCATGGGATGGCCGCTCGTCCTTGCCGCTGGCGTGCGGTGCGGGGACCGACGTTCCGGCTGGCGATGACCCAGACACCGAGAAGCAGGCGCTTGAGCAGCAGCACTGCGACCCGGCCATCCGCGAGCCGTTCATCGCTGCGCTGTCGGACTGCCACGGATGACGACTTGCCTCCGTCTTCTGTCGACGGCGACACGCGAATCGGCCGATCCCCCGCGGAGCGCCGAACTGCTATCGCACGACGTCTTTATATCTCAGACCAGCCGGTAGCCGACTCCCCACTCGTTGATGACCCAGCGTTCACCGGCGGCGCCGAGCTTGCGGCGTAGGCGACTGGCGTGACTGTCGAGTGTCCTTGTGGTGCCGGTGGAGCGGTATCCCCACACGGTTTTTAGTAGCTCGTGCTTGTGGAATACCCGTTGCGGGTCGCTTGCCAGGTGCAGCAGCAGCTCGTACTCAAGGCGGCACAACTCCAAGCGTTTGCCTGCGAGGCTGACCGCATGGGCGGCCGGTTCGATCCTCAGCGGCCCGATCTGCGTTGGACCTAGTTGTTGGTTGTTGCTGGCCGCGCGGCGTAGCAGCGCTCGTAGGCGTGCTCGCAGCTCCAGGTAGGGAGCGGGACGGGTTAGGAAGTCATCTGCGCCTGCCTCGAACGCGCGCAGCATGTCGGGCTCGGTTGTGCGTGAGCTGAGGACGATCACCGGAAGGTTCTGTAGCCACGGGGAGGTTGTCTGCGGCTGAGTTGCCTGCGGGTGGTGCCCGCGAATGGTCTCCAGCAGATTGAGGGTGCCCCTCGGCGTGTCGAGTTCTCCGAGCACGACCAATCTTGGTGGGCTGGTGCCTGCCGTCCTCTCGGCATGACCAGCGGTGCGGGCGAGGTCTGCGGGATGACCGTCGGCGAGGAGTTGCTCGACGAGCGAGCGTCCGATGTCCGCGTTCGCCTCGATGACGAGGATTGGCTCGTGGCCCGTACTCGGGCGTGTTTCCTGCGGCGGCCGGTCAGTCATTGCGCGCTCGCCTCCTGAGCTTGGCGGCCGGCGGCACTTCATTCAGGCGAAAGTGCAGCCGTAGAAGCTGATCGACGCGGGTTCGATTGAGACGGACTCGCGCTCTGTGATGTCTCAGGTGATCCTGGACACGTGTCTCGGGAGATTGTGGACAGTTTAGGGTTGGTTGAGGGGTTGGTAGTCGCGGGTGGGGTCGAGCGTTAGTTGGCGTAGTAGTTGGCCGGTTTGTTGGTCGATGATGCGGATGTTTTGATCGGCGATGAGGAGCTTGATTGCTCGTCCTGTGTGGGCTCTGCCGATGCCGATGTGGTGGAGTCGGCTGTTGTGGCGGAGGGTGACTCGTCCGCCTTGGTTGACCTTGTCTTGACGAACTCGGAAATGGGTCTCTGGGGACGTTTGGCTCGTGGGGCGGGCCTTGATCCGGTTGCTGTAGGCCTGCAGGGGCGTGCGGCCGTTGAGTGCTCTGTGCGGGCGGATGTGGTTGTAGTAGTGGACGAACGTGTCGAGCTGGGTTTGCAGCTCTGTGAGCGTCTTTGCTGGGTCTTGGCGGGCGAGGTAGCGCTTGAGGGTTTGGTGTAGTCGCTCGATCTTTCCGCAGGTTTGGGGGTGGTAGGGCCTTGAGTTCTTGTTGGTGATCTGGAGTCGCTCGAGTTCTGTTTGTAGGAGCACCTTGCCCTTGCGTGGTGTCGCGGTGAACACGGCACCGTTGTCGGAGAGTAGGCAGGCCGGTAGGCCGTGTAGCTCGATGGCTTTGTGGAAGACGTCCACGACATCTTGGGCTTTGGTCGTTGTGAATGCTTGGGAGGCCAGGAATAGGCGGGAGTGGTCGTCGATCATGTTCATGATCTCGGCGTGCTCGCCTTCGGCGAGATGCCAGTGCGTGATGTCTGTCTGCCACATCTCGTTCGGCAGATCGGCTTCAAAGCGGATCAGGCTGCTCTGAGGCCGCTTCTGTGGTTGGGAGACGATCAACCCTTCGCGTCTGAGGATCCGCCAGATCGTGGCTCTGGAGGGCACGTTCTCGATCTTGGCGGTGAGGTGATAGGAGATCGTCGCCGCCCCGCAATCATGGCCTTGATCGTGAAGTTCTTCTCGCAGCGCCACGATCGCCTTGATCACCTCGGGTGGTGTGCCGTGCTTGCATGAGCGCGGCCGTCTTGACCGGGGCTCGAGTGCTTGATAGCCCCCGTCCCGGTAGCGAGCGATCAGCTCATAGATCCAGCTCTTAGAGATCCCATGCGCCCTAGCAACTTCGCGAGCGCTGCGTCCCTCCAGGACCACGGCGTCCACGACGTAGCGTGCCAACCCCATCCGTCCCGTCCCCATACCAGCCACCTTTCATCCGGGTGTCCAGTATCTCCCGAGACATCAGTCCACTATGTGTTGAAACCACACAAGACGGACTCGCGCTCCGATCTCGGTGAAGGTCAAGCCCTCGACTGCACGGAGACGGAATATCTCCAGCTCGCGCTCAGTCTCGATGTGTCCGCCGTGGCCGGAGAACGGTGTCAGGCCGTGGCGGTGAAGTTCGCAGATCAGCTCGTACAGCTCCGCCCCGCTGCTGAGCTCGGGGCGGCGGAGCAGCTCGCGGGTGCGGTGTTCGGCGAGCTGCTCGACCTCGTGGATGCCGACCTTGGCCAGGCTGGAGAGGACAGCCTGGCTCAAGGCCAGTTCGTTGACGCGCATGGACCGACCCGCGTCAAAGCGCCATAAGTTCGTCGAGGCGCCGCGCGACCTCCGAGGGGATCGCACGCCCGCCACGACGTTCAATGAGACCGTCACCATCGAGCCGGTTCAGGGCGTCGGCGATGGCGAGGCGCTTCTTCATCTTTTTCGCGCCGAACGCTTCGTAGGTCTGCTGCTCGGAGCGCGGCCCTTCGCCGTCGGCGCTGCGCACGAGCAGGCCCTCAAGGACGGCTTTGTCCCAATGGCGCTCCTCGATCTCGCCGGGGCTCGGATCGCCGCCGCCGTGGTTGATCTCGTGGAAGCGCACGGCTGGGTGCGATGCGATGGCGAGGTCGTTCCAGCGGTGGATGAGCTTTGAGGTGCGCAGGCGCCGGAGGCTGTCGCGGACATCGCCGGGGACGCTGATGATGCGGGCGATCTCGTCTTCGGCCCACGGCCGCTGCCGGTCGATGTCGAGCATGAGGTTGAGGACTGCCTGGTCGATGCAGGCGTGCTCCTCCAACCCGTCTGGGGTACGGTGTTTGTGCATGGGGAGTTACTGCTCCTTGTGTCACGGCGCCGGGGCAGTTAGAGCTGTCGCCGGCGCCAAAATGTGCAGTTGTGGATCGACCGTACCTAGCCTGTGCAGCGTTGTGAGGGTGTGACGCGAAGCTGACACAGAGCGCGTCGAAGATGTAACGGTCGGGCTGGTTGGGTGGCTACTTCGGAGCCCACTCGGGCGGTGGCGCACCGGGCTTCCATGCCTTCGTGACGCCGCCGCCCTGCTGGCGCAGAACTTGGGCGTAGTCGGCGAGCTGGTTCTGGAAGGCCAGCTCGTCGCGGGGGTCCTGGCCGGCGTCGTCGAGTTCGGCTCGCCATACGGCGAGCGCGCACAGCGTCTCGGTCTGCGATTCGTCTTTCCACCACTTGTCGTTGAGCGCGGCGAGCTGGGTCGGGTAGCGGCCGTGCAGCGCGACAAGGGCGCCCCACATCTGCTGGCGCCACTCGGCGTCTCCGCCGTAGGGCTCAAGCCACGGTGCTCGCTCGCTACCGTTGCCGCCGACGAGCGTCGGCGCGGGGCGCAGTGGTCGGACCTTGCCGTCCTTGGCTGCCTGGGCGACCCCGGCTTGCACCATCTGCGCGGCGAGCGTCGAGGGCGGCGTGTCGGCCCCGGCAGCAAGCTCGCGCAGTTGGAGGTCTACGGGATCGGGTAGGACGATCTGTCGTCGTTGGCTCATCGTGTTCGCTCCTGTGCTGGTGGGTTGACGATCCGATTGATCGTGCGGACGATCCCCGGTATGCGGCTGGTGCGGCTGGGCGCGATCGAGCGGTGAAAGTGGGTGCCGTAGTCGCGGTCTGCCAGCTCGGGATGCGCGAGCGATGGTGTCTGCGCGTGGCTGCGACTCATGTTCTGAGCGAGGCGCTGAATGCGGGCGGTGTCGTGCCCTTCGACGCCGAGATCCTCGCGGGAGACGAACCAGTCGGTGCCCTGGCGGGCGCGGGACGCCTCGACGTAGGCGGGCTCCTTGCTGGTCTGCCAGCCGCCGGTGACGACGAGGGTGCGGGTGACGGTCGCGCCTTGGGCGCGGTGGATGTGCTGGGCGTAGCCGAGGCGAACACGGCCGAGATCGTCCCCGGCCAATGTTCGTTTGCGGCCGGTCACGTCGAACTCGATCAGCACCTCCCCGGCGGGGGTGATGTCGTGCACTTCGCCGCGGCTGCCGTTCTCGATGCGCTCGACGCCTGGCTCGTGGTGCTGGTCGATCATTGCTACGCGGTCGCCTTGGCGGATGCCGTAGTGGACGCCGGGCACCGGGACTTCGAGCTCGCCGAGTTCGCCGCGCTCTGCGCGGAAGTGCTGGGCGCGGGCGTTGAGCCGGTGGATCTCCTGGTTTGAGGCGTCGGAGATCAGCGCGACCTCGCTCGGGTCGTGGGTCTCGGTGAGCTCCGCCCAGCTCTGCGCGGCCTGCTCGACGGCCTCATCGCGTGTGTTCTCCATGTGCAGTTGCCCGCGCGAGTGGTAGTGCGCCATCGCCCTGTCGGATCTGCCGGCGCGCAGGTCTGACCACGCGCGCTGTTCGTCGGGGTCAAGGGTCCGGCGGATATTCGATAGCTCCGCGCTTGGGGCGATCAGGGCGAGCCGCTCGAACATGCCTCCCGCGCCGATCGAGGGCAGCTGCGCGGCGTCGCCGATCGCCACGAGCTTCGATCCGGTTTGCTCCACCACTTCGGTGAGCCGGTCGAGGCGGTCGGTGTCCGCCATGCCGGCCTCATCGAAGTAGATCGTCGTGTCCGTGCCGATGTGGAGCTGGCCGCGCTCCACGCGCGAGACAAGAGCGTCCAGGGTCAAGGTCTGGCCGGCCAGCGCGGGGCTGTCCTGACCGAGCCTTTGCGCTGTGGACCCGGACACCGCGATCCCCAGGGTCTGATGGCCGCCGTACTGCTCGGCGCGGGCGGCGGCGTCGATCACGACGCCCTTGCCGGTGCCCGCCGGCCCGACGAGGATCGCGCCGCGCTCGGGGCCCGTGATTACCTGGAGCGCGTGAGCCTGCTCGGCGCTGAGGCGTCCCCCGATCCGCTCCGCTACCTGATCGCCTGCGAGCACGCGGGCCTCGATCCCGACATCTCGGCCACCGTCGCTGGCGAGCCCGGCGAATCTGCGCTCGATCGCCTGCTCGCGGGCGCGCACCGCGAGCGTCGTCATCAGTCCGCCCTCCAACGGCAGGACGCGGCGCTCGGCGATCATCGCCCGTGAGAGGTCCAGCGCTTCGCGTGGTGAGAGCTCACCGACGGACTGCTCGAGCAGCACCGCGCGAAACTCGCCCGGCTCGAACGTCGCGGCGCGCTCGGTCAGGCGCTCCTCGACGCGATCCTCGAGAGCACGCTCCGGCGCCGGCTCGCCGGTGATGCCGAGCAGCCGCGTGGGCTTATCGCCGGCGAAGTCAAAGCGCGCGGCGGTCTCATTCCAGACCACTTGCAGGTCGGCGCGCGTGACGAGCACCTTCGCCTTGCGGTTCTCCAGCTTGAGCGCTCGCAGCTCGCCGCGCTCGGGCGCGCGACCCCATTGCGCACGGAAGCGCTCGGCGGCTCTGGCGACCTCGCGGCTGCGCGCGGAGAAGGCGTCGAGCAGACCACGCGGCACCCCAGCGATCTCGAAGTAGCGCCCATGTTTGCCGGTGCCCCGCTCGATCGCATAACCCCGCTGCTGAAGCTGGTGCGCGAGCGCCGAGCGGTAGTAGGCACCGACCTCCCGCGCGGAGCGGAAGATCGGCCTGGAAGCGACCGCGACGATCTTCCCGTCCTCGCGGATCGCGTTCGTGATGACCACGTGGCTGTGCAGCTGCGGGTCGGGGCCGTCTCCTGCAAGGACACCCCGCGAAGTGGTGTGGCGGTACTCGGCGGCCACCACCTCTCGCGCGTGCTCCTCGACCTGCTGCCCGCCGTAGCGGCGGCGCACCGTTGGCACCGTCTCGGTGAGATGAGCCATCGCTTCGCTCACCGCCGCAGCGTGCGCCGCCTCCATCTCACGACGCTGGTCCGCGTCCCCGAGCGCCCACACGGCAGACACCGACTTCGGGGCGCTGAACGTGAGGTCGATCCCGCCGCCACGGCCGCCGGTGGCGCCCGCCCGCCGAAGGAACTCACCGCTTCGAGGGTGACGACCTTCCATCAGCGCGATGAACTCTGGGCCCTCGATCGAGCTGCCCTCGATCCCTAGCCGCGCGAGCGTGTCAGGGCTCGCAAGCCACTGGCCGGGGGCTTGGGTGGGCTCCCCGTCGGGGCTCAGGTAGTAGTCCCCGCGCTCTGGCTCCACGGTCTTTGACTCCAGGTAGCGCGCGTACCCTCCGCCCTTGGCGGCACCGATGCTGGCTGCGGTCATCACAACGGATACAGACCACGACCGCACGAAACCGGCCAACGAATTTGCACAGCGCGTCCACAGCGCCCGCTCAGGTGAGCATCTAGTCTGTCCGGGCTTGGTGCTGTGCGCCGGCCGCGTGAGCCTGTGAGCGTCAGCGAGCGGCGAGCGGGCAGCCCGAAGGGCTGCCGGCCGGCATTGCACGACGCCGGGTTCGGTGGAGAGCCGACCGGAGGGAGGCTCGGTTACAGCGGGCGCAGCCGGCGTCGGTAGCCGGCCGTTGAAGGTAGGGCCACGCCGTCGGCGGTCGCCGGCGCGGCGAGCCGATCGGCTTGTGTCGCAGCCTGCCTGGGAGCGGGCGCGAGCCCGCGAAGCCGGGAGCCGGCACGTCAGGGGCTCACGGGCAGTCGTCTCCCGCTTGACAGCGATGCGGCCGCGCGTCCGTGCTTGCAGTCAGGAGGGGCTCGCTTCGGCCGCTGTGGAATAGCGGGTACCGCCGGGGTCCGTGTGTCTGTTGTCGGCGTCGCGCTTCATCCTCGATCGCGCGACGGTCCCCCTTCGCAAGTGCGGATGCGGAGCTGCGGAGTCCGCTCGAGGTCCCTTACGTGATGTCGGCAGTCATTTGTTTATGAGGAGCCGGCACGCACGGAAGCGTACGCGCCCCCTCTACGGGAAAGCGTCTGGCAAGCCGAGTTCGGTCTCTTGAGCGGCTCCTGGCGTCGAACGAACCGGCGTGAGCAAGCCGGGTGGCTCCATGATCTGCGCGAGATCTAGCTGGTACTGAGCTGCGACCTCGGCGATCGCGCCTCGCACCCGCCGGTTGGTTGACCACTGCAGGCGCAGCAGCATCGTCGCCTCAGCGACCATTTGGCTGGCGGGCTTGGCGCCCGCACGCCGGTACTCGCCCGTGTAGTGCTCAGCGAACGGGTCCTCGGAAAACTGGTCGCGGGTGGGGTCGAGCAGCACGTCGGCAGCTTCTACCCACCAGTGTTCTTGCTCAGGCAGTGCCGAGTAGCGGCCGGTGACGTACTCGGCTTGCACGCCTGCACGGTCCAAGTCCAGCGTCAATAGCGAGGCGCATAGCTGGCAGCCCCTCACAGCGATGATCTGTCGCGTGGTGGCGTGTGAACGTTCTACGGCTGGGAGTAGCTCGATGAAGCGCATAGGATCACCAACGCTAGGACGCATCCGACCCGGCCCCTCGCCAGCCCGACAGCGCGAAGGAGATGGACAGCGGCCGTCGACATCGCGGTCTTTGCGGCCGAACCGGCCTGTCTTGCACATCGAGCCGCCCAGGTCGTCATCCTGTTGTTGTGGCGCGTGCTGATCTCATCCTTGGCCTCGTCCGGGCTGCCGGCCAGCGCGACGATGCCGCGTTCACGCGCACGGTCGAGGCGCTGATCGCCGAGGAGCGAGAAAAGCAGCACCACGTGCTGGCTGACCGCATCGAGGCGGCGCTTCGTCGAAACGGCGGCAACGGGCATGGGCGCACCAATGGCTTCTCCGGGTTGGCCGAGTTGGAGCCTGGCCCAGGCATCGAGATCATCACGCCCGAGCGTACGCTCGCAAGCCTTGTCTTGCCCCAAACGGTTCGCGTCGCCTGTGAGGAGCTGATCGAGGAGCAGCAGCGCGTCGAGCTGTTGCGTGCTCACGGCCTTGAGCCACGCCATCGCGTCCTGCTCACCGGACCACCGGGCAATGGCAAGACGAGTCTGGCGGAGGCCATCTCCGAGGCGCTGTATCTGCCGATCGTGCGGATTCGTTATGAGGCAGTCATCGGCAGTTTCCTGGGCGAGACGGGCGCACGGTTGGCCAAGGTGTTCGAATTCGCACGGACGCGCCGGTGCGTGTTGTTCCTTGACGAGTTCGATGCGATCGCCAAGGAGCGCGGCGACGAGCACGAGACGGGCGAGATCAAGCGAGTCGTCAGCTCGCTGCTGCTGTTCGTCGACGAGGTTCCGAGCCACGTCATTCTGATCGCCGCCTCCAATCATCCCGAGCTGCTGGATCGGGCTGCTCATCGCCGCTTCGAGCTGCATTTCATCCTGCCGATCCCGACGCACGCGCAGCGTGCCGCGTACTTCGAGTCGTTTTTGTCGAGTCTCGACAAGAACGCCGGGTACACGTCCCGCAGGCTTGCCGATGCCACCGAGTCGGCGAGCTTCTCTCAGCTTCACGACCTCACGCTCGATATCCGTCGGCGACACGTCCTTCAACCGGAGCGCGACCTTCGCCATCTCATCGAGCAGCGCGTCCGGCGCTTGACCCAGGACACGTTCCTGACGTGACTGACCGCGTTCCGCTGCTGTTCGCCCCGGCCAGGCCGGGCAGACGAACCAAACCCGGACCACGGGGCCGCGACAAGGTTCGCGGTCCCGGCGCCGATCGGCAGGCGCAGCGCATCGGGCCACAGTTGCAGCGCATCACCGCTGCGCTAGACGCCCAGCAGCTGCGCCTGCGTGCGACGCCTGACGCGCTGGAGCCCGAGACGATCCTCGTGCTGGAGATCGCCGGCGAGGTCACGAGCTTCGCCAAGGCAATGCTCAAGGTTCCTGGGCTTGAGTTCCTGGGTGAGCAGGCCCTCGCCCAGCTCGACCCGGACGACGACTTCCGCGCCGTCAATCAGCGAGGCCAGGAGAAGCGATACACCCGGCAGCTGTTCCTCATCGCGACGGACGTCCGCGCTTGGCAACAGCTGCTCGGGCTGTGGGAGCGTTTCAAGCGCGGCGAGACGATGCCCCACGGGCTCACCGCGTTTCGCGACCTGTTCTCCCAGTTGCGAGATGTCCGCGAGTGGAACGATCAGGATCGGCTCGAACGAGCCGGAGCCGCCGATGCATGGCGGCGCGATCTCGCCGAGCTGGGCGACCGGCTCGTACCGTTCGAGGCCGAGCTATGGCTGCGGCGCGACCAGAAACGCCGCAGTGCGGTCATCGACCGGCTCAGCACCGAGCTGCGAGCGGTCGGCGGCGAACTCGTCGGGCAGGTGGTCCTAGAGCAGATCGACTACCACGGCGTACTTGGTCGCGCCCCTGCCACGCGGCTGCTTGAGGCGGCGGCCAGCGAGGACGTGAGCTGGTTGAGTACCGAGGGGGTGCGTCTGTTTCACGCAACGGGCCAGATGGTCGCCCCCGTGATCGACAATGGGGAGCGCGCCGATAAGCCGCTCCGGCTTGGCGAGTCGTCAGCAGGCGAGCCTCGTGTGGCGTTGCTCGACGGCATGCCAGTTGGGCGTCATGAGGCATTGGACGGCCGACTGCGGATCGATGACCCCGAGGACTGGGCCTCGACGATTCGCGTGGGCGACCGCCACCACGGCACGCTGATGGCGTCCCTCGTCGTCCACGGGGACCTTGGCGACGCGGGCGACGCGCTCGATGAGCCCGTCTATGTACGGCCGATCCTGCGCCCCGATCAGGCGGCCTGGTTTGATAATCCGCCGGAGATGCTGCCGGTGGATCGACTGCCCGTTCGACCTCATCCACCGGGCCGTAGCGCACCTGTTTGAGGGCGACGAACCGGCCGCAGCACAAACTCGCGTGATTGTCCTTGCGGTGGCAGACCCCTGCCAGCAGTTCGACCGCTTCGTCAGCCCGCTGGCACGGCTCGTCGACTGGCTGGCCTGGCATTACAACGCCCTGTTTCTGGTCAGCGCGGGCAATCACACCGGCTCGATTGCCCTGCCGGCCGATATCGACATCACCAACGCTACCGAGCTTGAGCACGAGATCGTCAACGCGATTCGCCGCGAGGCGCTGTCGCGACGACTGCTCGCTCCTGGTGAGTCGACCAACGCGCTGACGATCGGCGCGGCGCACGACGACGCGTCGGGCGCGACGGCACCGGCCGGCGTGGTTGATCCACTTGCAGACACGGACCTGCCGAGCGTGATTAGTCCAGTCGCGACTGGCATCAACCGCGCGATCAAGCCGGACCTGCTGCTACCCGGCGGCCGGCAGGCCATGCGCGCGGAACCGTCCGCGGAGGGAGGCCCGCGGCCGCTGTCGGTCGCCATCTCGCGCCGACCACCTGGGCTGCGTGTCGCTGCGCCGGGCATAGACGGCGAGCTGGACCGTTATGTCCACACGACAGGCACTAGCGGCGCTACCGCACTCGCGGGCCACCACACCGGCGCACTGTTGCAACGCCTCGACGTCCTACGAGCAGCCTACGGCCTCGATTTTCCCGACGCAGAACTTGATGCGGTGCTGTTGAAGTCCGCACTTGCGCATACAGCTCGCTGGGGATCGGCCGCCGCGACGATCGAGCGCGTTCTGCGAGACGCTGGTGAGTCCGCATCTCGTGCGGCGATCTCGAGATTCCTCGGCCACGGACGAGCACACCCGGAGCAGGCGCTCGTTGCCGACGACCATCGCCCCGTACTCATCCAGGCCGGTCGTCTCGGCGTTGACGACACCCACAGCTACGATCTACCGTTGCCGCCAAGCCTCGCCGGCATCACGGCCGAACGTCGTCTCACGCTTACGTTGGCCTGGCTGACCCCGATCAACCCGCGACACCGCGCCTACCGCACTGCTGCGCTCGATCTGACCTACGTCGCGGGGCGCGACGCTGCGTTCGGTCAGCGCCAGGAGGTCGACAACCAGGCGGCCGGACGCGGCACACTGCAACACGAGGTGCTGATGAGTAGCCGCGCAGTCCCGTTTGGCCCGAATGAGACCACGACGCTCGAAATCGCCTGCCGTGCAACCACCGGAGACCTCGCCGATGAGGTTCCCTACGGCCTGCTCGTCACGATCGAGACACCCGCCGCGCTCGCTCTCCCCGTCTATGAAGAGGTTCGTCAGGCGATCAGCACGCGCGTTCCCGTTCGTCCTACGGGCTAAATGATCCTCCGGTCAGGGTGTTGGGCTCCTGCCGACTCGGAGGAGACTGTTCGTAGGGGCAGCGCCTCGACGGTGTGTCCGCTCACCGGCTTGACGAGGACTCGCTGTTGTGCGCGTAAGCGATCGCGGTCCCCCCCCGGTCGGTGCTCCTTCATCTCGGGTGAGTCTCGGAGCGCTAGGTTGCCGATGTGATTGCCTCCGCTGTCGATACGTTCGCCATAGTCTGTACTTGGGTGTTTGGCGTGGTCGGGCTGATGGCATCTGTGGTCACGGTGCAGGCGCTCTGGAACCGTCCTCGCGTTGACGCGAGGTGGGTCAGCGAGGACGCTGGTGAAGCCCATCCGCCGTGGGAGGGTCTCGTAGTCGAAGTGCGGCCCAGACAGCGACCCGTTCGGATCGAACGTTTGGAGGTCGAACTTCGATACGGCAAACCACGGGGCTGGCGCCGCAGGCGCTCCTCCCATTTCTTCGAGCTGTCGTCCCGCCCTCAGTGGCCGCATGTGCTCCAAGACGGCGAAGTTATGGAAGCGCACCGCAACATCAATGAGGCAGTCAATGAAGCCCACGAAGCCATTGGTGACGCCCGATTGAACTCGACCTCACGAGTCGTGGTCCGATGGGGACATCACCGCACGCTTCGTGTGCGCTACTGACTGACCTCGATTGCGCATCGCGCCTCGATCGCCGTCAGGTGGCGCCCGGACCCCGCTCCCTCATCGAGAGAGTCCAGATCGTCGCCGGCCGGCAGTGGCATGTGGCCTTCGGCAAAGATGCGTTCGACCTCGCGCAGCCACTTGGCGGGGATCTCCTCCTCCAAGCGCTCAAGGAACGACGTGGCCGAGGCCGGGCGGATGGGCGTGACGTTCTCGGGCAGGCTGTGGGGGTCCAGCGCTCGCGTGATCTGGCCGGCAAGCTCGGGCTGGGGCCTGTAGGCCATGTACTGTTCGGTCGTGGTGAGGCGATCGTGGCGCATGAGCGCCTGGATCGTTCTGACATCCACTCCGCGACGGGCGAGCGTCGTGCCGAAGGAGTGGCGCAGGTTGTACATCTTGATCGGCTTCAGCCCGGCCTTCTGCTGGGCGAGCTTGAACGCCTTGCGCATCGAGCGCTCGCTCACAGGGCCGTCGCGGTCCTCGCTTGCGAACACCAAGTCCTCGTTCTCGGTCGCATAGTCGCGGTCCATGACCTTCGCCAGCGCGCGAGCCAGGCGCGGCGTCATCGGGATCGCCTCCGAGTCTGAGGTCTTGGTCGTGTCGATGGCGTTGCGCACCCAGTTGTCGTGGACACGGATCACCCCGGCCTCGAAGTCCACCGCGCCCCGCGGCAGGCCGAGACCCTCACCTGGCAGCCGCAGACCGGCGTGCGCGCCGAGCAGCCAGAAGGCTTCCTCGAGGACGCTGGGCGCGTGCTGCAGCAGCCGGTCGATCTCGTCGGGGTCGTAGAAGTCGTCGCGGCGCAGGATGCGCTCCCGCTCGTGCCGCTTGCTGCTGCGCTTGACCTCATCGAGAGGGTTCGTCGGCATCCAGCGGCGGCGCACCGAGTAGTCGAGGATCGCACCGAAGATGTCGCGGTAGACGTTGCGCGTGTGCGCCGCTGCGGGAGCGACGAGCATCCACGGTTTCGTCGTGCGCCGCGCGACGATCCAGCCTTCCGCCTCGCGCTGCCTTGCGGTCCCGTGCGCGACCCGCTTTGGGCGCTGCGTGTTCAACGGAACCACGCGGTAGCAACCCCGCCGCCGGTGCTTCCAGGTGCCCGGCAGCTCGTCGGCCAGGCGCACGGCCTCTGTCTTGGTCCTGACCTCGACGGCGGCGCTGCCGGGCGGCTGCGCAGTCCAGCGTGTGATCTCCACCCTGCGGACATCCTTGCCTTCGGCCCTTGCCTTTCGGGCCGTCTTCTCGCCCAGGACGCGATAGGACTTGAAGTCCTTGAAGTAGACGCTCAGCCGACCGTCGAGAAAGTCGCTGACGGGCGTGTCGGCGCCGTGATCGCGGTAAAGGCGCTCGAAGATATCCTCGTAGCCCGCGACGGTGGAGCGCTTGAGGCCCCGCTCGTTCTTGCGCTCGGCGAGCCATCCCTCCGCGGCCTGGCGGAGTGTCCCCGTGCTCTGCTCGGCCTGCTCGTCCTCGATGCCGGCGCGCAGCGCGGCGAGGATGTCCTCCAGTCGGTCCTCTGCCTCCTTTGGCGTCAGATAGTCCGGGCTCGGCTTCTCGCCGTAGCCCGCGCGCCATACGATCGCTCCGCGCGGCGTCCGCCGCCCGGAGTCGCGGACGTGGGCGGGGCCGAGGCGCCGTCCACGCTTCTGATCGTTCTGGTCGCGCCAGAACGCCCAGAACGCCCGCGTGCGGCCGTTCGCGTCCAGCTTGACCTGGATATGCCCTCGGGGCCGGAACGTACTCATCATCGCTACAGACCTCCACTCGCTCGAAACGGCCAACGAGCTTGGGGACCTGCAACGGCTCTGATTTCCCTGTGATTTCCCTAGAGGGCGCGGCTAGGTCGGAAAAGCCCTAGATTTCATGGGGCAAAACCGCCGTAGTAGAGCCAATTAGGGGTGGAGGCACGCGAATCATAATCCGCGTGTCGGGGGTTCGAGTCCCTCCTCCGGCACTCCAAAAGCCTGCAATCACAACGGCTTTCAACTTACCACGCCCTTCGGAGAGAACGAGGATTTCCCCACTGATTTCCCCAGGGAGCGTCGCGAGCTGGGTCTACGAGGCGGTGATGGCTCGGCCAGGGCCAGTCCGTGCACGCTCTCGACCGCGAACGGACACTGGCTGCTTTCCGGCAGGTTGCGCTCGCTGGTGAGGATGTTCTCACTCGCGGCTCAGCCGGACTTTAGACGGCACCCGGATGCTTGGCGCGATGTCCTCTCGGCGAAGCGCTGCGCGTCGGCAGACGAACAGCCGCCGCCGAGCGGTGGCGCTGGCTGTGGCGATCGTTGCCGTGGCGATCGTCGTTGACCACCACGATGCGCAGAATCGTGCGAGCACAGCTCGGCGCGTGCTCGCGGGGGCCCTGTCTGCCATTCCGCGAAAGGCACCGGAGGCGCAACGGCATGGGGCAAGCAGCACCGGCGCGAGCAAGAACCTGAGACCGGGGTCGAACCAGGCCGTCCTTCCAGGCCCGGTTCTGATCGCCGATCGAGACAACAACCGTTTGCTGGAGGTGAGCCCGAACGGTCACGTGCTGTGGCGTTTCCCGGCTCCCGGTAATCTTGCCCGGGGTCAGACGTTCGAGCTGCCGGACGATGCGTTCTTCTCGCCAAACGGCCGTGAGGTGGTCGTGACCCAGGAGGATGACTTCGCGATCAGCGTGATCGGCCTCGCACGCGACCGCATTGTTTTTCGCTACGGCCATCCTGGAATCCCTGGCTCTGAACCGGGCTACGTCCACAATCCCGATGACGCGATGCTGATGCCTTCGGGAGACCTGCTCTCCGCCGACATCAAGAACTGTCGGGTGCTCGTGATCCGTCCGCCGGCTCACCGCCCGTCGCGCCAGCTCGGCGAGACGGGCGTATGCGAACACCAGTTGGGCGTGTCCTACGGTAGCCCGAACGGCGCTTTTCCGATGGCCGACGGCGACACGGCTATTACCGAGATCAACGGCGACTGGCTTGATGTGATCGCTTCCGACGGTACGCCGGTGCTCACCATCCACCCGCCGGGGTTCACCTACCCCTCGGATACGAACCAGGTGCGACCCGGCCTGTTCCTCTCGGTCGACTACACGAACCCCGGGGCGATTGAGACGTTCACGAACACTGGCGAACTGCGCTGGCGCTACGAACCCACCGGCGGGGCGGCACTCAATCAGCCCTCGTTGGCGTTGCCTTTGCCGAACGGGGACATTCTCGCCAACGATGACAAGAACGATCGTGTGATTGTGGTCGATCCACGCACCAACAGGATCGTATGGCAGTACGGGCACACTCACGTGCCGGGCGCGGGCGAAGGCTTCTTGAGTAACCCCGACGGTGTGGACCTCGCGCCGCCCTACTCGTTGACCGAGCGGTTCGCTGGCACGCTGCGCGCGCCTTGAACAGCCGCGCCCTACAGGTGCCTGGGCGTGAGTTCGAGCACAGAGTTGACGGGATCGCTTGCACTCAGCCCCCCGACCAGCCACAGCCGGTCGCCGAAAGGGATTGCGGCGGCGTCTGACAGCGGTTGTGGCAGCCGTCCGACTCGCACGGAGTGGCCGGTCGCGGGATCAATAGCGAGGATCGTTGCGCTCTGCGTGCCTGGTGCGGAGCCTCGGCCTCCGAGGATGTAGACGTAGGACCCGAGTGCGACGGCCGCGGCGTGCGTGATCGGGCTGGGCAGATCGCCGATGTGTTTCACCTTGTGGGTGGCGGGGTCGAAGCTCAGAATCGTTGTGGTCGCGGCTTGGTCGTGTGAGCCACCCACGATCAGCAGCCGGCCGCCGCTGGCAGCGACCGCGGCGTAGCGCAAACCGTAGGGCAGCCGTGCCACGAGCTGCGGGTGCGAATCGGGACGCCAGGCGATGATCGTGTCGAGCGCCTGCACTCCGTCGTAGCCGCCGACGACATACGCGGTGCCCGCGAGCGCGGCGACCGCCGCGTCGGAAGTAGGCGTCGGCAGACTGCCGACCTGGGCCACGCTGTCCATGTCCGGGTTGAAGGAGAGGATGTGGTCGTAGGAGTTGAACTGCCCACCTCCGAACACGTAGGCCCGCCCGTCGAGGAGTATGCCTTGAGCGTCGTGCTGGGCTTCGGGCAGGTTCGTAGCGGCTTTGACGCCGTGCGCGTCTAGCACGCTAACGGCCGCGGTCGAGGTGTCGGCGGCGTTCAGGCCGCCCAGCAGCGCGACGCGCCCAGACCCAAGCGGCACGCCAGCCGTGTCTTGTAACGCGACGGGCAACGTGTACGGCAGACGGGAGACCGCGAAGTGCTCGGGTGAGCGCGGTCGTCCGCGGCGGGACGTGTGCGTAACGCCCACGCTGGCCGAGCCGTGGTGTGCTGTCAGGCGTTTGGCGGTGAGCCATCCGACAAGCACGTAACCGATGATCAGGAGGACGACGGCGGCTGCCGCGCGCCGTCCCCATACCGCTCGGCGGCGCCTGGCTGATCGACGCTCAGCCGGGCCGGGACCCCGGACGGCGGGGGTCCTAGTGGGGGATCTTGGCTCGTTCGTCATCGCTGAGAGCGCTCGCGGGGCGTGCCCTTGTCTGCGGAGGGGTCCTACCGGGCTGCGCGGCCGTGAAGCCGGGAAGCTCGAACTCCATGAGGGCGCCTCCAGTTGGTGACGCGCTCGCCTTCGCGCTGCCGCCGTGGGCTTTGGCGATCGCGTCGACGATCGCCAAACCGAGGCCCGTGCCGCCGGATGCGCGGTTGCGCGCCTTGTCGGTGCGGTGAAAGCGGTCGAAGACGCGCTCGCGCTCGTCGGCTGGGATGCCCGGCCCGTCGTCTTCTACGACGAAGCGGATGCGGTCCTCTCCCGCGCGCTGGACTCGCATCAGCACGACCCCTCGCTCAGGGGTGGTGTGCTCGATCGCGTTGGCGAGCAGGTTACGCAGCGCTTGGGCGAGCCTGTCGGGGTCAGCGAGCAATGTCCCGGGCGGGACTGGCTCGAGCTGGAAGTGGCGGGTTGCGAGCATGGTGTTCGCGTGCCAGAGTTCGTCCACGAACGCCGGCAGGTCGATCGGCTCGATGCGCAGGAACTCGGTCTGCTCGGTCTTTGCGAGCAGCAGCAGGTCGTCTATCAGCCGGGTGATGCGCGCGATCTCGGCCTGCACGAGACGCTCGACTCGGCGTAGCTCCTCGGGCGGGGGGTTCTCTTGGGCTGAGAGCACCTCGAGTTGTCCGCGGATCACGGTCAGCGGCGTGCGCAGCTCGTGCGAGGCGTCGGCGACGAACGCGCGCTGGCCCGCGAATGCCTCGGTCAGCCGGTCGAGCATGTGGTTGAAGGCGTCTGCCAACACACGTATCTCATGGCCTTGCGCGTCGGGGCGGTGAATGCGCGGATGCAGGTCCCCGGCGTCCACGCGCGCCGCCACGGCGGCCATCCGGCGCAGCGGACGCGAGATGCGAGTGCCGATCAGGTAGGCGCCGAGCAGCGCGCCGACGAGCGCGAGGATGCCCGCAAGGACGAACGCGCGCGCCACGCCCTCCTGCGCGCGGGCGACCGGGGCGAGGGGCTCACCGACTCCGAGCACGACTGAGTGGGAGGGTGTCGGCACTCCCGCGAGGCGTACCGTCTGCTTGAGCAGACGCAGACTGCCGACGTCGGGCAGGGGCAGCGTGGAGTAGCCATCGGGCACGGTGAGCAAGTGTGCGGCGAGGCGGTTCTCTTGGTCCTGTTCGGCGGCCGTCTCACCCTGGTCGGGCGGCTCGTGCTGGAACAGCTCTGGGACATTGGTACTCGTTGGTGCGCCTGGAACGAACGCAAAGAACAACGTGGAGCTGGAGCTGAACGGCTGGCCGCGAACGTAGCGCGTCGCGTCTTGCGCGGCCTGCCTAGAGGAGTGAGGGTTCGCGAGCGCGAGGCTGTGCGCGAACCCACTCGCGTCGCCCGCGATCTCCGTGTCGATCTGGCGGCGGACCTGTGTCCCGGTGCCGCGGTAGACGGCCACGAACGCGATCCCGAGGCAGAGGAGCACCACGACTGCGACCCAGCCCGCGAGGCGCCAGCGCAAGCCGACATCGGCGAGCCGATCTCGAAGCGAGCGCATGGTCAGCCCGTGGTACCCAGGCGATAGCCGACCCTGCGCACCGTAAAGATCGGAGCGGGATCATGGGGTCGCCCGAGCTTGCGGCGCAGGTAGCCGATGTAGACGTCCACGACGTTGGTCTGAGGGTCGTGCTGGTAGCCCCATACGGAGCTGAGGATCTGCTCGCGCGAGAGCACTCTGCCGTGATGGCGAAGCAGCAGCGCCAGCAGCTCGAACTCAGTGCTCGAGAGGATTACGGCTCTGCCGTTTCGATGAACCTTGCGGGTGAGCAGGTTCGCCTCGATCCCCTCCCCGCTCAGCGTCGTCGTAGAGGTCTGTGCGAAGACACGCAGCTGTGCGCGCACGCGCGCCACAAGCTCCGCCATCGAGAACGGCTTGATCAGATAGTCGACGGCACCGGCGTCGAGTCCGGCGACGCGATCCTCGACCTCGCCGCGAGCGGTCAACACGATCACCGGCACGTTCGGTTTCGCGCCGCATACAGAGGCAAGGATTTCGAGGCCGCTGCGGCCCGGGAGCATCAGGTCGAGCACGATCGCATCGAAGCTCTCGCTCAACGCCAACCGCTCCCCCTCGATCCCGTCGAGGGCGACTCGCACCGTGAAGCCCCTGACCTCCAGGCCGCGGCGCACGAAATCCACGATGCCCGGCTCGTCCTCGACCACGAGCACGCGAGCCGCGGCAAGCGCTCCTACCGGGGCACCGCCTGCGAGCACGGCATCCTCGGTCGTTCCCATCGCTCAAGAATAGGCGTGCCGCCCACTTGGTTTCCCTACCGGGCTTATTACATGAGCTTTCTCATCAGCTGGTTATGCGCTCCTTAGCGACCCTCCAGACACTGCTCGCATGGCAATTAGCCACGAGCGGACACCCGCTGGAGATGGCTTCACGGCACCGGCCTATTTCACCATCACCATTGATTCGCGATGCCAATTCACACAACCAACACGCGCGACGCGGCGCTGCGTCAGCTTCACCGACTCAATCGCTGGCTCATCGCCAGCAGCGTCGTCCTGACGGGCGTCTTTGCCGAGGCAGCCGCACACGCCTTCCCCGGCAAGACCACCAAGACCACCTCGGCGAGCAAGGTGGAGCGATCACGCGCACACACAGGCGCGCCCTCCACGACGACCACACACTCGCTGCAGCCGCCTGCCCACGCTCCGCAGGCAACGAGCGAATCCTCGTCCTCGCCGGAGTCCACGGCACCTTCACAGGAATCCCCGCCGCCTTCACAGGAATCGGCCCCGGTACGTGAACCAGCCCCGTCACAGGAATCCGCGCCGGCGCAGGAATCGGCACCGGCACAGGAATCCACGATCACCAGGGAAACCACCCCGACCACGAATCGCCACCCTCGGAAGAAATCGGCTCCAGTCGTGTCCGGCGGCTCCTGAGATGCCCGCGACCGCGATACCCGCTGCCCTGGGCTCGTGTACGTGGGAGGCGCTCGGCACCAGCGTCGTTATGCGCGTGATCGACCCCGGAGCGCTCGATGCCGCGCGCGCGGCAGTCGCGCATGAGCTCGCCACGATCGACCGGTCCTGCAGCCGCTTCCGGGCTGACTCCGAGCTGTCCGGCGTCAACGCACGTGCGGGCCGCCTAACGCAGGTCAGCCCGCTGCTGGTCGAAGCTCTGGAGGTCGCGCTGCGTGCCGCCGAGCTGACCGATGGCGACGTCGATCCAACAGTGGGCCGGGCGCTTGAACTCGCGGGCTATGACCGCGACTGGCGTTTGCTCGATCCGCCCTGTGCGCAGCCCGGAGTAGCGCCTGCGATCACGCTGCGGGTACGCAGCGGGTGGCGGACAATCATGCTCGACCGGGCCAGCGGCTCGCTGCTGATGCCGGCGGGTGTGAGGCTCGACCTCGGCGCGAGCGCCAAGGCGTGGGCCGCCGATCGTGCTGCCGCAGCAGCACAGAGGGCCGGCGGCTGCGGTGTGCTCGTCAGCGTCGGGGGAGACATCGCAACCTCTGGCCCAGCTCCCGAGGACGGCTGGCAGATCAGAGTCACCGACGATCACCGCAGCGACTGCTCGGCACCGGGACAGACGGTTTCGATCCATTCAGGCGGCCTGGCGACGTCGAGCACGGCGGTCCGGCGTTGGAGTCACGCCGGTCAGACCATGCACCACATCATCGATCCGAGCACCGGGGCGCCCGTTCGGGACACCTGGCGCACGGTCAGCGTCGCCGCGGCCAGCTGCACCGACGCGAACATCGCCGCGACGGCCACGTTCGTAAGAGCACAGGCCGGCGCGGCGTGGCTGGCGCGACAGGGCCTGCCAGCGCGACTCGTGGACTCACAGGGCACGGTCACGGCCGTCGGGGACTGGCCCTGCGAGGCCACCGCGAACACGCTCGCGTTGTGGGAGGCGCTCGATGGATGGGCGGCGATCGCAGTATGAGCGCGCAACTCGCCACAGTTGGGCCAAGCGCCTATTGGTATCTGACCCGCTCGACGGGAGCGGTCGCGCTGCTGCTGCTGACGCTCACGATCGTCCTTGGCGTGGTCGACGTGAAGCGCTGGAGCAGTCCTCGCTGGCCCCGCTTCGTCATCGACTCGCTGCACCGCAATGTCTCGCTGTTAGCGCTGGTCTTCTTGGTGGCGCACATCCTCACGTCGGTGCTCGATAGCTTCGCGTCGATCTCGATCGTCGATGCGCTCGCCCCGTTCGTTGGCTCCTACCGGCCGTTCTGGCTCGGGCTGGGCGCGGTGGCCTTCGACCTGATCCTCGCGGTCATCATCACCAGTCTGCTGCGCGCACGGATGGAGTTCGCGACCTGGCGCGCGGTGCACTGGCTCACCTATGCGAGCTGGCCGATTGCGCTCGTGCACGGCCTCGGCACGGGTAGCGACGCCAACGGCACCTGGCTTTTGGCGCTGAGCATCATCTGTATGACGGCGGTGCTCGCCGCCGCGATCACGCGGGCGATCACCGGCTGGCGCGAGAACGTCGTACTGCGCGGCGCCGCCCTCGGCGGCGCCGGCGCGTTCTCGCTGTTCATTGTGCTGTGGCTGCCCAACGGCCCGCTGGGCTCGGAATGGGCGCGCCGCTCGGGCACACCCACTGCGCTGCTACCGCACGCCCATTCGACCGGCAAATCCAGCGGACGCCGGAAATGAACACTCTCTACTCGACCCCCACCGAGCCGCTGGTCTCAACCGCCCATCAGGGCGCCCCGGGGTTGCCGCGGCTGCTCGCCGGTGTCCGGCCGCACGGCGCTCTCTCGCTCGAGGATCACGTCGCGATCCACGGGCCCCTGCCCGCCAGCGGCGGACGCAGCCGGCGGCGCGCTCGCGAGCGGGCGTCGATGCTCGTCGAGCAGATCGAGCGTTCTGGGTTGCTCGGCCACGGCGGCGCGGCATTCCCCACAGCCACCAAGATGCGCGCGGTGGCCGGCGCGCGCAGACGTGCGATCGTCATTGTCAATGCTGCTGAGGGCGAGCCGGCGAGCCGCAAGGACCGCACGCTGCTGGAGACTCTGCCCCATCTCGTGCTCGACGGGGGCATTCTCGCTGCTGAGGCCGTCGGCGCGGATGAGGTGATCGTGTGCGCGTGCGAGTCGGCCGGCACTGGGATTGAGAGCGTGACCCGCGCGATCGAGGAACGCGCCGCGGTCGGGTCAGAGCGCTCGCCGAGCCTACAGGCAGCGACGGTGCCTGCCCACTACGTCGCGGGCCAGGAGTCCGCCCTGGTTAGCTACCTGAATGGGGGGCTCGCCATGCCGACGTTCACGCCGCCGATGCCCTTCGAGCAGGGTGTCAGGCGGCGCCCGACGCTCATCAACAACGCCGAGACCGTTGCCCACGTCGCGCTGATCGCCCGGCACGGAGCCTCGTGGTTTCGTCAGCTCGGGACCCCGAGCCAGCCCGGGTCTACGCTGGTGACGCTTTCCGGCCCGCTCGCGCACCCAGGCGTGTATGAGATCGAGCACGGCACCTCGCTGTCCTCCCTGATCCAGGCCGCCGGCGGGACGACTATGCAGGTGCAGGGCGCGCTCGTTGGCGGCTACGCCGGCGCGTGGATCGACGGCGATCTCCTGAACGGTGTTGCCCTCTCGAATGAACACCTGGCCGCCCATGGCGCCTCGCTCGGAGCCGGCGTCGTGCTGCTGCTCTCCGAGCACGCCTGCCCCGTCGCCGAAACAGCCCGCGTCGCCCGCTGGCTCGCGGGCCAGAGCACCCGCCAGTGCGGACCGTGCGTACACGGCCTGGATACCCTCGCCATGACGGTGCAGGAGATCGCTGGCGGCATCGCTCAAGCCAGGGCAGGGCAGCGCATCGAGCGCATCGCCTCGCTCACGACACGGCGCGGCGCCTGCGGGCACCCCGACGGAGCCGTCAAACTGATCCTCAGTGCGCTGGAGACCTTCGAGGCTGAGTTCGCCGAGCATGCCCGACACGGCCCTTGCGATGGCTGCGCGCGCCCACCGGAGATGCCGATGCCCCATCGAGCAGTCAGCCAGGATGCCTCGCACGGGACACGCCGATGAACCATCGCGCGCGGGTGAACCCAATCGCCTGCGAGGCCCACGGCATGTGCGCCGAGCTGCTACCCGAGCGAATCACGCTCGACGAGTGGGGCTACCCAATCATCGACGGCGCGCCGCTGCAGGACTGGCAGGTCGAGCACGCGATCCGTGCCGCCCGCGCCTGCCCCACCTTCGCGCTGCTAGTCGAGCGCGACGGCGCGCCAGCCCCTGCGCGTGCTCGTCGCGGCGAGCGTCGCAGCTAGGAACCATGACGAGGAGCTTTTGCGCGTAGGCAGCAGTAAATGGATATAAGTGAGCCAACCCTCGACCGAGCTACAAACGATGACGGTGAGCGGGATACTGGCCGGGTGATCGCGGACGCCATACGAACCGCGGCCACGCAAGGAGCAGGCCGCACGGGGCGCGGCCAGCGTCCACATGGGCAAGCCCATAGTTCAAGGAGACCAAGTCGTGTCTGAGTTCGGGGCCACGATGAGCAACCGCGAGAGTGAGGGGAAGAGGACGCTCATGGGTACTTCATCGCTCAGCTCGACTCGACGGACGGACGGACGGACGGACGATGTACCCACTTTCGCCAATACTGGTTCGAAGTTGAGGGGCACTCCAGTCCCTTCAACGGCTGGGTGAGTAGGCAAGGAGTGGGGTGCAGCGATAGTGGACGGGTTTCATTCCGTGGGGCGAGCTGCAGGGTCCGATGACCTGTCCGCAGTTGCCGCGTGCCTTACGAGCGCTTTCTATGACGACCCGGTGTGGGGCTCCTGGACCTTTCCTGACGAGTCGAGCCGGACGGAGCGGCTGTATGAGCTGATGCACTTCTGGGCTCAGGCCGCCGTGCGCCACCCGTGGGTTCGGATGACCGAGAACGCCGAGACGGTGGCGGTCTGGCTGCCGCCGGGTGAGCCCGAGATGACACCCAACGAGGAGACAGCGTTTGGACAGCTTCTCATCAGCCTAATTGGGGCGCGAGCCCAGGAGGTCCAGGCTCTCCTCAACCGCTTCGATGAGCACCACCCAAAAGAGCCGCACTACTACCTCAGCTTGTGGGCAACGCACCGCGACCACGCCGGTCGCGGCCTCGGACGACACTCATTCATGATTGCCTCGCCCGGATCGATGCGGAGCGGATGCCCGCCTACCTTGAGTCCACCAACCCAGCGAACGTCCGGCGGTATGAAGCACTCGGCTTCCGCCACGTGGCGGAGTTCAATCCCGAGGGTGGACCGGTCATCAGAACGATGTGGCGGGATGTCGTTTGAGCGCTCGATTGTGAGCTGCTGGACGTTCTTGCCTTCTGCCAGCGCTTCGCGCGCCTTCTTCTGTCACACCGCGAGATTGGGGCGGGCGCGGGGCATCGAGCAAGGTGCTGGCTTGATAGTGCGCGACGCGCTGAGCGGAGAGAAGCGCCTAAAGAACGAAGGGCGAGTCGAGGATGCCAAGGGTTCTGCGAAGGACACGGTGGACAAGGTCGCGGCGACCCTCGCCATCCGCAACAGAAACAAGATGTAGGCCTAGACATGCGCGAGCCAACTCAACTGAGTCTGAGGAGGTGACCATACTCACGATCCTCCTCAATATCATCGTCCTGCTGCTAGCCGGCGGTGGGGTCAACTACAGACGTCGCGGACGCCGCAGCTTGTAGAACCGAGCACGATCTCGTCGGGGCGGTCTCAAACGGCCGTGATAGCCCTCTCGCGTGCCGCAGGAGGAGTAGGGTGCCTAGTGGTCGTCTATATCGAAACGAGGGACTCCTGTGGACCTGCTGCTGCTGCTCATCATCGTGTTGGTCGTTCTCAGTATCGCGGGCGGGGCGTTTGTGAGCCCTCTCGTGCTGCTCCTTCTCATCGTAGTGCTGGTGCTGTTCCTCGGACCTTACCGCAGGCGTCGCGGACGTCTTTAGGAGGACGCATAATGGACAGTCAGGATGAGGCAGCATTCAATGTTGCTGATTGGCAGGGAAAGGTTCTGTTGGACATCAACGGCGAGAAGATCGGCAAGCTCGAGGACGTGTATGTGGATGTCGAGACCGATGTGCCGCAGTTTGCGACGGTAAAGGAAGGCTTCATCGACCGTCATCTCACGTTCGTACCGTTGGGCGGGATAATCGTTGGTCCGGATAATCTGCAGGTGGCGGTGACCAAGGATAAGGTCCAGGACGCACCAAACATCGAACTCAAGGGTGAGGAACTCTCCCAAGCTGACGAGTCGGCCCTATACCACTACTACGAACTCAACTACACGCCTCCGAACATCGAGAGCGGACGTCGCCTCGCCCGTCGTTAGTGTGTTCAAAGGTCGAACCGACCCATAGGACGCGCGCTCCAGGGTTGAGCCCTGAGCGACCTTGCTTAATCCAATATAAGGGTCAGTTTGGTTGCTTGCGTCCACTGAACGCTGCAAAGCCAGGCTGCGGGCCGATCGTTGGATCGGCGATCCCCGCCGAGATGAGCCATCTGTTGAGGTCCTCGCGGCGTGGGGGAAGCGGATGGCCGGAGCGGCTGCCGATCCCGGACAGGGCTCATGCGCGCCGGCTTCCCCCGGCGAGAAAGGTTGTGCCGAGCAAGTGGCCGCCCGGCTTCAGGCACCGCCCGATCTCCTGCACTGCCCGCTCGGGATCGCTGACCATGTGAAGGCCGCTGTAGGAAAGAAAGAGATCCGCCTCGCCGTCAGCGAACGGCATCTCGGTCATGTCCGCCGCGAGGAACTCGACCTGGCTCAACGCGCGCGCTTTCGCGCGGTGTCGCGCGCATATCCCAGGACCCGTCGCTGTTCGGCCGGCGTGCCGCGGAGATCACTCGGCGCGGAGGACCGCCGCGAACTCTGATGGCGGATACATATTTCGATATCGCACATGGTGCGCTCACTCCTCCTCGATATGCCGAATAAACCGCGCCCGCTGGGGCTGATGCTGGTATCCCACAGCCTTCCAGAACGCCACCGCCGTGGGGTCATCCTCGGCGACAATCGCCGTGAGCCTGACTGCGCCCCGCGCCCGAAGGCGACGCTCGCCCTCTCGCAGCAGTGCGGTGGCGATAGCTTGCCGGCGTCGATCGGGGTGGACCGCCAGCCGGTAGAAGCTGCCCCGCCACCCGTCCCAAGCCGCGATCAGCGAGCCAACCACCAGTCCGTCCGTCGCGATGAGCAGCGCGCCCTCATCGGCTGCCAGCAGGCATAGCAGGCCCTCGCGCGTGTCGGTGACGGTCGGGAGGCCACCGGCTGCGCCCCACAACGACAGCACCGGCTCGATGTCCTGCTCGGTGGCGCGTCGGATCATCCAGTCGGGCACAGTCAGAACGAATAGCAAGAGCGGCGGATCGTGCCGGATGCCTAGCTGCCGGTAGGCATCAGCGCCAATCCCAAAGCTGCACCAGGCTCGTTAGATATTCTCGCCGCGCAAACGTCCGCACCGTGCTGCACAGTGCCGGCTCGCCATAGCCCCGAACGCGCACGACACCGACCGATGACTCCAACAAGCCCCAGCAATGCTACGAGCGATCTACAGCTCGTGATCTTCGACTGCGATGGCGTGCTGGTCAACAGCGAGATCATCTCCAACGAAGTGCTCGCAAGCGCCTTGACTGCCGAAGGTCTAGCGACCACGCTCGCTGAGGCCCGCCGTGACTACCAAGGGCTGCTCTTGACGGACGTTGTGCTTTGTGCGCAAGCCAAGCTCGGCCGTGCCCTCCCCGACGATTGGCTTGAGCGCTACGAGCGCGACCGCACCAAGGCGTTTCGCCGCGATCTGCGCGCCGTATCCGGTGCCGCCGAGGCCGTCGGGCGCATCAAGGCGGCAGGAATATCCGTCTGCGTCGCCTCGCAGGGCAAGCTCTCAAAGACAAGCCTCTCTCTCAAGCTGACCGGGCTGCGTCGGCTATTCCATGCCGACGAGCTGTTCTCCGCCTACTCAGTCCCCCGTGGGAAGCCGGCGCCTGATCTGTTCCTCCACGCCGCCGACGCGATGCACGCCGAGCCCTCCCGGTGCGTGGTCGTTGAGGACACCCCCTCGGGGGTTGCCGCTGCGGTCTCAGCCGGGATACGTGTTCTGGGATATTCCGCGGACAGCGACGAGAGCGCCCTTCGACACGCGGGCGCAGAGCTTGTACGGTCGATGCACGAGCTGCCGAGCCTGCTTGGCGTAGGCTGACCCTCCGCTGCACCTGGCCGTCTTTACCCTTGGGTCCGCTTAGCTATATAGGGTGCGCCACAATGACATTGCAGATAAGACCCGTCGAAAGCCGAGGCGAGCTGGATAAGTTCATCAAGCTGCCATGGCGGCTCTATCGTGGCGAGGCAAACTGGGTGGCGCCGTTGGTGACGGACCTGAAGAAGCGCCTGGACCAGAGCAAGAATCCGTTCTTCAAGCACGCCCAGGCGCAGTACTTCCTGGCCTACCGCGACGGCCGCGCGATCGGGCGCATCAGTGCCCACATCGACGATAACTTCAACAAGTTTCAGGAAAACGAGTGGGGCTTGTTTGGCTGGTTCGAGTGCGAGGACGATCCGGAGGCCGCCCGGGCGCTGCTCGGCGCCGCTGAGAGGTGGCTGCGCGAGCGTGGCCGGGATCGCATGGTGGGTCCGATGGATTTCACGACGAACGATGAGATCGGCGTGCTGATCTCAGGTCACGAGCACCCACCGATCATTCTCTGCCCTTGGCACCATTCCTACTACCAGCGCTTGTTCGAGCAGGACGTCGGCATGGACAAGGCGATGGACTTGTACATGTGGAGTCTGTACGTGGACACGCGCGAGAACGTCCACCCGGCGATCTGGGAAATGGCCGACAAGCTTGAGTCCGACCATGGGATCGTGTGCAGGAACTTCCGCAAGAAAGACCTACAGCAGGAGGTCACGAGATTCCTGGAGGTCTATAACTCGGCGTGGGAGCGCAACTGGGGTTTCGTGCCGCTCAACGAAGAAGAGGTCCGACACTACGCGAAGGACCTCAAGCCCGTGCTTGATGAGAACTGGGCGATGGTCGCTGAAAAGAAGGACACCGGCGAGGTCGTAGGCGCCGCGCTGACGCTGCCCGACTTCAACCAGGTGCTCGCCAAGCTCAACGGGCGCCTGCTGCCCTTCGGCTGGATCACTGCGCTTCGGGCAAAAGCCAAGATCGACGCTGTGCGCGTGATCGTACTCGGCGTCAAGCCGGAGTACCAGCACACGGGTGTCGCGGCGCGCCTCTACCAGATGCACTTCGACGCCGCCGAACGCACGCCTCAGAAGGGCGGCGAGATGGGCTGGATCCTTGAGACCAACACCTCGATGAACCGTGCCATGGAAGGCATGGGCGGGGAGATCAAGCGCCGCTACCGCGTATACGAGCGCGTGCTGTAGCGCTGAGGCCAAACGCAAGGCCACTGCGCCGGCACCGGCAAAGTTTAGAGGTTGTCCCGTTCGCCGTAGAAGTTTCTGGTGGCGGCTGGTGTGATGGTTACACGGTGGCGGGTGTGAGGGCCTCTTCGTGGGTGGTGGTGTGAATGGGCGCGCGGCGGGTGGCGAGGTCGCGTTCGACGGCGACGGCGAGCTTCGCGAGGTCTGTGTAGCCGACGACCTTGCGGAACTGGGTCTCGGCCTCGAGCATCCCGGCGGCGGTCCAGCGCAGACACATATCGCCGGACTGCCAGCGCTTGACGTTGCGGGAGGTGCGGCGGATGATCTCGATCATCGACTCGATCGGGTTCGTCGAGGCCAGGGTCGTCTTCAGCCGTCCGCGGATTCCCAGGCGTGTGAGCGTCAGGGTCTCCTCCAGGCCCTCGTTCAGGGACGCGGCCGCTCCGGGATGTGAACGCTCCAGCTCGCCGGCGAGGGCCTGCAGACCTTCCAGCGCGAGCGTGTGGTTATCGCTCGCCCATGCGCGCCGCAGGCGCGCCTTTACTGCGGGGCGGTCACGCTCGGGGAGGTGCTCCAGCACATTTCTTTCCTTGTGACGGATACAGCGTTGCACCGGGACTGGGCCGAAGACCTCATCGACGGCTGACCGGAGCGCCTTTGACCCGTCCAAGACGACGAGGATGCCCTGCTCGACGTCAAGGCCCCGGGCGACGAGGTCGGCGAGGAGATGCGCTGTGACGGTCTTGTTCTCCGTGGAGCCATCCCACAAACCAAGCGGAAGCTTCACGCCGTCGGTGCTGACGCCGAGCGCGACAATGCAGCAGCGCCCCTTCATCTCGATCCCGTCGACCATCAACGCCGCGAGGCGCACGTCTGCGAGGTCTCGGCTCATCAGGGCGTCCAGGTGCTCACGGGTGCGGCCGATGAACTCGCGGCTGACCGCTGACTTCGACGCCGAGCGCTCACTCACGGTCACTTTCTCACCTACCGGCTCACGAGTTCGTGAGAAGCGCCGGGTGCTGACCCCTGCGAGCATCTGCTCCAACACCACCCGCGTCAAGGGGTCACGGTCAGCGAAATACTCATACGTCGCCAGCGGCACCTCCTGCTCGCCATCGGCGCTCCTGGCACGCGGACGCTTCACCGCGACCCGCCGCCCACCAAGGGTGACCTCGCCGTCCTCGTGGCCATGACGGACCGCGGTGCGCTCTGAGATCCGGGCGTGCTTCGTACCGACGACCTCATCGAGCTCGGCCTCCATCATCTCGCCCAGCACCCCGAGGCCGACACCCACGCTGAGCGCCAACAGCCCCTCCTTCGCCGCACCGGCCAGCTCCCCCAACGCATCCTGCACATTCGCTGGAAGCCCCAGCAAAGCGCTCCCGACCTGCTCCTGCTCTACGGTCTTCATGGCGGTCCCTTCGTCTCGGTGGATGACTTCGCACTCGCCACAGTCCCAACGGGACCGGACGAGGCGGAAGGACCGCCACCTACAAACTTCTACGAGCTACGGGACAACCTCGCAGTTTACGATCGCCGTCCCGTGCGATCTTCGCCGCCCGCAGGGCTACTGACGATCGAGCGTTGTCATAGCGGCAAACCCTCCCGCAGCGACGCGATCGCGTAGTCGGCGCCGGCATCGCGAAGCTGCTCGGCGCTGAAGTGATCGCTGCCAACACCGACGCACGCTATCCCGGCGGCATGGGCACCCTCGACGTCGTGGGGCGTATCGCCGACGACGATCGCCTGGCCAGGAGCCACCGGCTCGCCGTAGACCAAGCTTGCGCGCTTGAGCGCGATACGGGTCACCTCGCCGCGGTCGGCGGAGTCAGAGCCGTATCCGCCGAAGGAAAAAAAGCGGTTGAGTCGAGCACGGTGGAGCTTGATGTGCGCCGCGGCCTCGACGTTGCCGGTCACGAGGCCCAGTAGGTAACCAGTCTCGATCAGACCGAGGAGCAGATCCTCGACGCCCGCGAGGACCGAATAGTCCTTGGAGTCCGTGACCGTCTCGTGCAAGTAGTGCAGCCGACGCTCAAGCAGTCGCGTGAACTCCTCGCGCTTGGGCTCGCGATGCAGCACCGCTTCGAAGGTCTTGCGACCCACCTCGGGATCGGTCAGGCCCGCATCGGTATACCGACCGATGTCGGCCGGGATGCCATAAAGCTCGTCGAAGGCCAGCCGCCAGGAGGCGGCTCCGGCGCCACCTGTGATGAGCAATGTCCCGTCGATGTCGAACAGAACCGCTATCCGGCTATCTGACATCTGATGCTCCCTCAGTCCGCATTGGCCTCATGAGCCATCCTACGCCACGGCTTGGCGAGGTTCGGAGTAGCCTTCGGCGTTCGACCATGGATCATCAGCACGCGGGGCTCCACTTCAGCCATCCGGCTTGCCTTGAACATGATCCACGGGCGCACATGCCTGAGCACCCGGACACGCCTGAGCGTCTGGAGGCGATCGAGCGGACGCTGGCTCGGCAGGACTGGCTGGGTTGGGAGCGACGTGCGGCTCCGGCTGCTCAAGACAGCCAACTGGAGCTGATCCACAGTGCCTCTCATGTGCAGAGGATCAGGGAATTGTCGCAGGCTGGCGGCGGCGCGATCGACCCGGACACGTTCGTCGGGGAGCCCTCCTACCGTGCGGCACTGCACGCTGCCGGCGGTGCGTGTGAGATGACGAGGGCGCTGATTGCCCGCGAGGCGACGCTGGGATTCTGTGGCGTGCGGCCTTCCGGTCATCACGCCGAACCTGACCGCGCGATGGGCTTTTGCCTGTTCAACAACGTCGCGATCGCAGCGGAGTTCGCCATCCGCGAGCTGGGCGCCCGGCGCGTGTTCATTCTGGATTGGGACGTTCACCACGGCAACGGGACCGCCGAGGCTTTCCGGCGGCGCTCGGATGTTCTGTTCGCGAGCATTCACCAGGCGGGGATCTACCCTGGGACGGGCTCTCTGAATGACGTCGGTTCGGGTCCAGGCGAGGGCTACACGATCAACCTCCCCGTCCCGGCGGGCTCTGAAGAGGACTTGTGGTTGTCGCTTATCGAGCACATCGTGCTTCCCATAGCGGAGGCGTTCGAGCCCGAACTCGTGCTGATCTCCGCCGGTTTTGACGCGCATCGCGAGGACCCGTTGGCGAACTGTCGCCTCGAGGCGGGCTCCTTCGCGGAGATGGCTCGTCATGTGCGGGGACTGGCCACAGCACTCGATGTGCCGCTCGGGGCGGTGTTGGAGGGCGGCTACGAGCCCATGGCCCTCGCGCAATCGGTGTTGGAGACAGTGGTGGCGCTTGGTGGAGATGAGCCGGCGCGATCCGCTGCGCCTGAGCCACTGTTCACAGCGCGCGCCGCTGCGCATATCGGACACTACTGGTCGCTGTAGTCATCCTGCCTGTCGGCCGTAGGTTTCACGGACACCGCGAAGGCGCGAACCGAACGATCGTGACCTCGGATGCGCCGGCGCTAGTCATCGGTCGCACTTGGCTGCAAGACCGCATTCTCGACCAGGGCGCCGATGTGCGGTTGTGCGCGCCGCGCGTGCTGGCCGTGGGCGATTGCTCCCCGCTGAATGTCGCGCCTGGTGGTGGCAACGTAGCCGACGAGAGCTATGAACAAGATGAGTGCGACGCCGCTGACGGGGCCGTCTCCCAAACCGAGGCCGCTCAGCGAATGGGGCTTGCCGAACCAGTCCGCGAATGAGGCGCCGAGCGGCCGGGTCACGATGTAAGCGGCCCAGAACGCGACAATTGGGTTCAGCTCCATCCGCCACCAGGCGAGAGCGGGAACGGCGATGATCGCAACGAACAACACCACCGAACCCAGGAAGCCCAGATGCAGCGAGGTCGCTGTCAGATCCCCGGCCGCGGTGCCGAGCGCGAACGTCGCCAGCACGGCGGCCCAGTAGTAACCCTCGCGGCTCCGCGTCGTAATGCTGTGAATCGAGAGCGTACCCTCACGGCGATACCACAAAAAGAACACGGCGGCCACGATGAAGCCGTAGAGCGTTGTCGTCACCGCATAGGGAGCGCTCACCCCGTCATGGACCCCATCGGCGGCCATCGTGCCGAAAATCGCAACCATCATCACGGCGAACCAGTAGACCGGCGCGCGGTACTCCCGGGTGCGGAGCTGGAGCCGCAGCGCGAACCACAATCCGAAGATACCGATGGCCCCGGCGAGGGGCACGCTCACGCTGCCGAGGAAATCGGACATTGCCTCGCCCATACCCGTGGTGAGGACCTTTAGGACCCAGAAGAGCACCATGATCTCTGGAACCTTCGCGGCAAGCGGCTGTAGGCGATCGGGCTTTCGCGAGCGAATCCGCGGCATCTCTTCCTTCCTTGGTGTGCTAGCAGACGGGTTCGTCACGCCGAGCTGGTCAGCTGGCGGGAAACCTACGATTGCCGTCTTACCCTCTTCTAAAGATGAGCGTTCCGATCGGGCCGCAAGGCACATCAGGAAATGCACATCGCACACACTGTGACCGCCGGCCGGAGCCGGCGGTCACATGTGCAAAGTGCTCTTGACGTTGGGCGGCGAGCGCCGTGCTGGGCGCCCAGCGCTGCTCAGAACTCAGCGCCCGAGATCCTGGCGCTGCCTGCGCTGCGTCATGCGAATCGCGAGTCCCGAACCCAGCAGGAGCAGGCCGAGGCCGACGACCCAGCGGAGATCAAGCCCCGTGAAGGGCAACGTGGAGCGACTGCTGGAGCTGGGGACCGTCGGCGAGGAAGAACTCGTCGTGGGCGTGGTGCTCGTGTTGGACGGAGCGGACGAGGTCGTCCTCGGCTTGGAACTTTCCCTGGAGGGTGCCGTGCCGCTGGCGGGAGCCGTGCTGCTGGAGGGGGCTGGCTTGGGAGGGGTGTTGTAGTAGCCCGAGGTGCCCGTTTCCGCCGCTAGGGCCGGCGCGGCGAAGATCGCCAGCGCGAGCACGACGGACATGGCAAGAAGAGTGCGAGACATCCGAGTCATGGACACCTACCTTTTGTCTGGTGGTCAACTGTGTTGGCCCTCAGGGCACGGAGACCCTGGTTGAAGGCTTTGACGGGCAACTGGGCCAGTCTACCCGGATTTGATCTTCCTCCCCCTCTGGCGTTTTCCTGCATCGGTCCGATGCTCTGCTGCGGCCCTGCATCATCTGCTGCCGCGGCCGGCTCATCGCGTAGGCCCCATCTCGACGGCGACGCTCGTCCATTCCCACCCGATCGCACCGCGCTCAACCGTTCTCGACGATCGAACCCGCCGGTGGCCGGCCGGCGATCGCGGTGCCACCGCACTGCAGGCGGCAGCGCCGGTAGACGGCGCGGAAGCCGAGCAGCTTGGGCACGGTCACGAAGCGGTAACCGCGGGCGCGCAGCGCTCTGATGATGGAAGGGTAGGCCGCGAGCGTCTGCTGACGAGGACCGCCGCCATCGTGGGAGAGCACGATCGAGCCGGGCAGAGTCTGAGCGAGCACGCGCTGCTCGATGCTCACCACGCCCGGAAGCGTGTAGTCGGAGGGATCAACCTCCCACAGGATCGTCGCCAAGCCCAGCGACCGCGCGGTTGCGATGACACTGGCGTTGTAGTCGCCGTAGGGCGGACGGAAGACACACGGGGTGTAGCCGCTCAACCCCTGGATCGCTTGGAGTGTGCGCTGCAGCTGGCTGCGCACGCCCCCGGCGGTCACGAGATCGGGGTGGGTCCAGGTGTGGTCACCGAGAGCGTCGCCGTCGCGCAGCTCACGCAGCAGCGTCTGCCGATAGCCGCTGCCCAGCTGGTCGCCGATCATGAAGAAGGTGGCGACTGCGTGGTTGGCTTCGAGCATGTTCACGAAGCGGGCGGTGAACGGCGAGGGACCGTCGTCGAAGCTCAACGCCACCTCTCGGCGACGGGGACCGTGGGTGTAGGCGACCGCGGGTCCGCTGGGCTCACAGCCGATCGGGCGATAGCGCAGCGGCGCAGGCGCAGGTGCATGCGCGAACGAGCGCGGGAACGCCGGAGCGACGCCACCGAGACGGATGGGTAACAGCAAGAGCACCGCGAGCGCCGCGACTAAGGCCCCGAGGGAGGCAAGTCGGCGGCGCGCGGCGCGCGAACTCACGGCACCGTCACACGCCCCGGCAGCGTGCCGTCGCCGAGCTGGCGGCGCAGGATCTTCTTGTCGAACTTGCCGACACTTGTCTTGGGGACTTCGAGGATGAAGGCGAACTCGTCAGGCAGCCACCACTTGGCCACGCGCGGACGCAGGTGCTCCAGAAGCTCCTCAGGCGTCGCCTGGGAACCCTCGCGCAGTACGACACAGCACAGCGGCCGCTCGGCCCAGCGCTCGTCGGGCTTAGCGATCACTGCGGCCTCGAGGACATCGGGGTGGGCCATCACCTCGTTCTCGAGCTCCACCGAGGAGATCCACTCGCCGCCGGACTTGATCACGTCCTTGGCGCGGTCGGTGATCTGCATGAAACCGTGAGGATCGACGGCGGCGATATCGCCGGTGCGCAGCCAGCCGTCGTCGAACTTCTCATCGGTGGAGTCATCGTTGAAGTAGCGTGCGGCGACCCACGGACCGCGCACCTCGACCTCGCCGGTGGACTGACCATCCCAGGCGACCTCTCCGCCGTCGTCGTCGACGAGACGCAGCTCGACCCACGGCAACGGCCGGCCCTGCTTGGCGCGATCGTTCCAGTAGGCGTCATCGAGCCCGCCGGAGTCGTCGGGGCGCGAGTAGGTGGCGACGGGGCTGGTCTCGGTCATGCCCCATGCCTGGAAGACGCGCACGTCATGGCGCTCCTGGAAGTCCTTCATGAGCTGCTTCGGCACGGCCGAGCCGCCGCAGGCGGCGTTGGTGAGCGAGGAGAGGTCGACGGGGTGCTGCTCGGCGTAGCGCAGCAGATCGGCGAAGATCGTCGGCACGCAGCCAACGATCGTGGGGCGCTCGGCTTCGATCAGCTTGGCCAAAGGCTCGGCCTGCAGGAAGCGGTCGGGCATGATCAGATCTGAGCCGGAGAGCGCAGCGGCGTGGGGAATCCCCCAGGCGTTGGCGTGGAACATCGGGACGACCACGAGCGCTCGATCGCGGCGGGAGAGCCCCAGAGCATCGGTCATCAGCGAGGCCGAGGAGTGCAGGCAGATCGAGCGATGGGAGTAGAGCACGCCCTTGGGGTTGCCGGTGGTGCCGCTGGTGTAACAGAGGGCCGCCGCCTGGCGCTCATCGACGGCGGGGTAGTCAAAGCCGCCGGGTCCGGCCTGCTCCAAAAGCTCCTCGTAGCGCAGGACGCGCGGCAGCGCGCCGGCGTCGCCGTCGCCCATCAGCACGAAATGGCGTACGCCGGGCATCTCTAGCGCCAGCGTCTCCAGCAGCGGCACGAGCGAGTCGTCGACGAAGACGATCTGATCGTCGGCGTGGTTGACGATGTAGATGAGCTGCTCGGCGAAGAGGCGTACGTTGAGCGTGTGCAGCACGGCACCGACGCAGGGGACGGCCATGTACAGCTCGAAGTGGCGCTGGTTGTTCCAGGCGAAGGTGCCGACGCGATCGCCGGGCTCGATGCCCAGCGCAGCGAGCGCGCGCGCCAGGCGATCGACGCGCTCTGCGGTACCTCCGAAGGTGACTCGCTCGGTGGTGCCCTGCGGCGTGAGGGTCACAACCTCCGAGCCGGGATGAACCGTGCGCATTCGCCGCAGCATGTGGTGCAGGGTGAGCGGAAAGTCATCCTGCATCAGGCCCTCGAGCATCTTCTCCCCATCCTCCCGATCGCGTGCCAAGACAGTCATGCCGTTCACATGCTACGGACTTCAGGCCGTGCGATCGTGCAGCAATTCGAGCAGCTGCTGCACCTCATCGCCAAGGCGCGTGGGCAGATGATCCATGGGGAACCATCGCGCCTGTGCGATCTCGACGGGATCGGGGCGCAACGTGGGATCGGCGACATCGGCGTACAGGCAGGTGAGGTTGACGGGTATGTGCTCAAGGCGCATGTTGACGGTTACCAGCTCGCGCCAGTGCAGGTTGCGCAGACCCAGCTCCTCCTGCATCTCACGCGCTGCCGTAAGCGCCGGCGCCTCGCCTCGGCGGGCGACGCCGCCGGGCAACTGCCAGACGGTGCGCGGGCCGTAGGTGTGGAGCACGAGCAGAACCTCACGGTCGTTGTGAGTGAGCAGGCACTTGACACCGCTACCGCGGTGGCGCAACAGGATCGCGCGCAGCTGCGCCAGTCGGAAGGCGCCGCGATAGAGCAGGCGCAGCAGGGCCACGCGCGGACCGGCGCCACGCAGACCGACACCGCCGGCGCCGCCGACAGCGGCGGAATCGCGGCGGTGCTGCCCGCTGGACACCTCAGGCGCGCTGTCGGGCGGAGTCGGCGGCGGCGAGCTGACGGTAGATCAGACGTGTGCGCTGAGCCACGTCGCTCCAGTCGAATCGCAGCACGTGCTCGGAGGCCTCGGCCACGAGCCTGTCGCGCAGCTCGTGGTTGACTAGAAGACGCTCGATCATGACGCCCAGGTGCGAGGCGTCGCCGCCGTTGAAGCGCAGACCGACGCGCTCGCCCGAGGGGACGACCTCGCGCAGGCCACCGGTGTCGGCGACTATGCAGGGACAGCCCGAAGCCATCGCCTCCAGGGCGACCAGCCCAAAGGGCTCGTAGATCGAAGGCACCACGCAGAGATCGGCGATGCGATAGAGCGAGTGCAGCGCGTCGTCGCCGATCCAGCCCAGGAAGACACCGTGGTCGGCGAGCCCGAGTCGCTGTGCCTGCGCTTTCAGTTCGGCCTCGTGCGTGCCGCTGCCGGCAACCAGGAAGCGGACGCGCCCGACGCGCTCGATCACGCCAGGCAGCGCGTCGAGGGCGAGCTGAAAGCCCTTCTCGTAGACCAGCCGGCCGACCAGCAGGACGAGCTGCTCCTCGGGCTTGGCGAACTGCAGCCGCAGGGTCTTCAGATCGTTGACGGGGCGCAGGTCGCGTGGGTCGATCCCGTTAGGGATGACGGTGATGCGCGCCTCGTCGATGTCGAAGATGTCGGCGGCGTGCCCGCGCATGTAGTGAGAGCAGGCAATCACGGAGTCGGCACGCTGGGCCATCCAGCGCTCCACGGCGTGGATGTGCGCCTGCGGCTGATCTTGCACCCAACCCTGGTGGCGTCCGTGCTCGGTGGCGTGGATCGTCGTCAAATAGGGCACCCCCAGGCGGTCGGCGAGCGCGGCGCAGGCGTGCGCGACGAGCCAGTCGTGACCGTGGACGAGGTCGTAGGAGCGCTCTTCGGCGAGCGCTTCGCCGGCGAGCAGCATGTCGCGGTTCATGCGCTGCACCCACGCCACGAAGCGGTCGAGGTCGCGCGGCCATCCGGGCTCGGGCACGCGGTGCACGGTTACGCCCGCGCGCTCCTCCACGGTCACGCCGCCCCGCTCCTCCACGGTCAGACCGCCCCGCTCCTCCACGGTCAGACCGCCCCGCTCCTCCACGGTCAGACCGCCCCGCTCCTGCAGGGTCACGCCACCCCGCTCCTGCGTCGAGGGCGGACCGTCGTTCGATTCCCGGTTGGCGGCGCCACGCGTGAGCACGTTGACGGCGACGCCTTGGCGTACGAGCTCCTCGGAGAGCTTGCGCACGTGTCGAGCCAGACCGCCCTCGATTACGGGCGGGTACTCCCAGGAGAGAATCAGCACGCGGTTGGTCAAGGGCAGCAGCCTATCGGCCTGGGACAAAGCAGAGGCCCTACCCGCTCTCAGATGCCGAGTTCGTCAAAGCGCCTGGCAGCGGCGCTGGGCCGAGCAAGGCCGCGGTCGCTCTCGGCGAGGCCGATCGCACGCAGGCGGTCGAGCGCGCGCAGCGTGGCCGTTCGATCTCCGATCTGCTCGACGAGCTGCTCGACGGACTGCCAGAGGGGTGCGCCATCGGCGAGCAGCAGCGAAAGCAACGCCCTCTCGATGTGATCGTTCGCGGGCGAGGCGGCTGACCCCATATGTGGAGCATACGCCAGAAGCGCAACCTCTTGTCCGCACAGTCCACCGAGCCGCCGATCGACAGCTGTTGCGAACTGCTCGTCCAGTCGGACAAGCGGGGGCCCTATCTCGAAGCTTTTAGGCCATGTGTGAGTGGGTTTCGGGCCGTGTGTTGAAACCGATCCGCCACTCTTCGTGCGCTTCGCCGTCGATCTCCATGCGGAACTCGAAGCGCCCGCCGGGAGGAAGCTGAAGCTGCACGACGTTGACGCCGATGCAGACGTTGATTGGCGTGCCGCGCTTGCTCCCGGGTGGCGCCGCGACGGGGAGCGTGGCCTCGAAGCCAAACGGCGAGGAGTCGCCGTCGGGCTGAGGAAACTCCACCGGGGCGCCATCGCCGTCGATCAGGTCGAGCTTGACGGTGTGCTCCTCGCCGACGGCTTCCCAGGGGAACTCGATCACGACGCCGATGCCGAAAGTGGAGGGCTCGGGACCCGTCCAGCGCCAGCCGCCGCCGAGCAGGTTGAGCTTGCCCTCCGCTGCCTGCACGTGATCTGCCAGCAACATCGTGGCCCTGATCGTTCGGATCACCCCGCTCGCTCTCCTTCCCGGCCCCGCCGCAAGGAGGGCCGCCTAACCGGCTCACTGCATAGCACCGGATCGACAAAGCATTCTAGGCCGTGCGCATGTGCGCAAGCGAGCGGGCACGCACAATCGAGGGAATGGATTGGGGGTCGCGCACCTAAGAGGCCAGGCGCGTCTCCGACTCGCCGCGAGCCTGCACCTCGTCGCGTCCACGAGAGACGTGCTGCTCGGCGGAGAGCAGCGGCTGGGTGCTCTCGCCGCCGAGCGCGTCCTTGAAACCGCGCATACCGCTGCCTAGCGAGCGTCCCATCTCGGGCAGTCGCTTGGCTCCGAAGACGAGCAGCACAAGGATCAGCAGAAAGGCGATGTGAATTGGATTGTCGATGCCCATGTCGTCATCAGCTCCCAAGGTTTGGATTCCCATACCTGGCGGGATGGGTCGATGCTGTTACTACGGGGAGCGATGGCCGGCAGATCATCCCACCCATCGCTTCACGACGAGCCTCGTCCCAGAGCCAGCTTCGACGCCGATTGAGGCTCCCGGCCCTCCTCGGCATCCAGCAACACATCGGGCGAGCGGCGGTCAACAACTAGCTTCGCGCTACACACCGCGCGCACCTAGTCGATCGTTCGCTGGCGTCGGCGTCCAATACGAAGCCCGACCGCAAGCAGTGGTGCAGCAAATAGCACGATCGAGATCGCCCGCGTAAGCGGCAAGACGCCGTACTCTCCGGCAGCGAAACGTGATCGAGCCACTCATCGCGGAGTTCAGCGCGATCAGTGGACGGGAGTAGCCAAGACGCCAGCGAGACAAGCCTTATAGCCAGCTCGCCGCCCTCGCGATCGATGTGGGCCGCGAGCAGGGCCGCGAGAAACGGCATCGCCAAGGTGGAGACCAACAAGCTGTCGCTTCGACACGCGACGGCCGCAATGATTAGAACTAGTAGCACGACGGCTGCTCGGAGACTAGTCACGGTTAGCCCGTCTCCTGGCACGGATGCCGTTGGACAACACGCCCCGAATGACCAGCCGTGGTACAGCCATTGTAACGATCGAGACGGTCCGTTTCACAATCGGCGCGCCCTCCGCCGCCGCGGCCTCAAGCTCGTCAATCCACTCGTCGAGTGCGTCCTCTCTAATCACCGCGGGTAGAAAGTGGTGCACCAACTCGAGCACCGACCGACACCGCTTTATGCGTCGTTCTCTAGGTCTGAGGCTCACGAACCCCTCGTCCCGCTCGGCGCGTATCACAGACTTTGTGGGCTGCTCAGTCGCCTGCTCACGCACGAGGGCGATCTCATACGCCTCAACGGGCTGGTCATCCACGAGCGATACGCCAGCGATCGACCCGTAGCCGTCGAAGCGCTTGCGGAGAATGCGAGTGACGGCCTCGAGCGATTCTGGCCCATGAAGCCGCGACACGAATGTCGTCGCGGCGGAGCCATCGTTGAATGTCAAGCGAACCTCAAGAGGAGGCTGGGTCACTGCGACCATCCTGGTGACAGCAGGCGTAGCGCCTGACGGTTTTCTGCGGTTGCCTGGTGCGCGACGGGCCGCCCTGCTCCAGTCAACGTGTAATACCGACGCCTGCGCCGCTGACCGCCGCTCTCGACCTCTCCCCAACGGCTTTTGATTAGTCCCTCGTCTTCGAGCCGCCGAAGAATCGGGTAGATCGTGCCCGACGGCAACCCCGTCACTTGTGCAAGCTCGAAGCCATAGCTCTCGTTGGTGGGGGCGTCGAGGAATGCCTGGAACACGAGGCGCATTGGGATACTCGGCCTTCGCAGCACATAAATAAGTCTACACTAGCCTCCGGCGATTCGTCGCAGCGTGCACATTCATCCCGGTTGGAAGACTCTGCTGAGCGCCGCATGTCATGTGCGGTCGCATCCGCCCCCAGGACGCCCCCAGCGTCCCTCAGCATCCAACCAGCAACAAATCGGGAGCCAGGTGGGAGGGCTTGTTTGCTGACGAACCGGCGGGGCGTGGGCGGATTCGTGGGCGGCCCGCTCATGCTGCAGCTTTGCCGGCGAGCGCGTGGCGGTGATCGACCAGCACCCGTGCGCCCTGGAGGATGTCACTGCGCTCCTGCTCGGTCACGTCGGCGTCGTCGGCAGCGCTCGCAATGACGCTGCCGATCAGCACGGCCAGACGCCTGGCGGGATCGCCGCCACGACGCAGCGCAATCAGGGATGCCACCTGCTGCGGCGTCATCTGCGTGAGCAGCAGCGCCCGCGCGGCGGCGGCGCTGTAGTAGCGGCGGTGGCTGCCCGCGCGATGTGCCGGGATCAAGTTCTCGTCTGTCCAGTGGCGAAGCTGACGCTCGCTGGCGCCCGTCAGCAGGTGCAACTGGCCGAGCGTCAACGGATAGCGCGCGGTAGCCGGCAGGGCGGGATGGCGACTTGGCGCTGAGACCCACGCCTGCTGCCCCGAGGACAACTCGGCGTAGACAGCCTCCTCCCATGCCCGCGCGGCCTCCTCCTCATCGGCCTGAAAGCCCTCCTGGGCCACAGAAGGCCTCCTTGAGGCATCGCGCTCGGCCTGCGGTGTGGCCAGCAGATCGCGCTGGGTGCTGGAGAGCTTCTTCGGCGTATAGCGCTCGGCGAGCCGCGCGAGTCGCACCCGCGCCTGAATCGCCAGCTCGGGATGATCCGCGAAGCCGTCAACCGACTCCCCTGCATAGGTGTAGCCGCGCCCGTCGGCGCGGACCAGAGGGAGAGGGTTGGAGAGAGTCGCTGTGGGCATAACCAGATCTTTAACTAAGCTGACTTTCTGATGTCAGGATAGCAGACTCGTCGATCACACGTAGATGCCCTCCGACCACAGCCAAGTCCCCCGGCGACGGGCACCGATCCCAACGAGCACCAGCGATAGATCCAAGGTCACCGACGGCTCGGTCCGATAGACGTACTTGCGCGGCGCGTACCGCACCCACGGAAAGGCGTCGTCGCGAAGGACCACCACGCCCTCGACGAACAGCGCGGGGCGAGGGCGAGTGAACAGCAGGCGAAGCAGCACCTCGTCGGACATCGCTCCCGGCCGAGCAGACGTCACGTACAACCCGTGTCCGGCGCGACCCGCCTGCGCTGAAACGCGGTATGTCTGTTCAGCCAGAATGAGTTCGGCGAAATCAGGCTGGGTGTAGTGAAACCTGACCCTCGCACCGCTCTCCCACACGGGCTTGGTTGCCGTCGGCTTCCTCGGGCCAGTGGGCATCGCCGGACCGTATCGACGCATCCAGATGCTTCACACCAGCCGCATCTGCGTGAAGCTCACCGTGCGCCGGCAGCGGTTACGCGATCCAAAGCCCAGAACCAAAACCCGAGACTCCCCAGGAGGCCCCAGCATCCTCCTGCATCCAACAGCAATTCAATCGGGGCGCCGGGATTTGAACCCGGGACCCCCTGCTCCCAAAGCAGGTGCGCTACCAGGCTGCGCCACGCCCCGTATGCCTAAGAGTAGGGATAGCGCGGTAAATCGCACGGCCGGCCCGATCGAGCCGGATCTCGGCTGCTCGCAAAGGCGACGCCTGCGGCGCCCCAAGCGCTGCTAGGGTCCCGCTCCGTCATGGCCGAGATCGAGCCGCTGCGCGCTCTGCACTACGACCTCGCCGAGGTCGGCGCGCTGGCCGACGTCGTGGCGCCGCCGTACGACGTGATCGACGAGGCGCAGCGCGAGGAGCTGCTGCGGCGCTCGCCCTACAACGTCGCGGCCGTCGATCTCCCCAGGAGCGAGCAGGGCGGGCGGGATCGCTACGAAGCGGCGGGCGACCTGTTCGACGCCTGGCAGCTGCAGGGTGCGGTGGTGCGCGACGAGCAGCCGGCGGTGTGGGCGCACACGCAGGAGTACACGGGCCCCGACGGCGTGGCGCAGACGCGTAGGGGCTTCTTCTGCCGCGTGCGCATCGAGGCGTACGGGCCGGGCGGAGTGCGCCCGCACGAGCGCACGCATCCGGGGCCCAAGGAGGACCGGCTGCGACTGACGCGCGCGACGCGCGCCAACATGTCGCCGATCTTCTCGCTCTACAGCGACCCCGAGCACACGGCTTGGACGGCGCTTGAGCCAGCCACGGCGGAGGCTCCGTGGGGCGAGGCGGCGGACGCGCAGGGCACCATGCACCGCCTTTGGCGCGTGGCCGATTCCGAGGCGATCGCCGCCGTACGGGAGGCCACGCGCGGTAGGGAGCTGCTGATCGCCGACGGGCACCACCGCTATGAGACGGCGCGCGCATACGCCGAGGAGATCGGCGGGGATGGCGAGCATCAATACGTGCTGATGTGCCTGGTGGCCCTTGAGGACCCGGGACTGACGGTGTTCCCCACCCATCGCCTCGTGCGGGGGATGAACACGGTCCGCCAGGAGCGCCTGGCGGAGGCGCTGAGGCGCGACTTCGAGATCGCCGAGGTGTCGGCTGCCGAGATCGCGCCGCCCGGCGGCACGGGCCCGTTGCAGCTGGGCTACATCGACGCCCAGTCCAGGCGCCCGTTGAGACTGACCTTGAAGGACCAGGCCATCGCCGATGCCGCGCTGGCCGGCCACTCGGAGGCCTACCGGCACCTGGACACGGGGGTGCTGGAGACGTTGCTGCTGAAGGGCGCGCTGGAGCTGAGCGACGACGATATCTCGCATCTGCACGACTTCGGCTATGCCCGCGATACAGAGCAGGCGCTGGCGCTGGTGCGGGGCGGCGAGTACGACGTGGCATTCGTGATGCGCGCCACGCCGGTGGCCCAGGTCTCAGAGGTGGCGCGTGCGGGCGAGAACATGCCGCCGAAGTTGACGTTCTTCTATCCGAAGCTCTTGACGGGCCTGCTGTTCAACCCGCTGTCATGAGGCCAGGCGGCAGACAACCGTTAACCCTTTGGCGGAGCGTGCTCGCGGAGTACCATGTAGAGCACAGGGAGGTTTGATGCAGATGGAGGGGCAGGCGAGAACGAGAATGAAAGCCACGGCACGGCGCAGCGACGGGGGCTTCCGTCACAGCGTGCAGGTGCGTGACCATCAGGTGCTGGTGGACGAGCCGCTTGAGTCTGGCGGCGAGGACGCGGGGCCGGACCCGCAGGAGCTGTTGGCGGTGAGCCTGGCCTCGTGCACGGCGATCACGATGGAGATGTACGCGGCACGCAAGGGTTGGGACATCGGCCATGTGGAGGTTGAGGTGCAATACAGCCCAGCCGAGCGCGGCTGCCCCACACGCTTCGAGCTGGTGCTGCGTCTGCCCGACGAGCTGCCCGAGGACCAGCTGGAGCGTCTGCAGGTGATCGCCGCCAAGTGTCCGGTGCACCGGGCGCTGGATGGCGAGGTGATGTTCCAGGAGCGCGTCGAACTCGTTCATCTGACCTCAGAGCTGGGGCGCTGAGCGCCGCCGACGAGCAGCGCGCGGCGCCGCCGAGCACCGCGATCCCAGCGGCGGTGCTGGTGCCGCTGTTCGTCGCGGCCGACGGCGATGAGCCACACGCAGTGCTGACACGACGCCGAGCCGATCTGCGCAGCCATGCGGGCGAGATCAGCTTCCCGGGCGGCCGGCAAGACCCGGGGGACGCCGATCTCAGCGAGACGGCGCTGCGCGAGGCCGAGGAGGAGATCGGCTTGGCGCGCAGCGACGTGACGCTGCTGGGAGCCCTGGAGCCGACGCCTACGTGGGTTACCAACTACGTGATCCACCCCTTCGTGGGCCTGATTCCGGCGGGCAGGGTGTGGCTAATGTCGCCGCGCGAGGTCAACGCGGTGCTCGAGCTGCCGCTGCGCGCGCTGCGCGCAGGCAGGACGCGCACGCAGATGGAGCGGCGTGGGGTCTCCTTCGAGACCGACGCCTACATCGTCAACGGACACCTCATCTGGGGCGCCACGGCGCGCATTCTGGAGCTGTTGCTGGCGCGCGAAGAAGAGCTGCTCTCTTCGTCGCGCGCCAGCTGAGGAGTCATCTCTAAGCCGTCCTCGACGCCCTCTCGCAGCCTCGTCCTCCTCGACAGCGTGCTAAGCCCCGACCTCTACGGGCACGCCGACGAGATTGCCCCACTCGGTCCAGGAGCCGTCGTAGTTCTTGACCTGCTGCTGGCCGAGCAGCTCGTGCAGCACGAACCACGTGTGCGCCGAGCGCTCGCCGATGCGGCAGTAGGCGATGATGTCATCGCCGTTGAGGACGCCCTTGGAGCCGTACAGCTCGCGCAGCTCCTCCGAGGACTTGAAGGTTCCGTCCTCCTTGACGGCCTGCGCCCAGGGAATCGAGGCGGCGCCGGGGATGTGTCCGCCGCGCTGGGCGCCCTCCTGCTCGTAGCCGCTGGGTGAGATCAACTCGCCGGAGAACTCCGCGGGAGAGCGCACGTCGACCAGCTTGGTGGCGTTGCCGATGGCCTCCAGCACCTCTTCGCGGCGCGCACGAATGGCGTCGTTGCCGGGCTGAGCGGTGAAGCCAGCAGGCGCATGGACGGGCACCTCGGCAGTGGTGGGGCGGCCGTCGGCGATCCACTTTTCGCGGGGGCCATTGAGCAGCAGCACGCGGTCGTGGCCGTAGTACTTCAGATACCAGTAGGTATAGGCGGCGAACCAGTTGTTGCGGTCGCCGTAGAGCACGATCGTGTGCTCGTTGGAGATGCCGTTGTCGCCGAACAGCCGGCCGAAGTCTTTCGGCCCGAGGAAGTCGCGGCGCACCTGGTCCTGGAGGTCCTTCTTCCAATCGAAGCCGATGGCCCCTGGGATGTGCGCCTCGGCATAGAGCTGCGGATTCTCGTCGACCTCGACGATGCGAATGCTGGGGTCGTCGAGGTGCTGCTGCAGCCAGTCGGCCTCGACGAGTACGTCGTTGGCGTAGTCAGACAAGGGATCACCTTCCGAGCGATGGTGGTTGTGCGAATCCTGATCGGGATTTACAGGAATAGGGACAGGTTAGCGCGTGCGGCGCCCAGCCAAGTCTCCACGTCGGAGGGATCGGCCGTGAGGAAGGCCACAGGTATGGCGTTGCGCGTGGCGACCTCCGCCACGATGCGCCGACCCTCGGCGAGCACGGCGGTGAGCGCGGGCGGGCCGGAGGCCTCGTAGAGAAAGCCGCGCACGGTGGTGTCGACGGCCTGCACCACGAAGGAGCGCAGGCGCGAGCCGTGCAACGCCTGCACCTGCTCGGGCGGTCCGCTGGCCGTACCGAGCAGCCAACAGGCGACGGTGACGCCCTCCAGAGCGCCGCGTAGCGTGCCGAGACGGTCGGGGTCGCCGACGAAGTACTCGGCGCCGACGGCCTCGATGTCGGCGCGGCGGGCGTCCGAGCGGGAGACGATGCGCACAGCGTGACCCTCGTCGCCCACCGCAGCGGCCAGGCGCCGCCCCCTGCGGCCTCCGCCGACAATCAAGATCCTCGCCAAGGACGCCATCTTAGGGACACCCGAGGGTCCCCAGCGGGCGTCGCGGACTCCAGCAGGTGAGCCGCGACCTCAGAGCGGGCAGGGCACGGACTCCAGCAGGCAGGCCACGGCCTCTGAGCAGGCAGGGCACGGCCTCCGAGCAAGGACACCGGTGAGCGCCGCGGCCCCAGCCACAACGCACCCTGGGGAGTCCGGTTTCAGCAGCGATGGAATGCTGAAGTTAGTTCGAGCGCCACTGGAGAGGTATGGGTAGCGACGCTCGAATACGACAAGAAAAACACAAACGACCAAATTTGTCAAGCGAGATCTGAAAACGCGCTTGGACCAGCGTAGCTCCCCACCCGAAAGACGGCCGGGCCCGCCGCGCGGGAGCGCTCGAATAGCATCCGCGGTGAGTGCCATGACAGGAACCGCCGCCCCAGACCCCTCCCCCATCCCAACTTCGGAGCCTGCGCTCGCGCAGGACGTCGTAACGATGGACAAGATCGTGGCGCTGTGCAAGCGCCGCGGCTTCATCTTCCCGTCCTCGGAGATCTACGGCGGGGTGGGCTCGACGTACGACTTCGGCCACTACGGGGTGCTGCTGAAGGGCAACGTCAAGAACGAATGGTGGCGGGCGATGCTCTCCGAGCGCGACGACATTGTGGCGTTGGACTCGGCGATCCTGCAGCACCCGCGCGTGTGGGAGGCCTCGGGCCACCTGGCGGGCTTCACGGACCCGCTGGTGGACTGCCGCACGTGCGGCAGACGCTACCGTGCCGACCACCTCGCGGAGCTGCAGTGCGGGCGCAAGCCCTCAAAGCACCCCGGCGAGACGTCCGAGTGCGACCTGACGGAGGCGAGGGACTTCAACCTGATGTTCGAGACGACGATCGGGCCGGTGAAGGAGTCGGGGTCCACGGCCTACCTGCGCCCTGAGACGGCGCAGGGGATCTTCATCAACTTCAAGAACGTCGTGCAGTTCTCGCGCAAGAAGCCGCCATTCGGGATCGCGCAGGTCGGCAAGTCCTTCCGCAACGAGATCACGCCGGGCAACTTCATCTTCCGCACGCGGGAGTTCGAGCAGATGGAGATGGAGTTCTTCGTCGCGCCCACTGAAGCCGAGACGTGGTTCGAGCACTGGCTCAAGGAGCGCGAGCGCTGGTACGTGGAGCTGGGTCTGCGCCCCGATCATCTGCGCCTGCGCAAGCACGAGCAGGACGAGTTGTCGCACTACTCGAGCGCGACGAGCGACGTGGAGTACCTCTTCCCCATCGGCTGGTCGGAGCTTGAGGGCATCGCCAACCGTGGCGACTTCGACCTGACCCAGCACGCGAAGTTCTCGGGCGAGAAGCTGGAGTACTTCGATCAGGCCAGCGGCGAGCGTTACGTGCCCCATGTGATCGAGCCCGCGGCGGGAGCGGATCGGGCGACGCTGGCCTTCCTCGTGGACGCCTACGACGAGGAGGTCGTGCCGACTGGTGGGGGCGACGGGGAAGGCGCCGAGGCGAAGGCGGGGGAGCGGCGCACGCTTCTGCGCCTGCACCCGCGCCTGGCGCCGGTCAAGGCGGCGGTGCTGCCGCTCCTGAAGAAGGACGGCCAGCCTAAGCTGGCGCGCGAGGTCTACCAGGAGGTACGCGGGCGGGTTCAGGCGGAGTATGACGAGGGGGGCTCGATCGGCAAGCGCTACCGCCGCCAGGACGAGATCGGCACGCCGTTCTGCATCACCGTCGACCATCAGAGCCTGCAGGACAAGACGGTCACGTTGCGCGATCGCGACTCGCTCTCCCAGGAGCGCCTGCCGATCGAGGGCCTAGCCGACGAGATAGCGAGGCGCGTGGCGGCGCCATGGAAATCACCCAAGCTCAACTAGAGGAGAGACGACGACGTGGACTTCGATTTGACAGACGAGCAGCGCCTGATCCAGGAGACGGCCCGCGAGTTCACCGACAAGGAGATCGTCGAGCGGGCGCGCGAAAACGCGCGCAACCACCACTTCGATCTGGGCCTGGTGAAGATGATCGCCGACCAGGGCTACCTTGGCGCGATCGTCCCGCGCGAGTACGGCGGCGCGGGCCTGGGCTACCTCGACTATGGCCTGGTCGTGGAGGAGATCGGTCGCGGCTGCAGTTCCGTCAGGACGGTCATCTCGGTGCAGACCTCGCTGGTGTGCAGCGCGATCCTGAAGTGGGGAACGGAGGAGCAGAAGCAGCACTACCTGCCGCGGCTGTGCAGCGGCGAGTGGCTGGGGTGCTTCGGCCTGACCGAGCCCGACACGGGCTCGGACGCCGCCAACCAGCGCACGCGCGCCGTGAAGACCGAGACGGGCTGGAGGATCAACGGCGCGAAGATGTGGATCTCGATGGGCAACTACGCGAAGCTGGCGCTGATCTTCGCCCAGACGGACCCCGAGAAGGGCCACCGCGGCCTGGCGTGCTTCCTGGTCGACACCGAGCAGCCGGGGTACCAGCCGAGCACGATCGAGCACAAGATGGGCCTGCATGCCTCCGACACGGCGGCGATCTCCCTGGAAGACGTGGAGGTCGGCGAGAACGACATCCTGGGCGAGGTCGGCGACGGCTTCAAGGTGGCGATGTCGGCGCTGGACAGCGGCCGCTTCTCGGTGGCGGCGGGCTGCGTCGGCATCTGCCGCGGCTGCGTGGAGGAGTCGGTCAAGTACGCTCAGGAGCGCGAGCAGTTCGGCAGGCCGATCGCGAGCTTCCAGCTGGTGCAGGCGATGATCGCCGACATGGTCCTGAAGACCGACGCCTCGCGGATGCTGGTGTGGCGCGCGGGCTTCCTGAAGGACCAGGGCCGCCCCAACACGCTGGAGACGTCAGTCGCCAAGCTGCACGCCACGGAGGCCGCCGTGGAGTGCGCCAACACGGCGATCCAGGTCCACGGCGGCGCCGGCTACGTCAACGACCACCCCGTCGAGCGCTACTTCCGCGACGTGCGCGTGACGACGCTGTACGAGGGCACCTCACAGATCCAGAAGCTGATCATCGGCCGCGCGATGACCGGCATCAACGCGCTCGTGCCGTCCTGAGGCGAGGCTTGCCGTCCTGAGGCGAGGATTGTTGGGAGGGGCCGGCTGGGCCGGCCCTGTGACGCCTGGCGTGCGGTGTGCGCGGGTTGGTGGTGCGGGCACCGTTGGTCATTGTGTCCGCGGGCGCAGGCGCCGCGGGAACGTCATGGCACGAATGTAAAATGACTGGCGATGGCTGGCTCTCGAACCTTGCTCACACCCGGCCACGAGGCCGAGTGGGTGCGCATCAACCAGGAGGAGTACCGCGCCCTCACCCCCGCGCCTGACACGCCGGTAGAGGAGCTTCTACGTCGCGGAATGGCCATCTGCAGGCAGGCTGGTCTGCTGCTGGACGCGGTCGAGCGAGTCGGTGATGACCGAGCCGTTCATCCCGCCTGATCTGGAGGCGTTGACTGGCACGCTCCTTGGGGGCAATGCGAAGTTCGTCGTGATCGGCGGATTCGCCGTGATCGCCAACCGCTACGTGCGGGGGACCGAGGACATCGACCTGCTGATACCCGAGGAAGCCGCGAACGACCGGGCTCTTGAGCTGGTGCTCGAAGGGCTCCAGGCCCGCTGGTTCAACGACGACCGGCCGCTACAGCTTGACCAGCTGAGCGGACGCGACCACAGTCGCCTGCGCACGCCTCACGGAGTGGTTGACCTCCTGCGCGAGGGTAGCCCTCCGCTCGATTTCGCAACCGTAATCGAGGGTGCCGTGACGGCCGATCTGGGCGGCGGTCCCTTTCACGTCGCCGGCCTGGCCAGCCTCGTGGCCTTCAAGCGTCTGGCCGGACGGCCGCGGGACCACGCGGATCTTGCTGAACTGGAAGCAATCCACGGGCCGCTGCCGGTTCAGCCGGTCCCAGGTCTGGATACTTGAAGCCTGCGGGGGTCCCCCCTCGCGGAGGCGGTAGTGTGCCGCCCCGATGAGCCGGGAGGCAGCACAGACAATCGGCGTGCTCGGCGCCGGAACGATGGGCTCGGGCATCGCGCAGCTCGCTGCAAAGGCGGGCGCGCGGACGCTGCTGCACGACCCGATCCCGCAGGCGCTGGAGCGCGGCATCGAGCGTGCCGTTGGCGGGCTCCAAAAGGAAGCGGCCAAGGGCCGGCTCAGCGCGGAGGACGCAACAGCCGCCGCGGCGCGCCTGGAGGCGGTGGCGGACATCGAGGCGTTCGCGCCGTGCGAACTCGTGATCGAGGCAGCGCCGGAGCGCCTGGAGCTGAAGAACGAGCTGTATGGACGCCTGTCGGAGGTGGTGAGCGAGCAGTGCGTGCTGGCGACGAACACCTCCTCACTGCCGGTCACGGCAATCGCGGCGGCGGCCACGCATCCCGAGCGGGTGGTCGGGATGCACTTCTTCAACCCCGCGCCTGTGATGAAGCTGGTGGAGGTGATCGCCGGGATGCGCTCCGGCGAGACGGCGCTCGCGGTGGCCACCGCCATGGGCGAGGCGATGGGCAAGACCGTGATCCGCGCAACCGACGGTCCGGGATTCCTGGTCAACCGCTGCAACCGGCCCTTTGGGCTTGAGGCGCTGCGGCTGCTCCAGGAGCAGATCGCCGACGTGCAGAGCATCGACCGCATCGTGCGGCTGGAGGGCGGCTTTCGCATGGGGCCGTTCGAGCTGAGCGACCTGGTGGGGGTGGACACGGGCTTCGACGTCTCGCGCAGCTTCTACGAACTGGGTTTCGGCGAGCCGCGCTGGCGACCCTCGCCGATCCAGGCGCGGATGGTGGCGGCAGGGCTGTATGGGCGTAAGAGCGGGCACGGGTATTACGACTACTCCGGCGAGGGACCCCACCGCGCCGAGGACCCGGCGGCGCCGGCACAGAGTGCGCCCAGTGACGGCGAGGGGGTAGTCGTCATCTGCGGCGAAGGCGTCCTGGCAGGAGAGCTGCGCACAGCCGCCGTGCAAGCCGGTTACGACGTGCGTGGACCCCAGGACGCGCAGCGCGAGTTGCCGGCTCTGATCGTGGAGTGCGGTGTGAGCGATGAGGGAGACGGCGCGCGTGGGGGGCCGCGCGTGGTGCTGTGCGACAGCGGATCGCTGGCCGCCCTGGACCCGGGCGGGCCGAGCGTGGGCTTTCACGTGCTGCCGCCCTTCGAGCAGGCCGGGCTGGTCGAGCTGACGCGCAGCGAACACTCCTCGCCGGCAGCCGTGGCGCGCGCGGAGCGCTTCTTCGCGGCGTTGGGCAAGCACACCGCGTGGGTGGGTGACGCGCCGGGCCTGGTGCTGGGACGGATGGTCTGTCAGGTCATCAACGAGTCGGCTTTCGCACTGGGCGAAGGCGTGGGCAGCGCGGGCGACATCGACATCGGCATGAAGCTGGGGATGAACCATCCCCGGGGACCGCTCGAGTGGGCGGACATGATCGGCCTCGACCACGTGCTGACGGTGCTGGAGGCGCTGTGCGAGGAGTACCGCGAGGAGCGCTACCGCCCCGCACCGGCGCTACGCCGCCTGGTGCTCGGCGAGCGGCTGGGACGCGACGTGGGTGCTGGGTTCTTCGAGTACGAGGGCTAGGCCTACCTCACGTTCTCCGGGCTGGCGGTGGTCTTGACCGCAAGCGTTGACTTTGAAGCCGGAGGCCGCCCCGGCGCCCGATCTGTGAGGTCTAGGAAGCCGCGTTGACGGCCGGCGCCCACTGCGCCTCCGCCAGATCGCCCACGGGCATGCCTTCGGGCGTAAGCACCTCTGGCGTGTCGCGCAGATACCACTCGGCGTCCAACGCCGCCTGGCAGCCAGAGCCGGCGGCGGTGATCGCCTGACGGTATGTGTGGTCCACGAGATCTCCAGCCGCGAAGACGCCGGGCAGGCGCGTCCGTGTGGAGCGGCCCTCGGTGCGCACGTAGCCGTTCTCGTCCACGTCCACCTGATCCGCCACCAGGCCTGACTGGGGCTCGTGGCCGACCGCGATGAAGACCCCGGTGGCCGGCAGCGTGCGCTCCTCGCCGCTCTCCGTGTTGCGCAGCACAGCGTGGCCCAGCGTGCCGCTCTCACCGGCCTCGAAGCTCTTGATGGTGTAGGGCGTCAGCAACTCGATGTTCTCCTGCGCGCGTGCACGCTCCAGCATGATCTTCGAGGCGCGGAACTCGTCGCGGCGATGCACGATCGTGACCTTGCGGGCGAACTTGGAGAGGAAGATGGCCTCCTCCATCGCCGAGTCGCCGCCGCCTACGATGATCGTCTGCGCATCGCGGAAGAAAGCGGCGTCGCACGTCGCGCAGTAACTCACGCCGCGGCCGCCCAGCTCGTCCTCGCCGGGAATCCCCAGCTTCTTGTGCTCGGCGCCCATCGCCAGCACGACGGTGTGCGCGCGGTATTCGGTCTCGCCCACCCATACGCGGTGAACGCCGCCTGGCTCCGAGGACAGCACGATGCGGTCGGCCTGCTCGGTCAGCAGGCGCGCGCCGAAGCGCTCGGCCTGATCGCGGAACTTCTGCATCATCTCCGGGCCCATGATCCCCTCGGGAAAGCCCGGATAGTTCTCGACGTCGGTCGTCTGCTGCAAGAGGCCACCCCAGGCGAAACCCTCGATCACGAGCGGCGCGAGGTTGGCGCGCGCGGTGTAGAGCGCCGCGGTGTACCCCGCCGGGCCGCTGCCCACGATGATCACGTTCTCGACGTCTGCCATCTCAACTCATCCTTATTCGGCGTATTGGTCGCTTTACTTTGTAAAGTATAGCCCACCGACTCCTCGCGCCAGCGCGCCACTGTGCGGCGCAACTGCAGGTAGGCCACCAAACCTGGGATCGTCGGAAGCCAGAAGGAGATCCCGCGGTAGCTCAGCACCGCCAGCACCGCCAGGTTGAAGTGGACGCCGAAGGCCGCGAGCGCGCCGATCATGCCTCCCTCGACGCCGCCGATGCCGCCCGGTAGGGGCAGCAGGTTGCCGAGCATTCCGACGAAGTACGCCATCCAGATGACCGTGAACGGCGGCGGCTTGCCGAAGGCATGGAAGCAGGCCCAGAGCACGCAGATTTCAAAGCCCCACCACGCTGGCGCCCCCAGCAGGCGCGGGTCGCGCGTGCGTACCAGCGCGATTGCCGTGCGCACGCCGCTCGCCGCCAGCGCCGGCACCGTCACCGCGCGCGCCATCCAGTGGGCCACGCGCCCGGAGCCCTTGGCCCACTGGTTCAGCCTGCGCTCCGCGTCCTGTGGCAGCAGCGCCACCGCGCCGCCTATTGCCAGCAGCAGGGCGCCCACGGTCGCTGGCAGGATCGTGATCGCAAACGACCCGCCGCCCGGGAACAGCCCGGTGTTGAGGCCCAGGCCGGCCAACACGAGCGAGCCGGCGTAGATCACGTACAGCAGCACCATGAACGCCACCATCCGGCACGCCACCAGCCGCGCCTCCATCCCCGAGCGCCGCAGCGCCCACGCCGTCAGCGCCACCCCTCCCGCTCCCGCGGTGGCCAGCAGCCGCGTAGCCACCACGCCGGCCATCGTTATCAGGTAGCTCTCGCGCCAGCCGATCGGTCCGGGCTCGCGCACGAAGACGGCTTGGAAGAGCACGACGTAGGCCGCGAAGGACAGCGCCTCCAGCACCACGCCCGCCGCGATCCACCAGCCGTCGCCGCGCTCGATGCGGTGCACCGTCGCGCCCACCCCCGAGATCTTCGGCAGCACGAAATAGAAGAAGGCCACCGCCGAGAGCACGAACAGCACGCCGGAGATCGCGCGCCGGCGCGTGAGCTGAATGCGCGGCATCTCCTCGTCGTGCGCCGCTTCGCGCAACTGCTGGAGCGACATCTCCTCCTCGCGGTCCTGAGCCGCGCCGTCTAGCCGCACTGCGCGATCACCTTCTTCCCCCGTCAAACCACCCCCCTCTCCTCGTGCGCTTTGGCCTCCAGCACGGCGATTGATTTGCCCACCCTCGCGAGCGCCGGGGCCGCGCGCGGCCCCAGGCGACGCACGGCCGTCGTCAGCGCCGCGCCAGCCACCAGGTCGGCCACGTAGTGCTCGCCTAGGTACACCAACGCGAAGCCCAGCGTGGCCGCATAGCCCCAGCCCAGGGCGCCCGCCAGCGGCCCGGTCTCTGCGAGCAGGAGCGCCGCCATCACAGACGTCGCGAAGTGCAGTGAGGGCATCGCGGCCAGTGGATTGCCTCCAAGCACACTGTAGAGGGGCCCCCAGCCGTCCCTCCAGAAGAACTCACCGTATTCGACCATCATGCGCCTCACCGCGGGGTGCCCGGCCTCGCGACCCGCCACCGACGTGGCGTACCAAGGCGGCGCCGTTGGCAGCACCCAGTACACCATCGCGCCCACGTCGAACACCGCGTACATCATCACGGCCGCGCGCGGGAACCCCTTGGGCCTGCGTATGAGGATGTACGCGAGCGAGCCGTGCGGCACCATGAACCACACCCAGTGCGCCCAGACCAGCGTCTTGTCGAGCCTGCGCCACCGCGCACCCTCCGGCCCAACCCTTGCCAGCCTGCGTTGCAGGCGCACCGTCGGCAGCTCGCCCATTCCCAGGAAGCGATCGACGTCGATCGGGTAGTCGATGCGCACCCGCTCTGCCTGTACCTGCGGGTCGTCGTTGGGACTCTTGTAAGCCGCCACGTACGCCCACATCTGCAGACAGCACACCGCCACGTCGCGCCGCTTGGAGCGCCTGAGCGCCACCGACAAGCCGACCGGCGCCGCGAACGCCACCGTCTGCACGACGAGCTTCGGCGCCGCCACCCGCCTGCGCACCAACGGCGCCGCCACCCCCGCCGCCACGACCGCCCAGGCGGTTGCCCGAATTAGAGGGTGGCGCAGTCGGCCGGAGGCCGATGAGCCGGGTCCCTCGCCCATTCCAGTCAGCCTCGACCTCCGCACAGGCCGGGGAGTATATGCGGAGCAGCGGAGAGCGCCTGCATCGGCCGACAGACCGGGGAAAGCGACGCCCAAGCCGCCGGAGCAGGCCCGACAGCTGCCATGGAATGCTCCACTGGGTCCCGGCCGCCAGTCATATCGGCCATGCCCCGCTCCACCAATCCGATGCCCGTTTGTTAGAAGTTGGCCTCTGCCAGCGTAACGGTGCTGTAGTGGTATCCAACGCCGACGCAGGCCGTAGGCGATTTGCATGACACCCCATATAGCTGGCTTTCCGGTCCTGTCGGGTTGGGAATCGACTGGAGAGACCATTCCGTGCCATTCCAACGCTCAGCCAAAGTAACGATAGAAGCCATAGGACCGCCAATTTCTGAGTACCCCACGGCAGAGCAAGCCGTAGACGACGAGCATGACACTCCAAGCAGTTCGCTCATCTCCGCACCTGCTGGGTTGGGCGTCGACTGAACCAGCCATTCCGTGCCATTCCAACGCTCAGCCAGACTGACCTTTGTACCCAAACTGTTCACGTATCGCCCGATAGCGGTACAGGTTGTCGTGGACGTGCACGACACTCCACGCAATTCGCTTTCAGTCGCTCCCGACGGGTTGGGCGTTGACTGAAGCGTCCATTCCGTGCCATTCCAACGCTCAGCCAAAGTGACCCCAATACCCGAGCTGTTGTGATTGCGCCCAGTGGCGACACAGGCCGTGGAGGACGAACACGAGACCCCAAGCAGTTCGCTGGCAGTCGCCCCCGACGGGTTTGACGTCAACTGGATCACCCACCCCGTGCCATTCCAACGCTCAGCCAAAGTGACCTCGGTACCCGAGCTGTTTTTATAGTACCCGACAGCAGTACAAGCAGCCATCGATGAGCAGGACACACCTCGCAGGATGCTTTCCTCTGCCCCACTGGGGTTAGGCGCGTGGACTGAACTATCCATTCCGCACCATTCCAGTACTCAGCCAACGTGACCTCAGTACCTGAGCTGTTTTTATAGTACCCGACAGCAGTACAAGCAGCCGTCAACGAGCAGGACACACCTCGCAGCACACTTTCCTCTGCCCCGCTAGGACTGGGTATGGATTGAATCGACCATTCCGTGCCGTTCCAATACTCCGCCAGGTTATTGCTTTTATAGAACCCAATTGCGGCACACGCAGTAGAAGATACGCACGACACCCCATACAGATGACCCGCCGAGCGTTCCAGGCTGGGAGTTCAACTCTATCGCCCAACCCACCAGAGATTCCGCGAAGACATCAAGAGCTTCGCCCGATTTGGTAAGAGTCTTTGCGGGGTAGCTTTCCATCGCCCAGCCACCATCGTTGCGGGAAAAGATGATCAGTGCCTTTAGCCAGCCCGCTTCATGATAACGCTTCGCATGGTCAAGCATTTCAGTCAGATCGCTGGCGGCAACCGTACCGCTAGTGCCATCTCCACCGCATGCAATGCCTTCGTTGACATCTTCGGCGCAGTAGCCGATCTCAGAGACGATGATGTTATTCTGACCGGACGTCATCTTTTCTTGTACTAGGGGAACAGATTCGACACCACGGCTATCCCCTTCTTCAGTACCCGAAGGTGGTCCATATGGATGGAAGTACCAACCCTGGATTTCAGTCTCCAGCTTTGGTTGCGCTGCATACATTGCTGGCACCCAGTCGTTGCTGATACAAGATGACTTACCGCTTTCGGGGTGACAGTATTCCCCGCATTGAGTCGCCGTACAGTCCCATCCAATCGCGCCGACATAAATGTCGCTCAAGGGTATACCGGCCAACGAAGCTTCGTGGAGTATTTCGACAACGACATTTGCATACTCTTTTCCGCTGTACTGTGGTGTTGTATACCCCCAAGGCTCATTCATCGGTTCAAAAAGAACCTGCATACCTGGGTACTTTTCGTTGACCAATTTGAGAATCGCCGACGCTGACTTTACGAACCCCGAGGCATATCCCTTGATGGTGTTCTTGCCTTCTTCTTCTTCTTTCTTGGTGCGAACCTGCGGAAATTCCGGATCGGACTTAAATTGATAACCTTCTCTATCGTAGCCCTTAGAGCGCCTAACAGAAAGAGGTTTTGGGATGCTGTTGTCGTAGACGGTGTCTATGGCGAAACCACTGGTCAGTGATGGGTTGTGGGCTCGGATCGAGCCGTTGTTGCCGTGCGTGGAGCGGCGGTACCGGTATCCGGGTCGCAAGCGGGTGCCCGACCAGCAGGCTTTGACGGGCGTCCTGTTCGTGCTCAAGACGGGCATCCCGTGGGAGGATCTGCCCCAAGAGATGGGTTGTGGGTCGGGGATGACGTGCTGGAGGCGGCTGCGGGACTGGAACGAAGCGGGGGTCTGGGAACGCTTGCACCAGGTGCTCTTGGATGAGTTGCAGGACGCGGGCCAGTTGGACTGGTCCCGTGCGGTGGTGGACAGCTCGCATGTGCGGGCCAAAGGGGGGGCGAGAAAACCGGTCCCTCGCCCGTCGATCGGCGCCGGCCGGGCTCCAAGCACCACGTGATCTGCGACGGCCGGGGAACCCCTCTGGCCGCGACTCTCACCGCCGCGAACCGCAACGACATCACCGAGCTCCTGGCGCTCGTCGACCGCGTTCCCCCGACCGGCGCTCACGGCAAGTTCAAGCCGAAAGCTCTGCTCGCCGACCGGGCGTATGACAGCCGCAAGCACCGCAAGGCGCTCCGCGAGCGCGGCATCACGCCGCGTATCGCCAAGCGCAAAACCAGCCACGGCTCAGGGCTCGGCAAAGAACGATGGGTGATCGAGCGCACGATCTCCTGGCTGCACCAGCACCGCCGCCTGGAGCGCCGCTACGACCGACGCGCCGACATCCACGAAGCCTTCCTCACCATCGGCTGCGCCCTCATCTGCCACCAACAACTCCAACACTCATTCTGTTAGGCGCTCTTATACTCAATAAGACTTACAGGGATCATGCCATATTCATTGTCTTCCCTAAGTCTCTCTTCAAATTCTTCTTTTTCAGTTCCTTTTTCCAATTCACTCGGAAGCTGACCAGCCGTCAGCTCAAAACTGCGGTCATAGACGACGTTATGCTGAGAAAACGCATTGACTGCACCGAGATACTTCACCGTATTATTGTTCAACCCCAACCACAGACCACTGGGAATAGGGTCATATCCGAACTGGTCATAGGGAGTAGGTACCGATGTTTCGCCAGCAAAGTTGGTCACTGAGATATTTACAAGACCACTGCCAGGAGGGCTCGTGGCTTTGATCCTTGTGGACGATTCAGCCGTCACGCTGCTGGCCAAACTATTCCCGAACTTGACCGGTTGACTCATCATGGACACCCTTTCTGGAAACCCCGTGCCGGTGATTGTTACTGAGGTGCCACCGGCGACTGATCCATTGTTAGGCGTGATACCTGTGATCGTAGGGGCCACAGCTAGAGCCACGACCGATCCCGTGAGCGCCCATGCAAAACATAACGCCCCAACAAACACCACTCGCACACAAGACGGCATGCCCAAATCTCCTCTTTGATTACTCGTATAATTCGGTTAAGGCAGTGCCACAACTTCGAGCTAGCACTAGCTCGCTCGCATCTCTTGGCATGGCGCTCGCTGAGAACAATACAGATTAATGGACATATCTGTCCCACCCTCTCCCGCTCCTGGGCTTCTGAAGATGTCCGGCGGACGAATCGACTGACCCGTGATATCGGATCACTCTTGCCCTAGGGATTCAGGCTAGCCCTCTAAGTGGCGCTAAAAAATGGCCATCAGCGGTGGTATCTGGACGAATAGGCAGGACTTTTGGAGACAACCGCAAAGTACGATCAGCGATACCTACGCGGGCACCATTCGCGTGCTCGCACAACGCACAATGGAGGCATCTATCTCATGAGAGCATCCTCGACGCGCAAGCTTGGCTCTGCGCTGCTCGCGGCCCTTCTCGCGCTGGCACTGACCGGCGCAGGCGCGAGCATCGCCTTGGCGGGCACCGGCTCAACCAGCAAGGGCCACCACAGTAAGGCGAGGACCAGCAAGCACAAGAAGAAGATGAAGACAACAACCGGTCCGCGTGGACCGCGCGGGCCACAGGGTCCGGCGGGACCAACGGGCCCTCAGGGTCCGGCGGGCACAAACGGAACCAATGGAACGAACGGGACCAACGGAGCGCCCGGCAGTGCGCTCGCTTACGCACACATCTTGGCCAACGGCACGGTCAACCTAGCCAACTCAAAGGGGATAACAGCCAGCAACGTCCACTTGGAGGCAACATCCGCGTTCTGCTTCGGCGGACTGTCGTTTACGCCTCACAACGTACAGGTGACCATCGACTACAGCACCCCGGACATCTTTACCACGGTGCAGGCGGAGATCAGTGCCACCGGCACAGCCCCCAACTGCGAAACCGGGCAAAGCGTAGAGGTGGCAACCCTCAATCTCGTGGAAGGCGCAGAAGGGAAGTTCAGGCCTGAAGACAAGCCAGAGCCCTTCTACGTGGAGTTCAATTAGAAAGATGCGCGACGACGGTCATCCGCGCCTACAGCGCGGGTGACCGTTTGTCGACAAGCGCTTCGGGCTTTCTACGCTTGCCCTCTGCGCGGGCATGCGCAGCGCCTATCAACCTCCCTACCAACCCGCTCGCCTCATCCGCCTCCGGGTGCCACTGCACACCCAGCACCCAGGCCGGCCCGTCCAGCTCGATCGCCTCGGGCAGCTCGTCCATCGTGGAGTAGCCGCTGATCCGCAGGCCCTCCCCCAGCCGATCGACTCCCTGATGGTGATGGGACTTGGTGGCGTGCCTGGTCTCGCCCGCGGCCTTCGCCGCCAATGAGCCCTCCACGAGCCGCACCTCGTGGTCGGCGCCGTCGAAACTCCCCGACACGCGGCAGTGCTCGTGGTGGCCAAAGCGCTCGGGCAGGTGCTGCATCAGCGTGCCCCCAAAGGCCACGTTGATCAGCTGCATGCCGCGGCAGATCCCGAGCACCGGCAGCCCGCGCTCGATCGCCGCATGCGTGAGCGCGACCTCGAAGGCGTCGCGCTCGGGCACGGTGCCGATCGTCTCGGCGTGGCGCGGCTCACCGTAGGAGGCCGGGTCGATGTCGGCGCCGCCGGCCAGCATCAGCCCGTCGATCAGATCCAATGCCTCGCTCGGGTCCTCCGTAAGGAGCGGATCGGGCGGCAGCATCAGCGCCAGCCCGCCGGCGCGCTGCACGGCCTCGATGTAGTTGCGCGGCAGCAGCACCGCCTGCTGATCCCACACGCTCCAGCGTGCGTTCTCCATCGCGGTGCAGATGCCGATCACGGGCCGGGACATGCGCACACCTTAGGATCTCAGACCCACGAATGTGACGAGAGGACAGCGATGACCATGAGCGAGCCCAGCACTGCGTACGAGACGGTCAACGTTTCCATCACCGACGGCACGGCCACCGTGCGGCTGAACCGCCCCGAGGCCCTGAACGCCTGGAATCAGCAGCTCGGCAAGGACCTGCTCGCCGCCCTGCGCGCGGTCGTGGACGACGACGCCGTGCGCGCCGTCATCCTCACGGGCGCCGGCCGCGCGTTCTCCTCGGGGGCCGACCTGAAGGACATTAGCGGCGGCGAGATGACCCCGAGCGGGCGTCCGGACGTCTACAAGACGCTGACCGAGCGCTACCACCCGATCATGCACGCCATCCGCGAGATGCCCAAGCCGGTCGTGGCGGCCGTGAATGGCCCGGCGGTAGGCATCGGCTGTTCGCTGGCGCTGTGCTGCGACCTGATCGTGGCGTCGCAGAGCGCCTATTTCCTGCTGGCCTTCGTGAACATCGGGCTCGTGCCCGACGGCGGCTCCTCGCTGTTCGTGCCCGCCAGGATCGGCATGACCCGCGCGATGGAGATGGCGATGCTCGGCGAGCGGATCGGCGCCGAGCAGGCGCTCCAGTGGGGGCTGATCAACCGGGTCCTGCCCGACGCCGACCTGCACGAGGAGGTCGCGGCGCTCGGCGCACGCCTGGCCGGCGGCCCGACGCGCTCCTACGCCGGCACCAAGCGCCAGCTCAACCGCTGGCTCTTCACCGGCATGGCCGAGCAGCTCGAGCTCGAGGCGCAGATCCAGCGCGAGATGGCCGAGACCGACGACTTCCTGGAGGGCGCGATGGCCTTTGTGGAGAAGCGGCCGGTGCGCTTCTCCGGCCGTTGAAGCGCCCGTTCGTGCCCTCCAAGCAGCACGCACGCGCGTTCGCGACCGCATCTGGGCGGCCCGCGAGCGGTGTTGAAGCGCGTTCCGCCCGAGCCTGAATAGAATCCCGACCGCCTTGCACCACCTACTACACCCATCGCTTGCCTTCTTCGGGCCCGTGCCTGGCGCTTCGCCCAACGCGAAGCAGATCGACAGCCTCTACGAGATCATCCTCTACATCGCCCTCGTGATCTTCGTGTTCGTCGAGGGCGCGCTCCTCTATGCGCTTTGGAGGTTCCGCGCGCGCAAAGGCGCCGTCGCCGCTCAGATCCGTGGCAATACGCGCCTTGAGATCGGCTGGACGGTTGGCGCCGCGGTGATCCTCGTGGTGCTGGCAGTGCTCACGTTCGCCAAGCTCTCCTCGATCCAGGACCCCTCCAACTCCGGACCCGAAGGCGAGCTGACCGTCGGGCAGAACGGCGTGCTCTACGCCAGCGCCGAGCGCAGGCTGCCGCCCAACGGCAAGGCTCTGCCGATCACCGTGATCGGACGCCAGTACATCTGGCAGTTCGTCTACCCCGGCGCCAACGAAGCCGACGGGCTCGGCGCGCCATATTCCTACGAGGAACTCGTCGTGCCGACCGAAACGACCGTCTCGCTCGACATCGTATCCGCGGACGTCGTGCACTCCTGGTGGGTTCCGGCGCTGGGCGGCAAGTTCCAGGCGGTGCCCGGTTACCACAACTACACCTGGTTCAAGATCGCCAAGCCCGGCGTCTACCGCGGCCAGTGCGCCAACCTCTGCGGTCGCGGCCATGCCCGTATGATCGCGACCGTCAAGGCCGTGCCGCCGGCGCAGTTCGAAGCCTGGCTGGCCTACCAGAAGAAGCTCATAGCGCAAGCCAACGCCGACGCCCAGGCAGCCCGTGCCAAGCTGGGCAAGCAGGTCGGCGCCGGACAGGTCGAGAACCCCTGATGGCAACCTACGCCCCCCCAGTCCCCCAGATCGTCGCCCACGACGCCAAGCACGAGGCGCAGGGCTGGACCAGCTGGTTCACGACGACTGATCACAAGCGCATCGGGATCATGTACATGGTCACGACCTTCGTCTTCTTCCTCCTGGGTGGCGTGGAGGCGCTGATGATGCGCCTGCAGCTCGGCGCCCCCGAAAACACGCTGATAGCGCCCCAGACCTACAACCAGCTGTTCACGATGCACGGCACGACGATGGTCTTCCTGTTCATCGTGCCGATGATGGCCGGATTGGCCAACTACTTCGTGCCGCTGATGATCGGTGCGCGAGACATGGCCTATCCACGCCTGAACGCGATGTCCTACTGGCTGCTCCTCGCCGGCGGCATCGTCTTCTACGCCTCGATCTTCTGGAACCCGCCGGAAGCCGGCTGGTCCAGCTACGTGCCGCTGTCCAACTCCTTCTTCTCCCCAGGCGGCGGCCAGGACGCGTGGATCTACCTCGTGCATCTCACGGGGCTCTCCTCGATCCTCGGGGCCATCAACCTGTATGCCACCGTCGCCAACATGCGCGCCCCCGGCATGAGCTGGGGCCGTCTGCCGCTGTTCGTCTGGGCGATCCTCACCTACTCGGTCCTGATCATCTTCGCGATGCCCGTGATCGCCGGCGCGGTGACGATGCTTCTGACAGACCGCCACTTCGGCACGCACTTCTTCGATGCCAGCAACGGCGGCTCGCCGCTGCTGTGGCAGAACCTCTTCTGGTTCTTCGGGCACCCCGAGGTCTACATCATGATCCTGCCCGGCTTCGGCGTCGTCTCGGAGATCCTGCCGGTATTCGCGCGCAAGCCGATCTTCGGCTACAAGGCGATCGCGGCCTCCACCGTGGCGATCGCCTTCCTGGGCTTCCTGACGTGGGCGCACCACATGTTCACCACGCCCATCCCCGAGGCCATCCTGATCTTCGTGATGTTCAGCTCGTTTTTGATCGCGATCCCGACGGGCGTGAAGATCTTCAACTGGATCGCCACCCTGTGGCGCGGAACCGTCGAATTCAAGACGCCGCTGTTGTTCTGCGCGGGCTTCATCTCGCTGTTCATCATCGGCGGCATCTCGGGCGTCTTTCTGGCTGTCTTCCCCGTCGACTGGCAGCTCAACGAAAGCTACTTCGTGGTCGCCCACATCCACTTCGTGCTGATGGGCGGCTCCGTCTTCACGATCTTCGCGGCCATCTACTACTGGTTCCCCAAGATCACCGGGCGGATGCTCAGCGAGACCTTGGGACGGCTCTCCTTCTGGCTGATGTTCTGGGGCTTCCTGGCCACGTTCCTGATCCAGCACGTGATCGGCCTCGACGGGATGCCGCGGCGCGTGTACGAGTACCCCAACGTGGGCCATCTGGCGCTCTACAACCAGATCTCCACGGTCGGCTCCTTCATTCTCGCCGCCGGCGTGCTCATGACCGTCATCAACGTCGCGCGTAGCCTGAAGGTCGGAGCCATCGCGGGCCCCGACCCGTGGAAGGCCAACACATTGGAGTGGTTCACCAGCTCGCCGCCGCCGGCCAACAACTTCGATGTCGTCCCGCGCGTGCGCTCGGTGGAACCGATGAAGGACATCCGCCGCGAGGTGCAGCGGCGCACCTCCTCGCAAGGAGCTGCAGACGCGCTATCCGGCGGGGCCACCGTACCGGCTGGGGCGACTCAGGTGGGCGTGTAGGGTTGGCCAGGTGTCCGTAGACACCTCAGTCTCCCGGCTGCGCCCGGCCTCACGCACGCGCCAGCTCGCCAGCGACTACATAGAGCTGACCAAGCCCAAGGTGCAGTCGCTGCTGCTGCTAACGACGATCACGACCATGTACGTCGCCGGCGATCCCTCGCCGCTGCTGGTCGCGCTCACCTGCCTCGGCGGCTATCTCTCCGCCGGCGGCGCCGGCGCCGTGAACCACTGGTTCGACCGCGACATCGACGCGCTCATGGCGCGCACCGCACAACGCCCGATCCCGAGCGGGCGCATATCGCCGCGGGCCGCCCTCACCTTCGGATGCCTGCTGGCGGCGCTGTCGCTCGTGGAGCTATCCGTGGCCGTCAACCCGCTTGCCGCCGGCCTTTCCTTCGCCGGCTTCCTGGGCTACGTCTTCGTATACACCGTCTGGCTGAAGCGGCGTACCCCGCAGAACATCGTCATCGGTGGCGCCGCCGGGGCCGTCCCGCCGCTGGTCGGCTGGGCCGCCGTGCGCGGCTCTGTGAGCGGCCTTGCCGTGATCCTGTTCTTCATCGTCTTCTTCTGGACCCCACCCCACTTCTGGGCCCTCTCGCTGCTGATGAAGGACGAGTACAAGAAGGTCGGCGTGCCGATGCTCCCCGTCGTGCGCGGCGAGGCCGAGACGCGGCGCCAGATCCTGCTCTACTCCGTGCTCCTCTACGCCGTCACACAGCTGCCCTTCTGCGCCGGCGGCCTCGGTGGGATCTACCTCGTGGCCTCGCTCGTGCTGGGGCTCGGCTTCGTCGGTGGCGCCGTGCGCCTGTACCGCCGCGCCGACCGACGCAGCGCGCTGCAGCTCTACCTCTTCTCCCTGGCGTACCTGGCGCTGCTCTTCTGCGCGATGGTCGCCGACGTCCATCTATGAGCGGAGTCCGGATGGCGACGTCAGAACGTGGGTCGGACGCCCGCAAGGAGTATTCTTTCCTCCGATGATGACCCGACGCCTCGCGCGCAAGAACATCCGCACCGGCCTGATCGTGGCGGCGATCTGCATGTTCATGTTCGGCCTCACCTTCGTCGTGGCCGCCATCTACGTCTCGTGAGCCCGCTCGACCCCCAGATCCCGCCGGCCGGCGAAGAGATCCACCTGCCGGGCCCGAGCATCCTGCCGCTGTTGACGACCGTCGGCATCACGCTCGCCGTGGTGGGCATAACGATCAGTCTGATCTTCGTGATCGCCGGGAGCCTGTTGACAATCGTCTGCGTCGCGCGCTGGATCAGCGAGACGCGCCACGAAATCAACGAGCTTCCGCTCGATTAGCTGGGGCCCGATTAGCCGGGTCAGGCGCTGGCTCGATTAGCTGCGTCAGGCTGCGGCACGCGCGGGCGCGGAACGCTGGCCTATTAGCTGGGTCAGGCCGCGGCACGGGCGGGGACGGGACAGATCGCCCCGTCGGCGGTCCAACAGCGCACGATGTCGCGCACTGACAGGATGCCGGCGATCTCGCCGCCTTCGAGCACGATCAGATGGCGGAAGCGCCCGCGCACCATCGCGCCGGCAGCCTCCTCCAGCGACCAGGCGGGCTCTGCGAAGACGACATCGGTTGTCAGGTGCTCGGCCACCAGCTCCCCATCGGGGTCCTGGCCGGCGCCGATCGACAGCAGAATGTCGCGCTCGGTGAGGATCCCCGGGCCATTGCCGTCGGGGTCGATCACCACGGCGGCGCCGACCTCGCGTTCGGACATCAGCCGGGCGGCCGCCCGCAGCGTGTGTCCAGGCCCCACCGAGAGTACCGTCGGACTCATCCCTTCGCGTACCTGCATAGACCCTCCTTTCCCGCTTCGCGCCCCGACAAACCCGAGCGCAGAACACTTGCAACGATTGTCTCAATCTAGTGGAGATGAAGCCGCGCGTCAAGAGGTCGCGCCAGAGGTCCGATCGGGGCGCGTCGAGGTCGAGACGCGCGGCGTGACGAGACGCCCCCGGAGGCAATAGGATCATTCCTACCATGTCCAGACGCTCGCTCATCGGGACAGCTGTCGCGGCGCTCATCGCAATCGCGATCGGCATCTTCCTGAGCTACACGATCCACTGGTTCCCGGTCCAGGCCTCCACGCAGGCGCGCAACACAGACCGGCTCTACCACGTGATGGTGATCGCCTCGATCCCGATCTTCGTGCTGGTCGTGACGGTGATCCTCTACTCCGTGTGGAAGTTCCGCATGAAGCCCGGCGAGGAGCTAAAGGACGGTCCGCCGATCCACGGAAACACCCGCCTGGAGGTCGTATGGACGGCGATTCCGGCGATGATCCTGCTGGGGCTCGTCTCCTACTCGTTTGTCATCCTGCACGACAACGAAAAGAAGCCCAAAGGCCCGGAGATCCAGATCGGCGTCATCGGCCAGCAGTTCGAGTGGCATTACGAATACCCCTCCTCGCTCACGGGCGGAGCGCCGTTGCAGAGCACCCAGCTCTACGTGCCCGACAACGAGTCGGTCTACTTCAACATCAAGAGCCTCGACGTGATCCACGCCTTCTGGATACCCGCCTTCCGCCTGCAGATCGACGCGGTGCCTGGCATCACCACCCATTACCGAGCGACGCCCGACCGCCTTGGAAGCTATCCGGTGATATGCAACCTGCTGTGTGGCGCGGGGCATTCGCTGATGCGCTCGACGATCCACGTCGTGCGTCCGGCGGTCTTCCAGAGCTGGTTGAAGAGTCAGCCGGTCGGCGCTGCTCCAGTAAAGTGATGACGCCGATGTTGACATCTGGAGGGATGCAGCCAATGCAGGAAGGACGCCGATGATCGCCAAGCTTCGTGCCCCCGGCTTTTATCGGGGTGGATTGGGATTCCTGCTGGGGGTCGCCTTCGCCACCGGGATCACCTGGCTGGTGCGGATGATCTCGGGCCACTCCGAATACCACCACTACATCGCCGGCGAAGCCATCCTGACGGTCTCGCTGATCGCGGCGCCGCTGTTCTTCCTGGTCGGCTTCGGGGGCTTCGACTACTGGCTCTACTGGGCCGCGGGCCGTCCGACGCGTCCCGAGGATCACTCAAGCCACGGCGCCACCAACTGGAAGGACTACTTCCGCATCAACACCGATCACAAGGTCATTGGCATCCAGTACACGGTGACCTCCTTCTTCTTCTTGCTCGTCGGCGGCCTGCTGGCGATGCTGATGCGCGCCGAGCTGGCGCAGCCGGGGGCGCAGTTCGTGAGCGCCAACACCTACAACGGCCTCTTCTCGGTGCATGCCTCGCTGCTGATCTTCCTATTCATCATCCCCGTCTTCGCCGGCCTGGCCAACTACGTGCTGCCGCTGATGATCGGCGCGCCCGACATGGCCTTCCCGCGCCTGAACGCGCTCTCCTACTGGCTGCTGCCGATCGCAGGCCTGATGATGCTCTCGAGCTTCCTGGCGCCCGGTGGGGCCTTCGCCGACGGTTGGACCGCCTATACGCCGCTGTCGGTGAACGCGCCGATCGGCCAGGACTTCTTCACGCTGGGCGTGCAGTTCGCAGGCGCCTCCTCGATCATGACGGCGCTCAACTTCCTCGTGACGATCATCACGATGCGCGCGCCGGGGATGAGCTTCTTCCGGCTGCCGCTGCTGGTGTGGGCCAACTTCGCCACCTCGCTGCTGGTCGTGATCGCCACCCCCTTCGTGGCGGCCTCGCAGTTCTTCATCCTGCTCGATCGCGCGCTGCACTTCAACTTCTTCAACGCCGGCAAGGGCGGTGACGTGCTGATGTATCAGCACGTCTTCTGGTTCTACTCGCATCCGGCCGTCTACATCATGATGTTGCCCGGCTTCGGGATCGTCAGCGAGGTGATCGCCGTGAAGTCGCGCAAGCCGATCTTCGGCTACCGCATGATGGCCTTCTCGCTGCTCGCCATCGTGATGCTGGGCTTCACGGTGTGGGCGCATCACATGTTCACCTCCGGCATGGCCGCGTGGATTCGCATCCCGATGGCGATCACCACGGCGATCATCGCGGTGCCCACCGGGATCAAGATCTTCTCCTGGCTGGCCACGCTGTGGCGCGGTGTGCTGCACCTCGATACGGCGATGCTGTTCGCGCTGGGCTTTCTGACTACCTTCACGCTGGGCGGCATCAGCGGCGTGATGCTGGCGATGGTGCCCTTCGACATCCACGTCAGCGCCACCTACTTCATCGTCGCCCACATCCACTACGTGCTGTTCGGCGGCTCGCTGATGACGATCTTCGCCGGCGTCTACTACTGGTTCCCGAAGATGACCGGGCGGATGTACGACGAGCGCCTGGGCAAGTGGCACTTCTGGAGCACCTTCATCTTCTTCAACCTCACGTTTGCGCCGATGCACATTCTCGGTCTGGACGGAATGCCCCGCCGCGTGGCCACCTACTCGGCCCAGTACGCCACGCTGAACCTGTTCATCTCGATCTTCAGCTGGCTGCTTGGGTTGAGCACGCTGATCTTCATCTACAACATGATCACGAGCTGGCGCGGCGGTCCCCGCGCCGTGGCCAACCCATGGCGCGGCATGACGCTTGAGTGGCAGGTCTCCTCGCCACCGCCGATCTTCAACTTCGACCGCATCCCCACGGTGGTGGGCGGACCATACGAGTACGGCGTGCCCGGGGCCGTGCACGGCATGTTCGCCCCGCCGCCATTGCCGGCGACCGTGGGCTCTGGAGCGGGCGGCGCGAGTTCCGGCAGTGGTGGTAGTGCGACCCCGCCGAGCGGCGGGTAGGGGGCGTGGCGATGAAGGAAGTCCTCGTCGTGGCCAACCGCACGTTGGGTGGCGCGAAACTGTATGAGACCGTGCGCGAGCGCGCAGCCCCCGGCGACGTGCGCTTCCGTCTGGTGGTGCCCCAGAGCAAGCCCACCGCCGGCCTGGTCATCTACGACGAAGCCGTGCGCGAATCGGCGCAGGTGCGCGTCGACCTGGCGATGTCGCTGATGGCTGAGGACGGCATTCACGCAACCGGAGAATTGGGCGATCCCGATCCCTTCGCCGCCACGATGGATGCCATCGCCGAGCGCCGCCCCGACGAGGTGATCGTCTCCACGCACCCTGCCTCGCAGTCGGGCTGGCTGCGCAGGGATCTCGTGGAGCGCATCCAGAACGCCTCGGGGCTGCCCGTGGAGCACATCGTCACGGACCTCGAGCACGAGGGCCTGCCCTTTGCGGTGACGCTGGTCATCGCCAACAAGACCTCCAGCGGCGAGGAGCTGATGGAGCATCTGCGGGCGAAGGCCGCCGGCGAGGAGCGCCACCTGTTCATCGCCGTCGTTCCCCAGCAGGACGGCCGCGGCGTGGCGCCCCGCGAGGCGCGCATTCGCCTCGCGGCGATGCTCGACCGGATGCACACGGCGGGCCTCCTGTGCGCGGGGATGATTGGCGATCCCGACCCCTACACCGCCGTGATCAACGCCCTGGAGCTGTTCCGCGTGGACGACGTGGTCATATCGACCCTCCCCGGCGAGCGCTCGGGATGGCTACGCGCCAACCTGATCGAGCGCGTCGCTAGCTCCACCTCAGCCAAGGTGGAGCACGTCGAAAGCGACCCCAAAGCCACCACGACCGCGGCCCCGGCCGCCAGCTGAGGAGCGCAGGATCGTTATGGAGGCAGCCAGCATCACGCACGCAGCCGAGCACGAGCATCACGGCCCGCCGACGGCCAACCGCAGCTCGCGCGTGGACCCCCAGATGCTCGGGATGCTGCTTTTCATCATCTCCGAGATCATGGTCTTCGGAGCCTTCTTCACGGCCTACTTCTTCATCCGCGTCGCCCAGGGCGACCCGTGGCCCGCCGTGGGCACACACCTGCCGGTGGAGGTGGCCGGCGTGAACACGCTGATCCTGGTCTCATCGTCCTTCACGCTGCACTGGGCCGAGGCCGCGCTCAAGCGCGGCAACCGCTTTGGCCTGAAGGCCGGCATCGTGATGACCTTCCTGCTGGGCGCCAGCTTCCTGTTCATCCAGGTCAACGAGTACGCCAACATCGGCTTCGCCCCCCATGACACCGCCCAGGGGACGATCTTCTACGGTCTCACGGGCCTGCACGGCGCGCACGTGACGATCGGCCTGATCCTGCTCTTGATCGTCGCGATCCGCTCATTCCGCGGGCACTACTCCCGGGAGGAGCACCGCGGCGTCGAAATACCCGGGATCTACTGGCACTTCGTCGACATCATGTGGATCGTCGTCTACCTGACGGTCTACGTCATCTGACGTGCCCGACCCGCCGCCCTTCCGGCGCTCCTCCCGGAGTACACAGAGCACATGCTGAACCCGCTGCGCTCAGAGGACGAGGCCTTCCGCCTGCTGCTCTACGTGCTCGTCATCGCCATCGCCATCGCGGCGATCGTATTGGTGTTGCGCGCGGTTAGCTGAATAACTGTCTCCACAAACGAGGGCCGTGGACCAAGCAGGCCAAGGACGCAGAGAGCGAAGTGTGCTTTGCACATGAGCGACCGAGGACGCCGGCCTGCGCCGCGTCCACGGCCCTCGCCGTAGGACCTCAACGAACAGTCAGTGTGCCTTCCATGCCTGCCTGGCGATGGCCGGGGACCTGACAGAAGAAGGTGTAGGTGCCTGGCTTGAGGTTGACCGTCACCGACGTAACGCCCTTGCTGATGAACTTGGTGGCACCGAGGATCGGGCCGCTGGGCCCGGTGCCCGACTGGACAGCGAGATTGTGGGTGACCCCGGACATGTTCGGCATTTCGATCGTGACTGCGCCCGCGGTGGCCGAGGCCTTGTTGGTGGCGTAGGCGAGCTGGCCGGCCGGGTTTGCCGCAATCTGCAGCTTGCCGTTCTGCTCGACCGCTGGCTTGCCGGCTCCAGCGGGCGCCACGGCAGTCGCCAGCAGGCCGGTGTCCGGGCCGGGTCGCGCCGCCGATTCGGCTACATAGGCGGCGATGTCTTCCAGCGTGGCGCCGCTGGCGAGGTCCTTGGGCATCGCCCCTTCGGGATTGGGGTAGCGCACCTGGTAATGGACCACGCCGCGGATCGTGTTGCGCTGCAGCCCTTCGGCGATGTCCGTGCGGAAGGCTTCGTCGAGGTTGGGGCCGACGATGCCCTTGGTGCCGGCGCGCGCCAGCGTATGGCAGGACCCGCACTTGGCCACAAATGCAACCTTGCCCGCGATCAGATTGGGGTTATCGCCACTCTTGACGGACGTCCCGCAGCCTGCGCAGGCGAGCAGCAGCCCGCCCGCTCCGGCCAGCCCGCCGAGGCGACGCATGTTCCTGTGCGTGAGCAGGGTCTGCATAGGCGCCGGAACTCTATCCGAAGGGGCGGGCGCACTGGCGAGTCGTCCTCAGCTCGTTCGGATCGGATGCGCGCATCGGCACGCGCCAGCGAACACGCGGGTGTTCACGGCGTTGCCAGGCCGTCCAATTCGCCGCCGCCCGCGGCGATCACACCCCGCGCTACGCCCTCCCAAGACCAGTGCGCGCGCACGGCCTCGACAAGACCGGCGCGAGTCTCCGAACGCAGCTCGCAGCCAGCCTCCAGCCAACCGACGAGGCACGCGGCCAGAGCTTCGACGGCCCCGTCGTCGACGGCAAACGACAGCCACGGGGCTGCCTCGGAAGGGATGTTACGCGCCAATGTGTCGCTCACCTCGGCGAGGCCCGAATGCGCGGCGCTCACCGGGAAGGCGCCGCAGGCCGCACCCTCGGCCGCGACCATGCCGAAGGCCTCGGGGAAGGTGCTCGGCACAACCAGCGCCTCGCACGCCGGCAGCAGCTCGGTCAGCTCCTCGTGATCGAGGCGTCCTGTGAAGACGACGTTCTCTCCAAGCGCCCCGGCTGCCTCCAGGTAGCGCCTGCGCTTGGTGGCCTGCTCGCGCAGATGGCCCAAGAACGCCCGCAAGTGCCGGCGCGCGGCCACTTCCGCTCGCTCGAGATCGCCCGCCGACAACGCCTCCAGCAGACCCTCCAGCTCCGCGCGGTCAGCCCCGAAACCCACCACCACGAGCCTTGCCTGCGGGACTCGCTCGAGCACCAGCGGCCACGCCGCGATCAGCAGGTCGACGCCCTTGTTGACGATCAGCTTGCCCACGAACACCACCAGACGATCCTGCTCGGGCCGCAGGCGCTCCAGGGCCGCGGCGGCGGCGAAGTCATCGCGGGCGAAAGCGCTCTTCTGCGCATCCTCGGAGGGGTTCGAAACGGGGTCTGCCGCGCCGGTGGGAGCCGACACACCGGCGCGCGCTGGGATGCCGCCGCGCAGATGCCTCGCCAGGCTCCGCACCGCGCCGGCTGCCTCCTCCTTGCCGCGAGGCGCAAAGCGCCGGACGTCCACCCCGGGAGGACCGAGACGGGTGCGCTCCGGGAGCTGGGGCTCCTGCAAGGCCTCCCACAGGCTGAGAGCCGTGTGGCGCGAGCCCACCAGCACCGCACGCGCCCCCGCGATGCCCTCGCGCGCCAGATCGAGAAAGCGCTCGGGGTGCGGCTTGACCGTGTACTCCAGGGCGCTGCCGTGGACCTTCACTGCATAGGGCACGCTGTCCGCCAGCGCACGCGCCAGGATCACCGGGCCCATCACGAGGTGGTTGGCGAGCGCGACCTGCGGCAGCACGCGCTCGGCCACTGCGCGTACTGCCGCCACGTTCGCGTCGATGTAGGCCGCAACCTCCTCCTCAGAGCACTCGGCGAAGGGCCGCGCCTCGATTCCCTCGTAGCGGTCGGCGACATACACCGGCAGGAGCCCGCCGATGTCGGGGCGGTAGACGGTGCACCGCGGCGACCGCTCGGGAGCCTCCGAGCACAACAGCCGCTCCGGGGCATCCGAGTGCAGCCGCTCCCCGGCCTCTGGGCGCAGCCGCTCCGGGGCATCCGAGTGCAGCCGCTCCCCGGCCTCTGGGCGCAGCCGCTTCGGGGACTCCGGGCGCGGCGGCCCCGCCGGATCCGGGCGCAGCACCCGCACCCGCAAAACGCCGTCCTCCCACGTACCAACCGCGTCGACGAACTCCTGACGCTCGGGGTGGCGGTCCTGGCAGAGCAGGTGCACCTCGTGACCCAGCTCCACCAGTGCCTGCGCCAACCTGGCGTTGTAGACGTTGGATCCGGTGCCGCCAAGCAGGTAGCCGTGGAAGATCAGGATGCGCACTCCCGCAAGAGCCTACGCGTCGAGCGCCCTTCGCCGTCTACCCCGCACGCCCCCTCGGCGTACCCCGCACACCCCTCGGCGGAGTGCCACCTCCGCCGCCTTCGCTAGAGTCCCGTCGGTGAATAATGGCCAGCGATACCGCCTGCGCAATCCCGCCAGCGGTCGCGAGATCGTGCTTGCGGCCGAGCCCGGCGAGATCTACGTGGACCGCGACTCCGGCACACCGATGGAGGTCGTCGGCAAGCTGTTGCCGCTGGCCCCGTCCGAATCGAAGCTGCCGTGGGCCGTCGAGAACCTGCGCTTCTGCCCGTGGTGCGATCAGCTCGCACAGAAGGACCTCAACGACTGCTCCACCTGCGGCCGGCGCATGGGACCGCTGGGCGCGTGAGCGGAGAGCCACAGCCCGACACCGCGACGGGCGTCCCCCGTCTGAGCAGAGACAGGTCCACCCGTCGCGCGACGGCCAGCGCGACGCTGCTGATTCTTCTTTGCAGCCTCGCCCTCGGCGCCTGCGGCAGCAGCAGCGTCTCGGATGCCGTGCCGCGCAACACGCCCAACATCACGCCACCCAGCGACACGACAGCCGAAGCCGAAGCCGCCCAGACGAGTTCGGTCTCGACGACGAGCACCACCAGCTCCTCCAGCACAGGCACAGCCGGTGCGAGCGGCGCCAGCGAAGCCAGCAGCACCGAAGAAGCCTCCGCCAACGGCGCCAACGGAGGCACCGGCGCCTCCGGCACGGGCGCGGGCGCGGCTGGCGGGACCTCGAGCGGGAACGGCACCTCCTCCTCGGGCTCCGGCTCCGGTGGCGGCGCTTCCTCTGGCGGCTCCACGGGCGGCAACTCAGGGACCGGCGGCGGCTCCAGCGGAGCCAATAGCCCCACAGGCGGCGCCACCGCGCCCTGACGCCCACGACCGCCGAGGGCCGTGGATCAAGCTGGCCAAGGACGCAGGGAGCGTGGCGTGCTGGCCGAAACGGGGATGCGAGCAAGCGGTGTCTCCCGGCTTCGGTACGCGAGCGACCGAGGACGCCGGCCAGCGCCGCAGCCACGGCCCTCGGGTTAGGGCGTTGAGATCAGCGTTGCGCTGTACGCGAGCCGCGCGGTGCGATACAGGCAGAAGTACTGCACCGCCGAGCCGATGGCCGTCTGCGTCGTCTGGGCACTGGTGGTCGTGCACTGACTCTTGGACCGGCTGGCTCGCCATGAGGTCGTATTGGGGAAGCCCAGCGCGAGCGCAGGCGCCCATGTCGGGACCGTCAGGGCCACGATGTCGCCCTTCTTGACCGGGATCGTCGTGCTCAGCGGGAACTGGGCCGTCTTGCCGAAGTAGGGTTCCAGCTTCACGATCGGGCTCTGCGCGATCAGCTTGTAGGTGAGGTTGGGCTTGCGCTGCGCGCGCAGGATCGCGATCCCCGCGCTGGCTTCGCCGCCCTCGTTGGCGTTGAAGAACTTGACCTGCGTGGCGTTGGGCTTGCCGAGCATGATCGTCCACGCCACGATCGTCCCTTCGCGCGGCGCCGACAGCGGGCTGTGGACTTCGCCGATTTTGACCTGGAAGCCGGTCGTGCGACTGACCGCCAAACAGGGGCTTCCTGGGCAACTCGGCACGGTGGCGGGAGTGGTTTCCGGGATCACGCCGACTTCGCTAAGCGTCGCCAGCGAGCCCGTCGGCAGCGCCAGCGCCACCAGAAGGCCGACGAGTACCGCCAGGAATGCAAGTTTGGCTTTCATATGGCCTTTGAACACCAGGATCGGAGCGAAGTAGCTCCGCAAGTCCGGATTTCGACGTCGAGGGGACTATTCCCTCTTCAGGGCAGCCGCGGCCTGCGCGATCTGCTGGGGATCGCCCGGCGCGGGAACCCACGGCAACCGCAGCGGATCGCCGGCGTAGCGTGGGATCACGTGCACGTGGAAATGGAAGACCGTCTGCCACGCCGCGGCTCCGCAGGAGTTGATCGTGTTAACGCCATCGGCTCCCAGCCGCTCGTTGACGCGCACCGCAAGGCGCTGAACGGCAAGCGTCACCGCCTTCAGATCCTCGGGATCTATGCTCAGCAGGTCGCGCGAATGCACACGCGGAATAACCAGCGCATGACCGCGCGTGCCTGGGTTGATGTCCATGAAGGACACCGTGCGCTCGTCCTCCGCGACGATCGTCGCCGGCAGCTCGCCGGCCACGATCTTGCAGAAGATGCAGTCTGGATCGTCGGTCATGGCTCAGCGCATCCTAACCGGCGCGCGGCACGGCACGAAAAACGCGGCGCGGCATCGAAAAAGGATGATCCACCGCTCAGCCGGCCGACTCCCCGTTCTGCATCAGCCGCTTGCGCGCAAAATCGAGCGCCTGCACGGGGTTCTGGAGAGCGCCCGCGTACTGCGCGCGCGCCAGATCCTCCAACAACTCCCCGACGCGCGGACCGAGCGGGATGCCCAGCTCGCTCGCCAGCGCATCGCCACGCCACAGCGGTCGGGGCGCTCCCCCGCCGGCGCGCCAGCGCAGCGCGTCTCCGAGCATCGCACGCGCCAGGCGCATGTGCGCTTCGATCGACTCTTCGGCCCGCTCTCCGCGGGTGGCCAGACGGTCGGCGACCGACAGCAGCGTCACATCCGCCTCCACGGGCTCGCAGGCGCGCAGGTACGCGAACACGCTCTCGCGCGCCAGCGGCTGGGGCTCGTGTACGAGAAAGCCCAGACGCAGGTGGTGACGTACAAGCGCGGCGACGTGCGCGCGCAGCCGCTCGCTCGTTCGCAGCCGCCCGAACACCTCCCGGGCAAGCTCCGCGCCCAGTGCGTCGTGCCCGAAAAACGTCACGCGCCCGCCCTGCGGCGCCGCGGCGCGCGTGGCGGGCTTGGCGGCATCGTGCAGCAGCGCACCCCAGCGCAGCGCGCTGCCGCGTGTCAGACCGTCGGCCAGCGGCTCGGCGAGCAGCCTCTTCACCTCAGGGCCATGCTCGTAGCGATTGGGCCTGTCTGCGTCGAGCGTGACTCCCGCCCGGACGCCGATCTCCGGCGGCTCGCCGCCGCGAGCCTGCTCCAGCCCTGCGCCGAGGATCGTCTCGGGATGCGCCTGCAGGGCAATCGCCTGCTCGAAGACCTCCAGCGTGTGGCCGTAGACGTCGCGGTGGTGGAAGCGGTTCTGCTCGACGCCGCGCAACTCCTCCAACTCGGGGAGCACTGCGGCGGTGGCGCCCAGCTCGCCCATCAGCTCCAAGCCCGCGGGCGCTCGCGGGGCGTCGATGATCCGGCGCAGCTCCATGAAAACCCGCTCGCCCGACACCCTACGCAGCTCCTCCGCCGCTTCGCGCGCCGCCATCATCGTCTGCGGCTCGACCTCGAAGCCCAGCTCCACCGCGATCCGCACCAGGCGCAAGACGCGCAGCGGATCTGCCGCGAAGGCCTGTGGAGCGACCATGCGCAGGCGCCGCTCGTCCAGGTCCGCGAGGCCCCCGAGTGGGTCGATCGGCGGACCACCCGCAAGCGGCTCGGCGATTGCGTTGACAGTGAAGTCCCGCAGCGCCAGATCGTCGTGCAGCGAATCCCCACGCATACGCTCCACGTCGACCTGCCAGGAACCGTCGCGCGCGACCACACGCCAGGCGCCGAAGTCCTCGGAGAGGGCGAAGCTCGCGGCGCGTCCCGCGGCGTGCGCGAGCATGCGCGCGGTCTCGGCAGGGTCGCCGTCGACGACCACATCGAGGTCGGCCGTGACGCGCTGCAGGACGCCGTCGCGGACCGTCCCCCCGACCAGCCACGCCTCGCGCCCGGCAAGCGTCGAGCGCAGGACGTCGAGCACCTTACTCATCTCGACACCGCGCGCCGTCAAGGCAGTAGCGCCGTTCCAGGCGCCTGGTGAGGCCACAGGCGATCTCGTAGCTGATCGTGTTCAGCCGCCGCGCCACCTCCTCGGCCGTGATCCGCTCGGCGCCCTGGCTGCCGATCAACACAGCCGTCTCGCCGTGCAGCCGCTCGGCGTCGGGGTCTGCGCCCAGGTCCACCGTGATGCTGTCCATGCTCACCGTCCCCACCAGCGGTCGCCTGACGCCGGCGATCAGGACGTCGGCGTTGTTTGAGAGCCCCCGCCGCCAGCCATCGCCGTAACCGATCGGCACCACCCCCAGATAGGTGTCTTGCGTGGCCGTGAAGCGCCGCCCGTAGCCGGCGCTCTCCCCTGCCCGACACAGCTTGACGGCGGCCACGTGGGAGGCAACCTCCATCGCCGGCTCCAGCTCGCGCTCACGCGGATCGCGACCGAAGGGGTCCATGCCGTAGATCGCGATCCCGCAGCGCACCATGTCGAAGTGCGCGCGCGGATCGCGCAGCGTGGCGGCGCTGTTTGCGGCGTGCACCACCACCTCTGGATAGGCCTGCTTGAGCGGGCGCACCCACTGCTCGAAGCGCTGCAACTGCTCCTCGAAGAAACCGTCGTCCAACTCGTCGGCCGTCGCGAAATGAGTCATCAGCCCGACCAACTGCACGTTCTCGGCAGCCGCCGCGGCGGCTGCGATGCGCGTCGCCTCCTCCGCGTCGCGCGTGCCGAAGCGGCCCATGCCGCTGTCGAGCTTGACGTGCACGCGGACCTGCATGCCCATATCCACCGCCAACTCGGCGATCAAGGTCATGTACTGCTCGCTCCACACCACGATGTCGAACCCCTGGACGATCGCCTCCTCAAGGTCCTCAGAGCAAATCGGCCCCATCACGAGCAGCGGCGCCGCCAGGCTGCCGACCTCCTCATCGGCGGCCAACTCGCGCGCTTCCGCCATGCCCGCCACGGCCAGCCAGGTGGCGCCGGCCGCGAGCGCCGCCTGCGCGCACCACACCATCCCGTGGCCATAGGCGTCGGCCTTGACCACCGCGCACAGCTCTCCACCCTCGCGCAACTCGCGGCGCAGCCGCTCGCAGTTGCGTTCGATCGACGCGAGGTTCACGCCGGCCTGAGTCGTCAACACTGTTCGTCCCTCCCACTCGTTTTGAGGCCCTTACGCGCGCCCGGCAGCGCGGCGATCACATCGGAGGCGATCACGCCCTCCGCCGAGCCCTGCGCTTGCGCCGCGCGGCGCCCCGCCTCGGCGTGCAACCACACTCCAGCGCAGGCCGCCGCGAAGGCGTCGAGGCCCTGCGCCAGCAGCGCCGCGATAACCCCCGTGAGCACGTCGCCGGTGCCGGCCGTGGCCAGCCCGGGACTGCCGCCCCGGCTGACAGCCACCCGACCCGAGGGGTCGGCGACGAGCGTGTCGTCGCCCTTGAGCACCACGACCGACCGCGCCTGCTCGGCGGCCGCGCGCACGCTGTCCAGGCGGTGGCGCTCGATCTCCTCGCTCTCGCGCCGCAAAAGCCGGCCAAGCTCGCCGGCGTGCGGTGTCAGAACGGTCGCTGCAGCCCGATCCGCCAACACCTCCAGGCGCCCTGCGTGAGCGTTCAGGCCATCCGCGTCGAGCACCATCGCGACGGGCGCCTTCGCAGCCAGATCGCGGGCGAAGGTCTGCGCGCCGGCGGTGCGTCCTAGACCTGGTCCCAGCGCCAGCGCTCCCCCTCGGTCGAGCGCGCGCAGCACCGCCGGGACCCCCTCCGCAAGCAACCCGCCGCCCTCGTCGGGCAGCGGGCGCGTCATCACCTCCAGGAGACCCGCCGCGAGCATTGGCTGCAGCGAGGCCGGCAGGCACGCGGTGACATACCCGGCTCCCGCGCGCGCGCTCGCAAGCGCCGCCATCCGCGGAGCGCCCATCAGCTCGCGCGAGCCCCCCGCAACGACAACGTGCCCACTGGAGAACTTCGTCGAGGCCGCCTCGCGATGGGGCAGCTCGCACGCGATCGCAGGCTCGATCAGGCCGACCCCGACCGCACCCGGAGCGCCGCGGGGGATACCGATGTCGATCACGTCGAGCGCCCCCGCATACGCCTTACCAGGGCGGATCCACAGCGCGGGCTTGGCGGCGTGGAAGGTGACGGTGACGGTCGCCCTCACCGCCGCGCCCGCCACGGCGCCCGTGGAGGCGTCGACGCCGCTCGGCACGTCCACGCTCACCACCGGCCTACGCGCGGCGCCGATTGCCTGGATCGCCTCCGCGACCACTCCCCGTGGCACGCCCTCGAAGCCCGTGCCGAGCAGCGCGTCCACGATCGCAGCAGCCTCGCCGAGCGCGCCTTCGCCGGCCGTCAGCTCCAGCGGCGGATCGCCGGGCAGCCGCGCGAGGTTGACCGCGGCATCGCCTGAGAACTCTTCCGGAGGCGCCACACACAGCACGGTCACCGAGCGAGCGGCCTCACGCAGCAGACGCGCCGCGACCAGACCGTCGCCGCCGTTGTTTCCCTTGCCACAGACGACCGCCACGGGACCGTCGGGCGCTAGCCGCTCCACGGCACGGACGACACCCGTTCCGGCACGCTCCATCAGATCCAGCGAGGGCACGCCCTGCTCGTCGATCGCCCAGCGATCGATCGCCCGCATGCTCGCGGCGTCGGGCAGCGGTGTGAGCCAGTCCTGAAGCAACACGATCGCGATGCTAGAGGCCCGTGGGCAAGAAGGTCACCCTGCGGAGGACCCAGTGTGGGAGTGGGCTCAGGGTCTCTATCTCGCCAGATCTCTACTCGTGGCCTACTCGACCGTGACCGTCTTGGCCAGATTGCGCGGCTGGTTGACGTTCAGACCACGGCGTCGCGCGATTGCGTAGGCGAGCATCTGTAGCGGAACGACCGCGAGGATCGGCTGCAGCATCCAGTCCACCGCTGGCACCGCGATCGCGGCATCGGCGTGCTTGGCGATCACGTCGTTGCCGGCCGTGACGATCGCGATCACGTGCGCGCCGCGCGCGCGCACCTCCTGCATGTTGGAGGCCAGCTTCTCCAGGACCGGCGAGTCGGTTGCGACGCAGACGACCGGCGTGGAGTCATCCAGGAGGGCGATCGGGCCGTGCTTCATCTCCCCAGCCGCGTAGGCATCGGTGGCGATATAGGAGATCTCCTTGAGCTTCAGTGCCCCCTCCAGCGCAACCGGCAGGCCGATGTGACGACCGATGTAGAGGAAAAACTCCTCCTGCCAGTGCTCCTCGGCGATGCGCCCGATCTGCTCGGCCAGTTCCTGTGAGTCGGTGATCTCGGCGATGCAGTGCGGCAGCCGCTTGACCTCGCTCACCAGCTCCGCGATGCGCTCCGCCGGCAGCGTGCCGCGCAGCTCGGCCAGGCGCAGGCCCAGCAGGTAGATCACCGCCACCTGACAGACGAAGGTCTTCGTTGCGGCGACGCCGATCTCGAGGCCCGCGCGCGTGAACAGTACCCCGTCGGCGTCGCGCGTGGCCTGCGAGCCCATCACGTTGGTGATCGCCAGCACCGTCGCTCCCCGCTCGCGCGCCTTGCGCATCGCGGCCAGCGTGTCCGCCGTCTCGCCCGACTGCGAAATGCCGATCACGAGGTCTCCGGGCCCCACCACGGGATTGCGGTAGCGATACTCGGAGGCGACGTCCATCTCGACCGGCACGCGCGCCCATTCCTCGATCGCGTAGCGCCCGATCAGGCCGGCGTGGTAGGAGGTCCCGCAGGCAACGATCACGATCCGTTTGACGTCCGCCAGGATCGCCTCCTGCAGCGCTCCCTCCTCATCGAGGTCCACGCCGTCCCCGCGGGCAGTGCGATCGGCGATCGTCTCGGCAACGACGTCTGCCTGCTCGTGGATCTCCTTGAGCATGAACGTCTCATAGCCGCCCTTCTCGGCTGTCTCCTCGTCCCAGTCCACGAGCCGCGGCTCCCGCTGCACCTCCTCGCCGGCAGCCGTCGTGATCGTCACCCCCTCCGGGCGCAGAACGACGATCTCGCCGTTGTCCACGTACTGCACCAGTCGGGTCTCCGCCAGGAAGGCCGGCACCGCGGAGGCCACAAACTGCTCGCCCTCGCCGCGCCCGACCACAAGCGGGCACTCCTTGCGCGCCCCCACCAGCGTGTCCGGCTCATCGAGGCTCATCGCCACGAACGCATAGTGCCCCTCTAGCTCCGCATACGCCGCACGTACAGCCGCGGCGAGATCGCCGTCGTAGTGGTGGGCGATCAGGTGCGCGATCGTCTCGGCATCGGTTTCCGAGGTGAACGTGCAGCCCTGCGCGAGCAGGCGCTCTTTCAGCGCCATGTAGTTCTCCACGATCCCGTTGACTACCACGTGCACGCGGTCGCCGCTGTCGTAGTGTGGGTGCGCGTTCTCCTCGCTCACCCGCCCGTGTGTCGCCCAGCGCGTATGCCCGATGCCGGTGCTCGCTGGCCGCACCGCCAGCGCCACGGCGCCGCCTGCTCGCTCGTGCGCATCCGCGGCAGCCGCCGCGGCGAGCTTGGCCTGCAGCGCATCCAGGTTCCCCACCGCACGCACCGCCTCGATGTGGTCGTCAACCAAGGTCGAGATGCCGGCGCTGTCATAGCCCCGGTACTCAAGCTTGCGCAGCCCCGCGAGCAGCAGCTCACGCGCAGGCCGGCCACCCACATAGCCAACGATTCCGCACACCGTCTCGACGATACCAGTGGCTGTGCTCGGCATTCACGGGGACTGGACGCCTTTGGACGCGCCGACCTTCGGTATTGCAGAACATCGCAGGCCCCCGCGAGGCCGCCGCGCGCCTTGCGGCGCTGGCCGTATCGCGACACCTCAGGCCAGTTCGCATTCGACGAGCGTTGCGAGTTGCGAGCAGAGGGATCGGCCCTCAGGCCAGTTCGCGCTCGACGAGCGTTGCGAGTTGCGTACAGAGGAGTTCGGCCTCTTCGTCGGTGGGGGCCTCGACCATCACGCGGATCAGCGGCTCGGTGCCACTGGGTCTTACGAGCACGCGGCCGCGCCCCGCCAGCTCGCGGTCGGCGGCGGCGACGGCGGCTTGAACGTCGTGGGCGTGCTCGTAGGCCGAGCGGTCCTTCACGCGAATCCCGACGAGGCGCTGGGGCAGCTTGGCCATCGCGTCGCGCTCGGCGAGGCTGCGGCCGGCCAGCGCCTCGAGCACAAGCAGCGCGCTGGCGATGCCATCGCCGGAGCGGTTGAAGCCCATCTCGATGATGTGCCCCGACTGCTCCCCACCGAGGGTCCAGCCACGCTCGCGCAGCGCCTCAAGCACGTAGCGGTCGCCGACCTTGGTGGAGGCCACCGCGATGCCAGCCTGCTGCATCGCGGTGTGGAAACCAAAGTTGGTCATCACCGTGACCGCGACACCGGCGCCGGGAAGTCGCCCGCTGCGATGCAGGTGCAGCGCGGCGAGCGCCATCAGCTCGTCGCCGTCCACGACCTGCCCAACGCCGTCCACGGCGAGCACGCGATCGCCGTCGCCGTCGAAGGCAAAGCCGATCCTGTGGCCGCCGGCCACGACCCGCCGTGCCAGCTCGTCGATGTGTGTGGAGCCACAGCCCGCGTTGATGTTGCGCCCGTCGGGCGCATCGGCGAGGACCGTGACCTCAGCGCCCAGACGCCTGAAGATCTCAGGCGCCACGCGATAGGTCGCGCCGTTGGCGCAGTCCAGGAGCACATCCAAACCGTCGAGATCGAGATCCTGAAAACGTGTGTGCAGCTCGCGCGTGTAATCCTCGTGCGTGCCACGCAGCTCGCGCACGTGGCCGAAGGCCCGCGCAGACCCAGCGGCCGCGGATCCCGCCGTCGGCTTGCTCATGCCGCTGGCGAGCCCACCCGAGAGGCTACCCTCGCCCTCGCCCATGCCGACGGCAGCAGCTCCGGCCCGCTCCAACTCCGCTTCGATCGCCTCCTCCGCCTCGTCCGTGAGCTTGAAGCCGTCGGCGGCGAAGAACTTGATGCCGTTGTCGCGATAGGGGTTGTGTGAGGCCGAGAGCACCACCGCCAGGTCGAACCCGTAGCGGCCGATCAACAGCGGCGCGGCGGGCGTCGGCAGCACGCCGCCCAGCAGCGCATCGCCACCCGCAGCGCTGACGCCGGCCGCGAGCGCGGCCTGCAACATCTCACCTGACTCGCGCGTGTCGCGGATGATCAGCACCTGCGGGCGCTCCGCGCCGGTCTGACGCGTGGCGGCCTGGCCGAGCGCGACCGCCAGCTCGGCGCTCAGAAGCTCGCCGGCGACGCCGCGGACGCCGTCGGTCCCGAACAGGCGAGCAGCCATCGAGTCCCCCCTTAGCGCTTGGAGAACTGCGGACGCTTGCGCGCCTTCTTCAGGCCGGCCTTCTTGCGCTCCTTCGCGCGTGAGTCGCGCGTCAGGAAGCCACGCCGCTTCAGCTCGCCGCGCAGATTCGGGTCTGCTTCGAGTAGCGCGCGAGAGATCCCATGCCGCAGAGCGCCGGCCTGCGCGGAGATACCGCCGCCGTGCAACAGCGCGACGACGTCCATGCGGTCCTGATAGCCCACCGTCTCAAGCGGCTGACGGATGTTGCGCTGCAGGGTATCGCGCGTGAAGTGCTGCTCAAGCGTGCGTCCGTTGACCTTGTACTCGCCAGTGCCAGGGCGCAGGATGACGCGCGCGACCGCGGTCTTGCGCTTGCCGGTCGCGCGGTAGCGCGCACCTGCCGCCAGGTCGATCGCCGCGGTGGAGATCGGCTGCGACAGCACCTCCTCCTCGACCTCGCCCTCGGCCTGCGCGTCGTCCTCTTCGATCGCATATGGGTCCGTAGGCTCGTTGCGGCCCAACGGATCGACGCCCTCGGGGACGATGTCGACTTCCAGGTGCGCACCCGGCACGCTCGGCTTCACACGCGGCGCGGGCTCCTCCTCTTCCTCCTCTTCGCCCTCCTCGGCCTGCGCCTCGACGGCTGCAGACTCCTGCGCGGCCGGAGTCTCGACCACCGGCTCCTCCGTGACGGCAGGCTCTGTCGTGGCGACGGGCTCCTCCGCCGCGACGGGCTCCACGGTCGAAGAGGTCTCGGCCACCGGCTCCGCAACCTGCTCCTCGACCGCCGGCGTGGCTGGAGCCTGCACCGGCGTCGGCTCCTCAGCCGCGGGAGCCTCCTCGGCAGGCGCCTGTGCCTGCGTCTCCTCCACGACGACCTCCTCGGCAGGCGCCTGCGCCTGCCGCTCCTCCGCGACACCCTCCTCGGGCGTCTCCGGGGTCTCGGGCGTGGACTCGTCGTCGCTCATCAGGCCTGCACCTCCATCGGCTTGGGCTTCTGCGCCACGTGCGGATGCTCGGGGCCGGCGTACACCTTCAGCTTGGTTATCTGCTTGCGCGCGAGACGGTTGCGCGGCATCATGCCCTTCACGGCCAGCCGGATGATCTCCTCCGGACGGCGCGCCTGCATTTCGGCGAAGCTGCGCGAACGCAACCCGCCCGGATAGCCCGAGTGCCGGTAGTAGCGCTTGTCGGCGCGCTTGTTGCCCGTCACCACGATCTTCTCCGCGTTGATGACGACTACGAAGTCGCCCGTGTCAATGTGCGGCGTGTACTCAGGCTTGCGCTTGCCGCGCAGCGCGTCGGCGATCTGCGTCGCCAGCCGGCCAAGTGTCTGGCCGTTGGCGTCAACGACGAGCCAGTTGCGCTCGCGATCTGTGGGCTTGGCGACGTAGGTCTTCATGACGTGAAAAAGGCCACGCGAGAACATCCACGCGCGGCACGAGCACATGATAGGCGATCAGCGCCCTCGACGGATAGATTCACTCCCACTCGATCGTGCCGGGCGGCTTCGAGGTTATGTCCAGCACGACCCTGTTGACCTCGCGCAGCTCGTTGATCATGCGCGAGGCGATCGTCTCCAGCAGGTCGTACGGGAGCCGCGCCCAGTCGGCCGTCATCGCGTCGTCGCTCGTCACGGCGCGCACGACGACGACGTAGCCGTATGTCCGCTCATCCCCCTGCACGCCAACGGTGCGAATGTCGGGGAGCACGCAGAAGGACTGCCACAGCTCGCGGTAGAGCCCCGCCTTGCGGATCTCCTCCTGGAGGATGTGGTCGGCCTCGCGCAGCACGTCAAGGCGTTCCCTGGTGGCTTCACCGCCGACGATGCGGATCGCCAGGCCGGGGCCCGGGAAGGGCTGGCGCCAGACCAGCCGCTCGGGCAGGCCCAACTCGGCGCCGACAGCGCGCACCTCATCCTTGAAGAGCGCGCGCAGGGGCTCGACCAGCTCGAACTGAAGGTCCTCGGGCAGGCCGCCGACGTTGTGGTGAGACTTGATCGTCGCCGCGCCCGTGCCGCCGCCGGACTCGATGACATCGGAGTAGAGCGTGCCTTGGACCAGGTACTGCGCTCCATCGAGCTTCGCCGCCTCCTCCTCGAAGACTCGAATGAACTCCGCGCCGATCGCCTTGCGCTTGGCCTCGGGCTCGGTCACCCCGTGCAGACGCTCCAGGAAGCGCTCCTCGGCGTCGACGGCCACAAGCGGCACCTTGAAGGTGTCGCGGAAGGCGCTCACGACCTGTTCGCCCTCGCCCTTGCGCATCAGGCCGTGGTCGACGAACACGCATGTCAGCTGGTCGCCCACGGCGCGGTGCACGAGCAGTGCGGCAACCGAGGAGTCGACGCCGCCGGAGAGGCCGCAGATGACCCTCCCCTCCCCCACCTGTCGGCGGATACTCTCGATCTGTTCCTCCACGATCGACGCCGCCGACCACGTCGGCTCACAGCCGCATATCTGCGTCAGGAAACGCGTCAGGATCTCCTGGCCGTAGGGCGTGTGCACGACCTCGGGGTGAAACTGGATGCCGTAGACACCGCGCGCGGTGTCCTCCACCGCTGCCACCGGCGAGGCCGTGGAGGAGGCCAGCGCCGTGAAGCCCGGCGGGGGCTCGAAGACGGTGTCGCGGTGGCTCATCCAGCAGGTCTGCTCGCGCGGCATTCCCGCCAGCAGGACCCCCGGCTCGGAGACCGCCAGATCGGAGCGGCCGAACTCCCCGACCTCGGCCTGCTCGACGCGGCCGCCCAGCTCGTGGACAAGGAGCTGCATCCCGTAGCAGATGCCCAATACCGGCACGCCCAGCTCCAGCAGACCCGCCTCCAGACGCGGCGCGCCCTCTGCATACACGGATGCCGGCCCCCCCGAGAGGATCACGCCGCGCGGGCGGCGCCTGGCGATCTCCTCCAGAGGTACATGATGCGGGATCAGCTCGGAGAAGACCCCGCAGTCGCGCACCCTACGAGCGATCAGCTGGGAGTACTGCCCGCCGTAGTCGATGACGACAATCTCTTCACTTGCCGCCGGCACGCCGATCGAAGAGGCAACCCCTGCGGTAGGCGTGGTCACCGCGTCATTCATTGACCAGCGCTGCGGCAGCGGCCTTCCCGTTGGCGCCCATCCCCACGGCCTGGTCGCGCTGGAGCTGCTTGCCCTCGGTCTGCAACGACGGGGCGATCACGACCTCGGCGCGGTTGAACTCCGCGAGATCCTTGTGCCCACAGGTCGCCATCGACGTGCGCAGGCCGCCGAAGAGGTTGAAGGTGCCGTCGTTCTCGCGCGCCGGGCCGACAAGGATCTCCTCGAGCGTGCCGTTTTGGGTCGTCGCCACGCGCGCGCCGCGCGGGAGCGTTGGATGGAAGGTGGCCATGCCCCAGTGAAAGCCACGTCCGGGCGCCTCGTGCGCGCGCGCCAGCGGCGAGCCGATCATCACGGCGTCGGCGCCCAGGGCGATCGCCTTGGAGACGTCACCGCCGTTGCGCATCCCGCCGTCGGCGATCACCTGGCAGTACTCGCCGGTCTCGAGCATGTGCGTCGAGCGGGCGTGGGCCACGTCGGCGATCGCCGTCGCCTGGGGCACGCCGATCCCCAGGACCCCGCGCGTGGTGCACGCAGCGCCGGGCCCTACACCCACGAGCACGCCGGCGGCGCCAGTGCGCATGAGATGCAGGCCCGTGTGGTAGGAGGCACAGCCGCCGACGACCACGGGCACGTCGAGTGACGGGATGAACTCCTTGAGGTTCAAGGGCTCGGAGACCGTCGAGACGTGTTCGCCGGAGACGACCGTCCCCTGGATTACCAGCACGTCCAAGCCGGCCTCCAGGGCCAGCTCGTAGTGGTCGAGCACACGCTGAGGCGTGAGCGAAGCCGCGACGACAACCTTGTGCTCCTTGATCTCACGGATGCGCTGCGCGATCAGCTCGGGCTTGACGGGCTCGCGGTAGATGTCCTGCATCTCGCGCGTCGCCGCCTCCTTTGGCAGTTTCGCGATCCGCTCCAGCTGCTCCTCGGCGTCCTCGTAGCGCGTGAAGATCCCCTCCAGGTTGAGTACCGCGAGACCGCCCAGACGGCCGACGATTCCGGCTGTCGTCGGCGAGACGACGCCGTCCATCGCCGAGGCCATCATCGGCAGCTCGAACTGGTACGGGCCGAGCTTCCACGAGATGTCGATGTCGTCGGGATCGCGCGTGCGCCGGGAGGGCACGATCGCGATGTCGTCGAAGCTGTACGCGCGGCGGGCAGACTTGCCGCGTCCAATCTCTACTTCCATCTGGCGATCCTAGCAACGGCTTAGGCGGTGGGATTGCCCTCAGATATCCTCGAACAAGATGAACGGCTCCCCCCTGCCCAGCTATGACCCGCGCGCCATCGAGGCTCGCCGCCAGGCGGCGTGGCGCGAGCGCGACGCCTTCCGCACGCCCCCAGCGCCGCAGGACGGACAGGGCCTCTACATCAAGCCCTCGGCGCCCTTCACCTCGGGCAACATTCACATCGGCCACGTGCGCAGCTATGCGATCGGCGACAGCTATGCCCGCTTTCAGCGCGCGCGCGGCGAGGCGGTGCTGTTCGCCTTCGGCTTCGACGCCTTCGGGCTGCCGGCCGAGTTGGGCGCGATCGCCGGCGGCGTCTCGCCGAGCGATTGGGTCGCGCGCTGCGCGCAGCACATGATCGGCCAGCTTGAGCGCCTGGGCTTCTCGTTCGACTGGGAGCGCACCTTCATGAGTTCCGAGCCCGCGATGTACCGCTGGTCGCAGTGGCTCTTCCTGACGCTTCTCGAGCACGACCTGATCTACCACGGCACCGGCAACGTCGACTGGTGCGACACCTGCCAGACGACGCTTGCGACGATTCAGGTCGAGGACGGACGCTGCTGGCGCTGTCATAACCCAGTGCGTCTGATCGAGCGTCCGCAGTGGTACCTACGGATCAGCGCCTACGTGGAGGAGAACGACCGCCGCCTAGCCGCGCTTGAGCCGAACTGGGACGAGACCTCGCTGGCCAGCCAGCGCTTCGTGCTGGGACGCGTCGACGGCTTCGAGCTGGATCTCGCGGCCGCCAACCGTGACGAAACCGAGGCAGACATCGACGCCGAGGCAGATACCGACGCGGTGGCAAACGCTGACGCCGTGGCAGGCGCTGATGCCGTAGCCGACGCCGTGGCAGGCGCTGACGCCGAGGCAGACGCCGACGTGGGCACCGGCACTCGCACGCTGACGGTCTTCACGCCGCACGCCGACGCGCTCGCGCAGGCGCGCTTCGTGCTGATGTCGCCCAAACACCCCGACATCGAGGCCTGGGCCAAGGACCCAGTCGTGCAGGAGCGCCTGGAGGAGCTGCGCTCGGGCGGCTGGGAGCGCAGCGAGCGCGACGCCTTCTCGATTCCGCTCGTGGACACCGGACTCAGCGTCGTCGCGCTGGGCGCCACCCTGCCGGTCCTGATCTCGCCGCTGGTCGACGGGCGCTTCGGAGCGACGGCCGTCCTGGGGGTCCCCAGTGAGGACCGCACGGATGCCGTCATCGCAGAGCGCCTGTGGGGAGCATCAACCGACAACCACGCCGCGCAAGCGGCTTCCTCCCCTTCCTCCACGCCCACGTCGGCGGCGGCGCGCCCGGCGGTGCGCTACCGCGCCGGCGACTTCACGATCTCCAGGCAGCGCTCGTGGGGCACGCCGATCCCAATCGTCTACTGCGAGCGCTGCGGCACTGTGCCGGTGCCCAAGGAGGAGCTGCCCGTGGAGCTGCCGCTCGACCTGAAGCCCACCGGCGAGGGCAACCCGCTGGCCGAGCGCGAGGACTTCGTGCAGACCAACTGCCCCCGCTGCGGCGGCGCGGGGCGGCGCGAGACCGACACACTCGACTGCCACTTCGATGCGCTGTGGCTGTGGATCCCGGCGTGCGTGCCCGCGCAGGCGCGCGAGCAGCCGCTGGAGGAGATCCTGGCGCTGCCCGACCTGCGCGGCTGGCTGCCCTCCGAGCGCCTTGTCGCAGGAACGGACAGCGGCAACTTCGTCTTCGACCAGCGCGTCGTTACGAAGGCTCTGCGCGACATCGGACCCTTGGCGTTCCTCACCGACGGCGAGCCGTTCGCCGGCTGTCTCTTCCACGAGATGGTCATCCGCGATGGGCGCAAGATGAGCAAGCACCTCGGCAACGTCGTCGACCCCGACGAGCTGCTGGAGACTTTCGGCGCCGACACGCTGCGCCTGGCGGTGCTCTACGCGGCGCGCCCGCAGAAGTCGCTGAACTGGAGCGACAGCGCCGTGCAGCACTGCCATCGCTTCCTCAAGGGCCTGTGGACGTACACGCACGCGCGCCTGGCGCTCGACCCGGGCGCGCTCGACGAGGAGGGCGTCCACCACACCGAGTTCCTGCGCCGGCGTCTGGCGATATGGTCGGAGACGGCCGTCGAGAAGATCACCGAGGATCTGCGCGAGCTGGAGATGCACAAGGCCGTGCGCGACACCATGCGCCTGCTCGACCGCGTGAAGGACTTCGAGAAGAAGGTTTCCGCACGCACCGACGGGACGCTCGGTCGCGAGAACCACGAGGCGCTGCTCGCTGCGCTGGCGCTGCTGGCGCAGGTTCTGACCCCCCTCGCGCCGCACCTGGGCGAGGAGCTGTGGCTGGCCCTGGGAGGCGGCGACGCGCTGCCCGATCCTCCGTGGCCGCAGGCGGCACAGCCGGGGGGCGGAACGCCTGCCGCGCACGGCGCACGACCGGCCGAGGGGACGCCGCCCAGGCAGGCGATAACAGAAACAGTCACAAGCGCCGCCCGCGCGTCTGTCTAGAGTCTGGCGCGATGTCGCCGAGCTGTTGCAAGACCTCCGCGAGCAACACTCCCGGGATCGGCCGCGACCTCTGCGATCATTGAGCGAGAGCTAGAGGATGAGCACCGCACACGACCACACCGCCAGTTCGACTGCGGCGCGCACGCGTTCGTGCGTCACGGAGATCGTCTGTCGCAGCTGCGACCTGCACTTCCCGCAGAGCCACACCGAGGCCTTCTGCCCGCAGTGCGGCAGATGCTTCGATATCGACTACGACTACGCGCGCGCACGGGAACTTTTTAAGGAGATAGGGATGGGCTCGCGCCCGTTGAGCATCTGGCGCTTCGAGGAGCTGCTGCCGATTCTGGACCGCAGCGCCGCCGAGCGTGTCGGCCGCTACGCGGGCTTTACTCCCCTGATCAAGGCCGACCGCCTCGGCGCCGAGCTGGGACTACGCCAGCTCTACGTGAAGGACGACAGCACCTCACGGCCCAGCCTCTCCTACAAGGACCGCGTGGTCTCGATGGCCGTCGCCCGTCTGCTTGAGCTGGGGCGCACGGAGATCGGCTGCGTCTCGACCGGCAACGTCGGCACCGCCGTCGCGGCGCTGGCGGCCAAGGCCGGCGTGGCGGCCTACGTCTTCTACCCCAACCGCCTCGAGCAGACCAAGGCGCGCGCCTGCCGCGCGCTCGGCGCGGAGGTCTGCCAGGTCGATGGCAACTACGACGAAGCCAACCGCCAGTGCCGCGCGCTTGCGGCGTTAAGCGGCCTGGAGTTCGCCAACATCACCCTGCGGCCGTTCTATGCCGAGGGCGCCAAGACGGTGGCCTACGAGATCGTCGAGCAGCTCGGCTGGCAGGCGCCGCAGCACATCGTCACAGCGGCCGCCGGCGGCACGCTGTCCTCGCGCATCCACAAGGGTCTACAGGAGCTCGAGACAGTCGGCCTCGCCGAGACCGGGCACACGCGCATCCACATCGCCCAGCCGCTTGGCTGCGCGCCGATCGCCCAGGCGATCCTGGCACACGAAGCGGAGATCCACCCCTGCGCGCCGACGACGCTCGCGCACTCGCTGGCGATCGGCGCACCCGGCGATGCGCCGCTGGTGATCGACGCCGTGAGCAGCCGCGGCGGCACCGCGGCTGCCGTGAGCGACGAGGCGATCTTCGCCGGCATCGACCTCCTGGCCTCCACCGAGGGTCTGCTCACCGAGCCGGCCGGCGGCACGACGATCGCCGTTCTGAAGGAGCTGGCGCGCACCGGCAAGCTCGACCCCGACGAGGTCGTCGTCGCGATGATCACCGGCAACGGCCTGAAGACGCTCGACGAGCACCCAGAGAAGAAGTGGCCGTCGATGGTCGAGTGCGATTCGGAAGCGATGCTCTCGGTGCTTGAAGGCTTCCAGCACCAGCAGTCCGCGCAGCACGCCGCAAGCGCCTCGGCGCGCCTGGGCGCGTAGTAGCGGCGCACATACGCCGCGCCCGCCACAGGACCCGCGGAGCGCACACGCGCCTAGGCGCGCATGCCGCGACCTCCTGCGACCCCATAGAAAAGCCCCGCCTGAGCGGGGCTTTTCCTTAGCAGGTCTATAAGCCGGATCCTGTCGTTGAACAGCCATCCATCTGAGCGGCCTACCTGGACCTCGGCGGGCAGCCTACGAACGGTCCTGTTTGGCCTTGCATCGGGTGGGGTTTGCCCAGCCGCCGCGTCACCGCGACGCTGGTGCGCTCTTACCGCACCATTTCACCCTTACCCGCCGGCCGTTCACGTGGGACGGCCGGCAAGGCGGTTTGTTTCTGTGGCACTTTCCCGCGGGTTTCCCCGGGTCGATCTCTCGACCACCTTGCCCTTCGATGTCCGGACTTTCCTCGAAGACCCCGAGAGGCCTCCGCGGCTGCTTGGCCTGCACAAGCAAGTTAGCGCGCCCGCGCGCGGTTGTGAAGGGCCTCGCTTGTCGTGCACCGTCGCGAATCGAGTCGCACGGAACCGGGCCTCGCACGTGATGCACCCCAGCGAGCCGCAAGGCAGGGAACGAGGAACCAGGGAACGAGGAACGAGTCACATGCTCCTGAGCAGACCCACGACGCGTCCAAGCACCTTGACCTCCTTGCTGCGGATCGGCTCCATCGTCTCGTTCTCGGGCTGCAGACGAATGTGGTCGGCTTCGCGGAAGAAACGCTTCACGGTGGCCTCCTCGCCCAGCAGGGCCACCACGATCTCGCCGTCGCGGGCGGTGTCCTGTGGGCGCACGACCACCAGATCGCCCTCCAGGATGCCAACGTTCTTCATCGAGTCGCCGCGTATGCGCAGCAGATACTCGCCGCTGGAGCCGCCAGCGGCCTCGGGAACCGAGATGTAGTCCTCGACGTTCTCCTCGGCCAGCACCGGCTGCCCAGCTGCAACCGAGCCCAGGAGCGGAAGGCTGTCGGAGCGCACGATGTTGCGCACGCTACCCACCGCGCTGCCGACGGCGCGGTCTACGTTGTCCATCGCGCGATCGAGCAGCTCGATCGCGCGCGGCTTCGAGGGATCGCGACGGAGCAGGCCGATCCTTTCCAGGTTGGCCAGATGTGCGTGCACAGTCGAGGATGAGGCCAGGCCCACGGCCTTGCCGATGTCGCGCACCGTCGGCGGATAGCCGTACTTGGCGGAGTACTTGCCAATGAAGTCAAAGATCTCCTGCTGGCGTTTGGTCAGATCCATCTCTGCTGAGCCCTCCGGTTGGCGGGATAGAGGCATGAAACGAACATGTGTTCGTACAGTAGCGGGCGCCGTGGACGGATGCAAGGCCAGGCGCCGGCTGCGTCGATGGCAAGGCCGGCTGGATCGAGGGCAAGGGCCGATGGCCAGGTCTGACCACAGGCTCCCGATCCAGTCACGGCTGCCAAGTGGGGCAAGAGGCAAGCCGAGCCTAAAGCTATACTCGCCTGTCTCTGCGCCCGTGGCGGAATTGGTAGACGCGCAAGGTTGAGGGCCTTGTGGAGATTGTTCTCCGTGGTGGTTCGAGTCCACTCGGGCGCATACGAAAAGCCCTGCAAATCGGGGCTTTTCGTAGTTAAGGCGGTCTCGAGGGGGGCGCGGGGCGATTGTTCGGTTTTGTGCCAATGGCACGGCCGAACAATTTGCCGAACATTTCGTGTGCCGGTTGTTCGGCTTCAGGGTCAAAGACCTACGCAGATGAGAGGTCCTTCCGACCACCTGGAGCCGAACAAGATGTGCCAGATGTGCCACGGGCAGCGCGCTCACCGGCGTGGTGTCCGCCCTTCAAGCGAGCAGCCCGGAGGCGCGAGATGAGCTACAGCCTGACCAGGGGTGTGTGGGAGGTGCGCTGGCGTGGTGGCGATGGGCGACAGCGCTCGCGTCGCTTCGGTGATGACGAGCGGGCCGCACAGGCGTTCGATGAAGCGATCCACGACCAGAAGGGCAAGGAACGCAAGCCAGCGGGCTACGGGGAGAGCGGCGGCGTCTACCCCTATGAGACCGCGCAGGGCACGCGGTGGCGGTGCAGGGTCAAGCGCTCGGATGGGAAGTGGTCTCAGAAGCGTGGGTTCACAAGCCCGAGCGCGGCGGCGAACTGGCGGCGTCGTCAGCTTGAGCGGGTCGAGCGGCGCGAGGTCGTCCACACGAAGGAGACCTTCGGCGAGTTCTTCCCGCGCTGGCTGACTCGGCGCAAGCCCTATCTCGAGGAGGGCAGCTGGAGTTGCTATGAGCGCGACGGTCGCATCCGGCTTCTTCCGGCGCTGGAGTCAGTGCCGCTCGGGGTGATGGAAGTCGAGCACGTCCGTGACCTGATGGACGTGATGACCGAAGGGATGGAAGCCGGGGAGATCGCGCCGAAGACGGTCAACAACACGCTCACCACGCTCGTCGTCTGCTTGAACGAAGCAAAGAAAGACAAGCTGATGGTCACGAACCCGGCGCTTGAGATTCCGAAGCTGCCGGACGCGCATGTGGAGCGCGAGTACCTGCGGCTGCATGAGATCCCGCTGTATCTCGACTCGTGCTCGCTGGTCTATCGCCCGCTCGCGGAGCTGCTGATCGGCAGCGGCCTGCGTATCTCCGAGGCAATAGCTTTGCAGCTCGGCGACTTGGAACTCGAAGACTCGGGCGGCGTGATCGTGGTCTACCGCTCGCGCAAGAAGGGGAAGGTCGGCTCAACGAAGTCAGATCGCTTCCGCGCGGTGGAGATCGGGCCTGGCCTCTCGGCTGTGGTGCGCGAGCAGGTCGAAAAGCGCGCGGCGATGGCCGGCGGCGACAAGCTGGACGCGCTGCTCTACACGATGCCCGTGCGCGTCCGCAAGACCGACCAGGGGCGCTGGGAGGGCGACGGCGATGGCAAGCCGTTCGATCGCACGACTGTCTCGCGCGACTGGCACAAGGCGGCGCTGCAGGACGCGGACCTGCGCGATATGCCGCTGCACGCTCTGCGGCATACCGCGGCGGCGGCGTGGTTGGCGGGCGGCAACTCCTTGAAGTACGTGCAGGACCAGCTCGGGCACGGTGACATTCGCACGACCGAGCGCTACTACGGGCACCTGGAGCGCCACGTGAAGAAGGAGGGCGCGAAGGCGACCGAGGCGGCGATCGCCCGCGCGGTGCGGGAGCACAACGGCCGCCGGCGCAGCGCCTACGCCCGTCAAGCCCGCGCGGGCACTCGCTGAGCGGGCCGCACCGTAGCGGTAGGTTGCGCGGAGCGGCCTGGGCTCCATGCGGCCCTGGCGTCGTTGACCCAGCGCTCTATGTCGTCGGGGTGGAAGCGCAACGGCCCCTCCTCCCCACCGATCCTGATCGACGGGATGCGGCCTTGCTTGGCGGCGTCGTAGAGCCAGGTCCGCGAGACTCGCAGGCGCGTCGCTACTTCGGATGGCTTGAGCAGGTCGATCCCAGACGTTCCATCGCCGTTCATGTGGGTTACTGACCCCCAGGGCGCTCATCCGGCCAACGAGTTTGTCTGCGAGCGACCTCCCTCAGCGCGGGCAGTCATCGAGGCGCAGTATCCCTCCGCGATCGTGGCTCGGTTGGGCCTAGATGGGCAGCTCGGGGAACTCCTCGTCCTCGAGCTCGGCTTCGCGCAGGTGGGCTTCGGCTCTGGCGACGACGGCCTCGTAGAACTCGCGGGTGGGTGTACCGGGCGCGAATGCTTCTGCGTGCTTTCGGCTCTCGTCGCGCAGTTGGATGTGGCGCTGTGGCGGCTGGCCCATCGTGCGGCTCTGGTTGCCGGTGATGACAGTGACCGACAGCAGCGCACGGGCGACCTTGGCCAGGCTTTCTGCGCCTCGCGCGTGCGCAGCCTCGAGAGTCTCCTGCACGAACTGCGGGTGGGTAAGCGCGACCTGCCACGGCATTGCTCCCATCAGTTCCACGGCGGCGTCGATTCTCGATTCCTCGCTCGTTGTGAGCCACTCGAGGAGTACGGTGAGCGCAGCATCTTGGTTGGTGGCGAGCCGCCAGTAGAGACCGGGGGCTTCGTAGCGTAGGCGTGGGCTTGGGTCGAGCATGGCATCGCGGATGCGCCGCAGTAGCGCGAGTAGCTCCTCGCCCGTGGCACCGCCGAGGAGGTCGGCGTTGAAGTCGTCGTAGGAGAGCGCCCGGATCTCCCCGCCGGCGGCGGCGCGGGCGAGGAGGAAGCCGAGGATTTCGTCGCGGTGTTCGGGCGCGAGCTTGGCGAGAACCTCGTTGGCAAAGTATTCGAGCCTCGGCGCCGGTCGGAGCTTGTCCAGCAGGACGGGGATCTGGCTGTGTTCAACGTGGTCGATCACCAGCGCGATCAGGGCGCACAGCGAGTCGGCGAGGTGGCTGTTTTCGTGGATGTCGCTGGCGAGCGCGATGTCGAGGGCCAGGGGAGCGTTGATGTGTGCGAGGCGGCGGGTGGCGTGCAGGGCGACGTTGACGATGTTGAGATCGTTGTCGGCGACGAGCTCGCGCAGCATCGCGGCCTCTGGCGCGTCGGGATCGGCGAACCAGTTGCCGTTGAACAGGTAGTCGGCGAGCTGCCGCCGCGCTGAGGTCGGGCCGGCACGCAGCCCTTCGAGCAGCCCGTAGGTCGCCTGGGGGCTGTGTGAGCTGAGGACGGCGAGCAGCGTCCCTCCGAACTGTGCGAGCGGCCGGTCGGGGTTGGCGGCGCACCAGCGGGCCAGCGCCTCGCCGAGCTCGGGGTGCGCTTCGCTGAGCGCGATCAGCAGCGGACTCGCGTTCGCAGCTGTGTCTTCCGGCAGATCGTTGATCGCTGATACGTGTGCGTCCAGACGTTCAGCGAGCGCATCGAAGGTGCCTGCGCTGCTGGCGGCGAGGGCGTCTGCGACGGCGTGGAGCTTGGCTTTCGACCCGTCCTGGTCGAGCACGTCGATCGGGTTGCGCAGCGCGCTGGCGAGGCTCTCGTCTTCGATCTCGGGTTGCTCACCGATCTGGCGGGCGCGGTCACGGACGTCGTTCCAGGCGCTGCGCTGCGAGTGCCATCCGAGGGCGGTGCGCAGCTTCAGCCGCACGTGCGGGTCCTGGGTGTCGCTCATCACGGTCTCGATCGCGTCGAGGATTGCCAGCTGGTCGTCGTGCCACTGCTCAATCTCGGTGTCGGTGATCTCGCGGCCGAACGCGCCGATTGGCGGGCGTAGCGCGTCGCCGAGGAGCCGGGCGGCTAGCGCCCGCTCGCGGGCAGCGCCGTTGGTGGCTTGGGCGGTGAGGATTGTCCTGATCGTGGCGCGTATGTCAGCGGTCGCTTTCGCGGAGACCGGGAAGACCCTGATCTGGAAGCCCGTTTCGGCTGCGTGTGTGGTCTCGCCTTCGCGGGCGAGCAGCGGCGCGAGCAGCTCGAGCGGTGAGTATGCGGATGCGCTGGCGTCGTCTTGGAGGGCGCGTTCGACCAGTTGCAGCACGCCGCGTGCGAACAGCAGCGGTAGCTCATAGCCTGCGAGGCTCTGGATTTGGCGTACCGGATGGTCGGTGTTCGAGTTCAGGGGCCTCGGGTCATCGCAGGCGAGCTGCCAGAGGAGGTCGAGCGCCTCGGGCAGGAAGCTCGGCGTCAAGGCGATCGAGGCGAGCAGCTCGGGCAGGCGGCGACGCACGTCAGCGTCGGTGAGCTGGCTGGCGAACAGGTCGTCGGTGGCTGACGCGGCGGGGTTGGCGAGCGCGCAGGTGACGATCTCGAACACGGCCGCCGGTGCGAGCCGGGCGACGGGCTTGATCAGCTGGATGATCCGCAGCCGTTCTTCGGCGTGCCCACGCAGAAACAAGGTATGTAGGTCGCGCCAGAACTTGTCGAGTAGTGCGCTGTCGGTCTGCTCCTCCTGGCCGATGCGCCAGTCGAGCTCGGCGAGGTTGCGCAGGAGCCCGATGATCGCAACGTCGGCGTAGCGGTTGAGAAGCGCCTGCGCGCGTCCGGTGGGTCGGCCTTGATGGTCTACGCAGGCGCGGTGCAGGATGTGGTCTGCGAGCACGTCAGGGACGATGCGGCGCAGCCGCCCGCGGGCGGTCAGGACCCCGGCCTGCTCGAGCTGGGAGACCAGTGAGCGAAGCTGGTGATCCTCGATCTGCAGGTCGGCGGCTAGCCGCTCGATCAGGACGGTGTTCTCGATGAACAGCGGGCCGAGCGCGGAGATCAGGATCAGCGCGTCGCGTGCGGCCTGCGCGTCCACTTCGTCGCCGAGCTTGCCGAGCATCTCGTCGCGGAAGCGGTCCAACACGGTCATGCGGAACTCGGCGTGGCGCTCAAGCAACTCCGGCGCGACTGCCTGCCGCGCGAGCAGCTGACCGCCGATGACGGTCACGAGCGGACAGTCGGCAGTGGCGTCGGCGAGATGCTCCGCGAGGTGCTCGTGCTCGGCGCCGAGAGCCTGCGCGGCGAGTGCGCGCACGTCTTTGACTGGCAGATCGCCAAGCGGCTTTGAGATCCAGACCTTCTCGGGTGAGAGGCCGGCGAGCGATAGGCGCGAGCGAAGCTCCTCGGCACGGTGTGGCCTGGTGGCGAGCACGAGCGTCGGAGCGCTGGGCTGCCGGGTGGCGGCGCCGATCAGCGCGGCGAGATCCTCGCGCCGGTGCGCGTCATCGACGATCACGAGCGGCGCGGTCCACGGAAGCTCCTCAACCGACTCGGCCGTGAGCGCTAGCTGGTCGTCGACGAACAGCACGGTTCGGCTCGCCTTGTGGGCTTCGGCGAGCGCGCGCAGAATGCGGGTCTTGCCGATGCCGCCGCGGCCGACGAGCAAAGCACGCGAATCTCCTGGTTGGCTAGCTGCTGGTCGATGGTGGCGAGCAGCTCGTCACGGCCGACGAGCGCCCAGGTGTGACGGAACAGATGATCCTCGTCCAGCAGAGGCCGGAAATACTCGTCGGTCTCGTGAAAGCACAACGGCCCGCGTGGCCCGAGGAACGCACGGCGCCAGTGGACGGTGAAGGTGTCCTCGATCAGCCGCCGGGCACGCTCGCGCGGCTCGATCGCACGGACGCCTTGGGAGAGATCCTCCTTGTCGAGCAGCCTCCAGCCGTCGAGTGCGGCAACGTAGTCGCGCACGGTGGTGCCCACCTCGCAGGCGACGAGGATGACGTGCTCGTCGGCGTCGTACTCGGTCTCCGCAACGGTGCTTTTCGCGTGTGTTTTGGTGTACTTCCGCCACTTTCGGCACTGGTAGGTACGTGTGCGCCCGTCGGTGAGCTCGGCGGCGATGTCGATGCCGAGCTGACCCTGGCCGCGGGTGCCGTACTTGTGCGCGCTGGCGACGTCGGGCTGGCCGTTGACGTAGGCGAGGCAGAACCGCTCGAAGGCGTCCCACTCCCACTGCGGGTCATCGAGTGGCAGCAGGTCTACGTGGTCTAGGGGCGGTAGGGGCAGCGGCATTCGTGTTCGAGGGTAGCCCAGCCCTCAGCAGGCTGCCGGCAGCCAACTGGCTGGCTCGCGTATGGCGCCAGATGTCGAGAGTGACGTGTCGGTGGGACATTCGTTTCACGTGCCCGATGCTGACGACTGGCTTGCCGAGCAGGCCAAGGTCTGACGACCGTTCGACAGGGGTCCTGGCGAGGACATACAGTCAAGGTTCGATGCTCAGTGAACCGCGCTCAATGCCATCCGCCGCGGGCACAGCGCGCCCGTGAGTGAACAAGACTCCGCGAACTCGCGGCCGGCGGGCCTCTACTTCAGCGACCCGGCGTGCCTCGAACACGATCCGCGTGTGCACACGCCTGAGCACCCGGACACGCCTGAGCGGCTTGAGGCGATCGAGCGGATGCTGGCCGAGCACAACTGGTTGGGCTGGGAGCGGCGTGCCGCGCCGCCGGCCGAGGTAGCGCAGCTGGAATTGATCCACAGTGCCAGGCATGTGCAGAGGATCATGGAGCTGTCGCTGGCCGGTGGCGGCGCGATCGACTCGGACACTTTCGTCGGCGAGCCCTCCTATCGTGCAGCGCTGCACGCCGCCGGCGGCGCGTGCGAGATGACAAGGGCGCTGATGGCAGGCGAGGCGACGCTCGGTTTCTGCGGCGTGCGTCCTTCTGGCCATCATGCCGAACCGGATCGCGCGATGGGCTTCTGCCTGTTCAACAACGTTGCGATCGCCGCGGAGCTGGCGATCCGAGAGCTGGGCGCTCGGCGGGTGCTGATCCTGGATTGGGATGTGCACCACGGCAACGGGACCGCTGAGGCGTTCCGGCGCCGATCGGATGTTCTGTTCGTAAGCATCGATCAGGCGGGGATCTATCCGGGCACGGGCTCGATGAGCGACGTGGGCTCGGGTGCGGGCGAGGGCTACACGATCAACCTGCCTGTCCCGGCCGGCTCGGAGGAGGAGCTGTGGCTATCGCCGATCGAGCACATCGTGCTCCCGGTCGCCGAGAGCTTCGCGCCGGGCTCGTGCTGATCTCTGCCGGCTTTGACGCGCACCACGAGGACCCGTTGGCTGGCTGTCGTCTGGAGGCGGGCTCGTTCGCGGAGATGGCCCGTCACGTGCGGGGGCTGGCTACATCACTCGGCGTGCCACTCGGAGCCGTCCTCGAGGGTGGCTACCAGCCTGTGGCGCTGGCGGAGTGCGTGCGGGAGACGCTTGCCGCGCTCGCCTCCGATGAGCCAGCGCAGTCGGCGGCACCGGAGCCGCTCTTGACATCGCGCGCCGCCGCTCACGTGGGCCACTACTGGCCGCTGTAGGGAGTGCTGCCCCTATATCGCGGGAACGCCTGTGGTCGCCGTCCCTCCGGTGCAAGGGAACTGGTAGGCGGGTAGTTCCCCACGTCACGGCTGGGTAGCGAGGACCGATGCTTGGCTTGTGCGTGCGTGATCTGATCTGCTTGGCCAATGTCCGAAGATCGAGACATATCGTGCGCTCGCGCCGGCGACTGGCTTGAGGTCAAGGGCGTTGGCGAGCGCCCTTCGCGGCGTGGACAGATCAGGGAGGTGCTCGGCAGCTCTGAGCATCCCCACTTCCGCGTTCGCTGGGATGAAGGACACGAGTCGATCGTCTACCCCGCCGACCACGAGGCGATCGTGCACCACCCAGCCCGACAGGGCGACCCGGCATGAGCACAGCGCACGCATCGAGGTCGGTCGGTCTCGCCGCCCGCGTAGTTTCTCCCCGCCACCGCCAGGGGCAGCAACGGATGCACCGGGCGGCGCCGGGCGCGAGGCTGCGAACACCATGACCGTTCCTTCGCTGTCACAGGCACCCAGCGCCGTCGCAGATATCGACGAGCCCGAGCTTGTCCGGCTGCGCGATGGCTCGCTGGTCACGCTGCGTCCCACCACGGCCGCCGATGAGCCCGCGCCGCGCTGTTCCTGGCGGGACTGTGCCTGGAGGCGCGGCGTCTGCGGTTCTTCAGCGGCGCCGTGGACATAGGCTGTGCTGCTCATTTGGCGGCGGACACCAGCACGGGTTGCTTCGGGCTGGTTGCCCATGACGAGATGGGGGCGATGGTCGCTCACGCCCTGTATATCCAGCTGGATGGCACGCGGGCGGAAGTCGCGGTCGAGGTCGCCGATCATCTCCACGGCCGCGGCCTCGGGACGATCCTCATCGAACAGCTGGCGATCGTCGCCGAGCAGCGTGGGATCACGCATTTCGTAGCCGAGGTTCTCTGTGAAAACCGGGCGATGCTGGATGTCTTTCGAGAGGGCTTCGATGGGCGTGTGGTACGCCACGATGGGCCGGAGCAGAGGGTCGAGTTCCTCACCGCGGGCTGGCGACTGGCTCACAAACGCTTCGCATCGGATGCTCGGGCGTAGTGCCGAGCCCGAGCAGCGCGGCGTGCTCGCGTAGCTGATCGCGGGCGTCGGGGTGCGCGGCGTGCTCGATGATGAGGCGGGCCTGGGCGCGCTGGCTGCGTCCGAAGATGTGCGCGGCGCCCTGCTCGGTGATGACCG